>NZ_JAIQZC010000009.1 GCF_020164535.1 Psychroflexus montanilacus | reverse complement strand
AATTATCTCAAAAAAACCTTCAAAAAAGTTTGGTTGGTAGTGGGAAAGAGTTGTAATTTTGCACCCCGCTAATTGAGGTATTGGAGTAAGGTTAACACAGAGGTAAAGTAGATTTAACTTCTGTTTTATTTTTAAGTTTTAAAAGTTGTGAGACTTAAGAAAAGGTGTTAGTTTTGCGGTCCTGTTTTGGTGAGAGACGTTCATTTAAAAGTTTTATTTTTTTTCAAAATTGATCCTTGTTATATTAAAAATAAGTATTAGTTTTGCATCCGCTTAGCGAAAGCGGTACGAGTTTAAGGATCTTTGGTTAGATATTAAACGACAAAGAAATCCTTTCCTCCCTTTTGGGGAGATGTCCGCTAGAGTCGGACAGAGGGGACAAGTTCATTGACATATTGAATTGACAATTATAAGTAGAGTGATTTACTTATAGAATTAGAAACATTAAAAGATTAGACTAATTGTAAGAGATTAGAGTTAATTCCTGAGAAGACAATTT
>NZ_JAIQZC010000008.1 GCF_020164535.1 Psychroflexus montanilacus | reverse complement strand
CACCGGGTTCGCTTCCGACTAAGTCGGATACTATACCTTCAGTATAGTGGGTTGCCCCATTCGGAAATCTGCGGATCAATTCATATGTGCTAATCCCCGCAGCTTATCGCAGCTTGTCACGTCCTTCGTCGCCTCTGAGAGCCTAGGCATCCCCCATACGCCCTTAATAAGCTTATCTATTTCGATAATTATTAGTTTATTTTTACTCTTAAATCATTGCTCCTAATCTGTCCTAAAACAAACCAAAAGCAATTAACTCTCGTATTCTTATATATTCTCAATATGTCAATGAACGTTCTATTTAGAATTAGGTATATAGATATGAGAGATATAACGTCTCAAGTCTAGTGTCTAAATTCTAAACCAAGTGGAGAATATCGGAGTCGAACCGATGACCTCCTGCGTGCAAGGCAGGCGCTCTAGCCAGCTGAGCTAATCCCCCAAATATTAAATTGACAATTAGAAACACAAAAGCTTTATCCTAATCATTACCTGATCAAAGCTTCATTAATTCCCTTTCTCTAAACGTCTACTGCAATTTATCAATTGCAATACTCTAAAAAAGGAGGTATT
>NZ_JAIQZC010000007.1 GCF_020164535.1 Psychroflexus montanilacus | reverse complement strand
AATACCTCCTTTTTTAGAGTATTGCAATTGATAAATTGCAGTAGACGTTTAGAGAAAGGGAATTAATGAAGCTTTGATCAGGTAATGATTAGGATAAAGCTTTTGTGTTTCTAATTGTCAATTTAATTATCATTATAAAGCCTACAGTCTCATAGCTCAGCTGGTTAGAGCGCTACACTGATAATGTAGAGGTCGGCAGTTCGAGTCTGCCTGAGACTACTTTTTAGTCGAATGGGAGACGAGAAGTTTATCCTGAGTAAAGCATGTTAAATGCTGCATCGAAGGGAGTCTGCCTGAGACTACTTTTTAAAGTAATCAGACAGAATTTAAGGCTATTATAGTGAAGAATGGTAGTATTTAATTGAGTTTAAATATTATGACAGAGCCCCACCCAGCCTCCCTAAAGGGGAGGAGATGGTAAGTAACTATCACTACCCCTTTGGGGGAGCAGGGAGGGGGCAAAACGTTCATTGACATATTGAGAATATATAAGAATACGAGAGTTAATTGCTTTTGGTTTGTTTTAGGACAGATTAGGAGCAATGATTTAAGAGTAAAATAAAAATAATAATTATCGAAATAGATAAGCTTATTAAGGGCGTATGGGGGATGCCTAGGCTCTCAGAGGCGATGAAGGACGTGACAAGCTGCGATAAGCTGCGGGGATTAGCACATATGAATTGATCCGCAGATTTCCGAATGGGGCAACCCACTATACTGAAGGTATAGTATCCGACTTAGTCGGAAGCGAACCCGGTG
>NZ_JAIQZC010000006.1:1782-3448 GCF_020164535.1 Psychroflexus montanilacus | reverse complement strand
ACATCGTTGGGGGCGACCCTTCTCCCGAAGTTACGGGCCCATTTTGCCTAGTTCCTTAGCCATGAATCTCTCGAGCACCTTAGATTTCTCATCCCAACTACCTGTGTCGGTTTACGGTACGGGTTGCTTTAATTGATTTTCTTGGAAGAACGTCTTCTAGATTATCACCGCCACCGTAGCTTTGGTGTACTATCTCCCGATTACTCGGGATTCAACGTACTATTCCGTCAGTACGCACTAGAGTTCCTTCTCCGTCTCGTTTAATTTAAAGCAAGTAGCAGAATATTAACTGCTTGTCCATCGACTACCCCTTTCGGGTTCGCCTTAGGCCCCGACTAACCCTCAGCTGATTAGCATAGCTGAGGAATCCTTGGTCTTTCGGTGTGCGGGTTTCTCGCCCGCATTATCGTTACTTATGCCTACATTTTCTTTTCTAACCGCTCCAGCATACCTGACAGTACACCTTCTGCGCTGATTAGAATGCTCCCCTACCTCTCACAGATCTAAATCTATGAAAGCATAGCTTCGGTAATATGCTTATGCCCGATTATTATCCATGCCGGACCGCTCGACTAGTGAGCTGTTACGCACTCTTTAAATGAATGGCTGCTTCCAAGCCAACATCCTAGCTGTCTAAGCAGTCTGACCGCGTTTGTTCAACTTAGCATATATTTGGGGACCTTAGCTGATGCTCTGGGTTCTTTCCCTCTCGGACATGGACCTTAGCACCCATGCCCTCACTGATTAAAACCATTTTATAGCATTCGGAGTTTGTCAGGAATTGGTAGGCGGTGAAGCCCCCGCATCCAATCAGTAGCTCTACCTCTATAAAACTATTTAATCGCTGCACCTAAATGCATTTCGGGGAGTACGAGCTATTTCCGAGTTTGATTGGCCTTTCACCCCTACCCTCAGGTCATCCCAAGACTTTTCAACGTCAACGGGTTCGGTCCTCCACTATGTGTTACCACAGCTTCAACCTGCCCAAGGGTAGATCACACGGTTTCGCGTCTACCACAGCTAACTTAGGCGCCCTATTCAGACTCGCTTTCGCTACGGATCCATAACTGAATTATTTATCCTTGCTAACGGTGGTAACTCGTAGGCTCATTATGCAAAAGGCACGCCGTCATCCCGATAAATCAGGACTCCGACCGCTTGTAAGCGTATGGTTTCAGGGTCTATTTCACTCCTTTATTCAAGGTTCTTTTCACCTTTCCCTCACGGTACTGGTTCACTATCGGTCTCTCAGTAGTATTTAGCCTTACCGGATGGTCCCGGCTGATTCATGCAAGGTTTCTCGTGCCCCGCACTACTCAGGATACTACTACAAATTATTAATCTTACCCCTACAGGCCTGTCACCTTCTATGGGTATCCTTTCCAAAATATTCGGGTTCAATCAATAATCTGATGTCGTAGTCCTACTACCCCAGTACTGCCGTAACAGTAATGGTTTGGGCTGTTTCACGTTCGCTCGCCGCTACTAGCAAAATCACTATTGTTTTCTCTTCCTCCGGCTAATTAGATGTTTCAGTTCACCGGGTTCGCTTCCGACTAAGTCGGATACTATACCTTCAGTATAGTGGGTTGCCCCATTCGGAAATCTGCGGATCAATTCATATGTGCTAATCCCCGCAGCTTATCGCAGCTTGTCACGTCCTTCA
>NZ_JAIQZC010000006.1:0-1686 GCF_020164535.1 Psychroflexus montanilacus | reverse complement strand
ATAATTAAATTGACAATTAGAAACACAAAAGCTTTATCCTAATCATTACCTGATCAAAGCTTCATTAATTCCCTTTCTCTAAACGTCTACTGCAATTTATCAATTGCAATACTCTAAAAAAGGAGGTATTCCAGCCGCACCTTCCGGTACGGCTACCTTGTTACGACTTAGCCCCAGTTACTAGTTTTACCCTAGGCGGCTCCTCGCGGCGACCGACTTCAGGTACCCCCAGCTTCCATGGCTTGACGGGCGGTGTGTACAAGGCCCGGGAACGTATTCACCGCATCATGGCTGATATGCGATTACTAGCGATTCCAGCTTCACGCAGTCGAGTTGCAGACTGCGATCCGAACTGTGATAGGGTTTGTAGATTCGCTCCACCTCGCGGTGTGGCTGCTCTCTGTCCCTACCATTGTAGCACGTGTGTAGCCCAGGACGTAAGGGCCGTGATGATTTGACGTCATCCCCACCTTCCTCACAGTTTACACTGGCAGTATGGCTAGAGTCCCCATCATTACATGCTGGTAACTAACCAAAGGGGTTGCGCTCGTTATAGGACTTAACCTGACACCTCACGGCACGAGCTGACGACAACCATGCAGCACCTTGCAATTTGCCCGAAGGAAAAGGTGTTTCCACCCCTGTCAAACTGCATTTAAGCCCTGGTAAGGTTCCTCGCGTATCATCGAATTAAACCACATGCTCCACCGCTTGTGCGGGCCCCCGTCAATTCCTTTGAGTTTCATTCTTGCGAACGTACTCCCCAGGTGGGTTACTTATCACTTTCGCTTAGCCACTCAGGTCTCAATTAACCCGAACAGCTAGTAACCATCGTTTACGGCGTAGACTACCAGGGTATCTAATCCTGTTCGCTACCTACGCTTTCGTCCATCAGCGTCAGTGTATTGTTAGTGATCTGCCTTCGCAATCGGTATTCTGAGTAATATCTATGCATTTCACCGCTACACTACTCATTCTAACCACTTCACAATAACTCAAGAACAACAGTATCAATGGCAATTCTACAGTTGAGCTGCAGACTTTCACCACTGACTTATTATCCCGCCTACGGACCCTTTAAACCCAATGATTCCGGATAACGCTTGGATCCTCCGTATTACCGCGGCTGCTGGCACGGAGTTAGCCGATCCTTATTCTTACAGTACCGTCAACAGTGTACACGTACACCTTTTTCTTCCTGTATAAAAGCAGTTTACAACCCATAGGGCAGTCTTCCTGCACGCGGCATGGCTGGATCAGGATTGCTCCCATTGTCCAATATTCCTCACTGCTGCCTCCCGTAGGAGTCTGGTCCGTGTCTCAGTACCAGTGTGGGGGATCTCCCTCTCAGGACCCCTACCTATCGTCGCCATGGTAAGCCGTTACCTTACCATCTAGCTAATAGGACGCATACTCATCTATTACCGTAACCTTTAATTACAACCCGATGCCAGGTCGTAATACCATAAAATATTAATCCAAATTTCTCTGGGCTATCTCTTAGTAATAGGTAGATTGTATACGCGTTACGCACCCGTGCGCCGGTCGTCAGCAAGAGCAAGCTCTCCTGTTACCCCTCGACTTGCATGTGTTAGGCCTGCCGCTAGCGTTCATCCTGAGCCAGGATCAAACTCTTCATCGTTAAATCTTATATGTCTTTAACGTCTAAATGAATTCAATTCTAAA
>NZ_JAIQZC010000005.1 GCF_020164535.1 Psychroflexus montanilacus | reverse complement strand
GTGTTAACCTTACTCCAATACCTCAATTAGCGGGGTGCAAAATTACAACTCTTTCCCACTACCAACCAAACTTTTTTGAAGGTTTTTTTGAGATAATTCATAACTCACACAACTCCTTTCTATTAGATCAAAAAAATAATGGCAGGCTGTGAAAAAAATTGCATTTTACTATGCATGCATAGTAAAATTGCTTATATTTGTAATAATAGATAAATATGAAAGAGAAAACCATAGACTACGTTTTAAGATCTACCTGGATTGCAGTAGCTAAAATGTATAATGAAGAAGCTAACAAAAAAGGTAGTAGTATGGCCACTGGATTTGCCTTATTAAGTATAGATCCAGAAAAAGGCACTCCTTCTACAGCTTTAGGTCCAAAAATGGGTGTTGAATCCACTAGTTTATCTCGAACACTGAAAACAATGGAAGAAAAGGGGCTTATTAAAAGAGAGAAAAATCCAAATGACGGAAGAAGTGTCTTGATTCACCTTACAGACTTTGGAATTGAAATGAGGAAATTTTCAAAATATGTAGTGCTTTCATTTGACGAAGCAGTTAAAGAGAATATCTCTAAAGAAGATTTAGAAGTTTTCCTTAAAGTAACAGATCAAATTAATAGACTCATTTCAGAGAAAATGATTTTTAAACAAGAACAACCTAAAACTCAATAAATTATATGAAAAGAAGAATCAAAAAAGTTGCTGTTGTTGGTTCCGGTATTATGGGAAGCGGTATTGCTTGCCATTTTGCCAACATCGGCGTAGAAGTTTTACTTCTTGATATTGTACCAAAGGAGCTTACTGAAGCCGAAGAAAAACAAGGTAAAACTTTAAAAGACACTTCAGTTCGTAATAGAATCGTCAATGAAGCTTTAACGTCTTCATTAAAATCTAACCCCTCTCCTATTTATCATAAGGACTTTGCGAAAAGGATTGAGACAGGCAATCTTGAAAATGATATCTCAAAGATTAAAGATGCAGATTGGATCATAGAAGTGGTTGTGGAACGACTTGATATCAAAAAGCAAGTCTTTGAAAATCTTGAAAAACACAGAACACCAGGCACTTTGATATCTTCTAATACATCGGGAATTCCTATAAAATTCATGAATGAAGGAAGATCGGAGGACTTTAAAAAACACTTCTGTGGAACCCATTTCTTCAATCCACCACGTTACCTTAAATTATTAGAAATTATTCCTGGTCCCGATACTTCAACTGAAGTTTTGGAATTCTTAAATGACTATGGAGAAAAGTTCTTAGGAAAAACCACTGTAGTTGCCAAAGACACTCCAGCCTTTATTGGTAATCGAGTTGGGATTTTCAGCATCATGAGTTTATTCCATATGGTTAAAGACATGGACATGACGATTGAAGAAGTGGATAAACTAACTGGACCTGTTATTGGACGACCTAAATCGGCGACCTTCAGGACTGTAGATGTTGTTGGATTAGACACTTTAGTTCATGTAGCTAACGGCCTTTATGAAAATGTCCCTAAAGATGAACGGCACGATCTTTTCAAATTACCTGACTTCATCGAACACATGATGGACAAAAAATGGCTAGGCAGTAAAACTGGTCAGGGCTTTTATAAGAAGGTAAAAAAAGATGATGGTTCTAGTGAAATCAAATCTTTAGATCTTAATTCATTAGACTATAGAGAACGTAAATCAGCAAAATTTGACACTCTTGAAAAAACCAAGTCCATTGATGTTGTTGCTGATAGATTTCCAGTTTTAATAGAAGGAAAAGATAAAGCGGGAAAATTTTACAGAAAAAACTTTGCTGCATTGTTTGCCTATGTTCAAAATCGAATTCCAGAAATCACAGATGCTCTTTATAAAATAGATGATGCGATGAAGGCTGGTTTTGGATGGCAACATGGCCCATTCCAGATTTGGGATGCTATTGGACTCGAAAAAGGTATCCAGTTGATGAAAGATGAAGGCTTTGAAATTGCTGACTGGATCACAAAGCTTTCAGAATCAAAAGATAAATCTTTTTATCACGTAAAATCTGGTAAAACTTATTTCTATGACATAGATAAAAAATCACACGAAAAGATTCCAGGTCAGGATGCGTTCATTATTCTTGATAACATCAGAGAAAGCCACGAAGTCTTCAGTAATAAAGATTTAGTTGCAGAAGATCTTGGGGATGGTATTTTGAATATTGAATTCCGAAGTAAAATGAATTCCATTGGTGGTGATGTCCTCAATGGTATCAATACTGCTATGGATATTGCAGAGAAAGAGTACGATGGAGTTGTGATTTCAAATACTGGTGATAATTTTTCTGTCGGCGCTAATATTGGAATGATTTTTATGTTCGCGGTTGAGCAAGAGTACGAAGAGCTCAATGGAGCTATCAAGTACTTCCAAGATACCATGATGCGTATGCGCTACTCTTCCATTCCAACTGTAGCCGCGCCTCATCAAATGGCACTTGGCGGGGGTTGTGAACTGTCTATGCATGCCGATAAAGTTGTTGCTCACGCTGAAACTTATATCGGCTTAGTTGAATTTGGTGTAGGTGTTATCCCAGGTGGTGGTGGTTCTAAGGAAATGACCAGACGAGCGGCGATGACCTTTCAAAAAGATGACGTTGAATTGAACAGGTTAAGAGAAAACTTCTTAACTATCGGTATGGCTAAAGTAGCTAAATCGGCTCATGAAGCTTATGACTTGAATATTTTAGAAAGAGGAAAAGATATCGTTGTTGTGAGTAGAGACCGTCAGCTTGCCATTGCAAAAGAACAAGCTTTACTAATGGCCAAAAACGGATACACACAACCGGTAAAGACCAATAATATAAAAGTTTTGGGCAGACAAGCCTTAGGAGCCTTTTTAGTTGGAACGGACCAAATGAAAGCTGGAAATTACATCAGTGAGCACGATCACAAAATCGCCAATAAACTCGCTTACGTTATGTCTGGTGGTGATTTATCTGAAGCCAATTATGTTTCTGAACAGTATCTATTAGATCTCGAACGTGAGGCTTTCCTTTCCCTTTGTGGAGAGCGAAAAACACTGGAACGTTTACAACATATGATCAAGAAAGGGAAACCGCTAAGAAACTAGTAGCCATCTAAATCTTCCCAAAGGGAAGACCTGAAGATCGTAAAAGTATAAATTTATTAACCGAAAAAAATACCCACAAAATCCCCTTTCCTTTGGAAAGGGTTAGGGATAGGAAAATGAAAACAGCATATATAGTAAAAGGATACAGAACCGCAGTAGGAAAGGCGCCAAAAGGTGTATTTCGGTTCAAAAGACCAGATGACCTGGCTGCAGAAACTATTGACTACATGATGAAGCAATTACCAGAATTTGACAAGTCCAGAATTGATGACGTCATCGTAGGTAATGCCATGCCAGAAGCTGAGCAGGGTTTGAACATGGGACGTTTAGTATCTCTTATGGGACTTAAATCTGAAGAAGTACCAGGCGTAACCGTCAACAGGTACTGTGCCTCAGGAATTGAAACTATCGCTATGGCTTCCGCAAAAATTCAAAGTGGCATGGCCGACTGCATTATCGCAGGTGGAGCTGAAAGCATGAGTTACATTCCTATGGGAGGTTATAAACCCGTCCCTAATTATAAAACTGCAAAGGCTGGAAATGAAAGTTATTATTGGGGAATGGGATTGACAGCAGAAGCTGTAGCTGAGAAATATAAAATCAATGCGAAAGATCAGAATGCATTTGCCTATAATTCTCATCAAAAAGCTATAAAAGCTCAACAAGAAAATAGATTTCAAGACCAAATCGTTCCGATTGAAGTTGAAGATATTTTTGTGGACTCCAAGAGCAAAAAGCAATCTAAGACCTACAAAGTTGATCAGGATCAAGGTCCAAGAGCAGATACTTCAGAGCAGGTGTTGAACAAACTCAGACCTGTATTTGCTGAAGGTGGAAGCGTTACCGCTGGCAACTCCTCGCAAATGAGTGATGGTGCAGCCTTTGTTATGGTGATGAGTGAAGAGATGGTGAAAGAATTGAATCTTGAGCCTGTTGCTAGATTGGTCTCATACGCTACTGTTGGTGTAGAACCTAGAATCATGGGAATAGGCCCCGTAAAAGCTATTCCAAAAGCTTTAAACCAAGCTAACCTAAAACTAAAAGACATTGAACTCATAGAGCTTAATGAAGCTTTTGCGTCTCAGTCCCTTGCGGTAGCGAGAGAATTGGACATCAATCAAGATATCTTAAATGTAAACGGTGGTGCTATTGCTCTTGGTCATCCTTTAGGATGTACTGGAGCAAAATTGTCGGTTCAAATTTTTGATGAAATGAAGAAAAGAAACCTAAAGAATAAGTATTCTATGGTCACCATGTGTGTAGGAACTGGACAAGGTGCTGCAGGGATATATGAGGTTTATTAGTAGTAAGTAGCTAGTAGTAAGTACTTAGAAAAATTAAACTCATGCATGATTATAAAAATTTAAAAGTTTGGAAAAAAGCTATTGAGTTAGCAAAATCTGTTTATGAATTTTCAGAGCACTTACCAATTGAGGAAAAGTTTGGCATGACAAGTCAAATTAAGCGTTCCTCCGTATCTATAGCTTCAAATATTGCTGAAGGTGCTGGAAGAAATACTGATAAACAATTCGTGAATTTTTTAAATATTAGCCTGGGGTCAAGTTTTGAACTTGAAACTCAATTTATTTTAATCCAAAAGCTATTTAATCTAGAATATCAAAATGAAGGCATTAAAATGATTTTGAAAGAAAATAATGAAATTCAGCGGATGATATATAAACTAATAATTTCAAAATCATAACCCCAGTTTTATAATCAATACTGATTACTTTATACTACCTACTTAATACAAACAAAGAGCAAAAATTATAAAAAAAGAAAAAATGGAAACAAAAGAAAAACTAGATGAAATGATCCGAGGTGGTCAATTCATTGTAAAAGAAACGAAGGCAGAAGACATCTTCACACCAGAAGATTTTTCTGACGAACAAAAAATGATGAGAGACTCTGTAAAAGAGTTTGTGGACAGAGAAATATGGCCTAAAAAAGAAGAGTTTGAGAAAAAGAATTACGAATTGACCGAAGAGGTGATGCGTAAGGCTGGTGAACTCGGATTTTTAGGCGTTGCTGTACCAGAAGAATACGACGGACTCGGAATGGATTTTGTCTCTACCATGCTGGTTTGTGACTACATTTCTGGTGCCACAGGCTCTATCGCCACGGCTTTTGGCGCACATACTGGAATTGGCACCTTGCCTATTACCTTATATGGAACTGAAGAACAAAAGAAAAAATACATTCCTAAACTAGCGACAGGCGAATGGTTTGGTGCGTATTGCCTAACTGAACCAGGAGCTGGCTCGGATGCTAATTCTGGAAAAACAAAAGCAGTTTTGTCTGAAGACGGTTCGCATTACAAGATCACAGGACAAAAAATGTGGATCTCCAATGCTGGATTTTGTGATATATTCATCGTCTTTGCACGAATAGAAGATGACAAAAACATCACTGGATTCATCGTTGAAAAAGACCTTGAAAATGGAATTTCCATGGGGGATGAGGAGAAAAAATTAGGAATTCACTCCTCCTCTACTCGTCAAGTATTCTTCAATGACACTAAAGTGCCTGCAGAAAACCTACTAGGAGAAAGAAATGGTGGTTTCAAAATCGCTATGAACGCACTTAACGTTGGTAGAATCAAATTGGCAGCGGCCTGTTTGGATGCGCAGCGTAGGGTATTAGGTTCTGCGGTAAGTTATGCCAATGACAGAGTTCAGTTTGATACGCCTATTTCAAAATTTGGGGCGATCAGATCCAAATTGGCAGAAATGGCAACTTCAATATATGCCGGTGAAGCAGCATCTTACAGGGCTTCCAAAAATATTGAAGACCGCATCAACTTGAGAAAAGAAAGCGGAAGTTCACATCAGGAAGCAGAATTGAAAGGTGTTGAAGAATTTGCGATAGAGTGCTCAATCTTAAAAGTTGCCGTTTCCGAAGATATTCAGAAATGTACAGATGAAGGTATTCAGATTTACGGTGGTATGGGCTTTTCTGCCGATGCACCGATGGAATCTGCCTGGAGAGATGCTAGAATTTCCAGAATCTACGAAGGCACCAATGAAATCAACAGAATGCTTTCTGTGGGTATGTTGGTTAAAAAAGCGATGAAAGGTCACGTTGATCTTTTAGGTCCAGCAAAGGAAGTTTCTGATGAATTGACAGGAATTCCATCCTTTGACACCCCAGATTACAGTGAGCTTCTTGCAGAGGAAAAAGCTATGTTGAGAAAACTAAAAAAAGTATTTTTGATGGTCGCAGGTAGTGCTGCTCAGAAGTACGGTGAAGAATTAGAAGAGCACCAGCAACTGCTTTTAGCTTCGGCTGATATTTTGATCGAAACTTACATGGCAGAATCAGCGATTTTGAGAGCTGAGAAAAACGCCAATCGTTTCGGTGAAGACACTCAAAAGGTTCAAATCGCTATGGCTAAGTTGAGATTATACAAAGCCGTTGATAAAATCAATGAGAAAGCCAAAGAAGGAATTATTTCCTTCGCTGAAGGTGATGAGCAAAAAATGATGTTGATGGGTTTAAAACGTTATACCAAATACGAAAACTATCCTAACATTGTTGAATTAAGAAATACCATCGCAGACAAAATTGTTGAAGACAATAAATACGCTGTGTAACTTTAGCGTATTTCTTTTAAATTTTAACCCTGTCTTTTTTTTATAAGGCAGGGTTTTTTATGTTGAATTTGCTCTAGTTAACTTGTATGCCTTAAGATACATTTCTTGATGCTTACGTAGACTCAAAGCCTTCAAAGCGACAAAAATTAATAGATAAAATTACCACTGAACTATAGATGATCAACTAAAAAATGTTTAGATTACTATTCAATAAAATAAAAAATCGATGAAACATATACCTTTACTTGTAATAATGCTTATTATACTCCAGCCATCCAGTGCCCAAGAACTGAAAGGAGCTTGGCAGAAGATCGATAAAAATGCTGATGACCAAAAAACCATCAAGCTCTACAGCGACTCTTATTTTACAAGTTCAACTTACCTGGTATCTTCAGGGGAATTTATTTCAGCGACTGGTGGGACTTATTCCTTATCCAATTCAGATTACATCGAAAATTATGAAATTGATTCAAAGTCCAGAGCTGTTACTGGAACTTATTTGAATTTCGATTTTGAGGTCAAAAACGACACTTTAAACTTACAGGACAAGAACTCTCGAAATGAAGAAACCTGGGTAAGAATTGATAAAGCTGAAGGAGAATATGTCACCTGCTGGAAAATTCATCAGGCCTTTAGAGATTCCAAATGGCTTACGATAGAAGACAAGCCCAGAAAAACCCTCAAGATGTTAACCGATAATTACTATCAAGTTTTGGCGCTAAATAGTCAGACAGGTGAATTTTTTGGTTCTAGCGGTGGTACATGGTCCAATGAAGATGGGCGACACCAAGAAAGGATTCATTTTTTCTCAAAAAAACCGACCATGGTTGGAGACACCCTTACCTTCAAAAAAGAAATAAAGGACAGCATCTGGAATCACAATGGAAAAAGCTCTGAAGGAGACTACATCCAAGAACGCTGGAAAGTATTTAAATAAAAAAAAGCTCTTCATGATGAAGAGCTTTATCAGTTGATGACTTGAGATTAGTAATTAACGTATTCTATAATTTCAAGACCATAGCCAATCATGCCCACTCGTTTCTTTTGTTGGGAATTGGACATTAGTTTGATTTTATGCACCCCTAGATCGTGCAGGATTTGTGCTCCAATACCAAAATCCTTTTCATCCATGACCACACGAGGAGCTTTATCAATGCCTTCTTTTTGATTTTGCTTTAATTCTTTTAATCTATTGATTAAGTTAAATCCGTGGATATCTTGATTGATAAATACAATAGCCCCTTTCCCTTCAGCATTGAGCTGTTTGAACATCATGTCTAATTTTTGATCGGCATTGGAGGTTAGTGTACCAAGAATATCATTGTTAACTAGTGTAGAATTCATCCTAACCAATACTGGCTCGTCAGTTTTCCAGGTTCCTTTAGTTAGCGCCAAATGCACCTGGTCATTAGTTGTTTGGTGATAGGCTCTCAACCTATATCTTCCAAATCGAGTGTTCAATTCAAAGTCTTCAGATTTTTCAATCAAAGAGTCGTGTTGCATTCTATAGGCGACAAGGTCTTCTATGGACACCAATTTGAGATCATGCTCTCTAGCGACGTCAACGAGCTGAGGGAGTCTGGCCATAGAACCATCTTCATTCATGATTTCACAAATGACACCTGCTGGCTTCAAACCTGCTAATCTTGCAAAATCAATAGAAGCTTCTGTATGTCCAGTTCGTCGTAACACGCCACCTTCTTTAGCTATAAGTGGGAAAATATGTCCTGGTCGATTCAAGTCGTGTGGTTTGGTTTCATCATCACATAAAGCCTGGATAGTCAAGGCCCTATCTGAAGCTGAAATTCCAGTGGTAACTCCTTTTCCTCTAAGATCAACTGAAACTGTAAAAGCCGTTTCCATTGGGTCAGTATTGTTACCGACCATAGAGGTAAGGTTTAGGTTTTTACAGCGCCCTTCAGTCAGTGGAGAGCAAATAAGCCCTCTTCCATATTTGGCCATGAAGTTGATCATTTCTGGAGTCACCTTTTCTGCAGCTGCCAAGAAATCTCCTTCATTTTCTCTGTCCTCATCATCAACCACTATAATCACCTTTCCAGCTCTTACATCGTCTATGGCTTCTTGTATAGAATCCAGTTTTATCTTTCCTTCTGTCATTTTTTATTATTTCTGATATTAAAAACGTTTGCTTTTATTTTTTTCACTAGCTTGTCAATGGGAACAGCTATAAAATCTAAATTCACAAATCCTTGATCTGTTGTTGCTCTATAA
This sequence comes from Psychroflexus montanilacus, assembly GCF_020164535.1. Lineage (GTDB taxonomy): Bacteria > Bacteroidota > Bacteroidia > Flavobacteriales > Flavobacteriaceae > Psychroflexus > Psychroflexus montanilacus. Next base: position 276,303 of record NZ_JAIQZC010000005.1, on the reverse strand, counting down.
GTCAAATAAATACTTAGAGGAAACAAAATAATTGTAGACAACCATGATCCCAGAAATGGAGGTAAACTCCCACCTTCTGCACTATTGGAAGCAAATAATCCAATAAAATGATATGTTAGAAATATGGTAATCGCAACAACCATTGGCAACCCCAAGCCACCTTTTCTAATGATTGCACCAAGTGGTGCTCCTACAAAGAATAAAATCACACAAGCAAATGGTAATGCGTATTTGCTATGCATTGACATTTCGATTTTATTCAATAGAATTTGTTTTTGCTTAAATTGATTTTTTTTTGAACTTATTTGTGGTGTAATGCTATTTACAGAATTGGTAGCTACATTAAATAGCTGAGATCTTTGTCTGTCAGGATATTCCCAAAATAAGCTATCGATAGATAAAGTGGTTAACAAATCGTAGGACGTTTCTTCTTCTGAATCATCCAATGTGTCTTCAACACTTATCCTTTCTGTAATACTCTTGTTTATTTTTCGTGAATCGTCTTTAACGACATCTAATACCTTTTCGATATTCAAAGAACGCTGTAACCCACTTCTTTGCTTGATAATTCTGTCATAACTCTCCACACTGCGATTGTAATCATTTGAGAACGAATCTAATTGAATTCTAAGTTCGCTTGTATTTAACATCTTATAAGGATGCTTTAAACTTTCATCTTCAAGGTCAACATCATTAAATGAAGATAAATCCATATTAAGGATATATTTATCGAAAGCTGACTTGACGAAAGGAGATTTTAGTTTTTGCTGATAAGTTTTAGTTGGGACTTCATCATAGTAGTTACCATCATAAAGAATTAGCGACAAAACATTTGAATTTTCTTCAGATTCTAAAACTCCATTATCAGCCTTGATTACAGTGTAATTGCCAACCCTGCTTTCAGATTTTTTATGGATTATAACATCATCCAAATTCTTACCATTTGGCCCACTTTTTTTGCTCACCTTTATGTTGATATTTCCCAAATCATTGAAAGCACCCTCTACAATTGCCATAGATGGTTTAACCTGAGCAATATTTTTTCGCATGTTAAGGACTTTTCCTTCAGCAAAAGGAATAACTGTATTTGCAAAATAGAAAGTAACTACCCCTAGTAATAATATAAAAACAATGAGGCTACGCATGGCTCTCTGAAGGGAAATCCCAGCTGACTTCATAGCTGCAAACTCGTATTGTTCAGCAAAACTTCCAAAGGTCATTATGGATGCCAGTAGTATAGTCAATGGCAAAACCATGGGAATGAGGTTAGGTAGAAGGAAAAGTAAAAATTTAGAAATGATTTCTAAATCAATGTCTTTTCCTGCGAACTCTTCGATAAACCTCCAAACAGACTGAAGAATGAATATGAACATCAAAATTGTAAAAACAGAAAGAAAGGTTTTTACAAATGAGGTTAATATATAGCGGTCTAATGTTTTCAATACCAGGTTTTAGTCTAATTCATTGATATAATAGTCTGCGTACTTAGATCTTTGAAACTGAAAATGAGTTGCAGATAACGGCTCATTGGTTTTGAATTTAGTAACTCGAAACTCTACTCTTGTATTATCTGGCTGTACTTGGATCAAGTTAAAGATATGCTTGGTTTGTTTATCAATTCCAAGCAAGATTTGTTTCATGTCATTATCAGAATCCATAGGAATCAATTCTACATATTGAATTTTTCTTCCTTTTACATCTTGTAACACATCCATTTTGAAACGGTATCCTTCTTGATAAAATGTAAGCATTTTGGAGGGAGTTATTTGATCGGAATCCATTTCATCGTAAGCAGATATTGTCACCTCGTCATCTTCTGGTACAATAGTGTAAATCTTTTTTCCATCAAAAATTTGAGTAGTTCCCATAAGATTTAAAACATATTTTTCATCTTTTATGCTTACATCTCCACGAGTTTCTTGTTTAACATTCTGTTCTTTATTTTCTAAAGTGTAAGAGAAATCAATGACCAGATTATCGTAGGATTCTACTTTATCCAGCACTTGCTTAACCAAAGCTTTGGCTTCACTATCATTTTGTGCTAAAGTGGCGTTGGACAATAATAATATGAAAGCTAATGCACTAAATAATTTAATTGTTTTCATGGAATATGAGTTATGTGTTTTGTTCGTTTTTGAGTAATTCTTCCAGAGCGATAAGATCTGGTACAAGCACCTGCCTAGCTTTGCTTCCTTCAAAAGGTCCTACAACTCCAGCAGCTTCAAGTTGATCTATAATCCTTCCAGCTCTGTTGTAACCTAGCTTCAACTTTCTTTGTAAAAGAGATGCAGAGCCTTGCTGAGCTGTAATTATAACCTCTGCAGCATCTTTAAACAGTTTGTCTCGATCTTCAATATCATTATCAACACTTATGCCAGAGTCTTCCCCAGAATACTCGGGTAAGAGGTGTGCATCAGCATAGGCTTTTTGCGACCCAATGAAGTCGGTAATCTTTTCAACTTCAGGTGTATCTACAAATGCACATTGTAGGCGAATCAAATCATTTCCTTGAGTAAACAACATATCGCCTCGACCAATCAGCTGGTCTGCACCTCCAGCGTCCAGTATAGTTCTTGAGTCAATTTTTGAAGTCACCCTAAAGGCCATTCTGGCAGGGAAGTTAGCCTTGATCATTCCGGTTATAACATTTACAGACGGTCTTTGAGTAGCGATAATTAGATGTATACCAATAGCTCGAGCCAACTGTGCAAGTCTGGCTATTGGTGTTTCCACCTCTTTACCAGCCGTCATAATAAGATCTGCGAACTCATCAACAACAAGGATAATATATGGTAGAAACTTGTGACCATTTTCAGGGTTGAGTTTACGTGCTTTAAATTTTGTATTGTATTCTTTAATATTTCGAACCATTGCATCCTTCAGTAAATCATACCTATTATCCATTTCAATACAAAGTGAATTCAGGGTGTTGATTACTTTTGTATTATCTGTAATAATAGCTTCTTCTGTATCTGGTAGTTTGGCTAAATAATGTCTTTCAATTTTATTGAACAAAGTCAATTCTACTTTTTTAGGATCTACCAAAACAAACTTTACCTCAGCAGGGTGCTTTTGATAAAGCAGGGAAGTTAATATGACATTAAGTCCTACAGATTTACCTTGACCAGTCGCTCCTGCCATCAATAAGTGAGGCATTTTAGCTAGATCTACAGTATAAGTTTCATTGGAAATGGTTTTGCCCATCGCAATAGGAAGTTCCATTTCAGCATTTTGAAATTTATTGGAAGCCACTACAGACCGCATAGGGACAACAGATGGGTTCTGGTTAGGAACTTCTATACCAATGGTTCCTTTACCAGGAATTGGAGCGATAATCCGAATACCAAGAGCTGAAAGCGAAAGAGCAATGTCGTCTTCCAAGTTTTTAATTTTTGAAATCCGAATACCAGCTTCTGGAACAATCTCATATAAAGTTACTGTAGGTCCAACCGTTGCCTTTATCTGTGCAATCTCAATTTTGTAGTTTTTAAGTGTATCTACAATTTTATTTTTATTCTGTTCTAACTCTTTCTGGTCAATCGTAATACCACGGCCAGAGTTATAATCTTTCAATAATTCTATACTTGGAAATTGATAATTAGCCAGCTCCAAAGTAGGATCAAATTCCCCAAAATCTTCAACTAACTTTTTGCTAAGTTGATCAGACTCTTCTTCATCTTGAGCGGTCTCTACCTCCATTTCTACGTCATCTTCATCCTCTGACTTAATAACGATTTTCTCTTTTTCAACAGGTCCTACATTTGTTTTTTCACTGAAGGAATTTTCTATTTCCACATCCTTGTCCTGATCATAATCTTCTTTAGAAAGGGTATCCGAAGTAGTGGCTATATCTATCTCTTTATCTATACCCTTTTCATCTGAAGTTGTTTTTCGTTCAAACTTAACTTCAGAAACTTCTTCTTTCACATTTTGTTTTTGCTTAGAAAACGATTTTGATAATGCGTCTGGTGTTAAATTCAACCGTGATACCAGATAGATAATCAACATAAAAATCAAAATAAGAACTACACCCAGCTTCCCAATATAAGCTTGAAGAAAATCGTTTATTTCGTAACCAACTACTCCACCTAAAATTGGATTGGTAGTGACAAAAAATCCTAAAAGCAATGAAAACCATAGAATAAGATAAGCTCCCCAAAACCAAAGTGATCTCAATCTAAATAGCTTTAAATTCAGAAATAAATAAACTCCTGTAATAAATAGCATAGCTGGTAAACTTACAATAGGAACACCAAAACCCTTGTAAATAAGAGTATGGCTTATGTAAGCACCAAATTTATTGAGCCAGTTGTTGGCGTTTTCGCCTCTATTCAGGACATCCCCCATCATGGACTGATCTGCCTGCCAGTTGAAAAAATAGGATATAAACGAAATGAATAGACCTATAGAAAACAGAATCAAAAAACTACCAAAAATAATTTTGGTTCGCTTTGATGTTTTTAAGTTGAAGCTTTTTTTAGGTTGCTTAGGTTTGGTCGTTTTGCTTCGTTTTGTTTTAGCCATAGAGTTAGTAAAGTACGAAACAAAAATACAAATATTAACCGCTTAAACTAATCAAATTAAGTCTAGGAAATAAGGAATGTAAATTATCAATCCAATTGCTAATGCGAACAAGCCTGCGACCAGTACTGCACCAGCGGCGATGTCTTTTATCTTCCCAATATGTTTATCAAAATTTGGTTGCATGTAATCTGCCAGTTTTTCTACTGCAGAATTAAGTCCCTCAACACTCAAAACTAAAGCCATCATGCCAAGTTGAGCAAACCATTCAATATTTGTTATCTGAAAATAAAAACCTGCAATGATAAAAAGAAAAGAGAAAAACAGTTGAAACTTAAAGCTGTCCTCCCTCAATATTAAATAGGATAAGCCTCTCCATGCAAAGACTAGAGAATACAAACGCTCTTTAATGGTTTTCAATCTAAACATGAATACTATTTTGAATTGAAATTTACGGCTTTATTTTAAGGCAAAAAAAAAAGAAACTGCTCTCACAGTTTCTTTTTAAGTATTATGATGAATGAGTCTAAGATCTATCAATAGAACCTAATACGCGCTGTGCAAAAGTGTTGGCAGCATCTTTTTCAGACATTCCATCTTTAACCATTTTATCCATTTCAATGGCACCAGCGATATTGGTAATTATTTCTCCAACTACATCCATCTCTTCATCTTTCACAGATCTATGTTCTGTAAAAGATTCTAAAACTTCAATGGTATGCTCAAGCTTTTGAACATCATTGTTTTTTTGAAAATGTTTAATTATTGGTAACTTCATTTACTAATTCTTTTAAAGAGTCAAACTTATTAGTTTGTACTTGATTTTTAAATTCTCCGTTGACAAAAGTTGCAAATGTTGGAAGATTATCAACGTTAGCTAATTTTCTGGATTCAGGAAATTTCTCTGCATCTACCATTATAAATGGAATATCTTCATTCTCACTTGCTAACTTCTTAAATTTAGGTTTCATCAATCTACAGTTTCCACACCATGTTGCAGAATATTGTACAACAACAGTTTCATTACTATTAACTGATTCTGCTAAATTATCTTGTTCTAATTCTTTAAACATAAACTTTAATTTTTTAAAATAATTCAGTTTAAAACTGAAATGATTAGTTGCTAGACAGGTAAGAAGCTACACCTTCTCTATCTGCTTTCATACTTTCTTTACCTTCTTCCCAGTTTGCTGGACAAACTTCACCGTGCTTTTGTACATGTGTATAAGCATCTATCAATCTGATGAATTCCTTCACATTTCTTCCTAATGGCATGTGATTTACGCTTTCTTGAAATACAGTTCCTTCTTCATCTATTAAGTATGTAGCTCTATATGTTACATTGTCTCCATCTACAGTAAGGTGTCCGTCTTCATCGTCATAACGCTCATTAGTAGTATCGAGGATACCTAATCTGCTACTTAAATTTCTATTGGAATCTGCAAGGATTGGGTAAGTTACACCTTCAATTCCTCCATTATCCTTAGAAGTATTTAACCATGCAAAATGTACTTCAGGTGTATCACAAGAAGCACCAATAACAATGGTATTTCTTTTTTCAAACTCTGGTAAAGCTTCTTGAAAAGCATGTAATTCTGTTGGACATACGTAAGTAAAATCCTTTGGATACCAGAATAAAATTATTTTTTTGTTTTCTTTTTTAGCTTTTTCTAAAATATTAATTTGATAAGTATCACCCATTTCATCCATGGCGTTAACTTTTAAATCTGGGAATTTTTTTCCTACTATTGACATATTATAAATATTTAGTTGATTAATAATTCATTGCAAAAGTAAGTGGAAAGCTAGATATTCTAGGTGGAATTTTAACATCTCTTCTTATACTTTGATAAGCTCTATCTATAGTTTATAGTATAAACTATAAAGACTCTGAGAAGGCCATTCGTAAATCTCTTTTAAGATCGCTTGTATCTTCTATTCCAACAGAAAATCTCACAAGATTTGACTTAATGCCCTGGGCTTTTCGTTCTTCTGGAGTAAGTAAAGAATGAGAAGTTTTCTCTGGAGATAAAACGGTACTCTCTACACCACCAAGACTCAATACATTTTTAATCAGCTTTAAACCTTTAAAAAATCTTGAAATATCACATTTTTCATTTAAGTCAAAAGACAACATTCCTCCAAAACCAAGCATCTGAGATTTTGCTAATTCATGTTGCGGATGAGACTTTAGTCCTGGATAATAAACTTTATCAACATGTTCAGAATTTTCTAAAAATTCTGCCATTACCAAAGCGTTATTGGACTGTTGAGAAACCCTCAGGTTCAAAGTCTTCATACTTCTTTCCAAAAGCCATACGGTCTGGTCTGCCAAACTCCCTCCAAAGTTTTTGGCCTTAGAAAAAACCTTTTTCATGATGTCGTGAGTTGAAGCCACAGCACCTGCAGTAATATCGCTATGCCCTCCAAGATATTTGGTCGCACTGTGAATTACAATATCAACTCCTTGTTCTATGGGTCTTTGGTTTATAGGACTTGCGAAAGTATTGTCTGCCATCGTCAAAACATTGTTTTCTTTAGCAAACTTTGTTACAGCAGCAACATCTGTAATTTCCAGTAAAGGATTGGATGGAGTTTCAATGTAAATTAATTTGGTTTCTGCTTGTAAAGCTGAATTTAATTCAGACCAATTATTGACATCAACAAAACTGTAAGCTATACCATATTGCTGACATTCTTCAACAATAAAGTTACGAGTGCCACCATAGATTTGATTCTGAAGAATCACATGATCTCCAGACCTAAGTACACTTAGCATAGCAGTAGTAATTGCAGCCATACCGCTACCAAAAATCAAAGCAGACTCGGCTTTTTCAAGCTCTGCAATTTTCTCTGATAGTTTATGTTGATTTGGACTATTAAAATATCTTGGGTAAATAGAAGTCTCCAGACCATCATATTCATAGGCTGTAGATAAATACATTGGAGAAACTGCCCCACCAAAAACCTTATCTTCTACTTCACCAGTGTGCACGCATATTGTATTAAGTCCTTTTTGCATTTTTCTTTTTTTTTCAAATTTAATTCATTACAAAGAACTTAATGTTTTCGGGAAGTAAATTTTAGGATGAAAAAAAAATTATCTAATTTCAAAAACTGTAAATCAATATTTATGAAATACTTCAACTTCACACAATCTTCAGATATAGTAAAACAAATAGATTTTAGTACCAAAGGAGAGAAATTCGGGAAAAAAGTAGTCTGTATAAAAGATCTTGATCAACTAAAATCCACGGATGCTAATTTTGTTTTAGTTGGAATTCCAAGTCTTCTTTCCTCAAAAGATGATTTGGGAATCAAGATTTCAGAAGTATATCAGGAGTTTCTAAAGCCTTTGTTGAATATTCAAAACAATCAGTACAACAGAGGAGCAAATCTGCTAGTCTTAGGTCACATTGATACCATGTTGATTTTTAATGAATTAAGTGAACTGAATTCAAATTCAGAAAAAATTGAAAAATTTAATGATATAGTGAATGGTGTAATTTTTAAGATTATACAGGCTATTATCAGTTCTGGTAAAACCCCTATCGCTATCGGTGGTTGTCATAGCGATACTCTAAGTATTTTAAAAGCAATGAAGGCCTTACAACATACTCATACAAATTTGCTTGACCTCTCTACAGAGGTTAATCTTGAAATTGAAAAAAATGCGATCAACTTTCATCAAGATGATTCCTGGCTAGAAACTTTAAATATAAATAAGTATGGAGTTTTTGGTCTTCATAAAAATTATGTTTCACAAAAAGAGTTGGAAGTAATGAATCTTTCCAAAAAACTAAATTTTCATTTCTTTGAAGATTGCTTACACCTCACAACTTTGGATAAATGCGTAAAATTTAAAAATGCCGTAGATTTTCATCTGGGCAAATTAGGCTTTAGGCTAGATCTAAATTCTGTGTTAGGAATGTCATCCAAATGCGAATCTTCATCGGGTTTTAGCGTAAGAGATATAAGAACTTTTATCAAGATGATTCGTAAAGAAAATATTCAATTTTTGCACATATGTGGTATAGACTCTACTAAAAACGAAAGCATAAGCAATTCTTTGAGTTATATCATTTCTGATTTTATAAGAGTTGACGTTTAGCCTATTGGAGATCGATATTGAGTCCAAAAAAACTAGAGCTTGCAGCTCTATTAAACTGAGCATAAGAATAACTGAATCTCACTTTATTAAAACGAATGCTTACTCCACCCGTAAGTCCTGAAAAGGCACGTTGATCTTGAATCCTTAGTTCCTCGCCTCTTCTAAAGTTATAGCCTAATTGAATACTAAATCCACCATCCGGGAAAAGTTCTGCGCCCAAAATAGTGTGTCGCAGAGCATTGTTGATAAAACCAGGATCATCTGGCGTCACATTTCCGCTTAAATCCTCTTCATCTCTTGCTGTATTTCTAAAGGCAATATCCCATTCCTGCATATTTTCTAAAGTGACATGCCAGCGAATAGGAGCTTTTTTCAATTTTTGAGATATCCCTAGAATAACTTCAAATGGCATAGATTCTCTTACATCATTGAAGGCTTTAAATTGAGTTCCTGCATTACGTACCACACCAGAAATCACCAAATCCCATTCTGGGTAAATGTAACTCACACCAAGATCTAGTGCACCTGCAAATGACGTGTATTGTTCTAGTTTCGACGAAATCAATTTCACATTGGCTCCAGCATAAAAATCTGTTCTTCCTATTCGTCTGGCATATCCAACAGAAAGTGCTGCTTCCTGTCCACCAAATTCTGCAGTAGAATTTCCAGATTCATCAAACCCATCGAAACTTCCATAGTTAATATAAGTAACTCCAGCTTGAAGCATCTGAGTTCTTCTCCCAATATCATAGGCATAAGAAGCCGTCCCATAATTGACATCTGCAAAATAATTCATGTAATTGACAGACATTTGATTGTGCATTTCAAAGTTAATGATAGCAGGATTTGCCATAGCATTGGCAGGATCTGCAGAATATGAAGTGACATTTTTTCCTCCTAGAGCCGAGATTTTTGGAGAGACGGGCAGGTTTAAAAACTGATAAGTATTTTGACCACCAATTTGAGCAAAACCAGAAGAAGTCATGCCTAAAATGAAGGTCAAAAAAAATAAAATATGTTTCATGAAACGTCTAAAGCACCTTGTATGGAAACGCTTTGCAATGTAATTTATTTTGAATTACTTCATCAATAAAAAACCAGATGAATTACTCATCTGGTTTAATTACTAATTCAAGATGTGATATCTATAAAGACTTAGCATCTTTTACTTTTTGTTTCAAAAGTGCTAAATCTAAGACCTCATGCATTTCGCTTACATAATTTATAGTAAGTCCTTTTAGATACTCTTCTTTGATTTCTTCAATATCTTTCTTGTTATCCTCACAAAGAATTATCTCTTTGATTTTAGCACGTTTGGCCGCTAAAATTTTTTCTTTGATGCCTCCTACAGGAAGAACCTTTCCTCTTAAGGTGATTTCTCCCGTCATCGCCAGATTCTTCTTCACTTTTCGCTGAGTAAATAGGGATACCAAGGAAGTTAACATCGTAATACCTGCACTTGGACCATCTTTTGGCGTAGCTCCTTCTGGTACGTGGATATGAACGTTATAATTTGTAAAGATTTCAGGATCCAAATGGAATTTATCCGCATTGGATTTGATGTATTCCATCGCAATGGTAGCCGACTCTTTCATCACTTTACCTAAATTCCCAGTTATGCTTAAGTTACCTTTTCCTTTGGACAGAATAGATTCTATAAATAAAATCTCACCGCCTACGCTAGTCCATGCTAAACCAGTAACAACCCCCGCTACGTCATTATTTTCATAAGCATTTCTTGGGCGGGATGGTCCGAGGATTTTCTCTACAGCCTCATTGGAAACTTTTACATCATACTCCTCCTCCATCGCAATATTTTTAGCGATATTTCTTACTACTTTGGCAATTTGTTTCTCGAGATTACGTACTCCAGATTCTCTGGTGTATCCATCTATGATCTTTTCTAATTGCTGCTTTCCAAGCTTGATATCCTCCTTTTTAATACCATGTTCTTTAATTTGCTTTGGAAGCAAATGGCGTTTAGCAATCTCGATCTTTTCTTCTACTGTATACCCATTAACATGAATAATCTCCATACGGTCACGAAGTGCAGGATGAATTGTAGATAAATTATTAGAGGTCGCCACGAACATTACTTTTGATAAATCGTATCCAACTTCCAAAAAGTTATCATGAAAGTCATCGTTTTGCTCAGGATCCAAAACTTCCAGCAAAGCGGAAGACGGGTCTCCCTGATGGCTGTTGCCTAATTTATCGATTTCATCCAACACAAACACAGGATTATTGGTTCCTGCTTTTTTCAAACTTTGGATGATTCTACCTGGCATCGCCCCTATATAAGTTTTTCTATGACCGCGAATTTCAGCTTCATCACGAAGTCCTCCCAAGGAAACTCTAGCGTATTTTCTACCCAAAGCTTCTGCAATAGACTTACCTAAAGAGGTTTTACCTACTCCTGGAGGTCCGTATAAACATAAGATCGGAGATTTCATATCGTTTCTCAACTTGAGAACTGCTAGATATTCAATAATTCGTCTTTTTACATCTTCCAAACCGTAGTGATCTCTGTCCAGTACCTTTTGAGCTCGTTTTAGGTCAAAAATATCTTCACTCGTTTCATCCCAGGGCAGATCCAAAAATAAATCTAAATAATTACGCTGAATAGAATATTCAGCTACCTGAGGGTTCATTTTTTGGAGTTTAGCCAATTCTTTTTTGAAATGCGTTTCGACAGATTCTTTCCAAGTTTTAGTTTTTGCACGCTCGCGCATTTCCTCGAGTTCACCTTCAGAAGAAACCCCACCCAACTCTTCCTGAATGGTTTTCATTTGCTGATGAAGGAAATATTCACGTTGCTGCTGACTCATATCGCTTTGTACTTTGGACTGAATATCATTTTTAAGTTCCAATTTCTGGAACTCAACATTCATATATTTCAAAGTAGAAAGTGCTCTTTCCTTAAGGTCACTGGTTTCAAGAAGTTTTTGCTTGTCTTCAACATCTACGCTCATGTTGGATGAAACGAAATTGATCAGAAAAGAAGAACTTTCAATATTTTTGATAGCGAAAGAGGCTTCTGAAGGAATGTTTGGACTATCCTTGATGATACGGAGTGATAAATCTTTCACCGAATCAATGATAGTTTTAAACTCTTCATCTTCTGGAATAGGCTTTAACTCTTCAAACTCTTCAATTTTACATCTCAGGTAAGGCTGATCACTTACAGGCTCTGTAATTTTGAAACGCTTTTTACCTTGTATGATCACAGTAGTATTTCCATCAGGCATTTTTAAAACCCTCAAAATTCGAGCTACTACCCCAACCTTATGTATGTCTTTATAAGATGGATGTTCATCTTCGTCATTTCTTTGAGCAACTACACCTATTATTTTGTTGCCATTATTTGCGTCATTAATCAATTTGATAGACTTATCTCGTCCAGCTGTAATAGGAATTACAACTCCCGGAAAGAGAACAGTATTTTTTAAGGGAAGAATAGGTAAGTCATCTGGTAAGACTTCCCGATTTATTTCTTCCTCGTCTTCAGAGGTCATTAATGGGATTAATTCTGCATCTTCATCTATATGTTCTGATGATAAATTATCTAGATTAAATAGTCCGGATTTTGCCATAATTATTTTTTTGTCAAAATGTCAGTCACAACTGACTCAGCTTCTCGTTTTACGTTAAATGTATTGAAATCACTTGATTTTCAATTAAAATCAATATTCAAATTGAATAGGTTCAATTCCTATGCCATGCTAAATTAGTACTATTATGTGTTTTGCTTTTGTATTCTACTATAATTAGTCGAAATTTACCTTTTTGTTAAGCTATGAACACAAACGACCAATTTGATCAAATTATAAATGATACCCGAGATCTTTTTGTAAAGAAAACAAAAGACTACGGTACTGCCTGGAGAATCTTAAGGCTCACCTCTCTTACCGATCAGATTTTTATAAAAGCTAGTAGAATTAGAAGTCTACAGGAACATAAAACACAAAAGGTAGAGGAAAATGAGGATTCAGAATTTATCGGTATTATCAATTATTCTATCATGGCTCTTATTCAAATTGAATTGGGGATTTCAGAAAAAGCTGACCTTAGTCCTGAAGAAGCATTAGTTCAATACAATTTGCAGGTAGAAAAAGCTAAAAATCTGATGATTGATAAAAATCACGATTATGGTGAAGTCTGGAGAAAGATGAGAGTAAGTTCTCTTACAGATCTTATTTTACAAAAGTTGCTTCGTATCAAACAAATTGAAGACAACCAAGGACAGACTTTAGTGAGTGAAGGAATTGAAGCTGGCTACTTAGACATTATTAATTATTCGGTTTTTGCACTTATTCATCTTAATTTTAAAGCATAATGAAGTTTATTGTTGGTTTTTCAAGAATTTTTGTTGGGGCACTCTTTATATTTAGTGGCTTTGTCAAACTAAATGATCCCATTGGTTTTTCATATAAACTAGAAGAGTATTTTGGTGAAGGCGTTCTCAATCTCGAATTCTTAACCCCCTATGCTTTGGTTTTAGCGATTTTTATTGTGATTTACGAATTGCTGTTAGGTGTTACATTATTAATAGGATATGCGCCAAAATTTACCAAATGGAGCTTGCTGCTCATGATTTTATTTTTCACATTCCTTACGTTTTATTCTGCATACTTCAATAAGGTGACAGATTGTGGATGTTTTGGAGACGCCATTCCTTTGACACCCTGGCAGTCTTTTGGAAAAGACATCATCCTTTTAATTTTGATTCTAATTTTATTTTTTAATGAAAGGTATTTGCAACCTATTTTTGCTAAAGCATCCTTGAAATGGGTAGTATTTGCAGCAACTATCGCATGTTTATATTTCGCTTATCACGTTCTGATGCACCTACCTGCCATTGATTTTAGAGCTTACAAAATCGGTACAAATATTCCGGAGGCAATGTCTTATCCTGATGATGCTCAGGAAGCTGTTTACGAATATGAATGGATTTTTGAGGTTGATGGTAAAGAAGAATCTTATATAACTAACGGAAGTTATCCTGAAGTAGCTGGCGAATTTTTAAGAGTTGATACCAAAATGGTGAACGAAGGCTATGAGCCGCCAATTCATGATTTTTCTCTCATAAAAGATGGAGAAGACGAAATTGAAAGCTTGATGCTAGAGGAAAAATTAATAATGGTTGTCGCTTATAATCTATCTAAAACCGAACGTGAAGGATGGACTGAAATCAAATCTGCATTACAAGAGGCCACTGATCAAAACTTTAAAATCATTGGGTTGACAGCTTCAGGTGAAAATGATATTAACAAAATTAAAACTGACTTTGACCTTGATTTTGATTTCTATTTTGCAGATGAAACTGCTATCAAAACTATCATAAGAGCAAATCCGGGTTTAGTTATTTTGAATCGAGGAACTATAGTTAATAAACTTCACTGGAATGATGCAGATGAATTTTAAAATCAATTCCAATTGCTAAAACTTGTATTACAAAAGACAGGATATGCTTTGCTTACAGTGTTGGGTGTAGTGACTGTTATTTTTTTTCTTTTTAGCGTACTCCCAGGGGATCCAGCACAAATGATGTTAGGTCAAAATGAAACTCGGGAGCAACTTCAGCAACAGAAAGCAAAATATGGTTTTGACAAAAGTATCGGTCAGCAATACCTTTATTATATCAACGACCTCTCACCTATTTCCTGGCATAGTTCGGAAACAGCAGCTTTCACCCATTTTGACGAAAAAAAATACACAGGAAGTCGATTGTTCTCTATTTCAGAAGGTGCATTGTATGTAAAAACACCTTATTTAAGAACCTCGTTTCAGCGACAAGATCAAAAAGTGCTTGACATTATTAAACAAACCTTACCAAACACTGCAATTTTGGCGGTATCCTCAATTTTTATTGCTTTACTTATTGGGATTGGCTTGGGCATCATTTCAGCACTTCAAAAGGATACTTGGATAGATAAAAGCATACAGGTTTTAAGTACCTTTGGAATGAGTTTACCTTCATTTTTTAGTGCTATTCTCGCCGCCTGGTTATTTGGATATGTTCTTAAAGAATTCACAGGTCTTAATATGACGGGGAATCTTTATGAATTAGACGATTTTGGAGAAGAAAAAATATTTCATTTCAAAAATCTAATTTTACCAGCATTTGTACTGGGAATTCGGCCGCTAGCGGTTGTGGTTCAACTCATGAGAAGTTCATTATTAGAAGTTTTTCAGCAGGATTATATAAGAACCGCAAAAGCCAAAGGTTTAAATTCCTATTCTGTGATTATGAATCACAGTTTAAAAAATGCTTTAAACCCGGTGGTTACAGCTATTTCAGGATGGTTTGCCTCAATGCTGGCAGGAGCGGTCTTTGTAGAATATATTTTTGGCTGGAACGGCATAGGAAAAGAAATAGTAGATGCTTTAAATACTTTAGATTTACCAATAATTATGGGAGCTGTGTTAACGATAGCCATCATTTTCATCATTATTAATATCTTAGTCGATATTATTTACAAATTATTAGACCCCAGAATTTAAATCTTAAAATAACATTTATGAGAACTCAAATTGTAGCAGGAAATTGGAAAATGAATTGTAATCTGGATGAATCCCAGCATTTACTTAATGCATTAAAGCAAAAGGATTTTTCCAAAGCCGATGTAGAGGTCGTTGTAGCTCCTCCTTATACCAACTTATATGCTGCTCATCAATCGTTGAAAGATTCTTCCATCAAGATATCTTCTCAAAACATCAATGAAAATGAAAAAGGAGCTTTTACGGGTGAAGTCTCTCCAGACATGCTTAAAAGTGTTGGCGTTGAATACGTTATCATTGGTCATAGTGAGCGAAGAGCTATTTACGCTGAATCAGATGAACTATTAGCTAAAAAGGTAACTGCAGCTCTAAAGCATGACCTTAAAATTATGTTTTGTATTGGTGAAGTTTTAGAACAACGAAAAGCAGATAAACATTTTGAGGTTGTCAAGGAACAATTAGAAAAAGGATTGTTTCACATCGGTGCTTCAGACATGAAAAATGTTGTGATTGCATATGAGCCGGTTTGGGCAATTGGTACTGGTGAAACTGCCTCCCCGGAACAAGCTCAGGAAATTCATGAACACATCCGAAAAGTCTTAGCAGACAAATATAATGCTGATGTAGCAGAGCAAACTTCTATTTTATATGGCGGAAGTGTAAAACCCAACAATGCAAAAGAAATCTTTGCTAAAAAAGACGTAGACGGTGGACTTATTGGTGGAGCTTCCCTGGACGCAGATAGCTTTGCAGAAATTGTGATGTCCTTCTAAATGGTCTATATAGAATATAAATTCATAATTCATCCTATTCAACCTGGAAGAGATATACTTTTAGCTGAATTAGGTGAATTGCCTTTCGAAAGTTTTGAAGATTTTGATATGGGTCTTCTTGCCTATATAGATGAATCGGAAGATAGTCAAACACTAATAGAAGATATACACATTTTAAATTCAGGTGAATTTGAAATTTCTTATGTCAAATCAAAAATTGAACAGGTCAACTGGAATGAAGAATGGGAGAAAAATTTCCACCCTATTCATATCGATAACAGATTGACGATAAGAGCGCCGTTTCATGCCAAAACTAATGCTGACATCGATATCATCATAGAACCAAAAATGTCTTTTGGTACAGGTCATCATGCCACGACCTATCAGATTTCTGAAATGCTTTTGGACGAAGATTGTGAGAATAAGATAGTTCTGGACATGGGTTGTGGTACTGGAGTTTTAGGCATATTAGCAGATATTCGAGGGGCTAAATCAGTAGATTATATTGACATTGATACCTGGTGCGTGGAAAATACGGAAGAAAACCTGGAACGCAATTTTTGTCAAGGCCACGTCATTTTGGGAGGAGCCGAAAAAATTGAAAAAGATTACGATTTGATTTTAGCAAATATTAATAGAAATATCTTACTTGAAGATATGACAACTTATGCCAGGCATTTGGTTTCTGGAGGAGTAATTTATTTTAGTGGTTTTTATGAAGAAGACCTGAGGTTAATTCAAAAAGAAGCCAATCGTCAAAATTTGACATTCGTTAAACATCAAGCAAAAGAAAACTGGGTTGCTGCCAAATTCACAAAAAATTAGAAATTGATATTTAAGATTCTCTATATATTTGCATAAAACTGGACTATGAGTGTTAAGGAAGAAGTTTTAGAAGAAGTAGATGTCAAGGAAAAACTGACAGATTCTCACGAAATCATTGTTTACAATGATGAAGTCAATACGTTTGACCATGTCATAGAAACTTTAATCAAAACTTGTGATCACGATGCCATTCAGGCAGAACAATGTACTTTGCTCATTCATTATAAAGGAAAATGCTCAGTAAAATCTGGAGATTTTGAAGATTTAAAACCCAGATGCACCGAAATTTTAAGAGCGGGCATTAGCGCTGAAATTGTATAACTACTTCTTGTTATCTTGAATTTATTTCAAGATCTTATCATATTCAAAAACAACCATTTTAGAAGTTATTCACTTAAGTATATTCAAAAAAAGACCCTGAAATTAGTTCAGGGTGATAATAAAAACTTTTCAGTTCTAGTTCTATCAGTGATTTTGGAATTACCCCACCACTCTAATAATTTCTGAAGTAATATAATCGATTTGTTCTTTATCAAGTTCGGTATGCATAGGTAAAGAAATCACTTCATCTACCAACTGATTGGTGACGGTAAACTCCTTTTCATCGTAACGCTCATCTTTATAAGCCTTTTGAGAATGCAACGGAATCGGGTAATAAATTCCATGTGGAATATCGTTTTTCTTAAAGTGTTCTGCTAACTCATCCCGCTTTCCATTTTTGATTTTGATGGTATATTGATGAAAGACATGACAATCGCAGGTATCGCAAATACCATTAGAATTATCGCATTTTTTATGGGTTTCCGTTTTAGGCGTTTCGATGTGTTCAGATTTGCTTAAGGCTTCTGTATAATGTCTGGCAGCATTTTGGCGTTTTGAACTGTAATCATCCAAGTGATTGAGTTTGATATCCAAGATAGCTGCCTGTACGCTATCCAATCTTGAGTTCACACCAACTACATCATGATGATAACGCTCGTACATGCCGTGGTTCACAATTCCTCTGATGGTATGTGCTAAGTCATCATCATTGGTAAAAATAGCACCACCATCACCGTAAGCTCCAAGATTCTTGGAAGGAAAAAATGAGGTTGCGCCTACATTTCCAATTGTTCCCGCTTTTTGATGAGATCCATCTTTGAAGGTATAGTTAGCACCTATCGCCTGTGCATTATCTTCTATAACATATAAATTATGTTTTTTGGCAATCGCCATGATTTCTTCCATTTGAGCTACATGACCAAATAAATGGACCGGAACAATCGCTTTGGTTTTAGGAGTAATCGCTTCTTCTAGTTTCTTAAGATCAATGTTATAAGTATCTTTATCTACATCAATCAGTACTGGAGTTAAATTGAGAAGCGCGATGACTTCCACCGTAGCAGCAAAGGTGAAGTCTACAGTAATTACTTCATCTCCAGGCTGTAATCCCAGTCCCATCATAGAAATTTGTAAGGCATCGGTGCCGTTGGCACACGGAATAACATGCTTTACACCCATATACTGTTCCAAATTTTCCTGAAATTGCTTGACTGCAGGACCGTTGATATAAGCTGTAGAATCTACTACATCTATTATCGCTTTATCAACATCTGTTTTTATTTTTTCGTATTGACCCTTCAGGTCAACCATTTGTAGTTTTCTCATAGCATTTTTTCTTTCACAAAAATAAGAATATTAAGTATTCAAATCGACAATTCACCTAAAAGCTTATTTTTGAAAAAAATCCGAATTTGAAGTTATTCTATCAGATCATCATTCACAGCGTTCAGTTATTTCTACCTCTTTTGAAAATGCTGAGTCCCAAACTCAAACTTTTTGTTGAAGGCCGCACCAACTGGAAGTCCAAACTACAATCTCAAGTTTCTGATTCTGATAAAGTTATCTGGTTTCATGCAGCTTCCCTTGGAGAATACGAGCAGGCAGTGCCTGTTATTAATGCTTTGAAAACCGCTAAACCGAATTATAAAATTGCCGTAAGTTTCTTTTCTCCTTCTGGTTATGAGGTAAAAAAGAAAGATTCTAAATTGGATATAGTGACCTACTTACCACTTGATACCAGAAAAAATGCCAATGAATTTCTAAACATTTTGAATCCTGAAATTGCGTTTATCATCAAATATGAAGTCTGGCCTAACCTTATGGATGCTTTATTTGATAAAACAATCAAGACCTATCTAATTTCCGGACTCTTTAGAAGAGAACAGCTTTACTTCCGCCCTATGGGAAGGTTTATGGCAGAAGCTTTAGCAAAATTTGAACACATTTTCGTTCAGAATGAGGATTCTTTACAACTTCTAAAAAATCAAGGATTTGAAAAGTCAAGTATTTCTGGAGATACTCGCTATGATCGCGTAATTGCTCAATTGGATATGGATAATCAATTGGATTTTATGGATTCCTTTACAGCTTCAGGGGAACTTACAGCTGTATTTGGAAGTACCTGGGCTGAAGATATATCGGTAACTTTGGACGCTATCAATAATGCCCCTAAAAGTATGAAGCTGGTTATCACTCCACATCAAATCAACTCAACACAAATTCAAAAATTAAAAAAAGACATCAGCAAAAAAGTGATCTGCTATTCTGAAATTAAAAATCAAGACCTTAAAGATTATGAAGTACTTATTTTGGATACGGTTGGTTTACTGACCAAAGTGTATAGTTATGCGCATATAGCATATGTAGGCGGTGGTATGGGCAACAGTGGACTACACAATATCCTGGAGCCTGCTGCTTTTGGTATTCCAATTGTCATTGGCAAGAATTACGACAAATTTCCTGAGGCCGGAAAATTAAGACGTTTGGGTGGATTGTTTAGTGTAAAAGATAGTGCTGAATTTCAATCCATTTTTGATAAATTGATAACTGATTCCAAATTCAGAGAAAAAAGCGGACAGATTGGCGGGCATTTTGTAAATTCTGAGGCTGGTGCTACATCTAAAATCTTATCAACAATAGATCTCTAAAACGAAACTCTATTTGAAATTCCGTAAATGTCGCTTGAGTTGGATGTAGCGTATGATTCCAATGGCTAGAAATACAATACTGAAAACCACGGCTACATAGCCTATAATCTTAATGTCTTCAAACATAGGATCTTTGATACTTACCAGTCCTATTCCTCCAAGAAGTAGATATAAAGATGAACGCAGATAAGATAAAAGCGTACGCTCATTGGCAAGTTTGGTTCGCTCCATTGCTAGGTGATCCCGAAGAATAAGACGGTCTTCGTTGGTGTAATCATCTGTAAATTTGACTATGTTTTTCAGTTGTTTTTTCATGATTTTTTATGGATAAAAGGATCCCTAAATCTTTTATAAATGTACAAACTACTTCTGAATTTGATTTTATTTAGAATTACGAATTCTTAAAAGGCTGATAGTAAAACCTATGATGAAAACAACACTGAGCAATGCCAAAGCCAATGAGCTCACGATAAGTAATTTCTGAACGGCTTCCAGAACATTGCTGGTCTCACTGAACTTGCCTATTGCCAAAAAACCCAAAGTAACCAGAAATAATATGATTCCCCAGATCCATTTGTGACTTTGTGAAGGATTGATTTTAGTAAGGTCTGAAAACATACTCAACACAAAAATGGCAGAATCTACAGAGGTAATTAAAAAGCCTACTAAAAGTAAGATAGCCAAAATCACAGCAGAGAACCCAAGTGGAAATTGTTCTAAAAGCACAAAGGTGGCAGAGAATACATCATTGAAAGCATTTACAGAAACGATTTCGGAGTGTATTAGCTCCACTGCTGACGTCCCAAAACTTGTGAACCAGAGAAAAGTACCAAAACATGGAACTATCAACACGCCCAAAATTAATTGCCGAATGCTTCTACCCTTGGAAATTCTGGCAATAAAAATACCCGTAAAAGGAGCCCAGGCCAGCCAAAACGCCCAGTAATAATAAGTCCAGTCTGACAGGAATTTTTCACTAAAATCGAAGTCACCTATGGCCAGGCTCAGTGGAATAAAATCCTGAACCAGTGCTATGGACGACTTAAAAAGATTAGACAAAATGAGACTAATGTCGCTGTTGAAAATCACGAAAGCCAGTAATAATAAAGTGAGGCTGATATTGATATTTGATAATCTTCGAATACCCTGGCTCAATCCTCGTATAGAAGAACTAATGGCCAACGAAAAAATAAACAAACAAAGCAAACAACTTAAAACAAATCCATATTCAGATTCCAAAATAAAATTAATGCCACCCTCTGCTTGTCTTATACCTAAAGCAACAGCGCTTACTACCCCAAACACTGTAGTTATTATGACCAATAAATCTATCAATTTTGAAGCAAGAGGATTTGATAACTTGGGCACAAGTTGGCTTAATTGAATATTTCCTTTTTTGATAAAAAGCAAGTAAGCTATAAACAAAGCGAAAAGTCCATAAAATGCCCAGGCTGTAAATCCCCAGTGGTAGAATGTCATTTCATAGCCGTGAATCTCACTGGGTCTTGAAAGTTCAATGTCGGGCTGTTGCATCATGTAAATAGGCTCTTGTACAGCTCTTAGAATGATACCAGCACCCATTCCCGTAGAATACATCATAGCCAGCCATGAAAGCGTTGAATATTCTGGCTGCCCTGAACCTAACTTTAGTTTCCCTAATGGTGAAAAAGCTACAATTAGCAGATATAGACAAATAAATAAGCCTAACACCAGGTAAAATTGTCCAAAAACAGATCGTATCGCCAAGGATGACTTGTGAATTATAGCAAAAGAATACTCGGGGACAAACACAAAGCATAAGCCCAACACTCCCAGTAGAATGAGACAGGCAACAATTAATTGATTTTTGTTTTGGAAGCCTTTCAAAGTATAAAATTACACAGTGACGGCTTTGTTGAGGTACCTTCTAAACGGCAACATGGCTTTATAGGTTTCTATGACTTGGTCTTTAAAATCATTGGATAACACCTCTTTTCTTTTGAAGGGTTTCATCGCGGCAAAACTCTTAAGTCTGAGCAATTCGATGTGTTTATGGTCTTGAGAAAAACCTTTGGGTGATGTTTTCAACTTAGCCTCATCCTCCATTAAGCCCCCAAAATGCTTTTGAAAAGTCTTGGAATTGATGATTTCTTTGAATTCATCACCATTATAATCTATGGCCTCACGAATGCTTTTGAGCAATTCAGATTTAGGCTTGTAAAATCCACCAGCCACAAAAATTTCTTGGATTCCTAAGTGAATATAAAAATCGCCTGTTTTTGGACGTTTGTCAAGTCCGGCCCCAAAATGATCTTTGTATGTAGGCTTATTAGGATGGTAAAGCAAATTGTTATTGATGCGGTTGATGGCTTTTTTCCCAGAAGATGAATAGTAGTTTTCATCAATTTTGGACAGTTTAAGGTCCAGGTCTTCCAGCCACTTTACGTAATCTGCTTTTACGGTTTCGTATTGATTTCTGTTTTCGTCCATCCACTCTTTGCTATTGTTTTTATTCAGAGTTTCAAGAAAATCAAATAAACGTTCAAAATTCATTTAGTTTGGTTTTATAGAATTGAGTTGAGTTTTTAATTCTTCCATAGACTGCTCCAATTTTTTTAGCATGCTGTTTTCAGAATTTTCATTGATAGAAAACGTCAGTTTACTAGTGACTTCCCAAATCTCCTGAACTTCGGAAGCCTCTACTTCATAAGGCGGATAATATGCATTGGTCGAAATTAGGGACAATTTATGCGAATTGGGATGTTTATGTAATTTTTTAACCATCACCGAATCCTGCAATACAAAGACATAAACTTTATGATTGACGGCTTGCTGTAAACTTTCTACAGATTTTCCGAGCACCCAGTCTTCGGAATGAAAGTTAGGCTCCATGCTATCGCCTTCTACCTGGAAACCTCTATAAGAGGCATTCCTGAATTGCGGAATAGGCATTTCGAAAGCTGGTAACTGATGATACCACTCCGCATCCCCGATGTTTTGTGGATAACCAGCAGCAGCTTTTTGATTAACCAACAACATGTTTTCTCTGGAATTGGTTTCATCTACAGAAATAACTTTAGGCATAGAGTTAATATGATGCACATCCAGTTTTCTCTGATAGCTTTCACCATACAACCAAAGGGGATTGACTTCAAAAATCTTTAAAAGCATCATAACCACCTGACCGGAAAGCTTTGTTTTACCTCTTTCGATATCAGAAGTAGAGGTTTTGATATTTAAAATTTCGGCAAATTCAGATTGAGTGAAATTATTTTCTTCTCGAATTTGTTTAAAACGCTGAATTTCTAGTGGTAAATCTGATTTCATATCAACAATTAGTTAATTAGGAATATTTCCATGAAATTAAGGAAAAAATCCTAATCAAATAAAATTTCTGGCATAATTTATTTTAATAAATTTGAATGCTAAGACACCCCTCATGAAAATACACATCATCAACGGACCAAACTTAAATATTTTAGGAAAAAGAGAACCTGAAATTTATGGTAATTCAACGTTTAAAGATTACTTTTCTGAACTTCAATTTGAGTTTAAAGACGTTGAATTGTCTTACTTTCAATCCAATATTGAAGGGGAATTAATTTCAGAATTGCAGGAAGCAGATGATAATGTGGATGGTATTATACTGAACGCAGCTGCTTACACCCATACTTCTGTTGCGATTGGAGACGCGATCAAGGCCATATCCACACCTGTGATTGAAGTACATATTTCCAATACTCACGCCAGGGAAGACTTTAGGAAAACATCTTACGTCTCCCCCAACGCATTTGGAATTATCATAGGCTTTGGGTTGAGAAGTTACGAACTGGCTATCAGAAGTTTTTTGGATTAAAATTTTTTAAGATGAATAGACTCAGGCTATTAGTATTTACATTTTTCTTCGCGACTGTTGGTTTTGCACAAGAAAAAAATGAAGTTGAAAAAAGAATAAAAAAGAGTGAAGTCCACGAAGGTGCGGTAGATTGGCTGAAAGATGCCTATGAAAATAAACGGAAAACCAAATGGTATTTCCAAACCGATGGAGATGAAGAAGTTTATGAAGCCAAGTTGAAGCATAAAAAACATCTCCATAGTGTAGAGTTTAATCTTGAAGGTGAAGTTCAAAATGTGGAAGTCCTTATTAAGGAAAAGGAAATAGATAAGGAAGTGCACCAAAACATAATTAATCACTTAAAGAATAATTATAACAAGTATTCATTTTCAAAAATTCAAAAAAAGTATACAGGAAAAGAAGACGATCTTGAAGATATGATTGATGAAAATGAGTTTGAAGATATTACCATCAATTATGAAATTGAGTACTACGGAAAATCGGATTCTGATGATGAATTATGGGAAGGCATATTTGACGAAAACGGTATCTTTCTGAATAAACGAGTCGTTAAAATAAAAGCCACAGATAATTTAGATTATTAATATGAAATATTTTTTTTTCATTGCATTTGCCTTTTCAACCATAATAGCTGAAGCTCAAAACAATCGATTTATTTTTGGATTCTTCCCTGAAGCCTCTTTAAGCTACAAGATTTCTGAAGACTATTCTATAACTCATAAAATAGAATCCCAACATGGGATGTTTGACTCAAACAGACTCAATGATGAGCTTGAATACGAACACAGCTTAACCGATTTACAAAGTTTTTTAGGCAGACGACTCTCCCCATTTGTAAAAGTGGATATTGGCTATCAATACAGGTTGGAAGAAGGAGAAAATACACACAGATCTATCCAGCAAGTATCTATTTTACAGAGGGAATCCTATTTTAGAATAGGACATCGTATCAGAATTGATCAGACTTTTTTTAAAGAAGAACCTCTTTTATTTAGAGCACGTTATCGGTTAAAAGGACAAATTCCACTTCAAGGTCAGGAATTAGATCCAGGTGAAAATTATTTGGCAATTTCCAACGAACTCATCTATATGATTCAAAGCAGCGAAGATGATCTAGAAAACAGGCTTACAGGAGCCTACGGATTTTATTTTGATGATAAAAACAAATTAGAAATTGGTCTCGATTATAGAACTGATGATTATCTAGTCGAAGACAGATTTCGACACCGCTTGTGGTTCAAATTCGGATATTATAAATCACTTTAAAATAATTCATGAAAATACTACATACGGCAGACTGGCACATAGGTAAACGCTTGCATAAAACAGATTTATCTCAAGATTTTGACTTATTTGTGAACTGGTTATGTAATTATTTAAGGGAAAACCCTGTAGATGTACTTTTGATTTCTGGTGATGTTTTTGATTTTTCAAACCCCTCCAGCGAGTCAAGAAGTCAGTACTACAAGACGCTTATTAAACTAAAGAACTTCAATCTAAAAATCATCATAACTGGGGGGAATCACGACTCTCCTAGTGTATTGGAAGCCCCAAAGGAAATTCTGAATCAGTTGGATATTCATGTCATCGGACGAATGCCTGACCAGTTTGAAGACTGTTTGATTCCTGTTTCTTCTGAACTTAAAACGGAATTAATTATTGCCGCGATTCCATATTTAAGAAGCCAAAATTTACAGCGACAATTTGAAGCTGAAAGTCACGAAAACAAGCAGGAAGCCGTCAAAGAAAGCATCGCTTTCCATTTTCAGGAAACTGCTAGACTTGCCAAAGAAAACTATCCTGAAATCCCCATTATTGGCATGGGACATTTGTTTGCGACTGGCGCAAGCGTTTCAGAAAGCGAGAGAGATATTCAAATTGGGAATTTGGCGGGATTAGAAACTACGCATTTTGGAAATGATTACGCCTATATCGCTTTAGGGCATATTCACAAACCCCAGCGCCTGCACTCTGAAACTCCTATTTTTTATAGCGGCTCCCCTATTCCACTTTCGTTTAGTGAACGCAAAAATGATAAACGCATTTTAGTTCTGGATACTGAAGCATCTTTTGAGCCAGAGAGCATTTCGATTCCAAAATTTAGAGAGTTGATTTTGATAAAAGGAACTTTGGATGAAATCAAAGTAAAATTAGAAGACATCGAAAACAAGTATCCGTTAAAAACTTTAATTGAAATTGAACTGCATGAAGCTGAATTTTCTGCGACTAAAACTTATGAACTTGAACAAGTCATTGAAGCTTTCGACAAGCAAAATTGCGACATCGTAAAGCATAAAGTCACCTTTAAAAACATGGCTAAAGTTGAGCGAGGCGTTTCTACAGCAGAAAGTCAGGTTTCAGATTTCACACCAAAAGAAGTTTTTCAAAAGAAGTTGGAAGGGATAGATGAAACTGAAAATACTAAGCTAGAACTCATTTCTGCATTTGAAGAAATTTTAGACGAATTGAATAGACCTGAAGAATGAAAATAGAATGTCTGCATTTTAAAAATATCAATTCCCTTAAAGGAGAGCACGAAATCAAATTTGATGCATCACCCTTAAATTCTGGTGGATTATTTGCGATTATCGGTCCAACAGGAAGCGGAAAAAGTACACTTTTGGATGCTATTTGTTTGGCACTTTATGCACGAACACCACGAATTTCCAGTGTTACTAAAAGTAAAATTGAACAGGACGGCAGCATCCTGACCAAATTCCAAACCGAAGCTTTTGCGAAAGTAAAGTTCTCATGCAATTCGGGAAGCTTTGTGGCTACCTGGTCGATTTCGTCAAAGAAAAAGGGGGGATTAAGAGAATACGACTTGGATCTATGGGATGCACAAATTGAAAAATCCTTTAGTGAAAAGAAATCTGAAAATAGAGAAGAAATCGAGCGACTAATCGGTTTGTCCTACGATCAATTTGTGAAGTCTGTTTTATTGTCTCAGGGTGAATTTGCAACCTTACTAAAATCTAACGAAAAAGAGCGAAGTGAGCTTTTAGAAAAAATCACCAATACGTCTATTTACAGACAAATTGGAAGAAAAGTTTTTGAAAAACATAATGCTTTAAAGTCTAAAATCTCTAGTCAAAAAACCTTGATGGAAGATCTGAAGCTAAAGCTTTTAAGTGAAGAAGACCTTCATCATAAGCAGAAAAACAAAGTTGAGCTTGAAAAACTTGAGCAAGCACAAAAGCTTAAGCTTTCTCGCTATGAAAAAGACTTTGATCAACTTAAAACCAAGGAAACGCTAGATCAGGAACTCCAAGCTGAATCCAAAAAACTTAAGCAGTACCAACTTGATTTTGAGGAATTTCAAAGCAAAAATGCTGAAAAATTAAGCAAGCATTCTAAAACATTAGCTTTTGAAGAAGAATTGCTCGAATATAATGCTCTAGCAGAAAAAAAGGAAAGTCAGGTTGAAAAAATTGGAAGTTTAGAACAAGAGCAGGCTCAACTTCAGGCTCAAATTGAAGATGTGAAAAGTAAGGTTGAGGAACTGCTTAAGACTGAAACTGAAGAAAATGAAATTGAGAAAGGCTTAGATGAATTGCTTGCTACCTATCAAAACCTTGAGAGCCAAAAGCAAATAAAGCTCAGTGACTATAAATCCAAACTTGAAATTCTGAATAGAGAACTGGAAGTTTTGGATTTGAAATTCAAAACACAAACTATCCCTGATTTTAGAAGTGAACTTCAGGACAAATTGAAAGTTTCAAAACAAAAAGTTGAAGGTTTTGCTATTCAGTTTGAAGACGATACAAGTTTAGATGAAAGTATCAAGGCTAAAAATCAGTTGTTGAATCAAATCAAGGAGGCTAAACATGAGGAAAAATCATTAACTGAATTAGAACAAAGGTCTGCCAAGCTCAACGAACAAATCAAGTTGGATAAAGAAGCGCTGGCTAAATTTCCAAAATTGATTTCAGAAAAAGAAACAGCTTTCGAAATCCTTAAAAAAGAGGTAATCCATCTGGAAACTGAAAAGGAAAATCAAAACCTAAGACTAGAGGTGGAAGACCTTAGAAAACAACTCTTAGAAAACGAGCCTTGCCCGGTTTGCGGATCTAAAAGCCATCCTTATGCGGAACATAAACCAGCACTGGATTCTGAACTGGACAAAACGCTGAAAACTAAGAAAGATGAACTTCAGATGCTTTCCAAAGCTATTGAAACTCTAAAAGCTCAGCAACATCTTAAAACAGAACGAGTTGAAGAACAGGAAGCTGAGTCTGAAAGTTTAAAGCTTAATCTAGCCCAAAGAAAAGAGGCTTTCGCTAAACACTTTGAGTTTGTTCTTTCTCAACTCCAAGGAAAAACACTTGCAGATATAGAACTTTCCACAAATCGAGAGATTGAAAACCTTGAAACAACCAAACAGCTTCAGGCAGAAATTCAGGCTTTAGAAAATGCTATAAGTGTGTTGGATGAACTTCATCAGATCAAAGAAAAGGGACGTCAGTTGAAGGCTGAAATGACGGCTTTGTATGCTGGAGAAAATTTGAATGATTTGGTTTCAGAATTGAAGAAAAACTGGATCACTTTAAATTCGAATTTATCCTCAACTAGGAAATCACTAAGCAACGAGAAAGAAAACTTAAGTCGTGTTGAAAGCAAACGGCTACAACTTCAGGCGAACTTAGAGCCTAAAATAAAAGCCAGTGCATTTTCAAGTATTTCTGAAGCCAATTCATCTCGCATGAAGTCGGCAGACTACCAGGCACTAAGCCAACAGTACAATGAATTAAGCGAACGAATCCAAATTCAGAAGGAAAAATTAAAAGGCATCAAAGCCCAGATTGAAAACTTAAAATTTGAATTTTTTACCAACAAAAATGAGGCTGAACTGGCTATAGCAGACTTATCCAAAACTTTTGAAAACACGAAAAAAGACCTGGAGGAATTCAATAGGCAATTGAAGAATAACAGCGACTTGCTCTCGGAACTCAAAAGGATTGAAGAAAGCATTGCAGAAGAACAAAAAGCTAACAGAAAGTGGGAGATCTTGAATAAATTGATTGGTGATGCTACTGGAACTGAGTTTAATAAATTTGCTCAAGACTTGAGTTTACAACGCTTAATCCACCTGGGAAACAAGCGTCTAAAGCACCTGAATGACCGCTATGAGTTGGATCGCTACCTTCCAAATGAAGATAAAGATCAGCTTTATGTGATCGACCATCATATGGGTGGCATGCGCCGATCTGTAAAGACCTTGTCTGGAGGTGAAACCTTTTTGATGAGTTTGGCTTTGGCTCTTGGCTTGTCTGATTTGGCTTCCAGAAATGTAGAAATTAATAGTTTATTTATCGACGAAGGCTTTGGAACTCTGGATCCTGAAACCCTGGATGTGACTCTGGATACTCTGGAAAAACTGCAGGCCGAAAGTAACAAAACCATTGGCATTATAAGTCACGTAAGCACTTTAAAAGAGCGGATACAAACTCAGATTGTATTGGATAGAAATGCCCAGGGCTACAGTCAGTTGAAAGTTATTGGCTAAAGTTTAACTATGCCATGTTCTCAAAGAATATGGTATAGCTTTAAATGCTTTTATTGATAGATCAGCAATATAATCTCATATAAATTGACATATTTTGAGAAATAGCTTTTATAATTAAAATTAATTACGAAAAATTCATTTCCTGGATTTAGAGAAAGTCAAAATACTCACCGAAATTTAGTATATTCGCGAGAGTCGAAAAATTGAAAAAATGCAAGATAAAGTTCAGAAAAAAGAAGATCTTTCCTTTGATGAGTTTAAAACACAAGTCCTAGAAGATTATAGAATAGCGGTAACCAGTAGAGAATGTAGTTTGCTAGGAAGACGAGAAGTATTGACTGGTAAAGCGAAATTTGGAATTTTTGGGGACGGCAAAGAGGTTCCTCAATTGGCCTGGGCAAAATCATTCAGAAACGGAGATTTTCGGTCAGGGTATTATAGAGATCAAACCTTTATGATGGCGATTGGAGAATTGACTATTGAACAGTTTTTTGCAGGTCTTTACGCCAACACCAATCTTGAGGACGAACCTATGTCTGGAGGTAGACAGATGGGTGGTCACTTTATGACGCATAGTCTGAATGAAGATGGAAGCTGGAAAAACTTGACTGAACAAAAGAACTCTAGTGCGGATATCTCTCCTACTGCCGGGCAAATGCCACGTTTACTCGGTCTTGCACAAGCGTCTAAAATTTACAGAAATGTAGAGGGCATTGATGCCGAAAACTTCTCCAAAAACGGTGATGAAATCGCCTGGGGAACTATTGGTAATGCCAGTACAAGTGAAGGCCATTTTTGGGAAACCTTCAATGCCGCTGGTGTGATGCAAGTCCCAATGGTGATTAACGTTTGGGATGATGATTACGGGATTTCTGTTCACGCCAGACACCAAACTACAAAAGAAAATATATCTGAAATTCTAAAAGGATTTCAAAAAGAAAACGATACCAACGGTTATGAAATAATCGTCGTTAAAGCCTGGGACTATCCGGCCTTGATCGAGGCTTATGAGAAAGCTGAAAATATTGCAAGAGAACAACATGTTCCTGTTTTGATTCATGTGGTTGAAGTAACTCAGCCTCAAGGTCATTCTACTTCTGGATCTCATGAACGCTATAAAAGTGATGATAGATTACAATGGGAAAAAGAGCACGATTGTAATACAAAGATGCGAGAGTGGATGATTTCCAATGGCTTTTCTACAGATGAAGAATTAACTGAACTTGAAAAAAGCATCAAAAAAGAGGTTAGAGATGGCAAGAAAGCAGCCTGGACTGCTTTTGGTAAGACTGCTAAGACTGAAAATAAAACAGTCATCAAGTTATTGACAGATCTCGCCAATTCATCTGAAAATAAAAACTTTATCACTTCTCTAGTGAATGAGCTTAAAGAAAATGGTGAGCCTTTAAAATCAGTGATTTTAGCAACAGCCAGAAAAGCATTAAGGTATGTAAGAGGAGAACAGTCTGAGGCTAAATCAGCTTTGATACAGTGGATTAAAGACTTTACTGAAAGAACCCAACCAGATTATAGCAGTCACTTGTGGAGTGAATATGATGGAAAAGCTACTAATATAGAAGCTATTGAACCATCTTACGCTGATGATGCTGAAAATGTAGACGCCAGAGTAATTTTGAGAGACAACTTCGATAAAATCTTTGAAACTCGTCCAGAAACTTTAATTTTTGGAGAAGACGCTGGTGAAATTGGTGATGTGAACCAAGGTTTGGAAGGGCTTCAGGAAAAATATGGGAAATTAAGAGTTGCTGATACCGGCATCCGTGAGGCTACTATTTTGGGTCAGGGCATTGGCATGTCCTTAAGAGGCTTAAGACCAATTGCAGAAATTCAATATTTGGATTATGTTTTGTATGCTTTGCAAATTATGAGTGATGACCTTGCCACTACAGCATATAGAACGAAAGGCAAACAAAAATCTCCATTGATCGTAAGAACACGTGGCCACAGACTAGAAGGCATCTGGCATTCAGGTTCACCGATGGGAGGAATCTTAAACCTGATAAGAGGCGTTAATGTTTTAGTACCTAGAAACATGACAAAAGCGGCAGGTTTCTATAACACGATGCTGGAGAGTGATGAACCAGCACTTATTGTAGAATGCTTAAATGGTTACAGACTCAAGGAGAAAAAACCTAGCAACTTAGGAGAATTTAGAACTCCGGTAGGAAAAGTGGAAACCATAAGGGAGGGCAGTGACCTAACTATTGTTTCTTACGGTTCAACTTTAAGAATCATCGAACAAGCGGCTAAAGAATTACAAGAAGTTGATATTGATGTGGAAATTATAGATTGTCAATCTCTATTGCCATTCGATCTCGGTCATGACATCGTAAAAAGTCTTGAAAAAACAAATAGATTGTTAGTTATAGATGAAGATGTTCCAGGAGGTGCTTCAGCATTTATTTTACAGCAAATTATCGATGTTCAGGACGGTTACAGGTTTCTTGACAGCAAACCTCAGACCCTTACTGCAAAAGCACACAGGCCTGCTTATGGAACTGATGGTGATTACTTTTCAAAACCTTCTGCTGAAGATGTGTTTGAAAAAGTATACGGTATATTGAGAGAGTTTAAACCTGAAAGCTATCCAGAATTGATGTAAGCATTTAAGAAAAAAAATTAGATTTTATAACCTTAGCATTAAATTTGCTAAGGTTTTTTATGTTTAATATAACGATTATAAAACCCTGTAAGCTAAATATAAATTTAACTTTGTGGTTTGATAATCAAACAATTATAAAAAAAGACTATGAAAAGAGGACCGCTGTTATCTTGGGATATATATTCAGAATATTTTTATAAGTTTCTCAAATCTTTGAGAAAGAAACAAGAAGTGGAAAGACTTCATAAATTTCAATCAAAATTTAACTGGGATTTTCAAATTGAAGAGACTCTTTTCAAAAATGAATATAAGGCTATTGTTGTAACCGATAAAAATCAAAAAATCATTTGGGTAAATGATGGTTTTAAAGACATGACTGGTTATAGTCTATCTTTTGTAAAAGACAAAAGTCCAAAGTTACTTCAGGGAGAAAAAACTTCTAAAGAAGCCTTACAAAACATCAAGGAACACCTTGCTAAAGAGTCAATCTGTGAAACTTCCATGGTCAATTACAGAAAAGATGGGAGCGAATATATGTGCGAAATTAAGATATTCCCTATTACCAATTCAAAACAGCAAGTGGAGCACTATCTTGCTCTTGAAAATGAATCTCATTTGAATTAAGTTTAAATCCAGTCTTTTTCGGTAGATTCAACTTTAAAAATCAAATAATTTAGAAGCTGAATGGCTTCTTTATGTTTTAAATACTCTACCGTCACCGTCCCAGAAGCAGTTTCCAATACTAAATCTGCATGTCCATTATGTTGTTGAAAAACATTCCTACTTAAACTCACTGACTGGAGTTTATGAATCTCGATAAATTTGAATTTTGTATCTATAGATCCTTTTCTTATGGATATCAGATTTGAATTTAACCCAATATTACTTTTCTTGACTTTCAACATGGCCAATAAGGATAATCCTAGAAATAATAGACTTAGGCCTACTATGCTCACCCAATTGAAATAAATAATGTAAGCTGCAACAGATAAACCTAACATCAGAATCAGGTTTTTGTAAAAATATCTGAAAAATAATCGTTTCTGAGACTGAGTTATATCAAAGATCAAGGTTTTAAATTCAAGTTGAAACAATGATTTAAAAAGGGTGTGTAAATTTTCATCTGACAGGCCTACAAGTCCTATTTTTTGTTTTTCCGTAACCTGATGAGATGAAGCCTGACTTACATAAACACTTTTTATATGAAAGGCATTCTTGATGGGGTTCGATCTGATTTCAAAAATTTGAGTTTTACTCTTCTTGATTACTTTATTCACTTTTTTGAATAACCCATATTCTACTTCATAGTTTTGCTGATTTTTCACAATCTTTAAATCAAAATATTTAAAAACTGTTGTCAATACAGTAACAAGAAAACCAAGTATGAGGATACCTAAAATTAAAACTGTAATGAAAGTAAGCGTCTCAGGTATTCTGTTTTTAAAATCCTCTTCGAGATTTAAATCGTAAATCTGTGTCAAAAAATCCATGACAAAATTATAGAGGTAAGCAAAAAAAGCGATCAGTAAGCCTACCCCTTTAAACAAATTTGAACTCACTCCTACTTTCACTAAAGTTTTAAAATCAAGTTGAAATAGTTTTGAATGCTTTGTCTCATCTGTATCTTCAGCATTAGAACCCAACATATCAATTTCCTCGGCACTAGAAACATCAGTTTGAATCTTATTTTTTTCTTCGATTAATTTTGCTTTAAGTTGGTTTGCAAAATCCTTATCCAGCGCTTTAATTTTAATCTCAGCTGTACCTTCTCCAGCTGTTTCAATTTGAAATCCAACAACGTTTAAGATTTGCTGGAGAACATTTTGCTGAAGGTTGATATTCTGAATCCTTTCAAAAGGAATTTCTACGTGGCTGAGTTTGATCACCCCATGATCCAGGTGAAAAGCATCTTCCTGAATCGAAAATTTGAATTTTTTGTAGGACAAGTATGAAAACACAAACTGAAGAACAACTAACACTATAATACCAGCATATATGTAAGTGCCGTAATTTTCGAATAAGTTATTTTGAAAAAAAGGAATAGCAAGAATATAGATATTTTGTCGAACTCGCTTAGCTAAATCAGTTAAAAATATAAGAAAGATACCATTAAAGGACTGTAATCTAGGAATTGAAAAATCAATCTGACTCATCTACCACAGTTGTTTTGTCTAAAACTTTTGATTTCAGTTTTTGAGCAGTTACTTTATCTAAACCGTCTATAATTAGATCACCCGATGATGCTCCTGCTGTGTAAAGACGCAAAGAGTAAAGAGAAAACAATCTAGATAAGGGTCCTTGTTTGATTTCGACATGTTGAATTCTGTTATACGGAACGACCGTTTCTGTAAAGTAAAAAAAACCAGATTGGTAAATCATATCATGTTGTCTCACTCCAAATTTTCTGATTGGAAAACCCTTTTCAATCTCTATACTTCTTAAAATAAAAATTAAACCTAATATAGATAGGACCACAACAGGTATCCATACGGGCACTTTGTCAAAAAAGAAAGCGGATATTGGAAGTGCAAACAAAAAAATGAAAACTGATATCTCGTTGAGCCAAATCAGTTTTTTATACCGGAGTTGTATAGATTCCAAGTCAACAGTCTTGAAATCTGGCAATTCTGAAATTGGAATCTCTAAGTTTTTAAAACTCATCAATAATTAGATTTTACACGCTCTCCATCTTTATAATAACCTACAAATGCATCTTTAAAATTCAATTGTCTTACAACATTTCGAAGTTTTTCAGCTTCTTCTGCAGTTTCAAAGACGCCTAAAGTATAGAGATTAAAATCTTTATAACTCCCATTGTGAACAATGCTATAAGAATCTGAAGATAGTTTTGTATTAAACTTTTTAAAAGCCCCAAGTTGAACTGCATAAAACTCATCTAAATCTAAAGGACTGTTTGATTCTTGTTGAGACTCAAGCTCTACAACCTTATCTTGATAATTTTTCAACGTAGATTTTTTTACAACTTCTTCATCATCTGCTAGTTGAATTCCATTATCAAGCTGAAGTAAGTAAGGTTGAAATAAAACCGTAAATAAGAGTGCCAAAAACAAAATCCCTAAGATGACGGTAGAAGCTAGAAAACCTCTCCTTTGAGTTCTAATTCTTTCTTTTTCTCTATAAGATTCTCTTAGCTGTTCATCTTTTTCTTCGAGCTTTGCATTAGCTTCTGTCTCTTTATTTACAATGTCTTGAAGTTCTTGTTCTGTTAGGATGGGCATAGTTATGCGGATTATTGATTATCAGATATTAAGAAACTAATTTAGGAAATCCATTTGATATTTTTAAAGTTTGGTTTTCTTTTTTCTAAAAAGGCATTTCGCCCTTCTTTTGCCTCATCTGTCATATAAGCCAGGCGTGTGGCTTCTCCTGCAAAAACCTGCTGACCAACCATTCCATCATCGGTAGCGTTGAAAGCGAATTTCAACATTTTAATAGAGGTCGGTGATTTTTCAAGTATTTCCTGAGCCCATTCATAGGCAGTTGACTCTAGTTCATCATGAGGGATAACGGCATTTACCATTCCCATATCGTGAGCTTCTTGTGCAGAATAATTCCGTCCTAAAAAGAAAATTTCTCTGGCTTTTTTCTGTCCTACCATTTTGGCTAGATAAGCAGAACCGTAACCCCCATCAAAACTAGTCACATCAGCATCGGTTTGTTTGAAAATCGCATGTTCTTTGCTAGCGAGTGTGAGGTCACAAACCACATGAAGAGAATGCCCACCTCCTACTGCCCATCCTGGGACAACCGCTATGACCACTTTTGGCATGAACCTAATGAGACGTTGTACTTCTAGAATGTTAAGTCTTGGCGTTCCATCATCATCCACATAGCCTTGATGTCCACGGGCATTTTGATCTCCACCACTGCAAAAAGCATATTTACCATCTTTAGGCGAAGGACCTTCTCCTGAAAACAGCACCACTCCAATCTTTGGGTCCTCTCTTGCATCTAGGAAAGCTTCAAATAATTCACTCACTGTTTTTGGACGAAAAGCATTTCTTACTTCAGGCCTGTTGAAGGCTATTCTTGCTACACCTTCGCTTTTCTTGTATGTAATATCTGTGTATTCTTTTACCGTTTTCCAGTTCATTTTATGGTTTAATTTAATGTGAGAGTATTTCTTTATTTTCTGAGTGGTATTCTAATTCCTTGAAGACAAATTTATCTTTTTCTTCTTTATAAACTGAACACTCATCAATCGGTCCGACGTAAAGATGTAAACTCATAGATCTGCCTTCATTTAGGTTATGCAAAGAATGGTAACCCAAATCATCATTCATATAAGAAAGACGATCCTGGGTCATCTTTACATCTGCAATAAGTTTCAAATTTCCACTCTCTTCTATGAACCGTTTTTCTCTCAATTTGCCTTTGGCTAGATAAACCCAACATTCTTCACCATTATGGCAATGAATAGGAGTTTCTTGGCCTTCTTCCCAACATAATAATAAGAGCTCATAATCTTCTGTCCTTGAAACACAGTTTCTTGTATAATTTTCATCAGACCAGAACGCATAAGGTAATAGATCTTCGTCTGGAATTGCAAGGTTTCTGGCTATGTCAAAATAATCTTGACCACTACAAGTTGGCAAAACTTCTAAAAGTTTGTTTAAAGATGTTATGTTTTCTGAAGAGTCCATGCTTTTTAATTATTTTTATCAAAATCGAACATTTTCGATATTAAGTAAATATAAATTTCAAATAAGGCTTATGCAAGCAGACCTTGAACTATTTCAAAAACTTTCACAGAAACTTATAACTCACGAGCAGAAAAATGGTGTTGTCAAACCTATAGGAGCTGAAAATCTTTTAGACATTTTAGATCTCGACCTGGAAAGTGAAGGTTTGGATGAAACTGAATTCGAATCTTTATTAGAACAAGTGGTTTTGAGTACTCCCAGAACTTCAACCAAATTGTTTTTTAATCAATTATTTGGAGGAAGAAGCAAAAAAGGAACTTTGGGAGAACTACTTGCGGTTATGCTCAATAACAGCATGTATACATATAAAGTTGGCGGCCCGCAAGTAGGAATTGAGAAAGTCATTATAGCCAAAGTTTGCGAAATGCTCAATTTTGGAAAGAATGCTGACGGAACTTTTCCTCCTGGAGGTTCTATGAGTAATTTTATGGCTATGCTCATGGCCAGAGATGCGTATAACAGGGACATTAAATTTGATGGAGTTTCTGATAGAATGGTAATTTATACGTCTGAAACCTCACACTACTCCATCACCAAAAACGCAATGTTTGGCGGCATTGGTATTAATCAAATACGAAAAATCGAAACTGATAATCACGGCAAAATGATACCTAAAGCGCTTCAAAAACAAATTGAAGAAGACTTAAAAGTGGGGTTAAAGCCCTTCTTTGTTAATGCTACAGCTGGTACTACTGTTTTAGGAGCTTTTGATGATATCAACGCCATTCATAACATTACCAAGAATTACGAAAACTTATGGCTTCATGTTGACGGTGCTTACTGTGGTTCTGTAATTTTTAGTAAGAGTTACAAACACTTGGTTAATGGGGTAGAACAAGCAGATTCCTTCAGCTTCAATGCTCACAAGATGCTCAATGTACCTCTTAGCTGTTCAATTTTGATCACTAAAGAAAAGCATAATCTAAAACATAGTTTTGCCTGTGATGCAGACTATCTTTATCAAACTGATGGTGATGACTATAATCTTGGCAAAACTTCGTTACAATGCGGCAGACGCAATGATGCCTTGAAATTTTGGACCTTATGGAAATCGGTCGGCACTCGTGGCCTTGAAAAAATGATAGATCAACAGTTTACGTTGGCTCAAACAGCCAGAAAATATGTAAAAAATCACCCTGATTATGAATTATACTCCTTTGAAGACTCAATTTCAGTCTGCTTTAATTATAAAAACATTGACCCTAAAGATTTATGCAATTCTTTGTATCAGGATGGTAAGTTGATGGTGGGTTATGGTGAGTTTAAAGGAAAGACTTTTGTGAGACTGGTTACTATCAATAGTAATAATCAGGAAGAAGATATTCTAAATTTCTTTAAAGTCATGGAAACATATGTTGAAGAAAAAGAACAGGAATTGGTTACAGTTTAATTTGCTCCATCATTTTTTCAACAACTTTGAAAGCCGCTGGACAGATTTCAACATTCTTTAAAGTTAGGTTTGAGATTTGTTGAAATTTCTTCCGATCTGTATGAGGGAACTCAGCACATGCCTTCGGCCTGACATCGTAAATAGAACAGTAATTATCGCCTCCCAAAAACGGGCAGGGAACACTTTGAAGCACGTAGTCATTATCTTCATCGATTCTTAAATAAGTGTCTATAAAAACTGAAGGCTTCATTCTAAAATGCTTGGATATTCGCTCAATATCTTTATTTGTGAAAAGAGGACCAGTAGTTTTGCAACAGTTGGCACAAGTTAAGCAATCCACTTCTTCGAAGGTTTCGTTGTGCAAGCGCTGCATGGTTTGGTCAAGATGTTTTGGTGGTCGCTTTTTCAAGCGCTTAAAAAAGTCTTTGTGCAATTTATGTTTATCTTTGGCCAGATCAGGTAAGTCTTTCAGAAATTCTTCCATAATACAAATATAAATTCTTCAAATTGAATCCTAAGTCTTCCTCAAAAGATATATTTGGTTTAGCCGTTGAAAGCTATTATTCAAATAAAGACCGAACGCCAATTCTTGTTCATAACGATAATTTTTATGATGATAAAATTCCTGTGGAGTATTTGTTTAGAAGTTATGATCAAATGCCTGAACTGGAACAAATAGCTATTGATTTTTGCAAAGGAAAAGTGCTAGATGTTGGCTGCTGTGCGGGTAGCCATAGTTTGGAATTAAAAGCTAAAGGACATGAAATCCTACCTATTGATGTTTCTAAAAAATGCATCGAAACCTGCCAAAAAAGAGGACTCAAAGAAGCAAAACACATTGATTTCTTTGAACTTAAAGATCAAAGCTTTGATACTATCTTACTTCTGATGAACGGCATTGGGATTGCACAAAGCCTAAGACATCTTCCCGTCTTTTTTGAAAAACTGAAAAATCTGATGCATCAAGAGAGTCAGGTGCTTCTCGATTCTTCCGATTTGATTTTTCTTTTTGAAGGCGAAGTGCTGGATGATGATCCTTATTATGGAGAAATGGTTTACACCACTAGCTATAAAAATCAAGTTTCCAATGTTTTTCCCTGGCTTTACTTAGATTTTGATTCTCTCAAGGCTGCAGCCAACGAACATAACTTAAGTTGCAAGCTCGTCTTCAAAGATGATCATTATGGTTTTCTGGCAAAACTTGAACTTATTTGAGTTCGTAAACCTTTTCGCCGTCAATGTATGTAGAAAGTACTTTAGTTTTAGGAATTTTATTTTCTTCAACTTCCATTGGGTCTTGATCCAAGATGATGAAATCTGCAAATTTCCCAACTTCCAAACTTCCTTTCTCTTCTTCTTCAAAATTAGCATAAGCTGCCCAGATCGTCATTCCTTTTAAAGTTTCTTCTCTTGATAATTTTTCATTTGGATTAAAACCACCTTCAGGAAATTCTTCGAGATCTTGACGAGCTACAGAAGCGTAAAATGTATAAAATGGGTTCACATTTTCTATAGGAAAATCTGTTCCTAAAGCAACTTTTCCTGCATTTTTAAGCAATGTTTGGTAAGCATAAGCATACTGTGTTCTTTCTTTTCCTAATCTGTCTTCAGCCCAATACATATCACTAGTAGCATGAGTCGGTTGTACTGAAGGAATAATGTTTTCCCCGTCAAAAAAGGAAAAATCTGAATCATCCATTACTTGAGCATGCTCCACTCTCCATCTTCTATCTGAATCATTCTTTAATAAATCATCATAAGTTTTAAGTACTACATAATTAGCAGAATCTCCGATAGCGTGAGTATTCATTTGAAATTCCGATTTGTGAATACGTTTAGCAAGAGTTTGAAAGTCTTCAAGATCTATAATCATGCTCCCAAAGTGATTATCATGGTCTGAGTAGGGTTGCTTCAGAGCGGCACCTCTGGATCCTAAAGCTCCATCAGCATAAACTTTTATTGACCTAACATTCAATCGTTCTGTTTTTAAAATTCCAGAATTCAAAAACTCCCTGATATTTTCTTCATTATTACTAAGCATTGCATAAATTCTCAATTTGAGGTCACCATCCTGTTGCAAAGTATCAATCAAATGAATGACTTCAGAATCCAATCCAGCATCTACAAGGCTAGTTAAACCAAGCGAAATCGCTATTTCTTCTGCAGATTGAAGGGCTTTAGTTTGGGCATCTTTGTCCACTTTGGGAAAAGTAGATCTAATAGCCGACATTGGATTATCTATTAAAATTCCAGTGAGTTTTCCATTTTTCTTTTGAATTTCTCCCCCAAAAATTTCTGTAGACTCATCAATTTCAGCTTTGTTTAAGGCAGTTTGATTAACAATCATAGCGTGTCCATCAATCCTGGTTAAGGCTACAGGAACATCAGGAAATAAATGATCTAAAGTGTCTTTAGTTGGAAAATCTTTACTCTCCCAGTCATTTTGATCCCAACCTCTTCCTATGATGTATTCGGCATCTGGATATTTTGCCTGAAATTCCTCAAGACGTGAAATAACGGCCTCAAAACTTTTGGTACCATCCAGGTCTACTCTGCTTAGTTTCAAACCTAAATTATAAAGATGAGCATGAGCATCTATAAGTCCTGGAAGTATGGTTTTACCTTCAGCATCAAGTTCACTGTAAGGTTTGTATTTTTTTGTTAAACTAGAAGCTGTACCGATTTCTAAAATTCTTCCACCTTCAATCACAAAGGCTTCTGCTATAGAAAACTCATCATCTACTGTATAAATTTTTGCATTTTTTACAAGGAAATCAACTTTCTGCTTGTTTTCGCAAGAACTAAAAAATAAAGCACTGATAAATAAACCAATTAGTAAATTATGTTTCATGTAAATAAATTTTGTATTGAATTATAAATTTCACTTCGGATTGCTGCATTACCACTTGCTGCAAGTATAATCGAAACCAAAAGACCTATCATAGCATATCCAAAATCTTTACCAATCATAGACAATGCACGCTTCTTGTGTTTATTCCCTCTCTTTTTCCTTGAAATGCTTATGGCAATTTCTCTACCCCCAATGATACCTAGAAATACCCAGGTTGTACTCATAGGTACAGTTGAAATAAAAAGCTTATAAATCAAAAGTATAACGTAAGACAAATCTATAAGTGTAGCAGCTCTAATGTCCGAAACTCTTGTTTTTTCACTTACGACACCTTGAATTTTATCTCCTCTTAAATAAAACAATAATCCTAATCCAAAGAAAATTGTTAAAGCAAAAACCAAAAATTGACTAAAACTTTGTTCTCTTGGTAAATAAACGGCAATATTGGCTCCATCCTGCATGACCCAGGTCGCCCATAAAGATCCACTCACTATCCATTGGACAACCACCCAATAGTTACTGTATTTTCTACTTTTAAAATATTTCCGAATAGTGTTATAGGATAAGTACCAAACTAAAAAAGAAACTACAAATGCTAGTAAATATCCTGACCAACTTTTGATCACAACGGATGTGATTCCAGAAGTGTCTGCACTAAACACACTCAATAACAAAAATGTAGTAGATACAGGCATTTTAAGCCTTGTTAGAATAAGCAATATGAGTGGAGCTACAACCTGAAAAAAAGTAAATTTATCTGGATGAGGATAATCTGTTGTACCGTCGGGATTGGTGAGCCTTTGGTAAGTAACATCGCCTCCATAAGTATAAAAACTCCAGGAAACTGTAATCAAAAATATCCCTCCAATAAACAGCCAGAGAATCCACCATTTATTGGCTTTATTACTCTCTATAAAAGTTCCAAGAGACTGTATACTATCGTTTGCTACAGCAGCATAGGCAGCAAAAAAAAAGCCAATCCACATGGCTAGATTAGCACTTGTTGTAGCAGTTGCGGCTAAAATCAGTCCAACTACAACTATAATTAAAAAGGTTTTTTCTTCTGAAAGAAAGTCAAGAATATTTAAGTAAGGACGATCCCGATCGTAGCGCTTAAATTTTTTAGCCATTAGAAAGTATTATTTCTGAAGTCATTTATCGCAAATCTACTCAAATATTGTTGTCTAATGTTTCTTTTTCGTTAAGAAAATTAAGGAATCATTTACCAGTCAAACTGATAGGTAAGTCCACCAAGAACTTGCAAACCTTGAACTTCAAAATTCTGCCAGCGGTTATAAGAATTATTCAAAAGGTTATTTACGTTCACAAAAGCTGATAATCTTGGATTGATTTTGTATTCCACAGACGCATTCACATCCAAGAATCCATCCACAGTATTAACAAAAAACTCATTGACATTTACCGCTCCAGATGAAAATGTTGTAAGGTCTGATACAGTATCTTTTCTTTCTCCTATATAAAATAAGGAAGCAGAAAAATTCCAATTTTTTGTAAAATCATAATTAGCGTAAGCCTTCAAGACTACTTCTGGCAAATTCCAGGCCTCCTGATCATTTTCAGTCGAAAAATTGGAGTATTTTCCGTAAAAACCAATACTGAAATCACTTTCAATTTGATAAACTAAATCAGCTGATAGTGATAAAATATCAATATCGTTATAAATAACATTAAAAGAGTTTTGATAATCGAAATTCCGACGTGCTGGATTTCGAGATAGGAATTCATTGCTCGGATTGGATATGAAAAAAGCATGATTGGAAGTGCTGGAGTAATTGGCTTGAGCTGAAAGCGATAAATTGTTCAAGAGTTTTGTAGAAAAACCTGCAAAAGCATTGTATTGCTGATCGCTTGGACTTATTGTTAATGTAGGAGATACAAAAGGATTTTCTGAACTCAAATTCTCATAAGTGTTTTGTTGCAAATCACCATTGACTCCAAGATTGATTTTTATAGTTTCCTGATTCAATAA
The DNA here is from genome assembly GCF_020164535.1 of Psychroflexus montanilacus. GTDB lineage: Bacteria > Bacteroidota > Bacteroidia > Flavobacteriales > Flavobacteriaceae > Psychroflexus > Psychroflexus montanilacus. Next base: position 233,684 of record NZ_JAIQZC010000005.1, on the reverse strand, counting down.
AAATTCAGCTTTCAAATCTGGGTAAAAGAAGATATCGCTAGAGCTAGCTTCAAAATCACTAAAAAAAACAGCTTTAGCTCCAAGTCTTAAACTCACATTCTCATAATTCAAATTCACGAATGGATTTATTCCAGCTTGTAATTGTTGATAGTCAATTTCATTCTGCATAAACGTAGAGGTTTCAAAACCGCCATTCAAAAGACTAATATCCCCTTTGATGGAGAGATTTTGCGTTCTCAATGGAATTTCAACTAGCGGCTTGATTTGCAGTAACTGCTCAGAATTACTATAACTGTCCGAAAAGTTCTGAATGACAACTTCTGCAGATTTAAGATATTGATCGTAAAATTCGATACCACCAAATGCGGAAAGTTTAGTATAAGTTTGTTTTGAATCAATTGAATTGATTTGGTCTTCAGACAGACTGGAGATTAAGTTATCTGAAATACCGTAATAATTGACTTCTCTGTGATTTAAATCAATCCCACTATTCCACTCGAAATATCGATCTTTTGACTTCAAATTTAACCCTAAAGTAGTATTAGAAAAATCATCATCCAAAACCACGTTATCAATCCCTCCCTGTGAAGATAAATGCGAGAACCGGATATCCAAATTTCGATCGCGATTGATATCAAAGTTACTGTAGAAATCAGCTAATATCCTAGCAAAATTTCCTGCACCAAAACGGGCATAATTTTCAAAAAGTCTCTCAGGCTGCGCCATTCTAACACCAGAAGCTGTTCCTTTGGCTGGTGTAAATGTAGAAGCTACAGGAACATCTATAAAAGAGTAAGAAATAGCTCTTCTCTGTTGCTTTATAGTGTCCTTCTCACTTGGTTTTTGCTTGATCTTGAACGCATCATTCACTGTCGGTGAATATTGTTTGATAATGATAAGTTTATCAGTGCTGATGGTGTCCCGTTGGGCGAAACTTTGAAAACTAGCAACAACTCCAAGCAAGAAAAAGATAAAAGACTTTTGGTTTAAATTCATTGTAATTTTAATTAATCAATACAAATAACGGTATCTTTAAAACATATTAACTGCTATGCAATGGATTTTATTTCATTGCGGTTCAAATTTATAAAAACTAAAACATGAAGGAAGAAGACATCTCAAATTTGCTTCAGTCACAGGATCAATTTTTCAAAACTACTTCGAAAACTTCAGTCTTGGAGCGTGTTTCCATTCTGAAAAAATTAAAGGCGACTATAAAAGCTCATGAACACGAAATCATTAAAGCAATTTATAAAGATTTTCAAAAACCAGAATTTGAAGTTTACACGACTGAACTTTTTGTGGTTTATAAGGAATTAAACCTCTTTATCAAAAAACTAAAACAATGGTCGAAGCCTCAGTCTGTATCTCCAGCCTGGCTCAACTTTCCATCTTCGGATAAAATTCATTTTGTCCCCTGGGGAAAAGTTTTGGTCATTGCACCGTGGAATTACCCATTTCAATTAGCTATTACACCAGTAATAGGAGCTATTGCCTGTGGGAATACAGTTGTTCTTAAGCCTTCAGAACATACTCCGCATACAGCAGATATTCTCGAAAAAATTATCAGTGAAGTATTCGAACCACAACAGGCAAAAGTAATACAAGGAGCGGTAGAGACTTCAAAAAAGCTTCTGAATCAAAAATGGGATTATGTCTTTTTTACCGGCAGTGTGCCTGTAGGAAGAATTGTATCACAACAAATCGCAAAACACATGACGCCTCATACACTTGAGTTGGGAGGTAAAAATCCTTGTATTATAGATGCTTCAGCCAATCTGGATGTAGCTGCAAAACGCATTTGCTGGGGGAAATTTCTTAACGCAGGTCAAACTTGTATTGCTCCCGACTATCTGCTTATCGATGCTAAAATCAAAACCGAATTTCAAGAGAAACTTATTTCAACTCTGAAGACCTTTTATGAAGACGGTAGTTTTGATGATTACGCCAGATTAATACATGCCGATCATTTTAAAAAACTTGTTGGCTACTTAAAAGATCAGACCATCATTTATGGTGGTGACAGTGATCCTGATACAAATTTTCTATCGCCAACATTAGTTGACTCTCCAGATTTCTCATCTTCACTGATGCAGGAAGAGATTTTTGGACCTATCCTGCCCCTCTACTCATATTCGTCTTTTGATGAACTGGAAAATATAATTACAGCATTTGACAAACCACTTTCACTTTACGCCTTTAGCAGTAGAAAAGAATTTACAGATCGTGTAAATGAAAAGTTTGATTTTGGTGGCGGTGTCATCAATGACACTATTGTTCATTTCGTAAATGACAAACTGCCATTTGGTGGCGTTGGTGCCAGTGGAGTTGGCAATTATCATGGAAAAGCTTCCTTTGACACTTTTACTAGAAAAAAACCAATTGTAAACCGAAAGACATGGCTCGATATTCCAATTAAATATCCACCCTACACCCGTGTCAATTCATTTAAGTCGTTTATGAATTTATTTCGATAAGATTGAAAGTGAATTTAGATTTGGCACGCAATTGAGATAATATATTAATAGCTTTCTCAGAGAGCTGAAGTATGCGTGGATAACCTCCAGTCACTTGAGCATCCCTCATCAAAATGATCATTTTACCGCCTGGAGTATATTGAACAGTTCCTGGCAGCACTGGGCCTGTTACAATTTCGTCAAGCTCGTTTTCCAGGCGTTCCTGAATTTGATAAGCCATTCGGTTTTGCGAGGTAGACACCGAAAACTCTGCATGGATAAGCTGATATTTTAAGGTTTGACTCAATTTGTGATACTCTGGACCTCTGAAAACTTCGAGAACAGACGTTTCATAGTAAGTCAAATCAAGCTGAGTAGATTCTCCACCAGTTTCACCATCATAAGGCTTAAAGTCAACTTTATCCTCTTTTTGAAGTTGATGGGCTGTAAGTGCTTTATAGAAACTTTGACTTCCTAGAAAACTAGCTGAATCAAAACCATCTTTCACGGCGATGTAACCCCAACTTCCAGTTTTCAGTTCCTTGATAGAAAGCTGGTCACCAGCTGTCACTTTCAATATGCAATTGGGTTCAACTTGAGTTTCATTCAATATGATTTCAGCTCCGAGTGCAGCTACACAAATAAAGGTTGGTGCTTCAAAGTGAATTTTAAGCCCCTGTTGATAAAATTCGATGCAAGCAGATTGCTCTGAATTATTTAAAACTGAATTGGCAAATTTGTATAGATTCAAATCCATAGCCCCAGAAATTGGAATTCCCTGAGGCATTCCTTCTGTTCTTCCTTGGTCCTGAATCGTAGAATATAATCCAGGATATATTATCTTCAAACCCATGCTTTCAACTTTTAGTTTTAGATTGAATGTACTCAAATTCATCTTTTGAAATTGATTCAAACTGAATCTTATCTCCAGGCTGCAATTGACAATAATTTTTTGGTCGATTCGTATCAAAAAGCTGAATTGGTGTTCGGCCAATAATTTGCCATCCACCTGGAGAATCTGTTGGATAAATTCCAGTTTGCTGATCTGCAATTCCAACAGAACCTGCTGGAATTTTTGATCTGGGTTCGGATTTTCTTCTTTGAAAAAGAGAAGAATCCAAACCTCCCAAATATGGAAATCCTGGAAGAAAGCCAATTAAATAAACAGTGTAAATTCTGTCTGAATGTTTTTCTATAATTTCTGATTTTGAAAGCTTCAATTGACTGGACAAAAAGTTCAAATCCCAACCAAAATCTTCCTCATAACACACAGGAATTTTTTTAACGGCTGAATCTAATTTATTGCTTACATTCACACCTTTTATTTGGTCCAATAATTCATTTTCTGCCTCATAGAAATTACTTATAGTTGATCTATAAATAATTAATAATGAGTCATATGTGTTGATTACTTGAAGTGTTTGTTTATTATATTTCTGAGCTATATTGTTTTTAATCTGAAGTAAGAATCTCAAAAGATTTTCATTGATTTCTTCATCAAATCTGATTAAAATTGAAGTTTCATTGTATTGAAATATGTGAGGTTGATGTGTCATTTAGACTTCTAATTTTATTTCATTATTCTCTAAATCTGCTCTGATTTTTTTCAAAATTGTAAGCGCATCTGGAGTGTCACTATGCACACAAATGGTATCAAATTCAACCTTGAGTTTTTCCCCCGAAATAGCTGAAACCTGTTTTTGATTTATCATCGATACAACGCGTTTTGAAATCAATTCTGGATTGTGAATAACAGCCCCGGTTTCACTTCTTGGCACCAGACTATAATCTTTTTGGTAGGCTCGGTCTGCAAATCCTTCTTTCCAAATTTGAATCGATTTAGGAATTTCAGAGCTAAATTTCACCATAGGCGGAACAAACAAAATCAAGTCCATTTTTCTTTCCTTAACCACCTCCAAAATTAAATCGGCAAGACTCGGACTTTTACGCATATCATTATAAAGCGCTCCATGAGGTTTGATGTGATGAAGCTGAACTTTATTCACTTTGCATGCTTTCTCTATCAAATCGATTTGAGTATGCAATTCTTTTTTCAGCTCATCATTTAAAATGTGTATCGATTTTCGACCAAAATTATCAAGATCAGGATATGACGGATGCGCACCGATATTTACCTGGTATGTTTTCGCGAGTTTTATAGCTTTATCTACGGATTCGTTGTCGCCGTAGTGCCCTCCACAAGCAATATTACAGGATGAAATGAGAGGCATTAACTCAGTATCAAACTTCCCTCCTTCTCCAAGGTCGCAATTAAGGTCTATGGTTTTCAACTTTTTTCTTTGAAATGTATAAAAGTAAGCCCAGCATCAAAACAATTTTAAGTATTTTTCAGCATAAAATTTTACTAATGAAAATCCTTACCTTAAGTCTTGCACTTTTGTTCTTCATTCAAGCTCAACCTCAATCTGAATCTCAATCTATAGATTCGAAGGTGATCTCTGCAGTCGTATACAGCTCTGGTGCACAAGTGACATCAGAAAAGAAGATCAACTTAGCCAAAGGAACACATACCCTTGTTTTTGAAGATTTATCGCCAAATATTGATGAATCCAGTATCATATTAAATGGACTGGAACACATCAACCTCAATTCGATTTCTTACGAAACCGATTATTTGAATGACATGAAGAGCTCAAAAGCTTTGGAAGAACTTCAATTGCGCTTAAAAGAAATTGAGAAAGAAAAGGTTTATACCGAAAATAAAGTGGCTTCTCTGGAGAAATCTATTGTCTTATTGGAGAAAAATCAGGAATTGAAAAGTAAAGAAAGTGAACTCAATGTTTCAAAAATAAAAGCCTATAAAGACTATTTTGCTAGTGAAATTGAAACGCTAAAAAATTCCATTTACGATCTCACAATCTCTATTGAAGATTTGAATACAACTCGTCAAAAATTAGCTTTAGAGATCAACAAGATGGAGAGTGAAAACCGCGTCAACAGGGGGAAAATAAGCGTAGAGCTTGAGGTTTTCAAGTCAGTTTCAACCAACTTAGCTTTGAGTTATTTCATTTACGACGCCGGCTGGTTCGCTGCTTACGACCTCAAGTCCAAAGGCATAGATCAGGACATGGTGTTAAGTTATAATGCGAAAGTCTATCAAACCAGTGGTCAAAACTGGGAGGACATTACTTTAAAACTTTCTACAGCCAACCCGATATCCAACAAAACCAAACCTGAGCTAGAACCTTATTATTTGGATTTTAATCGACCTTTAACTCCAATATCCAAGCTTAGAACATCTAATTTTAAATATAATCCAAATGTTAAACAAGTAAGAGGTAAAATATTAGACAACCAAGGTTTACCGTTACCTGGCGTAAATGTGATGATTGGTAACAGTGGTACTCAAACTGATTTTGATGGCAATTACATTTTAAATGTCAATGGCGGAAAAAATGTAAGATTTAGCTCTGTAGGTTTCAAAAGTCAAACTTTACCTGTTTACAGTAGTAATATTAATATTACATTAGAACAGGATAATGCTAGTTTAGATGAAGTCGTTGTCATTGGTTATAGCTCTTCTAAACGTTCCAAACCCAATAGCGAAATGGTTGAAGAAGAGGTTACTGAAATAGTAGAACAGCAAAACTCTGTTGAATTTGTATTGCCCAAGTCCATAAGCTTAACCTCTTCTCGGGATCCTAAACAATTTCAGATAGATGAACACCAACTTAAGACCTCATACCAATACTTTGCTGCACCGGAGCTTTCAGAATCAGTGTTTTTGATGGCTGAACTGGAAGACTGGCAAGACTTGGAGCTTATTTCTGGTGAAGCCAATTTATACTTTGAAAATAGCTTTTTAGGAGATACTTACTTGAATACTACCCAGCTTGAGGATAATCTATTCTTTTCTTTAGGTGTTGATAATAAAATAGTTTTGGAAAGAACACTACCTAAGAAAAAAACCTCCAAAAGTTTTTTTGGTAGTACAACCATAGTCGATAAGGCTTACGAAATTGAAGTTAAAAACAGCAAGCGTTTACCTATTTCCATCTTAGTTCAGGAACGTCTGCCCATTTCTAGAAACGAATCCATCAAAATTGAAAACAAATCTTATACAGATGCCAGTTACGATAAAAATAAAGGTTTTTTGGATTGGGAATTTGATATCCAGCCTGGAGAAACCAAAACCTTAGAATACAGCTATACGGTAAAGTATCCAAAAAACCAGAGACTTTTCTTAAGGCCTTAAATCACCCCAACCAGCCATCACGGTCTAGACTTCTATATTGTATAGCTTCTGAAATATGAGCCCCTTGAATTTCTGGAGACGCTTCCAGGTCGGCGATAGTTCGTGCTACTTTCAAAATGCGATCATAAGCTCTAGCGCTCAAGTTAAGGCGTTCCATAGCCGTTTTCAGTAAAGTTTTGGAGGAATCTTCCAGCTTACAAAACTGCTTGATGTGTTTAACGTTCATCTGAGCATTGTAATGCACGTTTTCAAAATCTTTAAAGCGCTCGGTTTGAAATTCTCTAGCTCTGGTAACACGCTCTCTTATCTCAACACTGCTCTCCCCTTTGCGTTCATCGCTTAATTTATCGAAAGGAACTGGAGTAACTTCAATATGAATATCAATTCGGTCTAATAAAGGACCACTGATTTTTCCAAGATAACGCTGCATTTCTGCAGGAGAAGAGGTCACAGGCGCATCTGGATCATTGAAGTAACCTCCTGGACTTGGGTTCATGCTAGCCACCAACATAAAACTAGACGGATACGTCACTGTAAATTTTGCTCTGGAGATAGTCACTTCTCTATCTTCCAGGGGTTGTCGCATAACTTCAAGGACTGTTCTCTTAAATTCTGGCAATTCATCCAAAAATAAAATGCCGTTATGGGCTAATGAGATTTCTCCTGGTTGAGGATACGCACCTCCCCCGACCAAGGCGACGTCCGAAATTGTATGATGGGGACTTCTAAAGGGACGTTCTGCCATCAATCCTACGTTTTCTTTTACTCTACCTACAACCGAATGAATCTTGGTCGTCTCCAAGGCTTCATGCAAACTCATGGGTGGCAAAATGCTTGGTAGACGCTTAGCTAACATGGTTTTTCCTGAACCCGGAGGACCTACCATAATAATGTTGTGGCCACCTGCAGCAGCAATTTCCATACAGCGTTTGATGGATTCCTGACCTTTGACATCGGCAAAATCATATTCTGGGTGTGCCAGGTTGTTGTAAAAAATTTCCCTGGTGTTAATTTTTGTAGGTTCCAGAGGTTCATCTTTATCGAAGAAGTTAATAACTTCACTGATGGTTTCTACTCCAAACACATCCAAATTGTCCACTATGGCAGCTTCCTTGGCATTTTGCTTGGGTAAGATAAATCCTTTAAAGCCTTCTTGTCTGGCCTTAATGGCAATGGGTAAAGCCCCTTTTATAGGCTGCAAACTCCCGTCGAGAGACAATTCCCCCATAATGATGTAATTGTCAATTTCTTCAGATTTAATTTGATTGGAAGCTGAAAGAATGCCTAAAGCCAAGGTTAGATCATAAGCAGAACCTTCCTTTCGCATATCGGCTGGCGCCATGTTAACAATGATCTTTTTGCCTGGAAATTTGAAACCATTATTCTTTAAAGCAGCCTGAATCCTGAAACTGCTTTCTCGAATCGCATTATCTGGTAAACCAACCAGATGATATCCGATTCCTTTTTCCATGTTAATTTCAACAGTAATGATTTCAGCATCTACACCAAAAACCGAACTTCCAAAGACTTTAACAAGCATAATAAACTGATTAGAGATTAGTTAGTTTAAAAATATACTTTTTTTATAAATTCTGAAATAAACATGATACTATTGAATTGAGTTATAAAACCAAAAAATCCGAAATTTTCATTTCGGATTTTTAAGCCATCTCATAAATTTTAGCTTTATGATTTGTAATGCTTCAACAATTCGTTCGTAGAAGAGTCGTGTGGGTTTTCAATTTTAGCAGATTGAATGTCCTTCAATGTGTTTTTTGCGAGTTGTTTTCCAAGTTCAACCCCCCATTGATCGTAACTAAAAATATTCCAAATCACACCTTGAACAAAAATTTTATGCTCATACATCGCTACCAGTTTTCCTAATGATTTTGGCGTAAGCTTATCAATCAAAATAGAAGTGGTGGGTTTGTTTCCTTCAAAAACTTTGAATGGAACTAATTTCTGAATGTCTTCTACACTTAAACTTTGAGCTTCTAATTCCTGATGAACTTCATCTTGTGATTTACCTTTCATCAAGGCCTCAGTCTGAGCAAAATAATTAGCCATCAAGATATCATGATGTTTTGAATTGCCATGTAATGGCTTTTTAAAGCCAATAAAATCTGAAGGAATCAATTTAGTACCCTGATGAATCAATTGAAAAAAGGCATGCTGTGAATTAGTACCTGGTTCACCCCAAACGATAGTTCCAGTCTGATAGTTAACCTTAACTCCTGCTCTATCTACACTTTTGCCGTTACTCTCCATAGAAGCTTGCTGAAGGTAAGGCGCTAGTTTTTGTAGATATTGTGTATAAGGAATGATAGCTTCACTTTCAGCCTCCAAAAAGTTGTTGTACCAAATACCTAACAAAGCAAGAATAACAGGCATATTGCTTTCAAAGTCAGCAGTTTTGAAATGCGTATCCATCTCTTCAGCTCCATCAAGTAGGCCTTGAAAGTTTTCTGACCCAATGCTTACTGCAATGGAGAGCCCGGCTGCACTCCACAAAGAAAAGCGACCTCCTACCCAATCGTACATAGGAAAAATATTTTCTTTGGCAATTCCGAAGTCTTCTACAGCAGATATGTTGGTAGAAACCGCTACAAAGTTATGCTTCACATCTTCTTTGCTAGCTGATTTCAAAAACCAATTTCTCACGGTATTTGCATTGGTTAAAGTCTCTTGAGTCGTGAACGACTTTGAAACAATAAGGAATAATGTCGTTTCAGGGTTTAAATTGTTGATGGTTTCTAAAACATGATCCCCATCTACATTGGATATAAAATGAGGCTGAATGCCTGTTTGGTAATAAGATAAGGCCTCCACAATCATTTGTGGCCCCAGGTCTGAGCCACCAATCCCAATATTGACAACATCCGTAAATTTTTGACCAGAATAAGATTTCCGCTCTCCGGAGTTCACCTGATCTGCAAACGTTTTAATTTTAGCTAAAACAGACTGCACATCACCATAGATATCGATACCATCCACCTTGGCTGAATTATTTTTAGCACTTCTCAAAGCGGTATGAAGGACTGCTCGGCCTTCTGTCTCATTAATCTTTTCGCCATTAAAATAGCTTTGGATGGCATGTTTCAAATCGGCTTCATGAGCTAATTTTAAAAGTTGGTCAACAACTTTTTTATCAACTAAATTTTTAGAGTAATCGATTAAAAAATCATCTAGATGAATTGAAAAGTCTTTAAATCGACTTAGGTTGGATTCAAATAAAGATTTTAGATTAAATTCTTTCTTTGAAAGTACCTTAAGTTCTTTCCAAGAATTGAAATTAACTGGAGATTGAGTTTTTAAAGACATCTAATTTACTTTTAGTACATTTTTTTTATAATGAGCTATCAAACCATCTATTGGTCGCCTAATCACGTTACCGATATCCAGATGATAACGCTTAGCCACATCTCTTATAATATCTTCGGAAAAGAAAGCTATGGAGCCGATAAAATGAATAGGTACGTTCTGGGCTTGTTTAAAGCACATCACGCGGCGCTCAATGAATTTTTCCATACCTTCATAAATCAATTTATAGAAATACCCATTCCTTTCCTGTGCTGTAAATATAAATTCAGCGAAGGATGCCAGGTATGTATTAGGATTATCTTCTTTGTAAACATTTCGTTTGATCGTGTCTGCATTCAGATCATAACGCTTGGCAAATTCTCTACTCATGTCTTCGCCCATGAATTTATAGAAGTAATCCCGAATAAGTCGTTTTCCAAAGTAGTTCCCGCTGGCTTCATCCATCAGAACATAACCTAAAGATTCTACTTCCATGTGGACGTTTTGTCCATCAAAGTAACAGGAGTTGGAACCGGTCCCCAGGATGCAGACAATTCCAGGTTTGGTAGTAGCTGCAAGGGCTGCAGCAACCATATCCTCATCTACGTTGATCTGTGCCCCTTTAAAATAATCCTCAAGAATCTCTTTTAAATTTTTGACAGGAGTTGGAGTTCCGCAACCTGCGCCATAAAAATCTACACGAGTGACCTGAGATACAATTTCTTTGAGGTCTTCATTTTCTTCTAATCGAGCTTTTAAAGTTTTAGGTTTAAAAACAGCTGGATTTAATCCTTTAGTTCTAGTCTTGAGGACGACTTCACCTTGATCATCAAGTAAAATCCAATCACACTTTGTTGAGCCACCGTCTGCTATAAGTATCATAGATATAAAATTATATTAAAAATAAAAAAAGCTTATTCCTCTCTTAGAAATAAGCTTTTTTACTTAAGGTGAACTTATAATTTAGCGACGTGAAGCGCTAGATCTATAAGTTTAGCTGAGTAACCATACTCATTATCGTACCAAGCTATTAATTTGAAGAAATTATCATTCAATGCGATTCCAGCATTAGCGTCAAAGTTTGAAGTAGCAGCTTCAGAAACAAAATCCTGAGAAACCACTTCGTCTTCGTAGTATCCTAAAACTCCTTTCATTGGTCCATCTGCAGCAGCTTTCATAGCAGCTTTTACTTCTTCATAAGTAGCAGACTTTTCTGTTCTTACAGTAAGGTCAACTACCGAAACATCAGCAGTTGGAACACGGAAAGCCATACCTGTTAACTTACCTTCTACTTCTTTAATTACTTTACCAACAGCAACTGCAGCTCCTGTACTTGCAGGAATAATGTTGTTGATCGCACTTCTACCCAATCTGTAGGCTTTAGCTGAAGGAGAATCCACTGTAAATTGTGTTGAAGTTGCTGCGTGAATAGTTGTCATCAAGCCTTCAACAATTCCAAAGTTATCGTTGATAACTTTTGTCATTGGAGCAAGACAGTTAGTTGTACAAGACGCATTGGATACAATGGTGTCTTCTGCTCTTGCATCCTTTTCGTTTACTCCCATAACAAACATAGGTGCAGTTTTAGATGGAGCAGAAATCACTACCTTTTTAGCACCAGCATCTAAGTGAGCAGAGGCATTGTCTTTTTCTTTGAAAATACCAGTACATTCTAAAATGATATCAGCACCAACTTCATCCCACTTCAATTGTCTTGGATCTTTTTCTGCAGTAATTCTAATTGTTTTCCCGTCAACGACTAAATGTCCGTCTTTGACTTCAACAGATTTACTGAATCTACCGTGTACAGAATCATATTTAAGCATGTATGCCAAATGATTTACATCTAGTAAATCATTAATCCCTACAATTTCTACATCTTTATGGTCCATTGCTATTCTAAAGGCAATTCTACCAATACGGCCAAAACCGTTAATACCTATTTTTGTCATAATTATTGAATTTAAAATTATACGTTGAATTACGTTGATACAATATCTGCAACTCTTATCAGATCTGTATCTAATACTTTTTTAATATTGATGGCTGTCTCGAAAGGTACGTAAACTATTTTCTTATGGTTAATACCTACCATTATATTAGACTCACCTTCCAGTAAAGCGTCTACTGCTCCAACTCCCAGTCTGCTTGCCAATACCCTATCAAAACAACTAGGTGAGCCTCCACGTTGAATATGGCCTAAAACGGTCACCTTTACTTCGTAGTCTGGTAAGCTAGTCTGAATAGAATCTGCTACTGCAGTTATGTTTTTGCCTATTTGATCACCTTCTGAAACGACAACAATACTTGAGGTTTTTCCAGTCGTCCGACTTTTTTCCAGTGATTCTAAAAGTCTTTCTATACCCAAATTTTCTTCTGGGATAAGAATTTCTTCTGCACCTGCACCAATACCACTATTTAAAGCTATATCACCTGCATCCCTTCCCATAACTTCAATCAAGAAAAGTCTGTCATGTGAACTCGCAGTGTCACGGATTTTATCAATAGCTTCTACAACCGTATTGAGAGCTGTGTCATACCCAATAGTATAATCGGTTCCATTGATGTCATTATCAATCGTACCTGGTATGCCTATAATAGGAATATCAAATTCGCTACTAAATACAGAAGCACCTTTAAAAGTTCCATCTCCACCAATCACAACAAGTGCGTCAATGTTTCTAGATTGTAAATTTTTGAAAGCTTGTTCTCTGCCTTTTTGGGTCATGAAATCTTTGGATCGTGCAGATTTTAAAAACGTACCACCTCTGTTGATTGTGTTTTTCACATCTCTAGGGCCAAGTTCAATAAATTCGTTTTCTATCAAACCCTGGTAACCTCTATAAATACCATCACACTTTAAGCCTGAGTAGGCAGCATTTCTTACAACTGCTCTTATGGCAGCATTCATTCCTGGGGAATCACCACCTGAAGTTAAAACTGCTATTTTGTTAATTTTCTTGTTCATTAAATTCAAATATATTTTAAATATAAGATTCTTACTAATATAGTTATCGACTAAAACGATTTCGACAGCTAAACATTACCAAAATTTTATAAAAGATAATTAAAAATTACTTGTTTATCAAAATTTTGTATTCCCAAGGCTTGAAATTATGAATTTGGTTAGTTTTTATTTCAATATTTTCTGAAGTCATGAAATCGTTAAATTGTCCTTGGATCTCAAATTTAAATTCTTGAGATTCATCCGAGAAATTTGCTAAGTAAATTAATGTCTCATCATTTTTAGACCTTTCAAAAGCAATGATATTTTCATCATTAGAAGTAGAAAGTCGCTTGTAAGAAGCTGCTTGTTTTGCACCATGTAAAGCTTCATTTGTATTCTTTAGCTCTCCCAATTTCACATGAATATCCCATAATTTACCTTTAGTCTTAGGAATACTATCCTTCTCAAAAAACTTTAAGCGTTTACCCATGCCATATTCCTGTCCACTGTAAATTAACGGCATCCCTGGCAAAGCATAGGTGAAAGCCAGCATGGTTTCAGAAGCTTCTCCCATCCGTTCTTTGACAGTTCCATTCCAAGAATTTTCGTCATGATTGGTGATAAAATTCATTAAATAATCATCTTCCTGGTAAGTCGAATCAATTTTTGTCATGTAATCATCCCAGTCTTTCACGCTCATTTCACCTTGAGCAATTTCATTCATAATATGATGACCTTCCCAATTGTAACCCATATCGAAAGCCTCGTAAAACAAATCTTTATCTTCGCTTTCTGCGAGCATAAATATTTCCTTCTCCTTTTTCAGTTCAGGAACCACATAATTCCAAAAATCGGTGGTTACATTACCCGCAACATCGCAACGGAATCCGTCGATGTTCTTTTCTTTTACCCAGTACACCATTTCGTCTCTCATCGCCTTCCACAACGAATCATTTTCATAATTAAGGTGAGCAACATCGGTCCAGCCCCAAGACTCTCCCGTATCAGGGTTAATGGGATCTGTAACGTTACCATCTTTGTCCTTATGATAGTATTCTGGATGTTTCTCAATCCATTTATGATCCCAGCCAGTATGGTTAGCGACCCAGTCCAGAATGACATACATCCCGTTGTCGTGAGCCGTATTTATTAACTCATCAAAATCTTCCATGCTTCCAAATTCTGGATTGATGGCTGTATAATCTGAAATAGCATAATAGCTTCCCAGGTATTTTTCCTTTTCTTCAGGATCTTCAATATCTTCAATAGATAAGTCTGGTGTTGCTTTTCTATTTTTCATGGAAATGGGATATACAGGCATTAACCAGATGACTTTCACTCCCAGTTTTTTTAACTCTGGGATATCCTTTGTAAATTCTGAAAATGTTCCTTCAGGAGAATACTGTCTAATGTTCGCCTCGTAAATCACAGAGGATTCCAAGACCTTATTCGTAATAGGTTCAAATGCTTGTGCCTCCTCCTTTTCTTCTTGATCTGACTTTTGCTTACAGCCTACTAAAAGTATAGATAAGCAAACTAGAAGGCTTAAAAATTTAAAGTGTCTCATGATATTCTTGATTTATGTTTTAATATGTCTTTTTTAGACCTGCACCTCCAAGAAACGCAAGCAATTTTGAATACGATTAAACTAATTATTAGATTTATACATGCTAAATCCTTGTTGCAACTGAAGTTCTTTTCCCCAATTAAAACCAGAAGCTTGTATCACATTTTTGAATTGTTTTCCATCTAAATTTAACTCCTCAAATCTTGACAAATTAACTTTTATAGATTCATCATTCGTATTGAGAAAGGAAACAACTGTTTGATTATCATGAATTCTAAACACAGCATAAACACCCTCAAAAGGGGCAAAGTGAACCATTTTTCCCTCCATAATAGCGTCTGAAGTTTTTCTAAAATTCAATAAAGTCTTCAAAAACGTCTGAAACTCCTTTTTGTCTTCAGGTAAATTTTCACCTGTAAAGGCATTGATTTGATCACCATCCCAGCCTCCTGGAAAATCAGTTCTGATGAGTCCATGATCTCCACGCTTATCTGAATTTTGCATCAGGATTTCAGTGCCGTAATAAATTTGAGGCGTTCTCGGTAAAGTTAAAATCAAGCCCAGAGCCATTTTTGTTTTATCAACATCTTCATTCAGTTGAGTAAAAATTCTGTCCATATCATGATTATCGGGAAAAATCATAATGTCCTTAGGCTCTGCGTAATTAAAATCATTAGCCAAACCTTCGTAAATTTTTACCAAACCATTGCCCCAGCCCTCGTTGCCTTCATTCAAGGCTTGGACAATCTTCATTTGCATAGGAAAATCCATAACCGATCTCAAGTTGGACTCATATCCATCTTTGTTTTGAACTCCATCCTGCCAGTAACTCACCAGCACCTGATCTGTCGTCCACTCCTCACCTACAATATTAAAATTAGGATATTCAGTCATAATCGCTCCAGCCCAATCCGACATAAACGCTTTATCTGGATAAGGATAGGTATCCTGTCTTATGCCATGAAGCTGAAGTGTTTCCACCCACCAAATGCTGTTTTGAATAATATAATTAGCCAAAAACTCATTGTTTTGATTCAAATCTGGCATGGTAGACACAAACCAGCCTTGGTTATTGAGTTTTGTATCCCTTTCTGAAGCATAGGGGTCCTGATTGGTAGAGCGCTTGTGATTCGACGTAGGAATCTCCTCTCCAGATTCATATTCCTCTTGAAAATTCAACCAATCTCCAAACGGCAAATCCTCCATCCACCAGTGACCGCTTCCACAATGATTAGCAACCATATCCATGATTAACCCCACTCCTTGTTCTGAAGCCTTTTTAGATAACTCTTTATACTGCTCCAAATCTCCAAACCTTGGATCAACTTCGTAAAAATCGGTAATAGCATAACCGTGATAAGACGAGTTTTCCATATCATTGGTTAGTAACGGACTTGACCAAATACTCGTAAAACCCATATCGGAGATATAATCCAGATGATCCATGATGCCCTGAATATCACCTCCATGTCTGGCGTAATTATCCTCACGATTAACTTTAGTCTCTTTAAGGTTTTTAACAACGTCATTCTTAGGATTGCCGTTAGCAAAACGATCGGGTGTAATTAAATATACCACATCTGTATGATTAAAACCTACATAGTCTTCAGCTGGTTTTTGCCTCGACTTCAGTTCGTAATCAAAGCCTAAATTCTTAGACCCTTTCTTTTTGAATTTTATCTCAAAGCTGCCTGCTTTAGCTTGTTCTGAAATGTTTACATCTAAGAATAAATAATTAGGACTATCGGCTTTATGGATTTTAGTAACCTCAACGCCTTTGTAATTCAATTGTGGTTCGTAACTTGAGATATTATCCGCATGAACCAAAAGTTGTATTTCATTCATTTCCATGCCTATCCACCAGTTGGGTGGCTCAACTCTTAGGTCTTGTGCTTTTAGGTCAACTGAAGACAAATTCAGAATAAAAATACAGCCAAGTGCTAATTTCAGAAAAGATAAACTCGATTTAGATTTCATCTTCAAATTTTATTTTTCAACAATACTAATCGCAAACCCGCCTCCAGCTGCTGAATTGAGTCTCAAAGTAGATTTGTTGGTTATTTTTTTGGTTGAGATTTTATAAGCCTGTGGATTGGTTTTGTAATGCGCATCTTTGGCATCAGCATAAATCGTGGCCTCATAAGTTTTTCCTTTTTCCAGAAAGTCTAATTTCAACTTGGTCTTTCTTGGAGTTGTCCCATTAACATTGCCTATAAACCAGCTTGAAGAACCTTTAGCCTTTCTGGCTACTGTAATGTATTCTCCTGGCTCTGCTTCTATGTAGTGACTTTCATCCCAGTCTATCGCGACATCTTTGATGAATTGAAACGCATCCATAAATTGCTCATAGTGTTCTGGTAAATCTGCTGCCATTTGTAGCGGACTGTACATCGTGACGTACAAGGCCAATTGATTCGCAATCGTAGAATTGACGTGAGAATTGTTGTCTGGATTGAGTTTACTGATGTCCATTTCAAAAATACCAGGAGTATAGTCCATCGGTCCGCCAATTAAACGTGTAAATGGTAGAATTGTGACGTGGTTTGGTTTAGATCCACCAAACGCCTGAAATTCTGTACCTCTAGCCGATTCATTTCCTATCAAATTAGGGTAAGTTCTTCGCAATCCAGTTGGTCTTACAGCCTCATGTGCATTCACCATAATTTTATAATCTGCTGCTTTTTGAACAGCATAAAGAAAATGATTGATAGCCCACTGTCCGTAATGACGCTCGCCACGAGGAATGATATCACCGACGTAGCCACTTTTTACAGAAGTATAGCCATATTTGTTCATAAACTGATAAGCAGTGTCCATATGACGTTCATAATTTCTAATCGCTCCAGAAGTTTCATGATGCATCATCATCTCTATATTTTTTGAAGCTGCATAATCATGAATCTCCTCAACATCAAAATCTGGATATGGGGTTACAAAATCAAATACATAATCCTTCGATTTTCCAAACCAGTCTTCCCAGCCTTCGTTCCAGCCTTCTACCAATAAGGCATCAAAGCCATGTTTTGAGGCAAAATCAATGTATTTTTTTACATGTTCAGTATTAGCTGCATGTTTTCCGTTGGGTGTGGTTTTGGAATAATCGGTTTCACCAAGTTTTACTGAAGGCAAATCATCGGTATAATTCCAGGTACTTTTACCGGTAATCATTTCCCACCAAACACCCATGTATTTTATAGGTTTAATCCAGGACGTATCCTCGAGTTTATTGGGTTCATTTAAGTTCAGATTCATATTGGAAGCCAATATATTTGTAGCATCATCGCTCACCATTACGGTTCTCCAGGGAGAAACGGCTGGCGCTTGGAGATAGCCTTTATTACCTATAGCATCGGGAGTTAGCCAGGATTTGAAAGTTAAGCTAGACTCGTCTAAATTTAAATTCATCAAGGAATAGTCTTTCAAGGCTGCTTCATGCAAATTGATGTACAATCCATTATCAGATTTCATCATTAAAGACGTTTGAACCCCTGTTTTAGCAAATTGCTCTTGAGAAGCGTTGCCGGTCAAGGCATCGTCAAAAAGTCCACTGATTTCTGAAAGCTTTGAAGTCGTATAATCATATTCTTGGGAATCGTAATCCCCAGGTATCCAAAAAGCAGTGTGATCGCCTGTCATCGCAAACTCAGTGTGCTCTTCTTTGATAACAAAATATACAAGATTGTCCTGTTGTGGAAACTCGTATCTGAAGCCTAGACCTTCATCAAAGAGCCGAAAGCGTATGATAATGTATCTGTCTTGTTCTGGTTGCTCAAGAGTAACAGCCAACTCATTGTAATGACTTCTTATTTCAGACTGCTCTCCCCAAACGGGTTTCCAAGTCTCATCGAAAGTTGAAGTTGAGCTGTCCTTAACTTCAAAGCCGTCCATCAACGATTTATCGTCATCTACTAATTCCAGCCCAAGCTTGCTTTCAGCGATAACTTCTTCTCCTTTATATTGCAAAGCATAAACCGGTGTTCCATCACTATTGAGCTCAAAATTCAGTTCGAGTTCAGAATTGGGTGATGATAAATTTTGACCATAGGAATTTACAGTCAATACGATTAGCCCAAAAAAGGCAAGTATAGTTTTCATAGTCTTTGTTTTAGTTGACATCAACGGATTTTCCGTCGACAACAATTTGTAGTTTCCCTCCAGTTTCTAGAGAAAACTTCGTGTCTTTATGATCGATTTCAACTTTTAAAATCTGATTTCTAAAGTTGACCTTAAATGAATAAGCATCCCATTCTTTTGGAATTTTTGGAGCAAAATGCAACTGATCATTTTTGACGCGCATCCCCCCAAAGCCTTCCACAATACTCATCCACGTCCCTGCCATACTGGTAATATGACAACCTTCTTTTACTTCCTTATTATAATCATCAAGATCTAGTCGAGAGGTTCTTAAGTAAAATTCATAAGCCTGTTCCATTCGGTCTAGCAAAGCCGCCTGAATGCTATGCACGCAAGGCGAAAGTGAAGACTCATGCACTGTAAAGGGCTCGTAGAAGTCAAAGTGCTTTTCAATTTCTTCTTTATTGAAATGATGTTCAAAAAAGTAAAAGCCTTGCAAAGTATCGGCTTGTTTGATGTAAGGCGAACGCAGGATTCTATCCCAGGACCAGTGCTGATTGATAGGACGGAGGCTTTGATCCAAATCATCAACTTTCACCATTTCTTTATCCAGGAAACCATCTTGCTGCAGATAAACGCCGTGTTCTTCAGAATACGGGAAGTACAGGTGATCGGCCACCTTCACCATTGAATCTATTTCAGTATTCGTAAGTTTTGTTTTTTGGATAATTCTGGCGTAATCATCAGCAAATTCTTTTTCAACCTTTTTAAGATTTTCAACAGCGAACTCAATACACCATTTGGCGATATAATTGGTGTAAAAATTATTGTTGACGTTGTTTTCATATTCGTTGGGACCAGTCACGCCAAGAATGACGTACTTGTCTTTTTGAGTTGAAAAGGTTGCCCTTTGCTGCCAAAACCTTGCAATAGCAATCAAGACTTCCAGTCCCATTTCAGGAATGTAAGAATAGTCGCCAGTATAGCGATGGTAATTAAAAATAGCATAAGCAATAGCCCCATTTCTATGGATCTCTTCAAAGGTGATTTCCCACTCGTTATGCGATTCTTCACCATTCATGGTGACCATTGGGTACAAGGCAGCACCGCCTGTAAAACCAAGCTTCTCAGCATTTTCAATGGCTTTATCCAGGTGGTTGTAACGGTATTTTAACAGATTCCTAGCTACCGTTTGATCTTTGGTCGCCATATAAAAAGGAATACAATAGGCCTCGGTATCCCAATAGGTACTCCCTCCGTATTTTTCGCCTGTAAAGCCTTTAGGTCCTATGTTCAAGCGGTGGTCAGTTCCAGTATAGGTTTGATTCAGTTGAAAAATATTGAATCGAATGCCTTGCTGAGCTTTCACGTCCCCTTCAATCGAGATATCACTCATGCTCCATATGTTACTCCAGGCTTCTTTTTGAGTATTCAAAAGCTTTTCAAATCCTGCTGAGGTTGCTTTTTCTATGACTGATTTTGCCGCAGAAATCAATTCAGATTTATCGTGATTTAAAGAAGTGGTATAACCAGCGTATTTCTGAAGGCTGAGGGTATTCCCTTGCGCTACATGTTCTTCAAAAGAAATTGACACCTCCATCTCCTTTTCCTCTGGTTGTCCATTGGTTTCAGACTTTTTTCCATTCAGAAATAAGTGAGATTCCATATAAGTACAGACGTGGTAGAAGGTTTTAAGAGTATGGCATTCTATAAAGCCTTGCTTTGCATCTACCTTTTTATTAGTCGTGTTCCAAAACTGATCATCCCAGTTGGTATCTTGGTTAGTAATTCCAGAGTCTAAATAGGGAATAAAAGTAATTTTAGCATCAGAATTGACAGGAGTCACTTGGTAATCGATCACACCTAGCTCTTCATACTCAAGACTTAAAAATCGCTTCACCTCTACTTTTACGACAATGTCATTTTGAAGAGTGGCTTCAAAACTTCTACCGAGCCAGCCTTCTTTCATATTGAGTTCACGCCTGAAGTTTTTGACCGCTTTACAACTGAACAAATCCAGTAATTCATCATTGATGATGACGTTAATCCCAATCCAGTTGGGAGCATTTAGTACTTTAGCAAAATATTCTGGATAGCCATTTTTCCACCAGCCTACACGCGTTTTGTCTGGATAATAAACTCCTCCGATGTAACTTCCCTGAAAGCTAGGCCCAGAATAGGTTTCTTCAAAATTAGCCCGCTGGCCCATAGAACCGTTTCCAATGCTGAATAAACTTTCTGAAGATTGAACGCGATCGACTTCAAAGCCATCTTCTATAATTGACCAAGGATTTAATGTGATATAGTCTTGATTCATAATGTCTTACTTTTTAGTTGGTTTGTTTTTTGAAATTAATCAAAGTTTCAATAGTAATTTTGCTTATTTCTGTGAAATCTAGAAAGTTGAAGTCAGCTGCATTCAAAACCGATTTATCACCGATGCCTACACTCGTCATTTGTGCTGAGTTTGCCGCTTCAATTCCAGCTTTGGAATCTTCAAAAACAATAGCTTGTTCTGGTTCTACTTTTAAAAGTCTGCATCCTTTTAGAAATACTTCTGGATTGGGTTTAGCCTTAGACACTTCATTACCATCGACTATTTCTTCAAAATAATCTTCCAAACCTACTTTGGATAAAATAGTCCTTGCATTTTTACTAGCAGAGCCCAGGGCAATAGGATAATTATTTGATTTAACGTAGTTAAGGATTTCCATGACTCCTGGTAAAATATCTTTTTCTGTCATTTGATCAACATAAGCTAAGTACTCTTCATTCTTTTCAGCCATAAGTCTTTTGAATTCCTCTTCAGAAATGGTTTTATTCCCCCACTCCAGTATTTTCTGAAGGGACCGAATTCTTGAGACGCCTTTGAGTTGTTCGTTTTCTTCTTCAGAAAAAGGAATCTCCAGAGATTCTGCCAGGTTTTTCCAGGCCAAAAAGTGAAATTTTGCTGTGTCGACGATGACACCATCAAGGTCAAATATAAATGCTTTAGTCATTGTTTTGTTTTATGTCTAGTCTTGTGTTTGTTTTTACTTTTAGAGTAAAGAGTCCAGCTGCAATCATGGCAAAACCACCAATGATTAAAGCGTAAACAGGTTGATTGTCGAATAAATTGGAAACGATGAACCCAAGAATTGTAGAAGCTACAATTTGGGGAATTACTATGAAAAAATTAAAAACTCCCATATAATACCCCATTTTGGAGGAAGGTAAAGAGCCAGAAAGCATAGCATAAGGTATAGAAAGAATAGACGCCCAGGCAATTCCAACGCCAACCATACTAAGAATAAGACCGGTTTTACTGGTAACAAAATAAATGGAAATTAAGCCTAATCCTCCAAGAGTTAATGCCAGCATATGTGTGAATTTGTTGCTGGTACGTTTTGCCAGAACAGGCAAAGCGAAGGCTACTATAGCTGCAACTCCATTGTAAACTGTGAACATAACTGTTACCCAGTCTGCAGAATCATTATAAAGCTTGGAGGTGGTGTCTCGAGTATCAAACACATGGCCTGTGACTGCTTGAGTCGTATAAATCCACATGGAGAATAGAGCAAACCATGAAAAAAACTGTACCCAAGCCAGTTGTTTCATTGTAGTGGGCATGTTCAATAAGTCTGAAACGATAATCGTAAATCCGTTTTTGATTTTCTTTTTTCTTAATTCCGAAACAATTAAAAACAAAACACCAACAACAATGAGACCTATAAATAATATGTAGAGCTCTTTGGTGAGCCCGTTTGCAAAAATCAAATAAGAAATTAAGCCACCAACTAGTATCATAATCCAGCCAGACTTTTTTTGAGTGGATATGTTACTTTGGATTTCTTGATCGGTTTTTGGTTCAATTCGAGGTGTATCTCTACTTTCTTCAAAAGCTTCCAACTCCTCCGGTGAATATTCTTTTGAAAATAGTACTGTCCACATTACAGCCAAAAAGAAAATGACACCTCCCACATAAAAGGACCATTTGACGGAGTCGGGTATTTCACCCGCTGGTGCAGTATTGGCAATTCCAATCCAATTGGTTAGTACATAGGGTAAAGCAGAACCGACTACGGCACCAATTCCAATAAAAAAGCTTTGCATAGCAAAGCCAAGTGTACGTTGCTCTTCTGGTAAATTGTCTCCCACAAAAGCTCTAAAGGGTTCCATAGAAATATTGATGGAAGCATCCATAATCCATAGCATTCCTGCTGCTATCCAAAGTTCTGGCGAATTTGGCATGAGGAATAAAGCTATGGAAGCTAAAATTGCACCTACCAAAAAGTAAGGCTTTCTTCTTCCAAGCCTTGTCCAGGTTCTATCACTGAAATAACCAACGATAGGTTGAACAACTAAACCAGTAACTGGTGCAGCTATCCAAAGTATAGGAATACTCTCTACATCAGCACCAAGGGTTTCAAAAATTCTAGAAGTGTTTGCGTTCTGAAGGGCGAATCCAAATTGGATGCCAAGAAATCCAAAACTCATGTTCCAGATTTCCCAAAAACTAAGCTTTCGCTTTTGCATATCGTTTAATTTTAAATTAAAACGATAAACTTTATATATAACAAAGCCTATCTAATGGAAGTAAAAATATAGCCTTGTTTATTGCAAATATATTTAAATTTTTATGTTTTACAATTTTGTTGTTTCTCTATCTATGATTTCCGTTTTCACAACTGTAGTTTTAAACGGCTCTTCCTCTTCATTAGTATTTTCCAATCGGTCAATAAGTAATTTAGCTGCTTCTTCGCCCATTTCGAAGCCATGTTGACTAATTGTAGTGAGAGGTGGATAAGCGTGTTTAGACAATACACCATCTGTAAAGCCAATGACTTGAAGATCATTTGGAATACTTAAACCCTTCAGTCTGGCAACTTTCATTGCAGTAATAGCGTAGAGTTCATTCACGGCAAATAAACCATCAACTTCATTTGTTTCAAAATAGTTATGAATTTGTTCTTCCAAAAATTCCAGATTATCATCAGAATTGAATTTGTCATCAATTTTAAGAATCAGATTGTGATTTACTTTTATTCCATTGGATTTTAAAGCATTAATATAGCCCTCTGTTCTTAGTCGACCAACGCTTACATAATCCTTGGTACTTATGATGCCAATGCACTTACAATTACTATTAATCAATTTCTGAACTGCTTTCTCTGAAGTCTTCACATCATCTACAATCACTTTATCGCATTCTATTTCATCAATAACTCTGTCGAACATCACAATTGGTATACCTTGATCTATTGTTTCAGACAAATGATGATAATCTTTGGCAGAAAGTGTTTCTTTAGCCACTGAAATGATAAATCCATCAATGCTTCCATTAGCCAACATCTCCAAGTTAATGACTTCTTTCTTAAAGGACTCGTTGGAAAGCCCTACGATAACATTGTAACCCTTATCATTCGCGTAATGTTCTATTCCTGAAATTACTGTGGTAAAAAAATGGTGGACAATTTCCGGAATAATCACTCCAAGTGTTTTGGTCTTTTTGTTTTTTAAGCTCAAGGCAATATTATTGGGCCTGTAATTGTATAATTTAGCAAAAGCTTTTACTTTATTTTTGGTTTCTTCACCAATTTCTTTACTGTCTCTTAAGGCTTTAGATACTGTAGAAACAGAAACATCCAACTCTTTGGCAATGACTTTAAGTGTAGGTTTTTGTTTCATTAATGAGTTATTTTCAATTCAAGTAGAAAAATAAGTATAAAATCACTAAAAAACGGCACTTTTTCTTAAAATTTAAAAAGTTATCAACACGAAAACGATGTAGCTAAGCTGTAGTTAAGGTTGTTGAAATATGTTTATATAACTTTAACATCGGAAGTAAAAATATAACTCATTAATAACACAAAACAAGAATCTATGCGAACAATTAAACTTTTAGGTCTGTTGCTAATGCTTTTGCCTATAAGTATTTTTGCCCAATCCACAGTAAGTGGAACTGTAGTTGATAACAACGGTATGCCTATACCTGGAGTCAACATAGCAGTAAAAAATACGACAAAAGGAACAACGACTGATTTTGACGGGAATTACTCAATCGTTTTAGAAAACGGTGAGGCTTTGTCTTTTTCCTACGTGGGATACAGAACTCAAGAAATTGTGTTTGATGGTAGCGAAACTTCCATAGACGTATCAATGGTAGAAGACGCAGAAGCACTAAGCGAAGTGGTTGTGGTTGGTTATGGCGACCAAACCGTAAAATCCATTTCTGGGTCGGTCGCTTCCGTTACTGAAAAAGATTTCAACAAAGGAAATATTGTCACTTCGGAAAGTCTGATTCAAGGTCGAGTTCCAGGTCTGTCTGTTACCAAAGGTGGTGGTCCTGGGTCTGGTTCTGAGATTAGAATTCGTGGAGGCTCTTCTTTCAATGCCAATAACTCTCCTTTGATTGTCTTGGATGGTTTGCCATTGGATAATGATACAGCAGATGGCACCCGCTCTATACTCTCCAGTATAAACCCGAATGACATTGAATCCTTTTCAGTCTTAAAAGATGCTTCTGCAGCTGCTATTTATGGTATTCGTGGATCTAATGGAGTCATCATTATCAATACCAAAAAAGGAAGAGGTAAGCTGAATGTTACACTTGACGTGCAACAAAACGTAACAACTATAGACAATACTATAGATGTATTGAACGCATCACAATTTAGAAATCTGGTTAGAGATAATTTTCCAGATCGTCTTGATGATCTTGGCAATGCAGATACCAATTGGCAAGATGAAATTTATAGAGATGCTAAATCGACTGATATCAACTTAAGCGCTCGTGGTGCTTTGTTTGGAGAAATCCCTGCACGTTTATCGCTTAACCGTTCAGATCAACAGGGGTTGAGAAGGACATCTAAATTTGATAGGACAACAGCTTCTGTATCTTTAAATCCTAGGCTATTTGACGATCATCTCAAAATTGGGGTAAACGCAAATTATAGTAATGAAGATAACAGATTTGCAGATGGTGTAGAAGGAAATGCAATCACTTTTGACCCTACTCAACCTGTGAGAACTCCTGGATCCCCATACGGTGGTTTTTTTGAATTTCAAGACAATGATGGTTCAGCATCTTCTAATGTACCCAGAAACCCAGTTGCCCAGCTTTTACAAACTACCAATGTGAGTAATGCCGATAGGTTTTTTGGAAACATTAATTTAGACTATAAATTTCATTTCTTACCAGAACTTAAATTAGTTACCAATCTTGGATATGATAGAACAGATAGTGAAGGATCTTTTACAAGGCCAAGAGAAAGTGCACTTGGTGTAAATGCTGAGGAGGGCGAGTTTATAGGAAACGAATCAAGATTTACTAACGCACGAACCAATACATCTGCAGACTCTTATTTTGTTTACGAAAATAATTTTGGAGATTTTGGTCTTAAAGCTACAGCTGGATATTCTTATCAAAAAATTGAATCTCAAAGCTTTACTACAAATGAATTATTGGATCCAAACGCTGCTGATCCTGTCACTGTTGTAGATGATGATTTAGTTTTGATAGGATACTTTGGTAGAGCTAATTTTAGCTTTAAAGAAAAATACTTTATCAATGGATCTTTAAGACGTGATGGCGTCTCTAGATTTAATCCAGATAATAGATTCGAATACTTTCCATCGGTTTCTGGTGCATGGCAAATTAGTGAAGAAGATTTCTTAAAAGACAATTCAGTCATCAACAGCTTGAAAGTAAGAGCAGGATGGGGAAAACTAGGACAACAAGATATTTCAGCTGGATCAGATTATTTAAGACGTTATCGAGCTGGTTTATCCAATCAACGCTATAGATTCGGTAATCCTATAGTTCCTTTTCAACCCCTTTACACCAATCCTGGTTTAAGTTGGGAGATTCTCACCGAAATCAATTTAGGTGTTGATTTTGCCTTTTTCAACGATAGATTATCAGGCTCTGTAGATGTATTTGAAAGAACTGCAGATGATCTATTATCTGATGTCCCTGTACCGGATGGCGCTAATTTTTCTAATCAAGGTTTTCAAAACATCGGTCAATTTGAATCAAGAGGTGTTGAGGTTAACCTGGATTATAATGTAATAAGAAATGATGAGTTAAATTGGAATGTAAACTACAACTTCACTGCCATCGACAGGGAGATAACAAGACTTGCCTTTGGTCAAGACATCTTCGTTACTGGAATATCTGGAGGTACTGGAAACACCATTCAAGTACAAAGAGAAGGTGCATGGCCTAATTCCTTTTTTACGTATGCACAATTATATGATAGTGCAGGCCAACCTATAGAAGGAGCATATGCAGATTTAAACGGAGATGGAACTATAGATGACAGAGACAGATATGTTTCTGGAAATGGTCAAGCCGACATGTTAATGGGCTTTCAGTCTAACTTAACTTATAAGGATTTTGATTTCAATTTCAATCTAAGAGCTAGTTTTGGAAATGATGTGTATAATAATGTTAACTCCTCCAGAGCTCAAACAGGAAATCTAGACTTAGTTGCACCTAACAATTTACCAACTCAAGTCTTAGAAACAGGTTTTGCAAGAACTCCAGATGTAATTTTATCAGATTTCTACGTAGAAGATGCCTCTTTCTTAAGGATGGATAACATCACCTTAGGTTATACTTTAAGAGGATTCGAAAGAGAAACTACCAGTCTCCGCTTTTGGATGGGATTACAAAATGCTTTTGTAATCACTGATTATTCAGGTGTAGATCCAGAACTGGATAGTTTTGGTGTAGATAACACTATTTATCCAAGAGGTAGAACTTATTTGCTTGGCGTTAATTATAACTTTTAATTAGACAACTTATGAAACTAAAACATTATATACTATTCACATTCATCGGAGCGATGTTTATATTCACATCATGTGAATCCGACTTAGATATTGAGTTACGTGATCAAAATATCACATTAGCAGATGAAATTTTTGTTTCTGAAGATGCTTATAAGCAAGCTTTAGCAGGAATCTACGCCAATTTATCACTTTCTTCTCTTACAGATCCAGGTGGTACTAATATTGGCGGACTTGATGCAGGGACTGGTCAATATATAAGAGGAATGTTCAATTTACAGACCCTCTCTACAGATGAAGCGATTTTCACTTTTGAAAACGATCCAGGCATAAGAGGTGTTCAACGAAACTCAGCCTCTCCTGAAAACGTATTGTTAAGAGGTGTTTACTCTAGAGCTATGTTTTCTGTGGCTTTGTCTAATGAGTTTTTAAGACAATCTACCGAAGAAATTCTTCAGACCAGAGGTATAACCAGTAATGAGATAACAACTTTTAGAGCTGAGGCCAAAGCTTTAAAAGCCTTATCATATTATCACTTAATGGATATGTTTGGTAAAGCCCCTTTTTACGACGAAACAATGGAGCCTGGTTTTACCCAGGGTGAAGAACTATCCAGAGAGGAGTTATTTGATTTAGTTGAAAGCTTACTCATAGAAGCAAGAGAAGACCTGCCTGCAGGAAATACTGGAGAATATGCAAGAGTTAATCAGGGTGTTGTAGATATGATCCTGGCCAAAATTTATCTAAATGCAGAAGTCTATACTGGAACTCCCAGATATGCAGAAGCTCTTTCAAAATGTGAAGATGTGATCAATGCCGGCTATAGTTTGGTTGATGAATATCAATTCAATTTTCTTGCGGATAATGATACCAATGGTGCTCAAAATGAAATCATCTTTCCAATTTCAAATGATGGGCAAACCACTCAAAATTTTGGAGGCACTACTATTTTAATTCAAGGACAAGTTGGAGCTCAAGAGGAAAACGGAGAAAGTCTAGGTGTAAATCCAGGTGGATTCGGAGGTTTATTTAGGTTAAGACCTGAATTTTCGGATAAGTTTTTATCAAATTCATTATTTGAGGATGACTCTCGAAATACTTTGATTACCGAAAATAGACCTTCAGAATTGGATATTACAGATCCAAATACAGGATATGTCATTACCAAATATTCCAATAGAACTTCTACTGGTGGATTTGGATCAGACAGAACCTTTACGGATACAGACTTCCCAATGTTTAGATTGGCAGATGCTTACCTAATGTATGCGGAAGCCCATCTTAGAGGTGGCGGTGGAGATGCTGGAACAGCTTTAGGGTATGTTAACGCATTAAGAGAGAGAGCATTTGGAGATAATTCTGGTAATATTTCATCAGGACAACTAGACCTCAATTTTATTATAGACGAACGAGCACGAGAATTGTACTGGGAAAATCATAGAAGACAAGACTTAATCAGGTTTGGTTTATATACCGGAAACCAGTATATATGGTCTTTCAAAGGTGGACCGAGAGCAGGTACTTCTATTGATGGCTTTAGAGCTCTATATCCCATTCCTGCTGCTAGTTTAGCAACAAATCAAAATTTAACTCAAAACTCAGGTTATTAATATTAAATACTATAAATTATGAACAAGAACATTTTAAAACTAATGATGGTGTTTTTTGCAATTTTTGCATTCAATGCTTGTAGTGATGATGATGAAATAGAATTCACTGCACAAACACCCCCGGATCAAATTTCGTTTACCAACGATTTTTTGAGCGAATATTTATTGAGTAGTCAGATAGCACAAAACAATGCAGAGCGATTTACATGGGAATCTCCAGATTTTGGAGTTCCAACCCCTATCACTTATCAACTTGAAGGATCTATTGATTTTGAATTCACTGAACCTGTAGGTTTAGCTGAAACCTCAAATCAGCAGGCTTCTGTATCTGTTGGTCAACTATTAAACCTAGCAGAAGCAGCCGGTTTGGACAATGATGAAGAAACTGAAAATCCAGACTCAGGAGATTTATTCTTTAGAGTAAGAGCTCTTATTGGTTCTGAAAATGCTGAAAATTCACCTGAGACCATTTCAGAAATAACAACATTGACAGTTACACTTATTGCTGCTGGTGGAGAAGAGCCTGTTATACCATTAATGTCTGTTCCTGGTGAACATCAAGACAATCAATATGACCCCCCTTCTGCTCCGTTAGTTGCGGCTTCAGATGTTGGAAACGTAGATTATGAAGGGTTCATGTATTTAGAAGGTAATTTCAAATTTGTAGAACCTGATGCGGATGGAGTGTTTAGTTACGATAACACAGACTACGGTATGGGTGAAGAAGAAGGCACACTTGAAGTAAGTGGTCCTGATATTGTTGCTGAAGCTGGTTATTATTTAGTTCGAGCTAATACTGACGCTTTGACTTATAATCTTACTGAAACAAACTGGGGAATTATTGGCGCTGCTACACCTAATGGCTGGGATGAAAGTACTCCTATGACATATAATGCTGAAACCAAAAAATTTGAAATCGAAATCACACTTACAGCTGATGCCTTCAAATTTAGAGCAAATGATTCCTGGGACATAAATTTAGGAGGTGATCCTAATAACTTAAACTTTGGCGGAGATGACCTTATTAATGAAAATGGAGGAACTTATCTTGTTGAATTAGATTTGAGTAATCCTCGAATGTATTCTTACACACTGACAGAAATTTAATTTATAAAACATAAGGCTATCTCTAAGGGATAGCCTTTTTTATACCTTATTATCATGAAAAAAATTTTACTTATTGCAATTTTTTTGGTGTCCATAGCATCAGTTGCACAACAACAAAACGGAGTTTTTACAGTTTCTCCGCCAACATTTGATCAGGATGAGGAAATAACCATCACCGTCTCTGGCATAGATACAGATTTATGGGGAGTTGATGATGTCTATTTCTGGGCCTGGTATCAAAACACATCTGGTCAAGAGTTTGATTCACCTACCAACGGTGAATGGACTAACTCCAATGAAACACAAAAAATGACAGACAACGGCGATGGTACTTTTTCCTTCACCTTTACTCCTACCGAACTTTACAATTCAACCGATATTGTTGAATTAGGTATGTTGGCAAAGGCCAAAGACGGTACAGGCGATAAAAAAACACAGGATAATCGAATTCCTGTAGGAAGTTTTCAAGTTACATTAGACAGTCCAGCGAATATAACAACCCTACTCGATTCTGGCGATGTATTGCCTATACAAGCTACAGCAAGCCTTAATGCCGACTTCGAGTTATCTCAAAATGGCAGTGTAGTCGATACGCAGAATGGTATCACTTCGTACTCAAATGATCTAACAATTACAGAAGATTCTAATTTTGTACTTACAGCTACAGAACCAAATTCTGGTGAAATCTTCGAATTTCAATTTAATGCAGTGTTAACTCCAGATGTGACTATCGCTCCAGTTCCTGCTGGTGCTAAAAATGGCATCAATTACGATAGTAGTAATCCAAATGAAATCACCCTAGTTCTATTTGCACCTGAAAAAGAATTCGTTCATCTTATTGGTAACTTCAATGCTAATAACTGGACCATAGACAATACCTATTTGATGAATTTTGACGATACTACCAATCAGCATTGGATCACTCTGAATAATTTCAGTGTACTAGATAATAATTTTCTATTTCAATACAGTATTGAAGCTGATATTGTCGTAGCTGACCCCTATTCAGAAGTGGTTTTAGATCCTTCAAATGATCAATTTATCGACGAAAATACCTTTGCCAACATTCCAAATTACCCACAAGGGCAAACTACTGAATTGGTCTCCTGGGTAAAAACCAATGAAGCTGAATATGACTGGCAGGTCGAAAACTTTAACAGACCGGCCCAGGATGATTTAGTGATTTATGAGCTTCTTATCAGAGATTTTGATGAAAATCATAGCTTCCAGGCGGTAATTGATAGGCTGGATTATCTGGAAGACTTAGGCATCAATGCTATAGAATTGATGCCCGTCAATGAATTTGACGGTAACATCAGCTGGGGGTACAACCCAGCCCTACATATGGCTTTAGATAAATACTACGGTTCACCAGATGATTTTAAAGCTTTTGTAGATGCCTGTCACCAAAGAGGGATTGCTGTAATTTTAGATGTGGTGTTCAATCATGCTACAGGTCAGCACCCTTATTACAGAATGTACAATGATTGTGGAGGATGCTATGAAGGACAAGCCACTGCAAATAATCCTTTGTTTAATGTCAATGATGCAAACACAGAGTTTCAGTTTTTCAATGACATCAATCACGAATCCCAGGCTACAAAAGAGTATATGGATCAAATCAATAGGTTTTGGATTGAAGAATATAAAATTGATGGGTATAGATTTGACTTTACCAAAGGGTTCACCAATACAGTAGGAGATGGTAGTGGTTATGACCAATCTAGGATTGATATTTTAAACCGAATGTACGATGAGATCAGAAGTTATGATGAAGATGCTTACGTTATTCTTGAGCACTTTGCCCCTGATTCTGAGGAGGAAGTACTGATCAACCACAGAGCTACAGGAAATGCAAATGAACCTGGCATGTTAGTCTGGGGAAACGTGAATTACAACTACAATGAAGCAACAATGGGTTACGAAGAATCAAATTTCAATAGGGTTTCTGCTCAATCCAGAGGCTGGAGTACAGAGTCTGTTGTCGGCTATATGGAGAGCCACGATGAAGAACGCTTGATGTATAAAAATAATGAGTTTGGTAACCGTAATAGTTCTTACGATGTAAGGGAACTCGAGACTGGCTTAGATCGATTAGAATTAGCCGGTGCGTTTTACTTTACGATTCCAGGTCCAAAAATGATCTGGCAGTTTGGAGAATTGGGCTATGAGTTCAGTATCAATTACTGTGAAGATGGCTCCATTGATGATGATTGTAGAACAGGACCTAAGCCAATTCGCTGGGATTACCTTAACGATACCAACCGAACAGATGTATATGACTTCTGGTCCAAATTGATTGCATTAAAGTTAAACGAACCCATTTTTAAAACGGATAACTACACCTTAGAACTGGATGATAACACAGCAAATTATGAAGATTTTGAAGGTGCTGTAAAGAAAATTTACCTGGTAGATGATAATGCTACAGGAAGTGATCCTCAATACCTTATCATCGTCGGAAACTTTGGAGGAATGCCAACAACTACTCAGCCATTTTTTCAGGAAACAGGAACCTGGTATGATGTGGTCACAGAGACAACACTAGAAGTTACAGATACCAACATGAACGTGACTTTAGCTCCAGGAGAATTCAAAATGTATTTTGATAATCAACCCTCTTTAAACACAGAAGAAGTTTCCACATTAAATTATAGCATCTATCCAAATCCTGCACAATCTTACTTCTCTATTTCCAATGAAGTGGATGCCGTTCAGTTATTTGACGTGAATGGAAGGTTACTCAAAGAATATCATGGAGGATTTGACGCTAATCATCGTTTTGAGACAGATAACCTCAACTCAGGTTTATATTTTGTAAGATATACCAATCAAAACCAATCTCAAACCCAAAAGTTGATGATCAAGTAGATTTATTTGAATTAGTTAAGCAAAAGACCTCGAGCAAAAACTCGAGGTCTTTTATTTTAATTACATAATAAGAACACCCTTCTTAATCCTGCCTTTGCCAAGAAATGCAGGCAGGCTACCTCTAGGGAGGAAACTATAGCCACTATCTCCTTGAGGGGATGATAGGTGTTTTTTTATAGTCCAATAGTCGTGAGTCAAATAGTTTTGTCTCAAACTGTCCTTAAATTACACAATAATCGAAAGTATTAAATACTTCCCAAACCCATCCCCTTGAGGGGATAATAGGGGTGTTTTTTATAGTCAAATAGTCTTGGGTTTTAATTCTAATCGTCCTTTTTAAATCAACCAAAAAACCCCAAGCCAAAGCCCGGGGTTTTCTATTATAGTCATCATTTTACGCTTACTTCACCACAGGAAGCACTAATATTGGTGACTGAGTGATTTTCGGTAGTTTCAAACCGTTCACCTGATTTCGATACGATTCTTCTTTGAAGAATCACTCAATCATCGGTAAACTTTCCTTGACCGAAAATTGTATCGAAGTCAAAATTTACTTCACTACAGGAAGCACTAGTTTGGAGTCGCCATAAATCGTGTGGGTATGGGTTTCAAAATCCTCTTCTGTTGCTTCAAAGATGTTGTCTACGTACTTCTGTGGATTCCTGTCGATATAAGGAAACATGGTGCTTTGCACCTGGATCTGCAACTTGTGACCTTTCTTAAAGGTGTGATTTACATCTTGTAATGCAAATTCAACGCTGGTCTTTTCATTGGGAACAAAAGGCTTTGGATCAGAAAAACTTTCTCGGTAACGTCCTCTGAAGACTTCACTCCTCACCATCATATGGTAGTTGCTCATTTTCAAATGATCCTGCATTTCTTCAGAATCTTCAGCATCTGCAGGATACACATCAATGATTTTGACAATCCAGTCGGCAGCGGTACCTGTAGTCGCCACTTTCAAAGCCGCCAAAACTTCTCCAGATAACTTTAGGTCATCTTCCAAAACTTCGGTTTCATACACCATGACATCAGGTCGTCGAGCTGCAAAACGCTGATCGTCGGTCATGAATTTTCTTGGCGTAAAGGTCACTTTGATGTCCTCGGTAAAAGGAACGGGCTTGGTGATGTCGCTTACAAATTTGTTTTCGAAACTCGCATCCGCTTCCATGCTTAAACTTTGGTTGTCACCTAGGAAAAAGTCAGTTGCTGTTGCATTTTCTGGCGGCCACATCTCATACTCATCCCATTCCATAGCACCAGTATCGTAAACAGTAGCTTCAGCAGCATCAAATTCACCTTCACCTTTTAAAAAGTGATTAAAGAATTTAGTTTCATAATTCACCTGAAAGTTTTCAGACAAATCATCTCCAAAATACACATTGCCTACTGCCTGTCTTTCTTTCAGCCTCGCCCAGTCACCGTGACTCCAAGGACCAAACACCATAGCGTTAAAGTTATCGCTATTATTTTCGAGACTTTTATAAATTTCAAACGGCCCATAAAGGTCTTCTGCATCAAACAATCCACCAACAGTTAACACAGCAGGCTTCACGTCTTTCATGTGTTGTACCAGTCCGCGTTCCTGCCAGAATTCGTCGTAATCTGGATGTTCTTTTAGCTGTTGCCAAAACACATTGTCTTCACCGTAATACTTATCCAAATTTTTCAACGGACCAATATCCAGAAAGAACTGATACGCGTCTTGCGTACCAATATCTGGCACTTGATACCAAGCCTCGGTAGTAGGGCCTTCTTTATCGTAACCAAAGACTGCGGTTGCAATCCAGTAGCTCAACAAGTATGCGCCATTGTGATGAAAGTCATCAAAGTAAAAATCACCAATTGGAGCCTGTGGCGAAGCCGCTTTCAAAGCAGGGTGCCCCGATAAAACAGACATAGCCGCATAGTGACCAGGATAAGAAATTCCCCAGGTCCCTACATTGCCGTTGTTGTTTTTCACATTCTTGACCAACCAGTCCACTGTATCGTATGTATCAGTCGCCTCATCGGTTTGTTTGCGTTTCTTTTTTGGAATAAATCCACGCATATTATCATAAGTCCCTTCACTCATCCAGCGCCCGCGTACATCTTGGTACACGATAATGTTCCCCTGCTCCATCAAAAATTTGTTGGGACCAATCTGCCCGCGAAATTTGTCTTCGCCGTAAGGTCTGGAACTATAAGGCGTCCGTTGCATAATGATGGGGTAAGTTTTTGATGTATCTTTAGGCGAATAGATTGTGGTGTGTAACTTCACTCCATCCCTCATTTTGATATTTACTTCCTTTTTGTCATAATTGGCTTTAACGTCATACTGAGCCATCACAGAAGAAACTGCGCACAGCATAAATAAGAGCAAACCAAACTTTAAATGTCTCATATAGTTATTTTAATTTTAGTTTTAGACCTAAAAATACAGCTAAAGTTTAAAACCCCAAGGACATTCTGGAACTGACTTTTTTATGCTGAATCTGTTTTCGTTGGTTTAAAAGCTTTACAATACATTGATTGATGCACTATAATAGCTTAGACATCCAGTTTTATAAGATGATACACTGAAGGGTTTAAGGCATTGCTATAAAAAATCAATTTAAACTACAACCAAAATACCAACGAAATAAGATCCAAGTACCAATTCTTTATATCGTTCAAATTAACCTCATCAGAATCTTAAGTAACTTCTCTAGGTTAAAATAACACCTATTCTTATCAATTAATTCATGCTTTCAGAAAAATAAACCTTTTACATTTGCCCAAAACTTAATTATGAAAAAGGAGATACTTCCTTTAACGCTTGGCGGTTTATCCATTGGCACAACAGAATTTGTTATCATGGGTATTTTGCCAAACATCGCAGAGTATTTCGATATCTCCATTTCATCTGCTGGGCAGTTCATATCGCTTTATGCACTGGGTGTAGTCGTTGGTGCACCACTCATTATATTTGTGTCGGGAAGATTGGCACCAAAGAAAATCTTATTGCTGTTAATGCTTATGTTTACAGTATTCAATGGATTGAGTATCCTGAGTCCTAGTGTAGAACTTTTAAGTGTATCTAGATTTCTCTCCGGTCTTCCTCATGGTGCTTTTTTTGGAGTGGGTTCTATTGTAGCAAGGCGTCTTGCAGAAGAAGGAAAGGAAGCTAAAAATATCTCTCTTATGTTTCTCGGACTCACCATCGCCAATGTGGTTATGGTTCCTCTGGGCACCTATTTTGGACAGGCTTTTTCTTGGCAATTGACTATGGGATTAGTCACTTCTATAGGCTTTCTAACCTTGATTTCTATTTACTACTGGTTACCAGACTTACCTATCAAAAACAAAATAAACATCAGAGAAGAAATCTCTTTTTTCAAGACCAAAGAAGCCTGGTTAATCACGCTTATGACCGCTCTTGGAACAGGTGGTTGTTTCGCTTGGCTTAGTTATATCGCTCCCACAATGACGGAAGTTGCTGGCTTTCAAGAAAGCAGTGTCACCTATATCATGATTTTGGTGGGTGTAGGAATGGTAGTAGGTAATTTGCTAGGTGGAATTTTGGCAGATAAGATATCACCAGTAAAGTCGTGTATATTGTTATTCTTGCTCATAGCTATTAATCTGGTATTATTTTCATTTTTAGCGCACATCCCCTCGGTTGCCTTATTGCTATGCTTTTTGAATGGTGCAAGTTTCCTTGCATTGGCATCTCCAGTGCAATTACTCATGATGAGAACAGCAGGCAAATCAGAAATGATAGGCTCTGGAGTTACCCAAGCCTCTTTCAATACTGGGAATTCATTAGGGGCTTATTTAGGTGGACTGGTGTTGTTTTTCGGTTTTGGCTACAGATATCCAGCACTCATGGGGTCGGTGTTGGCATTGGTTGGCTTTCTATTAGCCTTTATTATTTACAGAGTTGGTGATGTAGAATCAAGTAGATCCACTAAAAAAAATAAATTGGCATAATCAAGAACTAGCAAAGGTTGTTGTAGCAAAATCGATTATGTGAAGTATATTTATAAGTCTATGGCTCAACTAGGCTAGGGTAACCTAGTTGGCTAGAACTTGGCTGTAAAAATTCAATCCTAAAATTCATTAATCTAGTTGATACATGATGCCAAATACAGGAAAATCTATAAAGTTCCTTAACGGATTGCTCACTCCAAATCCATTTCTATTTTCAAAGTTGAAATCGTCTGAATAGTAATACATAAGGTTAGGTAAACGTAAATACAACCACATATTTGGTTTTACTTTTAGATTTAAACCCAAATCTGTATAAGCATGAACGTAAGAATTGGAGGCATTTTGATTGGAATCGATAAAATTTTGATTTATTCCTATCTCACTAAACACAGAAAAAATGGATGTTATGTGTAAATAATGCCTCAAATAAGGCCCAATTTCAAAATGAGTGAATCTATTGGTTGTTCCAGTAGCCTGGTTATCAAAACTTAAATATCCAAACCCTGCTGAAACCCCGGCAAAAAGGTTGGGGGTAAGACTGTAGTTAACCCCCAAAAGTAACTGTGCTTTTATGGCATTTTCAAACGTAGCTTCTTGCTCCAAAGTCAATGAATTATCTACTATCGCCAAATCTGCCCAAGAATAGGACAAACCGGTTTGGGCTTCTAGCAACCATTGATTAGACTCCACTACCCCTTGTCGTTGTGCTTGTGATGTGGTGATACTCATCAACAAAACAAGGAAAGCCCAAATAAATAAGCGTGGGGTTAAAAATTGCTTAGAAGATTGATTTAGTTCCAAATTTTAGGTGTTAAGTTAAGTCTCTATTTATAGTACTAAGTTGATTTAAATGTACGATTTGTAGAAAGAAATGAATTAAAAGTAGTCTACGAAATAAACAAATTTCATTACTAAAAAACTAAAAAGATTATGCGTCGGTAGATAGTATGTCAATAATTAAGATCAGAGCTACCTCTTTTTTTGGTCATTATGAAGGAGTACTTTCGGCGACTGAAAAATCTACTGAAATCAATAGACGAATTGTGGAAAAGCTGTTATTAAAACAGAGTCAAATTTAGCATAAAATTCACTACTAATTACATACCCCATCAGAATCCAAAAAATGAAAATACAGATTAATATGCTCTTAAATGCTCAGACCTCACTTAGACCCCACAGTACCAAATGCATTGGGGACTGTGGGGTCTTTTGAATCTCATAACCTAACTAATATAATTCCAAATCGTTTGGTCCTTAAACATTGCTCTGTAAGTCACATTAATCATTTTGTGCTCTTCCATCTGAAAGTTGGGATCGGTCTTGATGACATGGTGTGCATAGCTCCTGGCGGTTTTTAAAATCTGGTTGTCTTTCACCAAATCAGCGATTTTTAAATCTAAAATACCACTTTGCTGTGTCCCCATCAGGTTGCCGGGACCACGTAATTTCAAATCCACCTCAGCAATCTGAAAGCCATCATTGGTAGCCGTCATGGTTTCCATGCGCGTTTTACCATCGGAGCTTAATTTCTTGCCCGTGATCAGCACGCAATAGCTTTGCTCCGCCCCTCGCCCGACTCGACCTCTTAACTGGTGAAGCTGAGATAAGCCAAATCGCTCGGCACTTTCGATGATCATCAAACTTGCATTAGGCACATTCACGCCAACTTCTATAACCGTTGTCGCCACCATGATTTGAGTTTTACCTTTTACAAAACGCTCCATCTCATAGGCTTTGTCTTGAGGTTTCATCTTACCGTGAACTATAGATACCTGATATTTGGGTTTAGGAAACTCTCGCTCAATACTGGCATAACCGTCCATCAGATCTTTATAATCAAAATTGGCCGACTCTTCTATCAACGGATAGACAATATACACCTGACGCCCTTTATCAATTTCATCTTTGATGAATTTAAAAACCTTTAATCGGTTGTTATCATAGCGATGAACCGTTTTAATTGACTTTCTTCCAGGTGGCAATTCGTCGATCACCGACACATCCAAATCGCCGTAGAGACTCATGGCCAACGTTCTGGGGATAGGCGTAGCCGTCATCACCAGAACATGTGGCGGAAGCGAATTTTTCTTCCATAACTTGGCCCGTTGTGCTACTCCAAAACGATGCTGCTCATCAATCACTGCCAGACCCAAATTTTTAAACTGAACTGTGTCTTCTATCAACGCATGCGTTCCTATCAAAATATGCAATTCGCCACTCTGAAGTCGCTCATGAAGAACCTTACGGTCTTTCTTTTTAGTAGAACCTGTGAGCAATTCAACTTCTACACCTATAGGTTCACAAAGTTCAGATAGGCCTTCATAGTGCTGAGTCGCTAGAATTTCAGTTGGTGCCATCAAACAGGCCTGAAACCCGTTATCGATCGCCATCAACATCGTCATTAGCGCTACAATGGTTTTCCCAGAGCCTACATCCCCTTGCAACAATCGGTTCATTTGAGCATTGCTACCTAAATCTTTTCGGATTTCTTTTAGCACTCGCTTTTGGGCATTGGTCAGTTGAAAAGGCAAAACATTTTTGTAGAACGAATTGAAATAGTCTCCAACTTGCTCAAAAGTAAAACCTTTAATTTTGACTTTGTGAATCGCATTTTTCCTAAGGAGTTGCAATTGAATATAATAAAACTCCTCAAATTTTAATCTAAACTGAGCTTTGGACAACAATTCCGCCGACTGTGGAAAATGTACATTGCGCATGGCTTCCGTTTTGGAAAGCAGTTTCAAATCGGACATCACGTTATTAGGCAGCGTTTCCTGAAAGGTTTTGGATTGTTCCAGCAACCCAAACACTAAAGTGCTGATCACCCGATTGGATATGCCTCGCTTGCTTAACTTTTCAGTAGAAGGATATACAGGCTGAAGTTTAATTTGAGCTTTGGTTTTGGCCTTTTCCAACTCCTCAATCTCAGGGTGTGGCATGGAAAAACTCCCGTTGAAATAATTCAGTTTTCCAAAAATCACATAAGGCGTATTAATTTTCAAGTTTTCCAGAATCCATTTATGACCTCGAAACCAGACCAATTCCATAGCGCCTGTCTCATCTTCAAATTCGGCCACCAACCGCTTTCCCCTTTTCATAGGAACCGTTCGCACATTAGTAATTTTACCAAGGATTTGAACCTCAGCTGAAGTGTCCTGAAGTTCAGCTATTTTATAGAATCTGGACTTGTCGATATACCGAAAAGGGAAAAATTGAAGCAGGTCCTGAAACCTATGGATATTCAACTCCGTTTTAAGCAAATCAGCCCGGCCCGGACCGACGCCCTTAAGGTATTCTATAGGAGTTTGTAAGGTTTTCACATCCATAAAACGAAAATACTATATTTCGTGTAAACTCAGTTTTTTTTGATGTCATTCAGAAGGAGACCAAAGTCGACTGATGAATCTCAATAGACGAAAACGCTAACGAATTCCATGATAAAAAGATTCCCTGCCTTTGTCAAGGAAACGCAGGCAGTTTCCTCGAAGCAGAAAAAACTTCTCTGTCGGAATGACAAACATCACTGTCATTCTGAAGGAGACTTCAGTCGACTGATGAATCTCAACTGTCGAAAAGCATTAAGAAATTCAACATAAAAAGATTCCTCGTCGTTTCACTTCCCTCGGAATGACACTCTGCATTATCATAATGCCTGCCTTAGGCTTGGATTAACATAAAAAAAGCTGCTCATTTTGAGCAGCTTTTTTATTA
Source organism: Psychroflexus montanilacus (assembly GCF_020164535.1). Classification (GTDB taxonomy): domain Bacteria; phylum Bacteroidota; class Bacteroidia; order Flavobacteriales; family Flavobacteriaceae; genus Psychroflexus; species Psychroflexus montanilacus. The sequence continues at coordinate 193,102 of NZ_JAIQZC010000005.1, read as the reverse complement.
ATCGAAATATTCACTCGAGAGCATTACAACTACTCTTGATACTTTTTAGAATACCGGTCGCTCAATTCAGTTTGATGTGTCTCCAGACTCACGTCTCTACCCTGGATGTAAACTTTGTCCATGATGTTTCCCTGCATATCCAGCGCATCGCCTTCACTTATAAACAAGGTTGCATCCTTACCTGCTTCCAGAGATCCAATTTGATCTTCCATTCCAAGAATTTTTGCAGTATTCAAAGTAATCATTTGTACAGCCAATTCTTTTTCAACTCCAAAAGCGGCAGCGGTTCCAGCATAGAAAGGCAAGTTTCTGGAATTCATCCGTTCCATACGTCCACTGCCTTCCAGCGCTACCAGTACGCCAGCATCGCTCAATAACTTTGGCAATTTATAAGGCAAGTCGTAATCATCATCTTCAAAACTTGGATTTAAATGAGTACGTTGTACCAACACCGAAACATCATTAGCCGCCAGATCCTCTGCCACTTTGTAGGCGTGATATCCTCCAACAATCGTCACTCTTTCTAAATTCATTTTTCGCTTAAAGCTAATGGCATCTTTGATTTCTTTTTCACCATCAGCATGAACGAACAAGGCTTTGGATCCATCAAATAAGCCTGCCATGGCTTCAAATTCTAGGTCTCTTTCCTTTGAACCTGGAACATAAGTTTTAGCATTTTGGAAATAAGCAACCACTTCATCAATCTCTTTGGTGTACTCTTTATTTTTTTCCCAAACTCGATTGGAATCCGACCAGCTTCCACTTAGGCTAAATCCGCTTGGCCAGTTCAAATGGATGGCATCGTCCTTCTTGATCACAGCATCTTCCCAGTTCCAGGCATCAAATTGTACCACCGAAGATGTTCCAGAAATACGACCGCCCTGAGGAGTGATTTGACCCATCAAAACGCCATTGGGACGCATGCTTTCCACCACCTGACTCTCTGCATTGTAAGCGATCAAGCTTCTGACGTGAGGTAACATTTTACCCAATTCATCTTCATCATCTGTCGCAGCTACAGCATCGATTTCAACCAGACCTAAAGTAGCATTAGGCGCTATAAAGCCTGGATAAACGTGCTTACCTTCAGCCTTGATTTGGTTACCCTTCGCTTTGGACACATCCGTTCCAACGTAAGTGATTTTGCCATCTTCAAAAACGACCACAGAGTTCTCAATAACTTCTGTATTTCCAATGTGGGCAGTCGCTCCTACTATTGAAATGGCTTCCGTTTGTTTTGGAGCTGGGGTTTGTTGCGCCTGAGCAGAAAAAACCAAGGCCAGTGCAACAATACAGCTCGTCAATATATGTTTGTAATTCATCTTATTCGTGTATATGGTTAATGTCATCTAGACTGTCGCAGTGTAGAAATTCTTTTTCTTTTTTCTTGATCGGTTGTGTTTTTAGGCCTTTATTTTTGGCTTTCATCATTTTATTGATCAAGAATTGTCTTTCTTTCTGAATTTGATCGCGCATCGCTTTATCTTTTTCGATATCAAAATACACCACACCGTCAATAATAGTTTTCTCTGGTTTAGCATAAATGGAAAGCGGATCTGAATTCCAAAGGACAACATCTGCATCTTTTCCTACTTTGATACTTCCTACGCGATCGTCCATATGAAGTAATTTCGCTGGGTTGAGCGTCACAAATTTCCAGGCCTCTTCCGCAGAAACGCCTCCGTACTTCATTGTTTTTGCAGCTTCCTGGTTAAGTCGTCTTATCATTTCGCCATCATCACTGTTGATAGCTACAGTAACCCCTTGATTGTGCATAATCGCCGCATTAAAAGGAATAGCATCTTTTACTTCATATTTATAGGCCCACCAGTCACTGAAGGTTGAAGCACCCGCTCCGTGTTCCTTCATAATATCTGCGACTTTATAACCTTCCAAAATGTGGGTAAACGTGTTCACAGTAAAGTCAAACTCTTCTGCTACTTTCATCAACATATTGATTTCACTTTGCACGTAGGAGTGACAACTGATGTGTCGCTCTCCGTTTAAGATTTCTAGTAAAGTTTCCATCTCATCGTCGTAACGGTAAGGCTTTCCAGAAGCTTTTTTCTCACCATAAGCTTTGGCTCTGGAGAAATAATCTCTGAAGACTTGCTCAACACCCATCCTGGATTGAGGGAATCTCGAGTTTCCTCCCCAGTTGGATTGCTTTACGTTTTCTCCCAATGCAAACTTGATTGATTTTGGCGAGTTGTCGTAAATTAAATCCTCAGCATTTTCTCCCCACTTTAGCTTCAAAATGGCAGATCTTCCTCCTATCGGGTTGGCAGAACCGTGCAAAAGCTGAATGCTCGTTACACCGCCAGCCAAAGATCTGTAAATACTGATATCATCTGGATCTACAGCATCTTCCATAGTCACTTCAGCAGAAGAATTGTGCCCCCCTTCATTGATTGAAGAACCAGCAATGTGTGAGTGCTCATCTATAATTCCAGCAGTCAAAAACTTGCCAGTCCCATCAATAACTTCAGCTCTACGATCACTCAGGTCTTTTCCAATTTTTTCAATTTTACCGTCTTTAAGTAAAACATCTGTATTTTCCAAAGTTCCTTCAGACTCACCTGTGATAACGGTAGCATTTTTAATCAAAAGTCGCTCTGGCTGTGAACTTGCAGCATCTCTGCCATAAGCAAGATTTGGATAAGACATAGATAGCATTTCCTTATCATCGCCCTCCTCTTCTTCCGTATCGTCTTCGTCTTTTTCTGAAGACTCAGATTTTTTCTTGGTGGCTTTAAAGGTAGTTGCGTCGCCGTTGGCTAAAATAGCTTTACCGCTAAAACTCTCTTGAAAAGCTTCAATCTTTGAAGATAAAATCGCGTATTCTTCTTTAGACTTATCCTCATCACTTAAGATTAAAGTCATCCAGTCGTCTTCGTAGGTTAACTTACTGCCTAGCTTTAAGGTATCTAGTTTGACTTCAGCAGAAAATTTATCTGACTTGTTTTTGATGCTTAAGTCGTATGTTTTTCCATTGAATACTAAATCATAATCTCCTGAAATGTCCACAACATTTAGTGGCTCCAAACTGTGTTTTTGGCCCTGAACCCAGTTTTCATAAATTTTAAAATCATCTTCAAAAAGTTCATCGGAAGTAATGATAAAGTTAGCCAACTTGCCTTTTTCTAAAGTTCCCAAAAGCTCGGAAGCTCCAATAGCTTTGGCTGGCTGAGTGGTTAATCCCGCGAGCGCTGTGCTTTTATCCAGACCGTGTTCTACTGCTTTTTTCAAATTCTTCAGCAATTCGTCTGGGGACTTTAGTCCTTTGGATGTAAAAGAAATATCAACACCGTTTTCTGCAAGTATTTTAGCATTCGCTGGCGCATACTGCCAGTGCTTCATGTCTCCCAGGGAAAGGTATTCTCTCAAAAATGGGTCTTCGACATCATAAGCATCAGGAAATTTCAAAGGCAATACAAAATGAGCGTTGATTTTTTTCAAATCTTCAATTCTTTTGTACTCGTCTCCAGAACCTATAATGGTGTACTGAACACCAAACTGATCACCAACTTTATCTGCTCTAAAGGCATTGAGGTAATCGTCTACAGAAAATAATTGGGGCAAGTTCTTTTTGGCCAAATAAGCTTCTATAGCCAGGTCCTTTTCTTCTATAATGCCGTTTTCATAAGCTTTGGCATCATGATAAAATTGTCTCAAAAGTGCCGTAAAGCCCATGATCGAACTTGGGTAAGCCTGGCGAGATTGCTTGCTTTTACTAAAAGCATAATACATCCCAGACTCTTCTCTCAATAGATTTCTATTGAAATTTTCACTTTCAGCCAGGGCAAATAAAGCCCCACTTCCTCTTACAAAGCCATCGTTGATGTGCGTGTTCACTGCACCAAAACCAGCTTTACGCATAGTTTCTGCAGTTTTCTCATCAAATTTGAAATGCGAGGTTGCCGACTGCTCTGGTCTCACGTGATCATTCCAATAGTAGCCTTTTCTGTTGGGATCGTATTGGGGTTGTGAGGATCTTGGCGCACTTTCAATATCTTTTATGCCAAAATCTGAGTAAACCTCAACAAAAGAAGGATACACGTGTTTGCCTTTAGCATCAACTTTTAAGGTGTTTTCTGGAAGTTTCACATTTTTACCAACATCCACAATTTTCCCGTCCTTAAACAACAACGTTGCATTTTCAAGGGTTTTGGATGGAGAAATATGAATTATGGCAGATTCTACTGCGATGTAATTGCTGGATTTGGTTTTAACCCCTGTATTATCAGGAAAATAGTCCTGCGCAAAAAGGCCAAAACTCAATAAGCAAAATAAAAGAAAGACGTTTTGTTTCATTGAAATTTGATTTAGTGATTAATAGTTTGTTTTTGTTGATAGTAATTAACAAGCAAAGCCACAACATAATTGTAACTTTCGATGCCTTGTGGCTGATTATTGACTTTGAGGTAATTGCCGTAAACAGTTTCCATAACCAACTCCACGGGACCGCTGTAGGCTTGCCAAAATTCTTGAACTTCTTTATAATTTTTCATGACTCCAGGATTGAGTTCTTCAATAAGAGCTTCAGATAAAAGAGGATCTTTTTTGTACATGTCATTGAGACTATACTTTAAAGAAAAAGTTAAACCCGAATAGCGCAAAAATTGATTTTCATCTTCCATCGTGATAATTGCAGCGATAAAATTGGCTTCATTTTCTTTAGAAAAACCCAGCTGATGCCCAATTTCATGAGCCATTGTAGTAGGCAGCTTGTATTTTGGAATTTTATAATTGTACTGAGCTTCATTCGTAAATGGATTGACATAACCACTAAAACCAGCATAAGATAATGGTAAAGAAAACAGCGATTTTTTAACATTCTCCACCCGATATGGAATTTGTAAATCTTCATTTTTGGAACGCTTGTAAGCTTCAAAAACCGATTGCTGAAGTTGATTTTGAGTAAATTCATACTCAACCTTTAAACTATCATTTTCAGTCAATTCTGAATGTAAGGTGTTGGTTTTTTGAATCAAATCACAAGCAAATTCGTGTAATTCCTCTTTGGTATAGTCTGTTGAAATCCCTAACGACTCATGCAGCGGCAATCGATAATAATTGAATCCCCAAAACAGATGAAAAAGAAAATAAATCAAGGATAAAAAAGCCACTGCTTCCAAAAGTCGCGACTTTAGTTTTCTAAATCTGCCCGTCCTGAAATTTCTGGTGGGTTTTCTTTTAAATAAGTTAATGACCCAAAACAAAATGATGATCACCAAAGCTGAATAAAACAGGTCTCCAATCGAAAATGGAATCCATGAGGTCAAATAATGCTGAATTTGAGAAACGAATACGAAAACCTTACGACTGTAAATCTCCTCTACCCAAAAGGGATTTTGCTTTAAAACATAAATCAGAAGCAACTGAATGGGGAAAAATAAAGCAAGAAATTTTAAAGTGATTTTTTTCAAGTGAAAATTATATTTGTGGCTGAATAGTATTGATACTATAGGATATACCTAAAAACTCAAACTTAACTAAATTTTAAAAATACTCACATATTTATCGTAATTTTGAAGGCTTTAAAATACAACTCAAATCCATCAAGAAATGATCATTTTCTTTAAAGCTGAATCGACGCGCTATTTTGCAGTTTCCATCGATAAACGTCCAGATTACGAAACCATCAAAAAATTCAAATGGGTGTTTGGCAATGCGCAATTCATCGATGAAACTCATATTGAAGGTCAGTTTGTTGGCCCACGACAAGTTATGATTACACCCTGGAGTACCAATGCGGTGGAGATTACTCAAAACATGGGTATAGATGGTGTTCAACGGATTGAAGAATTTTATGAAGTCACGTCAGAACAGAAGGATTATGATAAAATGCTTTCTCAAAGTTACGATGGGTTAAAACAGGATATTTTCACCATCAACATACAGCCAGATCCCGTTCTTGATATTGAAAGTATTTCGGACTACAATCAAAAAGAAGGTTTGGCTTTGAGCGAGGAAGAAGTGAGTTATCTGGAGTCGCTCTCCAAAAAATTAGGTCGAAAATTAACCGATGCGGAGGTCTTTGGCTTTTCACAGGTCAACTCGGAGCACTGCCGACACAAAATCTTTAATGGGACCTTTGTCATCAATGGCGAAGAGCAACCAGAATCGCTTTTTAAACTCATCAGAAAAACATCTGAAACGCATCCCAACACCATCGTTTCGGCCTACAAAGACAACGTAGCCTTTGTAAAAGGACCGCAGGTAGAGCAATTTGCCCCTACCCGTCCTGACATCGCTTCAGAATATAAAAATTCAGCTTTCGATTCTGTGATTTCCTTAAAAGCAGAAACCCATAATTTTCCAACCACTGTGGAACCCTTCAATGGAGCAGCCACAGGAAGTGGTGGTGAAATACGAGACAGACTGGCCGGTGGTAAAGGTTCTTTGCCTTTAGCTGGATCTGCCGTTTATTTGACGTCTTATCCTAGACTTAGAGACGATAAATCCTGGGAGAAAGCGATTCCTAAACGGGAATGGCTGTACCAGAGCCCTTTGGATATTTTAATCAAAGCTTCCAACGGCGCTTCCGATTTTGGAAATAAATTTGGTCAGCCACTTATCAATGGCTCTCTGTTCACGTTTGAACACGAAGAGCATGACCGACTGATGGCTTACGACAAAGTCATCATGCTAGCAGGTGGCGTTGGCTACGGAAAAGCGAATCAGGCGCTGAAAGACGTTCCAAAAAAAGACGATGACATCGTTATTCTTGGTGGTGATAACTACAGAATTGGTATGGGAGGTGCTGCGGTTTCTTCTGCAGATACTGGAGCATTTGAAAGCGGAATCGAACTCAACGCCGTCCAAAGATCCAATCCCGAAATGCAAAAACGCGCTGCCAACGCCATCCGCGCTATGGTAGAGCTCGAAGAAAATCCTATACGTTCCATCCATGATCATGGCGCCGGAGGTCATCTCAATTGCTTGAGTGAGCTCGTTGAAGACACTGGCGGTCATATTGACATCGACAAACTACCCGTTGGAGATTCTACACTTTCTGCCAAAGAAATCATTGGCAACGAATCTCAAGAACGTATGGGGCTTGTGATTGGCAAAAAAGACTCAGAGTTTCTAGAAAAAGTCGCTATACGTGAGCGTTCACCGATGTATCGCGTAGGGACGGTGACCGATGATCACCAGTTCATCTTCAAAAATTCTAAAACTCAGGAAAAACCATTGGATCTAAAGATGGAAGACATGTTTGGAAGTTCTCCAAAAACCATCATGACCGACCAAAGAGTTGAACGAACCTATTCCAATCCTGAATTGGATTCCAAAAACATATACGCTTATGTCGAGCAGCTGCTTCAACTGGAGTCTATTGCCTGCAAAGACTGGCTCGTAAATAAAGTCGACCGCTGTGTATCTGGACGAGTGGCTGTTCAACAAACTCTTGGACCATTGCAAGTGCCTCTTAACAATTGCGGTGTAGTTGCTTTAGATTACAACGGCAAAGAAGGCGTTGCCAATTCCATTGGCCACTCGCCTATTTCAGGCTTGATCGATCCTGTAGCTGGGGCAAAAAATTCAATCGCTGAAGCCTTGACCAACATCATCTGGGCACCGCTAGAAAATGATTTGACGTCAGTATCTCTTTCAGCAAACTGGATGTGGCCATGTAATAATGAAGGTGAAGATGCCAGATTGTATGATGCAGTAAAAGCGGTTTCAGAATTTGCTATTAATCTGGGAATTAACGTGCCCACAGGGAAAGATTCCTTGTCGATGAAGCAACGCTACAAAGACCAAGAAGTGCTTTCACCTGGTACCGTCATCATTTCGGCTGCAGGACATTGCAATGACATCACAAATGTGGTCGAGCCGATGTTTCAAAAAGACGCAGGCTCCATTTACTATTTAGACTTTTCTAAAGATAATTTAGAACTTGGTGGCTCTGCTTTTTATCAATTATTGAATAAAGTTGGGAATAAAGCACCTTCTATAACTAATGATGCAGAATTCAAAACGAAGTTCAACGCCATTCAACACTTAATCAAAGGACATAAAATCGCCAGTGGTCACGATATTTCTTCTGGTGGATTGATCACGACTTTGTTAGAATTATGCTTTGCAGAAAATGATTTGGGTGCAGAATTAGACTTCAAGGCATTCAAAGAAAAAGACATCGTCAAACTCTTATTTGCTGAAAATTCTGGACTAGTTTTCCAAGCCCATGGCGATTTGACATCAGATTTTAAAGAACTTGGCATCGAGCCCATTTATCTTGGGAAAGTTAATTCTACAGGTCAATTAACGATTGCTCACAACGAGAAATCGTTGAACTTTGATGTCGATACCTATAGAAATTTCTGGTTACAAACCTCTTACGAATTTGATAAGCATCAAAGCGGAGAACAAAAAGCTAAAGAACGTCACGATAACTTCAAGCATAATGGCTTAAACTTTAAGTTTCCAGCTCACTTTGATGGCAAATTAAAATCCGTAGAGGGCAAACGCGTCAAAGGTGCCATCATCAGAGAAAAAGGATCTAATTCTGAACGTGAAATGGCTAGAGCCATGCATTTGGCTGGATTTGATGTGAAAGATATCCACATGACCGACTTGATGTCTGGTGCAGAAAATCTGGAAGACGTACAGTTTATCGCTGCCGTTGGAGGGTTTTCCAATTCTGATGTTTTGGGCAGCGCCAAAGGCTGGGCTGGAGCTTTCAAATACAATGAAAACGCAAATTTAGCTTTACGCAATTTCTTCAACAGAGAAGATACCTTGTCGATTGGGGTGTGTAATGGATGTCAGCTGTTTGTAGAGTTAGGTCTCATCACACCGCATCATGACGAAAAACCAAAAATGCTGCATAACGATTCTGGTAAATTTGAATGTCGATTCACCGCAGTAACGATTGCTGAAAGCAACAGCATTATGCTAAAAAGCCTCGAAGGATCTACTTTAGGCATCTGGGCAGCTCATGGTGAAGGAAAGTTTCATCTTCCACTAGAAGAGAACCAGTACTCAATACCTGCAAAATATTTCAAAAAGGAATTTCCAGTCAATCCAAATGGCTCAGATTACAACGCTGCAATGTTGTGCGATGAAACAGGCAGGCATCTCGTCATGATGCCACACTTGGAACGTTCAACCTTTGCCTGGAACTGGGCACATTACCCTAAAGATAGAAAAGCAGACGAAGTTTCGCCATGGATTGAAGCCTTTCAAAATGCTAAAAACTGGCTTGAAAACGCATAACTTATGTATTCCAAAGAACAGCTAATTGAAAAATTAGACTTACAAAAACACCCTGAAGGCGGATACTTTAAAGAAACCTATAGAAGTGAAATTTCACTTTCCGGATCTAGTTTGCCTTCAGAATTTGACTCTGCTAGAAGTGCAAGCACCTGCATTTACTTTATGTTGACCTCGGATGAATTTTCAGCCTTTCACAAGGTGAATCAGGATGAAGCCTGGCATTTTTATATGGGTGAGCGTATTTTACTTCACATGATTTCGCCAGAGGGTGAGTATTCTAAAGTCAATATCGGAAGTGATTTTTCTTCAGGTGAAACCCCTCAATTTGTAGTTCCTGCTCAGCACTGGTTTGCTGCTGAAGTAAACAACGAAAACAGTTTTGCACTTGTAGGCTGTACAGTTGCTCCAGGCTTCGATTTTAAAGACTTTGAATTAGCTGAACGCAAGCAACTTCAAAAGAAATTCCCAAAACATTCTGAGCTTATCAAAAAACTCACTCGCTAATTTTTCAACTTTGAAAACTAAAGTCTGTTCTATTTGTGAAGAAGAATTTGACGTACTGTACCGCATTCAAATTCAAAAGGGAAAGACCTGGATTTTTGCTTGCAAATCTTGTGTCGAAAAGCATCAAAATGATGCTAACTATAAATATGGCGGAACCTGGAAAGGGAAAAGACATTAGTTTTTTTCTTGCTGGTCTTAAAGCCCGTTTTGGTCCATTTCAATAAACTTTTGAATTTATAAAAAGTTCTTCATTAGTTTTTTTTCAGTCTTTTAATAATTGATTAATTTGAAATTTTTAAAAAACCAGTTAATGAAAAAACTTTTCTTTTTTTTATTTATACCGCTTTTAAATTATGGCCAAGAAAAACCCATAGTCAATATTGGTGGTGCTTTGCGCTATAATTACCTTATCAGTTCTTGGGATTCTGATCAAAAAGATATTGGTGGAGATTTTGTTTACGACTTTTTTCGAATAAATGCAGAAGCTTCATATAAAGATGTTTATTTGAACGTAGAATACCGCGAATATTCCCCTGATTTTGGTGGAGGCTTTTTAAAGCAAGGCTGGATGGGTTATTCTTTCAACGAGCAGGAAGATATTCATATTGGACTTACCCAAGTTCCGTTTGGTATTCAAACTTACAATTCACATAACTGGTTTTTTAACCTGACCTATTATGTTGGTCTGGAAGATGACCATGACCTGGGAGTTAAATACATGAACATAGGAGATAAATTTGAATACCAACTTGCTTTTTTTAAAGGTTCAGAGTTATTTGACTTGGGAGGAGCCAGAGAAGTTGACCCCCAACGTTATGCCTATGATATTGTAGGAAATAACAAAGAGGTCAATCAATTTAATGGGAAATTGATTTACAAGACTGGTGAAGATTTCAAGCACAGGTTTGGGTTATCTGCTCAATATGGAGGATTATATAATATTGAAACACAAGAAATGGGGGATCATCATGCACTGTCTCTTCATCATGAGGTAGATTTTAAGCGTTGGAATTTAAAAACTACCGTTCTTACAGCTCGTCATAATCCCATGAATGCAGAAGGAGAAAGCAGAGATATCGTGAGGATGGGTGCCTATGGTTTTCCTTATGATGTAGCCTCAGATTTTGAAATGTATACAGCAGCCATATCTTACTCCTTACCTGTGGAGCTTGGCCCCATAAGTAATTTAGAATTTTATAATGACTTTGGGTACATGGATAAAAGAGCATCTGGTTTTAAAAATACGGCGCAAAATGTTACTGGAATTCTTGTTACAGCTGGGGATATGTATATTTACGTAGATTATGCTGCAGGATACAACCATTCCTGGTTTGGAGGGGATTTTACCAACGAATTTGGAGAAGGGAAACCTAACTTAGGTTGGGAATCAAGATTTAATGTCAATTTTGGCTATTATTTCTTAACAGATAATAAGTCAAGATAAATCTTTAAAAAACTTAAATTTTATGTCTGAAAAAGTTACTAGAAGTGATGAGAAAAAATCGATTTTTGGTCTGGAAGTTAACGGCCCTGTATTTTTTACATCTACAATACTCATAATTATAGGAATTACTTTAGTTCTAATTTTTGATGAATCGGCTGAAGAGTTTTTTGAAAAAGTTCAAACTAATGTAGCAGAATATGGGGGCTGGCTATACGTACTGGCTATCAATGTTTTTCTGGTGTTTGTACTTTATCTAGCGTTTAGCAAATTTGGTAAAATACGCCTTGGTGGTAAAGACGCTGAACCTGAATTTAAAACCGTATCCTGGTTTTCTATGCTTTTCAGTGCTGGTATGGGAATCGGTTTGCTTTTCTGGAGTGTAGCAGAGCCTGTGACTCATTATGGAGCTCCACCCAACGCTGATGCCAATACCGTAGAAGCTGCAAAAGAAGCAATGAATATAAGCTTCTTGCATTGGGGATTCCATCCCTGGGCAATCTACGCTTTAGTTGGGTTGGCACTGGCCTTTTTTACCTATTCCAGAGGTTTACCTCTTACCTTCAGAAGTGTTTTTTATCCTTTTTTGGGAGATAAAATTTATGGACCAATTGGAGACATTATAGATATTTTCGCAGTATTAGCAACTTTATTTGGACTAGCCACCTCACTTGGGTTTGGTGTGCAACAAGTCGCCGCAGGACTGGAGCAAGTTTTTGGTATTAGTAGTGGAACTAATACCCAGGTTTTACTAATAGCTGGAATTACAGCTGTGGCCACCATATCGGTCGTGCTTGGAGTAGATAAAGGGGTGAAAATTCTTAGCGAATGGAACATTAGAATAGCTGTCCTTTTATTGATTTTGGTTTTGATCCTTGGGCCAACTCTTTTTGTTTTTGAGAGTTACCTGGAGAACATGGGTAATTATTTCAGCAGTGTAGTTGAACTATCTTTATGGAATGAAAGTTTTACTGGTGGAGATTGGCAAAATGACTGGACTCTGTTTTACTGGGGATGGTGGATATCCTGGTCTCCATTTGTGGGAACCTTTATTGCTAGGGTATCTAAAGGCAGAACCATAAAAGAATTTATACTAGGTGTATTGATTGTTCCAAGTTTGATTACTTTTTTCTGGATTACAGTTTTCGGAAACTCTGCTTTAGACGCTATTATGAATGGTAACGATGCAATAGCCACAGCGGTAGATAATGATGTAGCCACTGCTCTATTTGTCTTTTTTGAAGATTTCCCATTCACAATAGTTCTAAATGTGGTAGCCATTCTCCTTATTATGGGGTTTTTCATCACATCTTCAGATTCTGGATCTCTTGTTATTGATAGCTTAACCTCTGGAGGGAAAATTGAAGCCCCTGTTGGTCAACGTATTTTCTGGGCAGTTACTGAAGGAGCTGTTGCTGCAGTTCTATTGATTGGAGGCGGCCTCGGAGCCCTTCAAACCGCAGCAATAACCACAGGTCTGCCATTTGCGCTGATTTTACTTTTCATGTGCTATTCCCTTTACAAGGGACTCAAAGACGAAAATAAAAAATATGAAAAGAGAAAAGAAAATGAGCAGAAAGAGGATTATGAGGATATAGTGAGTAATATTATTAAAAAACGAAGTAAAAAGTAACTCTTATGAAGTCAATCAAAAATGTTTTAGTTGGTCTTGATTTGTCATCTATAGATGAACAACTCATCAAGTATAGTTCTTTCTTTTCGGAATTAGCTGAGGTTGAGAAAGTGTATTTTGTGCATAATATAAAGCGTTATGAAATTTCTGAAATTCTTGAAAAAGAACTTGAAGACATTGACCTGGAAGAATTGATTACAGAAGAACTTAAAGAAACCATAGACAAAAATTTTACAGCAGATGTAGAATGGCAAGTTTTAATCTCTGATGATCCTTACACTGAATCACTCATCAGTTACATTGTGAATAAATATAGTATCGATTTACTAGTGCTAGGTAATAAAAACAATGAAAGTGGATCCGGAATTCTTGGTTTTAAATTACTAAGAACCATAAGGTGCCAGTTCTTGTGGGTGCCTTCACGCTCTAACATCAAAATGGATAAAATTTGGATTGGTACTGATTTTTCAAGTGCTTCAAAAAAATGTTTTTCATTCTCGTCTTATCTTGAAACCAAAAAATCAATTCAGATAGAGGCTGTTCATGTCTATAGTTTACCTATCCACTTTTCACCTTATGTGAATAATTCTAAGATAGAACCTAAAATGAATTCCTACATTGATAAAAAACTTGACAATTTTTTAAAAAAAGTAGACTACACAGGAAAAGTTCAGAAATTTAAGATTTTAGGGCGTGAAGCTAATGTAGCTAGCAAGCTAAAAAAAGAGGCCTATAAAAATAATGTTGATTTATTGATAGTGGCAGACAAGGGGTCCAATACTTTTTCAAATCTTACCCTTGGAAGTGTCACTGAAGATTTATTCAATCGAGAATTAAAAATTCCATTACTCGTGGCGAAAGATTATATTGGTGACTAAACCCAAAACATGAAGTTGATCTTTAAACTATTTTCTATACTCTACATTTTTTCCTTTGCCTGGAGCTGCCAAAAAGGAGATGCACAATCAACACGACAAATAAATAAAACCATAATCGCAGATTCTGCGATGGTGGTTTCTGCACGTCAAGAAGCTTCCGAAATTGGTCTTTCCATTTTAAAAAAGGGAGGAAATGCCTTTGATGCCATGATAGCAACAGAAATGGCTCTAGCAGTATGTTTTCCTTTTGCAGGAAATTTGGGCGGGGGTGGTTTTATGGTGTATAGAACTAGTGAAGGAGAAACAGGCGCTTTAGACTATCGAGAGAAAGCACCACTTTCTGCTACCAAAACTATGTACCTCGATGATACTGGAAAACCCAATTCTCAGCTTAGCAGAATTGGAAGCCTGGCTATTGGTGTACCAGGTACTGTGGCTGGAATGTTTAAAGTTCATGAAAAGTTTGGCAGCATTCCTATGTCAGATTTACTTCAACCAAGTATTGAATTGGCCAAATCTGGTTTTGCAGTGACTTCTAAACAGGCTAAAATGCTAGACCAAATGCAATCCTTATTTATGGAAGTGAACAAGGATTCCATTCTATTCTCAGGACAATTTAGAAAAGGGGACAGCATTAAGAATTTAGCTTTGGCTAATACTCTGGAGAAAATTGCCTTAAATGGTCTATCAGAATTCTATGATGGAAAAACTGGACAAACCTTAGTTGATTTTATCTCAAGCCGTGGAGGGATATTAAACGTGAAGGATTTGAAAAATTACGAAGCCGTTTGGAGAGAGCACATTGAAATTTCGTATAAAAATTTAAATGTTATTTCCATGCCACCACCGTCAAGTGGAGGAATTGTTTTGGGTCAAATCCTAAAAATGATTGAGGATTTTGACCTCAAAGCTTTGGGACACAACAGCACTAAATATGTACAAACCCTGGCGGAGGCAGAGCGCAGAGCCTATGCCGATAGAAGTTTCTATTTAGGAGATCCGGATTTTATAGATATTCCTGTAGACAGCTTACTGAGTGAACATTATTCCAAACTACGTATGCAAGATTTTAGTTTTGAGGCAGCAACAACTTCAGAAGAAATTGAACACGGAAAATTTTCGGTAGCTGAAAGTGATGAGACCACCCACTACTCCATTGTAGATCAATTTGGTAATGCCATTGCTGCCACTACCACCCTGAATGGTGCTTATGGTTCTAAGCTATTTTGCAGCGAACTTGGAATTTTTCTGAACAACGAGATGGATGATTTTAGTGCAAAGCCAGGCTATCCTAATATGTTTGGTCTGGTTGGTGCCGAAGCGAATTCTATTGCACCAGGCAAACGTATGTTGAGCTCTATGACACCGACAATCCTAGAAAAGGATGATAAATTATGGATGAGTCTGGGAACTCCGGGCGGCTCCACGATTATTACTTCTGTGCTTCAAACTATTTTGAACGTATATGAGTTTGACATGTCGATGCAGGAGGCAGTTAACGCTCCAAGATTTCACCATCAATGGCTACCAGATGAGATTACGTTTGAAACCATCGGCTTCGAGTCTCAATTATTAGACTCTTTGAAACGCAAAAATTATAGAGTTATACAAAAGGAATCCAAAATTTTGGGCAAGGTCGATGCTATTTTAGTCTTACCCGATGGTAAATTGGAAGCAGGTGCAGATTGGCGTGGAGATGATACTGCTGCAGGGTTTTAATAAAAAAATATCACAACTAATTGAACTCTAAATAACTAAGCCCTTTTTTTAAGATTTTGATAATATTTAGTCGCTTTTAAATTATTTTTTATAGAATTTAAGCGAAATATTTTCTATTTTGCCATAATCAAAATTCAAATACACATGTCATCACTAAAACGCTTGTTTGATTTTCCATATTATCAATTGGAGAACTATAATCTTAAAGACGCACTTGTAACAAAATACGATGGGGTTTGGAAATCCACATCTTCTCAAGAATATGTGAATCAAGTCAATAAAATAAGTCGAGGTCTATTAAGGCTTGGTGTAAAACCAAATGACAAAGTTGCATTGATTTCGACCAACAACAGAACTGAGTGGAATATCATGGACATTGGAATTATGCAGCTAGGCGCTCAGGATGTGCCAATATATCCTACTATCTCTGAAGAAGATTATGCCTATGTTCTCAACCATAGTGAATCTGTACTTTGCTTTGTATCGGATAAGGAAGTCTACGATAAAGTGATGGCTATTAAAGGGGAAGTAGCATCTTTGAGAGATGTATATACGTTTGACCAGATAGAGAATGCGAAAAACTGGACTGAAGTCTTAGACCTTGGTTCAGATGAAAGCAATCAAAGTGAAGTCCAGGCGTTGATGGATAGTGTAACCGAAAACGATTTAGCCACCTTAATCTATACGTCTGGAACAACCGGAAGACCCAAAGGTGTGATGTTATCCCACAAAAATATTGCTAGCAATGCTATCAACAGTTCAACAAGGTTGCCGCTGGACAAAGGAAATGCCAAGGCATTAAGTTTTCTTCCTGTTTGTCATGTTTACGAACGTATGTTGCAATACATGTATCAGTTTGGTGGAGTAAGTGTCTATTTTGCAGAATCTATAGAAACTATAAGTGACAATCTAAAAGAGGTTAAGCCTGAAGTTATGTCTGCTGTACCAAGACTTCTTGAAAAGGTTTACGATAAAATAATTGCCAAGGGTGCTGACCTCACTGGCGTCAAGAAGAAATTATTTTTTTGGGCTGTAGAATTGGGCTTGAAATATGAGCCATATGAACAAAATGGATGGTGGTACGAAACACAATTGAAACTGGCTAGGAAATTGATTTTCGTAAAATGGCAAGAAGCGCTTGGTGGCAACTTAAAGGTAATTGCCTCTGGAAGTGCTGCTTTACAACCAAGACTCGCCAGAGTCTTTAATGCCGCAGACATACGAGTGATGGAAGGATATGGACTGACTGAAACTTCTCCTGTAGTCTCGGTGAATGATATGCGAGATGGTGGCTTCAAGATTGGAACTGTAGGTAAACCTATTCCAGAAACAGAAGTGAAAATCGCCGAAGATGGTGAAATCCTTGTAAAAGGTCCTCAGGTGATGATGGGCTATTATAAAGACAAGCAAAAAACGGATGAAGTTCTCATCAATAATTACTTCCATACGGGAGATATAGGTGAAGTATGCAAAGATGGTTTCCTAAAAATCACAGACCGTAAAAAAGAAATGTTCAAAACTTCCGGAGGAAAGTACGTTGCTCCGCAAATCATTGAAAACGTGATGAAGCAATCCCGTTTTATTGAACAAATTATGGTTGTAGGTGAAGGACAAAAGATGCCAGCAGCACTCATCCAGCTGAATGAAGAATTTGTAAAAGAATGGGGAGAGCGTAAAGGCCTCAATCTAGGTGAAACACTTTCTGAAATGGTAAAAAATCAGGAACTAATTGATCGAATTCAGGAAGAGATTGATTTCCACAATCAGAAATTTGGTAAATGGGAAAAAATCAAAAAATTTGAGCTGACTCCAGATGTATGGAGCATTGAGGAAGAACACCTCACTCCTACTATGAAACTAAAAAGAAGAGTTATAAAGGAAAAATACATAGATCTGTACAATAAGATTTATTCCAACTAGAAAATAAACACTGTGCAAAAGGAGTCTAATTTTAGGCTCCTTTTTTATTTTTACACACTCCTAAAATTAAAGTTACTTTACCTATGAATCCATCAGCTTCAGGTTGGCTTTTAAAATGTTTACATCGCATTGGTGAAACAGATATTCTCTCATTAGACGATCAAGGATTCTACTCTGCTTTGAGATCTACTGGATTCATTTATGGATCAAGTCAGACTGCATTAGTTCCATTGACTCCAAATTTAAAATACACACAGCAAGAACTTGCCAAGATCAATCTACTTGTTGCTTTGGTTTATATAGATCATAAGTTTTGTGAAGACCAGCCTTCGAATGAAATTATTGAAAGACTAGTTAAGTTTTATGAATCGCTTCATGGTCAAAAAGAATATTTGAATCCGATCTTCAAATTTAAATCTAAACCAGAACAAAAGCTTGAACAATTAATTCATAAAAGAATTCAAACCAATGAAGGCTTAATACAAAAGAATTTTAGTCATTTGGTTACCAATGCTTTATTATTTACTGATGCATTGACGTACAGTAAAACATTATCAACTTCTATCAAACCAAGCGAATACGCCAAAACTTTGGAAGGCTTAATTATGCAAACAGTATTTCTAGCTCTGGATCAAAAAACATCTAAGGCTGCCTATGATACACTTATCCTGAAGTTGCTAAAAAGTTCTCTTCGTTATAACTTCCCGGTTTCCAGAGATGTTATAAATACTGAATCTATCGACTTCAAAAGTATTTTGGATAACCTTGGAAACCTATATGTCTTTGACCTGGCCTGCATGGCGGTTTATAGCGATGAAGAAATTGAAATCAACGAATTAAAATTCATGAACGAGCTTGGTTCAGATTTAAACTTGAAATCATCACAAATCAATACTAGCGTTGAGTTTCTCTTTAAATTTGTGTCGCAACACAGAAAAAATATTGCTTATTTTCATTTCAGCAATCCCTTAAATCACTTTTACAAAAAAAATCAAAAAGCTGTCAAACTTTTGTTGACTAGAAATAAAAACCGGCTATATAAGGAGATTGTAGAGAGTAAAGAACTCGTTTATCTTTTATCGCAATCCACTCAGAGAGAGCTGAATGCTGAAGAAAAATCTAAAGCAAAAACTCAACTTTATGATATTTTCAAGAGCATTCCTTCTCTAGCTATTTTTGTGTTGCCTGGTGGTAGTGTATTGCTGCCTATCATCATCAAGTTTATCCCACAGCTATTGCCTTCAGCTTTCAATGAAAATAATGAGAAAGATTAACAGCATTCTAAATAGTGAATCGTGAAAATGATTAAGATTTTGATTAAAGTGATCATGAGCTAAAGATTTAAATAGTGTAATTATTTTAGTTTGATTGATCCTCCAGACTTCGATTTGTTCAAATCTAATCTTCCTTTTGGCTTATTAAAATAATAGATATCTCCTCCACTACTCACTGTAGCCGTTAAATCTTTAATAGGATAAACCGAAATCGATGATCCAGATGATGCTTTTGCAGTGACTTTGTCGGATTCAAACCCTTTTGAATTGACACTAGAGCCACTGGAGGTTCTCACTTCCAAACTGGATGTACTTCCTTTCAAAATTACATCAGATCCTGAGGAAGACTCAACCCTGGTTGAAATAGCATTAACTTCTAAATTGGCTGATGAACCACTAGAGGAATCAACAAGCAATTCATCCAAACTTAATACTAAATCAACATCAGATCCGCTTGAAGTTTCCAGGTCTAACGACTTTAATTCTAAGTCTAAAGTGACTTCAGATCCGCTCGATAGATCTAATGTGAGGTTATTAAAACTTAAACGCTCTGGAGAAGTAACTTCCGTACCACTTGAAACTTTTAAAAGCTCAAGTTTTTCAGTAAAGTATAATGTAATTTGTTTAGCATCTGCACTAGAAATCTGCTTTTGTGAACCAATTATCAATCTACCAGATTGATTTTCGTATTCAAAAACTTCTAGTAAGTTTTCATTTGCTTCCACAACCATATAATTGGATGTAGCTGGCTCCAAAGAAACCTCCCAGCCACGTTGAAGGACAAGTTCTGTAAAGTCATCCAGAACAATTTGCTCTGTAATCACGTCGCCGGTTCCATTTATTTTATCATTGCTGGTCAAAGAACTGATAGAATACGAACATCCAAGTAAAAGCAGGCATAAGCTTAAGGCTACGGAAATAGTAATTGTTTTCATGTGGTTTAGTTTTTAGTTGATAGATTTGTTTTTATAAATACTGTCTAATGGTTTCCAAATATTCTCCTCATAACCCAAATAAGTGTTATAGTCTGATCTCTTAAAATTTCTTATTCTACTAAAATCCATAAGATTCTTATCTAAATAAATAATCTGCTGCTCAGGAATATAAACTGTAATTTCAACTTTTACCTTTTGCTTTGCAAACTCTGGAGTAGTAAGAAAATAGTTGTCCAGTTTCAAAACTGAATTTTCCAATTTGTAATCGTATTCTATTAAAGAAGCTCTTTCTCGTGCTAGATTTTCGCTTGAACCGAAGCCTTTTTTGGTGACTCTCACTTTCAATTCATCATCATTGGAAGTTCTAAAGTTTACGTAAACATTTGAACTATACAATTTTGAAGAGTTTGTATCGTCTTTCACAATTTTCTGTTGCCTTCTTTGATTTATGTTTTCATCAAACATCAAATTAGGATTCATTTTGACTCTCAAAGTATCAGTAGTTGCTATATTCAGAGCACTTACCTCTACAACTTCGCCATCATAACTAACTTCCAGTTGCTTTTTGATGCCCAAAGTTGTGATCACAATCACACATAGAATCCAAATTCCCATCAAGGTAATGTGGCTTATTTTTCCAATCGACTTTAGATTAGAGAACAAAAGTTTCAAACTCAAAATGAGCAGGTAAAAGAAAGGAATCGCTGCTGTAAGAAAAAACAAAATGACCTGAATCCAGTAAGGAATACCCAGAGAAAAAAGTTCCATCTTATTGAAATCTCCAAGTTCAAATACAGATATGGTTCCAAAACTGAACAGGAATATTAATAAACCAACCAAAACTAAACTAGAGATAATCAAGAGAATGACACCTAGAAATTTGGATATAAATACCCCTATAGCTTTGAGTACATCTCCTAAACCGTCAAAAAAGCGAGTGAGCCCAGACTTGGTTTGCTGACCATACTTATCATAATCAATACCTCCCACTTTATCCGCAAATTTAGAATAGCTTTCTTTTACTTTTTTTTCAATATTTGTCAGATTAACTGGCTCGCCTTGCATATCAAGTTTTTGAGATGTTGTATTGGCTGCGGGAATAACAATCCATAATATGATATAGATAGCCACTGTTGCACCAAAAGAAAAGAAAGCAGATGCGACCCAAATCAGACGGATAAGAAAAGTGTTAAGCCCGAGATAATAATTAAGTCCAGCTGAAACGCCACCTATATAATTTCGATCTATGTCACGATATAATTTTCTGGAAGGTCTAAATTTGGATGAATTGCTAGTAGGTTCCTCCTCATCATCAATTTTGTAAGCCTCAGGTTCGCCCATAATGGCGATCATATCATTTACCTGGATGCTATTTACAACCTGATTTTTATGAGCCATAGATTCTGTAAAAAGCTCAGCAATTCTTGCTTCAATATCTTGAAGAATTTCGTCCTTACTTTCTTCTTTAGCCAAATAAGTTTCTATGGCTTTCAAGTACTTATCCAATTTTATAAACGCATCTTCATCGATATGAAAAAATACGCCTGCAAGATTAATGTTGATAGTTTTATTCATCGTTAGTTTTATTTTTTGAAGTAATTTTTGTCACTGCATAGTTCAATTCCAACCAGGTTTCAGAGAGTTCACTTAGAAATTCCTTCCCCTCGTCGGTAAGGCCATAATATTTTCGAGGTGGACCACCAGTAGATTCTTCCCACCTGTAGGATAAAAGCTTTGCGTTTTTTAGACGAGTCAATAGCGGATAAATTGTCCCTTCAACCACCAGCAGTTTTGCAGATTTCAAAGTCTCAAGGATTTCAGCTACATACGCATCATCATGACTAAGCACCGATAGTATACAGTATTCCAAAACTCCTTTACGCATTTGGGCTTTCGTATTTTCAATTTTCATAGTTTCCTTTTCAAATAATCTTAAACAAAGATATATCTTTTAAACACTACTTTGCAATACATAGTAATATAATTTAATATTTTGTTAACATATAACTGCCCTCAAAAATAATGGTAGAATAAGGCTGAAGTCAATGAAGGATAGAGGTTAAACACTATTTTTGGATTTGAAATAGCTTTTAAGTTTTAAAGCAAATTAAGTTTAAAAATGATACTGAAATCAAATAAATGACTACATTGAGTCTTATAAATTGAGTAAAATGAAACTGACACCATCTAAAATCAACTTGTTTTTATTTTCTAAACTACCTTCAGCGTGGCTATGCGGTGTGAGACTAAAAACACTAAATGAAGAGGCTTGTACAACTACTGTAACACATAAATGGATCAATCAAAATCCATTTCACAGTATGTATTTTGCTGTACAAGCCATGGCAGCTGAGTTGAGCACTGGAGCTATTGTGATGAAAGAAATTAAAGAAAGTGGAGAAAAAATATCGATGCTGGTTCAGGAAAATTCTTCAGCATTTCATAAGAAAGCAAAAGGGAAAATCACTTTTATTTGTGAAGATACTGAACTAGTAAAAACCAATATTAAAGATTGCCTATCATCACCCGATGGGCAAAAATTTTGGATGACTTCCATTGCCAAAAATAATAAAGGGGAGGTTGTCTCGGAATTTAAATTTCAGTGGACTATAAGAAAGAAATAAATTAATAATAATTATTGATTTATTTAATGACAAATATCATAATATATACCCCTAAAAATTGTTATATTTACATAAATATTTTGAATGACACATTTCTACTTAATTTTAAAATTTTGAATCATGCCAAGAGCAATGTTTGAGTACACTAAAGAAATTTTGAAAAAAGTAAGTTTTGATCCCAACTTATTTTGCAAAGAATTAAAAAAAGCTACCGAATGGCTTTTGCCTTATGAAATTGAGGAATTGAAAGATTTTATAGGAAATCTGATGCAAAAGAATCCATCATTACAACAGTGTTTAGTCTATCTTGATTGATAGAAAACTTTAAGTAAAGTTGAATCCATTATTTCAGGCTATGAAATAATGGATTTTTCAATTATATGTACCTTTACTTAAAAAAGTAAAATGCCAAAAATTATAGCCTTCACAGGATCTAATTCTGAAACCTCAATCAACGACCAACTCTTAAAATACGCCCTAAAATTTATAAAAAAGTCAGAGGTTCAATACATCGACCTAAAACCACTCAGTGTTCCTATATATTCTGAAAAAATCGAAAAAGAGTCTGGAGTTCCTCATGATATTCAAGAACTCGTATCACAAATCAAAAGCGCAGACGCTCTTATTGTGGCAGTGAATGAACATAATGGAACTATGTCTGCCTTTTTTAAAAATATTACAGATTGGCTATCTAGAAGCGATGCTCAATATTTACTAGATAAACCAATTTTCTTACTTGCCACTTCACCTGGAGCTGGTGGAGCAAGATTTTGCTTAGATTACACCACTACCAACTTTCAAAAGTTTGGAGGAAAAATTGTTGACAAATTCAGTCTTCCTCTTTTTGGTGAAAATTTTAAAAATGCAAAACTAAGCCATGATTATAGTACTAATCTTGAGTCGTTAATTACGAATTTCGAAAATGAAATAAAGCAGGCTTGAGAACTATAAAGACATTTCAAAACACGTCTACCCAAGAGAACTTTAAACAAAAACTTCTTCAGTGGGGAAACCAATTTGAAGAAGTCGTTTTCCTGGATTCCAACCAAACTGAACATTTATACCAGGAATATGAAGCTATTCTTGCTGTTGACGGCTTCACTGCTATAAAATCTGATGACGACCTTGCTTTTGAAAAGCTGGATGAGTTTCAGACCACAACTAAAGACTGGCTTTTTGGATACTTGAGTTATGATCTAAAAAATGACACAGAGTCTATCAGTTCCAATAATAAAGACCAGCTTCAATTTCCAGAGCTGTATTTCATTCAGCCCAAAAAAATATGGCTGTTTAAGGATGATATTATTGAAGCGCATTATCTGACGTTGGTAGATGATGAAATAGACAATGATTTTGAGTCCATTTTGGCAACTGAGTTATCTGCGAGAAATGAAGATATAACCCAAACCTTTACATTTTCTCCAAGATGGCAGAAGGAGGAATACGTTTACAGAGCTAAACAAATTTTGGCGCATATCCAGCGTGGAGATATCTATGAGGTCAACTTTTGCCAGGAATTTTACATAGATCAAATCAACTTTAGCCCTTTACCAACTTTCAATCATCTCAATTCGATTTCAAAAGCGCCTTTTTCAAGTTTTTTAAAATTTGAGCACTATCATGCACTTTGCGCCAGTCCAGAGCGATTTTTAAAAAAACAAGGCCAGAAATTGATTTCACAACCCATCAAAGGAACTGCAAGACGTGGGCAGGATAAAACTGAAGATGAGCAGTTGAAGTTTAACTTGAAAAACGATCCCAAGGAAATTTCCGAAAACATTATGATCGTAGATTTAGTGAGAAATGATTTATCCAAAACTGCAATTAAAAGCTCTGTTGCTGTGGAAGAACTTTGTGAAATTTATTCTTATAAGCAAGTCCACCAACTGGTTTCTACACTAACTTCGGAAGTCAAGACAGACTACTCCGTGGCCGAAGTTTTAAAATCTTTGTTTCCCATGGGAAGCATGACCGGAGCCCCAAAGCGATCGGCAATGGAAATTGCAGAAACCTACGAAACCACCAAGCGTGGTCTCTACAGTGGTGCCATCGGCTATATCACACCAAATAATGACTTCGATTTTAATGTTGTTATCCGGTCCTTGCTTTACAATTCAGAAAAAAAATACTTGTCTTACATGGTTGGTAGTGCCTTAACATCTATGGCAAATCCTGAACAGGAATATGAAGAATGCCTCTTAAAAGGAAAGGCGCTACAATATGTTGTTAATGCTACAAGAGTTACAGAGAAATAAAGCAATAAAGCTTAATTTTGTGCTTTTTGACATAAATGCTAAATCGTTTCCAAAACCATATTGAATCTGAATTCCCAGAGTTAGTCTCCAGTCCATTTATCATTGCCATAAGTGGTGGGATAGACTCTGTAGTTTTGGCACATCTGTGTCACTGTTTGAAATTAGATTTTGCTTTGGCACATTGTAATTTCAAACTAAGAGCAGAAGACAGTGAACTGGATGCTGAATTTGTTGAAACGCTTGCAAAAACTTTAGAGTGCAGACTTTTTAAAAAAGATTTTGAAACTGAATTGATAGCTAATCAGCAAAAAACATCCATACAGGTTACCGCCAGAAACCTGCGCTACCAGTGGTTTCAAGAATTGATTCAAACTACGCCTCACTCCTACTTACTTACTGCTCATCATCTGAATGACAGCCTGGAAACTTTCATTATCAACTTGAGTAGATCAACTGGAATAAAGGGGCTAACAGGAATCCCGAGCCAAAAGGATTACATCCGCAGACCGCTTTTAATCTTCAGTAAAGAGGACCTCAAGAATTATGCGCTAGAAAAAAATATCAACTGGCGCGAAGACAGAAGCAATGAAAGCACAAAATACCTAAGAAACAAAATAAGACATCACCTTCTTCCTGAGCTTATAGACTTGGATGCTAGGTTTCTAGAAAATTTTGACTCAACACTTAAAAACCTAAAACAAACAGATGCTTTAGTAGATGAACTTTCTGAACTGGTGTCTTCTAAAATCACCACAACAAAAGGGAATCAAAAAGAAATTGACATTTCGGGACTAAAATCTTACAAAAACACCAAAGCCATACTCTATCAATTGCTTAAAGACTATGGGTTTTCAGAGTGGAATGATGTATATCATTTGCTTGAAGCCCAAACGGGAAAGCGGGTAGAATCTAACACCCATCAACTCGTAAAAGATAGAAAGAAATTGATTTTATCTCCAATTTCAACAGAGGACTTTCAAACCATTGAAATCTGCGAAGACGACTTTTATGTGGATTTAGGAAGTTTTAAATTAAAACTTTCAGAAGTAAAAAAGTTAGGCAGTTTTGGTCCTAGCGTGGCTTATATTGATAAGTCCAAACTTAAGTTTCCCTTAAGTTTAAGATCTGTAGAAAATGGGGACTATTTTTATCCGTTTGGAATGAAGGGTAAAAAGAAACTAAGCGATTTTCTAAAGGATGAAAAAATAAGTCCACATTTGAAGTCTGAACAGCTCTTATTATGCAATGGTAATAACGATGTACTGTGGGTTTTGAATCTAAGAACGGATGAGCGCTATAAGGTAGAACCCTCTACTAAAAACATTCTCAAAATTGAAATTTTAAATGATTAGATCTTACCTCCTATTTGTTTTTCTATTGACCCTTTCAATGCCAAGTTGGGCTCAATTTGGATTTGAACAGCAAGATAATTCTGAAAATCCATCCAGCTGGGAAGCTTCAGTCGTAAAAAAATCTGACAGTATTTTTACTGTTATCATTTCAGCGAGCATTGACGAAAGCTGGCATTTACCATCCCAAATTGAGTTGAAAGAGGATGAAAATGGTCCTATTCCAACAGAGTTTAACTTTGAATTTGACACAGATCGTTTAGAAAAAATAGGTTCTACACGAGAACCAGAAGGCATCACCAAGTTTGATGAAATCTTCAAGACCGACCTAACTTATTTCGAAAATGAAGTCACTTTTGAGCAGGATGTTAAAGTAAAAGCAAAAGAAGCAACGCTCGATCTTGAGATCCTTTTTATGATTTGTAATGATGAAATGTGCTTACCACAAGATCAACAACGCTTCAGTTTTACTGTAGAAGCATCTAAATTGATGCTGACAGAAACTAAAGCGATCGAGGTAAAAAGCAAAGACAAAAGCTTAACCGAAGCCTTAAAGCTAGACCTCAAAGGTGAAAGCGAGTTCAAAATGAATTCCGAAGAAGATCAAGATAGCAATTTTACTATTTTTCTTTTAGGATTTGTTGGTGGGCTCATCGCTTTATTGACGCCCTGTGTTTTTCCTATGATACCTTTGACAGTTTCATTTTTTACAAAAGGCGCAAGAACCAAGAAATTGGGGCTTATCAATGCGATCATGTACGGAGCTTTTATCTTTTTGATCTACCTTTTACTCAGTTTGCCCTTTCACCTTATCGATTCTGTAAACCCCGAAATTCTCAATAGCATTTCTACAAATCCTGTTTTGAATGTTGTGTTTTTTGTCATTTTTCTAGTCTTTGCCTTTTCATTTTTTGGCTATTATGAAATCACATTGCCTAATTCCTGGAGCAGCAAATTGGATCAAAAAGCAACGAGTGTTGGAGGGATTATTGGTATTTTCTTCATGGCACTCACGCTTGCGCTAGTTTCATTTTCTTGTACTGGACCAATATTAGGCTCACTTCTTGGAGGATCGCTCACCGCCGATGGCGGAGCCACAATGCTAACCTTCGGTATGGGTGGTTTTGGACTAGCACTCGCCTTACCTTTTGCCTTGTTTGCATTGTTCCCCAATTGGTTGAATTCTTTACCCAAAAGTGGTGGCTGGCTAAATACTGTGAAAGTGGTTTTAGGCTTTCTCGAACTTGGCTTGGCTTTCAAATTTTTATCGAATGCAGACTTAGTCGAACACTGGGGTATCTTGAAAAGAGAAGTGTTTTTAGGAATATGGATCCTCATAGGATTGGCCATGGTGCTTTACCTTTTTGGCAAAATCAGATTTCCACACGATAGTCCACTTCAAAAATTGAGTAAAGGAAGACTAATTGTAGGAGTTCTTACTTTAGCGTTTGTAGTTTACTTAATTCCTGGGCTCACCAATTCTTCTCATGCCAATTTAAAATTGCTTAGCGGCTTTCCTCCTCCACTGTTCTACAGCCTTTATGAAAAGGAAACTGATGGCCCTCTTGGACTGAAAGCTTATAAAGATTTTGATGAAGGTTTGAAAGCTGCTAAAGCAGAAAACAAACCAATTTTGTTAGATTTCACTGGCTGGGCTTGCGTGAATTGTAGAAAAATGGAGGAACAAGTTTGGAGTGTTCCAGAGGTGTTTAAAATCATTCAAGATGATTACATACTGATTTCGCTTTATGTGGATGATAAAGCCAAATTAAGTGAAGACGAACGTTTCAATTTTGAGCGTAAAAATGGATCAGTGAAAAAAATCCGAACCATTGGTGATAAATGGGCCACCTTTCAGACCTTGAATTTTAGGAACAATTCCCAACCTTACTATGTGCTTCTGTCTGATGACTTAGATGTTTTGAATGAAACCATCGCCTACGAACCTTCATACAGAGCTTATTTAAGTTGGTTGGAAACGGGACTAGAAAATTATAACAACAAAAAAGATAGAACTGATTAGTTCTATCTTTTTTGTGTATTGAAATATTGAAGTTGACTTTGACTTATAGAGCGACTTCAAGCTGATTCCTTACGATATCTTCAAAAGTCTCTCGCTGTCTGATCAGGTGAGCCTTACCTTTGTGCCAAAGCACTTCTGGGGGTCTAAATCTTGAGTTGTAATTGCTCGCCATGGAATAACAGTAAGCCCCAGCATTTTTAAAGGCTAGAATATCGCCCTCACTTATTTCAGAAATCATTTTGTTGTTCGCAAACGTATCGGTTTCGCAGATATATCCAACTACCGAATAAAATCGCTTGTTGCGTTTTGGATGCGAAATGTTGATAATGTCATGTTTAGAACCATAAAACATTGGGCGAATCAAGTGATTGAATCCAGAATCGATTTGAGCAAACACAGTTGATGTGGTTTGTTTTACTACATTTACTTTGGCTAAAAAGAAGCCTGCTTCACTCACGAGAAATTTTCCAGGCTCAAAAGCTAAAGTCAAATCCTTACCGTAAGATTTACAAAATTCATTGAAACGCTTGGTCAATTTAGACCCTAATTCTTCAACATTAGTTTCTATGTCACCTTCATGGTAGGGTACTTTGAAGCCACTACCAAAATCTAGAAATTCAAGATTTTTGAATTGTGCAGCGGCATCAAAAAGAATCTCGGCTGCGTGTAGGAATACCCCAATATCCAGAATATCACTTCCTGTATGCATGTGGATGCCATTAATAGTCATCCCTGTATTTTCAACAATTCTCAACACATGAGGCATTTGATGAATTGAAATTCCAAATTTAGAATCGATATGACCCACAGAAATATTGGTGTTCCCGCCAGCCATCACATGTGGATTGATTCTAATACAAACTGGAACTTTAGGGTGTTTAGCTCCAAATTGCTCAAGGATAAGTAAATTATCAATATTGATTTGAACGCCAAGTTCTACGGCTTCTTCCAACTCTTCCATAGAAACACCATTGGGTGTGAATATAATTTTGGCAGGATCGAAACCAGCTGCTATGCCCAATTTCACTTCCTGTATAGAAACCGTATCTAAAGCACTACCTAATTGGTTGAACAATCTAAGTATACTTAAATTTGATAAAGCCTTTACGGCATAATGAAGACGCAAGTGTTTGACCTTTTTGAAAGCTTCCGTTAAGCGTTTATACTGATTGGTGATTTTTTCTGAATCATAAACATAAACGGGGCTACCAAATTCTTGAGTAACTTTTAAAAGGTCTGCGTGTGTCATTAGTTTTAAAATTTTAAATAAATAATGTTATACCGATTAGGATTTTAATTCGGCTAAAATAGTAAAGATATATGAATAAGGAATTAAGCGATTAGCTTAGATTTTAAAGCACATTTTTTCAGAGCCTTATTGCGTTTATGCTTTAAAAACTTTGAGAATAAAGCTTTCTTAGTATTAAGATTATAAGACTTAAAAAGAAACCCGCAAAGTTTAGCGGGAGTAAATTGTTGATATATAAATTGTAAAATGATCATGTTTAAGTATTAAGCGTTATAATATTTACTTCTCCAGATGGCTGTACTGAAATTCTTACCCTTAGCAAATCCATAGTATAATGCTATACCGCCAATCCATTTGAACATAAATATGAAAAGTAAAAAGAATTCAGTTGTCAAGTTATCTTCACTCATGAAAAAACCATTAGGAACTAATAGTGTGCATACTAAAGCTGATAATAACACAAAAAACATGAAATTTTCAAAAGTCTTGAATGGCCACATCATAAGTCTGCGAAATGGACTTAAGTCATTTCCCCACTTATGAATCAAATAATAGTAATCGTTACCAATTGGTGCGAATAGCAGTGGATCATCAGCATTTTCCAACTTAAATAACTTGGAAGGTGCCATGATTTTAAAGCCTTTTAAATTAGTTTCATGCTCTTCTTCTAAAGTTTTAATTTTAGAAATTGCCTCATAAGGTAATTCACCTTTGAAATATTTGGAATCCAAAAATCTGAGTCTATAGTTGACACAAATTTTTTCAATTTGGTCTATATGATAAATTTCGCTTGACTGAAGTTTGTCAAAATCGAAGGTATTGAAATCTGCAGAGTCACCAGAATTTACTTTGTCTAAGATTTCTTCATTTCTATCATCAACATTTTTAAGAACTTCATGAACCTGCTTCAAAATGTCTTCGTTGGAAGTTGTTTTGAATTTTGCTTTATTCAGCTGTGTTTTAAGGTTTGTTCTAGGAAACATCATATATCTTTTTCAACATTCGATATAAAAGTAATAAGTAAGTTAAGTTCAAACAATAACTGTTCAAAAATTTAACACCTATTAAGTATAAATTGAAGTAGCTAGTGTTTTTGATTCAATCGTATAAAATTGTAAACTGCTCTTCCTTCTGCAATTGGCAACTGTTCAGGATCATTTTCTAAGTAACATTTCATATTAGCTACAAAAATCCTTGAACCTAATCTTAGCGTTCTTCCTTCCACGATGATAGACTTTGCATAAGCTGGCGATAAAAAATCTACCCTTATATCTATGGTCGCCATTTTATCTTTGATAGTGCTCAAATGAGTTCCACCTACAATTCCACCCACAGAGTCCATCACTGTCGTAATAATCCCACCGTGCCAGCGGTTGGAACGTATATCCCCCACTACTTCAGCTCTGAAAGGAACTTTTACTTTCACAAAGTCCTTTTCGATATGAAGCAGCTTCAAACCCAAAAACTTGTGAATAGGGACAAGCTCTTCAATC
Organism: Psychroflexus montanilacus; assembly: GCF_020164535.1. Taxonomy (GTDB): domain Bacteria; phylum Bacteroidota; class Bacteroidia; order Flavobacteriales; family Flavobacteriaceae; genus Psychroflexus; species Psychroflexus montanilacus. The sequence goes on along the minus strand of NZ_JAIQZC010000005.1, from coordinate 162,580 downwards.
ATCTTTTTTACAAAATCGTCCTGTAAATCCATTACATCTAATTTATAAAAACAAAAATCCCAGAGCTATGAAAAGCTTGGGATGAAATATAAATTTAATTGTTCTATCTTAAAGTAGCTCCAAATTTAGTTTCGAATTGATTCTGTAGTTTTTGCATGACTTTATCGACCTGCTTATCGGTAAGGGTTTTCTTCTCGTCCATAAATTTGAATCGTAAAGCATAACTTTTCTTCTGTTCTGGAAGTTTGTCACCTTCATAAACATCAAATAAATCGACGTTTTTCAAAATTTTCTTGTCTGTTTTGAAAGCTAAATTCTTCAAATCATCAAATTTCACTGCTTGATCCAGCAATAAAGCAAAATCTCTTTGTGTTGAAGGAAACCTGGGAATTTCATCAACCTTTAGTTGCTTTTTTTGAATGGCATCCAACACATTATTCCAGTTGATATCAGCAAAAAGAACCTCCTGCTCAATGTCAAAATAATCTAAAATTTTGGATTTCACTCTTCCAAAATCAACAAGCGTTTTAGAATTCAGCTGGCCTGAAAGTCCTTCTGAAATAGAGTCAGAGTTTTCTGATTGGTACTCCAGATTTGTTAAACCAAGTTTTTCAAAAATACGTTCCAAATAAGCTTTTAATCCGAAGAAATTAGTCTTCTGTTGAGGGTTCGTCCAGGATTCAGGAGTTTTGGAACCCGTCATGAATAAAGACAAATGCTTAAATTCCTGAAATTCTCCTTCTACTTTGTGATATGTTTTTCCAAACTCAAAGAATTTTAAATCAGTTTTTTTACGGTTAATATTGTAACTCACAGATTCCAGTCCAGAAAATAGCATCGACTGTCTCATCACACCTAAATCATTACTTAAAGCATTCAAGATATCAACATTATGCTCTTGCTTAAGATCTTCTAACAAGTCTACGTAAGCTTTGGTCGTTAATGAATTGGACATGATCTCAAAAAATCCCTGAGATACCAGTTGATCTGCTATTCTATTTTGAATTTTATAATCTTCATAAATTGAAGAATTGGCGACTGAGACGTTGAATTTGCTATCAGATTCTATGTTGTTGTAACCGTAAACTCTCAAGATTTCTTCAATCACATCTACTTCACGCTGCACATCGACTCTGTAAGCTGGAATCGTTAAACCCAATCCGCTTTCGGACACGTTATTTACTTTGATGTCTAAAGAAGTTAAGATAGTTTTTATAACCCCAGTATCAATTTCTTGTCCAATCAGTTGATTGATTTTATCAAACGTTAAAAACACCTGGAAGTCTTCAATTTTCTTTGGATAAAAATCATCTATATCGCTGGAAACAACTCCACCTGCAATTTCCTGAATTAAGATAACCGCACGTTTTAAAGCAAATTCTGTGATGTTGGGATCAATTCCTCTTTCAAAACGAAAAGATGCATCTGTGTTTAAGCCATGTCTTTTAGCTGTTTTCCTGATGCTTACAGGGTTGAAGTAAGCACTTTCCAGAAAAATATCGGTTGTACTAGTAGTAACACCAGAACCTTCACCTCCAAAAACACCAGCTATACAAAGTGGCTTCTCAGCATCACAAATCATCAAATCGTCTGCATGAAGCTCTCTTTCTACACCATCTAAAGTAATAAACTTGGTACCTGTCTTTAGCGTTTTTACTTCTATTTTATTGTTTTTGACTTTATCTAAATCAAAAGCATGTAATGGCTGCCCCAATTCATGTAACACGTAATTGGTAGCATCTACAACATTATTTTTTGAATTTATTCCAATAGCTTTTAATCTATTTTTAAGCCAATCTGGAGAATCTTTCACTTCCAATCCAGATATACTCACGCCGCAATATCTTGGTGCTAATTCTGGCTGTTTTACTGAAATAGAAACTCGCAAACTTCTATTATCTACATGAAAACTACTTATAGAAGGCGTGTCCAGTGGTATGCTTATTTCATTTTGAATTAGACCAGCCCTCAAATCTCTGGCAACTCCCCAGTGACTCATCGCATCTGCGCGGTTGGGTGTGAGCCCGATTTCAAAAACTTGATCTCTTTCAACAGAAAAAACTTGATTAAGTGGTGTACCCGGGATAAGGTTTTCTCCCAAAACCATAATCCCTTCATGGCTTTTACCAATACCTATTTCGTCTTCAGCGCAAATCATACCTTCACTTACCTCTCCTCTTATCTTTCCTTTTTTGATAGGCCATGGCTGACCTTTATCATCATAAAGCGTTGTGCCAATGGTAGCAACTGGCACATTCTGACCAGCAGCAACATTGGGAGCACCACAAACAATAGAGAGCAATTGTTCTTTACCAATATTTACTTTTGTAATCTTCAACCGGTCTGCGTTGGGATGTGGCTCACATGATTCAACATGTCCCACAACAATTCCTTCAAGTCCACCTTTAATTGATTCAAAATTGGTTATGCCTTCTACCTCTAATCCTAGGTCTGTAAGCAAAACTTCAGTTTCTTCTGCTGTCCATTTAGTTTTTAGAAATTGCTTTAACCAGTTGTAAGAAATCTTCATAATAATATGTCTATAGAACCCGCAAAGATAACAATACCACTTAGCTCTTAAAATTTTTATTCCTCTAAAATTATAGTAAATTGAGCAAAAAATTATTGACATGAAAACTATACTTACTATTGCCTTTTTTGGCTTTTCGACTATCTTTTACGCCCAAGTAGACACCAAAGTTTATGATATTGTAAATGAGGTCTCTGCAGAAAAACTGGAATATTACGTTCAAAATTTAGTTGATTTTGGAACCAGAAATACCTTTAGCGATACCAAAAGTGATACACGTGGAATTGGTGCTGCTAGGCGCTGGATTAAATCTGAATTTGAAGAGATCTCTTCAAATTGCAACAACTGCTTAGACGTCTTTTTTCAAGGCGAAACAGTAACCCCAGAGGATGGAAATAGAATTCCTAAAACTGCAGAAATACTTAATGTAGTCGCTGTTCAAAAAGGAAAAAAATATCCAAATTCTTACATCATTATGAGTGGAGATATCGACTCAAGAGCTTCGGATACGCAAGATTTTGAAACTGATGCTCCAGGAGCTAATGACAATGCAACAGGAATGGCAGGTGCAATGGAAGCGGCTAGAGTGCTTTCTCAATATGAATTTGATCACAGTATTGTTTACGTAGGTTTAAGCGGTGAAGAACAAGGCTTGTACGGAGGTCAGTTTTTAGCGAAATACGCTAAAGAAAACGATTGGAATATTATTGGTATTTTGAACAATGATATGATAGGTAACATAGAAGGAGTTGATGGAGTTATTGATAATAGAACCTTTAGAATATTTAGTGAGGCTCATAATCCAACCGAAACCGACAGAGAACGACAAATGAAGCGCTTTTATGGAGGTGAAGTAGATGGGGAGTCTAGACAATTGGCGAGATATGTTTACGAAACCACTAAAACCTACATGCCAGAGATGAATCCTATGATGATATATCGCTTAGATAGATTTGGACGTGGTGGTCATCATAAGCCTTTCAACGATTTAGGTTTTCCTGGTATTAGAATCATGGAAGCTCATGAGAATTACAATCAACAACATCAGGATATCAGGACTGAAAATGAAATTGAGTACGGTGATGTCATAGAACATGTCAATTTTGATTATGTCAAAAAGTTAACTGCTGTGAACGCTATTTCTATGGCAAGTTTGGCGTGGGCTCCACCAGCTCCAACTGAAGTCGCGATTGGTGGTATTGTAGAACCTTCTGTAAAACTCAAGTGGGAACAAAGAAATCCAAGTGACGTTAAAGGTTACAAAGTATACTGGAGATCTACCACCTCCCCAACTTGGGATCATTTTAGATATGTTGAAAATGTAAATGAAATCACTCTAGACGGCATAATTATCGATAATTTTTTCTTCGGAATAGCTTCTGTGGATGAAAATGGAAATGAAAGTGTAGTGGTTTTTCCTTCCAATATACTGAGATAAATATTATCCTCTTAAAACTAAAAAAGGCCTTATCATAATCGATAAGACCTTTTTTTTTGGGTGGAAGATGGGGCTCGAACCCACGACCCCTGGTACCACAAACCAGTGCTCTAACCAACTGAGCTACATCCACCAGTTGTCTTGTAAGACGCTGCAAATTTAATATAAAATTGCATTCCACAAAACGATTTGAGTAAATAAAGAGAAAATTATATAAACAAAAAATAATCTCCCCAATTCTTTTAAACTAAATAAGTTGATTTCTAAATTACGAAACGATAAAACCTTTTAGATTATTCTTATTTTAAAAACGGTTCAACTTTCTCTTTGATTTCTTCTACAATACTTGGATCCAATAGTGTTGAGACATCTCCAATTTGATCTGCTTCTCCAGCAGAAATCTTCCTCATGATTCTTCTCATGATTTTACCACTTCGTGTTTTAGGCAAGCCAGAAACAAAGTGAATGCGATCTAATTTTGCAATTGGACCAATTTTACTTGAAATTAATTGATTAATTTCTTTGCTTAGGTTTTCTTTATTTCTGGATTCACCATCGTTTTTCAATATCACAAAGCCAGCCAAAGCATTTCCCTTGACATTATGTGGGAAACCGATAATAGCAGATTCCGCCACTGCTGGATGTTCATTGATAGCATCTTCAATAGGTGCAGTACCTAAATTATGTCCAGATACAATGATGACATCATCTACCCTGCCTGTAATTCTGTAGTAACCTACCTCATCTCTTAAAGCTCCGTCTCCAGTGAAATAAACATTTTCAAAGGCGGAAAAATAGGTGTCCTTGTAGCGTTGATGGTTACCATAAACAGTCCTGGCCATACTTGGCCATGGGTGCTTAATACATAATCTTCCAGAAACAGAATTTCCTTCAATTTCATTTCCCTTCTCGTCCATTAATGATGGCTGAATACCTGGTAAAGGGAGAGTTGCATAGGTAGGTTTAGTTGGTGTAACAAACGGGATTGGAGAAATCATAATTCCGCCAGTTTCAGTCTGCCACCAGGTGTCTACAATAGGACATGTCTTCTTTCCTATATTTTCATTGTACCAATTCCAAGCTTCTTCATTGATAGGTTCTCCAACACTCCCTAAAACTTTCAAAGATGATAGGTCATATTTATTGACAAATTCAATATCCTGTTTTGCTAAAGCCCTTATAGCTGTAGGAGCCGTGTAGAATTGATTGACTTTGTATTTCTCTACAATATCCCAGAATCTTCCATAATCTGGATACGAAGGAACACCTTCAAACATAAGCGTTGTAGCTCCGTTCAGTAGAGGACCATACACAATATAAGAATGTCCAGTAATCCATCCAATATCTGCGGTGCACCAATAGACATCATTTTCTTGATACTGAAATACATTTTTGAATGAAAATGCTGAATACACCATATACCCGGCAGTAGTATGTACCATGCCTTTCGGTGTTCCAGTAGAACCTGAAGTATATAAAATAAAAAGCATGTCTTCTGCATCCATCACTTCTGGAGCGCAGTTTTTGTCTACTTTTTTCAACTCATCATGCAACCAAGCATCTCTCCCTTTTTTCATGTCAATTTTAGCAAAGGTTCGTTTAGTCACTAAACAAGTTTCGACTGAAGGGGTAGTTTCTAAAGCTTCATCGACAATGCCTTTGAGGTCGATTGATTTTGAACCACGGTAAGAACCATCTGAAGTAATGACCATTTTACAATCAGAATCATTGACTCTTGAGGCTAATGCAGAAGCTGAAAAACCTGCAAAAACTACCGAATGCACTGCTCCAATTCTAGCGCAGGCCAATGTAGCTACAGCCAATTCTGGAATCATAGGTAAGTAAATACATACCCGATCTCCTTTTTGAATGCCGTTTGCTTTCAAAACATTAGCCATTCTATTAACGCGTTCTGAAAGTTCTTTGTAGGAGATGCGTTGTTCTTTTTCTTCGGGATTGTTAGGCTCCCAAATAATAGCGGTTTTATTTCCTCTGGTTTTCAAATGCCTGTCAATAGCATTCTCTGTAATGTTGAGTTGAGCGCCTTCAAACCAGGTTGCTCTTGCTTCTTCAGGATTCCATTTCAAGACTGTATCCCACTTTTTCTTCCATTCAAAGTTTCGTTCTGCGATTGTGTTCCAAAAATTTTCGGGATCGTTTTGAGAAATTCTATACACATCCATGTACTTAGCCAAAGAATCGATGTTATAGTAACTCTTTGTGAGGGCTTTTAAAGATTGAGTCACCTGATCTTTATTTTTACTGAAAGCCCCTATTTTCTGCTGACTAAAGGTTTCAATAATTTCACTAATGACCATAGGATCTTCGATAGTTGATGGTAAATTATAAGATTCCCCAGCTACGAGTTTCCTCAAAGTTCTTCTTAAGGTCTTACCGCTTCTTGTTTTTGGAAGTCTTTTGACAATGACTACATTTTTCAAGGCAGCAATAGGTCCAATTTTATCCCTCACTAATTGAACAATTTCAGTCTCCATTTTATAAGATTCATAATCTTCTTCACCCATTTTCGGGACTACAATGGCCAGAGGGACTTCCCCTTTCAATTCATCTTTAAGGCCTACTACGGCACATTCTGCGACAGAAGGGTGTTTGGAAACAACTTCTTCCAAAGCTGCAGTGGATAACCTATGTCCAGATACATTGATAACATCATCTATCCTGCCTGTAATGAAAACGTAGCCTTCTTCGTCTATATACCCACCATCACCCGAGAAGTAGTAACCTGGAAATTTACTTAAATAGCCGTTCTTGTAGCGCTCATGATTATTCCAAAGGGTCTGCATAAAACCAGGAGGAAGTGGCAGTTTGGAACAGATGTAACCTTCAGTATTAGCCGGTAAACTTTCCCCTTCTTCAGAAAGGATTTCTATATCATATCCGGGAACAGGTTTTCCGGCAGATCCAGGTTTTACTGGTAATGGGTCCAGACCCATGTAATTTGCAACAATAGACCAGCCAGATTCTGTCTGCCACCAATGGTCTATAACTGGTATTTGTAAATGTTTCTGAGCCCATTTCAATGTAGTTTCATCGCAACGTTCACCAGCTAAAAACTGATATTTTAGAGATGATATATCATATTTTTTGATAAACTCACCATCAGGATCTTCTTTTTTGATTGCTCTAAAAGCAGTAGGCGCTGTAAACATGACATTCACCTTATGATCTTCTACAACTCTCCAGAATGCACCCGCATCTGGAGTTTTTATAGGTTTTCCTTCATAGATAATCGTTGTATTTCTATGAATCATAGGTGCATATACTATGTAACTATGCCCTACAACCCAACCTACATCGGAGGCAGCCCAAAACGTATCTCCAGGCTTTGTACCATAGATGTTTTCCATCGAATACTTAAGGCCAACTGCATAACCTCCTGTATCTCTTACTACTCCTTTTGGGGATCCAGTAGTTCCTGAAGTATATAAAATATAAGAAGGATCTTTAGACTTTAATGGAACAGCATCCGCAGGCTTTGCTTTATCCGTCAACTCTAAATAATCAACATCGTAGGGTTTATGCTCAAATTCTACACCCAGCTTTCTATTGAACACGACCACTTTTTCGACTTTATGTTTAGCCTTTTCTATAGCTTCGTCCACCATAGGTTTATAGGCTATAAGTCTATCAACCTCAATACCAGACGTTGCTGTAATGATGACTTTTGGTTGGGCATCATCAATTCTCATAGCAAGTTCATCAGGGGCGAAGCCACCAAAAACAACAGAGTGAATAGCACCTATTCTAGCACAAGCCAACATGCTAAACAATGAATGAGAAATCATTGGCATGTAAATAATGACGCGATCTCCTTTCTCAACACCGAGTTCTCTGAGTCCGCCAGCAAGTTTAGAGACCTTTTCCAAAACCTCATTATATGTATATTTGACTTGCTTTTGCCTCACAGCAGAATCGTAAACCAGGGCCAATTCATCCCCAAACCCATCTTCCACATGTTGATCTATACATAAGTAACTCAAGTTGGTTTCTCCATCAGGGAACCAATGGTAAATCCCTTCGGGAGTTTGCTCCAGTGCTTGAGTTGGCGCTTTGAACCATTTGATATTCTTCGATTCCTGCATCCAAAATTCTTCTGGTTGCTCAATACTTTTTTGATAGGCATCTTTATAGCTCATAATTGTGTATTTTAAGATTTCTGTATTATTAATTCACTTATAGTATTTAACAGTTTTTTCATGGAAAAAGGTTTCTTGATATAAGCTTTGGCACCAAGTTCAATAGCCTTATCCACATCACTTTCTTTTTGTTTTGCACTTATGATGACTGTTTGTGTTGTGTTTTTTAAAGTGTCGTGGTCACTTAAGTATTCTAAAACTTCATACCCATCTACTTTCGGCATCATGATATCAAGAATAACGAGGTTTGGTCTAAGTTTCTCTGCAAGTGCAATAGCTTCTTCACCGTCTCTAGCAATAAAAACTTCGTAGTTATTTTTCCTTAACGTATACTCCACCGCCATTATAATATTAGGCTCATCATCTACAAGTAGGATTTTTTTCATGTGTTTTGTTTTGGTAGTTTTAAGTTCATTTCTGCTCCTGTAGTCAAATTAGATTCAGCATAAATCTTTCCCTTATGCATTTCAACAATCTGTTTGCATATGGCTAACCCAAAGCCGCTCCCAATAGGCTTTTTAAAGGTTTGATTTTTTGACTGATAGAATTTTTTAAAAATTAATTGAATATCTTCTTCAGGAATTCCTTTACCATTATCAATCACTTTACAGCTTATTTCTTCTGAATTTTCTTCAAGGGAAACACTTATAATTCCGTAGTTTTCGGGAACAAATTTGATTGCATTGGAAAGCAAATTCGTGAAAACCTGTAGCATTTTACTGTAATCAAATTCAGTAAAAACCTTCTTCTTTGCATTAAACTCTACCTGTATATTCTTCCTGCCTGCAATACTTCTGATTCCATTGATAGCATCTTCGATACATGAATTTAAACTTTGGTACTCTAAAGTTAACTCATCTCTTCCAGAAGCCATTTTTTCTAAATCTAAAATATCGTTAATCAAGACATTGAGGCGCTCTGTATCTTGAATGATATTACTCAAAAATCTCTGTTGTAGTTCTTCGGGCATATCATTTCCTTCTGTTAAAACTTCAGAACTAGCTTTTATTGAAGTAATAGGTGTCTTGAGCTCATGTGCTACAGTATCTAGAAAGTCATCTTTTAACTGGTCCTGAATTTTGAGTTCTTCATTTGCAGATTTTAATTCTGAAGCTAGCTTAATTAATTTTTGAGATTGTGCCTCTAGTGACTTATTAACAGAAATTGTTTCTCTATTTTCTTCAAGAATATGAAGTACTTCCACTAGAGATACTGGCTTTTCTTTGGCAACATTTGAAATTAAAATTTTGGCTGAAGCACTTCCCACAGCACCTGTGAGAAGGCGTTCCGAAAAATTGATAAATCTGGCATCTGCAAGTCTGTCTTCAGGATTTACTGCATATCGCTTTCTAAATACTCTTAAGGCTTTATCTGCTTTGGATTGTCCTAAAAAACGAACCAAAATATTTTGAATGTCTTCAACATAAGCCTCACCTTTCCATACGTAAGCATTTTCTTTTAGTTCGACTGCCTTGCTGGTATTGACAAACATTTCTCCATAATTGCGTTCTCGATAATTTCCTTTTTTAATAACAGATAGGATTAAGTATGCTCCTGTGTTTAACAATAAACTCCAATATAATGCATGATTTACAGGATTTAACAGCTCAATACCAAATAGTGCGTAAGGTTTAAGTGCTGTAATTCCAAATAATCCATTGGCTACAAATTGATTGTTACTGAATATGTTTTCAGTAAAAAAAGGGAGTAAATAGGTGAAAACAACAATCAGCATTCCTATTACAATTCCAGCTTTGGCACCTAAAGCAGAGCCACGATTCCAAAACATACCAATGAAGAAACTCGGCGCCAGCTGAACAATAATCAGAAACGAAATGAGTCCAATAGAAAATAACGAGATTTCTGGATTAAATAAGGCATAGAGTAAGTAAGCGAGTATTATTGAGCAAAAAACACTTACTCGCCTAATGTTTTTTATAATTTTTTCATTGTTTAAAGACTTTCTCTTTGTCAGGGTTTTAATAAAACCGTAGGGAATGATAAGATTATTGCTCAGCATGGTAGACAATGCTACAGTGGAAACTACAACCATAGATATAACTGCAGATAATCCTCCTAGAAAAACGATGATTGCCAGCCAGTGATCTCCAAAATGTAATGGGATGAGCAATGTAAAATAATCGGCATTAATATCCTTACCCAAAATCAACAATCCACCCCAGGCTATGAAAATCACAAATAAGTTGAAAAGCAAAAGATAAAGTGGAAATAGCCAGATAGAAGTTTTTAGTTGCTTACGATTATTGAATTCTACTACCGAAGTTTGAAATTGCCGTGGTAATAAGAAAATGGCTAAAAAAGAAAGAGCTAGACTAAAGTACCAGTTGATACCTCCACTTAATCCATTAATTGTACTTAACTGATTTAAATCCAAATTTAAACTAGCCTGCTGGTATAAATCTGAAGTGCCATTAAACACATAATAGGTCACATAAATACCTACAATGAGAAAAAAAGTTAATTTCAAAACTGATTCAGCAGCAACAGAAAACATCACACCTGCTCTTTGCTTTGAAGCATCCAGGGATAAGGTTCCAAAAAAGGAAGCAAAAACAGCTAAAATTATAGCTATATAAAACGTAGAATCTGTGATAACGGAGGACCCTTCTATGCCTAGAGTTGATGTTGAAACAATTTCAAAGGTTTCTGAAATAGCCTTCAGTTGAAGAGAAATATATGGTATTATACTTACAGCACAAACAATGGTAACAAGTGCTCCCAGAGACCTGCTGTTGCCATATCGCAGAGAAATAAAATCAGCTATGCTGGACACGTTATAAACTTTGGACAGCTGAATTATTTTTTTTAGGATTATAATCCAAAGTGGTGCTGCTATGATTGGGCCTAGATAAATGGTTAAGAATTCTACACCAGTTCTAGCGGCCATTCCAACACTTCCATAATAGGTCCATGCAGAGCAATATACCGCAAGAGAAAGTGCATAAACTGCTGGGTGAGTAACCAATTTTGAACCTTTATTTTTTTCAGCAAAAAAGGCGATGAGAAACAAAATTCCCAAATACATAAAAATGAGTGCTATAAGCCCAATCTTACTCATCAATCAGAATATTTTTTAAGTACCATAAATGAAATAAGTATGCTAAGCATCCAGGTGATAAAAATGAAAAAATAAAATAGAGGAAACCCAAATACTTCAGAAACGGTATTGAAGGCAAAAATCAGCGGAATGTTGAACAGCAGAATCAACCCTAAGCTTAGAAAAATAAGTTTTTGCTGATGTCTTTTTTTCATATTTCTTGAATAAGTCTTTAAAATAATTAAAATTCTCAAGAGCGAGGAGCAAAAAGCACCACTCCCTTGAGATTTAACAAACTGTATTTTTAATGTCCTGTTGCTTCGCCTGCCCCGCTTGGAATTCTAATATTTTCAACAATTTCTTGAACATCTTGCGGTGTTTCTTTGGTAAACTGACACACTGTAAGTGAAACGATAAAATTGGCCACCATAGCAATAGATCCAAAACCTTCTGGAGAAACTCCAAACCACCAGTCTTGTTCTGTACCTCCTCCAAATAGATCAAATTTGAATTTTAGCATGTAGAATAACATCAAACACACACCTACAATCATTCCAGAAACGGCTCCTTCTTTATTCATCTTTTTGTAGAAAATACCAAGAACAATAGCTGGAAAAAAGGATGCAGCAGCCAGACCAAAAGCCAGTGCCACTACAGCAGCCACAAATCCTGGCGGATTGATACCAAAATAACCTGCTATTACTACAGCTCCAGTAGCAGAAAGACGAGCAGCAATCAATTCTCCCTTATCGCTAATGTCCGGTTTAATTATTTTCTTTATCAGATCATGAGAAACAGAAGAAGATATGACCAAGAGTAGTCCTGCAGCAGTAGAAAGAGCTGCAGCCAAACATCCGGCAGCGACTAAAGCGATGACCCAATTTGGCAAGTCTGCAATCTCAGGGTTTGCCATAACCATTATATCATTGTCCACATACAATTCATTATCGTTATCCGAAGGATTGGTCACTATTCGCTCTCCACTATTTCCTTTGCTTTCATCAGCAAATTCGGGAGTCTTTCCATCAATAGCAACACCCCCATTTCTTTTTGGTCCAAGATATTGAATTTTACCATCATTATTTTTATCAACCCAGCCTATCAAACCCAAACTTTCCCAGTTGGTGAACCATTCTGGCATTTCCTCATAAGGTTTCTCACTCACTGTGTCTATCAAATTAATTTTAGAAAAGACTGAAACAGCAGGTGCTGTTATGTAAAGAATCGCTATAAAAAGCAAAGCAAATCCAGCAGACTTTCTAGCATCTTTTACTTTCTTTACAGTGAAGAACCTTACGATCACATGAGGAAGTCCAGCTGTACCAACCATGAGAGCGAGGGTGATTGCTATTACATCTATCATGTTTTTGGATCCGTCAGTATACTTATTGAAGCCAAGTTCCTGACTTAAACCATCTAATTTATCCAATAGGTAAACATCTGGCTGACCAACCACTGTATCTCCCATTCCTAGCATAGGAATAGGATTGCCAGTCAATTGAATTGAAATAAAAATCGCTGGTACCATAAAAGCAAAAATCAACACACAATACTGTGCAACCTGAGTATAAGTAATGCCTTTCATTCCGCCTAAAACAGCATAAAAAAGCACGATCACCATTCCTATGTACACACCAGTATTGATTTCAACTTCCAAAAATCTCGAGAACACAACGCCAACGCCTCTCATTTGTCCTGCTACATAAGTAAAGGAAACAATAAGAGCACAGAATACTGCAACAATCCTTGCTGTTTTGGAATAATAGCGGTCTCCTATAAAATCTGGAACTGTAAATTTTCCAAATTTCCTGAGATAAGGAGCCAGCAACAAAGCTAAAAGCACATAACCTCCAGTCCAACCCATAAGGAATGTAGCCCCATCATAGCCCATAAAGGCAATGATCCCGGCCATAGAAATAAAAGAAGCTGCAGACATCCAGTCTGCTGCAGTAGCCATACCATTGGCAATTGGTCCTACTCCACCACCTGCAACATAAAAATCTTTAGTAGAACCGGCACGAGACCAGATTGCAATCCCGATGTAAAGAGCAAATGTGGCTCCTACGATAATATAAGTCAATATTTGAGCATCCATAGTTTTGGTTTTTTATTCGTCGTATCCGTATTTTTTATCTAGTTTGTTCATCAATCTTACATAAACGAAAATCAGAATTACGAATACATAAATTGAACCTTGTTGAGCGAACCAAAAACCAAGTTTGAATCCTCCAAGGGTAAATTGATTCAGCCAGTCTTTGAATAATATTCCAGCTCCATAGGAAACTAAAAACCAAATACTAAGAAGAATGTAGAGGTACCTCACATTTTCTTTCCAATAGGCTACCGCATTTTTGTCTTTATTTTTCATGCTTTAAAAATTTTATAAGTAAATCATTGCTTGTAAATTGATTCTATTTACGGTTTGATTTAAAAACCGCTCATTCTGATATTCTAACGTAAGTTTTGAATTGTGACCGTTTAAAAAGGCATTAATGCCAAAACCAAAAATCGTTCTATCTTGATTGGAGACATCAATAAACGAATGGTTGTAAGAGGTATATGGCTGAAATTTAATTGATTTTGAACTTGGTACAAGGTAGCCGAAATGTCCATAGAGCATATCCCCAGTAGCGTAGGGACCAAGAAGATAATTTGAGCCATAGTCATTGGATTGGTAAACGGCATAGCCTGTTACCGCAGCCCCATTATTTCCAATTGGTGCATCGTAAAATACATCTGCTGCAAAAAGATTAACATCTTCTCCAACAGGTTGATTATCATTTAAAATCACAGCACCATTTGGATGGTGATAAAAACCAGCACCGATATTAAAAATACGTTCAGTGCCCATATAAGTTCCGACTTTGTAAGGCAAAAAATTACTCTCCAAATTAAAAAGATTATAAGCAAAATAGCCGGTATAAGTTTTCCCTGCTTCAGCAGTTCCCAAAATATTGGCTCCACGGTATACCGCATTAGCTTCAGAAAGTGGATTTGTATCAAGTCCATTGACCATGGCTTCATTGATGGCTACATTGTACTGTAACTTCCCAAAATTACCTTTAGCAAACACGCCTATATGCCTTGCAAACTGATCGGATAAACCTAGAGTTGACCATGAAGACCTGTTGTTATCCAGAGTCATAAGGTTGAGTGTTCCTTGTGAATTGAGCCTGGACAAGCCATTCCAATAATGTAGCCCACCACCCACTACATGTTGATCTGATACATTATACTGAGCCCAGGCGTCATGCATAAACACTTGAGGGGAGCCTTCCGCGCCGACAGGTTCCATATTGAAAGAATTAAGGCTGTTAATACCTATGTGAGTGAGAACTAGAAAATCTTTAGTGATTTGACCATAAACTAGAAATCTAGCACGCCTTAGCTGAACAGAAAGATCAGCCTGATCTTCCGGATTCGAATCTGAAAAATTGGCCTGAGCCTGAACCCAGGTCAAAATTCTCACGTATTTATTATCATTATCATCAAACTTAATCTTAAATCCACCCTTATAATAAGGCGATCCTTGGGAAAATACATTATTACTAGAAAAAGCAATAATTACTATTAAATATGCAACAAAATATTTCATCAGATAACAAGTCTTTATTTTTTTATAGCATTCTTTGCTAATAACTTGCTACGAACTTCAAATATTTTATTTGTTAAATAAAATTAAATATATATTTATGTTAATCACTATAGTTATTCCTTAAATCGTTCCCATTTAATTACCATGAATTTATCACCAAGCTCAGTAACAATCATTCCTGAGCCTTTAGTATTTTCTGAAGTAGAAAAATAATGACCTAGCTCACTCTGACTTAAAATTTTATAAGTTGGATGGACATCAGAATTTTGAACTTTATGAATATTATATTTCTTGACCCAATTCATCACACTTACGTGAGAAACACCTAAGATCCTTTCAATTTCACGATAAGTCAAACCCTCTAGATACAGCTGTAAAGCTTTTGTGACATAATACTGATCTATTTTTTTCCCTAATTTGTTTACAGTGAAAAAGTAGTTGCAGGATTTACATTTATAGCGCTGACGATCGTTTACAATACCACTTTTCACAATTTTATCAGATTGACATTGCGGACAAAATTTCATATATATTTATTTTGCATAAATATATTAAATTAGCAATTAAATTCTAATTGTTATTAAAATTAAATGGTTTCGAGTTATTACATAAAAAACCCTAACTCAGATTTTGAGATAGGGTTTTGTTCCTTTTATAAAAAATATTTTAAATCAGGTCAAAAATAGAATTTACTGCCGGATAGCGTTCTACTGTATAGCCTTCTGCATGTTCAGTTCCAATGATTCTGCCAAGATTTCTAGCTCTATAGGTGATACTATCAAAAAAATTAGAGCTTGATATAGGTGTTTCTGGTTCTTTACTCTTTTGGTCAAAAAATTGGGTTTTGTAAGTTTTGATACATTCCATTTTCTTATCCATAAATCCAGTAATGTCTACAACTACATCTGGTTCTATATCGTACCACTGAATATAATGGTAAACTAATTTTGGTCTCCACTCCTTTTGTGTATTTCCTTCGCAAATAGTTTCTATTTTTTTTAGACCACTTAAAAAACAGGAATCACTCACAAGCTGACTTCCCTTTCCATGATCTATGTGCCGGTCTCTTATAGCATTACAAAGAATAATGTCTGGTCTGTACTTCCTTAAAACTTTTATAATTTCAAGTTGATGAGCTGTATTATTTGTAAAAAAACCATCGCTAAACTCAAGATTCTTTCTCATGCTTACACCCAAAATATCGGCTGCATGTTTGGCTTCAGCATCTCTAGTTTCAGCAGTACCACGAGTCCCCAACTCTCCACGAGTGAGATCCAAAATTCCAACTTTCTTTCCTTTATCGATTTCTTTGGCTAAAGTTCCTGCACAGCTTAACTCGACATCGTCTGGATGTGCTCCAATTGCCAATATGTCTAATTTCATAACTTATTTATTTGTCAGTTGTCTTATTTTAATATTGAATGCCGCAAAAAATAGAGTAACGAAAGGACTCAAATAATTGAATATTGCATAAAAGAAATAATCAACAACTGGAACTCCCAAAACTCCACTATGGTAAGCTCCACATGTATTCCAGGGAATCAATACCGAAGTTACAGTACCAGAATCTTCCAAAGTTCGACTTAAATTTTCTGGTGCTAATCCTTTCTTTTCATAAGCTTTTGCAAACATTTTCCCAGGAACAACGATTGCTAAATACTGGTCTGACGCTGTTAAGTTTAAAGCTAAACAACTGGTAACTGTACTAAAGAATAAACCGAATGTAGACGTAAATAAGTTTAAAAGAGCTTCACTTATCCTTTCTAATGCTCCAATCGCATCCATGATTCCTCCAAATACCATAGCGCAAATGATCAACCAAATCGTTCCCAGCATTCCATACATTCCACCAGCTGAAAATAAATCTTGTAAAGACTTATTTTCTGTAGGAATTGTAATGTCTACAGTTATTGCATCTATAATTCCGCGATAAGCGGTCTCAAATGTAAGTATGTCGCCACCCCCTATCATTTTCACCAATTCTGGCTGAAAAACTAAAGCTGCTACTGCTGCGAGAAGCGTTCCTAAAAGTAATGCAATGAGTGGTGGTGTTTTCTTTACAATTAATATGATAACTAAAACTGGTACAACAAATAACCATCCGGATACATTAAAAGAAGATTCTATACTTCCTAAAATTTCTGTTGGGTTAGTTTGACCTGAAGTGTCTAAGTTTAGGCCAATTATAATAAATACAATTAATGTTACTATTATAGTTGGCACGGTTGTAATCGTCATATACCTTATGTGAGTAAACAAGTCTGTTCCCGCCATTGCAGGAGCTAAATTTGTAGTATCACTCATAGGCGATAATTTGTCTCCAAAATAACCTCCAGATAGAACGGCTCCAGCAGTCATCCCCACAGATACACCAAGTGCTTCGGCAATACCAATTAAAGCTATACCTACAGTGGCAGACGTAGTCCAGCTGCTTCCTGTTGCCACAGATATAACCGAACAGATGATAACACAGGCAGCAAGAAATATGGTAGGGTTAAGAATTTGCAATCCGTAGTAAATCATAGTTGGAATGATACCGCTGAGAAGCCAGGTCCCAGCCAATGCTCCAACCATCAATAAAATCAAAATAGGCTCTGTAGTGGATTTCAAATTTTTGGCAACATCTTCAATCATGCTTTCAAACTTTGCCCCTTTAGAAACACCTACTATTGCTGCTACTGCAGCACCCATAAGCAAGATGAATTGATTGGAACCAGCAAGAGAGTCATCTCCGTACACAAAGACATTGTAAGCCAGCATGCCTATAAGCGCTAAAACAGGAATTAAAGCTTGCCAAATGCTGAGTCTTATTTTAGAATTGGAGGGTTCTTCTTCAGATGCATTCACGGATTCACTCATGTCAAGGATTTTAAATCGACGTAATGTTACAATTTTGTAACATATTTCACAAAACAAAGCTTCAGTTTTATAGTACTCAAACACCAATTAACTCATAACCAAAACATTATTTTCATTCCTAAAATCAATATATAAACAATAAATTTTCCTAAGTATCACGGAAAGGTGGAATTATGGAGAAATAGCCTTTCTAAAATCCATAGGAATTTAACAAGGATTTGAAGCGATTCAATTGCCCTTTATGATAGAAGGTGTAAATTTGTAATACTTTATTATTAGTAATTAAAATTCGTTTTATGAACACATATGATGTAGTCGTGATCGGCTCCGGACCTGGGGGATATGTAGCAGCAATACGTTGTGCACAACTAGGTTTAAAAACTGCAATAATCGAAAAATACGCTACCAAAGGTGGGACTTGCCTCAACGTAGGTTGTATCCCTTCCAAAGCTTTACTTGATTCGTCTCATCACTACGAGGATGCAATCAAGAATTTTGAAGAACATGGTATCGATATTTCTGGAGACGTAAAAGTCAATCTGGAAAACATGATGAAACGCAAGTCTGGTGTCGTAGATCAAACGACTAAAGGGATCGATTTCCTGATGGACAAAAACGATATTGAATCTTACGAAGGTGTTGGTTCTTTCAAGGATAAAACACATATCATCATTACTGATAATGACGGTAAAGAAACTGAAATTGAAGCCAAAAATACCATCATTGCTACAGGAAGTAAGCCCTCTAGCCTGCCTTTTATAGACATTGACAAAGAACGAATCATTACTTCCACTGAAGCGCTTTCGCTCAAGGAAATTCCTAAACACCTTATCATGATTGGTGGCGGAGTGATTGGTCTGGAATTGGGACAGGTGTATAAAAGATTGGGAGCAGAAGTAACAGTGATAGAATACATGGACCGTATCATTCCTGGGATGGACAAAGACCAGAGCAAGGAATTGATGAAGGCCATGAAGAAGCAAAAAGCTAAATTTATGCTGTCTCACAAGGTTAAATCTGTAGAGCGTAAAGGCGACGAAGTGATTGTAAAAGCAGATGACAAAAACGGTAAGGAAGTCGAATTCAAAGGCGATTACTGCCTGGTCTCTGTCGGTCGTAGACCATACACAGATGGTTTGAATGCCGACAAAGCTGGTGTAGAGATAAAAGACAATGGAAAAATTAAGGTTAATGAAAAACTTCAAACCTCTACGTCAAACATTTATGCTATAGGTGATGTTATCGAAGGTATTATGCTTGCTCACAAAGCTGAAGAGGAAGGAAGTTTTGTTGCTGAAGTGATTGCAGGACAAAAACCGCATATCGATTACAATTTGATTCCAAACGTGGTCTATACCTGGCCAGAAGTGGCTTCAGTAGGAAAGAACGAAGACCAGCTTAAAGACGAGAACATCGAGTTCAACACTGGTAAATTTCCTATGCGTGCCTTGGGGAGATCCAGAGCTAGTGGGGATATCGACGGATTTGTGAAGATATTTTCAGACAAGAAAACAGACGAGGTCCTTGGCGTACACATGGTGGGAGCCAGAGTTGCCGACCTTATTGCTGAGGCGGTGACCGCTATGGAATTCCGTGCCAGTGCAGAGGACATCGCCAGGATGAGCCACGCTCACCCTACTTACGCAGAAGCTGTAAAAGAAGCAGCCCTTGCGGCGACTGGCGACCGAGCTTTACATATTTAAGTTTATAAACTAATTAACAATGAAGCCGATATAGCAATGTATCGGCTTTTTTTATTCTGATTTTAAGCACGTTAACTTAAATACTTAGATCATCAGCTTTAAAATAAAAGTTAACTTAAGGCCACGTCCTGAGCTGAAGAAAGATTAAAATCCTATGTTTAAAAAATCATTAATACCGTTCACCTGAAGTAAACCTCACATGAAAATAGCTGGAATAGATTCCTGTCCTCTAGGCTGGATTGTCATCCTTCACGATTCTAAAGAATTTTACTTTGAAGTGGTAAAATCCATTCATGAACTGATGGGGCGACATCCAGACCTTCAAAGACTCTTTATTGATATTCCAATTGGTTTATCATCCATAAATTTTACACGAACTATTGAGTCCAAATTGCGAAAGGAACTCGGCAATAGATCTTCTACCATCTTCACACCAGCCTGCAGAAAAGCTATTTATGCAGCAGATTATGATGAAGCCAGAACCATTAATAAAGAAATTCTAGATAAAAGCATATCCATACAGAGCTACAACATTTCAAAGAAAATCAAAGAAGTCGACCAATTCTTGAAGTCCAAACCAAGGGGTTTAGAAATTTATGAAAGTCACCCTGAAATCTGCTTTAAATATTTGAATGCTTCAGAAGTGATTCAGACTAAAAAGTCAACCCAAGAAGGATTTCAACAGCGCTTTCAGTTGTTGCAAAAACACGACTCAAAATTTAAAAAACTTTACGAAAACATCTCTGAAACCTTCCCTAAATCAAAGGTAAAACCAGATGATATTCTGGATGCTATGGTGCTTTGCGTAGCCAATTTCAAAAGCAAATCTTATGGACTTCGTTTTGTTGAGGATGAAAATAACAAAGACGAGCATGGACTTTTTGTAAAAGTGGCTTATTGAAAGCTCTCCTAGCCTGCCCCCAAGGAGTGGGGACATATACTTTACTACTTTTACTACAATATTTTTCCCTTGCCTTAGGATCCTGCTAGCTATCGGAAAGGGATGGGCTTCACCTCCCAGCAATTATGTCTTGAAAAATGGGTTTAAAACCGCTTAAGAAGAATTCTATGGCGATGACCATAATGATCAACCCCATCAAACGCATCAACACATTGTTACCTGTTTGACCCAGGATTTTGATAATTTTTCCAGCGCTTAAAAGAATAGCCAACGTAATTCCCATCACCAAAACAATAGCACCAATGAGAACGGCTTGCATTTCTACAGATTGAGCATCTTCCATCATAACAATAGCGTTTGTAATGGCACCTGGACCACAAATCATAGGAATGGCAAGTGGAGTTATAGAAATATCGTTAACATAAGTTTTAATCTCAGCTTCCTGCACCTTCACTTTTCCAAGTCTGGCCTGTAACATATCCATGCCCATCAAGAAGAAAATAATTCCTCCAACTACTCTAAAGCTATTCACAGAAATTCCAAAAAATTTGAATAGAATCTGTCCTGTAAAAGCAAAAAGAATAATGGTTACAAAAGATGCGATAATGGCTTTTTTGGCTGTTGCTTTTCTACTTGCCTGATCCAGTTCTGAAGTCATGGTCATAAATATAGGCATCACTCCAAGTGGATTAATAATGGTAAAAAAGGTAGTAAAGGATAAAATTCCAAAAGCAATTAACTCTGTCATTATTAGTAATTTATAATCAAATTAAAAATTGCAAAAGTATTTTGAATTTTCTGATTTACAATACTTAACTATAGAAATATTAACTAGGATTTTACGATTCGATGATCACAATTATTTCCAGCTGAAAAAGAATAAAAATCTTTGAGCATTTTCTCCAAAAAAGGACTTACGAAAACGTTTGAGTTTTATACTTTTGCCGAAAAATTTTTAAAAATTCAATTTCGTAATGAATCCATCTCAAGTTTATGAAAAGGAACTTTCTTTTCAGGCCGACAGACGTCGTGCTTCCGTAAAGTTCATCAGTATTGTTAACGACCTTTGGTATGAAAAATCTATCGAACTCGTGTTATTCAGAAATTCACTTATCAATAAGAACGTAGGTGAGATTTTGAAACTTCATGAATATGCAGGAAAATTTGTGGATAAACCTATTTCCATTTTCGATTCCACTGAAGTAGCAGAAGGTATCAAAAATTTAAACCTTCCTCCTTCCAAATTGGACATTGGTAAACTCACATTTGAATACCTCCAAAATGGAAATAAAGATCAAAACGTGATGAGCTTCCTTTCCAACAAACTCAAAGACGCAGAACATTTTAATTCCATTACACCAAAGGATGTAGTGCTTTATGGTTTTGGAAGAATTGGCCGGCTTATTGCTAGAGAATTGATGGCCAAAACAGGAAAAGGAAATCAGTTGAGACTAAGAGCCATAGTAACCAGAGGCGAAATCACTCAGGAAATTTTGGAAAAAAGAGCTTCACTTCTGAAGAACGATTCCATTCACGCTGATTTTAATGGTACTGTTCAAATTGATGTTGAAAATTCAGCCTTGATTATCAATGATACTACTGTAAAATTAATTTCTGCCAATAAACCTGAGGATATAGATTATACAGTTTATGGCATTAAAAAAGCTTTAATTATTGATAATACGGGAGCATTCAGAGACGAAGAAGCACTAAAGAGACACCTTCAATCGAAAGGCGCAGATAAAGTATTGCTGACGGCTCCAGGCAAAGGTATTCCTAATATTGTTCACGGGGTAAATCACAAAGAATACGATATAAAGAAACATTCTATTTTTTCGGCTGCTTCATGTACGACAAATGCGATCACACCTGTATTAAAAGCAATGGAAGACCATTTCGGGATTGAGCACGGCCACCTGGAAACTATTCACGCCTATACCAATGATCAAAATCTGGTTGACAACATGCATAGCAAATACCGAAGAGGACGAGCAGCTGCACTTAATATGGTCATCACAGAAACAGGAGCTGGAAAGGCAGTTGCTAAAGCGCTTCCTCAATTGGAGGATAAATTAACCTCTAATGCTATTCGTGTCCCTGTTCCCAACGGGTCGCTGGCCATCTTAAATTTGAATTTAAAGACTAAAACGTCAAAAGAAGAACTGAACAACATCATAAAAGAAGCAGCGCTCAATGGAGATTTGGTAGAGCAAATCAAATACTCTATAAACAATGAACTTGTATCATCTGATATTGTAGGGGTTTCGGCTCCAGCTATATTTGATAGTCATGCAACCATTACAGATGATCAAACCAATTCTGTCGTTCTTTACATCTGGTACGATAATGAATTTGGCTATAGCCATCAAGTGATACGACTTGCCAAGTATGTTTCCAATGTAAGACGGTTTACATATTATTAAAACACAAAAATCCTTAATTTCTTAAGGATTTTTATTTTTTCAATTTGACTAGTATTACATGCATTTTAAATACTTTTGTTGTAAATTCTAGTTTTATGAAATCTATACACTTTCTTATAGTTGCTTTGTTTTTCTCAGGCTTGTGTTCTGCACAAGATACCTCGGCCGAAGAGCAATCAGATAAGCCTTCAGCTATCGAAGACCTTAGAACTGTTGTTGACAAATCTAATAATTACCAACAGTATAAAGTGATTGAAAAGGTTGAAATCAATGCTGCAATCAAAAAAGTGTTTACAGAATTTGAGCTTTTGACTGCTGAAATTTCTGAATTAAACGATAGCATTCAATCCCAAGACGCTCAGGTCCAATCTTTGAAAAAAGAATTATCAGGTTTGAATACTGAATTGACAGATCTTCAAAATGAAAAGGACGAGATCCAATTTCTTGGAATGTCACTTACCAAATCTGCATACAATGCCTTAGTTTGGTCTATTATAGGTGTGCTTGTTATTTTATTATTATTTTTTATTTTTAAATTTAACAGAAGTAATCTTTTGACCAAAGAAGCCAAGCAAAACCTTAAAAATCTTGATGCAGATTACGAAAACTACAAGCGTATTGCTCTGGAAAAACAACAAAAATTAGGCAGACAACTACAGGATGAAAAGAATAAAAACCAGAAATTAAATAAAGGAAATCAGTAGTATCTGATTCATTTATAAACTTTCATCTCTCCTATTTGGGTGTAACACAACTACCGTTTAGAAAATTTCATGAGAATAGATATCATTACAGTTGTCCCAGACTTATTGAAGAGTCCTTTTGAAGCCTCGATACTAAAACGAGCTATAGAAAAAGATCTGGTAGAAATTCATTTCCACAACTTACGAGATTACACCACTTCCAGCTATAAGCAAATCGACGACTATCAGTATGGCGGAGGTGCAGGAATGGTGATGATGGTAGAGCCCATAGACAAATGTATTTCAAAATTGAAAGCCGAAAGAGACTACGATGAAGTTATTTACCTTACTCCAGATGGTGATGTGTTGAATCAAAATATGGCTAATTCATTATCCCTTAAAGGAAATTTGATCATGCTCTGTGGTCATTACAAAGGAGTGGATCAAAGAGTAAGGGAACTATTCATAACTAAAGAAATCTCAATTGGTGATTATGTTCTTTCTGGGGGTGAACTTGCTGCTGCTGTATTATGTGACTCTATTATAAGATTAATTCCCGGTGTTTTAGGCAATGAAACTTCAGCATTGACAGATGCCTTTCAGGACAATTTACTTTCCCCGCCTATTTATACAAGACCTGCCAACTATAAGGGCTTAGAAGTACCAGAAATATTACTTAGCGGTCATCAGCAAAAAATTGATAACTGGCGAGATGACAAAGCATTAGAGAGAACAAAAGAGCGAAGACCAGATTTGTTGCAAGAATAAAACATCCTACTTGTATAATTATAATTTTTGTTTACTTTTGCAGTCTCTAAATCAACCTCTGACGAGATCCGTGAATGTTGGTTTGGGTAATAGAAAAACTAAAATAAAATGGATTTAGTAAAGTTTGTTCAAGACGAATTTGTAGAAAAGAAAGATTTTCCAAAATTTTCTTCTGGTGATACAATCACAGTTTACTACGAAATTAAAGAGGGCCAGAAAACACGTACACAGTTCTTTAAAGGGGTAGTGATACAAGTGAAAGGTTCTGGCGCTTCAAAGACATTTACCATTCGTAAAATGAGTGGTACGGTAGGAGTTGAAAAAATATTCCCTATCAATATGCCTGCAATTCAAAAAATTGAAATTAATAAAAGAGGTAGCGTTAGACGTGCCAGAATTTATTACTTCAGAAATCTTACAGGTAAGAAAGCAAGAATTAAAGAAAAGAGAACAAATTAAGTTCTATTTTCGAAAAAAAGAGAACCTTCTATCAAATTTGATAGAAGGTTTTTCCGTTTTTAACAGGGTTATAACCTGTACAGCAAGGTTTTTATAAGCTTAATCTTTATATTTGAAAGGTTCAATTTTATATAATTAATTCAAAAATAAATACTAACACATGGGAGATCAAAGTACTAAAATCATTTATACCAAAACAGATGAAGCGCCAGCTTTAGCGACCTATTCTTTTTTACCTATTGTAAGACGCTTTACTGAAAGTGCGGGCATTAATATCGAGTCAAAAGACATATCTCTTGCAGCGAGAATTCTTTCTAATTTCAATGACTATCTTACAGATGATCAAAAAGTAAACGATAATCTTGCTTACTTAGGAAAGCTTGCAAAAACTCCTGAAGCTAATATCATAAAACTTCCAAATATAAGTGCTTCTGTACCACAACTGACAGCAGCTATTAAAGAACTTCAAGACAAAGGATATAAAGTTCCTGCTTATCCTGAGAGTCCTAAAAACGAAGGGGAAGAAAAAATTAAAAACAGATATGCCAAAGTTCTTGGTAGTGCTGTGAACCCAGTACTAAGAGAAGGAAACTCAGACCGTCGTGTCGCCCAGCCTGTGAAAGAATACGCACAAGCTCACCCACACAAACTTGCAGAATGGAGTAAAGATTCTAAATCTCATGTATCAGCCATGTCTGAAGGTGATTTTTATGGTAGTGAAAAATCGATTGTTTTAGGAAAAGAGGACAATGTTAAAATTGTACATTCCGACGAAAATGGAAACAGAACAGTCCTTAAAGAATCAACTCCTTTAGAAAAAAACGAAGTCATTGATGCTTCTGTAATGAATACAAAAGCATTGAGAAAATTTCTTGCTGAAGAAATTAAAGACGCTAAAGACAAAGGCGTGTTGTTTTCCATTCATTTGAAGGCTACCATGATGAAGGTGTCAGACCCTGTTATCTTTGGTCATGCAGTTACTGTCTTTTTTGAAGAAGTATTCAATAAATATAAAGCGGAATTTAAAGAAATTGGTGTAGATCCTACCAATGGACTTGGAGATGTTTATAATAAAATATCAAAATTACCAAAAGAAAAGTCTGATGCTATCCTGAAAGACCTGGAGGCTGTTTACGAGCAGAAAGCAGATCTTGCCATGGTAGATTCTTCCAAAGGAATTACCAATTTGCACGTTCCTAGTGATGTTATTATTGATGCATCCATGCCAGCTGCCATGAAGTCTGGTGGGCAAATGTGGAACAAAAACGATGAAACTCAAGACATGAAAGCAGTGATTCCAGACAGAAGTTATGCTGGAATTTACCAACAAGTCATTGATTTCTGCCAAAAACACGGTGCCTTTGACGTTAAAACCATGGGAAATGTTTCCAATGTAGGTTTGATGGCCAAGAAGGCCGAAGAATATGGTTCTCATGATAAAACGTTTATCATTCCTAAAAATGGACGTGTTGATGTTCTAGACCAGGAAGGTCATGCCTTGATATCTCACGAAGTTGAAGAAGGAGACATCTGGAGAATGTGTCAAACCAAAGATTTACCTATTAAAGATTGGGTAGGACTTGCTGTAAGAAGAGCAAAAAATACCGGGAATCCGGCTATATTTTGGCTTGATGAGAACAGAGCTCACGATACGAACCTTATCAAAAAAGTAAATTTATACCTCAAGGATCATGACTTAAACGGGATTGATGTTCAAATCATGAGCCCTAAAGAGGCTATGCAGTACTCGCTGGAAAGAGTGAAAGCTGGAAAAGACACCATTTCGGTAACAGGTAATGTTTTGAGAGATTACTTAACTGACTTGTTCCCTATTTTGGAACTGGGAACTAGTGCCAAGATGCTGTCCATCGTTCCACTTCTAGCTGGTGGTGGTTTGTATGAAACTGGTGCTGGTGGGTCTGCTCCAAAACACGTCCAGCAATTTGTCAAAGAAGGCCACTTGAGATGGGATTCTTTAGGTGAATTCCTAGCGTTAGCGGTTTCTATTGAAGACATTGCAGATAAAACCAACAATGAAAAAGCAAAGGTAATTGCTAAAACATTGAATGCTGCTAATAGTCAATACTTGAAGAATGATAAATCACCTTCAAGAAAAGTGAATGAAATTGACAATAGAGGTACTCATTTCTACCTGGCTCTGTATTGGGCTAAAGCACTTGCAGAACAAAATGAGGATAGCAGCTTAAAATCTGAATTTGAAAAGGTAGCTAAATACCTTGAAGAAAACGAAACCAAAATAAATGAAGAATTACTGAATGCTCAAGGTAGTTCTCAAGAAATAAACGGTTATTTCTTTCCTGACGAAGAGTTGGTGACTAAGAAAATGAGACCAAGTGCTACTTTAAATGCTATTGTAGACGAGAGGTAATTTTTAATTAATAGCATAATACTAAAAGCCTTGAGATTTATTTCTCAAGGCTTTTTTATGATTAAAAATAGTTGACATAAAAAAGCCTTCCAAGAAGGAAGGCTTTGAACTATTATAAAGCGTAAAACTTATTTTTCTTCTTTCTTGAATTTCTTGTACTTGTTCTTGAACTTATCAATACGTCCAGCACTGTCTACAAGTTTAGTTTTTCCAGTGTAAAAAGGATGAGAGCTTCTTGAGATCTCAAGCTTAATTAAAGGATATTCGTTACCATCTACTTCGATAGTTTCTTTAGTTTGAGCAGTAGACTTAGTTAAAAATACATCATCGTTAGACATATCTTTGAATGCTACTAATCTATAATTTTCTGGATGTATTCCTTTTTTCATCGTAACGTCTTTACTAATTTTATTTCAGGTTGCAAATTTAACTAAAAGATTATATTACACAAACAAATAAATGAATTATTAAAGCAATATTTTAAAGACCTATGGTAAATAATCCTTTAGGTACTTTTCAAGTAGTTCTGGTTGATTCAAAATCTGAGTTTCTATAGGCAGGAAGTACAACTGATCTGTTGACAATTTGGACTTCAATCGCATATAATCTTTTTGAGTGGTCAAGATCTTTGATTTCTTTTGAAGGGACTTAAGCTCACTTTCGGAAAACTCATGATGATCTGGAAACCGAATGTGATCAAAATTTTTATTCAAAGACTTCAGATGAATCACCAGTGGTTTTGGATTAGCGATGCCTGTGACCAAAGTGAAATCATTGAAGCTAGCCAACTTTTCCTTACTAGTCTTACTTGTAACAAATTCAGAATAAAGAATGGTAGAGAACAAGAGTCTTTGGTGAGGTTTTGGTTTAAGTTGCCTGAATATTATTTTTTTCTCTTCTATTGAGAGTGATGCCGGACATTTGGTTACTATAATAAGTTGAGCCCGTTTGGCGCCAGATTGGAATTCTCTTAGGTTTCCTGTGGGCAAGACAAAATCTTTGGTATACAAGTCGCCGTAGGTCGTTAATAGAAGAGTAAAGTCTGGTTTCACCTTTCTATGCTGAAAGGCATCGTCCAGTAAAATGAGGTCTAGTTTCGGGTAGGTTTTAAGTAGCTTTGAAATGCCGCGTCGGCGATTGGCATCTACAGCTACGTTAATTTCGGGAAAATTAGTTTTGAACTGAAGAGGCTCATCCCCTACTTCTGCAGTAGTATGATGAGTTTCTACTTCCAAAAATCCGCTCGTGGTTCGTTTATAACCACGGCTCAGCGTTGCCAATTGGTAATTATCTTTTAAGGTACGGATCAAGAGCTCTATCATAGGCGATTTGCCGGTACCGCCAGTGTTCAAGTTGCCAACACAAATGATGGGAACAGCGTAAGACTTGGACTCAAAGATATTAACGTTGTAGAAAAAATTGCGCACAGACATAATACAGCCGTATACGACAGAAAATGGGAAGAGGAAATATCTCAAGTATTTCATGACTGCGAAATTATAATTTTTAAATTTAGAGTTTTAAACAAATTTCCAAATGATTGTAAACGATTTTATTAAAGCCATCGAAGAACTTTCACCATCTTATTATGCTGAAGATTTTGACAACACCGGTTTATTGATTGGCGAAAAAAGCATGGAGGTCACTGGCGCCTTGATTACTCTGGACGCTCTGGAATCTGTTGTGGATGAAGCTATTGAAAACAGATGTAACTTGATCATTAGCTTCCATCCTATCGTATTTTCTGGTCTTAAAAAGTTAAACAATAAAACATACGTAGAGCGAGTAGTACACAAAGCCATAAAACACGATATCGCCATTTATGCCATACATACCGCTTTGGATAACGTTTCCAACGGCGTCAACGCTATGATTTGTGAAAAATTGGGATTGATGAATACTTCCGTTTTAATTCCTAAGCCAAAAACCATCAAAAAATTGACGACTTACGTCCCCAAAGCCAACGTTGAAGAGGTAAGAAATGCTTTGTTTGAAGCTGGCGGTGGCAGTATTGGGAATTACGACTTGTGCAGTTTCAACATTGAAGGCATAGGCACTTTCAACGGAAATGAAAACTCAAACCCAAGGCTAGGCGAGCCAGGTAAAACCCAGTTTGAAAAGGAAATTCAAATCAACTTAACGTTTTCAGCACACCTACAATCAAAAATTCTAAAAGCTCTTTTTGAAAGTCATCCTTATGAAGAAGTAGCTTACGAGGTAGAAACATTGGAAAACAACGATCAGCACAGAGGAATCGGGATGGTTGGAGAGCTGGAAGTTCCGCTAGGAATCACAGAAGTTTTATCATACATCAAAGAGGTTTTCAAAACGAAAGTCATACGGCATTCTGAACTTAATGATCGTCCAATCCATCGTATTGCAGTGCTTGGAGGAAGCGGCGCATTTGCCATTGATAAGGCCAAAGCTGCAAAAGCTGACTTATATATCACTGCCGACTTGAAATACCACGACTTCTACAAAGCTGAAAACCAGATCATTTTGGCTGACATCGGTCATTATGAGAGTGAGCAGTATACAAAAGATTTAATACATGCTTATCTTACGAAAAAATTCCCTAATTTTGCACTCGTTTTATCTAATATTAATACCAATCCAATTCAATACTATTGATTATGGCAAAGAAAAAAGAGGTTACCGTAGAGCAAAAGTTAAGAGCTCTATACGATTTACAACTAATAGACTCACGTATTGACGAAATAAGAAATATGCGAGGTGAACTACCTCTTGAAGTTGAAGATTTGGAAGATGAAGTTGCAGGACTTACCAAAAGAATAGAAAAGCTAGAGTCTGATCTTACGGTTACTGAAGAGAAGATCAAGGACAAAAAGCAGTTCATAGTGGAGGCTGAAGCTATGATCAAGAAATACAAAGGGCAACAAGACAATGTTAGAAATAACAGAGAGTTTGATGCTTTGACCAAAGAGATAGAGTTTCAGGAATTGGAAATTGAGTTAGCTCAAAAACACATCCGTGAGTTTAGTGCTCAGATAGAGCATAAAACAGCTGTGATTGAAGAGACGAAAGAAAAATTAGCAGAAAGACAAAATCACCTGGATCATAAAAAATCTGAGCTTGACAATATTTTAAAAGAAACTGAAAAAGAAGAAACTGCTTTGACTGAAAAGTCTGAAAAATTCAAGAAAGACATCGAAGAGCGATTAGTAAAAGCCTACACGAGAATTCGCAATAACGTGAAAAACGGAATGGCTGTAGTAACGATTGAAAGAGGTGCTTCTGGAGGTTCGTTCTTTACTATTCCACCACAAGTTCAAGTAGAAATTGCTGCAAGACGTAAAGTGATCATCGATGAGCACAGTGGTAGGATTCTTGTAGATCAAGAACTGGCCAGAGAAGAAGAAGAAAAAATGGAAAAGATGTTTACCAAACTAGCGTAAACCTTAAGCGATACATATTTTGAAAAGCTCAGGGTTGATTCCTTGAGCTTTTTTTATACATAAAATTTAACGTGACCTTTAAAATAGTCACTCTCATTAACCCCTACTTTTGAACTAAAAATACTATGAAATCTTATTTAAGTTTAATATTAATTTCCCTGTTATTTGCAAGCTGTGGAAATGCTCAAAATTCTAAATCGCCAAGTCAAAAAGCCTCTGAAAGCTTTGATGATAAAACCTACGAAAGAGCCTATTTTGCCAGCGGTTGCTTTTGGTGTGTTGAAACTATTTATGAAAGCGTAAAAGGAGTAGAGGAAGTCTTTTCCGGCTATTCTGGTGGACATACAAAGAATCCAACCTATGAGTCCAGTAATACAGGTAAAACTGGTCATGCAGAAGCTGTAGAGGTCATTTATGATCCAGAGGTCGTTTCATTTAAGACATTGGTGGATGTCTATTTTGGCTCACAGAATGTGACCCAACAAAATGGACAGGGGCCTGATATCGGTTCTCAGTACCGTTCCATTATTTTTTATCAAAATGAAGAAGAGAGAAAAATAATTGATCGTAAAATTAAGGAGCTATCAAAAGAATACGATAAGCCAATTGCGGCTGAAGTAACTGCTTTTGATAAATTCTGGATGGCGGAAGAATACCATCAGGATTACAAAGTCAATAATCCAAACAATCCTTACATCAAAAATGTTTCTGTTCCTAGATTCACTAGATTTAAAGTTCAATTTCCAGAACTCTTAAAACCGAAGTCTGAACGTTAAGCATAAAAAAAGCTGCTCATGAGCAGCTTTTTTTTATGCATTCTTTCAAAACTAAAAAGTAGATTACTACTTCTTAATAAAATCGAGAAGTGAAGTATTTAGTTCTTCACTATGAGTCACCATCAATCCATGTGGGGCGTTTTTAATGATTTCCAGCTCAGCATTTGGAATTAACTCAACCGCTTTTTTAGCGGATGCATCTATAGGTACAATTTGATCTGCATCTCCATGCACTATTAGAGTAGGAATGTCAAATTTCTTGCAATCTTCTCTGAAATCAGTCTTACCAAAACTGTCAACACAATCCAAAGTTGCTTTTTTAGAGCCTTGCATCGCAAGATTCCAGGTAAAATCAAGAAATGCATTAGATATTTTATCTCCTTTGAATTCATCGTAATTATAAAAGTTTTTTCCAAAGTCTTTAAAAAACTGTGGGCGGTCTTTCGAAATACCGTCTTTCATCCCTTTAAAAACTGAAACATCCACCGCTTCATTATCTTCAGTTGTTAACATAAATGGAGTTACAGCCGAAATTAATACGGCTTTATCTACAGATGAAGTCCCGTAGTTTCCAATAAATCGAGCTACTTCTCCTCCACCCATAGAAAAACCAACCAAGATAACATCTTCAAGTTTCAGCGTTTCGATAAGGTCTTTTAGGTCTTTAGCTAAGGTATCGTAGTCATATCCGCTCCAAGGTTTTGAGCTCTCTCCAAAACCTCTCCTGTCATATGAAATTACCCGATAACCTGCGCTTACAAGAGCATCGACCTGATATTCCCACATCAGGCGGTTTAGTGGCCAGCCATGTATTAAAATGATAGGTTGTCCGTCCCCATAATCGTTGTAAGCCAGTTTTATAGCTTTTGACTTTTCTAAAGATGATGTATTTAATTCGCTCATAATTGTTTTCTTTCTAAGGTAAAACAAATCGTAGGGGCTGTCTTTGAATTAAAAAAAATTTAACCTAAACATTAGTTCATAAAAAACCCTGCTTTAAAAAAGCAGGGTTTAGTAATTACAAATAATGATTAAAATTATTTGTTTTCCATCTTATCTTTAAGTGCCTGCAATTCTGCATTAGCATCTCCAAAGGTAGTTTTCTTAGATTCTTCCTGAGACTTCTTAGCAGCCTTTTTCACAATCTGAGCTTCTTCTTCTCTAAAGACAGAGGTATGGGAAGCTACTACACGCTTGAATTCTTTATTGAATTCGATCACGATAAATTCAGCTGCTTCGCCTTTTGCAAGTTTTGTACCGTCTTCTTTTTCAAGGTGACGTTGTGGAACAAATGCAGTGACATCTTCGTTGAATTCTACGGTAGCCCCTTTGTCTACAATCTCTGTAACAGAAGCTGTATGCTTGGTTCCTACTGCAAATTCATCAGAATATTTATCCCATGGGTTAGTTTCAGTTTGCTTGTGTCCAAGGCTTAATTTACGGCCTTCTACATCAAGTTCTAAAACAACCACATCAAGCTTGTCTCCAACTTTACAGAATTCTGAAGGATGTTTTATCTTCTTAGTCCAAGACAAATCAGAAATATAAATTAAACCATCAATTCCTTCTTCAAGTTCTACAAAAACTCCAAAGTTTGTAAAGTTTCTCACTTCACCAACATGTTTAGAACCTACAGGATATTTGCTCGTAATGTCAGTCCAAGGATCTGGGGTCAATTGCTTGATACCAAGAGACATTTTTCTATCATCTCTATCCAGAGTAAGAATTTTTGCCTCTACTTTATCTCCAACATTTACAAAATCCTGTGCAGATCTCAAGTGAGTACTCCAAGACATTTCAGAAACGTGAATCAATCCTTCAACACCTTCTTCTACTTCAATGAATGCACCATAATCAGCGATTACTGTAACTGTACCGTTAACAACATCACCAACTTTTAGGCCTTCATCTAAAGCATCCCAAGGATGTTTATGCAATTGTTTTAAACCAAGTTGAATTCTTGTTTTATCCTCATCAAAATCAAGGATAACCACATTCAGTTTTTGATCTAGCTCAACTACTTCATTTGGATGATTGATTCTTGACCAAGAAAGGTCTGTAATATGAACCAATCCATCTACACCACCAAGATCAACAAAGACTCCGTAAGAAGTGATGTTTTTCACAACACCTTCTAAAACTTGTCCTTTTTCTAGCTGACCAATAATTTCTTTTTTCTGTTCTTCGATATCCGCTTCGATAAGCGCTTTGTGAGAAACAACAACGTTTTTGAATTCATGGTTGATTTTCACAACTTTGAATTCCATGTTTTTTCCTACGTAAGCATCATAATCACGAATAGGCTTCACGTCAATTTGAGAACCTGGCAAGAAAGCTTCGATGCCAAACACATCTACAATCATTCCACCTTTAGTTCTGCATTTCACAAGACCATTTACGATTGTTCCATCTTCCTGAGCTTTATTAACACGCTCCCAGGCACGGATAACTCTCGCTTTTCTATGTGAAAGAATAAGTTGACCTTCTGCATCTTCTTTTACGTCGATAAGAACGTCTACTTTGTCTCCAACCTTCAGGTCTGGATTGTAACGAAATTCGTTCAATGAAATAACACCTTCGCTTTTCGCATTGATGTCGATAATAGCATCTTGATCGGTAAGGTGAACTACTGTTCCGTCTACAACTTCGTTATGAAGTGTGTCAACGAAATTTTCCTCAACTAATTTCTCGAATTGCTCTAACTGGGCATCATCAACTTCATCAATACCTTCTTCGTACTTGTGCCAGTTGAAATCTTCTAGAAATTGTTTTGGATTTTCTTGTTGTTCTGAAGGGGCAACTTTAGGAGTTGATTCTTCTGAACTTGCAACAGATTGTTGCTCTTTTGTTGTTTTGTCTTCAGCCATATGCTGATATAAAATTTGTATTCTGTTCGTCCAAGAAACTCAAGCAAAACTTACAGAAGAGATTAAATTATTTAAAATCAACCTTTTAAACGTTTCTTGTATTGCATTCAAAAGGATTGCAAAAATACAGTTATTTTTTGATAATCAAAACCTTAGTTAAAAAAATAAATCCTACTCTTCTACTTCTCTTTCTTCAATTCTAACCGCTTGTGCTTTAGGAACAACTCCTCCTCCAATATTTTTTGCAATGTAGTAAGTGACCTGAGCTCCAAACAGGAATATTACCACAGAATAATAAATCCAAACCAGCAGTATGACAAGCGATCCAGCTGCCCCGTAAGTAGAACTTAAATCGTTTGTACTCATATAAAACCCGATCAAAAACTTCCCAACTACAAATAATACTGCGGTTACAATGGCTCCGGCCCATGTGTCTTTCCATTTTACTCTGGCATCTGGAAGTATTTTGTACATCAATGCAAAAATAACGACGAGGATAAGTTGAGACAATACGATTTCTACTATGGATATAAGCTCTAAATTGATATCTGGAAGCATGTTATCAATTTTACCAAAAGAATAAGAAACTACAGCGTCCAAGACCAAAGATACTATCAAAATAAAGCCTATAACTAAAACTACTGAAAAGCTCAGAAGTCTATTTATGGCGAGTTTAAGCCATCCTTTATCTGGTTTCGGTTTGATATGCCAGATGTGGTTGATTCCTTTCTGAAGACTTACAAAAACGGTAGTGGCACTAAACACCAAAATACCAATCGCGATGGTTGCGGAAATAGTATTATCTGCATTTAAAGCAAAATTTTCTAAAATACTTTCCAGTGTTTGCCTTGATTCCTCTCCAGCCAGATTGGTGATTTGACTAAAAAGCTCTTCTCTTATTTCCGATTTGTTGTAGAGGCTAGCGCCTAAATTTAATATGATAATCAAAAAAGCTGGCAGACTAAAAATAGTATAAAACGCAGTGCCTGCTGCAAAACTCATAGATTCATTGGAGGTGAAATCTTTGATGGTATCCACCAAAATTTTCACATATTTCAATTCTGAGATTGCTTTTGCTTTCTTTTTAATCTGTGATATCATAAACGCAAAAGTAAGAGGCAGCTTCCTATTGCTAGGAAGCTTTAGTAAAGTTTAATAGTTTGATGTCTCATTATTTGTCTTTTCTATAAACTTTAGTTTCTTCAAAAATGAATTCAAGAATCTGTTGGTCTTCTTTAGTAAGATGAAGCGCTCGTCTCTGCATCACCAGTTCTGCCACTTCAAAAACCTTATTCAATTTGTAGGTAATCACTCCCTGGCTTCCTCCCCAAACAAAGCTAGGCACGAAATTTCTGGGAAATCCAGCTCCAAAAATATTAGCACTTACTCCTACTACTGTTCCAGTGTTAAACATCATGTTGATGCTACATTTGGAGTGATCTCCCATGATCAAGCCACAAAACTGGAGCCCTGTGTCTTTAAATCTGGACGTTTCATAATCCCAAAGTTTGACATTAGCGTAATTATTTTTAAGATTGGAGGTGTTGGTGTCAGCTCCGAGATTGCACCATTCCCCTATCACTGAGTTGCCCAAAAACCCATCGTGACCTTTATTGGAATAACCGATAATCATGGAATTACTGACCTCACCTCCTACTTTGGAATGTGGTCCAATAGTAGTTCCCGTGTAAATTTTAGCTCCCATTTTCACCGTAGAATGTTCACAAAGTGCAAATGGACCTCTAATGGCCGAATTTTCCATCACCTCTGCATCTTTACCGATATAAATAGGCCCGTCGGTTGCATTTAAAGTTCCATTATAAAGTTTTACGCCTTCTTCAATAAAAATCTGGTCTTTGTTAAAACACGCTACTGTTTCTGGTATAGCTTGGGAAGTTCTACCCTTGGTTAGTATGAGAAAATCATCTTCGATCGCTTTATGATTTTTTGAAAATAAATCTGTGGTATGAAGGATACAATTCAATGTAGATTGAACTTGAATTTCTTTTAAACGCTGAAGGTCTAAAGTCTCACCTTTCTTAAGCTTGTAGGCTAAAACTATATCTTCATGCTTCAAAACCTCGTCATTTCCCAAGTTTTCAATTTCTTTCAAAAAGGCTTCAGTAGCGATATATCTTGCATTGATGTAAATATTCTCTGTATCAATGTGTTCTGAATATTTTTCAGCTAAATAAGCTTGAGTCTTAAAAGACACCTTGGCTTTGGAAATCTGCTCCCACTTTTCTTTAAGTGTAAGAATTCCCAAACGGAGTTCTGCGATAGGTCTCGTGTAAGTTAATGGTAAAAATTGAGAGCGGAAATGATCATCGAAAAGAATTATATTCATCATAAAGTCAGTTTTGGATACAGGTTTTGAAAACGTTTGAGCGTGAGTTTAAAATTAAGTAATTTAGCCATTCAAATAAAACTAAAATTATGTCTGTAGCCAAGAAGCAATACAAAAGAATTACTGTAAAATCTTTAATTGAAATGAAGGCCAATTCTGAAAAGATATCCATGTTGACTTCATATGATTTTACCATGGCTCAAATTGTAGATCAGGCCGGCATCGATGTAATTTTGGTAGGAGATTCTGCATCCAACGTTATGGCGGGACATGAAACCACTCTTCCCATTACTTTAGACCAAATGATATATCATGCCTCTGGAGTTATAAGAGCCGTTAAGAGAGCTCTTGTAGTGGTAGATTTACCCTTCGGAAGTTACCAGAGCGATCCCAAAGAAGCGCTGAGATCATCTATACGTATCATGAAAGAAAGTGGTGCACATGCTGTAAAACTTGAAGGTGGTAGCGAGATTAAGGAATCCATCAAACGAATTTTGAAAGCAGGTGTTCCTGTGATGGGTCATCTGGGATTAACCCCACAATCCATCTATAAATTTGGCACTTACACGGTGAGGGCTAAAGAAGAATACGAAGCTCAAAAGCTGAAAGAAGATGCTTTGATGTTGGAACGCATTGGCTGTTTCTCCATTGTTCTTGAAAAGGTACCAGCCAAATTGGCCGAAGAAGTCGCTAAAAGTGTTCAAATTCCCGTGATTGGCATTGGTGCTGGTGGCGGTGTAGATGGTCAGGTGCTTGTTCTACACGACATGCTTGGCATGAATAAGGAATTCAGCCCTAAATTTTTGAGACGTTACGCTGACCTAGAAGCAGTTATGACTGAAGCGGTACAAAATTACAATGAAGATGTAAAGGCTAAAAAGTTTCCAGATGAAAGTGAACAATATTAAATTCAGAAAAAATAAAAATAAAGTAACACTATCGATTAGAAAGGATAACCGATAGCAAAGTTGAGTACTGGATTTGCCGAATCAAAATTCCAGGATGTTGATGGTTCTTTAACAGGTGCAGCAAGATCCAATCGAATCACAAATCCCTGAATATCCACCCGAAGTCCAAAGCCTACTCCAGCACCGAGTTCATTCATGAAATTTGAACTGAATTCCCCACCAGGAGTTGCCTCATTGTCATTAACCAACCAAACGTTTCCTGCGTCTGCAAAAAAGGCACCGTTAAGGTATTCTGTAATTGGAAATCTATACTCTAAATTTCCCTCCAGTTTGATATCACCAGATTGATCAAAAAAGGAATTGCTTCCGTCCTCAGGAGAGAAAGTCCCGGGTCCAAGTGATCTAATTCTAAAAGCCCTTACGCTATAAGGTCCTCCAGAAAAATATTGTTTAACAAAAGGCAAGGACTCTGTAGTTCCCATTGGTCGCCCTGCCCCTGCAAATAAACGTCCCACTAACTTTTGCCGATTTTGATCCAGTTTGAGGTGATACCTTAATTCTACGTCTGCTTTAAAATAATGGGCATACTCCAAACCTATAAAGGTATTTTGACCCTCTTCATTTTGAGACCCCAAAAGATTCAACCCATTGCCGGCCATATCGTAATTGAAACCAAAGTATAAGCCTCCACTTTTGGACTGATCCTTAATTTCGTTATAGGTGAAGCTATACGTGAGTCCTGCAATAAATTGCTGTTCAAAACTTCGCCTTAAGAAAGGGTTATTATCCAAAATTTCTTCAAACTCCTCAGATGTATTTCCGAGGCTTACATACTCTAAATTTATAGGCCGCAATTCGTGAGTAACAAAACTATTGCCTTCCCATATATAACCAAAAGAAGTGTTGATTGAACTTAAGGTGTATAACTGAGTCCTGTTAAGATAATCCAAGCCTAAACTCACTTTAGTTTTAGGAATCGCATATTCAAAGCTTTCATTAAGATCTATTGGAAAAATCAAACGTGGAAATAAAAGTGAAGCATTTAAACCTAATTGAATACTGCTTAGGCCCTGATCACCAGTTCTTCCAAAAAACTGTTGTTCATAACCTCCGTTCAGAGATAGCCTAAGTAATTCTCCTCCCTGAAACAGATTCCGATTTGAATAAACAACACTTAAATTTGGTCCGGCAAAGTTGTTAGATTTAGTAACGCCTTGTAATTCTAATCTTAAGGACCTTTTGTTCATAGGAGAAAGAAAAATATCAGCTTTAAGATGTCGTTTTCCTTCTTCATCGGTAACTGTATCTTTTTCCTTGTAGTCGATATTTACAAACTTGTATGTTCTTATGGAAGAAAGTCTTCGGCTTGTGTATCTAGATAGCTTCGGGTTATAAGTTTCTCCAGGTTTTACTAACACATAAGGCTTCAAAAATTTTGGTTTGAAAAAAACAGAATCCTGTATAAAATTAAAGCCTTCAAAATTGACAGTGTCCTTGCTTTTTTCTTCATCAGATATACTTCGGTTTGGATGAATATTCACCTCATCAACCACGTATGGGACTAAGGATTTTT
Organism: Psychroflexus montanilacus; assembly: GCF_020164535.1. GTDB lineage: Bacteria > Bacteroidota > Bacteroidia > Flavobacteriales > Flavobacteriaceae > Psychroflexus > Psychroflexus montanilacus. The sequence goes on along the minus strand of NZ_JAIQZC010000005.1, from coordinate 123,730 downwards.
CGGGCACTTTAGTTTTTAATCTTAAATACAAGTTGAATTTCCTATCATCATAAGCATTGGTGTCAGCTTCAAAAATCAAAAAATCTGAATTGAAATTATAATAACCTCGTTCTTTCAAGTATTGGTCTATACGCTCACGTTCAGATTTTAGTGAATTAAAATTAAACAAGCTGTTTTCTTTTATATCAGATTCTTCTAGTGATGATTGAATCTCCTTATAAATCTGAAGTGAATCGTTAAGCGTTTTATTCAACTCATAGGACTTTAGCTTATAAGGTTCTGGCAAAACAATAGAATAATTCACAGAAGTTGACTGATCGGCAGAATCTTTTTCAATAGAAGAATTAACAAGGCTACCAAAATAACCTGAGTTCTCTAAACGGTTATTGAGAATATCTTCTGCGGCTTCTACATCGATGTTTTCAAAATAGTAAGGATCTTCCCCAATTTGTTTATTCAAAAATTTATTGATAAATCCAGGTTTTTCCCTATTAGCCTTAAAATGAAAATAAAGCCCAGGTCGCATTCCTAAAAACTTAGAATTGGTATTTCTTGATATAGCAGATTTCAGTTTTGCTTCAAGCTTACCGATATCTTTACCATTTTTATCATCAAATTCAATTTCTGCACCTGTATATAAAGTTTTATCCTCTGGCAGATATTTTTGGACACTACAAGAAGTCACTACAAAAACTGTAATGATTACATATAGAGATAATTTCAAAGCATCACTCATTGGATTCATTTTCAGATTCTTGGCTTTTTTTCTCCTCATTCTCTGCATCAGACTCTTTTTCAGAATCGGCTTCAGACTTTACTTTTGGCTCCTTTTCTTCCAAGGACTCTCGGTAAGCTTTATCCCAAAGGACTTTAAATTTATTGAATTCTCTAGTGAAAATAAGTGCAATTCCACTCACGAAGACTTGTCCGTCTATCACATTTTCATACTCACTTTTTCTAAATCCACGTAATTTCCAACGTCCATCTTCCGTAAGCAGATATTCCACACTCACATTGCCAACTACAGCCTGACTTTCTCCAGGTCTCTGGTCACCCTGGACATTCATTTGGCTACCAGCTTCTACCACCAACCTGTCATCCATTAGCTTCTTTTGTGCAGTAACATCAACTTCAGTTCTATCTTGTGCACTCCCGCCTTGATAATCTGTATAACTATTGACATCAAAATTGAGTGAAATTCCAGAATTACCCGTAAGCTTATCAGAAAAAGTATTGAGCTGATCTGAAAGCGCTTGGTTCACATTGTCTCTCGCCATCGATGCTGCTCCACCCTGGCTACCATCGCTCCCAGATTCTGGATAAAAGCGGTTGAGCACCAATAAGGAAAACACCTGTTTATTCAGCTGATCATCTTGTTGGTTGATTTGATTAATTCTACCGTACACTGAACCATTGATAGCGCCTTGCTTGTCTTCAGGCATGTCCAGTTTGAAATTTAATTCTGGTGATGTTAACTCTCCACCTACATCCAAATAAACGTAAAACGGAAGTTGCTGTTTAAATCTGTTTTGAACTGCTGCATTTTCTCCTGCAGTTTGTGAGGCCATCAAAGAACTTGCGGCAGTTTCAATTTTATAAATGGCACGTAAATCTAAATCAGCATTGTAAGGATTTCCACTCCAAGTAACTGAACTTGATGAAGCGATATCAAATTTTCGTTTAACAATATTATATAAATTCAACTCTACACTTCCTTTGGAAACTTCATACTTCCCTACCAGATTCATTTTGCCGGTTTTAGAGATATCAAATTTAAAATCTCCACCACCTTGAACGGTAACATTATCTTGAGTCCGCTTATTGAAAACTACCTTTACTTTAGATTTCTTCTGAATACTGATATCACTTTTCAAGTCTATTCCAGTTATAACAACATCCAAATCCTCATCATCTTGTTGCGTTAAGATATCATCTGGGTTTTGTTTGTTTACAAAAACAACGACCCCATCTCTCTCTTCAATACTAGCCTGAGATTCTGGAACGATATAAGTTAAGTCTGTACTTTCTTTGATAGTCAAATCTAAATCTACTTTCGGGAAATCAAGATTACCTTTCAGTTGGGCAGAGGCGTCAAAAACCAAATTTCCATAATACAGGTCATTATCTTCTACAGTGGAATTCAGCAGCTGAAAGTCCTTTGCATCAAAAGTAAGGTCAAATTTTGGGTTGATGATCTCTTCAATATCAACCGTTCCATTGGCGGCAAAGGTGTTGTCTTCCTTATCTGCAATTGTGAAATTATCTAATTTGATTTTATTTTTGGTTAAATCAATTCTTTCGTTTTTCAGCTGAAAGAGTGTATTTAAACTCTGGAGATTGAACTGAACATCATCAAATGCTAAGAAACCTTCATAATTTAGATCCTGAGGTGTTCCATCAATAGAAAACTTACCATTCAATTGCCCTTTAGAATTTTTGATCACCTCTGAGGCAAACATTTCTATGGTTTGCATTTCTATTTTTCTAAGATCAATGTTCAAGTCAACATCGGTTTCTGTCGCATTGGTGTGGTAAATACCATTGGCAGCAAGTTCTATCCCGCCGTCTTTTAAGCTCAAATCGAGTTCGTAATCGTCATTTTTGGTCGCTTCTGCTTTTAAAGTTAAATTACCCAGAGGAACCTCGGTGAATTCTAAATCTTCAATCTTGAGGCTGGAAACCAATCCGTTGGAGACTAAAGGTTCGATCAAGACCAAATTGCCACTCAACTTACCTCCTGCTATTTTTTCATCTGGATTGAAGTAACTGGTAATTGTTGATAATTTGAAATTATCGAAAACAATTCCGAAGTGAGGTTTTTCAAAATCTAAGGCATCTGTAAGTTCAATTTCTTGAGCATTTCTATTCAATTTAAAATTGGAAACTTTCAACGAGTCTTTTTGATATGTGATTTCATTATCACTTGGGATATTCCAGGGTGAGCCGTTTAAAATCAATTTTTCTGAGGACACATTGATTTTATACAAATCGTCCTCCTCAAACTTAATCGAAACTAAAGAACTAAAGAAATCTTTTTCTTCTTTGAATGCATCAAGACCTAAGCTAAGTTGACGATCTTTAAATTCACCAGAAAGTTTAGTTTTTGCAATATCCACTGGTCCAGCAAGAATATTATCAAATCCAAAATCGAAACTAGCGCTACTACCATTAGATTTAACGTTCAAACTTAGGCCTTGTACTTCATTATCCTGAAAATTCACATACGGCAGGTCTAACTTGGAAGTCAATTCATCTTCCTCTTCATGAAAGTGAATGGAAGCCCTGAGGGTGTCCATTTGATTCAAACCGTCTAAAAACACTTCAGATAAAATAGGAGAATCGATAAAAGTCATTTCCAGATCAAAATCTACTGGTCGATTAGACTTCTCTACCGCAGTTGTGTCTCTGGCGTATTTTTGAAAGTGGTTTTGCAAAGCTGAAGAAATTCCATTAATACCCGCATTAGCTTTAAAGTTGCCATTTAGAAATTGGCTTGACATTTCCGCCTCCGTTGAAGTAGAATCCACTTTTGAAGAGAGGTCGAAGTTGCCTAAATAATAAGGATCGTTGTCGTAAACCACCAGACCATCTTCCAGTTGCGCATCTAGCTGAAACTTGTCTGAGTTGCCTTCAAACTGAATTTTGGCTAAGACCTTAGCCCGTAAATCTTTGGGTGTCAACCCAAATTCTTTAGTTCGAATTCCATCAAGATTGAACACCAAATCAATCTTAGGTGAAACTGAATCCAATTCAATATTGGAAACAAAATCAAACTGAAGGTTTTCGTCACTATAATCAAATTTCACGTCGCCTTTGCCGTTGTCTAAATCACCTTCAATCTCTATGCCTGAAAACGTATATGTATTCCACTTGATGCTATCTATTGTTGAGGAAAGTTCCGCAGAAAGTTCGTTGAGAGAGTTACCTTTTCCAGTAGATTTCAGTTGCATAGTCAAATCTCCAAGCTGATCATTTTTGAGAAGTTCTCCAAGTTGAAGCGCTTTTATATCAAACCCAACTTTATAATCGATGTTGTTTGTAGAATTGAAAAACCCATCAAGTTGAATAGTTCCCAATGAAGTTTTGAGCTGACTTTTACTTGAAAAGTCATTTCCCTGTTTGGTGAAATCTCCCGCTAGAACTACAGATTTTGGCAGCGATATCCCAAGATCTTTCTCTGAAACAAATCTGGATAAATCTTTCTTAGTTGAGGAGGCCTTAAGGTTTTTCAATTCAAAACCTAACTTTTCTGTTTCAGTGAAATGACTCAGATTTCCGTTGAGGGAAAGTCCAGTGTTTTGTCCCCAATTGAGTTTGAACTCAATAATATTAAGCCTTTCAAGATCTCCCTGAGCTTGAAAATTTCCTTCAAAGTTATGTTCAGCAAGATTTGCGATCTGCTCATTGTTTTTAAGGTCTGGTGCAAACGCATAAGCATCTTTCACATCTGCCTTCAGGCTTTTTACATCAAGAGCAATGACTGAATTTGTCGGCGAATTTATAAGTTCCTCCAGGGAAGAGTAATTCAATTTTAAATTAGCATAAAGCAAACTATTATTGAGTCTAAGTCTAAAGTTAGTCAAACTAGTTTCTTCTGAATTCAATTCCGTTTCTACTTTCAATTCATCTAAAACCAAACCGCTCTTCTCCTTAAATCGAAACTCCTTGAGGTTGAACTTCAGGCTTTCTTCTTTAGACACATGAATGTCTTTTAGCTTAAAAAAGAACGCCTCGAAAGCTAAGGCTTCAGCTGAAAATTCTCCCTTTTTAGGTCGCTTTCCATTTTGATAGAATTCTAGTTTATGATTTTGAAAATCAATTTCATCAATGTCTATTTTCCATTCTGGCCAGGAAAAACTCGACTTAGATTCAGTCACACCTTCAGAATCATCGGAAGTAGTGGGTTTCGATTCCATTTCCAGCATAAGACTACTGTCTTTCCAGGCTAGCTCATTTAAAGAAATCACCTGATTTTCAAGATTAACATCCAGGTCTGAGAATGCAAAATCATTCACATAAACTTCTGAAGCAATTCCATCTGGAGAAGAATCATACATTAAATTGACGTCTTCTATGGATAAATCATCTATAATAATCCAAGGGAGTTGAGATTCTTCTTGCTCTTCTGAAGGTGACGAAGGTTTAAACTGAGAATAGGAAATCTCGGTTTCTGTTAGATTGATTTCAGCCAAATGAAACTTCATCTCTTCTAAATCAATGCTTTTGGATTCAAGTTCAAAAGTCCCCAAAATCAATTCTGCATCCATTCCCGTCACCTCATCAAAATAACTCAGATCAAAATCTGTGAAGGAAATTCTGCCAAGAGAAAATTGAGTTGTACCTCCTGAGGTATTTTCATTTTCAGCAGAAGTCTCTTCTTCAGGGGCAAACGCATCTATGATATATTGAAAGTTAAAGCCTTCCAGACTGTCTTTTCTATAAACATTGGCTTTTAAACCCCGCCAGTCGACCAAATCTATTTTTATCTCATCGCCAAATAAAAGCGGACGAAAAGGTACATTAGCTTCAAGGTATTTGGAATAGACTAAAGTGTCCTGAGATCTATCTTCCAGGTATAAATCTTCCAGAGTAACATTCCCATTGAAAGTAATATAAAGCTTACCAATATCGAATTTGGTGTCAATCTTTTCACTGATGTAATCTGTGACTTTACCAACAATGATATCTTGACCCCAAGGACTTCTTATGAAGATTATCAACACTACAAAAAGGACGAATAGACTGAGCAGAATTCTTAGAATAATTCTTAGAATTCTTTTATGTAATGGCCGGGAAGTAGATTGGTTTTTGGTCACTCTGTCTAAATAAGTGCCAAATTTAGAATAAGAAGTCTATTAACAAGAGTCTAACGCGTTTAAATTAAGTTAAATAACGACTACTAAAGGTAAACGAAGGTAAGTTCAGAATAAAAATAAAGCAAGAGTAAGCGAAAACGTTTAAGGTTTATAAGATTGGTTTTGTATTTTAGCGACTCAACCTTTAGAACATATTACATGGATATAAAATTCAATAAAAACGAAGATCATAATAAGCTTTTAGTCTCCGACCTAAGAAGCAAATTTGCTAAAGTGAGTCTTGGCGGTGGTGAGAAAAAAATTGAAAAACACCATAGTAAAGGTAAAATGACAGCCAGAGAACGTATCGACTTTTTGCTTGACGATGCTACAGATAGCATAGAGATTGGAGCTTTTGCTGGTGATGGCATGTATGAAGAACACGGCGGATGCCCTGGAGGAGGTGTTGTAGTAAAGATTGGAAAAGTCTCTGGTAAAAAAGTGATTGTCGTAGCCAATGACGCCACGGTAAAAGCTGGTGCCTGGTTCCCAATTACAGGTAAGAAGAATTTAAGAGCTCAGGAAATTTCAATTGAAAACAGATTACCGATCATTTACCTAGTTGATAGTGCAGGAGTTTATCTTCCTATGCAGGATGAAATTTTTCCCGACAAAGAGCATTTCGGAAGGATCTTTAGAAACAATGCGGTGATGAGCAGTATGGGTATCACACAAATTTCTGCAGTGATGGGAAGTTGTGTGGCAGGTGGTGCTTACTTGCCCATTATGAGCGACGAGGCGATGATTGTAGACAAGACAGGAAGTATATTTTTAGCTGGTAGTTACTTGGTAAAGGCCGCGATTGGTGAAAGCATAGATAATGAAACACTCGGAGGAGCTACAACGCATTGTGAAATAAGCGGCGTAACCGATTATAAAGCGAAAGACGATAAAGATGCGCTAACTAAAATCAAAAATATTGTAGATAAGATTGGTGATTTTGATAAAGCAGGCTTTAATCGAAAATCTCCTAAGAAACCAAAACTGGACCCCAAAGAAATTTATGGCTTGCTTCCCGCCAAGCGAAGTGACCAATATGATATGATGCCAATTATTGAGCGTCTGGTCGATGATTCAGAATTTGAGGAATACAAAGCAGGATATGGACAAACAATTATTACAGGCTACGCCAGAATAGATGGCTGGGCCGTTGGGATTGTGGCCAATCAGCGAAAAATCGTAAAAACCAAAAACGGAGAAATGCAGTTTGGAGGTGTGATTTACAGCGATTCTGCCGATAAAGCCACTCGTTTTATAGCTAATTGCAATCAGAAGAAAATTCCCCTGGTATTTGTTCAGGATGTGACTGGATTTATGGTAGGCAGTAAAAGTGAACACGGCGGTATTATAAAAGATGGGGCCAAAATGGTAAATGCAGTGAGTAATTCGGTGGTGCCTAAATTTACAGTGATTATAGGAAACTCTTACGGTGCTGGAAATTATGCTATGTGTGGTAAAGCTTACGATCCACGGTTAATTTTTGCCTGGCCAAGTGCAGAGTTGGCTGTGATGAGTGGTAATTCTGCAGCTAAGGTTCTACTTTCAATAGAAACTTCCAGACTTAAAGCCAAAGGTGAAAAAATAACCGAAGAGAAGGAAAAAGAGCTTTACGACAAAATCAAAAATAACTACGATGAGCAGACTAGTCCTTACTTTGCAGCAGCCAGATTATGGACAGATGCTGTTATAGAACCTTTGGATACAAGGAAATGGATTTCTAACGGAATTGATGTTGCTAATCACGCGCCAATTACTAAAGATTTTAATCTTGGGGTGATTCAGACATAAATAGTCTCAAATTAGAGATATTAAAAAAGCGCTATCTGATCTGATAGCGCTTTTAGTTTGTGCTATTATTTATTTACTGAACCATTAATTTTTCAGTTAATGATTGAGATTTATTTGTGAACTTTACGATATACAATCCAGATTTAAGGGAATTGATTTGAATATTTTCAAGACTATTTCGATCCTGAATTGATTTCTCGAAAACAAGTTGTCCATTCAAATTGAAAAGTTGAAGCTTAGAATTTGAATCTAAAACTAAACCAGGTAATTCTAAAGAAATAAAATTATTAGCAGGGTTTGGATAGACACTTAAATCAGTTTTGGATATAGGTGAATTAATAGAAAGAAAAACGGTTCCCTCATAAGCGCCTAAATAAGTTTCTTCCATTTCTCTCATAGTACCAAGAATATCTTCATCAATTTCTGGTATTCTAGGTACAACATAGTCACGCGGATTTTCAACTTCAGGAGAAATACTAAAGTCATTTTGATCTGTATCCACAAATTCCGGAGTGAAACTCACACTATTTTCATTGGTTTCAGAAATAAGGATAAATTCTTCTAAATCATTGGTAAACTCTTCGTCAGCACCTAATCTTCTGCCAATGCTTCCCAAAAATCCATTTTCACCGTCAGCAAATAAAAGATTATAATCAGCTGTTAAAATTCCCCTTTCCAGGTTTCCGTCTACGAGCGCATAAGATCTATATATAGGATCTGTTGTAGAAATAGAATTGCTAATCAGGTTATTAAAAATTTCTGCAGGTGGCTGACCTGTAGACCCACTTCTTAATTGGACTCCTGCTGAAGGATAGCTCACCGGGTCTTCACGGTCTAAGACAATTGTGTTATGTAATACTCTAGCTAAACCTAGGTTACCATCTTGTTCAAAAATCCAAATTCCATTTAAATAAATTGTTGGGTCACTAGTAGGTCCGGTGAACTCACTTCTCACCAATCCTGAAATTTTATTATTTGCTATCAAAGTAGTTTCATCGGAAATAGTACTTACACGAATACCAAAAACACTTCCTGGTGTACCTTCACGCTCAATGTAATTAATTACATTCTGACTTATTTCACCTGAACCTGAATCAATACTAATTCCTGAAGTACTCACAGGTAGTGCAGGAAAAGAGTTTAAGTTTGTAATACTATCAATAACATTATTCTTTATAATCATACCTCTATTCCCGAGTGTGTTTATTGCAAATGCACCACTACTCTCGTCGTGACCTAAACTTGCTTCACTTCCAAAAGTACAGTTAATGATTTGATTGTTTTCATCTTCAAAATCTACCCTACCAAAGAAATCTGCTGAAGCCAAAAACTGGATACCGCTACCACTATTATCAATACTAACATTATCAATAATGTTGTTACTATTAGCTGCTTCCTGGCTATCCGCATTGGAAGCAAATCTAATCGCCCTACTTGATGCTAAGGGTCTATCACCACTGGCCCCTAAAAAAATTGAACAATTTCTTATCACATTAAATGAACATCCTGCGCTTGATGAGCCTGCAAAACTAAAGCCCCTTTCAAGTTCATTACCCTCAGTACCAATATCTCTTATATTGAGGTTCTCAAAGGTAATGTGACTTAAAGAGTTGACTGTAATTGCAGCATCAGAAGAAGATGATGTTCCTATAATATTGAAAAACACAGTTTCTGGTTCTGCTGTAATAACAAGAGGTGATGTTTCAGAAAGACCAGGAATAGCTTCCAAAATAATAGGATTGGAGTATGTTCCAGGAACAACTGTGAACGTAGCTCCACCTTCACCAACACCTTCCTCCTGAAGATCTGAAATCATCTGTGTAAAAGTTTCATAATCTGCCTCAAGATCACCAACAGTGAATTCTCCACTCAAACCTTGAGCACTAACGGAAGTAATCATTAAACTAACAATAACCAAGTAAATTTTTTTCATGATATTTATTTTTTGCTTAAAGTTAAATTAAAATGCTTTTCATAGATTTTAATAAAACCCTAAATATTATTAATTAATGTTAATGCCAAATTTCAAAAGGCTTGTTAACTAACAAAAATCTAATACATTGGCATCAAATTTAACTTCATGCACACCACCCCAAATAACCTACAAATCATCTTCGAAGACAATCATCTCATTGTCATCAATAAAAGACCTGGTGACATAGTGCAGGGTGACAAGACTGGTGACTTACCTTTAAGTGAAGTTGTGAAGCTGTATCTGAAAGAGAAATATAATAAGCCTGGAGATGCATATCTTGGCGTTGTACATAGACTGGACAGACCCACAAGTGGCATAGTAGTTTTTGCTAAAACCTCAAAGGCACTTAGCAGACTAAATAAAGCGTTTGCCAATCGAGAAACAGAAAAAACATACTGGGCTGTGGTTAAGAATAAACCAAAACAAGACTCTGCAAGACTTATGCATTATCTGAAACGAAATCCGAAGCAAAATAAATCCTACGCACACATCAAACCTGTTCCTGGGGCAAAAGAGGCTGTACTCTCCTATGTGCTGAAGAAATCTCTAGATAATTATTATCTTCTGGAAATCGCCTTAGAAACTGGAAGGCATCATCAGATTAGAAGTCAGTTATCAGCGATTGGCTCACCAATAAAAGGAGATCTGAAGTACGGATTTGACCGAAGTAATAAAGATGGAAGCATACATCTTCATGCCAGAAAACTAATGATTACTCATCCCGTTCGAAAAGAGAATATCACATTTGAAGCAATGCCTCCTGATGATGTGATCTGGAAATCCTGTCGGTCTTAATTCAAATTTAGAAGGCTATATTTGAACAAATTTTTAAAAATGAAAAAAACCATAGCCGTAGCCATGGGCGGTTATTCCAGCGAAGCAGAAATTTCACTTAAAAGTGGAGAAGTTGTTTATAAACATTTATCGGCGAACCCCAAATTTGACGTCTACAGAGCACATATTCTAAAAGAAAAATGGTTTGTAAAAACTGATGCTGGGGAGGAATTTATAATTGATAAATCCAATTTTTCGGTAAGAATCAAGGACATTACCATTCATTTTGATTGTGTGTTTAACACGATCCATGGAACACCAGGAGAGGATGGTTTGTTTCAGGGTTACCTACAGACTTTAAAAATCCCACAAACTGCTTGCGACTATTATCAGGCAGCACTTACGTTTAATAAAAGAGATTGTATTTCTGTTTTGAAAGCTCATGGTATTCAAACAGCCAAGAATGTGTATATCAACAAAGGAGATGACATTGACACTCAGGCGATTATTGACCACGTAGGTTTACCGTGTTTTGTGAAGGCTAATCGGGCTGGAAGTAGTTATGGCATCTCTAAAGTGAAGAAAAAAGAGGATATCCTAGCAGCTTTAGACCATTCGTTTAAAGAAGATGATGAAGTGATAATAGAATCATTTTTGGATGGTCGTGAAGTAAGTGTAGGCGTGATTAATATTGGTAATGAAACCCAGGCTTTGCCAATAACTGAAATTATTTCTGAAAATGAATTTTTTGATTTTGAAGCCAAGTACCTAGGTAAATCTAAAGAGATCACCCCTGCAAATTTAAGCAAAGCACAAACAGAGGAAGTTCAAAATCTCGCTGTCAAAATATTTAAACTACTCAAACTTAAAGGATTAACACGGTCAGAATTTATTTTTCATAACAACGAACCGCATTTCTTGGAATGTAATGCTTGTCCCGGTTTAACTGAAGCCAGCATATTACCTCAGCAAGCAAAAGCTGCAGGTATTTCACTTCAAGACTTATTTACAAGTGCTATAGAAGTTGCAATTGAAAACTTTGAAGACTAATTGACTTTTAAGTATCTTAGAACAAATTTTAATTTATGAAACGAGCTGTTTTTCCTGGATCTTTCGACCCTGTCACCATTGGACACTACGATATTATCATGAGAGGACTCACCCTTTTTGACGAAATCATTTTGGCAATTGGAGTTAATTCAGAAAAAAAATACATGTTTACTTTGGAAGAAAGAAGAGCTTTCCTTGAAAACACCTTCAAAGATGAACCAAAAATAAAAGTAGATACTTATAAGGGATTGACGGTAAATTACTGTAAAGAAAATGAGGCCAATTTTATTTTAAGAGGATTGAGGAATCCAGCCGATTTTGAATTTGAAAAAGCCATCGCTCACACCAATAGAAAACTGGAAAAAATTGAAACTGTATTCCTGCTCACCTCTAGTGGAAAAAGCTATATCTCCTCCTCTATTGTACGAGATGTTATCCGCCACAAAGGTGACTACTCAAGTCTTGTCCCGGAATCTGTAGTCGTAAAATCTTAAATCCATGAAAAAATTATTCTTTGGCATTTTGTGTTTAACTATGATTTTGAGTTATTCTCAAACTTCAGAAGACCTCGATTTTTATGGTCCTGTATTTGAAGTTGAAGATGCCGATATAGATATTGATTTGAATCAAGACTTCAAAGTAGATTTTGATGTAGCAGATATTTCCAAGTCTACAACTGAAGCTAACAGAAAGTTTGTCACCGTAGCAAGATATCTTCAGCTTCACCGAGCTCCAAAATTAGAAAACAATAAGGTTAAGGCGGTTTTGGTTGTTCACGGTTCGGCTATCTTTGATTTATTCACTCACGAAGAATATGCGGCTCATCATCAAGAAGAGGGCTTGAAAAATCCAAATTATGACCTCCTAACTGTTCTTGAGGAAGAGGGTGTAGACATTGTCTTATGTGGTCAATCTGCAAAAAGCAGAAAAATAACGAGAGAAATGATGCATCCTAAAGTTAAATTAGCCTTATCAGCTATGTCTATGCATATCCAACTCCACAAAGAGAACTATACGCTTATTAAACTATAAATATTTTAACTATGAAATTTTTACTATCAACATTATGTATTTTGTGTTTTGCAAATGCATTTTCACAAATGGATTCAAAACTTTTGAAAGACATAGAATCCATTGAAAAACAAGTCATTGACTGGAGACATGATTTTCATCAAAATCCAGAATTATCCAATAGAGAATTTAAAACCGCAGAAAAAATTGCAAAACATCTTGAAAGTCTTGGTCTTGACGTTCAGACTGGAGTTGCACATACAGGAGTAGTAGCTACCCTTAAAGGTGAAAAACCAGGTAAAGTTGTGGCTTTAAGGGCAGATATTGACGCTTTACCAGTAACTGAACGCAATGATTTGCCTTTCAAAAGTGAAGTGGTGACAGAATTTCTAGGTACTGAAACTGGCGTAATGCATGCCTGTGGACACGATACGCACACAGCTATTTTAATGGGAGTAGCCGAAGTTTTAGTCAAAAACAAACATTTATTAAACGGCAGTGTAAAATTTATTTTTCAGCCTGCTGAGGAAGGACCTCCTCCTGGAGAAAAAGGAGGTGCCAGCTTAATGATAGAAGAAGGTGTTTTAAACAATCCTGATGTTGATGCTATTTTTGGGTTACACATCAATTCATCTACTCCAGTCGGTACCATAAGGTATAAGCCAGGTGGAACAATGGCAGCGGTTGAGCGATTTGTCATCGATGTAAAAGGAAAAGGTTCTCATGGTTCTGCTCCATGGACGGGTGTGGATCCTATTTTGATTTCAGCAAAAATCATAGACGGCTTACAAACCATCATTAGCCGTGAAGCAAAATTAGTAGATGAGCCCGCGGTCATAACCGTTGGTAAAATCACTGCCGGAACACGTTTTAATGTGATTCCAGAATCTGCCGAGTTGATAGGAACAGTAAGGACCTTAGATCCAGATATGCGCGAAATGGTCATCAGACGGATGAATGAGATGGTTCCTGCCATTGCTAAAGCTTATGGTGGAGATGCTGAAATCACTTTTCAAAACAACACCGCCATTACCTATAATGACCTGGAGTTGACTGCAAACATGCTTCCAACTCTACAAAAACTAGCTGGTGAAGATAAAGTTGAGCTTGTAAAAGCAACTACAGGAGGTGAAGATTTTTCTTTTTTTCAAGAAGAAGTACCTGGGTTTTACTTTTTCCTTGGAGGCATGACTCCTGGAAACGAAACGCCCTATCCCCACCACACACCAGATTTTATGATTGATGATGATGGAATGCTTTTAGGTGTCAAAAGTTTGACGCAGTTAGCTATTGATTATTTAGACAACTAGACTAATAGATGTTAGAGATAAGAAATTAGACTATATAAATTTAGCCTTGGTTTTAGAACGTATAATTTAAAGCTAAACTTCCGAAGTAATTTCTAGGTTCACCGGGGTAGAAATACCTCGGTTCACTACCTCCAAAGCCGACTGCGTTAGTAACTATACTTGAAGCGTACTTCTCATTAAATGCGTTATTCATTCCTAGGTTCACTCTTGCTGAAAGTGTGTTTAAAATTGGGAATCTATATTCTAGCTTCACATTTGAGAAAGCATAAGATTCAGCAAATTCAGTATTAGCATCGTTCACAGGGATTTCTGAAACCGCATTGGTTTGGAAATATAAATAAAACCTATCTCCTATCTGTGCATCCAGACCAAAACTGAATTGTTGAGAGGGCACTCCTGTAAGATCGTTTCCTGAAAATGATTCACCCTGATCTACAAATTCATCAAATTCATAAAAATTGAAACTACCATTAAAATAAGGCTGTAATTTTAGCCAGGATTGGTAATTAAGGTTCGATTTGATAGAAAACTCTATTCCAGGGTGAGAAGTGGAACCTGCATTTATTCCAACAAAGCGGTCTTCCGCTACACGTCTAGCTACCAACAAATTATCTACATCCATATAGTATGCGCTGACTTCTGTAAACAATTTTTCCTGAAACCATTTGGCTTTATAGCCAATCTCATAATTCCAGCCTATTTCGGGGTCTAGTTCAGTATTAAACACACCTTCTTCTGTTAAACTTTGTTCTACTGTTGGTACAGAGAAACCTTTACTTACAGATGCTGAAATCTTTTGATTATTGGATATTGAATAGGTCCCAACTAAGTTTGGTAACCAGACTTGATCGTAATCATAATCCCCAGTCTGAGAATTCTCTGGGCTCGAAAATTGATCGTTGATTTCGTAAGACGTTTTATTGGTCGCCAGGCCTAACTTTAAGTCCATTTTTCTAGCCAATGAAACATCAAGTGTTGCAAAACCTTCTATGTATTGCCTTTTCTGATTTAAATCTGACAGCGTTTCTCCTTGTAATGTTCCTCGACCTTCATTCTCTTGGTATCTGTTTTCAAAAGTAGCTACGTCGAAATCGTCTCGTAAAAATTCGCCACCAATGTTCAACCTTGAGTTAAGCCCGAATAAATCAAAATCAACTTCAGTGGTATGTCTAAGACCAATCCCTGTATTTTTTTCCTGTAAAATATCGAAGGGTCTTGGCTCGTATGCGTCTCGAATGTTGGTAAACACCGCTGTATTTTGCTGAATGTTGGAACCTATTTGATTGGAATAATTAAGACCCACTACTCCTCTGGTGTAAGACTCATATCCCCTGGCCTGACCCCAGGTAAAAGCGGCTTGAGTGGGGTTTTCTTCAAAATTGGTTCTGCCAAGAGAACTTGGTATGAAGCCTTTTAATTGAATGACTTGTCCTACCAATTGCAGTTTTGAAGTTTCAGACAAATCCCACTCTGAATTTAAAAAATAAGACTCTCTCTGGTAATTACTGTTTTCTCTAAAACCACCAGAACTGAGATTGTTATAAGTCAGATTTATTCTTTTATTTCCTTCTGAAACATTGAGCGAATAGTTTTGTTTTAGAAGATCAAAACTTCCAACAAGCAACTCTGATTCAGCGTAGGTTTGATCTTTGAGTACCGATTCTAGCTGAATGACGCCTCCAAGTCCAGCACCAAATTCGGTTGCCTGAGGTCCTTTAATAACTTTTACTTCAGAAATGGTGGTTAGATCGATGTCATGTAATATAGATGTCCCATTGGCTGTGCTTAAGGGTATATTGTTATAATATAACTTAAGCCGATTGGTTTCAAATTGTGCTCTGGCTCCTATTCCTCGGATATTGATTTTAGTAGTATTGATTCCACCTTGCTGCATATAAATCCCCGGAATTTTATTTAAAATAGGCGTTATGGTAGTTTGATTGGATTGCAACAACTCTTCCTGTTTCAAAAAAGAAATATTGGATTGTGCTTGGTATGCTTTCTCTATTTCAAGTGAAGTTTTAAGATTGACTTCTTCCAATGAGGTCGTGTCTTTTTGACTTTGAGAAAAAATTATGCCCGAAATAAAAAAGATAATGATGCTAAACTGTTTCAAGTGCTTATTTTTAGAACTTCAAATGTAAACGAATTAAAAAGCTTAAATTCTAAAAAAATACTAATGTCAAAATACGGATTGCTACTTCTTATTTCCATTTTCATATTCTCATGTGAAACTACAACCAAAAAGGACACCTCTGATGAATCCTCATCAGAATTTGAAATTGCTTTTGAACGATCTGGAGGGGACTCTACTTCCACTTATGAGGAAGTTATTAAATTTTATGAATTTCTATCAGATAAAGACGATAGAATTTCGATGGAAGAAGTTTATGAAACTGATAGTGGCAAACCCCTTCACCTAGTTAAGTTTACTCCTAAAGATTTGGAAGAAAACTCATTAAAGCTTTTGATTAACAATGGAATTCATCCTGGTGAGTCTGATGGAATAGATGCGACCATGCTGCTTTTTAAGGATTTATCCAATGGTGATTGGTCACTACCAAACGATGTAGTATTACATGCTATTCCTATTTATAACATCGGAGGGGCTTTAAATAGAAATTCACATTCAAGAACCAATCAGAGTGGTCCATCTGAATATGGCTTCAGAGGAAATGCAAAAAACTACGATCTCAATAGAGATTTCATGAAATCGGATACCAAAAATAGCAAAGCTTTTTACAGTATTTTTCATGAGGTCAATCCAGATGTTTTTGTTGACACTCACGTTAGTAACGGAGCCGATTATCAATATACTCTTACCCATCTTTTCACTCAGCATAATAAGCTCGGTGGTCAATTAGGTAAACAATTGGAAAATCAATTTATCCCTGAAGTTGAAAGCCAATTGAAAGAAAAAGAATGGGAAATCACTCCTTATGTGAATGTCTTCAATGAAAGTCCAACAAAGGGATTTACTCAGTTTAACGATTCACCAAGGTACTCCTCTGGTTATACTACATTGTGGAACACACTGGGTTTAATGATTGAAACACACATGCTAAAACCTTATCCTAAGCGCGTAGAAGGCACGTTTGAAATGCTCAAAACTTTAGTAGAAGTTTCTCACGTACAAAAAAGCAGTATACAAAAAGCAAGAGAACATAACTTTCAACAGTTTTCTAAGGCTAAAGTCTATCCTCTTAACTTTCAGGTAGATTCGTCAAGCCATAGTCGCTTTAACTTTTTAGGTTACGAACTTGAAAGCTCAACAAGCGAAATCACTAAGCTACCAAGAATTAAATTCAGAAAAGATAAACCTTACGAGAAGGAAGTAAGCTATTATAATCAGTTTAAAGCAACAGACTCTGTTTCTATTCCAAAAGCTTACATCATTCCAAAGCAATGGTCTCATGTGATAGAGTTGCTGAAATGGAATGGTATCGATTATGAGCGTTTTGCAAAGGATACGTTGGTGGAAATTGAAGAATACAGAATCGTAGATTTTAAAACCCGATCGTCTGCCTACGAAGGTCATTATTTGCATTCTGAAACTAAGGTCTCTTCCAAAATTCTAGAAAAACAGTACTCTCAAGGCGATGTGGTGGTAAAAGTAGATCAGCCTGGATTACGCTACATTATTGAAACTTTGGAACCTGTGGCCGTAGATTCGTTTTTCAACTGGAATTTCTTTGATAGTATTCTTCAGCAAAAGGAAGGCTTTTCTCCCTACGTTTTCGAAGATTTAGCTCTCACCATTTTTGAAAAAAATCCCGAGTTAAAAGCTGAATTTGAAGAAAAGCAAAAAAAGGATGCTGAATTTGCTAGGAATTGGTACGCGCAACTGAACTGGATCCACAAACATTCAAAGCATTATGAATCGGCGCATTTAACTTACCCTATCGTTCGGGTGCTGAACTAAATATTCTTTTGGAAATAATAGTTTGATGTTGGCATAAGATTTCTTGAGAGCCTTTTGGGTTTGCTCGAAATTTTTCCATTTGGCTTTTTTTATACCTTCAGCAATTTCTGGAATGAGGTCACCATCAAAGTCAGTTTTCATTTCAAACCAATGAGTTTCCTTTAGCTTGTACTTGGAATTACGGTTGATAATGTGGTAGGTAGTTTGTAAAAAGGAAACAATTTCCAAACCTTCTACATGTGTTTCTTCTTCAACTTCCCTCAGCGCTGTTTGCTCAATGTCCTCCCCTTTTTCGGCTTTTCCTTTGGGCAAATCCCATTTTTTATTTCGATAAATAAAGAGGATTTCATTGCTGGAATTATACACCAAACCACCACCAGCTACAATCACTTTGAGCTTTTTCTTAAGGTGTTTTAAAAGTTTATGTTCCTTTTTGTGATAAAGATTTAGATAAGCTAGTTCTCCTGACTCTATTTGGCGGATGAGTCGTTTTAGTTTTGCTTTTTTTATGGGAATATTGGTGTAGTTTGAACCTATATTTTCTTGAGTGGACAATATTATTGGCACATCATTCACGAAAACTTTATACATTTGCAACTATGATTTTAGATGAAAATACAGCCCATAAAACAGCAGAGCTTTTGCTGCAAATTAACGCAATAAAATTAAATCCACAAGAGCCATTTACTTGGGCAAGTGGCTTAAAATCTCCTATTTATTGCGACAACAGAATAATCTTATCCTATCCGCCAATCCGAAATTTCATAGTTTCAGAAATGGCAAAACCTATAGAAACGCTTTTTGGTAAACCAGATGTGATTGCTGGAGTTGCTACTGGAGCTATCGGTATAGGAGCTATTATTGCAGACTATCTGGGTTTGCCTTTTGTATATGTAAGACCTGAGCCCAAAAAACATGGCAGACAAAATCAAATTGAAGGAAAACTGGACCCTCATGCCAATGTAGTTGTCATAGAAGATCTAATCAGTACAGGAAAAAGCAGTTTAAATGCTGTGAATGCTTTAAAAAATGAAGGCCAAGCCAATATAAAAGGAATGATGGCTATTTTCACCTACGGCTTTGAAGCTTCAGAACAATCTTTCAAAGACGAACATTTGGATGTCTATACCTTGGGGAATTATGACATCCTTTTAGAAGAAGCTTACAAAACCAATTATCTTAATAAAACTGAAGTTGAACTATTAAAAACCTGGCGAAAAGATCCTGCCAACTGGAACCACTAACTATGCACATAGAAAGCGAAAAGAAAACCGTAGCCAAAAGTCAAAAAGAAACCTATGAGTTTCTTAAAAATGTAGAAAATTTTGAAAAACTAATGCCAGAAGGAATTGAAAAATTTGAAATGCTTTCCGAAGAAAGTTTTCTTTTTCAATTGAAAGGAATGCCCGCTATAAAACTTAAACTTGATAAAACTGAACCTCACCACCTTGTAGTTCTCGCTGCAGCAAGTGACAAACTTCCTTTTACATTGAGAGGTGAGATAGAAGCTATTGCTGAAAGCCAATCTGAAGTTCAATTGATTTTTGAAGGAGAATTCAATAGCATGATGGCTATGATGATCAAAAATCCAATCAAAAAATTCATTACAACACTAAGTGAAAACTTGACAAGCATATAGATTTTCAAAAATTTCTGATTACAATTTACCAATCACAATGATAAGCTAAAGGCAATTATTTTATATTAATTGCCTTTTTTTCATGATTAACATTGCTGTATTCTAAATTATATCTTAAATTTATGTTGGTATTTTATTGGTATGGAAAAAGACAGACTGAAAGCACTTTATAACTATAAGATTATTGATTCTGAAAAAGACAAAAGTTTTGATCGGCTTGCGAAAATCGCAGCGATAGTCTGTGATTGTTCTTATGCACATATCAGTTTTATTGATGATAAAAGGTTATGGATAAAATCAAGTTATAACCACGACAAAAAAGAATTCTCCAGGGAAAACACATTTTGCAATTTGACTATCGACAATCCGGAAAAACTTAAAGTGATCCCGGATGTAGATAGGGAAAAAGATCCTAAAATTATAAAAGCCTCACAAAACAATCCAAGCGTTAAGTTTTATGCAGGAAAATCAATTGTCGATGATGAAGGTTATGCTTTAGGAACCATTTGTGTGTTTGATTCCAAACCAAAAGACCTTACAAAAGACCAAAAAGAGATTCTTGATCAACTTTCTGAAGAAGTGATGGATAAAATCATAGCGCATAAGGAGAGACTTGAACTCAAAGAACTCAATGAAAGTATTTCTGATGGGAAGAGCAGGTTTCAAACTTTGCTCAACAATACTGGAGACATGGTCTTTTTGCTGGATTCCAATTACAAATTCATAGAGTTTTATGGAAGAGAAGATAACTTACTCGTAGACAAATCCAGTTTTATTGGTCAGCATTTAGACAATTTAGAAATCGACAAAAAACTTGTGTACCAGCTTAAGTTAGCTGTAAAGGCAAGTAAGCTTTATAATTCTAGCATTCCTGTTGAGTATGATCTGAACAGAAACGGTACTCAGAAGTGGTTCAGCATGAATGTGACTGTTATACAAAGAGAAAATTTTGAATCTGAAATACTATGCGTAATACGAGATGTCACAGACCGTAAAAAAGCTGAGAAAAACCTTAAGCTTATCAATAACCTTTTCAATGAAGCAGAGAGTCTTGCCAGAGTTGGAGGTTGGCGTTATGATGTGAATAAAGAAGAATTGTTTTGGACTCCTATTCTTAAAGATATTGCAGAAATAGATGGTCACATCCAACCTACAATTGATGAAGCGAAGAATTTTTTCAAAGATGGCAAAAGTTTAGAGAAAATCAATCAGAAGGTTATTGAATGTATAAAATTCAACACCTCTTATACAGGAGAGTTTGAAGCACTTACGGCCAAAAAAAAACCCATCTGGGCACTTGTTAATATCAAACCAGAAATCGTTGATGGTGAATGTATTGGTGTCTATGGATCGTTTCAGGACATAACAGAAATAAAAAACACTAAGGAAAAACTCAAAAAAGAAAGAGGACGACTTAATGATATCATCAATGCTACCAATCTTGGTACATGGGAATGGAACGTTCAAACTGGTGAAGCCGTATTTAATAACAGATTTGTTGATATGCTCGGTTATACCACCAGAGAAATACCTTTAGTAAATTCTATTGAAGTTTGGAACAAAGCAACCCATCCCGATGATTTGAGAAAAAGTGATTTAAAGCTTCAGGAGCACTTTGAAGGTAAAACAGAATTTTATCAAATAGAATTACGCCTAAAACACAGGTTAGGACATTGGATTTGGGTATTGGACAAAGGGAAAGTAATTTCCTGGACTGATGATGGAAAACCAGAGTGGATGTTTGGTACCCACCAAGATATTTCAGATAAAAAGGCCCTGGAAAAAGAGCTAAAGCAGAATGTACAACAGTTTAAAAATATTTTTGAGCTCTCACCCATAGGGATAGTAATTACAGATTTTGCTTCTGGAGAATTCCTTGATGTCAACAAAGCTATGCAGGACATGATAGGCTATGATGAAGAAGAAATCCTCGGTATGAGCATCTGGACCATCACTCCAGAGAAACAAATAACTCAAACTGACAGTAAGCAAATCAACTACCTTAAGGATCTTAAAAAAATAGGACCCTTGGAAAGGGTAATTAGAACGAAATCAGGAAAATTACTCACCGTTGTTATCAATGGCCTCATCCACTTCGACAAAAATGGAAAACGCATTGTTATATCTACTTTGCAAGATGTTACCGAACAGAAAAGAATTGAGAAAAAATTAAAGAATTCTAAAACTGAAGCAGTAAAAGCTAGTCAGGCCAAATCCGAATTTGTGGCAAACATGAGTCATGAAATCAGAACACCTCTAAATGGAGTTATCGGATTTTCTGACTTATTGATGAAAACCCCACTCAATGAGGTGCAACATCAGTATATGAAAACAGTATTTCAATCGGCTAATATTCTTCTGGATTTAATCAATGACGTTTTGGATTTTTCAAAGATCGAATCAGGAAAACTTCAGCTGGACACAGCAAAAACAAGTCTACTATCTATTGTAGAGGAGGTTGCAGACCTGACCAAGTATGAAGCTCACAAGAAGGGTCTGGAACTCATTTTGATTGTTGAAGAAAAAGTTCCTGATTATGTTTGGATAGACGGGGTTAGGATCAAACAAATTTTAATGAATCTCATCAATAATTCAATAAAATTCACCAATAAAGGCTTCGTAAAACTCAGCATATCTTTCAAAAGTAAAGCCAATCATCTGTCCAATTTGATATTTTCTGTTGAAGATTCTGGAATTGGTATTGCTAAAGAAAACCAGAAGAAAATTTTTAATGCTTTTATCCAGGAAGATACATCAGTTACAAAGAAATACGGTGGTACTGGTTTAGGCCTGGCTATATCTGATAAGATATTGAATTTAATGAATAGTAAATTAAGACTGAAAAGTAAGATTGGTCAAGGTAGTAAATTCTATTTTGAGGTCGCCCTACAGTCCGAATATAACAAAGAAAAAGAAATACAAAACATAGATAATTTTAAAAATATTCTTGTCATTTCTACTGTGAAAGAGCATTTTGAAACTATCAAAAATCACTTAAAGTCCTTTGATGTAAAAATTAATTACGTAAAAAATCTGGATAGTGCCTCAACTAAAATGACAGACATATCTCCAGAAGTCATTTTTATAAATCAGGAATGCTCCATTGATGAATCATGCCATTTGGTTTCCAGGTTAAAAACGCATAGCAAGTCAAAAAATGTCCGCTTTGTCCTGTTGAGCAGATCCAATTCTACTGAGGAATATGAGGAAAAGAATTTTCTTAAACACTTTGATCAACTCATCACCAAACCCATAAAAAAAGGAGATTTAATGCAAGTCTTTTCTGATGAAAAATTAAATCTAAGTACAAGCCAAGAAAATAAGCTTGAATTGGAAATTCTTGAAGAAACTGCTCATCTTAAATTTTTGGTTGCTGAAGATAACCTTATCAATATGGAATTGATAAAATCTTATCTAAAAAATATTTATAGCGATGTAGAAATTTTTGAAGCCGAAGATGGACATAAAGCGTTTAGCTTATTTAAAAAACACCAACCAGACATAATATTCTCAGATATTCAAATGCCAAATATGAATGGATATGAGTTAACACGAGCGATTAGAGCAGAAAAAAATGGTAAAACTGTCCCCATCATAGCAATAACAGCAGGAACGGTGAAGGGAACAAAAGAAAAGTGTCTGGAAGCTGGCATGGACGATTATATTTCCAAGCCAATTTTACAGGAATCTATTAGAAATATCATTTTAAAGTTTTCTATAAAGATTAGTGAAAAAAGCATAGAACCACAGACAAAGGAAAAGGAATCCGAAATAAAGAAAAAGGATGAACCAGGAGCTTTTGAAAAAGAACATTTAATGGAAATGATTGGTCATAATGAAATGTTTTTTAATGAACTCATTAAGTTGGCAGATGAAACCCTCAACGAGACGTTAATAGATTTAATGGAAGTTGAAGAGGAAGACACCTTAAAAAAACTAGCTCATAAAGTAAAAGGTACAGCTTTGAATCTTGGTGCAACTTCTCTATCTGACTGTGCTTTGAAAATTGAAAAGTCAAAAATCAAAAACAAAAAAGAATTCGAAAGTCAGAAGCAAAAACTTTCCAATGAGATTAAAAACTTAATTGACTCGCTTCCTGTACTTACCTAGCCTGAAAAGACTAAACAGATTTTAAAATTAAGCCTAGACTAGTAAATTTAACATAAAACAAATGAATTAAGTTTCACATTCTTTATGTTTGCGAAAAAAACCCGATGGATAAAGTCAAAATAAGTTTAGAGGATGTTGCAAACTTGGATTTTACAACCATAATATGGATTGCAGCTCCTGTGATGTTTACTTTGGTAGCTTTGGAATCTTATTTTAGCTATAAACAAAATAAGAAACTTTACGAAGGAAAAGATTTTATGGCTTCCACTTTTATAGGTGTTGTCAATATCCTTTTAAATGGTGTCATGAAGCTTGGAGTTTTTGCCTTTTTCTTATTCTTTTACAACCTGACTCCTTTTTACATTCCGATGACCTGGTGGTCTTTTATTCTTTGTTTTATTGCTTTAGATTTTGTGAGATACTGGTCGCACAGGATCGCTCACGAACAGCGCTTCTGGTGGTCGACTCACGTTGTACACCACAATTCTGAATACTACAATCTATCAACATCTTTCAGACTTTCCTGGACACAAAATCTTAAAATCATTTTCTTTTTACCTGTGATTTTAATGGGATTCCATCCTTTTGTGTTTTTGGTAGTTCACCAGATTGAAGTGCTATACCAATTCTGGATCCATACAGAATACATCAAGAAATTACCAAAACCTATCGAATACATCTTTACAACTCCATCTCATCACAGAGTTCATCATTCCAAAAATGAAAAGTATCTGGATAAAAATTATGGATCAACTTTAATCATTTGGGACAGAATTTTTGGAACGTTTGAGCCTGAAGTAGAGAAACCAGTTTATGGAATCACAAAACCAATAAAAACTTATAATCCATTTACACTAGTTTTTCATGAATGGGTAGCTCTCTTTAAAGACATTACCAAAGCAAAATCTGCGAAGCATGCTTTTCAGATGGCCTTCGGCAGTCCAGTAGATTACCATAAATCTGAAATGCAAAAAATGAAAGTTCAGGAAACTAGTCTGAAAAAAGAGTAAACAGATTTTTGGATAAGTACTTATTGTTAAGAGTTTTCTATTAAATTTACCCAAACTCTTATCACATGAAATTCAATTTTACGTTTGTTCTTATTTTTTGCTTTTTGGGCTATTTCCATGCTCAAACTTCGCTTCAATCCCCAGAGGAATTTTTGGGATATAAAATTGGAACAGAATTCACCAGGCATCACCAGGTTTTAGACTATTTCAATCACCTCGCAGATAACAGCCCGAAACTTAGTTTTTCCTCCTACGGAAAAACCAACGAACGTAGAACATTAAGCTATGCAGTGGTGTCTTCCGAAGAAAATTTGAGTAAGATTGAAGAGATTAGAACCAATCATTTAAAACAAGCAGGACTTATTGAAGGTGATGCGACCTCAAATATTGCCGTAGTGTGGTTGAGCTATAATGTCCATGGTAATGAAGCTTCCAGTACAGAAGCTGCGATGGTTACGGCTTATGAACTGGTGACCAAACACGAAGAAACACTTCAAAACACCATCGTCATCATCGACCCTAGTGTAAATCCTGACGGTCGCGATCGTTATGTTAACTGGTACAACCAAGTTAAAGCGACACCTTATTCGCCATATCAGGATGCTGTTGAACACAATGAACCCTGGCCTGGTGGGCGACCAAATCACTATCTTTTTGACCTGAATCGCGACTGGATGTGGGCTACACAGGTAGAAACTCAACAGCGGCTAAAACTCTACAACCAATGGATGCCCCACGTCCACGTCGATTTTCATGAGCAGGGCATTAATTCACCATACTATTTCGCGCCAGCAGCCGAACCGTTTCATGAAGTTATTACTGATTTTCAAAAAGAATTTCAAACCAAAATCGGAAAAAACAACGCCAAGGCTTTTGACGAAAATGCCTGGTCTTACTTCACTAGAGAGCGATTCGACTTGTTTTACCCAAGCTACGGTGACACCTACCCCACCTACAATGGCGCTATTGGGATGACTTACGAACAAGCAGGAAATGGCCAAGCAGGCCTCGGCATCAATACCGACGAAGACTACGAGCTCACTTTGGTCGACCGAGTACAACATCACAACATAAGCGGACTCTCAACAGTTGAGATTTCTTCTGAATTTGCTACTGAATTAAATTCAGAATTTAAAACTTACTTTAATCACTCGCCTGACTTTGATCATTACGTCTTGGCTGGGGATGAACAAAAGCTGAAGGTGTTGAGCCAGCTCTTTGACAGGCATGAATACACTTATGCTTATGCGACAGACAAGTCTCTAAAAGGTAAAAATACCTACAGCAGTGCCAAAACCTCTTTTGAAGCTGAACATGCGTTAGTATTGCCTGCGAATCAACCCAAAGCAAAAATGCTCAGGGTGCTGTTTGAAGCAGACCCAAAACTAAAAACCCCTCTCACTTATGATATTACCTCCTGGAACTTGGCTTTAGCTCATGGAGTTGAGGTGTTTAAGGTCAGTGGAAAAGTAAATTCAAAGTCCGAGAAAGATCATTCACAACCCCTTCAGGTTGAAAAAGAAACCGTAGGCTATATTTCTCCCTGGAAAAGTACGACAGATGCTAAATTTCTAGCCAAACTACTACAGCATGAGCTCGACGTGAGAGCAACGAACAAGCCATTTAAAATTGAAGGTAAGTCCTACGACAGAGGAAGCCTGATCATCACAAAAACCAATAATAAGCAAGCTGATTTTGATTCTTTAGTGGTCGCTACAGCCAACGAATTTAAGATTGATTTGAAAGCTACCAAAACGAGCTTTTCAGACTCCGGGACGGATTTTGGATCTCCTGATGTTAAGAAAATCCACCCTCAACGCATTGCTATCTTAAGAGGAAAAGGAACCTCATCATTGAGCTACGGATCCCTCTGGTATTTCTTTGAACAAGAATTAAACTATCCCCTTATTTCAATTGCCACAGACGACTTTAATAAAATTGATTTAAAAAACTACGATGTCCTGGTGCTTCCTAATGGTAGGTATTCTTCAATAGTTGATAAAAAAGGTTTAGAAGCTTTAACCAATTGGATAAAAGGTGGTGGGAAAGTCATTGCCATAGCCAATGCGCTTTCCACTTTTGAAGGTAAAAAAGGCTTTGGTTTGGAAAAAGTTAAGACTGAAAAAGACAGTACCCAAGTGAATTTGACACCCTACGCAGAGCTTGAGAAAGAGCGAACAAAAGATAATATTACTGGTGCAATCTTCAATATAAAAGTCGATAACACTCATCCTTTAGGATTTGGATATGGTGATGAATACGCAACTTTAAAAACGAGTTCTACAGCCTATCAATACCTTCAAAAAGGCTATAATGTGGGATATCTGGACGATTCGTCACAACGCTTAAGTGGATTTGTTGGAGAAAAAGCTTCAGAAAAAATAGCCAAATCCCTGGTTTTTGGCGAACAGCGACTAGGTCGGGGAAGCCTTATCTATATGGTGGACGATGTGATGTTCCGTTCGTTTTGGGAAAACGGTAAACTGTTTTTTGTCAATGCCCTTTTTATGGTTAACAACAGGAGTCAAAAGTTTAGGTAGAATTTTTGTCGTTAAATTGAGTTTAGTTATGCTTTGACTGGAGTTTAAATAAATTTTAAATCTAAAAATTAAGACCCCACAGTCCCTAAATTTTTTGGAACCGTGGGGTCTTTTAATATCTACTAAAGTTCATCGAGTATTTCGGTAGCATCTTGTAACATAAATGGCGCTTATATGACTGCCTTTTGTAGTTTTCAATATCTTTATTTTGATATTGATCAAACTAATCTAAATCAATTGTACTATAATTAGCAGATAAAGATAAGGTCTGGGAATTATCTGTCTTAGTTGAATTGGTATAAATCACGTCGTCAAAACTTTTAGACATTTTGAAATCTAAATCAGAATTCATGTTGAATTTCGAATTGGATGATTTAGCGTAGAATTTATAACTAAGGGTCTTAGGCAGTATAAGAGTGGCCCTCGATTTCTCCAATTGAATATCCACTAAAGAAAAATCGGTGTCTATTTCATTTATAACCAATTCGCCATAAGAACCATCAATTAAAGCTTGACTTTTAAGGTAATTGATTTTAAAATTAGACATTTTAGACTTCACATTGACCTCATTTACTTGAACTAGTTCTACTTTTTTAGAATATAAAAGATTTAATTTCAATTTGTTAGCAGAACCTATCAGTAGTGTAGAATAATTCATTTGTACTTCAGAGTTTTCTCCTAGAAGGTCTTTAAGCTGAAAGTCTGAATACCTCAGCTTTGCCGAAAGGTTTTTCATAACATCTGCATTGAGTTTGGAGTGTCTCAAATCAACTTCAAAAGTTGCTGATTTTGGAACTTTAATTTCGATGACTTTTTGTATCTGATTTGTCCGTTTTGTAACACTGCCCTTGATATTTGGAAAAACACTATCCATTCTAAAGGTGTATATTTTTTGGATTGTATTTAGCGTATCAATAGCATTATCAATTAAGTTTAATTTATTGCTGGCAAGTTCATTACTCCATTCCAGCATAGCTTCTTTGAACTCCTCCATTTCCTCTTTAAAGTTTGAGGACTCCATCTGTTCCTTAAATTTTTCCAGATAAGCTTTCCCATCTTCCTTGAAAGCTTTATAATCAAAGTTAAATTCTAATGGAGCCTGAGGTGGGCTTGGAGGAGGCGGTGGTGGTACACCTTGAGAATTTGTAGAGACTTTCCCTTTTAACGGTGTAGGCGCTCCTTTCACCCTTGGCGGATTTGGCGGCGAGGGAGGCAGTGGAATTCTTTTTACCATTACTCTACTTTCATTTAACATAGATTCCTGGTTTGAGGAAATCTCAACTCGTCTGCTATTTCCTAAAACTTTGACTGCATTTGCATCAAAGATTTCATCCACTTCTTCTTGATTTAGATTCTCACTCGTTAATGTGGTCTTTACCTCTACTTTATTTTTGTTCCAGGTAGACACTATAATTTGAGCATGCGAAAGATCTAATTTGATTTCAGGGTTTTTATCAACATCAAAACTTTCAATGCTTTCTCTTTTGCTTTGCGCAAACCCTAAAAATGGAACTAATAGAACTAAAAGCAATAGCTTATAACTGTTGTTGAGTATTCTTTTCATGATTTAATGTTTTTAATTCGTTTAATTTGAGTTTTAAATTTTGAAGCAATTCCAATCTCAACTGTAAATTTTCTATCATGGCTTCTATGATTAGTTGATTAAAGCCACTGGTTTTCAATTCTTTTTGAAGTTCTTTATAATCGTTTTCAATTCTTTCTAGTTCGTCCAGATAGGAAAAAGCTACATCTTCATAATTGCCATAGTCTAAAGTTGCCAATTCATAGTTTATCGAAGCCTGAATAAAAGATGCAAGAGTTCCTAATTCTGGTGAAACATCATTCAACTCAATGGTTTCATTAGCCAGTGGATTGGAATTAGATTCTGAAGTTTCAGGTTGAATCCAATGTGTAGAAATCAAAATTCCAATAATCAATATAGCAGCAAATTTTTGAATCCATCCTTCCACGGATGTTGCTCTGGTCTTTTTATTCAGCTTTGTTTGAAAGCTTTCCAAATGGCCATCAGGCATCTTAATTATTTCATCATAATTGAAGTCACGCAAGTCTTTCATCTGTTCAAATTTATTGTTCTTTTAGGTGTGTTATACTCAATAATCAATTCTCTGGTTGATGCGAATTAGGTGTTGTACCTCATTTCAAAGCCTCTTTTATTGAGTTGCTCTATTAGCATTTTCTTTCCTCTATAAAGCTGAGTTCTTGAAGCGTTCACAGAAATTTTTAGTATTTCTGAAATTTCTTCGTGATCGTATCCTTCCATCAGAAATAACTTTAGCACAAGTCTGTATTTTGTTGGTAATTCTTCAAGGGCATCTTTAATTTCATTTACATCAATAGCATCATCAACATCCCAATTTTCTTCATCATCTACTTTAAGAATTTGGATCTCGTCAATATTAAAATCAAATTTTCGTTTTCGCAGCATATCAATGCTCTGGTTGATGACAATTTGCTTTAACCATGCTCCAAAAGTGGAATTAAAATCAAAATACTTCAAGTTTGTAAAGGCTTTAATGAAAGCTTCCTGAGTTATGTCTTGAGCTAAATCCTTATCCCTTACGTATCTCAAAGCTATTGAAAACATGGCGTGACAATACATTTTGTAAAGCTCTAATTGAGCTTTTCTGTTCCCCTTTAGACATTGTTCTATAAGTTTTATTGACGACAAATTCAGTTGAGATTGATTCAATTGCTTCACTATATATACGTTTGAATTATTCTTGCGTTACAAGAAAACACAAACTAATTTATCGCTTCAGGCAAAAAGCAGTAAAAACTGATGATATTTACAGTAAAAATGAATAATTAATAGTATTTAACTTAATACAGCAATCATTTAGTTTCATTTTAATTGAAAGCCAAGTAAGTTTAAATAACTTTGAACAAATCATAAAATCAAAATCTAATGCAAAATATACTAGTAATAGGAGCAAATGGAACAACGGGTAGAATCATCTCAAAAATATTAAGAGATTCTACTGAGTTTAAACCTTATGCCATGATAAGAAAGGACATACAAAAGCCATTTTTTGAAAATCAAGGTATAGAAACTAGAATAGGTGATTTGGAAGAAGACTTTTCCGATGCGTTTAAAAACATGGATAAAGTCATCTTTGCTGCAGGAGCAGGTGGCGGTGCAGAGGAAGAAAAAACAATCGCCGTAGATCAAAAAGGAGCGATAAGATCTATTGAATTGGCAAAAGCTCATAAACTACAAAAATTTGTGATGTTAAGTTCAATGGGGACGGACAACCCAAGTTCTGTGGAAGGCTTAGAATTGTATTTAAAGTGTAAGAAAGCTGCAGATGACTTTTTAAGAGAATCTAAAATGGTTTACACCATTGTTCAGCCGGGTGGACTTACCAATGAAAAAGGCACAGAAAAAGTTGAAATTGCTAAAAAACTGAAGAAGATGGGACAAATCCCTAGAGAAGATGTAGCCAATGCTTTGGTTTATGCACTCGAACTTGAGAGAACAAAAAATACATCTTTCGAGATGATTTCTGGTGAAAACGATCTTAAAATACAAATGAAAAATTATAAATAAATTTAATTCACCCGAAGCAAAAGCTTCGGGTTTTTAATTATGAAAGAATTCTGGAATGAAAGATTTGCACAAAATGGATTTGTTTATGGTCAGGAGCCAAACACATTTTTAAAATCTGAATTAAAAAAAATAAAAGAACATGGTAAAGCATTATTTCCGCTGGAAGGCGAAGGAAGAAACGCCTGTTTTGCCGCAGAACATGGTTGGGAGGTAGATGCTTTCGACTTTTCTGAAGCTGGAAGAATGAAAGCTGAAGAATTGTGCCAGACAAAAGGAGTCTCTATATCCTATAATGTGGCCAAAATTGAAGACTTCCATTTTACAGCAGGAAAATACGATTTGATAGCATTGATTTACGCTCATGTAAATCCAGAGCTAAGAAACTATCTCCATAGAAAAGCTACAGAATCTCTAAAAACAGGTGGAAGAATCGTTTTAGAGGCTTTTCACCCCAAACAGTTAAAAGACAATTTTAAATCGGGAGGTCCAAAAAGTTTTGAGATGCTGTATACCTCCGAAATGATAAGAAACGACTTTAAGAATTTATCACACATATATACTGAAGAGCTAGAAATAGAACTAGCTGAAGGTGAATTCCATGTTGGTAAAGGTTTCGTCACACGATTCACAGGCGTTAAATAATCATCTTAAATCTTATTATAAGTGCTTTCTAAGTATATATGATTAATTTTGAATATTCTTAAAAAGCATTATACATGTATAAACGCATAACATCACTTTTATTGATCTTGGTATCTCTATCTATCTTTGGACAGGAAGAAAACATAGATAAACTAAAGTTTGATACTTATGATTTTCCAAAAGCTGTTGTTATTGACGTTGAAAATAAAAATCAAGCTTCACTGAAGAAAAAAGTCGAGGCCTGGATAGAGAGCTACTTTACGGAGAGAACATTAAACAAAAGCAGCTTTAGTAAAAACACATTTTCCATTTCAGCGCAATCTGAACGGTTTTTAAAGGTTAAAAACTTACCATCCGATTTGAATTTTGAGATAAAAATATCCTTAAGAGACAATAAATACAGGTTTGAAGTTACTAACCTTAATTATAAATACTACACAGAATATCGCCAGATATCAGATGTTAATTTGATAAAAGATGAGGTCATTAAAAAAGATTTAGACCAAAGCAGATCCCTTTTATCTACTTTTTTTAACAACTTAAATTCAGATCTTTACCAATTCATTATTTCTGAAAATACCGACTGGTAGACACCCAAGACCACTTAAATCGATTAAACTTTCCAATTTTACTGCTTAAAATTGTACTTTTTATACTATTATTGCGTTATTGAAAATTTAACTCTCTTTTTGTTAAAATCATAAGTTCATGATAATCAGTTATTTATGATTGAAATCACTTATTAAATCAAAAAAATCCTCAATATTTATTAATTATTGCTTTCACATGTGAATTATTGTCATTAACATTGTAGTTAAAGTTCTACAAATGGAAAATTAATTTTTAAGCGAACCTTAAGGATTCATTCCCGTAGATAATTTAAGAAAACTACAGCTAATGAAAACAAAACTACTCTCTTCATTTTTTATTGGATGTTCACTAGTGATTGGATTAGCTGTTTTTATAACATTCGATAACAATTACGAAACAGAACACGACATTGCTTTTGCGAATACCGAATTGCAGCAAAATCAAAAACCTTCTGTTAAAAAACAAAAGGTCAATTCCTTTTTTGAGATTTTAACAGATCAGGAGTCCAACGCTTTTTTACCACCAGACTTAGACATCACAAATCCTCTTGGAGGTGCAGGGGGGTATGGTGTTGAAGATCAAAATGGTTTCAAAACTTTTTTAAGATGTACTGGTGATTTGTCTAATAATGGAGTATTCAATTTTGTTGATCCAGATATTGGAACATACCCAGCAGGGACCACATTTTTGATTGACTGGGGAGATGGTGACACTAGTACTACAGTAGAATCTCACACCTACACTTCAGGTTTATACACACTTTCTTACACAGTTACATTTCCAGATGGCACTACTGGCACTAGTGAATTCAGGGTATTTGTAGGTACGCAACCACCTGTTATTAATGTTCAATTAACAGGTAATGAAAATTGTCTACCAAACGAATACGAGTATACAATTTCTGTAGCCAACAATACTCCAGGAACCACATATACTATTTTAATAAATGATGGTTCGCCAGCTATCATTCTTGAATCATCAGACTATCCTATAGGAGGTTCTATTTCAGAGACCTTTACTCATACTTTTTTAGATACATCTTGTGGAGTAAATTCCACTGTAAATGGAACACCTTTCGCCAACTCTTACTCAATCACAGCAACATCTGCCAATCCATGTAGTACCGATGGTAATTTCGTTTCCACAGGACCCATTCGTGTTTCTGAGCCAACAGAGGCGGACTTTATATTACCTGCTGAAATTGCCTGTGTGAACTCCCTTGTTAATTTTACAGATATTTCTTTTGGGGGTACCAATACAGCTTCTAGCGGATGTAATGATGATTATGGAAGGTATTGGGAGGTTACCCCAACAGCTGGAACAACAATTGCTGGAGGACAGCTTGGCAGCGATGCTGGAAACGGAACTGATTGGTTTTCCTGGGATGATGGTAGTGAAATACTGGGAGTTATTTTTGATACACCTGGATATTATAACATCACACTTGTTACAAGAAACAACTGCGGAGAAAGTAGAATTACTCAGGAAATTTGTATCATCCCGGAAGTCATATCTGAGTTTACAATTAATGAAAATGAGGCTTGTTTTGAGGACAACTTAATTGTCTCTACAGAAAACACATCCCAGGCTGAAGGCTGTGATATAGAACCCAAATACGAATGGACCGTAACAGCTACAAATCCAGATTGTCCTCCAGACGCTCCAAGTTGGAACTTTGCTAATGGAACAGGACCTGATGATTTTGAGCCTGAATTTGAATTCAATGCACCTGGAATTTACACCATTCGTTTAGAAGTATTTGTTCAGGACATTTTACCAGGTGAAGAGTGTAGAGATGATGTTTACGAAGAAATTGTCACTATTAAAGATAAACCCAAAGTTGAGCTGGAAGACCTTATTGCTTGTGAAGGTGAACCTTTCACAATAGACCCTGTTGTTTACGATTGTTATACTTCTATCGGAACCACGTATTCGTGGGATTTTGGAGCCTCGCCCCCTGCTTCTATATCCAGTTCTAATGATCCTAATCCATTAATTTCTTACAACACCCCTGGGAATTATACTTATGAATTAACGGTAACAAATGAATGTGGATCAAACACTTACAATGGAAATATAGAAGTGTTACCACCAGTAAATGTTGAAGCAAACGGACCAACAGAGGTTTGTGTTGATGACAGTATTCAATTAAATGGTATTGTATCTGGAGGCACAGGAATTGGCAGCTGGACAGCTAGCGTTGCCGGAGGAACTTTCACGCCTGATGCAAGTGCACTTGATCCTATTTACACTCCACCGCTTGGCTACGTAGGAAACATAACGTTTAGACTATCTTCAGATAATTCAGGGACTTTATGTTCTGAAGCGCTGGATGAACATACTGTTGCAGTTATCGCTGGTCCGGAGGTAGATGCTGGTAATTATGACCCTATTTGTGTAGACAGCACTATAGCACTTGATGGTGATTTTGGAGCTGCAGCATCCAGCATAACCTGGACTTCTTCTGATGGAGGTACTTTTTCAGATCCAACAGATCCTAATGCTGAGTTCACCCCGCCTCCTGGGTTTACAGGAACTTTGACGCTCACCATCACAACAGATGATCCTCCGGGATCATGCTCGGAGGCTTCAGATTCGATCGAATTAGAAATACTTCCTCTGGGGGAGGTTGACCCTCTTCCAAATCTAGAATTTTGTAGCACAGATACAACTTCTGAAATTATCTTCAGTTCGCCAAACACGTCTAGTACAACAAATTTTGAATGGGAAATCGACACCAACATTGGGTTAACACCTACGGCTGGAACTGGAAATTTACCAAGTTTTACAACAGAGAATTTAACAGAAGATCCAATTGTAGCTACAGTAACTGTCACTCCAATTGTGACTTCTGGATCAACAAACTGCGAAGGTATTCCTGAAACATTCACAATTACGGTCAATCCGGCACCTCTAGTTCAAAACATCAGTGTTGACTTATGTAATGGAGATGATTTTGAAGTCATTCCAGATTCAACTGGAGGAAACTTCGTTCCAGCTGGCACCACATATATCTGGAATAATCCAGTGAGTGACCCGCCTGGTGCTGTTGTAGGAGGCTCCGGACAGCCAGTACCTCAGACCAGTATCTCTCAACCCATAGAAAATCTTACGACTAATGCTGCAAGTTTAATTTACACGGTGACTCCAATTTTTGATGGTTGTGAAGGACCACCTTTTACAATTACAGTAAATTTTGCTGAGGAGCCCGTCATACAAAACATTGCCCTTGAAGTTTGTAGTGAGGGGTCTTTTTCAATCGTACCGGACCCGGATTTTATAGGGAATCAGATTCCTGGAGGAACTTCTTATACTTGGGATGAACCTTCAATAGATCCAGCAGGTTCGGTAACAGGTGCAACAGCAGAAGCTACACCTTCAAATTCTATAGATCAGCTACTCGAAAATATAACTAGCGAAGCTGCAACAGTAATATATACTGTTACTCCAAGCGTAAAAGGATGCGATGGTGAACCATTTACAATAACTGTAGACGTTGAGCCAAAACCATTTATTGAAGACACAGGTTTAAACTTATGTAGTGGAGAGAGTTTTACTATAGATCCAGATGATGTAGCTCCAAATAGAGTTCCTGCGGGGACTAGATATACTTGGGGATTACCAACAGTTTCTCAACCGGGAACGATTACTGGAGCTACTGAAACTTCACTTCCTCAATCTGAAATACAACAAACATTAATCAGCAATAGCAGTGAAAATGTGACTGTTACCTATGAAGTCTTTCCAGAAAGTGGAGCATGTTCCGGAGACTCCTTTTTTATTGAAGTCGTTGTTGAACCCAGACCAATTATTGAAAATATTACAGAGAACATCTGTACAGGTGGAACCTTCTCGGTAATACCAAGTGATGTTGGAAGTAATATAGTTCCTACAAATACAACTTATACCTGGACGGAGCCAGTGAGTCAACCAGCTGGAGCAATTACAGGCGGTTCTGCTGAAACAAGTCCACAAACAGAAATAAGCCAGAATGTAACTAACATAACGGAGAATATTGCGACATTGACCTATACTGTAACTCCTCAATCTGGAAATTGTACGGGAGATCCTTTTACGGTCCAGGTCATAGTAGAGAGTTCTGGACTAATTGAAGAACAACCTGAAGCTTTGCAAACCATTTGTGAAGGTGGTCAAATCTCACCATTGGGTGTCGGTTTAGAGAGTGGGGAATCTACTTCTACTACATACCAATGGTTTAGGAATACAACACCAACCAATGCCGGAGGTACAGCAATTCCTGGTGCCACAGATTCAACTTACCTTCCACCTCCTTTTGATACTCCAGGTACTTATTATTTCTATGTAGAAATAAGTCCTGAAGGGGATGAGTGCGGAGACGTTATCAGTCAGGTCTCTGAAGTTGAAGTTTTGGAAGATCCAAGTATAGATGCACAACAGCTAAATAATCAGGATTTATGTCTAGGTGCAACCCCAGACGAATTAAATGTTGAAGTATCTGGTGGGATTGGTCAATTGGATTACCAATGGTATGTGAATGATACAAATGATACTTCGACAGGTACAGCAATTGCAAATGAGATCAATTCTAACTTTACTCCACCTACTGACGAATTAGGCACACTGTACTATTATGTAATTGTTTCTCAAAATGCTCCTGGATGTGAAACCATTAGTGAAAGTGCCAGGATAACAATAGAACCTCAACCACTAATTAATCAGCATCCTCAATCTGAAGAACTTTGCCTTGATGCAGTACCAAACCTTCTGTCTGTAAATATAAATTTTAGCTTAGGAAATCCAACCTATCAATGGTTTGAAAATGATGAAGACAGCAACGTGGGCGGAACAGCAATAGCAGGAGAAAACCAATCAACATTTTCACCTCCTACAAATGTTACTGGAGAACAGTATTACTATGTGGTTGTTAGTTTTGACAATTCAAGTTGTGGACCAATCGTATCGGATCCGGCGACAATGTCGGTTGTACCTTTCGCGGAATTAAATCCTGTTGAAGATTTGGAAGTTTGTAAAGGTGATGAGGTAGGAGGAATAAATTTTACAACTACCAACCCTACAATGATTACAACTTACGAATGGACAAACTCAAATACTGAGATTGGTTTAGCAGCAAGTGGATCTGGAAACTTACCTACATTTACAGCGACAAACACAACTGGAGAAACCCAGACAGCGGTGATAACAGCTACTTCACAAAGTACCTTTGGTGGAGATCCTTGTGGTCAAAGCACAATTGAATTCACCATCACAGTTCCTTCTGAAATCATCGACAATGCAGTGATTTCAGATTTCAATGGAAATCAAACAAGCTGCTCAGATGCTAACGATGGTAGCATTCAAATAAGTCCAGAAGGTGGAATTCCAAGATCTGTTAATCAACCATATTTGTTTAATTGGTCTGGTCCTGACGGATACAGTTCCAATCAGGAAGATATCTTCAACTTAAGAGAGGGAACCTATAATTTAGAAATTACTGATGGTTTTGGCTGTGTATATGAGTTTACTTATGAAATTGAAGCGCCAGAAGAACTTGTGGTTATAGAGGATGCTGTTCTAAATATTCAATGTCATGGAGATTTTACAGGCAGAATCCTCATCTCTGTCACAGGTGGAACCGGTAGTTATTCATATACCTGGCTAAAAGATGGTATGCTCGTGGCCACAACACAGGACCTGGAAGATATTGGAGCCGGTTACTATACTGTAATTATAACCGATCAAAATAACTGTACAGTCATTGAAGATTTTGAAGTCACTGAACCAACTCCAATTGAAATTGAGATCCTTGATAAGTCTGCTATTGTTTGTACCGATGATATTGTAATCCCTGGAAGCGAAAACGTTCAAAATTTAATTGACGAATTTAATGGTTTCATCAATATTGACGTACAAGGTGGGACACCTCTGCAAACAGGTCCAAATGAGTTTACATATCAATACGAATGGAAAAATGAAGTAGATGACGTCATTTCTACAGAAAAGAACTTAACAGGTGTTGGACCCGGGGTCTACACGGTTGATGTGTATGATAACTTGAGTTGTATCGCTTCTGAAACTGTTGAATTAATAATGCCAGATCCTATTGAGATTACAGTAGATTCTGAAGATGAAACTTGCGCCTTCAATGAAGATGGAAGTATAGCTCTGGAAATTGAAGGAGGAACTGCACCGTATACTGTAGTGTGGGATAATGGTCAAACTGGTGAGACTTTAACGAATCTTGAACCAGGAGTATATTCAGCAGAAATAACAGATAGATTTAATTGTAAGGAAGTTGTAAGTGTTGAAATTGAAGGCGTAAACGAGTTGGAAATAAACCACAATTTCGAAAACATAAGCTGTTTTGATGCTGCTGATGGGTTTATAGACGTGGAAGTTGAAGGCGGTCGGTTATTTGCTAATGGTTCATATGATTACCAGTGGAGTGGCCCAGACGGATTTACAAGTTCTGAGGTAAGTCTCAATAATCTTATTCCAGGCGTGTATTCTCTCGTAGTAACAGACGCGAGTAATTGTAGTGTTAATCTTGAAGTAAATATTGAAGAACCTCCTCTACTTGAGGTGAGTTTCCAAACCACACAAGCTAATTGTTTTGGAATTGATGATGGTACTATAACCCTCTTTGTAGAAGGAGGAACCCCACCTTACACTTCCAATTTTGGCCCTGGAAACTCTACATTCTTATTTGAAGGATTAGAACCAGGCCTTTATGAAATAGAAGTCATGGATGACAATGGATGTCTGGAGTTCTTAGAAATTGAAATAGAGCAAGATTTTGTAAATGAAATTGATCCTCCAACGGGTGAACCTTTTCAGGAGTTTTGTATTGAAGACCAGCCTACTGTAAGCGATCTAGACGTGCAGGGTATGGATATTAAATGGTACCTAACACCTGACGGTGATGATGCTCTTCCAGCTGATTACTTAATCACTGAAAACACCATGTTGTACGCCAGGAATTTTGATGAAGATCTTAACTGTCTGAGCAGTGAAACCCTTAGGGTAGAAGTAAATATTATTGAAGGCATTATAGATGTTAACAACTACATCACCGTCAATGGTAATAACCTCAATGAAAAACTTAATGTCATCAATATTGAATTATTTCCAGAGAATGAAATGAAAATATATAACCGTTACGGAAAGTTAGTCTGGGAAACGACTGGTTATAACAATACAGATAATGCCTTCAAAGGTGCATCTAATGTTGGCGGAACAGTAAATCAAACCAACTTTTTACCAACTGGAACCTACTTCTATATTTTGAAATATAGATCACCTTGTAATAATGACACTAAGAAAGGTTACGTGCAAATTGATAATAACAACAGATGATGAACTTTCTTAAAAACATAACACTCCTTTTAATTTTGGGTCTTGGTTTTTATGCTGAAGCCCAAACTGACGTGAAATTATCAAACTTCGTTTATGCACCTTTGATGTACAATCCTGCTTATGCAGGAAGTTCAGATGGATATAGCGCCACCGGATTCTACACTTCGCAGTGGGTTGGATTTGAAGGTGCTCCAGAAACTTTACTTCTCACTGGCCATGACAGAATTGGAACCACAAACCTGGGAGCAGGTTTTGATGTAATGAGTGAAAGTATTGGTGCGAGTACAGAGAATAGAGTTGTAGGAAATCTTGCATACCATTTAAGACTTTCTCAAAATTGGTTACTTTCTACAGGTATAAAACTAGGAGCAAACAATTATGCTATAGATTATAACCGACTTTCTATAGAGGACCAAAATGAATTTGGAAATCCCTTTGGAGATTTATCCAGAACCAGTTTTATTTTTGGTACAGGTGTTTTTCTTCATAGAGAAAATTTCTTTGTAGGAGTTTCTGTTCCCAATTTTCTAACCACAGAATTTATTGATGATTTTAGAAATACGCTGGCCAATACAACTCCAAACTACTTTGTGACCACAGGTTACAGGTTTGAGCTGGAACGTGAAGTCTATTTTCAGCCTACAATG
The DNA here is from genome assembly GCF_020164535.1 of Psychroflexus montanilacus. Classification (GTDB taxonomy): domain Bacteria; phylum Bacteroidota; class Bacteroidia; order Flavobacteriales; family Flavobacteriaceae; genus Psychroflexus; species Psychroflexus montanilacus. Next base: position 83,963 of record NZ_JAIQZC010000005.1, on the reverse strand, counting down.
CTTGCCAGGGTTGCAGATGGTGCTCCATACAGTGCTCTAATAGCTTTTAACCTGGATTGGAAGGACAAATTATTTGCGAGTGCCAATTATGAACATAATGTAACGGCTGGCGCTTTTATAGGACTTAGAATAACAGATCAGATTATGGCAGGTTATGCTTATGACATCTCTACTGTTACTTTTGGACAGTACAATGGAGGCATACATTCATTTATGATCAACTTTAGGGCTAAAGAGCGCTACAGGAGAGATAGGTGTGGTTGTTTTACTTATTAACAACAAGAGAAGGCTTCATTCTGTACTTTTCTTACAAGAAATCTCAATAGAAAATATCTATTGAGATTTTTTATTCAAAGACGGTAATAAATTAGATTTGCAGTTAATTTTATTGATATAACAGCATGTCAATTATTCAAACCAAAAAGGAAGAATTTTGGAATACTCTAACCCATGGTATAGGATTGCTACTTGCCTTTTTGGGGATAAGTATATTGTATTTGCATATAGATGTGAAAGATGAAAACCTCACTCTTGGTCTACTACTCTATGCCATTTCATTGATTTTACTATACGCAGCTTCTACGAGTTATCATTATGTAACCAATGAACGTTTAAAAAGGCAACTCAGAGTACTCGATCATATTAGTATTTACTTTTTAATAGCCGGAACTTATAGTCCAGTTGTCCTCACGGTCCTAATAGATAGTTATGGCGAGGTTTTATTTTATGCAGTATGGGGAATCGCTTTAGTAGGTACCATTTTAAAGCTTTTCTTCACGGGTAAATTTGAAAAAATCTCTCTTCTACTCTATTTACTTATGGGCTGGCTTATTGTTTTTGACATCATGTCCGTAATGAAAAACTTTACAGTTTTGGAATTATCGATGCTGGCACTTGGAGGACTCTTTTATACTATTGGCATTTATTTTTATGTCAAAACTTCTATGGCCTTCAATCATGTGATCTGGCATATTTTCGTGATGCTAGGTAGCTTCAGTCACTTTTTAATGATTTATTACATAGTAGCCAGAGCATGAGGTTGACTCAAAAAAATAAAAGCTAGATTGATCCAAACATTTAAGTAAACGGTGACAAATTCCGAAGAAAGAAACTGCTTGCTTATCGAAAAAATCAACCTAGGTTAAATTTGTCTTAGAGTTTCTTAATTTGAAAGCAAGAGGTGGTCAAACTGAGGTTTAGCTGTTCATAATTTCTTACATTTGTACAAAATTGCAACATATGGAGACTGCAGTATTAGAAAAAGAAAAAACAACTACCGAAAATAAAACCACCACCAGAACGGGTAAACCTAAATGGTTGCGTGTAAAATTACCTACGGGTAAGAAATATAGAAACTTAAGAAAGCTTGTAGATAAGTACGATTTGCACACCATTTGTACCTCTGGAAGCTGTCCAAACATGGGGGAATGCTGGGGAGAAGGTACAGCTACCTTTATGATTTTGGGTAATGTATGTACGCGGTCCTGCGGATTTTGCGGAGTAAAAACAGGAAGACCTGAAGACATTGAGTGGGATGAGCCAGAAAAAGTGGCAAGATCCATCAAAATTATGGGCGTTAAGCATGCCGTAGTGACATCTGTAGATAGAGATGATTTAAAAGATATGGGGTCTATCATCTGGGCAGAAACCGTAAATGCCATACGGCGAATGAATCCAACGACGACACTTGAAACTTTGATTCCTGATTTTCAAGGTAACACAAGAAATATAGATAGAATTATTGAAGTTTCACCTGAAGTAGTATCTCATAATATGGAGACAGTAAGACGTTTGACCAGAGAAGTGAGAATACAAGCGAAATATGATAGGAGTTTAGAAGTTTTGAGATACTTAAAAGCACAAGGCATCAGAAGAACAAAATCTGGTATCATGTTAGGCCTTGGTGAAAAAGAAGAAGAAGTCATCCAAACTTTAAAAGATCTTAGAAGCGTGGATGTGGATGTGGTCACTATTGGTCAATATTTGCAACCCAGCAAGCAACACCTTCCAGTTCAGGAATTTATTACACCGGAGCAGTTCGAAAAATATAAAACTATCGGTAAAGAGTTAGGTTTTAGACACGTGGAAAGTTCTGCGCTGGTAAGATCTTCTTACAAGGCTCACAAACATCTTGAATAAGAATGAATAACACCATAAGAGTAGGAATAAATGGCTTTGGTCGCATCGGTCGAAGCCTTTTTCGTTTATTATACGAGCATCCACAAATTGAAGTAGTCGCCATTAATGATCTTGCAGACGCAAGGACATTATCGCATTTATTAAAATACGATAGTATTCATGGCCAATTTCCTTTTGAAGTTAGTTATAACGATGAAGGTATTTTAGTGAACGGTAAATTGTTTCCACTAGTCAATATTCCAAAACTTCAAGATTTGAATTGGGAAAAATTTGGTGTGGAGACACTTGTAGAATGTACCGGTAAATTCAAGACCAAAACTGAATTACAACTACATTTGGAAGCTGGCGCCAAAAAAATGATTTTGAGTGTTCCGCCAAGCGATGATTCCGTGAAAATGATAGTTTTGGGTGTCAACGATTGGGTGTTGGAAGAAGATGATCTCATGATTTCAAACGCTTCTTGCACGACAAACAATGCAGCACCAATGCTGAAGGTAATTCACGATGCCTTTGAAGTGGAGCAGGCTTACATCACTACAGTTCACTCCTACACCTCCGATCAGAGCTTGCACGATAAGCCTCATCGTGATTTAAGGCGAGCACGAGCAGCTTCACAATCGATTATTCCTACAACAACTGGTGCTGCAAAAGCATTGACGAAAATATTCCCTGACTTGAGCGACGTTATTGGCGGCTGTGGTATAAGAGTTCCTGTACCCAATGGCTCTCTAACGGATATGACACTCAACGTAAAAACCTCTACCAGTATTGAAGAGGTCAACGCTCTATTCAAAAAAGCCTCTGAAACGCACTTAAAAGGTATTCTTCAATATTCTGAAGTGCCACTAGTGAGTATTGATATTGTTGGAAATCCCTATTCCTGCGTATTTGATGCGGAAATGACCTCGGTGATTGGTGGAAACCTGATAAAACTTATTGGCTGGTACGATAACGAAAGAGGGTATAGTAACCGGTTAATTGATTTGGTTTTGAAGATGGGTTAAGCTGATGCGATTCGCTTCTTTGCTAAATTCAAAATAATCTCAAATTGTTCCTCTTGTGATAACTCACTATTATCAATTTTAATAGCATCATCAGATAGAATAAGCGGTGAGTTTTTTCTATTGGAATCGATATCATCTCTATGCTTGACATTTTTTAAGACCTCTTCAAAAGTGATATCTTCGCCTTTTTCCTTGAGTTCATTGAAGCGGCGTTGAGCTCTGATGTCTGCACTAGCCGTCATAAATATTTTGAGTTCAGCATCAGGAAACACGACACTCCCGATGTCTCTGCCATCCATGACAATGCCTTTTTCGTCCCCCAATTGCTTTTGGATTTCAACCAGTTTTTTTCTGACCTCATCAATTTTAGCAACAGAACTCACATGTTCTGAAACCTCCATCGCTCTAATCTCTTTCTCTACATTTTCACCATTTAGAATCACATCATTGGTACCTGCTTCAGGATTATATTCAAAATTGATTTCAACGGAAGATAAGTTTTCAATGAGTTGATTTTCATCAACTTCCGCATTTCGAATCCAATTATTTCTGATGGCAAAAAGCGTTACAGCTCTGTACATCGCACCTGTATCCACATATTTGTACTCCAGTTCTTTAGCGAGTTTCTTGGCAACTGTACTTTTTCCTGTGGAAGAATGGCCATCTATGGCTATTACAATAGACTTCATATTAATCTGGATATTCAATTCTGAGGTGATAAATATTATTTAATTTGGCTTTCAAAATCTTTTTGATAGACTGAATTTCTTTAAAGGTAATATTGGCGTTGATGAACTGATCATCCTGTATTTGTTTATTGATAATTTTTTCGACAAAGTCATCAATTAATTGTGTACTAGGCTCCTTTAGAGATTTACTAGCAGCTTCAACAGAATCACACATCATTAAAATCGCTGTTTCTTTACTGAAAGGAATTGGTCCAGGATATTTAAAATCCTGTGGATCTACTTCGCCTTCATCCTCTTCTTTTTGCTTGGTATAAAAATAATAGACTGTTGTTGTGCCGTGGTGCGTTCTTATAAAATCAATAATTCTATCAGGAAGGTTTCTTCGTTTTGCGATTTCAATTCCTTCGAGTCTGTGATTAATAATCACCTCTGCACTTTCTCTTGGAGAAAGCTCATCGTGAGGAGAAACAGAAGTCGTTTGATTTTCAGTAAAATAAATCGGATTTTTCATCTTACCGATGTCATGATATAAAGCTCCAACTCTTATCAGCAGTGAATTGGCACCAATTTCGTTGGCAGCGGCTTCTGCTAAATTAGCTACATTCAAAGAATGGTGAAAAGTACCTGGGGCAACGTTGGCCAGCTCTTTTAATAATTTTGAATTGGTATCTGAAAGCTCCAAAAGAGATAAATCTGAAATCAATCCAAAAATCTTTTCATAAGCATATATCAACGGCTGAACAAATAGCAAGCCTACACCACTTAGTAAGAAGTAAATGAAATTATTATAATTAATTTCTGAGATACTTCCTTCTTTTATCATGTTGAATGCAAAGTAAGCAAAGATGTAAACCAAAGTAATTTGAACTACAGAAATAAAGAGGTTAGCCCGTTTATACAATTCTGAAACCGTCAAAATTGTCACAATCCCTGCTATGACCTGTAGAAACATATACTCGTAACTATCTGGCACAATGAGTCCCAAAATAAGTACTGTAATCATATGAGTAAACAAACCCAGACGAGCATCAAAAAAGGCTTTTAAAGTTAATGGCAGAATGCAAAGTGGAACTACGTAAATGTAATCTGTGTCCAGCCTCAAAACCAAAAGGGTAAGAAATACCAGAAATAGAATGTTGAAAAAAATGAAGGTGATTTTATTGTTATTATCATATATGTCTGGACGATATTGTCTTATAAACAAAAGAAGCATCAACAATGATAGACCTACAAGGCATGTGTAACCAGTAATCACAACTACATAGGCCGAAGACTCCAGGCTTTGAGATTCGTATTCATGCTTGAGAGATTTTAGTTTTCTTAACTTCTCCCCTTCTATAATTTCACCCTTAGCAATAATTTTACTGCCTTTGGTTACTCTGCCCCTGGTATAAGAGATTTGATCAAATTTTGACTGAATCTGTTTCTCATTTAAATCTTCATCGTACTCAACATTTACTTTTAAAACTTCAAAGAAAATCTCTAAAAGCGGATTCCTTAAACTGGTGAGATTGTTATCTTCAATTTTTGAAATCAAAAAGGGTTTGAGGTCTTCCTGTGTGAGTAAATCTTTATACAAGACTTCCTCAACTTCTTTGTTCTTTATAAGAAATACAATGGTATAGTTGTTTTCCTCATCATCTTTAATTCGAATCCCGGTGTTATAAATGTCTTCAATTGTATTGGAAGTAAATTCAGAAACAGATGGATTAGCTTGGATTAGTGAATCCTGCGTAGAATCGAGATCTTCTTTCCAATTTTCCCTGACCTTTTCTGCTGTAGAGACATCAAAATTATAATAAGGAATATGTGTTTTTTTAATTTTAGACTTTTCTGCTGCTATTTCTTCATCAGACTTTAAAATAGCAAAATCAAAGGGTGCATAAAGGTTCTCATATTGCCAGGGCTTGCCTTTGATGATTTCAAATTTGAATTGCCCCCCTGTGGGGAAAAAGTAAACAATTAGAAATACACTTAAAGCTAAAAGGAAAAACTTAAAGATGATGGATTGATTTCTATATAAATTGTCAAGAAGATTCTTCATAACTTAAGATTGCTCAAATTTATGAAAATATATAGTCTTAAGACTCTATCTAAATTTAATACTTTCAAGGCTGCCAAATTCAGCAAACTTGACAAAGAATTACCTCATAAAAATAATTTAAGGTCTCCTTAAATGAAACGCGATTGGGTTTAAATTCTTAAATTCGCTGAAAATAAAATTTTAATTTTTATGTCTAAAGAAATCGTTATAGTAAGCGCCGCAAGAACACCAATCGGGAGTTTTCTTGGGAGCTTATCCAATATCCCAGCTACAAAACTGGGAGAAATTGCCATAAAAGGTGCATTGTCCAAAATCAACTTAAAAGCAGAACTTGTCGATGAGGTTCTTATGGGAAATGTTGTACAAGCCAATAACGGCCAGGCTCCAGCCAGACAGGCGGCTATTGGAGCCGGTATTCCAGATACGGTCCCTTGTACAACCATAAATAAAGTATGTGCCAGCGGGATGAAGGCTGTAATGCAAGCAGCTCAGGCTATTGCGCTTGGTGATGCCGAAATCATTGTTGCTGGTGGTATGGAAAACATGAGCATGATTCCACACTACCTTCACTTACGAAATGGACAGAAATTCGGTCCAACTCAGATGGTTGACGGCTTGCAGCGTGATGGACTTGTAGATGCCTATGACAATAATGCTATGGGCGTTTGTGCTGATCTTTGTGCTACAGAACACCATATTTCAAGAGAAGAGCAGGATGAATTTGCAAAAGAATCTTATAAAAGAAGTGCTGAAGCCTGGAAAAATGGAAAATTTGACGATGAAGTTGTTCCCGTGGAAATTCCACAACGTAGAGGAGAGCCGGTCATCATGAAGGAAGATGAAGAATACAAAAACATCAAGTTGGACAAAATTGCCGGACTTAGACCTGCCTTTAGCAAGGATGGTACAGCAACAGCTGCCAATTCTTCAACAATTAATGATGGTGCCGGTGCTGTAGTTTTAATGAGCAAGGAAAAAGCTGAAGAACTAGGACTTGAAGTCCTGGCTACAATCAAAAGTTATGCAGATGCAGCTCAGGAACCTGAACGTTTTACAACTGCTCCTGCTAAAGCTTTACCCATAGCCCTTAAAAAAGCAAATGTAACCAAAGAAGACATTGAATACTTTGAGTTCAACGAAGCATTCTCTGTAGTTGGAATCGCTAACACAAAACTGCTGGGATTGGATAGTAGTAAAGTAAACGTACATGGCGGTGCGGTTTCTCTTGGTCATCCATTAGGCTGTTCTGGTGTGAGAATATTGATCACACTTATAAACATAATGAAACAAAACAACGCCAAACTTGGGGCTGCAGCCATTTGTAATGGCGGTGGTGGTGCTTCTGCAATGGTTTTGGGACGCTAATCATTTTTTAATTCATCAAGATGCTATACGGAATTTGTCCTTTAAGTGTTGTTCCTGTGAGAGCAGAAGCAAGCGACGCTTCAGAAATGGTTACTCAACTGCTTTATGGTGATCATTTTGAAATTATTGAAACTAAGTCCAAATGGATAAAAATTCGTATAGCTTTTGATGGCTATGAAGGCTGGTTGGATAAAAAACAAGCCTTTGAAATTGATGAGACTACTTTCATTGCAACGAAAGAAAAGCACCTGTATTCTACAGATTTATTGAGTTTAATGACAACATCAACTGGACATTTAATGCCTGTTTGTATAGGTTCGGCTATACACTCATCAAAAAAACTGAATCATCAGTTTGATGGTGCAACAAATGAAGGATTTTCCAAATCTGAATTGGTTGATACAGCTATGCTGTATCTTAACTCTCCATACTTATGGGGTGGTAAATCTCCTTTTGGAATTGATTGTAGTGGATTTTCTCAAATGGTTTATAAAATAAGTGGAATACGCCTTTATAGAGATGCATTTCAACAAGCCAAGCAAGGTCAGGCGCTATCTTTTATTGAAGAAAGTGAACCAGGAGACCTTGCTTTTTTTGATAACGATGAGGGGCGAATTATCCACGTAGGAATTATGATGAAAGACAATTACATCATTCACGCCCACGGTCATGTGCGAATAGATAGAATAGACCACTCAGGCATATTCAATACAGACACAGGGCGATATTCTCATAACTTGAGAGTTATCAAAAAGATAGTCTAGAATTGAGCTCCAAAACCGAAGGAGAACCAAAACCCATCATCACTGTGGAAAAAGTTGAATGTTCCAGAAAATAAGTCTGCTCCATTCACCCAAAACCCTACTCCGTAGTCATTTTGCCATTGACTAGACTCTGGGACATTAGCCCAAACTCTACCAACATCAAATCCTCCAAAAACTCCAAATTGTAGAGGAATAAAATTGGTTTTGATAGAATTAAAACTGTGCCTTAAATCTACATTCCCTACAAAGCTTTCACGTCCTATAAATCGATCTCTTCTAAAACCTCTTAATCCATTTCTTGCCCCAAGAATGGCTCCCTGATAGAATTCATAATCGTCATTAAAGATCAATTGTGATGAAGCTTTTGTTCTTAATGCCCATTTTTTGTCTTTCGTAAGTGGATTGTAAAATTCAAGGTGTGGATTAAGAAATACAAAATGCTGGTCGGTGTCTTCAGTATTCATAGTAGCCCCGAGCTCTACTTTAAAATCCATCCCGCGAGAAGGGTTTAATGCATCATCAACACTTTGATATTGATAAGAAGACTGGTAAGAGACAAAGTTTTTCTGGTCGAAAAATGTAGGATTTTCGTTTTCTAGATCATCTCCTATTAAATCAATAAAACGGCCTTGAGTTCGTTCTACTTCATAATTTTGATAAGATAATTTATGTTCAAAAATGCTTCCATATTTGGATGCTCTGCGAAGGCCTAATTCAAATTCAATCCTTCTTATTTTCACTCTATTGAAATTTCTTCCAAAATCTTCATCTACATTTTCAGTTCCATTTCCAAAACCAAAGAAGTTTCTAGCAAAGTTTGGGCTGGAATACTCCAGAGCTGTAAATAAATTATAAGACCCTAAAATATTTGCAAATTCACCTTCATAACCAGCATCATATCCACCTGTAGCTGTGTAAATTCCAGCTTTAATTTTGTGCCTGTAAGTAAATGGGTTGAGTTGAAAACCATTATAACCATAAGTAGCCTGAGCACCAAACAAAAGGCCATCATCTGGATTGAACCCAAAGCGTGGAAAAAATGAAGTGGTGTGATTCACACTTCTGTCTTTATCAAATGTATTGATGATATAGTTGTCAGTTCTTACTACTCTTCCCCCGTTCTTCTCCTCGACTGAATTATCAAGGGATTTATGATCATAAACCCTCACTTTCTTTCCAGACTGGATTCGAAAAGTATCATCGTCATGACCACCAATTAATCTTACCTTAATTTTTGTTGAAAAGTCTCCAGATGTGGTGAAGGTATCTTTATCATCCAATCCATAAATCCAGATTTCATCTGTAAAGTCTGGATCGAAGGTTTTATCCACAATAGTATATTTTCTGCTCCCTTTTATATCGCGCATTATTTTTACACGCGTTTTACCGTCTTCCTGTCTCTCAACATCAATAAAATCATCTTTATCTGTAGCAATTAGAACAGAGATTTCATTTAAAATACTGAAGTACTGGTCAGCGTAGGTATTCAGTTTTCTAAGTCTAGCTTTGAAAATCGAGATCAAGTCTGCCGTTCTTTCTTTATCTATTTCTTCAGGAAATCTTGAAAATGCCTTTTCTATTACCTCATCTGTCAACTGCTGCTGAATATAAGCAGCTTCCCTTAACCAATCGTCTTTGGTTGCATTCCTTATGATCATTCTATCCAGACTTAATCCTGAATTATTAAACCACCTCAAGTGTTCAATATCTTCATCATAAGGTTGAAATTTTTTAGGCATAGAACTCATAGCTCTTAAAGCTTTAAAAAAACCTCCATCAAAATTGGCAAACACTTGATCTCTATCTCTTGGAATTGGCTTGAAAATCCTATCTCCATTTTCTTCTTCAAACTCAGACCAACGCCACTGGTCTTCATGCCTGTCCCAATCTCCTAAAAGCATATCAAATAGTCTTGCCCTTACATAGTTGGATTCATCGAGTTTATATTTTTCATCTCTACGCAAACGCTCTATCATTCCAGCTGTACTTATAATGTCATGATTTGGGTTTCCAAACACTCCTTTTGTACCCATCCAGTGATCTTCTGGACGTTCCTCTATCATATATAATTCATCTCCATGTACCTGATTGAATTTTCCTAAACCTTTTTGTTTAGGAATGTAAACCAATTGCGGATTGGTATGGTAAACTCTAATAGCTTCAGACAAGTCTGGAACTGCCATAAAACCAAAAGGATGCGCTGCAGTCAAAAAGTCCAAAAGAGCTTCTTCTACTACAGTATCATCAAATTCTCCACTCAAGTTTTTATCTGGATAAACAAATTGTTGAAGAAGTCTTACTGGATTCTTTTTAATTTGTCTAATGTTATACTCCCTTCCTTCTTTATCATTCAACCTAAGTGAATTGGTTTGCATACCACCACCCATCCGCATGGGCTTTAATCCACCGAAGGTTGTATCAATGTTCAGTACTGGTACTGTTATCTCACGAGTATATAAATCTCGGTAATGTTCTCCCCATACGCTTTCATAAAACCCTGTTCTTTCAGATTTGAATTCCTCGTAAATAGAGGTGGTATATTCTTCAGGAAATTCTTCAGGAAGCTGCTTGAGATCAAAGGTGGCTTCACCTTCATAAACTTCTTGTTGAAAAATAAGTTTGGGATCGTCTTCGTCTGCAGAATAAAATTGAACCCAGGAGGACCCGTCTTCAAACACATCCAAGATAGCAAAACCATAACCTGGATAGGCAAACTCTCCATCGCTTCCCAGTTTAACATATGATTTTTTGGACCCAGAACCAGATACGATCTGCTTAATTAAATCGTGTTCTATGTATTGTAAGCTATGTTCATGACCAGAGGCAAAAACAACTCTATTCCATCTGCTGGAGATAGCTGTAATTCTATCTACCATGGATTGGTATTGCTTATTTTGAGTATCCTGAACAGAAACTCCTCCCGATACCCGAATTAGATTGGCTAAAGATGCCAAGCCTGGTAAAGGTATTTTTTTTTTTGATGGAAACAAGTGCTTGGAAAATTCATAAGTACCTCCATGAACACCATTGGTATAAAGTGGATGATGCAATGCCACAAGGGTAGTCTTGTTCTGATTTTTTTTCAACTCGGTCTCAAATTCTTCATAGAATTGATCGAGGGTTTTAATCTCGTCACAATTCCTATTGATCAATGGATTTTTATCCCAATTGGCTAAAATCCACTGAGAATCGAGAATGATAAGATGAACATCTTCTGAAATATCTACGAAATGCATACCACATCCCGGCTTTGGCAACCAGGGTTTGTCCTGATCTTCTAAGACTTGTTTGATCCGTTTCTTTTGATTTTCTAAAGACTGGATTCCTTCAGAATACCAATCATGATTGCCTGGGATAAAATGAACATCCCCCTCAAAAAAGCTCAAATTACTCGTTTGTTGATCTATGATACGTTCAGCCTGCATCCTATTGTCTTTACCTTTGCTCGGGAGACCTGCAGGATAAATGTTGTCTCCCAAAATGATAACTTTATCATTTTTAGTATGCAGGGGTTCTGCAAAAGCCTTAAAGGCCAAAATACCAGGAGGCGCATCTTCTAAATTTTCGTAACCTGTATCGCCTATCAGATAAAAACGCTGAGCTATTTTTTTTGTCTCGGGATATGATGTTGATTGAAACTTGTCTGGGTTTTTATATTTAACTTCGTAAGTTGCGCAGGATATTATAAGAAAGCTAAATGCGATCCAGGGTAGTTTTACTTTCATAGAAATTATTTTAAAAACTAGTCGTCAAAATTTAAGAAAAATGACAGAACTTATTTCAACAACTGAAACTTTCGTATTGCAATTGTTCAAAGATAAGTTATCTAATAAATATGTGTACCATAATTTCAATCATACCCAAAGGGTTGTTGAGAGTGCTAAATTTATTGCTGAAGAACAAAATCTAAATAAAGAAGATTTAAACATTTTAATGCTTGCAGCTTGGTTGCATGACACAGGATATACTGTTTCTGAAAGCTATCATGAAGAAGAAAGCAAACGCATTGCAAGAGCATTTTTGAAAGAGCAAAACCTGTCTGATGATACTATCGCTTTAGTTGAAAAAACTATAGATGCGACTCAAATGGGAGCTCAGCCTCAGTCTGAAGTTGAAAAAATTATCAAAGATGCAGATTGTTCTCACTTTGCAAAAGATAATTTCAAAGAAGTAAGCGAACTTTTAAGGCAGGAATTGAATCTGAGAGGGCAAAAATACACCGCTGATGAGTGGCTTGATTTGAACATCAAAATGCTTTCCATACAACATCAATACTATACTACTTATGCGATAAAAAACTGGAGCGCTCTCAAACAGGAAAACCTTATTAAACTGATTGAGGGAAAAGAAAAAAAGAAGAGAAAAAAAGAAAAAGAAAAATTAAAAGCCAGGTATAAAGCTCAGTATAAAAATGATAATCCTGAAAGAAGTATTCAAACACTATTTCGTGTAACGCTAAGAAATCATATCAAACTAAGTGATATTGCTGATACCAAAGCGAATATTTTATTGTCTGTCAATGCGATCATAATCTCTTTGGCTTTGGCTAACATTATTCCGAAATTAGACAATCCTAGTAATGCCCATTTGATGATTCCCACTCTCATTTTAATTTGTTTTAGTGTAGCTGCTATCATTCTTTCGATATTATCTACCAGGCCTAACGTCACCTCAGGTGAGTTCACCAAAAAACAAGTAGAAAACAGAGACGTTAATATTTTATTTTTTGGGAATTTCCATAAGATGAGTTTTGATGATTACCTGTGGGGCGTCAAAGAAATCATGAAAGACAAAGACTATGTTTATGAGGCATTGGTAAAAGACTTGTATTTACTGGGAAAAGTTCTTGAAAGAAAATATAGGCTTTTGAGATTAACCTATACCACGTTCATGGCAGGAATTATCATCTCAGTAATCAGTTTCTTTATTGCATTTAACCTTATTTAATTTCATCATCATATTTACATTTCAGCAAATGAAAAAAATAATCATCATCATTGTTTTAGTCCTCATATTTGGTTATCCAGTAGCATATTATTTAAGCTACGAAACTATTGAAACCACAATAAGTGATAAAGAAAGAATTACCACAGGGAAAGGAGATGAAATAAAAAGTAAATTCCTAGTCTACGGTGAAGATGAGGTATTTGAAAATACAGACAGCTGGCTGTTTTTCAAATTTGATAGCGCTGATGTACAAAACGAAATCGAACTAGACAAAAACAACAAAATCAAAGTTGCAGGTTGGAGAGTTCCATTCTTTTCCTGGTATAGAAACGTTATTAGTGTTGACTAGTCCGGTTCACAGATCATCATTCAACACTAATTACTAGCATCTAAAGATTCTATCAAATCTTCATAGGTAATGCTTTCATCGGTATTATCGCCTATGTGATACAATATGCCAACGCGAATTGCCTTAAGACCAGACACTCCCTGCAAATCTTCTACATCCAGTACTTCAACATTTTTTTCTAGATACTTTTTTCTCTGCAAGTAGTCTATGTACTTAAGGTATTCGTCTTCAGTTTCTTTTTGGGAGTATACAATTGTCAGTTTCCCTTTGGAAGTGATGCGCTCATTAGAATTTTTAATAAAAGCCTTATCTATTCTTTTTTTGATGATTTCATACCTTGCATTATAAGACCCATCGACATCAAAATGCTTCTCGTCCATTCGGTAATGTATAGTCAATGTATTATTAAAAGCTAAAATAAGAGAGCGTGAACTCAACTTAAGGTGCTTGGTTTCCTGTATTTTATAAAACTTATTTTCCATTTCGCACATCACCGACAACTGCCATAACCTTAAGTTTTCCAGGACAACTTCGCTGAAGGTCAGATCCTTAACAATGGATTGTCCTATGTACATGTTATGTTCTACGCCATCAGTTTTGTATCTATCAAAATAATGTGGAAAAAGCTTCTGTGCTTCCACCTGCTTCAAATCAATGTAGCTGGCCATACAAGAGTTGATTCTTGAAACACTTTCATCAAATTCATCTCTGTTTTTATGAAAAGCTTTTGCCCCAGATTCAGTCTTTTCGAGGTAAACTTCAACCATAGATCGACATGAAGGCACATTTTGCTGAATGTGTTTCAGAACAGGAAGAATATCTTCTCTCAAGAGTTTGTCGGTCTTTTCTTCAGTAGAAGCTGTAATGCCTTCAGTTAAGTACGAAAGGGTATCGGTAATTCTGTAGCCAAGTTGCTCATAGACTGGAATTGACTGGGCCTCAAATGCAGAATTAACAATATTCAGAACTTGATTCAGTTGGTAAATCAAGTCATTCTGTATAGCCAGATTTCTTTGCGTAGAAGATCCAGCTATATCTATTTGTCCAAAGAGTGGATATACATTTCTAAAAGCAATTTCCTTGAGCTCATAGTCCCTGTTGCTTACGGATTCAAGAAACAATCTTTCCGCTTCCTCTTCAAATTTCCACTCCACACTTGGATGTATCGAGGTATATTCACTTTGTATTATCGCTTTAATCCTGTTTTGTCGGTCTTGTCTATAATTCTCAACTGTTTCAGCTATATAAGGCACGATATCATCCAGCTTGATGGCATTAATGTTATTCAAATCATTTTTAGAGTAACTCACCAATTCCAGGATCGCTAGCAATTTGTTGTTTTTGCCTACTGGCGCTAGTATCGCAGATTTTATACCCTTGGATTGAAGATGATTTGCAAATTTATTCGTAGGATTTTTTTCAACATAATTATCCACATCTGTAATACTAAAATATTTATGTTGATTTACGATAGCTTTATAAGCTCCGTGACAAAAAGCTTCTCTGCAAGCGTTTTCTGAAATAGAATCAAGGATAAAACTTTCTATAAAATTGGAATGAGTTTGCTGAAATTTTTCGGTTTCATCATTGAAAAGTGCAAAGCCAAACTCAAGCTTTGGTAGATTAAAAATCGACTTTAAAATCTGAACCATTTTGTGAGAAACTACTTCAGATTCAGAAAAAATATTGTTGTTGAGAAGTAGGGTTTTTATTTCTGAAATGCTATTATCAGCAGTTACGTCAGTCAAGTTTAAAATTGCAAACCCCTTGAATATCCATGAATTTGGTGGGAATTTTTCTTTCCAAAAATCAATATCATTGGACCGGTTTAACAATTCATCAACATCTTTATCTGTAATTTTTGGTGCATTTTTTTTAGGAATCAACTCAACAAAATCAGCATTAACAAATAATCTGTAGTTACGCAAATTGCCATTAGCATCTGGTACATCATAATATTCTGGTCTGAAAAAATCTATATTGTACTTATAATAAGTATTCAAAATAATGATACAGGCCAGGATGTAATCTTTTTCAACATTAAAATTTCTGGGTAAAAATTTGAAGTTTTTATCAGGAACTGAATCCAATATAGCCTGAAAACGTTTAGTTGTTCTAAACATCTTATTTCTAAAAGGAACCGTCGCTACTTTTATTTCATTGTAAGTGAGAATATCTGGGAATAAATCATCCAGTAACATCTTGATTTGATTTTCATAAGGCGTGAGGTCTTCAAAATCTTCAATACCGCTAAAAAGCTCCGGATAAGTTTTGGAATAGTCCAAAATATCCTGCATGTATTTTTTAGAAATAGGATTAGTTTCCTTTTCTAATCGATTATGAAAGTTATCAAGTATTTTTTGAAAACTTAACTTTATTTGAAATGGGTATATATCTTCGTAACGGTCCATAATGTAATATAAGAATTACAATACTATTTATAATAAGATTTTTAAACTTTTAAGTTATGATAGATTTATCATATAAAGCTAATTTATTTCCAAGTTCAAGTTCTACTCTGCAGGAGTATGTTATTTTTGTACTTATAAAAACGAATAAAATGAGAATATTTTTTAGCTTATTTATCCTTCTAGCTCTTGTTGGTTGTGATTCCTCTAGTCCAAAACTTGAAGCGTCCATTGATGATGTAAAGAATGGAACAAACGTCTACCTCACTCAACTTGGCCCTGAGAATATCCCTATCCCTTTGGACACGACACAAGTTCAAAATAATTCTTTTGAATTTGACTTAAAAAAATCTAATCAGGACATCAACCTTATTCAAATTGAAGGAGTAAACGGTAATATGATTTTTATCAATGATGCAAATCAGATCAAGATTGAAGCCGATAAATCTAATTTGAGAAATTCTAAAATCGAAGCTGGAGAACACAATCAACTTCTAAAAGATTACCTCGACATGATTACAAGTTACGCTGAAGAACGTGACTTTATTAAAAATGAGCATCAACAGGCTTTGCAAACCAAAGATGAGATTGCAGTTTTAGATTATAGACTGGATATCGAAGCTATTGAAGAAGAGTCAAAAGAAGCTACTCTAGAATTTATTAAAACCAATACTCACTCTATAGTAGGCATGATGGCCTTATCTGATGTTATGAATTCAAAATCTATTCCTCTCAACCAGATGAAATCTATCTACGAAGAATACGATGGAGAAGTGAAAGATACTCCTTTAGGCAGAGCCATGGGACAAAATATTGCTAAAATAGGAGCCACAGACCTTGGTGCAGAAGCTCCAAAATTTTCCGGCCCTACACCAGATGGTGATAATTTATCACTCGATGATGCCAAAGGGAAAGTCACTTTAATTGATTTTTGGGCTTCCTGGTGCAGACCTTGCAGAGTTGAAAATCCAAACATTGTAAGCATTTACAATGACTATAAGGACAAAGGATTTACAGTTGTAGGTGTTTCCCTGGACAAGCCAAATCGTAAAGATGCATGGCTAAAAGCTATTGAAGACGACAATTTGGACTGGAATCATATTTCAAACCTTAAGCACTGGCAAGAGCCAATTGCTCAAAAATATGGAGTGAGAGCAATTCCTGCAGCATTCCTTATAGATGAAAATGGTATTATCATTGGAAAAGATTTAAGAGGAAATGACTTGAGAGAAAAAGTAAGAGAAGTTTTAGGAAACTAAAAATTTCTGCTCAAAACCAAAAAGCTGGAAACTAAATAAAGTTTCCAGCTTTTTTTTTGAACTTCAATAGGTGCTTTAATCTGGAGACTTAAGTTTTTCAGCCTTGAAAGGTCTTACGATAAGACGCGCAGCTCTATCATAATTAATGTAACTATACGTCCAATTGAAGAATGTAACAATTCTATTTCTAAAACCTACTAAAAACCAGAGATGGACAAACATCCAGACAAACCAGGCAAAGGCTCCTCCGAACTTTATTTTATCAAGATCTACTACTGCTTTATTCCTACCTACTGTGGCCATGGTCCCTTTATCGAAATACTCGAAAGGCAAAAGTTTTTGTTTGTTGATGGTTCTAAGCAGGTTTTTAGCTAGATGGTCTCCTTGCTGAATTGCGGGTTGGGCAACCATAGGATGACCCTTAGGAAATTCTTCACTTGTCATTAAAGCGATATCGCCGATGGCAAAAATATTTTCGTAGCCGTCTATTTGATTAAATGCATTGACGTTGTACCTGTTGGCTTTCTCCATAAGCGCTCCTTCTTTAAGGCCCTCTATGGCGGCACCTGTTACGCCTGCGCTCCAGATAAAGGTCTCCGTTTGAAAAGACAAATCTTCTTTATTGGTCTTAACAACATGATCTTCATAAGATTCTACAAACGTATTGAGGTGGATTTCAACACCTAGTTCCTCAAGGTATTTTTGTGCATTTGCTGATGATTTATCACTCATAGGCGGAAGTACTTTTTCCATCCCCTCTATCAAATGTATGTGGATATCATTTGGATCAATATCCTGGTAGTCTTTAGGAATTACATTTCTTCTCAATTCTGCAATAGCTCCGCTTAACTCTACACCTGTAGGGCCAGCACCTGCAATCACAAAGTTTAATAAAGCCTTCCTACGGTCTGTATCTTTGGTTATGGTAGCTTCTTCAAAATTTTCAAGAATCAAACTCCTCAGGTTTAGTGCCTGTGGAACAGTTTTCATCCAGATCGCATTCTCTTCTACGCTCTTGTTCCCAAAAAAATTGGTTTTAGAACCAGTCGCGATTACAAGATAATCATACGTAATTTCTCCAATATTCGTCTCTACAACCCGCTTTTTATCGTCTATATGTTTTACTTCTGCCATCCTGAAGTAAGCATCTTTATTTTTTTTTAGTATTTTTCTAATGGGATAGGCGATAGAATCTGGCTCAAGACCAGAGGTAGAAACTTGATATAACAATGGCTGAAAAGTATGATAATTTCTCTTATCCAACATCACAACTTGAAAAGGCTTTTTCTCAAGTTTTTTTGCCAAACTTACTCCACCAAATCCTCCTCCAATAATCACAACCCTTGGTAAATCTGTAACTGGAACATTCATAATATGAATTTTAGTAAAAATAATTTAATTTATACCCAAGTCTGTAACTTTTGATAATTTTAACGACTTACAAGTAGACTAAGTAAGTTTTGAATAAAGCATTAGAAAAGAAATTTATTGGCCTTCTCGAGGAACATCAAAATATCGCTCACAAGATATGTAGGATGTATACCTACGATGCAGATGCTCACAAAGACTTATTCCAGGAAATAACCATTCAATTGTGGAAAGCTTATCCGAAATTTAGAGCAGAGTCAAAGTTTAGTACATGGATGTATAGAGTAGCTTTAAATACAGCGATTACCTTATACCGAAAGAAAAAAAGAGGAGTCCAAACCTTGCCCTGGGAGAATTTTGATTTCAAAATTTCTGCTGAAGGTTATGACAGCACTTTAGACGACAACCTAAAATTGATGTATTCTGCTATAAAAGAATTAAATGATATTGATAAAGCCTTGGTTTTACTTTATTTAGAAGACAAACCATATACTGAAATTTCAGAAACTTTAGGGATTTCTGAAGTAAATGCAAGAGTGAAAATGAATAGAGTGAAAACAAAGCTAAAAAACATTTTGAATCCTTAATTATGGATGAATTAGACCTTATTAAAAAAGACTGGCAAGAACGAACCAAAGAATTACCAAAATATTCTCGGGAAGAATTGATGCCTATGCTACACAAAAAATCCTCTTCGAGTGTGAAGTGGATCTTTATTATCAGTGTTTTAGAATTTACATTTTGGATAGTGGTAGAATTATTTGCATTTTCTGAAGACCAAAATGATATGATCGAGAATTTAGGAATGACTGATTTTTGGACAGTAACTAAATATTTAAATTATATTGTCCTCATTATTTTTATTGCTTTATTTTTTATCAATTATAAACGCATTCAAATTTATAATTCGGCAAAACAAGTAATGAAACAAATCATTAAAACTCGAAAAACTGTCAAGATTTATGTAGGGTACAATATTATCGGTTTAGCAATTACTTTTATCATAACCTGCTTGAAATTTATTGAATACCAATCTGAGTTGAGTGAAAAGGAACTCTGGATTTTTGCTGGTATCATGACTCTATTCCTAGTTTTAATTATCGGGTTCTTTTTACTCTTTTATAGAATTATTTACGGTATAATTACTAGAAAACTCTATAAAAATTACAAGATACTTAGCAAAATTGAGCTTTAAGCCCTGGGATGAAATTTCTCTAGCACAGATCTCAAATGTGTTTTATCCAGATGCATATAAATCTCTGTTGTGGTAATGCTTTCGTGCCCCAGCATTTGCTGGATCACCCTTAAGTTGGCTCCATTTTCCAAAAGGTGGGTAGCAAATGAATGCCTAAAGGTGTGTGGACTTATATTCTTTTGAATATTTGCTGATTGAGCTAATTGTTTTACAATAGTGAAAATCATGGCTCGAGTTAACTGAGCACCACGTCGGTTTAAAAATAAGATATCTTTAAATTCAGGTTTGGGCTCATGAAATATCCTTACCTCATCTTTATAAAGATTAATGAATTTTTGAGTATAATCATTGATAGGAACTAATCGTTCTTTATTTCCTTTTCCTATGACCTTGATGAACCCTTCTTGAAAATGAAGATGAGAAAGTTTTAAGTTGATTAACTCACTCACACGAAGCCCGCAGCCATACAGTGTTTCTATGATAGCTTTATTACGATGACCTTGAGGATGAGATAAATCAATGGCACCAATAAGCTTATCTATTTCATTTGTAGACAGTGTATCTGGAAGTTGTCTTCCAAGGCGCGGCGATTCTATAAGTTCCAGCGGATTGGTTGTCCTGTAATCTTCAAAAATTAAGTAATCAAAAAAACTTTTCAGTCCAGAGATCAATCTGGCTTGAGAACGCTCATTGAGCAATTTTGAGATTGTATAGATAAAACCCTGAATGTCTTCCTCCGTGATTTCATTTGGAGAGGTATTCAAGTCAAATTCTGAAAGGTAATTGGTCAATTTTAAAATGTCCAGCCGATAATTTTGGATGGTGTTATCGGCCAGACCTCTCTCTATTTTAAGATAGTAGGTAAAATCCTGTATAGCTTGCTCCCATTTCATGAAACCAAATTACATTAATTCTTGGGGAAATCTTATATATCCAAAAATTAAAGAATTTGTTCCGCGTGAGCTTTGGTTTTTACTTTAGTGATAACATCATCCAAAACGCCTTCTTCGTTGATGACAAATGTTGTTCTATGAATGCCATCGTATTCTTTTCCCATGAACTTTTTAGGACCCCACACGCCAAAGGCTTGTATGACCTCTTTATCTTCATCTGCCAGTAAGGGAAATGGAAGTTCATATTTGTTTTTAAAATTTTGCTGGCGTTTGGCAGAATCTGCACTTACTCCCAGAATGTGAAACCCTTTAGATTCAAATATTTTCCAATTGTCTCTCAGGTTACATGCTTCTGCTGTGCAGCCTGGTGTACTAGCCTTTGGATAGAAAAAAACAACTAGTTTTTTACCCTCATAATCTTTAAGTGTATGTACGTTTCCGTCTTGATCTTTAGCTTCAAAATTAGGGGCTTTATCTCCCGCTTTTAGTGTTGTCATAATTCCTATTTTTGTTTAAAAGTAAAGCAAATGAAAAAATCTGAAAAAGTAGATTTCGTTATAAATACGTTAAAGGAACTTTACCCCACTATTCCGGTACCTTTAGACCATAAAGATCCATATACACTTTTAATTGCTGTTTTACTTTCAGCCCAAAGTACAGATGTAAAAGTTAACCAAATTACACCTTTACTTTTTGAACAGGCAGACAACCCCTGGGACATGATTAAAATGAGCCCAGATCAAATTCGGGAAATCATCAAACCAGTTGGCTTATCTCCGATGAAAGCAAAAGGCATATATGGTCTCTCTCATATCCTTATAGACAAATACAATGGAGAAGTACCCAATGACATGGAAGCTCTGGAGGAACTTCCGGCTGTGGGTCACAAAACTGCTTCTGTAGTTTTGGCACAGGCCTACGGAGTCCCTACATTTCCAGTAGATACCCATATTCACAGATTGATGTACCGCTGGAATCTCAGCACAGGTAAAAACGTTCAGCAAACCGAAAAAGATGCTAAGCGACTTTTTCCAGAAGAAGTCTGGAACGATTTGCATCTACAGATCATCTGGTATGGAAGAGAATATTCTCCAGCAAGGGGCTGGAATCTGGAAAAAGACATTATCACAAAAACTATAGGAAGGAAGTCTGTGATCAAAGCTTATGAAAGTAAAAAGACTTCCAAATCGAAATAAGGAAGCCTTCAACTGAGGATTAATAATTTAATTCTGAATGCTGTCGAATTGTAAATTTTTAAAGTTTACGACAGTCAAAGCTTTAGAAAAATCTAAAATAGCTTTGATAGTTTTTGCTGAAGGTTTCATTGGTCTTGAAGAGGATTGGGAGACTTCATTTAAGTAAATTTTCGCCATATAGTTTGTTTTTATATGTAACGAAAACGGAATTAAAATTGAATTATTGCATTCCCTAATTGGTCAAAACCACCTGATGCTTTTCTATAATCTTTCTAAGGTTAATCAACGCGTATCGCATTCTTCCTAAAGCCGTATTTATACTCACATCCGTTTTGAACGCAATTTCTTTGAAGCTCATTTCTTTAAAAATTCTCATTTCCAACACTTCAAGCTGGTCTTGAGGCAATTCTTTGATAAGTTCATGTAAATCTGTATCGATCTGGTCTTTTATTATTTGACGTTCAGCGTTGAGATCACCATCGGTCATAAAATCCAAAATGTCAAAATCCCCTTTTCCTTCAAATTTTGGCATCCTGTTGCTTTTTCTGAAATGATCAATGACTAAATTATGTGCAATTCGCATTACCCAGGGAAGGAATTTTCCTTCTTCATTATATTTACCTCGCTTCAAAGTTCTAATCACTTTGATAAAAGTATCTTGAAAAATATCTTCGGCTAAGTCTTTGTCATAAACTTTGGAAAAGATAAAGCTGAAAATTTTCTGCTGATGTCTGTTGATTAAAATGGAAAGTGATTTTTCATCACCTAAAATGTATTGTTTGACTAAAAAAGCCTCTGAAGAGATGGAAGTCCTATTCATATATCCTTTACTTAAGTAAAACCAACTTACTGGATAAGTGGTTATCGTTATTAAATTATTTTAAGTAAAAGTGCTGTATAGGCTTATAATTATCTGGCTAATATATAAATATAAGTTAACTCACCACAACTCGTTAATAATTTTAACATATTATGAATCAGTGTATAACACAGATATGGCTTAGCAAATCTTTATATTTGCAGCATTCCAAATGTTTATGAAGCAAAAAGATTTAGATAAAATCGACCCTAAAGAATTCATCATTATAAAGGGAGCAAAACTCCACAACTTAAAAAATATTGATGTTGTTATTCCGAGAAATAAATTAGTTGTCATCACAGGACTATCTGGCTCCGGGAAGTCAAGCCTAGCTTTTGATACACTTTACGCTGAAGGTCAAAGGCGTTATGTAGAAAGTCTTTCTGCTTACGCCAGACAATTTCTTGGCAGACTCGACAAACCTAAAGTTGACTACATCAAAGGCATTGCGCCTGCCATAGCGATTGAGCAAAAAGTGAATTCTACCAATCCACGTTCTACCGTTGGAACTTCTACAGAAATCTACGACTATTTAAAATTGCTTTACGCCAGAATAGGCAAAACCATTTCTCCAATTTCTGGAAATGAAGTCAAAAAACATACGGTGACAGATGTTGTAGATTTTGTTAAAGCTCAGGATGAAAAACAGAAACTCCTCCTCCTCGCTCCTATTACTTTGGAAAACAAGCGCACGGTTGAAGAGAAAATAAAAATCCTTCAGCAACAAGGATTTAGTAGAATAAAAGTTGATGACAAAGTTCTAAAAATCAGCGAGGCTCAGGAAAAAAAGATTTCTAAGAAAAGTGAGCTTTCAATTGTAGTCGATAGAATTGTTGTGAAAGACGATGAAGATTTTTACAACAGACTAGCAGATTCTATTCAAAATGCATTTTTTGAAGGAAAAGGCGAACTCAATATCGAGGACGTATCTTCTGGAAAAATAACCAATTTCAATAATAAATTTGAATTGGACGGGATGCTGTTTACAGAACCCAATGTGCATTTGTTCAGCTTCAATAACCCCTTGGGAGCTTGTCCGAAATGTGAAGGTTACGGCGACATAATAGATATAGACGAAGCCTTGGTGATACCTAACACTGGCCTTAGCGTTTATGAAGGAGCTATTGCGCCCTGGAGTGGAGATACTTTAGGCTGGTACAAAAAGGAATTTATCAAATACGCGCATAAATTTGACTTTCCCGTCCACAAACCTTATTTCGAATTGACTGAAGATGAAAAAAATATCATCTGGAATGGAAATCAGTATGTGACTGGAATCAACGAATTTTTTGAAACCGTAAAGTCTAAAGCTTATAAAATTCAGAATAGAGTTTTACTATCCAGATATAGAGGACGAACACGGTGTCCAGAATGTAAAGGACGTCGACTGAAAAAAGAAGCGACCTATGTAAAGATCAATGATATTGACATTACACAATTAGTCGATTTACCAATTGACGATGTGAGCGCTTTTTTCCAAAAACTGAAGCTGAACGAACACGATGAAAAGATCGGAAAACGTTTATTGAAAGAAATCAATAGCAGACTCAAGTTTTTAATGGATGTAGGACTGACTTACCTCACCTTAAACAGAAAATCCAACACCCTTTCTGGAGGTGAATCTCAACGAATCAACCTGGCAACTTCATTGGGAAGTAGTCTTGTTGGATCTATGTATATTTTGGATGAACCTTCCATTGGTTTGCATTCCAAAGACAACGAACGCCTCATTGAGGTCTTGAAAGACCTTAGAGATTTAGGGAACACTGTTATTGTAGTAGAGCATGATGAAGACATCATGAAAGCAGCAGATTACATCATCGATATTGGTCCAGAAGCAGGCACACACGGTGGTGACCTTGTTGCTGAAGGGACTTACAAACAAATCTTAAAAGCCAAGTCTCTGACGTCACAATACCTCAATGGTAAAATGGAAATAGCAGTTCCCAAGAAAAGACGAACCTCAAAATCTTATATTGAATTAAAAGGAGCGCGAGAACATAATCTCAAAAATCTAACTGTAAAGGTTCCACTAGATAGTTTTGTAGCCATTACTGGCGTTTCTGGTAGCGGAAAAAGTACACTGGTGAAGAAAATTCTGTACCCGGCTATGATCAAGCAAAACGGTGGTTACGGTACCAAAGCAGGTCAGTTTGATGGCATTGAAGGAAACTTCAAACACATCAAGCATATTGAATATGTCGATCAAAATCCAATTGGGAGGTCCTCGAGATCGAATCCTGTGACCTACATCAAAGCTTACGACGATATTCGAAATTTGTTTGCCAAGCAAAAGCTTTCAAAAATCAGAAATTTCAAACCCAAACACTTTAGTTTTAATGTAGAGGGCGGACGTTGCGACACCTGCGAAGGGGAAGGTGAAGTCACCATCGAGATGCAGTTTATGGCCGATGTGCATTTGGAATGTGAGGCTTGTCATGGAAAACGCTTTAAGCAACAAGTGTTGGATGTGGAATTTGAAGGCAAAAACATTGATGATATCCTATCTATGACGATAGATGATGCAATGGAATTCTTTTCTTCCCACAATGAAACCAAGATTTCCAACAAACTGGAAGCTTTACAAAGCGTTGGCCTTGGTTATGTGACTTTAGGACAAAGTTCCTCTACTCTTTCTGGTGGTGAAGCGCAACGTATCAAGCTAGCTTCTTTTTTAACCAAAGGAAAAAATGCCGATAAGACCTTGTTTATTTTTGATGAACCTACAACTGGTCTTCATTTTCACGATATCAGCAAATTATTGAAATCCTTTGAAGCTTTGATTGAAAACGGTCACAGTGTTATTGTGATTGAACATAATATTGACCTCATCAAGTGCGCAGATCACGTTATTGATCTAGGCCCCGGCGGCGGAGTTAACGGTGGACATCTTGTAGCTGAAGGCACTCCTGAAGAAGTTTCTAAAACAAAAGCTTCGTTTACTGGTCAATTTTTGAAATCTAAAGTTTAACAGTGTAAGAAAACCTAATTCTCAACGACTTAGTAAATAGTGATTTGTTTAAATCACATTTTGATTTGGTTTTTGGTTGATGAGTTGGAAAACTCCTTAGTAGAAAATGCTAAGGAGTTTTCTTTTGGACGAATTTGAAATATAAATCCTTAAGATCTGTAGACAAATCTGCTTTCAAACTCACTATTAAATAAATACCACTTATTATTATTGATTTCATTGCAATATTCATCAAAGCGAAATCAGTTGAAAAATCCCAGAAATAGAAACTAACTGTCAAAACTGAAATCATCAAAAAAATCAAAAAACTCTTTCTGTTAAATGGGTGAATTCCAAACGTAATTCTTACAAAGAGAAGTTTGAAAATGTTATACAACAAAAATGAAATGAAAGTCGCGTAAGCTGAGCCGTAAATTCCATATTCAGGAATCAACCAAAGGTTAAGAGCAAAAGCTACTCCTACTAAAACAACCCCAGCCAGAAGCACTGTTTTGTAGTACTTGGAATTAAAGATGATGCTGTTGTTGTTTCCTAAAATATTATCACTCAGTTTTACCAAACTAATTAAAAACACAATGCTGACTCCTATTCTATATTCTTCTGGAATAATTTGATACAACTGATTCACATTGGTTATGATAAGCGTAAATACAAACCCACTGATGACAAAAAGCGTATTGGAACTTCGCACATAAAGATCCTTAAGCAAGTCATTTTCTCCGTGATTGAGGTATTTGGCCGTAATAGGATTGGTGATTTGATGCATAGCTTTGGAAGGCACGGCGATGACTGTAGCGATGTAAATGGCAATCCCATAAATCGATACATTTTCTATGGGCATAAAGTGTTCTATCATGACTTTATCCAAATCAAACAAAGCCACTGCTACCGTTCCTGCAATAAAAATGAGCAGTGAGTAGTTCAACAATTCCTTCAGTCTTGGCGGAAGTTGAAAGCTAAATCGAGGCGTATACAAATTTATCGCATAACCCAGCATCACCACTGCTCTCAAGACAAAAACTCCAATGAGAAGGTAAATAAACAGGTGAACGCTAATCAATTCAGCATAAAGAATAATCAACAACATAGTGATCGCCAGCCTATGAAAAAGTTCCCGCATGATGGTCCCAAACACACTTTTGTACTGGACTTTTGCCCAGGCGAAAAAGACTTCAAAATAGGCAGTTGCTAGGGCAATGACAAAAATTCCCCAAATGTAAGGCTGCACCAGATCGTTTTCTCCTTCAAAATAGTTGAGTAGTAAATCGTAAAAAATGTAACCAACTATCCCTATCAAAAGTCCTAGTAAAAGTGGTAAAAACAGGGCGAAGTTGAGTAACTTATCAGTATCTAGCTTGTTTTTGTAACTCGTGTAAAATTTTACGATCGTATTGTGGACACCCAATGCCATAAATGGCCAGAATAAATTTCCTGCAGAAAGCAGGAAAGTTACTAGTCCATAATACTCTGCAGTGAGGAATTTTGGATATAAAAACAGAACGTTGAGCGCGCCAATTCCAAAACCTAGATAGGTAGATATAAGGTTGTTTAAGGATTGCTTGGCGACGATTCCCATAGAAACTACTTAATGAGTTGTGTTAACTGTTGCGTCAAATTCTTACGGCTGTATTGCTCTATATTTTTGGTGTTGGCTTTCAGTTTCCCGTTAAGAAAAGCATTGAAAGACTTCTCAATATATGACTTTAATCGTGTTTTTTCATTGTAGGTAAAACATTCCCCAGAATTGGTGTCGGAAATAATGTTAGCAACATCCCAGTTTTTGGGACCTATGGCTAAAATAGGGCGTTTGGAAGCCAGATATTCAAAAAGTTTTCCTGGAATAATACCTTGAGTTTCTGGTTTGTCGATTTCAATGAGCAAAAGCATCTGCGAACTACGCTGGCTCTCTACTGCATCTTTATGGTCTAGATATCCGATTACACTTACAAAATTCTTGAGTCCAGCCTCGTGAGCAGATTCCAAAACACTTTCACTGATTTTACCGATAAGTTTAAGTTCAAAAAAATCTTTGAACACAAGGTTTTCTTCTATCAATTCAGCTAAAACCTCCCACAGTATTTTTGGATTTCTATCGTTGAGCAAAGAACCAATATGCGAAATAGTGAAATTCTCGCTTAATTCGGCGTCGACAGACAATTCCCCAAAACCATTGGTAATCACTTCAATGGGGGTTTTGGTTTTTTGCTGAAACTCTTCTTTAGTTTTAAAACTAGTCGTTATCAGTTGATCTGCGGAATCTAATACCTCTTTTTCTAAGGCAAGATGCTTCAGCTTAGAGGTTTTGGTAAGTTTTAATTCAGAATGATAACCTATTGTGGTCCACGGATCTCTGAAATCAGCAATCCACTGAAGCTGAGGATTGTCTTTCTTTAATCCTAAGCCAATGAGGTGCAAGCTGTGAGGTGGTCCTGTGGTGATGATGGTTTCGATTTCATGTTTTAGGATGTAATCTTTCAGATAAGTTACAGATGGTTTAACCCAAAACACTCTTGCATCTGGGATAAAAAAATTACCTCTGATGTACAACATCAAGCGTTCTTTCCAGGATTGCCTTTTCCTGGATTTGATGAGACCACTGCTGATGGTTTTAGAATCTGATTTTGAAAGTAATTCAGCAAAAGCGTAAGGCTCAAAAATTGATTTTTCAATCTCCTTGACCTTTTGATCGACTTCCAGCGAAGCATCTTTAATGGGGTAGCTGGGATTTTTAGGTCTATAAACTATGGGTTGAAACCCAAATTCTGGCATGTACTTAGAAAATTGAAGCCAGCGTTGCACTCCAGGTCCACCTGCTGGTGGCCAGTAGTAAGTGATAATCAATACGTTCTTCATTTTCTAATCTTGCTTGCGCTTAAATGTATAACCTAGTCCACCAAGGATGATAAGTGATAAAAGAATAAAACTAGCAAGGCTGATTTTTCCTCCAAAACTCACTACGTCTGGTTCAAATGAAAATCTAACCTCATGACTCCCCGCAGGTAATTCCATAGCTCTCAACACATAGTTAGCTCTAAAATGCTCAGCTTCTTTGCCATCTATGGTCACTTTCCAGCCCCTTGGATAATATAGTTCTGAGAATACAGCCAGACTTTCATTTTCAGCTTTATAGGTATATACTAATTCATTTTCTTTATAAGAAGTCAATTCAATTTGGTCTGAAAAATTGACCTCGTAGGTTTTGTCTGTTAACTCAAATTCATTGCTTTCTACTATCGCAGTTGTATTCGGGTTTATCGAATCTAAAGCTAGAATCGCTTCATTGGCATTGTTTACTGTAACCAGTTTGTTCACAAACCAAGCATTTCCTAAGTGATCTGGGTTTTCCTGGGGTGTAGGTTGACCTTCGTTATCAAAAATAAAGTATTTAACATTGAGCATATTCAAAATACTCTGTTTTCCATCGTAAATATAGAAGTCGAACAATTCCTGCATTCTTCCGGGCTTTGCCGCATGGTAGCCACCAATTGACTTATGGAAGTAAGAGGCTCTGGCAGAATTTAAGGGATTGGAAGTGAGATCATATACACGATAATGAGACTTATCTTTTTGAATTTCAAGATCGGCTTGGCTGGCCTGGAAAGGTCTTTCCATTTCAGAGGTCGCTACAAAATCATCTTCGCCGACGTACCGTGTATTCACTCCAATTAAATCTACCAAAATGAAGATACCAAGCAGTCCAAAAAACAAAGGTTGTTTTATCTTTTCCTTCAGATACAAATAAATAGCTCCGGCTACAAGTAAAACAAAAACCAAAGATCGTATTGTATCTGCTGTAAACATGGCCTTTCTGTCTTCTTTGAGTGCTCTAACGAATTTGGCACCGTAATTTTGTAAAAAAGTGGCATCATTAGCGCCACTAAAATCAAAAAGCACCGACTTTAGTAATAAAAACAGAACGCTGAGTCCACCTAAAATAGCTGTAGACATCTTTAAAGCCTTCCACTTCTCCTCCTTTGAAATTTCAGTGGAAATAAGTTTAGAAATTCCCAAAATGGCTAGAATAGGCAGGCAAAATTCGATAACCACCTGTATAGAAGATACTGCTCTAAACTTATCGTAAAATGGAACATAATTGATGAAAAACTTAGTCAGCAGAGAAAAGTTATCTCCCCAGGAGAGCAATAAAGCTAAAATTGAACCAGCGACTATCCACCACTTGGTTCTGCCTGTGGTCAAAAATAAAGCCAGAACAAAAAGGAATATTACGCTCGCACCTATGTATGCAGGAGCACCAATAAAGGTTTGCTCACCCCAGTAGGTTGGTAAATTTTTACTGAACTGAAGAGCCTGGGCTGGTGAAGCCCCTAGCTGAATAATTTCATTGTAAACTTCGGCATCTTTTCCCAAGGACTCACTACTAGACCCTCCCATGAATCTGGGAATAAACAAGTTGAAGGTTTCCAAAACACCATAGCTATACTCGGTGATATAATCGTAATCCAGGCCAGACTTCGCTTTTTCGGTTCCGTTGGGTTCTATAGTAAGACCTGTTTCTCCTCTGGTGCTATAATCTGCATATTCCTGAGTAGCCAACAGATTCGTGATATTAAGCAAAACCGCTAAAATAATAGCAGGAATGAAACTTAAAGTCGCTTTAAAAAAGGGTTTGAGAGCTTTTAAATTATAAGCATGTACAGCGTTCACAATAACCACTACCAAACACAATAACATCAGGTAATAGGTCATCTGAAAATGGTTGGCCATGAGTTCAAAAGCAAGTCCAACGCAGAAGAGAACATTACCCCAAAACAGCTTTTGTCTATAAACCAGTACCATTCCTCCTATTACGAGAGGAAAATAAGCGATGGCATGAGCTTTAGCGTTGTGACCCACTCCTAGGATAATAATTAAGTAGGTAGAAAAACCAAAAGCAAGTGCGCCGAGAAATGCCAGTTTATAATTGACCTTGAAGCACAAAAACAAAATATACATCCCAACAAAGTATAGAAACAAATAATCGGCAGGTCTTGGTAGAAACCGAAGTTGACGATCTATTTCTTTTATAAAATTATAAGGATAATTTGCACCGAGCTGAAAGGTAGGCATACCTCCAAAAGCAGAATTGGTCCAGTAGGGCTCTTCACCTTCAGCTGCTCTAAAGTCGTTTTGTGCTTTAGCCATTCCTGTGTATTGTACAATATCACTTTGGTAAATGGTTTTACCTTTTAAAACAGGATAGAAAAACGCGAGTGAGGCAACAACAAAAAGGAGTAGAACCAGAAGGTGTTTCCAGGAGTTATTAAATACAGACTTCATTGGTGGATGTTGGTTTGTAAAATGCGAAAGTTAGTCAATTTCTTCATAATCTACGTACTCTCCTACTTTACTGTCTTTGGATTTGCTTTTAAAAGTTTTAGAAGATTTCTGTGAATTATTTCGTGTTTCTTTTTGGTGAGGGTTAAACTGGTTTTCCATATTTCTTTGGACTTTTTTGAAGATATACTTCAAGAACAATGGTCCGAAATATTTGGCCAGGAGCTTGATTCCAAAGTAAACCAAGAGTATAATTAAAATTGTTTTCAGAACTACCATAAGCATAATTTGAATCACAAAAATACCAATACTTTATAGCAAAGCGATATACTGTCACAAAAAATCGGAATTTAATTTATATTTGAATTTCAAACCAGACTTATGAAACTACATATTATTGGCTTGTTTTTACTGGCTAGTCTTAGCCTACAGGCACAGTATACCGATATGATCAATTCCAACAGACCAGGAGAATCCTTTGGTGCTTACAGTGTTGGGACCAATGTGCTTCAACTGGAAACTGGAATTGCCTATGGAGAAGACAACCATGCTTTCCCTCTCATTCCAGATCGTTCTCAAGTCGACTTTCAATATCAATTGAGGTATGGGTTGTTCATGGAACAATTGGAGATTGTCCTGGATGGAACCTTTGCAAGCACAGAAGAGACCCTTCAAAGGTCTGGAGCCGTTACCACATCAAATTTTAGTAATTTTCAAAGAAATACACTTGGTGCAAAATACCTCATATATGACCCATTTATAAAAAGAGAAAAAGAGGGACCTAATCTTTACAGCTGGAAAAAGAATAACCTTCCACAGTGGAAGGATTTTATACCTGCAGTATCTGTTTATGCGGGCGCAAACTTGTTGTTTGGTGACAATCCATTTAAGTTCCAGGGTGAACCCAATATCTCTCCAAAAGCAGCTATCATCACCCAGAATAATTTTTCTGGAGGCAAATGGGTGCTTGTTTCCAACTTTATCGTAGACAAGCCCACTACCGATTTTCCTACATACGCAGGTATTTTCACCTTAACTCACTCTATTTACGCCCGAACAGGTGTTTTTGTAGAGTTTCAAACTTTAGTCAGTGATATCTACAGTGACGAGATCTTGAGAGGTGGTGTCGCTTTTTTAGTGAACAAAAACTTTCAAGTAGACGTTTCAGGACTTGTCAATTTTAAGGATTCACCAGAGCGCTGGCGAGCTGGCATTGGGGTATCCTACAGGCTGGATATGCACAACAGCGATGAATACCTCTTCAAAGATGATAAAGAGAAATCTTTGTATCTGGAGGAGAAAGAAAGGCGTGAAAAGGAAAAAAGAAGAATGCGAAGACAATTCCAGATTGATAACAGAGATAAGTAAGCATTGTTTAGTAGAATTTTTACTGAGCTAATTTTTAAGGGGATTTTGTTTTTAAATAGACTTAAGGTTACAAGATATTCAGCTTTAAGCGTTTACTCTATTTTTTAAAGTGGCGTCTTAAATGAGGAATTCCAACTGAAGGATTTGAGGTAGACTATTTTTCTTGAACTTCTAACTTCAGATAAATCCAAAACTTCAATTCCAAACTTAAAAATTCGAATTATCACACTCAAAGGACGAAGTAGAAAAATGAACGAAAATAACTAAAGCTTATCACCGAAAAAGCTTAAAACTAGCAGCATTAAATTCAGAATAAAACCGATGCATTAGCTTTTAAAACAAAAAAACCTCAATCTTTAAATTGAGGTTTTAATTTATAAATGGTGGATTCAAATTTTACTTTTCAAAATCCTTCAAAGTTGTGGTTATGATATTCACACACTCCATCAATTGTTCTTCTGTAATCACCAATGGTGGTGCAAAACGGATAATGTTACCGTGGGTTGGCTTGGCTAGAAGGCCATTTTCTTTCAAGGCCACACAAATATCCCAAGCCGTTGAACTGTCTTCGGAATCGTTGATAACGATGGCATTGAGCAATCCACGACCTCTTACGAGTTTTACGATGTTATGGTCGTCAATGAATTTATTCAATTCACTTCTGAAAAGGTCTCCAAGACGTCTGGCGTTTTGGGCTAATTTTTCGTCTTTCACTACTTCTAGAGCTTCCATCGCCACAGCTGCAGCCACAGGATTTCCACCAAAAGTAGAACCGTGCTGACCTGGCTGAATCACGTTCATCACTGCGTCATCTGCTAGTACTGCAGATACTGGATAGGCGCCACCAGATAAGGCTTTACCAAGAATCAACACATCTGGTCGAGAGTAGGTGGCTTGTCTTTCACAGTGGCCCTGGCAATCGCATTTTCCACATACGGCCAGTAAAGCCCCTGTTCTGGCAATACCTGTCTGAATTTCATCTGCCATGAATAGCACATTATGTTCGTTACAAAGTGATTTGACTTTTGGAATAAAATCATCTTCTGGAGTAAAGACACCGGCTTCACCCTGGATCGGTTCGATTAAAGCTCCTGCGATATTTTTGTTCTCTTTAAGCACTTTTTCAAGAGCTTCAGCATCGTTGTAAGGCACTTTGATGAAGCCTGGTGTGTAAGGACCAAAGTTTTTTCTCGCACCTTCATCATTACTAAAGGAAATGATAGTTGTAGTTCTTCCGTGGAAATTATTTTCAAAAACTATGATTTGAGCTTCTGTTTCTGGGATGCCTTTTTCTTCATACGCCCATTTTCTACAGATCTTGATCGCTGTTTCAACCGCTTCTGCCCCACTATTCATAGGAAGGAGTTTATCAAACTGAAAATATTCGGTGGCATATTTTTCATACACTCCCAACACATTGTTGTGAAACGCTCTGGAAGTTAAAGAAATGGTTTGTGACTGCTTGTGCATGGCCTCCACAATTCTAGGATGGCAATGTCCTTGATTGACTGCTGAGTAAGCAGAAAGAAAATCATAGTATTTTTTTCCTTCGACGTCCCAGACGTGTACACCTTCACCTTTCTTTAAAACTGCTGGTAAAGGGTGATAATTGTGTGCTCCATGTTTATCTTCAAGATCGATGGCCTGTTGTGAAGATTTCACATCATCCACTCTCAATTTATCTATTGTATCTACTGACATATCTTGTATTTTTAAACGATTTTTACAAAAATAAGGATTCGAGCGACCATAAAAAATTATTAACCAATCCTTAGGTCAATTTAGTTTCAGTTTAAATAAGTATTTAATTATCAAATACTAAAGAGTTAATTAAATAATTTTAAACCTTATGATTAAATATTAAGAATGCTATAAATTGGCTTTTAAAATATTGTAAACAATGTATCAGGATTCTAGAAGGTATTCAAAAAAGATCCTTAGTAAATTTAATAGAAAAATTTCTGAACGACTGAACTGGAAAAGTCGCTCTCTTCAGTTTATTCTTAGCTTTCTTCTCGCACTTGCATTGACGTATTTGATCAAGGAAGAGAGTTTTACTGAAGGTCAGACTTCAGTATTATTTATCTTATTGTTTGCCATCGGTCTTTGGGTCACAGAGGCCATACCTCCTTTTGCTGTTGGGATTTTAATCATTGGCTACCTGGTGTTTACAATGAGTAATCTTGAGACTGAAAATGTGACTCAATATTTACAAACATGGTCTGACTCGGTTATCTGGTTGTTTCTGGGTGGTTTTTTTATAGCTGAAGCCATGAAAAAAACTGCATTAGACCAAAGCTTATTGAAAATGATAGTAGCAAAACTTGGGGAACAACCCAAATTTATACTTCTTGGGTTAATGCTCATTACTGCATTTCTTTCTATGTTAATGAGTAACACTGCAACTACTGCTATGATGATCGCAAGCATTGCCCCCATCACCTTTAGTCTTGGCAAAAAAGCCCCGCTCACCAAGGCTTTGTTAATTGGAATTCCTACAGCTGCTGCTATTGGTGGAATGGGGACCATTATAGGTTCCGCTCCTAATGCCATAGCTGTGGGTGCACTAGAAGGAGTCGGTATCAAAATTAGTTTTTTAGAATGGATGCTCATTGGCATCCCCGTTGCTGTGGTTCTTATTTTCACGTTTTGGATAGCACTCCTAAAAAAATATCAAATCAGAAATAAGCCTTTGGACTTAAGTTTTTTACAAAAAACCAAGCAGGAAATTGATGAAAATATTTCTTCAACTCAAATTCGTGTATCGGTAATTATCATTATGACGAGTTTACTATTTTGGCTAACATCACAATGGACAGGAATACCTGTGTCTGCAGTATCTGGAATACCTATAGTTGGATTCACCATGTTTGGAATTTTAGATGCGGATGATATGCGAAAACTACCCTGGGATACCTTAATGCTTGTTGCAGGAGGACTTGCTTTGGGACTTGCAGTGCAACAGCAAGGCTTAACTGATTACTTTATCAGCTTTATCAACGTTCAAGATATCAACTTTTACCTACTAGCAATATTATTTGCTTTTCTGAGTGTTATTTTTTCAAATATAATGAGCAATACAGCAACCACCACAATTATGGTTCCGCTTGCAATTTCATTTACCTTACTTATACCTGATGAATCGC
The DNA here is from genome assembly GCF_020164535.1 of Psychroflexus montanilacus. Taxonomy (GTDB): domain Bacteria; phylum Bacteroidota; class Bacteroidia; order Flavobacteriales; family Flavobacteriaceae; genus Psychroflexus; species Psychroflexus montanilacus. Next base: position 48,725 of record NZ_JAIQZC010000005.1, on the reverse strand, counting down.
CTAAAATAATTCCACTTATTATAGCCTTGAGCGCATCTTGCGCACTACTTCTACCTGTCTCAACCCCACCTAATGCTATTGCTTTCAGCACTGGAAATCTAGAGCAATCAGACTTTAGATTTGGCGGTGTATTAATAGGAATTCTGGGACCAGTACTGGTAAGTCTTTGGGTAATTTTGATCTATTTTTTCTAGACTATTTTTAAGCGCCAAAAGAAATCAAATTCAATAAGCTGTATTTAAAACATTACTTTATTTTTGCCTCATGGCAAGAAGAAAAAATTCGAAAAAAACCTTCGAGAATGTTGAAGTTCTTGATGCAGGAAGCAAAGGAAAAGGTATAGGAAAAGCCAGCGATGGAAGGGTTTTGATTATAGACCAAGTTGTTCCTGGCGATGTGGTAGATGTTACAACTTATAAAAAGAGAAAATCTTATTACCAGGCAAAACCTCATCGGTTTGTAGAATTATCTCCAAAACGAACCGAACCTGTTTGTCAGCATTTTGGCGTTTGCGGTGGCTGTAAATGGCAAAATATGGCTTATGAGCATCAACTGTATTACAAAGAAAAAGAAGTCCTCGAAAATTTAAAACGAATTGGAAAAGTTTCTATCCAAGAAACCAAGCCCATCTTAGGAAGTAAGGATATTTACTTCTACAGAAATAAAATGGAATTTTCCTTCAGCAACAGCCGTTGGTTAACTGAATCTGAAATTTCAAGTGGAGTGGATATTCAAGACAAAAATGCACTTGGTTTTCACATTCCCGGGATGTGGGATAAGATTTTAAATCTTGAAAAATGCCATCTACAGGAAGATCCAAGTAATGCTATCAGGAATAAAATAAGAGATTTCGCAACTGAAAACAATCTTGAATTCTTTAACCCAAGAGAACAGGTTGGCTTGCTGAGAACCTTGATGATAAGAACAAGTTCTACTGGAGAATTCATGATATTGATTCAGTTTTACCAGGAAAATAAGGCTAAACGCGAACTTCTGTTGGATTACATCATCAAAGAATTTCCAGAGGTGACTTCCCTGCAATACGTCATCAATGAAAAAGGAAATGACACCATTTATGATCAAAAGGTCATAAAATACTTTGGTCAGGATTTCATATTTGAAGAAATGGAAGGCTTAAAGTTTAAAATCAATGCCAAGTCTTTTTATCAGACCAATTCAGATCAAGCTTATGAATTGTATAAGATTGCCAGAGAATTTGCAAATTTAAGTGGTGACGAACTTGTTTATGATTTATATACAGGGACTGGGACTATTGCTCAATTTGTAGCCAAAAAAGCCAAGCATGTAGTCGGTATAGAAGCTGTACCCGAAGCTATTGAAGATGCCAAAGCCAATGCTCAACTAAACGGCATAGAAAATACTTCTTTTTTTGCCGGTGATATGAAAAAGATCTTCACATCAGGCTTTATAGCAGAGCATGGGCAACCCGATGTTATTATTACCGATCCTCCAAGAGAAGGTATGCATAAAGATGTAGTAGAACAAATACTAAATGTGAAACCAAAACGTATTGTATATGTGAGTTGCAATTCCGCAACTCAGGCTAGAGATCTTCAATTGATGGATACGCTGTATCAAGTTGAAAAAAGCCAGGCTGTAGATATGTTTCCACAAACACATCATGTCGAAAATGTCGTCTGCTTAAGATTGAGAGAATGAAAAAAATACTGCTCACTTGTTTATTTTTTTTGATTGTAATTTCACTAGTTGTTTCTTGTGAAAGGGATGATATTTGCGCAGAAGCAACTCAAACTACTCCAAAACTGGTCATCGAGTTCCTTAATGCAGATGGCACAGGAAGGTCTCAAAGTGTTATTAATCTAGCAGTGAGAGAAGTAGGAAGGGATTCAAGTGATGTTTTTAGAGTATTCAATTCTACATCAACTATTGAGATACCACTTAAAACTAATGCTATTGAAACCAGTTATGTATTCAACTTGAATTCTTTAGGAGATACAGGAGGGCTTACGGACACTCTCACTTTCTCTTATGCCACTGAAAGGTTTTACGTCAACAGAGCCTGCGGATTCAGAGTGAATTTTATAGATTTTAGAGCTAGATTAGAAAATCAAGCTGACAATCCAGACAGCTGGATACAGAGAATAGAAATAAATGAAAGAATTATTGAAAATGAATCTGAAACTCATCTGTTTATATATTATTAGTATTCTTTTCTTTTTCTACTCTGCCACCAGTATTGCTCAGGAGGATGGGGATGCAGACTATGAACAGGTAAGTGATTCTATCTTTTACAAAGATAAATACGGGCTAACAGTGAGCTTAGATTTAAGTAGGATTGGCCAGAGCTTTTGGGATTCAGAGTATCAGGGAATAGAACTTGCTGCCGATTATAGATTTTCTGAAAACCTTTATATAGCGGGGGAATTAGGAAATGAAAAAGCTACTTACGATAATGAAAACCTCCTCAACGAAACGGATGGGAGTTATATAAAGCTTGGAGTGAACTATAATGTTTATGACAACTGGATTGGCATGAATAATCTCATTTATGTAGGATTTCGATATGGATTTGCCACTTACTCACAAAACTTACAAAGCTTCAGAATTTATACCACCGATGATTATTTCCCACCAGATGTAAGAGACGAAAATACCACCTTTGGAAATCTCACAGCCAATTGGGTAGAATTACAAGCAGGGCTAAGAGTCAATATTTTTGGAAATTTTTTCCTTGGCGCACACATACAACTAAAGAACATGATATCAACAACTGATATTCAAAATTTTGACAACCTCTATGTGCCAGGATTTCGAAGAACTTTCGATAATTCCAGTATTGGAGCTGGCTGGGGTTATTCTATAAGTTATTTGATTCCTATATATTCTAAAACTAAAACGCAGGCAGTAGACAATTAATTTACTGTTTGGCTGCTTTTTTAGAACCTTCGTAAATTTGATAATTTAAAAGCCTGGATTCTAGTTTTGCGTTATACAACTTGATTTTTCTCGATGGCCTTAAACCTACATGCTTTATGGCCTCCAAATCTGCAACAATAAACCAGGCGGAAGTGCCAGGATAATTTTGCTTTAAGGTATCTCCTATTTTGGCATAAAACTTTGGAATATCTACATCCAGTCTAACGCCGTAAGGTGGATTGAAAACCATATGCAAATGCCGTTCTGAAGTCTTGAACGATTCGAAAAAGTCTTGACGCTTCACTTCTATAAATTCAGATAGATTGGCATTTTCTATATTTTGTATTGATTTTTCTACTGCTGAAGGTGCTTTATCGTAGCCTTTTATTTCAAAATCAAAAGAGCGTACTTTTTTTAAAGTAGAGTCTTTAATAATTTCGAAGAGGTCTTCATCGAAGTCATCCCATTTCTGGAAAGCAAAGTGTTCACGATTGATGTTTGGAGGAATCCTGCAGGCAATCATCGCTGCTTCAATAAGTAAGGTTCCACTCCCGCACATAGGATCCAAGAAATCACACTGCCCAGTCCAACCTGATTTTAAAAGCAGACCAGCAGCCAAAACTTCGTTGATAGGCGCAATATTAGTTGCTGTTTTATATCCTCTTTTAAAAAGAGGATCTCCAGAAGTATTTAAACTTATTTCGCAATTTTCTCTATCGATGTGCACACTCACCTGGCAGTCTGGTCGATCGGTATCGATATTAGGTCTAGACTCAAATTTATCCCGAAACCTGTCCACGATGGCATCTTTGGTTCTAAAAACAACATACCGTGAATGTGTGAATATTTCTGAATTTACTGTAGATTCAACGGCAAAAGTCCCATTTTTATCGATCAAATTTTCCCAGGCAAAGGCATTAATTTTCTTGTAAAAATCTTCTTCGTTATAAATTTTGAAACTGAAAATTGGTTTCAAGATGCTTATAGCGGTTCGAAGACTAAGGTTGGCTTTGTACATAAATCCAAGATCACCAACGAATGACACGTGTCTGACCCCTTTCTGGATATCCATTGCTCCCAGTTCTCTTAGTTCTTTAGCAAGTTCATCTTCGAACTCATAAAGACACTTAGCAATCATTTTGAAATTATTTTCCATAAAGAAGATATTTTGGAGTGCAAAAATACACTAATTTTGCACCCTAAATTTTTGAAACAAGATTTTAGGCCTTCAAAATTGAATTAAATCATTTTTATGAACATACTATTGCCAATTGTTGCAGTACTTCTCGGGTTTGGGATCTCATACTTTGTATATCAAAAATCGGTTACAATCAATCTTCTACTAGCTTTTAGTGGATCATTTTTACTTTCGGTAACCGTCCTAGAATTTCTTCCGGATATATATACTAGTGGAGAAAAATCGATTGGTATTTATATTTTGGGAGGGATTTTGCTTCAGATTATTTTAGAGTATCTATCTGGTGGCGCAGAACATGGACACTTTCATCTTTCAAAAGAAAAAAAAGACTTCCCTTTCGTTTTATTTATAAGTCTCTGTATTCATGCATTTCTGGAAGGAATACCCATACATGGCAATGATCATTTACTCTATGCGGTTATTGTGCACAAGGTACCAATCGCCATCATTATTGCCTCATTCCTATTCAATACCAGTTTATCAAAATTTAAAATTATCTTTTTCCTTCTAGTCTTTGGACTCATGACTCCTCTGGGCAGTTTTGTTCAGGCCAATACTGATTTGCTAGACGGGATTGCTATTTACTTAGATGCCATAGTCATTGGTATCTTCCTGCATGTCTCTACAACCATTTTATTTGAATCTTCAAAAGATCATAAATTTAATATCTATAAGTTTGGTATTATCGTTTTAGGGATTGTGCTGGCTTTAGTCCTTTAAATAAGACAAGCGTTTTAAGTGCAGAATTTGTGGATTATTCTTAATTTAGCGCTTTTAAAAATCTTAGCAAACAAAATGTTATGAGTAAATACGATATTATAGTTTTAGGGAGTGGACCTGGAGGATATGTTGCTGCCATAAGAGCTTCTCAACTCGGTTTCAAAACAGCCGTAATTGAGAAAGAAAGTTTAGGTGGAGTATGTTTGAATTGGGGGTGTATCCCAACCAAAGCTTTATTAAAAAGTGCACAAGTTTTTGAATATTTAAATCATGCTGAAGATTATGGTTTGAGTGTAAAAAATCCAGATAAAGATTTTACAAAAGTTGTCAAACGTAGTAGAAGTATTGCTGAAGGCATGAGTAAGGGTGTTCAGTTCCTGATGAAAAAGAATAAAATTGACGTCATTATGGGACATGGAACACTTAAAAAAGGTAAGAAAGTTTCCGTGAAAGATGATAAAGGAAAAACGACTGATTATGAAGCAGACCATATCATCATTGCCACTGGAGCCCATTCCAGAGAACTTCCAAATTTACCACAAGATGGTAAAAAAGTTATTGGTTACAGAAAAGCAATGACACTAGACAAGCAACCAGAATCTATGATCGTTGTAGGATCTGGAGCTATCGGTTCTGAGTTTGCCAGTTTTTATAACGACATGGGAACTAAAGTTACTTTGGTAGAATTTCAGCCAAACATTGTTCCACTAGAAGATGAGGAAGTGTCAAAACAATTTGAGAGAATATATAAGAAGAAAGGCATAAAGGTGATGACCAATTCTTCTGTTGAAAGTGTAGATACTTCTGGCAAAAAAGTAAAAGCTACGGTTAAAACCAAAAAAGGAGAAGAAGTAATTGAGGCTGATATCGTACTGTCTGCTGTTGGTATCAAAACTCACATCGAAAACATTGGACTTGAAGAGGTTGGCATCAAAACCGACAAAGATAAAATCACTGTAAATGATTTTTATCAGACCAATGTTCCTGGTTACTATGCCATAGGTGATGTTACCCCTGGTCCTGCACTAGCTCACGTAGCATCGGCTGAAGGTATTCTTTGTGTTGAAAAAATCAAAGGAGAAAAAGTAGAGGCTCTGGACTACAGTAATATTCCAGGTTGTACATATTCAAACCCTGAAATCGCGAGTGTTGGAATGACAGAAAAGCAAGCCAAAGAAGCTGGATACGATATCAAAGTTGGTAAGTTCCCGTTCTCTGCTTCAGGAAAAGCAAGTGCCTCTGGTGCAAAAGACGGCTTTGTAAAAGTAATTTTTGATGCCAAATACGGTGAATGGTTAGGTTGCCATATGATTGGTGCTGGTGTTACAGACATGATTGCTGAAGCAGTTCTAGGTAGAAAACTAGAAACTACAGGTCATGAAGTCTTAAAAACAGTCCATCCACACCCTACCATGAGTGAAGCTGTTATGGAAGCAACTGCAGATGCATACGGTGAAGTAATCCACCTCTAGTACTTAAGATTTAATTACATTTGAAGCTTCTGAAAGTCAAATTTCAGAAGCTTTTTTAGTTCATCATTATGAGGAAACATATTTCAAGCCTTAGTAATCCGCTCATCAAGCATTTGCTTTTGCTTCAGAAGAAATCAAAACATAGAAACAGCTACAATGAGTTTGTCATTGAAGGCGTTCAGGAATTGAGTTACGCCATTGAAGCAAAGTATATACTAAAGCAGATTTTAATATGCCCAGACCTTTATGAAAATGAGGTTGTTTTAGAAAATTCCGAATATGAAATTATAGAGATTTCTAAAGAAATATTTGAAAAGTTAGCTTACAGAAGCACCACTGGTGGTGTCATAGCCATTGCAGAAAGTCGAAATTCGTCTTTGAAAGATCTAAAGTTTAAAACCAACACCCCACTTATTTTGGTTGCAGAAGCTCCAGAAAAACCTGGAAATATTGGTGCTTTGTTAAGAACTTGTGATGCTGCAAATCTGGACGCTGTTATTATCGCCAACCCTAAAACAGATCTCTATAACCCAAACATTATCCGTTCCAGCGTCGGGACAATCTTTACCAATTCAATTGCAACGGGATCAACTTCAGAAATAATTGATTTTCTAAAAAAGCATAATATTCAAATTTTTGCCGCTGCACTTCAAGAGTCGACCTCATATCTGAAAGAAGACTTTTCTAAACCTTCTGCTATAGTTGTAGGAACTGAACATGAAGGTCTCTCTGAAAGCTGGATATCTCAGGCTTCAAAAATCATAAAAATACCGATGGAAGGAAAAGTTGACTCTTTAAATGTCTCAGTTTCTGCAGCAATCCTTATTTTTGAGGCTAAGCGACAACGTTTAAATTCCAAACTATAATTTTTTAAAAATATAAGCCTGCATGCGTCTTCAATTTCTCATATCCATTCTTGCTTTATGCACACAATTTATTCAGGCGCAAGAAGATATCCCTCAGGATTATTTTAAAAAGCCTCTTGACATTCCACTCTTGTTGTCTGGTACATTTGGAGAATTAAGGTCAAATCATTTTCATGCAGGAATCGATATAAAAACTAAAGGTGTAACTGGGTTACCCGTCAAAGCTTCTGCTGAAGGCTATGTAGGGAGAATTAAAGTTCAGCATGGTGGATATGGAAAAGCTTTATACATTTATCATCCAAATGGGTATCAAACTGTATATGCACATCTGGATAATTATGCCCCAAAAATTCAAGAACTAGTTAAATCAACTCAGTATAAAAAGGAATCTTATGAAATTGAGCTTTTTCCTTCGGCTTCAGAATTAAAAATTGAGCAGGGAGAAATCATAGGATACAGTGGCAACTCTGGTTCTAGTGGAGGACCTCATTTACATTTTGAAATTAGGGACTTCAATTCAAAACCTATGAATCCTTTTTTGTTTGGTTTTGAAGAAGTAAAAGATTCAAAAAAACCACAGATTTTTGCTTTACATGCCTACCCCCTTGGCTCAGAATCACATATTAATGGAAGTAGGGATCGCGTTCAATTAAAACTAGTTCAACGAAGTGATGGCACCTACAAAACTGACCCTATCAATGCCTTTGGAACCATAGGCTTTGGAATAGATGCTTACGATATATTGGATCTGGCTTACAATAAAAACGGAGTTTATTCTGTAAAAACACTCCTCAACGGTAAACCTGTATTTGAGAATACCTTTGATAAATTTTCATTTTATGAAACTCGATACATCAACCGTCTCATTGACTTCGAATATTACAATAAAAATAGGAGGAGAATTCATAAGCTTTTTGTAGAATCAAATAATCCGTTGAGCGTTTATAAAGATGTATACGATAAGGGTATGGTTGGTATACAAAAAGATAATTTGGATCAAAATTTTGAAATTTTGGTATCAGATTTTAAAGGCAACACTCAAAGTATATCTATTCCCATAAAAACGGATTTTAAAGAAGATTTACCTGCTAAAAAAATTATTGAAACCGAATATTTTGCCAAAGCTAATGCGGCTAGTGTTTTTGAAGAAGGAAAAGTTGATATTTATATTCCTAAGAATGCCCTTTATGAAGATACCTATCTCGATATCAATATTGAAGGCTTAAGTGTAGATTTACACAAATTCACAACCCCATTGCACAAATCGATTACTTTAGGCTTTGATGTAAGTCAATTTGCATTAGAAGACCAAGCAAAACTGTATATTGCTCAAGTAACTTCCTGGGGAAGCAAGTATTATGTAAACACTTACAGAAAGAAAAACAGGCTCACCACCAAGACCAATCAGTTTGGTACATATAAATTATTTGAAGATAAGACCCCACCGAGTATAAAGCCTAAAAATTTTAAAGACAAACAATGGATCTCTAATTTCAGATTTCTGGAACTTGAAATTGAGGATGCTGAAACTGGAATCGAGAGTTACAGAGCTACAGTAAATGGAGAGTTTATCTTGATGGAATACGATTACAAAACCAAAACGCTTACTCATGACTTCAACGATGGAAAAATATCGGATACTAAAAATGAATTAAAAGTCGTTGTTACTGATAAAGTGGGAAATACTGCTATATTTGAGGCAGAGTTTTTCAGAAAAAACTAATTCCATAAAGCTTGAAATACGTTTACATACTTCTATGTTTGACCTTTACAAATGCTGTTTTTTCGCAAACTGCAACTGTACAGGGAATCATCTTCGACGAAAACAACAATACCGTTCCTTTTGCAAACATCAGCTCATCTGATGGCGGAACGGTTTCCAATGCTAATGGATTTTATAAGCTTAAAATCCGAGCCAATCAAACAGAACAACTCAAAATTTCATATGTAGGATTTCAGCCTATTACTTTAAAGTTGAACCTAAAAACCAATCAGGTAGAAGAACTCAATTTTGTCTTGAAAACCAATGTTGAGCAAATCGGCGAAGTTATTTTGCAAAATGAAGGCAGAGCGAGAGTTGAAGGGGTTACAACGCTCAACCCAGAAACCATAAGGAAAATACCAGGTGCCAATGCCGGTGTAGAAAACCTATTGAAAACTCTTCCAGGAGTGAATTCCAACAACGAGTTGAGCACGCAGTATTCTGTAAGAGGCGGGAACTTTGATGAAAATCTGGTCTATGTCAATGATATTGAAATCTACAGACCTTTTTTAATAAGAAGTGGTCAACAGGAAGGCTTAAGTTTTGTCAATACGGATTTGGTAAGAAATGTAGAGTTTTCTGCTGGAGGTTTTAAAGCCAGGTATGGAGATAAGATGTCTTCAGTTTTGGATATAGAATACAGAAGGCCCGTCAGTTTTGGAGGAAGTTTTGAAGCCAGTTTTCTTGGTGGAAGTGCTTCAGTGGAGGGAGTCTCAAAAGACAAAAAACTTTCTGCTATCGTAGGCTTGAGGTACAGGGACAACTCTCTTTTTGTAAATGCTAAGCAGGTAGAAGCCAATTTCAGACCCAGGTTTGCAGATGTTCAAACCTTTCTAACTTATCAATTCAGCCCTAAATTTGAATTAAGTTTTTTAGGTAATATAGCTGTGAACACCTACAACTACGAACCTTTTACAAGACAAACCAATTTTGGTACGATAGACGATCCTCAGGCTTTACTCGTGTTTTACGAAGGTGAAGAAGAAGATATTTATGAAACTTATTTTGGGGCTTTCAAGGCAACTTATAAACCAAATGAAAACTATACAGGAAAACTCATTGCTTCAGCATATCACACCAAAGAGCAAGAACATTTTGATATTCTAGCCAATTATAGACTTGGAAGTGTTAGTACAGATTTTGGCGACGGGAATCTTGGTGAAGTCGAATTTACTGAAGGTGCTGGTTCGCAATTTACTCATGCCAGGAATAATCTGGATGCATTAATTTTTAATGTACAGCACTTAGCAAGTCACCAAATAGACGAACACCTTATTGAATATGGAGCAAGATATTCTCATGAGGATATAAGAGATCGCTTACAAGAATATGAAGTCATTGATTCAGCTGGGTTTAGCATTCGGCCTCCACTACCCGATTTTGCAAACGACCAGCCTTACAATCCTTTTGACGCCCCTATTGAGCCTTTTATAAGTATAAGAGCTTTAAATTCAACCAAAATTGATAGGCTCACCGCTTTTCTTCAATGGAGTTACAGAACGAATCTTGGTAATTCCAAATTGTGGATGAATGCCGGAGTAAGGTCACAAGCCTGGAGAGTTTCTGGTCAGGATATTGAGTCTAAGACTCAGCAGGTATGGAGTCCAAGAGCACAAATTTCCCTCAAACCAGATTGGGATAAAGACATGTTATTTAGGCTTTCCGGCGGATTTTATCACCAGCCACCGTTTTACAGAGAACTGAGAGACTCCACGGGAACAGTGATTCCAACGGTTAAAGCCCAGGAATCTATCCACATAGTTGCAGGAAATGACTATAGCTTTAAGCTGTGGAACAGGCCTTTCAAATTGGTTTCTGAAGCTTATTATAAAAAATTAAATGATGTCAACCCGTATACGATTGAAAATGTAAGAATCCGCTATCGAGCCAGGAATGATGCTGAAGCTTATGCTTACGGGCTTGATATGAGGCTCAATGGTGAGTTTGTCCCTGGCACTGAAAGCTGGTTTAGCTTTGGCTATTTGAAAACAGAAGAACGACAAGGTGGAAGGGAATACATCTCCAGACCCACCGATCAGCGACTCAAATTTGCAGCACTATTTCAAGATTACGTGCCCAACATTCCAAAATTGAAATTATACCTCAACTTAGTTTATAACACAGGCTTACCAGGAGGCTCTCCTCAGTTTGAGGATCCTTATGATTTTCAAAATAGACTTCCGGATTACCAAAGAGTAGATGTTGGCTTTTTCTATGCTTTAAAAGAACCCAATGACAACTTCAGAAAGAATCATTGGTTGAATATTTTTGAAAATGTGGATGTTGGCTTTGAAGTCTTCAATATGTTTGATAGATTAAACTCCATCACCAATACTTTTGTGAGGGATGCTTCCTCTAGAAATCAATTTGCAATCCCTAATTTCTTAAGTCCAAGGGTTTTCAATCTCAAGCTTTCAGCTCGCTTTTGAAATTGCTAAAGTTTTTAATGTGGCAATGACATAATTTAATTCTTCCCTGGTAGTAAATTTAGAAAACGAAAACCGAATACCTGGATAATCCAAATCTTCACCGTAAACTTCATTCAAGACAAAAGAACCCAACTGAGACCCACTCTGACAGGCGCTTCCTTTGGAACAGGCGATGCCCTTTAAGTCTAATTGAAATAACATCATATCAGATTCTGAAGCTGAGAGTGGAATGCTCACATTCACCAGCGTGTAAGTGCTTTTCTCCAAATCACCAGAAAGGCCATTGAACCTAACCTCAGGAATTTCACTTTTCAACGTTTGGATAAAATGCCTTTTTAAAGACTTAATATATTCAGAGTCATCATTAAGATGCTGATAGGCCAGTTCCATTGCCTTTTGGAGGCCTACAATATTATGCACACTTTCAGTCCCAGCCCTTAGCTCACGTTCCTGTGAACCTCCGTGAATGAGAGGTTTTAAGTGATTTCTACTTTTAACATAAAGAAAACCAACACCTTTAGGGCCGTGAAATTTATGAGCACTTACGGCGATGAAATCTACAGGAAGTTCTGCAAGATTCATTTCGTAATGACCAACCGACTGTACGGTATCACTGTGAAAGTAGGCGTTATGTTCATGACATAACTCGCCCACTTTTTTTATATCTAAAATATTTCCTATTTCATTATTGATATGCATCAAAGATACAAGTGTTTTGGAAGTACTATCCTTCAGAAGATGCTCCAGGTGAGCCAAATCCACTGAACCCTCTTTATCCAAATTCACAAATTGAAGGTCTACTTTATGTTCAGCATTCATAAACTCCACACAATTTAAAACTGCGTGATGTTCAATTTTTGAAGAAATAATTCTAGTGACTCCAAGGTCCCTGACCGCACAGGAAATAGCCATATTATCGGCTTCTGTGCCTCCAGAGGTAAATACTATACTAGCAGATTGAACGTTTAAAAGAGAGGCGATAGATTTCCTTGCAGTTTCTACCGCAGCTTTAGCCTTTCTGCCAAAGGCATGAGTTGAGGATGGATTACCGAAATTGGATCTCATACTTTCATGCATAACAGATATCACCTGATCATCTATTTGAGTGGTTGCTGCGTTATCTAAGTAAACTGTATCCATTGTATAAAATTATTCTACAAAAATAAATCAAATTTAATTGGAATCACTGAAGTGTTTTATATTTGAATTCGAATTTAAGATTATGAAAAGATATTTATTACTACTGGCTACTGCCTTAATTTTATCGAGTTGCGACGATGGAGATATTATTGTAAGTGACTTCAACTTTGACCTAGATTCTGAATTGACTTTATGTGAGTTTCAATTTCAAAATTCAGAACGGAGAGTACTACATATTATAACAGAATCAAATGAAGCCATCTCATTTACCTTTGAGGAAAGCATTATGGAAAAAATAGATAATGTTATTCAACCAGAGGAATTTTCTATCCCTATCAATAGTACAAATAGAATAAATTACCGGAGGCTGGATGCCAATGTAAATAGTGACGACTATTTCTGCCAGCAGATTCCCCCAAGTCAACCCAGAGTGCTGGAAGAATTTGTGAGTACTACTGGAGGCTCTGTAGTATTTACCATCACAAGAGAAACAGGTCCAAATGTAGATACAGATGGTGACGGTGTCCTAGATATTGATGAGCGGCGACCAGGCGAAAGTGTATTTGAATTGGATACCGATGGAGACGGTATTCCTAATTTCTTGGATATAGATGATGATAATGACAATGTACTTACAAATACTGAAAGGACTGAAAGTGCTGAATTCAACAGAATACCTGATGAAAATGATGTGATTGATACAGATGGAGACGGTATTCCAAATTATCTTGATGACGATGATGATGGAGACGGAGTCATTACAAGATATGAAGATTTAAATGCGTTCGATGATGATACAGAAAATCCGACTCTGAATCCAGAAAATAGTCAAAACGAAGAAGGAGTTCCAAATTATCTAGACCCTAATTCTAGAGACTCTTTAGTTGTTGATTTTTTCATACCTAACACAATTTCCAGAAAGTTTAGAATAACCGTTGTCTTTAATAACATTACTTTAAATAATACAGACTCTGAAAGGACAATCCGGTTTAATTCCCAAGGGTTTGGGTCCTTCAATTTTGACACGAACAATGAAACTATAGATCGTAGATAGCTTTAAGACTTGCAGATTTGTGTCAACATTCCATTGAAGATAAAATAATGAAACGGTAACATAGAGTACCAGTATAGTCTGCCTTTAAGACCTCGAGGCCTAAAGGTGGCATTTTGATGAACTACGTTGTTTTCGTCGATAAAAAATTCGAGCCATGCTTCACCAGGTACTCTCATTTCAGCAAATAAAAGCAACCTACGTTCTTCCTTATCTGCCATTAGGACTCGCCAGAAATCCAAAGAATCCCCAGGGTTGATTTTATCTGGATTGGTTCTTCCCCTTCTCAGACCGACTCCTCCTGATAATTTATCGATGTAGCCTCTTATTTTCCAAAGCTTATTTGCATAATACCAGCCATTTTTACCACCGATAGCCCAAATTTTCTCTAAGGCTTTTTGCGGGTCATCTGCCTTCATAGATTGATGATCGTGCAAACATCCATATTTTGGAACTTTGATGTATTTATTTAAGTCTTTTTGAGAATACCGACTACTTACTTTGGAGTCTTTCCAGCTTGAAATCACCTGGTTCTGCTCAATCTTTACAAATGCCATCTCAATAGCCTCTTCGTAAGTATGTGGCTGTATGCCTAGAATTTCTTGGAGTCTGTTATCCTTTGCGATGACATTCACTTTCATACTATCCACTAGATTTGAAGCTAATTTGTAAGAAGTTGATGTCACAAAATACAGCCAGTACGAAGAAAGTTTAGGGGTCATAACAGGAACATTTACAATGGTAAGGTTCAAACCTCTTACTTTGGCATAACCTTTCATCATGTCTTTATATGAAAGTATATCAGGTCCACCTATGTCAAATGAATCATTATAGGTTTCTTCTTTCCCCAGGACTCCTGTAAGAAATTTTAGTACATCCCGAATTCCAATGGGCTGGCATTTGGTATTCACCCATTTTGGGGTAACCATCAGTGGGAGTTTCTCGCATAAATCTCGTATAATTTCAAAAGAAGCACTTCCAGAACCAACTATAATTCCAGCCCTCACCACTGTGAGATGATAACTTCCTTTGTACAAAATAGATTCTACATTTTTTCTGGATTCCAAATGCTCAGAAAGGTGATCTTCATTTACAATTCCACTTAAAAAAATAACTTGCTTTACATTAGTCTCCTTCATGTAAGCATTAAAGTTATTGGCAGTAATTTGCTCTTTACTCGAAAAATTTGAGGTTGAGCTTGTCATGGAATGAATAAGATAATAAGCAGCATCTATATCCTTAGGAAAAAGATTGGGCTTCACATCATCCAGCAAATCAACTTCAACAATTTCAATTTTGTCTTTGGTTTCTTTATCTACAGAAAGCCTATCTGCACTTCTTACTGCACACACCACATCATGACCTAAATCTAAAAGCAATGGCAACACTCTCATTCCTATGTAACCGTTGGCTCCTGTAAGAAGTATTTTCATAGTTTAGTAATTTTCAAAATCGTTGGAGAAATTATCCGATTTAAATTTTAGAATTTTCTTTAAAAATTCGTGATTGCGTTTTTCTTTAGCTTCCACTTTTATAAAATAGTTGTCCATATAAATAGAATACACTTGAGATTGTCCTTTATAAAGCTTCAATTTATAATAAGGAATAACGAGTGCATACGTTTCTAATAAAGAACGAAACGTAACGATAATTCCTTTTGGCCTCATTTCTACTCCACAAACATTGAGGTTGTTATCCAAGATAAGAAGGTTATGAATTTGGATACTAGACGAATGAATGTTCAATTTACCAGAACCTATACCACCCATTTTAATTCTATCCATAAAAGTAAATGGACTACCAACTTCAGTATTGATTTGCTCTTTTATTTTGGGCCGGTTATAAGATACATTTAAAAGCATGTTTTTGTTTGAAATATACCCAATTCCAGCCGCACTTCTTGGAATGCCCTCTAATTTTTAGATTATCTTTGCAACTGAAACACTATTACTATGACCCTAGAAACAAAACTTTCTAAGCACATAACTACATTTTTACAAAAAAAACATGCTGTTGAAGTAGAATCCTTTGAATTTCAACTCACAAGAAAAGAATTTGAAGGAGATCTTACTTTGGTTGTGTTTCCTCTTTTGAAACACATCAAGACCAATCCTGTACAACTAGGTGAACAAATTGGGGAGTATTTAACCGAATCAACGACAGACGTATCAAAATTTAATGTGGTCAAAGGATTTCTGAATTTATCTTTAGCCGAATCTTACTTTACAGGTTTGATTAATGACATACGCCAAGACAAAGATTTTGGTTTTAAGAAAGTAACCCCTGAAAGCCAAAAGGTAATGGTTGAATATTCTTCACCAAATACCAACAAACCTCTACACCTTGGACACGTTAGAAACAACTTGCTTGGATATTCTGTAGCTGAAATTCAAAAAGCAGCTGGAAAACAAGTTTATAAAACTCAAATCATCAACGACCGTGGAATCCACATTTGTAAGAGCATGGTAGCCTGGCAAAAATTTGGTGATGGTGAGACTCCAAAAACCTCAGGTGTAAAAGGTGATCATTTGGTCGGCAAATATTACGTTGAATTTGATAAAGCTTATAAAAAAGAAATCAACGATCTAATAAATCAAGGTAAAACTGAAGAGGAAGCCAAGAAAGAAGCTCCTATCTTTTTGGAAGCCCAAGCCATGCTCAAAAAATGGGAAGCTGGAGATTCTAAAGTCGTAGAGCTTTGGAAAACCATGAACCAATGGGTGTATGATGGGTTTGAAATCACCTATGATAATCTTGGAGTCGATTTCGATAAAAATTATTACGAAAGTGAAACTTACCTCCTGGGAAAAGACCATATCAAAGCTGGAATTGAAAGTGGCGTTTTCTTTAAAAAAGAAGATGGTAGCGTCTGGATAGATTTATCCGATGAAGGCTTAGACGAAAAAATTGTCTTAAGATCTGATGGAACAGCTGTTTACATGACTCAGGATATCGGTACGGCTATCCAGAGGGTTGCAGATTACGATATTGACGAAATGGTTTTTACTGTTGGAAATGAGCAAGATTACCATTTCAAAGTCTTATTCTTGATTTTAAAAAAATTAGGCTTTGAATGGGCAGATCACCTCTTTCACCTGAGTTACGGAATGGTGGATTTACCTAGTGGTAAAATGAAAAGTCGTGAAGGAAATGTCGTAGATGCAGATGATTTAATTGAAGAAATGACGTCGACTGCTAAAACCATTTCACAGGAACTCGGTAAACTTGAAGGTTACGACGAAAAAGAAAGAAACGAACTATATAACATGATTGGTTTGGGTGCTTTAAAATATTATATCTTAAAAGTAGATCCCAAAAAGCGAATTCTTTTTGATCCTCAAGAATCTGTTGACTTTCAAGGTAATACAGGTCCTTTTATTCAATATACATACGCCAGAATTCAATCGATATTGAGAAAAGCCAATCAAGAGGTGACGACTTTGGATTTATCCAACTATCAATTTGACCTTAAGGAAAAAGCTTTAATTAAAATTATAAATCAATTTCCAGACATCATTCAGCAAGCTGCAGAACATTACAGTCCTGCACTAGTGGCCAATTATGTCTATGACTTGGTCAAAGAATTTAACTCCTTCTACCAAAATGTCTCCATTTTGGGAGCAGACGAAGCTCAGCAAATTGAATTCAGAGTAGAACTCGCCAGACTCGTAGGAGAAGTCATTCAGAAAAGCTTTAAAGTGCTTGGCATTGATGTTCCACAAAGGATGTAGTTTTCTTAAGATAATGCGAGCGAGACGATCGCACCAAGCATTATATTCAAAAACAAAAAAGCCTCATTACTGAGGCTTTTTTGTTTTATTCTAATTTGTATAAATTACAATGGAATATTTCCATGCTTTCGTTTTGGACGCTGGACGTCTTTATTTTCAAGCATTGCAAAAGCTTTAATTAATTTTCTTCGGGTTTCTCTAGGCAAGATCACCTCATCAATAAAACCTCGCTGTGCTGCTTTAAATGGATTGGCAAAAGTTTCAGCATATTCTGCTTCTTTTTCAGACAATTTCAATTCAGAATCTTCTGCTTCCTGAATTTCCTTTCTGAAAATGATTTCAGAAGCTCCCTTAGCTCCCATCACTGCAATTTCAGCCGTAGGCCATGCAAAATTAAGATCAGCGCCAATGTGTTTAGAATTCATCACATCATAAGCACCACCATAAGCTTTTCGAGTAATAACGGTAACTCTAGGAACAGTGGCTTCGCTTAAAGCATAAAGTAATTTGGCACCATGTAAAATTATCCCATTCCATTCCTGGTCTGTACCAGGTAAAAACCCAGGAACATCGACCAAAACAAGCAAAGGAATGTTGAAGGCGTCACAGAATCTAACAAATCTTGCTGCTTTTTTAGACGCATCTACATCTAAAACTCCAGCCAGACTCATGGGTTGATTGGCAACTACGCCAACACTCCTTCCTCCTATCCTGGAAAAGCCTACGATGATATTGTCTGCATAATTTTTATGAACTTCGAAGAAAGAATCCTCATCGATGATGCCTTTGATGACCTCATGCATGTCATAAGGTTTATTGGGACTATCAGGAATTAATGAATCCAGATTTTCTCTTACCTCATCTTGTAAGTCCACTGGAAAGTGTTCTGGAGTTTCAGTGTTATTCTGCGGGATATAACTGAGTAAAACTTTGATGTGTTCTAAACACTCCACATCGTTAACTGAAGTAAAATGCGTCACCCCAGATTTAGTTGAGTGTGTGCTAGCACCCCCAAGTTCTTCAGAAGTGACTTCTTCGTTGGTAACTGTTTTCACAACATTAGGACCAGTCACAAACATATAACTTGTGTTTTCCACCATAAAGGTAAAATCGGTCATGGCAGGTGAATACACTGCACCTCCAGCACAAGGTCCCATGATGGCCGAAATTTGAGGTACTACGCCAGAAGCCTGTACATTTCGATAAAAAATATCAGCATAACCACCCAATGATCTTACTCCTTCCTGTATTCTGGCTCCACCAGAATCGTTGAGTCCTATAATTGGTGCACCAACTTTAAGGGCATGATCCATCAGTTTACATATTTTTTCGGCATGCGTTTCAGACAATGCACCGCCGAATACCGTGAAATCCTGAGCATAGACATACACCAGTTTATTGTTTACGGTTCCGTAACCCGTTACTACGCCATCACCATAATAGATTTGATCTTGCATACCAAAATCTGTGGTTCTATGCGTTACTAGCGCTCCTATTTCTTCAAAAGAGCCTTCATCTAACAGATAGTCCACTCGCTCTCTCGCGGTGAGTTTCTTTTTTTCGTGTTGTTTATCAATTCTCTTTTGCCCTCCACCAAGTCTGGCTTGTTCAAGTTTGTCTTGAAGTATTTTTATGTTTTTACTCATTGGATTTTTGTTTCTGATGTAACTTCTGGGATGCGTAATTTTTTTTGATCTTCCTGATATTGCTTCATAGCCATCAATGCTGCTAAGTAAGCTTCTTCTTTTACTTCTTCTTGCAGGATCTCAGGTGTGTAGTACTTTTTGACAAAATGCGTATCAAAGTTTCCAGATCGAAAGGCTTCATGGTTGAATACAAATTTTCCGAAAGGTAAAGTTGTTGCCACGCCTTTAACTTCATACTGCTTAATTGCTTCCAACATAAGTTGAATGGCCGCTTCCCGATTGGCTCCATAAGTCACCAATTTTGACAACATCGGGTCATAATAAATTGGAATTTCCATGCCTTCTTCAAAACCATCATCTACCCGAATCCCTTCTCCGCTGGGTTTTCTGTAACGTTCTAATGTTCCAACACTTGGTAAAAAGTCATCGGTGGGATCTTCAGCATAAACCCTCAATTCCAAAGCATGTCCTTTTATTTTCAAATCTTTTTGTTCAATCTGAAGAACTTCTCCTCTGGCAATACGGATTTGTTGTTCAACTAAATCCACTCCAGAGATTAATTCTGTAACAGGATGTTCCACCTGTAGACGTGTATTCATTTCCAGAAAGTAGAAATTCTTGTGTTCATCCATTAGAAATTCTACAGTACCAGCGCCAACATAGTCACAGGATTTGGCAACATTGATGGCAGCTTGTCCCATCTTTTCTCTCAGTTCTGGAGTTAAAATTACTGAAGGCGCTTCTTCTACCACTTTTTGGTGACGTCTTTGAACTGAACATTCGCGTTCAAACAAATGCAAGACATTCCCGTGGGTATCTGCCAACACCTGAATCTCAATATGTCTGGGCGAACCCACATATTTTTCAATAAAAACAGCTCCATTCCCGAACGCAGATTCAGCTTCACTGATGGCACGTTTCATTTGTTCTTCGAGCTTTGTTTCTTCTTCTACAACTCGCATCCCTTTACCTCCACCGCCAGCAGAAGCTTTTATGAGAATTGGATAACCTATTTCTTTAGCGATTTCTTTTGCCTTTTTGGTATCTGTGATAGCTTCATCTATTCCAGGAACCATAGGTATATCATAAGACTTTACAGTTTCTTTAGCAGAAAGCTTATCTCCCATAATACGAATAGCATGGGATTTAGGACCTATGAATGTAAGACCATTATTCTCGACTTTTTCAGCAAAATCTGCATTTTCACTTAGAAATCCATAACCAGGATGTATGCCATCTACTTGGTGAGATTTTGCGATTTCTATAATTTTATCTCCTAATAGGTAAGATTGATTGGAAGGTGCTGGTCCGACGCAAATCGCTTCATCAGCAAACCTTACATGAGGAGCATTCCTATCGGCTTCAGAAAAAATAGCAACAGTTTGGATTCCCATCTGTTTTATAGTTTTCATGACCCTTAAAGCAATTTCCCCTCTATTTGCAACTAATATTTTTTTCATAAGAATAATTTATTCCATTTCAATTAAAACCTCATTTTTGCTTACAGTTTTACCTTTCTTCACAGTGATGGATTTGATCACTGCATCTCTAGGAGCCATTATGGTATTTTCCATTTTCATCGCTTCTAAAACCAAAAGACTATCCCCTTCCATCACTTCTTGACCAACTTCGACAGATACATCCAGAATCATTCCTGGCATAGGTGCCTTTATTTCATTAATGACCTGGTTGGCAGACAGAGAAAGCCCCATGTCTTTGATGAGAACATCCAGTTGATTGGATATTTTAACTTGGTATAAATTGGAATTAATTTTAACAGTGTAGCTTCTATTCAAAAAATCTGAAGCCACAATTTCTGAAGCAACAGACTTATCGTTTACCAGTAAATGATAAGCTCCAGAAGATGTTTTCTGTACATCCAGGTTTTGAATTTGCTCTTGTTCAAATTCAAACTCATGCTCTTCATTCACCTTAGCTTTTAGTAAGTGTTTCATAGGTTTATATAGTTTGAGGGTAAATATAAAAGATTTTGAAGGCATCTGCTTTATATATTCGCTCAAATCGAAGACGGTACTAAGTTATTTGATAGATTTGTAAAAAAGCAAATACAATGAAACACAAACTCAAATCCATACTCCCAGCCTTTCTTTTCTGTTTATTATTATTATCCTGTAAAGACAATTCAGAAAAAAAGGATATTTCTACAATAGATGAAAATATTTCTCCAGGTTTAATTTTTACACAGACAGATGATTTAGAAGAAGCTGCAGAGAATTTTAAATCCTACGTCAATACAGACAGAACTTTAGAAATTTCAACAGAAATAAATCATGTACAAAACGCAAAGGATGTCAATTTAGAATTAGGTTTTAATCAAGTTTTTTTTATTGATAACCCCAGGTATAGTGTACCTTTAATTGATGAGAATCCTTTGATGGCTTTAGAATTCCCTATAAGAATTGGATTTTTTCAAATCGAAAATGAAAAATTTATTGTTGCAAGAAGTGAAGATTATTTTTTGAAACGATACGGGCTAGCTAATAGTGCAGCTTTAAGAAGTGTAGGAACCTTGTCTGAAACCTTTCTCAAACAAAGCTCCAATGCTGCTTACACTCAGAACTCTCCTATTGACTCTCTTGATAACAATGGCATTAGAACCATTAAAAGTCCTAAAAACTACGAGGAAACGGTTTCTTCTATCGAAAAACTAATAGAGAGCAATGAAGACTTAAGCCTTTTTGAGTCAAAAGATTTCGCCAAAGATGCTAAAAACATTGGAGCTGAATTGAAACCCTTACACCTTTTTGTATTTGGAAACCCAAAAGTCGGTACACAACTGATGCAGCAGAACCCAAATTTTTCAATTGATCTTCCGCTTAGAGTTTTAATTGAGAAAACCGAAAATAAGAATGATGAAGAAGGGAAAGAAGATGGAGTTTTGATTCATTTTCAAGATCTATCATTTACTGCAAAATTACACAGTGAAGAATTTGATGGTAATTTACCTGGTCAAATTACAGATAAACTTGAAAAGATGCTTAACCAGGCAATTTCAAAAGAAGAAGAATAAGATTGTAAAGCAAATACAAATCATTTAATATAGGCTATTGCTTATATTTGCAGATTACAAAAATTCCACATGCAACAAGAAGATCTTCCAGTAAAACCTTATGCTTCGAAATTTGGGACCATATTTGGAGCCTATTCCATTCTGATTCTGGTTTTGCTTTATGCATTCAACTATGAGTCTGATGTCTTTATTTCTATATTGAATTTCATCATAACCGTTGCTATAGTCTGGTATGCAATTCACCTCTATAAAATTGATAATGAAGGTCTACTAGACCTTACAACTTCTATCAAATTAGGGCTAGCTATTGGGGTTATAGGAGGCTTGATTTACGGAGGTTACACTTATATCCACTATGAGTTTATTGAACCAGAATATATCTCAGAAATGAAATCAGGTATGGAGGCTGAAATGGAAGCACAAATACAGCAGCAGCAAATGAGTGACGAAGAAGCAGAAATGACAAGAAATATGTCAGGTGTATTTGCCTCACCATTTGTCCTGGGAACTATAGGTTTGCTTTCCATTATTTTCAAAACTTTTCTTGTTGGGCTTATAGTGGGGATGATCAAACGTAATAATTGATAGACGCATGGATTTATCAATCGTCATTCCTCTTCTCAATGAATCTGAATCCTTAAGAGAGCTACACCGCTGGATTCGGGAAGTCTTGCAAAAACATAATTTTAGTTATGAAATTATTTTCATCAACGATGGAAGCACAGACGATTCCTGGGATATCATAAAAACACTTTCTTCTGAATTTGATAGCGTAAAGGCTATAAATTTTAAAAAAAACTACGGCAAATCTCAAGCACTTCATGCCGGTTTTTGTGAAGCGAAAGGAAAAGTTGTTATCACTATGGATGCGGATCTGCAGGATAATCCTGAAGAAATCCCGGAACTTTTTCAACTCATCAAAACAGAAAATTACGATCTTATTTCAGGCTGGAAAAAGAAAAGATACGATTCTGTTATTTTTAAAAACTTACCTTCGAAGCTGTTTAATAAGGCCGCTAGATGGACTTCTGGTTTGAAATTACACGATTTTAATTGCGGACTAAAAGCTTATAAACTTGATGTTGTAAAACACATCGATGTCTATGGAGAAATGCACCGATATATTCCTGTTCTTGCCAAGCAGGCTGGCTTCACAAAAATTGGTGAAAAAGTTGTAAAACATCAGGCAAGAAAATATGGAAAAACTAAGTTTGGTGCAGAACGGTTCATCAATGGATTTTTGGATTTGGTGACTTTGTGGTTTTTTTCAAAATTTGGCAAACGCCCTATGCATTTCTTTGGTGCTATAGGTGTGTTGATGTTTTTTGTAGGATTTCTATCTGCAATTTGGATAGGCGCCTCCAAACTTTATAAACTTTGGAATGGATTGCCTAATATCCTGGTCGTCAATAATCCTTGGTTTTATATAGCTTTGTCGGCTATGATCATAGGAGTTCAAATGTTTTTGGCTGGTTTTTTAGGTGAGTTATTTTTAAAATCCAAACAACAGCATAAACGATACATTATTTCAGAAAAAATATAAATCAAAAAGATTATGAGCAATATTTTAGATAAAGCTAAAGCTTGGCTAACAGATACTTTTGATAGTAACACCAATAAAGATGTTCAGCACCTTATAGATACAAATTCAAAACTTCTTGAGGAAAGTTTCTTCCAGAATCTGGATTTTGGAACTGGCGGAATGCGCGGAGTGATGGGGGTTGGGACCAACAGAATTAATAAATATACACTTGGTAAAAACACCCAGGGAATTTCCAACTATATGAAATCTGTTTTCCCTGGTGAAAAACTGAAAGTAGTCATCGCTTATGACTGTAGACATAATAGCAAAATTTTTGCCCATCAGGTGGCAGATGTATTTTCTGCCAATGGAATTCAGGTCTTTATTTTTCCAGAGTTAAGACCCACTCCACTCCTATCTTACTCCGTAAGACACCTGGAATGCCACTGTGGAATCATGCTGACAGCCAGTCACAACCCCCCAGAATACAATGGCTATAAAGTCTATTGGAAAGATGGAGGCCAGTTGGTGCCTCCACAGGACAAAGAAATCATTTCAGAAATAAATGCTTTAGAATTTACGGATATCGACTTCAACAGAAATTCAGAATTAATTAAAGAACTGGATGATACTGTTGAAAACACTTATTTAGAAAAAGCGGTCAGGAATGTTAATTTCAATTTATCTGAAGACGCCAAAAAGGCTTTGAATGTGACGTTCACTTCTCTACACGGAACTTCCATAACCACTGTACCTAAGTTGCTTGAAAAGGCTGGTTACAAAAATTTACATCTGGTCGATGCTCAAGCTCAACCAGATCCTGAATTTTCTACTGTAAAATCTCCAAATCCTGAAGAGTCTGAAGCTTTGGAAATGGCAATCGAGCTTGCAAATAAACAAAAAAGCGATTTAGCCATTGGAACAGATCCCGATGGAGACAGGCTTGGTATCGCCGTGAGAAATAAACAAGGAGAATTGACTTTACTCAACGGCAACCAAACCATGGTATTGATGACCTGGTATCTGCTTGACAAGATGAAACAAAGCGGAAGTTTAAAAGACTCGCATTTTGTAGCTTCCACAATTGTTTCTACTCCACTTATGAAAGTACTTACAGAAGCTTATGGTGTCCACTATATGGAAAGCTTAACTGGTTTTAAGTGGATTGCAAAATTGATCAAAGATCACCCAGAACTAGATTACATTGGTGGTGGTGAAGAAAGTTTTGGTTACATGGTTGGTGATTTTGTGAGAGATAAAGATGCCAATACCGCCATCCTTTTGGTGTGTGAAATGGCTGCCGATCTCAAATCTCAAGGCTCATCTGTTTACGAGCAATTCATCAAGATTTACAAAGAGCATGGGTTCTTTAAAGAACACTTAGTCTCTCTTGTGAAACGCGGACTTGAAGGTGCCAAAGAAATCAAGCAAAAAATGATTGATCTAAGAGAAAACCCGCTTAAAGAAATTGCCGGCGAACAGGTAGTTTTAATTGAAGATTACCAAACTTCAACAGCAAAAAACATGCAAAGTCATGACACTTATGAGATCGACATTCCAAAATCGAATGTCCTTATTTACTATACTGAAAATGGAACCAAAGTAGCAGCTAGACCTAGTGGTACAGAACCCAAAATCAAATTTTACATCAGCGTAAATTCTACTTTGGAAGAGCTTTCAGATTTTGAAACTGTGGATGCAAAACTCGATTCGAAAATTAAAACAATCCGAACTGATTTAGGACTCACTGAGTAGACAATATATGACTTATTTTAAAAAGATTATTCGCTTTGCGAAACCTTATAAAAGCTATGCGATTTTAAATATCATTGCTAATGTTTTCTATGCACTTTTCAGTGCCCTATCTTTTATAGCGCTCATCCCCATGCTGGATGTACTTTTCAAAGGAAAAGATGCTAAAAAGATTACTGAACCACCAGTATATGAAGGAATCGGTAAAGCGAAAGACTATTTCAAAGATTATTTGTCTTTTCAGGTTAATGAAGTCGCCCAGGATGATGCTTCCATTGCTTTGATCTTGGTCATAAGTTTGGTCATTGTGCTATTTTTTCTGAAAAACATTTCCAACTACATCGCCATGTATTTTATCACGTTTTTGAGAAATGGAGTACTAAAAGATTTGAGGAATGCACTTTATAAAAAAACCATTGAATTGCCACTTTCACATTATTCTGAGAAGCGTAAAGGAGATACTATAGCCAGGATAACTAGTGACGTACTTGAAATACAGCACTCGTTTTTATCGATTTTGGAACTAATTGTAAGAGAACCTTTAACCATTTTGTTCACTATAGGCGCTATGCTGTTTATCAGCTGGGAATTGACCATTTTTGTGTTCATCTTTATTCCAATTTCAGGATTTATCATATCACTGATCGGAAAATCACTGAAAAGAAAATCGGATAAAGTTCAGCAGGAACAGGGTTTGTTTTTATCCATTTTGGAAGAAACTTTAGGAGGATTGAAAATCATCAAGGGCTTTAATGCTGAATCTATTTTCTATTCAAAATTCAAAGCTTCTACTCAAAACTTTTATGATTTTTCCAATAAATTATTGAATCGCCAAAACTTAGCTTCACCTGCCAGTGAGTTTCTAGGAATCAGTGTGATTGCTGTTTTACTTTGGTACGGAGGCCGAATGGTTTTGATCGACGGCACTCTGGATGGCAGTACATTTATTGCTTATATGGGATTGGCTTACAATATCTTGACGCCGGCTAAGGGTATTTCCAAAGCCTCTTATAATGTCAAAAAAGGGAATGCAGCTGCAGAACGCGTTCTGGAAATTCTTGAAACTGAAAATAACATTCAAGATGAAGCAGATGCAATCCATAAAACTGAGTTTACTTCAGAACTAACTTTAGAGAACATATCCTTCAAATATGAAGATGAATATGTTTTAAAGAATTTTAGTGCAACAGTGAAAAAAGGAAAGACCATTGCTTTGGTTGGCCAGTCTGGAAGTGGGAAATCTACAATCGCCAACCTGGTTACTAGATTTTATGATTTAAATGAAGGAGAGATTAAAATTGACGGTATAAGTATCAAGAAAATCACTCAAAAATCATTACGAAATTTGATGGGACTGGTGACTCAGGATTCTATTCTGTTTAATGACACCATCAAAGAAAATCTAAAAATCGGAAAGCCTAATGCTACAGATGAAGAATTGATGGAGGCGCTAAGGATAGCAAATGCTTATGAATTTGTAAGTGCTTTTCCTAAAGGCATCGATACCAATATTGGTGACAGTGGAGGAAAATTAAGTGGTGGGCAAAAACAGCGTATTTCCATAGCCAGAGCTGTTCTCAAAAATCCGCCTATAATGATTTTAGACGAAGCTACTTCAGCTCTGGATACAGAAAGCGAACAACTTGTCCAGAAAGCCTTGGAAAACATGATGCAGAATAGAACTTCTATCGTTATTGCTCACAGACTTTCAACCATTAAAAATGCAGATAGTATTATTGTGTTACATCAAGGTGAAATTGTTGAGCAAGGAAAACACGAGGAATTGATGATTAGCGATGGAGTTTACAAGAAGTTGGTCAATATGCAGTCTTTTGAATAACACGCATTGAAGGAAAACGAGATCATAGAGAATTTACAAAAAGGCATCAAAACCGATGAGTCCTTTCAGGCGCTTATTTCTGAACATAAAGTAAGGCTATATTGGCATGTACGCACTATTGTGAAATTGCATGAAGATGCAGATGATGTTTTGCAAAACACGTTCATCAAGGTCTTTAGAAACATCAAATCTTTTAAGGGAGATAGTAAGCTCTTTAGTTGGATGTATAGAATTGCTACCAATGAATCTATTACTTTTTTGAATAAGAAAGCGAAGAAAATGAAACTTTCAGATCAGGAATTTAATGACTATCTCATAGACTCATTAGAAAGCGATGTGTACTTTGAAGGAGATAAAATTCAACTCCAGCTACAAAAAGCGATTGAAGAATTGCCACAACAACAGAAATTAGTCTTCAATATGCGATATTTTGAAGAAATCCCTTACGAAGAAATGTCCGAGATTCTCAACTCTAGTGTTGGTGCTTTAAAATCTAACTATCACCACGCCAGGAAGAAAGTAGAAAAGTTTTTGAAAGAGGATTAAACCTTTAAATTGAAACAGAGTCTAAAAGATAATGTCAAGAAATAACAACATACACGAAAATAGATCAGGCTTTAAAGTTCCTGAAGATTACTTCAATACTTTGGAGAATTCTTTGATGAATCAGCTAAAATCTGAGACTTTAGCTAAAAAATCTGGATTTAAAGTTCCTGAAGATTACTTCAGCGATTTTGAACTAAAAACACCTTCAGAGGAAAATTCTTCTAAAGTGATTCAGTTAAAAGATTGGAGTAAATGGGTAGCAGCAGCAGCCATTGTTGCCTTTGCTGTTATTGGTGCTTTGTATATTGATTCCATGAGCCCAAATAAAAACCTTCAATTCTCTGATCTTGACAATGATATGATAGAAAGATACCTAGACTTCAATCTAGAGACTCCAGAAGATTATATAGATTTTGAAAATACAACTGTGAAAAAACTAGTTGATGAAAATATTACAACATTAAACGATCAGGATATTATTGAATATCTCAATGATAATCTTGACGATCAAGATTTTGACAATGAATAAAAAAAGCCTATTTATAATCTTGTTCACTTTCCTACTCGGTTTCTACGGTAATTCGCAAAACAGCGAGAGTGAAAAAATTGAGCAACTTAAGATTGCTTTCTTTACAGAAGAACTCAACCTGACAGGTAGTGAAGCCAAACGCTTTTGGCCTGTGTACAATAAGCACAACAAAAAATATGAGGAACTCAGGTCCAATGAATGGTCTTCCATAAAGTCTCAGTTGGAAAATATTGAAGAGTTGAGTCAGTCTGAGTCCAATAAACTTCTCAATGACTATATGTCTTACAAAAGATCACGAGTTGAATACAGAGAGGAATTTGTCAAGAATTTAAAAGAAGTCATCTCACCAAAACAAATCATGATGCTGAAAAAAGCTGAATATGACTTTCATAAAAAACTTTTGAAACAATACAAATCTGACAAGTCTTCTAACGACTAAATATCTATTTTTGCAGATTAAATCATAATCATGCGCTTACATAGAAATTTAGTTTTCGCCGTCATAGACACATTACACCTCATTTTTAATGAAGGCAAGTACGCCGACAAAGAAATATCCAATACTTTAAAGCGAGATAAACGCTGGGGCTCCAGAGATAGAGGCTTTATCGCAGAAACCACTTACGATATCGTGAGGTGGAAAAGATTGTACTCTGAAATCGCCGACGTGAACGCTCCCTATTCCAGACCTAATTTATTTCGATTATTTACTGTCTGGGCGACGCTCAAGGGAATTGAAATTCCAGATTGGAAACAGTTTGAAGACACTCCAACTCGACGTATTAAAGGTAGATTTGATGAATTATCCAAAATCACAAAATACTCTGAATCTATACCAGATTGGCTGGACGAACTAGGAAGAAAAGAACTTGGTAAACTTTGGGAGGAAGAAATAAAGGCATTAAACGAGCAGGCCAAAGTCATTCTTAGAACTAACACGCTCAAAACAACTCCAAAAAAACTTCAACTTATTCTGGATGAAGAATTTATTCCTACCAAGATGGTAAAAGGCTATCCAGAGGCTTTAGAACTTTATGAAAGAGCAGATGTTTTTAAAACAGATGCTTTCAAAAAAGGGCTGTTTGAAGTACAAGATGGATCGTCCCAAAAAGTAGCTCATGCGTTGAAGCTAGAGCCAGGAATGCGTGTAGTTGATGCTTGTGCTGGTGCTGGCGGCAAATCGCTTCATATCGCTGCATTGATGGAAAACAAAGGACAAATTATTGCCATGGATATTTACGGTAATAAATTGAAAGAATTAAAGCGAAGAGCTAAAAGAGCTGGTGCTCATAATCTGGAAACTCGGGTTATTGATTCTACCAAGGTCATAAAAAAACTTCACAATTCTGCAGATCGAGTTTTGATTGACGCACCATGTACCGGACTTGGAGTTCTGAGAAGAAATCCAGATGCAAAATGGAAACTGTCTCCAGAATTTCTTGTTGAAATTAGACAAAAACAACAGGAATTACTTCAGGATTATAGCAAAATGGTAAAGCCTGGAGGAATCTTGGTGTATGCGACCTGTTCTATTTTACCTTCCGAAAATCAAATGCAAGTTCAGGAATTTATAAATTCTGAATCTGGTGAAGCCTTTCAACTGAGTGAGGATGAAAAAATTCTTGCTCATAAATCAGGTTTTGATGGATTTTATTATGCTGTACTTCAAAAATCTGTCTAAAATGAAACACTTTTCACTACCAATCTTTTTGTTAATCTCTTATTTGGGATTTGCTCAGGCACCCTCGGGTTACTATAATAACGCTGAAGGGCTTTCCGGATTTCAATTAAAAACAGCTTTAAAAAACATCATAGACAGTGAAGATGATGGAAGTGGTTTTCCTTTTCATCAAGACCAGGGATATGGAGCTTTGTATGATGCTTATGCTTCAGAAAATAGTGGAGATACAGATGATTATTTTGAAGAAGACGGGACAGTTTTAGATATGTATTCTGAAATTCCTAATGGAGAAGAAGCATATAATTACGAACACTTTCAAAATCAATGTGGCAATTATAGCGGTGAAGGAGACTGTTACAATCGTGAACACCTTGTACCACAATCCACTTTTAATAGTGCTTCTCCTATGAAAAATGATTATTTCCACGTTGTACCATCAGACGGGTCTGTAAATGGAGCTAGAGGAAGTTTCCCTTTTGGTGAAGTAAATCAACCTAGTTATGTATCAAGTAACGGTTCCAAACGTGGTCCAAACACATTCTCCGGCTATGAGGGAACTGTATTTGAACCTTTAGATGAGTTTAAGGGAGATATCGCTAGATCCATTTTATATTTTGCCATTAGGTATGAAGATGAGTTCAGCACCAGCTGGAAAAAAAACGAAGTTTTGGCAGACAATCCCCAAGACTTCTTTGTAGACTGGTACATCGACTTGTTGTTATCATGGCATACCAACGATCCTGTAAGTCAAAGAGAAATTGACAGAAATAACAATGGCTATCAATTTCAAGGCAATAGAAATCCATTAATAGATCGCCCTGAGTTTGCTTACCAAATCTGGGGAGAAACAGACAATCAACCTCCTTCTGCGCCTCAAAACCTTCAAGCAGTCTACATTTCAGATTCTAGTGTTGAACTCAGCTGGGAGCCATCCGAAGACAATATCGGTATAAATAAATATATTATTGAACAGGACAACGTAAACATAGCAGAAGTCAATTCTGAAATACTAAATTTTGAAGTGGAAGACCTTTCTCCTGAAACACTATATAACTTTAGGGTTTACGCGATAGACTTAAGTGATAATATTTCTGATCCCAGTGAAAATCTGGAAGTGGTAACTTTAGCTGAATCAAACATACTTTTTTATGAAGATTTTGAAAATTGCAGTAGCGTCCTTAGTAATTTCACAAGCGTAAGTGAACAAAGTAATATCGACTGGGAGTGCAGGCAATCTGCAGGTGAAAATAGCTCTCAGGCATATCAAATGAATGCATTTCAGAATGGGCAGCAAGTACCGAGTTTAGATTGGTTGATTACTACCAATGCTCTTAACTTTGATAATCATGAAGTAGAAAAAATGAGCTTCTGGACTTCTGCAAGCTTCGGCAATACAAAACTTGAGCTACTTTATTCCTCCACCTACGACGGCAATGGTAATCCTTCAAATTTTGAATGGGAGGAAATACCAAATGTGTCTATTCCGCTTCATCCAGATGGCACATCTTCTCTTTTTGTCTACGAAGCGACGGATATTGATATTTCAGAAATTACCGGCGAGGTTTACATTGCCTTCAGATATGACACTACAGGTGGTCAGGAAGCGACCAGATGGTCTGTGGATAATATTTTAATTACGGCAGAACAACTCTTATCAAACTATCAATTTTCTAAACCTCTAGAGGTAGTATTATATCCCAACCCTACTAAAAACTCAAAGGTTAATTTAGACTTTAATTTAAGAGGGCACAAAACAATTGAAATTTTTGACGTTTCTGGAAAGAGGCTTTTGAGCACTCAAACTTATAGAAAAAACTACGAAGGAGATGTAAGTCAATTTTCCAGTGGAAGCTATTTTGTGAAAATTGAGCAAAAAGGAAATTCCATTGTAAAAAGACTTATTATAAAATAGAAAAGGCCAGAATTTAATTCTGACCTTTTCTATTAGATTGAAAAAGATTTTTATTGTTTCTTTTTCATTGGATTGTTACCAGTTTCTTGCTTCATCATAATGGCTTGCATTTTTTGTTGCAACTCAGGATTTTGTTGAACTTGAGCACCAATATTTTGAAATTGCTCCATTGTCAATCCTTTTTCTTTGATTTTGTCTTCCATTACTTTTTGAGAATCTTCCTGCATTTTTTGCACTTTCTCCATAGCAGCTTCCTGCTTTTTCATCTCATCTTCTGAAGCATCCACTTCCTTTTCAGGATCCATTTTTGCCTCATAAATGGTATTGAAACGTTCTGCAGTAATACCTTCATCTTCAATTGCAGAAACCATTTTCTGTTGCATTTCCTGGTTGGATTGCTGAACAGTTTGATAGGCTTGAGCAAACTTCTGAAGTTGTTCGTCTGTTACTTTTTCTTGTGTTTGAGCAGTAACGGCAAAAATAGTAAACAAAAATAGGCCGACTGTTGAAATTACTTTTTTCATGATGTATGTTTTAATTTAAGTGCAATATTATTATTTCAAATAAGTTACCCAAAAAATAAACGAAGTTTAAAGATAGCTTTAACTTATTGAAATTGAATTTTATTAAAGTTTTATAGTTTTTGCTTCTTCCCAAAATTTATCCATTTCTAATAAAGACATTTCTGATAAATCAAGGTTGAGTTCTTTCGCTTTTTTCTCCAAATATTGAAATCTAAAAATGAATTTTTTGTTGGTTCTTTCTAAAGCTGTCTCAGGATCAATTTTTAGGAAGCGAGCATAATTTATCATAGAAAATAAAACATCACCAAACTCTTGTTCAATTTTATCCTGCTGATTGTGTTCTATCTCTTCCTGAAGTTCTGCAAGTTCCTCTTTCACTTTCTCAAAAACCTGTTTTGGCTCTTCCCAGTCAAAACCTACACCTGCCACTTTATCTTGAACACGACTGGCTTTTATAAGAGCAGGTAAAGATTTTGGAACTCCACCTAAAACACTCTTATTACCTTCTTTCAGCTTAAGCTTTTCCCAGTTTTCCTTAACTTGTTTTTCATCATTAGCCTCAACGTCTCCATAGATGTGAGGATGTCTATCTATCAATTTTTCACAAAGTGAATTGATAACTTCAGCTATATCAAAGTCTTGCGTTTCACTACCGATTTTAGAATAAAAAACAATGTGTAGAAGAACATCTCCAAGCTCTTTTTTGATCTCTTCAGAATCTTTTTCCAAAATAGCGTCTCCAAGTTCGTAAACTTCTTCAACAGTAAGGTTTCTCAAGGATTCCATAGTTTGTTTACGGTCCCAGGGACATTTTTCTCTCAATTCATCCATAATATTGAGTAACCTTTCAAAAGCTGCAAGTTGTTCCTTTCGTGTATACATCCTTTTTTTGTTTAAAAATAGGGATTAAAACCAAAAAACCCTCTAGAAATTAGAGGGTTTAGTTGGTTTTGGGTTTGTTTTAATTTTCCGTTTCTTCGTTAGCTGAATCTTCTTCAGCTTTAGGATCTGAAAAATCAGTGATATTTTTCGAAATTAATAAGTTATACCATTGGATTACTTTCTTTATATCTGATGGGTATACTCTATCTTCATCATACTCAGGAAGAATTTCTCTAAAATAAGTTGTCAACTCATTCTTTGGTGATTTGTGATCTATAGACGGTTTCCCTTCTTCTTTATCATGAATTTTTTGAAAAACCTCTCTTAGAGGAACTTCTTCTGAATAGGTATAGATAGCGATCTCGCTAAGAATACTTACATTATTTCTCATGCTTACAGGAATTTTCTTTCCATCAATAAAAGACTCGGCTAGAAAGCCACCTCTGGTTTGAGCTTTCAATTCATAAAGTCCTGGTTTTCCAGATATAGATAATACTTTGTCTAATTTCATACCTTATTTTTTTGGCTGGCAAATATGCGATTTGTTTAAATTCTGAAGTAGCTTTAGCGTATTTTTTTAGCAAGTGGATACTTCATTTTATATCCCACATCAACTTTTCCTTTTGTAATGTTTGTCAATTTACTTTTGATCAATCTCTTTTTCAAATTTGAAATCCTATCGGTAAACAGAACACCTTCAATGTGATCGTACTCATGCTGAACCACTCTAGCAGGAAGTCCACTTAATGATTCTGTATGCTTTTTGAAATTCTCATCATAATATTCAATTTGAATTTCAGGTTTTCTAAAAATATCTTCATGGACATCAGGAATACTTAGGCAGCCTTCATTAAAATCCCACTCAATTCCATTTTCCTCAATAATCTTAGGATTTATAAAAATGCGTTTAAAATTTTCCAACTCCTTCACTTCTTCTTCACTTAAAGACTCATCCTGAGAAAATGGTTTGGCATCAACGATAAATAATCTAATGGAGAGTCCTATTTGAGGAGCTGCTAGTCCTACTCCATTGGCATTATACATAGTTTCGAACATGTTGTCTATCAATTCATCCAACTTAGGATAATCTTTAGAAATGTCTGAAGCTTTCTTTTTCAAAACTGGAGAACCATAAGCTACAATTGGTAATATCATAATCTCAATTTTAAGTGAGAGGGCAAGCCCATTTTCAATTTAGATGTGCAAAAATACAGGTTTTATTTCTTTTGAATTTGACATTTACAAAATTTAAAACTCAAGATTTATTGTAAGTAATTCTGAAGCAAAATTGTAGCGCTTATTTCATCCACAAGACCTTTATTCTGTCTCTTTTTCTTTTTCAATCCAGAATCTATCATGGTTTGAAAAGCCATTTTAGACGTAAAACGCTCATCCATTCTTACAATTTTGAGATTTGGAAATAACTTTTGAATATCTTCAATAAGAAATAGAATATTTTTTTCTAGCTGCATCGGTTTGCCATCGGTAAATTTGGGTTCACCTACCACAAGTGTATCAACATCTTCTGCAGGAATTAAAGTCTTCAATTCATCCATAAGTCTTCTGGAATCAACTGTTTTCAAACCTGAGGCAATCATTTTCATTTCGTCAGAAATAGCGAGTCCTGTCCGTTTTAATCCAAAATCTAAAGCTAAAACTTTCGTTTTCATAAACTTAATTAAGCAACAAATATAAGGTACTGGAAGTTATTTTGAATTTAGCCATAAACCTTATCTTCGCAAAAAAACAACTCATGGAAGATTTAAAAAAAATCATATTAAACGCTTGGGATAACCGAGAATTACTAAAAGAACAGGAAACCATCGAAGCCGTAAGAACTGTGGTATCCAAACTAGATAGTGGAGAACTGCGTTGTGCAGAGCCGACCAAAGATGGCTGGCAGGTAAACGAATGGGTGAAGAAAGGAGTTGTGCTTTACTTCCCTATCCAAAAAATGGAAACCTTAGAGGCTGGTATTTTTGAATATCATGATAAAATGCCTTTGAAGACTGGTTACAAGGAAAAAGGAATCCGCGTAGTTCCAAACGCTGTGGCAAGACATGGAGCTTATATCTCCAGCGGAGTGATCATGATGCCAAGTTATGTGAACATTGGGGCCTACGTAGATGAAGGCACTATGGTAGATACCTGGGCAACTGTGGGAAGTTGTGCTCAGATTGGTAAAAACGTTCATTTATCTGGAGGTGTTGGTATTGGTGGCGTTTTAGAACCGCTACAAGCCGCTCCGGTAATTATTGAAGACAATGCTTTTTTGGGTTCCAGAAGTATTGTGGTGGAAGGTGTTCGCGTAGAAAAAGAAGCTGTGCTTGGTGCAAATGTCGTTTTAACGGCTTCTACCAAAATTATAGATGTGACTGGACCTGAGCCAGTGGAGATGAAAGGCATCGTACCAGCTAGATCTGTAGTGATTCCTGGAAGTTATACCAAAAAATTTCCAGCAGGAGAGTTCAACGTCCCTTGTGCTCTGATCATTGGAAAGCGAAAAGAAAGTACCAACAAGAAAACCTCTCTAAATGATGCGTTAAGGACTTATGATGTAGCGGTGTAAGCCCCACCTAACCTCCCCAAAGGGGAAGGAAATATGCCCCACCTAGCCTCCCCCAAGGGGAGGAACTTAATAACAGTATGGAAAAATCAAATCTAAAACCTGAGTTGAAAAAGCCCCTCCGAAGGAGGGGTTGGGGAGGAAAAAGCCCCTCCTTGGGAGGGGTTGGGGAGGCTCCTAAAATTCTGGTAATTCAACAAAAAATGATTGGAGACGTTCTCGTCTCCAGTCTTATTTGTGAGAATTTGAAACTGAATCATCCAGAGGCAGAGGTACATTATCTGGTTAACAGATTCACTATTCCTGTTATTGAAAACAATCCTTATATAGATAAAATAGTCGTTTTTGAAGATGAATTCAGGTCCAGCAAGCTTAAATTTTACAAATTTTTAAAGAAGATCAGAAAAGCAAAGTATGATGTGGTGATAGATGCTTATGGGAAACTTGAAAGCAATTTAATAACAATATTTTCTGGAGCTAAAACCAAAATTAGCTGGAAAAAAAGCTACACAAAATTACATTATACAAAAACGATAAAGATCGTAAACGAATCCAAAATGGGTTTGGGTTCGGCTATTGAGAACAGATTGAACTTAGTGAAAGGCTTTAGAAATTCTAAAATATATTCAAAACAGCCTAAAATTTATCTTACGCCTAAAGAACTCGATTCTGCCAAAACTCGTATAGAACTAGTTCAGAATAAACAGTCAAACGCAATCATCATGATAAGTGCCTTGGGTAGCAACCCGTCTAAAACCTACCCCTTAGCTTATATGGCTAAGGTCTTAGATGTTGTGGCAAATCAAAGCAATGCAAGCCTTATCTTAAATTATATGCCTCAACAGAAAGGCGACATCATGAGGCTTTATGGCATGTGTCTAAAAAAGACTCAAAACCATATTCTGATCGACTTTGAAGTAAAAAGTTTAAGAGAATTTCTGACCATAACCAAATTTTGTAAGGCGGTAATCGGGAATGAAGGTGGTTCCACAAACATGGCTAAAGCGTTGAATGTTCCTACGTTTTCAATTTTTTCACCTTGTATTGATAAACAAGGATGGAATGGTCTTGAAAATCATACACTGAAACATGTTTCTGTACATTTAAAAGATTTTAAGCCAGATATTATTTCAAAAAAAAATACTGAATCAGCATATCAGCTATTCAAACCTGATTTATTTTTGGATTTACTTAACAATTTTATAATTAATCGTGTAAATTAATCCCGTGCAAAGTCTTGATTATATTTTCTTTGTTAGTGATTTGTCGAATTTTGTTGTTAATTTCCCAAGCCTCTTCATTTACATATCCCCTTTCATGTTCAAGATGGACGCAAATAGCGAAATAACGGACTCTTAAGGGATAAATTCCATGATTAACCAACCGCTCCCCGAATTCTCTATCTTCTCCACCATATTTCATTCTTTCATCAAATCCATTGACAGCAAGAATATCCTCCTTCCAAGCAGACGCATTCCCGCCATTCCAAGTTGCCTTTGTTGTGGTAATAAAATTCATCAATTTTGCTACTTCCCTATTTTTTGTAAGTTTTACATTTTTAAAACTAGTTATTAGGCCTTGATTCTTAAGCCAGTTTATGTCAAAACAGTTCTGACTTATAATATCTTGTTTAGTAATTAAATTTGATAACTCTTTAGATAACGGAAAGTGACCGCCTGATAAAAATTTTCTTTGTTTCCTATGAGACATATGAGCTTCAACAAAATCCTTTCGTGGAATACAATCTCCATCTGTGAAAATACAATAATCTGTTTGTGAAGCTAAAATAGCCTTGTTCAGGATTCTTGTTTTTTGAAATCCTTCATCCTTATGCCAAACATGAGTTATAGAGAGTTGCGTTTTATTCTTAATAACATCAAGTAGTTGCTTGGTCTTTGAAGTTGAACCGTCGTCTGCTATAATTATCTCAAAATCTTTAAAAGTTTGAACACTATATCCCCATAGTACTTTTTCCAACCATTTTGGTGAATTATATGTACTAATAATAACGGATACCTTCATGATTAAATATATGTCTCAAAATTAATTTAATTTAAAACTTCTCAAATCAATTAATGAATTATTATTTCTAAAGTGAACATTATTTTACATTTGCGAATTAGATACCAAATAATCGACCAAATCTATTATGCCCAAAATCTCGGCACTTATTATTACCCTTAACGAAGCCAAGAATATTGGCTCGGTTATTAAAAATCTAAGTTTTGCTAATGAAATTATAGTTGTGGACTCTTATTCTGAGGATGATACAGCAAAAATTGCAGAATCTTATCCAAATGTAACCGTATATAGAAATACATTTCTAGACTTTACTAAACAGAGAAATTTTGCCCTAAGTAAGGCCAGTCATGAGTGGATTTTATTTTTAGATGCAGATGAACGGATTACAAAACCACTTAAAAAAGAAATTTTGGAGACAGTATCTTCAAATCATTCTGCTGATGCCTATTATTTTTATAGAAAATTTATGTTCAAGGGAAAGCCTTTACATTTTAGTGGCTGGCAGACCGATAAAAACATAAGACTTTTCAAGAAAAGTAAATCCAAATACACAGCAGAGCGTTTGGTTCACGAAGTATTAAAAGTAGAAGGGTCTACTTCTTATATGAAACATAAACTTATCCATTATTCCTACAGTAGCTATGCAACTTACAAGAAGAAAATGATAAGTTATGCAGCGTTAAAAGCAAAAGAATTGAATCAAAAAGGAGTCAAACCAAATACCTTTCATTATGTTGTCAAACCAGCTTTTAAATTTCTTTACGATTATATCGTTAGGCTTGGAGTTTTAGATGGCAGAAAAGGAATAATTATATGCTACTTAAATGCCTTAAGTGTATACAAACGCTATCCCATATTAAAAGAACTATCTAAAAAGTGATTTCAATTTTTGTTTTCGCTTTTGTTTCAATTGGAATTTTCTTTGAAATTCTGACGTGAATTCCCACATCAACTTAAAGACTTCTTCTTTGGGTTTTTCGATGAGTTTGGCGTATTCGTCGCTCATCACTTCCACCATTTCTTTTTTAGGCGTAAGTCGTCTAAAATTATACATTCTCTCTTTAAAATCTAATTTTTTAAATTCCATTCTATTCAAATCAACCAAGGAGAACTTATGGTCATTTTCTTCAATAAAAATCAAGGTGTTCCCTGGAGAATGGTCCAGAAACTCAACTCCTTTCTCATGAAGTTGAAAGGTAAACCTTGTGAAAGCTCTTAAGATGTTCTCATGATTTGGAAAATCAGGTTGATGAACTAATTCCCTAAAGGTAAGATCTGGAGATACATGTTCGCTGATATAAAATGATTTACCGAAACCAATGCCTTTTTTAAATTCAAAATAAGCGATGGGATCTGGAGTTCCAATGCCTTTTTCTTTTAAAATAGTCGCATATTCAAAAGATCGCCTGGCTTTAGATTTTCTAAAGTATTGATAAGCAATTTGGTTGATGATGTTGGGCTCTTTGAAGGATTTAATATTAAGGATCAATCCATTAAATTCAACAGTTTTGATCACATTTCGATCCCCTTTTCCAAAAACTTGACCTATGGAGTCAAAAGAATTGATAAGCTCCAATAAAGCTTTTTTGTGTTGAATAAATGCTGGATTATACTTAGAATTCATTGATATTATTTAAATTTCAAATTTAAAACCAAAGAATGGCTTAAAATCAACTTAAGCTTATTTTTTTCATATTATATATTTATAATATTTTGATGAAAACATTCCCCAAGTGTAGTCTAGTGACCCCAACATACAATTGGCCTGAAGCTTTAGAATTGTTATTAAAAAGTGTGGAAGATCAATCTTACTTACCCAACGAAGTTATTATTGCTGACGACGGATCCAAACCAGATACGAAAGCCTTGATCGATCAATTCAAAAACAAGCTTCCCATCCCTATTATACATGTTTGGCACGAAGATAAAGGGAATAGAAAGCCTAGAATTATGAATAAGGCTATTGCTAAGGCAAACTATGACTATATTATTGAGATAGACGGTGATATCATTATGAATAAGTATTTTGTGCAAGATCATCTGCTGTTTTCACAAAAAGGCTTCTATCTCTATGGCTCTAGAGTAAATATAAAAAAGGATTATTTGAAAAATTTGTTTGAAAAGCAAAAACTCGGTTTCAGTTTTTTATCACAGGGAATTCAAAAAAGAGGCAGAACTCTAAGAGCTCCTTTTTTAACAAATTTAATTAAACCCGTTGAAGAACGTTCAAAAAAACTAAGAGGTTGTAATATGTCCTTTTGGAAAGAAGATTTTATTAAAGTCAACGGATTTAATGAAAATCTTGTAGGTTGGGGAATTGATGATTCTGAAATGATCCAAAGGCTACATAACATTGGGATTAAAGGAAAACGCCTTAAGTTTGCAGGTATTGCTTATCACATCTACCATAAAGAGCAGTCAAAATCTCACATAGATATCAATCTAGAAATTGAACAGCAAACTACGGAGGAGAAGTTAGTTTATGCTGAAAAGGGAATAAATCAATTTCTATAATTTTGATTCAACTTACTTTAAATACATGAAAAAAAACTTCAATATTATTAAAGAAAATTTCAGATTTAACCAAGAAATTACCCGAACATCGAAAACTAAACCAACTGTATAAACATATTAACAAAGTAGCGTTTGCGTTAGG
This sequence comes from Psychroflexus montanilacus, assembly GCF_020164535.1. Taxonomy (GTDB): domain Bacteria; phylum Bacteroidota; class Bacteroidia; order Flavobacteriales; family Flavobacteriaceae; genus Psychroflexus; species Psychroflexus montanilacus. The sequence continues at coordinate 8,349 of NZ_JAIQZC010000005.1, read as the reverse complement.
TCATGACAGCAAAGTGATTACAAAAATTAAAGATGGAACACAACTTCAGGTCGATTTAAATACCATCTCTTAGGTTCTCTTTGTATAATGGCTAATTTTAAATTCATTCAAAAATAAAATGCATAGATTCTGCATCCCTAGTTAAATTCCAAATACTTCTTTTTTGGTAGTTTTTTTAATTTGGGATTCATTTGATTCAAAGTCAAACCACTAGATACTTTTTCATACTTAGCTAAATAATCCAATGCCATCTTTTTGCTATTGAAATTTTCAACAGCATACTCATGACAGACTTGAGAGGAAAAGCGTTCTGAGTTTAATACTGAGTTTGTAAGTTCATCTGCTCTATTACTAAGAAAACCAACATCTTCGACTACTAACTCACTTAATGAGCCATAGGGGGTTCCAAAAATAGGACAACCAAAATATAAGCTTTCTATAATTGCTAACCCAAAAGGTTCATGCCATATTACGGGGAATATCAGGCCTTTAGAATGGTTTAAGTAGTCTTCTTTTTCTTGGCCGCCTACCATTCCCTTAAAATTTACTTTTGAAGAAAAAACATATGAGGGTCCCATCTTCAAAACTCTTTCACTAAACCTTTTTCCACCTAGCACATTGAGTTTTTCGGTTTTCGTCTTTTTAATAATATCTATAGCTCCTTTCAAATTTTTAACTCCCCAAGACGCTTTTCCCAAAAAATGGAAAGCTTCTCTTTTAGCGGTCAAATTTGGTTTTGAGTAGGCATTCCAGTCTAGACCATTATATACATAAGAGTCTGAATTATAACGATTAGCGTGATTTTTTGATACAAAAACTACGTTTTTATCAAATTCGTCATTATCATAATAATTACCATGTATAGTAATAATATATGGTGTGTCCAGCAAATCTAGATCAGCTTGTTTCGAATTAAAATGAACTACTTCGATATCAACAGGAATCTGTTTAACTAAAGGAATTTCGTTATTAATGTATAGTACAGATGCAAATTCACAGGTAGAACCTTCCTTGACTAAAAATGTTACCTTATGACCTAATTTTACAAATTCTTTTCCAAGATCCCAAATTACTCTTTCGGTCCCCCCATACAAACTGACGGGGATAATGGAATTTTCAACAATTAATATATTCATCTGTGTTAGCTAATTAATACCATATTTTCAGTTCTCAAATATAGTAGTATAATATAAAGATTAGTTCGAAGTTTCAAATGTAGAAATAATTCTTAGTATGACTTATCTAATATATTCTCATGTTTTTTTCCTATTTGTTTATCAAATTCAAAATCAAAAACAACAGAATAACTTAGATTTGTAACTTCATTATTACAGCAGAATTTATCTTCAAAATATATGAAAGATCAAAAAGAAGTCATTCAAGAATGCATACAAACCCTTAAAAGAGGAGGACTTATCCTCTATCCTACCGACACCGTTTGGGGAATAGGCTGCGATGCGACCAATGCCGAGGCTATTGATAAAATCTATAAATTAAAGCAAAGACCCAACGATAAGTCTTTGATTTGCCTGGTTTCCGACTTTAAAATGCTGAATCAATACGTAGAAGAAATTCCAGAAGTGGCCTACGATATTTTAAAATACGCAGATAAACCTACCACTATTATTTACCAAAATCCTATAAGAGTTGCCACCAACCTGATTGCAGAAGATGATACCCTGGCCATTAGAGTGGTAAATGACATTTTTGCTAAGGAACTGGTGAGAAAATACAAAAAACCAATTGTTTCTACTTCAGCTAACATAAGCGGTCAAAAAACCCCTGCTAACTACTTTGAAATTTCGGAGGAGATTTTAAAAGGCGTGGACTATGTTGTAAATTTGCACCAATCCAATAAAAATAAAAAGCCTTCTACCATCATCAAACTAGATTTGGATGGAAAGGTTGAAGTGATTCGCAAATAAAATGTCTGAAACTTATTACCAAGAAGCTTTACAACATCAACTATTCGATTTTCTTTCTGAAGCTGCCGACGAACTCCACATAGAGGCTTACGCTATAGGTGGTTTTGTAAGGGATTTCTTTTTAAAACGCGGCAAAGCTAAAGATATTGACATTGTTGCAGTTGGCAGTGGAATTGAACTGGCCAAAAAAGTGTCTGAAAAACTCCCTGGCCATCCGCCTGTAAAGGTTTTCAAAACTTATGGCACGGCCATGTTGAAGATTTTTGACCTGGAAGTTGAATTTGTTGGTGCCAGAAAAGAGTCTTATTCTGAAGACAGTCGAAATCCTGAGGTCGAACAAGGAACACTGGAAGACGACCAAAACCGAAGAGATTTCACTATCAATGCGCTTGCGCTTCAGTTGAACAAAGCTCATTTTGGAAAACTCCTGGATCCTTTTAATGGTCTGCAGGATCTCAGAACTCAGCTGATCAAAACCCCTTTAGATCCAGAAGTCACCTTTTCTGATGATCCCTTGAGGATGCTGCGAGCTATAAGGTTCTCCTCTCAGCTTAATTTTGTGATCGAGCTGAATTCCCTTCAAGCTATTCAAGACAATGCATCAAGGATAGATATCGTTAGTAAAGAACGCATCGTTACAGAATTACATAAAATCTTAGAATCGGAAAAACCTTCCATCGGTTTAAAATTGCTTCACGATACCGAATTACTTAAACGCATACTTCCAGAGCTTACCAATCTTGAAGGCATTGATGAAATTGACGGACAAAAACACAAAGACAATTTTTGGCATACCTTAGAAGTTGTGGATAATATTTCCAAAGAAACCGATGATGTCTGGCTGCGTTGGGCCGCTTTATTGCATGATATCGGCAAAGCACCGACTAAACGTTTTCACAAAAAAATTGGCTGGACCTTTCATGGTCATGAATTCAAAGGCTCCAAAATGGTGTATCAGATCTTTAAACGTTTGAAAATGCCATTGAATGACAAAATGAAATTTGTTCAAAAACTGGTTTTATTGAGTTCAAGACCTATTGCTATTGTAGATGAAGACGTCACAGATTCTGCAGTAAGACGACTGGTTCACGATGCTGGTGAACATTTGGAAGATTTGATGACACTTTGCGAAGCAGATATCACCACCAAGAATCCTAAACGTTACAAGAAATACCACAACAATTTCAAACTCGTAAGAGACCGAATAAAAGAAGTGGAAGAGCGTGATAAAGTAAGAAACTTTCAACCACCGGTTTCAGGAACAGAAATTATGGAAACTTTCAATATAGAGCCTTGCCAGGCCGTAGGAGAAATAAAAGCTAAAATCAAAGAAGCTATTCTTGATGGGGTCATTCCCAATGAATATGATGCCGCTTTTGAATTTATGTTGAAAGAAGGCAAAGCTTACGGATTTAAACAACAGCCTTAATTTTTCTCAAAAACCTCCCAAAATACGCTTGTAAAGTTTGTAATGAAGGGGTCAACTGATGCATAAGAATTATCTTTGTACAAAACTAAAAACGTGTTTAGAAAATCGATAAAAGCTTCTATCATCATTATCTACCTGGTTATTATCGCTGGGGCTGTGGTAAGAATGACTGGGAGTGGAATGGGCTGTCCAGACTGGCCAAAATGTTTTGGTTATTATATTCCACCTACAGAGGAAAGCCAATTAAAATGGGAACCAGGTCATGACTATTTTAAAGGTCAGGTCATCATTGTAGACGAATCCCTAAAAGTTGCTAAAGAGGCATTCACCTCTAATTCAAGTTTTGATCAAACCCATTGGGAAACCTATGAAAAACACGATTATGCAGAGTTCAACGCTGCTCATACTTGGATAGAATACATCAATAGACTTTTGGGGGCCTTATCTGGAATTGCCATACTGATTATGACCATAAGTTCTTTTGGACAATGGAAAAAGAATAAAAAATTGACGCTTTTTTCAATATTTTGTCTGTTACTTCTGCTCTTTCAAGCCTGGCTGGGTGCTACAGTAGTGTACTCAGTTTTGTCTCCTGTAAGAATTACCATCCACATGCTTGTTGCTTTAGTATTAGTAGCACTTCTCATTTACATTCTTAAACTTTCTTCAGAGGAGGATACTTCTTTAAGGAGTAGCTTTACCTTCAGAAACCTACTTGTTTTTGCTGTGATATTGAGTTTAATTCAAGTCGCCATGGGGACTCAGGTAAGACAGTTTGTAGACGAACAAATTGACTTAGTTGGCTATTCAAACAAAAGTGATTGGTTAGAGAATCCAACTTTAGTGTTTTATGCACACAGATCCTTTTCGATTTTAGTCTTACTAATCAATCTTGGAATCTGGTGGCTAAATAAAACGAGAAATCTCGGTTTCAAACTCACCAACTGGATGATGATTATTTTAAGCATTGAAATCTTAACTGGAATTGCTATGTTTTACTTAGATTTTCCCTTTCTTACTCAACCTTTACATTTAGTTTTTGCAGCTTTGTTATTCGGAATACAATTTTATATTTTAATGCAAAGTTTTGAAGCTAAACTAATTACAAAAACACTTAAGTAATGATTTACAAATATAGAATCGTTTTAGATGTACTAGACGATGTTATAAGAGATATTGAAATAAGAGACACCTCTACTCTTGAAGATCTTCACAATTCTATTGCTCAGGCCTTTGGTTTCGATGGTACCGAAATGGCCTCATTTTACAAGAGTGATGAAGAATGGAACCAAGGCGAAGAGTATTTACTCTTCGATATGAGTGATGGACAAGGCGATGTGAATATGATGAATGAAACCTCACTGGACTCTGTATTTTCAAGAAAAGACACCAAGATGATCTATGTGTATGATTTTTTCAACATGTGGACATTTTATGTAGAACTGGCGGATATCACCGAACCTAAAGATGGTCAGGATTATCCAAACTTAATGTTTGCTCAGGGTCAGTTGCCAGAATCCCCTCCCGAAAAGCAATTTGAAGCTGAAAAATTGGATGATTTCGATGATGATAGTAATGATGACATTGAATTTGAAAATTTAGATGATTTCGATTTTGATGAAAATTGGAATTAAAACCAACATATACATAGATTAATTAATAGTTTTATATGATCAACTTATTTAGTGCTCAGATTGAGAGCATGTCCATACATCGTGTAGGCAATAAAAGCCGAAATGAATCTCTATTTATTTCAGAAGAACCACACGAACTTTCGGATGAATTAAAACCTCTCATCAAGGAATATTTCTTAAAGTCATTTAGAGACAAAGAGGAAAACTACTATCACTTTGTTCATAATACTGATTTAGAATTTCATGAGCTTTATAATTTAACGACTGACATTTTCAATAATCCCTTGGAAAGTCATTCGATTTCCAAAAAAATCACCCGATTACTGTTTGAAGAATCCAAACATCAGCATATCAAAGGCGGTGAAGTTTATGTAGTCTATTTTGAAAATATGCTCATCGATAACGAAAAAGTGTCTGCGGTTGGAATTTTTAAATCTGAATTAAAACACGATTTCCTTCAGTTTGAAGAAAAGCAAAATAATTTGGATGTCATCCTACAACAAGGTGTCTATCTAAATAAATTAGACAAAGGCGCTTTAATTTTCAATACTGAAAAAGAAAACGGTTATAAGATCCTTTCAGTGGATTCCAATAAATACGATACCAAATACTGGCTTGAGCAATTTTTGCAGGTGGACTTTTTTGAAGATGAAAATTTTTATACCAAGAAGTACTTAAAATTCTGTGAGAATTTCGCTAAAGATGTTGTCTTGCCTGCTGAAGACAAACAACAAGAAGTGCTTTTCATGAACAAAGCTATGAACCACTTTGCGTCTAATGATAATTTTAATGAACAAAATTTTCTAAAAGATGTGATTGATAATCCGGCCTTAGAACCTGAATTTCAAAATTACAAAACAGAAAAAGCACCCAAGTATAAAGTGGAAGACCTTTCGGATTTTCCTATATCCAACACGGCAGTCACCGCCGCTCGTAAGAAAATCAAAAGTGTGATCAATCTGGACACTAATGTGCAGATCAAGATGGATTTTGTGAACGGGGACAGTGCAGAGAAATTTATAGAAAAAGGCTGGGACGAAGATCGCCAGATGTTCTATTACCTCGTTTACTTCAATAAGGAAGAAAAAAGCTAAATCAAAACTAATTTATGACAAAAATAAACCCATTACTTCAAAAGTTTGATCACCCTCCGTTTTCAAAGTTAAAAACTGAGCATTTTAAACCTGCTTTTGAAGAAAGTCTGAAAGAGGCAAGACAAGAAATTGATGCTATTGTCAAAAACTCTGAAAGTCCTTCTTTTAAAAATACCATCGAAGCTTTAGAATTTTCAGGCAACCAGTTAGGTAGAATTGCAAGTATTTTCTTCAATTTAAATTCAGCTGAGACGAATCCAGAAATTCAAAAACTAGCACAGGAAATTTCTCCTTTGTTGAGTGAGTTTAATAATGATTTACTTCTGAATAAAGGTTTATTTGATAAGATTAAACAGGTTTATGAGGATAAGTCAAATCATGATTTTACTGGAGAACAGATCATGTTACTCGATAAGATTTATAAAAACTTTACCAGAAACGGAGCTAATCTAAATGAGGAAAAGCAAGAGCGATTGAGAGAAATCGATAAATTATTATCCCTTACCTCTTTAAAGTTTGGAGAAAATGTGTTGGCAGAAACCAATAACTTTCAATTGCATATTTCTGATGAAGCCGAATTAGATGGCATTCCAGATTCTGTGAAAGAGTCTGCCAGGGTGACCGCTAAAGAAAAAGGTGAAGAGGGTTATATTTTGACTTTGGATTTCCCTACTTACATTCCAATAATGAAATTTGCTAAGAATAGAAACCTAAGAAAACAGATGTTTTTAGGTTTTGGTTCTAAAGCTTTTAAAGATAACGAATTCAATAACGAAGAAAATGTCTTAGAAATCGTAAGGTTAAGGTTAGAAAGAGCAAATCTTCTTGGATTTGACTCTCACGCTGATTTTGTTCTGCAAGAACGCATGGCTCAACGTATAGACAATGTAGAATCCTTTCTTGATGATATTTTGGAAAAAGCTCTACCAGCCGCTGAAAAGGAGATGGAAGAGATTAAAGTTTTTGCACTCGAAAGTGATGGTATTAAAGACTTTCAGAAGTGGGACAAAGCTTACTATTCTGAAAAGCTAAAGCAAAAGAAGTTTGATTTGGATGAAGAGGTTTTAAAGCCTTATTTCGAATTGAATCAGGTCATTATGGGCATGTTTGAAATTACCTCAAAATTATTCAACCTGAGTTTTAAAAGAGATGATAGTATTGAAGTCTATCACAAAGATGTAGTGACCTATAAAGTTTATGAAGGTAATACGTATTTAGCTACTTTATATGCTGATTTTCATCCCAGACCTGGCAAAAGAGATGGAGCATGGATGACAACTTATAAGGATCAATATAATTACGAAGGTAAAGAAGAAAGGCCGCAGGTCTCAATCGTCTGTAATTTCACAAAACCTACAAAGGATAAGCCTTCACTCCTAACCTTTAATGAAGTGACGACTTTATTTCACGAGTTTGGTCATGCTCTTCATGCAATGAATGCCAATACAACCTATCCATCCCTTTCAGGAGCTTCTGTATACTGGGATTTTGTAGAGCTACCTAGTCAGTTGATGGAAAATTGGTGTTATGAAAAAGAAGCTCTTGAACTTTTTGCAAAACACTATGAAACGAATAAGGTCTTACCAATTGAATATATTGAAAAAATAAAAGCATCGTCTAACTTTATGGAGGGCTTACAAACCACCAGACAAGTTAGCTTTGGGAAATTGGACATGGCATGGCACGCACTAAAAACTACTGAAGGAATTGACAATGTAAAAGCACATGAAGATAAAGCCTTTAAATCGACTGAACTTTTACCTGATGTGGATAATAATTGTATGAGTACTGCTTTTGGTCACATCTTTCAAGGCGGATACAGTTCTGGATATTATTCTTACAAATGGGCAGAAGTATTGGATGCTGATGCCTTTGAGCTTTTTAAAGAAGAAGGGATTTTTAATGAAGCTGTAGCTAAAAAGTATAAAAAAAACATTCTCCAAAAAGGAGGCACCATTGAGCCTACAAAACTGTATAAAGAGTTTAGGGGTAAAGAACCTGACCCTAAAGCTTTATTGAAAAGAGCTGGATTGATCCCAGCTTAATATCAAAAATACAACTAGAATAAAAGTCTGCATAATTAATTTATGCAGACTTTTTTGTGTAAATATGAGTGTATAAATGTGTTTAAATAAAAAAACCTTCATTACGGATGCAATGAAGGGTTTAGTATAAAGAAGGCGGCGACCTACTCTTCCACGGTATGTAGTACCATCGGCGCTAACGGGCTTAACTGCTCTGTTCGGAATGGGAAGAGGTGAGCCCCG
>NZ_JAIQZC010000004.1 GCF_020164535.1 Psychroflexus montanilacus | reverse complement strand
ACTGGTCAACTGGTCAACTGGTCAACTGGTCAACTGGTCAACTGGTCAACTGGTCAACTGGTCAACTGGTCAACTGGTCAACTGGTCAACTGGTCAACTGGTCAACTGGTCAAAAATTAAATTTTTCGGAATAGACTCGCAAATTTGAAATGAACAATTAGTTAGTGAGTCATTGAGTTTGTGAGTGGGTAATGGGTAGTAAATTTAAAATATCAGATTTGAAATCAGAAATTTGAAATATTTTCCACGCTGACTTCAGTTTAAACTTTACACTTTGGACGATGGATGAAATGAACGAGATAGTTGAGGCTAAATATCGTAGAGCTATTAATTTTGCAATATCAAATTCAGTAGAAACAAACAACTGATTTAAGAAAGTAATGCTGGTTCATTACGATCTTGAGTTCTGATTTTTAGAGTGATGGATCTTTTTTGCTGGCGAGAGGAATTTAGTTTTTACTCTTCGTACTTTTCCTTAAGCTTTCTGGATAATTGTAATATAAAAAGCAGAACGATAATGCATAAACAAACCAATATTCCTAAAACGCCTGTAAAACTCTTTTTATCTCCTACCAAATCATCGGGATTAACTAAAGTCCCGCTGAATATCATAAGTCCAACTGCCGAAAGCATCAGGAAATAAATAAAATACTTCATAATTTTTTAATTGAATAAACTCTGAATATTTGCTGTAAATAATTTAACTGCAATGGCTAGCAAAATTACACCAAATATCTTCCTTATCACAGAAATTCCCTGTTTTCCAAAAAGTTTTTCAATTTTTTTGGATGACTTTAAGACAGCATAAACAACTATGACATTCAAAATTATAGCTACAATTATGTTGGGGGTTTCAAACTCAGATTTTAAAGACAAAATAGAAGTCATAGTTCCAGCTCCTGCAATGAGTGGAAAAGCTAGTGGAACAATGGCTGCCGTTTCTGGTGCATCGTCTTTGTAAAGTTGTACGCCCAAAATCATTTCTATGGCCAGGAAGAAAATAATGAAGGCACCCGCTACTGCAAAAGAATTGACGTCTATACCAATAAGGTTAAGGATGGTTTCTCCTACAAAAAGAAAAACAATCATTAAAATACAGGCGACGATAGAGGCTTTTTCACTCTGAATATGACCCACCTTTTTTCTCAGGTCTACGATGATAGGAATACTGCCTACAATGTCTATCACTGCAAAAAGAATCATACCTGCTGTGAAAATTTGTTTGAAATCGAACATAACTACTTATTCTGAAATTTTTTGCAAAAGTAATTCTGCTTATTGGATTTACAATTGGCTTAAAATCAAATCATATCAAATTATTGTTAAATTAATTTTTGTCATTGATAAGGGCTAAATTGACTTTTCGATGTTCCTAAGTCAACCAATATTTAGTTAGCTTTGCAGCCATGATTAAAATTGGAAAAACCCTTATTTCTGAATCTATTATAGACACTGAATTTGCCTGCAACCTTTCGGCTTGTAAAGGCGAATGTTGTGTGGCTGGTGATGCTGGTGCACCTTTGGATGAGGAAGAATTGAGTATTTTAAAGGAAATTTACCCTAAAGTAAAACCCTACTTACGCAAAGAAGGCATCCAAGCTATTGAAGAGCAGGGAACACATATTATGTCGGATTTTGATGAGCCAGAAACGCCGCTTGTGGATGGCAAGGAATGTGCTTACGTCAATTTCACTGAAAACGGTACAGCCCTTTGTGGCATTGAGTCAGCTTACCGGGCTGGAGACATCGATTTTAAAAAACCGGTCTCTTGCGAACTCTACCCGATTCGAATTCAAAAATTATCTGAACTTCAAGCTGTCAATTACGACAAATGGAGCATTTGCAGCGATGCTTGTGATCTTGGAAAAAGTCTGGAAATGCCAGTTTACAAATTCACTAAAAATGCGCTGATTCGAAAATTTGGTGACACCTGGTATTCAGAATTGGAACAGCGAGCAAACGAAATCAATTCGTAGCAGTTCTGATAATTTCAGAAATTCAACAATTCATAAAATTCAAAATAATTGATACTTCAAGGTCTTATTTGGTAGGCGCTTGGAGCAATTGTGGAAAACTTTGTGGATAACTTTCAGAGGTTTCAAAGGGAATTTCAGGTATTTATTTTCATATTTGTTTAGAACAATTTCAAATACTAATCCTCTCAAAATCATAAACCTATGGCTCAGATGGAACCCATTCTAGAAGAAAATGAAAATAGATTTGTACTCTTCCCTATCAAACACCACGATATCTGGGAGTGGTATAAAAAATGTGAAGCGAGTTTCTGGACTGCAGAAGAAATTGACTTACACCAGGACCTTTCCGATTGGAAAAACAAATTGAGTGAGGACGAACAGTATTTTATAAAACACATACTAGCTTTCTTTGCTGCTTCCGATGGAATCGTCAATGAAAATCTAGCTGAAAACTTCGTGAATGAAGTACAATATACCGAAGCCAAATTTTTCTATGGCTTCCAAATCATGATGGAAAACATCCATTCTGAAACTTACTCTTTGTTGATTGACACATACGTTGATGACGACAAAGAAAAAGATCAATTGTTTAAAGCTATTGAGAACTTTCCAGCCATCAAGAAAAAAGCTGACTGGGCTTTGAAATGGATAGAATCCGATTCTTTTGCTGAAAGGCTTATCGCTTTTGCAGCTGTAGAAGGCATCTTCTTTTCTGGGGCGTTCTGTTCTATCTTCTGGCTAAAGAAAAGAGGCCTGATGCCAGGACTTACTTTCTCCAACGAGTTGATCTCCAGAGATGAGGGCGTTCACTGTGATTTTGCTGTGCACTTGCACAATGAACATTTGATTAACAAAGTACCCAAAGAGCGTATCAAAGAAATCATCATTGATGCCTTAACTATCGAGCGTGAATTTGTTACCGAATCACTTCCTGTAAGTTTGATTGGGATGAACGCTAACCTAATGACGCAGTACCTTGAGTTTGTCACCGACAGACTTCTTTATGAATTGGGTTGCGAGAAAGAATATGGCACAGCCAATCCATTCGACTTTATGGATATGATTTCACTTCAGGGAAAAACCAACTTCTTCGAGAAGCGTGTTGGCGAATACCAAAAAGCAGGTGTCATGAACAAAAACAAAGAGGAAGACAGCAAAATTAGCTTCGACGCGGATTTCTAGAACAACTATGTATGCTATGGTCACTATTGTTACTATGGGAACTATAGTCGCTACAGGAACAATAGGAACAACAGAAGCTGTAGAGACAACAGCTACAACAGAAGCGATACTGTCGTCACTATAGTAGCTATAGTAGCAACAGAAAACAACAGAAATACATTAACACAGAATAAAATTTAAGGATTATGCACGTCATCAAAAGAAACGGTCAAAAAGAGCCTGTAATGTTCGACAAAATTACAGCACGAATCAGAAAACTTTGCTACGGACTTAACCCGCTTGTGGAACCTCCTAAAGTAGCCATGCGTGTGATAGAAGGGCTTTATGATGGCGTGACCACCAGTGAACTCGATAATTTAGCGGCAGAAATCGCAGCTACCATGACGGTGAGCCATCCCGACTATGCTCATCTGGCGGCGAGAATTTCGGTGTCCAATCTCCATAAAAACACCAAGAAGACCTTTAGTGAAGTGATGACGGATCTTTACAATTACGTAAATCCGCGAAATAATAAAAAGTCACCGCTTATTTCAGATGATGTTTACAAAATCATCAATGAGCATAAGGATGAAATCGACTCCAGAATTATCTATAGTCGGGATTTCAACTATGATTATTTCGGTTTTAAAACTTTGGAGCGTTCTTACTTATTAAAGCTTAATGGCAAAATAGCGGAGCGTCCTCAGCATATGTTGATGCGTGTATCGATTGGTATTCACGGTGAAGACCTGGAGTCTGCCATGGAGACTTATGAGTTAATGTCCAAAAAATACTTTACTCACGCTACACCTACTTTATTCAATTCTGGAACACCAAAACCACAAATGTCATCGTGTTTCTTATTGACCATGAAGGACGATAGTATTGATGGTATTTACGACACGTTGAAGCAAACGGCTAAGATTTCACAGTCAGCTGGTGGTATTGGCTTGTCTATCCACAACATTAGAGCAACTGGCTCTTATATTGCTGGGACTAATGGAACTTCCAACGGAATTATTCCTATGCTGAAGGTGTTTAACGACACAGCCAGATACGTAGACCAGGGCGGAGGAAAACGAAAAGGATCTTTTGCCATGTACGTAGAACCCTGGCATGCAGATATCTTTAGCTTCCTGGATCTAAAGAAAAATCACGGGGCTGAAGAAATGAGAGCACGTGACTTATTCTACGCCATGTGGATTCCAGATCTTTTCATGAAGCGTGTAGAAGAAAATTCTACCTGGACGCTAATGTGTCCAAACGAATGCCCTGGTCTTTACAACATTCACGGTGAAGAATTTGACGAATTATATCTAAAATACGAAAGCGAAAACAAAGGCCGTAAAACCATCAAGGCAAGAGAGCTTTGGGAGAAAATCCTGGAATCTCAAATTGAAACAGGAACGCCTTATATGTTGTATAAAGATTCAGCTAACCGCAAATCGAATCAAAAGAACTTGGGAACCATTCGCTCTTCCAACTTGTGTACTGAAATCATGGAGTACACCAGTCCAGATGAAGTTGCCGTTTGTAATTTGGCGTCTATTGCTCTACCAATGTTCGTTAAAAACGGTGAATTTGATCATAAAGAGCTTTATAAAATCACCAAGCAGGTCATCAGAAATCTCAACAAGGTTATTGATAGAAATTACTATCCTGTGAAAGAGGCTGAAAATTCCAACATGCGTCATAGACCAGTTGGACTTGGTATCCAAGGCTTGGCAGATGCCTTTATCATGTTGAGAATGCCGTTTACGTCTGATGAAGCTAAAAAATTGAATCAAGAGATTTTTGAAACTTTATACTTTGCAGCGGTTGAATCGTCCATGGAAATGGCGAAAGTAGAAGGTCCGTATTCTTCTTACGAGGGTTCACCTATCAGTAAAGGAGAATTTCAGTACAACCTATGGGGATTGAAAGACAAAGACCTCAGCGGTCGTTGGGACTGGAGCAAGTTGAGAGATAAAGTGATGAAGCACGGTGTGCGTAACTCCTTGCTGATGGCGCCAATGCCAACCGCTTCTACCTCTCAAATCCTCGGAAACAACGAAGCCTTTGAGCCTTACACCTCCAACATTTACACCAGACGTGTCCTTTCTGGAGAGTTCATTGTCGTGAACAAGCACTTACTAAAAGATCTTGTCGCCCTTGGATTATGGAATGATGATGTGAAAGATGCCATCATGAGAGCCAACGGATCTGTACAAGGCATTGATATTATTCCAGATGACATCAAGGAGCTTTACAAAACCGTTTGGGAATTATCCATGAAAGACATCATCGACATGTCCAGACAAAGAGGTTACTTTATAGATCAGTCGCAGTCCTTAAACTTATTTATGGAAGGTGCAACATTTGCTAAGCTGACCTCCATGCACTTTTATGCCTGGAAAAGCGGCTTAAAAACAGGTATGTATTACTTGAGAACCAAATCTGCTGTCGATGCGATTAAATTTACATTAAAAAGCGAAAAGAAAGAAAAAGAGCAACCAAGTCAGGTGGCAGAACAGGCCGCTAAGACTTATCAGGAAGCCCAAAGCCAGCAGGTAAAGGTCTCTGATGATTCATCTTTAAGTCCAGAGGAACTAAAAGCGCTGATCAAACAGTCCAAAGAATCTGAAGGCGATGACTGCCTCATGTGTGGTTCTTAACCCAGAATTATAGTTAATTTCAAAACCCCCAGTAAATTAAAATTTGCTGGGGGTTTTTGTTGGGTTGAAGTTTTCAATTTACTCTTTACTCTTTGGTAGTAATCTCAACAAGCCCTTTGACTTGATCAGAATCGTAGCCTTTTTCTTTGATCAGTGCTACTGATTTTTTGACATTCATCGAGGCTATCTGTTCAGGTTTGATGGTGTTCAATTGATCTTTATTAATTTCTTTTCCATCGACCAAATAAACAGTGTTTTGATCATCTAGCTTTGCAGTGTTTTTTTCTATTTTAGTGGCATTCTCTGGACTGTCTGAGAATTGGTGGTCATTTAGTTTTACAGCGAAAATCTTATGATCAGATGTCAATTGGAAATAGGTAAAACCTTTTAAAAAATTATCATCATCCCGTTTTTTAAGTTCCTCTGGAAATTTTGATAAATCGGAATAGTAAAGTTCAGGAAATTCAGTTGGTGTCGAAATAGAAAGCGTCTTTGACTGCTCGTCGTATTGAAAGTCGCCTACTAAAATATAATTCTCGACAAGTTCATTTTTAGCTACCTTCTTCCCATTAATGATAATGCTTTCAGCATCATTAATGCCTTCGAGTTCTTTTTCAAAATTGGAAGCTTCAGTAGTTGTATTAGATTCCTTTACTTGTGCTTTGGCCTCCACTTGAGAAAGTAGAAAAGTTACAATAACTAAAGGTGAAATGATAAAGGTTTTCCAAAGGAATGTGAAGTTTTTATTTAAACTCAACATAATGATTTGATTTTAAGATTAAGGATTCAGTTAGTGAAATGAATGAAACTTATTTGATTTTGATCTTACCTGTTGCCTTTGAGTTTTTGCTTTTGGTTTTAAGATTCATTAGACCGTCTATTTTATTTGGGTCATAACCAAAGTCTTTAATTCCTGAAGCATTCTTTAATACATCTAAAGATTCTATCTGGTTTGGTTTGATCTTTTTAAACTCATCTTGACTGACTTCCTCGCCATCTACTAAATAAATCAGAGTACCATTCAAATTTAAATCTGATACATGCTTTTCATAAAGCGCTTTGGCATTTGTGTCTTTTTTCTTTGTACTTATTATAATTATGCCATCAACCTTTTTTGGGTCATAACCCGCCTCTTTAAGACCGTAAGGTGATTTTACAACCACCATAGATTGAATTTGCTCTGGATCTAATCCGGCGAACTTTTTGTAGTTAACTACTTCTCCGTCTACTTTATAAATTATAGTGTTGTCATTTCGACCTAAAGCTGACTTGTAAAGCTCATCTGAATTTGCATATTGAGAAGCATTGATGTCGTTGTCTTTCTTTGTTTTGATTTTTATCAGCCCATCCACCTTTTTTGGATCGTAACCCGCAGTTTTAATGTCTTTAGCAGACTTTACAACATCTATAGACTTAATTTCTTCAGGCTTAATCTGATTCAGTTGATCTTTATCGGTTTCTTTTCCGTCTACTAAGTAGATAGCGTTATCAGAATTATTTAAAGCGAGTCTATTCACTTTCTTAGAATCTTTATTTTTTGATGCGTTTGAGGCGTTACCTTTTTTGGTGGTGATTTTAATAACCCCTTTAACAAAATTTGAGTTATAGCCTTCGGCTTTAAGCTCTTCTGGAGATTTGAGGATTTCTACAGATTCTATCTGGTCTGTATCAATATTGGCGGTTTTACCTTTTTCAACCTTAACCCCATCCACAAACATCACCATATCCTGATTTTGGTATTTGCTGTTGAAATCTAAGAATTTCCTTTCTGTTTTTCCCGCTCCATTCGAAAGGGAGATGTCTTTATCAATTAAAGCATCACTCTGCGTTTCAGAAGTTTTAAAATCAGTGACTTGCATAGTAACCACTTTATAGTCTGGAGTCAGTTTAAAATAGGTTAATGCCTTTAAAAAATAATCATCATTTTTGATTTTAAGGTCTTTCATCAAATCCAAAAATTGTGAATAATAAGGCTCTGAAAATGCTGATGAATTCTTGATTGATAGGGTTTTAGAGTTAGCATCGTAGCTATAGTCCTCTACAGGAATATAGTTTTCAACAAGCTTTTCTTTGTTGATCTTCTTACCATTAATGACAAAGTTTTCAGCATTCTTATAATCTCTTTTTGAATCTTCAGGTTTTTCTTTTGCCTCATTATCTTCAAGAGGAATTTCTTTATTTTCTGAAATTTTAAACTTATCTAGTGTTATTAAAATAGGTTCATAATCTGATGATACATTAATAAAAGTCATCTTCTCTGTGATGTTTTTTCCAAACTTATCAACAAGCTCTTCAGTGATAGCAGAAATTTTGGAAAAATAAGGATTTGAAAATTCTGGTCTTGTGGTTATAGACAAGGTTTTGGACTTCTTATCATAACTATACGTTTCGACGGGGATGTAAGTTTTAGCTAGCTCTTCTTTATCGATCTGGTTACCGTTGATGATGAAGTTTTCGGCATCTTTGATGGTGTTGTAATCAGGCTTAGAAGTTGTATCAGATTCTGGTTTAATACCCACTCCAAATGGTGATTCCACTCCTTCGGTGTAATCTCTGTAAAAATAAACTGGTAGTCTCGCCACGTCAGGCGATGTTACCGAACCATTAAATCCATCATTAGAATCAACTTCCAGGGCAATAGATTTGAGTTGGCCGTTAGTGTCAAATTCTAAGTTGGAATAGCTCATATCAATATTGAAGTCTTCTTTTAAAAATTCAACCGTAGAATCTAGGTCTTCTTTAGTCGTGTTTTCATCAAAAGTAATTTCGATTCTATTGACTTTGGCTACGGTTGTTGTCACAGCTTCTTTGATCTGCGCTTTGGTTTCCACTTGGAAAAGAAGAAAGAACACCACTAACATAGGAGAGACTATAAATAGTTTCCAAAAAGATCGATTGTGTTTGTTTTTGTTGAGCATAGCGATTCGTTTTTTGATAGGAGATTGGTGAAATGAATGTTGCAACTGCGATTTAAATTGCTGTTGAGTGATGCTGTATAAGATGAGCTGGTAGTCTCTTTTGGTGGTTTTAGCGACCACTTTAGCATCGGCTTCGTACTCAAGGTTGAGCACTAAACTTTTTTGGTACAACCAGGCAAATGGATTGAACCAAAACGCACATTTATAAAGGTGAGCAAAAAGTATATCCAAACTGTGTTTGTGTGCCACATGGGCTTTCTCGTGAGCCAGAATGATCTTCAATTCAGCTTCAGAATACAGTTTGGGATCGTAGACGATGTAATTCAAAAATGAGAAAGCACCTTCAGAAATCGGTTGTTCAATGTGAAAAATTCCATCAGTTTTAAAGGCTTTAGAAGCTTTCAGAAATTTGAGTAACCTAAAGAATTTCACCAGTAAATGAACAAGGAATAGCAATGAAATACTGATGTATATAAGTTCAATCACTGCATTTTCAGTAATAAATGACCAAACTAGTTCAAAGGTGCTTGGTGTAATTTCAGTAGGAACAAATTCCGAAGAACTTGGCGCCAGATAAGAAACTGGACTGAACGTAATTTCTTCAATTTTGGTATATGTAAAGAGTGGCAACATCAAACTTAACAGGTAACCCACATGGAGATAGATTCTTTTAAACCTATGATACGTTTCAGCTTCCAGAAAAACTTTATACACCACCCAAAATAGTGTCAAAAGCAAAGAAGCTTTGGCGAGATAGATCAGTAAGTCCATCAGCTTTTGTTTTTAATGAGTTCCAGAATTTCTTCCAGTTCCTGTTCTGAAATTTTATCCTGCTGAGCAAAAAAGGAAACCATATTCTTATAGGATCCGTCAAAAAATCGGGTAGAGGTTTGTTCCATAACTTTTTCGCTATAGGCTTTTTTATCCACTACAGGAAAGTACTGATGGCTTTTACCAAAAGCTTGATGGGCAACAAAGCCTTTGTCTTCAAGTAACCTCACCAAGGTGGAAACTGTATTATAGTGCTGCTCTCCTTCCAGTTTTTGTTGAATTTCTTTGACGAAAGCTTTTTTCAGCTTCCACAATACAGCCATAACTTCTTCTTCTTTGGCCGTTAATTTTTCTGAATGTTTCATTTGAATTTCTGAATATTAAGCTAATGTAAACTAAATTTCCAGTTATATAACTATAAATCCAGTTTTTAATAGTTTATCTTTTTTTGAATTTAATAAACCATTTCAAACAAAATTCTTAATTTACTGGACATATTATATGATTCTTTCAAAAAAGCCTGGTCATGAAAAAAATTGCTGTCGTAGGTCCAATTCCTAGAGATACGATCATCACCCATCATAAAGAACGTATTCAAAAATACGGTTGCATCACGCATCCCTGTATTGCATTGGCAAAATTGATGCAGGACTCTGGAAGTGTTTTCCCGATTGCCCACGTACATAAAAAGGACATGACCCCTATTGCTGAGCTTTTTTCTAAATTTCCAGCTATCGATATGCGAGGTGTCGATGATTCCAAAGATATGGGCACAGTCATCGCTTTAGAATTTATAGATCAAAATAACCGTTTAGAGAAGCAAACCGCCTTTATGAATCCCATTTTGCCTAAAGATGTTGAAGGTTTTTTGGATGTGGACGCCTTTGTGATGGTGCCGATTACTGATTTTGAAATTTCTCTGGATACGCTTAAGTACATCAAAGCCAATTCAAAAGCTAAAATCATTTTTGATGCGCATGGCGCTACCACTTGTCTTACAATTAACGGTGATCGTTTACGTCGATTCTGGGCCGAACGCGACGAATGGTTGCCTTATATCGATGTGCTTAAAATGAATCTTGAAGAGTCGCAATGCTGTTGGTTTCAAAATGAATATCAACTGGAAGACATGACTTCTTACGACGATTCCAAAACCGACCACCTCGATGAGTTTGCAGAACATGTGCTCAACCAGGGAACGCAGTCTTTATTTGTCACTTTGGATGCACATGGCTGTGTAGGCTACCACAGAGAACATGGAACAACGCAAAAGCACTTTACAAAGTCTATAGATGTACAGGAAGTTATCGATACCACTGGCTGTGGCGATTCATTTGCCGGCGGACTGGCTTATGGCCTGGTCTATCACAACAGCCTGAAAAAAGCAGCTGAGTTTGCCAACATCCTCGGTGGATTACGTACTCAGGGTAAGACTTATGAGGTGTTTAAAAATCAGAAGCAAACGGAGCAAATTCAGAAGAAATTTTATTCTGAGTAGGGTACAACTCAAGTTTCTGAGTAAAATATTGAATCCTTAATATTTCAATTCTAATCATCCAAAGGTATTGTAGCATTGGTAGTCTCCAAGAAAAAGAGACTGTCAAACATTTTTAATGGAGACAATTTATAATAGTCCTCTTCAGTTTCTTGACTATAACCCAATAATTTTAGATGGGTATATATGTCTTTATCCTCAAAATCCTGTGTTTCGAAATAGTATGCATTACCATCATTTACTTCATTCAAGATAGACTCCCAGGAATTTTTTGGCTGAAAATTTAAACTGCTTATTTTAAGTTTATCATCATAAGAATGGTCATCATTAATAAATCTATTTTTTATGTGGGAATAGCTCCCTTTTAGGGAACTCAAACCGATAGCATGATAATCATCTCCAAATTCTTCTTTAAGTTTTTGACCCATAAAACCTATCTCTCCATCCATAACCACGGTGTTAGAAATATGAGCACTATGCGCCTAGACAATCAATTTTGAATCTGGATCTTTAGCCAAATAAGCAATTCGCTCAGCCATAATTTCATCACGGCTTTGGATGGGCTTTTTATTCGCCAGATTGAAGTAGTTGATATAGGTGTTTTTAATGTTAAACAAATATTCTTCAAGCTGTTTGGTTAATAAGCCTTTAGACTCTAGAGTGTCATTTAAATCGATTGCTATCTGATAGGTGAAAGCGCCTAATTCGTTTTCATTTCTAGCCTTTTTGCCTGACTTTTTATATTTTCTGTTGTATTTTCTCACAGAAAAAGTAGCTGCATCATTGAGTCTCTCAATAAGTTGCAAAATCTCGTTATCTTGAATTTCAGAAAGTTTATCTTTTAATAATTCATGCGAAACCCAAAAAGAATCATCCATTCCTTTAAATGCTACATTAGAACGGATGCTGTCGATTTTGTACCAGTCTAAAAATGATTTCATTTCTTCCGTTTGGTAAATGGAAAAGAGGTGTTTCCTCATCAATTTAGAGATTTCTTCTTCCTTGATATGATTATTCAATACTTCTATGTCATCATATGGGTTTTCTAAGACAACAACACTAAAGCCTTTTTCTGTAATCAATCGCTTTGTAATTGCTTCTCTTAGTTTGTAATACTCTGAAGTTCCATGAGTATCCTCTCCAATCGCCACGATTTTTTTATCCCCAAGAGATTCGATTAAAGGGGTTAGGCTTTCTTGTAATTTTTCTTCATTTGAAATATCCAGATCATTTTTAGAGTCTTGGATTTGCCTGATCACTGAAAGTTTCAATTCTGGGGTCAGTTCTATCATCTTATCGACATCCTGAAGTTCTTTTCCGTCAATAGTAACTTTAAGATCATCAATCCAAATTTTCCCTCTGCCTGAAAGTAGACCTCCTAACACTATAGCTTGAGCATTACCACTACTATAATTTAATTCAAACTCATATTTTTGCCAGTCATTTGTCCCTTTTATTTGTCTATCTGCCATATTATAAAAGGTAACTCTTGGATCAACCCTCAACCATAGCCCGGCATATCCATCTGATGATACATTCTCAGTTTTCATATAGCCAGTCAATTTTATCTTATCTCCAATAAAACCTGCAGGGATGTAATAAGATAAAGCCCCAAAGGTTTTTGCATCCTTTTTGGATTCTATGTATCCCGAATTGTTTCCACTGAAAGCTATAAGTGTGTCTAAACCCTTTTCATAACCTGGACTTTCGAACTCAGGCCAATCTTTAGCGCTATTGCCTTCCATGATTTCAAAGTCCAAATTGAGTTTATCCAAATCAGTAGTTTGGGAAAGCGTAGTGAAAGAAATTAGGGAGAAAAAAATAAGATGAAGTATGGTCAATTTTGTATTCATAAGTAATTGGAGTTAGTTAGTGAGTAAACTTAATTTATTTGAAGTCGTGTGTAAAATAAATCAGATAAGTTTAAGAAAATACAAACAGTTTCGAAAGCCATAGAATTCCTTACATTTGACACAAAACTAAAGGCATGCCAACTTGGGAATCTCTCTTATCACTAAAGCGCCAGGGCGATAAAAACAAACGCATTCGTAAAGAACAGGACGACACTCGGCTGGGGTTTGAAGTGGATTACGATCGCGTGATTTTCTCTTCAGAATTTAGGAGTTTGCAGGACAAAACTCAAGTGATTCCTTTGTCCAAAACCGATTTTGTACACACGCGCTTAACCCATAGTCTGGAAGTTTCCGTCGTGGGCAGGTCTTTAGGACGACTGGTCGGCAAGAAAGTACTGGAAAAGCACCCACAACTGAAAGGAACCCACGGTCATCATTTCAATGATTTTGGGGCCATCGTGGCGGCGGCAGCTTTGGCTCACGATATCGGCAATCCCCCTTTTGGTCACAGCGGTGAACGGGCGATTGGCGATTATTTCAAATTTGGGAATGGCAAACGCTTCCAGGCAGAACTCTCAAAAGAAGTGTATCAGGATTTATCCATGTTTGAAGGCAATGCCAACGGCTTTAAACTCCTCACCAATGATAATTACGGCTCTCCAGGCGGCCTGAGGTTGTCTTACGCCACTCTAGGGGCGTTTACCAAATATCCAAAAGCCTCACTTCCACACAAACCAACCAAACAGGTCGCCGACAAGAAATTTGGGTTCTTCCAGCAACAGCAAGAGAAATTTCAAGATGTGGCCGAAGAACTGGGTCTCGAAAAGAATACAACTGGCAATGAAGTTCGATATAAAAGGCATCCGCTCGCTTTTTTGGTAGAAGCCGCCGATGACATTTGCTACACCATCATCGATTTTGAAGACGGCATCAATTTAGGTTTGATTCAGGAAGAATATGCCTTGGAATATTTATCTAAAATCGTGAACAAAAGCATCAATACAGAAAAGTATTCCAAGCTATCCACCACCAAAAATAGAATAAGTTATCTGCGTTCTTTAGCGATTGGTGCATTGATTGAAGATGCGGTTTCTATTTTTATGGACAACGAAGAAGCTATTTTAAACGGTGATTACCATCATGCTTTGCTCGACAAGTCGACTTATAAGGTCCAAATTGAAGACATTATCAAGATCAGTATTAAGAACATTTACCAGAGCCAGGAGGTGCTGGATAAGGAAATCGCCGGCTATAAAATCCTAACCAAAATTCTGGATGATTTTACCACCGCCGTAGAACATGACCATGCGGGAAAGGCCTCCAATTTTGACAAATTGATTCTGAAAAACTTTCTCAAAGATTTCAATTTTTCTGAAAGTCAACTGGAAGACTGGTTGATTGATGTGTGCTCGTTTGTGGCTTCGCTCACCGATAGTAACGCCCTGCGGACGTATAAAAAATTGACGGGGAGCGATCTATGAAAAGCAAAGCCCCCTAGCCCCCAAAGGGGGAATATATTAGAATGCTAAAAAATGGAAAATACATACAAGAAATATCTAGATCAATTTTTTGAAAGACTTCTTTATTATCGACACGTTAGCAGACAACTAGATAAAGTATTTAAAAAAGAAATACAGGCTTATACTTCAGAACAAGCAAAAATATATTTTGCATCAGCTTTGGTGATTAGTGATTGGACAGGTCCAACAGATAATGGCTGGGAAATTAATTTCCATACTGGTATTTTTAAAAAAACGACTGAAGAAAATTATGAGTCGGAAATTCGAAAAGTTTTTTCAAGACAACTCTGCCTTCTTTACGCGCAGTCCTTCGAATCTTTTGAGAGGTTTTTAAAAAATTGCCTTTTTGAAAAAATTAATAGGGATAATATTGCAAAAGAATACTTGATTAAATTACTTCCTAAAACCCAAAAAACTCCAATTACTAGAGACAAAATGCCTGGCGGTGAAAACCATTTCAAGATGCTTAAGAAAGCAGGCGGTCAATCATACAAAGATTTTTCTTCAGAAAACAATCTGAACATCAGATTCAAAGAAATGTTGACTATTTTGTCTGAGGTAAGGCACTCTGTAACTCATAATGAATCTTTGTTAAGCTCAGACATATTAAATAAGTCGAAACATCATAATGAAATTTTTTATTTTCTTTTCAATTCAGATCCTATATCCAAGGAGAAAGTTTCTGTTGAATTGGATTATAAAAAATTTGAAAGACTTATAAAAAGATTCTCAGAGTTTACTTATCAAGTTTTCAAAATACTAAGTATTGAAGAAAAGTTGGATTTAAAAATGTGAGACCCCATATAACAAATCCTAAAAGACTCACGAACTCAAAAACTACTGAGTACTGAATATCGAATACTGAACACAAAATTTTGAATTAAAATCTTATACTATTTCCTACTTCCCTAAAGCCTATTTTCTAAAACCTCCTAAAAAACTCACGAACTCAAAAACTACTGAATACCGGATACTGAATAAAGAAATTCAAATTTCAAAATTGTTATTTCAAATTTAGTATTATTAGAGTTCACAGCTTAATAACTCACTCATCAACCTTAAATTTAAAGTATCAGATTTCAAATTTATATGTAAAGAAACTTACTTTTTAATACAACCTAATCCCTACCACCTAAAACCTCAACAACTCAACGACTCAAAAACTACTTAATACTGAATATCGAATACAGAACACCGAATTTTAAATTTACCCCTTCCTACCACCTAAAGAACTCACGAACTCAAAAACTCCTGAACTGTTTTCAGCAGCAAATCTGGGTGTTCAATATAAGACATGTGGCCGCCAGGTAATATTTCTAATTCAATGCCAGCTTCCTCTGCTATGGCTTTTGTTTTTTCGAAATCGATGACCTTGTCTTCTTTTCCCAGAATAATAAGACTTTTAGAACTGATGTTAGTAAGAACTTTCGTTCTGTCTTTTCGTTCTCGCATGCCATTCAGCGTGTTGATGATGCCTTGTTGAGAACATTTCTTAGCTTCAAGTATAGCTGTATCAATTTCAGCAGACAATCGTTTTTGATCTTTTGGCAGGAACAAATGCTTTACCGCCATACGGATAAAGGCTTCCGGGTATTTTTGGATCATGCCAATCGCGCGGTTCCTCTCTTTTTGTTTGACTTCAGAATCGGCTAACGAACTGGAGTTTAACAGGATCAGCTTTTTAATTTTATCTGATGCTAATTCAGCTAAAGCTAAAGCCACATAACCTCCCATAGAATGACCTACAAGACTAAAGGTCTCCAGTTTTTGATCCTCTGCAAAGGCTAAAACCAACGCAGCATAGTCCTCCATGGTATGGATGTAGCCAATAGCTTCTGTCTCGCCGTGTCCAGGCAAATCCAAGGCATACACCTTATGCGTTTTAGAAAGCTCCTCCTGCAGTCTTGTCCACATCGAAGAATTCTCTAAAAATCCATGTAAAAGGATGACAGGCTCACCTTCTCCTAATGAGATGAAGTGAATTTTGGTTTGTTTATAGGTAAAAGTCATGAATCTAAATAAAGCTAGTCAACTGGTGAGGCGGTTGACTAGCTAAGAATAATATCAAAAAATAAAATTGGCTTTAGAGCTTTGAGAAAAATCTTAATTATTTATAGCTGAGTAACCTAAGTTACCTATGGTGCTTTTCGATATTGTTTATCAATAATCTTGAATCAAAACTTCTGTTGGGATTTTTAAACTGGTATTTAATTTGCGAATCATATCTAACGTTAGCTTTCGTTTTCTATTCATTATTTCGCTCACTCGACTTTTAAACCCAATCATTTCTACCAAATCTTTTTGTTTCAATCCCAATTGTTCCATTCTAAAATTAATTGCAGAAATTGGGTCTGGCATTTCGATTGGAAAATTTTCAGATTCATACTTATCAATTAAAATCGATAAAATTTCGAGTTCATCGCCTTCTTCAGTTCCTCTTTTCGCATCAAAAATCACTTCTAAACGCTCAAGTGCTTTTTTGTAATCAGCTTCATTTCTTATTGGTTTTATGTCCATTTTAAATTTCATTTGCGTTAATTTTATCGTATTCAGCGTGAGTTCCAATAAACCGAATCCATGCAAGTTGATATTCAAAGTTAAATTTTACAATCAGTCGGTAATCATTACCTTTAATGTTGAAAACTATCCGATTATCTTTTAAAATACTAGCATTTGGGTATTCAGATTTAAGTTCGTTAATCGTATTCCAGTTCGATTTTTCGGTTTCACGATACCAGGTTTTCAGTTGAAGTTCACAATCAGCGTGTTTATTCCAAAAATCTCGTAAAGTTCCTCTTGAAAATATTTTCAACTCAAATTGTTTACCACAAATATAATTAAAAAGTTACCAATATGATAACTTTCCTTTTTTAGCATTATGGACAACTTTTGACTACTAACTATTCATCAAATCTTCGATCTCTTCGATCTCAATAGGAATATTGGACATCAGGTTTTTGGGAGAGCCTTGTTCTTGGATCACCACATCGTCTTCCAGACGAATGCCCATATTCTCCTCTGGTAAATATATTCCAGGTTCAACCGTATACACTTGATTAGCTTTCATTGGCTCGTGTAGCAAACCGTAATCATGAGTATCCAATCCAATGTTGTGAGAGGTGCCGTGCATAAAATACTTTTTATAGGCTGGCCAGTCTGGATTTTCATTTTGCACATCGGCTTTGTCTAGAAGTTTCAACTCCAGCAATTCTGAAGTCATCAATTTGCCAACCTCCACATGGTAGTCTTTCCAGATGGTGCCAGGAATCAGCATATCGGTCGCCAGATTTTTTACTTTGTTGACAGCGGTGTATATTTTCTTTTGTCTATCGGTGTATTTACCAGAAACAGGGATTGTTCTGGACATATCACTGGCGTAATTGGCATATTCTGCACCCACATCTAGCAAGATTAAGTCACCTTTTTTCAGTTGGTGCTTATTCTCGATGTAATGCAAAACTGTAGCGTTTTTTCCTCCAGCAACAATAGGTGTGTAAGCAAATCCACGGGATTTATTGATAAGAAATTCGTGCATGAATTCCGCTTCCAGCTCGTATTCCCATTTACCCGGCTTAGTAAATTTCAAAATTCTTCTGAAGCCTTTTTCGGTGATATCACAAGCCTGTTGCATCACCTCCAATTCCAGCGGATGCTTTACAGAGCGCAGACGTTGTAAAATAGGGTTACTTTTGGCCACCTGATGCGCAGGAAAATTGTCTTTTAGCCATGTATTGAATCGGTCTTCTCGTGTTTTGGTAGCGTGAGCGGCGCGGTAGTGCTCGTTGGTATTCATATAAACAGTGTGGCTTTGAGCCATCAAAGCATTGAAAACTTTTTCAAAGTCCTGAAGCCAGTACACCGTTTCGATGCCTGAGGTTTCCAAAGCTCGTTCCTTATTGAGCTTTTCGCCTTCCCAAACCGCAATGTGCGGATTGGTTTCGGTCAAAAATAAGATTTCGCGATGCTTAGGATCTGGAGCATCTGGAAATAACACCAAGATACTTTCTTCCTGGTCCACACCACTTAAGTAATAAATATTTCTGTCCTGTTGAAACGGAATGGTGCTATCTGCACCAATGGGATAGATATCGTTGGAGTTGAATACCGCCAGACTTCCTGGCAACATCTGACTCATAAAATTCTTTCTATTCTGTATAAATAAGTCTTTAGAGATAGGGTCGTAACGCATAGCTTTCTTTATTTTTTTCAAAGGTATTAAATGGAAAACAAAAAAGTCTTCACCAAGGTGTAAGAGTCGAAATAATTTGGAGTAAGAGGGATTCTACGACAAGGTTTTCGTTATTTTCATTCAATAGGCTTTAAAATTATTCTAAATTAAGCGTAAAACACTGACATCATTTGTTTCAGAGCATGATGTAGCGTATTTTTGCACAAAATCAAATACAGAATAATGGCTGGAATAAGCAAAACATCAATAGCAAGGAAAGTTGCTATGGCTCTTTCAGGACTCTTTTTAGTCCTTTTTTTAGCTCAACATTTTACAATTAACTTTACATCCGTCGTAAGCCCTTCCACATTTAATGAGATTTCTCATTTTATGGGAACTAACTTTGTGGTACAGGCTATCCTGCAACCTATATTGATTGCTGGTGTCGTATTTCATTTTGTAATGGGTTTTATCCTCGACATTCGTAATAGAAAAGCAAGAGGAGTTGGTTATGCCAAATTTAATGGTGCTGCAAATTCTCCTTGGGTATCCAGAAATATGATCCTGACAGGGATTGTAGTACTAGCGTTTTTGGGATTACACTTTTATGATTTTTGGATTCCTGAATTGGTTCATAAATATGTAGAAACACATCCAGATGATCCTTATAGATACTACGATGAAACGGTTGCAAAATTTGCAGGAGATCCTTTCAGAACTGGATTTTACGCACTATGTTTTATATTTTTAATGTTACACCTTTTACACGGTTTTGCATCCTCTTTCCAAACGATGGGGGTCAACAATAAATATTCCGGAGCAATTAAGACTTTTACCAAAGCTTTTGCGATTGTTATTCCAATGGGTTTTGTATTTATTGCGATATTTCACTACTTTAATAACTTATAAGCGAAAGGATTATGTCAGTTTTAGAATCAAAAATACCAGAAGGTCCCATTGAAAAAAAATGGACTAAACATAAAAATGAAATTAACCTCGTCAATCCTGCCAACAAACGTAATATAGATATTATCGTTGTGGGTACGGGACTTGCTGGAGGAAGTGCTGCTGCTACTTTAGCAGAACTCGGCTACAATGTGAAAACATTTTGTTTTCAGGATTCTCCACGTCGCGCCCACTCTATTGCAGCTCAGGGTGGAATCAATGCTTCCAAAAACTATCAGGGTGACGGTGACTCCGATTATAGATTGTTTTACGATACGGTAAAAGGAGGTGATTATAGATCTAGAGAAGCTAATGTCTACAGATTGGCTGAAGTGTCAAGTAACATCATAGACCAGTGTGTGGCTCAGGGTGTTCCTTTTGCCAGAGAATACGGAGGACTTCTAGATAACCGTTCTTTTGGTGGCGTATTGGTGTCAAGAACGTTTTACGCTAAAGGTCAGACTGGACAGCAATTACTTCTCGGTGCTTATTCTGCAATGAATAGACAAATCAACCGTGGTAAAATTCAATCCTTCAACAGACATGAAATGATGGATTTGGTGCTTGTAGATGGAAAAGCGAGAGGTATTATAGCTCGTAACCTTGTTACAGGTGAGATTGAAAGACATTCTGCGCACGCTGTGGTTCTAGCCTCAGGTGGTTATGGAAACGTTTTTTATCTATCTACTAATGCTATGGGAAGTAACGTGATGGCAGCCTGGAGAGCTCACCGAAAAGGTGCGTTTTTCGCCAATCCATGCTTTACACAAATTCACCCAACATGTATACCTGTTTCTGGTGACTTACAGTCCAAATTGACTTTGATGTCGGAATCCTTAAGAAACGATGGACGTATTTGGGTGCCTAAACATGAAAAAGATGCCAAAGCGATCCGTGAGGGTAAATTGAAACCTACTGAAATCGCTGAAGAAGACAGAGATTATTATTTGGAAAGAAGATATCCAGCATTTGGTAATCTGGTTCCTCGTGATGTGGCTTCAAGAGCAGCAAAAGAACGTTGTGATGCTGGCTATGGGGTAAACAAAACAGGTCAAGCAGTTTACCTTGACTTTAAAGCCGCTATCGAACGTTACGGAAAAGAAAAAGCCTTTACTTCAGGACATAAAAATCCAAGTAAAGAAGAAATTATAAAATTAGGTGAAGAGGTTGTTGAATCTAAGTATGGTAACCTTTTTGAGATGTACGAGAAAATTACAGATCAAAACCCATACAAAACACCTATGATGATTTTCCCTGCAGTACACTACACAATGGGAGGTCTTTGGGTAGATTACAATTTGATGACTACAATCCCTGGCTGCTATGCCGCTGGAGAAGCGAACTTCTCTGATCATGGTGCCAACCGACTTGGAGCTTCTGCCTTGATGCAGGGTCTGGCAGATGGATATTTTGTTCTTCCATATACTATAGGAGATTATCTGGCAGAAGATATTAGAACTGGAGCAATTTCAACAGAAACCGAAGAATTTGAAGCTGCTGAAAAAGATGTAAAAGATAGAATCCAGAGATTATTTGACGCTAAAGGCAAAAATCCTGTGGATTATTACCATAAGAAGTTAGGTAAAATCATGTGGGACAAATGTGGTATGTCTCGTAATGCCAAAGAGCTTCAGGAAGCAATGGAAGAAATCAAAGAACTGAGAGACGATTTCTGGGCAAATGTAAGAGTAACAGGAAAAGCAGAAACCAAGAATGCTGAACTTGAGAAAGCAGGAAGAGTGGCTGACTTCTTAGAACTCGGTGAATTGTTTGCTAAAGATGCTTTAGAACGAAATGAATCTTGTGGTGGACACTTCAGAGAAGAATATCAAACTGAAGATGGAGAAGCCTTAAGAGACGATGAAAACTTTAGATTTGTCTCTGCCTGGGAGTATGTAGGCAATCCAAGGGATGCCAAACTCCACAAGGAGCAGTTAGAGTTTGAAAATATTGAATTAAAAACAAGAAGCTATAAATAATTGAATTATGAAGCTTAAACTTAAAATATGGCGTCAGGAAGACGCTCAGGCAAAAGGAGGATTTCAAAACTATGACGTCGACGGTATAGACGGTGACATGTCATTTTTGGAAATGCTGGATGTTTTGAATAATAATTTGGTAAATGAGGGCATTGAACCAATTGAATTTGATCATGACTGTAGAGAAGGAATCTGCGGGTCTTGCTCATTACAAATCAATGGCGAGCCTCATGGTCCAGATAGAAGAATAACAACCTGCCAGTTGCACATGAGAAAGTTCAAGGATGGAGATGAGATTGTTATTGAACCTTTTAGAGCTAAAGCTTTCCCGGTTGTAAAAGACTTAGTGATCGACAGATCTGCATTTGACAGAATTCAGCATGCAGGTGGATATATTTCTGTAAATACTTCAGGAAATACACAAGATGCAAACTCTATACCTATTGAAAAACAAAATGCTGACGACTCTTTTTACGCAGCTACCTGTATAGGATGTGGTGCCTGTGTTGCGGCTTGTAAAAATGCAAGTGCAATGCTATTTACTTCGGCTAAAGTGTCCCAGTTTGCTTTGTTGCCACAAGGTGAAGTGGAAGCTCACGAAAGAGTAATAAGTATGGTCAACCAAATGGATAAAGAAGGTTTTGGTAACTGTACCAATACTGGTGCTTGCTATGTGGAATGCCCAAAAGGAATCTCCTTAGAAAACATCGCAAGATTGAACAGAGAATACTTAAGTGCTAGCGTATTTAGCTAGGCGTAAAATAGATGATTATATTAAAAAAAGCGTTTCAATTAATTGAAACGCTTTTTTATGGATAATATTTAAGAATTTAAGCTACTTGACTTCTTCCAATGATTTAACACCCTCTAGCATCTCTTTCACTATCATTTCAAGGTTAAAATCATGCCTCCAGCCCCAATCTGTTCTGGCTTCAGTATCATCAATACTATTTGGCCAGGAATCTGCAATTGCTTGTCTAAAATCAGTTTCATATGCCAGTTCAAAATCTGGAATTTGCTTTTTGATTTCCTTATATAACTCTTCAGGGGTAAACGAAACCCCTGCGAGGTTATAAGACGATCTTATTTTGACTGAATCTGATGGAGCATCCATAATTGAAATCGTAGCATGTATAGCATCATCCATATACATCATTGGCAAAGCTGTTTCAGCAGAAAGAAATGAGGTGTACTTCTGAGATTTCAAGGCTTCATGAAATATTTCAATAGCGTAATCGGTTGTACCGCCACCAGGAGGTGTTTTATAACTGATTAAGCCTGGATAACGGATACTTCTCACATCTACTCCATAGCGTTTGTGATAGTAAGCACACCAGCGTTCCCCTGCTTGTTTGCTTATTCCATACACAGTTGTAGGCTCCATAACGGTTTGCTGAGGAGTATCCACTTTGGGAGTAGTTGGTCCAAATACAGCAATACTCGATGGCCAAAATATCTTATTAATAAGATTTTCCTTCCCAAGATTCAACACATTGAACAATGAAGTCATATTCAGATCCCAGCCTTTTTCTGGAAATTTTTCTGCAGTTCCACTCAGCATAGCCGCCATCATATAAACCGTATCGATGTCATGTGTAGTCACTATGGATTTGAAACTTTCATAATCGGTAGCATCAAGAATCTCAAAAGGACCACCAGACAGTTCTGGAGAAGTTGGGGCTTTTATATCACTTGCTATCACGGCATTTTCACCATGAATGTCTCTCAAAGCAAGCGTAAGTTCTGAGCCTATCTGACCACAAGCTCCAACAATTAATATCTTAGAAGGCATATTTTTAAATTTTCTTCAAATTTAAGCTTTGAAATACATCTGAGAATAAAAAAATCGTAATTATGAAAAACTTAAAGATTCAACCTCTACATTTGGTTTGAAAATAATTTAAGATGAAACTAAATTCTCTATTGGCAAGTTTGTTCTTATTCGGAATATTAAGCTTAGGTATTTCCTGTTCAGAGGGGAAAAAAAATGAAGAAAAAGAAACTGAAGATCTGACTGAATTTCAAAAGAAAATTGACCTTGATAGTATCAGACTGGTTGAACTGTCGGAAAGAACTCAGAAAGAAACCGAGAGTTGGATGATGTATATCGCACTCAATTCTGAAGTCAAGCGTCTAAAGGAATATACTATTTTAGATGTGATAGACAACTCGGCAACAATCGAAAACGTTGTTGATTCTTTGTCACAGACAGTACCAAAGGTGTTTGACACTAATGCAATTAGGGCGAGGATTAAGACACTGGTAACGCATTCAAAATTACTTTTGGAAAATTCTGAAAGGATTGAACCAAATCCATCCGAAATCGAAGACTTAAGCGCTGAACTAAAACTGGATTTTAATAACCTCAACATACAGTTAAATGAAGTATTCATCATGGAGGAGACTTCAGAAGAATCTGTAATGGACTAAAGCAAAAAGTTTATGAAAACCACTACAATTTTAATATTTTCTATGCTGTTTATAACTTCAGCTTATGCGCAAAAAAGGGAGTTAGGAATGGCGATTGACAAATGGCATACTGCAGCAGCGGAAGCCGATTTTGATACATATTTCAATTTAATGACATCTAACGCCGTATTTGTAGGTTCGGACGCATCAGAGGTTTGGAATTACGAGGAGTTCAAAAGTTTTTCTAAACCATATTTTGATGCGGGAAAAGCCTGGACTTTTGAGTCTGTTAACCGTAATATTTATCAGGATAAGGCTGGAAATACTGCTTGGTTTGATGAAGTTTTAAAGTCTGATCATATGGGTTTATGCAGAGGCTCTGGAGTCCTTCAGAAAACTAATGGTGAATGGAAGATTAGACATTATGTGCTTTCTCTAACTGTTCCTAACGCTCTGGTCGATGAGCTTGTTCAACAGAAATCAGAATTAGATCGTGTGTACTTAGAGTCTCAGCCTTAAATTTCATTTCAGCTTAAAAAAATGTATTTTTAACCAAAATTAAATAGACGATTATGAATAAAGTAAAATTAATGTTTGTAGCTGTTGGCGCTTCAACATTGCTTTTTTCCTGCCAGGATTCCAAAAAAGAAACTTCAGAAGAAAGCAGAGGTATTGCTCTACAATACATGGACACCACTGTAAACCCACAAGATGATTTTTACAGCTATGTGAATGGAGGCTGGATGAAAGAGAACGAAATTCCAGATGATAGAACATCCTGGGGAGGTTTTCAAATCTTAAGAAAAACGACAGACGATGATGTGTTGGAAATTTTGAAATCAGCTGAAAAATCTGGCGAATACTCAGAAGCTTCAGATCAAGGGAAAGCAATTTCAGTATTTAATTCAATAATGGATACTGTTTCAAGAAATGTAGCTGGAATAGATCCTATCATGGATAAGCTGGACCGTATAGAAGAAATTCAAAACAAAGCAGATATCCAAAAATTGATGGCTGAAATGCCAACCTCTATTTCAACTCCGTTTTTTGGCGTTTCTGCCTATTCAGATCCGGACGATAGTAATACCAACGTAGCTTATGTTGGAACTGGGAGCCTTGGACTGCCAGACCGTGATTATTATTTGGAGGATGACGACAAGTCCAAAGAAATAAGAGAACAATACAAAGATCACATTGTAAAGATGTTGGCTTACTTCGGCGGATCTAAAGAAGATGCAAAATTTAAAGCAGAAACCGTTTTAAAATTAGAAACAGAACTCGCCGAACCTAGATTGGATAAAGTATCCAGGAGAGACTTTAGAAACTTCAACAACCGCTATGCAGTAAGTGATCTGACTACGGTGACTAAAAACATCGACCTTAAAACTTACATGACAGATCTTGGCATCGAAAACTTGCCAGATACAGTATTGGTGATGGAACCCAAGTATATGGAAACCTTAGATCAAGTTATGGCCGAAACAGATCTGGAAGACCTTAAGACTTTGATGATGTGGTCTACTATCAATTCTGCAGCCAATCAACTGTCTACTGAAATTGCGACGACCAACTGGGAATTTTATAGCAAAACTCTAAGTGGTGCAAAAGCGCAAAGACCTTTAGATGAAAGAGCCCTTTCTGTGGTTAACGGGAGCATTGGTGAAGCTGTAGGAAAACTCTACGTCGATCAAAAATTCCCGCCAGAGGCTAAAGAAAAAGCTGAAAATATGGTGGCTAATGTTATAACTGCTTTCAAAAACAGAATTAATAATCTGGAATGGATGCAAGATGAAACTAAATCTAAAGCTATTGAGAAGCTTGAGAAATTCACTGTAAAAATAGGCTATCCAGATGAGTTTAAAGATTACGGTGATTTGGATGTAACTTCAGAAAAAACATTCTATGAAAACATGCAGGCAGTTTCTCTTTGGAATTATAGGGATGATCTAAGTAAAATTGGTGAGCCTGTAGATAAGACTGAATGGGGAATGTCACCACAGACAGTAAATGCTTACTTCAACCCACTTTACAACGAGATCGTATTCCCTGCTGCCATTTTACAGCCTCCTTTTTACGATTACAAAGCAGATGCTGCAGTCAATTATGGTGGTATTGGTGCTGTGATTGGTCACGAAATTTCGCATGCCTTTGATGATAGTGGTGCTCGATTTGATGCAGATGGAAACTTGAAAAACTGGTGGTCTGATGAAGATCTTGAAAAGTTCACAGAACGCGGAGACGACTTGGCAGAACTTTACAGCAGCATTGAAGTTTTGGACAGTACTTACATCAACGGTAAATTTACGCTTGGAGAAAATATTGGTGATCTTGGTGGTGTTTTAGGGGCCTACGACGGATTGATGTTGCATTATGAAAATGAAGAAAAGCCAGGAAAAATCGATGGTTTTACGCCAGAGCAACGCTTCTTTATGTCGTGGGCAACGGTCTGGAGAACCAAGATAAGAGATGAAGCCTTGAGAACTCAGGTGAAAACAGACCCTCACTCGCCTGGGCAATACAGAGCTTATGTGCCTTTACAAAACGTGGATGCCTTCTATGAAGCCTTCGACGTAAAAGAAGGAGATAAACTCTATATCGCTCCAGAAGAAAGAGTCAGAATTTGGTAACTTGAGGTTTAATAACCTGATATCATAACCAAAAAAGCGGTTACAACAAAAGTTGTAACCGCTTTTTAATTG
Organism: Psychroflexus montanilacus; assembly: GCF_020164535.1. Classification (GTDB taxonomy): domain Bacteria; phylum Bacteroidota; class Bacteroidia; order Flavobacteriales; family Flavobacteriaceae; genus Psychroflexus; species Psychroflexus montanilacus. The sequence goes on along the minus strand of NZ_JAIQZC010000004.1, from coordinate 365,646 downwards.
ATCGTTTTCAAAAAAACACATCAAATTACTTCTGAAATATTCGATTCCAAACACTAGTTAAAAATTATTTATATTAGAAGATTGAGTATTCATTTTCAAACATAAAATTTAAAAATGAGCGACAATTCTTCTAATTCTGAGGCAACCAAGCGCATTGCCGCCATAGATCTGGGTACCAACTCTTTTCATGCCGTTCTGGTAGATATTTATCCCGATGGTAGTTTCCGTACAGTAAATAAGCTCAAAGAAATGGTTATCCTGGCCGAAAAAGGACTGGAAGACAGATTGAGCCGCGACGCTATGGATCGTGGATTAGAAGCGCTGAAAAGAATAAAGTTTTTGTGCGACAGCCATCATGTCGAAACCATTCTGGCCTATGCCACGAGTGCTATTCGGGAAGCTGAAAATGGAGGTGATTTTATTAAAGAGGCTGAAGAAGAAACAGGGATTAGAATTCGGGCTATTTCTGGAAAAATAGAGGCCGAATTGATTGGTATAGCCATTAGATACAGTATTGATTTAAAAGATGAAATGGTACTTATGGCCGATATCGGTGGTGGAAGTGTTGAATTTATCATTGGCAATCATCAAAAGTTTATCTATTATAATAGTTTAAAACTGGGGGTCGCTCGTATGGCTGCTGCCTTTGTAAATTCAGACCCAATTGAAGACAAAGAAATTGATCACTTACAAAAGCACTATAGAGAGGAACTTGCCGAAGTCCTAGAACTGGCCAAAGAACATCATGTAAAAACCATCATTGGCTCTTCTGGAACTATGGAAAATATTGCTGAAATGGTAGCCCATAAAAACTCCCTTCCAACCAAGATGAGTCTAAATGAACTTGAATTTAGCAGCGTTGATTTTAAGGGCTTATACACCAACTTTATCAAACTGGATAAGAAGCAGCGACTTGATCAAAAAGGCTTAGAAGAGAAAAGAGTTGATATCATTAATCCTGGGATGGTTTTAGTGAATTTTCTTGTGGATGAGCTGAAACTTGAAACGATTAAAATATCAGAAGCGGCCCTCAGGGAAGGGATGATCATGAATTTTATCACTACCAAAAAAGAACAGCTTAACCTGGACCTCATCGCCAATTTCAAAGACCCACGCCGACGAAGTGTTTTTGAATTACTTCGTAAATGCAACTGGGCGGAAGCACATTCCCAACATGTTGCTCGTTTTGCGCTTCAACTTTTTGATGAGTTTAAGCTGGAATTAAAGTTAAAAGAATCGGACAGGGAGTTACTGGAATTTGCGGCTTTACTGCATGATATCGGTTATTATATCTCCTATCGAAAGCACCATAAGCATGCGCTTTATCTCATACGATATTCAGATTTGCTTGGGTTTAAAGAGGATGAAATCAATATCATGGCCAATGTAGCCCGGTATCATAGAAAATCTGCACCGCATAAACGCCATAAGCGGTACAGAAAATTAAACAAAACCAACCGAAAACGAGTTAAAAAGCTGTCTGCAATCTTAAGGATTGCCGATGGTTTGGATAGAAGTCATTATCAAAATGTGCAAAAACTGGAAATCGAGCATAAAGATGAAACCGTCCACCTGCGTATCACGACCCAGGCAGACCCTGAACTTGAAATCTGGGGAACTCTCCGCAAAGCGGATCTCCTTGAAAACCTAATCGGAAAAACAATAAAGGTTTTTTCAGAAGGAAAATAAGGCAGCACCATATATCATCCTAGATTAGCATTGACTTAAAATATGTTTCAATGTCCAGAATTTTACATCACCGCTTCCAACCAAGACAGTTTTTCTTTTTCTGAAGCTTCGCTAAGACCAATTTTAAATCCCGCAAACCAAGAAATTTTCTACTTCCGTAGCTTTTCGAGGAGGGTCGAGTTCTACTCAGCACTTGTTTGGCATTAACTAAAAACTTATGTTTATGAAAAATTTGGAATTAACTCAGATGGAGAGTGTAAAAGGTAATGGTCCTTGTTTTAACGATGTAGCGTGTGTTACAATTGCTCTTAATGCAGGCTTTTTTGCTCCAATTATCGTAAGTGTGGCAAAGAGCAATTACTTGCACTTTTCTTATGGAATATGGTTTTGAAACAGGTGCTGGTACAGAATGGTCGTGATAACTTTTATATAATGAAAAAGATAGAAAGAAGATTAATTTTTATATTACCAACAATACCTTTATTTTTAATTATTGGTAATAAAATTGCCATGATTTATTTAATTCTAGTTAACATAGGAATTTATTTTTATGAGAATAGAAAAAAATTATTTAAAAGCAATAATTAATTTAATAGTTTCTCTTAACAATAATTATTTTTAAAGTCTATAATTTACATAGTTATAGACTTTTTTATTACTCTATCGTACTAAATTAACTTGATTAATTTTTCATCTAGTTTTAAATCAAAAAAGGATAAACCACCTCTCACCAAGACGGTTTTTATTTTTCAAAAGTCCAGACCAAGATCTAGATGCATAAAGGTGGTTTGGGTAGAAATTGACGTTAAGACTATCAACAAACACCCTCCTTAATCCTCCCTCAAGGGAGGAGACTTACTGAGAACATTTCCCTTCTAGCATCACAAGTGGAACGAGAGGAATGCATTATGCCGATAGGCAAAGGGTGTTATAAGTGTTGTAATTCCTAACCACTGTAACGCCAAGCCCAATTTTTAAATCCTAAAAACTTGCTTGGCACTAACTTAATACTTATAATTATGAAAAATTTAGAATTAACTCAGATGGAAAAAGTGCAAGGGGGAGGCGAATTATGTTTTAATAATGTTGCTTGTTGGGGTGCTTCAACTCTAATGGGGATAGTGTTTGCACCTGCTGGCATTGCTGCTAGTGCAGCATGCTTATTTTCAAGTTGTGATGGTGACGATGCTGGCTCTCAAGCATGGTATGAATTTTAATATTATGAATAATTATTTACGTAGATTTTTATTTTTATTACCCAGTGGACCTCTGCTTTTTATAAATTATTATTTTGCTATTTCATATGTTATATTTATTTTAATAGTGTTGATTATTTATGAGAATAGAAAAAAATTATTTAAAAGCAATAATTAATTTAATAGTTCCTCTTAACAATAATTATTTTTAAAGTCTATAATTTACATAGTTATAGACTTTTCTATTAGTCCATCGTACTAAATTAACTTGATTAATTTTTCATCTAGTTTTAAATCAGAAAAGGATAAACCACCTCTCACCAAGACGGTTTTTATTTTTCTAAAGTCAACGACAGAGCTAATAAAATCTCTAAACTTTTAGCTAAATAAAAAAACGTCCAACTTGTCCCTTTAGAGACTAAACATTGATAAAACCTAAAGCATCAACTAAGCCAGCGTGCCGTCAGGTACACTATATACTTTTAGAGGTTTGAATTGTCCTGTTTCCTGAATCTTGTTTCTTCTGTCCTTTTTTACATTTAATGTCTGGTATCTGGATAAAATTCCCCCTTTGGGGGCTAGGGGGCATTCCCAATCGTATCTTCAAACAACTTCAGTATTCGTCTGTACTCATCCGTCCAGCTACTAGGCTGGGTAAAGCCGTGATTTTCTATAGGATACACTGCCATTTCCCAGTTTTCCTTTTCAAGCTCAATAAGGCGTTGAGAAAGCCTGACGACGTCTTGAAAATGCACATTGGTATCTATCATTCCATGAGCGATGAGCAAATGCCCTTCCAGTCCCTCAGCAAAGTAGATAGGTGAGGATTTTCTATAGGCTTCTGGGTCGAGATGTGGTTCATTAAGTATATTGGAGGTATACCCATGATTGTAATGCGCCCAATCGGTCACAGATCTTAAGGCAGCACCAGCAGCAAAGGTCTCCGGTTCATTAAACATTCCCATCAAGGTGATGAATCCACCATAGCTTCCTCCGTATATTCCTATTTTTTCTGGATTGACGCCGTGGTTTTCAACCAGGTAGTTGGCTCCATCGACTTGGTCGGACAAATCTTTACCGCCCATGTGACGGTAGATGCCTGTTCGCCAGTCTCTGCCATAACCGGCACTTCCTCGGTAATCGATATCCAAAACGGTGTAGCCCAAATCAGTTAACAAATTATGAAACATATATTCTCTGAAGTAACTCGACCACCACTTGTGTGCGTTTTGCAAATAACCCGCTCCATGCACAAAAATGACGGCTGCGTTCTTGTTGACGCTTTCTTCTGGCTTATATAATCTGGCATAAGGTTTAGCGCCGTCTTCAGCTTCAAATTGGATTAGTTCGGGCGTTCTCCAGTTGTAGGCTTCGAAAGCTTCAGACTGACCGTCTGTAAGTTGCTTGGCCTCCGCATTGGCTTTTGTTTTCTTTAGATACAATTCTTCTGGCGTATTCGAATTGGAAAATACAATCGCCATTTGCTTTTCATCTGGAGATAAGATCACGCTGTTTTTACCTTCCATAGACGTCAACTGCGTAGCTTTTCCTCCCATAACCGGCATTTTATAGAAATGACGTTCACCAGGATGCACTTCAGAAGAGCTGAAATACCAGGATTTTTTATCATTGGACAGTTGCGGATTAAAGACTTCATAATCGCCTTTAGTCAACTGCTTTTGAGTGTTGTTTTCAACATTATGGAGGTATAAATGTGAATAACCCGTTGCTTCAGACTGAAAGTAAACGTGTGTATCGTCGGCCAGCCAGCCTAAAGTTCCGCCACCGTAATAACTGCCTATGCCTGGTCCTGCAATCCACGCTTCATCATGTTGTCTGTCCAAATTCTCCAAACTTCCTGTATTCAAATTCAGAAGAGCAATCCAGCGGTCTTTATTGTCCTGGGCTCTTATGGAAACGACGGCGTGTTGATCGTTGGATGAAAATTCTACACTAGAAAAACTTACCGCTCTTTCCTTTTCTTCCCATTCTCTATCTGGATAATCTTCAGTGTATGTTGGCAAATCGGTAATGCCAGGCAGGGAAGACACATCAATTTTAAATACGGTATCCTTCTGAATATGATACAGGTATAGATCTCTTTGGGCCGTTTGATCGCCGACTTTGCTTCTCGTATTCAGTGGTTCGGTGTATCCCGATGCGTCGACATAATTGGGAACGATAGTGTTTTCTGGTGAATCGGGCTGGTAAGTTTGAAAAGTCAGGAATTGTCCTGTTTCACTTATATCAAAATTGAATGCTCTCTGCTTGTCCAGGTAAAACGTGTATTCCTCATCGGTCAATAATTCTCGATTTTTATCCCTTAATTCACTGGTCTCTTTTTGAGTTCTGACTTCTTCAAGTAAACTCAAGTTTTCATCCTCTATCCATTGGTTTTTCTCAGATTTTTTAGAGGTTTTGTCATTGGAACTACCGGATAATATGTTGGTTTTCTTCTGAATTTGCCCCTGCTTTACATTATAAATATAAAGGTTATTATTGCTGATAAACGCATATTCAGAATCGGTTATAAACTTTGGGTTTTGAATGGATTCACCCAAATCTAAAACCAGTTCTGTTTTATTCTTTTTGACATCATGAAGATATAAGTCTCCAGATTTGGTAAACAGTTTTTGTGTCCGCTTGTCATTGTAATCTCCGTATGGAGAAACCCTGGCTTTTCTTTCCTCTAGACTTACCTTTTCTATTTGCGATGAATTGGATAAGCGGATTTTGTATAAGGAATCAGCTACATTCTGCTCTGGATTGTAATCAAAGTAAATGGTATTGGACTGCTCATTCCATTGGATGCCAGAGGGGAAAGTTCCCATCCAGTTGGGATCCTGCATGATTTTTTTGACAGATAACTGAGATTGGGCAACTGCCGAAACACTTAAAAATAAAGCAACAAAGAGAATACGTAATGCTAAAGTCATGGTAATATTGTTTTTTGAGAATAATCAAATATAATAGGTTTTGGTCTAAAGGTAAGAGTTGAAATCTTGCTAACTTTAAGCCGAAAACATAGTGCTATGACCAAAATTTCTAGTATAAGTTTAATGCTGTTGTTGATGATCTACTCAGCAAGCAGCTTTTCTCAAGACAAAAAGGCCTTCGAGCTATACAATCAAAAAGGAGATAAAATCAGTTATCAAAGTATTTTGGACAGCATTTCCAAAACAGATGTCGTCTTGTTTGGTGAGTTCCATAACAATCCAATCTCGCACTGGCTTCAGTTTGAACTGGTTTCAGATTTAAAAACAGACAGTATCCATCTCGTGATTGGTGCAGAAATGTTTGAAACCGACACCCAAAAGGCTTTAGATCTTTATCTAAACGATAGTATAAATGAAAATGAATTCAGAAAAAAAGCAAGAGTGTGGAGCAACTATGCAACCGATTATAAACCTGTTATTGAATTTGCAAAATCTACCTCAACGCCTTTCGTCGCCACCAATATTCCTCGCCCTTATGCGACAAAAGTGTATAAAGAAGGAGGATTTTCAGCATTGGATTCGCTACCGGCAGAAGAGTATGCCTGGATCGCACCTTTGCCCATTCCATTTGATATTGAACTGGATTCCTACCAAAATATGCTGGACATGATGGGTGGTCACGGCGGGGAAAACCTCGTAAAAGCACAAGCCATAAAAGATGCGACCATGGCCCATTTTATTCTGAAGAATTTACAACCCAATCAGGTGTTTTTTCACCTCAACGGTAGCTACCATTCCAACGATTTTGAAGGCATTTACTGGTACTTAAAAACGTATAATGATGATGTGGATGTTCTCACCATTTCTACGGTAGAACAAGAGGATCTGAATAATCTGGAAGAGGAACATCATAACAAAGCCAATTTTATGATTGTTGTAGATGAAGATATGACTAAAACCTATTGAAGTAAGGAGAATTTAAGGAATGGAGGGGTTGTTTGAAGCTGTATGTTTTTATAAATTGGTATTAATATTTATTGATTGCATGGATTACAAAAACTGACCCACCAAGGCGGTTTTTCTTTTTTATAAAATCAACGCCAATCCCAATTTAAAATTAAGGTTTTATCTTGAATATTTCAAAACATCCATAATTGTCATCTGAAATAAACATAGAGATTTCAACATGATAATCTAACAATATATCAGCGATAGATTGTGTTTTTATATTCCCCGTTCTTATCCAAATGATTTTGGGAGGAAAGCCATAAAGAGAATTTAAATCATTAAAATCTGAGTCTTGTGTAACTATAATATATGCCTTAGTTTTTGCATACTCCCATAGTTCTATATCAGTGGCATTAATTAATCCCTCTTTTTTTACAGTAGTAGAGTCAGAATAGTTTTCAGGTAAACATTTTAAAATACGATGAGATATATTTTGATCAAACAAAAATCTCATATAGCTATTTGATAAATTTTATTCTCTCTATCAGCCGCATAGCTTAATGCTGCATAAATATCTTGGTCTGTCAACTCATCAAAATCCTCTAAAATATCTTTTACCGTCATTCCAGAGGCAAGCCATGTAAGAATATCATTAACACTTATTCTCATCCCACGGATGCAAGGTTTACCTCCTCGTTTACCGGGCTCTATGGTTATGATGTGTTTATAATCTATCATTAATAAGTCTTTTTATAAAGATACGATATTTTATGAATTGCAAACTATACTTAACTTTCAATAAAATTAAATAAAAGCATAAACAATATCGTTTTCAAAAGCCCAATTTTAAATCCAAAACACTTGCTTGTTATTAACTGAAATCTTATTGTTATAAAATTAGAATTAACTCAAATGGAGATTATTAGAGGTGAAGGTGATATTTTCCATTGGGATTGGTCAAAAAAACCATCCACATCAGATTATGGGTGTATGGTTTTAGGTCTAGCCGCTGGTGTAGTCACGGTTTTTAATCCACATGTTGGTGGGCTTACTGTAATAGGGTGTATGTTGACCAAATAATTTTGCTAAAATGAATAAAGGATATTTAATTTCAATAATAGTTATAATAATAGCTTTGGGGTATCGAAACTCCAAAAGAAAAAACAAATCTGATTCCCACAAAAAATTAGATTTTGTTATAAATTAAAGGGATTAATTATAAATCTTTATTTAGATATAAACCGCCTCCCATCAAGGCGGTTTTTTTGAGTCAAATCAGTTTCAGCTTTATCACTTTATTACACCCATCTCAATCTTCCCTCAAGGGAAGAAGTTTAAGTTTGGTTATACTCATGTTTAAGTTTTCCCTTAAGGGAAATGCCGATAGGCAAAGGGTGTTATACTTGGTGAAATCCCTCACCCCTAATACGCCAGGGCCAATTTTTAGAGTTAACTTATTTGTTTAATTTTGAACCATGAGCGAAACTTTAAGAATTACCTACATACAAACCGAACTCACCTGGGAAAATCCCAAGGTCAACAAACTTCATTTTGAACAGAAGCTTTCGGAGTGTCCATCAGATACAGAGTTGATCATTCTGCCAGAGATGTTTACCACTGGATTTTCCATGAATGCGGAGGCCAATGCTGAAGAAGCTGAGGTCGTCTTGGACTGGATGAAAGCTCAAGCCAGGAAATATGAGGCTGCCATTACAGGAAGTGCAATGGTAAAAGAAAACGAAAAGTTTTATAACCGCATGTTTTTTGTAAAGCCAGACGGCTCATATGCCAAATACGACAAAAAACACTTATTTACGTTGGCCAGAGAGCATAAAACTTATACGCCAGGCACCGAACGCTGCGTGGTAGATTACAAAGGCTGGAAACTATGCCTTTTGGTGTGTTACGATCTTAGGTTTCCCGTTTGGGCAAGATACAAAGACGATTATGATGCCTTGATTTACGTTGCCAACTGGCCCAAAAAACGCGTAGCTGCCTGGGACATCCTCCTACAGGCAAGAGCCGTAGAAAACATGAGCTATTGCATAGGCCTCAACATTATGGGGATAGATGGGAACGAGTTTCCTTACGTTGGACATTCTGCAGGATATGATGCTTTAGGCAAATGTTTAAGCGATCATCATCCTGAAGAAGAAGCCATCCAAAGCCTTACTCTGGAAAAGTCTCACCTTAGTGAACTGAGAGAAAAGTTAGGATTTTTACGAGATAAAGATCCCTTTAGTATAACATAATTGAGTTAATCTCATCCCAGTTTGCTCTTATTTCAACTGGCTGGCTGTCATAAAGTACAGGCTCCGGTTTGATGCCTTCAACGAAATTACCCGTATCCCATCTGCCATTGCCATTAAGGTCATAAATCAAACGGATGTAGTAAAAACCAGGTTTTATAAGCTTAAAATCAATGGTATTTGACTCGGTTTCATAAACTGAGGATTCTACTTTTCCCTTTTCATCAACAAGTTCTACTATAATTGGAAACTCATCTACATTGGTAATGGTTAAGGTCAGGTTTCCAAAATCTGATAAGGGTCGAGTAGCGTACTTGTAATTTAAACTATCATTTGTAGTCTCAAAAAAATCAGTGATGGCTCCTGGAAATAAATCAATTTGATAAGACGTTTGTTCTTCTTTTTCAAATTTGAAGACCAGATGATTGTAGAGTGTGTCAACTTCCAGCTCAAAATCCACCGGAATGGAATCCTTGGTCATCATGCGAATGGAATCCTTTTGAAAAGATGTAATGGGGGTATTGGCTTTCAGCTTAAAGTCAGATAAAAGCTTGTTTTTATCTGATTTGACTTCTGAAATTTTTAAAGAATCTTCTTCGATTTGCTTAGGTCTTATTTCAACTGTATCCAGTTTTCCCTGATTGGTGAATGCGAAAAGTAAACTGTCTTTTTCAAGATAAGGTTTGTACCAATAATGAAGCGTATCGGTTTCTTCATCTTTAAAATATTTGGCCTCAAAAGGTTCATCTGTTTCAGATATCAAATCGATTTTAAAATCTTCCAATCGACCCTGAAATCCAAATTCGAAATGTTGTTTGGAAATCTGCTTGGGTCTAAATGCTTTTGGCTCCAACTCTTGTTTAAACACCAAAATATCATATAATTTATCTGTTGGTATTTTTACGGTGTCTTCTACAAAGCCTATTTTATCTTGAGATGGATCAAATTTGTAGTTGTTATTTTTATCAGAAATGGCCACCATTTTATAGTTGCCAGGTTTCAAATTATCAAGGCTAAACAAAGACGTAGAATCTCTCACAAATGAAATGTATCTCGGGATTTGGGTATACACAACTGAGTCTGAATAGGTAGAGTCCAAAGGGTACAACATCACAGAAATATTCTCATCAGAAATTCTGTTGTAAGAATCAAACACGTTGCCTTCTACCTGCAGGGAGTCGACATAATCACCGGTTGAAAAAACGTATTTGAAGTATGGAAGCTTATTCCCCTCATTATTATCTTCTATACTTTTTCCAAAATTGACAGTATATGTCGTATTGTCTTCCAGAGAATCTCTAGGGATTTCTAATCTCACGTATCGACTTGCGGGTCCAGTAGGATAGATATTTGGTCGAGGTTCTATAGGGGGAGAAATGAAAATTTGCTGTCGTGGATCTTCCAATTTTATGTACTCATCAAAATTGATAACGATTTGCTGTCTTTTATAGTTGGTAGAGTAATTTTCTGGATTTGAACTTACAAACTTTGGCGGGGTAGTATCTACAGGGCCGCCGTCTGGTCGACCTCTTTGCGCACAGGAAAAGACTGAGACCACCAGAACCAAAAAGATAAAGAATTTGAAAATTTGAATTTTCATAACCAGAATTTAGTTTGTACAAAGAAACAACAAAATATAAATTTTATTCAGTGAAACTCTAATTTCAGAAGCCTGTCTTACTGAAATTTGCTAGTTGAACTAATCCCAATAACGAAGCATTTCTGAATTGTCTGCCTTAAAAAAACCTCCGAATTCTGCATCAAAAATAGGATTGAGTTTTGATCTATATCCAAACATTCTTTGATTATTTACTTATTGCAATGGTTGCAATGCTTAGCTTATGAATGCTCACATCCTTTAATGCTAAATAACACGCCTCTAAAGTAGCTCCAGTTGTCACAAGGTCATCCACCAGCAAAATGTTTTGAGAAGAGAAGTCTGCATGATCATTCACATAAAAATGATTTTGCACAACTTCAGACCTGGCCAGTCTATTCTTGAAAACCTGAGTTTTGGAATTGGAGCGTCTTTTCAAAAGACGATCATTATAGTCTGCTGAAAGTTTTTTAGCAATAGACTTTCCAAAACCTTCTACTTGGTTGTACCCCCTTTCACGCATTCGCTTGTTATGGAGTGGAACTGGAATGACTGTATCAATTTTTAAAGCCCAACCCGCATCCACTAGAGTGTCTCCAAGCCATTCTCCTAGATGATAACTCAATTCTTTATTTCCCCTGTATTTGAGGTCGTGGATTAAATTTTGAATAATTCCTTTCTTTTCAAAATAAAACAAACTTGCTGCCTCATCTACTAAAACTCGTCCGTATAAAATCTTATGCAAGTCGTGTTCGTCATCAAAAAAATTAGGATAAAGCGGTAGTTCATTTCTACAGAAAGTACAAATCAGGACCTCTTCTTTTAGAAGAACAGCTTCACAACAAGCACAAAGTTTAGGGAACAGAAAATTTTTAAAATCCTGAAGCATCTGATAATAAATTGGTTACACTAAAGCTAATAAAAAAATCATCGGTATGGATAATATTCTGCAATAGATATTCGATCAATAATTTAGCTTCGAAAACATCAAACAAAGCCTTGTTTTTTTACTTTTGCGTTATGGCACAAGAACAAGACAAATTCAAACAGGTAATATCCCACGCCAAAGAGTATGGGTATATTTTTTCTTCCAGCGAAATCTATGATGGATTAAGCGCTGTTTACGACTACGGACAAAACGGTGTAGAACTGAAAAACAACATCAAAGCTTACTGGTGGAAAAGTATGGTTCAGCTTCATGAAGAGATTGTTGGCCTCGATGCCGCGATCCTAATGCATCCCAACACCTGGAAAGCTTCCGGGCATGTAGATGCATTCAACGATCCTATGATCGACAACAAGGACTCCAAGAAAAGATACAGGGCTGATGTACTGGTAGAAGACTACGTCGAAAAAATAGAGCAAAAGGCTCAAAAAGAAATTGCTAAGGCTAAAAAACGCTTTGGAGACAAATTTGACGAACAGGAATTTGTCACTACGCATCCACGAGTGGTCAAATACAGAGCACAATCCAAAGAGATACTTTCCCGCTTAGCCAAATCGCTTACAGAAGAAAATCTTGACGATGTGAAAGCCCTTATTGAAGAGCTGGAAATCGCCTGCCCTGTCAGTGGATCCAGAAACTGGACCAACGTAAAACAATTCAACTTGATGTTTGGGACTAAGCTTGGTGCTTCTGCAGAATCGGCTTCAGATTTGTACCTCAGACCAGAGACAGCGCAAGGTATTTTTGTCAACTTTGCCAATGTCCAGAAAACGGGGCGTATGAAGATTCCTTTCGGCATTGCTCAAATAGGTAAAGCCTTCAGAAATGAAATCGTCGCCAGACAATTTATTTTCCGTCAGCGTGAGTTTGAACAAATGGAAATGCAATACTTTGTAAGACCAGGGGATGAACTCAAATGGTTTGAACACTGGAAAGAAATTAGAACGAAGTGGCATCAGTCTTTGGGTCTTGGTGAAGAAAATTATAGATTTCACGATCACGAAAAGATGGCGCACTATGCCAATGCAGCAACAGATATTGAGTTCAATTTCCCTTTTGGATTTAAAGAACTGGAAGGGATTCACTCCCGAACAGACTTCGACCTGAAAGCTCATGAAAATCTATCCGGAAAAAAACTTCAGTTTTACGATCCAGAATTAGGTAAGAATTATGTGCCTTACGTGATTGAGACGTCTATAGGATTAGACAGAATGTTTTTGGCGGTGTTTTCTAGCGCTTTGCAGGACGAAACGCTGGAAGACGGAAGTACTAGAACAGTATTGAAAATACCTTCTGTCCTTGCGCCTGTAAAAGCTGCTGTCTTCCCACTCCTCAAAAAAGATGGTTTACCAGAAATTGCTCAGGGAATATTGAAAGATTTACAGTGGGACTTCAACGTTATTTATGATGAGAAAGATGCAGTAGGCAGACGTTACAGAAGACAGGATGCCGCAGGAACGCCATTTTGCATTACAGTAGATCACGACACCAAAGAAGACCATTGTGTAACCATACGTCATAGAGATACTATGGAACAAAAACGTGTTCCGATTACTGAAGTAAAATCTATTATTCAAAAAGATATCGATTTTAAAAATTGGTTAGATTCTTAAAATTTAGAAAAAAATTAAATATTTTAAGGATTAAACTGAGCTAAACCATTTATTAACCGTGCTTTAACAGGCAGGCCGTTGAATAAGCTTTAAATTTGTATTGAACCAATTAAAAAATTAAGTAAAATGGCAAATAACACAGGAAATACAATTTTAGCACTTTTAACAGGTACAGCCGTAGGAGTAGGTTTGGGTTTATTATACGCACCACAAAGCGGTGAAAAAACCAGAAAACAACTTAAAGACGAAGCTGATCATCTTCAAGATAACCTGAATAAAAAGTACAAAGAAACTTCATCGCAATTGAATTCTTTTGCTTCGGAAGCTAAAAAAAGCATTGAAGAAAAGTTAGAACAAACGTTTTCCAATGTGAATAATAAAGCAGATGATATGCTAAATAAGCTTGAAGGAGAACTTGGAGAACTAAGAAAGAAAAATGCTGAGCTTCAAAAAGAATTGAAAAAGAAATAATACTTTATAATCCTTTATGGGGAATTCTATAGGAAATCATTTTGAAAATCTGACTCAAGACACCAAAGAGGCAATTAATCATTCCATAGATTATTATAAGTTAGACCTTTTAAAGAAAACTGCATTAAGTTTGGTTACAGGAGGTCAACTCGTGCTTAAAATTGGAATTTTAATATTGATTCTGTTTTTTGTATCCTTAGGCTTATCTTTCCTTATTGGTAATCATTTAGGCTCTGTTTCTTATGGTTTTTTTGTGATTGGAGGATTCTATATCATAATGCTAATTTTTGTTAGCATCTTCGGAAAAAAACTATTGGAAAAACCCATTTTTAGTTTTTTAAATAAAGTTTTAAATGCTGGTGATGACATAGAGGAAGAACTTAAAAAAGAATTAGAACACACCGAATCTAACGACCGATGAAAAAGTATAATTCATTTAAAGAACTTGATAAGGATTTAAAAATCTTAAAGCTTGAAGCTGAGATAAGTAAGCAGAAAGCAAATATTGATTTAGTTTATCTAAGAAGAGCTTTTTCTTTTACCAATATTGTAGCGGAAACAGCTTCATATTTAGGACAAAAAGCAATTTATGCCAGGATTGGTAGTCAGATTTTAAGAAAGTTTGGATTATAACAGTTATTAAACTATTACAATAGAAAAGGCTTGGAAAATAAATCTTCCAAGCCTTTTTTAATTGAATAAAACTCTAAAGTTATTTCTTCTTTGGATCATCTCCTTCTGAAGCGGCTTTGCGTTCATTTTGCTTCTTCATCTCTTCACCAATCTGGCTGGAAGCTGTAAAGGAAGCAATCATATCATTCAACATATTGCTACCAGCTTCTGGTGCGTTTGGCAACAAGATCAGGTTGGAGTTGGATTGACTACCTACCGACTGTAACGTATCATAATGTTGCGTCACTACAATCAAAGCTGAAGCTTCCTGTGAGTTGATACCCACATTATTCAATACTTCCACACTTTCTTCCAAACCTCTGGCAATTTCTCTACGCTGGTCGGCGATACCCTGCCCTTGTAATCGTTTACTTTCAGCTTCTGCTCTGGCTACGGCTACAATCTTGATGCGCTCGGCTTCTCCTTCAAACTCTGCGGCCACTTTTTCACGCTCTGAGGCATTAATTCTGTTCATCGAGTCTTTTACCTTTTGGTCTGGATCAATATCCGTCACCAGGGTTCTAATGATGTCATACCCATAATCCAGCATCGCATCATTAAGCTCAAGCTTTACTGCATTGGCAATATCATCTTTACGCTCAAAGACATCATCCAATTTCATTTTTGGAACTTCAGCCCGTACAACGTCAAAGACATAAGAAGTAATTTGAGCACTAGGACTTTCAAGCTTGTAAAACGCATCATAAATTTTGGATCTCGTCACCTGGTATTGAACCGAAACTTTGAGCTGAACAAAGACATCGTCTTTCGTTTTAGTTTCTATGATAACGTCCAGCTGCTGAATTTTCAAATTGATTCGTCCTGCAATTTTATCCACTAGCGGAATTTTGAAATGTAAGCCTGAGTTTCTCATGACTTGAAAACGTCCAAAACGTTCCACAAGTGCTGCTGTTTGTTGTTTTACTGTAAAAATGCCGCTTAAAATGATGAAGAATACAATCACCACTATAAAAATACTTACGAAAGAACCCATAATTTTTGATTTAATTAGTTACTAAAAGTAGAACATTTGACTTAGTATTTCAGATAATTATTTTAAAAAATTAGGATAATTCTTCTATCGCAAAATTTAATCTGGAAATCGTTTCAGCTTTACCAATGCAGGAAGCGATATGGAATACATCCGGACCACGCATCGCTCCAACTAGTGAAAGCCTGAGTGGCTGCATGATTTTTCCAAAACCAAGCTCCTGAGTGTTGATCCAGTCTTTTACTTCTGCCTGAATGTGGGCTTGGGAGAACTCTTCCAAACTTTGTAATTTTCCAATCAAAGCACGCATCCATTCTTCAGAATCTTTTTTCCAGGCTTTTTTGGCTGATTTTTCATCAAATTTCTTTGGTGCTTCAAAGTAGAAAAAGGACAGCTCCCAGAATTCTGAAACAAACGTCGCTCGTTCTCTTATGGTTTTTACAACCTCTTCTACGTAAACTTTTTCAGGATAAATCTCTTTTTGAGCAAGAATAGGAAGGAATTCATCGACCAAATCGCCAACAGGCTGTTCCTGTAAATAATGATGTTGGAACCAGTCTGTCTTTTCAGGATCAAATTTAGCTCCGGATTTATGCACGCGCGATAATTCGAATTTTTGAGTCATGTCTTCCAAAGAGAAAAATTCCTGATCGGTGCCATCATTCCAGCCAAGAAGGGCCAGCATGTTGGTTAAAGTTTCCGGCAAGTAGCCTTCTTCGCGATAACCCGCTGAAACATTCCCTGTTTTAGGATCTTTCCATTCCAGTGGAAACACTGGAAAACCTAACTGATCGCCGTCTCGCTTGCTCAGCTTTCCTTTTCCGCTGGGTTTTAAAATCAAGGGTAAATGCGCAAATTTTGGTACCTCCCAGCCAAATGCTTCGTATAACGACACGTGAAGCGGCAGGGAAGGCAACCATTCTTCACCACGAATCACGTGGGTGATGCGCATCAAATGGTCATCTACAATATTCGCCAAATGGTAAGTCGGCATGCCATCACTTTTGAATAAAATCTTATCATCCAGAACTTCAGTATCCACTTCAATATAGCCTCTTATCTCATCGTGAAGTTCTAAGGTTTTATGCGCTTCCGTTTTAAACCGAATCACATAATCATCGCTTTCAGCTAACTTCTTTTGAAGTTCATCTGAAGATAAACTGAGTGAGTTGTTGAGCGAGTCTCTGTTTTTGGGACCGTAACTAAATTTGGTGCCCTGGTTTTCTGCCTCTTTTCGCTTGGCATCTAACTCTTCTTCGGTATCAAACGCATAGTAAGCACGGCCATTATCAATAAGTTTGTCAACGTATTCAGCATAAATATCCTTGCGTTCACTTTGTCGGTACGGACCGCAGTCGCCAGGTTTTTCGGGACCCTCGTCGTAAGAAATTCCACACCAGTCCAGGCTTTCTTTGATGTACTCCTCAGCGCCTTCTACAAAACGGGTTTGATCGGTATCTTCAATTCTTAACAGGAAGTCGCCGCCGTGTTTTTTGGCAAACAAGTAATTATATAAAGCAGTTCTTACGCCACCAATGTGTAAAGGTCCGGTGGGACTTGGGGCAAATCTTACTCTTACGTTCGTATCCATTTGTCTGTTTTTTCACAAAGATAAAATATATTGATGTTCACCACTAAGGAAATCCCGGTTAAGGCGAATTGATCTTGGAAGCAATGACCAATCAAATAAAAACGTATCTTTAGTTTGTCTGAGCCCTTAAGCGCTGACGATCAAAACGATATGCTATGACAATTCATAAATTAGTGACCACCTTATTGCTTTGCGGTGTGATAAGCCTTTTCAGCGTTGAAGACACCACAGCTCAGGTAGAATTTGAACTCAAACCTTCCCAGAGCATGAGCATCACCGGCAAAGGTCCTGGCCAGGATGCGGCTAACAATCCTTTTGAAGGTGAGGACTGCCTTGTGCTAGTAGAAAATATTGGAAACTTAAGATTTGCTGTGAGAACGCAACAAAAAGGTCAAAACAACCTCAAAACCCAAGACGTGGATCCTGGCACCACTGAAACGATTCATCTGCCAAAAGGCTATGAGCTGTATCTGGACACGACTGATGAAGGAACGGCAAAGGCTAGGTTGAGCTTTAGGAGGAAAAAAGAATGACACCTATGCTTGTACGGGTTTATTTTTATTCTAAAAAGTTATCTATATTTGAGGATAGATAGTAGTTGGCAAACATTAAAAAAGTAACGAAGAATAGATACTCAGAAGACAACAAAGTATCTTAGCAAAAAAAAAGTTCACATGACAAAATGGAGATGGGATCAAGGAAGGTTACTGTATTTTGATTTCAACATATTGAAACTGATGTCAAGTACGCTTCAAACTCTAGAGGGTGTGTCCCTTAGAGATAATCCAGACCCGCTTCGACTTCCTTTGGAATTAGCTACAAGTATGCCTTTTGCACCGAATTCATATCGAGTTTGGAGAAATTACAAAAGAGTATTTGAGTGTAGTTTTTTAGCTACAACGATAGACGACAAATTAACTTGTACAGACTTTTGCAATGAAATAGCAAGTCATGATGGAAAAATTCAAGACGTTGATGATTACCTTTTTCAATATATTCCTAGATTTCGGTTCCCTTTCCCTGCTTTTCAGGACTATAACCCAAGTGACCCTGAAATCTATCCATTCTGTGCGATATTAAAATTAATTTTTTCAAGGCTCATATCAGGCATAGGAAGCACATTGACTTTGGAAGATGTATTTACATATCTAATTGCCAATAATGTAAACGGAACAGAGGATATCACCCATTACAAAAATCTCAAACCCAAATCTTACAATCCTAAAGGGGATGAGACTAGACAGGTCAGAGAAATGTTGATTTTTATGAGCCAAATAAGTCTATTAAAATGGCATAAAAAAACTCTAATACTTGATGTGAGTTTAGCGGATTACTATGACTATAATGAGTTTAAGGAATTAGTTAATCCAAATTACATAAAACCGAAATCAATTAGAGCTGAAGACTTTTTGGCTCTTACAAGCCTTTCTGGTGAGCTAAGAGCTATCAAAGTACATCCCCGAGAACAGCCAAATGACGAAATTTTCATTGAAGGAAAGAGGTCAAGAGTTACACATTTAAAAATTGAAAGAAGCCCTATTCTTAGAAAAATGTTTTTGGAGGCAAATCCTGAACCAGTTTGCAATATGTGTACATATAACACCCAAGAAAGATATCCTTGGACTAAAAACCTAATAGAAGTGCATCACGTTCTTCCACTGTCGTCATCGCTTGGAATCACTTCTAAAGGCACTTCACTTACTGACGTTGTCGGTTTGTGTCCAAATTGTCATAGGAGTGTTCATTTATTTTACAATCAGTTTTTGAGAAAAGAAAAGCTAGAAGATTTTAAAAATAAAACACAAGCACTAGAAGTTTACGAAATTGCTAAAAAAAGAATTGTAGCATGATAGAATTAGCCCAAAAATTGAGCATAAATGAACAATTACGACTTTTAGAAGAATCCCGTAAAAAGGATATTCATCTATCAGACTTACTAATCCAAAAAGGTCTATCCTATGATAATTTGCGATACCGTAATTATGTAAATGGCTTTAAACTTGAAGAAAGAAATCGGTCAATTGAGGATTTGAAAAATCATGAAAGTCAAATACCAGCAGTAAGCTTTTTCACTGGTGCAGGAGGAATGGATTTGGGCTTTGAGTATGCTGGATTTAAAACAATAGCTTCTGTTGAAAATACAGAGTTATTCTGTAACACACTTAGACTTAATAATCCTGACCGACCAGTGATTGGCCCTCCAAACTTCAAAGGAGATATTTCAAACAAAGAAGAAATTGCGGAACAATTAAAATCAATCGTAGGATTAAAAGAAAACTTTGATGGTGTTTTTCATGGAGGCCCTCCTTGTCAACCATTTAGCATTGCATCCAATCAAAGATTCAAGAAAGGAGATGAAAACTTTAAGCGATTAGGATTTGATGATATGGAAAAAGGCAACCTTTTATTTGACTTTGTTTGGCTTATTCAACAATTCAAGCCGAAAGCATTCGTAATTGAAAATGTTCCAGGTTTGAAAGATTTAGATGATGGAAAACAATTAGCAGAAGCAATAAAAAAATTAACCAAGTCAGGTTACAAAGTGGTTAATCCGAGAGTATTAAACGCATCTTACTTTGGCGTTCCTCAAAACAGAAATAGAATTTTTGTGGTTGGAACATTATCTAAGAAAGAATTTAATTATCCATTAAGTTCCATTTTTCAAACACCTTGTATAGATGTTTTTAATTCTGATTTCAATCTACTTCAGAACCATGAAACGCGAAAACACACAGCGAGTTCTGTTTTGCGATATATGGAACTTGATTATGGGGGAAGGGATAAACTTGGACGAGTTGATAGATTAAATCCTTTTTTACCTTCAAAAACGGTTATAGCTGGAGGAACAAAAGGTGGTGGACGGTCTCATCTTCATCCATTTTCACCAAGGACATTATCAGTAAGAGAATCTGCTAAAATTCAAACTTTTCCAGATGATTATATTTTCACTGGATCAACTGCACGACAATTTACTCAGGTGGGTAATGCTGTACCACCAAAACTTGCTTTTGCAATTGCTCAAGAAATAAAAAAAATATTATAAAAAAGTAAAAAAACGTTTGCCAACAAAACCTATAAGCAATAGCGCCCTGCGGGACGCTACTGCTCATAGCTAAACCGTTGGCTTTAATTTAGAAATATGAAATTCATCAGTTATACATTTTTAATAATTATGATTTTAACGTCAAAACAATCTGATTCTAAGAAGATATATATCAACTTAGCAAAATCCATCATTGAGAATAATGATGAAGAACAAATAAATTCACTAAAATCAAAATTTAAAACATATAAAAAAGATCCTAGCACGGTGTTTTCAGATGGATGGTATTATTACGACACCAAAAATCAAAAATACCAGAAATCCAGAGGAACGACCGATGGTTTAAAAAATAATATTTATTGGTTTCTATTAATTGATAACCTACACTTCGGACACTACATTTGGGAAATTGATTGGAAACAGCCAGAGAAAGAAATACTTGGTGTCATTGAGGTTTTAGCTGAGAAAAAAGGTTATGAACTTCCAAATATTGCTTCTGCACAAGACAGAAAAAATTTGGATGCTGGTGGCAAATTGACTTTCTATAACAAATTTCTGAAGGTAAATGGATTTACGTTGGTCAATCTCTATATTGATAGCGATAGTTATGTCACAGCACTAATTAAAGAAGATAATTTTAAAAAGATTTCCAAACTTGCAAATTTGACTGGAAACAAAATAACTGAATATTAAAACTAAAGCCAACAATAGCTATAAGCAATAGCTCGAGTTTAGGCTGAATAAAAAGGTTCGAATTTTATTTTCTAAGTTTGTAATTGAAAGAAAAATTTAATGTTTTTTTGCACGTTACTGGTCATATTAGAGAAACGTTGTGCAACATGCTAAAATGAACTTAGTAAAAGAAAATTTAAGACTATTCATTCCCTCGATTGTCGAATTCTTAGATGATCAAGACTTTCCTTGGGGAAAAATTGAACGAAATTTCAACAAGCACATTGAAAAGAGATTTGTACAAGCTAAAAACAAACCAATAACAGTTGAAGCTAACATTTACGACATTATCATCGCCTTCAAACAAGGAAGAAAAGAGTTTATCGCACTTTTAATTTATTTCAACAGATTATTTGATGAGCTAAATAAAAACCTTCATTTCAATATATTGGGTTGGACAGAAAATACCTTTTGAAAAACTTTGCCTACATCTATATTAGCCAATGCGGACCTACTGCTTAAAAATGAAGATAATGTAACTTAATAAAGTTAAGGTAAATATATAAGTAAGTGCCTTAAATCTTGCTTTAAAATACTTGAGATTAAATAGCAAACAACTTAATTGAATATAAAATCATGAAATTGAAAGTCCTGTTTATCCTTTTTACTTGCTTGACCTTCGGGCAAGAAAAACCAATAGTTTTCTATAATGAAAGTGGACAAAAAATAAATGAACAAAATTTTATTGAAACAAAAGATTATTCTAAAAATTTAGACTTGTATTTTGAAAACGATACAACTCAAATAGGTGTTTTAGTAACTCGAAAAAAATTCGGGCAACTTGAAAAAAATACTTTTGAGAATTTGAAATCCTACTTATATGAATTAACGAATAGAGAAATTGACTCTACCCAAAACATTGTAATTAACTACCTAACTGCATATCCGAAAAAGGATGAAAGTACAAACTCAAAATCAAGGTGGAATCTTTTACAAAAAGGTTACTTAAAAAAACTACACAAGATTGAAAATATTTGTCAATTTTGGATACACTCACCTGAATCTGATAACCTTGAATACAACCAACAAAAAAGAATAAATTGGATAGCAGATAAAGAGAATTTAATAAAACATCTTTTTTTTCCTTTCGAAGTTAGATATGGAAATTATCTATTTATTAAACCTGATGGTAAGTTTTATTATTTTTTAGGTGAACATAGTAAACATCAAATTTTGGAGGATGCTGAAAAATTTTTTAAATAAAACACAATTAATAGCACTTGAGAAAGTTGATTGTTAAGTCAATACAAGCTTTTAAAAATCCTAAACTTCTACAAATTATATTGCTCAAAAATCAGTGACAATCATTAAAAAGTTGAGTCGAAATTTAAATACCATATTTATTCACATATCTGGAATACCATAAAATTCAAAAGTAAAAAAGACCTTCTGGTGGGGAATATAATTTTAGGAAGTAATGCGCTTCTTCTGGGAATAGTCATTTTTCGTTTACTTGGCGGAGATGTGAGCTCTGGTGAATATGTGTTATTGGTCTTTGTTTTAGGTCTTGTTGGTATTCTGTTCTGGATTTACTACGGAACTAGTTACGAACTAACCCAAGCAAGGGGACTGGTATACAGATGTGGACCGCTTATGGGAAGGGTAAACATAAATAGCATTACTGAAGTTATAAAAGGAAAAACGCTTTGGGTTGGTTATCGACCAGCTACTTCCAGGAAAGGGCTCATCATAAAATATAACCGCTACGATGAAATTTACATAAGCCCCAGCACCAACGATGCTTTTATAAAAAAGCTTCTGGAACTCAATGGAGACATCAAAATCACTGAAGAGGCAAACGACTGAAAAATAAAAATGTCTAAAAGTCGACTACTTTAGTCCGTACAGACCTCACAGGTCTTTGAGACCTGTGAGGTCTAACTTGTAGACTACCAAAAATACCCGTTCCAATCCTCTCACACAAAGCTTTGCAGACCGTTAAAAATTCACAAGTCTTTATAAATAAGCAGGTTAATTAATACCTTAGCGTGTTATATTAAAGTCAGTTGAAAAGAGTATGCAGCATTATAAAATCATAGAAGACAAATTAGAGCGTTTTATCCAAAAGTTCTACACCAACCTTTTGATCAAAGGAGCCTTGTTGTTTTTTGGGTTCAGCCTGTTGCTTTTTATTTTTGGGGCTGCTCTGGAATACTTCCTCTGGTTCGATTCTGGGGTGAGGACGCTTTTGTTCTGGACGATAATAGCGGCGGAAGCTTTATTGTTTTTCAAGTTGATTTTGGTGCCAGCCAGTCAGTTGTTCAAGCTCTCAAAAGGGATTGATTATAATGAAGCTTCTTCCCAAATCGGCAGTCACTTTCCTGAAGTCAGCGATAAACTTAAAAATATCCTGCAACTCAAAGCTCAGGGAGCGGACGACGAACTGGTCCTTGCAAGCATAGAGCAAAAATCCAAAGCGCTTAAAAGTGTACCGTTTCAGTTGGCAATTGATTTTAAACAAAATGTCAAGTATCTGCGCTTTTTAGTGATTCCCGTTTTGGTCCTGCTGGCCATTTGGGTGTCAGGTTTTGGAGACTCCTTTTCTTACAGCTACCAACGTGTTCTAAATTACAATACAGCTTATGAGGCACCGGCGCCTTTTCAATTTTCTATTCTGAATAAAAATCTCGATGCCAAAAAAGGACAATCTTTTCAGCTGAACGTGCAAACACTGGGCGAGGTAAAGCCTGAAGATGTTTTTATTTCTGTAGATGGGGAAAAGATTAGGCTTCAGGAGTCCAACGGTATTTACAGCTATACTTTCAAAAATGTGTCTGAAGCCAAAAAGTTTCGGTTGAAAGCCAACAAAGTGACTTCTCCAACCTATGAACTCAATGCTTTGGATATTCCTGTGATGAAGGACATGCAGATGAATTTGAATTATCCCAACTATATCAACCAAAGCGACAAATCAATTTCGGGAACAGGTAACGTTTCAGTCCCTGAAGGAACACAAATTGAATGGATTATCTCTACGGAAACGACAGACCAAGTCGAATTTTTAAGTGATGTCGATACTTTAAAGTTTGCTGTCGAAGACTCTGAATTTACCTTGAAACAAATTCAGAAGAAAACCAAAAACTACTCGATTTCTACCTCCAATTCTAACTTCAACAACTACGATGTTCTTAGCTATTCCATAGAAGTCGTGAAAGATGAATTTCCGAAGCTGAAACTGGAACAAAAGAAAGATAGTTTGCTTACAGAACAGTCTTATTTCTTCGGAAAATTGACCGATGATTACGGATTAACCAAGTTACAATTAGTCTACTATACTACTGATAATCAAGAAGATAAAACCATAAAATCACTTGGGTTATCAAAAGGAAATTACTCTGAATTTTCTTATGCTTTCCCTAATGAGGACCTGGAACTAAAGCCTGGAACTGAGTATCAATACTACTTTGAAGTCTTTGATAATGATGCAGTGAACGGTAGAAAGTCCACCAAATCTGATGTGTTTACTTACCGTAAAAAAACAGATTTGGAAGAATCTTCTGAAAATTTGAAAAGACAAAACACCTCCGTTGAAAAACTTTCTGAAGAATTACAGCAGCGCAAAGAAAACTCTAAAGAGATAAAAGATCTTCAAAACAAGCAAAAGAAAGAAAGAAACCTGGATTATACCGAAAAGCAAAAACTCGATAATTTCATTCAGCGCCAAAAGCAGCAGATGGAAATGATGAAAAATTATAGCGAACGGCTGAAGGAAGATTTCAAAAAATTGGATGCGGAAGAGCAGAATCAGGAAAAAGAAAACCTGGAAAACCGACTGGAAAAAAACCAGGAGCAAATAGAGAAGAATCAAAAAATGCTCGAGGAACTGGAGAAGTTGAAAGACGAAATCAGCCAGGAAGAATTGAATGATAAATTAGATGCATACGATCGAGAATCTGAAAAGCAGGAGAAAAATCTGGAGCAGCTTTTGGAATTGACCAAGCGTTTTTATGTGGAAAAAAAGGCTGAAAAGCTTGCCGAGGAAATAGAAAATCTGGCCAAAGAACAGGAAGATTTATCAGAATCTGATGAAAATTCTTCTGAAGCTCAGGAAGACATCAATGAAAAATTTGATAACATCAAAGAAGAATTAGAGAAGCTCAATGATAAAAATGAAGGCTTAAAGGCACCAATGGAACTTGGCAGCGATGAAGAATTGAGCGAAGAAATCGATCAGGACCAGGAGGAGGCTAAAGATAAACTTGAATCTTCAGAATCTGAAGATGGAGATGCTGAGGAGAAAGAATCCAGCAAAAGTGACGGGAAGCAAAAGCAAAAAGACGCTTCCGAAAAGATGAAATCGCTTTCTAAAAAAATGAAAGATTCTATGTCATCCTCCAGCATGGAGCAGGCTTCTGAAGATGCCGAAATGCTAAGGCAGATTTTGGATAATCTGGTCATCTTCTCCAAAGAACAAGAAGGACTCATGGATGAATTCAAAGACATTTCCAACTCCAATCCTTCTTACGCTCGAAAGCTAAGGATGCAATCGGAATTGAGAGAGAACTTTAAGCATGTAGATGATAGTCTATATGCACTCGCCATGCGAACACCAATGATACAGGAAACGGTAAATAATACAATTTCGGATATCAATTTCAATATTGAGAAGTCTTTGGAAAGACTCGCAGAAAATGATACCCGAAAAGGGACAAGCAGTCAACAATACACCATGATGTATGCCAACGAATTGTCCAACATGCTGGACGATGCATTAGACCAAATGCAGGAACAAATGAATGGTTCAGGGTCAGGAAAACCCAAACCTGGTAGTGGAAAGCCTGGAGAACAATTATCGGATATCATCAAATCTCATGAAGAGCTAAAGGAACAAATGCAGAAAGGAGACGGTGAAGATGGTAAACAACCTGAACAAGGAGAATCTGGTGAACAGGGAGAAGGTAAAGAAGGAGAACAAGGCAAGCAAGGAGAAGATGGTAGCAATGGAAGTGATGGAGAAAAAGAAGGGGGGAAACAAGAAGGAAGCAGGGGACAGCAAGAACAAATGAGTGGCGAGATTTATCAAATCTATAAACAACAGCAGAAGTTGAGAAACCAATTGGAGGATAGAATTAGAGAGCTCGGCTTGGAAGATAATGCCAACGAACTCAATAAAAGTTTGGATAAGCTCGAACAGGAATTGTTGATGAAAGGTTTTAGTAGTGATTTATTAAAACAGATGGAAGATGTGAACCACCAATTGCTTAAACTCGATAAAGCGGCCAATCAACAAGGCCAGGATGAAGAACGCGAGGCAGAAACGCGTAAAAAGGAAGTCAATGCTCCATCTTCTAAGTGGGAGGAAAAGGCTAAAGAATATTTTAACACAACTGAGATTTTAAACCGACAACAATTACCTTTGCAGCCGGAATATAAAAAGCTGATTAATATTTACTTCGATGGAAAATCCAATTAATTTTTATAGTAAAACTGATTTTGAATTAGCTCATAAGAAGAAGCATTCAAAATGGTTGGAATCCGTTATTAAAAGCGAAGGTATGGAAGCTGGAGAAGTGAACTATATTTTTTGCAGCGATGAGGATTTGTTATTCATGAATCAAAGGTATCTGGATCACGATACCTTTACAGATATTATCACTTTTGATTATTCTGAAGAGGATTTAATTTCAGCTGAAATTTATATCAGCATAGATCGTGTGAAGGAAAACGCTAAAGACTTTAAAGTAAAATTTAAAGATGAATTGAGAAGAGTTTTAGTTCATGGCGTTTTACATTGCTGTGGCTACGGAGATTCTACAGAAAAATTAAAAGCTGAAATGAGAGCTTTAGAAACTAAAAAAATGGAATTGTTCCACGTGGAACAAAAATAGAAGTTATGTTTAAAGATAGATATGATGTTATTGTAGTAGGAGCTGGTCACGCAGGAAGCGAGGCAGCAGCAGCAGCAGCAAATATGGGAAGCAGCACTCTGCTTGTGACCATGAATTTGCAAAACATCGCGCAAATGTCTTGTAATCCAGCTATGGGCGGTATTGCAAAAGGACAAATTTTAAGAGAAATCGATGCTCTTGGAGGATATAGCGGACTGGTATCTGATACAAGCGCTATTCAGTTTAAGATGCTGAACAAATCAAAAGGACCTGCAATGTGGAGTCCACGTGTGCAAAGCGACAGAATGCTGTTTTCACAACATTGGAGAGAACGACTTGAGCAAACTAAAAACCTTGATTTTTACCAGGAAATGGTGTCGGGTCTTATCGTTGAAAATAATAAAATCAAAGGCGTTAAAACTTCTTTAGGTTTAGAGATAAAAGCAAAGACCGTAATCCTCACCAACGGAACATTTCTAAATGGCTTAATTCATATTGGAGATAAGAACTTCGGCGGTGGAAGAGCAGGAGAACGCGCTTCTTTTGGAATTACGAAAGAACTTGAAGATATAGGTTTTGAAGCAGGGCGAATGAAAACAGGAACACCTCCAAGAGTAGACGGAAGATCACTGGATTTTTCTAAAATGATAGAACAGCCAGGAGATGAAGAGCCATGGAAGTTTTCCTATTCTAGAGAAACCAAACCTTTGGAAAAACAAAGAAGTTGCTGGATGAGTTATACATCTCCAGAAGTTCATGAATTACTGAAAGAAGGTTTTGATCGATCTCCTATGTTTAATGGAGCCATAAAGAGTACAGGGCCGAGATACTGTCCAAGTATTGAGGATAAAATACATCGGTTTGCAGATAAAGACAGACACCAAATGTTTGTAGAACCTGAAGGCTGGAACACGGTGGAATATTACGTGAACGGATTTTCAACATCTTTACCAGAGGATATTCAATACAAAGCTTTAAAACAGTGTGCTGGATTTGAAAACGTGAAATTCTTTAGACCTGGGTATGCCATTGAATATGATTATTTTCCACCAACACAATTAAGACATACACTTGAAACTAAACTGGTAGATGGTCTATATTTTGCCGGACAAATCAACGGAACTACAGGATACGAAGAAGCCGCTTCTCAAGGCTTAATGGCTGGAATTAATGCAGCTTTGAAAGTTCAAGAAAAAGATGAATTTACACTTTCAAGAAGTGAAGCGTATATCGGCGTTTTAATTGATGACCTTATCACAAAAGGAACGGAGGAACCTTACAGAATGTTTACCTCCAGAGCAGAATATAGGACTTTATTGAGACAAGATAATGCAGATTTTAGATTGACGGCTAAAGCGTTTGATATTGGATTGGCAAGTGCTGATCGCATGAAATTGATGGAAGACAAGAAAAAGAAATCGGACGCATTTGTAGAATTTTTCAAAAATAAAAGTGTCACGACAGATGAAATCAATCCAATTCTGGAAGAAAACAATTCAGCTAAAGTCGATCAACAGGGAAAGCTATTTAAAATATTTGCAAGACCGAATATCACCATGGAGGACATGCGAAAATTGGAAAGCGTTGAATCTTTTATTAAAAAACACGAACTTGATAATGAAGTTTTAGAACAGGTAGAAGTGCAGGTAAAATATGCTGGCTATATAGAAAAAGAAAAACTAAATGCAGATAAATTGAATCGACTAGAGAACGTCAAAATTCCTGAGCATTTTGATTATTCACTTTTAAAATCAATGTCGTTTGAAGCCCGTGAAAAACTTACCAAAATAAAGCCAAGAACAGTATCCCAGGCTTCAAGAGTGAGTGGGGTGAATCCTAGTGATGTATCCGTACTTTTAGTACATATGGGAAGATAATGTTCCACGTGGAACAATGCGTATGGATTATTCAAAATTGATTATAAAAGATGAGGCTTTTACTAAAGAGGAATTTCGTTTAGAAAGAGATGAGAATGGAATATTAGAAACAAGGCCTAGACCAAATAACCTTTCGAAATATTATAATTTTGGAGGCTATATTTCACATCAGTCAAATAAAAAAACGCTTATACATAAACTTTATACTGTAGTAAAGCAATACATGTTTAAGGCTAAATTCAATTTGATTAAAAGTCATTCAGATGAGTTAAACTCTGTATTGGATTTTGGCTGTGGCACAGGTGATTTTTTAAATTATATAAAGAAAAAAAATATAAATGCTGAAGGAGTAGAACCTACAAGACTTGCTTTTCAAAAAGCAAAAGAGAATGGAATAAAGGTCTATAAAGAAATTTCAGAAGTAGAAAAGACTTATGATGCCATTTCTCTTTTTCACGTCTTAGAACATGTAGATAATTATAATGAAACATTAGGGGAATTAGTTTCCAGATTAAATTCAAAAGGAGTGTTACTCATTGCTGTTCCAAATTATAAATCTCATGACGCTTTGTATTATAAAGAGAAATGGGCTGCCTGGGATGTGCCAAGACATCTTTGGCATTTTAGTAAAGACGACATAAAGGACCTTGCAAAACAACATAATTTAGAATTAATCAAAATAAGCCCAATGCCATTTGATGCTATTTATATCTCAATGGTTTCAGAGTCTTATAGAGATAATTCTAGACTATTTGGACTTTGGCAGGGACTACTTTCAAATGTAAAGGCCTTACGAACTAAAGAATATTCCTCTAATCTGTTTTTAATGCAAAAGAGGCTTTAAAATCAATCTTCTGATCACTTGCTATAGATTATGCTTTAAGAATTGAAATCCGCTCTTAAAATCAAAATAAGCATCTATAAAATTATAACAAAAGCTTATTAAAACTATAATATCAATCGGTTTTTATAATCTTAATAAAAACTTTGTGCTTAGGCATCTTTTTTTACATTTGTCAAAACTAAATATATCATGAAAAAAATAATTTTAAGCTTAGCCGTTGTTGGATCCATTTTATCTTGTACTCCAGATAAAACTGCTTATGTAGACAACACTGTTTTAATCCAGGACTATTATAAAATGAAATCTACAGAAGCTAGATTTGAAAAAAAGAGCCAGGCATTATCTGATGAGTTAGATTCTGTTGCTGGAGAGTTTCAAAAAGAAGTTCAGGAATTTCAGGAAGGAATGGATAGAATGTCTAATAAACAACGTGAAGAAAAACAGAATGAATTAATGCAGAAACAGCAAATGCTGCAACAACGTCAACAGCAACAAAGTCAAATGTTGAGACAAGAAAGCGATCAGGCGATTGATTCTTTAATTGAAGAAGTAAAAGACTACGTTGCAGAATACGGAAAAGAAAGAGGCTATTCTTATATTTTTGGATCCAATGAATCTGCAAACATCATGTATGCGAAAGAAGGTTTGGATATTACTGAAGAAGTGCTAGAAAAACTAAATGCTGAGGAAGGATCGAGTAAAGAAAAGAAAAAACAGGACACTGAAGAATAATCAGCGATTACATTTTAATATCAATTCAAAGCCATTCTTTTCAGGATGGCTTTATTTTTTGTGCAAAAATCTAGTCAGTTGAAAAGACAAATCTGAAAATATCATTTTGGCATTTCCGTTACGCTCTATGTGAAAAATAGCTTCTTCAAGAACCTGAAAAATGTCAATAATATTTGCTCCCGAGATGAATTCGGAAAACTTATCGAATTTGAATTTGTCATTGTAGGGGGTCAAGAAGACCAAAGACTTCGCCTTATAATTATTTAATAAAGCCTGACGAAAAAATTGAATACAGTAATTAAGAAATCGCTTTTGGGTTTCTCGGGTTTCAGAAGCTAAGGTGTCAGACCAATCCAAAAGATCGATAACTACGTGCTTATTACCTTTAGCCTGAAAGGCACTTCTTACCCAGATAATGAACCATTGTTCAAATTGTTCATCATCAGAGTCATGTTCTGCCAAATGTATTGCTTTGGAGAAACTACCATCAGATTGTTGTGCAATCTTGATAGCATCGTTTTCAGAAATATCGAAATCGGCTAATAAACCATTTACGATATCAGTTTCGCCAAGAGGGGGAAACTCCAGACGCTGACACCTGGACCTAATGGTTTGTAAGATGTCTTCAGGAGAATCTGTTATTAAAATAAAGTAGGTATTCGTGGGTGGTTCTTCAATTAATTTCAACAACTTGTTGGCGGCGGCTGTATTCATCTTATCAGCACACCAAACAATCATCACCTTGGGTCCGCCTTCAAAGGATTTTAAAGACAAAGCTTTAACCACATGAGCAGCTTCTTCAACATTGATAGATCCCTGTTTCTTTTCAATACCGATTTTCATATACCAATCATACAAGGATTGGTAGGGATTGTCTAAAATAAAACTTCTCCAGTCTTTGATAAAATCTTCGGATACTGGTTTTTTTGGTGAGGTACTAGTTGTATTAATGGGATATACAAAATGTAAATCTGGATGGGTGAGCTGGTTCATCATACTTGAGATAGATAAAGAACGAGCATCGGATGAATAATGAATCATTAACGCTCTGGCAAAAGCAATGGCCATAGGTAAAGTGCCGGATCCTGTCGCCCCTGTGAATAATTGGGCATGAGGAACCCTATTATTTAAAATACTATTTCTCAAATGGCTTTTGAGATGATCTAATCCTAAAATGCTTTTGAATGTCATGTGGCTAAAATAACAAAGCTATAAGCCTTTTGAAAAATTAATTAAGTAAATTTGAAGTTAATTCAGAAAATCAGGATAGATGAAAACAATTAATGATTTCAACTTTAAAAATAGAAAAGCATTAGTAAGGGTCGACTTCAATGTTCCTTTGGACAAAAACTTTCAAGTAGCCGATAAGAGTAGAATAGAAGGTGCAAAACCAACCATCATAAAAATAATGGAAGATGGCGGTAGCGCTATACTTATGTCCCATTTAGGAAGACCCGAAGGAAAAGAAGAAAAATATTCTTTAAATCACGTTAAGGCTGCCGTATCTGATGTCCTTGGTGTAAAAGTAAAATTTGTTGAAGACTGTGTGGGCAAAAAAGCTGAGGAAGCCGCTGCTGACTTAAAACCAGGAGAGATTCTTCTTTTAGAAAACTTAAGGTACTATGCTGAAGAGAAAAAAGGAGAGGAAGCTTTTGCTGAGAAACTATCCAAACTTGGAGATGTCTACGTCAATGATGCCTTTGGTACCGCACACAGAGCACATGCATCAACTACCATTATAGCCAAATTCTTTGCAGATAAAGCCATGGGCTATTTACTTCAGAAGGAAATCGAAAGTCTGGATAAAGTATTAAATTCTACAGAAAAACCAGTGACCGCAGTACTTGGAGGAGCAAAAGTATCTTCAAAACTGACTGTCATTGAGAATATATTACCCAAAGTTGACCATCTGATCATCGGTGGGGGTATGGCCTTTACCTTCATAAAAGCTCAGGGTGGAAAAATTGGTGAATCGCTGGTAGAGGACGATTTGCAAGATATGGCTTTAGATATCATCAAGAAAGCAGAAGAACAAAACGTCAAAATCCATTTACCCGTGGATTCTGTGGTCACACAGGAATTTGATAATGATGCTGAAACCAGGATAGAAGATATCCATGCGATTTCTGAAGGCTGGATGGGACTGGATGCTGGACCAAAATCCAGAGAGAATTTTTCAAAAGTTATCGCTGAATCTAAAATCATACTTTGGAATGGACCACTAGGTGTTTTTGAAATGGATACGTTTTCTAGAGGAACCATCGCTTTGGCAGAAGCTATTGCGGAGGCGACCAAAAAAGGAGCCTTTTCATTAGTAGGAGGTGGAGACAGTGTCTCGGCAGCCAAGAAGTTTGGCTTTGATACCAAAGTAAGTTACGTATCTACAGGAGGTGGTGCCATGCTGGAAATGCTGGAGGGAAAAAGCCTTCCTGGTATTGATGCTTTAAACTAAAAAACCTCTTTTTATAATTTCAAAAGCAATACTTTTAGATAGGTATTGCTTTTTAGTTTAAACCAATGAATCTAAAATCATTTACATACCCTGAAAAGGAAAAACTAAAATCCAGAAAACTGATTAAAAAAGTTTTTGAGGAAGGAAAAACGATTAAAAAGTATCCAATACTTATTCGCTATGTTGAATTTGAAAACGAAACGCATAACATTGGTGTAAGTGTATCTAAGCGAAATTTCAAAAAAGCTGTGGACCGCATCAGGATAAAACGGCAGCTGCGGGAAGCCTATCGCCTGAACAAAGAAACCTTAACGCAGACTAAGGGGAAGTACGCCATAATGATTATCTTTATTGGTAAAGTAAAATTACCTTCAATACCACTTCATGAAACCGTCAGAACGCTTTTAAAAGAGATCCAATGAAAAGACTAAAGCTTTTACTACTTACCTCTATAGTTGCTATAACAACTTACGGATTTACCTCCTACAAGAATGATTTTTTTGAGATCGCCAAGCAGATTGAAATCTTTACTAATTTGTATAAAGAAGTGAATATGAATTACGTAGACGAAGTCAATCCAGCAGAATTGATGAACACCGCGATTGAAGCTATGCTGGAAGATCTCGATCCTTATACGGTCTATTGGGATGAGCAACAAATCCAGAATGCCAGAATCCGCAATTCTGGTAGTTATACAGGAATTGGTGCAGAGATTATCACCACGCCGCAATCGATAGTTATTCAGAATTTAATCAAAGATTCTCCAGCCGACAAAGCCGGACTGAAGATTGGGGATGAAATCACCAGAATTGGGGATATTGAAGTCAAAAATTACAATGAAGACGCCGGTGAACTGCTAAAAGGGGCTCCAGATAGTGAAGTTGTTTTAAAATTAAATCGAAATTCTAGTATCGAAACTGTGACTTTAAAAAGAGGTATTGTAAAAGAAAAAGCAGTGCCTTACTTTAAATTACTGGAAGATAAGACAGCTTATATTGTGCTGTCCCAGTTTACCCGTTCAGCCTCTTCTGAAGTTATTGAAGCCTTTCAGGAATTGAAAAAAGAAGGAGCAACTCAGGTCATTTTGGACTTAAGAAATAATCCTGGAGGTTTACTTTCTGAAGCAGTGAATGTGAGCAATGTGTTCATTGAAAAAGGCACTACCATCACCTTTACAAAATCGGCAATTGAGAAGTATAATCAGTCTTATACCACTCAAAACAAAGCCATCGATACTGAAATTCCAGTTGCTGTTCTGATCAATGAAAATTCTGCTTCAGCCAGTGAAATTGTATCGGGGAGTCTTCAGGATTTGGATAGAGGGGTTGTGATTGGCAGTAGAAGTTACGGCAAAGGACTTGTCCAGAGACCAAAAAAACTGAACTATGGTACTCAGGCTAAAATTACCATTTCCAGATACTACACCCCAAGTGGAAGATGTATACAGGCATTGGATTATCTGGACGGGAAAAGCATCAGAAAAGACGAAAGTGAATACACTGAATTTAAAACCAAAAACGGGAGAAGTGTGTTTGACGGCGGTGGCATAAAACCCGATATTGAAGTCGCTATCGAAAAGGAAAGCAAACTGATAAAAGCACTAAAGCAAGACAACCTCATTTTTGATTTCAGTGTGAATTACGTCAATCAAAATAAAGGCTTAACTCTTGATGATTTCAAATCGAATAAAAATTTTAGTGATGAATTTCAAAAGTTTATAGATGTAAAAGGATTTAAATTTGAGTCTGATACGGATAAGAAAATTGAAGAATTAAAAGCGACGGCGACTTCTGAAGATTATTTAAAGTCCATTGAATCGTCCTTAACTGAACTTCAGAAGCAATTGAATAAAGAAAAAGAGAAAGCCTTTCAGAAAGAAGAGGAAACCCTTCAGAAGTTGATTACAGAAGGTGTTTTGAGAAAATTAGGCTACGATGAAGCTGTCTACACTTATTATACCGAAGAAGGCGAAGTCATCAAAGAAGCGAGTTCAGTATTGAAAAATTCAAATAGGTATAGAGAAGTTCTTGGCTATGAATAAAGGAAGTTAGTGACTTTCAAGCTTCATACTGATATGAGGAATACCATCTTCCAGATAACCTTCACCAGAAATCACAAATCCGTGGCTCTCATAAAACTTGATCAAATACTGCTGTGCCGAGATTTTAATCATTGATTTTGGAAAAGTTTTTAAAGAAAAATCAATGCTGGTTTTCATCAACTCATGTCCTAACTTTTGACTTCGATGTGTTTCTTTTACAATGACTCTGCCAATGCTCAACTCATCAAAATAAGCCCCCGGAGGTAAGATCCTGGAATAGGCGACCAGAATCTGTTCATCGTAAAACAAAACATGGTAAGCTTTGTCATCATGTCCATCAATGTCTTGATACACACAGTCTTGTTCAACAACAAACACTTCAGAACGAAGCTGAAGAATATCATAAATTTGTCTGGTGGTTAATTCAGAAAAAAGTAAAATCTTTGGCGTCATTAGTCTTGAACTATAATGTTTTTATTGTCTGATTTATTGAATTCTGGCTGAATTGTAATGTGGTTGATCCCATACTCTTGCAATAAGATAGTTTCGATTTCAACAAGTAGGTTATCAAAAGTAGAGAGTGTAATATCTTCTTCAAAATCAATTTCAGCTTCCAGATGCAATTCATCTTCATTGAGTTGCCAAATATGCACATGATGCATATTTTTAACAAGAGGAAAAGCATTTACTTTGGTGACAATTTCTTCGATATCAATTTGGGCAGGGGTGTAAAGCATAAGGACTTTAAAAGAGCCTTTGAATAATTTGACACCAACGTAAATAAGATAAACAGCAATCAAAAAGGTTAGTACGCTATCTACCCAGAAAATCCCATAAAATTTCATCAGTAATCCACCTATCAAAACCGCTACAGAGGCAAGCATATCTGTGAGTAAATGAAAATAAGCAGAGGTTAAATTCATATTGGTTTTTCTATCCTTCAAAAGAAGTAAAACACTTAGTCCATTCCCAACTATAGCCAGGGCTGAAAGCCAGATGACTAAATCTGAATTGATAATTTTTGGGTTGAAAAAATGAACAAAAGATTCTTTTATAAGAATAATAGCTATAATGATAAGACTCGCAGAATTAACGAAGGCGGCCAAAATTTCAGCCCTTTTGTAACCAAATGTTCTGTTGGAAGTAGCACTTTTAGCAGAAAATTTGGAAGCTACGTAACTGATGATAAGAGAAACTACATCTGTAAAATTATGAAGAGCATCCGAGAGTAAAGCCAAACTTCCACTTAAGAAACCCCCTATAACCTGAGAAACGGTGATACCTATATTAAGGACAATAGAAAAGAGTAAGTTCTTTTGGGAACGCTGATGTGAATGAGTGTGGCTCAAAATAGATTATTGACAAGCAATTTTATCCACTCTTCTCTGATGACGACCACCTTCAAAAGGCGTTTCTATAAATACTTTTACAAAATCCAGAGCTTCTTCTACAGATACAAATCTGGCAGGAATGCTCAATACATTAGCATTGTTATGCTGTTTGGCTAAAGCTACCAACTCTGTATTCCAGCATAAAGCAGATCTGACGCCCTGATGTTTATTGGCGGTCATATTAGCTCCATTTCCACTACCACAGATAATGATGCCTAAATCTGAAGTTCCATTCTCCACATCTTCTGCAACAGGATGCACAAAATCAGGATAATCTACACTATCTTCTGTGTCTGTTCCGTGGTTGATGACCTCTATAGATTTTGATTTTAAGTAATCATTGATTGCGGATTTATAAGAAGGTCCTGCGTGATCATTTCCGATTGAAATTGTCATGGGTGTAGATTTAAATATTGAGTGAAACAAAGTTAAGATTTAATTCATTAATGAAATGCAAGATGAAGCACCTAATAGCTTGATGACTGATTTATAAGTCTTTAGAACATACAGAAATTAAAGAATAAACAATTGTGGAAAACTTCAAATTTGGAGTCGCTTTGCAGGCTTCAAATTTTGATAAACTGTGGATAACTTCAGTAAAAAATCTGAACAAAAAATTTGGTTTATCAAACTAAAAATAGAGATAGATAAAAATCTGATTTAGCAAAATTTTAAGAAACCAATTTTCGAAAAACTTTTGCGTTCACTTTCAAAAGTTATCCACATGAAAGTGGAAAAAAGTTATTCAAAATTGACTGTGAAAAGTGATATTGAAATTGTGGATAACTATTTTAGATATCTATGTAAATCAAAGTTTTAAACCCAAAAAAGGATAGGTATAAATTGTGGATAAACTCAAA
This sequence comes from Psychroflexus montanilacus, assembly GCF_020164535.1. GTDB lineage: Bacteria > Bacteroidota > Bacteroidia > Flavobacteriales > Flavobacteriaceae > Psychroflexus > Psychroflexus montanilacus. The sequence goes on along the minus strand of NZ_JAIQZC010000004.1, from coordinate 328,947 downwards.
TTTTAAAAAATCAAAATTAAATAGAGAAAAGTTTTCCAGTTATACACGAGCAATAGTAATCATCATAGTTAATTTTAAAATTTATAAAAAAAGAATAATAGTATTATAGATTGTGGATAAGTGGAAAAGGAAACTAATTTCAGATCTAAAATATCTATCAAAAAGAATTAGAAAAAACCAGTTGTGCATTTTGGATTGAAATAGATAGCATTATGTCTGTTCGTGTGATTTTTTGATAAAAAAATTGTATCTAGAACCCAATCAAAAAATTCATATTCTCGATACAAATTCCACTCATTTCAATCGTGAAATTCACTCGAATTGACAGAATTTTTTAAAATGCACAACGGGTAGAAAAAAATAAAAAGACTGTCTTTAAACAATATGGAGATGATTTTCGAAATTGTAATCTTCCAGAATAGCTTTTGCTTCTTGAAGATCCTCCGGATGTACTTTTAAAAAAATCCCACCTAGCGCATTGGAGTAAAAAGGAATAACACCTATAACCGTTTCATTTTGAAAGAAAAACCGAATATTTTCTTTTTCGAGAAGCAATTTTAGCACGGTATATTCATGAGGATACGTGAATACAGCTAGCTTGATGAAGTCGTTCATTTTTTATCCTAAAAATAAAGAAATATAATCACTAACAAGGCAAATTTAAAGCAGATTTAGATTTTATTAAAGCAAAGCTAATAAAGCGCTTAAAGGCTTTTCTACTTCGGATTCAACAGTAGTGAGTTGCTGATTGAGGAAAAAACGGATGTAAAGGTAAATCGCCAAGAATCCTACCAAAAAGATGAGTATAAAGACAATATATATTTTGGTAGTTTTTGACATAATAAATGGTTGTTAAGCAAATTTATAAAATAATTAACAAAAATTTGGTTTTTAATGCTAAATAATTGAAAGTTTAACATCATGTAATTGTTAACTACATCAAATCAAGGACTTAACAAAGATTTAGTGTAGCAACTTCGTCATCCAATTATATTATCTTACTTTTAGCAAAGATTATTTAAACTACTTATGAGTAAAAAGAAAAAAGGCAAAAAGCCTTTCCAAGCTTCACCCGACCGGGATGGAGGATTATCAAAAAAAATTCTGGATATCTTTAAAAGTCAGCCCGAAAAGAGTTTTGACTTTAAAATTATTCTAGAAAAACTTAAAATTGAAGATACCAAAACCAGAAATAAAGTCATTCGTCTCTTAGGACAGTTAACGGCTAAAGGCCAGCTGAAGAATGTAGAAGACAAGAAATTTCAGTTTGACGGCCTGGAAGATTTCCATACAGGCATCATCGACATGACCTCTAGAGGCGATGCCTATGTGGTTGTAGAAGATATGGAACAGGATATTTATATCTCCAACAAAAACCTGAATCACGCCCTGGATGGCGACGAAGTAAAAGTCTACGTGTTCAAAAAACGCGAGAAATCGAAATCTGAAGGCGAAGTGGTTTCCATTTTGACCAGAGCTAAAACCGATTTTGTAGGTGTTTTGCACAAACAGGAAAAGTTTGGCTTTGTCGTGGTGGCCAATTCCAAAATGTACACCGATATTTTTGTGCCTAACGACAAAATGCACGATGCCGAAGATGGGCTTTTAGTGAAAGTTCGCATTCTGCAATGGAAAGACAAAGACGATTCACCTAAAGGAGAAATCACCGAAGTTCTGGGTGTTCCTGGAGAACACAATACCGAAATGCACGCTATTTTAGCGGGCTACGGCTTGCCAGAGCAATTTCCTCCAGAAGTAGAAGAATTTGCCAACGGCATCGATACTAAAATCCATCCCGCAGAAATCAAAAAACGACGGGATCTCCGAGATACCTTGACCTTTACGATAGATCCAGCCGATGCTAAAGATTTTGACGATGCCTTGAGCTTCAAAAAAATGGACAATGGCAATTTTGAAATTGGGATTCACATTGCCGATGTAGCGCATTACCTTCAGCCTGGAACCATTCTAGATGATGAAGCCTACAATAGAGCAACTTCCATTTATCTGGTAGATCGTGTGGTGCCTATGTTGCCAGAAGTACTTTCCAACGGCGCTTGCTCGTTAAGACCCAATGAAGAAAAATATACCTTTTCAGCTTTGTTTGAACTGACTCCAAAAGGAGAAGTGAAAAGCGAATGGTTTGGACGTACGGTCACGTATTCCGATGCGCGTTTTGCCTACGAAGAAGCACAGTACATCATCGATTCTGAAGACAAGCATATCCCCGCAGACGTTTCCTTAACCAAAAAGGACTATGAGGTCCAGCCAGACATTGTAGACGCTCTCGTTACTTTGAATAGGCTTGCCAAAACCATGCGCCAAAAACGCATGCAGCAAGGTGCGATATCTTTTGATAAAGTGGAGGTGAAATTTCACCTGGATGCCGATAACAATCCACAGGGGGTTTACGTGAAAACCAGTCAGGATGCGAACAAGCTGATTGAAGAATTCATGCTGCTGGCCAATAGAAAAGTGTCAGAATTTATCGGCAAACGCAAGCCGCCCAAGACCTTTGTCTACCGTTGCCACGACGAGCCTAAGGACGATCGCCTGGAAGCGTTGAATACGGTGATTTCCAAATTTGGTTACAGCATCAACATCCAAAACAAAAAGAACATCGCCAGCGCCTTAAACAGTCTTTTGGAAGACGTCAAAGGCAAAAAAGAACAAAATCTGGTGGATACCTTGACCATTCGTACCATGAGCAAGGCCTATTATTCCACCCAAAATATTGGCCATTACGGTTTGGCCTTCGACTATTATTCGCACTTTACCTCGCCGATACGACGTTATCCCGATGTGATGGCCCATCGCTTGTTGCAACGCTATCTGGACAACGAACAAAGCGCCAGTGAAACCGAATATGAAGACAAATGCAAGCATTCCAGCGAAATGGAAAAACTGGCGACCAACGCCGAGCGGGATTCCATCAAGTACATGCAGGTCAAATACATTCAGGACCAAGCAGAAACCGAATTTAAAGGCGTGATTTCTGGAGTGACCGATTTTGGTATTTTTATCGAAATCATCGAGAACAAATGCGAAGGCATGACCCGTCTCAAAGACATCTCCGACGATCATTACGACTTCAACGAAGAGCACTACGCCATCATTGGCCGCCGAACCAAGAAGATGTACCAGCTTGGTGATGAAGTCTATGTACGCGTTAAAAAAGCCGATTTAGTGAAACGCACCATCGATTTTGAACTGCTGGGCTCGGTAGAAGAAGTCGCGATTGAAAAAGAATAAATCAATTAAATAGGATTTTAAACGATCCGCAATGACAAAAAGGCGATTTAATGAGTTTAGAGCTTCATTAAATCGCCTTTTTTTGGTTTTGTAAAGAATAAAAGCTGGTTTTGTCACCCTGAACCTGCCTTCCAAGGAACGCAGGCAGGTTTATTTCAGGATCTATTTATTCAGATTTTACCCTAGTTTGCTTCAAAGCTTTTCGATACATTGCTTAATGTTCACTACTAACCTCAAGCTCCAGCTGGGTAAGGATGAGGTCTGAAGGGGAAGTACTGGCTTGATGATGAGCGTATGCACTGAATTTATAAGATAAAAACATGGGTTTTACCCTAACTCTTTTAAATAAACATGTATTTTTAGGCTGGTATAACGAGTAATAGGTAATTTAAGAAAATGAAGAAAACCATTAAAGATTTATTATATTTTGATACACAAAAGTCCATTTCACTTTACAGTCAAATGGACGAAGGAATAATAACTCAATCAACTGATAACATTGAAGAAGGTGGAGAAATTAATTCAAGTTTAGGTATTGATGTCAAAATACTTCAAGCTAAAATTGGTGCTAGTGCAAATGATAAAGAAAGTAAATCTATAACAAGAATTCCTCATCATAACTTATTAGATAAGTTGCAAGAAAATATTTATAATTCAAAATCCTATATAGACCTTGACAAAATAGATGAAATAGAATTAGATTCTGACAAACTACACGAAATATTAAAATCTAAATCATTTATAAAAGCAACAGGATGGGTGAATATAGAAGATTACGATAGACTTAAAAAAATCGCTAAAAGATTTAATTCGATATCACAATTCATACAAGAATGTAGTATTGCAGATTCAGATGAAAAGGAACAATACGATATTCTTATTCAAGATTTAAAAAAGCAACGAAAACTTATAAATAGTCAAAACGATAGAAATATAAAAACAAAAGAAAAAATCAGACTTAATAAGTTAGAGGATGATTTAGAAAAATTATTAGATGAATATAACGATACAGGGAAAATTCCTGAATATTTAGTAAATGGAATTCAATTGTTCATAGACACTTTTTTACCAGACAGAATAAATTTTAGATTTTATCCATATGAAAACCTACCAAGTTTTGAAATATTATCGAACTTAAAAAGAGAACATTTTGTAGAAACTGATATTGAAAACATTACTTTTAGTTATGGTTCTAGACCAAATCTAAAAATGACAATTTTTGGAATGATAACATCATTCCCAGAAAAGCAAGAAGAATTATTTGACCCTTTAAAAAAAGACTTGGAAAAAGAAGAAGAATCTATAGTTTTTGAACGAGCTTTTAGAGGAGTTTTTCGTGGATTTGAAGGTTTCGAGCAATTTGTTAGATATTCTAGTTTTCCAAGAATTACTGTAAATCCATTAGCCGTATACAGAGAAATAGATCTATAGAATTACCTACAAAAACTTGTAAAATGTATTTTTAGTATACTCCTAGTTACAAGATTCCTTGAGGATTTTCTATTCGATTTGTATTTACTTATTTTATTACTGAAACACGCAACAAACTATATAAAAACACTTTAGCCATGATTATCTATGAAACATAAATTATCGGAATTTTCAATTAAAAACTATCGTTCAATATCAAATATAAAATTGACATGTAATGAAAGTAATTTGATAACTATTTGTGGTTCGAATAACGTTGGAAAAACTAACTTTCTTAGAGCCTTAAACCTATTTTTTAATCCTGATATTGAAAATTTTGATCCTGATGAAGATATTCCTCATCATATTGTAGAAGGTTCTCGTGGTCAAGGATATGTTATTACATTAAAAGCAAAATTCGACGAAATAGGTACTGATAATACTTATACAATCACAGAAAATTTCACTGAACAAAAAGGGATTAAAGAAGTTAGATTTAAAGGAACAAGAAATAAAGAATCTCTAAGTGAAAAAGAAATTCGGGATTTTCTAAAGAGAAGCTTTAAGTTCTTCTTTGTAGAAGCAAGTAATGTAAACATCCCAAAACTAGTTTCAGAAATTGTAAATGATGAAATTTTACCATTAGGCCTAGATAAAAGAAGAGGCAAAAACCAAAAAGAATCTCTAGCTAAACTTGACGAATTCATTGAATTATCGAAAAAGTCTGTAGGTAAAATTGAAAGAGAGTTAACTAAAATTTTTCAAAGTTTACTAAAAGATGTTGAGTCAATTGATTCTAATGATTGGAAACTGCAAATTAGATTTCCAGAATATCTGTTTTTAAGAGAAGCAATCTCTAAAATAATAGAATTTACCCTTTTTGATACTAATGAAAGAAAACTTGAAACTAAAGGAAGTGGTATTCAACGAACTATACTTTTATCGTTAATTCAATACGTAAATTCAAGAACGAAAAAAGATATTATTTGGGCAATAGATGAACCAGAAGCCTTTCTTCAGGCTGGTTTACAGAAAAGTCTGTATTCAAAATTAATATCAGAATCAGAATCAAGTCAGATAATAATAACTACACATTCACATTTCTTTATTGATGTTAATGATCTAGAGAATACCTTCTTGTTCGAGGGCACAAAAGAATTGAAAGAGTATACAAGAAAAAAGGGATTTCTATTTTACAAATTGAATACTCTAATTTTTAAAGGATCAAATTTTGAGCAAGCTCAAAGAATCAAAAAAAACTTTGGGATAGGTAAAAATGATAGCTGGGAAGTTATGCCTTTCAATATTTTGGTTGAAGGACAAGAAGACAAGGATTTATTTATTTCATTAATGAAAAAGTTTAAATTATCAATACCTAATATCCTAGTAGGTGGCGGTGTAGATAAATATCCAGGATTTCTTCAATTCCTTAATGATTTTTGTACAGAACTCGAATATAAACCAAAAATCATTGCTGTTTTTGATCGTGACGGAGCTGGGAGAGCAAAATTTAATCAACTAAATAATAAGATTTATGAATTCATAGAGTTAAATTGTAAATACATTGATAGATTTGATGGTGAGCAATTCAATGATATAGAGTTAGAAGATTTTATATATCCAAATCTTTTCTTCGATGCTGTCAACAAGTTCCTACGTAAGAAGAAGTATTCTCAAATTAAAAAAGGAGATAGAAGAAAGCGAACTTTACCAGCATATAATAAAAAGCCAATTTTAGATTTAGCAACAGAATTGTGCCGCCAAAACAATGAAGACAAACCAGAAATAAATTTTAATTCCTTAAATATGAAATTGTTTTTATCTAAAACAATTTGCGAATTGATAGATAAAAAAGATTTAACAGGACCCAGCAATGAAAATCCTAGAGTCAAATTATTTTTGAAAGAGATAGTAGATACCTGTGGTTAACATCGGTTATTCGTTAATAACAAGTTTACCCGAAGAACTTTAATCATAGAAGCCAGAAAAGAAAAAATTGATAAGTTGGCAGGTAGGCGTCCCTAACACCCACAAATAGCGATTTAAACCCTTATATATGTTGCATCTTAATTTAACAAGCCACAACACCTATGCTCAATGACCTATAGGTTGAGGAATTCCCAGAATTAGAAAGTCAGAGATTAGTTCTAGGGCAGTTAAGCTTGACTGACGCTTAAGAGGTCTAGGTGATGCGTTCTGATGAACGGGTGATGCTGTATGGGGATCAGGAAAGGCACCAAAACCACCATCAATCCTGAAAATCAAAATTCTCGCGCAATTTTAAAAAAGATGGGGTTTCAGAAAGAAGCTTATTTTCGGGATAACTAATTTATAATGGAGCGTTTTTGGATAGTTAGGTTTATGCGTTGCTTTCATCTGATTTTATAAAGGACTCAAGAATAAAAGCTGAGGCTAATCTACTAAACTATAAATTCTAGCTTCCTGTTTTACCGAATTAAGCTAGCTTAGACCTATAATTTCAAACCTTTTGTAATAACTAATGATTGATCACAATGCATCACCAAATGAAAAGAATTCCCCTTATTTCGTCCGGAATAAAGAATTTTGTGATCAACTTGAAGAGTTTGTACTCAAAAGAAAGGGGAAGGTCAAAGGAAGTTATAATGCTTGGTCGTATGCAATAATCGGCAAAATATCAAAACCGAGTGTTTGGACGCTAAGCTATAAAAAAGCCACCTTTACCTCTGGTAATTTGTTTCTTTCGTCCAAATACCAAAATGTATTGACCTCAGCTGTATGGCAAACCAGAAATCTATTCAAGTCTAATTTTAAAATTAGGAAACGAAACAAATTGGATTTCTTTCTTCTCAACTTTTCTAATTCACGTACAATACTGAACGTTTCGGATAGATATGTGATAGATCATGACATGAGTAAAATTGATGGTTTAGAGGAGTTGATGAGCCTATTAAATCCTCTTTTTCTATCCGGTGAGATCTATAACATAGAAAACCTAAACGGTGATTTCCGAATTGACTTAAGAACAGAGCAGCATCACTTTCAAATCTTTGAACAGGTGGTAAAACTGAAAAAACTTAAACTAAACTCAAACGCTTAACTGTAAAATTGTATTTATTGATTTATATGAAAAAAACATTTTCTCTCATTCTAGTTATTCTATTGTTTCAGGGTTTTTATTCTTGTAAATCACAGTATTCGGCTGTTGAATTAAAGAACAATTTCACAAAAAAGGAAATAGAAGATCTCAAATTGATAGTTAGATTCTTTAAAGATGAAATGTGTCTTCATATGGATTCAGATTTTAAAACATGTTATGAATGGACACCACACGATTACTTGATGGCAACTGGAAATGCATTCTGGAAAAACATTGATTTTGAGGAACAAAAGAAATTATATGGGAAAATTTCCAATTCAACTTTTGATGCGATATGGAGATTTTGTGAAACTACATACTATCCAAGCGAATTAAAAGGAGATGAAATATGTTCCGTTGCAATGGGTAGATACCAACAATATTTGAATGATCTGGGTAAATCCAACCCAAGAATTGCTAAATATGCAGAAAGGATTCGGGCATCAGGAGATTTTTACGCTATAGACATTCAGTTTTCGGAAGTGCTAAATGATAAAAAATCGTTCGATCTTGACGATCCGAACATTCAACTCATACTTTCTATTCATTATTTATCTTTAAACGATCAGGCTAAAAGAAATGCTGATTAAATAGGAGATAATAAATTAGAATTTAATACTAACTAAGCATAACAGCCTTTAAAGGCTTAACTATAGGGCTCTTTTCATTTAAAAACCTAAAACATTAAAAGAAAGCGACTTTTGTATTTGAATACAACTTTAAATTCTAAAATTATAGAATCAACTAAGAACACACATTTGACACCTAAGAAACGACATCAACGGGCGGTTATCGAATACGACCAGTGTTTAGCAGACATCTCCAAGCTAAAAAAGAGAATTCCTTACTACATTGGAGTGGCATTAATACTTCCTTTTCTTTTCCCTTTCCTTCCAGGAAGAAGAGGCCGAGTACCTTTAATTGATCGAATGGAATACCATGAAGCGGTTATCTTTGGATTTGTAATTATGACAATAACAGTATCAATTGTTTATGGGTTTAAACTGGAGAACTTAAAGAAAAATTTAAAGGCATTACAGTTGAAAAAGCATCTGGCCAATAAAGCAATGGTTGATTCAGCTTAAGAGAAAAAAACCAAGCTAGTCCAAAAGAAAAATTTCAATCAAGAATATCAAGAGTTTTTAAACCTCTATGGATTTGACCTTTCAAAAAGCAAGGATATATAAAATGCTTAAAACCATTTCAATTTTTTAATTCATTTTCATAGCCCACGATTTAAATCGTGGGCTATGAAAATGATATTATGAATTTTAAAACACATAACCTACGGTTTCAACCGTGGTCCATAAAAACAGTGCATATTAGAAACCATTTTAATGGTTTGCTTAAATTAGTGGAATAATATAAACCTATCCCAATGCCACATTCCTTTAATAAAATATGGATTCACGCCATTTGGGCCACAAAAATGAGAATACCATTAATATCTTATTCTATTGAAAAGCAAGTACATCAATTTATTTCAAATCAACTTCGAGAAAATGGCTGCCCGGTTAGAATCACCAATGGGATGCCAGACCACATTCATGCCTTATTTTTATTGAATTCCTAAAAATCAATTTCAGAAATTATTAAACAAATTAAGGGGAGTAGCTCACATTGGATCAATAAAAATGAGTTAATTTCAGAAAAATTTGCTTGGCAAACAGGTTATGCAGCTTATTCGGTTTCAGAATCTGTTTTGAATACAACTTATAACTACATTAAAAATCAAAAGAAACACCATCAAAAGAAAAATTTTCTACAGGAATATGAAGCGTTTTTAAAACTCTATGGGTTTGACTCTGATAAAAATCAATCATAGTGGGAAAATGGTTAAAACCATTCCAACAATACAAATGGCGTATAGCTCATGGTTTCAACCGTGGTTAATAAAAACATAAACAATGCAAATCACCTTCACACCCATCCAGCCCAAAGAATTAGATCAAGTGATCCACATGTTTCAGGCAGCTGCCGATAAAATCAGCAGGATGAACATCGATCACTGGCAATACTGGAAGAATCCGCCTTCAGAAAAAATAGAATGGGTCAAGGAAGGTCTTGCCAACGGAGAGTATTTTTTGGTGAAAAATGAAGCTGGCGACACTCTGGGAATGCTTAGAATTTTGGACAAAGACCTGATGTACTGGGGCGAACAGGAGGAAAAAGCCAAATACATCCATTCGCTGGTGGTCCAAGAAAAATTCAACGGCAAAGGCCTGGGAGTTAAGATTATTGAAAAGGTTGCGGAAGAGGCTAAAAAACAAGATTGCAAGTACCTAAGACTGGACGCCGATTCCAAAAACCCCAACCTCTGCCGGTATTATGAAAAGCAAGGGTTTGAACAGGTGGGGGCTAAAACGTTAAGCATATCCACTTACAATCTGTATCAGAAGTTGCTTTAAACCACCTCTTGAATCACAAAGGAATTGCCGTTAAAATTCACGACATCCCCAGGGGTTTTACCCATCAGCAATTGACCGATAGGCGTACTAGGCGAAATGGCATAAAAGGTCTGGCCATCCACCTCTAAAGCTCCCAAACTCACACTGATAAAATAATGGGCCTTGGAGGTAAACACCACACTGCCCAAACTCACATGCGAGGACGTATTATCGGTAGTTAGCTGAGACAATACTGTTCGCAATTTATTGATTTCAGCCAGTTGATGTCCCGCTTTTTCACGCTCTAGTTGGACCATTGCCCTACCCGTTTCATGCTTATCCCCAGCGCTGCTTTTGGTTTCCGACAGCAGGCTGTTCTGCAAATCTGCAATTTGCCGCTGAATGCTTTGGTAACGTTGATCTACCAGTTGAAGGCATTGCTGATATAAGTCGTGTTTTAGGCTCATGGGTGGGTTTCAGATTTAAATTTCGATAAAGATAAGCTTCCTTAAGTTTAATACCTTTGGCTCGTGAAGATTTCAAAATCCATTTTACCGCTTATTGTTATTGCGCAATTCTGCTGTACATCACTCTGGTTTGCTGGGAATGCCGTTATGCCTCAGCTACTTGTTCAATTTGACCTTTTTCCCGGGGCTTTAGGACATCTCACCTCAGCAGTTCAGATAGGTTTTATTGCAGGGACTCTTTTGTTTGCTGTATTGAGTTTTGCCGACAGGTTTTCCCCTTCCCGAGTGTTTTTTGTATCGGCTTTACTGGGCGCAGGTTTTAACCTGGCCGTAATTTGGGAGGGCCATAGCTTTATGTCTTTAATAAGCTGTAGAGTGATGACAGGCGTTTTCCTGGCTGGTATTTATCCGGTGGGAATGAAAATCGCTGCCGATTATTACCAAAAAGGTTTAGGTAAGTCTTTGGGATTTCTGGTAGGAGCTTTAGTGATTGGGACCGCTTTTCCACATTTATTAAGCGATCTAACGACAGGTATGGTTTGGGAAAGCGTACTGATTTTAACTTCAGTTATAGCCGTTTTTGGAGGGGTGTTGATCTTTTGTTTTGTTCCTGATGGGCCATACCGCCAACAGAGTCAACAACTTCAACTCTCTGCGTTCTGGTCCGTTTTTAAAGTTCGTGATTTTCGGATTGCAGCCTTAGGCTATTTTGGACATATGTGGGAGCTCTATGCCTTTTGGGCTTTTGTCCCGGTGATGTTAAGTCTTTATGAGCAGTTTCATCCCGATACCACCTTTAATATCGCTCTGCTGTCCTTTCTGATCATTGGTGTAGGAAGTTTGTCCTGCGTATGCGCCGGTTACCTCTCTCAGCGTTTTGGTGCTCAACGCATCGCTTCTTTGGCTCTGGCAATCTCCGGAAGCTGTTGTCTGCTATCGCCCTGGATGTTTGGACTAGAGAATGAGGTCTTATTTATCTGTTTTCTGCTGGTGTGGGGCTTGGCGGTGATTGCCGATTCCCCCTTGCTGTCTTCTCTGGTCGCTCAACAAGCTCCTGCCGCTATCAAAGGCACAGCCTTAACCATCGTGAATTGTATTGGTTTTGCCATCACGATTGTGAGTATTCAGTTATTGAACGGGTTAAATTTAAACACACTGTCCACGAATATATATTTGGTTTTAGCATTAGGTCCTGTGTTGGGTTTGGTGGTGCTTTGGTTAAATTCTAAATCTGTTTTATCCTAGTAAAATTTTTTAGGGGTTCTCAAATTTGTTTAGCCTTCATCACTGTTTTATTCAAGTTAGAAGAAGCTTGTGAACTTCTTAAATTGTTCACTTGAAATTACTTCTTTCATTGTGCGAGAAATATTGTAGATTTAAACTTATTCTTATCAATTCATCCTTTAACTAAACGAAAATCCAATACCATAACTACTAACTATTATGAAATTAGAGAAAATTTTAGATCGACTGAATTCTATTGATAAAAATAATTTTATCAAGGTGATTGATAGTATTATCTCCCAAAATCCGAAAAATGCCAAAGCAATAGATAAAATCCTGAGTTCAGCGGATAAAGGTTTAAAATCGGTCGACAACCAAAACGTTTCTAAGGTTTTTTCTTTAATAGAAGATGAGTTTTTTGAGTATTTGAAAGGCGAGTTTCAAGACACGTCTAATCAACTGGACATTTTAATTGACATTTTGATTCGTGATGGAAATTGCATCATGCAACAAGACTGGTTTTCTAGGCTTTATGAGGCAGAATTAAAGCATATTAAAGCAAATATTAAAAAAACCAACGAGGAGTTCAAAAATGAAAAGTCAGAGATTTCGGATGAAAGAAGAAGAGATTATAAAATTTATAAAGCCTGTCTTACAACTGCTTATAGAAACGATTTAGAAAATAATAGAGAAGCAAAAATTACATCAGACGAACTATCAATTCTATTGACTTTATCAAAAGAATTGGATCTTTCTCAGGAAGAAATTAAATTGATTAATTACTCCATTCTTCCTATAAAAAAGTTGGATGTTATGGAGGTTATCAACAACCTTAAAAATATTGGGGTCATCTTTTATTCAAAAAAAGAGAATACAATTTTTGTCGCTGATGAGATGGTTCGCTTGCTTCGAAAACTAAGGAAAAAAGAAGTGGCTGATAAATTTCTAAGAAGAACCTTAAGACTACTTAGAGAGCCTATCATAAATCAAATAGCAAGGAAGCATAATATAGATAGGAATTTAAGTTACTTAGATAAGATTGAAGAAATCATTATCGAAGGAGTATCTTTTAGAGGACTTCTCATGAATGATATTTATAAAAACGAATCAAACCTTACTGAGAAGAAAAGAACTTTAAATGAGCTCTGTGAGAAGAAATTAAATATCGAAAACCTTCGAGGAAGTACTTTAGAGGAGAAGATTGAAAGTTTGATAATTTATTTTGAAAATGTAGATAAAGATGAGAACATCAATATTTCTCTTGATGGTTTTGAGAAATTGCTCACCGAACTAAATGAGTCTCTACCAAACTTAAATAAAGAAATACGGTCAAAATTTGAAATTCAAGATGAATATGTATTAAAAGCAGATTTACTTTTAGACTATAATTTTAAGCCCAGAGATATTTTAGATTTAGTTGCTAAAGACGATTTCAAAAAATTCATTTTAGATCATGATATTAAGCAACGTGGTGATAATATTCTTAATACGCTGGAACACTATAAAGATGCCGAGAATCTTTACCTAGAAAACTACGAAAAAGTAGCTTACAGAGATTTAAATACCTTGAAAGAAAATGGTATTTCTGTAAAAGAGAGTGAATTGGGAATTAAGTTTGAAGAATTAACAAGAAAGATTTTTATTGAATTAGGTTTCAATGTTGATGAAGAACTAAGAAAACAATTAAACACCAAGAAAGATCTTATTGACATCCTTTTACATTTAGACAATGGAGATGTGATTATTGTAGAATGTAAAACCAGAAAAGAAAAGGGTTACAATAAATTCAGTACAGTATCAAGACAGCTTAAATCTTATAAAAGCCTTACTGAGAAAAACGATATTCGTGTGTCAAAGATTTTACTGATCGCCCCAGAGTTTAGTGATGACTTTATTACAGACTGTGAAATGAATACCGAATTAAATCTTTCATTAATTACAGCATCCGCTTTGTCTGAAATATTTGAAGCATTTAAGAACTCAAAATATAAAGTGTTTCCTCATGTTTTATTTAGAGATGTAGTGATAAATGAGGACAGAATCATAAAAGCTTTAAGCAAATAAAGTGACCTCGATGTTTGAAAAATTATGAAAACCCTAAGCACCACTCTTCTCCTCTTTATCAGCCTTTTCACTTTTGCACAACACATCGATGAACCGATGTCCTCCAAAAAGATGAAAAAAGACCTGGAGGTGTTTAAACAGACTCGAATTAAAGCCAACTCGGGACTCTATAAATACCGAACAGAAGCCCAAATCGATAGCATTTACCAATGGGCAGAAACTGAAATTGAGCAGTCTTCTACGTATCTGGATTTTTATAACATCATTTGTCAACTCACCGATTTTGAGGGCAGTCTGCATAATGACACTAGTCTTCCAGATAAGTACTTTGATAACTTAAAAGCCGAATCCTCTGGTTACTTCCCTTATCCTATTAAATGGATAGAAGGGAAATGGCGAATTAATTTTGAAGGTGGAGAGCTTCCTCTGGGTGCTGAGCTTTTAGAAATTAATGGAGAGCCTATCTTAGATGTAATTGAAAATCTTTACAAATATTCCAACACAGATGGGGATAATCTCACTGGAAAAAGAATTGATTTAAGAGCATACTTTTCCGAATACTACAGATTGCATTATGGGCAGAAAAAAGACTTCAGAGTAACGTTCAAAAGACTTAATTCAAATTCAGAAATAACCAAAACACTGGAAAGTGTAAGTAATTCTGAATATTATAAAAATTTCAGAGCACTATACTCCAAGCCCCTCGATCAGGTTTATTACACCAATTTAAACGAACATCAAAAATACGGTTTTAAACAAGTGGATTCCTTCACAGGAGTTTTGACTATCCATTCCTTTAGTATGGGTAACGAAAACTCAGATGAGCATAAAACCTATGCTGCTTTTTTGGATAGTATCTTTACAAAGGTTAAAAAGGATAAGTTAAAAAACTTAATCGTAGATGTCCGCCAGAATGGCGGTGGCGATGATCCTAATGATCTCTTGACTTATTCATATTTATCGCAACGAAATTTTCAAGAAAACAAAGAAGCCTGGATCAGTTTCAGAAAAATTCCACTTATCAGATATTATGATATTTGGATTCCTAAACTTATTAGGCCATTAGTTGTAGGTGGACATAATAGGCAACTTCAAGAAATCTTTCCGTTGGAAAAAGATGGAAAATATTATCAAGATGAAACTAGTAAGGATCATCAAGTGCGTCAGCCTAATGAAAACGCGTTTACAGGACAAATTTATTTACTTACGAGTCCGGCAGTCGCTTCTGCTGGCAGTTTGTTTGCCGCCATGGTTGCCGGAAATGAAAATACAATTACGTTAGGAGAGGAAACCATTGGGGGTTATTACGGACACAATGGGCATACTCCTTTTGATTATGTTTTACCAAAATCTAAACTCGCTACCAGTTTTTCAATAGTAAATCTGGAGCAAGATGTTCCTGAAAAATCCAATCAGATCTACGGCAGAGGTATTATTCCCGATCATAAAGTGTCTCAATCTCTGGAAGATTTTCTTACTAATGAAGATACGCAGATGAAATTTACTTTGGAATTGCTTGAAAAGAGGTGAAATTCATATAAAGATAAATTAGATTCATGACCACACTGCAAAACAGAATTTTAGGCACTCTCCTTTTGATAACTGGTATTGTTATTCAAAACCTAAACTTTTTTAAATCTGAATTTATAGCTGGAGCGTTGACTGCAATAGGTTTTGGTATTATTGTTTGTGCCGGAATTCTTTTTAAAAAGAAACAGCAATGAGTTTTGGCGCAGGACATATTCAGGACATGAACAATCGGTTAAAGCAAAACCGAGCTCAGCGTCCATCTCAGCGAAAAAAATTTAAAGATAACAATCGGGAAGGGATTCATTCTAAATCTTCTAAACCCATAAAGTCAACATTAAAACAAATCCCAGAAGAAAAAGTCAAGGCAGCCAAACTTCAAATTCAAAAAGCAGCAGCTAAACATCGCAAAAAGCTTCGAATATTTTATGGTATAAGCTTAGTCTTTACTCTTCTGGTTTTCATCGCTCTTTACTGGTTTCTTAATTAAGACTTCTTTCGCCAGATACTCACCTCAGACCTTTGCACTTCAAAGCTTCTGCTCGATTGTCGGATCGGATAGGTCAGTTGCAAAGGTTCTGTAACCAGGTTAAAGTGTTTGGATAAAATGTCGGTGATGCCATCGATAGACCTCACAGGTTCTCCGTCTTTCTTAAATCCTCCGGGCCAGTGTTCCACCTCGCTGGTGCTTGATTCCCAGGCGTAGGTAGACCCTAAAATCAATGTCCCACCAGCGTTTAATCGCTCGTGAATCCTGCTCAAAACTGCCTTGGGCTGGCGAATGTCTTCCAGCAGATTCATAGCGACGATCACATCATAACCGGTGTAGCGTTCCTTAAGCTTCATGACGTCATCCTGCATAAATTGAAGGTGATCCAATGTGTTGTCCAGTTTCAAATCTTTGAGCACGACATCCTTAAATACAGATAATTCACCTTCATCTTTGATGACATACCTCAGCAAGCCGTTCTTTTGCAATTCAATAGCCGGACGGATAAAACGAGCTGAGGCATCAATGGCGGTCACCTCTTTAAAATGACGAATAGCTTCAAAAGCCAAACGACCTGTATCGCAGTTGAGGTCCAGTAGTTTTTTATCAGCTGGATTTTCAATATGGTTTTTCAAAACTTCCAGCACCTGTAGAGGCAGTTTGGTCATGCCCAAATAGTCGTCTCCATAGTTATGTTCGCAGGAGATGGTGACTTCTTCATCGGTTTCATAACTATCCACTCGAATTTCAGGTTCAAACTCAGATTCGACATAACGAAAGCCAGCATGCTGATAGAAATGCCGTCTAAAGGCATAACGAGCATTCAAAGTCGCTTCATTCCCCGTAGAGATCCAGGAACCCCCTTTGATGAGGTTATGCTTACCATCGAAAGTAGGCGTCGAGAAATCATCGTACAACGGATGCACTTTGAATCCTGGATAACCTGTAATGGGCGTTTCTGTCCATTGCCAGACGTTTCCCATGAGATCGTAAAAATCACCAAAAGCAAAGCTGTCCACGGGACAGGAAGAGCTGTAATGCTCGAGATTGATGTTACCTGGAGCGACATCCCATTCGATGGCGTCTTTTACCTGGCTCACTTCGATTAACTTATACCACTCTGCCTCTGTGGGTAAGCGGAGTGTTTTGCCGGTTTTGGCAGACTTCCAGTTGCAAAAGGCCTTGGCTTCCAGGTAGTTGATTTCTGCCGGGAAGCTCCATTTCATAGGAACAATTTGGGTCATTAATCGTAACTTGTAACTGTCGTTTTCCTTAATCCAGAATTGAGGATGCTCAGCTTCTTTATAAGTACACCAGGACCAGCCCTCTTCGGTCCACCACTTTTTGTCCTGATAGCCTCCGTCTTCGATGAACTCTAAAAACTCAGCATTAGAGACTAAATATTTGGAAGCTTTAAAATCTTCTACCTGTTCTTCAAAACTACCGTACTCTAAGTCCCAGCCGTAAAGTGGGTGATTTGGAACTTTACCTAATTGAATTTCGGAGCCTTTGATGGCTATTAATTCGTTGGCAACTACAGAATGATCTTCATGACATACGTTGGTAAAGATACCGGTTTGCAATTTCTCAATCGGGAGTTGACGGATGAGTACAGATGAGGTTTCGATATGAATGTTTTGATGCTCAATCCCCATGAGGATAGGCCAGAAAGCATTTTCCCAGTTGATAGGCAACTCCAGAGGCAATTCTTTAATGAGTTTGGTAATCTCAGCTTTAACGGTTTTGCGGTACTCTCGAACCTCGGCAACTGTAGGCCAGTCGTAATTTTCTTCGTTGAGGTCGTCCCAGGACATTTCATCCACGCCAATAGCAAAAATCGACTCAAAATGCGGATTGATATGTTCAGGCAGTAGTCCGGCAAGGACCAATTTATTGACAAAAAACACACTGGTGTGCCCGTAATAAAATATGATAGGATGACGAAGTGGATCGGCTCTCATATAGAAGGCCTCTTCGTCTTTTAAAGTGTTGTAAAGCTGAGTATCCAGCTCAAAGGTTCTGTTGAAATAATCGAGGATTTCTTGGCGCTTATCTTCAACACTGCCTTCAGTTAAAACCGGTGTTTTTATATTAAATTCTTTCATAGTTTTCCTTAATAGGACTTAAGCATGTAGATTTTTTCCATTTCAAAAGGTTCTTTAGAAATGGGCTTTAATTTTTCTTGAAAAATACTTCCGCATTCATTAAAACCTGAATTTTTATAAAGTTGAACAGCAATTTCATTTTTGCTCCATACCCTGAGCAAAACATGGGTTATATCAGGGTTCAATGTAGCTTCAAATTCTTCAAATAAGCCTTTACCAAGCCCCCTGCCGCGAAACTCTTTATCGACCAGGACTTCGGCGATGTATAAAGTTTCAGCATCAGAATAATTGTCTTTGAGGTGATCAGGGCGTTCCTGGTCAAAGCTTGGGGGAGTAGCAATTAAAGCTGCAACTAGCTGTTTTTCTGAAAAGCCAAGGATGGCATACCCCCTTTCAAAAAGCTGTTGGAGATAGACCTCGGCATCTTCAGATTCGATATGCTGAGCCGAGAGTCCTTTGGTAAACGTATCGAGATAGAGATCTCTAAGCTTTAGGCTTTGATCTTGATAGTTTGTCTTAGTAACTTTTATATAATTAATCATGAGTTGCAAAATTATGTTTAATGAATTTTAATTAAGTTTCTATTTTTATTAAAAATTCATTAATTAAATTTACAGCGATATCCCTTAAGTGAAATTGAAAATGACTCGAGTCAAGGCCTTTAAAACTCAAAAGGTATTCTCCAAACTAATGATAGGTTTTGGAGTTTTGTTCTTATTGGTTGGAATTTTTGCAATAGTAAAATTATTTATAGGTAAGTCCGGTACTGAATCCTCTTCAGTAGATTGGACCGGATTCCTGCAGGGATTTCAAGGATTATTTTTTATAGTGCTAGGCACTTATAACCTTAGAAATGAAAAATACTATATAGAATGGGATGAACAACAGTTGAGGTTTTTCCTTCCTCAAACCAAACAACTTGAAGTCATCCATTTTGAAGACATACAAACTATTCAGGTCAAGCTTTTCGAAATTCAGCTTCAACTTAAGGATAAAAACTATACACTGGATTTGAATACAATGGAAGACGAAGCTTTAAAACAGGTAAAAGCTAAATTCAAGGATCTTCAACAGAATCAAAATAGAAATAACTCTCTAGATGTAGCTTAAATAGATTTTTATGCCCAAGGCTTTGATTTGTATTCAATGAAAGTTAAACCTCTAAAGAGTCGGAAGCACTAAAATCTAGAATTGATACAATTCAACTAATACATTTCAAAAACCATAGTTAGGATCTGGCTTTTTTCGTCTTCAGACGGTATTGTCAATAACCTCTTTGTGCTTTTCACTTGAAGATAAAACGGAGAACTTAATAAATCTACACCACTAGCCTTTTTTAAGCGGGTTCCCTGTCCAGAAATGATGTCTTTATTGGGTATAAAGTCAGCATTTGGGATGTGTTCGGTAACAATAACGTATTTAAAAGCTTTTAACTTATAGGCAATCGCACCAATCTCCTTGTTAGAAAGGTGCTGGAGCACTTGCCTCACTACAGCACAATCTCCGTCTGGTAGCTCGTCTGTGGCGATATCCAGTTGAAGGAACTCGACGCACTCGTCTTTAAATTTACGCTTGTTATAGGTAATCAAATCCTCTACGATATCGACGGCTATGTATTTACTGGTGTAAGCTATCAATTTAGAACCCACATTAAAGTCACCGCACCCAAGGTCACAAACGACGGGTGGCGTTTCAAAAGAAGAAAGAAATGAAGTGACAACCTCAATGTAAGGATCTACAAGTTCAGGACGATGGGAACCTTCTCCTGAGTAAAAATCAGAAGGATTGCCGCCCCAGAGTTGTTTCTCGTAAATCTGAGCCATAGCCTTTTTTGTAGGCCAGGCTTGTTTTACAGCTCCTGGATTTAGTTCTTTTGATTTCATATCCTAACTTTACGAGCCTAATTACTTTTAAAAGGCGCTAATTTACTCAATAGAATTTTCATTAAATTAAAAGAAAAGGGTTTAGTAATGCTTACTTGTGATTTTGATTCTCTTCAAAAGGCCCTAATAAAACATCTTGTTAAGACCACCAGTCGACCCCTTGGAAATCTTTAATTTTGCACATCTAAAAATAAAATTATGCAAACTCACAACGTGCAGACTTATATAAAAGAGGTTTTAGACCAAGTACCTACAGACTGGCTAAAGCTTACCACCCACAGGCTGGATATCTATAACGAAAGCCAGGCCAAAACCGAGTTTTTGGAGCAACTGGAAGTCTTGTATCAAAACCACACCGCAGACACTTCCAAGTTAGCGAAACTCCCCACAGCTTACGATTACATTCGCCTTGGACATCCGCTGTCATCGGTTTTAGAATGGGGAATTGCCCATAAATACGGCATCAAAGCTGAACAAGTTATCAGTTTTTCATCACAGACGATGTCAATTTTTGCTGTTTTGCGTTCCAACAAACTTCAGAACAAGGCTACTCAACTTGTTTATACCGAAGATCTGCCCGACTTCTTCGATGCTGAAACCCTTAAACGGGTTTATGGCTATACTTTAGAGTTGAAAAAAGTTAACAGCAGTACTGAGATTCCAGAGTTTGAAGGCAGTACCATTTTTGTTTCTCAGGATCATGAGGTTGGCAAAGCTGAATTGAATGCAGCTATCGATTTTCACGTGAATCTCTATCCGAAACTGGGGAGCATTTTGATAGTGAATGGTGAAGAGAATGCAGCTTACATTTCAGACATCCAGCATGTGCGACGACGAGAAACCATTGCCATGACGCCGTCAGATGCGTTTGAAGCTTTACAGCGATTTGTTGAGGTTTCTCCTTCTGTGAAAAGAAATGAAGACCGAGCGACCAATTTAGCCAGTGTCATCAAATCGGTTCAGGACATAACTCTTGCGTCTTCCGATGTGTTGCTTGGCTCCTGCGGACTCTCCGTTCAATATGCCATTATGATGGGACTTATCGATGATGCCAAAACCAAACACCCTGGTAAGCGCATCAAAATTATTGTTCCACCCAACTGTTATGGTGGAACCAACGACCAGGCCAGACGTGTGGTTGCTGCAGTAGATGGCGTCGATATTATGGATCTCCCCGTAGACCAGGATAATGACATGGTACAAAGTACCGCTCAGGTGCTGGACCAGACGGCCAAAGACGATGCCGTACCTTACATCATTGCAGAAATTCCTACCAATCCCAGAGTAGAAGTCCCAGATTTGGAAGCACTCACGGCTGCTTTGAGAAATCAAAGACATACCCCAGATGGTAAGGCTGCTATTTCACCTGTCTTTATTTTGGATCAAACCTTTTGTCCAAACGTTCACTTTTTGAGCAAAGACGGTCTGTTTGCCGACATTAGAACCATTTCTTATGTAAGCGGATCCAAGTTCCCAAGTGGTGGTCGCTGTACAGCTGGCTATTGTGTAGCCAATGAAAAGGCAGATGACTTGATGCCAAGCATTCAAAAGCATTTTCAGCTTTGCGACAACGAAGCGACAGACCTTCAGGTGGAAATTTTGGCCGAGCAGTTGCCGTCCATGAACCAAAGAATCAAAGACGCGTATAAAAACACCCGTGAGTTTGTGGACTTCATCAAGGAAGAACTCCCAGAAGCCAAAATCAATTTTGTACCCGATGAGGTCGTTGAGCAGGGCTTTACGCCATCGGTGTTTTCACTGGATCTCCCTACCAAAGGCGCTACCGATGAAGAACGCGAAACCTATAAAAGAGCTTTAAACCATAAGCTCATTACGATGATGATTACTCAGATTCCAGAAAGCAAGCATTGCGTGAGTTACGGCCAACTGAAGGGCTGCTACTGGACGATACCTGCCACGTCTACCCAAGGCACCACCAAGGAAGAAGACAAGGACTACATCGCACGGGTGTCGGTTTCACCAGACTTGGACTTGGACCAGCATAAACAAGTGTTTTCAGAATTTGTGAAGCAGTTGTAAGAAAATGATTGTCACCCTGAACTTGTTTCAGAGTCTGGCATTTTAATAAGTCTATGTTTAGCGGGACATATCGAAAGCTTTGTAGATTAAAATTATACTATTGTCACCCTGAACTTGTTTCAGGGTCTTTTTTATTCTGAATTTGTCTGAGTTGACTTCAAGGCTGTTGGATACATGTCTTTAGGCTTTGAACTGGTTTAGACTTTTCAGCGATAGGGATTACAGCCTAAGGTTTAAATCTATGTGTCCTCTGTGCCTCAGTGGTAATTCAACCCACCACAAGTACTCTTAACATCTAGGTTTTTAAAGATCTTATTCTGAATTACTCCTCGTTGGCTTAACGGGTTTCGATACATTTCTTTAGGCTTTGTAAGGGTTTACACTTTCCTGCGATAGAGGTTTCAGCTTATCGTTTAAAATAAAAATTCTGCGTCCTCTGCACCTTAGCGGTTTAATTTTTGAATAAATACATTCATTTAAGTAGTTCAATTTTACCAAACATTTAAAAGCCATTTGAGTAAAGATGAGGTTCAAAAGCATTTATTTTGAACAACTTTGAAATTTGCTATGCTTAAAATCGCTTTCCATCACATCTACAAACATCCTTTACCAGAAGGGCACCGCTTCCCGATGGAAAAATACGACCTTCTGCCCAAGCAATTGCTGCACGAAGGGACCTGCGAACCTGAGAATTTCTTTCAGCCAGAAATTGTAGAAGACAATGAAAAGTACATTCAGTCGGTGCATACGCCTCAATATCTGAAGGAATTATACAGCATAACGATTGAACCACGTAAAGCCAGAAAGATTGGGTTTCCATTATCGTCTATCTTGGTAGAACGCGAACGCATCATTACCAACGGAACGATTCAGGCCTGTAACTTTGCTTTAGAACACGGAGTGGCGATGAACATAGCTGGCGGAACCCACCACGCTTATTCCGATCACGGCGAAGCCTTTTGTATGCTTAATGACCAGGCGATTGGCGCGCAGTATTTACTTCAGAATAAATTAGCTAAACAGATTTTAGTTGTAGATCTTGATGTACATCAGGGTAACGGCACGGCTGAGATTTTTCAAAATGATGACAGAGTGTTTACCTTTTCCATGCATGGCAAAAGCAACTATCCCTTCAAAAAAGAAAAATCTGACCTGGACTTACCCATGGACAATGATTGCGGCGATGAGGAATTTCTAAACGCACTTAGATCCACCTTACCTCAGCTTATTGATCGTGTTCAACCAGACTTTATTTTTTTTCTGTCAGGGGTGGATATTTTGAGCACCGATAAATTAGGCAAATTAGGCTGTAGTGTGGAAGGCTGTAAACGCAGAGATGAATTTGTGTTTGAGCAATGCCTAAAGCACGACATCCCGGTCGAAGTCAGTATGGGTGGCGGCTATTCCAAAGACATCAAAACCATCATCGATGCTCATGCTAACACCTATCGCACAGCACAGCAGATGTATTTTTAACAGTGGTTAGGTAGTAGTTAGTGAGTTAGTGAGTTAGTGAGTTTTTTAGTCAATGAGTCGATGAGTTTTTACCAAATTTGAAATTATTTGTGTTTCCAACTAAACCCCTTCAGCATCAGGGCTGTTCTTAAAATATCCTTTTGACTCACAATGCCAATGATTTTTCCGTCTTCTACGACTGGAAATCGGCGTCTTTTGGATTTCAGGAATAAATTGGCAACGTCAAAGAGGTTCACATCTGGAGAAACGGTCTCAACTTCTCTAGACATGTACTTTTCTACACTTGTATCTTCCATCGGCATGTTGTAATACCGGCTTTCAGAAATCTGTTTAACGCAATCTCCTTCAGAAATAATCCCAATCACGTGCTTGTGGTCATCAACCACAGGACCTCCAGAAACTCTAAATTTGATGAGTGTTTCCACGACTTCAATAATGCTCTGGTCCTTTTTAAACAGGATCATGCTCTGTGACATGCAGTCTTTCACCGTTATTTTCTCTGCTTCTACATTGGCTTCTCCTACTTGATTACCTTGAAAACTTTTAATGCCCATAACTTTTAATTTGACATTAAATTAAGCATTAAAATAATGATATGGTAATTTTAAAGGTTAAAAAATAATATTATATCATATTTATACGATAAAAAACAGGAATTTTTCCGTCGTAGATGTAGCATGAGCAAGGCCTTTAAGAGGTAAAATTTATCTTACTTCATTCCCGGTTGTTTGATTTCATAGCCAGATTTGGCTTTATCGTCTTTCACCATTTGCTTCACATCTTCCAGTAATTGCTTGGCATCGTAAATGATTCCATCTTTGATGGTGTATTTCACTCCACCAACTCGAGTAACCTCATTCTCTTCTGTCAATTTTATAGCACCAGTTCCATAAAGCACTTTCAGGTTTTCAAGAGGGTTTTCTTCAACGATCACAAAATCGGCGAGTTTTCCAACTTCAACCGTTCCGATTTTATCTTCCATGCCCAAAGCTTCAGCACCGTTAAGGGTGGCAGACATCATAATTTCTAAAGGATGAAATCCAGCTTCTCTCAGCAGTTCAAGTTCGCGGATATAGGCAAATCCGTAGAGTTGAAAAATAAACCCAGAATCCGATCCTGCCGTAACGCGGCCGCCTCGATTTTTATACTCGTTGACAAAGGTCATCCATAAATCGTAGTTTTTCCTCCAGGTCGTTTCTTCTTCCGTCCCCCAGTAATGCCAGTGCGAGCCATGAGATATTTTGCTGGGCTGGTAAAATTCCCAAAGCGATGGCAAGGTATACTCCTCATGCCATTCGGCTCGTCTGGTACGCATCAAATCGCGGTTGGCCTCATAAATATTGAAGGTGGGATCTATGGTAAAATCCAATTCAATCAATTCGTTCATGACTTCGTTCCATCGATCTGAATTGGGTTCAGCAGCCTGTTCCCACAATTCTCCTGCTCCTGCAAAACGATCCTGCTCGTTATTATAATTATAATCCAGTTTGTAATGTTGAACGGTTCTATCTGTAAACAAAGCTTCGGGTAGTCCGTACCAATGCTCCATACTGGTGAGTCCAGCTTTAGCAGAGTTGACCACATTCCATCGGGCCACATCCAATTGGGCATGGTGCATGGCAGACCGCAATCCTAGGCGTTTGTTTTCTTCCAAGGCTGCCTGCATAATTTCTGGCCTCGCCCCAAAAAACTTGATGCCATCCGCTCCTTTTTTAGCATTGTCCTGAACCCATTTTTCAGCCATTTTAGGGGAACTTATGTCTTTTTCACTGCCTTGTCCAAAGGCAGTATAGGCCATAATCCTTGGAGCTGTAATGTCGTTGTTAGCAGATTTTTTCTTGTGCTCCAGCACCCATCCCAGTCCGTTTCCTGCCGACGGATCCCGTATGGTAGTAATGCCATGTGCCATCCATAATTTAAAGACATACTCGGCAGGAGTGCCTTGTGCTTCTCCACCAATGTGTCCGTGCATATCTATAAATCCTGGCATCAGGTACATGCCTGAAGCATCCAGTTCCTTTCCACCAGACTTGAGTTGAGGTCTGTTGCTTTCATCAATGTCGACACCTGGATAGCCTACTGTTTTGATTTGAGTTATTTTATTTTCTTCTACAACGATATCCACAGGTCCAGTGGGTGGCGCCCCATTCCCATTGATTAAGGTAACACCACGAATAATGAGTTGCGACCAGGGGCCTTCACCTTCAGCGCGTTCCGGGGCGCTTTCGATTTGTGCCCAGGCTGATATTTGAATTAATACAATACCTAACAGTAGTAATAGTTGTCTCATAAATTATCTTTTCTAAAAAAATAAAGGTAAGAAAGTTTAGGCAGAGGAGACTCTTTCTTAAAATTCTGAACGGGTTAGGTAGGATTTTTATTTATTCTGAAGGTATCACGTCCAAGCTTTAAGTTTTGAAATAATTTTTAAGACATTTAAGTTAAGTTAATGGCTTCGTAATGAGCTTGAAGTTAACTTTGCAAGTTAAGACAAGAAGAAAATTTAAGAATGGCTAAAAGAAAAAAGGAATCTGACCTCCCCAAAGTAAAACTGAACAAGCAGAATCTCAAGAAATCTCTACGCCTTTTTTCTTATATAGGTCCGCACAAATGGAAACTCATCATCGGGATGATTTTTCTTGGGTTTACCGGGCTTACAGCACTTCTGTTTCCAAAATTGATGGGCGATCTTATCGAGACTGCCGATTTTACATCAGACGATATCAACAGAATGGGACTTATTCTTTTGGCGCTGTTTACCGCTCAGGCTATTTTCTCTTTCTTCCGGGTCATTTTGTTTGTGAATGTCACAGAAAATATGCTGTCGGCTATCCGTCAAGACACCTACAACACCTTGGTCAAAATGCCGATGCAGTTTTTTTCCTCACGCCGTGTGAGCGAACTGAATAGCCGCGTGGCTGCAGATATTTCACAAATCCAGGATACGTTTACCACTGGTATTGCTGAATTTCTAAGACAAATGATTATTGTCATCGGCGGAATCACCGCCTTGTTTTTCACCTCCGTAAAACTCTCTTTATTGATGCTGGCGACGATTCCGATTTTTGCCATTGTCGCTGTGTTTTTTGGTAAATTTATTAAGAAATTATCCAAAGAAGCTCAGGATAAAGTCGCCGATTCCAACACCATTGTAGGCGAAAGTCTTCAAGGGATCGCCAATGTAAAAGCTTTTACCAATGAAGCTTTTGAAATGCTGAGGTATAAATTTGCCGTCAACGATATTAAGAAAATTGCCATCAAAGGCGGACTTGCCCGAGGTGCGTTTTCATCCTTTATCATCTTTTGTATTTTTGGAGCTATTGTGCTTTTGGTATGGTATGCGGTGAAGCTTCAAAATGTAGGTGAACTCACCCAATCTGAGTTGATCACCTTCATTCTTTATACGATTTTTGTGGGCGCCTCCATCGGTGGTTTGCCGATTCAATATGCTCAAATTCAAAAAGCCATTGGCGCCACAGAACGGGTGTTTGATTTGATTGACGAAGAACCGGAAGTGATTGTAGAAGATTCCAAACCCCAACCTATTCATGGTAAATTGAGTTTTAAAGACTTGAAATTTGCCTATCCTACCCGACCTGAACTTAGGGTGTTGAAGGACATTAGTTTTGAAGCCAAAGAAGGAGAGACAGTTGCCATTGTTGGGCCTAGTGGCGCAGGAAAGTCAACGATTGCCTCTTTGATTTTACGATTTTACGAACCCCAGCAAGGACAAATGCTGCTGGACGATAAACCAGCTTCAGAATTTACTTTGCACGATCTGAGAAGCCAGATGGCGATAGTGCCTCAGGATATTTTGCTTTTTGGAGGCACCATCAAAGAAAATATCGCTTACGGAAAACCTGATGCCTCCAACGAAGAAATTCTGGAAGCGGCCAAAAAAGCCAATGCGCATGAGTTTATAATGTCCTTTCCAGAACAATACGAAACCATTGTTGGCGAACGAGGCGTTCAGTTGTCTGGAGGCCAGCGTCAACGTGTGGCGATTGCCAGAGCGGTGTTGAAAAACCCTGTGATTTTAATTTTGGATGAGGCCACAAGTTCGTTGGATTCAGAATCGGAGCAACTGGTGCAGGAAGCTTTGGACAAGTTGATGCAGGGCAGAACTTCCTTTGTAATTGCTCACCGCTTATCCACGATTAAAAATGCAGATCAGATTTTAGTGCTGGAAGATGGAAAAATCATAGAAAAAGGAACGCATTCAGATTTATTGGAAAAGGAAAATGGATTGTATCATAAATTGATTCAGTTGCAAATGGAACTTAACTGAAAATGTTAAGCCAGTAAAAGCCTTTAGTTGGAATTCTAGGTTCTAAAAAAGCAGTTTTAAATTCAGCAGAAAAAAACAAAATCTGTGTGGAGTTGCTTGCTTGAAATTTAATACTTTAGAGGCTTCAATTTTTTAATAAATATAATTATGTCACCACTCAAAACCTCTTTTCCAAAGGATAAAATGAAAATAGTTTTATTAGAAAGTATCAGTCAGTCAGCTGTAGAATCCTTTAAAAAAGCAGGTTATACTCAAATTGAACAACATCCTGGCGCTTTGTCGGGTAAGGAACTGGATGAGGTTTTGAAAGATGCCAAAGTGGTGTGCGTGAGGTCCAAAACTCAACTCACCGAGGAGGTCATACAAAAAGCCAAAAAGCTGGTAGCGATTGGGTGTTTTTGTATTGGAACCAATCAAGTGGATTTAGAGGCGGCTAATAAAGCTGGGGTTTGTGTGTTTAATGCACCCTTTAGCAATACCCGCTCTGTGGCAGAACTGGTGATTGCTTCTGCTATTATGCTGATACGCAGAATCCCCGATAAAGATAAAGCGGCTCACGCTGGAGAATGGGACAAAAGCTCTGCCAATGCACACGAAATTCGCGGCAAAAAATTAGGTGTTGTAGGTTACGGCCATATAGGATCTCAAGTGTCTATTCTGGCGGAAGCTATGGGACTGAAAGTATTTTATTACGATGTAGAAAATAAATTGCCCCTTGGAAACGCAGAAGAGGTAACTGATTTAAAATCTTTGATTGAAGATTGTGATATCATTACGTTGCATGTGCCTGGTACCAATGGCACAAAAAATTTATTCAATGCGGAGGTGTTGAGCTGGTTTAGTAATGGCCAATTGCTTATCAATATGAGTCGTGGAAACGTGGTGGATATTGAGGAACTTAAAAAGGCTCTGGAAGATGGTCGCATCAGTGGTGCTGCTGTAGATGTGTTTCCAGAAGAGCCTAAAAACAAAGCAGAGAAATTCACTTCTCCTCTTCAAAAGGTGTCTAATGTGATATTAACTCCTCATATAGGTGGCTCCACCGAAGAAGCACAATGGAATATAGGTCTGGATGTTTCTAACAAACTGATCAAATACATTGAAAGCGGGGCGAGTCTGGGCAGTCACTCTATACCAGAATTGTCTTTACCCAAAATGGAAGACACCCATAGAATTTTACATATCCATAAAAACGTTTCAGGAGTACTGTCTGAAATTAACTCCAAGATTTCTAAGTTGGATGTAAATATTTTAGGGCAGTACCTCAGCACCAATTTTGATGTGGGTTATGTGGTATTGGATATTTCTAAAAACGACTCACTAGACACTCTAAAAGAACTTAAAAAGATAGACCATACTATAAGTGTAAGAATACTGTATTAAGTTTTTTTCGTTTTCGTATCTTCACTGGTTTCCACATCTTCGGTGGGTTGTCTTTTTGGAGGCCAAACAAACACAAGTGGACTGTGAAACAGGTAGGTTAAAACCGATATGATCACGGCTTTGAATTCTGAGAATGGAATCCGTCTTGACCTAAAAGCAACAACCATAGAAAGTCCAAAGCTCACCCAAAAGTTCATCAAACCGATAAGGAAAATACCTACTAAAGACCAGATAATCATGTCTGGAGTTAATGAAAACCCAGAGCCGTATATGCCTAAGGCAAAGTTACCACTTGAAAAGGCGATGTGACGAATATCGAGATTGAGGCCAAAAAACACCCCTATAGAAGCCGTACTTCCCATAAACACGCCAAACCAAAAGTTGGACATCACCCCTGCCCACTTGTTCTCAATAAACGTAGCCAATCTCAAAGCAAATTTTTTACCGAATTTTCTTTTTAGGTATGGGTGTTTTCCAATTCTACTGTAGACATTGTTAAACTTATTCCTGTTTGCAATTCCACCTGCAATAATGCCCGATAGAAACAAAAACACACCTGCTATTCCAGCATGAAATACAGCAAGTGATTTTACTGGATTGAGTTTATGGATAAGCTTATCCCATTTGGCTTCAGGTATATTGTAATCCATGCCGGTATCGACTAAATAGACCACTAGCATAGCTACTGGAAAAGCCATGATGATGTTACCTATAAAAGCAACAAACTGAGATCTAAATACCTCTGAAAAGAGTTTGGCAAAGACCTGGTGTTTAGTGCGTTTGGATCCTCCTTTCTTCATGCCGTTTTCCAGTGCAGAAATTAGTGTAGAAGCGGTCATTGCAGGCTGCTTGGTTGCCAATGTAAATCCAAGCAAATAAAGGATCACAAAACCTATAGAGTAATTCATACTGTAGAGGAATGCTTCGCCAAAACTACTCACATCAAGCTTGGATAATAATACTTTAGAAACACACATAAGCCCTACTACAAGACCGCCACCTATGGAAGTTAGTAGCATTTTGAAGTAGCCGCTTCTATCCTCTGTGATATAATGTTCTCCGGTTTTGGCAGTTTGCTCAGTAATTTCATAGAATAAAAGTCTAGTACCTTCATCAAAGAATTTTCCAAGATTGTTTTTGTAGCAATTATGTTTGATTAGTCTTTTACCAAGATTAATGGTGTTTTCTCTTAAGTCATTCTCGACTGTTCCAGCCAAGAATGGCAGGGTCACTTCCATCCTCAGCAATTGCCTTTTGATACGCATCAAATCTTGGTTTACTCTAAGAGAGATTCCGTATTTTTTGCTGTTTTTAAAGGCTTGATTGACATAATCTTTACACTGATCGAGTAAGACAAAAAGGTGTTTGAAATCTTCATCCTCAGGATCTATATAATGAGATTCATTATTCAATATGCGCTTTTCAATAAGGCTCAGGTCATTTTGAAAAGCGACAAATGGACTATCCAGATTGTTATATTCAGGAACCATTCTCATTACTTTGGTTTCTAAAGCATCACCACAAATCCTTAGAGTCATAATTTCAAAAGCAAACAATACTTCAGATAATGGGGATTCGACTTCAACAGAGGTCTGAATTGGCTTAAATTCCAGAAGGGTAAACAGAATTCTGAATTCACTCGGATCAATTTGTTCTATCCATTCGATATCATCAGATTTATAGAACACTTGATTTAAGATGTACTCTAGATTGTCCTCATCAGGCTGTTCTGGAAGAAATTTAGCAAAGAGTTTTTCTTTGATTTCAAAGAAAAAATCGGATTCTTCGGGGATACCAGCATCACTTATGAGCGAATGAAAGGTTTTGCCTTTCAGTAAAGAATTGATGTAAGTCGCAAAATGATCTCTGTAAGCATTGTTATCTTTCAGAAGATAAATAAGCGGGTTTAAAGTAACTGGATTTTCTTCATCTATTTCCTTTGGTCTCAAAAGATCTATAAGACTAGAAAGTAGATCTACCTGGTTCGAAATATTTTCCCAGGAACCATCTTTAAAATAGGTCTTGAAGAACTCATATAGATCTTTCTTTTTTTTGGCCATAATTAGTTAAAAACTCAAATTTAGCTTGCTTTTATTTATAAATCAGGCTAATTATCGTGTTTTTAACCAACCGGTAATACTTAGCCGTTCTTCATTCAGCACTTTTTTGACCTCGTGTTCCAGTTGCTGGCTTTCAAAAATCACCACACGACCTGGTAAAGGATGCACAGTGATTTCTTCTAAACCTTCAGGATATAATACCAGTTCACCACCATTGGTGGTTTTCCAAGACCTGTCATTGAGATAGCAAACCATTGATAGTTTTCGTCTGTCATCATTTTGGAAGGTATCGATGTGTCTTTTGTAAAATGTACCCTGTGGATAAACAGCGTAATGAAACTCCTGATGCAGAAGACCCATAAAACAAGTTTTATTTAAGTAATTTTTAAAATCCTTAATACGCTCAAAAAACTTTTTTTCTACTGAATTTGCTTTCACTTCATCTATCCATTGGATGTAATCACCGCGAATGTCTTTTTCAATAGATTCATTTATCCTGTTACCAATTGCTGCTTTTTTAAGTTCACTTTGATGGTAAAGTGCCTGCAGATCATTTCTTAAAAGATCGACTAAAGATTCTTCAAAAAAAGTATCACAAATCGAATATCCCTGCTCCAGAATATCAGATATTATAGCTTCATATAGTGAGTTTTCCTCGAAGGATATGGCATCGGTAAGTAGTGATGTAGTCATTAGTCAAGTATGTACTTTAGGCCCTCAAATTTAGGAGATAAATCGATAGAAAATTATAATTTTTTTGAATTGATTTTAAAGAGAAGTTGACTAATGTATCCATTCCAATAAATATTCTTTTCTCTTTTATTAAAAGCCACCCTGTTCATCAGGACAATCAACCTAACCCATTCCTGTAAGCTTATCCAAATATTCACCAAGTCAAGTAGTCTAAATGTATACAAATAGACAGGCAAATAATTTTTTTAATTCCAGTATCTTTGCAGCAATATTAAGGATCATGGCAAAAATCAGAATTACAAAGCAATTTACTTTCGAAACAGCACACGCCCTTTACGGCTACGATGGAAAGTGTAAAAATGTGCATGGACACAGTTATAAACTAGATGTGACGGTAATTGGTGAGCCTATTTCGAACATGAACAACGTGAAATGCGGGATGGTTATAGATTTTGGAGACCTCAAGAAAATTGTAAAGTCTGAGGTGGTCGATGTGATGGATCATGCCATACTATTAAACAAGGAAACGCCTCATATTGAACTTGCAGAACATCTCCAATCCTCCGGACATGATGTTGTTTTGGTTGATTATCAGCCTACAAGTGAAAATATGGTGATCGATTTTGCTAAGAAAATTTCCAGCAAACTCGACAAAAGCTTACAATTGTACTCCTTAAAACTAAGGGAGACGGGAACAGCTTTTGCCGAATGGTACGCTAGCGATAACCTTTAGAAATCAATTTCAAATTCAGAACCTGATTCTTCCTCTTCTTCAGATTCCTCATCTGAAAAATCATCACAGTCTATCTGAATGCTGAGGTTATCAGGTTTCTCAAATTCGTCTTTTGAAATTTCAAGCGTTTTATCAGCGAAAACATCTTTCATATACATTCCCCAGATAGGTAAAGCCAAAGTGGCACCTTGCCCATAGGTTATAGAAGGGAAACGCACACTTCTATCTTCGCCTCCTACCCAAACACCAGTTGAAAGATTGGGCACCATGCCTATAAACCAACCATCACTTTGGTTTTGGGTTGTTCCTGTTTTACCAGCAATGTCATTTTCAAAAGCATAAGGATAGCCAGTGACTGCTTTTTTGTAATCATCTCTATTTTTCAAATAGTCAAGATTAGTTCTTAAGCGTGCTCCAGAACCAAATCTAGTCACACCTTCTAATAACTTTATGGTTACAAACGCAGACTCTTCGCTCAATACATCACGACTTTGTGGCTGGTGCTGGTATAAAATAGTTCCGTTTTTATCTTCAATTCGTTGTACAGCATAAGGCTTGACATAAACGCCTTTATTAGCAAAAGTGCTGTAAGCAGAAACCATTTCGTAGACACTTATATCTGCTGTACCAAGAGCTATGGCAGCCACGGGGTCTATTTTGGAAGTATTTATTCCTAGTTTATCAATCAAACTAATCACATTCTCCGGGCCTGTTTTATCAATGACTCTTGCTGTAATGGTGTTGATTGATTCAGCGAGTGCCTGCTTCAAAGTTTTATTGCCACCATAATCGTCACTACTATTAGAAGGTGTCCAGTCTTCTGTAACCCCATGTCTGCCTTTTGGAATGGTGTAAGGAGTATTTGGCAGCTCATAACAAGGCGATAAATGCAATTGATCTACTGCCGTTGCATATACAAACGGTTTAAAGGTAGAACCTACTTGTCGCTTAGCTTGTTTTACGTGTTCGTATTTAAAAAATTTATAATTCACACCTCCTACCCAGGCTTTTATTTCTCCGGTTTGCGGAGTCATTGACATCATGCCAGTATTCAAAAAGGATTTATAATAGCGGATAGAATCTCTCGGAGTCATAAGAGTATCTATAGGTCCATCCCATGAAAATAAGCGCATGTCTCGTTTTCTATTGAAGGTTGCTATGATAGAATCTTCGTCTATACCTTTACGCTTCATAGTCTTGTAGCGATCGGAATTTTTGATTCCTTTTTGGATAATTTTTTCAACTTCTGAAGCATTTATACTTCTGAATGGAGCCGTTTTGTTATTTATATTTTGAGCATCAAATTCTTTCTGAAGGTTTTTAAGATGTTTTTCTACAGCAGTTTCTGCATAAGCCTGCATTTTGGAATCCACAGTGGTGTAGATTTTTAAACCATCTCTATACATACTGTAGGAACTTCCATCAGGTTTTGGATTATTATCAATCCAGTCTTTCATAAACTCTTGGACATAAGCCCTAAAGTAAGTCGCAATTCCATCGTCATGTTCTTCTGGGGAAAAAAAGGTTATCAGCTCAGTTTTTTGGAGAGAATCTTTTACATTTTCAGTCAGGAAACCATTCTTCTCCATTTGTTTTAAAACCTGATTTCTTCTCTGAAGAGAATTGTCTTTAAATTGTTCTTTTTGAGGATTGTAGAGGATAGGGTTTTTAAGCATGGCTACCAAAGTGGCAGATTCCTCAATAGTAAGTTCTTTTGGTTCTTTTGAAAAATAAATTCTTGATGCAGAACGTATCCCTACAGCTTGATGTAAAAAATCAAATTTGTTGAGATACATCGTGATAATTTCATTTTTTGCATACTGCTCCTCAAGCCTCACAGCAATGACCCATTCTTTTACTTTTTGAATGATTCTATTAAAGGTTCCTCTCTTGTTAGGGTCTGTAAACAAAAGTTTGGAAAGTTGTTGAGTTATGGTACTTGCACCACCTTTTTTCCCTAAAAAAATAGCTGCTCTAAGCGTACCTCTAGCATCTATTCCAGAATGGCTATAAAAGCGTTCGTCTTCAGTAGAGATTAAGGCGTTGATAAGATGATCTGGAAGATCATCATAACTCACAGGAGTTCTATTTTCTTTGAAATATTTCCCAAGAGTCTGGCCGTCTACTGAAATAACTTCGGTGGCGAGGTTGGTTTCTGGGTTTTCTAATTCTTCAAAGGTGGGCATAGTTCCCAAGGCTCCCCAGCTAGCTAAAAGAAAAATAAAGATGACACCTAAAATGCCTGCTAAGAACAATAACCAAAATCCAAGTATGTATTTCTTGAATCCTTTTTTGGGTGTTGATGTTTTACTCATAGTGTTTAAAAAAGGGCATTAATTTACAGTCTATTCTACTGCTTCCAAATGTATGCCAAAATCCATAATTCCTTGAAGCGTGTCTAAAGCTTCTATTTTACCAAATTTACGCATGGCATGTTTTACTTCTATATTGTAGTCACCTTTCTCTGTAAAAGTCACGTTGGATTTATACCACAGTTTGCTTTCTTTTATACTGCCAAAACCAGTTCCCATGAGCTCCCCGTTAGGATAAGCCATTTCATATTCCAAAGTGTCTCCTATTTGTTTTCCATTGGGAAAAGAAATTTTAGCAATAAGATACAAGTTATCAAATTCATAATCTTGATTAAGCCTTGTATTGAAAAACAAATGGTAAGGCTTAATAGTGTCTGGTGCTTCGAAGTTGTAACGCAAGGTGTCTGTTGTCGACCAACCTTTTGAAAAACTTTTATACTTTGAAAATACTATTTTATCCTGGCAACCTACCAGACTTATAATAAAGCCAAGGAAAAGGGAAAGCTTAAGACTTCGCATTATTCTTTTTTGACTTCTTATGTTTACTAGACTTCCTTTTGTTTCTAGGCTTCTTTCGCTTTGGTTTATCAAAACGCGTTAAACTATCTTGCCCAAAATCGTTAGAAAATTCAGTTTTTTCTATAGTAATTTCAGAGGTAAACTCTTCCAAGCTGGCTACAGGATTTTTTTCACGCTGAGCCTTTAGGATCACTTTTACTGCATCGGTATCCAGCTCAATCCAGTTGTTGTATTCTTTTTCGTAGGCATACCATAATTTCCCTTTGAAAATATCAATTTTCTGGCAAACGGCGTCTCCTTTTTTAGTTGTCAATTTTTGATCTTGTCTCGGGAAGTCTTTTAAGGCCTCAAGATAGGTGTCCAGTTCATAATTGAGGCAGCACTTCAGTTTTCCACATTGCCCCGCAAGTTTTAATGGATTCAATGATAATTGCTGATATCTGGCTGCAGACGTTTTTACGGTTCTAAAATCGGTTAACCAGGTAGAACAGCATAGCTCACGACCACAAGATCCAATGCCACCGAGCCTGGCTGCTTCTTGTCTAAAGCCTATTTGCCGCATCTCAATACGAGTCTTAAACTCGTAAGCAAATTCTTTTATCAGTTGCCTAAAGTCCACACGTTCTTCTGCGGTGTAGTAAAACACAGCTTTGGAACCATCACCTTGAAATTCGATATCGCTGATTTTCATTTTCAAGTTCAAACGAATAGCAATTTGTCTGGCTTTTACCTTCATCGCATCTTCACGCTCTCTGGCAGCTTGCCATACGTCAATGTCTTTTTGAGAGGCTTTTCTGTAGACTTTTAAAACCTCTTTGGACTTAGGATCTGTTTTTTTCTTTTTCATCTGTACTCTCACCAGTTCTCCGGTAAGCGTAACGATACCAATATCATGTCCAGGTGAAGCCTCTGTAGCCACAATGTCTCCTATGGATAATGTAAGATTCTCTGTATTTCTAAAAAATTCTTTTCTACTGTTTTTAAATCTTACTTCCACACAGTCAAATGCTTCCTGACCTCCTGGAAGTTCTACGTCAGATAACCAGTCGAAAACTGTAAGCTTATTACATCCATCTGTCCCACAAGTGCCGTTATTTTTACAGCCTTTAGGCTGGCCATCTTTTCCGGTTGAGCAACTGCTACATCCCATAAATTATATATATTGAAGCGCTTCTTACTTAAAACGCTGAAGATTAATCTTTCTTATTCCAAATGTCAAAGATACCAAATAATTACTAGAGACATTCCATCGCTTTTTGCCGACTTCTTCTGAATTTGATAGCGTATAGCTTTAGTTTTTTCGATCTTTGCTTCAAAAATTAGTTCACTTGAAACACCCCATATACATCAATGGCTTTGGATCCATTTCCGCATTAGGTCATGATCAGAAAACCATTCTGAAAAATTACCGAATCAATTCTACCCATTTTTCACAACTGAAATGGAATTCAACTTCAGTTTTAGGTGCCAGTCTTGCAACGCCATCTTCAGAAGCAATTGAAAAACTTTCTCAAGAAAACTCAAGGTACAAAGATCTGGACAGATCTGTCTTGATGGCTATGCTGACGGCCAGACAAGCGATGTCAAAACTAAAGTTTCAACCCGAATCCACAGGAATCAACATCGGTTCTTCTCGTGGAGCCACAACCTTATTTGAAAATCACCACAAAGATTTTCTGGAAGGCAAAAAATTATCACCACTCACTTCTCCCACCACCACTTTAGGGAATATTTCTTCCTGGGTGGCGCAGGACCTGGGAGTGGATGGCCCTAACATCAGCCATTCCATCACCTGTTCCACAGCACTTCACGCTATGCTCAATGCCAAAGCCTGGCTGGAAGCCGAGATGTGCGATTTGTTTTTGGTGGGTGGTTCTGAAGCGCCTCTTACAGAGTTTACCGTTGCCCAAATGCAGGCTTTGAAACTCTATTCCAAATTAGATTCTGATTTTCCCTGCGAAAGTTTAAAACTGGATAAACTTCAGAATTCTTTGGTTCTTGGCGAAGCTGCTGCCACGGCAGTGATGTCCAAATCTCCAGAAAATGCTTTGGCACAAATTACAGGCTTTGGTTTTGCAACCGAACAGATCACGCATAATATTTCCATTTCTTCGGATGCGCAATGCTTTCAAAAATCCATGACCATGGCTTTGAAAGAAGCAGGAAAAACCGAAGTAGATGCTATTGTTCTACACGCACCAGGGACCAAAAAAGGAGATCAGGCAGAAGTCAATGCGATTCAAAGTACTTTTGAAAATCTTCCGTTACTCACGACCAACAAGTGGAAACTAGGCCACACCTTTGGGGCTTCAGGCATGTTGAGTATAGAAATGGCTTTGCTGATGTTGACAACAGGCGAGTTTTTTGAAAATCCGTTTTATAAGCAACAAATTCCTGATAAAGCTATAGAATCGGTTATGGTGAATGCCGTAGGATTTGGGGGAAATGCGGTGAGTATTTTGCTAGAAAAACCCAAACTTTAAGAATTAATTTGACTCAAATTTTTTTCAGAATAGATATTACACCTACTTTTTTCTATTTTTGAATCATTAAATAAAATACCATGACAAGAAACGACTGGACTAAGGAAGAGATTTTAGACATTTATAATAAACCTTTGATGGAATTGCTTTATGAAGCAGCAACGGTGCATAGAATCCACCATGACCCTAATAAAGTACAAGTGTCTACGCTATTGTCTATTAAGACTGGAGGATGTCCAGAAGATTGTGGTTACTGTCCTCAAGCGGCAAGATACCACACCGATATTGAAGGCAATGATTTGATGAGTGTGTCTCAGGTAAAAGCACAAGCCTTGAGAGCAAAAGCTTCTGGCAGTTCCAGAGTGTGCATGGGAGCTGCCTGGAGAAATGTGAAGGATGGAGAGGAGTTTGACAACGTGTTGGAAATGGTAAGAACCATCAATAAACTGGATATGGAGGTTTGCTGTACGCTAGGAATGGTTACAGAAAACCAGGCGCAACGTTTGGCAGAAGCAGGACTTTATGCTTACAATCACAATTTAGATTCTTCAGAAGAATACTATAAAGAAGTGATTTCCACCAGAGGCTATCAGGACAGACTGGATACGATTGGTAACGTGAGAAAAAGTAACGTGACGGTGTGTAGTGGTGGAATTATAGGTATGGGAGAATCTTTAGAGGATAGAGCAGGTATGCTGGTAGCACTGGCTACCTTGAATCCTCAGCCAGAATCTACTCCTATCAACGCTTTGGTTCCTGTAGAAGGAACACCATTGGAAGAACAGCAAAAAGTATCCATTTGGGAAATGCTGCGTATGGTGGCGACGACTAGGATCGTAATGCCAGAAACGCAAGTTAGATTGTCTGCGGGAAGGACAGATATGAGTAGAGAAGGACAGGCGATGTGCTTTTTCGCTGGAGCCAATTCTATCTTTGCTGGAGATAAACTGTTAACCACGCCCAACCCTGACGTGAACGAAGACATGGAAATGTTCAAATTACTTGGACTGGAACCACAAAAACCATTTGAGAAAAAATCTCAGCCACAATCCGTTTCTGCAGAGGAATCTCAATACAAACCACTTGGTGAAAAGCCAAAATGGTCGCGACCTGGACATACGATAGAACGAAATGTCGAGGCAAAAGAGAAGGCTAAGTCTAAGGTCTAGTCGACGATAACCTTATTTAAAATTGAGAATAAGCTTCATTTTGGTATATCCCGAAATGAAGCTTATTTTTGTATGTTATGAACACCAATCAAAAACTCAATCTGCAGGCGGTCGAACGAGTAAAAACTATTTCTCCGAAAGATTTTCTCGAGAAGTATGTCAAGCCTCAAAAGCCCGTTGTGATAGAACAACTAACCAAGGATTGGCCTGCTTATGAAAAGTGGTCACTTTCTTACCTTAAAGAGATTGCTGGAGAGGTGGAGGTGCCTTTATACGATAATAGACCCGTCTCTGCAAAAGATAAATTCAACGAGCCTCACGCCAAAATGAAGCTGAAAGATTATGTGGATTTATTGAAAAAAGGTCCAACCGATTATCGGATTTTTCTTTTCAACTTGATGAATGAAGTGCCTGAGCTTCAGGGCCACTACAAAATGCCTCATCTTGGCGTGAAGTTTTTAAAAAAACTGCCTTTTCTCTTTTTTGGAGCAGAAAACTCTTCAGTGTTCATGCATTATGACATCGATTTTGCCAATATCCTGCACGTGCATTTTGAAGGTAAAAAGCGTTGTATCATCTATCCGCCTTCAGAAACCAAATACCTTTATAAAGTGCCTAACGCGCTTATAAGTCTGAATGAAATTAACTTCAACAATCCAGATTTGGAAAAGTTCCCAGCCTTGAAACTGGCACAAGGCTATGAAGCTTATCTAGAACACGGCGAAGCTCTATATATGCCAGAGGGTTACTGGCACAATATGACTTATCTCACGCCTGGATTTTCTATGAGCTTAAGAACCTTGCCAAGAAGTGCAAAGAATTTAAGCAAAGCCATTTATAACTTGACCGTGATGAGGTTTGTAGAAAATACGATGCGAAAATGGAAAGGGGATGACTGGATAGAGTATAAAAATAAATTAGCCTACCGCCGCCAAAATAAGCGATTACATAAGGAAATCACATAGGAAGTAAGTCATTGATGACGTCGTAGATTAGATCGGTCTCGTAGCCTTTGTAAGCCAGATGTTGATACAGTTTTTGCTTTTTTTTATAGTCATCCGGCTCTTTTAAAGTCTTCAGTTTTTGTTCAGAGAGTTCCCTAAGTGTCTTCAGGTAATCTTCTTCATCAATTTCAGATAAAGCCGCTTTTCTATTGTAGACCGAAATGTCTTTAGCTTTTAAATCTCGAAGGATACGTAGTCTGCCGTATTTTTTTATTCTGAATTTACCACGGGCATAGCTTCTGGCAAAGCGTTCTTCATTCAAAAAATCTTCTTCAATGAGTTTGGTGATGATGTAGGCTTTGGCGTCCTCATACATTTTCAGATCGTTTAGCTTTTTCTCTACCTCTTGATGGCAGCGGTCCTGGTAAACGCAATAGTTCATCAACTTCAGCAAGGCTTC
Source organism: Psychroflexus montanilacus (assembly GCF_020164535.1). GTDB lineage: Bacteria > Bacteroidota > Bacteroidia > Flavobacteriales > Flavobacteriaceae > Psychroflexus > Psychroflexus montanilacus. The sequence continues at coordinate 288,460 of NZ_JAIQZC010000004.1, read as the reverse complement.
ATCTACAGTTAAGGATTTCTTGGCTTTGAACTTGTCTTGTGGCATTTTCTAAAAAGTATATTTGCAAAAATACAAAAACAAAAAACCCCATATTCTCATTGGAATATGGGGTTTATAAAAAATAATATCAAGAGCTTAAACTTTGATAAGCGAACCATCCTGGTCGTAAAAATGATATTCTAAGTAATTGTAGGCATCTCGTGGTTGGATTTTCACCCATTTTTTGAAATCAAAAAACCACTTGCTTCTGGGAGAAGGAAAGCCTTTCATCAGATAGGCTGCAATAAAAGGATGCGCAGTAAGCGTTATCTTTTTATTTCCTTTCTTCAAGATCTTTTGCAGATCTGCATTGATTTTGTTTACAATTACAATAGGAGCTTCAATCTCTCCGTCGCTATTGGGATCCTTTTCACGGGTTTTGATGTTCATCTCTGGACGAACACGTTGCCTGGTGATCTGGATCAATCCAAATTTACTTGGGGGCAAGATTTTGTGTTTTGCTCTATCATCGCTCATCTCATCTTTAAGATGCTCGTAAAGTTTTCTTCGGTTGTCTGGGTTGTTCATGTCGATAAAATCTACAACAATGATTCCGCCCATGTCTCTTAATCTCAACTGACGCGCTATTTCTGTTGCGCTTATCATGTTGACTTCGAGTGCTGTATCTTCTTGATTTTTGGCCTTATTACTTCTGTTTCCACTATTGACATCTATCACGTGCATAGCTTCTGTATGCTCAATGACTAGATAAGCTCCTTTTTTCATAGTTACGGTTTTTCCAAAAGACGTTTTGATTTGTCTTTCTATACCATACTTTTCGAATATGGGAACATTAGAATTATTATAATGGGAAACAATAGATTCTCTGTCTGGGGAAATTTTCCCGACATAATCTTTTATTTGTGTAAATGTGACTTCTTCATCTACGCTTATAGATGTAAAGGAGTCATTGAACATGTCTCTTAATATTGATGAAGCTTTATTTAGCTCACCCAAAACTTTAGAGGGTTGATGTGCTTTGCTAAGCTTTTTGCACATGTTTTCCCACCGTTTCATCAAATTTTGAAGGTCTTGGTCAATTTCAGCTACCTTTTTGCCTTCTGCAACAGTTCTGATAATGACACTAAAACCTTTGGGTTTAATACTTTTTACTAACCGCTTTAGTCTGTTTTTTTCTTCTTTACTTTCAATTTTCTGAGAAACTGAAACCCGATCTGAAAAAGGGACTAAAACAATATAGCGACCTGCAAGAGAAAGCTCACTGCTCAATCTTGGGCCTTTGGTAGAGATAGGTTCTTTTACGACTTGTACAAGAACAGATTGGTTGGAATGTAGCGTATCTGCTATGGATCCATTTTTGTCGATTTCTTCCTCAAAAGTAAAATCTCTCAAAGAGAAATTCTTCAATTGATTGGAGGTGGCTTTTTTTACAAACTTCAACATAGTTTTGACGTTTGGTCCAAGGTCATGGTAGTGTAAAAAACCATCTTTTTCATAACCTACATTTACGAATGCAGCATTGAGACCTGGCAAAGCTTTTCTAATTTTGGCTAGAAATATATCACCAACAGAAAAATCGAATCCTTCTGTTTCTTTATGGAGCTCTATGAGTCTTCCATCTTTTAATAAGGCAAAATCTACAGCGTCGGAACTAGAACGTACTATTAATTCCTTATTCACGCTTATTAGATTTAAAAAGTCTGTGTAAAACTACAGACTAAAATTATACATAAGTAATCCTCAAACAATTGATTTGAAATGGATTACAGTTTAAATTATTTAGAAATTCAACACATGAGAATTTCAATGTCAAAGAACTTATTTTAATAAGAAAAAGTAGTGAATCACTACTTTTTCTTGTGACGGTTAGCTCTACTTCTCTTTTTTCTCTTGTGAGTAGCTACCTTATGTCTCTTTCTTTTCTTACCGCTTGGCATAGGCTTGTATTTTATTGATTATTAAAAAATTTATTTTACTTCAACGTTTTGTTTTACTCCCTCTACAAATATTTTTGCAGGCTTAAATGCTGGAATATTGTGCGCTGGGATTTTAATTGTAGTGTTTTTTGAAATGTTTCTACCTGTCTTTTCCGCTCTAGTCTTTACGATGAAGCTTCCAAAACCTCTTAGATACACATTATCTCCACCTTCTAAAGAATTCTTTACCTCATCCATAAAGGTTTCTACAGTAGCTTGGACTTCATTTTTCTCTAAACCGAGTTTGTCTGAAATGTTAGCCACGATATCTGCTTTCGTCATAATTCAAAAATATTTATTCAGGATTAATCTTAGATTTTTTTTGAGTTTGCAAATATAAGTAATTAATCCGCAATAATTAAACACAATGCTCTAAATAGTAGGCGGATATGAATTATACTTGCAAAAAACAAAGAATGAATTTCTCTAAACGTCTGCTAGATTGGTACATGATAGAACATAGAGATTTGCCTTGGCGACATACCAAAGACCCTTATATCATCTGGCTGAGTGAAATTATATTGCAGCAAACCCAAGTCAAGCAAGGCTTGCCCTATTTTCAAAAGTTTGTTTCCAGATTTCCTAGCGTTCATGATTTAGCCAATGCAAGTGAAGATGAAGTTTTAAAATTATGGCAGGGTTTAGGCTACTATTCCCGTGCCAGAAATCTTCACTTTACGGCTCAGTATGTTAGCAAAACCTTAAATGGCGTTTTCCCTGATAATTATAAAGATTTAAAAACTTTAAAAGGCGTTGGTGATTATACCGCCGCTGCCATCGCCTCTTTTGCTTATGATGAGCCTGTCGCGGTGGTCGATGGTAATGTACAACGCGTACTTTCTCGATTTCTTGGAATTCACACCCCCATAAACTCTACGGAAGGTGTCAAGGAATTCAAATTAAAAGCTCAGGAACTACTGGATGAGTCAAATCCTGCACTTTATAATCAGGCCATTATGGAGTTTGGCGCTCTGCATTGCAGACCCAAATCGCCAAAATGTATGTTTTGCACTTTTCAGAAGGATTGTGTCGCTTTTCAAAAAGGTATTCAGGAAGAATTACCTATTAAATTGAAAAAGACGAAAGTCAAAAAACGATATTTCAACTATCTGGTACTTACAGATTCAGAAGAAAAAACCCTGGTTCAAAAAAGAAGTGGAGCAGGCATTTGGAAAGGGCTCTATGAATTTCCACTTATCGAGTCTGAACAAGCCCGGGAAATTCCAACTTCAGAAGAGGTAAGCGAAGCGACCAATATCCCAGCAGAACTCATTCAAAGTATCAACATCCATAATGAAAAACCGGTTGTTCACCTGCTTTCCCATCGAAAAATCATGGCGACTTTTATTGACATACAAGTGAGAGGCCTACTTTCTGAAGGTGAACTTTTAGGCGAAAAGGAACTTATCCAGATAAAAGACTTACGCCAACTTGCCGTGCCTGTACTGATTCAAAATTTTATAGAATCTGAATTTCCTATAGCATAATTCTTTTTCTTACATTTACATAAATTTATTATTATGGCAGGAACACTCAACAAAGTTATGCTTATTGGACATACAGGCGATGAGGTAAAGATGCATTATTTTGAAGGCGGAAATTGCATTGGGCGCTTTCCTTTGGCCACCAACGAAGAGTACATCAATAAGGCGACGAACGAAAAAGTAAGCAATACCGAATGGCACAACATTGTAGTAAGGAATAAGGCTGCTGAAATTTGCGAAAAATACCTCAAAAAAGGGGACAAAGTATATATTGAAGGACGCATCAAAACACGCAAGTGGCAAGATGACAAAGGAATGGATAGGTATTCTACAGAGATACAGTGTCTGGAATTCACCTTTTTGACTCCTAAAGATGGGAATACTCCAGATAATGCGAGCAATGCTCCAGCTTCTCAATCCAAATCTAAACCTACACCGATGCCTCAGGCTACGGAAGAGGAAGAAGATGATTTACCTTTTTAAAACTAAACTTATTTAAATTTTGGAACCCGGCCCCTCGAGTTACATCTTATTTTCAGTCATAGAATTTACTGAAATCTTCAAGATTATATTTTTCTTTATTCTGCTTATTTCCTCTGCGCTTATTTCTGGTTCGGAAGTGGCCCTATTTTCTTTAAAACCTTCCGATTTTGATGTAAAAGAAGGCAATGTGTCCAAGCAGGAGCAAATCATTATCAACTTACTCGATAAGCCTAAAAAATTACTGGCCACCATTCTCATCGCCAATAATTTTATCAACATCGCTATTGTCTTGCTCTACGCCTCCATTAGTGAAGTATTTTATGGGGACAGCACCACCTTGTTTTTTGGAATAAGTCTTAAATTCATCATAGACGTTGGATTGGTAACGTTTTTGATTTTGATGTTTGGTGAGATTTTGCCAAAGGTTTATGCTAATAGAAACAATGTGGTATTTGCTCACTTTATGGCGGTTCCATTGAGTGTTCTGGACAGATTGCTTACACCTTTGAGTTTACCCATGCGTTCGGTCACCAATTTGATTCAAACCCGATTTGGTAAACAGAAAACCAACTTAAGTGTAGACCAGTTGTCCCAGGCACTGGAACTTACCAGCGAAGACGACACTTCCAAAGATGAAAAGAAAATACTTCAGGGGATTGTTTCCTTTGGAAACACAGATACCAAGCAGGTCATGCGCCCAAGGCTGGATATATTTGCGCTCAATGTGGAGCAGCCGTTTCATGAAGTAGTGGAAGAAATCATGGAAAATGGCTATTCCAGAATTCCGGTTTATGAAGATAACGTCGATAATATTACAGGAATTCTATACATTAAAGATTTACTGCCTCATCTTCAGAAGAAAGATTTTAACTGGCAGGCCTTGGTCAGAGAACCCTATTTTGTTCCAGAAAACAAAAAGCTGGACGATCTCCTGGCAGATTTCCAGGAGCAAAAAAACCACCTTGCCATCGTCGTGGATGAATATGGCGGTACTAGTGGTCTGATTTCTTTGGAAGATATTATTGAAGAAATCGTAGGAGACATCAGCGATGAATTTGATGATGAAGATGTAATTTATTCTAAAATCAATGATTCTACCTACGTGTTTGAAGGAAAGACCCCACTAAAGGATTTTTATAAAATTCTGAAATTAACCGATGATAAAATAGAAGAATTAGAGTCCAATAAAGGCGAGGCCGAAACCCTGGCGGGCTTTGTTTTAGAATCCTCCAAAGGTTTTCCCAAGAAAGGACAGGTGATCGCTTTTAGCAATTTTGACTTTACTGTGGAGGCTCTGGACAGTAAACGTATAGTGCAGCTTAAAGTGAAAATCAATAAAGAAAAAATCAGAGAAAATGTATAAACCTTTCTTTGTTTTGATGTTGATCTTTTCGGTTTCATGTAATGAAAATACTCAGCCAAAACCTTCAGGTTTTCTGGCTTTAACCTACGATGAAGCCCAGTATAATAAAGTTGACCTAGATTGTCCCTTTGTTTTTGAAAAAAACACAGTTTCAAATTTGGAAAAGAGTAATCCAAATAAGCCATGTTGGATCAACTTAAATTATCCGAGAATGAAGGCTAAAATCTATTTGACCTATTCACCAGTAGAAGATAACTTGAGAGAGCTGCTTCTTGACGGTCAAAAACTTCCAGAAAAGCATACCATTAAGGCCGATTTGATTGAAGCCAGCATTTATAAAAATGACGACAAGCAAACCTACGGTAATTTCTATGAAGTGGAAGGTGATGCCGCTTCGCAAGCTCAATTCTATATCACCGACAGCACCTCTCACTTTTTGACAGGTTCGATTTACTTTGAAGCCAAACCCAATTACGATTCCATTTTACCTGCCGCCAGTTATCTTAAGAAAGACATGAGACACTTGATGGAAAGTCTGGAGTGGAGGTAAGTCTTCTATTTCTTTATTTTAAGCTTGAATCCAAGTTTAAAAAAGTAGCTTATATTTGATAATAAGCAAAAGTTAAAAAGATGGCAGTGCGCACACTCATCATATTTTTTGGATTTTCAATTTTAGGCTTTAATTCAACAAGGTTAAAGACAGAAAGACTTAAAACAATTCAACCTGATTATAATTTAGCCCTTGAGTTTATCAACGATTATGTTGATTTTCTTAATGACTCCACTAAAGAAATAAGCAGTCTGGAGTGGGTAAATCAACATCAAGACTTAACAAGACATTTCAAGACAGAATTCACAAGATTAATCACTGAAGCTGAAGTAAAAGACCCGGAACTTGGAATTGGTTTTGATCCTATTTTAGATGCTCAGGACCATCCAAATCAATTCGAAATTGACCAAATTGATTCTGAATATATGATTGTAAAAGGGATCAACTGGCCTGAATTTCGACTAACACTAAAGCTGAAACATAGCAATAAAAAATGGCTTGTAGAGGGTTCAGGGATTGTAAATGTGCCTAAAGAAAAAAGGATAGAAAGATGAAAACTTGAGTCCGACTATTCTTACTTTGTCAAAATCATTAAAAACTAAACATGTTTTAACTGGTTTTGTTCTAAATTTATAACATAATGATACATTATGAAAGCAACTTTAAAACCCATCCTTGTCTTAGCATTCCTTATCCCTGTATTGCTAACGGCGCAATCTGAAATCACAGCTGAAGAACTCAATCTCAAAAACAACAGTATTTTATTGCCAGGAACCTTGACGTATCAAAAACACTTAGACAAGCAACCTCTGGTTATTTATGTGCACGGCTCCGGTAAAGTCGATAGAAATGGAAACCAAGCCGGTAGTGTCAAAGCTAATTATATTAAACAATTATCTGAAGCCTTAAATGAAAACGGTATTGCTTTTTATAGATACGACAAGCGAACCGCTACCAAAGAAAACATGCAGTTTTATACTCAGGGCATTTCATTTTTAGAATTTGTCGAGGATTTAAAAGTAGCAATTGAGCATTTTAAAGACGACATACGGTTTTCTGATATAAGCCTTATTGGTCATAGTCAGGGCAGTTTGATTGGCATGTTAGCGATGTCGGAGGAGGTTGATAGATATGTGTCACTTGCGGGTCCGGCTTCAAGTGTCGATGAAACTTTGACAGAACAGTATCGAAAACAACTTGGAGATTCAATTGCAGGTCTGATGACTTCTCAGTTTGATGAACTCAGAACCACGGGCAGCATAGAGCAAGTCGATCCCATATTTGCTCAGTTATTTAGTCCTCCAAATTTACCGTTTTTTGAATCCTGGATGAAATATAGCCCCTTAGAAGAAATCCAGAAAGTTCGCCAACCTACTTTAATTGTTAATGGTAGAAAAGATTTGCAGGTTATGGCCGAAGAAGCCGAAGCTTTACACCAGGCAAATCCACAATCTGAGCTAGTTCTTATCGATAACATGAATCATGTTTTAAAAAATATTGAAAAGGATGAGGATAATTTAAAGTCCTATGGTACACCAGATTTTTCGATCTCTGAGGAACTGGTAACCGCTCTTACTAAGTTTATAAAGTCAAAATAACAAGACCATTACATTGCTTGTCTAGATATTATACATCTATTTCTTTATAAGATTAAACGTCTGGTGGAAATTTGATTGTCAAAACAGCAGTTTATTTATAAACTATTTATAAAGTCTGTACTGTTATTCAAGATAATCCTAGATTTAAAACAAAAATTCACACCTATGAAAACATCACTACTTTATTTATCCCTGATCACATTAGCGTTGTTAGGCTGCAAAGAGGCCAAAACCAATCAAGACGATTCTAAAACCGAAGACATCGCTCAAACTTCAGAAGAGGTAACTACCGAATTTGAAATCACCCCAATTTCTCATGCTACCTCGATGTTTAAACTGGATTCCAAAGTGTTTTATACCGATCCCGTTGGTGGCGCTGAAGCTTTTGATGGTCAGCCCTCACCAGATTTAATTTTGGTCACCGATATTCACGGGGATCATTTCAACCTGGAAACGCTGGAGGCGGTGTCTACTTCCGAAACCAAAATCATTGTTCCACAAGCCGTGGCCGATCAAATGGAAGGGGAGCTAACCAGTCAGTTGGTGATTCTCAAAAATGAAGAGTCAAAAACCATTGACGGCTTCAAGATTGAAGGGGTGGCGATGTACAACCAAGGCGATCAGGACGAGGTAAGACATGTGAAAGGTCGAGGCAATGGGTATGTTATCGAAAAAGGAGGCATGAGAATTTACTTCTCTGGCGATACTGAAGCTGTGCCAGAGATGAGAGCTTTAAAAAACATCGACAAAGCATTTGTCTGTATGAACCTGCCTTACACCATGAGCGTAGACGCTGCTGCAGAAGGCGTGCTGGCGTTCCAGCCTAAAGAAGTGTATCCATACCATTATCGTGGACAAGGTGGTCTTGCCGATGTTGAGAAGTTCAAAAATTTGGTGGATGAGGGGAAGAAAGACATCCAGGTCGAGCTTTTGAATTGGTACCCAACAGCTGAGTAAATCAACTAAGATCAAAACGGAATTTAATTTCTTGTTTCAAGTCTTATAGAAAACACCCCTATAATCCTCTACTAATGACGTTTTTTATATGAATCATTAATTATCAATTTCCTGTTTCAAGTTCGAGCCTTTCGTCTTAGCTCAAGACAGGCTCAGTCGAGAACCATCCACATCTCGACTGAGTTTATACTGAGCTTGGTCGAAGTACTCGATGCTAAAACAAATAAAAACGTCACTTTATATTAAATGAAATTCTAAAATTTCCAAAAGTTCAATGGGATATTCGTGGATAACATTTTCTCAATGGATTGAGAGTTGAAAACAATGAAGTATTAATGGAACTCAGGTTAAAAAGTTTTAACCCGAATTTATTAATCGTGTTAAAGAATATAACTGACTTTTGCACAAAAATGTGGGTTTGAGTGCAAATCAATTAAAGTGGGTATTTCTTTTTTCACTGGCTTTCCTTTGGGGAAGCTCGTTTATCCTGATTAAAAAAGGACTGGACGGTTTTTCTCCGCTTCAGCTCACAGCTTTACGGGTGTTGATCACCGGGGTTTTTCTTGGCATCATAGGCTTTAGGAAAATAAAGCAAATCCAAAAGTGGCAATGGAAGTGGATCGCCATTTCAGGCTTTATTGGGACCATGCTGCCCACTCTGCTGTTCTCTATTGCTGAAACGGAAATCGACAGCGCTATCGCCTCGATATTGAACTCAACGGTACCGCTTTTGGCGTTGATTACTGGCGTTTTATTTTTTAGCAGAGCTTTTTTCAAAAAACAATTTATAGGCGTTGTGGTAGGTTTGGTCGGCTCTGTCCTTTTGATTTTGGCTGGCGCTTCGCTCAATCCCAACCAGAATTACTGGTTTGCTGCCCTGCCAGTCCTGGCCTCACTTATGTATGCCTTCAATGCCAATATTTTGAAATCTTATCTTGAAAACATTTCTGCCTTAGGGATCGCGACGGGTTCGTTTTTGATTTTAATTCCCTTTGCCTTGGGAATTTTGCTATTTACGGGCTTTTTTAATGCTGAATTTCTGGCGCAGGAGGTCGTCCAAACCTCTCTGGGATATATCGCAGTCTTAGCGCTTTTGGGAACGGCTCTGGCCAAGATCATTTTTAACCGATTGATTCAGTTATCCAACCCTGTATTTTCGACCTCAGTCACCTACCTGATCCCTATCGTCGCCCTGTTTTGGGGGTTTTTGGATGGCGAGCAGTTCAATCTTCTTCAACTCGCTGCCGGTGGAGTGATTCTACTTGGTGTTTATATTTCTAACCGGAAGAAGAAGGAGAAACAGGCTAAAGCTTTGGAGAAGGCTTAAGGGATTTATAAACCTCTACTGCATTTATAAATCTGAAGTTTAAAATTGATTAACGTATCCCTATTTTGATTGAAATGGGTAAGTGGTCAGATCCAATTGAAGGTCCTGTGGATCGCTCAATTACTTTTATAGGATCTGAAACAAGGATATGGTCCAGAGTCGATTGCAGAATGGGATAGTCTGCAGGCCATGTGGGTAACAAGCCAAACCCAATTCTGCTATCTCTAAGGTCACCAGTTGTCAGTTTTCTGAAATGACTAGAAAATGAAGAGGTATTAAAATCGCCAGCAATGATCAGATATTCTGAGAACCTGGGTCTGTTTTCCACAATATCTAAGAGCTGTTGGTTTCTGCTCTCAAAAGCAGCTTGGCCAAGAGGTGGAACCGGGTGTGTCGCTACCAGAGTCAAGGTGGCGTTTCCAACTTCAAAATCTGCTACAATAGAGGGCATAGTGGACTGTCTAAAGTATTTTACTGTAAAATTCATCGGAAATTTACTAAGCACAGCGATACCAAAATTATCAGTCCGGGCGACTAATTCCTTATGCTCATAAGCAGTTATGCTGGTTTTGAGCTGACTTTCCCAGGCCGGAGTAAGTTCCATCAGGACTAACACATCTGGATCTTCTTCTTGGATGTACTTCTTTACAAAATCAATTTTAGTATTACCAGACCATAAATTTACACTTGAGAGCTTAAGCTCTTTTTTGGTGTCGATATTAGCAATGTTTGACACGTAATACGGCAGGATATAATAGGCATTCCAGAGTAAACTAATGCTCAAAATGACTAAGGCCATCCTTTTCCTTTCAAGAATAAAATAGGAGCTAATTAACAAGATGATGGAGATAATAACATACTGTAATTTAAAATTGGAGAAGACATCCAAAAGCCAATACCCAGAAAAGAGGTTGGGAAAAATAGAAAAGCAAACCACTCCAAGGATTAATACCCAAAGTAGCTTGTTGACTGGTGAGATTTTCGGCATATCATTTAGATGGTTTTCAACTCTTTTTTTTACCAGTTAAAAAATAGTAGGCTATCCCAAAAATATTGAATGCTAAAACAATAATGATCCAAAATAACTTTTCTTTTCTGTTGAGCTTAGTCTTAGTTATATCAATTACCGATATGACAAAAGTGATAAGCATCAAAACTAAAGTTGATAAAAAAACTTCGACGAGAAATGGATTCATTTTTATACGGAGTATTAGGTGGATTCCAGAAGAATAACAACGCCACCCACTACAACAGAATCTTTTAGTTTCTCGAATCGAACTGTATTCAACTGTTCAGATTCTTCTTTCTCTCAAGCAAAGGCTATGTAGAGCAAGGCGATAAGAAGGATGTCTTTAAAAATCCATTCGAGAGATTGAGAATCTATTGAGATCACATCGCTGTATAATAGATTTAAAATTAATCCAATGAATGACAACGCAAATAAACCTAGATCTTCTTTTAATACTTAGGTAATAAAGCTTGTTTCACGATTGTGGTTTATTGATCAAATTAATTATTTCCTTTCTAATGATGCAGGCTATTGGCGATGAAGTTTTGTTGGCGGCAGTTATTGAATAATATCTAATTTCATATGTGCGGGTTGTCTGGCATACCACCTTATAGCTTGTGAACTCGCATCTTTCATGAATTCATTTAGTTCCTTGAAGTCTTTTAATTTAACTTCGTTTCCTTCTGGCTTGTAATTTGATTTTGCGTGTACCACCTTATTTCTAGTTTTTACTATAATCTTTGCTATAGTATTTATAGCAGAATTAATCTTATCACTTTCAGTCTGATAGTTTAAATTTTGAATTTTAAGTTGCCCTTTTACCTGCCTTTGGATAGAATTGGGAAGTTTCTTAAATAACCCTATAAAATCAAAACATTTATTGAAGGAAGCTATAATGAGATCAATGTCATTTAGTTTATCAGACATAGAATTTGCTAAATCAAATATAGATCTTATATAATCTCCATTTTCAAAATTAATTCTAGGAGCATCTAGTTTTTTTCTCATCAATTCATTGGCTTCTATATTTAAAGCAATTGGAGAAAAATGTTCCAGTACTTTATAAAAGTTTAGAAATTTAAGTTCTGGATCATTAATTTGTATTGCAGAGACAAACAAAGACATTCCATCATTAAATGGTTCTAAATCTCTTAAACTCTGAACGGATTCTTCCTGAAGACTTCTTGAAACATCGTAAAAATCTTCTGTGGGATTTCTTATTTCAGAAAAATTTAGTGCAATCCCAGTTGTATCAGCAATTTCAAAAATGAAAGAATCAATTATCTTTCTCTCTTCTTCCTCACTTAAAATTGCTGGATTATCATCATAGTGAATTACAATTGCGAAATATTGACTTGCAGTTCGCCATTCATCACCAAACTCTCCTAAATGGGTAGCTGCCATTCCAACAATTGGAGACTCTGAAATTAGTTGTAATAAATAATTTTCAGTTTCTAAATTTAAATCGTAGTGAATATCTAATATGAATCGGTCAATTTCATTATTAGGATTTACAATGTAGTATCTACTATTTTTAGTTTTTATAAACCCATTATTTACAATCTCAATTGATTTAATGTCCTCTTCAAGACCTATTAGGTCATCCGGTTCAATATATAGTGGTTCGTATTCTTGTGGAAAGTATAATTCAATTCCTTCTATATCTTCCTCTTCTTCTATAATTTCCTGAATACGTTTATCAGTAAAGATCATTTTATTTCGATATTGATCTATATGAGGTTTACAATATTTAATTATAAAATTATTTATCTCATTAATTTTATTTAATTCTTCTTTTTTTAGAATCATACTTATAATAATTGTTGCTAACTCCTTTTATATCTATAAAAATACACTTTTATTTAAAACAGTTACGAATTAAAGAAGTTTTACTGGTTTTATTCATTTTAGAGAATGTCATTAGATTACTCACTTCACCTTCAGTAGAGGTTCCTCACAGACTGGAGGTTAAGGCTAACTATAATGCACTAAGAAATGTATTGTAGAAACCTCAATGTATCTTAAAACAAAATCCCCCTAAACCTTTTAAAAGCTTTAAGGGGACTTATAAGTAAACTGAGTAAAGTCCTTATTTGAACTTCAGGACCGGAGAGCGGCCCTTTTTGAATTTTCTATTGCCAGCGGGTCTACCGGATCTTAAGCGTTTTTGCTCTTCGTAGGGCAACTGAATGATGTCTTTGCAGTCGGTTGAGCAGCAGCCTTGCATTTCCTGGGCGCAGTCCTCGCATTGGATAAAGAGCAAGTGGCAGCCGTCGTTGGCACAGTTCACGTGGGTGTCGCAGGCTTTTCCACACTGGTGGCATTTGGCAATAACATCGTCGGATATTTTCTCGCTACGGCGATCGTCAAACACGAAGTTTTTGCCGAAGAATTTGTTTTCGAGATTCTTGTCTTTTACCTGCCTGGCGTACTCGATGATGCCACCCTCCAGCTGATAGACTTTTTTGAACCCCTTGTGTTTGTAGTAGGCACTGGCTTTTTCGCAGCGAATGCCCCCGGTGCAGTACATCACCAAATTTTTGTCTTCTTTATGGTCTTTGAGGTCGGCTTCGATGATGTCCAGCGACTGGCGAAAGGTATCCACATCTGGAGTGACGGCGTTTTTGAAATGGCCGATCTCACTCTCGTAGTGATTACGCATGTCCACCAATACGGTGTTGGGATCTTCGATCAGTTCGTTGAATTTCATGGCATCTACATGCACGCCTTTATTGGTAACGTCAAACGTAGCATCGTTTAGCCCGTCGTGAACGATCTTGGGTCTGACTTTGATTTTCAGTTTCAAAAAGGCCTTGTCGTAGTGCTCGATGGCGATGTTGAGCCTCACATCCTTAAGGAAATCGATGCTATCCAGATAGGTTTTGAACTCCCCAAACTTTTTGGCCGGCACCGACAGTTGGGCGTTGATGCCTTCGTGGGCTACATAAATGCGCCCCAGAACGTCGAGTTGGTTCCAGTGGATAAACAGGTCATCTCTAAAGGCCTTGGGATCTTTGAGTTGGTGGTACTTGTAAAAAGAAAGGGTAAGGCGCTCCTCACCAGCTTGTTCGATAAGCTGCTCCCTTTCTTTTGAACTTAGTTTATTGTACAGTTGCATGCTATACTAATATTTGGGTTAAAAGAAAATTATGAAGTGCAAAGGTAGTTTTTTTGTAAAAGATTAAAAACACTGAGAGGTTATGACTTGATAATTTTTAAACTAGCAAAAATGACATTAAAAAGTTACTTATCATCATAATGCCCTATTGCTGAAATGATATAAACGGTGACGATATCCTCGACAACCTGATAAATCAGACGGTCTTTTTTATTAATTCTTCGACTCCAGTATCCAGAAAGATTATGTTTTAGTTGTTCGGGTTTTCCTATACCTGTGTAAGTATGAATTTTAAGCTCTTTGTAAATAATATCTATTTTTTTAAAACAGATTTATTTCCAGCTTTCTTATGTCTCTTTAAATCTTCTTGGGCAGTTTTAGTAATTTTTATTTTATACTTTCCCATATGGAGTCTGTTTCGATTAAGAAGGTTTCTCCATCTTCAACTTCCTTTTTGGCTTGCTCAATTTTTTTTACAAATTCAGGATTGTAGGGGTTTTTAGAGTCTTCAACAAGCTGGACATCATCCTTATCTTTATCGACATGAAAAGCTTTTAAAAAGGCTAATAGTGCTTTTCCTTTTTCAGAATTTTCATTGATTTTCAAGGTTATTGTTGTCATTTTGATCAAACATTTGAATTATAAAGATACGACTTAAGACCTAAGAATCAAAAATCTAACTTTTATATATCTGGATTTAACTATCATCTCTAGTCAGCTCTTCTTACCTCAGGTTAAGATTGAGATGGGTGTTTTTTGAAGTGGAGTCATAGCGTCTTGTTATCAGGTAGATTTTCCCAATCGCTCTCAACCTGGCCTTCGGTTATTTTTTTCAAACATTCAAATAGAGTAGAACACTCTATAAAATTGTAGTAGGGCAAAATTTCTTGTTGAGGTTCGAGTCTGAATAATAGCAAAGTCAGGCGAAGTCGAGAACTCTTGTGCTTATTTATAATTCAAAGCTTTTAAATAGATACCTATCCTCTCGAAGACTTAAATAGCCAAGTATGACTCTATTGTTAAAATATGTAATACTTTCAACCTTTATATTTCTTTCGTTCACTTCCTTATAGTCATCAATCCTATCAAAAACATTTTTTGTAATCTCACCTTCCACATGGTTCAGGTCTTGATCAAAGAGGCACTCAATTCTGGTGGAACCTGTATTGGAATACACACCGTAGGCAAAAAATGTAGGATTAAAACTCGTTGTCATAGCACCAAAAGCACCCATAGGTACTGCACCAAACCCAGGCATCATCATGCCCCCACCAGAGTTTTGTTTTCTTTTACCGCCAATAGTGATATGGTAGTGATCATCATTCTTATTCACTGAAATTCCATTATCCTGACTAGACATTTTTCGAAGCAGTTTGGAGGTTTTTTCTAATTTTCTAGTTCCCCCAAAACTGTAGGTTGCTCCTTCTTGCAGGATAGGGGTGTTTTTGAACTCAATCTCTTCTTTTTTATCTACCCTTAATGTTTTATAAAGAAGTTCAGGATTTTCAACTGACTTAAAGTCGACGATCAATTCTCTATTATTGGACATCACCTGAGCGATTTTATCCTCAAACAAAAAGGAATTGGAGGTACCTCGATTTTTTTCCAGTTCAGATTTTTTGATGAGTCTAACAACTGGCTCAAATTCTGGATAATCAAAATTGATTAGTATCGTATGTTCCAAATCTGCGTCTAATGTCCAAACAAAACCATCTTCATATTCGTACATTTTATTTGGATTGGCTGTGATTTCAATATTATTTGGTATTTTGTTATTTACTTTTACCAAATTTATATTCGAAGAGAATCCTTGAGATTCAATAATATAAGAGCTTAAATAATTGTCTTTTATTCCATTCATTCTCAATTGTTTGGTTAAAAAGATTTCTTTTACTGAAGACGTGCCATCAATAGTATATTCCCATTTTTTTAAACTATTATGATTACTGATATCAATGGTATAGATAATACAACGATCTGAAGTACAGTAGCTCTCTACAAACCTGTCTGTTCTTTTTTCTATATCGTATTCTGCTTCCTTTGTTTTTCCTGTTATGAAATCGTATTGTATATAAGCAAACTTATTTCCTTTATCATTTTTTTGAATGAGTAACAACTTATTGTTCTTAATAATGTGTCCAATAATTTCTTTGTACTTCCTCTTTAAGCCTTCAGAAGTAATTCGATTCACAAGTGTTCCTGTACCATCAAATTTAAATCCGTGGGTTACTTTATCTTCTTCAAGTATGGCATAATAGGAATTGGTTTTTGAATCTTCAATAAGATAAGCGTCTTGAATTTTCCATCGGGACTGGATATCACTCGCATTAATTTCCAGGAAAGGATATTGACCAAAACAGGTATTCACAAATAATAATAGAAGGATGATCGTAATTTTCATTTCAATAGGTTATAAGTTAAGTTGATTAAAATAGATTGATTTTTGTTAGTTATAAATTTGCTCTAAAAATAGAATTATGTTCTATATCAACAAACGTTTTGTCGAAATAACCCTTTTATATTTGCTCAAACAGAATTAAGGTAGGTGTTTTTATGAGTTAAGTGACGAGTAAAAAGAAGACTTGGAGGTCTGGAACATAGATAGACTCCGTATGTCTATCGGTATTGCGCATTGCCTGCCTTCAAGTTTTTTGCTGGCAGGCTCTCCCGTTAATAATAGGAATCCTCGAATGCAAGGAGAGAAAAAGCTACAATTATACTTCCGGCATATTAATTTAAATATGCTTTTCTTTCCAGTCTTTACTGAGCATAGTTGAAGTAGAGGGAAGATTGAGATGGGTATTTAAGGGATGATAAAAAAGCCCTGGTCATTCAGAGCTTTTTCAACACACATATCTATGGCAAAGAGATGTACAATTAAGTGTTCATTTGTAATGTAAAATTTCGATGTTGGCAAACCATTTCGAGTACATGATCAAGCTTAGCGTCAACTAAAGTCGAGAAGAATGTCCCCTCGAGCGCAATCGAGAGTCAAACTTCAAAGAAGGTCTCGATTGCGCTTTTAATGACTTTTTCGTTTAAGTTCGAGTACTTGAATACTTCAGCATAAGCTTAGTCGGGAACCAACTTCATCTCGACTCCGCTCGATGCTAAAACATAGAAAAATCATCTTATATAATATGAAATTCTAAATTACCAAAGTTTGTTTACCAATGCTCAATAGAATCAGTTTCAATCAGCAAACACAGCAATAAACACCTCAGATCTTAAGTCTTTCACCTGCTCCTTTAAGCTTTTAATGGAAAGGGTTCCAATTTTATACTGAAGGTGTTTTTGGGTGCCACAAAGGATTTCAGTGTTGAATTGAAAAGGCTGCAAGTCTTCTCTGTCGTAAGACGAAATGTAAACTTTGATAAGCCTTTCAGAATCAAACTTGATGGCGTGCTTTTGATTGGCTTTTGAATACGGATACGCATAGTTTCTTAGCAATGATGTCAAATCTGAAAGCACAGCACTAGCCGTTGGAATGCTTCCGGCCCCTTTTCCCTGAAGCACCTGCTGATGCGCAAAGTCAGCATTGATTTCTACGGCGTTATTTTCAAAAGCTATGTTGGTAATCGCTTCAGAAGCAGGGATAAATTGTGGAGCCACGTAAGCTTCGAGTTTGCCGTCTACAAGTTTAGAATGGCCAATCAATTTGATGCTGAAGTTTTTTTCCTTGGCAAATTCAATGTCTTCGGGTTTGACATGACGAATACCTACCTTCAAAATGTCTTTTGGCGTGTTCAAAGCCCCAAAGGCATGGTAATTACTTATGATAAGCTTGAATTTGGAGTCCCAACCATCAATGTCCAGCGTTGGATCAGATTCTGCGAAGCCATGTTTTTGGGCATCGGTGATGATCTCCTCAAAAGGTTGTGGATTTTGGAATAAACGCGTCAGCACATAATTACTAGTTCCGTTGCTTATGGCTTTAAGTGACGTTAAAGGATCATAGCCAAAAGACTCTTCCAAAGTTCGTATCACAGGAATGCTACCACAAACGGAAGCTTCGTAAAGCAAACTCACACCCTGTTGCTGTGCTAAATGAACAAGCTCTTCAAAATGCTCTGCCAGCATTTTTTTGTTCGCCGTGATCACATGTTTTTTGTCATGGAGGGCTTTCTTTACAATAGAGTAAGCTGCATCAGCATCGTCGATTAATTCTAAAACTACGTTGATGGCACTGTCTTCCAGAATAGCTTCAGGTTGATAACTAAAATGTTCAGAAGGTATAGACCTGGGTTTGTCAGGGTTTTTTACGACAATGGTTTTAAGTTTTATTTCAGGAATACTCTTCTTTTTGAGCAGGTGGTATATCCCAGAACCTACGCTCCCAAATCCAAATAATCCAATAGTAAGCTGTTGTGGCATTGGTTATAGTTTAAAATGTTTTTTAATCAATTGTTTTATCTTTTCCACTTCTATCAAAAAGCCATCGTGGCCATAAATAGAGTCGATGATTTCTAAGGCGCTATTGCTTGTGTGCTTAGCTAAAAATTTCTGTTCTTCTACTGGAAATAGCAAATCGCTTTGAATCCCAATCACCAGCGTTTTGGCTTTGACTTGTGCTAAAGCCTTTTCCTGACTTTCTCTGTTTCTGCCCACATCATGACTGTCCATGGCTTTGGATAAATACCAATAGGATTTCGCATCAAAACGTTTCGAAAGCTTTTGTCCCTGGTAGTTTTGATAGGAAGATGCTCTAAAATCGTCTGTCGTGTTTTCTTTGTCAATTTGGGTTACTTTATATGTATTGTAATTTCTGTAACTCAGCAAAGCAATAGCTCTTGCGGCTTCAAGTCCTTTCTTTCCTGCTTCTTCTTTGTTTTCGTAAAAAGTAGCATCCGATTCAATGGCCATGCGTTGTGTTTCATTAAAGGCAATACCCCAAGACGAATGTTTAGCACTTGTGGCCAGCAAAATCAGATTTTTGATTTTATCGGGCTTTTGTATAGCCCACTCCATAGCTTGCATCCCACCCATAGATCCACCCATGAGGTATTGAATTTTTGAAATTCCAAGATCTTCTCTTAAGAGATCCAGACTTTTAGTAATATCTCTAATGCTGAATTTTGGAAAATCCAATCCGTAGGAAGTCTTTGTTTCTGGGTTGATGCTTTTTGGGCTAGTACTTCCGTAACTAGAACCCAGAATATTTGCACAGACGACAAAGTATTCATCCAGATCGATTCCTGTTTCTTTATCAAAAATTCCTGGCCACCATTCTTCGGGATGGGCATTTGCCGTCAAGGCATGACATATCCAGATGACGTTGGAGCCTTCAGCATTGAGGTGACCCAAAGTGTTGTAGGCCACCTCAAGTTCAGGCAGGCTTTCGCCATTTTCAAGTTGAAACTGATCTTGGTATTTAAAAATTTTAGGCATGTATTTCTTCCTTTAAGGATGAGGTGTTGATGTGATAATTAATGGGGGTTTTATTGCTTAAGTTATCATTGATAGGGCATCTTTGTTTTACGTTTTTCAGAAGAAAATCCACGCTTTCCTGTGTGGCATTGGTAACAAAGTCAATGTCCACATCCAAAGATTGAAAACCAGCTCTACCATCTTCGCTGTGACCCAGAAATTTTGCTGCATCAATATTTCCATTGATGTTAATTTTGAAATCGTAAAGTTTTATACCCAATTCTTTAGCTACCAGATTGATGACCACATTGAGGCAACCTGCGTAACCGGCCAATAGATATTCCACAGGATTAGCCGCCAGGTCCTGGCCGCCAAGTTCGTTGGGCTCATCTACCAAGAAATTAAATTGTCTGGAAGTCCCTTTATATAAGGTAGAATTGATACTAGTTCCGTTTATTGAAAAGTTTGAAATACTCATTTTTAAATGTTTTTAAAGTTGTGAAAAGGCTTGATCCAAGTCAGCGATGATGTCGTCTATATGCTCAATCCCTACTGAAATTCTGAGCAATCCTGGAAATACTCCAGCCGCTTTTTGTTCGACTTCATCGAGCTGTTGGTGTGTGGTTGAAGAAGGATGAATTATCAAAGTTTTAGCGTCACCCACGTTGGCCGTGTGTATAATTAACTTTAGTGAATCCACCAGTTGGTCTGCTTCTTCTAAAGTCGCTTTTAGCTTAAAAGATAATACTGCTCCAAATCCCCTCTGGAGATACTTTTTAGCATTTTCATGATATGGTGAGCTTTCCAGCCCGGGATAATTGACATATTCTACTTTCGGATGTTTTTCCAGGTACTTGGCCAGTTTTAAGGCGTTTTCAGAATGGCGTTCGACTCGTAGCGATAAAGTTTCCAGACCTTGAAGCAATAAGAAAGAGTTAAATGGGCTCAAAGCTTGGCCAAAATCTCTTAGACCTTCCACTCTGGCTTTAATGGCAAAAGCGACATTAGGCAGCCCTAGTTCGTTGCCTTCACCAAACACCTCCCAGAATTTAAGTCCATGATAACCTTCAGAAGGCTCAGTGAATCCAGGGAATTTGCCATTACCCCAATTAAAGTTTCCTGCATCTACGAGAATTCCTCCAATGCTGTTACCATGGCCGCCAATCCACTTGGTTGCCGAACTCGTGACAATATTGGCGCCGTGTTTTATAGGCTGAGCAATCGCTCCGCCAGCACCAAATGTATTATCTACAATAAGTGGGATGTGATGCTTTTGAGCAATTTTAGCAATCGCTTCAAAATCTGGGATATTAAATTCTGGATTACCTATAGTTTCCAGGTAGATAGCTTTGGTTTTATCATCGATTAAAGCTTCAAAAGAGCTGGGTTCGTCACCGTTGGCAAAGCGAGCATCGATGCCAAGTTTTTTGAAGGTAACATTGAATTGATTGAAGGTTCCACCGTAAACATAAGAAGTAGAAACAAAATTATCTCCGGTTTGCAAAATTGTAGTTAGCGCAAGAAATTGTGCAGCAATACCAGAAGAGGTTGCTACAGCAGAAACGCCACCTTCGAGAGCAGCAACCCTCTTTTCAAAAACATCTGTTGTAGGATTCATGATTCTCGTATAGATGTTTCCAAATTCTTCCAGTCCAAATAATCTTGCTGCTTGTTTCGAATTTTGAAATTGATATGAAGAGGTCTGATGAATTGGAACTGCAATAGAGCCTGTAGTTGGGTCTGCTTCTTGACCAGCGTGAAGTTGTAAACTTTCAAATTTTAGTGTAGTAGACATATGTAATGAATTAATAAGAGTTTATAAAATTGAACGACTCGTAACGCCTTCAAGACAGAAGGCTAGAGTTAATTAGAAAATTCGGGAAATGAGCCTATGCGCACATACAACAATAGCACGACATAGGCGTGTGCATTCGCATTGTTGTTGTGCAAAAAGATAATGATGAATTTAATTCAAGATTGAATTGAATAGATACCGCGGTGTTTAAAAAATACAAGTTCATTTTCTTATAATTTATATTTCCCTTTTTGGGCAGGAATTAGCACCTTTCAACATTTTGTTGAGGTTGCCGAGGGTCGCGGAGCCTGTCTCTCGCCTCTTCTTTATAAATCATACACCAGAAAGTGGCAGATGATGATGCAAATATAATTCAGCATTTGAAAATTATGCTGCTCAAAAATAGCTTTTTTGTTAAAGTTTGTTAATAGATAACTTTTAATTTTTATAAAATGAAAAAAGCCCCTTGTATTGGGGCTTTTTCAAAAATGTTGTAAAAAACAACAAGGTTTGGCTAATTCGTTGTTATACATTTTTAATTTTTTGTAATTAATCAAAAATACAACAACGTCAGCCCCCGTCGATTTTGCAGCTGCATACGGTCATAAACGAAACCGAGATGCCGTGCTTATTGGTTATAGATGTTTTTATTAGAAATTTCAAATACTGTTCTTTATAGTAAAGATACGCTTAAGTTGAATGGTTGCGTAACTGAAGTTCAATATTAAAAAGAAATACTATTTTTACAAAAACGAATTCAATAAAAAATATGGCAAAAGAAAATAGCGAGAAAGATGCAAAGTTAAAAGCGCTTCAATTGACTTTGGATAAGCTAGATAAGACGTATGGTAAGGGAACGGTCATGAAAATGAGCGACCAAGCTGTGCAAGATGTGGAGGCAATTTCTTCTGGTTCTTTAGGATTGGACCTGGCATTGGGAGTTGGTGGCTATCCTAGAGGAAGAGTCATCGAAATCTATGGACCAGAATCTTCTGGTAAAACTACGCTTACGCTTCATGCGATTGCAGAGGCACAGAAAGCTGGTGGAATAGCAGCCTTTATTGATGCTGAACACGCTTTCGACAGAACCTATGCTAGAAATCTTAATATTGACATAGATAACCTTATCATTTCTCAACCAGACCACGGGGAGCAGGCTCTGGAAATTACTGAAAATTTGATTCGCTCTGGGGCAATTGATATAATTGTGATTGACTCCGTAGCTGCCTTAACGCCAAAAAGCGAGATTGAAGGTGAGATGGGAGATTCCAAGATGGGTCTTCACGCTAGATTGATGTCTCAGGCTTTGAGAAAAATGACTTCAACCATCAGTAAAACCAATTGTACGGTAATTTTTATCAACCAGTTGAGAGAAAAAATTGGAGTGATGTTCGGAAATCCAGAAACCACTACAGGTGGTAATGCTTTGAAGTTCTACGCATCCGTAAGGCTGGACATCAGACGGTCAACCCAAATTAAAAATGCGAATAGTGATGTGATGGGTAATAAAACCCGGGTGAAAGTCGTAAAGAATAAAGTGGCACCACCGTTCAAAATGGCAGAATTTGATATCATGTATGGAACTGGAATTTCAAAAATTGGTGAAATTATCGATATTGGAGTGGATTACGAAATCATCAAAAAAGCAGGATCCTGGTTTAGCTACGAAGACACTAAACTTGGACAAGGCCGTGATGCTGTAAAAACGCTATTGCTGGATAACCCTGAATTGATGGAAGAACTGGAAGTGAAAATTGTAGAGGCCATCAAACTGGCTAAATCTGAAGATTAAGACTACTACTTATTCCTCAAATGTTTTAAACCGATGATTATTCATCGGTTTTTTATTTTATTTGTTGAAGCAGACGCAACCAAATCCATCTTGTAGCGTCTAAAGAGTAAACAAACTTTAATGAAATTTCTAAGTAAACTTTTTATTGTCTTTTTCTTAGCGTCAATTATTTTGGTAAGTTGTGAAGTAAATGATGACGGTTTTTTTCAATCTACTCAAGTTTCGAGAATTCTGGATGCCGAAGTACCTGATACTATGGTTGTAGGTGAAACCTATACTTTTGATATTACTTACGAAAAAGATTCAGATTGTCACACATTTTCTAATTTTGAAGCTGTAAATCAGGGAGATAGTTTGTACTTTGTGCGAGCAATTACATTATTTACTCAATCATCAAACTGTAATCAGCAAGCAATAGGCGAACCTAGGGAAATAGATTTTACAAATGAATTTGAATCTGATTTCACATTCAAATTCCTTCAAGATCGAGATAGTGTTGGAGAATCTATTTATCTAGAAAAAGATGTCGTTGTGATAGAAGAATAAATGGAATTAAAGAACCTAATAAAGCGTTGTAAACAAAATGACATAGCGTCACAAAAGCTGTTGTACGAAATGTTTGCAGATGTGCTTTTTAGTATTTCTTTAAAATATTCCAGGAATTATTCTGAAGCTGAAGACAATTTACAAGATGCTTTTATTACCATTTTTGAAAAAATTCATCAGTTTCAGCACAAAGGTTCTTTTGAAGGCTGGTTAAAACGAATCACTATCAATATTTGTTTGCAGCGATATAGAAAACAGAAGGTGTTTGAATTGGTGAACGAAGAAGCCCTTAAAGCTGAAGATGTTTATGTAGAAGACGAAAGCTACTCCTTACAGTTTCTTTTGAATTGTATTCAAACTCTACCAGATCGTTATAGAATGGTTTTTAACCTCTATACTTTAGACGGGTTTTCACATAGAGAAATTGCAGAAACGCTTCAAATTACAGAAGGGACATCTAAGTCTAATCTTTCCAGAGCCAAAGAGATATTGCGAAAAAAAATAACAGAGGCAAATGCAGAGGAAACGTATCCCTACAAAATAGATCACAACTAAATGAAATCTTCTAAACCTATAGAGCGGTTATTTCAAGAAGGTCTAAAAGACTTTCAGGCTTCGCCTTCTCCAAAAGTTTGGGATGGAATCGAAGAGAAATTATCAGAAAAAAAGAAGCGTCGACTACTACTTCCTTTTTGGTGGCAGGCTGCTTCAGTAGCAGCGATTTTGATGATATTTAGTGCATTAGGCGGGTATTATTATAGTTCTTTAGGTTTGAATTCATCTCTTTCATCGGAGACGAATTCAAAAATTAAATCGACTTCAAATTCTTTAGAAGTAATTCCTAGTCAGTATAGTTTTTCGTCAGTCAACCAAAACTTATCAACTATAGAAAATTCTTTGGAAACGCGTTTCGCTTTTCAGGTTTCTGAAACAGAGACAACAAGTCCTTCTAACAACAGCTCACAAAACTACACCAATGCTTCCTCTATATATGAAAAAAATCAGCTCGCAGAAAGATCATCCCCATCAGTTAATCTTTTAAACAGATCTGCTGTAAATTCTTTTACAAATGCATTACGTGTTTCATCTCTTATTGAAGATGTTAAATCTGACAATGTATTATTAAAAGAAAACACGGTCAAAAAGAAATCTTTATTTGATGCTATAGAAGATGATGACCTCCTAGCTTTAGAAGATGACAATACAGTTGACAGACCCTGGGAAGTAAAACCCAACGTGGCTCCAGTTTTTATGAATTCTTTAAACGGTGGTAACCCTGTTGAGCCTAGTCTTCAAGGAAAAACATCCAGTAATGCAAATGTCTCTTTTGGTGTAAATGTAGCTTATGCTATAAATAAAAAGATGAAAATAAGAACTGGTGTGAACCAAGTTGCTATGGGATACAATACTCAGGATGTTATCTTATCTTCAACCTCTTCATCATTCAGGGCAGAGGGTTCTAGTAATTTAAGTATCAAAAACAACCTCATAGGAGAAGTTGCGCTGGTTTCTGCTGTGAATAGTGGTGTAAGTAGTAGGAATGCGCCCATGAGTGAAGCGAGTGGCTCCTCTTTTACGAACACACCATCAGACTTAAGTCCTGTTGGTGCAATTAATCATGAACTTGGATTTGTTGAGGTGCCCTTGGAAATAGAGTATGCGATTCTCGATAAAAAAATCGGGTTGCATGTATTGGGTGGAGCAAGTACGTATGTATTGAATAATAATGAAATCTTCTTTGAAGACAATGGACGGTCTTCTAGCATAGGTGAGGCAGATAATCTCAATTCCTTCAGCTTTAGTGCCAATTTAGGTGTAGGGATGGATTATAATTTTTCTAAAACTGTATCCTTCAATCTGGAACCTAAGTTTATGTATCAAATCAATACATTTGAAGCTAACACGTCCAACTTTCAACCTTATTTTTTCGGTATTTATTCAGGGATTAAATTCAAATTTTAGAAATATATCTCTCAAAATAGAGTTAGCTTGTTGCTTATGTAAGTAAAAAAATTAACTTTGTTTATATGAGAGTTGAAGCATATATACAGCAATTACTATATAGATATGAGTGTGTGATAGTCCCTGGATTTGGTGCTTTTGTTACTCAGAAGAACACAACAGTTTACCACCCAGACACCCATAAATTTACACCTCCTTCCAGGAAAATTACTTTTAACAAGGCCATCCAGAATCATGATGGACTTTTGGCAGAAACCATAGCCAAAGCCGAGTCCATGGATTTTGAGAGTGCGAAACATAAGATTCAACTTTTTGTAAATGATTTTCAAACGGCCTTACAAGTAGATCGTGTTTTAGAAATTCCTAAACTAGGAAAGTTTTACCTGGACAAGGAAGATAATCTCTCTTTTGAGCCATACAACACCATCAATTACTTTGTAGAGTCTTTTGGTTTAGATGAGTTAAAACTTAATGAAGTAAGCAAAACAATCAGCAGTAAAGAGGAAATTCAAACTGATGAAGAAAAGGAAGCATTAGTACTGGAAAATAAACCAGAAGATCAGTTAATATCACCGGTTTATCCATTAGACCATCATTCAGAAGAAAAGAAAAGCAGGCCTTATCTAAAATACGCTGCTGTGGGTGTAATAGCTTTAAGTATCGCGAGTTTTGCAGGTTTATATCAGTATAATAATTATGTTGTCTCGTTTAACGACACCGAATCTCAAAAAGCTGAATCCCTCTTACAAGAAAGGATTCAAAGTGCAGAGTTCAGTTATACATTATCAGAGTTACCACTCAACACTGCCAAAACAGAAACCATTTTGCCAAAATATCACATTGTGGCAGGTGCTTTTCGTATAGAAAATAACGCCAAGAAAAAGGTTGAACTTTTAAAAGCAAAGGGTTATGATGCTGCTTTGATTGGAAAGAATGCGTACGGTCTCCATCAGGTGGTCTTTGCAAGTTATGTTCAAAAAGGGGAGGCTTTACAACAACTGAGAAAAATAAAGGTCATAGAAAATCCAGAAGCCTGGTTGTATGTAAAGCAACTTTAAGCTTGGGTTAACACTACAAAACCTATCTTTGCAAAAAAAATAAATGGAAGTAAAATATCCTGAAGAATCCAAAACCGTCCTTACAGATTTAGTTCTCCCAAGTGAAACCAATCCCCTTAATAATTTATTTGGAGGAGAGCTTCTGGCGAGAATGGATCGGGCAGCAAGTATAGCAGCTCGAAGACATTCTAGACGAATTGTGGTTACAGCCTCCGTGAATCATGTTGCCTTCAATAAAGCAGTTCCACTGGGAAGTGTAGTTACTGTAGAGGCAAAAGTTTCAAGAAATTTTAAAACCTCTATGGAGATCTTTTTAGACGTATGGATTGAAGATAGAGAGAGTGGAAGAAGGTCGAAAGCCAATGAGGCCATATACACATTTGTTGCTGTAGACGATACTGGCAACCCTGTGCCTGTTCCAAAGCTAGAACCTCAGACTAAACTAGAAAAAGAGAGATACGATGCGGCGTTAAGACGTAAGCAATTAAGCCTGGTACTCGCAGGTAAGATGAAACCAAAAGACGCAACAGAGCTAAAAGCTTTATTTGAAAACGATAAATAAAATACTATGTACGAAGTTATACAGATTGTTCACTCCTATTGGGCCTATCTAGTGGTTTTGGTCCTTACCTTGGCTGCTTTTAATGCCATTATAAAAACACTTGGCAAAAAACCATTTGGCCCTCAAGATTTTAGAATTTCTTTGTTTACACTCATTGTTTCACATCTTCAATTGCTTATTGGAATTGTTCTCTACTTTGTGAGTCCTTATTTTAATGCTTTTTCTGAAGTTGGGATGAAAGGTGTAATGGGAGATAGCACATTAAGGCTATACCTTGTTGAACACCCACTCACAATGATTGTTACTATTGTCCTCATTACGGTAGGTTATAGTAAACACAAAAAGAAACTGGCTTCCAACAAGAAATTTAGAACTATAGCCATTTTTTATGCTTTAGCGCTACTGCTTATGCTATCCAGAATTCCATGGAATGCGTGGTTTTAATCTTAAAGCAATAAGATAGACAGATGATTGTATTATTAATATTATCATCAACATCCACAAAAAAAGGCCCTTTGATTAATTCAAAGGGCCTTTTTATATGTAATAAATTCTTTCTGCTTAAGCTTCAAATGGTTGTATGTGAACAAACGACTTATCGTCTTTTGTCTTTTTAAAATGTACAATACCGTCAACTTTAGCATGCAAGGTATGATCTTTTCCAGCATACACGTTATCGCCAGGTTTGTGAGCAGTTCCTCTTTGTCTCACAATAATATTACCAGCAACAGCAGGCTGTCCTCCAAAAATCTTCACGCCTAAACGTTTCGATTCTGATTCTCTTCCGTTTTTTGAACTTCCAACACCTTTCTTATGTGCCATGATGTTTAGTTTTTGTAATTATGTTACTTACTTAATAATTCAATTAATTCAGCTTTTTTCAAAGCAGAATATCCTTCAAGGCCTCTATCTTTAGCCATTTCTTTAAGCTCAGCAACAGTGTGCTTGCTTAAGTCTGTAGTAGTTTCTTTGCTCTCTACTTTCTTTTCCTCTTTTTTAGGCTCTTCCTTTTTCTTAGAAGCTGAAGTAGATTTTTTAGAACCACCAGAAACTGATATGTCTCCAATGTGGATTTCAGTAAGATACTGGCGATGGCCATTTTTCTTACGGTATCCTTTTCTTCTTTTCTTTTTGAAGACAATAACTTTGTCTCCTTTCAAGTGCTTAACGACTTTTGCGCTAACAGAAGCACCATCTATAGCCGGGGCGCCTAGAGTAATGTTGTCACCGTCTGCATGTAAAAGAACTTTATCAAAAGATACATCAGCACCTTCGTCTTCTTTTAAACGATGAACAAACACTTTCTGGTCTTTCGCAACTTTGAATTGCTGCCCTGCTATCTCTACAATTGCATACATAGTGTTTAGTTATTTAATTTTTACTAAATAGTTTGCAAATATAGTATTTTAAAAATAACTGTCAACAAAAAACTTCTATTGAAAAAATTACTCTTTTAACTTATGCTTGAAGAGCTGCATAAAAGAAAGAGTGAGTACAATTGTGGTAGCCAATCCCGATAATAATACTGTAAAGCTAAATACTCCAACACCTATATTGTAAGACTTAGAAAAGGTTTCTGCAATTTTGCTGATGAAATCTGGATCTACTTCGGTTACATAGACTGCCATAAAGGCTGTAAACACTATCGTTGCTAAAAAACCGGTAACGATACCAGCCTGGAAGCCTGCAGTATACGAATAGCCTGATTTTAACTCAATTCTTTTATACCTAATAGCTTCATAAATAGCAAAACCTGTTATGACTCCATTAAATAAACTGAAAAAAGGATTAGTATGTAAACCAAA
Source organism: Psychroflexus montanilacus (assembly GCF_020164535.1). Classification (GTDB taxonomy): domain Bacteria; phylum Bacteroidota; class Bacteroidia; order Flavobacteriales; family Flavobacteriaceae; genus Psychroflexus; species Psychroflexus montanilacus. Next base: position 259,708 of record NZ_JAIQZC010000004.1, on the reverse strand, counting down.
TAAAGACAATACTAGAAAATAAGCTATCAACGACGATGTTAACGCTATTCCAAATCTTACCGAAAGTACAAATCGACTCATGAGTTAGTTTTATTTGCTAATATATTAAATTTCGGGTTGGATAAGAATTTTATTAGTGAATTAATAAAGTCTTAAGTATTCCAAAATAATAAAAAGTAATCAAAAAATTATGTAACAATTTTCATATTTTTAGACTCATTAATCATAAATCAAAACAATATAAAAATGACTAAGACTATTATGTTATCCGTTTTTGTATTTTTCATGACTCTGGCTCAAGCTCAGAAAGTGGAATTTACAGAATACAACTTAGACAATGGTTTGCAAGTGATCTTACATCAAGATAACACGGCTCCTGTTGTTACGGTTGGCGTTATGTACCATGTAGGTGCAAAAGACGAAGCTCCTGGAAGAACCGGTTTTGCCCATTTCTTTGAACACCTTCTATTCGAGGGAACAGAGAATATCGAAAGGGGTAAATGGTTTGATATTGTTTCTGCCAACGGCGGAAGTAACAATGCCAACACTACTCACGACCGTACTTACTATTACGAAACTTTCCCGTCTAATGCCTTAGAACTTGGACTTTGGATGGAATCAGAAAGAATGTACCATCCGGTTATCAACCAAATTGGTGTGGACACACAAAATGAGGTAGTAAAAGAAGAAAAACGTTCTAGAATTGATAATGCTCCTTATGGTAAAATAGCCTACGGAACGGGAGTGGATCCTTACATGTTTGATAAGCATCCTTATAAAAACTCTGTTATAGGGACAATGGAAGACCTAGATGCAGCAGAATTAGAGGAATTCAAAGCTTTTTTCGATAAGTATTATATCCCAAATAATGCTACTTTGGTAGTAGCTGGAGATATAGATGTAGCTCAAACCAAAAAAATGATTGAAGATTATTTTGGTCCTATTTCTGCTGGACCAGAAGTAGAAAGAGTTGACATAGAAGAAGACCCTATACAGGAGAAAATAGTAGCTACAGATTACGACAGCAACATACAATTACCCCTAACGGCTCTAGTTTATAGAACTCCATCTATGAAGGACAGGGATGCTTACGTTCTCAATATGATTTCCTCAACTCTAACGGATGGAAAAAGTTCGAGAATGTATAAAAGAATGGTGGATGATGAAAAAATAGCTCTACAAGTATTAGCCTTTGCTAGAAGTCAGGAAGATTATGGAACGTATTTGATTGGAGCTTTACCTTTAGGTGATGTAGAACTTTCAAAATTAAGAGAGGTGATGGATGAAGAAATTGAAAAACTTCAAACAGAATTGATCTCGGAAAGAGAGTATCAAAAACTTCAAAATAAATTCGAAAACCAATTTGTAAATTCTAATGCTAGCATTCAAGGTATTGCTGCATCTTTGGCTACTTACCAGATGCTTTACGGTAATACAAATTTGATCAACGAAGAAATTGAAATCTACAGAAGCATTACCAGAGAGGAGATCAAAGAGGTAGCAAATAAATATCTACAAGAGAACCAAAGACTAGAGCTAGATTATTTACCCGAATCAAACGAATAAAAAAATCAAAATGAAAAATATAATTGCAATACTTTTAGTATGCTTGGTTGGTACTAGTATGTCTGCTCAGATAGACAGATCCCAAATGCCTAAACCAGGCCCAGCGCCGACTATTAATATCGGTGAGCCAGAAACATTTACCTTAAGCAACGGACTTAAAGTCCTTGTTGTGGAAAATGACAAACTCCCAAGAGTTTCTGCGCGACTTATCATTGACAACAAACCTTATACAGAAAAGAAACCTGGCACCAAAACTATGGTATCTAGTCTATTGGGTACAGGAACTCAGGAAACTAGCAAAGATGAATTTAATGAAGAAATCGATTTCTTAGGAGCAAGATTAAGCTACGGTGCAGAAAGTGCTTTCGCGAGTTCATTATCAAAATTTTTCCCAAGAGTTATGGAATTGATGGCCGAAGGTGCCTTAAAACCAAAGTTCACACAGGAAGAATTTGAAAGTGAAAAAACAAAACTAATCGAAAGTTTAAAATCTGAACAAAATGATGTTGGTACTATTGCAAACAGATTAAGTTCTAGTCAGGCATACGGATCTAATCATCCATATGGCCAATACGTTTCTACTAAAACTGTAGAAGACATTACCCTGGAAGATGTTCAAAATGCTTACAAAAACTACTTTGTCCCAGAAAACTCTTACTTAGTTTTAGTTGGTGACATTACTAAAAAGGATGCCAAGAAAATTGTAAAAAATACATTTGGAAAGTGGAAAAAAGCTACACCTCCAAACACATCGATTCCATCCGTTAAGCCAGCTCAATACACTCAAATCAATTTTGTTGATATGCCCAATGCTGTGCAGAGTGAAATTATTGTGCAAAATACAGTTGACTTGAAGATGGCGGATGCTGATTATTTTCCAGTTATTGTAATGAATCAAATCCTGGGAGGGAGTTTTGGCAGCTATCTTAATATGAATTTGAGAGAAGATAAGGGCTATACTTATGGAGCTAGATCAAGTGTAGGTGATAGTCGGTATGCTTCAAGATTTAGAGCTTCAGCAAGCGTAAGAAATGCAGTGACTGATAGTGCTGTGGTTGAATTTATCAAAGAAATTGATAGAATTCGCAACGAAGAAGTTGATGCAGATAAACTTGAGGATACTAAAAAGAAATTTGCAGGGTCTTTTGTAATGAGGTTAGAACAACCTTCTACAATAGCTAATTATGCTCTCAATATTGAAACTGAAGGACTAGATAAAGATTTTTACGAAACGTATCTTGAAAAAATCAACGCGGTGACACAGGAAGATATCCAGCGAGTTGCCAAAAAATATCTGAAAACAGATCAAATGCAAATCGTAGTTGCCGGAAAAGGATCCGAAGTGATTGAAAATCTTGAGACGGTAGAATTCAAAGGCAAGAAAATCCCAGTGCTTTACTTCAATAAAGAAACTGAAAAAGTAGACAAACCTGAATTTAAAAAAGAACTTCCAGAGGGAGTCACTGTCGAAACGGTTTACAACGATTATCTGCAGGCTATTGGAGGCAAAGAAACCCTTTCTAAAGTCGAAACTATGATGATGAAAGGAAGCGCGTCTGTACAAGGTATGTCGATCTCTTTCACGAGCAAGGCTACCCAGGAAGGGAAGTCGCTAACGCTTGTTGAAATGAACGGTATGACCTTAAACAAACAAGTTTTTGATGGTGAAAAAGGTTACGCTTCTGCTCAGGGTCAAAAAATTGATCTTAATGAGCAACAAGTGAAAGACTTAAAAGTAACTTCTGGAACCTTCCCGGAAATGAAAGTTTCTGAAGGTGCAAAGTTAACAGGTATCGAATCTGTTGATGGAGAAGATGCTTATACAGTGCAACTGACTGAAAATGCTAAAGAATTTTATAGTGTTGATTCAGGATTAAAACTTGCAACTGAAACAGTGGCGGAGCAAATGGGTCAAAAAATGACGATTACCATTTCTTACAAAGACTATACTGAAAAGAATGGGGTGTTGCTACCTATGACTTTAAGTCAAAATTTAGGTCCGCAAACCATCGACATCAAAATGGAAGAGGTTAAATTTAACGAAGGCGTGACTGCTGCAGACTTCGAATAAATTTCAATTTTCTTTGAAACCAAAATCCCGCTATTCAGCGGGATTTTTTGTTTATTCTGTTATGCGAATTCTAAATTAAAATTTTAATTAGGAGCTGATTAAGGGGTTAAGTAATTGCCAATATATAATTTTTAAAGTCGTCAATTGGATACCTGGATTTTCAGTTTTGCTAATTCAAAAAGGTCATTTAGGACCTTGAACTCAAATAATTAATGATTTAGAAAAGTATGTATACACCTATTATTGTAGACTTGCAGGTTCAAAAACTCATGACATGAATTACAACTATATACTGCTGTCTTCAATAGTTTTGCTCTTGGTACATTGCAAGACTCCAAACTCAACAGATCAACAGTCTAAAGTAACCTTCGCGACTTTCAATGTAAGTATGGAATCCGAAAATTATTTGGGCAGATATGCGGATGGGGTTTCTTCGCAAATTTTAATAGACCAACTTGCTAGTGGAGAAAGTCAGCACATTAAAAACATCGCTAAAATCATACAAACCAAAAGACCTGAGGTGATTCTGCTCAATGAATTTGATTATATCGAAAATCCTGAGCAGGGCATAGAAAAGTTTATAAAAGCTTATTTGAATAATGCTCAAGATGGCACAGAAGCTATCGACTACCCGTATTACTATTATTCAACGTCCAATACAGGTCTAGAAACTCCTTTTGATCTCAATGGAGATGGGAAATTTGAAGGCACAGCCAACGATGCCTTTGGTTATGGAAGGTATCCAGGCCATTACGGGATGGTGTTGCTATCTAAATTCCCGATTGATGAAGAAAATGTTCGCAGCTTTCAATTTTTCAAATGGAAGGACATGCCAAACCATCTTGAAACTAAATCTGCTGATGGTGAAAACTTCTATAGCGACGAAGCCTGGGAAGCCTTTAGGCTGTCGTCAAAATCGCATTGGGATGTGCCTATAAGCATAGGCGATAAGACCTTACATGTTCTAGCCAGTCACCCTACGCCTCCAGGTTTTGATGGTGAAGAAGATAGAAATGGCAAAAGAAATCATGATGAAATTAGGTTTTGGAAAGATTATATTGATGAAAATGAAGGAAGCTATATTTACGACGATACAGATAAAAAAGGGCCTTTAGGCAAAGCGCCTTTTGTCATTATGGGAGATTTAAATGCATCACCCGATGAAGGGAATGCGATCAACGATGGGATTCGTGGTTTGTTAAATCATCCGAGAGTCAACAATACATTTACCCCATCTAGCAAAGGAGGTGAAAAGCACAGTCCAAATAATGAACACGCCAAATACCACACTGCTTTTTGGAAGCTGAGAGCCGATTATGTTCTGCCGTCTACTGGCTTAAACGTAACGGATCATGGTGTTTTCTGGCCTACTGAAGGAGAGCCATTGTATGAACTGATGGAAGACAGGGAAGCAAGTTCAGACCACAGAATGGTTTGGATTGAAATAAATTTAGAAGATTAATTACTTCAAAAGATTCACTGCTTTCACAATCACACTTTCCACACTGCTTGTGTTGGAAATAAAAACAGATTTGGAATAAAGCTTTGCCTGGGTAGCTGTGGTGTTTCCTATACAAATCACTTTAGACGTTGAAGCAGGGTTTGCTTCAAAAAAACTATCCACTCCCATCGGGCTAAAACACAACACTGCATCAAAGTCTCTGTTGAAGGTTTTGGCTGTTTTGATGGTCTCGTAAACGAAGATTTCAGAGAGAGAAATATAAGCTTTCCCAAGGATTTTTGCCAGTTCTGGTCTTCTTTGGGCACTTCCAAAAAACGTGAAAGAAAGTTCTGAATACTTTTCTAGAATACGTTCAGCTAAGGCTTTCCCACTTTCTGCAACACATTCTACAGGAAACCCAAACGATCTCAACTTTGAGGCAGTTTTTCTTCCCACACAAAAGCAGGCATCAATTTTAAAGTCCTTGATTAAGTCTACTGTTGTTTGACTAGTTACAATTGCATTCGGATAGGTGTCTTCGGAAATAGATCCTGATAAGCTTAATGCTTTGGTTTGTATAAAATTATACTCAGTTACACTAAGACCAGCGTTAAGGAGTAAGTTTGTTTGAGACTGAGAAAGTAGTTTTGTAGAAAGAACAGAATGCATACTATAAAACTTTTCGAAGCTCTGCCATCAACCTGTCGCCACCTTGCTTCAAGACGAGTTCAGCGCAACGTTTTCCAAAACCTTCAACCTGTTCCAAAGGCGTTGTTTCTTCAAGCGTATAGCTTTCTTTTCCATCCAGACTGTACAATCCAGCTTTGAGCCTCAATTCATTGGCTTCTACAGTTGCCAGTGCTCCAATTGGTGCAGTACATCCGCCTTCCAATGTTTTCAGAAACTCACGTTCAACTTTTACCGCCAAAGCAGTTTCAGCATGATTGATAGGTTCCAGAGCAGTTTTACATCTTGCATTGGAATCCATGGTTACTACCAGCATCGCTCCTTGTGCAGGGGCAGGAATCATCCAGTCAAGTTCAATATGATTGTCTGGTTTTAAGTCTATACGCTCAAGGCCTGCTGCCGCAAAAATGGCTCCAGCCCAATTACTGTCATCCAATTTTTGTAACCGCGTATTTACATTACCTCGTAAATTGACAACCTCGTGATTAGGATATTTGCTAAGCCACTGCGCCTTTCGCCTCAAACTACCTGTAGCAATAGTTTTTTCAGAATCAAAATCATTCAAGCCCTTGTGAATAAGAATATCGCTAGTATTAGCTCTCGGTAAAACCGCTCCTTCTACAACTCCCTTTGGAAGAGCTGTAGGTACATCTTTCATGGAATGGACCGCTATGTCAATGTCACCTTTTATTAAGGCAACATCAAGGGTTTTAGTGAAAATGCCGGTGATTCCCATCTCGTAGAGTGGCTGCTCTAGATTGAGATCTCCCGTAGATTTGACGGGCTTGAGAATGGGGTTGTAACCTTCACGTTCCAGAAGTGATTTAACTTTATGAGCCTGCCATAAAGCTAACTCACTATCACGAGTTCCTATCCGTATAGTTTTTGACATAAGAGAATAAAATTAGTGGAAGTAAAGTTAAGGCTAATCGGATTCAGTTTCCAGTTCGAATACCTTTTTCAACAAAGCAATGCTGTCTTCAGTGGAACCATTGGCACTTCTCAGGTGGCTTGCAAAACTACGAGTGATTTTATGAATCACGCGATCGCTGATGATTTCAGCCTGTTCTTTATCAAACTGATTGTTTTTCTTGCTTTGGTAATCTAATTCTTCATCCTGGAAGATTTTGAACTTTTCCTTTAAGGCTTTGATCGTTGGAGCAAATTTTCTAGTGTCCAGCCATTCGTTGAACTCCACTTTTACCTCTTCAATAATCGCTTCAGCATCCGGGATAAAAGCCTTTCTTTTAGACAAGGTTTCATCTGTAAGTTGAGATAAATAATCCAGGTGAAGCAACTTCACATTGGCCATACCTTCCACATCTTCAGCAACATTTTTTGGAATAGACAAGTCTAAAATAAGAAGGTCTTTTTTAGGATAAATCAACTCCTTTGTGATGGTAGGCGTCTGAGCTCCGGTAGCCACAATTAAAATATCTGTAGAACGAATTTCGGATTGTAATTCTGAAAAATCCTTAACGATCAAGTTGAATTTACCAGCGATTTCTTCAGCCTTATCTTTGGTCCTGTTAATTAAAGTAATATTCTTATTGCTCGTGTGCTTGACTAAATTTTCACACGTATTGCGACCAATTTTACCAGTTCCAAACAATAAAATCTTTTTATCGGATACATTATTGATATGGTCTAAAATGTATTGAACCGAAGCAAATGAAACCGATGTAACTCCAGAGGAAATTCTGGTTTCATTTTTAATTCTACGGCTGGCTTGAATTACAGAATTGACCAGTCGTTCCATAAAATGATTGATCATTCCCTTTTTCTTGGATAGGGTGAAAGCAGATTTGATTTGACTTATGATCTCAAAGTCACCAAGGATTTGGCTGTCTAGTCCACCACCTACACGAAACATATGATTAATAGCTGCTTCATTTTCTAAAACGTAACCACTTTGAGTAAAAGTAGTTTGGTCTCCAATACTAAACTCACATAGCAAATCAATAAGCACTTCAGCCTGATCTGCAAAGGCATAAACCTCAGTCCTGTTGCAAGTAGAGGAAGTCACAACAGAAGTAAGACCAATAGATTTTGCTTTATCCAATAAAGCTTTCCTTTGGTCAATATTTAAGTTGAATTTTCCTCTAGTCTCTGCATCTGCTTTTTGATAGCTGATGCCAATGACGTAGAAGTTTTTATGTTTAGAGACGTTGTATTTCTGCATTCTTATGTTCCAAAAATAATGGAGTACAAAATTAGAGCATAAGCATAGTTAAAAGTAACGCTATAAGTTCCTTTTTTGTCGTTTGACGTATTTTTACCCAAAATCTGATAAATATCAGCCCGTTTAAGTATTTTTGTAACCATAGTAACACATTAGAGCTTGTCTAATTAGAACAGTTCTAAATAATAAACACAGAAGGATGGCATTGATGTCAGAGAAAAATATCGCTAGAGGTTCGGAGCAATTTATTGAGATTGAAGAGGGGATATCCATATTATCTATCAAAAATGATTCTGAACATGAAGAATGCATCACTCATAATATAAGTGCTGATTTTATTCAATTTCACTTTTGTGTGAAGGGAGAGATCAAATTCAATTTTAACGAGGGACGCTATGCCTTAAATATTAAAGAAGACCGTTCTCTTTTGCTTTATAATCCTGAACGGGATTTACCAATCAATCTTGAAGCCTCTTCAGAATCCTGGTCGGTTTCCATTTTGATTTCTATCAAAAAACTTCATACTTTATTTTCTGCTGAAGCCAACTACATAGACTTTTTGACTGAAGATAATCGCGATAAAAAATTCTACAAAGAGGTGTCAGTTTCACCAGCAATGGCTGTGATATTGAGTCAGATTTTGAATTTCAATCTGCATCCTTCTGTTAGGAAAATTTACTTAAAAGGTAAAACCTATGAGTTGATAGGACTTTATTTCAACAGGCCTGCAGAGGCAGATATTGAACAGTGCCCTTTTCTAGATGATGAAGATAATGTGAAGAAAATAAAACTGGCAAAAAGCATTATTTTGCAACGTATGACAGAACCTCCAACGCTACAGGCACTTGCAGATGAGGTTGGACTGAGTTTGAAAAAACTAAAGGAAGGGTTTAAGGAAATCTATGGAGATACTGTATTCTCCTTTCTTTTTGATTACAAAATGGATTATGCTAGAAAATTACTGGAAAAAGGACAACATAATGTGAATGAGGTAGGTCTAAGCATCGGCTATTCTACAGCTAGTCATTTTATTGCAGCCTTCAAAAAGAAATTTGGAACCACACCCAAGAAGTATATCCAGGGCTAACTTATTTCAGTATAACCCTCTTGTTGGTAATTTGAAGTCCGGCGAGCACATCACGGCAAAACATATAGCCTTCCAAATCGATAAAAAAAGTTTCTACAACGGTCCCTTTTAAGTCTTTTAGACTTCCAAATAGTAAGAAGTAAACTGAAGGCGAAGTAAAAAGTGGCGTTTCAGTTTCCACTTCAGTATTGATAAATATATTATAAGATTTGAACCTGTGGACCAACGTATCTTTAGGCTTGATCCGAATATGTTTTAGGGTTTTCTCATCAAGTACAGTATCCTTTACTTTATCCAATTCAAATTGGCTTCTTGCTTCTTTCACAGATTCAGAAATAGAAGGAACACTTTGTTTAAATCCCATTTTTATAGCACTAGCACTTAAAAAATTGTTTTTTAAAAATTGATTATAAGCTGTGAATTTCCCGTAGTTGGTCATGTCTACAAAAGCGATGTCACCCTCAGAATTATTGAAATTTAAAAATGAAGAGTTATCTGCATTGTAGCTATAGTAGACTTTGTCCAAAATCACCGTACCTATAGGATGTTGACATTCTTGATGTTCAAAATAGTGTATTCGATTATAAAATAATTTGTCCTGGCTATAAGAACTATCACAAAGTGAAAATGTAATTATAAAAAGCAACACAAGTTTGAGCTTCATAGATGATTATTTTACAGAAATATACTTTGAATTTTTATCATAAAACCTCCAGGGTAAGCTTGCATCTTCTTCCGCATAATCTATACCAACTCTTTTGGTTTCCACAATATCTGAAGTCTGATGACCTAGATCGTTTATCCAGATGTCGTCACCTGTAAGACTTATGGTATTATGAGATTTGGAGATGCCCAAAGCTTTGGTCAAATTACCAGGACCAGAGGTCAAAGTTTTATCAATTTTAGATTTGCCCCGGCGTTTCTGCATGATGTCCAAACCTTGAGTAGGCTCAATGGCTCTTATTAAGATCGCATCGGCATTGCCTTGGGTATTTGTCACAATATTGAACAGATGGTGAATGCCATAACACAAATACACATAAGCAATTCCTCCAGACTCGTACATGACTTTGGTTCGCTCTGTAAATCTTCCAAGATGCGCATGACATGCTTTGTCTCCCTTACCTGCGTAGGCTTCAGTTTCCGTAATGATACCTGAGGTTCTAAAGCCTTCGATGTAGGTGTTTAGTTCTTTTCCTATTAGATCCTTAGCCAATAACACAACATTGTGATGTTCAAAATAAGCTTTAGAAAGTGTTTTAGGCATAGATTAAAATTTCGATTTAAAATAACTAAATTTAAAATTCAAAAACGGACTTGCTATGAAAACTTTAATGTTCTGTCTAATCTTAACTACAACTATGGCACAAAATAAAATGATTTTCGATTTTGATAATGATGCAGGCCTTAAACAATGGGTCATTGAAAATGATGTAGTAATGGGCGGCGTATCTCAAAGCAAGATCCAATTGAATAACAGCGGTAATGCTGTATTTTCTGGTGAGGTTTCTTTAGAAAATAACGGCGGGTTTGCGCAGGTGAAACATGTTACAGAGATTAACGATGTTCAATCTTATGCCTATGTAACTTTGAAAGTGAAAGGCAAACCGTCAACCTATCAATTTAGAATTAAGAAAAACAAAGCTGAAGAAGTGCATTCCTATGTTCAGGAGTTTGAAGTAACCTCTGAGTGGCAAACCATTCAATTAAAATTATCTTCTTTTTATCCGAGGTATAGAGGGAGAAGTTTAAATTTGCCCAACTTCGGCGGAGATTCTATTGAGGAAGTCGCCATACTTATTGGAAATAAAAAGAAAGAAGAATTTCAACTAGAAATTGATAAGATTTACTTATCCAAATAAAATATATGAAAGAAGCTGATAAAAAATTTGTTGATAACTGGGAGAAAATTAGAAGTCAAGGCAAAGCAAAATATATTATTAAACATGGTGTTGGTTTTGGAATTTTGATTTTTGTCGTCAACCTATTGATCAACTATTGGGACAAATGGGGACAGCTAAGCAACACAGACTTTTTTGTACAATTGACCATTTCAATTGTTGTAGGAGGTGGAATTTACGGAGCTTTCTCCTGGTACCTTAACGAGTTTATTTATAAAAAGAAATTGAGGGATAATTGAGGTTTCCTATAAGATTTCACCTCGTGCACAGTTTTTTTAGGTTGAACGCATTAAATGTCAGGTCGAGCGCAGTCGAGACCTTATTTTACTTAGGAATCATCGCCTTCAAGTCTTCGAGCGTATTGGCATCTTCAATTTTCTTATCCTGTCGCCAGCGTAAAATTCTGGGAAATCTTGTAGCGATGCCACTTTTGTGACGTTTGGATTCGGCGATGCCTTCAAAGGCGATTTCAAATACATGCTCGTGTTCCACACTACGCACAGGACCAAAACGTTCGATGGTATTTTTCTTAATCCAAGCATCTACTTTTTTGAATTCTTTATCCGTGAGGCCAGAATAAGCTTTAGCAAAGGTGATGAGTTCTGTTTTATCATCGTTCCAAAGGGCAAAGGTGTAATCTGTAAATAAATTACTTCTTCTGCCGTGTCCACGCATGGCGTAGGTGAGCACCGCATCAATACTGAAGGGGTCTGATTTCCACTTCCACCAGTCTCCCTTTTTACGGCCCACACCGTAACTGGAACTTGCACGCTTGATCATCAGGCCTTCAGACTTGATGTCTCTTGCTTTTTCTCGCTCTTCGGCCATCTCTTCCCAGGAAGAAAAGCGCATGGTTTCAGACAAGTGGAAAGGTTTTATTTTGGAAGAATACTTTTCGAAAAGCTTATCGAGAATAACTCGTCGCTTTTCAAAAGGAGTTGACCGGATGTCTTCTCCTTTATGTTCTAAAATGTCGTAAGCTTTCAAGATAACGGGCAGCTTCTTTAATAGCGCTTTGCTTACATTTTTACGGCCAATTCTTGTTTGTAAATCTTTAAAATCTCCGATGCTATCACCGGGATAGGGTAAAATCTCCCCGTCCAACACCGTCCCATCGGGAAGTTCTTCCGTAAAGGCTTCAAACTCTGGATATTTATCGGTGACTAGTTCCTCACCCCGACTCCACACAAACAGTTGTCCTTTTCTCACAATCAGTTGTGAGCGGATACCATCCCATTTGTGTTCGGCGATCCACTCCTTTGGGTTTCCAAGTTCAGAGGCATTATCCTCAATGGCATAAGCCAGATAAAACGGATAGGGTTTAGATAAATAATCAGCTTCATTTTCTTCCAGAATCAATTCAGAATAAGAGATTTTATTGGGATCCCAATTGCCCATCAGCTTAAAAGCCAGAATATCTTCATCGATTCCCGTAGCCTGAGAAAGTGCTCGCGTCATCAACTTCTGACTCACGCCAATTCTGAAACCACCAGTAATCAATTTGGTGAATACAAAGCGCTCATAGTAATTCAGCTGACTCCAATTCTCGACCAAATACGCTTTCTTTTCTTCTTCTGATTTTGGTTTCAGTTGAAGTATTTCTTGGAGATATTGGCTTAAGCTTTTTTCCGTCGTTTTAGACTTTTCTGGCACTACCAGGGCAATGGTTTCTGCAAGGTCTCCAACGATATGGTAGGATTCTTCAAAAAGCCATAGCGGAATATCTGCCAATTCTGAAGCATAACCTCTTATCAAGGTGCTATTGACTGGTCGCGGAGGTCTCCTGTGGGATAAAATGGCGATGGTCCAGACTTTGTCAGAATCTGATGCTTTTTGGAAGTATTCACTGAGAGCCTCCACCTTTCTATTGGTTTTGTTGGTGCTATCTATCGTTTTGACCAATTGAGCAAAATCCTTCATACACCTTTAGTCTGTTGTAGTGCTTTCTGCGGAATTTAATTTCAGAAGCCTGCTGATGTAAACGTCATTTTCGTTTGATATCTTTTCAGCGAGGTCACTGCCAAACAGCTGTCTCGCCATAGTTGCTTTTAGATATTTTTCTAGAATATAGCTTGTACTTCCAAAGTTGTAGTTCATGTTATAATCTCCAAGATAGCGAGTATACCTATCCAAAACTTTATCTGTGATAAGCGTTCTCTCAAGGAACTCTTCCTGGGAAAGTGAATTATAGAATTTTCTGTTTTCGTCAAGCAGGTCAAAAATGAATCGATCCATTACGCCACCATCGTACATAAACTTGATGTCCTGTATAGCCTGATCGGAATCTCTGGGTACAAAAATATCGGGAATGATTCCTCCGCCACCATATACTACTTTGCCCTCTGGAGTTTCATATCTTAAAGAATCATCAATAGTGATGCTGTCTTTACTCAGAAGTTCTCCATTGGAGTATCTCTCCATATATTTGGAATAGTAGGCCTCACTATTACCGTTTTCATAGGGACGTTGTATGGACCTCCCGGTTGGTGTGTAATATCTGGCAACAGTCAATCGTACGGCACTTCCATCACCAAGGTTCATTTCTCTTTGTACCAGTCCTTTACCAAAAGATCGACGACCAATTATGGTTCCTCTGTCGTTATCCTGTATAGCACCGGCGACAATTTCGCTGGCAGAAGCCGACTTCTCGTCTATAAAGACATAAAGGTTTTGATCCTCATAGTCTCCGCGTTCACTAGAAAAAGTTTCCTTCAAGTCTCCGTTTTTGTTTTTTGTAAACAGTAATAATCTATCATCTTGGATAAATTCATCGAGAATTAAGGTTGCTTGCTTTAAAAACCCTCCACCGTTACCTCTAAGGTCCAAAATGACACTCTTCATCTCTGGAGTAGCAAATTGCTTCATTTTGGTTTTAAACTCAGTGTAGGTGGATTCTGCAAAGCGATTTATTTTAATGTAGCCTAATGTATCATTGACCATATATCCAGCATCTACACTAGTTAAAGGCACAACCCCTCTGTTGATTTCAAAATCTAAAAGATCATTTTCACCCAGACGTTTTACTTTGAGATTTACTTTGGAATTGGCAGGGCCTTTTAGAATTTTGGTGAGTGAATCATTACTCATGTTATTCCCGAAAAGCGGTACCGCGTCTGCATATAAAATCCGATCTCCTGCTTCCAAGCCTGCTTTTTCACCTGGCCCTTTTTCTAAAGTTCTTATGACAGCAATGGTATCTTTAATGGTATAAAAGCTGATGCCTATGCCTACAAAATCACCTCGCATATTGTCTTGTACAAAATCGTAATCCTGATTGGAAATGTAGGCAGAATGCGGATCTAGATTTTTTAAAATTGAGGTTACAGTTATATCAACAATGCTGTCTGTATTGACATCATCTACATATTCCTTGTCGATAAAGTTGATAAGTCTGTTGAGTTTCTGGCGTTTGTTCGAAGAATTTGAAAATGAATTGTCCTGGAAATTTAAAAGATCTCCAAGCAGAATCCCTGCTACAAATACCACCGATATAAGCAGTGGCAAAACTATTTTCATTACCCTATTCATTCTTCAAGATCTTCTATATGTTCTAGTTCGACTCCTGCTTTTTTTAAAAAATCCAAACCAGAATTATCTTTGTACGCATTTTGATAAACTACTCGTATGATACCTGCCTGATGTATCAATTTACTACACTCTTTGCAAGGGGATAAGGTGATGTAAAGCGTAGCATTTTTGGAAGATTGCGTAGAGGCAGCAACTTTTAAAATAGCATTGGCTTCGGCATGCAACACATACCATTTAGTCAGGCCTTCCTTATCTTCACAGGAGTTGTCAAAGCCGCTGGGGGTGCCATTAAAGCCATCCGATATAATCATACGGTCTTTTACGATGATCGCCCCGACCTGCTTGCGTTTACAATGAGATAATTTACCCCATTCTCTTGCCATACGCAAGTAAGCTTTATCAAATTTAAACTGTTTTTCTTTAGTCATTCGGAAAATAAATTCGAATATAAAACTTATGCCTCTTTACAAGCGTTAAGAAGCTGCTTAAATTTACTTAAACTGTAAAATACTGATGCTTATTATGTCTAGAAGATCCAGTTTTCTGCAAGAATTGGAATCGTCATCCCCAAAACAATGGAAGAAATTACAAGCACCCAGTCTCTTTTTGAAAATCTAAAAATGTTTTGAACGATAAAACCAACAAGCAGCACTACAAAAACTACTAGTATTTGAGCCAGTTCAATACCCAAAGCAAATTCTACCAGCATAAGAAAAATATTGTCAGCACTTTTGGCGAGCATGTTGAAGTAGGTTGAAAATCCAAAGCCGTGTACCAGCCCAAAAAAGAACGTGACAAAATATAAGAGGTTAATTTTACTGTTTCCCTTTGCTTTTCCGGCGGTAAATATGTTATAAACTGCTGTGAAAATAATACTCACAGGAATCAAAAACTCGATAATTGAACTCTCTATTCTCAAAATATTATAGGCTGAAAGCGCTAAAGACAACACATGACCAATGGTGAAGAGTGTCACTAGCCAGACGACTTTCCTACTCTGCTGAAAGGAATACGAGGCTACTAAAACGGTAAGGAAAAGCACGTGATCATAAGCGTTCCAGTCTAAAACATGATCGAAACCCAGTTTGAGATAAAGCCAAAAATCTTCCATTCGTTATAATTATGATTAGTTGATAAAATTAAATAAAAATTGCCTCTGAATTCATTCAAGAACAACTTAAACGCAAAAATAATAGACCTATGATTTCTACACGTCTCAATTTTGTTTATTTTTGTAACCATGGGGGATTAGCTCAGTTGGCTAGAGCGCCACGCTGGCAGCGTGGAGGCCATCGGTTCGAATCCGATATTCTCCACAAAAACCACTTCGAAAGAGGTGGTTTTTTTGTTTTGAGAGGCGCGCACCATTGATTCTCCCGAAGCCTCGGGACGATATTCTTCACTTTAAATTACTTTTTTATGGAGTGTTTTTTTGTTTTCGAAAAGTGAAATAGGTTACCTCTTTATCGGAAAGCCTAGAGACGTTATTCTACTTTTTTAAACCAAAATTGATAAGGGGTAATTTTTTCTAGGTTCTAAATTTAATCAATATACATGCCGTTTAGATAATCCTTTTCAACAGGTAACCTCTCGATTTCCATTTGTATAGGAATACTATCGTTTAGAGTTCCAGTTATGAAAGTGTAGTCTTTGATTTGAGCATCTATATATTTAAGGGGATGATTTGTAGTTGACCAAAAACTCATATGAAGATGTTCTCCTTCAATCTTATAGCTTCCGTGATGTAAACTATCGTTGACAGATAATTTTACTTTATCATTTTTCTCAAAAAAGAGCATGGGCGTTGAACCGATTTTTCCTTTATTAAATTCAACAGCTTTGTCTTTGACTTTTGTTTTTTTTATCTCGTAGCTTCCAATAAGATTATAATCAAACATAGAGATCACTACGTAAGAGAATATGAAATAAGCTAAAGGAAAAAATATCACATAAGCAATGCGAAGTTTTTTCCAAAGTCCACTTTTTGCCTTAATAACTTTACCGTTTAGTTTACCTCCCATTTCTATAAAGAACTTATATAAATCTTTGCGGTATTCAATGAGTAAGAGTAGGGTCAATGATAAGGTCATAGTAATGTGTCGAACAACCTCAAACATGAGATCAAATTCAATATTTATGATAAAAATATTTAAACACACCCCTAAAGAAATCAACAAACCAATCAACCTGGTTCTCTTAAATATGATGAGAATGCCTATGGCCAATTCTGTCAATCCAATAAAAATATTGTAAGTATAAGACCTTCCAAAAAAAGCCATCATAAGTTCTGGTTTTGGTAATTCTGCTAGCGGAATAAAAGCTCTGTAGTGAGGCATTCTAAATTGCATCTGAAGCAGTTTTGGTATAGCTAGCGCTATCATGTCTGTGGATAGCAAAATAATAGCCAGATATTTGGCGAATGTGATGACTTTTTTAAGAGTGATGTTTTTCATAAGAGTGGTTTATTGGTGTTCTAAAGTAGTAATTTTTTCAAACGCAGTTTTTAATGCATCATTACTATTGGTTTTAATATTTGGTTCTACGCCGTTCTGATCTATTCTGTAGCCATCAGAAGTATAATAATCTGCCGTAGGTATCTTGATCTCAAACTTTTCATTTAAAACAAAAGTCTCACTGTTTAACATTGATCCTGCAGTTGTTTCTCCAATTATAATTGCTCGTTCTTGTTTTTTTAATTCATAAACTATGGGTTCACATGTACTTGCTGTATTCTTATTGATTAGAATAAAAAGCTTGCCATTGTAATTTTTTTCTTTAGGGATTATTTTTAAACAAAGGCCTTCATATTGATGAATACCTCGTAGTAATAAATCATTATTTGCTTTCGTAAAGTGCTGAAAGTTTTCATAATCCTGAATTTTTGGCACGTGAGAATACGTATTAAACCAATTTTGAGTCAGAAATATGCCTCCATAGGATGTAGAATTAATTACATGAGAGGCAAATGCTAGTCCAGCTTCTACATTCCCCCCAGAGTTATTTCGTAAATCAACTATCAAATATTTATAATTGTTTTGATATATTAAGTTGAATATACTGTCTACCTCCTGAGAGCTACCTTTAAAAGATGCAATCCTGAGGTATGCAATCTCAGTGTTTTTTTGCTTTAGAGTTAGATGCTTTTCATTCTGATTATTGGTGCTAACTTTTGAAGATCTTGTAAGCGTATAATGTGAAAATGGCAGGCGTTTTGAGTAGTAATAAAAAGCAAAGATGATATCTAAATCATCTTGAAAGTTATTTGTAGCAGAGGTCATTTCATTAGAGAACGTTTTCCACCCTTTACTCTGCAGAACGTCTTTATTGTAAATTTTATTTTTGGTTAACGCTTCTATATCTTCAAAAAGCGCTTTGTAATCTCTTAAGGGTAGATCTGGAATTATTCGGTTTCCAGAGATACTTCCGGCAATTTTTCTATTACTGTATTTCAGAGTAGACTGAAGATTCTCATTGAGAATAAATCCTTCCAAAACAAATTCACCAAGCGTGGAAATCATTTTTCCTTTGAGATAAAGAGTATCGTTAGAAGTCTTAAAATTTCCATTTTCAATTCTTACTAGACTGCCTTTCTTGAAATTTTGAGTAAATGATCTAGCCAGAAACGAATTCCAAAAACCTACTATGTTGCGGTCTGCATTTGTTTTGGAATAGGCTTTAAATTGGTTTTTATTGGTTTCAAAATTCATGATAAATTGAACATCCCCAACAGCGGGATGATTGAGATTCAAATTCCATTTACCTTCCAACATACTTTCAACTGAATCGGTTTGAGCGAAACAATGGATATTAGTTAATACAATTAGACTCAATTGCAGACAAATTAAAACAAATCTTGGCTGGTGCTGCCGAACTTCAAAAAAAGAATGATTCATCATTTAAAACAAATTTGTTTCAAAAATCGGTAAGAGAATCTATTCCAACCACAAATTGTGATTAACGGCAAGGATTTGTGATGAGTAACTAAACAGAACACCGTTTCACCCTCTCGACATAACTTCTAGATACTGGAATTTTATCGGTAATATTTTCCAAGGACATCTTATATCCTTGTGAATTACCTTCGCCACTCAAAATATGTGTTGAGTTTAGAACGTAAGATCGATGACATCTAAAAATAGTCTCATCACCAATTTGTTTTTCTAAACGCTTTAAAGAAAGTCTAACAAGCTTTTGTTGGACTTTTCCATTTCTAAGATAATATAAAAGCGAATAATTTCCTTCAGATTTTGCATAGTAAAAACCCTTTTTTGGAATGCTTATTTGTTCTCCTGAGTCCGGATAAATATGAAGGGAAGAAGGAATATGGTCTTCTGTTTTTAACTTTTCTTGATCTTCAATTCCTTGAACATTGCTGCTCTTGATAAATACATATGTTGCAAAAACATTTAAGGTGCAAATGGGAACTCCCAGTAAGAATGTAAACAAAACCATATAAAACAAATTTATTGTACTAAATGGAAATGGGTCAACAATTGAAATAAGATAAAAGTAATTTGCTAGTGAACAAGCCAAGAGTACTATGAGGTTCTTATAAATTTCTTTTTTTAAATTCCAGTTAACGAATAGTTTATGGGTTAAAAAATCGGCGCTAAAGAAAAATAAAAAGGCGATGACTGTATAAGGTAATAGTAACAAATACTTATAACTATGATGAAATGTATAAGTTCCAAAAGGCTGAAATACTGCTAAGAAAAAATAGACTAACAATGAAATTATCAAAGCTGAATAGCACATCTCTTTGTTAGTCTTCAGGGTTGGGTAGTGATCATTCAATTTTTGTTTTAGAAGCATTATCAAATCAAATTTAAATGAATTAAAGCTATTTTATGAGGCCTTTATTTAATGTGAATCAATTTTATACCGATCAGAATTTGATTTAATCAGCAAATAGGGTATGCCTAGAATCAAAGCTAAACCTAAAGCGTAAAATTCGTAATCAGAATTTTCTGTCCAATGAGATAACAGAAGACCCATTATCATGACAAAAGCCATCCCAAACATCACGTTCTTCATCAAGGTTGCAATGCCTTCTATATCGTACTTTTCTTTTTCTTGCTTGGTCATCGTATTGTAGCCGGCAATTAAGGAATACATTTTTCCGTATTTTATCAAAATACCAAGTAGGATAAATACTATAGGAACTGCAAGCATAAGCTGATGTTTTAAAGAACTAAACAAGAATTCTCTGATTTAAATATATAGATTGAATAGAAATATAATTCTATAGACTTCTAATCTACTAAAATTTGACTTTTAAAACTAAATTATTTTAAGCCTGTCAAAATCCTATCTTTAGCCCTTCAGAAAAAACCATGAACAGAACCTTAGCAAGATACAGGCAGACTGCCTTTGGTCAATTTGTAGTTCGGCATCAAAAGTACGCTCCTGTGCTTTTCTTTATCGGTGGATTTATATTTGATACTTTAACGCTTGGGCGCATAGACCGTGCTTACGATACAGTAGTGCTTTGTCTGCACATGACGTCCTTGTCTCTTATGCTTTATTTGTTTAATATGGCAGAAGATGATAATCGGGTGAGCAGATTCCTGGGAAAATATGCGGCCTACATACCTCTGGCGATTCAGTTTTCCTTTGGAGGCTTATCGAGTGCTTTTGTCATATACTTTTTCAGGAGCGTTTCTATGTCAAAAACCATCTCCTTCTTTATTCTACTGGTTCTGCTTTTGTTTGCCAACGAGCTGTTGAAAAAGCGGATATCTAACAAATACCTTCTCTTTGGCGTCTATTTCTTTATCAGCTTCACGTTTTTTGCTTTTATGATTCCAATGTTTATAAAAGAAATGAACACCTTTATCTTTTTTATATCGGGTCTTTTGAGTTTATCCAGTGTCCTTTTACTTGTCTTCATCTGTTATTCTTCAAGTCCAAGCACCAAAGCGGAGGTGAGTTTAAAGAAGTTGACCGGTCTTATCCTATCTATTTATGCAGGCTTCAATGTCTTCTATTATTTTAACCTCATCCCTCCTGTACCGCTTGCCATGGAAATAGGTTTGGTAGCTCATCATGTCGAGAGAAATGATAATGCATATCAGGTGACTTACCAGCGGGATGACTGGTATGTCTTTTGGCGTCCACACCACCTCCATTTTTACAGGCAGGAGGGGGAGCCTGTTTATGTGTTCACGTCTATTTTTGCACCAACTGATTTAAAGAAATCCATTTTTCACCGTTGGCAATGGTTCAATCCCAAAACCGAAACCTGGCAAGTTACCGAAGATATCGGCTTTGAAGTTACCGGAGGACGCAATCGTGGTTTTCGTGGGTATACCTATAAAGAAAACGTCATGGAAGGAGAGTGGAAGGTTGAAGTCATTACCGAAGAAGAACTGGTGATTGGTATCGTCAATTTTGAGGTTCAAAACACTACTGAATCTTCAAAAAAGAGGGTAATAGAAAAAACCTTTTAAAGCAAAAACCCTGTTTTAAAATTTTGAAACAGGGTTTTGATAAGTTGTGAAATTCTCAATTATAAATTAAAGAGCATACCAACAGAAAGTACAAAGCGATCTAGTTCAGAAACAATATACTTACCTTCTGCAAACAGTCTAAAATTATCTTTCGTAAACAGTTGGGTACCAAGCCCCAGGTTTACTCCCAGGTTAATGTCTGCATTTCTGTTGAAACCCAAAAAGCCACTTCTATTGATAATATTTCTGAATGTTCCAAAGTGCAAACCTCCCAATCCATAAAACTTTAGGTTATTACCTTGAGCTAAATCCAGGTGTAAGTCGGTGTTAACGGTTGCAAAACTACCACTTCCAAAAAAGTAATTGATGTCTGGAGAAAATGAAAGTGAATTAGATAAGTCAAAAACACCTTTGAAACCAATACCAGCATTGTCTCTGTCTGAGTCAAAAGAAACTTGTGCTCCTGCTAGATTTTGTGCTTGTGTAGATACCGCGAAAGCAATGAATAGAGATAAAATAAAATACTTCATGAATTACTAGTTTAATGATTCTAAGGCGTAAAAAAGCCTGTTTTGTGATTGATTTTGAGAACCAAATATACTTCTAAAGGTTTGTAGTTCCCTGTCTAATATCACCCAATGTGGGGTTCCTTCACATTGAAAATGTTTGTAGGCTTCCGCATCGGGGTCTATATAAATATCAAAAGGAGACATCCTGGACCTAAAGATATCAAGAACTTCTGCTTTTGAAAACGATTGGTTTCCAAAATTGGTATGAATCACTACCAGATTCAGTTCTGGAAAATCCTTGGTCAATTCGTGGGCAAATGGAATCGCCCTTCCAGTACATCCCAAACAGTAAGTATTGTAAAACAGGATAAGATTGACTTTACCTTTAGACAAAAGCTGAGTTAGCGTCAATTCTTTTCCCTCTAACGATTTAAGCTGAATTTGCATATGTTGATCTTTAATGTACTGGTTTTTTCTAAAAAAACTCCAAATCTACAAACTTGATTAATTTATTTAATAACTTTAAAGCCAACCATTATTAATTCCAAAATAAACCTAATCAGAATGAACATCAAAAAAGTTTTAGTTGCCAATAGAGGAGAGATTGCTATCAGAATTTTTCGTGCTTGTACAGAAATAGGTATAAGAACAGTTGGTATTTATACTTACGAAGATCGCTATTCTTTGCATAGATACAAAGCTGATGAATCCTACCAAGTTGGTGACGACAAAGAACCTTTAAAACCTTATTTGGATATCGAAGAAATTATTCGTGTAGCCAAAAAGAATGGCGTAGACGCTATTCATCCAGGTTATGGTTTTCTTTCTGAAAATGCAAAATTTGCACAAGCCTGTAAAGACAACAATATTGTTTTTGTTGGACCAGAGGTAGATGTGCTGAAATCTTTGGGGGATAAAGTGACGGCCAAAAAAGTAGCCATTGACAATGATGTACCCATTATTGAAAGCAACAAAAAAGACTTAACGTCTCTGGAAATTGCAACCGATGAAGCAGAACGTATAGGGTTTCCTTTAATGTTGAAAGCAGCTTCAGGTGGAGGTGGACGCGGCATGCGAGTGTTACGAAGCATGGATGAATTGGAAAATGCTTATGGCGAATCCAGAAGAGAGGCCAAAAATGCCTTTGGAGATGAAACGGTTTTTCTTGAAAAATTTATAGAAAACCCAAAACATATCGAAATTCAGATTGTCGCCGATAATCATGGAAATATTCTTCATCTTTTTGAAAGAGATTGTTCGGTGCAAAGACGTTACCAAAAAGTAATTGAATTTGCGCCTTCCAAAGACCTGGACGAAAAGGTCAAAAACAATCTGTATACATATGCTGTCAAAATTTGTAAGGCTGTTAATTATAATAACATAGGTACAGTAGAATTTCTTGTGGATGATGATGGTAGTATTTACTTTATTGAAGTTAACCCAAGAGTGCAGGTTGAACATACAGTTACTGAAGTTGTAACAGGGGTAGATCTCATCAAAACTCAGCTTTATATAGCTGATAATTTTAAATTGTCTGACGAAGAAATCAACTTATCTAGCCAAGAATCTGTCTCAGTCAATGGGTATGCTGTACAATGTAGAATTACTACGGAAGATCCAAAAAACGACTTCAAGCCAGATTATGGAACCATCACGACCTACAGAAGTGCTTCTGGGTTTGGCATCAGGCTTGATGCCGGGAGTGTTTATCAAGGAGTAAAGATTTCACCATTCTTTGATTCGATGTTGGTGAAAGTATCTGCAAGCAGCAGAACCCTGGATGATGCGTGTAAGAAAATGAGACGAGCTCTGGCAGAATTTAGAGTACGTGGCGTGAAAACCAATATGGCTTTTCTGGATAATATCTTGAAAGACGCTACTTTCCGAGAAGGCAAAGTAACCGTGAATTACATTAAAAACACACCTGAGCTTTTCAATATCAAAGAGCCTAGAAACCGTGCTACTAAAATGGTCAATTTCCTCGGGGATGTTACAGTAAACGGTAATCCTGATGTAAAAAACACGATAAAAAATCCAACATTCATCAAGCCTGAAGTCCCAAAATGTCCCCCTACGATGTCATATCAAAAGGGAACTAAAGACTTGCTCACAGAACTTGGGCCTGATGGTTTTACTAAGTGGTTGTCCGATGAAAAGAAAATTCATTTTACAGATACCACCATGCGTGATGGACACCAAAGCTTGCTGGCCACGCGTATGCGAACTTACGACATGCAGAAGGTCGCAGAAAATTATGCCAAATGCCATCCTGAAATCTTTAGTATGGAAGTATGGGGTGGAGCTACTTTCGATGTGTGTATGCGATTTTTGAAAGAGAATCCATGGGAACGATTAAAACTTTTGAGAAAAGCAATGCCAAATATTTTGCTGCAAATGCTCTTAAGAGGCTCCAACGGTGTTGGATATACAGCTTATCCAGATAACTTAATAGAGCGTTTTGTGACAGAATCCTGGGAAAATGGTATCGATATCTTTAGAATTTTCGATTCCCAGAACTGGATGGAGTCCATTGCTCCTTGTATAGAATATGTCCGAAAAAATACGGAAGGTCTTGCGGAGGCTTCAATGTGCTATACTGGCGATATCATGGATCCCAATCGCACCAAATACACTTTAAAGTACTACCTTCAGTTAGCCAAAGATCTTGAAAACGCAGGAGCGCATATCATTGCTATTAAAGACATGGCAGGTCTTTTGAAACCCAATGCAGCTACAGAACTGGTTTCAGCCTTGAAATCTGAAGTGAAGCTACCTATTCATTTACACACACACGATACCTCTTCTATGCAGGCTTCGACTTACTTAAATTCTATTGAAGCTGGAGTAGATGTGGTAGATGTTGCCCTCGGGGGATTATCGGGATTGACCTCTCAACCCAACTTCAATTCCCTGGTAGAAGTATTAAAATACCATCCAAGGGAAAACAAGCTTAATAATGAAAGATTAAACGAATACTCTATATATTGGGAGCAGGTGAGAACATACTATTACCCATTTGAATCTGGATTGAAATCTGGAACGGGGGAAGTGTATACTCATGAAATACCTGGCGGACAGTATTCCAATCTGAAACCACAGGCGGAGTCTTTGGGTCTTGCCGATAGATTTCATGAAATCACAGACATGTATGCCAAAGTGAATCAACTTTTTGGAGATATCATAAAGGTAACGCCAAGTTCTAAAGTGGTTGGCGATATGGCCCAATATCTGGTAAGTAATAATCTAACGATAGAAGATGTTTTGGAAGATGGAGAAAACTTATCTTTTCCACAGTCTGTTGTAAGCTTCTTCAAAGGTGATCTGGGTCAGCCAGTTGGAGGTTTTCCAGAGAAGATTCAAAAGATCATTTTAAAAGGAGAA
Organism: Psychroflexus montanilacus; assembly: GCF_020164535.1. Taxonomy (GTDB): domain Bacteria; phylum Bacteroidota; class Bacteroidia; order Flavobacteriales; family Flavobacteriaceae; genus Psychroflexus; species Psychroflexus montanilacus. Next base: position 234,906 of record NZ_JAIQZC010000004.1, on the reverse strand, counting down.
AAACCTTATACAGATAGACCAAACGCTCACTTGGAGCCGGTTGATTTTGAAAAGGAATTCAAGGAATTTCAAACAATGTTTTCTGATGATATGGATAGAGAATTGGAATTCACAGATTTCTTGTCTTACAAACTTTATCCCAAGGTATTTACAGAGGCCTATAACCATCACCTTAAATATGGAAGTGTTTTTAACATTCCAACCAAGAATTTTTTCTACGGAATGGATCCTGGAGAGGAAATTGTTGTAGAACTTGATAGAGGAAAGACATTGCTCATTACACTAGTGTCTGTAGGAAGAACAGATGATAGTGGTATGGCTACAGTTTTCTTTAAGGTAAATGGTCAAACGCGAAATATACAGGTGAGAAATGAAAGTGTAAAAGTGGATAAAGTTTCTCATGTAAAAGCAGACAAATCTGAAGATAAGCAAATAGGAGCTCCATTACAAGGTTCTCTTACAGATATTTTGGTCAAAAAAGGCGATAAGGTGAAGAAAAATCAACCTTTATTTATCATTGAAGCTATGAAAATGGAAACTACTGTTACTGCTAATGCAGAAGGTGAAGTAAGTGAAGTTGTATTAAAACCAGGAATCATGGTTTATGCTGATGATTTAGTGGTTAAACTGAAATAATCCTAAAACAATAGACATAAAAAGCCCTTTTATTTAAAAGGGTTTTTTGCTTTTAAAAAAGCTTTACAGCAACTTGAAGGGCTCCGTATTCCTGAAGGTTATTCCACATAGCCGTGGCAGAAACAGGAAGTGTATACCTGTCAAAAAGCTTTACTGTTTTAGAGTAAGTAGCGCCATAATTATTAAAACCAGGTCTATCTCCATAGAAATTAGTTTCGCTTTCAAAAGAAAAAGCTGCACCAACATATAAACTGAGATCCCAGTCGCTGCCACTCGCAACCACATAAGAAGCCTCAACATAGTTTGTAAATGCATTTCGTAAATTACCACTAGAGGTAACATAAGTATCCCGCCCTTGGACGATGGTGCTCCATGATGTTTGTAAGGGGAAATTCTCAAACGCGTAGGTAACGGTAACATCTATAAAATGTGAAGTTTCACGTCTGTCGTAATTAAAAATCTGAGCATCTGGAAAGTCAGTGTAATTATTAATATCCCAAATAGCAAACGTCCAATTCTTATGGGAGTAAGACATGTAATAGTCAAACTCTGTATAATTTCCTGCAAAGCCAACACCACCCCAAAGACCAGCTTCAAATTTTCCGTTTTTTGAAATATAATACACATTGGCGGCTGTCATCGCCTCATCGGTTACGCGATATCCTCGCCAAAGGTGCATGTTTTTTACTGTGAGGTTAAATTCGAACGGCCTATAGGCATCTTCTTTGCTCTCCAGACTGTCTTTAGGTAATAAATCTGGAATAGGTTGATAATCCCTTTGTGCATAGCTTGAGACACCAACCAAAGCACATAGTATCCAACCTACAATTTTGATCTTTAAGTTCATAAGCATAATAATTAATTAAGCATAAGGTGTAATCCTGTTGCAAGAGCAGCCCCAATGAATGGGCCTACAATTGGAATCCAACTGTAAGACCAGTTGCTGTCTGTCTTGCCTTGTATAGGTAGTATAAAATGCATAATTCTTGGGCCTAAATCACGTGCAGGATTGATGGCATATCCTGTAAGTCCTCCTAATGATAAGCCGATGCTCCACACCACGAAAGCGATAGGGATGGCGCCCACAGCTCCTAGTCCAACGGGAACACCTTCTTCACCTTGAAGCTCCGCCCCAGTAATATAAAAGACTGCTATAATAAGTACAAATGTTCCGACAATTTCACTCATAAGATTTCTTATTGTGTTTGGTATAGCAGGGTCGGTGCAAAATATAGCACGTTTACCAGCCGGATTATCTGTATTGTCAAAATGATCTTTAAAAAGCATATAAACAGTTCCCGATCCAATCATAGCTCCAATAAGTTGAGCAAGCATGTAAATGGGCACATCAGCCCACGAGAAACTTCCTTCTATGGCTAAAGCAAGAGTTACGGCAGGGTTAATATGCGCTCCACTGTATGGTGCAGACACAAAAACACCTATAAAAACTCCCATGGCCCATCCTGTAGTAATAACCATCCATCCAGAGCCTGTACTCTTAGTATCTTTGAGTACGCTGCTGGCTACAACACCACCTCCCAAAAGTATAAGGAGTGCTGTTCCTAATATTTCTGCTATGAAAGGAGTCATTATGAAGATTTTGATTTACTCCAATGTTGCAAGGAGTCGATGGCTCTGTACCAGCCCTTGATACCTTTTTGTATGTCCTCTTGATTTTTGGTAGGCTGAAATTTTACATCCTCTCTCCAGATGGATTGTATTTCTTCCATATTTTCCCAGAATCCGACAGCAAGTCCGGCAAGATATGCCGCACCCAGTGCAGTAGTTTCGGTTATTTTTGGTCTTATAGTTGTTGTATTTAGGACATCCGACTGAAATTGCATCAACATATTATTGACTGTTGCACCCCCGTCCACTCTTAATTCTTCTATATCGATTTCGGAATCGGCTTGCATCGCTTTTAGGATATCCATAGTTTGGTAGGCAATAGCTTCCAGGGATGCTCGTGCAATATGTGCATCTGTAGTTCCTCGAGTAATCCCAAACATACTCCCTTTTGCATCCTGATCCCAATAGGGTGCACCAATTCCTGCAAATGCAGGTATAAAATATACGCCATCGGAAGAATCTACAGAAGTGGCCAGGTTTTCAACATCTTTGGATCTTTTTATAATCCCTAGACCGTCTCTCAGCCACTGCACAACAGCCCCACCTATAAAAATACTACCCTCCAGTGCGTATTCTGTTTTTCCATTTATTCTCCAGGCAACGGTAGTCAATAATTTATTTTTTGAAATGATTGGCTTATCTCCAATATTCATCAACATAAAACAGCCCGTCCCATAAGTGCTTTTTACCATTCCTTTCTCGGTACACATCTGTCCAAACAGCGCAGCCATTTGATCTCCTGCAATTCCAGCAATTGGAATTTTGGAGGCAAATACAGTCGTTTTGGTATGACCATAGACTTCACTAGAGTCTTTTACCTCTGGTAGCATTGTTTTTGGAATATTAAATAATTCCAGTAATTCATCATCCCACTCCATAGTATTAATGTTGAAAAGCATGGTTCTGGAAGCATTAGTCACATCGGTCACATGCAATTCTCCTTTAGTAAAATTCCAAATGATCCAGGAATCTATGGTTCCAAGAATCAAATCACCAGCTTCTGCTTTTTCTCGGGCACCTTCTACATTGTCCAAAATCCATTTCACCTTAGTACCAGAAAAATAAGCATCGATAATAAGACCTGTTTTTTCTTGAATCATTTTTTCTTTACCCTCAGCTTTAAGCTGGTCGCAATATTCTGAAGTTCGTTTATCCTGCCAGACAATAGCATTATAAACAGGTTCGCCAGTTTTTTTGTCCCACACCACCACGGTTTCTCTTTGATTGGTGATTCCTATTGCGGCGATATTTTTCCCATTCAGTCCTTTTTTGGTAGTTGCTTCTGCAGCAACACCTGCCTGTTTGGACCATATCTCCGAAGGGTCGTGTTCTACCCAGCCAGGTTTGGGAAAGTATTGAGTAAACTCTTTTTGAGCTACCGAATGAATTTCTCCCTTTTTGTTGAAGACAATCGCACGGCAACTAGTTGTACCTTGATCTAAAGCCAAAACATATTTTTCCATGATATACTGTTTTAAATTAATATTGAGGTTAATGAGATTTCACATTATTCGACTTATACAATGTAACCTTTTGCTAAAGCCTTATATTCATCAACCTGCTGGTCAATCCACTTTTTATCTTTACCAAGTTCCTTAGCCATTATCTCTGCAACTTTTGGAGCCATGTCAATAGATTTTTTAGCATCCAAAAACAAAACCCTTACCCGTCTTGCTAACACATCTTCTACTGTTCTGGCCATTTCATGCCTTGCAGCCCAAACTACTTCTACATTTAGATATTTCAAGTCTGGATGAATTTTTTCGCCCAGATTAGGGTTATCTTTTATCAATTCTTGTAGGTGTGGTTGGTCACTTCCATAGACATATAAGTGGTTTTCTCTTTCATCAGTTTTAATGGCTCCATGAATAGCTAAGTTCTCTGTAACACAGTCTTTTTTTGGAATTTTTCCTAAGCTGATGACTTTGTTCAAAGTATCATCGGCCATTTTTCTGTAGGTGGTCCATTTACCTCCTGTAATGGAAATTAATCCTGTATCTGAGACCAGTATTTTATGGCCTCTTGATATTTCTTTGGTTTTTCCGGTCTCATCTTCAGGAGCGGCTAGTGGTCTTAAACCTGCATAAATACTTTTTATATCCTCTCTTGTTGCTTTCTTTTCAATAAACCTGTTAAAAGTTTCAAGGATAAAATCAACTTCTTTTTCGGTGGCATTTGGTTCTGCAGTATGTTTATCTACCATTTCATCTGTAGTTCCCACAATAACTTTGTCATGCCATGGTACAGCAAAAAGTACTCTGCCATCATCAGTTTTAGGGATCATGATAGCATCTTCACTAGGCAAAAAACTTTTGTCAAAAACCAAATGAACTCCTTGACTTGGTTGTATTCTTTTTTTAGCACCTGGTTTATCCATCTGTAGAATGTCGTCAGCAAACACTCCAGTTGCATTTATGACTGCTTTTCCTTTGAAGGTATGCTCTTTTTGCGTTTCTCTATCGATGGCAATAACACCAGACACTTTATTATCTGCATCTTTACTTAAGTTTTTTACTTTGAAATAATTGAGTAAAGAGGCTCCGTTTTCTATCGCAGTCTGTGCAATGTTGATGGCTAATCTAGAATCATCAAACTGTCCATCTTGATAGCTTACACTTCCTTTCAGCTTATCTTTTTGGATAGTTGGCAACTTTCGAATAGTTTCGTCTCTGCTGACGTGTTTGGAAGCGCCTAAACTTAATTTACCAGCAAGAAAATCGTAGGTTTTTAAGCCAAGAGTATAATAAATGCCTTCCCACCATTTATAATTTGGGATAAGAAAAGTTTGATTTTTAACAAGATGAGGAGCATTTTGTTCTAAAAGGCCTCTTTCTTTCAACGCTTCTGTCACCAAAGAGAAATTTGCTTGCGCTAAATACCTTACACCACCATGAACCAGTTTTGTACTTCTGCTTGAAGTGCCTTTAGCATAGTCTAACTGTTCAAGAAGAAGCGTTTTGTAGCCTCTTGTTACACTGTCTAAAGCAATACCAAGCCCAGTAGAACCACCACCAATGACAATGACATCCCATTCATTTACTTGATTAGCCTTTTCTAAAAGATTTGCTCTGTTAAAAATTTTTTCAGTTTTCATTTTGTTTTATTTCGAATGCTTGATCAAATGTAATAAAAAAGAATTAAAACGAAACTAAAAGGTTAAAAAATAATAACAAATCGAAATAATTCTGTCTTTACATTCTATAAATCCTTTTTAGAATGGGAAGAACTAGATAATATTCTTTTATATTTGTGATAACTAAACGAAATAAAAGTGAAACGGCATCAGGCTATTTTAGAATTATTAGAGAACGAAAGCTACGTAAGTGTTTCCTATTTGTGCGATCTTTTCAAAGTCTCTGCCGTGACAATTCGAAAGGATTTGAAACTTCTGGAAGAGAAGGGACTGCTTTTCAGAACACATGGAGGAGCTACTACTCAAAATCCTTATATCAATGACAGGCACGTCAGTGAAAAAGAAAAACTTAATGTTACAGAAAAAGAGGCTATCGCTGAAGTTGCTGTGAAGCTCATTAAGCCTAATGACTCTATTATGATTGCCTCTGGGACTACTATGCATGCTCTTGCAAAAGCTCTCAACATTGAAGAACAGCTTAATATCACTACATCTTCTCTAATGGTGTCTCTCGAACTAACAAAATCACCCAACTATCATATTCTGCAACTTGGTGGTAGTATAAGACATAGTTCTTCTTCTGTTACAGGTCATTATTCACAGACACTGCTTCAGAATATTTCTTGCAACCTCTTATTTCTTGGCGTTGATGGTATAGATGTAGATCATGGTTGCACGACAACCAGCCTTGAGGAAGCCATCCTGAATAAGGAAATGATCAATTCTGCTCAAAAAGTAATTGTCCTTGCAGATTCCTCCAAGTTTAATAGAAAGGGTTTTGGTAAGATTTGTGAACTATCTGACATCCACCATATCATCACGGATTCTGGCATTACAGAGACCATGGCTAAAGAGATAGAAGCCATGGGAATACAACTGACTTTAGTTTAATAAGATCCTTAATTAAAGCCCTTCACTTCAAACTAAAGTCGTGGTAGAATTAATTTTCTGGTTTAAGTTTATTTTATACCGAATTTCAATCTACCAAAGCCTAAAATCAAAAGCTTTCTTTTCCAATCCTTGAAAGGATTAAATGTGTCGTAGGTTCACCAAAATTGACTAGTTTATCTATAAACTGTTGCAAATGAAGCTGGTCTTTTAATGCAATTCTTATGTATAAGTTATGCTGCCCAGTGATTCTAAAGGCTTCTTTAACTTCCGGATAAGATTCAATTTCTACCAAAGCAGCTTTGAGCTTTCCGCTAAAGATTTTTAGCATAATGAAAGCTTCCAGATTATTACCCATCAGGCGTTGGTTAAGCTGGAGTGTGTATCCTTTTATCAACCCTGAATCTTCCATCTTCTTCACTCTTTCTCTTACAGAAGAAGGAGAAAGGGAAACTTGTTTTCCAATTTCTGCGTAAGAGAGTCTTGAGTTTATTTTTAAGACATCGATTATTTTGAAATCTATTTTATCTGCCATTAAATCTAGTGTTTAAAAGTAAAAATACTTTTTTTATTTGATAATTGATTGGATTAGCCATTGATTCGTTTTCGTAAGCTAATGGTGATAATTTAAATTTGCGCTTTTATCAAAAACTAATTCAGCCTTGGAATTATATGTCTTGATTATCCTCGCCATTGCCATCTTTTGTGGTTTTTTTGTTCAATCACTTGTTGGTTTTGCAGGGTCTCTGGTGGCTTTGCCTATTCTTCTTTTTGCGGTAAAATTGCCGGATGCTATCGCCTATGTTTCTATTTTTTATTTATTCTCAAGCTCCTATATGGTGTATAAAGAATGGCAAAATATTGATAAAGATACCATTGTGAGACTTATTTTGGCGTCCTTGATAGGCGTTGTCCTGGGAATAGTAGTGCTTACTTATTCCAAACCTGTCATTTTGCAAACAGGGCTAGGTGTTTTTATTCTACTATATGTTGGATATGTACTCCTCGGAAAGAAAGAGCTAGCTTTAGGTAAAAAAGCTAACTGGACTTTTGGGATGATGGGAGGATTTTTCTCTGGTGTGTTTTCTACTGGCGGTCCGCTTTATGTCATTAGCGTTAAAAATACGGTGAAAGAAGCCAAAACCTTTAGAGCAACCATGATAGGTGTTCTAGCCTTAATCACACTCATCCGTATTCCTGCTTTGAGCATCAGTGGTGCTCTAAACCTGCAGCATTTGCAAATGAGTTTGATTGTGCTGCCTGTATTTTTTTTAGCTCAATTTTTAGGTATAAAATTCTTTCCGAAAATCAATGAGGTCCAGTTTAAAAGAATGTTGCTAGTCATCTTATCACTTTCTGGATTGGCATTGATTTTTTAATGCTTTAATAGACTTCATAGTCCACAAAGCCTTAGGGACTGTGAAGTCTGATGATAAAAAATACCTTTCCTAACGAAAACATCAATTCTATCGTAAAACCTTCAGTTGAAACTACCGCCCCAGCGAGAGGTTAAGTTGATTTTCTGGTTTAAAGTTAACTTATTCTGCACATCAATCTACCAAAACCCAAAATCAGAAAAAATCTTATTCCGCCTACTCTTTATAGCATCGTGAATTTGAGTAAATTTGCAACTTAAATTTGAATTATGTCTGAAGAGAAAAAATCTTTGAATTTCATTGAGCAAATCATTGAAGAGGATTTGAAAACCGACTATACCGTAAGCGACTTGAAATTTCGCTTCCCCCCTGAGCCTAACGGATTTTTGCATATTGGACACGCGTCTTCGATTTGCCTGAACTTTGGTTTGGGCCTCAAATATAACGCACCCGTCAATTTAAGATTTGATGATACCAATCCGCTGAAGGAAGAGACCGTGTATGTGGATTCTATCAAAAGCGATGTGCAGTGGCTGGGTTTTGAGTGGGCGGAGGAATGTTACGCTTCAGACTATTTTCAGCAGTTGTATGATTGGGCGGTGGAGTTGATTAAAGCTGGTGATGCGTATGTGGATAGTCAGTCGTCTGAAGACATTGCTTCTCAAAAAGGAACACCAACCCAACCAGGCACGGCGAGTCCTTACAGAAATCGTTCCGTGGAAGACAACTTACAGCTTTTTGAAGCGATGAAAAATGGAGAAACCGGCGAAAAAGCCCATGTGCTACGTGCTAAAATAAATATGGCTTCTCCGAATATGATTATGCGGGATCCCGTGATGTACAGATGTTTGCATAAAGCACATCACCGCACAGGAAACGACTGGATGATTTACCCTATGTACGACTGGGCACATGGCGAATCTGATTTTATTGAATCGGTATCGCATTCGTTTTGTACACTGGAATTTTTACCCCACCGCGAGCTTTATAACTGGTTTGTAGAACGCGTGAGTAAGCCAGGCGACTTAGTACCAAAACAACGCGAGTTTGCCAGACGTAATTTGAGTCATACCATTGTAAGCAAACGAAAGTTAGCTCAGCTAGTGGAACAAAATATTGTCACGTCCTGGGATGATCCCAGAATGCCAACGATTTCAGGATTAAGGAGACGGGGTTATACGCCAGAATCCATCAGAACTTTTGCGGATAGCATAGGCATTGGCAAACGAGAAAACATGATAGATGTGGCACATTTGGAATTTTGTGTGCGAGATGATCTCAACAAAAAAGCGTCACGTGTCATGGGTGTGATGGATCCTTTGAAAGTTATTATCACCAACTATCCTGAAGGCAAAGAGGAGTGGCTCACTGCAGAAAATAATCCTGAAGATGAGTCTGCCGGTGAACACGAAGTTCCATTTTCCAGAGAATTATACATCGAGCAGGAAGACTTTAGAGAGGAAGCCAATAGAAAGTTTTTCCGCTTGAAATTGGGCAAGGAGGTTCGTCTGAAAAACGCTTACATCATCAAAGCTGAAGAGGTGGTGAAAGATGATGATGGCAATATACTGGAAGTGCACTGTACTTACGATACTGAAAGTAAAAGCGGAAGCGGAACGGAAGCTTCTAAGCGTAAGGTAAAAGGAACTTTGCACTGGGTGTCTATTCCACATGCTGTAGAAGCTGAGGTGAGACTGTACGACCGACTGTTTACCGTGGAAGATCCTACTGCCGACAAGGAAAAAGACTTTTTAGACTTCGTCAATCCTGAATCTTTGGAAGTCAGTAAAGCTTATGTAGAACCTTATTTAAAATCGGCTAAGGCTGAAGATAAATTTCAGTTCCAACGCATTGGGTATTTCTGTGTGGACAGAGATTCTACATCAGAACAATTGGTATTTAATAGGACAGTGACGCTAAGGGATAACTGGAAGAACAAGTAAAGATTAAAAGCTTGCTAAAAACTCTTTTGAAGTTAAGACAGGTAGTTTTGAGCTTTTAAAATCCTTTTTGTTTCTAGTGATGATAATATCAACATCATTTTCTAAGGCAGAATAGTATTGAAGTCCATCTTCAAAATCAGGAAAGCTTTCGTCGCTGAGGGCAAGCTCTGTGATTTTATCATTCAATGGCAAAAGTTCTACTAGTACCTTAAACTTTCTTAGTATTTCTCTTGCGTCTTTCGCAGATCTCAACTTGCTCAGTATGTAATTTGTGTTTGCAAAGGTCAAGGATGAAATAGTTAACTTAAGTTTATCCTGATCTGCTTTAGAAAATAATTGAGCAGCATCGTCATAAAACCCTTTTCTTTTAGAGAGTAAATCAATAACGATATTGGTGTCAATCAATAGCTTTTTCATTTATATTTCTCTATTAAAAAGCGAGTATATTCTTCCTTTTCGTCAAAATTATCATCTATTGAAATGACTCCACTAAGGCTTTCTACGAGAGGTGTAATCTCTGACGGTTTAGTTTTACCTGAGAGAGAATTTAAATAAGATTCTATGAGTTTGGAAAGACTGGTTTTATTTGACTTTGCGTAAAGCTTTGCAGCTTCAATTACACGTTCATCTAAACTTAAAGTTAGTTTCTTATCCATATAAACCATATTTTACGTACAAATATAAAATATGTTTACGTAAAATGCTATAGCTTATGAAAATTTATCGACTTACATTAATTTGAAACGTATAGGTCTTAGTTTCAAAAATTTCATTACCATTTTTATCGGTAGGGGCAAGGATTTCAACATAATCTTCGCCGACGTAGCCCTCTTTGGGTTGGTATGTATAGATAATTTCTCCAGTATCTGGATTTCTGTCTAGTTCACTTATTTTGAAATTTTGAGCTTGTATTTTAAAACTGGCGCTTTGGTCTTCACGAAGTTCTCCTAAACTTGTCTCGACTATATTATTACCAAACCCGTAGTTTGAATTACCTACGTTAATTTCATAAAAAGTAGCCGGTTCTCCGGTATCTGGATAATCGATATCATCGTCCAGGAATAGATCCACGCAAGATGCCAAGCTGAAACTTATAATTAAAAGAAGGACTGTTTTTTTCATAATAAAGGTTCTATTACATAAAACTCCATTTCAGAATGTTAGAAATACCTCTCCTCTTGCATCCGACGAGCGGAGCGAGAGGAATGCATAAGACCAGAACTACCTTAAAAAGGCAGTTCTGGGTGAGGCCTTTTATTTCTCCACCAACTTCCCATCAGCAAATAAGGCAAACCGGCCACTGTCGCCATGAGTGAACTCAGCTTTTGGCCAGGGCCAGCCGCCAAAATGAGTGCGCTGGTATTCACCGATGATCCCATTCATTTCTTCGCGGGTATTGGCTACAAATGGCCCTTGTTGTACCACAGGTTCGTTGATGGGTTTTCCTTGAAGTAAAAGCAACTCAGCTTTTTTATTGCCGTTGGTTATCTTGAGTTCCTGCGAAGCATCCAGATCTAGGGAATGGCCAACTGGAATTTGAAAGCCTTCCGTTTTTAGCTCTTCACCCCCATAAAAAAACAACACACGATTGCTCTCAGCATCGCCAGCAGGAAGGGTAAATTCAGCTCCTGCTTCCAAAGTAATTCTCCACACCTGGATGTCGTTTTTATCTTCTGCTGCCAGAGAATCTGGAGTCGGTTCTAAGGCTTTTTCAGACTTATAACTTCCAGCGATAACTTTGACTTTGATAGCTTTTCCGTTCTCATCCTGTTCTTCAACTATCGGAATATCCTCATGCCAAAGCATTTTGTAATGCGGCTCTACTTTTTTGGAACGCTTGGGTAAATTCAACCAAATCTGAAACAATAACAAGGGATTTTCTTTGTCCTGATGCACCAATGGAAACATCTCCGAATGCAACACGCCTTTGCCAGCGGTCATCCACTGCGCATCGCCTTGTCCGAAGCGGCCTTTGGCGCCCATAGAGTCAGAATGATCGGCATAGCCTTTTTCTACTAAGGTTATGGTTTCAAAACCAGCATGTGGATGGTAGGGAAAGCCAGGCACTTCCTGCCCGTGATACATTCTCCAGCCGTCTTTTTTTTGAAAATCGTTGCCGAGAAATCGACCTTTCAAAGCCTCTTTGGAAGGGCCTAAGTTAGCTTCGCCTTTAGGAAACTGGTCCTGATGAAAGGCGCAAAACATAAACGGGTCTTTGGTTTCCCAGTGGAAGCCAAGCTCTTTTATTTTTAAAATCTTATCACTCATAACATTAAATTTTATTCAAAATAATAAAAAGCATCCTCAAGGTGTTCTATACGTTTTCCTAATTTATTTTTAATAATGGCCACAATATCAAATCGCACTTCCAGGTCCAAATCCTTTTCATTCACATAATAATCGACCGCTTTTACCAAACGTTTGATTTGCGCAGGTTTTACAAAATCCTGAGGGTCGCCAAAATCTGGAGTACTTCTCGTTTTCACTTCCACTACGACCAAATAGTCCCCCGTTTTAGCGATGATGTCGACTTCCGCTTTCTCGTAAACATAATTGGTTTCCAGGATGTCATAGCCCTTCTTTCTAAGGAAATTGACTGCGTCTTTTTCGCCGCTTTTACCCAATTCGTTATGCTGTGCCATAGTTAATACGTCAATTGTACCCGTTCCGAAGTTACGCTAAGATGAGCACTTTTACCAAAAATAATAGGCAAATTCGTTTCTAGATGACCTGCAGGAAAATTAAAAGCCACAGGAATATTGAGGTCTTTTACTGCTTCATAAATGATCTCTTCAGCCGTTTTACCGAACGCCACCGAATTATCATTCATACCACTCATGCCACCAACAATCAGCCCAGAAATTTCACTCAATAGTCCGCTACGTTTCAAATTTTGCATCATCCTGTCGATGTGGTAGAGGTATTCGTCAAGGTCTTCGATGAATAAAATTTTGTTTTTAAAACTCGGCATGCTGTCACTTCCTATTGCTGAATATAATACCGATAGATTACCGCCTAGTATTTCCGCTTTCACTTCACCGTTTACCTGATTCGGATGTTTGGAGGCGTAATCGATTTCAAGTTGTTCACCAAACAAAGCTTTTTTAAGTTCATTTGAAGTTGACGCCGACTTGCTTTCAATGCCATGAGCCATCTGCGCATGGAGGCTGGTAATGCCCAAACTTTGCAAGTGCAGATGAATGGCGGTCACATCCGAATAGCCGATGATCCATTTGGGTTGCGTTTTCAACATTGAAAAATCCATCAAATCCAGGATACGTATCGAACCGTATCCGCCTTTGGCACACCAGATCGCATTGATGTCTATATCGTTGATTTGATGTTGTAAATCAGCAGCGCGCTCTTCATCCGTTCCGGCAAATTGATTGTGCTGCAGACCAATACTAGACCCTAAAACAGGCTTTAATTCCCAAGATTTTAAAAGTTGTATAGCAGCTTGTAAATCAACTTTAGATATAAATCTCGCTGTAGCTATGATGGCGACCTTATCGCCTTTTTGCAGTGGAGGGGGTTGGATCATGGCTTAATTTGTGTGACTAAAATACTCAATTATTTCAACTTGGAGTCGGGTCTTTGAGTCCTCACAGTTTAGAAGTTCCGGATTAAAACCTCTGAGGACTGAGTGAGTTTTAAACCTTTAGATAAACAATTATCTGTGTAAATTGTTTTGATCCACCCATTCAACTCCTACAAATCGAATCCAATTTTTAAGTAAAGTTTAAGTAAATTAAATTTAGATGTTTAATAGCTTGAAAATCTAAGTCTATAGTTCACCAATAAGCTATTTATTAATCAGAGATTTTAGAAATTCATCAGCTGTCATTACAGGTAATAATGATTTCTTAAAGTCCTTAGCATTTCTAGTGAGTATAAGGTCGCAATTAGATTCGGTAGCACTAAAATATTGTAAAGCATCTTCAAAATCCTTTATAGAAGAATTAAGTCCCTTTTCAATAGTCTGTTCATCCAAAGCACAAACTTCACAAATGATTTTAAACTTTCTAAGTTTTTCTTTCGCAATTCTTGGATTCTCGAACTTTGCAAGAAAATAGTTGACCGTTGCAAATGAAATTGGAGAAACCACCATGCTTAATTTTCCTTTTTCAGCCAGAGTTGCAATTTTCGCCACCGAATCGTAAAAAGGATGTCTTTCTCCCAGAAAGTCCAACATGATATTGGTATCTATAAAAATTCTTCTGCTCATTTGTACTTTTCTAATAGATGATCAGAGTATTCTTTCTTAAGATCCAAGTCTGAAGGAATTTCAGAGCCAGTAGAAATACTTTTTACAAAGGGTGAAATCTCAAATTCTGAGATCTCATTATCGTTAGTCAAAAATTGTAAATAGGCTTCTATGATTCTAGACAAACTTTTGTTGTTGTGCGAAGCGTATATTTTAGCCTTTTCTATAACACTTTGGTCGAGTTTTAATGTCAGTTTCGAGTCCATAGCTTTCTATTTTATACGTACAAATATAAAATAATAATCCGTATTTTTAAAATTTGAGATACCATGATGACCGTAAAATTGTTTAACAATAGGTCATTAAAGGTCCACACAGGTTTTTAAAACTGCTCAGTTCCTACAAATCCAAGCCAATTCTTAGGTGGATGTCAACCGCAAAATCGCCATTAGTACCTGATGCAAAAATACCACCTGCATTGCTAAGAGACGATGCATTTATATAATGAACATAGCCAAAGCCAATTCCCGCTTCATAATTAAGGTGTTTGCCAAGACTTCGTCGAATTCCCCATTTAGGAGTGATTTTAATTTGGTCTATACTTCTTAATCTGTCATTGTTTGTAAATGAGACTCCCTCTAAATTCCCCAGAATATAGAAGGACAAGAAGTTACCGCTGTTACGACCAATCGACTTTCATTGTATACTCAAGCGCCTAAAAATCCAGTCTGGATACCATAAATGGATTTTTCGACGCTTATTTGGGAAGCCTCACTTTGGTCTTGAGCAGAAATTTGGAAAGTTAGAAATAGCAGGAGAATTAGTGTGTAAAGTACTTTTATCATAAGAATTTTTGTTTATTCTACTCTTAATAACACCTGAGTGTATGGTTCATCTTCAGTTTCTGAACTTGGGAGAAGCATTCGATCATCACCTTCAAACTGAACATCTGTAACTCTATCAAAAGCTGGGCTTTCAATTTGACTATTTCCCAGGTAAGACCATGTGTCTTCAACTGAACTTTCAATGCACTCTCCTGGATTGTTATCGTCATCTACAGAATAATCAGCCAGAAACTCATTGTTTTGGGTAAATTCAAAAGTAGTGTTGGTAATACATCCCTCATTTTGGAATTCCTCACCATCTTCAATAACTGAATAGATTTGCCAGACGCCAACAATCTTAGATTTGAATTCTTCTTCTGAAAGTGAATTGTCGACATTATCATCATCGCTACTACACGACAAAATCAAGATGGAGACAAATGCGATGAGCCATGTTTTGTGGATAAGTTTCATAAAAATTGATTTTAAATTTCGCTAAAAGTAAGCAAAACAACTAAAAATTGCTTGTCTAGATAATGAATATCCTGTGTTTGGTATAAACCAGCGTTTATTACATTTGTGCTTAAGAATTTTAGTCTATGAAAAATCCAAAACGCTATACTATAACCGCAGCCTTACCTTATACTAATGGTCCTATTCATATCGGTCATTTGGCAGGAGTTTATGTGCCAGCAGATATCTATGTGCGCTATTTAAAACTGAAAGGAGAAGATGTTGCTTTTGTTTGCGGGAGCGATGAACACGGCGTGCCTATTACCATCAAAGCTAAAAAAGAAGGCGTGAGTCCACAGGATGTCGTCAATAAGTATGATGCCATCATCAAACAATCTTTTAAAGATTTTGGGATTCAATTTGATAATTACTCCAGAACGTCTGCCAAAGTTCATCACGATACAGCCACTGAGTTTTTTCAAAACATGTACGATAAAGACAAGTTTATAGAAGAAACCACAGAGCAGCTTTATGATGCCAAAGCCAATCAGTTTTTAGCCGATCGATTTGTAACGGGAACCTGTCCAAAATGCGGGAACGAAGAAGCTTACGGAGATCAGTGCGAGAAGTGCGGATCATCTTTGAACGCTACAGATCTAATCAATCCTAAGTCGGCAATTACAGGAGATGTTCCCACCTTGAAATCTACAAAACACTGGTTTTTACCCTTAGATCAATATGACGGATTTCTGAAAGAATGGATTCTAAAAGAACATAAAAGTGATTGGAAATCCAATGTTTACGGGCAGTGTAAGTCCTGGATCGATGAAGGTTTGCGTGCCAGAGCAGTGACCAGAGATTTGGATTGGGGAATCCCCGTTCCTGTAGAAGGAGGCGATGGTAAAGTTCTATATGTGTGGTTTGATGCACCGATTGGTTATATCTCTTCCACCAAAGAATGGGCAGAGCGGGAAGGCAAAGACTGGGAGCCTTACTGGAAAGATGAAGACACTAAGCTGGTGCATTTCATTGGAAAAGATAATATTGTGTTTCACTGCATCATTTTCCCTGTGATGCTTAAAGCGGAAGGCAGTTACATCTTACCAGATAACGTCCCTGCCAATGAATTCTTAAATTTGGAAGGCCGAAAACTCTCCACCTCTAGAAACTGGGCGGTGTGGTTGCACGAATACTTGGAAGATTTTCCAGGAAAAGAAGATGTGCTGAGATATGTGCTTACCGCCAACGCCCCAGAAACCAAAGACAATGATTTTACCTGGAAAGATTTCCAAACGCGGAACAATTCAGAATTAGTTGCGATATACGGTAACTTCATCAATAGGGTGGTGGTCTTGACCAACAAATATTATAATGGCATTGTTCCGAAGGCTTCAGCTTTTTCTGAAACAGATCAAAAAGTACTAGAGGATATAAAGTCTTTTCCTGCCCAAATTTCAGCTTCACTAGAAAAATACCGTTTCAGGGAAGCGCAGGGCATCATGATGAATTTAGCTCGATTAGGCAACAAATATTTGGCAGATGCAGAGCCATGGAAGCTTCAAAAAACAGATCCAGAACGTACGGCTACCATCATGTATGTGGCGCTACAAGTCGCAGGTGCCTTGGCAGTGTTGAGTGAGCCTTTTATTCCATTTACCGCTTTAAAGCTCAAAAAAATGTTGAATTTTGAAGGCTTTACACACCCTTTGCTTTGGAATGACATTGCCAAACTTGACGTCTTGCTTCCTGCGGCTCATCATATCAACTTAGCTGAATTTTTATTTAGCAAAGTTGAAGATGACGAGATCCAAAAGCAGGTCGATAAACTTGAAGCTTCCAAAAAGGCAAGTTCAGAAGAGGAATCGAAACTAGAGCCCCAAAAAGAAGAAGCCACGTTTGAAGATTTTTCAAAACTAGATATTAGAGTAGGAACTATTATTTCAGCAGAAAAAAAGGCTAAAACTAAAAAGTTGATGGTGCTTAAAGTTGATACAGGACTAGATGAAAGAACTATTGTTTCTGGTATTGCAGAGCACTACAAGCCCGAGGAATTAGTCGGTCAAAAAGTTAGTGTTGTGGTTAACCTTAAACCTATAAAGCTAAAGGGAACATTGAGTGAAGGGATGATCTTGATGACTGAAGATGAGTCAGGTAAGTTGACTTTTTTAAATCCTGAAGCAAAAAGCTCAGTAAAAAATGGTACACCAATCAATTAAAATTTTATATTTGTTAAATTAACTTAAATTTATAATAATGGAAGATATTTCAATGAATGGTATTGGCGAACTCGTCAGTGTTTTTCTAGATAAGTTGATTTCTTATCTACCTAGCGTAATTGCAGCTTTATTAATACTTATACTCGGTCTTTGGGTCATTAAGTTGATTGTTGGTCGTATTAGGAAAGTCATGGAAAAACGAGAAGTAGATCCTGGCGTGCGCGGATTTGCCTTGAGTATTCTGGGAGTAGTGCTTAAAATCCTTCTCTTTATCGTAATTATTACAAAACTCGGCGTAGAAACGACTTCATTTGCAGCTATTTTAGCAGCAGCAGGTTTGGCTATTGGTCTTGCTTTGCAAGGATCGCTTTCTAATTTTGCTGGGGGTGTTTTAATCATAATCCTTAAGCCTTTTCGAGTTGGGGATTTTATCGATGCACAAGGAGAGTCTGGTACCGTCACAGAAATAACGATATTTTATACGTTTTTAACTACACCAAATAATCAGCGTATTGTCATACCAAATGGACAATTGAGCAACAATAAAGTTACCAATTATTCTTACGAACCTACCAGGAGAAATGTAATGACTGTAGGTATTTCATATGATAGTGATATCAAAACTGCTAGAAAAGTACTTTTGGATATTCTAAAAGCTGATGAGCGAGTATTAAAAGATCCAGCACCTGTAGTTTTTGTGGGGGGTCTCGGGGATAATTCTGTAGATTTATCAGTTAGGTTTTGGGCCAACCAGGCAGATTACTGGGGTGTACATTTCGACACAATCGAAAAGCTCAAAGTTGAACTTGAAGCAAATGGAGTATCTTTCCCATTCCCACAAAGAGATGTGCATTTATTCGATATGAGTAAGGAAAAACAATAGATTAGTTACCCACAAAATCTTTGAGGTAAAACGGCTCAAAATAAGCTACATCTTCAAAGAATTTTCCATCAAACTTCCGTCTTGCTATAAGAAATTGCTCTTTGGCAGACGGAAGTTTTTCATGATGAAAGACTGCATTAGGATGTTTGCAGATGGCTTCAAATTTTTCAACCCCTGTTCCTATAAAATGAGTTTTTCCTAGGCTTAATTCATCTTTAAAAGAATTCTCATCCAATATTTCAGCTTTAATTTCTCTTACGGAATTAAACTCAGCATTAAAAACTTCAGAATAGACTTCCATTCGCCTTGCGTCTAGCATAGGGATGATAAGGCCTTCTTTCACCTCAACTTGTTTGGCTAAACAATGCAATGTTGAAACTGAAATTAACGGAATATCCAAAGCAAAGGCCAAACCTTTTGCTGCAGAGACTCCTATTCTTAATCCAGTATACGATCCAGGGCCTTTACTTACAGACACGGCATCCAAATCCTTGGGGGAGAGTCTCGCTTCATTCAAAATTTCATTAATAAAACCGTGCAACTGCTCTGAGTGCGAAAAGTTCTTGCTGTTAACTTCTTTTAGGGCTATAATAGAATTACCATCACCAATGCTTACAGAGCAATTGGTGGTGGAAGTTTCTAAACAAAGGATAATACTCAAGTTTATTTATTTTAGTAGTCAACGACTCTTATTCCAAAGAACAATTCTAAAACTTTTAAGTTGAATATGTAGTCATATTTTGCATTAATCAATCTATTTTCTGCATTGGTCAATCTGAATTTAGACTGACTCAATTCAAAAGCATTGGAAACTCCTACATCAAAGCGTTGTTGTGCATATTCAAAAGCTAACTTTTGGGACTCTACAGATTTTAAGGCTGCTTCATAAGCTTTTGCTGAACCTTGAGCATCTACGTAGGCCTGGTACACGTTAGATTCTAAATCCAATTCAGCCTGATCGAGCTCAAATTCTGCACGTTTAGCAGCAACTTCTGCACGTTTGATTTGGTTACGTGTTGCAAAGCCATTAAAAATTGGAATATTAAGCTGAGCACCATAAGTGAACCCATCGTTTCTTGATAACTGACTAAAAAAGCTACTAGGACCAGCAGTTTCAACCCTTATATTTGGAGCCACTACAGCTTGACCAGTTGCTTCTACAACACCAATTTCTTGGGTTGGTTCATCAGGATCAACACCTCCTCCTACTGTTCTTCCTCTGTCAGACTCTCTTGTATTGTAATTTACAAACCCATCAAGTGTAGGATACAACTGACTTCTTGCAATTTCAATATCTTTTTCTGCGATTTCCAATTGCTGCTCAGCCACTTTCACATCGTAGCGTTCTTGTTTAGCTTTCGCAATTATTTCTTCAGGACTGTTGGATAAAATATCAGTCAACGGCACATCATATTCTTCATCTGCAATATCAAAACTTTGGTAGTCTTCTATCAGTAAAGTTTGAGCAAGGCTGATTTTTGAGATTCTCAAATTGTTTTCTGCTACAATAATTTGTTGTTCTTCATCTGCATTGGTGGCTTCTATTTCAAGTAAGTCTCCCTCTGGTGCGTTTCCAACCTTTACAGTTTTACGAGTGAGCTCAATCTGTTCTTGAGTTACATTATTTTGTTCTACAAGGACAGCTAGCTGCTGCTTATTCACAAGAATCTCTAAATATGCGTTGGCAACAAACAGAGCAATATCATCTTTCATTAATTGTAAGGAGTACTGACTTGAAAGTTGCTCTAGTTTGGCTCTCTGGAAGGTCCTTAAATTTCTTAAACCATCAAAAAGGGTTATGCCAGCTGTTGCATTTACTGATAAGTTACGAACCACTTGGTTCTCTAAAATTCCTGTAGTAATATTTTGAGTTAGACCAGAATTCCAGGTATTACTCGCACTACCATTTAAATTTGGCAGATAATTTCCGATAGCTTCACTCTTACTTATGTCTGCATTTTCCTGGTTAAGGCGAGATTGCTTTATAGAAATATTATTGTCCATTGCATAGGTTACGCATGCCTCCAAAGTCCATTTGGAGGGAACATTTTTATCTTGCGCAAAGAGCTGTGAACCACAAATTAAAACTGCTATAACTGTAAAAATTGATTTCATAGATTATCTTCTTCTAGGGTTACCAGCAATAGGTTCTTCAACTCTATTCCAAATTTTGATTTTATCTCCTTTGTTTACTCCAGATTTTACTTCGACGTTGATTCCATCACTCAAGCCAAGCTCCACCATTCTTTTCTCAAATTTTTGTTCACCAACTTCAACTTCTACATAAGGGTCATTGGTCTCTTTTTCAAACTGGACTAAAGATTCACTGATAGCTAAAACATCTTGCGATCTTTCCAGGATAATAGATGCATTTGCACTTAAACCTGCTCTTATGAAAATACTGTCAGTAAGTTTTAAAGTTCCTTCAATATCAAATTGAACAGCACCGTTTTCTTCTGTTCCTTTAGGAGAAATATAGTCTAGTGACGCATTGAAAGTTTTATCTTCTATTGCTCCAACTGTAATTTCCAATGGAAGACCTTCTTTTATTTTTCCTACTTCAGATTCGTCTACTTTTCCTTTGAATATCATATCATCTGTCTTTGCAATCATAGCAATGGTTGTTCCTTCGTTGAAGTTATTGGCTTCAATAACCTGGTTGCCGATTTCAACAGGAACATCCAGAATCATCCCAGAAATTCTTGCTTTGATCTCAGTTGTTGCGGCGTTACCTGCGTCTTGAGTGGTTCCTGTTTCAATAATCTCTAGATTTTCTTCTGCGGCTTTAAGCGTCTGGAGAGCATTGTCATAAACATTTTTAGCTAAGTCAAAATCATTTTCAGAAATCACTCCTTTTTCATACAGTTCTTTTTGTCTGTTGAAGACTTTCTTTTCGTTAGATAAATTGATGTTGGACTGTCTAACCTGGTTTTTTGCAGAGTTTAAATTGGTAATATTTGGCACAACTTTTAGTTGAGCAATCATATCACCAATTTCTACATTGTCTCCAGGTTTCACAAATAGTTTGTCTACTACTCCAGAAATATTGGGTTTAACTTCCACTTCCTCTCTTGGAATAAGTGTCCCTGTAGCCATTGTTTTCTTTACAATGGTTTCTGTAGTCGGTTCATCCGTTTTATAAACTTCGGGGCTCTCTTGATTTTTTTGATAGAGATAGAATAAGGATCCTCCAAATAAGACTACTATAAGGAGCAATACAATGATGGTGATAACTTTTTTCATGTTGTTAATTTCTATTAGGTAAGGTTGTTTTTATTCGGTTCTTAAAGCGTCAACTGGTTTCACACGTATGGCGTTTTGAGCTGGAATAAATCCCGCAAAAAGGCCTGAGATAATTAATATAAATAAAGCAATGAGTACTGTAAAGAGGTCTACACTAGGATTGGCAAAAGGCATATCAGAATCTTTTGGAAGTATGGCATTGATAATACCTAGAATTCCAGTTGCAAATGCAATGCCTGTCATGCCTGCAATAATGGTGAGAAAAACAGATTCAAATAATACCTGACCACGAATTTGCCATGGTGTTGCTCCTAGGGCACGGCGTACACCGATTTCATTGGTTCGTTCTTTTACAACAATCAGCATAATATTGCTAATGCCGATGACACCTGAGAGTAAAATCAATATTCCAACAAAATAGGCTACAGCATTCAAGGCTATAAATAAGCCGGAAATTTTAGAAAATTGTTCAAACAAATCAAAATTTCCTATTGCTCTGTCATCTTCAGGATCAATGCTATGATTCTTTTTTATGATATCAAATATTTGAGATTTTAACTCAGTTATGGAGTTGTCGTCATCTGCAGTTATAGCCATCCAGCCCACCTTTTGTCCCATATTGAAAGCTTGAGAATAAGCTGTAAAAGGAACGTATATTTGTTTTTGGTCTTCTTCTGAGTTTCCACCACCAAACCCTCTCTTCTTATAAACCCCTATAACCATAAAGTTGACCCCCTGTACTTTCACGTAAGTTCCAATAGGGTCTTCATCAAAATCATAAAGTCCTTTTATAACTCCTTCACCAATTACTGCTACTTTTCTTTTATTTTCAATATCATTTTGATTCAAGAACCTGCCTTTAAGAATCTTCATAGGCTCTTGAAATTGAATATCTGGATAATCCCCATAAACATTGTAAGCACCACTTTTAAGCCCTCTTACTACATTGTTATCGCCTCCAAATCCGCCTAATTGATTTCTTGGGGATATATATTTAAGCCCTTTTACATCTCTTTCTATTTCAGCTACGTCTTGCAATTCAAAATTGTAACGGCGTCCCTTTGGTAGTCCATTATAAGATTTTGATACCGTTTGAGACCACATAAACATTGAATTTGATGAAATTCCATCAAATAACTGTTTTACGCCATTTTCAAAACCATTGCCTGCAGCAAGTAATATGACGAGGATAAAAATCCCCCAAAAAACTCCAAAGGCAGTCAGTATTGTTCTAAATAAATTAGAAGTCAATGACTCTATTACTTCATTCCATTTGTCCCTGTTAAACATACTATTCGTCTCTTAAGGCATCTATAGGTTTAATTCTAGCTCCTCTCCACGCGGGAAAGAAACCTGCAATTGCTCCAGCAGCGATTAATAATATCAAAGTGGAAACAGCAATACTGAAATTCACACTTGGGTTTTTAATAAAATCTAATTCTATAAATGGTCCTACAACTTCCAACAAGACGAGTCCGAAAATCAAACCGAAAAGACCAGAAACTGTAGTTACAAAAATAGATTCATGAAGTATCATTCCTACTATAGACAGAGGTTCTGCCCCTAATGCTTTTCTGATACCAATTTCTTTAGTACGTTCTTTTACGATGATGAGCATAATATTACTCACGCCTATGATTCCAGCCAATAAGGTAGCAATTCCTACAGCCCAAAAGAAAAGCCTCATAGCGCTTATAAGCAAATATATTTCTTTAGTGTTTTCTATATTATTATTTATTCTAAGAGCACTCTCATCTCTTGGATCTATGATTAATTTAGTTTTAAGTAAATTCTCTATTCTAGCGGCAAATGCTGATGACTGCTTCAATGCTTGATCATAATCACTTTCTTTAGGAAGAGTAAATCCCATTGACCTTATATCTGTCCCTGCTCCAAAGACTATTTGTGCAGTAGAAATAGGCACATATACCCTTGTTTCTTCTCTGTCGCCTCCCGGATCTGTAAAAACTCCTACTACTTTAAAGTTTAAACCAGAAATTTTAATATATTTTCCAATTGGAGATTGGCTACCAAAAAGATCTTTTTTGGCTCGATTCCCAATAACAGCATATTTTTCTTTATTCTCTAAGTCGTTTGTATTAAGGAATCTACCTTCTATAATATCAGCTTTTTCTAAAAATTGATAATCAGGCTGAACACCCTCTACTCTGTAGCTGCCAGATTCATTTTTATAAGAAATAAGTCCCGCAAAAATTTGATACATAGGAGAAGCAAATTCAATTTTTGTTTCAGAGCCTTTTTTTGCAAGATCGTAATCATCATTTTTCAGCTGGATACGTCGCCCTTCATTGAAACCTTTATAATCTATACTCGTAAGTCCAGGATAAATTTCAATGATATTTTCAGCATCATTTTGAAACTGACTTTCAATTCCATTCTGGAAACCAACGCTTACTCCAAGGAGAATGACGAGAATAAAAATCCCAGATGCTACAGAAACACCAGTAAGAAATGTTCTAAGTTTATTCTTAGAAATGGTTTCAAATACTTCTTGCCAACGTTCTAAACTAAACATTCTGTATCGCTCTTACCTGGGTTACTTTTTTGTCGTCTATGATTACACCATCTTTCAAGTTGACAATACGCTTGGTCATATGGGCAATGTCTTCTTCGTGAGTTACTACCAGGATGGTTCTCCCCTCATCATTAATTTGCTGGATGAGATCCATGATTTCATAGGATGTTTTAGAATCTAAAGCTCCAGTTAACTCATCTGCAAGAAGGACTTTAGGATCACTGGCTAAAGCTCTGGCAATAGCAACTCTTTGTTTTTGGCCACCAGAAAGTTCGTTGGGCTTATGAGTTGCCCAGTCTGCAAGACCTACTTTTTCCAGGTAAGCCATAGATCTTTCCATACGTTCAGACCTTTTTACACCTTGATAGTAAAGAGGTAGAGCTACGTTATCCAATGCTGACTTATAATTAATAAGATTGAAAGATTGAAAGATAAAACCGAGAAATTTATTTCGGTATTGTGCAGCAAGTTTTTCATTAAGGTTTTTAATAGGAACTCCGTCCAATGTATAAGAACCTTCATCTGCCTCATCAAGCATCCCTAGTATGTTAAGAAGTGTTGATTTACCAGACCCAGAAGATCCCATGATGGAAACTAATTCTCCTTCCTGTACACTAAAATTGATTCCTTTCAAGACATGAAGAGAATTTTTTCCCATTTTATAGGACTTGTGCAAATCTTTTATTTCAATCATAATAGTTGAGTTACTTTACATATGACCTATTAGTTTCAATAATGTTACAGCCTTCCCTGTTAGAAAAACGTTAAAATTTAAATAATATTTATGAGATGCAAGCTCTGTCTGAATTCCACACAATGAATACTATCTTATCTTTGCCCAAAAAATTGTGGATACAATTACATTGAATAACATACGGGTTTATGCTTATCATGGATGCCTGCCAGAAGAAACTAAAATAGGGAGTGATTACCGAGTCGACCTAAGCGTTAAAGCCAATTTGAATCTTTCAGCAGAGTCGGATGTCTTGGCAGATACAGTAGACTATGTTCACCTCAATAAGATTGTAAAGGAGGAAATGTGCCAACCCTCCAAACTTTTAGAGCATGTTGCTAAGCGTATTTTAGATAGGATTTTTTCTGAATTGGATCTCGTAAAAGCTTCCAGTGTCAAGGTAGCTAAACTAAACCCTCCATTGGGTGGAGATGTAGAGGATGTCAACATTACATTGTCAAGAACACGAGATTAAATCTTATCTTCATTATACTGTTGAAGATTGAAATAATTTCATAAATTTGCACTTCTTAAAAAATGGTGTCGTGGCCGAGTGGCTAGGCAGTGGTCTGCAAAACCATCTACAGCGGTTCGAATCCGCTCGACACCTCTAAAAATGTCTCTATTAAAGCCTAAATTCGTTGTTAGGCTTTTTTTAGTTTTAGACTTCACACTAATTAGAAAAGTAGCTATTTTTTATATCCTTTTTTTTTAGCGTACATCTACAGCGGTTCTCCCGACGTTTCGGGACGCTCGACACCTCAAAAAACACCTCTATGAAAGCCTAAATTCCTTGAGTTAGGCTTTTTTGCTTTTGTCTTCAGAAATTTTTAATCTAACCTTAGATTTTTAAGACTCATTTGAAAAGTTCAATACATCTTTCTCTTTCGATACCACTTTTTAATATAATTTTATACCAGGATTTCTCTACGACGTCTTTACAGGAAATATGAATTTGGCTTCCAAATTTTGATGCATCGTCTATGCTTGCTCCAAAAACCACCTTACCAATCCCAGCCCAGACTATGGCACTCATGCACATGGGACAGGGCTCAACAGTAGAATAAAGTACCAGGTTTTTTGCATCGGTATAATTTAATTCGTTCAATTTTTGAATTGCATTGATTTCTGCATGTGCTATAGGTCCGTCTTTTTTTGTTGTGTTGTAAGCTTCTATAAACTCACCATTACTGTTCACAATTACTGCACCAAATGGAGTTTTACCCAGTTTGGCCTGTACTATGGCCTTTTCCATCCATCGACTATTTTCTTTAGAAATCATCCACCTTCAATTTAATATTGCTTATCCTTATTATTTAAAAATTCCTTTTTTTGAAAAACTAAGTACTTATTGTCAATTCTCAGTATTTACCTTTGAATACTTGTCTCAAAATAAATTAAAATTAAATATTTTTTATGCTGTAATTCCTTTATATCCGTTCCAGGCTTTATTTTTATTCCCATAAATTAAATTATTCGAGTGCAGCTTTCAAAATTTATTTTCCAATCCTTGTTAGGCTGGTCCATAGTAGGCCAATTTGATAAATCAATATTAAAAACCGTGGTGATTGTTTTGCCACACACCAGCTGGCATGATTTTTACGTTGGAGCATTCACAAGAAAGATTATAAAAGTACCTATAAATTACGTTGCCAAAAAGGAATTGTTTGATTCACCTTTTGGATGGTATTTCAAATGGATGGGTGGTGAACCGATAGAACGTAAATCCAAACAAAATAAAGTAGAACAAATCGTAAAACTATTCAATTCTAAAAATGAATTTCGTCTTGCGATAGCTCCAGAGGGAACTCGTAAAAAAGTAAAGGAATGGAAAAGTGGGTTTTATTACATTGCTCATGAATCTAAGGTTCCAATCACTTCAGTGGCTTTCGACTATTCAACTAAGACTGTAAAAATATCGGAACCTTTTTACACTACTGGAGATTATAAAAAAGATGTAAATGAGCTAAAGAAATTTTTTACAGGAGTCGTGGGAAAAATTCCCGCGTATACTTGAGTTTAAAGTTGTAGGCATATCAAATTTAATCTTCGATCTCTATCTTAATAAGGGCTGTTGGTTCAAAATTAGTTTCAATTTTCTCTATTTTTTCGGGGATGACCCCTCTTAATATTAAAATGATTCCGAAAACGATTAATAAAAAACTGATGCCTTTTTTGAAGAGTGAGATTCGTCTTGGAGTTAGTTTTTTATTTAACTTTTTAGCCAGTAGTATTTTAAAAGTGTCGATAATCAAATAAGTGACGATAATAGTTGTAAAAAACACGATCAATCGAGAACCATCCATATCTAATGAGGGACCAAAAATAATGATCAATCCAAGCCAAAACCCCAAGACACCTATATTAATAAAATTGAGCAAAAAGCCTTTTACGATAATTCCAAAGACATCTTTGCGCTTTAGTTTTTGAACTTCAAAATCAGCAGGGGAGTAGGTTGTTTTCCTTGCTTTGATATAAGCTATAAGTCCGTAAATACTGAGCACGCTTCCTCCAAAAATAAAAAGACCAGGATCGTCTTTAATGCTTCGAAGAAGCTGACTTGTACTGAAATATGCTATAAAAATGAAAACAATATCTGCAATGATTACGCCAATATCAAAAGCAAAAGCAGCTTTAAAACCCCTCATGGCTGCGGTTTCAAGTAAGATAAAAAATGCTGGTCCCACCATAAAGGCTAAAAAAAAACCAAGAGGAATTCCAGATAATATATCTTGTAACATTAAATCTTTTTCAGTTTTGAAGTCAAAGTTAAGGAATTGTAACTAATTTGATTTTTTCAGGTCTTTTAGGTTGAGTTGAACCGTTGTTGTTCCATTCCACTCGTTCTCTTCTATGGTATATATGATATCAAAATTTTCTTTTGAGTCCATGATTTCTTTTTTCTCACCTAAGCCAAATCCAATTGAGGTTAAAACTACTCCATTTTGAACAAGGTTCGCTTTCAAATGAAGACCTTCTTCGCCTAGAGCTTTTACAAATCCAGTTGTTGAGATGTTCCTAGACACAAACGTAGGCTTCATATTCCTTGGCCCAAATGGTGCAAACTGCTTTAGGATCCGGATAAATTTTGGTGTGATATCAGAAAATTCAAGTTCAGAATCAAACTGTATTTCTGGAGTTAGCAGATCTGGATCAATGCTAGATTTAACGACCTCCTCAAATTTAGATTTGAATTTTTCAAAATTAGTTTCTTCAAGCGTCAATCCTGCTGCATATTTATGACCTCCAAATTGCTCAATGAATTCAGCTGAACTCTCCAAGGCATCGTAGACATCAAAACCTTTGACGGATCTTGCTGAAGCTGCCAGCTTTTCTCCACTTTTTGTAAACACCAATGTTGGTCTGTAATAAGTTTCAGTAAGTCTCGACGCGACTATTCCAATTACACCTTTGTGCCAGTGTGGTTGGTAGACAACTGTTGTAAATCGCTCTTCTTCTTTGTTTTCTTTTATAAGCTTTAGAGCCTCACCTGTTATCGTGCGATCCGTATCTTTCCTGCTCGCATTGAATTCTTCAATATCTTTAGCTAAAGTTTTCACTTTTTCAATATCATTTTCACATAATAGCTCAGTAGCCAGCAAGCCATGTTTCATTCTTCCTGCTGCGTTGATGCGTGGCCCAATCATAAATACTACGTCTGTAATGGTGAGCTCACTCTTTTTGGTTTGCTCCAGAATGGCTTTAAATGCAGGCCTTCTTCTCGAATTTATAAGTTTAAGGCCAAAGTGAGCGAGTATCCTATTTTCACCGGTTATGGGAACGATATCCGACCCAATTGCTGTCGCTACCAGGTCTAAATATTTATAAATTTCTTTTTGAGGTTTTCCTATTTTGATATGTAAAGCCTGGATAAGCTTAAAACCTACTCCACAACCACACAATTCATCATATGGATAATTACAATCCTCTTGTTTTGGATCCAAAACGGCTACAGCATCTGGAATGTTATCTCCTGGTCTATGGTGGTCGCAAACGATAAAATCTATACCTAAGTCCTTAGCATATTTTATTTTATCTATGGCTTTTATACCACAATCCAGAGCAATAATAAGATCAATACCATTGGCTTTGGCATGATCGATACCTTTGTAGGATACGCCATAGCCTTCTTCATACCTATCCGGGATATAGCTTAAGATTTCAAATCCTAAACTTTTCAGGTATGTACTCATGAGTGCAACACTTGTTGTTCCGTCTACATCGTAGTCTCCAAAAACCATGATGAGTCTGTTCTCATTTCTTTTTTGGAGAATACAATCTGTCGCTTCGTGCATGCCTTTCATCAAAAAAGGATCATGCAGACTGTCCAGACTTGGCCTAAAAAAAGCTTTGGCATCTTCAAAAGTTTCAATATTTCTTTTGACAAGTAGCTCAGCAATAGGTTGGTCGACTCCAATAGATTCTTGGAGTTGAACAATTTTGGCAGCATCTGCTTTGTTATTTAAAGTCCAGCGCATACAGTAGTTTTGCTTTAAACAGGTTTCTCAGAAAATGGAATTTCAGGATTTAATATCTCCAAAATTAAAGTTTCTAATTCAATTTTAAATTCTTCAACCACATCTTTCAAATTTGAATTTGAAGCCGAACAAGTTAAAAAACCCGACTTTAAATTTTTAAACGAAATTATTCCAGCCATTGCATTTTCTCCTAGTTGATCTTCCTTGAGTAAGGCATAGAATAAAACCTGAAAGGCTTTAGAAAACTTGTAGTCTTCTGTAAATTCCTCCCAATCCTTTGGAATTTTAAGTTGCCTTACTTCTACTTTTCCAGTTTTGTAGTCTATTATTCTCAACTGATTGTTCCAAATATCTACTCTGTCTACAGTTCCTTTCAATTTGATTTTAAAATCAATTCCATCAATATCAAGATATTTTTCTCTAACTTTTTCTAATTCTAAAACTTTCAAATCATTTTCCCTGACTGTTCTCTTCTCCTGAATTAAAAACCGTTTGATTTGCTGTTTAGCAATTTCAAAATCAATCAAGTTTTTTCCATGTCTCAACGCATCTTCCTGAAACTTTTTTTCAAAAAGCATGATCAACGTTTTAGGATAGATTTGAATCATTTGATCAACATCAGATTCCTTTAAAGCTTTGTTGACGTAATTTCTGTATAAGAGATCCAGGCAATCATGAATAACCGTTCCAAGTGTTTTGTATGAAATGTCTTCTTCAATTTCGTCCAGTTCTTTTAAATCTAGAATATACCTATGGTAAAAGTCCAACGGATTTCTAATGTAGGTAGTCAATGCTGAAGGGGAAATGCCACTTTCAAATAAAGCTTTTAGCTTCAGCAGCATTTTGGGCGTTTTATTTATTTCCTTTAGAAGTGAATCACTATGATTTACCTGAGCAGATACAGCAAAATGTCTGATATGGTGTTGAGGTATTTTGAAAGTTTCCAGTTGAGTCAGAAATCTGCTTTTTTCTGCCTTTTCAATTCCAGTAGTGGAGTTATTGAAGATAAAATGGCAATTTTCAGCTCTTTGGATCAATCTAAAAAAGTGATAGGCATAGACAGCGTCTTTTTCTTTATAAGTAGGAAGTTTGTAGGCCTTCTTGAGATCAAAAGGGATGAAGCTATTTTGTGATTTTCCTGATGGTAATATGCCTTCATTCACAGAAGTGATAATGATGTTTTCAAAATCTAAAACCCTGGTTTCAAGCATTCCCATAATTTGAAGTCCATCATATGGTGAGCCTTCAAAATCTAAGGTTTCTGAAGATAAAATATCTAAATAGATTTGGTGAAAAACTTTGAAATCCTTGATTAATTCAGATTTTGCCAAAAGGTTCTTTAGTTTGATGAAAAGTTTTTTAAAACCAAAGAGATATTCTAGATAAAGCTTATCTTCAGAAGATTTTGGTTTTAATAATTCAATGATCTTAAGGCAATGATTAAGGAATTCCTCTACTGAAGATTCAGCAGAAATCAAAGATAATTTTAATATCTCTTGTAGTGAGAGGTCTATCTGAGTATGTTGTTTAAAAAACTCAACCTTGTCCTGGAAGATTATATTATTTGCATTCAAATACTCCTTAATCGAATGTAAATCATCTCGGTAAGTTTTCTTAAGTAAAGGGTGTTCAATGAGTTCAAAAAGTAATTTATAATGGATATGATGTTGATCTAAAGATCTTATCTTAAATAAGGTTTCAAATAGTGAAGAAGGATTTGTGTTAGCAAGGGGTAAACCCATAGTGACATTGACCTTATCCACATTTTGGGGTAAGGAATTAAGTATAGGCTGAAGTAAATTTTCATCTCCAAGAATGATGGCAGTTTTACTTAATTCGGTTGGATTTAAGTTTGACATTAATTCACCAACCAATTTAGCCTGTCCTACCTTTCTAGACACTCCGTAAAGACCAATATTTTTATTACTCGTATACGATGTAGAAGAGAATTGGAGTTCAGAATTTGAATACATCGACCAACTCTTGGAATAGTTTCTCATGAACATTCCAGCAGAATTGTTTTTTAAAAGATGTTTATCGATGTCCCAAATTATTTGTCCTCTTTGCTTATTTACTATATGCTGAAAAATGGTTTCTTCGCAAGAGTTAAGTGCGTTAAAGCCAATAAAATAAAATTTACTGCTTGTAGAGTTAATGAACTCATCAAGTTTAAAGACCGCCTCCTGGTAGGCCATTCCCTGATAAGCTTTGTTCTGAGACTTTAGTTTTGCTTTTAATTCTACATAATATTTTGGCAGACTCTCCCAAAATTCAATGTAGTTTTTTACTAATTCGGTTTTGACATCAGATTTGGACCAGTGTTCCAAGTCCTTGATAGCTTTTAAATTTCCAAAAAACTGACTAGCATCTATCTGATAACGGTCGATTTCATTAAAATCTTGAATAATAGATTGTCCCCAATTATAAACTTGTTCAAGAGGTTCTTGCTTGTTTGGATTTGTATTCTCCTTATAGACTTCATAGAAGTTGAATAAGGTTTCCAGGTTACCGATAAGGTTGACTTCTGCAACTTTCTCTATAAACTCTTCAATACTTTGCACCGGGGGCACCAAAAAATCTCCATTTTGAAAATGAAGTAACTCTTTAGAGAACGCTTGTGCTGCTCTTCTACTCGGAAGAACAAAATGATCTTTTTCTACTTCCTCTGGCTTTAGGTCTGATACAATTTTAGTAATGAAACTTTCCATAGGTTAAAAATAAAAAAACACCCCAATCAGGGGTGTTTTAAAACTTATATTTTGAAATTAATTATTTTTTCAAGTTAATTTCTACTCTTCTGTTTTCTGCTCTTCCTGCTCTTGTATTATTAGAAGCTACAGGCTTTTCTTCTCCAAAACCTGCAGAAGATAATCTAAACTCATCAACTCCGTTGTCTACTAGGTAAGATTTTACAGCTAAAGCTCTTGCTTTAGATAAATTCATGTTGTTTGATGCGCTACCTACACTATCCGTATGACCTTCAACTGTAAATTTAGCATTTGGATATTCATCTAAAATTGCAATGATAGCTTTAAGTGCTTCCTCAGAATCATCAGTAATTGTTGTTTTACCTGTAGCAAAGTTTATAGTTTTTGCATAGTCATTCAACTCTTTCTGAACTTCTTCAGTTACTTCTGGGCAGCCATTATTAGCTTTAGTACCAGCTACATCTGGACACATATCATCTTTGTCTAGAACACCATCACCGTCAGAGTCAGGATAAGGACATCCATTGTTTTCTTTTGGTCCTGCTTCATTAGGACATTCATCATCTTTATCAGCTACACCATCACCATCTGCATCTGGACAGCCGTTTAAAGCTTCAGATCCGGCTTCGTTAGGACATTCATCCTTAGGGTCTGGGATTCCATCACCGTCTGTATCAGGACATCCGTTAAATTCTGATAAACCAGCTGTATCAGGACATTCATCATCTTTGTCTGGGATTCCATCACCGTCAGAGTCTGGACAGCCATTAAATTCTGCTAACCCAGGTGTGTTAGGGCATTCATCATCTTTGTCATACACGCCATCTCCATCAGTATCAGTTCCTCCAAAAGAAATCGTGATACCAGCTGTATGTTGGAAATAATCAAAATTAGCATCCTCAAAAGCTGTCATATAAGCTGATTTCACAGTAAATGCTAAGTTGTCAGTAAACCAAAAATTGATACCTAAATCAGTATCGAATGTTGAAGCACCGCTAGAATCTAACCAGTAATATCCAGCTCCAATTCCTAAAAATGGATCAAAAACTTTAGTATTTAAAAGGTTTTTGAAATTGTATTGAACTCCAGCTCCAATGTTGTAGAAGCTCAAATCTTCTGAAGACACTCCTCCAGAATTATCGATTTGGTTAAAGGATCCATTTAATTTTGCGCTAAATCCATCTCCTACATATCTTTTTACTTCCAGGTAAGAAACTGAAGGGACCATGTTCCAGTTATCATTAGCGTTAAAATATTCGCTAAAGATGCTTCCACCCTCCATACCATTTGGTAGAAAATCGTTTCCAGCAGCATAAAAATCTACCGCGTTAGTACCAATAACAACAGCCCAGGGGTTGTTTTCATCTTGTGCTTGCACACTTACCACTCCAAATGTGAGGGCAAGCAGCAAGAAAAATTTGTTGAATTTTTTCATGTTTTTTAGTTTTAGTTCTCTTAATTGTCATTCAATAGTTAACAAATGTAAATATAAAATTTAAAATCTGTTAACTTTAGATGACTTTTAAGTCTTTACCAACTTTAATAAACGCCTCTATGGCTTCATCCAGATGCCTTTTATCATGTGCAGCAGATAATTGCACACGAATTCTTGCTTTTTCTTTTGGGACTACAGGATAGAAAAAACCAATCACATAAATGCCTTCTTCCAGTAGCATTGACGCCATTTCTTGAGATAATTTGGCATCATAAAGCATCACAGGGACAATTGCAGATTCCCCATCTATAATATCAAACCCTGCTTCTTTCATGTGTTTTTTGAAATACGCTGTATTATCCGTAAGTTTTTTTCTTAAAGTGTTATCGTTTTTAAGAATTTCGAAAACTTTGAGCGATGCTCCTACGATTGAAGGTGCTAGTGAATTTGAAAATAAATAAGGTCTTGACCTTTGTCTTAAAAGATCAATAATTTCTTTTTTTCCAGTTGTATAACCTCCCATTGCACCACCAAGTGCTTTACCTAAAGTTCCTGTGATAATATCAATTCTTCCTAGAACTCCTTTTTCTTCTAATGTTCCTATTCCTTTATCGCCAATAAATCCGGTAGCATGACACTCATCTATCATGACCAAAGACTCGTATTTATCTGCTAAGTCACAGATTTTGTCAAGTGGAGCTACTAGTCCATCCATAGAAAAGACACCATCTGTAACAATCAAAATATGTCTAGCTCCGTCTTCTCTGGCTTGTTTTAGCTGGGTTTCCAAATCATTCATATCGCCGTTTTGATACCTGTAGCGAGCTGCTTTACAAAGTCTCACTCCATCAATTACGGAGGCGTGATTCAATGAATCTGAAACAATAGCATCTTCTTTGGTTAGTAATGGTTCGAATACACCACCGTTTGCATCAAAGCATGCGGCATAAAGTATGGTATCTTCAGTGTCATAGAAGCTTGCAATTTCGTGCTCTAGTTTCTTATGAATATCTTGTGTTCCACAGATAAACCTTACACTAGACATTCCAAAACCATGGCTGTCTAATGTATCTTTAGCTGCTTTTACTACTTCAGGATGGGAGGAAAGTCCTAAATAGTTATTTGAACAAAAGTTCAAGACTTTTTTTCCAGAATCTAAAGTGATTTCTGCTCCCTGAGGGGAGGTTATGATACGTTCTTTTTTGTAAAGCCCGTCGTCTTTTATATTTTGAATTTCTTCTTTAAGTTGATTTTGTAATTTATCTGAATACATAATTTTCAATTTTGTGCAAATTTAAACAATCTTTACATCAATGGAATCGGTTATGTAAACGAGCAGCTTCTTCTTAACATTATATTCTAAACCACTTAAAGCTTCAGAATATTCTTGAATTTGTTTGACATGCTCCTTTGATATTGATCCTGTTTTGTAGTCTATAATATAGGCATCATTTCCTTCAATATTAACTCTATCTGGTCGAAGCAGTTTACTTTTGAAATAAATATCTCTTTCGTTCCAGGTTTCATATTTTTCAGTAAAAAAATCTTTCAACTCGGAGTGAGCCGTAATTGACTCCATTAAATTTTGATAATGCATTTGCTTTTCTTCTTCAATATATCCGTTCTCTACGTGCCAGTTTATCGTGGCTGAAATATCTCCCGAACCCTCAACTTTAGATAACAAAGAATGTATTAAGTTACCCTCTTCTCTGGCTTCTTCAAGTTCCTCATTCCAAAGCTTACCTGCCGTTGTAACCAAACTTAAATCTAAATTGGGAGAAGGAGAATGAAAGGTCAAGTCTTTATTTTCTATCTCTTCAATTGTGTCTAAGCTACCTTTTTTCAAAACACTTTTACCCCAGCTATAATCAACGTTTGGCTCAATATTTAAGTTTTGAGATTGCTCCAGATAACCCATCAGCAATCCTGAAAATGTATTGGATTTTATGATTCCGTTTCTATCCCGATCATCTTCAGAAATGATAAAAAGTTCCTGAGCTGCCCTGGTAAGCGCCACATAAAGAATATTGATATTTTCCATTTCTAGATTGTTGATTAATTCACCATAATTATCCACATAAAGCGGATGATCTATGTCCTTGCCTGGCTTGGTGATCATTGCAAATGGGAGCTCAAATTTCTCAGGCAAACTCACCCAAATGTGGCTGTTGAATGTGTAATCGATCTGCTGTTTTGCATAAGGGAAAATAACAATAGGAAATTGAAGCCCTTTACTT
This sequence comes from Psychroflexus montanilacus, assembly GCF_020164535.1. Lineage (GTDB taxonomy): Bacteria > Bacteroidota > Bacteroidia > Flavobacteriales > Flavobacteriaceae > Psychroflexus > Psychroflexus montanilacus. Next base: position 199,351 of record NZ_JAIQZC010000004.1, on the reverse strand, counting down.
TTATGAACCGTCATAATTTGAACGGCATTTTCATTGTCTGTGCTGATTATACTTTTTGTTTCGCCCTGTAGATTCCAATAGTCTAAAAATGAACTCAGTCCCCCTTGATGCTTTAAAGTAAATTCAAAAACTTCATCCAGGAAAAATTGAAGATAGGCATTTGCAGTTTTAGTCAGATCAAATTGATTAACAAGATATTCCACAGCATCATAAAACGGAAGCGTATGAAAATGTTCAGAGTCAAATACAAAACCAAGTTTCTTGAGCTTTTCCCAAAACACAGGTTTGTCTTTATTCAGTGTTGTGTCCAGTAATTCAAAACACTTTTCTTCTGAAAATGATAATTTTAAGGCTAACCTCTCCAGGACTTTAGCCTTTGACATTTCGTCTAAATTATCATTCAAAATATGTAAAAAACTCAAAACAAACTGAACTTGATCATCAGAATTGATTAATAATGTTTCAGAAGAAATAATAGGAATCCTATGCTGATTAAGGTATTCTGCAATGGCAACTCCTTCACTTTTTTTTCTTACTAAAATGCAAATGTCACCAAGTTTAAACCCTTGTTCCTTTTTGTTTTTAATTATTTTTAAAGCTTCTTCAGGATAAGCTTCATCTCGCTCTTCGTTGGATTTCGCTTCTAGAAATTTTAAATTTACAAATCCTTCGTCAGACTTGTGACAAGACTGGATTAAGTTATCTCCAGCAAAAAGTGACTTCAGCTTTTGGTCATGAAGTTGTTGTCCAACAAATTCAAAAAATTTATTATTAAAATTCACAACCGTTTTACTACTTCTAAAATTTGTACTTAGCGTTTCCAGTTCTGGCCTTACAGGAAATGGCGAATTTCCATCAGAAAGGTTCATAAACTGATTCGCATCACCACCTCTCCAGGCATAAATCGACTGTTTTGCATCGCCTACGAGCGTGAGCGTTCCGGGAGTTTCTCCTTCAAATAAGGTCGCCAGAGCATTCCCCGTCAATGGTATCAAATTCTCCCATTGCATCCGTGATGTATCTTGAAACTCATCTATAAAATAATGCTGAAATTTTTCACCAAGACGTTCAAAAATAAAAGGTGCAGGTTGTTTTTTTATTTCATCGCTTATCTTTTTATTGAAGTCTGAAATCAACATGATATTTTGATCCTTTTTGATCACTTCCATCTCCTGCTTTACCGCGCCAAGCAACGAAAGCTGAGTAATGTTTTTGTGGATTTTTTCATAGAATTTTCGGTCAGAAAAAAGTTGTTTACTTAGATTGAAGCTTTCAACAATAAAGCCTTTCATAGAAAACACAAGTTGTTTTGTGTCCTCTTTTTGAGATTTGGTGACGTAGGTTTCTTCATCTTCAATATTATCCTGCCATTTCGCATCAAATTTGAGAGTTGAATGGTCTTCGCTTAATTTTTGAAAAAACTTTGGTAAGTAGCCTCCTTTAAAATCTTTAAATTCCAGACCATTATCACTCAATTGCTTCAGAAATTCACTTCCAATAGATTTAAGTTGTTCTGAAATGGATTTTATTTCTGCATCAAGTTTAGTTTTTAGATTTTTAAAATCTACTAAGCTGTAATCTTTTAAGGACCTTATAAAATACTCATCCTTTTCGCTTAGTAGGAGTTGAGAAGCCTCAAAAATATCCAGACTGATGTCGCCACTTTTGTCATCGTTCACTTTCTCAAGGGCAAAATCAATCAAAACCTCAGTTAATTCTTCGTCGCTTCCAGCCCTTTCCACTACGCGTTCTACGGCTAATTGCAAGATTTGTCTAGTGTCCATTTCAATATCAAAATTCATAGACAAGCCCAAATCTTTTGCGAAAGTTCGGATGATTCTATGCGTGAAAGCGTCTATGGTAGAGATTTCGAAAGCTGCGTAATTGTCTAAAATTTCTTTTAATATATAGTAAGATTTTTTCTGAATTTGATCTGATGATAAATTTGTACTCTTCTTTACTAATTTAAACATTGCGTCCTCTCCCAGGTGGGGTCCACCTTTGGAAAAAATAGTGAGATAATCTAAAATTCTGGATTTCATTTCACCAACAGCTTTGTTGGTAAACGTGATGGCCAGGATATTTTGAAAACTTGTGGTTTTGGGAGAAGAAAGAAGTAGGGTTAGATAACGCTCAGCGAGTTTGAATGTTTTTCCAGAACCAGCTGAAGCGTTGAAAATAATGAAATTTGACTGTTGAGGCATTCTTTAATTTTAAACGAAAGGTACTAAAACTAGCGGTAAACCACTTGAAATATCTGAGTGATAATATCTTCAAAACACATTTGTTTTAAGTAAATAATAACATCAAATAATTCCAAAGCAAAGTCTTAATAGTTACTTTTGAATTTATCAAATTAACAAAAAACATAAATTATGGCTTTTGAATTACCAAAATTAGACTACGCTCATGATGCTCTTGAGCCACATATCGACAAAAAAACAATGGAAATTCATCATGGAAAGCACCATGCTGGATATACTAGCAAATTGAATGCTGCAGTAGAAGGCACAGATTTGGAAGGTAAAACCATAGAAAATATATTAATCAATTTAGATTTATCAAATACTGCTGTAAGAAATAACGGCGGTGGTTTTTATAACCACAGCTTATTTTGGAAAGTGATGTCACCAGATGGTGGAGGAAAACCATCAGGAGAATTAGCAAAAGCTATTGATGAGTCTTTTGGTTCTTTTGATGCTTTCAAAGATGCCTTTTCAAAAGCAGCTGCAGGTCAGTTTGGTTCTGGATGGGCTTGGCTAACTGTTCACAATGGAGGAAAAGTTGAAGTGTGCTCAACTCCAAATCAGGATAATCCTCTAATGCCAAATGTTGGAGATGGTGGAACACCAATTTTAGGCCTTGATGTTTGGGAACATGCTTACTACCTAAATTATCAAAATAGAAGACCAGATTATATAGATGCTTTCTTCGACGTAATTAACTGGGAAGAAGTATCTAAACGCTATTCTGAAAACAAATAATTATCAGAACTTATATATAATTAAAAACTGCCCAATCGGGCAGTTTTTTTGTTTTAAACTAAATTGAATTTTACCTTTCGGAAAACCTCCTCAGGAGTAATGTCATGCATCACTTTTTTGTATCCTTTCACTTTCTTGTTACCGTAAATGGAAGTCGGTAGCAGCGGATATTTTTCAAGATTTGGCAGGAGTTGTTGTGCTGAAGTTTGACCAAATGGCGCAAAGCCTGCATAGGGATGTGTTGCCCCCCAGATGGTGATAACATCTACACCAAACATTGCTGCTAAGTGTCCGTTACCGCTATCCATGGATAGCATGATATCGAGATTGGATATCAATTGTAGCTCTTCAGAGAAACTAAATTTACCAGCTATATTTTCACAATTTTCAAAATTTTCAGCCAGCTCTTTAAGTTTTTTAATTTCTTTTTTTCCGCCACCAAATAAATAGATTTGAATATTATCTTCTTTACTCAGTTTTGAAATGGCTTTTTTCATCAACTTTAAAGGATATTGTTTTGGAGAATGCGCCGCGAAAGGAGCAATGCCTATCCATTTTTTGGTTTCATCCAAATTCAAATGAGATTCCACTTCAGAAGAAATAGGAAGTTGTAATTTGTCTATTTTGAATTTCTTGTCAAGTGGTAATTTCAGTTTTTTGAAAACATCTGCATAACGCTGATGTGAACTATTCAATGGTTTTAAAACTTTATTGTTAGGTCTTGTCAATGCTTTTTTCTCTGCTCTACCTTTATCAATTCTGAAATAATCATGACCCAGAATTTTGAGAAAACCACATAGAATCCTGGATCTTAAAACATTGTGTAAATCTGCAATAGAATCAATATCTAGCTTGTGAAGTTGCTTTGCCAGTAGCCATAAACCAGAAATACCCTTGTGCTTGGTCTTCACTTCGGCTTTAACTACGTTTATGCCTTCAATATGCTCAAATAAATGAGCAAAAAAGGGTTTGGTGAGAACTGTGATTTTAAGTTTTGGATAAGTGTCCAGCAGCTGCATCAGCACGGGAACCGTCATCGCTACATCCCCCATGGCAGATAATCTTATCACAAGAATGTGGCTGGGACGTTTCATCTTAGCGTTTGCTTCTTAACACAGGATTCATCTCATCATCGTTGTACATCTTCATTTGCTTATATACTTTCATGTATTTGTCGCCAACTTTAATATCTTCTAGAAGTTGGTCGATCGCCAGAGACAAGTCTTTTTGTTGTTCTAGTAAGACGTCTAGTTTAGCTTTACAAGCCATTTGATGTTGTTCTGAAGCATCTTTTCTATTGGCCTCCTCATTCATGTGGTAAATTTTTAAGGCTAGAATGGAAAGTCTATCAATTCCCCAAGCAGGGCTTTCTGTATTGATTTTGGCATTGGGTTGAGGCTCTACAGTATCAAAAAGATCTAAGAAATAACTGTCAATATATTCTACAGTATCCGTTCGATCTTGATTGGAGGCATCGATTTTTCTTTTCAGAACCAGAGCATCTTCAGGAGAAATGTTGGGGTCTCTTATAAGGTCTTCGTAATGCCACTGCACCGTATCTATCCAGCATTTTCTATACAATAAATGTTCGATGAGATTCTCTTTTTTGTCAAAAGGATTCTTAAATTCCTGGTCTACACTGTCTTTTATATGGTAGGTTTCAATGACACTCTGGAAAATTCGGTTGGCTTTTTCTGAAAACATAGTTTTGTATTTGTGTATTTGCAAATATACCAAGTGTTTTTAAAACAGACTTTCCTAAAGGAGTTCGTCTTTTCAATATATAGCAGAAAATACAATTCCAGATATAAATATGATGTAGAGCGATTCTTTCATCCACTTTTTTGTAGATTTTAATTGAAAATAATTTCCTATTAAAATGGATAATGGCCATATAATATAGATAGCATCCATTGAAACAGGCAAGGCGTTCAACACGAAGACTACTATCGAAATAAGCATAAAAAACAGTGTTAGACTCAAGCTTTCACTTTCATGAAGTTTTGCGCGACTATATATACCTGGCAGTTGCAGGAATATCCAAACCAAAACGAATAGCAGCAGGCCTAACAGAACGCTATACTTGAAAGTCACAAAAAATGCATCTATGCCTTGAAATTCCGGAAGGTAAAACCTGTAAGGAACCCAGTCACTCTCAAGTATTAAAAAAAAACTAGTATGCAAAACAAAACCTACAGCAAGACCTACTGAAGGAATAATGAAATGTCGATAATTTTGGGAAGCATACATAATGACACCAAAGTATATGACTAGTAAAAACAGCCAATGAAAAGGTTCAAACCAAATGGATATTGATAACAGTAAACTAGAATCAAATATTTTTTGTTTGATGTTGGTATTCGTTTTTAGGCTGAGAACTCTTCTAAAAGACAGCAGTAAAAAAAAGTAACCTAAAACAAATTCTGTAGACCTTAATAAATCAGGAAAAGCGATGATCAAAAACACGAAACTTGAAACTGCATAAGAGTGTTGTTGATGGATTTTATTTCGCTTTACGATGAAATTTAGCAGGAAAAGAATCAATAGAAAAACGATTAAAACCCCTATTTTTTTGAAGACCAAGGGCGCATTTATTTCAACTGCTGAAGAAATAAAATTTTCAATAAAAAAAGCCACAACAAATAAAATGCTTAGAACAGCGAAAGCAATAGGTTTTGAATGACTAAAAAGCCTTGTTAACATGGTCTAATTTATTACTTTTGCAAAGTAAATATAATATAACAGAGACATGAAGGATTTTTTTGAAGGTATTGCAAGTTTATTTGAGGACTTTTTGTTTTTACCTTTAGATGCTCTCAGAGAATTACAGGATGATTCCTGGTGGGCTGCCAATGGCTTAAACTTTGTTTTTGTACTTATCGTTTTTGTTGCCTTCCTTTACTGGATGAAGCAATTGAAAAGTTTTGATGAAAACGATCAGGAAGACAAAAGCGTTAAGGCGCATTCATTCTTAGGCAAAGACGCAGAATTAGACTAAGTCTTTTCCTAAATCTTTTCTATAGAATTTTTTATCAAATTCAATATGCTCTGCATTTTGGTAGGCCTTTACCAAAGCTTTTTGAAAGGTATCTCCAAAGGCAGTCACAGCAATTACACGACCTCCGTTTGTAAGAACCTGGTCGTTTTTACTTTTGGTACCTGCATGGCAGATAAATACATCAGACCTTTCTTCGACTTTATCTAAGCCAGAGATGATTTTATCTTTTTCGTAAGCCTCAGGGTAGCCGCCCGATACCATCATAACTGTTGCTGCGTGTTTTGAGTCTACTTCCAGTTGTATATCTTGAATTTTACCTTCAGCAGTTCTAGACAGGACGTCAAGTAAATCATTTTTAATTCTAGGAATCACAACTTCTGTTTCAGGATCTCCCATTCTTACATTGTATTCCACCACAAAAGGCTCGTCGCCTACTTTCATTAAGCCAATGAAAAGAAAACCTGTAAAATCAATAGCTTCTTTATGTAGCCCGTCAATGCTTGGTCTTACGATTTTTTCATCTACTTTTTTCATAAAAGCTTCATCTGCAAATGGAACAGGAGAAATGGCACCCATACCACCTGTGTTGAGACCTGTATCTCCTTCACCGATGCGTTTATAATCTTTTGCATTGGGAAGAATTAAGTAATTTTTACCGTCGGTAAGTACAAAAACACTCAATTCTATGCCGTCCAAAAACTCTTCGATCACTACTTTTTCTGAGGCCTTTCCAAACTTATTATTGGTCAGCATGTTTTCAAGTTCATGTTGTGCTTCGCTGAGGTTTTTCAAGATAAGAACCCCTTTTCCGCCAGCAAGCCCGTCTGCTTTGAGTACGTATGGAGGCTTCATTCCTGATAAAAACTGCTTTCCAGCTTCTAAAGTATCTTTACTAAAACTTTGGTAAGCAGCTGTGGGAACCTGATAGGTTTTCATAAATTCTTTAGCACGCTCTTTGCTTCCTTCAAGCAATGCACCGCGTTTAGAAGGTCCAATTATTTTTAAATTTTTAAATTCTTCTTTCTCGTCAAAATAATCCTTGATGCCCTCTACAAGCGGTGCTTCTGGGCCCACAATAAGTAAATTGATTTCGTTCGCTTGAACTGCTTTTGCTACTTCCTTAAAATCGATAATATCCAATTCTATATTGGTTGCACATAACAAAGTTCCTGCATTTCCAGGCGCTACAAATAGTTTTTCGCATTTAGGGCTTTTAGAAATTTGATGGGCTAAGGTATGTTCGCGACCACCGCTTCCAAGTATCAAAACGTTCATGAGTTTGTGTGCTAAGATTAGGTGTCAAAAGTAAATGTTTGTAAATTGCTTCGCTAATGAAACCATTGAAAATTCAGTGAACCGATTCAAAAAAATTTTAAGCCTCAAAGGTTTTCCTATAACGAAAGCAGAAAAGGAATTAGAATCAATTTTAAATTACTCTGAAAGAGATTTTCAGCAGTATATAACAGATAAACGACATGAAATTGTTCAGTTTCATTTAAATAACAACCGAGGTTATTCTGAATTTTTTGAAACCAAAAAATTTGAATCTTGGGATGATATTCCTGTGATGACCAAAGCAGATTTGCAGAAGCCTTTAGCAGATCGACTAAGCATGGGCTATAGTACTTCTAAAGTTTTTGTCAACAAAACTTCAGGTTCCAGTGGGAATCCTTTCATTTTCGCTAAAGATAAATATGCTCATGCGTTAACCTGGGCGCATATCATTTGGCTGTATCAACAACATGGTATTGATATGAATTCCTCTTTGGAAGCTAGATTTTACGGTATCCCCAAAGACTTTAAGGGCTATCAAAAAGAAAGACTAAAAGATCTTTTAGCCAACAGGCATAGATTTGATATTTTTGATTTATCAGAACACAATCTGCACAAATTTCTGGAGTTATTTCAAAAGAAACCTTTTGATTATATCAATGGTTACACTAGTTCTATTGTTCTTTTTGCCAAGTTTTTGAAAGAACAAAACATCGTTTTAAAATCAGTTTGTCCTACTTTAAAACTTTGCATTACCACAAGTGAAATGCTTTTTGAAAAAGACAGGAAATTGCTCGAAAACCAGCTAGGAGTTAAGGTTGTCAACGAGTATGGCGCAAGTGAACTGGATGTCATTGCTTTTGAAAATACAAAAGGGGAATGGCAGTTGAATAACAAAACCCTTTATGTTGAGATAGTTGATGATTATGGATTTGCTTTGCCAAATGGAGAAGAAGGTAATATAGTGATTACTTCTTTGTACAATAGAGCACATCCGTTTATCCGTTACCAAATAGGTGATAGGGGAGTAATTGATGAGGCTTCAACGGACAGCAATCAAATTTTGAAATCTCTTACCGGCAGAACCAATGAGTTTGCGCTTCTGCCTAGTGGTAAAAAAGTTCCTGCCTTAAGCTTTTATTATGTGACTAAATCTGTGATTGAAGATTCTGGTCTTGTAAAAGAAATTAAAATTATACAGGAAGACTTGTCTAAATTTGCAATTCTATATAAAGCTGAAACAGAGTTGGATCAAACTCAAAAGCAAAAGATTATATATGCGGTTGAAACTTATCTTGAAAAAGGCTTGAGCATTACTTTTGAAAGGAAAGACGAGTTGGAACGCTCGAAAAGTGGAAAATTAAAACAGTTCACATCTCAACTGAATAGTTGAAGCAAACTGCTTTAAGCTTCAAATGCTTAGATGTATCAAATTCAAAATAAAACTTTAAAATCAAAATTTTTGCAACTCAAATACGGATATCAAGAATTTGTAATGCATCCAAGCGGTTGCTTGTACTGGCCTTCCCAAAACACGCTTTTGGTAGCAGATGTGCATTTTGGCAAGGTGGAGCATTTTAGAAAAAATGGAAGTGCTTTACCGAGTCAGGTAGGTTTGGAAAACTTCAAAAAATTGAATCTGGTCCTTAATGAATTTCAGCCAAAAGAGCTCATTTTTCTTGGAGATTTATTTCATTCCGCTCAAAATAAAGACTGGGATAGATTTACGGTCTGGGTCGGTCGTCAAAAAGTAAAAATGACCCTCATTGTTGGCAATCACGATATTATTCCTCCCTACAGATTCGAGGATCTTGGAATTAAAGTACTGCCAGAATTGGTTGATGGGGATTTGTTTTTAACACATCATCCAGAAAAAAGAGAAGGATTTTTTAATATCTGTGGCCATCTGCATCCTGGCTACAGGCTAAGAGGTGAAGGGCGACAACAGTTAAAATTATCCTGCTTTTATAAGAAACCTTACCAGCTCGTTTTGCCAGCATTTGGTGCGTTTACAGGTCATTTTTTGATTGAGCCTGAAGCCGATGAAGATGTGTTTGTCGTTTCTGAAGATTTGGTGCTTTCTATAAAGTAAATCTAAAGTTTGCCATTCCATTCTTTGTAAAACTGTTCTAGGTAGTCCTCCATAAATTCATGACGCTGGGCAGCTATTTTTTTGGCTGTTTTAGTGTTCATCTTGTCTTTGAGCAGGAGAAGCTTTTCATAAAAATGATTGATGGTTGGAGAATTGGACTTTTTATACTCTTCCTTGCTTTGAATTGGATTTGGCTGAACTTCAGGATCGTAAATAGGATTGTTTTTGAACCCGCCAAAATTGAAGGTCCTGGCAATTCCTATGGCCCCTATTGCATCCAGTCGATCTGCATCTTGTACGATATCCAGTTCGATAGAATGAAAATCTGAAGAACTATGCCCGCCTTTGTAAGACACATTTTTAATGATATTCACCACATGATTTACAACCTTAGAGTCGACCGATTGTGTTTTCAAAAAGGCTTTTGCTTTCTGTGGGCCAATCTCTTCATCGCCATTATGAAACTTTGAGTCGGCTATATCGTGGAGTAAGCTTGCCAATTCCACAACAAAACTATCTGCGGTTTCATTTGATAAAATATTTCTAGCATTGTTGTAAACTCTCAAAATATGAAACCAGTCGTGTCCGCCCTCAGCATGTTTGAGTGTTTCCTGAACAAAAAATTTTGTATTTGAAATAATTTGGGTTTGAGTCATATTGATTTAATCCAGCTGAATATTTCCTGTAATCTTTTTCTCCAAAAGTTGGATTAACTCAGGAATTTCATAATTTTTCACTTCTAAAGGTTCTATGACTTCAAGCTTTAAAAACGCACCTAAACCCAAAGGAAACATTCCATAACGCTGAAGTTTCCAAGAGTTGTTCACGCATACGGGAACTACCACAGCATCAGGACAGGCTTCAAATAAAGTTCTAAGTCCATTGAAAGCAAATTGCTTGGGAATCCCTGTTTTACTTCGAGTACCTTCCGGAAAAATAACAGCTGCTCTTTTGGTCTCAGAAATATACTTGCCCAGTTTTTTGATTTGACCAAGAGCCTGTTCAGGATTTTTTCTATCTATCAATACCGATCCTCCGTGTCTTAAATTATACGAAATACCTGGAATGCCTTTGGCCAGTTCTTTTTTGCTGATGAATTTAGGATGCAATTGGCGCATGTGCCAAATGATAGGAGGAATATCAAACATGCTCTGATGATTGGAAACTATAATATGAGGTCTGCTTTTATCAAAAGAAAATTTGTTGTTGTACTGAAATCGGGTTCCCACTAGATTGAGGCAGCGTAACAGAAAGAAATTAAATACATCTACACTTTTTTTATGAGCCTGGTAACCTGAAAGATTGAAGGATATCCACTGCAGAATATGAAATATGACAAGAGTCAATCCAAAAAAGAGATAGAAAATGACAGAAAGTGGGTACGAAAGAATTTTTTTCATCTGTTGAATTTGATCAAAAGTACATTTTTGACGAACTAGACTACAATTTAATCATAATTTTCAAGCTAAGTTTTCAATCTTGTCCACAAAAAAAGCCGCTTTTTTAAAAGCGGCTTAAATCTTTGATGTGATCTAGCAATGCTCGTTATAAGCATCCATTAGGTTATCTGCAATCATTTCTGCAGGTCTGCCCTCAATGTGATGTCTTTCTAGCATGTGGACCAATTCTCCGTCTTTGAAAAGGGCCATAGAAGGTGAACTCGGAGGGAAGGGAACCATTTTGGCTCTTGCTTCATCTGTAGCTTCTTTATCTACTCCTGCAAAAACAGTCACTAAGTGATCTGGAGTTTTTGCGTTTTCAAGTGATTTTATAGCTCCGGGTCTTGCGTTTGCTGCTGCACAGCCACAAACGGAATTGACGACTACCAATGTTGTTCCTTCCTTAGCTAAAGCAACATCAACATCAGCTTTGCTTCTTAACTCATCAAAACCTACAGCGGTTAATTCTTGCTGCATTGGTTTTACTAATTCTGGTGGATACATATATTTTGATTTTTATTTAAACTGAATTCAAATACAAATGTATAAAAATGTCTTTTATCTCTTCAGTTCTTAACACAATGATTTCATTTCTGTTGGCTATCGTTTAATCTATCTTAAAAAGATTGCGTTTTCTGAATTTTACCACACTATGATTTTATATTTGCAGTCAAAATAATTTGATTTGAAGTGGATTGGTGCCATTCTTGGCTTTTTTTACATGCGTTTTGGTGGTGCTATCATAGGGTTCTTAATTGGCTCTATACTTGATAGAATATTTAGAGGCTCATCTTCTACTAGCGGTGGTAGCTTTGGCAAAATTTTTCAAGACCAACAGGACCAGGTTACTCCTGGAGATTTTGAGCTTAATTTACTTTCTTTATCCTCCTTAGTCATAAAAGCTGATGGTAAGGTGACCCAGCAGGAAATGGATTATGTAAGAATGTATTTTGTACAGGCTTATGGTAAAGAAAGAGCTAATGCCACTTTTAAAACCTTCAATGAAGTTATTAAAAATAGAGAAATCTCAGTACCTCGCATCTGTGAATACTTGAGACCTAGAGTTCGCTACGAAGTTAGACTTCAAATTCTACACTTTCTATTCAATATCTCCAATGCAGATGGTCATGTGTCTGAAGCTGAGCTAAGGGTTTTACTTAACATTTCTCAAAATCTTCGAGTGGCTCATTCAGATTTTGAGAGTATTAAAGCCATGTTTTTTAAATCCGCAGACGATGCTTATAAAATCTTGGAAATAGAAAAATCAGCTAGTGATGCCGAGGTAAAAAAAGCTTACCGTACCATGGCTAAGAAATTTCATCCCGATAAACTACAGCATATGGATGAGGTTTATCGAAAAGGGGCTCAAGAAAAATTTAACAAAGTACAGGAAGCCTACGAGCAAATTCAGAAGGAAAGAGGCTTGTAGTTTAAAAAATCTGCTGCAAGATTTCAAGTGATTTCGGTTTTCTGAAGCCTTGCAGATGCAATTCATAGTATAGCATCATAAAGTCCAAAAAACTTTTTCTTCGCTCCTGATTGAGCTTGATTTGATTAGCTTCTTTGTACTCTAAAGACTTCATCAACTCCTTTAATAATTCAGAATTTGAATTATTAAAGGAATAAGAATTGTATTCTTTCAGTTGAAACACGCCATTCAGCATATCAAAAAAAGGAAAACCAATGCTCTGGCTATCTGGATAAAATCCTAAATGTTGAGTGAGTTTGACGATGAAATGCAGGTGAAAATTTTTTATGGAATCTGTTTCATCAAGATAAACAAAGCTCTCCTGAAGAAAATAAAACAAAGCTTCATTTTTTTCTTCTTCTTGTATACAGCTTTTCAAGACCTCTGCCAAAAACATCACCATTGTAGACTTGTAGACATTAGATTGTAAGCTATGGTAGGGGTGAAAAACTTTCACTTCTTTTAGATACTGAAGGTTTTTATTTTCTTTATGAAAGGCTTCAATTTCCAAGAGTGAGAGTTGTTGAAACATCGACATTCTTAGTTTTCCTCTTTTGGATTTACGGATGCCCTTCAACATATACGAAACTAAGCCCTTTTCCTGAGTGAAACATTTCGCAATGACATCTGCTTCCGAGTATTTGATGGTAGAAATAACTATGGCTTTGGTCTTGATTTGCATCAGCGGATAATCATGATTTTACCAACTTTGGTCTCAATTTGATCTTCACCAGTAACTACTATAAAATAAACCCCCGAAGCAACTTTATGTCTTCCAAAGGCTCTGGTATCCCATTGTAGTGTACCGCCATTGGCAAATTCTTCAAAAACCAAATTTCCAGTTACATCGGTTATTTTGACGTTTGCGCCATCAATGAGACCATCAATGGTTACAAGCCCATTATAATTTGGCCTTACAGGATTTGGAAATGCTCGTAAGTTTTCTAGGTTTTCATTTCCAGAAGTGACAAGGCTAGAGTAGGAAAGCAATCCGCTGGTAGTTCCAAAAAAAACTTCTCCTGTCACTTGATTTACAGCTACTGTTCTCACACTATTGGTAGGGAGCGGTGAATTATTTTCATTAAATATGTTTAAAATTTCTTGACCATTTGGCGACACTTGGAATACACCAGAATCTGCTGTAGAAATCCATTTGTTGTTAGCGCCATCTGTAGTTATATCTGTGATATATTGCTCAAATAGCAATTCCTGAGCTACTCCATCCACATCTTGAATGATAATTGAGGAAACATTTACAGATTGGCTCTGGTCGAATATAGCAGAAGGATTAGACATGACGCGTAAGCCTTCATCTGTCCCAATCCACAACCTGGAATCCTGATCAATTTCCAAAGCGGTTATGTTTGGATTTACGTTAAAAGAATCTGGAAAATCTACACCATCAACGTTACTCGTGATGGCTCTCGAGGTATTAGTACTGCTATTGTATGCAATAATTCCACTTCTAAGCGTACCAGAAAACACGTTGTTATTTTGGTCTACAACTAATTTTGCTGAGTGAGTTTCTGTAGGATTTGAGGTCCCTTCTGATGTATCGGGGAGAGAAAAATTTCCGTCTGCACCTAGCCTTTTAATTTGATGTTCTGTGAGCGAGTTTGAAAAAAATAAATTCCCTTGACTATCGAATCCGCTGGAACCAATACGATTATCATTAATATTTTCAGGAACGCCTTCAATAATACTGTTTGAAGAATCATATTTCTGAATTAGCTCATTGTTTTCGATTTCTAACAGACCATCAAAAAAACTGCTTACAAAAATACGATTTGGATTTTGAGGGTCAACTGTTACGTGCGATAGCTCTGCAGCATTTCCAAGACTCTCTGGCTCTATATTGATCCATCCTTCCTCAGAAAGCCTGCTCAAACCTCTTATATTTATTGGGAACGGGTTATAGAATTGATTGTATTCTCCAAAAGTGACCCACAAATCTGTAGGTGTAGCCTCAAGACTGAAAATTCGATTTAATAAAGGCCCCTCTGGACTTACTTCTGAAAACGTCTGAGTGGATTCAGATTCCAAACTCAATAAACCTAGAGTTGCATGTCCCAAATAATATACTCCATTGCTGGCAACCGAAGTGTTTACGTTGAATTCTACATCTTGAAGTTTGTTGATGAATACGTCTAAATTTAACTCTGGATTGTAAGCTAAGACTTGGTTGACAGCCGTGATAACAAGTCGATCACCGCTCACATTAAACCCTGTTACATTGGACCCTATTGCTTCAAAAACAGACGAATTACCATTTTCTAATCTGAAAATGCTGTTGTTATTTCTTAATCCAAATATACTATTGGAAAACGTTAGCACTCCTTTCCAGTTTCCACTATATTCCGTTTGCCAATTCCGAAAATCAATGAGGTTTGGATTATCTACATCGGCTGTTTTAATACCTTCAGTAGTTGAAGCTGCATATATTTTTCTATCTAATATTGTTATTTGGTTGATTTGAATTTGATTTCCATTAGCTCCAACAAAAAAGGAATCTTCGAACTCTAGATTTTCCAAATTATATTCAGCTACTCCAAAATCTGTAGAGATGTAGAGGATCCCCTCAAATTCGAAAAAATCGTTGATTCTCTTGTTATTGGGAGATATTGAAATTTTATCCCTAATGTCAACAACCGTAAATATGTTTTGATTGTTATCCATTACAATTTGAAGTAAACCATTTTCATAGCCTATACTAGTAAGTCCGTAGGTTTCTGAGTGGTAAATCTTAGAAATTTGATTACCAGATAAGCCTTGAATTGAGGTTACTGTCTCTAAAGTCTGAGAAGGGATATCGTAAACAAAATAGGCGTTTTCTGCTGCAGCATAGATTTTGTTTTGGCTTTCATCTAGATCTGTAATATTATAGTAGGAAAAATAACCATTCCAACGTTCAGAAAAGTTTTGGCCTATGAGAAGACACGGAAACAAAAAAAATAAAAATAAAAGCCTCTTCATGTAGATGGTATGTCTTCTTTAAACTTTATAGGCATCGAATTTATTATAAAATCACTTTATAAAATAGAAAAGCCAGTTGAAATTAATTTCAACTGGCTTTGATAAATAAAATCAGCTTTATATTATACAGCACCTTGAGCAATCATCGCATCGGCTACTTTTACAAAACCAGCGATATTAGCACCTTTTACGTAATCTATATAACCGCTTTCATCTTTCCCATAAGTCACACAAGCTTCATGAATATCGCTCATGATTTGCTTTAACTTATCATCTACTTCCTCCGACGTCCAGTTATATCTCATGGAATTTTGTGACATTTCCAGCCCTGAAGTCGCTACACCACCAGCATTAGATGCTTTTCCAGGTGAAAATAGAATTTTGTTTTTATGGAAAACTTCTATTGCTTCTGGAGTACATGGCATATTTGCGCCTTCTCCAACCAATATACATCCATTATTAACTAGTGCTTTGGCATCCTCCTCGTGAAGCTCGTTTTGAGTAGCACATGGCATAGCGATATCACCTTTAACATTCCAAGGCGTTTTTCCCTCCTCGTAAGTTGCCTTTGGATATGTATCAAGATACTCCTTGATTCTACCTCTTTTTTCATTCTTTAACTCCATAATAAAGTTAAGCTTTTCACTATCAATTCCTTCTTCGTCAAAAATATAGCCTCCAGAATCAGACATGGTTAAAATTTTAGCCCCAAGTTCAATTGCTTTTTCAGCAGCATATTGAGCAACATTTCCTGAACCCGAAATCAAAATAGTTTTACCTTCAAGAGAATCTCCTTGCGTTTCCAACATACTTTTGGTAAAATATACGTTGCCATAACCAGTAGCTTCTGGACGAATTAAAGAACCGCCATAAGAGCGACCTTTCCCTGTTAAAATACCAGTAAACTCGTTTTGTATTCTTTTATATTGACCAAACATGTAGCCTATTTCACGACCGCCAACTCCTATATCTCCAGCGGGTACGTCGGTGTCATTTCCAATATGTCTGTAAAGTTCTGTCATAAAGCTTTGGCAAAAGCGCATCACTTCATTGTCGGATTTCCCTTTAGGATCAAAATCTGAACCTCCTTTTCCGCCACCCATAGGAAGCGTTGTCAGGCTGTTTTTGAATACCTGCTCAAAAGCTAAAAACTTCAGGATACTTAAATTTACAGACGGGTGAAATCTCAAACCACCTTTATAAGGTCCTATTGCAGAATTCATTTGAATTCTAAACCCTCTGTTTACTTGAATTTCTCCATTATCGTCAACCCATGTCACTCTAAATGTGACTACACGCTCTGGCTCTACCATGCGTTCCAATAGTTTGTGGTTTTTGTACTTTGGGTTTTCATCCATAAATGGAATTATTGCTTCCGCAACTTCGTGCACTGCTTGTAAAAATTCAGGCTCGTTTGGGTTTCTATCTGAAACGGTATCTAAAAATCCTTTTAGCTGTTTATTCATTTGATTATTCTTATTTATAGGTTGTTTTTTTAATAGTTCCGCAAAGATATAATTTCGATTTTAGAGATAACTTAAAAATTGATTAATATTTGATTGAGTGCTAATCGGTTAGAAATCTAATTTTAAATTAAATAGTCGATTTGTTTTTTTGTTTTTCTATATTTGTTTCAATTAACTTCTGTTTATGAAATTCAAGCATTATCCTATTGTTGCTTTTTTATTTTTTTCTACCATAGGAATCAATTCTGAGGCAACTGCTCAAATTTACCATGAGGTAGGCATAATGGGAGGTCCCGTGTCATTTCGAGGAGACTATGGGCTCAGAGGAGATAGCGAAACTATCAATAACAACATTGGATTTGGAGTTGGAATAAATCACTATCTCAATTTTGCTTACACAGATTTCATATCACAATATCCTAGACAACATTTTAAAGTCAGGTCCAGTTTAATCTACCACACTACAAGTTTGAACCATTACGGTGCTTTAGCTGATAAAAATAACGAAGCCGGTTTACAACTGCGCTCTATGTTTGGTGAGGCCAATGTCTTAGAAATAGGTTCAGGGATAGAGTATTATTTAATGCGAATAAGAGATTTTGAAAGAAACTCAGGTACGTTCACACCCTACGGTGGAATTGGTTTTAATCTTGTATATTATTCTCCAGTTGCAGGAACAACCCTGGAAGATGGGCTGGGGTTACCAGAAACTACGTTCCCTACATTTCTTGCAGGACCTGGCGAAGACCCCGCTTTTTCAAATCAATCCAATGTTACTATTTCGGCAAATTTTCAGGCCGGTATTAAATACAAGGTCACTAGAAGGTCTGATCTTATTGCTGAATTGAGATGGCACTATTATTTTTCTGATTTTGTAGACGGGTTGAAACCTATCGGTCCACAAAACAAATACAATGACTGGATGTTTTGGTTCACCTTCGGCTATATTTATAATATTGATTAGACTAGTTGGATGTTTAATCTTTATGCATTTAACTTAAAGCTTGTTTCAAATCTGAAAGTAAATCCTCCTTATCTTCAACACCTACGCTCAATCTAATTAAAGAATCAACAACCCCAATTTTCTTGCGTTCTTCTTTGGGAATACTCGCATGTGTCATGGTGGCTGGATGCCCCGCCAAGGATTCTACTCCTCCTAAAGATTCAGCTAATGTAAAGACGTTTAGATGTTCTAAAAATCTCACAGCATCTTTTGTTGATCCACCTTTTAAAGAAAAAGAGACCATTCCTCCAAAGTCTTTCATCTGTTTTTTAGCTATCTCATGATTTGGATGATCTTGCAAACCAGGCCAGTAAACCTTTTCAACTTTTGGATGACGTTGAAGGAATTCCGCAACGGCTTTTCCATTTTCACAATGGCGCTGCATTCTCAAATGAAGCGTTTTGATTCCTCGTAATACCAAAAAGCTATCCATAGGTCCAGCTATTGCTCCGCTTGCATTTTGAATAAAATATAGTTGTTCAGCCAGTTTATCATCATTCACCACAATTGACCCCGATATGACATCACTATGCCCTCCAAGGTATTTGGTTGTGCTATGCATAACGATATCTGCCCCAAGATCTAAAGGCTGTTGAAGGTAGGCAGTTGCAAATGTATTATCTACAGCAAGCAGTAACTTGTGTTTTTTTGAGATTTGTGCAATGGCCTTGATATCAAGGATATTCATCATTGGGTTGGTAGGGGTTTCTGCCCAAATCATTTTGGTATTAGTAGTAATGAATGACTCTATAGCCGTAGCACCCTGCATTCCTACAAAATGAAATTTAATTCCAAAATTTTTATAAATTCCGTTGAATAATCTATAGGTTCCACCGTATAAATCGTTTGTAGAAATTACTTCATCCCCGGGTTTTAAAGTCTTTAATATTGCATCTATGGCAGCAAGACCAGAGCCAAAAGCAAGGCCGTGTTTTCCATTTTCAATTGAGGCTATTGCTTTTTCTAAAGCGTCCCTTGTCGGATTACCACTTCTTGCATATTCAAAACCCTTATGGCTTCCAGGTGAAGTTTGACTAAACGTTGACGTTTGATAAATAGGAGCCATCACAGACCCATATCCAGGATCTACATTTTCCTGACCCCCGTGTATCGCTTTTGTATTGAATTTCATAGAAACATCATTTATAAATTAAAAGTACAGGTAGTTTTTAATTATTCACAAACAGAGGTTTTAGTTTATCCTATTCTTAACACAACTAACTCTAGATGCTATTCAAAAGCTTTATTTTTGCTTTAATTATTATATTGAGACAATGAAAGATAAGTTTTACAACTACATAGAAGGACTTCAAGACAGGATCACAAATAAGCTAGAATCGATTGATGGCAAAGCCACTTTCTCTCAGGACATTTGGGAAAGAAAAGAAGGTGGCGGCGGAAGAACCAGAGTAATAGAAAACGGTTCAGTGTTTGAAAAAGGAGGCGTCAATATTTCTGCTGTCCATGGGGATTTACCAGAGGCGATGCAAAATTATTTCAATGTTCAGGATTGTGACTTTTTCGCCTGTGGAATAAGTTTAGTGTTACACCCCAAAAACCCTATGGTTCCAACAGTTCACGCTAACTTTAGGTATTTTGAAATGTACAATCGTCAGGGAAAGATCATTGACCAATGGTTTGGTGGAGGGCAGGACCTCACACCTTATTATCTTTTTGAAGAAGATGCAAAGCATTTTCATGAGGTGTCCAAAAAGGCATGTGATCCATTTGGTAAAAATTTATATTCCGATTACAAAGCTAATTGCGATCGCTACTTTTGGAACTCACACAGAGAAGAAGCTCGTGGAGTTGGCGGTTTATTTTTTGATTACTTAAAGCCAACTTCAGAAAGAAGTCTCGAACAAATTTTTGATTTTGTGACTCATACGGGCGACAGCTTTTTGGATGCTTACGTCCCTATTGTTGAAAAGCGAAAGGATTTGGAATACACTCAAGAGCAAAGAGACTGGCAAGAAGTGAGACGGGGACGTTATGTAGAATTTAATTTGGTTCATGATAAAGGAACTCTATTTGGATTAAAAACCAATGGTAGGATAGAAAGCATATTGATGAGTCTTCCTCCTCATGTTCAATGGCAGTATAATCATCATCCAGAGCCGGGTTCAGAAGAAGAACAACTTGTCAATGTTTTAAAGGAACCTAGGAAATGGGCTTAAATAAAAAAAGCTGTCTTAGATAAGACAGCTTTTTAGGTTTTTTTAAATTCACTTTTATTTATTCGTCATCTTCATCTTCAATATCTTGTAAGACGAAATCTTCCATAAATTTAGTTGTATAATTTCCATCTACATAATCGGTATGTTCCATCAACTGCGCGTGAAATGGAATTGTAGTCTTAATTCCTTCTATCACAAACTCACTTAATGCTCTTCTCATCTTGCTTATAGCCTCAGGTCTTGTTTGAGCTGTAGCTATGAGTTTGGCAATCATAGAATCATAATTTGGCGGAATAACATAACCACTATACACGTGAGTGTCTACTCGTATCCCATGGCCTCCAGGTAAGTGCAAGGTTTCTATTCTACCAGGAGATGGTCTAAAGTTATTAAACGGATCTTCTGCATTTATTCTGCATTCGATGGAGTGTAATTTTGGATAATAATTTTTACCTGAAATAGGAACACCGGAAGCTACCAAAATCTGCTCTCTTATCAGGTCATGATCTACAACCATATCAGTAATAGGATGCTCAACCTGAATACGTGTATTCATTTCCATAAAGTAGAAATTCCTGTGTTTATCCACGAGGAATTCAATGGTACCGGCGCCTTCGTATTTGATGTATTCTGCAGCTTTTACAGCCGCATTTCCCATTTTCTCACGAAGTTCATCAGTCATAAATGGAGAAGGCACTTCCTCTGTAAGTTTTTGATGTCTTCTTTGTATTGAACAATCACGCTCAGACAGGTGGCAAGCTTTGCCGGTTTGGTCTCCCACAATTTGTATCTCAATATGACGAGGCTCTTCAATAAGCTTTTCCATATACATATCGTCGTTTCCAAATCCAGCTTTTGCTTCCTGTCTTGCAGATTCCCAGGCATGTTCCAGTTGCTCTTCATTCTTCACAGCACGCATACCTTTACCACCACCACCAGCAGTAGCTTTTAGCATCACAGGATAGCCAATTTCTTTGGCTACTTTTTTGCAGTCTTCAAAGTCTTTCAAGATACCTTCAGAGCCAGGAACGCAGGGAACACCCGCTGCTTTCATTGTAGCTTTGGCGCTTGCTTTGTCTCCCATTCGATCTATCATCTCAGGACTTGCACCAATGAATTTTATATCATGTTCCTGGCAAATTTTTGAGAAATTAGCATTTTCAGATAAAAACCCATACCCAGGATGGATAGCATCCGCATTGGTTATTTCTGCTGCTGAAATGATATTAGGAATCTTAAGGTAAGATTCACTACTTTGAGGAGGTCCTATACAAACAGCTTCATCCGCAAATCTTACGTGTAAGCTTTCTTTGTCTGCTGTAGAATATACCGCCACTGTCTTTATGCCCATTTCTTTACAAGTACGAATAATTCGTAGGGCAATTTCTCCACGGTTGGCGATTAGAATTTTTTTAAACATGAACGTTTGTTTTGGTTAAAGAAAGAATCTAAAACAATTGGTTTCCTTAGGAAGGATCTACCAAGAAAAGTGGCTGATCAAACTCTACCGGAGAAGAGTCATCTACTAGTACTTTTACTATTTTTCCAGACACTTCACTTTCAATTTCGTTAAAAAGTTTCATGGCTTCAATAGTACAAAGTACATCTCCCTCTTTCACTTCGCTACCTACTTCAACAAACGCTTTTTTGTCTGGAGAAGGCTTTCTGTAGAAAGTCCCGATAATAGGAGACTTGATAGTGACGTATTTATCATCATCATTTGCTTTTGGGGCTTGAGTCTCTTCAGAAGCTTGTGCCTGTGGTTGCTGCTGTTGATTTTGTGGAGCTTGTTGCATTTGTTGCTGTGGCATATTCATCGGAATCTGCTGTACGTAGGTCTTCCCGTCATCCTCACTACCTGTTTTGATAGTAATTTTAACGTCGTCCATTTCAAGCTTCACTTCGCTAGCGCCAGATTTAGCAACAAATTTAATTAAGTTTTGAATTTCCTTTAAATCCATAGTTTTTAGTTTTTTTAAGGGGTTTAAGAATTATACGCCCATTTCAAATATATGGAGCCCCATGAGAAGCCGCCACCAAATGCTGCAAATATAAGATTATCTCCCTTTTTTAATTGTTTTTCGTAATCGCTTAATAATAAAGGTAAAGTTGCGGAAGTTGTATTTCCGTAACGCTGTATATTCATCAGTACTTTTTCTGAGTCTAAATTCATACGCTTATAGGTCGCATCAATGATTCTTTTATTAGCTTGATGCGCAACAAGCCAATCTACATCCTTTCCTGTTAGATTATTTTGTTGCATTATCCTTTCACTTACATCGGCCATATTGGATACTGCAAACTTAAACACTGTTTTACCATCCTGAAACACAAAATGTTGTTTATTTTTCACTGTCTCTTCAGAAGCGGGTAACTGCGAGCCCCCAGCCTGAATATTTAGGAATTGTCTACCAGTTCCGTCTGTTTTTAATATTTCATCCTGCAAGCCTAATCCTTCAGTATTTGCTGAAAATAATACAGCTCCACCTCCGTCACCAAAAATAATACACGTACTCCTATCAGTATAATCAATGATAGAAGACATCTTATCTGCGCCTACAAGCAAAATATGCTTATACTTTTTGGACTCAATATAAGAAGATGCTACAGACATACCATATAAAAAGCTAGAACAAGCTGACTGAAGATCATAGGAAAATGCATTTACTGCCCCAATTTCTGAAGCAAGATAAGCTGCTGATGATGCAACAGGCATGTCTGGAGTTGCCGTTGCAAATATGACTAAGTCTATATCTTCTGGCTTTGTGGATGTCTTGCTGAATAAATCTTCACAAGCCTTAATCCCTAAAAATGAGGAACCCTGTTGAGGGTGTTTTAAAATACGTCTTTCTTTTATACCAGTTCTTGCGGTGATCCACTCGTCATTCGTTTCAACCATACCTTCCAAAAGTTTATTGGTAAGAACAAACTCTGGAACATATCCGCCTACGGCAGTGATGGCTGCTTTTACATCACTCATAAATTTTAAATTTCTTCTTTATTTTGAAAGCGTTTTTATCCAAAATAATAATATATGAATCTGCAAATTAAGTTGTTTTTTTCTTGCTGGCAAAAAACCACCTCAACATTTAATTAACAAGTATCTAATAGAAGGTTATTTTGAATTATTCTTGTTTAACTTCAGGTTTAATTATGATAAACAAAAAAATCAGGCCGATTTTTATCGGCCTGATGTAAATTCTGTAATTTATAAGTCAAATTTAATTCCCTGAGCCAGGGGAAGATCTTTGGTGTAATTAATGGTGTTGGTTTGTCTTCTCATATATACCTTCCAGGCATCAGAACCGGACTCTCTTCCGCCACCTGTTTCTTTTTCACCTCCAAAAGCTCCGCCAATTTCAGCTCCTGAAGTTCCAATATTGACGTTGGCAATGCCGCAATCTGATCCTTCTACAGATAAGAATTTCTCAGCTTCTCTAAGATTGTTGGTCATGATAGCAGAAGACAGTCCTTGTACAACCCCATTTTGAAGCTCTATCGCATTATCTACTTCACCAGAATATTTCATAATATATAAAACTGGAGCAAAAGTTTCGTGCTGAACGATATCAAAATGATTTTCTGCTTCAGCAATTGCTGGCTTTACATAACAGCCACTTTCATAGCCTTCACCTTCCAATACACCACCTTCGACCAAAATATTACCACCCTCTTTTTTAACTTCTTCCAAAGCATGGAGATAGTTCTTGACCGCGTCTTTATCGATTAGAGGACCGACGTGATTATTTTCATCTAATGGGTTTCCAATGCGAATTTGCTGATAGGCATCTACTATCGCATTTTTGACTTTATCATAGATCGATTCATGAATGATAATTCGTCTTGTAGAAGTGCAGCGTTGACCGCAAGTACCCACAGCTCCAAATACAGCTCCAATCACAGTATTCTTAATGTCGGCATCTGGAGTGACGATGATGGCATTGTTGCCACCGAGCTCCAATAAGGATTTGCCAAGCCTTTTAGCCACTTCCTGAGCTACAATTCGTCCCATTCGGATAGAGCCTGTTGCAGAAATCAATGGCAAACGCTTATCTTGAGTCATGTACTCGCCAACTTTGTAGTCACCAGTAATCAGTGAAGAAATACCGTCTGGAACTTTATTTTCTTTGAAAACGCGAGCAGCTATTTTTTGACAGGCGACAGAGGTCAGTGGTGTTTTTTCAGATCCTTTCCAAATGCAGGCATCTCCACAAACCCACGCTAAAGCTGTATTCCAGGACCACACTGCAACCGGAAAATTGAAGGCTGAAATAATACCAACCACTCCCAAAGGGTGCCATTGCTCATACATACGGTGACCAGGTCGTTCTGAGTGCATTGTCAAACCATGAAGTTGTCTGGAAAGGCCAACAGCAAAATCGCAGATGTCTATCATTTCCTGAACTTCACCGAGCCCTTCCTGGTAAGATTTTCCCATTTCATAAGATACCAGTTTACCAAGAGGAGCTTTCAGTCTTCTCAACTCGTCGTTGAATTGGCGGACGACTTCACCTCTGGCAGGAGCTGGCCATGTTCTCCACTCTTTAAAACCTTTATGAGCTGTACTGGCTACTTTTTCATAGTCTTCTTTCGTTGTTGCCTGTACTTTGCCAATCAAAGCTCCGTCTACAGGAGAGTAAGATTCTATAAGTTCACCATTGGAGAAAAAATCTTCTCCTACGGAAGTTCCTTTATTTTCGGTTTGGATATCGAGTTGCTTTAAAGCTTCATCGATTCCAAATTCTTTTGAAATATTACGCATTGAATTTGTTTTTAGAATTTGAAACGAATTTATGAAAATTAAACTAGTTCAAAAATTAAGCAGTAAAGCGTTCGTCCACTGGCATGACTTCGCCACATTTATCACAGGTTCTCAGTTCTTCGCTACCATAAAAGGTCTTGAAGTGACCTAAAAAATCTTTTTCTATGTCATTTAAAGGAAAGCGAACTTCATGTAATTTATGATTGCAATTGTCACAAAACCAAAGCAAACCATCTTCTACATCCAGGTGATTTCTTTTTCTTTCGATGACCAAGCCTATCGAACCTTCTTTTCTGACGGGGGAATGTGGAACTTTTGCAGGATGCAAATACATGTCACCTGCTCCAAGAGCCATGGTTTTCTTTTCTCCATCTTCCTGAATGTGAACTTCGATTTCGCCTTCCAGCTGGTAGAACAGTTCTTCGGTCTCGTTGTAATGGTAATCTTTGCGAGCATTGGGGCCGCCTACAATCATCACAATGTAATCACCTGCCTCTTTATAAAGATTTTTATTACCAACAGGAGGTTTCAATAGATCTCGATTTTCGTTAATCCAATTCTGAAGGTTAAAAGGTTTAGAAATACTCATTTTTCGATTTTTAGTTTAAAAGTAATTAAAGACAGAGAAATTCAACCTTGACTTAAGTTTAGATTAGCATTATTTACTCCAGCTTGCCTTACCGCCTTTAGCAGAATCCACATCCACTTTATAGTTGCCACCACCAGAGACAATCCATCTTACTTCAACTGTTCCCATTCCTGGAATATTTGGAACCCTAATGGTTTCAGGATTGTGGACTTGTTCATTGACTTTGTTGAAATCTTCATCTTCCACAATCATACCTGCCACTACATCCGCATTGGAAATGGTGACCAAATCGGGTCTTTCGATTTTATACTTTAAATCCTGGCTGCTGTGCGTTGGCATCAATCGCTCGTTATGAATGGTCGCTGTTATTTCTTTAAGTCCGCTGCCCAACGATTTTTCTTTCACATCCAAAACACTCAGTTTTGGGGTTTGGTAGCCGTGATAAATCGTAAAGGCCATATTTCTGTGCGCATCTTGTTCCAGAAGAAATCCTGGGTGAGCTCTACCAAAGTTCTTTTTGAACCCACCAATTTCTATGGTCCCGTATTGCGGGTGGTTGTATTCCTCCCAATCCACAAAAGCATCCCCAAAAGTCAAGTACTTGTCAACTTTCAATTCTTCTTCCTGATTGCCTCTTCCTTCATTTTTATGATAATAGAGGTAAGACACCATCAACTCATTGGTGTAGGTGTAGATTCCTCTTCCGCCATAAAACCAATCCAATTCACCTCCAAAGACTGAATATAAATCTTTGTAAACGGTGAGGTAACGATAACCTGGAATCATTTCTTCTCCTTTTTCAGCAATGGCATCGTAGATACGTACGTCTTCTCTGTTGTAAGTGTCTACATCTTCTTCCGCTCCTGGGCCTCTCAAAATCATACCGCCGTAGTTGTGGTAACTTTGTGCGCCGGCAATGTTGGGGTGTTTCATCACAAAATCTGCTACAGCTCTGTTTTCTGGCAAGCTGAATGGATACTTGTATGCGCCGCGTTGCACATAATCGGGTTGCCATTTCCAACCCCAGTCTCTGTTTGGATCGTAATAGCCAATACCATCTTCGTTCACTTCACCATCGCCGTCGTTATCGATGCCTTCGTAACCTAGCATTTCGTATTCGCCTTGTTCTTCAGCCGCAACTC
This sequence comes from Psychroflexus montanilacus, assembly GCF_020164535.1. Classification (GTDB taxonomy): domain Bacteria; phylum Bacteroidota; class Bacteroidia; order Flavobacteriales; family Flavobacteriaceae; genus Psychroflexus; species Psychroflexus montanilacus. The sequence goes on along the minus strand of NZ_JAIQZC010000004.1, from coordinate 172,986 downwards.
TTATCAATCGTCTGTCATCCTGTGGATCTTTGATGTATTGGCCAGTTGGTGATTTTCTGATCATATAGGTGATATGATTATCGCCGTTGAGGTCATCAAAACCATCTTCACCGGCTTCACCGTCGCCATCGTTATCAAGCACTAGCATTCCCGATCTAGGGGAGTGTGGTGTGTTGGGTTCTTTCATATAATTGTCTCGTGCATCAGGATTGATGGTGGGCACAATGTAAAAAGTCTTGTCCTTCAGCAGTTCGTTGATGAAGTCCAGGTCGTCAAACATTTCTGTTAGGTACCAGGCCGTATACAATGAAAATTCTGCGCCTTGTATCTCATTGGAATGTATATTTCCATCAATGTACATGGCTGGCTTTTCATCTGGATTTCCAGTGTTGAAATCTGAAATAGTGAGCATGTAGATCTCTCTTTCTTCATAAGATTTCCCGATACTTTCCAGACGAGTTAGCTTTGGGTAGGCTTTATTGATTTTCTTCATCAAATCTACAATGCCATCATAGGTATTGTAACGGTTCCAGCTCGCTTCTACTTTGGGTTCGTGAGGTGTCCCTATAGCTCTAAAAAACTTTTCTTGTGCTTGAGAAACAGAGCCAAACATCAAAAAAGTAGCAAGACAAAATAATGAGGTATACTTGGTAATTTTCATGGCTTATAAGTTTATGTTTAATTCTGCAAATCCTGTGTGTGGAGCACCAGCTTTCAAAGTTAATTTTCCGTTTGCTTTCACAATCCAGGACAAAGATTTGGTTTCCAAAGCATCCATTTTTGTGACCAATTCGATTTTGTTTCCGGCCAAAATATTGTCTTTGGAAGCGCTTAAATCAATTCTGATTTTTCTTAACCAGCGTGAACGTTGTCCAAGTTCAGAATGGGTGGGTAAGTTGGCATTATTGAGTAAGTCAACTGTAATTCGTTTAAGGCCGCCTTTTAGGGTTTCAACTTTCAGGTTATGGAACTCTAACTTAGGCTGATGTTGTGCCAATTTCAGAATAAAATCGGTGTGTTCAATAGCGATGCTATCTACTTTTGAAAATGGAGGATTATCCATCACAAAAGGCTTTACGCCACCAACTTCAACGGTTTTACCTTCAAAGTCTGGATGATCAACTTTTTTCCAATCCACAAAAACATTGTCAAGATTTTCTTGTTTTGCCCACTTTAAAAAGTTTGATTCTTTAGTGTCTTTTATCTTGTGGTCTGAAGTGGATGTAGAATCTTTTTCTGCTTCTGGAACCCACCAGCCTGGCGTGCTAAAACTCAATCTTCCAAAGTGGAAATAGGCCCACTGGAAGAAATCACCGTCTGTGCCCATATTATCTTGCATGAAAGGCTTTTGAGATACAGTCTTATTATAAATTTCTGAAATCATTTTATTGATGGCAACGTCTCCTTCCAGGGGAGAGGCAACAATTCTTTTTTTGGCATCTTGAGCATTATATTTAAGTGGAGACGATAAGTTATTGGCTGGACCAAACGTGACAAACGCGTAAATATTCCATTGCTCAAATAAATAATCCAGCAAGGCTCTGCTTTCCTTTTGGGAAACGGCGTAGTTTCCTGCCAGTGGCTCAAAGGCTGGAAAGTTGTAGGTAAAACTCTTATTGAAAGCAATACCTTCCTTAAGATCTTCATTAAACTTTCCATCTTTATCATTATCGATACCTTCAGAGTAGAGTTGGTAGCGCTTAGATTTGGTAGCTGAAGTATCCACTTCTATCAAAACTCTTGGGTCATCGGGATGTGTAGTGTATTTTCCAAGCGGACTTTCTGCTCGCATTTGAGTGATGAATCCATCTTTGTTCAAATCTTCATAAGGATCTTCGCTCAATCTGCCATCGCGGTCATGATCGTGATCGGTCGCATTTCCTCTGCGCTCATACTTTAGTTTATCATGGTATTGTGCGTATGCATCTGGAGACATATTCGGGAAGATGTAAAACGTAGTTTTGTCTAAAGCTTTTTCATCTGTAGAAATACGTTCTGCAAACTGAATAGCCAATTCTACACTCAAGACATGATAGCCTTCCACTCCTCCAAGGATGGCGATTGCTGGTTTATTGTTGAGGTCACCTGTACCGATTTTGATAACCTGAATGTCCTTGCCGCCTTCAGTTTTTGTAAGCGTTGACAAGTTGACATTGGAATCTTTATCTAATGTCTTAAGGCGTTTGGAAATCTGATTTAAGTCTGGATAATCTGCCTGTGAGAAGATCAGGTTTTGGGTTAAAACCAATACCAGAATTGCTATAGTGTGTTTCATTATGAAAAATTTTCATAAAAATAACTTTATTTATCTATTAAAAAAGTGAAAATTTGAATTCAACTAATCATGTAACATTTTTTCAATCTTAAGACTAACGTAAAAACTTCATCGTATGACTACAAAGCAATTTTTAAGCCTTGAGTGGAAACAATTCCGGCGCTCTTCTTTTTTTGAAAAAGGATTAGCCATCAAAATTCTAATGATCCTGGCAGCTTTATATTTTGCTGGACTAGCTATTTTGGGTGGAATTGGAGTGTTTTTTATCTTTAAAAAAGCACTTCCAGATCAAGACCCCTTTGTACTGATTAATAATTACATGATTTACTGGGTGCTTGGAGATCTGGCATTAAGGTATTTTATGCAGCAATTGCCGGTCATGAATATCAAGCCCATGCTGTTGTTGCCATTAAAAAGGCAATCGATCATTCAATTTTTACTCTTGAAGACGTCTTTTTCGTTTTTCAATATTTTACCCTTATTGTTTTTTATCCCAATGTCTATCGTACTGATGGTTCAAGGCTATGCTCCTTTGATGGTTTTGATTTGGTTTGTGAGTATTTTGGCCTTCAGTTTTTCCATTAACTTCTTAAATTTTATTGTCAACAAAGACAGCAAAGCCTTCTATTTGGTTATTGCTTTTCTAGCCACTTTTATTGGTCTTCAATATTTTGATGTGTTTGATATTACTCCTTATACAGGTGTTTTTTTCTACTCGTTTTATGACCTTGGCTATACCGTTATTTTTCCTCTGGTCTTGGTTGCGTTTTTTTTCAAAGCAAACTACAGGTTATTGAGAAAAAACTTCTATGTAGATGGAGCAGTTCAAGCTAAAAAGGAGAAATTCAAAAATTATAATCTTGAGTTTTTAAATCGTTTTGGGACCCTATCTACATTTTTAAAAAATGATGTGAAAATGATTACCCGCAATGCCAGACCAAAACAAGTTTTGTTGATGTCTTTCCTCTTCTTATTTTACGGACTTATATTTTTTACCCAAGATATGTACAGAGAAATGCCAGCTGTCTTAGCCTTTGCGGCTATATTTGTGACAGGTGGTTTTTTGATCACTTTTGGACAATTAGTCCCGTCCTGGGACAGCGAATACTATAAGTTGATGATGAGCCAGAACATATCCTACAGAAAATACCTGGAGTCCAAATGGTTGCTTATGGTTATTGGGTGTGCGGTTTCTTTTATACTCAGCACTCCTTATATTTACCTTGGTTGGGACATTTATGTGATGATTGCTGCTGGGGCTTCTTTCAATATTGGGCTGAACTCCTTTATTACTTTGTACGGTGGCGCACTCAATAGAGTGCCAATGGAACTCAACCAAAAAGCAAAAGCCTTTAGTAACACACAGGGATTCAATCCTACGCAGTTACTTATAAGTTTGCCCAAAATTCTGGGGCCAATGCTTATATTTTATGTGCCTTATAAATTAATTAATTTCAACGCAGGTATAATTGCATTGACTTTAAGTGGAGTATTAGGATTGATTTTCAAATCCTTTTTCCTTAATCTTATTGAAAAAGTATATCAAAAAACCAAGTATAAAACTCTCGCTGCATTTTCAGAAAAAAAATAACGACATCTTATGGAAAACATCATTCAAGTTAAAAATTTATCCAAAAGTTATAAGTCAGATAAGGTTCTAGACATAGAGGCTTTAGACATTCCTAAAGGGCAAAGTTTTGGATTGGTAGGAAATAACGGAGCAGGAAAAACTACTTTTTTTAGTTTGCTTCTGGATCTTATTCAGCCAACAACAGGACAAGTAGAAAATAAAGGGGTCATAGTGAGTCTAAGTGAAGAATGGAAACCGTATACTTCTTCATTTATAGATGAAAGTTTCTTGATAGGTTACCTTACTGCTGAAGAATATTTTTACTTCATTGGTGATTTACGAAATACATCTAAAGCTGAGGTTGACGAATTGCTGGCCGAATTTGCAGATTTTTTTCATGGAGAAATCCTGAATCAAAAGAAATACCTAAGAGACTTGTCTAAGGGTAACCAAAAAAAGGCTGGTATTGTTGCAGCACTCATAGGAAATCCAGAAGTAGTTATTCTGGACGAGCCTTTTGCTAATCTGGATCCTACAACTCAAATACGACTGAAGAAAATTATCAAAGACCTTTCGGCTCAAAAGCACGTTACAGTTTTAGTATCTAGTCATGACTTGATGCACGTTACCGAAGTTTGCGAGCGCGTGGTGGTGTTGGATAAAGGAGAAATTGTAAAGGATATTCACACAAGTGAGGCCACTCTGAAGGAACTAGAACTATACTTTGAAAGGTAATTTCTTTATTTAGCAATTTAAAAATGTAGGTTTTATAAAATCTATCTATTTTTACGACCACATACTATTGCTTATTTTTTTAAGTTATAAAAGGTAGATTAGATTTCATGCGCATTAAATTCCTTCTTTTAAGTATTCTTGGGCTTGTCCTTATTTTGTCATGCTCCAGAAAAAAAGACAAGTTCTTAAATAAGAATTTCCACGCAATGACTACCTACTACAATATTGTCTACAATGGCAATCTTGAGTTAGAGAAAGGAAAAGAGCAAGTGGAATCTAGTTATGTAGAGGATTACTGGAGTGTTTTGCCTGTTGAACGTATGGCAATTCAAAAAAGCAAGCCTAAACGCAATGCTAAAAATTCCAAAAAAAATCCTGAGGCTTCAGATAATTCTCCTTTTCAGATGGCTGAAGAGAAAGCAACAAAGTCTATTCAAAAACACTCAATGTTCATGGGTGGAAGGGAATTCAATCCACAAATAGATGAGGCTTTTTTACTTCTTGGTAAAGCCAGGTATTACGATCAAAGATTTGTGCCCGCCAAGGATGCTTTCAATTTTATCCTCAACCATTATCCGGAAAGCTCGACCATCAATGAAGCTAAAATCTGGGTTGAAAAAACTAACTTACGGCTGGAGTATTTTGATATGGCGATTGGCAATCTCGTTACCCTTATCAACACATCTGAGTTAACGCCTTTGGAACAATACGAGGCTTCAGCGACACTAGCTCAGGCTTATATATTTGAAGATCAAAAACGATTGGCGATTCCTCCCTTAAGAACTGCCATTGAAACTGCACCTGATGATGAAAAGAAAGGGAGGCTACTTTACATAAAAGCTCAGTTACACTCTTTGCTGGAAGAAAAAGATAGTGCTATAGCAAGTTTTGATGAAGTGATTAAACTGAATAGGAATTCACCACGTCGTTACATGATTCATTCAGAATTAGAAAAGCTAAGACTTAGAGGCTATGATGAGGCACTCTGGTATGAAACCGAAATGGCTTTTCAGGAATTGGCAGAAAACCGGGAGAATAGACCGTATTTAGACTTTATTCATTACGATAATGCAGTTTTCAGACTGGCCAAAGATTCAGTTGATTTGGCTATTGAGAAATTTAATAAATCCTTGCGAGAGCAACCTCGTGACAAATACTTAAAAAGTAGAAATTACCTCAATCTAGGTGAAATTTATTTCGATAAAGCTTCCTATGAAACATCTGGAAAATACTACGACAGCACATTGACAAATCTGGCAAAAAAAGGTTTGGAGTACAGACAGGTAAAAAGAAAGCGTGACAACCTGGACGATGTCATCAAGTTTGAAAGAATTGCAAAAGAGAACGATAGCATTTTGAACCTTGTCAATGCTCCAGAAGAAAAGCGCATACAAATTTTTGAAACTTATATAGAAAAACTTAAAGAGGAGGAGAAAAGCGTATTTGCAAAAAAGGGTACGTCTCAACCAGGAAATTCCAGGTTTGGTGCTCAAAAGAGTCGGATAGGTGGAGGACAGGCCAATTCTTCCAAGTTTTACTTTTACGATATTACTCAGAAACAAAGAGGGGAAGAATCCTTTAGAAAGACTTGGGGGAATATTGAACTGGCAGACGACTGGAGAAGAAGTCCATCTAGAAATTCTGGGATAAGCGACGAAGAGGCTGTCGTTGAGGAGAGCGTAAGACCTGAGTTTGACCCTCAAACCTACATAGCTCAAATCCCAACAGATGAAAGTGTGATTGATAGCATTTCAGACCAAAGAAACTTTGCTTATTATCAGCTTGGAATTATCTATAAAGAGAAATTCAAAAAATATGAGCTGGCTATCACAAAACTAACAGATCTACTTGAAAATGATCCCGAAGAAAGGCTTATAATTCCGTCAAAATATTACCTCTACAAGATTTATGACGAGACTGGGGATGAGAACCTAGCAGACAAATGGAAAAATGAAATTTTAAATCAGCACCCCGACTCAAGGTATGCCAGTATTCTAAGAAATCCAGACGCCTACAGAAATGCTGCAAACAACCCTAAGAATGTATACAATAGATTGTATAATGATTATAAGTCTGGAAATTACCAATATGTACTGAATGAAATTGAAACCTACACCAAGGTATTTGTAGGGAACTCAATTCTACCAAAACTTGAACTTCTCAAAGCTAGAGTTTTGGCGAAACTCGAAGGAGCTGTAGCTTATACAGAAGCGCTCAATTATGTCGCACTTACCTACCCACAGTCGCAGGAAGGGAAATATGCGCAAGAGCAGTATAATAAGCTGAAAAGAAAACCATTCTCTTCTCAATTTGACATGAAGCCAGACCCAAATGCTGAATATATTCTGGTTTATGATTTGTATAAAGAAGCTGATGAAGCCAAAATTGAAGAAATAAAAGCAAATTTAACTACTGCAATACAAAACGAAGAAGGACTAGATTTATCACTTAATGAAGATGTTTACAATCAAAATCAAACTTTTGTTACAATCAATGGTCTTAAAAGTAAACTTGGTGCTGAAGGTTTGGCAGAAAAGTTTATTGAAAATGCTATTATTGATAAAAGTTTCACTTATTTTGTGATAACTCAAAAGAACTATAAAGTTGCTCAGATCAATAAAAATCTTGATGAATATTTAGAAAAAACTAATTAAATATGTTTGCAGAAAAAAATAAACCCGTGAATTCAGATTTAGCAAAAGAACAAAACAAAATCGCTCAAGGAACTGTTTTTAAAGGTTCAATAGAATCTCAAGGTAGTTTTCGTATCGAAGGAAAAGTCGTTGGTAATATTAAAACTCCTGGTAAAATCGTAGTTGGCAAGACTGGCTATATAGAAGGAGAAATCGAATGTGAAAACGCAGATTTCGAGGGCGAATTCAAAGGAGAGCTAAAAGTCAGTAAACTTTTAACCCTTAGGGCTACTGCCAAAATTGAAGGAGAAGTGTTTACAGATAAACTTTCTATTGAACCAGGCGCAGTATTCAATGCTACTTGCAGCATGAAAGGTGCAGTAAAATCAATATCTGGAAATGCCAAAAAGGAACAATCAGCCTAACACTTGGTTGTATTTTTCTGGACTCGGTTTACAAATGGCTGTAGTTATTACCAGCTCTGTCTTTTTAGGAGTTTGGTTGGACGATACTTATGTCAACTCCTCTAAGGTATTTACGATTATATTATCTCTACTAGGTATTTTCATTGCTTTGGGACGAGTCATTATTTCACTTAAAAACTTTAAGGAATAAAGCATGAAGAAGATTTTTCAAAATCCTTACATATCCATATTACTTTTTTCAATCTTTATTATAGTGGTCCATTGGGTGATAGATTATGTATTTTCTATTGTCACCTATTACTCGCTGGTTTCAATTTATCTGTTTCATGTCATTTCAGCTTTAGCAGTTGCTGGCATCATCCAGTTGGTTTACTCAAATTTTAAGGATCAGGCTGGCTTAGCCTTTATGGCTACCAGTTTAGTAAAAATGCTAGCAGCAATCCTGTTTTTGCTTCCGGGATTTATTTCCGATGACAAGCCCAATTTTTCCAATATTCTCAATTTTTTTGTGCCCTATTTCTTGTTTTTAATATTTGAAGCTATTCAGGTTATCAAATTAATTAACCCAAAAGAATCTTCTGAAATTGATTAATTTTTAAAAAATAGCCTGAAAACGAATATTTTCTTGTTGAAAAAATATTTTTTCAAAGCTTTCATTTAAAATTAGAAAGTAAAAACTTACATTTGCACGAAATTTTCGAATTGATATTAAGTCAACTTTTTATGGCAACACACAAATCTTCAAAGATTACAGTGGCTTTATTGCTCATTCTTGTTTTGAATTCCTTTTCTTCTTTTGCTCAGATAGATACGGAAGAAGTTATTGATCAAAGTTTTAATCCTACAGAAATGATAATGCACCACATCAGTGATTCTCACGGGTGGCATTTTTTTGGTGAAGGTGAAGATTCTTTCACGCTTCCTTTACCGGTTATTTTGTGGACAGATAAGGGGTTGACTGGTTTCATGTCTAGTGAATTTCATCATGATGTAGAAGGCGAATATGTTGTAGAGTCAAACGGGCAAAACTTTGTGAATTATCATGAGAAAATTTATGTGTTGAATGAAGGTGAAGAGGCTTTAGAATTTGATGAAGAAACTCACGCAGCACTTAACGCCAATAGGCCTTTTGATATTTCGGTTACCAAAAATGTAGCCTCTATGTTGGTTTCCGTTTTACTTATGTTTGTTTTGTTCATAGGTCTAGCCAGACATTATAAAAAATCTAAAGCAGCACCTAAAGGCTTCAAGAATATATTGGAAACACTGGTTATTTTTGTAAGAGATGAGATTGCCAGACCACAAATAGGAGAGAAGAAATTCATGAAGTTCATGCCTTTTCTTTTAACTGTGTTTTTCTTTATCTGGATCTCCAACCTTATGGGATTGTTACCAGGTGCAGCCAACGTGACAGGAAACATCTCCATCACAATAGCTTTAGGGTTATTTACACTGGCTTTGATTTTGGTTAATGGAAATAAAGACTACTGGCAGCACGTTTTCTGGATGCCAGGCATTCCAACATTTGTAAAGCCAATTTTGGCTGTAGTTGAAATACTTGGGGTATTTATTAAGCCAATAGCGCTTATGATTCGTTTGTTTGCAAACATCACGGCCGGACACATTATTATTTTGAGTTTAATAGGATTGATTTTTATATTAGAAACAGCAGGAGTAGCATTTATTTCGGTCCCATTTGCTTTGTTTATCACAGTTTTAGAATTACTAGTTGCATTTTTGCAAGCATTTATATTTACCATGCTGTCGGCTCTATTTATAGGAATGGCAGTGCAAGAACATGAACATCATTAATCTTTAATTTTTAATATTTATTTACTATGGAATTATTACACGTAGGACTTGCAGCTTTAGGAGCTGGATTAGCAGTTTTGGGAGGAGCAATTGGTGTTGGTAAAATCGGTGGTGCCGCAATGGAGGCCATCGCTCGCCAGCCAGAAGCTTCTGGAAAAATCCAGACCGCTATGATTATCGCAGCTGCACTTGTAGAGGGTGTTGCTCTTTTTGGAGTAGTTGCTGCTTTACTTGGGGTTTTAACCTCTTAAGAATGATGAAAAACCCTCATAACCAACGGTTGGTTGGGTGAGGGTTTTATTTTTATTTTAAAACTATTATTACATAACATATGGAACTAATTACTCCAGAATACGGTTTATTTGTTTGGCAAGTTGTTGTCCTTATCATCTTAATTTTCTTGTTGACGAAGTTCGCTTGGAAACCTGTGATGAAAGCTGTTGGTGAAAGAGAAGATTCGATTAATGATGCTTTGGCTTCAGCAGAAAAGGCTAAGGAAGAAATGGCCAACCTGAAGGCAGATAATGAAAAAATGCTTCAACAAGCCAGAGCAGAAAGAGATGAAATGCTGAAGGAGGCTCAAGAAATGAAAAAGTCAATTATCGCTGAAGCAACTGAAGATGCCAATGAAAAGGCGGAACGAATTCTAGAGAAAGCTCAGACGACTATACAAAGCGAAAAGAAAATAGCTCTCGCAGAAATTAAATCTCAAGTAGCAGAACTATCTGTTCAGATTGCTGAATCAGTTGTGAAAAAACAACTGGATGACAAGAAAGAGCAAATGAACCTGGTGGATAAAATGCTTGAAGACGTAAAACTTAACTAATTAACTCACATGGGAAGTAGAGCAGGAAAACGTTATGCTAAAGCCATCATTGAGTTGGCTCAGGAGGAGAAAGTGGTAGATAAAGTTCTTGCGAATTTTAATACCATCAACTCTACAATTTCCAATCATAAAGATTTGAAACACTTACTTTCAAGTCCTTTGATAGAAGTGAGTAAAAAGGAATCTATTCTTTTGGAAGTGTTTAGTGCCACTGAATCTTTAGTGCAAAAGTTGATCAAAACCCTCGCAGATAATAATAGAATAGAATTATTACAACACGTTTCACAAGAATATATTGAACTTTATAATGCGATCCATCACATTCAATCTGCCACAGTAATTACAGCAGTTGAAATGACTAAAGACATCGAAGATAAAATTCAGAATAAAATACAAGAAATTACAGGTTACACTGCTAATCTAACCAACCAAGTCGATGAATCAATTCTTGGTGGATTTATACTCAGGTTGAAAGACCTTCAGTACGACGCAAGTGTTTCCGGAAGTCTTAACCGATTCAAAAGACAATTATCATAATACTAAACGGTATGTATTTACCATTTAATGCAAAATAAATTATGGCTGAAGTAAACTCTGCTGAAGTTTCAGCAATCTTAAAAAAGCAAATCTCTGGTTTCGAATCTGAAACCTCTTTGGATGAAGTAGGAACAGTTCTAAGGGTTGGTGATGGAATTGCCAATGTTTATGGTTTAACCAATGCACAACTTGGTGAACTTGTAGAATTTGATGGAGGACTTAATGGAATGGTGCTTAACCTTGAAGAGGACACTGTAGGTGTTGTTCTTCTTGGCAAGTCCAATGACATAAATGAAGGTGATTCTGTGAAAAGAACCAAGAAGATTTCCTCGATTCAAGTTGGTGAAGGCATTGTAGGCCGTGTTGTAAATACATTGGGTGAAACCATCGATGGAAAAGGTGACATAGAAGGAGAAACCTTCTTGATGCCTATCGAAAGAAAAGCACCAGGTGTTATTTACAGAGAGCCTGTTACAGAGCCAATGCAGACTGGTATCAAATCTATCGATGCCATGGTACCTGTAGGTAGAGGGCAAAGAGAATTGGTTATTGGTGATAGACAGACGGGTAAAACTTCTGTTTGTATCGATACCATTCTTAACCAAAAAGAATTTTACGACAAAGGAGAGCCAGTTTACTGTATTTATGTAGCTATCGGACAAAAAGCATCTACAGTGGCAGGTATAGCCAACCTTTTGGAAGAAAGAGGTGCTTTGGCTTATACAACTATTGTCGCTGCCAATGCTTCAGATCCTGCAGCAATGCAGGTATACGCTCCGCTAGCTGGTGCAGCGATTGGAGAGTACTTTAGAGATACAGGACGTCCAGCGCTTATAATTTATGATGATTTATCAAAACAAGCAGTAGCTTACCGTGAAGTGTCCTTATTGTTGAGAAGACCTCCAGGTCGTGAAGCTTATCCTGGTGATGTATTTTACTTGCACTCCAGATTATTGGAGCGTTCTGCAAAAATCATCAACGATGATGGGATTGCTAGCCAAATGAACGATTTACCAGAAGCTTTGAAAGGTAAAGTAAAAGGAGGAGGTTCTTTAACCGCACTTCCAATTATTGAAACTCAAGCCGGTGACGTTTCTGCCTACATTCCTACCAACGTGATTTCGATTACGGATGGACAGATCTTCTTAACTTCAGATTTATTCAACTCTGGTGTAAGACCAGCGATTGATGTGGGTATTTCTGTATCACGTGTGGGAGGTTCCGCTCAAATTAAATCGATGAAAAAGGTAGCTGGTACGTTGAAGCTTGACCAGGCACAATATAGAGAACTTGAAGCCTTTGCCAAATTTGGATCAGATTTGGATGCGTCGACTCAAAATACTATTGAAAAAGGTAAGCGTAACGTGGAGATTTTAAAACAAGCAGAGGCAAGCCCATTTGCTGTTGAAGATCAAATCGCGATCGTTTACGCAGGAACTAAAAACTTGATGAGATCGGTTCCTGTAGATAAAATCAAAGAATTTGAAAAAGACTATCTGTCTTATTTGAATTCAAAACACAGAGATGTTCTAGATCAATTAAAGGCTGGTAAATTGACAGATGAAATTACTGATGCATTGACAAGTGCAGCCAAAGAAATCTCTGCAAAATACAAAGCATAACGTTTAATACCAATAAACAATTGCTAAGGACATTAATCAGTCAAATTTGTATAATTTATGGCTAATTTAAAGGAATTAAGAAGTAGGATTACATCGGTATCCTCAACAATGCAGATCACCAGTGCTATGAAAATGGTTTCTGCTGCAAAGTTGAATCGCGCTCAAAATGCGATTGAGGATATGCGTCCTTATGCCGAGAAACTTACTGAATTATTACAAAACTTAAGTGCTTCTCTGGATAGCGATACTAGTAGTCCTTATTCAGACCAGCGTGATGTAGATTCAGTATTGATAGTGGCCATATCTTCCAACAGAGGATTGGCAGGAGCTTTTAATACAAACATCATCAAAAGAGTAAGAAGTCTTGCTGAGGAGACTTATCCAAGTAAGAATGTGAAAATTCTTAGCATAGGTAAAAAAGCGGGTGATGTACTGAAGAAAAAGTATGATATAGAAGGAAGTTATAATGATATCTATGATGACCTAACTTATGATGCTGTTTCTGAAATCGCTGATGAATTGATGACGTATTTCAAAACTGAAAAGTTTGATAAAATTGAGCTGGTGTATAACAGCTTTAAAAATGCCGCGACTCAAATTATCACTAAAGAGCAGTTTCTTCCGATTAAGCCTGCTAGTGCAAAAGAAGGTGAAGGTCTATCTTCAGACTATATTTTTGAGCCAGGTAAAACTGAAATTGTCGAAGATTTAATTCCAAAATCTTTAAAGATTCAATTGTTTAAAGCCATTCGAGATTCTGTTGCTTCAGAACACGGAGCAAGAATGACGGCGATGCATAAGGCTACAGACAATGCCACGGAGTTGAGAGATGATTTGAAATTATCTTATAATAAAGCAAGACAAGCATCGATTACTAATGAAATTTTGGAGATTGTAGCAGGAGCAGAAGCTTTAGCAGATAAATAATCAAAATGATGATTCTATAACTACTAAGAAAAACCTCTGTCAAGAGGTTTTTTTGTTTGTAGACTTAAGACAGCTAACAACTATAGCTCACATCTTTATAATAAAATGTATTTTTGGCGTTTTTAATTAAAACAAATATGCTCAAACCTTTTCAACTTCGTATTTACTTTCTGTTATTGGGTGTTCTTATTCTATCCTGTAATGATGATGTTGAAGACCCTTCCGAAGTAGAAACCGAAAAGGTAGAGGTAGAAAAAATGCCTGAACCTAAAGTCTTTGGTTTTACTCTAAGCGATTACGAAGTTGTTTTTGATACTGTCAAACGTGGAGAAACCTTTGGGACTATTATGGACAGTCATGGTGTGAGTCCAGCAAAAGTATACCAACTTACAGAAGGTATCCCAGATTCTGTGATGAATTTTAAAAGGATTAATTACGGTAAACCTTATGTTATTTTAAAAAGTAAAGATACAACTCAGCGTGTTGAGCATTTTGTCTATCAAAAATCAAAAATCAATTATGCGGTCATAAGTCTGGATAGTGTGAAAGGCGAGGCTAAATCTAAGCCTGTCACCATAAAACAAAAGTCCACCTCTGGTGTCATTTCTTCATCGCTTTCAGCTGCCATAGATGAAGCAGGCTTAGACTACTTATTAACCAATCGCTTTGCAGACATTTACCAATGGAGTGTTGACTTTTTTAAACTTCAGAAAGGGGATCAATTTAAATTGATTTATAAAGAAAAATACATTGATGATACTATTTATGCAGGTTTGCAAAGTATAGACGCTGCAGTGTTGAAGCATAAGGGAAGGGAGTTTTATGCGTTTGATTTTGAAATTGATTCTACAACGGGACGTACTGATTACTTTGATGAAAATGCAAAGACACTTCGAAGTTTCTTTTTGAAAGCTCCGCTCAAGTTTAGCAGAATTTCTTCAAGATATACGGGTAGACGTTTTCATCCGGTCCAAAAACGCTGGAAAGCACATAAAGGAACGGATTACGCAGCAAGCACAGGAACTCCCATTTGGTCTACAGCAGATGGGGTTGTGACAAAAGCAAGTTATACCAGAGGAAACGGCAATTATGTAAAGATTAGGCATACCAATAAATATTCCACGCAATACTTGCACATGTCAAGGCGTGCTGTAAAAGCAGGACAATACGTTAAGCAGGGGGAAATCATTGGTTATGTAGGACAAACAGGCTTAGCTACAGGACCTCATGTGTGTTATCGCTTTTGGGTGAATGGCAGACAAGTAGATCCATACAAACAAGATTTGCCAGATGCTGAACCTATGAAAGAAGAACTCAAGCCCTCATATTTTGAGTTTATTACCCCGCTTAAAGCCAAAATTGACGAAGTTGAGTACAAAGAAGTCATTTAGTCTTTTGCCCTCTCATGTTCAATTTTTCAATTTTCCCAATAATACTGAAGCGTATTAGTTAATAGATTAACTATTCAAAAGTTTTTACATCCTTCTATCCAGAGTTTGGTATAATCTAGATTTAATTTTTTAACAGTGTTTCTTAACATTGGCTTAATATTAGAACTTTCTATCTGAAGTTTCTTTGCACCTGAAATATAAACAAAAAACAAATTTCAAATGAAAAAATTGTTACTTGGCTTATTCTTGATTATGGGAGTAGGTATTTATGCACAAGGGGTGACCACGTCATCTATGAGTGGTAAGATTACAGACAGCGCAGGAGAACCTTTACCTGGTGACAATGTACTTGCTGTACACACGCCAACTGGGACAGAATATGGTGTTGTGACCGATTTTGATGGCTACTACCGTATCTCAAACATGAGAACAGGTGGACCATACACATTGAGTATCACTTATGTTGGTTTTGAAGACATTAGATTAGATGGTATTTTCTTAAATCTTGGTGATACTGAGAGGATCAGCAGACAAATGAGTGAATCTGATAATGCTTTGGATGAAGTCATTATTTCTGCTTCTAGAAACGGCGTTTTCGATTCAGGACAACAAGGGTCTAACACTAATATTTCTAACAGAGAGATTTTAAATTTACCTTCTGCGACTCGTTCTCTTGGAGATTTTATTAGAAAAACTCCTGAAGCTCAAGTTGGTGAAAACGGTAGTATATCTTTAGCTGGTCAAAACAACAGGTATAACTCTATTTATCTTGATGGTGCTGTAAATAATGATGCGTTTGGATTAGCTGCATCTGGTACCAATGGTGGACAAACAGGTGTGAGTCCTATTTCTATTGATGCAATTGAATCTTTCCAGGTGAACTTGTCTCCATTTGACGTAAGACAGTCTGGTTTTGCTGGTGGATCTATCAATGCTATTACGCGTTCTGGTACAAACAATACCGAAGGATCTGCTTACTACTACCTAAGAAACCAAGACTTAGCTGGTAAAACACCTACTGCTATAAGTGAAGATGATAGAGAAAGATTAAATGATTTCTCAGCAGAATTATTTGGTGCAAGAGTTGGTGGGGCATTAGTAAAAGATAAATTATTTTACTTTATCAACTACGAAAGACAAGTAGAAGAAACTCCTCAGCCATTTATTTTTGATAGGTATAATGGTGATACAGACAGACAAGGCTTTACGAATTTAAGACAAGGTCTAATTGATACTTACGGCTACGATCCAGGTGTATTTGATAACAATCCAGAAGAATTGATAAGTGATAAGTTAACTACACGTATTGACTGGAATATCAACGACAACAACAGCTTAACGTTTAGAAATAGTTATGTTAAAGCTGAAAATACAAGCCCAAGACAAAGTAATGATAACTTTATCAACTACAGTAATAGAGGTGTATTTTTCCCTTCTAGAACAAATTCAACGACTTTAGAGTGGAAAACAACAAACGGTTCAGATTTGTCTAACAACTTATTGATTGCTTACACAGATGTTTTAGATGATAGAGATCCTACAGGAAATCCATTTCCTGCTGTCAGAATAGATGACGGTTCAGGAAATATATTTTTGGGTTCTGAACCTTTTTCAACAGCGAATTTACTTGAACAAAAGGTTCTGAATATAACTAATAACCTTGAATACTATACTGGACGCCACAAGTTAACTTTTGGTGTTAACTTTGAATACTTTGACTCAAAAAATGTATTCTTTAGACAAAACTTTGGAGATTATAGATTTAGATCTGTAGCTGATTTTAATACTTACCTTGATGGAATTGATGGAAATGAAGCTCCAGCTCGTTTTTATTCAAGAGGATATTCCTTACAGGGAGGTACCGGTGATAATTCTGAAGGTGCAGCCGAATTTGCTTATTCTCAGCTTGGGTTTTATGCTCAGGATGATGTAGATCTTTCAGATGATTTCAGATTAAGTCTTGGTCTTCGTATCGATCTACCATTCTTTGATGATGGTCTTGCTAATGATGATTTCAACACAAGATCTGTAGCTTTATTAGAAGCTAATGGTAAAGATTTACAAGGAGCGAGAGTAGGACAAGGAATTGATACTCAAGTTCACTTTTCTCCAAGGCTTGGATTTAACTGGGATATTGGTGGAACTAAACAAACCCAGGTAAGAGGTGGTGCAGGTGTATTTACCTCTAGAATACCATTAGTATGGCCAGGTGGAGCATACAACAATAACGGTGTAACAGCAGGCTTTGTAAATCAGAACTTAATACCTGGAGATATCTTCTTTAGTGGTGATCCTTTTGATCAGCCTGTACAGCCAGGTGCTGAGCCAGGAACTGGTGCTACAGGTGGCCAAATAGATATCTTTTCTCCAGATTTCAAGTTACCACAGGTTGCTAAGTACAACATAGCGATAGATCAAAAGTTACCAATTTGGAACTTAATAGCTTCAGGAGAGTTTTTATATAATGATGTGCTTAATGCTGTTTTTTATGAAAACTTGAACATTAGAGGTCCTGTTGGAAGACTAAACGGTGCAGATAACAGACCTTATTACGATCAAGGTGATTTAATTGATGATAACTATTCAGGTATTTTCTTAGGTTCAAATACTAGTGAAGGTTATTCTTACAATGCAACATTCAAATTGACTAAGCCTTTCCAAAATGGTTTTGCAGGTCAAATAGCATATACTTACGGAGACTCATATGACATTTTTCCAGGAACTTCTTCTCAAAACTCTTCACAATGGAATGGGTTAGAGACTGTCAACGGTAAAAATGCAAATCCAGGAATTCAACGTTCAGGTTTTGCTGGAGGATCTAGAATCCAGGCTAATGTTTCTTACGAACATGAATGGAATAATAATGTAAAGAGTACTGTATCTTTATTTTACTCTGGTCAACAAGGATCACCATTTACTTATTTATACCAAAGTAACACGAATCTTATAAATGATTCTAACGATGATGAGGCTTTGATTTATATTCCTAGAGATGCCTCTGAAATTACTTTTGTTGGAACACCAACTGAGCAGCAAGAGCAGTGGGAAGCATTTAATAGTTATATCAACTCAAGTGATTATTTAAGTGAGAGAAGAGGACAATACTCTGAACGTAATGGAGACTTCGGTCCATGGAGCCATATTGTGGATCTTAAATTCCTACAGGATTTTAGCTTAGATTTTAATAACAAAAAGCATACCTTCCAATTATCCTTCGATATTTTCAATTTTACAAATTTCATCAACGAGGATTGGGGAAGACGTCCATTCATACCAGGAAGTTTAGGTATCTTGACTGTTGAAGAAGGTGGTCCTGATCCAGAATTTAGCTTCAACGCTGATAGATTCCAGTCTGAGGAAGATGTCATTAACTTTGATGATTCAGGTATTCTTTCTTCAAGATGGCAAATGCAAGTTGGTTTAAGATATATCTTTAACTAACGAGAAAGTTTTTAAAACTTATATTTCATAAGAGATCCGCCTAAAGCGGATCTCTTTTTTTTTTACAATTAATTCAAACTTGTCTTAAGCTAGGTTGGGTTTTTTCTTGTAATTTTAACTCAGATTATGTAATAGGTATTCGTTATGAGGTTTCTATATACAATAAAATCAAGGGTTTCTCGAGTGAGGCATAGCATCGCTATGGTGATTGAGAGAAATGCAGCTTGGCGGTTGATTTTGAAGTAAATTGAAACCGGAATAGTATTTCTATTGCATAACCTGGGTTTAACCAAGTCTATGATTAACAAGCGTCTCCTTATTAAAAATCTTCTTGCTCACAATGGTGAGAATAGTTTCTACGACAAGAAATTGCGTGTGGATATTGGGAGCAGAGAAGGAAAAGCCAAGTTCCTAAAGCACGTTTGTTCGCTTTCCAATACCAATCCAAATAATAACTCTTATATCGTCATTGGAATACAAGATGAAGACAATCAAATTGTTGGCGTAGATTTTTTTGATGACAGTAAGATCCAAAATCTGGTCAACGCCTATTTGGAACACCCGCCAATTGTTTCATACGAGAACGTGCAGTTTCCGCATTTGCCAGACGATAAAGTGGTAGGGCTGGTATCGATAAGGCCTAAAAAGGATAACAGCATCTGTGCCCTAAGAAAGAACATCTGGAAATACTGGGGCGGGACCGTTTTTATGCGAGAAGGAAGTATCAGTAAGCCTAAAGTCTTTGATATCGAAATCAAAGACATCAATTCTGAAATTGTTGCTGCTATAGAACAAAACTCACAGAACAATATTGAATTAACCCTCGATGGCTTTCACGATTTCATTTTGAAAAGCCGTGATTTTGACCCAAAATACAAAGTCTTCAAGGAATATTTTGTGCTCTGCTGGGCTGCTAAACCTAAAACCGTTGGCGACAAAACCTTTTATTCAAGAGTAAATATTCAGTTGATTAACGAGCAGGTAAAGCTCTTTTATTCAGATTTAGATGAAGTTGAAATTCAATATGACGATGATAAATTTGAGATTTTAGAATATGTGCATTTAGGACTCCAGAACAAATTTCAATATTATCCTTTAGAAAAGGTGTCCATTCAGTTTAGAGATAATATGCATTATGATATCGAGTCACAACTGATTTTTGAACCGCCGCAATTCGACCAAAAAACGCTTAGACATTATCTCAATCATAATGATAGTCTATTGAAAAAGCTTAAAAAGAAGTTAGCGCTAAATTCAGCAGAAAGGAGCGAACTCGTCAATATGTCTACCATTTACCTTATTGCCTACCTCAATGGGTTTGAAAATTCATTAGAAAAACTCGAAGAAGCTAAACCTTTACTGAAACAAATTCAGAAGAAAGCTTACCAACGGCTTAAGGATAATATGAGAATCTTAAGAAAAATAAAATACAGTTAGAATGAGCAGAACACTTGTAATAGGTGATATACATGGAGGCTTCAAAGCCTTAGAACAAGTATTGGAGCGCGCTCAAGTCTCCAGCAAAGATCAACTTATATTCTTGGGAGATTATGTCGATGGCTGGAGTGGTACTCCAGAGTTGTTGTCTTACCTTATTCAATTGAAAGAAGAACAAGATTGCATTTTTATACGTGGTAATCACGATGATTTGGTTTTAGGCTGGTTTCACACAGGTGAGTCAAACCCCAAATGGCTTCAACATGGTGGAGACAGCACTGCCAAAGCCTATCAAAATATAAGTTCTACGATTAAAGATTTGCACCGTCAATTTTTAGAAAACTTAATCAATTATTATGTAGATAAACAAAACCGTTTGTTTCTACACGCTGGATTTGCCAATATGCACGGTCCAGATTCAGAATTCTACCCCAATACAGTTTATTGGGACCGTACCCTATGGGAAATGGTCCTGGCCATGGATTCCTCTCTGAAGCCAGAGGACGATTTCTATCCCGATAGACTGAAGTTGTTTAAGGAAATATACATCGGTCATACCCCTACCACACGTATTGGAAAAACTGAGCCCATCCATCTTGCCAACGTTTGGAATGTAGATACGGGAGCGGCTTTTAAAGGGCCTGTTACGGCTTTAGATATCGATACCAAAGAGTTTTGGCAAAGCGATCCGGTTTATAAGTTGTATCCTAATGAATCAGGGCGGAATAAAGATTAACAGAGGATAACCTCAGTTCGATTTGTTTTTATGTGATGAATATAAATCGAAGAAAACACCCCTATCATCGCCTCAAGGGGATAAGGATATTTCCTCCCTTGAGACAGTCTGCCTGCGTTTTCTATCAAGGTGGATGTCTAATCTTAAAAACAAATACTTGATTTTACTTTCGAAGTCAGCTTAATATCGAAATGATCTTTTCTTTTATTTTTTTCGACGAAATTCCTGCTAACTCATAGAGTTCATCGGTATTGCCGTGTTCTATAAATCGATCGGGAATTCCCATTTTATGAATATTGCCTTTGTAATGACAGGTCTGGGCAAATTCCAAAATGGCATCGCCAAACCCGCCTTTCACCGTCCCGTCTTCAACAGTAATAACGTTCTGAAATTTCTCAAATACAGATCTTAGTAAATCTTCATCCAAGGGTTTTAAAAATCTCAAATCGTAATGCGCTATGCTGAACTTGCCACCGAAAGCCTTGATGCTTTTTGATACATTGCCTGATGTGCTTCCTAAACTTAACACAGCCAGCTTTTCGCCTTCTAAAAGGCATCTCCCCTTGCCAATGTCGAGTTTTTCGAAAGGCTTTTGCCAGTCTTTTATCTCACCTCTTCCCCGGGGATAACGAATCGCTATAGGGTGTTCTAGGTCCTGAGTGGCTGTATATAGAAGCTGTCTCAGTTCAATGGCATCTGCTGGTGCTGCTATAATCAAATTGGGGATACAGCGCAAAAACGCTAAATCAAAAACGCCATGATGCGTCGCCCCGTCATTACCGACCAAACCAGCTCTATCAATACAAAAAATAACGGGTAGGTTTTGTAAGGCTACATCATGAATCAGCTGGTCGTAAGCCCGCTGCAAAAAGGTAGAGTAAATTGTACAAAAGACTTTATGCCCCTGGGTGGCCATACCAGCCGCTAGCGTTACGGCATGTTGCTCGGCAATGCCCACATCAAACGCTCTGTCTGGAAATGCATCCATCATATACTTCAGCGAACTTCCGGTAGGCATGGCAGGAGTAATACCCACAACTTTATCATCAGTTTTAGCCAGTTCCAATATCGTCAGACCAAATACATCCTGAAATTTAGGAGGTAAATTCTGGTTGTTTTTAGGCAGGACTTCACCGGTGGCTTTATCGAATTTGCCAGGCGCATGGTATTTCACCTGGTCTTCTTCGGCCTGTTTTAAGCCTTTGCCTTTTTTGGTGATGACATGCAAAAGTTTTGGGCCTTGTTTGGTTTTTAGACTTTCAAAGGCTTTTAAAAGTTCGGGTAAATCATGCCCGTCAATCGGACCTTCGTAATGAAAATTTAAGGCCTCAATGATATTATCCTGTGATGGTTTTTTGCCAATTTTAGCTTTGGTCAGATAAGTTTTTAGGGCACCAACGCTGGGATCAATACCGATAGCGTTATCGTTGAGAACGATCAAAAGATTAGCCTTGGTCATCCCGGCATGATTTAAGCCTTCAAAGGCCATCCCTGAAGCTATGGAAGCATCTCCAATCACTGCAATGTGGTGTTTGTTAACATCTCCTTTCAACTGAGATGAAATCGCCATGCCTAAAGCTGCAGAAATTGAGGTGGAACTATGGCCGGTGCCAAAGGTGTCGTAAATGCTTTCTTCCCGTTTAGGAAATCCAGAAATACCATTGAGTGTTCTATTGGTTTCAAATACTTCCCGACGACTCGTTAGGATTTTATGACCGTAAGCCTGATGGCCTACATCCCAAACCAAAAGGTCTTTTGGGGTTTCAAAACAATAATGCAAAGCAATGGTCAGTTCTACCACACCCAAACTCGCGCCTAAGTGTCCTTCTTTCGTGGAAACAACATCAATAATGAAGTCCCTGAGTTCTTGAGCGACTTGGGTTAACCGATCCTGATTTAACTGCCTTAGATCTGCAGGTGAGTTAATCGTTGAAAGCAAAGTTTTACTCATGATACAAATTTACCAATAGTCTGGGATTTTTTAGGTATTAGGAGTTATGTAGTAGGATTTTTCTTTGTCTTCTCTGAGACTTTGTGGTTATTTTTTGAAAACCAGAATAGTTCTGACATAGAAATCCTATTTTTGAGAATGCTTAATCCCTTTGACGATACCTATTTTATGAAAAAAGCCTTGGAAGAGGCACATTTAGCTTTAGAAAAAGGCGAAGTTCCCGTCGGAGCCATCATCACGCATAACAATCAAATTATCGCCAGAAGCCATAACCTGACTGAACTTTTGGTAGATGTCACTGCTCATGCTGAAATGCAGGCGATTACAGCAGCAGCTAACTTTATTGGTGGAAAATACCTTAGAGATTGCACCATGTATGTCACTTTGGAGCCCTGCCAGATGTGTGCCGGGGCCTTGTATTGGAGTCAGTTGTCGCGCTTGGTCTTTGCTGCCGAAGATGGAGTGCGCGGCTACAGAGCGATGAACACTAAACTCCATCCCAAAACCAAAGTGGAATCTGGAATACTTCAGGAAGAAGCGTCTAAATTACTTAAGACATTTTTTATACAGAAACGGAATTTGAATTGAGGAATGGAACTAAAATACCTTAGTAAATCCAATATTGATGATCATTTCAAAACTATGGCAATGTCTCTTGTTGATGTAATAGAAAAGAATAATGCCATGTCTGAATTAAAAAGGATTAAAATTGAAAACTTAAAACAGCTAATAGTTGACCTAGAGGATTATAGACCTAAAAGTCATGTCAAGGAAGGGAAGGTAAATCTTATAAAGTACTTATCTCATTTTGTAGAAATTCCTATTGAAGAACATGATGAGATCGAATTAGCACAGTTAGAATCTGAGTATATTTTGTCTTCAATAAATAATCATATGCATAAAAAAGGATATACTGCAAAACTGGTCTGGCTGTGGGGATTACTCTTTCTTTTACCTGTTGATATAATACTATGGATTTTTATAGGCGAATACTATTTTTATATTCCTATTATATCTCTTCCTTTTGTCATTAAACAGATTCGCTCTGAAATAAAAGCGAAAAGAAGCAATAGGCTATGGTAAAACATTATGTCGTTCTAAAAACCTAATTCATATGAGTCTCATTAAGACTGGTCTTTGCTGCGGAAGATGACGTCCGCGGCTACAGAGCAATGAACACCAAGCTCCATCCCAAAAACAAAGTGGAATCCGGTATTCTAAAAGAGAAAGCCTCCATATTACTGAAAACGTTTTTTATTCAGAAGCGGAATTTGAATTAAAATAAAATCCAGCCTAGAGTAATATTCAATAAAAATGTGAATTGAGGATCTTGCACATCTGTAAAGTAAAATCCCAAACCTGTTTCAGCGCTTAAATTGAGTTTGTCGTAAAATGTTCTTTGAAGACCATAGATGGCTCCCACCTCAGAATAATAGTCATTATTTCCTTCTAAGTCTGTATTAAAAATTAAAGGATCTGAGCTTGCAAACGTTGAAGAAATCCCAATAAAATTTCCGGAATTATGTGTTGTGTTTTTATATTTTCTTAATCGTCTTTCAAAATTATAGTAATGACGGAAGGAAAGTTTTGTACCCAGTAAGAATGTAAAGCGAGTTTCATCTGTAACATCATTTACGTAAAATCCAGGTAGTGTTCCCACCTGTAGTGCAGCAGTTATTGTTTTGGATAGCCCTACCTCATAATCTAAACTAGGAGCTAATAGTAAATTTATTTTAAACTGATGTTTTTCTACTTGAGGAGAAAAGTTTTGATCTTGCGCAATACTGAATAATGTAGATAAACAAAAAAGTGTAGAGATAAAAAATTTCATTAAAAATAAATTTGATAAGAGGGATGAGTTATAATTATATGCAATATTACTAAAATCCCTAATTAATTTATATTTAATCATAGTAGCTCCGCTAAGAATCGAACTTAGATCTAAAGTTTAGGAAACTTTTGTTCTATCCATTGAACTACGGAGCCTATTTATTTTAATCAAATATCTGATTATCAATTTATTAATATTTTTAGACATTATAAAAATGTTGACCACTTGTTGACCACTTTCAAGAAATGTAAAAAAAGTTGACCACTTGTTGACCACAAAATGTATATTTAAACCATATATATAAACATGTCAAAAACAATTAGTATTGTTTACTCAAAACGTTCAAAGGAACAAGACTTTGGTTACCTAAACTTAAGAATAATAGAGAACAGAATAACTCGACGGAAATCTTTAAAAATAAAATTAACCGATACTCAGTTTAAAAACTACTTTAACGAAAATAAACAGAGATTTCGTAAAAACTCTAATTTTCCCGAAGGCGAAAAGTACAATGAAAAAATCGAGCAAGCACTTTCTGAATATGAAATAAAAGAAAGTGAAGAAGATGATGATATATCTTTTTTAAAATATTTTCAGAGGAAAATAAATTTGATTAGTAATCACGGCACTAAAATTAAGAAGCAAGTAGTCTTAAGTAAACTCGAAAAATTTTTGAAATTTAACGGTAAAAGTGACCTTCAGTTCAATGAAATTACGCCTCAATTAGCAGAGAATCTCTTTTATTATTTTAAAAATAACAAGGACCCAAAAAAATTATCAAAAAACACCGCAATCCACTACATTAAAATTATAAAATCGATAATCAATAAAGCTCAAAAGGAAAGAGTTTTCGTTTATAAATATGACCCATTTTCATCTCTAGATTTAAAAAAGGGACCGACCTCACCTAAATACCTTAAGGTTGAAGATTTAGTTAAGCTCACAGATTCTGAAGTTGAAGAACAATTTATTGAAGATGCAAGAAATCTTTTCTTATTTCAAGTTTTCGCAAACGGTATGAGAATCTCAGATGCATTGATGTTAAGATTTTCAAATTTAAATAATGGGAGGTTGAAATATAAAATGCAAAAAACGGGAATAGAACTAGAACTACCACTAAATGTATACTTATGCGTCTTACTGTCAAAGTTTCACACTGATTTATACAGCTATAATGACTCAAAGCAAAATGAAAATATTGCATTAAGCTTCAATAGTAAGAAAGGTTATATGAATATGTATGAGCTCAATAGTGAGATAGATAAGTTCAATTCATTTAATATTTCGAAAAAACCAAAGACGAATGAATTTTTGAAAGAATTATTTGATGAAGATGCAGAAAGCACGGGTAAATTGATTAGCTATCATGGTTACAACCTTGACACTTCGTCTAAAAACTTTGAATATCTGAAATACTTAATCGACCGTCAGCAAAAGTTAAATGAAGAAATAGATAAAAATTTTTTGGAAAATTTTTTTAAGTCCTTGCAGGATTACGAAACTGATAAAAAAGATGATTTTATTTTTCCTTTTCTTGACAAAGAATTATTTAAAAATAACGAGTCTGAATTGACTGAAGTGCAATACAAGCATTTAAAGCATAAGACTATCGTAATTAACCGTAATCTAAAAAAAATGCAAGCTCATGCCAATATTAAAAGTAAAATATCCACACATGTAGCTAGGCATACTTTTGCGAACCTCATTCTAACAACTGGTGAAGCAAATATGTTCGAAATCTCAAGACTCTTTGGGCATTCCAGTCTTCAAATCACAGAAATCTATTTGAGACAGAACTTTGATTCAAGCCGCCTAGACGACTTGAGCATTAGTGTTCAAGGTAAATTTAGGGCGAAAAATTTGTAATTTCTGCCTTGCCTTTTAAAGGTTATTTTAAATAAATCAAAAAAGTAATGAAAGGTACTTCTCTGTATATCTAATTTTATTGATTATTAAACTCATTCACATATCCATGATTAAATTTTGTTTCATCCTGATACTGTTTAGCTTTCAAAATTCACAATTCCAAAATTATGAAGGTGTGTATGATTTTTCGAGCAACAAAGAAGATGGTATACTTGGTAGGGCAACTATTAAATATTTAAGTGCTGATGAAATCAATTTTGAAATAGAGGTCGCCACTGCATCTGGATGCACAGGTCTTATTGAAGGGATTGCCAAATTCACAAATCAAGGTGTTGCTAGGTATTCGGGTTCAGAATGTGAAGAACTGACCTTTAGGTTTGGAAAAAATAAACTAGATGTAGATGAAAAGCATTGCACAAATCATCACGGAATTGTTTGTCATTTTGCAAGGACTTACTACAAGCAAAATAATTAAAGTAAATTTTAGTTTTTTATTAACCAATAATTTTTTGAAAAATATTCTTTAAATCAATTCTATGGAACTTTCACCACATAAACCTATAACAGAACAGCTTAACTTAAAACATCCTCTTAGAACCTACCTTGATGATGGTTCGCATGAATTCAGTTACACTTCTTTACAGGAAAAGATAAATACACTAGCCAAACTAGTCGACAAGGGATTTGATTTAAATGATATTGTAAAATATTACAATCAACAATACAGCTTACCTGGTTATAAGCACATCAGGGATAATTTAGCTCTCACTTTAAAAGAGTATATTTCATACTTAACAACTGGCAACAAATTAGACTGGAAGACGATTTCTGCATTGAAAGATGCTTCTGAAAAAGAAATCATTAAGCTTCTCAAAGAGCTATTAAAAGAGTTTATTTTAAGTGAATACAGTGCAACTCGATTAGTACTTAGTTATATCGATTATAAGTATCATAACAAGCCAGAGGAATACAAGAAGATAAGTGAATTTTTAAATATCGACTTCGATACAGAAGATGCAGAAGCTAAATATCTTGAAAGTGTTTGCTTAGAAAATGGTTATGATGAAGAAACTTTAGCAGACATTTACTTTGATTATAATGAGTCATTTCAATGGGATTACCTACCTCTATTCGAACTTTTAAAAGGGAATCTTTTACCTATTTTAGGTGAGAAGGATAATGAGACTTATACTGACTTTGAAGATGATTTTCTTTCACTTAGTGAATCTGAAATTAGAAAAGGTCCCAAATCAATCATCTACTTCTTAAATAAGTACTTAAGGGATAAAGATAGATTGAAGTATGATTATGAATTTCGATATTCATCTACTCTCAAACTTGCTATTAACCTAGTTGAAGTTCTTTACTTCGACAAACCTTTGTTCGATTACAATGTCTTCCTTATCAAAAATGAATTTTTGAGAGATGGTCTTATTGATGAGCTTTTTCATAATGACCAAGCTGCCCTTTTAGTTGAAGATAATTTTAGAGATATTGAACACAATCCAGAAACAAAGAATGGTGAGATTTATCGTAAAAACAAATCAAGATTTATCCGACTTTTTGATGAGCTTAATGCTTCTTTAAGATATAAGGATACGCTGATTGTGGCATCATATAGAGGTCTTAATGAAGTGAAAATCGGTTTGATGTCAAAAGGTTCACAAATTACAGAAGACCCGCTAAATCCAAAATATAGGACTTTACAGCTAACAAAAGTCAAAACGTTAATGAAAAGGAAACACGTCATCTTAGACAAGATTATTAGGTCTAGAAGCATGCTCAGCAGAATTATTGATAAATCAGACTATGTCACTTCAAAATACTATGGAAAAAAGCCAAGTATTAAATACGAAAATTTGAGTTTACATTCGGTCAAGCTTATGTGTATGGAATGGCTGAGAACTGAACTTGCACCAAGTCAATATCGTATTAAATATTTGACAAAAGTGTCAAGACAGGTAATGAATAATATTGACATCAATGGGTTAACTTTAGATAATAAAGTAGTTACAGCAAAGGTTTTATTCCAAGACGACCGAGAGAAGATTCAAAAGGTTTTGAACCAGTTTCATCAAAGTGAAAATACTTTGAATATTGTTTTTAGTGAAATTAAGATTGATTCAAGTATTGAAGTTTATAACACTAGAGACATTTTTAATCAGCTTTATGACAGTAAGTACAGATGCTTTTTAGCTAATCTTGTTGGGGATTGAAATTTTTAAAATCGAGGACAAAATTCAATTGAAGAAATTATAAAGCTTTATAAATATTTTTAGTATTCACTGAATTTAATTGGACCAATATTCTATCTCATTAGGGTTAATAATGAGTTCTGAAATTCTTTCAAGTTTAAAAACTCTTTCTTCTTCACGCATATAGCAATAACCGAAAACGCACAATGAATCGTATTGTCCTATAACCTTAAATCCGTCTGGCTTTATTGTTCTGAGACTTGTAATACCATCGTTAAATTGTTTTGACTTATGATAATTGAACTTAACATCAACATCAAAGTCAATTGCTAATTCTAAATAACCTTTTAAAATGTTACTATTTTTAGAATTAACTTTTATTTCCTTAGTCGTGTATCTTTTTTTAAGGTAATTTAAAATCTGATTTTTTAAAATTACAGCATCTTCACTAACTGGATTTTCTTCTATTTCTTTATTAATATGTCTGATTGACTCGATAGAACGCCTTGATTTCAAAAATCCTTTAGCTAACCAATAGTTTACTGATTTACTATTAGGTCTTAACTTATTAAAACTTAGCCAGTCTTTTACTGCTTCATCATAATTTTTCAAATCATATTGAATGCTTCCTCTCCAATAAAATGCATTAGCGTTTGAAATGTCTAATGAAATTGCATCATTATAACAATGCAATGCGTTTTGAAAGTCTTTTTTTTCTTCATAACACTTGCCCAAATAGTAAAAGGTGGATGAGTCTCCTGATTCTTGAGACAAGTACTTTTGAAAATATTCTAAGGCACTATTAAATTGGTTGTTTTCGTAATATTCATAAGCCAATGACTTGAAATCACTGGCACGGATTTTTCTCGTGTAATTACAGTAATGATTGTTGTTGCAAGCATAGAAATAGCCAAGCTTTCCATTTCTCTCAATAAGCTTTCCATTATCACACCATTCACATTGTAAAGTTGTGTTTTTTTCATTTTCATCTATTTCATCTATAAACTTTGATGTATAATCTTCATTTACCAAAAAGCAAACATGTTTTCTGGCTCGAGTTACTGCTACATAGAATAATCTTCTTTCTTCACCATTAGGGAATTGGTCAGCTTTTGATAGTAAAAAATTTAATAAAGGGTCATCAGATATCTCAGATGGAAATCCATAAGTTCCAGAACTACAATTGGTAATAACTACAAAATCATCTTGAAGTCCTTTTGACCTATGAGCAGTTAAAAATCTTATTTTTAAATTAGGAACACCCTTATAAACATATTCATGTTGATTTGATTTCTTATTAAAAATCTCTGTAAGGAAATCACCCACAAAATTTCTTCTTTCAAAATCATACCTTCCTAGTAGTAAAACAGTTGCATGCTCACCGTTGACTTTTTCAGAGATATTTGATAGAGCATCTCTTAATGCATTATGAAGGTTTTCGCTATTTCTTTCTGGGTCAGAATATTTAAAAATTGAATAGGGACATTCCTCTGATTGAAAGTGACTTTTAAGGGTTTTTGATATTTGATTTGGATTTTTGAGTATGAAATCACTTGTTAAGTCAATTAATTTGTTGTTGAATCGATAAGTATATTCTATGAATGATTTGTGTGTTTTTCTTGAATATTTAATAATAGGCGAGTTCTTGAACTTATCATCAAAACCAGTAAATAAACCAATGTCGCTTCCTGCAAAACGATATATTGATTGCCAATCATCACCAACACAAAATAATTTTGCACCCGGTTTTTGGTCTAATAATGACTTTATAAGTTGAAATCTTGCTTTAGAAATATCTTGAAATTCATCTATAATTATATAATCAAATTTTGATTCAAAGTTATTTGATTGTATGAGTTCCGTAGCATGATTAATCATATCACTAAAGTCAATTTCTTCCTTTTCTAAAAGGTATTCTTGATATGAATTGAATATAGGCTCAAACAACTTCAGAAATTTTCTGGCACGGATATCATCTTCTTTTTCAGCTTTATTTAATAGATTTGAGATAGTTTCATTGTTTGATTTAAGTAAGACTAAAAAAGTATCAATTAACTGTGTAAAATCATCAATATCCTTTTTCGCATTCTTCTGTATATAAGACCAAAATTCGTCATTTGAAATAGGTTTAAAGACAACCCCATTTTTTTCTAAACTCTTTTGAAGTTCAGGTAATAAGATACCTTTTCTTTGTTGCCATGAATACGACTCTACTAAGATTGTATTATTTTTTTTATGTTCTTGTCGTTTCCATTCTATCCCTTTATTGTAAGTCTCCTTTGCTGACTCACCGTTCTTGCCTTTAAACCATTCGGGGACATCCCAATTTTCGTCAACACCGAAATGTTCAATATATATGTCATATTCAGGCAAATAAAAATCTGGCTTGTACTGTCCGAATTTTTTGCTTGCAGTTTTGTATTTATAATTTTCTTCATACTCATACTTAACATTATTGAGAAATAAATAGTTTGCTATGAGTACTTCTTCTTGACTTTTAAATTTTTCTCTGTATGTGATTTTGACACCACTAGATGTCTTTTTATCAATTAATTTATAGCCCTCTAGTTTTTGTTCATTTAGGTAATTGTTGTGTTCTGAGTCTGACTCAAAATCTGAAATATCTTTGTAAGGTTTTAGATAAAAAGAAAAGAATTCTATGAGTGAGCTATAATACTCATGGCTCTCTTTGGCATAATCTATAAATGATGAAATTCGTTCTAAATGAGGTTTACCGCTTGATTCATAGATTGATGGTTTTAAGTTATTGACCTCTGAAATAATATCTAAACCAAGTTTATTAAAGGTTTTAACTGGGACATCAATATTCATCTTATCATCAATTCTATCTCTCATTTCGTCTGCTGACTTACGAGTAAATGATATTAATAAAATTGAATCAGGACTTATATTTTGTCTTTTGACTAAATATTTCACCTTTCCAGCTATTGTAGTTGTTTTTCCTGAACCTGCACCTGCTATAACTAAGTGATTGTCTTGGTTTATGATAACTGCTTTTCTTTGTTGAATATCAAGTGACTTACCCTCTACATCATCCAATAAACTTTCAGTTTCTTTGAGTTCTTTATCAACAAACTTTTTATTTCTAATTCCCAATAAGGAATCAATGTTAGAAAAAGTTGTAAGGAATGAGCTGATTTTTTCGATGGAAGATTTAAAATCAGGTAAATGCTCGTATTTTCTGTCCTTAAGTGAGCGGTACAAGTAGTCGAACTCATCCTTGAAAACAAAAACATCATAGTTTGAAATATACTTGTTGAATGCTTTTAATTCTTCGAAAGAACTATTAAAATCAGAAATATTAGGTATAAATGGAATCAATTCTTCACGCTGACGATTATGTAAAATTTGAAGCTGTTCAAGTCTTTTTTTCTCTTTCTCAATACGAACACGTTCTTCCTCTTCTCTCTTTAATCGAAGCCTTTTTCTTAAAATCAAGAAAGCGATAATACCTAAAAAAAGAATTACTGAGGTGAGTAGTAAAATTGAAGCTAATCCCATTTATAAAATATCTAAATATTTGTTGTGAAATCTTAGAAAAGTTTCCAAACTATAGTTTACACTCCCTCCATTTTGTAGGTAATGTTCATCTGTTGGTTCATATTTAATCAATAGACTATTTTCAAGATTAGAATATAAATCTTCATACAGAAAAGAATCTAAACAATCACTGCAATCAATTATTACATTTGACTCATCATCAAATATAATTAAGCCTGTCTTTTGCCAATTATCAGTTTTCTTAAAGGAAAAGAAGTTTTCATTTTTATGTTTTAACAGCCATAACACAATTGATTTTTCTTCTCCTTTATTAATATCATCAAATTCTTTTAAAGCATTAGTTGCAATAGAATTATGATTGTGGTTATAAACTAATGCATATACATTGGTATATAAGTTATCTAACTTCTCAAAAGCTTGATATGATTTACCAATAAAAGGTAAGCCTAAATCTAATTTGGATATTAAATCTTTATGTTTATTAAGCCAATAAACCAAGTCTTGAGAAGTGACATAACCATCTGATGTAAGAGCACTGAACTCTTGAAGGCAATTTTCAGCTTTTTGAACATTAATGTTGTAGTGTAATGAGGGTTCAAAGTCAACCTTTTCTTCTTCATAAAAATTCAGAGAAATATTCCACTCGTGCTCACCTGAAATGTTATTTCTTAAATCATTACAAATGTAAATGTCTGTAACTTTATCGTTCTTTTCTTCAAAAAATAAATTCAGCGATGGACAGTTTTTAGTTGAAAACGAATATGCTTTGCAACCTCTATTACATGAGCCACAAATACCTTCTGTAACATCCTCATATTTATCTAGTTTATCATATTTATTCACTTCCTGACCTAGCCTTTTTAAAAACAGACTTTTATGAACGTCCATATAAGAAATATCATCATCTAAGAGTTCATTTAGGGCTTTAAAATCTAGTTTTCTAAATGCTTCTATTAACTCTTTTTTTTCTGACATATAGTATGTTCTATTTTGAAAAATAACAAAAATTTACTTTATAGATGTACTTTTATTAGTGGGGGTTAAATCTATTTAAGAATTTAATTGAATATTTATTTTTAAAACACATCAAGATTTTAGATTCAGTATGATTAATATCTATAAAACTTAGTGTTTGAGAAATCTCAATAACAAATGATTATTTAAAATATTTCATAAACTACGAAAAGACCATTTGATTAGTATTTTTATCATATTCTATTTACTTATATGTTCACATACTTAATAGGGTTCTGACTCTTTTTATTAAAAATATGTTCAACTGATTTTAGCCTGTACTTTTCTCTTATATCTTTTGATGCTACCTTACCAGTAAACTCAAACCGTCCATCTAAACTTTCCTTAGTATCAAGTAGTGATTTTGAATGTTCAAGCCGAATACTATCAGTGGTTCCTGCTTCGTGCCATTCAAAGATTTCATAGACTTCTTGAATAACACCTTGGTATACAGCAAAACCATATTTAGCATTTTTAGCTCTATCTGGATTCAGTTTCCATCGACCACGTGTGTAATCATAAAGTTCGACATCAGTCATAGAGAATCGAAAAGATTGATTGACTTTAATTAGAATTGAAGATTCAGTAATATCAACAGGTTGTTTACTATACATCGAATTGACTTGGTCAATTGTCATTCTTCCAAATGCCGCACTTTTATAACCACTTTGTTTGTTTGTCAAATTCTTAATTCCAATCAAGTCAATTATTGAAGACTCTACATTCAATGCAATTTTTTCATCTTCTAATCCGTGAACTAAAATTTCAATTTTTGGTTGTAGTCCTTGATTTTTCAATTCTTCAATATATTTCACTTTTTTACTTTCTGATTGTTCCTTTAAATGAGAAAAAGCCCTATTTCCTTTCCCTTTTCCAACATAAAAGATTTCGTTGGTTTCCGGGTGTAAGTATATATAAACGTAATATCTAAGCTCAGTAATTACGTGATTTGCAAATTTCATGAAATTGGTTTGTAAATTGAATAACATTGAAATAAAAACAGAGAATAAAACAGTATATTCAGTGTTGGCATTTCGTTTTATTCACTTTGTTGCTTTAAGATGCTTAAAACTTCTTCAAATTTTTCATCAATATTTTCGGTAAATTCTGAATTTTGTTCAAAGTGAAATGAAACCCATCTAATATTCGTTGTTTGAATACTATTATAAAAATAGCAAGCTTTTGATTCTTGATTGAATTTAATAAATGGTAGTAATTCAATTGGCTCATTATGATTTTGATGTATGAAATATAGTTTGTTTTCATCAAGAGGTTTTAATGAAATAACTTTTATTTCGTTGAAAGGTGTTTTATTACCAACTAATTCTTTTGCTTTAAAATTGAATATGCCATTTTTATAATTTCCAGTCGTTGCACTTATTAATCTACAATCATCAAACGCTCCTTGAATAATTTGCCTTAAACTATTTAATTCTTGTTCAAGTAAAGTAAGCCGATTGATATTATCCTGTTCGCTTGAAACTCCACCGTGTCCTTTCCAATCATTTCGATATTCCCTTACATTCTCTAGAACAGGAATAATCTTTTTGCTTGTTATAAAAGTTAAAAATTCACTAGTTGGTTTTCCCAATAGATTAAGAATGACGTCTTTTTTATTAGGTTCATTAATTATTGTACGAACCGCTTTAAGAAGGTTCGCCGTTAAAATATTCCAACCTCCAAATGTTGCTTTTTTAATCCAATCATCATATTTACTATCATTGTTTATCCACCTATGACTTTCGGATTTGTAAAATTTCTGGTCTTGATTGAAAGAACTTAATAAAAGCATCGATAAAAATTCGGAAAATGCCTCAAAAAAGTGAAGTAAATAATCAACCTTACTTTTATTATCAGATGTTGCTACGTATTTCCAAAGAATAGAAGAAATCGGAAATGGTAAACTGTCTAACCATTTTTCAATACTCTTATCTTTTTCGTACTGAACAATACTTTTATTTATTTCTTGTATTTGGCTCGGACGTTTCCATAGTTGATTTTGATATTCAGAAATCTCTAAAAGTAAATTTTCAATCTTATTATTTACTTCAATTAGACTAATTTGTTCTTGATAGCTTGGAATAAACAATGGCGCATCTTCTAATGATGGCAGTGTAATGTTTTCTATTGTAGTACCAACCTTTCTACTTTCTCTTGTAAGTTTACCTAAAGACGTATTAAGATATTTTACCAAATAAGTAGGGCTAACTTGATTTCCTAAAATTACTTGGATATAATTATGTGGCTTTATATTAAAATCACTTGGGTTCTCAACAACATCACTATTCCCAATACGAGGTAGGTAAATTATGTTATTTGAATGCTCGATTTCTTCAGGATTTTTATTCCCTATTGTTTTGAAAGTAGCAATATTTTTTAAGATGGTCGGCTTTAGACCTGTTTTTCTTCCTATTTTAAAAACATCCTCGTCTTTTTCAAAAGCTTTATAAGATGTGAAATTCTCTAATTCCATAAAACTACCTAAAGAGGTTGTTTTACCTTCTTTATTTTTATTAAAATTATTAGCGATGATTTTATTTGTAGTATCGCTTGAGGATAATTGAGCTATAAAAGTTTTTTGCGTAGCTATTTTGGATACGATTACGAGGTATGAAGGGATTGAAGTAATTGGTGAATGACTACCTTCTGGAACGTAAAAAAGAGCATTTACAAATAAACTATTGTCCTTCAAGGATTTTTCGATTTTTTTATCAAATACGAATTTTCCTGGCATTAAGAAAATCAGTTTTCCATTTTCTTTAATATGTTTTGAAGACGCAATTAATAAATCAGTAGAATAGTCTTTAGAGGTTGATTCACGATTTTTCGCCCGCATTGCAAAAGGTGGAAATGAAATTACCAAATCAAATTTTTCTGTTTCTTGATTAATTAGTTCTTGCGGTTCGTCTATAAATATTTTTGATTCGTCAATTTGAAAACCTTCAACAAGAAGATTTTTTTCTTGTTGATTAATGCAATAGCCTTTAAAGTCTTTTTGAATATTGTTTACAAGAAACGAGTTTCTATTTATCCAAGGGTCAAGAACTTTTTTTGAAGATATATTTTCAGTTAAGTTATCAATGAAGTTATTTATCCAGTTTGGTATATGGATTATCGGTGAGATTGCTATTTGGGTAAGTTCTTTGTTTTCTAATATTCTTTTTAATTTTTCTATTCCAAACTCTATTCCAATTTTTTCAAGACTTGATACATCTGAAAATCTGCTGAAATTTAGTTCACCCGTATCTCTTGAGCTATGCAAACTTTCAGTTATCAAATCTTTTATTTCTTTCATAGTTCGAGTGCTTTTTAAAATGAATGCCAAGGGTTCGTGTATGGTGCGTATCCCGAAGGATATGCATTATACCCTCTATGTGCCCTGAATTGTAAATATAGTTTTTTTACATTAACGCCCATAGTGTGTAAGTCCTGGATACATGGAAGTAACGTTCCGAAGTATAGCAAGTGACAAGGTGATTTTTTTGGGTCTCATTTATATTGATGTAAGTTGACTGCATAAATGTTCGTCTACATCAGATGTTTTGTGCAAATGCTATACTTTTTCCACATTGTGAAGTTTTTAATTCAAACTGCCTAGTTCGAGAATGATTTGAGTGGTTCACTCCACCATTTAACGGCTGAGCCGTCTAATCGATTATGCTTTAGTGATTTACTCGTATTCAATTGTTCCATTTTTTACAAATTCATCTATTTTATCACAGACTATTCCAACACTATACTTCGCTCTTGTTATTCCTACATAAAATTTCGCTCTGGCTTCATTACTAAATTTACTAACTGAAATATCATTGTTTATCATCCATGCAAGCATTCCTTTAGTTGGAAAGATTAAGACCCTTTCAAAAGTTAAACCCTTAGACTGCCCAAAATTAGTAATTGTAAATTCAGGATTTGTATTCTTTGTTAAAGAGTTCCATCGTAATTGAACGGGATTATATTTAGCTAAATATTCATCGACTTTATCATTCTTAACTATATAAACGCCATCATGTTCTGTTGTTTCATTTTGTTTTGAACCACATTGACTGTGTTCAGGATAAAGTCTGTTCGCAAAGTCACATATAGCCTGATTACATCTGTACGATTCTGAAAGTGATGTATCATCAATTTGGAAACCTAATTTATTGCATTCTGTTGTAATGAATTCTTTTAATAATCCATTTCTGTACTTTTTATGTTTTGTAGAATTATGAGTTAAATAGGTAACTTGTCTTGGGTCACAAACTAATGATAGATTTGAACAGCATTGACCAAAAGTTTTTAATAGTTCCAAATCATATCCTGCCAAATCTTGACATTCATCAATTAGTATGTAGTCATATATTTCTGTAAGGCGGTTTATTATTTTGCCTTTTGTTTCTTTGTTAACTCTAATAGCAAGTTTGGCGACCTTATCAGAATAAATCCTTTTGTTTTTTGAAAAATAGAATTTATCAAAATTATCAGCTTCTGCATATGGAATTTTTCTTCGAGTTCTTTGGTCTGTGTATCTAATTCCTGATTTCTCGTTTACAAGCAGAAGTCCCTTTATTTTGTAGTCAAATAGAATTGTTTGATATGGTTTTATACATTGCTTAATTAAAAAAGAAAACCAAGTAGAAATTTGAATGTTTGAAGGAATACAGCCTATTAATTCAAAAAATTTATTTTTAATTTCTTGAGCATTTGATTCAGTGTAGGTAGTTATTAAAATTGATTTTTCAGGATATAGCAACGCTTTTTTGATTAAAGCTGTTGTTTTTCCCGAACCTGCTGATGCTATGATTAATTCGTTAGTCATTTTTAAATAACGTCTGAAATAAAATTCGGGAATGAAATTTTTTCTTGTGAATCAAATAATTTTAAAGCGCATTCTGTTTTATTAAGCTTCATATATTTGTGAAATTCTTCATCAGTTGTATAAGCTTTGTCAAAAATCAAATTGAACAAATCAATAGAATTTGATTTTAATAATTTTGGTTCTAGCGTGTTGTAATTGAATGGCTTACCGTAAATTTCAAAATCACCTTCAACTATTTCGCTATCATAAGAAATTGTAATGTTGGGTTTAGCGTTTACTCCAATATAATCCTCATATTTTTTTTCAAGTTGTTCGAGACTCCAATCAGTATCCGTTATTACAATTACTGGCTTATTTATTTTTTCTGCTATTTGTAAAAACCGTAAAAAAGAGGTGCCTACAGAAATTACATCTATTCCATCTTCTATTGGTAGTTTACCGTATTTTTGAGAATATGCTTTTTGAATAATTAATTCATCTGAATCGCCTTCAACAAGTATTGATTTATTACTCAGGATTAATCTAAGGGTATCATAACCAGCTAATCTTTTGAAGTAAGTAAAAGTATCATCTTCTAAATCTTTAAAAGTTATAGTTTTCTGTTCGTTTAATAATATTAGGCTATCTAAGCCTAATTTATTTGCAATAAAACTACTGTGAGTAGTTACAATAATTTGTTTGTTTTCTCCACCTTGTTTTAGGTCATGAATTAGTTCATTTAATTTTGTGTGAGACAAATGATTTTCTGGTTCCTCAATTAAAAGCACATTGGACTCTAATGTTTTTTTATGTGATAGAGCCAATTTAGTTTTTATCACGCATTGTTCTCCTTTTCCGATATGATGAAATGGAATTTCATCCAGATATGTTACCAGAGAGTTTTCCCAAGAATTTTTTGAAGAAAGTTCAACAGACAATTCAACTTTCTTGTTAGAAATTTTTGAATCAGTTTGTATTTTTTTATTAATGTTAATTATCGAATCCTCTTGCATGAAAACGTCTTTCATTTTTCTGTGTGCTTGAGATACATCTACTATTTCTTTTTGGTCTAAAAAATCTTTTAAAATTCTGCTTATGTAAATGTCGGAACCATTCTGCAATCTACCATTTGATGAATCAATTAATGCAGGTTTAATTGGTATGAGTCTTGGTGTGATTCTTTCATCTCTTGCGAAGGATTCCCAATAAAAATTATAGTACTCAATAGGCAAACTTTTAATGCTTTCAGTTTGAATTAAAATCTGATATTCTGGTAAATATTTTTCATCAAATTCAATATTAAATGATAGTCCTATTGAATCGGATTTTTCAGAGTTTTTATCCCCTTTGAAAATTGATGGCGAATCAGGCGATAAAAAAACTTCAATTTTGATTGAAGGCGGTGCCAAGGGTTTTTCAGTTTGAAGACTTTC
This sequence comes from Psychroflexus montanilacus, assembly GCF_020164535.1. GTDB lineage: Bacteria > Bacteroidota > Bacteroidia > Flavobacteriales > Flavobacteriaceae > Psychroflexus > Psychroflexus montanilacus. The sequence continues at coordinate 134,027 of NZ_JAIQZC010000004.1, read as the reverse complement.
AATATACTCTCTTACTGTTTCTTTGTTAAATAAATATTCATTTAGTTCATTGTGAATATATCGACCCTTAAACCATCCAGAAAGTATTAGGTTTAAAGCTTCTATAATTGTTGATTTTCCTGCTTCATTTTCTCCAACAATGATGTTGACAGTCTTGTTTAATATTAACTCAAACTCATTTCTGAAACATTTGAAATTTTTTATCTTTATTTTCTCAATATGCATTTAGGATGGTTTTTTCATGAAACATAACGGTCTCATTTAACCGCATTTGCGGGTTCGATATGCGTTGATTTTTGGTTATATAAATTTGATAACTGCTTTTATTCATATACTCCGATTATTTTTCTAAAATTATCCTCCAGTTCTGATTTGATTTCAGGAACTTTTTCTCGGATTTTTTCCGTAGCTTTTTTTACTGTTTCAAATTTAAAGTCAGCTGACATTGGTCCAAATACATATTCGTATGAAAAATCAAAATGACTATCCTTTAACAACTTAATTATTTCCTCTATTAATTTGCAAGTGTCTTTGTCAAAGTATAGTTTGTTCCTTGCATAATATTTGAAAAAATTAGTTCCAGATTTGCCTGCTTTTTTAGTGTTTTCAAAATTTTGTCTGTTTACATCATCATCTGTCATCCCTGTAACAACTTTCCAGGTTGTTAAATGAAACATGTCTTCATAAAAATTAGTCAATAATGAGTAAAGATTTTCAATACGCTCTAGTCTTTTATCGTGAAGCTTAAAAGCTTTTTGAGAAAAAAACGCAATTTCTGATTTAAATTTCTCTAAGGATTGATTTAATTCGGCTTTATACAAGTCTGATTGATTTTGAAGTTTTTGCTCGTGAGTTTTTGCTCCTTTATCGATATATCTTTGTCCTAGTTGTTTAATCAACCAAACTATTAATCCTGAGATTATCCCAAAAATTCCAATTTCAGAAAATATTTTTGTCCAATCCATAATTTGTTTTCAGCTTGTTGTAGAATTGTTTTTAATTTTAAAAATACATGTTTATTTGTAAACGTTACTTGGAAAACACATGTTTTTATAATTTTTATTCTTTAGCTATATAATTTAAATACTAGAGTAGTTTTTTGGAAGCTGTTAAGTCTGATTGCTCATCACAATAATAGGCTACACTTTTTTATGTGAGGCAATTATGGGTCAAATTGGCTCATTAAATAACACAAATGCATTATATTTGTCACAAATTTAGGGTTAAACAATAACTAATCTAAAAATATGAGAGTTTTATACGTCAGAGTATCTTCGATTCAGCAAAATTTAGAAAGGCAAATTAGCAACAAATCCGACTTTGATTTAATAATCGAAGATAAGTGTAGCGGTTCTGTTCCTTTCTTTGATAGAGTAGGGGGTAGAAAGATTAAAAGTTTTCTAGACCAAGATTTAATAACGAGCCTTCATGTTCATCAGATTGATAGGCTTGGAAGAAATCTTCGTGACATTTTAAATACCATTCATTTCTTCAATGAATTAAAAATACCAATTTTCTTCATAAAGCAAGGTCTTAGAACCATTGACGACGATGGTAGGGAAAACACTATTTCAAAGCTGATGATATCAATCCTTGGGACAGTAGGTGAGATGGAAAGAAATCAAATTAGAGAACGTCAGTTAGAGGGTATTGAATTAGCTAAAAAGAGAGGTGTTTATCTTGGAAGAAAAAAAGGGACGAAAGAAAATATGCTCAAATTTTTAAATAAGCCAAAAAACAAAAAAGCTTATGAACTTTTAGAAAAAGGCTATAAAAATGTAGAAGTTGCAAAAATTTCTGGGCTTCATCCAAATACGATTACTAAAATTAAGAAGTTGTCTTCACAACTAAACTAAATTTAATATTGCTTTGAATTCAATTTTCCTTTTGCATAAATTGCTGTACTAACCAATCAATTATATTTTATGCAACTAGAAATTAGAGAATTTCAAAAACTTATCAAAGAGCTACCTTATCTAAAACATTCATTTGATATTAAAAAGAAAAATTGGAAGGTTCAATCTCAACAATCCCTTATTAATGAGGTGTTTGATGCTAATGAAGTTATAACCCTTAACAGGTATGACTTGAAAGAAGCTATCCATTTTGATTTAAAATTATTTATTCTCAAGACACTTATGTGGGGTTACCCAACCAAAGGCAGAGGTAATAATTTGAATAACCTTTTAAAAGATGAAAAGTTTGAATTGTTAACTTCTACACTTTATAAATATCATGAAAGTACTATTACTATTAAGCAATTATCAGAAGATATTAAGTCGATACCTGGACTTGGTTTATCTACTATGTCTAAGTTTGTTTACTTTTTAGACGCCAGATTAGACGGTCATAAAACCTTAATTTTGGATAACCGAATTATTCAAGTTATCAATAGTGATAGTTATAAAGAACTAAATGGCTTAAAGGGAATAAGGTCTGGTAACGCCATACTTAAATATCCTTTATATTGTGAAACTATGGACAAGTTAGCACAATCTATCGATGTTGAATCTGACCAAATTGAAATGTTCCTTTTTATGTTTGGAAGTAATTTATCTCGAGTTTATGGTGAGCACGTATATGATGTAGGTTAATCTTTTTACACCTCAGTTACAAGAATAGGACTTCAAATTTGGTAAAACTGCAATAACTAAAGTTTCTAAATCTAAATGACTAGAGGTTCTTACTTAATAATCTTAAATTTCGTATTCAGAATTTTATTAATTGGGTTTGAGATTCTCTTAGAACTGGTGAGAGCAACATCATCCCTATCAAGTGGAATTTCGAGAAATTTATTTTTGTTCACATATGATATTTTATCCATCACCTCAAATGTATAATTCCAGTCTCTTGTTCCTTCATAAAGATGGTCTTGGATAATTTTTTTAGTTCTTGATTTAAGAGAGCTTAATGACTCCTTGAACATTTTAATTGTTAGCTCTGTAGTCTTTTCACCCCTTTGACCATTTTTAACCTTTTTACCTTTTCTATCCTTATTTATACTGTAATTATCTAATTTTCTATAAATTCTTGTCAATTTTTTTGATTCATTACTTGTTTCTTCAAATCTTATTCCTGAATCTAGTGATAATATGAAAAAGTATAAGGTTTTCCTCATTGGGTCTAGCCTTAATTCTTTATCAAGAATAGGGGGAACTAAAATTTCGTATCCTGAGCTTAAGCTATATCTAATAATAAGTTTAGTAGGTATTTTATCATACTTTTCTTTTATCTCATCAATGCGGTAGGGTAAGCACGTAGTTAATCCTTTATCGCTGAAATCACCTAAATTTTCTTTTAATATTGCAAAATGTAATTTAGGTGAAGATGTGACAGTTTCGCTTTCGAAGTATGAAAATTTCTTTTTAAGAAATAAATTGTCTAAGAACTTGTCTCTTCTTTTCTTATCTAGCTGTCTTATATCATGAATGTGAGCAAATATTATATTGATACCACCTTCTATCGGCTCATTATAAAATAAGCCTCCTTCATTTGAGTTTTGAATTCCAAATTCATATTCAATATATTCTAAAAACCGCTCTTTAAAATTTTCTTTTTTAAGTATCTCTTCTTTAAAATTTTCAAGTTTTTGTTTTTCTTCTTTTGTAAGATTTGACATCTTAGCAATAGATGGAAAATTTAATTTAATTTCTTCTTTCTCTCCTAATTTATCGGCTGAAACCAGTGATACTTTATTCTCTTGTGCTAATTCTTCGCAATTGTTGAAGAATTCTCCATCTACTTCATCTTCTGTGTCTGGTTCGATTATATGAACAGTGTTGTTGAATTTCGTTAAAAAAGGATATCTGCTATCTGTATTTGCTAGTAAATAAGACGAAGATTTTATTTCTGACATAATTTTCGAGTTAAGAATGGTGTTTAAATATATTAATTAATAAGAACAAGACTAGTTGACATTTAAGCAATAGAGATTACATCTAATTCATTCACTATCTTCAATTGAATTAATGCTTAGAACCTAGTTACTTCTACATATTTTTTAAAAGCTTCAAAATAGTTGCCATCAACATACTGTGAGTCAATTTCTTCATCACAAGAAGATAAAATAGCTACAATCTTATACCCGTATTTTAGTAAATTGAAACCTTCTACACTGTTATGTTCTACCAATTTTATTTGTTTTCTATTTACACACCACATCAGGGAAACGTCAATGCTAGTTCTTTCTTCTACGTAAAGTTGTCTTATGTAATTGTCAAAATTTCGTCCGTTTTCGAGTGCTAAAATTTCTTGCTTTGCCTTTCGTGTGATATTCATTAATTAGTGATTTATAGCTTTTTAAATTTCGAATTACTTCTTGATTCATTTTAAAAATTTAATCTCTAAATTAAATTTTTTAAAAAAAAAACAATGGACAAAACCTTTGAACTATCAGAATTAGATGTTAAAAATATCAATTTGTTAATTAAAAATTATTACAGAAGAATTTTTAATTTCTTAAATAATAAAAGTGGCAAAAATCCAAATAACATTGATTTCATCCGTTTATATTTTAGTTTGGAAAAAATGAAAATAATAACAGTATATTCTCACAAAGGTTCTAAACGTAAATATTATTTGGAAGGTGTTAAATATGAGGATTCTAAATTTGAGGACAGTCTCGATTACCTCATAATATGTAATCTTGAAATAGACAAGTTTAAAACTTGGTCTGCGTTTATTGAAAACTATGATGCACTAGAATTTACCTACGGAAGTAGACTATACTATCTGAATAATTTTATTAAAAAGGAATATGCAAAAGAAATTAGAAAATTGAGGATGGACGATGCAGGCTTATAAATTATCAAACAGCAATTTGATTGCTGGCACAGAATGTTTCCCTTCATATCTTTGAAGAAGTGATAACTTGTTCTTTTCCGCTTTTTCCCAAGTCTCATTTTCATAAACCCATAAAAACTCGCTTTCCGATGGAATAGTTCCAAATTGTGGCGCATATGTAGAGTAGGTATATCTTTTTTCTCGATTCTTTTTATGACCGCTATACTCATATAAATTTTCTTCTGTTTTAAGCCATTTTAAAACAACAAAAAGACCTTGTTTAGGGAATTTGATGAGATGTTCCAAAACGTCGATTGTAGTCCAGTTCTTGCCTTCTTCTGCATAGCCAACGATTTCTTTATTATTTATTTGACTACGGGGGTCATCGTTTTCACCAACTGAATAAATTTCAATAGCAAAATCGCAACTTTCTATCTCACAACCTACAAAAACTTTAATCGTACTTAGATAAGAACTTGATGTAGATTCATATCTATTTTCAAAAAATCTTGCAATTTTATTTTTTTCCTTCGAATAGCCTATTAAGTATTTCACATCAAAGTCTTCGAAATTGTCTATTGTGAACTCTTCATTTCTCATAAATCTTTAAACTATATATTTAAAAATCCTAACCACAAAATAGAGTTTAATGTATTAAAAGTTAAAAAATACCCTATGATAAACTAATCTTCACTATTTATGAAAATATGATTAGTAAATAAGGTGTGAGGGGCACTCACTAAATTAATATCAAACTTTAGAGAAGGTTCAACTCTTGAACTTGCATTATGAATTCTGAATGAGATTTGCCAGCCTTCATTTAAAGAAACCAATAATGTAGTGGTAGAGTTTTTTTGGTAAACAATCTCAATTAATCTTGAAGGTAATTTTAATTTTGGAATCTTGGCTTTTGGTTTGACTTTTTCGAAAGGTAGATTCAATGAACCATGTAAATTATAAGCCTGAATTTCAACTTTTTTATTACCTTTTATTACTTTGTAAAAATCTTGATTCCCAATTAAATATTGAACTAAATTTTCAGCTACTACGTTAGGATTATTTTTATCTAAACGCAATAGTTCTTTTCTAAAAGCATTCAAGATTGGTATATATACCACTTGATGCATATCCTGAATTGAAGTCCACTTGGTCGATTTGTTTTCTGCTCTTAATTCAGATAACATATCAAATACAGGATTTATTTCATTAAAATATTCATCAGAACAAGAAACTCCTAGCCATTTTTCTCCAAAATCAATTTTATTTGATAATCTTGAATGTTTAACTGCTCTGTGATTGTTTTTAGCTGAAATGCCTATTTCCCATTTCTGTAAAGAACGTATCATTAAGACATCTCTTACATCACCAGTTTGTCCAGCCTGGTCACTTACTAATTCTAAAACTAAAATGTCATCTTCATTAATTCCATTAGATAATTTGGGTTCAATGTCTAAAAGAAAATTAATTGATGCGCTAGCTGTAATTCTAAAAGTATCTTGCTCTGATTCATTGAAACTTTCAAAAAAACTTTTAGCTGTTTTATAAGGTTCGTTTTTTGTGATTGAAACGCTTGTGTTCTTATTTAAACGTTCATAAAACTCAATTAGTAATGAGTATTCAAAAGCCTTTCCGTTTATTGTTTGACTTGCCATACTTTTATGAGAATGTTTTTTCGAATTCTAATGTATTCTTAGATATTTTTTTTGTTTTAACAGCAGCATTCTCAAGTTGATTTTTAATACTTAAAGCAATATGCTTAGCGAGATTGACTGGAACTGCATTCCCAATCATTTTATAGCCAGCTGCAATATGACTATAATGAAATACAAAATCATCAGGAAATGTTTGAATCCTAGCACATTCCCGAACACTTAACCTACGATATAAATCTTCTTTACCTGGAACAAATATGCGCTTGTTTTGTTCAATAAACTTCATTTTAGGTGCTTGTGGGTGTAGTGGTGCATGCCTTCCTCCTGCTTGAATTGTAAATGACTGCTCTTCCCAGCCTCTGACTCTATTCCGTGACATAAACATTGATGAAAAACCACCAATCATGTATTCATGATTTGGAACTTTACAATTCTCTTTATTTGATTTGTTGCCCTCTTTCGCTGGCACTACTGAATCTTTTAAGTCGAGTATCTTCTGTTCTAAGGTTACTTTTTCATTTAACGGTATAGGGAACTCAAACTTAAACTCAAGGTCCTCCCTAATCCCTACAAAAAAAACTCTTTTTCTGTCTTGTGGGACATCAAAATCAGATGCATTCAATAACTTAAATGATAATCTATATCCAGCATTTTCGAACATTTTTTTTATGTTCTTCAAGGCTTCACTATGTCTATCTAATAACATTCCACTAACATTTTCTGCAAGGAAGAATTTTGGATTTTTAGCTTCTAATAAACGTATAAAGTCAAAAAAAAGTTGCCCCCTTTTATCATTTATGCCTCGTTTTGAACCAGCTTCACTCCAGCTTTGACAAGGTGGACCACCAATTATACCATCACATTCAGGAATTTCATCTGACTTGATATCAACAATGCTTCTTTTGTCTAATAAAGTGTTTTGATGATTTTTTTGATATGTTTCCCATATATCTTTATCATATTCATTAGCCCAGACAACATCAAATCCTGCTTTTTGGAATCCTAAATCTAGTCCGCCAGCTCCTGCGAAAAATGATACTACATTCATATTTATTGTGTTTGAAGTGATTTGTGATGTGTTCTTCGATATTCAGCCTTTTGTTCTGCAACCTTTAATAACTGCTTAGTACATTTCGTCTTGATAATATGCTTTGCTAGCTGGTCAGTGATATATTCATCTCTTAATTCATTTATATTAATATTAAATATTTTGGCTAGCTTACTTAAACGTTTTTCATCAAAATCACGCTTGCCATTTTCCATTTTACTCAAATTAGCAGAGTCTAAATCTAGCATAGCTGCAAGTTGAGTCAAAGTTAATCCCTTCTCTTTCCTCAAAAGTCGTATATATTCTCCAAATGTTGTCTTCATAGGACTTGTCATATTTTGACAAAAATAGTTTATTAATTATAGAAAATTAAATTTTTCTTGAATAACTACTAAAAAGAAATTAGTTTTTGTTTTTCATGATTAAAGTTTCTTTTAAATCGGGTACAAGCTGAAAAATAATGAATGCATTAATAGATAACCTTAAATTAGGGAACTAAATCAATTATAACCTTATTGACTATAAACGATGTCGTTCCCTATTTAGGTGTAAAAACTATTTAATTTACATTTGTTTAAATTATTTAATGAATTTCTCTTTACTAATTTTTTCAATCAAAAACCATAAACTTTGCCGAACTGCCTTTTAATTCAAGGTTTGTTATATCATGTTTAGGTATAGTCATCTAATACTGTCCAAGCTTATTGATAGAAAGTATTTTCATAAAATAATTGCCAAATAAATTACTTAAATTTATTATACTTGAATGTCTAGAATGTCATTGAGTATTTTGGACCTTCTTCTTCTTTTTATTTCAATGTGAAAGCCCTCTTCTGAATACTCGTACCCATTTAAGCGCCATTCTTTGAAATCATCAACTCTTGATTCATAAGCTGGACCGTCCTCTCTATGTAGTTTGCCATGCATATACCATTGTCGTGAATATTTATCAGTTAATGCTGGTCCGTCTTCTCTGTGTAGTAAACCAAATAAATACCACTTTTCTTCATTATCATTGTCAATGGCTGGACCATTTTGATTGTGATACATTCTTGGGAAAATTTCCCACCTTTTTAAATTGTAACCTGCATAATTCTGTTTTAAAGTTAATTTTTTTTTCTTTCTAAGCTTCATTTCTTTTTTATATTCATCTTCAGTATAACATCTATAGTTAAGATAATATTCTTTACTTCCATCAGCTCTATGAATTGCTGGTCCATCCTCTCGATGCGGTTCACCATTAAACCACCATTCTACACCACCGCTTTCGTATTTAATTGCTGGTCCATCTTCTCTATGAGGTGTTTCCCCATCATGTAGCATCCAAAATGCATTTACACCATCCATTATTTTTTTACTAAAAACAATTTTATTTTTTTTCATGTTTAAAATTTTATATTATTAATTATTTATTGTTATTGTTATCTAAGAATGTTTTTGTGAAACTCGATTTCCTACGATGACTTTATTTATTTTCACTTTAGTTTCAAAGGTTCGACCCACTGAAGTTTAAATTTTTGTATTGTAGAATTGACTTGACATTAAAATCAAGGTCAATGACCTTAAGTCAGAGAATGAAATCCTGGTATATTTTAATAAGATTTCATTCTCTTGTTTAAGACTTTGGAATCCTATTCCAAAATAACAGCTAACTTTGTATTCCTTTTCGCCTTTTTAAACTCGGGATTTGCTTGAACCTTATCGAAAGTCCTTTTTAAATTTGTTGTATCCCAATTTTTTTTCTTCAATTTTTTAATCAGTCCATCATCCAAATCTGTTATATCCCAACCGCATCTGTATCTTTTTTCCATTACTCTTGATTTATAAGTTCTATAGCCCCAAAATGAGTGTATAAAGAAAATTCTTTCTTTTTTTGTCATGATATAACTATCTCTATCCATTAATAATTTTGATTTATATACTTCGAATGTTAAATCAAAAGTGTTTTCAACTCTTTTTTCTGATTGTCTACTAATGTGTCTTGTAAATTTCCAAATCTGTTGTAATTCTTGTTCACTCATAATATTTTTTTTAAATTGTTTATTATTGTTTATATTCTAATCTCAGCGTAATCCATCTAAGTCAGGGTGGAATTATGTGCCTTATTAACCTTATCCTTTTAAGATTTAATACTTCAATAACAATCACTTCTTTGTGACAGTAATTTTGTTTTAATTTTTTTTGATTTAATCTTTTCATATTAATTTTTTGTCTAATACTGCGTTAATAGTCTTTCACGCTGTAAAATTACCTATTGTTTAAAGTTCTGTTTGGATTTCTGCAATTTTGCAGATTATCGAAATATGTTATTCAAAATTTGTATAAGCCACATATTTTATCTTTCAAAAATCTGATTTTAGGGTAATTGAATATTGGTTAACTGTCTCTTGGCAGGTTTTGATGAGTGCCTCTTCAAACTATGTAGTATGTCCTGCCTCAAATAATATTTTCTACCGCCTAGGCTATATTGATTGATTAATCCCTTTTTTGTCCATCGATACAGTGTAGCTCTATTGACTGATAGATAGGAACATGCTTTATCGATAGTGAAAATTTCTTTTGAATTTTTAATAATCTCTAATTCCTTTGGCGACAACCTTTTATTTATCCAGGCATTCTTTGTTTTCGTTTTTATTTTCATTGTATATATTTATTTAATAGTTATATACACGAACAGCACTTTTGTTTAGTGATGTTGCAAAATATTTTGAAAAAACTTTATATTTAATGGGTGATTGCACCTTTAAAAGCCTGTAAATGCTGATGGGTAAGTGGTCTGGACTTAGATGTGATTAATAAATATAAACGTTGCTGCGCCTCGGGGGCTAGCAACTCATTTAGATTAGTGTTAGAGGATAAACTAGTAAGACAACAGCAAAGACTAAAACTTGAGTAAAAAACCAAATTTTTCTATTTATATACTTTATCTTTCTTATCCCTTCATATTGTTCCTTCTTTTGATCATTAAATCGCTTTACTTATAGGTGTTGAGAGGAAAATGAATGAAAATATCCCCCCTTCTTTTAGTAGTTTAAATATGAGCCTTGTAATAAAGGTTTATTGGTTTGTAGTTTAATTGTATTAGATACTCATAAAAGCTCGACAGGGCTTAAATAAAGCAGTTTAGAATGATTAATATTTATGAATTTTAGCCTGAGTACTACCGAGTACATTGACATTTCCAAACCAAATTTCTGTATTTACTAATCTGAATCTGTCTTATCATTCATATTGTTCCTGTTTTATTAAAAGATTTTAATGGTAACTATTTGATGGGTAGTTGCTTAAAGTCTTTTTGAAATATAATTACCCCTAATTATCCCCCTTTTTTAAATAAAGCCTTTTCCTAAAAAAGGCGTTCTGAATTTTTTTTTAAACTTTTTCATTAAATCTCATATAACATATGTAGGAAAGCTAAAACCTTGAATATATAGTGTGTAGGTTCTTAACACCTATGGGTTTCCTGGGGAAGTAATTATCCCCAGGTCTGTTTACCCTTTAATTGAGAAAAACGGAAAGCTTATAAAAAAACAGATAAAATATGAACAACCTAAAAGAAATACTGGAAGATGAAAACATTGACTGTTCAAGTCAAATTTTAAGCATACTTAAAGAAGAGCAAGCAATCATTAAGCTACCCAAGAACCTCATAAGAGATATAAATAAGGACTTAATAACCACAGACCTTACAAATATCCATAAAGATAGAGAAGCAGCCTTAGAGCTCATTTATTTACTGTTATCGAACTTCACATTCACATGGCTTAGAGAGGTTAAATTCAATGATAACTATGTAGATAATAAATATATCCAACTCAATGGTAGAATACTGAAAAAGCAAATTGGAACTGGAATTGAGGATACAACCAGATACAGGTTGATTCTAAATCTTTTAATAGAACATAATTATATAGAGAAGGGCTTAGGGCATAAAATGAATGTAAAGTCCACTTCTTATAAGATTCATGATAAGTATTACAAATCTTCTTTTGATAGATATGGATTGAATTCTCAGTATGCCCAACAATTACATAAGCGAAACATTAGAAAAAAATTAGATGAGTCACTCAGATGTATTATTGCAAAAAATGAAATATCGAATTTAGATAAAATAGAATTGCCAAATACACAGGAAGTTAAAGCTCATTTACAGAGCTATTCAAGGAAAAAATGGAAAAACAAAAAAGGGAAGCAGTTGAAGACATTAGGTAAAAAGAAACGTGTGGCTGAATACGTCTACGTTGAAGATTACATAAAGCTGTTCGAACTACTGAGGGATAACTTTAATATCCCTAAAATAGGGGGAGAGAATGCGGGTTATAGAGTCACAACAAAGTATAACCTGATGCCATTATTGATACGTGAATTATTTAAGGTAAAATCTACTGGGAATAAATTAGTGAGTTTAGATTTTTCATGTTTTCATCCAAATCTAATATTTCGAAAGTTTGGGGGTGCCAATAATCAAGTTATTACTCACGAGCTTGTTGCTGAATTTTTAAAAAAGAAGAAAAAAAAGTACGAAGATTTTGAATTCGAAGAATTAGTGAAGATTGCTAAAGTTGAACATTTATCATTTTTCAACAAGAACGAAAAATACATGGAAGAGAGCCCAGTGTATGACTTTTATAAAGAGAATCATCAAGAAATTTTAGACAAGGTTATTAAGGACAAACTTCAAAATACTTATAAAAACACATCCAGGGTGCTCTTCAAGTTAGAGACTAAAATAATGACTGAAATTATTGAGAGATGTTCGTCTTCAGGCATACTCGCCATATATGTATTTGATGAACTAATGGTCGAGGACGTAAACTTTGAAAAGGTTAAGGGGATAATGAAAGACGTGTGCTTGAAGTTGAAGTTAAACGTGAGAATTAAATAACAACATAAATGTAAAATTAAAAATATGGTGGTTATAGGATTCTGCAAAATTGCAGAATTACAATTAAACCTTTTTATGTGAATTATATTTGCAGTGTGTAAGAGAGACTTACGAATTTAATATTAAAATTTTAAAAAACACAATTATGTTAAAAGTAAAAAAAGAACTATTGGAAAAAGGAATTGTAGCAGCTTTTAAAGCTCATAAAGAATGGGTTGATGAAGGAAAAAATAATAGTTACTATCCTATTCTCGAAATTTTAGAAGATGATTACAACATTTACATGTGGGCAAATGGCGGAATGAGGTATCCTATTCGTGACAGAGAGGGGATAGTTATCGAAACCATTCATTTAGACGATGTTAATAGGAGTAGTGTTAATAGCAACATACGTTACTATGAATCTGTACTGGAATTAGATTCAATTAGCACAGAAAAGTAAAGAAGATGATGTAAACCCGAATCATTAAAAGAGGATTAATTTAAATAAAAATATATTAAAAAAGATAAGATGAAATCAACAATGAGAATAAATGATAATGGAATTAAAGAATGGACAAATCATAAAGGTGAAAAGCATAGAGAAAATGGTCATGCCGTAGAATTTCCTAACGGTACTAAAGAATGGTGGACAAATGGAAAACTTCATAGAGAAGATGGACCAGCGATTGAATTCGCAGCTGGTGGTAAACAATGGAATGTAAATGGTAAATGCCATCGGGAAGATGGTCCTGCTGTAATTCTATGGAATGGGGCGTGTCAGTACTTTCTAAATGATAAATTTTACAACTTCGACGAATGGAAGAAAAAGATTAGAAAGTTAAAAATTGATCAAATTTTTAACTAAAGCTTGAGATATTCAAATAAGTATATAGAAATGGAATTGAATCTTTTCTACTATAAATATGAAAAAACTTAAAATCAATGAACCCAATGAGAAGATTGTAAAGATATAAAATGTATCGCTTATTCTATAATTTAAAAACAAGAGCTAAACAAAAGATTATAAGAGTAATATGTTGTACTACTAGGCTTTTTCAAAGAATAAATGATACAATATAGAGTAAACTAAATTTTAAATAAAAGCTATAATTTAAACTTATAAATCATTTTAAATCAGATAACTAATGAAAAATTCAAAAAGAGCACTTAAAAAACACATTCAATTACTTTTAAAAAGAAAAGAAGTTTTTGAAACGACTTATGAATACAAGGATTCGCAGTATTTTACTACCATATGTTATTATGATAATAAGCTTTATCGGTGTGGTTATCCCGGGGATTTTGAAATGACCCGAATTTCTGAAAAAGAATTATTCGAACATTTCGATAAACATGTGTACACAACTGAAAAGGATGATGACGAAATTATAAACTGGGATGATTTTACATTTACACATTATATTATTTGGGATGATGAAAGGACAACTAAAGAAGCATTTCATAAAGCAAACATGAAAAATAGAATCGCTCGAATTAAGGCTTTAGGTCTTTGAGATGATGAAGACTTTTATTTAATAATCATAGTCGGTCATTTAGATATAGCTTTTAATGAATCATATTACTTCTTAATATATGTGACAGAAAACGAAATGATAATTAATCTATACAACGAGAAATAAAAATCTATAAAACTAAAAATATGTTGACCACTTGTTGACCACTTTTTCAAAATCACTAGTACATACTAAATTCAGAAATCTTCACAATATACTGAAAATAAGGGTTTTATAATCAAAAGTAGCTCCGCTAAGAATCGAACTTAGATCTAAAGTTTAGGAAACTTTTGTTCTATCCATTGAACTACGGAGCCTGAGTCTAGTCATCGTGTGGCTCTGGGTGGTCCTCGTACCAGTCTTTAAAGGTCTTTTCAGTATGGTAATCATCGGTTAACACCTTATACACTGCAAATACCAATGTGGCTTGTCCTAAAACAGTAAGGTAAAACACCCATGAAAAGGCAAGTCCAAGTGATGCGAAAACGGTAACTAAAATTAAAATTAAGGTTGTGAGAATTAGTAAGGGTATACCTGGATTTTTCATTTTTTACTTAAAACTAAACGATATACTCGACAGTTCTGTAAAATATTTATTAAAATAAATGCAAATTAGTTACTGGAGCTTACCTCTGTCTTTGCTGATTTCTTTTTGATAAGGTAGAGATAAACAGGGAAGTGATCGCTGTAACCACCTGTAAAACCTCCATCTGCAAAGGACCTGTAAGGATAACCTTTGTAACGGCCCTTTGGATTTTGTAAATAATATGGATTAAATATATTCGCTTGATATAGTGTGTAGGAATTATAGTCCTTCTTGTTTACCAGAGGCTTGGTTACCATTATCATATCAAAAAGATCCCAAGTGTCTCTCCAAGCAATAGTACCAACCCCTTTCTTATGTAATTTTTCAAACGGGTTATAAATGTCTGTGATTCCTAAATCATCAGAATATTCCTTAGCGTTGAGCACTTCTTTAATGCTTTCGTTATAAGGCCCGTCATTAAAGTCTCCCATAATCATTATTTTAGCATAGGGTTCTTCCATTTGAATTGAGTCCTGTAACTTTTTAGTGAGTTTTGCAGCATTCACTCTATTTGGCCGACTTCTCTTTTCACCACCACTTCTGGAAGGCCAGTGATTTACAATAAAGTGCATTTCCTCTCCATCCAGTTTTCCTTTAACGTGAAGCTGGTCTCTGGTATACTTTCGTTTATTTCTATCATCTTTATCATAAAGAACAAGTTCATGAGCTTTTGAGTGAGTTGGCTGAAATACTCTTTTTTGATAAAGCAAAGCAACATCTATACTTCTTGCGTCCGGTGAGTTGTAATGTATGATTCCGTAGTTGTATGGTGATAATCTTTTATCATTAACCACATCCTGCAATACCTGAAAGTTTTCAATTTCACAAACTCCAATCACAGCTGCTGGCATTCCTGTTACATCAGAGCCAATATCAGCTATCACCTTTGCCATGTTAGCTACCTTTTTCTTATAAACCTCTTCCCTTTCACCTTCTGCCATTTCCATAATTGGTGAAGCTTCATCAAATTTATCAGGATCATCTTCAGTATCGAATAAGTTTTCTAAGTTATAAAACGCGATGGTATTTATTAAAAATTCATCCGTTTTAGATGACTTATTTGAAGCTTTCTCAGTTGAACTACAACCGGCAATTAAGAATAAAAATCCAAGTAGAAAAGTTTGAAATTTCAAGGTCTGAATCATGCTAATATTATTTTAATGTAAAGTCTTTTATTTTCTTGAAATACAAAAATATAATTTAAATACATTTGCATCGCCTTAACAGTTTTATGTTAACATTAAGATAATATTGAGACTATGAATAGATGCCAAAATTTTGTTTTTACGCTATTATTATTGTTTTGTAGCCTAGGTTTTTATGCTCAAGAAACCAATGTAGTTGGAGTGATTTTGGATTTTGATACCGAAGAGCCAGTGCCAAGAGCAGTGATTAGTATCGAAGATTCAGGTATTGAAGTTCTTACTGATGCCCAGGGAAAATTCACGTTCATCAACCAAAATTTACCATTAGGTGAACAAATTTTGGGGGTAAATAGAACCAATTATGAAGTAAAGAGATATCCAATAATTATAGAAGAAGGTAAAACGCTTAATCTCGGAGAT
Organism: Psychroflexus montanilacus; assembly: GCF_020164535.1. GTDB lineage: Bacteria > Bacteroidota > Bacteroidia > Flavobacteriales > Flavobacteriaceae > Psychroflexus > Psychroflexus montanilacus. Next base: position 118,013 of record NZ_JAIQZC010000004.1, on the reverse strand, counting down.
TTATTGATTGAAGTTGATATCAATGAAGAAAATAGACAAATTGGTACCATTTCATTATCAGAAGATGAGTTGGATGGAGATGACGCCTCCTCTTTTAATATATCTGGTCTTTTGGCTTCCTCACAAGATACATATTTGAGAGCTGCTGCTTTTGACTTTAGTGCTGCATTTTTCAATCCTAGAGGCTTGGATAATGCTAACGGTAAAGTCCTAATCAACGGCTTGGAAATGAACAAGCAATTTTCTGGCAGACCCAACTGGGCTAATTGGGGAGGATTGAATGACGTGCAAAGAAATCGCGTGTTCACTATGGGTGCTTCAGCAAATGATTATACAATTGGTGATGTCGCAGGAGTTTCAAATATCATAATGAGAGCTTCCAAAATGAGAAAAGGAGGACGAGTTTCTTATGCGAGTTCCAATAGAAGTTATCAAGGCAGAGTAATGGGGAGTTATAATTCTGGCCTTTTAAATGGCGGCTGGTCATACTCTCTATTATTATCTAGACGATTTGGAGAAGAAGGGTTTAGGGAAGGGACACTTTATGACGCCAATTCGATTTCGTTGTCTGTAGAAAAAAGAATTAATGACAAGCACAGCTTGAATTTTACAGGATTTTATGCCCCAAACCGAAGAGGCATGGGAACTGCTGTAACACAAGAAGCAGTAGAATTGAAAGGGATAGAATATAATCCTAACTGGGGTAGACTAAATGGTGTTCAAAGAAATTCAAGAATTCGTAAAACTGAGGAACCGGTTTTCATGTTAAACCATTATTGGGATGTCGATGAAAAACTTTCTATCAATACTAATGTAGGCTATCAGTTTGGTTTCTTCTCAACGACTAGAGTAGATAATGGCGGAACAAGACTTTTCGTAGACTCAAATACAGGAGAACAGTCTTTCCTGGGTGGAGCGAGGAATCCCTCCCCAATCTACTATCAAAACTTTCCTAGTTATTTTTTAAGAGATCCAAACCCTACACCTTTGGATTTCCAAAGTGCATATTTAGCTAGAGAGGATTTTCAAAGGGATGGTCAGTTTCCCTGGAATGATGTTTACTTCGCAAATTTTTTGAATCAAAATCGAGGTGGAAATTCAACATATGCTATACAATCGGACAGAGTTGAGGATAAACAGCTTATGGCCAATTCTATTATAGATTACAGTGTGTCAGAAAACATCACTTTGAATGGTCGTTTGAATTACAGAAAACTAGAAAGCGAGAATTTTGCACAAATGGAAGACCTACTTGGAGGAGAACGCTTTCTTGACGTTGACTTTTTTGCAGAAGAAAGCTCGTTAATTTCTGGTTTAGGATCAGATTTAGCTCAATCTGATCGAAGAAATCCAAACAGAACTGTGCAAGAGGGAGATCGCTATAAATACAATTATAAAGTTAATGCGGAGGTCTATGATGGATTTATTCAATCTCAATTTCAATACAAAAGAATTGATTTCTTTACTGGATTAAGTTTCGGTAAAACAATATATCAAAGAACGGGGCTTTATGAAAATGGATTTTTTCCAGGAGAACGATCATTTGGTCCTGGCGAGGAACTTGACTTTACAACTTATGCTCTTAAAACTGGAGCCACCTATAGATTATCGGGTCGTAATGTTTTTACATTAAATGCCGCACATTACCAAAATGCTCCAACTATTCAAAATTCATATAGTAATGCGAGGCAGAATGGAGATGTTGTAGATGGGGTAACAGAAGTGAAAATTCAGTCTGCTGATTTAAGCTACATTTATAAATCTCCAGTTTTGAGTGGGAGACTTACTGGTTTCTATACAGGTTTCCAGGACGAAACGAATGTAGGATTCTATTATACAGAAGAACTCACAGGTTTGCCATCTTCAAACAATCAAAACAATGCTTTTGTGCAAGAGGTAATGACAGGAATTGATAGACTGCACTATGGAGTTGAATTTGGAGTTGAAGCTCAGGTCCTACCTACTCTCAAATTAAAAGCTGCGGGTTCCTTTGGACATTATATCTACGATAGTAATCCAGATATTTATTTGACAAGCCAAAACTTCCCAGATATGCAGTTAAGGTTTGGCGATGGTAAGACAGACATGAAAAACCTTAGAGTACCTGGTGGGCCAGAGCGCGTGTTTCAGCTTGGGTTTGAATATAGGGATCCAGAATTTTGGAATGTTGGGGTAACAGCAAATCATTTTTCTCATTCATATATCAGTCCGAGTGGGTTGTTAAGGTCAGACAATTTTGCTTTGGACACCGATGGCATAGTATATAACGATTACAATGAAAACCTTGCTAAAGATATTTTGAAACAAGAGCGATTTGACGATTACCTTCTAGTCAACGTAGTTGGAGGTAAGTCTTGGAAAGTTGGAGATTACTTTGTTGGTTTCTTTGCTGTCATCAATAATATCCTGGACAAAGAATATGAAACTGGAGGATTTGAACAATCAAGAACAAGTAATTTTAGAACACGAGGAGAGGACCTTAGTAGAGAAAATGGCCCTTTATTTGGTAATAGATATTTCTTTGGATTTGGAACTACTTACTACCTGAGTGCTTACATAAGATTTTAAAAAACAAAAATGAAGACGATGAAAATTTTTAATCAAAAACTATTTTTCCTATTCTTAGGATTTGGAATGTTGGTATCTGTTTCTTCTTGCGTAGAAGATGATGATTTTGATGCCCCTCAATTTGAACAAACTCCACCGAGTATTGAAGGTAATATTGTGAGCCTTTCCGTGCTGGAAGGTGTTTTAGCCCAAAATGATAATGGACCATTTACGTTTGAAAATTCGAATGACGTTGTTGAAGCATATGTGATTTCAAATGATGAGTCTGGTAACTTTTTTAGAGAACTTATAATTCAAGATAAACCAGAGAATCCAACCTATGGTATAGCTGTTCAAGTGGATTTAAATCCTTTATTTACAAAATTTGATTTTGGCAGAAAGGTTTATATAAAATTAGATGGATTGTCTGTTGGGCAAAGAGAAGGAAATGAGCCAAGATTAGGTATTGCAGATGGCATTGATATTGCCAGAATACCTGAATCTTTTGTTGACGATATAATTTTGAGAGACACACTTGTTGCAAATGTAATTCCTGCTCAACGTCAACTTTCAGACTTAACTTTCTCAGACGTGAATACTTATGTTGAACTTACAGATATTCAGTTTTCTAAAATTTATTTCTCTGAAAATTCATCAGCTACTTATGCGTCAGAAACGGGAGATAGTTTTGATGGTGAACGTATTTTAGAAAGCTGTTTAAGCTCTAATGAATTAATTTTTAGCACTAGTACATTTGCTGATTTTAAGGGTATCTCATTACCTCCAGGATCCGGATCTCTGAAAGGTGTTCTTACAAGAGATTTTTTTGGTGAATTTTTCACCTTTTATATTAATTCACCAGAAGATGTGGATATGACAGGCGAGCGTTGTGATCCCCTTATTTTTTCATGTGGTTTAGCAGATTCCCCAGCTGCCAGTGAATTCATCAATGTGGATTTTGAAGATCAAAATATTAATTCCCCCGTAAGTATACCTGGCTGGACAAACTATATTGAAGCAGGCTCAGAAGCCTGGGAAGCTTTTGTGGATAATGGAACTAACCAGTCTTTAGGAATATCTGCAAGGGTAGGATCTTTTAATTCCGGAGACGATAGCACTATATCCTGGCTCATCACTCCAGAAATTCCGGTAGATGCAAACTCTAAAATTACTTTGGAGTTCAAAACCTCCAATAGTTTCTCTGATGCAAGTATTATGGAAGTTCTTTACTCTGTAAATTGGGATGGAACCGAAGAAGGCATTAGTAGTGCAGAATGGGGAGTAATTGATGATGCAGAAATAGTTGCAAACAGTGTGCGCTTTGAAGACTGGGTAAGTTCCGGACTCGTAGATATGTCTTGTTTTGAAGGAAGTGGGCATATTGCTTTTAGGTATACAGGGAGTGGAGCACAGAGCGAAGATGGCACCTATGAGCTAGATGATATTTTCATCAATGTAGAGTAAACTACTATTCCAATATTTATTCCATATAAACTGCCCTGCTACCGCAGGGCAGTTTTTTATTTATGCCCTTTCATACCCACATTCTACTAGATTGAAAACTTAATCGTAACCTGTAGTCTCAGCAAAAAGCATTTTCAAAGCATTTTCTATCATGTTAGAGTCAGATTCATTCCAAGAATGCTTTCGGTAATTATGGGGTCATTCTTCACCTGTGTTTCATTTTAAAACCAAGCCAACCCCTATTTTCTCTAGTAAATAGGGATTGTGTTCAATCACTAAAATATCATTATCAACACTAAGTTTTTCCAAAATAGTGTAGAGTAAGTCAATATCTGCATAATGTAAACCTGTACTCGGTTCATCTAAAACAAAGAGCTCATGTTTTGGAGCATCCTGTAACCAGTTCAAAAGCAATAGGCGCTGCTTTTCACCAGAGGATAAAGACAGTACGGTCTGTTCCAATTTGAGATGTTCTAACCCTATGGCTTCCAAACTCTTTATAAAATTTATAGTCTTTTCTGGTACCTTAAAACCTGTAAACCATTTTTTTAGTTCTAGAATGTTCATGGACAATACCTCAGCAACATGCTTGGATTTTACTTTATGATCTAAGATATGTTGCTGGTAACGCTTGCCCTGGCAGACTTCACAGGTTTCAATCGAGTTAGCTGTGATGTCCAGACTGGTTTCTAAAAATCCCTTTCCTTTGCAATTTGGACATTGACTCTTTTCGGTTTTATAGGAAAAGTCACTGACTTTCAGTTTGGTTTCCCTGGCAAAAACGCTAGTGATTACTTTTAGGAAATCCAAATAAGACACTACTAAGGTACTGGCGTAAGCTCTAAGTTTTTTAGGTTCAAAATAATGCGCCCCATTGTAGGCCTTTGGAAAATCTATGGCTGAGCAATTTACGGGTTGACTATTATTTATACTTGGTATCAGAATGTCTTTGACCAAAGTAGTTTTTCCCACCCCAGATCTACCTGTTAAGGCTGTAATGCCGCCAATAGGTAATTCTAAGTGACTTTTCTTTAAGCTATGTTTGGCTAAATTTTGTATGTTGATGTGTGTCTTTGCTGCTTTAAGTTGCCTTGTTTTGCTTGGTGATTTAAGAAAAGAGTGGGTGTCTGTGTGTTGTAGTAAACCTTCAAAGTCACCTTGGTAGGTGATATAACCCCCAGACTGTCCTGCTTTAGGACCGATTTGAACAATATGATTTGCTGCCCGAATAATGGATTTATCGTGTTCGATGACAATGACCGTATTTCCTTTCTCAATTAGTTCTTTCAGAATGCGAATCAGGTCGGGAATGTTTTCTTGAGATAATCCTGCAGAAGGTTCGTCTAATAAATAAGTAATTCCTTTTAGAGGGCTATTCAATTGCTTAATTAAGGCCAAACGTTGATTTTCGCCACCAGAAAGGCTAGTCGATTTTCGGTTGAGTTGCAAGTGATCAATATGGAGTTCTTTAGCTCTGGTAATCGTATTGATGAGGTGTGTTTCAATTTTGGCAAGTAATTTTCCATCTACTGTTTTAGCATCAGCATGTTTTGATATCCAAACCTCCAGGGTTTTAAAATTCATCGACTTGATGGTGTTTATCGATTTTCCCGCAATAGTAAATTTTAAACGTTCGGGTTTTAAGCCACTAGCCTTACAATGATTGCATTCCCGATAAGAAAATAAAGCCGTCAACTGGCTGATGTTTTTGTTTTTTCGAGTTTTCAAATATTCATCTTGTAAATAGCTGAAAAGACCATCCCAGGTCATGGTTAGCGCTTGAGTTCCTTGACGTGTTTTAGTTTGGTAAACCCAGTCAGCCTCCCAGATTTTATCACCTGTTCCATAAAGCAATACTTGCTTTTGTTGGGGCGTTAAGGCTTTAAAAGGCGTGTTCAGATCGAAGCCATAACTCGCACCAACCTTTTTCAAAATAGCCATATGCTGCCCTTTAGGGTCGCCATAATATCCAATGGCTTTGTTGTGTGCAAACAATCCTGTTGCAATGCTTTTTTCCTCATCCAAAACAAGCTTGTTGAGGTCTGGAAGTAATTCTTGCCCATGGCCTTCGCAAACTTCACATTTTCCTAACTCATGGGAGTTTGAAAAATGGCTGGCAGACAGCTCTTCTCCTTCATAGTGTGCTTTTCTGGAAAACGCAAAACGCAGCAGCTTATCTATTCCGGTTTGCTTAGCGATATCTGAACGCTGAGCGTGATTCTTTTGTTTTCTCGTCACACAAATGCTAGGTGTGAGACCTTCAATATGATCTACTTCAAACTGAAAATTAACTCCAACTCTCGACTGCTGATATGCTGAAAATTGCTTTGTCATTTCTTGCAGACCAAACCCATGTATGGTGTCTATGACCAAAGAAGATTTGCCTGAGCCAGAAACACCCGTGACTACTGAAAGCTGATGTTTAGGAAAATTGAGATCCAAATCTTTTAACGAGTGAGTTCGTGCTCCTCGAATCGAAATATGCTCTTGTTGCTGAGGTTTTTCAGTTTTTAGCTCAATGGGTTTTACCTTTAAAGCATTATCAACCCAGATATCGCAATGCTTTTGAAAAAGAGAATGATTTTCAAAACAAAGTATACCGGCAGTTTGCTGCTTTAGCTGATTTAAAGCATTTAACAACTGATTGATGTTTTGGTAATGCAGTCCTATACTGGGTTCTTCCAGCACCAAAAGTGTCTGTTTTGACCTTTTAGCAAAGTGCTTGGTGAGTTTTATGCGTTGGGCTTCACCTCCCGACAAGGTATTGGAAGGTTGACCTAGTTTGATATAACCTAAACCCAGCTGTTTCATTAAAGACAGAATTTCTGTGATTTTTTTCTCACCCTCAAAAAATGCAAAGGCGTCTTCAATGCTAAGACTATAAATATCTGCAATGTTTTTTTCTTTATAATTGACGTCAAGCACTTCAGGCTTAAAACGCTTTCCGTTGCAAATGGGGCACACCTGATTAATTGTACCCATGGCGCTCATGGATAGTGTAATGACTCCAGCACCTTCACATGTGCCACAACGCCCTTTTTGATTATTGAATGAAAAGTAACTTTTGGTTAGCTTCCTGGATTTTGCAGTTGTAGTTTTCGCCAGTAGATCTCGAATTTTATCCGCTAAACCTGTATAAGTTGCAGGATTGCTACGGGGAGTTTTCCCGATGGGCTGGTCAGTAACAGTGAGGAGGTTTAAATTTTCATTTTCACAAAATTTAGTAATGCGTTCTACAAGCTTAGGCGTTTTATGGCTGATGACCGAAAGTGTATTCGCTTGAGGCTGGAAGCTTTCTGCAGATACTTTTTTTGAACCCTTCTTGTAGTTATCGATATTTGAAATGTTCGATTCCAAAGCAGATAAGGTGGGGCTCTCAAGATGTTTAGCTTTCAGGAAATTTTCCTTAGCTCCATTAAAGATTACCTCTCCGCCATTTATCCCAGCTTTAGGACCTAGCTCTATGATCCAGTCTGCAGCTTTTATGAAATCTAAATCGTGTTCTACCACCATCACTGTATTTCCTCGCTGTATAAGTCGATTAAGAATATGGATTAAATAGCTTTGATAATCTGCTGAAAGACCAATCGAAGGTTCATCGAATACATATAAAATACCCTGTAATCTCGAGTTGACCTGATTGATGAGCTTAATGCGTTGTCCATCACCCGATGAAATGTCCAGGCTAGGCGTACTTAGGCGATAGCTTCCCATACCCAGGCGAATCAGATCCAAAACTTGAATACGTATTTTATGAACTAAATACGTTTCTCCACTAGAGAGCTTCAATGCATTTAACTTATCATACAGATCGTTCAGCGTTAAATCCATCCAGGCCTTAAAATTTTGACCCTTCCACTTATATTCAAGATGTTCTGCTTTAATACGTCCACCCTTACAGCTAGGACATATTTTAGAACTAGCGAATTTTAGAATATTTGGGTTTCTATCTAGTCTTAAAATATTCTGCATAATGGGTAGCATGCCCTTGTAATAGCCCTCTTCCCTTGGTTTGGCTTTAATTCCAGACCACCTCAAGCGGGATTCCAAGCCATGTTTTCCATAGAATACTTTGAGGCGATCGCTACCATTCAAGACTACGTCTTTTTGTTCTTCTGAAAGCTCCTTCCAAGGAATATCGACGTGAAAGCCATGGGCTTTGCATACTTTATTCAATTCTTCTACAGTAATTTGTGAATACACAATGTAGCCGTTAGGTAAAGTGGTGGTGATGGCGCCTTCTCTTAAGGTTTTGTTCTCATCACCAATGACTTTGTTCAGATCTATATATTCAGCTTCGCCAATCCCCCGGCATACTTCACAGGCGCCTTTGGGATGATTGAAGGAAAATAGCGATTTGCTCATAGTTTCCTTTGCGGAATACCGAGCAAATAGAATCCTGAAAATAGCCGTCAATTCCGAAAGCGTTCCAAAAGTAGTATTGATGGACTGGAAGCGTTTTGACTGTTCCACTTTAATGACGGGCGGCAAGTCCTCGATTTCGTCTACTTCAGCAGTAGGGATAGCTTGTCCGTTTTGCTGGTTGTAAGCAGGCATACTTTCCAGAAAATAGCGGTAACCTTCATTGGCAATTACATTCATCGCCAATGAGGATTTCCCAGATCCAGACAAACCAGTCAACACAATAAGTTGATGTTCAGGGATTTCTAAATCTAAGTTCTTAAGGTTATTTTGATGGGCGTTTTTTATCTTCATTGAGTTTGATGCTTTCCGTTTTGAATCCTAGTACAAAAAACTGTCGCATGAATAGACTTACAAGACCTCACAGTCCCCAATGCTTTGGGGACTGTGAGGTCTAAACACTTAATTAATTTATCAGTGTTTACTTTCTAAGCCTTTTATTCCTTTGTAACAGTTTTAGAATTTGAAATTGTAAGATAAGAAGATTGGTAGAGCCTAGCGAAGGTAGGGTAAGCATTGGATTAACCTTAACTTTTAAAAATAAAGACAGTTTATACTTAGCTATTGGAATTCAATTTCTTTTAATGCAGCTTGAAAACCATTGAACTTAGTCGAAAGTAAGTGATAAATGCATGTCCTTTTTTGATTCCATATTTTACTACATTTGAAAAACCAAACTTAACCTGTGAGTATCTACAAAAAACTTTTCCAAAACACCTTTATCTACGGCGTGGCCACAGTGATTCCCAGAATGCTTTCGGTGATTTTGGTGCCGTTATATACGGGTGTTTTAGAGAATTCCTCCTTTGGAGATTACTCGATTATCTTCTCTTATTTTGTCATCTTCAATGTGATTCTGGCTTATGGCATGGAGACGGCTTTTTTTAGATTCTACAACAAAGAAAAAGATAAATCTCAAGTCGTTTTTACTTCGACCTGGTCCATTATAGCAACGACTTTGGTTTTTGTCATTTTGGCTTATCTATCCATTTCTGAAATTCAAAGCTTTACAAGAATCAGTTCGCAAAATCTGCAGTTGATCATTTGGATCTTAGCCTTAGACGCGCTAGCCATCATTCCTTTTTCATGGTTACGTGCCAACAGCAGGCCGGTGAAATTTGCTATTATCAAAACGCTGAATGTAGCCGTCAACCTTGGTTTAAATGTGTTTTTCCTTTTGTATTTAAAAGATTTAGCAGCATCAAGTGACTTTTTTAACTCTATCTATATTGAAAATTTTGAAGTCAGTTACATCTTCATTTCTTTGATAATAGCCAGTGCAATCACGCTTGTATTTCTTACCCCATTTTATTCCAGAATTCAATTTAATTTCAACTGGCAACTTTGGAAATCCATGATGAAATATGCGCTACCTGTTTTGGTAGCAGGCTTTGCTTTTTCCATCAATGAAGTGATAGACCGCTTATTTTTGGAACGCATGCTGCCAGACAACATAGCCAAAGAACAGGTCGGGATTTATTCGGCGTGTTATAAATTAGGCATGTTCATGACTTTGTTTGCTACCGCATTTAGACTCGGTATAGAACCCTTCTTTTTTAGCCATGCCTCTAGCAAAAATCCCAAAACGGCCTATGCCATGATTACCAAATACTTTGTGATCATCGGCACTGTTATTTTACTGGTAGTGATGGTGTTTGCAGACTTGTTTAAGGTGCTTTTGATTCAGGATGAAAGCTACTGGGAAGCCATGAAAATTGTACCGATTATTTTACTGGCCAACTTATTTTTAGGAATTTACCACAACCTTTCCGTTTGGTACAAAATTACCGATAAAACCAAATACGGCGCTTACATTTCTTCTTTAGGAGCTGTGTTTACCATCGGAATCAATATCTGGCTGATTCCAATCATTGGTTATGTAGGTTCTGCTATTGCAACCCTTACTGCTTACGGCAGTATGATGTTGATGTCCTTTTTTCTGGGGCAAAAGCATTATGCGATTCCCTATAAATATGGTAAAATGTTAATTTACCTCTCTATATCCGTTCTATTTTCTCTAATTTCGTTCTACTATTTTAGAGAAAATTACGTTGTAGGAATATCGCTTATTTTAATTTTCTGCATCAGCGTATTTTTATCTGAAAGGAAAGAGATTTTAAGACTTATTAAAAGTAACTAATTCATGAAAGTAAATATCATCAACCGTTCAGCCTTTGAGTTGCCTCAATACGAAACTGAACTCTCCGCAGGCGTAGATTTGAAAGCCAATATAGACGTTGCTATTCATCTGGAAAGTCTTGAGCGCTGTCTGGTCAAAACGGGATTATTTCTGGAACTGCCAGCTGGAGTGGAGGCTCAGGTAAGGCCGCGAAGTGGGTTGGCACTCAAAAAAGGAATTACGGTGCTTAATTCACCTGGCACCATCGATGCCGATTACAGAGGTGAAGTAGGAGTGATTCTCATCAATTTATCCAAAGACAAATTCAGCATAAACCCTGGCGACCGTATAGCTCAGTTGGTATTTGCCAAACACGAACAGGCCGATTTTCAAGTCGTAGATTCCCTTTCTGAAACCGACAGAGGGGAAGGTGGTTTTGGAAGCACAGGGAATAACTAAGTGAAGCTATATGACGTTCAGCAAAGAGTTTAAAGAAGCTTTGAGCCATCTCCCAGTTAAGGAGAAGGATAAGCTGCTTTTTCGTTTGTTGAAAAAGGATAAAATCCTGGCCAAACGACTGGAGTTTGAGCTTTTGAGCTCAGCAACTGTAGAAGACGAGCGTGCTGAAATGGAGCGTAGAATTGAAGAACAAGTCAAGCTTTTCAGCAATAGATTTTATTCTTTGGGTTACCTGAATATGGACATTCGCTATTTGAGTGGTGAAATAACTGAACACGTGAAAGTGACCAAGGATAAGTTTGGAGAAGCTAGCTTAAATCTGTTGCTGATGAAAGAAGTCCTGAAGCACAACAATCAACATATTATCGATTCAGGCTCTGCTCGTCAATTTTCTAAACTCGGCGTTGCCCTTATCGCCAGGACTTATAAAATATTACTGCTTATAGATAAATTGGATCAGGATTATTTTATGGAGTTTGAAGAGAACCTTCAAGAATTAGGCTGGCTCATGGGAAATAATCCCAGATTGATGAAGATGTGTATTTTCATAGGTTTGGACGTAAATTGGCTCATACAAGGAAATATTCCTGATGATATTTCAGACCACTATAAGCACATCAAAGCTGAAGGCTATCTTAGCGCAAGAAATTATTAAATACATCAAGTGAAAATCACCAATCGAAATAAAAAATAAATCATTGACTTTTAAATTTTTAAATAAATGAAAATAATAGTTCCTATGGCCGGTCGCGGCTCAAGACTAAGACCACATACGCTCACGATTCCAAAACCTTTAATTCCTATAGCTGGAAAGCCAATCGTACAGAGACTTGTAGAGAGTATTGCTGAAGTTTTGGAAGAAAAAATTGATGAAGTTGCCTTTATTATTTCTGAAGATTTTGGAGCTGAAATTGAAGCCAAATTGAAAGAAGTCGCTAAAGGGCTGGATGCCAAAGCTTCGATTTATTATCAGGATAAGCCCTTAGGGACGGGACATGCTATTATGTGCGCTAAAGCCTCCTTGCAAGGTCCTGCGGTTATTGCTTATGCCGATACTTTGTTTAAAGCAGATTTCAAACTGGATAAAGACGCCGATGCAGTCATGTGGGTGAAACAAGTGGATAATCCTGAAGCCTTTGGCGTAGTGAATTTGAACGATGACGGACATATAACCGAACTTGTGGAAAAACCCAAGGAGTTTGTTTCAGACCTGGCGGTGATTGGGATTTATTACTTTAAAGACGTCAACCAATTGAAAACTCAGCTGGAAAAAGTCATCGAAGAAAACATCATGCATGGCGGTGAATACCAAATCAATGATGGGATAAAAAAAATGAGAGAAAATGGAGCTGTCTTTAAGCCCGGGCAGGTCGATGAGTGGATGGATTGTGGTAACAAGCACGTGACTGTGGAGACCAATTCACGCATGCTGAATTTTATCCACAAAGAAGAAAAAGAGAAACTCATCGCTTCTAATGTGAAAATTGAAGATTCTGAAATTATTGAACCTTGTTTTATAGGCGAAAATGTGTTTTTAAAAAACGCTAAAATTGGTCCCAACGTTTCTATTGGAGATGGCACGGTTGTCGATAACTGTACGATTAAAAACTCTTTGATTCAAGAACACGCAGAAATCACTAATGCCAAGCTTGATAAGGCAATGATTGGTAATTTTGCAAGATTTGATGGGAATTTCACTTCAGTAAGTATCGGAGATTATTCCGTTTTAGAATAAATAAACATGTCTCACGCTATTCGTCTTTTTATTTTCCTGTGTTTTGCAGGGTTAACTTTTGGGGTTGCCCAGGATAAAGACAATTTATCTGAGGACATCAATGTTGACGACCTCGGGAACAATACAGATGAATTTCAGGAGGTGTTTTTTAAAGCCATCGCTCAGCGTGCCGTAGAAAATCCGCAGAAAGCCATAGAAGAATTGGAACGGTGTTTAAAAATCGAACCTAATAATACGGCTGTTTTCTATGAATTGGCTAAAAACTACATCGATCTTAAAGCTTATGACAAGGCAGAAAAGTTTCTTTTAAAAACTTTAGAAGACGCCTCCTACAAGGGGAATGTAAATATTCACAGGCAGTTGTTTCATGTGTATTCCATGCAAAAACGCTACGGTAAAGCTATAAGTGAGGCTGAGTTTATTTCTGAAACAGATCCCGTCTATTTTCAGGAGTTAGCCAATTTGCATTTGCTTCAGAAGAACTATAAAAAGGCGCTTAAATCTTTAGATCGGTTTGATGCTTTGGAAGGCATTGACGAGTTTCGTGATGATTTCAGAATGATTATCTACAAAGAAGGCTCAATTTTGAAAGATGGAATAGACTTTTTCAAAAAGCGATTTCAGAATTCAAAACAAGATACAAGAGCAGCAACTTCTCTTATGGAACTTTACCGACTCAATAATTCTCCCCAAGAAGCTATTGAAGTAGGTAAGGAACTGGAACAGCAATCTACCAGTGATCCAGGTTTTTATGTTGAAATGGCTATGGCTTACCTGGTAAGCAAAAATATTCCTGAAGCTAAAACTTACAGCAGAAAAGTGGTGGAAAGCCTCACTCTGGATGAAAAAGACAAGGTGAAAGTGATCAACACTTTTAAAGCCCTGGCCTTACAAAATCCAGCAGCCCAGGATGCTTTTGTAAGTGTTTTAGACTCTGCGCTTTCTTCAGAGAAGAATTCTTCGAGCAAGGCGGAATTGGGTGAATTCTACAGGACTATAGATAAAGATAAAGCTTTAGAGAATTTCAAATCTGCTTTACGCAATAAGCCCAATGATTTTAAGTTGATTAAGAACATCCTGGAGTTAGAAATGGAAATGAAGAACTATGAAGATGTGATTGAAACCAGTGAAAAAGCTATGGAAAGTTTTCCTTCTCAGAGTTACCTTTATTATGCCAAAGGCTTTGCGCTTGGAAAACTTAATAAGGATAAACAAGCTGTAGAGATTTTGGAAGAGGCTTTGGATTATATATTTGAGGAGGATGATCTTAGCCAGAAAGTCTATAGCGCATTGAAAGAATCTTATCTTGCTCTTGGAAATGAAGAAAAAGCTGACTCTTACCAGGAGAAATTAAATAAAACATCAAATTAATGTATAGAAATTTTATAAAAATAAGTCTTGTCTTCTTTATTCTGTTGAGTTTAGCAGGTTGTAAATCGTCCAAAACCGGAGCTGGAGCAGGAGCAAAAGAAAAATCTGCGAGGGTGGTGTTGAAGAGTTTTGAAAACGATTTGGCCGACTTTAAAACTGTCAACGGTAGAATGAAAGCTGGATACCAATCCAAAGACGATTCGCAGTCAATTAATATCACCTATAGAATAGAGAAAGATAAAGCCATCTGGATGAGTGCGAAGGTGATGGGGCTTTTACCAGTGGCTAAAGTTTATATCACTCCAGATCGATTTCAATATTACGAGAAAATAAACAGAACTTATTTTGATGGTGATTTTGCCATGGCTGAAGAATACCTGGGTGTGGAAGTTAACTTCGAAAATCTTCAAAACTTACTCCTTGGCAGACCCATGTATGAGTTGAAGAAAAACCAGATGTTGTTTGATGATAATGCTTATGTTTTCCTTCAAAATATAAAGTCGATTCTCGCTTACTCTGCGATTATAGATGGGCGCCAATTTGAAATGAAATCTCAATCTTTACAAAATGAAAATAAGGAAAGCTTGAAAGTTGAATACCTCGGATTTCAGTCTGTGGACAAGAAAAAATTTCCGTCCAAATTGAAAATGACTGCCAAAAAAGATGATGAAGTTGTGCTTATAGACATTGAGTACCGCTCTGTGATTTTTGATGAAGATTTAAGTTTCCCATTTTCCATTCCAAATAATTACGAACTTTTAGAATTTTGATGAAAACCCTTCAGTGCATTCTTTTTTTCCTCACGCTTTGTGCAAGTTTGTCTCTTCAGGCCCAAACAAGAGAAGAGCTTGAAGCCAAGCGCCAGGCTATTCAGCAGGAAATAAATGAAATCAACAGCATTATCAAAACTACAGAGTCCAAAGGTAAATCTGCATTGAGTGAGTATGAAGATCTTCAGAGGAGAATAAAAGCTACGGAAAGATTGATACAAGTCAATAACCAGGAAGCCAATTTGCTCACTCGAGAAATAAATGCCAATGCCAATAAAATTGACAGGTTAAGGAACGAACTGGAAAAGCTTAAAGAAGACTATGAACAGATGATTCAAAAATCTTACAGAAGTAAATCTGATAAAAGCAGAATTATGTTTTTGTTTTCTTCAGAGTCTTTTCTACAGGCTTACAAGAGAATTCAATACATGAAGCAGTTTGCACAATACCGGAAAAAGCAAGGGGAAGAAGTTATGTTGCAGACCAAAACACTTCAGGAGCTTAACTCAACTTTATTTGAGCAACGCAGAGACCAAGAGAAGATTCTGGCAGAAAATCGCAAAACCAAATCAGATTTGGTTGAGGATAAGGAAAATCAAGAAAAAATATTGGCGAGCATCAATCAGCAGAAGCAAAAATATTCAAATGAGCTTAATCAAAAACAACGGGAAGTAAGCAGAATTGACCGTGAAATTGACAGATTGATACGTGAAGCTATTGCTAAAGAGAATAAAAAAGTCGGCTCCGATGCCAAGTCGAGTTTCAAATTGACTCCGGAAGCAGAAGCGCTCGCTAAAGATTTTGCTCAAAATAAAGGTAAGTTGCCTTGGCCAGTTAAATCTGGAGTAGTATCCATGCGTTTTGGGGAACGTCAACACCCTATTGTAAAAACCATTAAAGTCATGAGCAATGGTGTGCGAATCGATACAGAAAAAAATGGAAAGGCGCGAGCTGTGTTTGAGGGAGAAGTGAGTCAAGTGAGTAAAGTGCCTGGAGCAAATGTAGTGGTCATGATACGACATGGTGATTATTTGTCAATCTATAACAATCTCCAAAAAGTATATGTGAAATCTGGAGATAAAGTCGTGAGAGGTGAAGAAATTGGGGAGGTAGGGATCAACTCTTCCTCTGGAAAAACAACCCTTATTTTTCAATTATTTAAAAACACGACCAAGCTTAATCCCGAGCAGTGGATTTATAAAATGTAGCCTCATAAATTTCAATTTGCATAGAACCTGGATTTATTCATAAGCTTATCGTAAATCACTGATTTTTAACCAAGCATTAACAACAGAAAATAGATTAAATTTTCATTTTGCAACCTATTATAAGAATAGGTTATAACGCTATAAGAATACTAGTATGGAACAGGATCAAGCTAATGTAGACATTGCCTCCATTAACGAGAAAATAGAAAAAGAAAGTGCCTTTGTGGATTTACTTACCAATGAAATGAATAAGGTCATTGTAGGGCAAAAGCACATGGTTGAGAGATTATTAATTGGACTCCTAGGTCAAGGTCATATTTTATTGGAAGGTGTTCCGGGTCTTGCAAAAACCCTTGCTATCAATACTTTATCCAAAGCGGTGCAAGGAAGCTTCAGTAGGATACAGTTTACTCCAGATCTGCTCCCTGCAGATGTGGTAGGAACGATGATCTACAACATGAAGGAAAATAGTTTCAACATCAAGAAAGGCCCTATTTTTGCCAATTTTGTGTTGACAGATGAGATCAACAGAGCACCGGCCAAAGTACAGTCTGCTTTGCTTGAAGCCATGCAGGAAAAGCAAGTTACCATCGGTGACGAAACCTTTATTCTAGACAAGCCGTTTTTAGTAATGGCTACCCAAAACCCAGTAGAGCAGGAAGGAACCTATCCATTGCCAGAAGCCCAGGTTGATAGATTTATGCTTAAAACAGTCATCGACTATCCAAATTTACAGGATGAGCAAATGGTGATGAGGTCCAATCTCAACAATAGTTTTGGGAAAGTAAACGCTGTGGTCTCTACAGATCAAATTCTACGGGCTCAAAGTGCTGTGAGAGAAGTGTATATGGATGAAAAGATCGAGAAATACATCCTGGATATCATTTTTGCAACGCGTTATCCTGAGAAGTACAAACTGGCAGATATCAAGCCGCTTATAAGCTTTGGAGCATCTCCAAGAGGAAGTATCAACCTCGCGATTGCAGCTAAGTGTTATGCTTTCATCAAGAGGAGAGGTTATGTGATACCAGAAGATGTTCGTGCTGTTGTTTACGATGTGTTGAGACACAGAGTTGGAATTACATACGAAGCTGAAGCAGAAAACATAAAGTCTGAAGATTTGATAAGTAAAATCATTAATGAAGTTGAGGTGCCTTAAACTTTCTTCTGAATGTATTCAGAAAGATTTTATAAGTTTCTAAAATTGCTTTTTACGATTTAGTCTTAAATCGAATGACAAGTTTTCACACGCTATGGATACCAAATCACTTTTAAAAAAAGTACGAAAAATCGAAATCAAAACGCGTCGATTGAGCGATCACGTCTTTGGTGGAGAGTACCATTCTACTTTTAAGGGTCGAGGAATGACTTTTAGTGAAGTACGTGCTTATCAATTTGGTGATGATGTGAGGTCTATAGACTGGAATGTGACTGCTAGGTATAATGAGCCTTTTGTAAAGGTATTTGAAGAAGAACGGGAATTAACAATGATGCTGCTGGTAGATATTTCGGAATCTACGGCTTTTGGTACTCGAGAAACCTTTAAAAAGGATATCATTACAGAAATGGCAGCCACGCTGGCTTTTTCTGCAACCAAAAATAACGACAAAATTGGTCTCATGTTATTTTCAGACCAAATCGAGCTTTACATCCCGCCCAAAAAAGGCAGAATGCATGTGTTAAGAATTATAAGGGAACTTATAGAGTTTAAACCGTCTCATAAGACGACCAACCTTACCAAAGCCTTTAGGTATCTTATCGATATGATGAAGAAAAAGGCCATCGTGTTCGTGATGTCAGATTTCTTGACAGATGAGTACGAACATACTTTGAAAATTCTAGGTCAAAAGCACGATGTTACCGGCATTAGAATTTATGATGAGCGTGAAGAAGAATTACCAAATCTTGGGATGGTGCAAATGAAGGATGCAGAAACTGGGAAAGCTATGTGGGTGAACACCTCAAGCGGTTCAACTAGAAAAGCTTATACCAAACATTATAGAGATAGAGTGGATTATTTCCACAGGGCATTCAAATTGAGTGGTTCAGGATATTTAAGTACGCGAGTGGATCAAAACTACGTCATCAAGTTACTTGGATATTTTAAATCCAGATAAGATTATATGAAGAGAGAATTATTTAGAAACCATTTCAACTTAGCATCAAAGCATTTTTGGGTTTTGATGCTGTTTTTAGTTTTTAGCTTTGGGCATGCTCAGCAAGTCAGTTTTTCAACTGATAGAGACACGATACAGATTGGAGAACAGATAGATTATGTGATCAAAGTAGACGAAATTAGTACAGAAGATATCGTTGTGTTTCCGAAAGATCAGACTTTCGTCCCTTTAGAAATGGTAGAAGAGTTTAAAATCGATACTCTAAATCCTAAAGCCAAGTCCTTTTCACTAACTAAACTTTACAAGCTGACTCAATTCGATTCTGGGGTATATTCTGTCCCTCCTCAAATGGTAAAAATCAATGATGAGGCTTTTTATACAGATACGCTCAAGGTGCGCGTGAATGATGTTGTGCTCGACACCATCAACCAAAAACTGTATCCAATTAAGCCATCTATTGGCGTAAATAAACCTTTTGCTATAGGCTCTTGGTTCTGCTGGACTCTGTTAATTCTCGGAGTCATAGCCGGTATCGCTTTTTTAATATTCAAGCTGAAGAAAAAGAGAGATGAGGCTAAGCGAAGAATTCCTCCTTTTGAGCAAGCCATGCTATCTCTAAAGGAATTGGATAAGTCTTCAACTTTAGAGAACAGAAACTTTAAGCAATATATTACAGAGCTTACCTATATCACCAGAAGATATTTAGAGGAAAAATTAGAAATAAGAGCTTTAGAATACACTACCAACGAGCTTATTGCTGAATTAAAATTTAAGAAAGAGCATAAGAAGTTATCCTTAAAAGAGGATATGATTTTTGAGTATGACAAGATTTTGAAGCGTGCAGATCTTGCCAAGTTTGCCAATAGCAAGCCCGACCTTATTACCCTGAAGTCGGATAGAAAGCAAATTGAAAAGTTTTTAAAACACGTACAGAGCGCTATTCCTCAGGTTACCGATGAGGAGAAGAAAAAAGATGAGGCTTTCCAGAAAGCACTGGCCAAAAAAAGAAAAAAGCAAAAGTGGATAGTTGGAATTATACTAGCCGTCATATTGGTTATTGTCACCACAACTGCTGTTGTGGCTACCAAAGGTTATGAATACGTAAAGGATAATATTGTAGGCAATCCTTCAAAGGAATTGCTTGAAGGTGACTGGATCACCAGTGATTACGGTATTCCTCCAATAAGTATGACGACACCAAAGGTTCTTGTGAGAGGAGAATTTGATTTGCCAGAAAGTATATCCAAAAACGTCGCAGACAAAGAAACTTACAGTTTTGGAACTTTGTATCAAAGTATATACGTTACTTTAAATCAGGTGCGTTTCAAAGAAACTCAGGATATTGACTTGGATGCGGTTGTTGATGGAATTTATAATAACCTGGAAGAGCGGGGAGCGTATAATATCATCACCAAATCTGAAGAATTTGAGACAATTGGTGGCGTAAAAGGAAAGAAAGTCTTTGGAAGTTTCTCTATAGAAAACCCAATTACTAAGAAAGACATCAAGAAAGAATACCAAATCGTGAACTTTGGAAGGGGAGGCTTTCAGCAAATTGTCATATTTCACGATCGAGATGATGAATATGGCGAAAAAATTGCCAATAGAATATTGAATGCTTTAGAATTTAAAAGGATGGGACAATGATTTTTGAAAACTTTACATTCGAAAATCCAAGCTGGTTTTGGCTGTTGTTGGCTATTCCATTAGCAGCATTTTGGTATTGGAAGAAACGTGGCCAACAGACAGCAACTTTAAAAATATCAAGCACCCAGGGTTTTAATAAAAGTACTCTGGCTCAACTTCGCCCAATGCTTTTTATTTTGAAAATGCTCGCCCTTGTGTTTTTGACAATCGCGATGGCACGTCCAAGAACGGTAGATGTGACGACCAAAGTCAAGAAAACTGAAGGTATCGACATCATCATGGCTGTGGATATTTCTGCTAGTATGCTCGCAAGAGATTTGGAACCCAATCGCCTGGATGCTCTAAAAAAAGTAGCTAACAATTTTGTTCAGGGACGGCCAAATGACAGAATAGGATTGGTGATTTACGCTGGAGAAAGTTATACCAAAACACCACTTACCAGCGATAAATCTATTATTATAAATGCTATCAATGATCTGGATTATACTCAGAATATAGAAGGAGGCACTGCCATAGGTATGGGTCTTGCTACATCAGTCAATAAATTGAAAGAAAGCAAAGCGGAAAGTAAGGTTATTATACTTCTTACCGATGGTGAAAATAATGCTGGCTTTATAGATCCCATCACCGCTACCCAACTGGCTACAGAATACGATATTAAAACTTATACCATTGGTGTAGGAAGTAATGGAATGGCGCTTTCTCCGGTTGGAATAAAGCCAAACGGTCAATTTGAATACAGAAATATTGAAGTTAAAATTGATGAAGCCTTATTGAAAACCATTGCAGAAAGTACAGGTGGGAAATACTTTAGAGCAACTGATAATGAAAAGTTTCAATCGATTTACGAAGAAATTGATGCTTTAGAAAAAACAGAAATTGAAGAATTCAAGTTTTATAATTATGATGAAAAGTATAGGTTTTTTCTCATCATCGCAGGTGCCTTGTTATTTTTAGAATTCTTACTGAAACACACACTTTTTAGAAGCTTTGTATAAATGTTTATAATAGAAGAACAGGTTTATTTTTGGGGTTTTCTGGTTTTGCCAGTACTATTACTCTTGTTTCTAACTTATGTGTACTGGAAAAAGAAAACTCAGAAGAAATTTGCAGAAATAAAGCTCTTTAAAAAATTAGCTCCAGACCAGTCTACATTCAAATCCAATTTAAAGTTTATTGTACTTTCTCTTGCGTTTGCCTGTTTTGTAATGGCTCTTGTGAATCCAAAACTCGGAACCAAGATGGAAACTGTAAAGCGCGAGGGTGTAGATATAGTCTTTGCTTTAGACGTTTCCAAAAGTATGCTGGCAGAAGATATCGCCCCAAACAGACTTGAGAAGTCCAAGCGTATTATTACAGAAATCGTCAATAACCTGGCTTCAGATCGAGTTGGTTTGGTAGGATATGCTGGAAGCGCTTTTCCACAAGTTCCTATCACAACGGATTACTCAAGTACGAAAACCTTTCTACAAAGCATGAATACAGATATGGTATCAAGTCAGGGAACAGCCATTTCTCAAGCCATAGACTTAGCAAGGTCGTATTATAATGATGATGATCAAACCAATAAAGTTTTGATCATCTTATCTGAAGGAGAGGATCACGATGGCAATGCTGAAAATATGGCAGAACAAGCTGCCGCAGAAGGAATTAGAATTTATACTATTGGTGTGGGGACAGAAAGGGGAGACCCCATTCCAATAAAACGAGATGGCAGAATTCAGTCATATCTGAAGAACGATGCCGGAGAGACTGTCATCACCAAAAAGGATACGGAAACACTCAAGCGTATTGCAGATATAGGGAATGGCACTTATATAGATGGATCAAGCACTTCCGGATCTGTTGATGAAATCTTAAATGAATTACAAAAAATTGAAAAAACTGAGTTTGAAGCTAAACAATTTGCAGATTTTAAGAGTAAATACCAATGGTTTTTAGGGTTTGGTATATTTTTGGTATTGATAGATGTACTCTTGCTGGACAGAAAAACAGCCTGGGTAAGAAGATTAAACTTATTTAATGAGAGAAAGAAAGATGAAGAATAGAATTCTAGTTTTATCAATTTTTATGGCCTTGAGCACTGTTTTTTCCCTACAGGCCCAGAGTATTTCTAATGCACCAAAAAAAGCTAAAGCATTGTTAGCTGAGGCTGAATCCAAAGATCTTGAGTTCCCGATATCAGAATCTAAAATAAGAGAAGCAAAAGCTATCGATCAAAATAATTCTGATATAAGTTATAACTTCGGCAATCTGTACATTAAAAATAATGAATTTGAATCTGCAAGACTTAGATTAATTGAGTCTATTGAAAGTACGGATGATAAGTCTCTAAAACATAAAAGTTACCATAATCTGGGAAATATTTTGATGGAGGAAGAGCAGTATCAAATGGCAGTGGATGCTTATAAGGATGCTTTAAGGAATAACCCTAAAGATGAAGAGACTCGTTATAATCTCGCCTACGCTAAGTCAAAACTTGATGACGAAAACAATGATGATAATCAAGATGGTGATGACAATCAGGACGAAAATCAGGATGAAAATGAAGATGAGAGTGACGATAACAAGGACGAAGGCGAAAATGAAGACAAGGATAAAGACAATCAGGACAAAGATCAAGACGACGATAAGGGTGACGAAAATGAAAATGAGGAGGATCAAAAAGATGATGAAGGCAATAAAGATCAAGATGAAAAAGAGCAAGACGGAGAGGGTGGAGATAAAGAACAGGAGCAGCCACAACAACCTCAGAATAAAAAAGGACAGATATCTCCAGAGCAGATACAGCGTTTGCTAGAAGCAATTGAAAACCAAGAAAAAGATGTCCAAGAAAAGCTAAATGCTGAAAAAGCAAAAGGACAAAAATCCAAAACCGGAAAAGACTGGTAAAATGAAACAGTTTGCATTTTTATTGGTTCTGCTGTTGAGTTACTCAACCTTTGCTCAAGTGAGTTTTACTGCCGAGGCGAGCAGATCCAAACTCGGTATAAACGAGCGATTGAAAGTCGAGTTTAAAGTAGACGCCAACGGAGATAACTTTAGGCCACCAAGCTTCAATGGTCTAAGAAAAATAGGAGGGCCTAATCAATTCTATTCTCAGCATTATGAAAACGGTAAAAGCACTTTCACAAAAACGTATACCTATTTCTTTGAGCCAGAAAAAAGAGGGAAGATTACGATAGGCCAGGCAGAAATCACCGTGAATGGCCAGGTGTATAAAACATCTCCCATCGAGATAGAAGTGACCGCAGCAGTAGACACTCCCAACCAGTCCAGAGCTGTGGCAGAAGCAGGTAGTGGAATACATTTGGTTGCTGAGGTAAGCAAATCCAAGCCCTACTTAAATGAAGGAATATACGTAGTGTACAAATTGTTTTTAAGCCCAACTGTCAACATAAGGAACTGGAGACCTCTCGATGATCCTAAGTTTGAAGGATTTTGGAGTCAAAATATCAATATTGATAAGCTGGAACTTAAAGAAGGTGAATTTGGAGGTCAACCTTATCGCTATGTGGAATTGCGTAAAACGGTATTGTATCCACAGAAAACAGGTGAGCTCAAAATTGAGCCACTATCTTTATCAGTTTCAGTTGAAGTTCCTACAGACCGAAGAGATTTTTTTGGAAGGCGAATGTACGATGTTGTCGAGAAGAACTTCTCTGCCAATACAAGAACTGTTGATGTCCAGTCTTTGCCTGAAGAAGGAAAGCCAGCTGGATTTTCCGGAGCTGTCGGTGAATTTGATTTTAAAGTAAGCACCAACAAAAAGGATCTCGACGCTCAAACTTCATTAGAAATCACTTCAGAAGTAAATGGAAAAGGAAATTTAAAATTATTTAACCTGCCCAAGTTACAAACGCCATCTTCCTTTGAAGTTTACGAGCCAGAGCGAAGCGAAAATGTAAGGACTACAAGCCAGGGAATGCGTGGTAGTCTTTCAGAGAAGTATACGGTTATACCAGAGTTCAAGGGTGACTATGTAATACAGCCAACCTCTTTTTCATATTTCAATCCTAGAACCAAATCTTACGAGACTTTACAGTCGGATCCTATCAATATCAAAGTAAATTCAGGACCTAAACGCCCTGAGGAGGATCAGGTGGCCTCAAGTAAAGACTCTGGTAGTCCCAAAAATGTTATTTCTTCCAAAAGTAATTTCAACTACATTAACTTGAAGACCAACCTTATGGAGAAAGATGAGACTCAGTTTTTTCAATCTCCGCTGTATTGGACCTTATTTTTCCTTCCCTTTTTATGTATTCCGTTCATGTTGATATTTGGGAAAGTACAAAATAGAGAAATAGATCAGAATCAAATTCAGTTGAAGCGTGCCAATAAGCTGGCAAAACGTTATTTATCTGAAGCCAAGAAAACTATTGGGGATTCAAAAACATTCTACGAGTCTCTGGAAAGAGCATTGCATAATTACATGAAAGCTAGATTGAAAATACAAACACTGGATATGCAGAAAGATAAAATCAAAGAGGTTTTGGTCTCCAAAGGAGCATCTGAAGTTACCACCAAAGACTTTCTGAAGCTTCTGGAGAGTTGTGAACTGGCCAGATATACTCCAACGGTGACAGAGGATATGCAAAAGGATTTTGAAAAGGCAGCTAAAGTCATTTCTGAAATTGATAAAGAAGTTTAATATGAAATTTTACAGTTATATATTATTTTTCTTGTTGACAAGCCTTGGTTTTTCTCAGGCTGAAGAAACTTTTGATAAGGCGAATACTGCTTATGCAGATGATCAGTTTGACCAGGCTATCCAACTTTATAATTCTGTTTTGGATGAAGGATTGGTTTCTGCTGAATTGTATTTCAACCTAGGAAATGCCTATTTCAAACAAAATGATCTCGCAAATGCTATTTTTCATTATGAAAAAGCGCTTCAGTACAATCCGGCAGATCAGGACATCAAGGAAAATCTTGAAATTGCCAATACTCAAACCATAGACAAAGTAAAAGAAGCCCCAGAATCCAACCTTAAATCTGTGATGTACACTATTACTCATGCATTGAAGCTGGATTCATGGGCATTGGTCAGTATTATACTTTCGATTAGTTTTGGAGCATTGATGATTTTTTATTTCAGGTCGCCTTCGGCCAAAGGAAAACGGAGGAATTTCTCGTTTGCAATACTTTTCCTTGTTCTTGCCATAGCAAGTGTGTTGTTCGGTCGTTTCCAAAATCAACTTCAGGAAAGTCAATCTTTTGCTATTGTTTTTGAAAATCAATTGCCCGCTTTTGTAGAGCCAAATCCAAGAAGTGATATCAATTTTGAATTGAATAAAGGAACCAAAGTGAGTTTGGGTTCAACCTTCAGAGATTACATAAGAATTGAACTTTCCGACGGTTCTAAAGGCTGGGTAAAAATTTCAGCAATCAAGAAATTATAACACGAATTTTTAAAGTCATTTCTTTTAATCCCATATATTTACCTTATATATGAGATTAAAATTATTTATAGTTATCATTTCTTTTGCCAATCTCTTGGTAACTCCTACTCTCATTGTCATTCAGGATAGTGGGCAGGATATTTCTATTTTTTTAAATTTTAATGAAGAAGAAAATTCAGAAGAAAAAGGAATTTCTTTTAGTGAATATGTCGCCGGCGAATCCAAAGATTCTACGGTTTTATTAGGAACATTTCACTCGATGACTAATTCGTTTTACTCCATTAGCTACAAGACAATCTATCAAAAGATTGTTTCTCCTCCTCCAGATTTTATAATTGAATCTTAGTACAATCCTCTTTTTTCAATTTTCTAAAAATCAAAAAGTCTTTTTGCAAAGACAAAATTATATTATTTTATGTTTAAACATTTAAACAAAGACCTTCCTGCTAGTGTGGTTGTTTTTTTTGTAGCACTTCCTTTATGCTTAGGAATTGCTTTAGCTAGTGGAGCTCCACTTTTTTCAGGCGTTATTGCAGGAATTATAGGTGGAATAGTGGTAGGGGCTTTAAGTGGCTCTTCCGTTGGCGTAAGTGGTCCAGCTGCCGGCCTGGCGGTTATCGTATTAAGTGCCATAGCAAGTCTTGGTAAATATGAGTATTTCCTAGTTGCTGTTGTAATAGGGGGTGCTATTCAAATTCTTCTTGGTGTACTTAAAGCAGGAGTTATAGGTTATTACTTTCCCTCCTCTGTCATCAAAGGAATGTTAGCAGGAATCGGTATTATTATATTTTTAAAGCAGTTTTCTGTAGCTTTTGGGCTGTCTGATGATTATGAGTTTTTTGATTATAACTTGCCATCAATGCTAGAGAACATAGTAATTGCTTGGCAAAATTTATCTTTAGGGACACTTTCCATTACTCTAGTGAGTATCGGTATTATGCTATTTTGGTCATCAGTTTTAGAAAAAAAGCACCAAATCTTCAAAATTATACCAGGGCCGTTAGTAGCTGTGGTTGTAGGTATTCTTTTTAAGCTTTTTGTAGATGATTCAAGCTTATTAGGAATTTCGGACTCCAATTTAGTATCAGTTCCGGTGCCCGACAACCTATCAGATTTCATTGGTCAATTTACCTTCCCCGATTTTTCGATTATAACTTCTACCCAAGTATGGGTAGTGGGATTCACGATTGCTGTTGTAGCCAGCCTAGAAACCTTACTTAGTGTTGAAGCTACAGACAAATTGGATCCTAGAAAGAGAGTGACACCAACCAATAGGGAATTACTAGCACAAGGTACAGGGAATATGCTTTCTGGTTTTATAGGAGGCTTACCAATAACTCAAGTAGTAGTAAGAAGTTCTGCAAACATTCAGTCTGGAGGACGTACCAAAATGTCGGCGATATTGCATGCTGTCTGGTTGTTACTGGCAGTTGTATTTATTCCCAACTTACTTAACCTTATTCCTTTAGCTGTCTTGGCAGGAGTGCTATTTATAGTGGGATTCAAATTAGCTAAGCCGTCACTTTTTGCAAGTATGTTTAAACTTGGCAGCTCACAATTTCTTCCCTTTATAGTTACGGTTCTAGGCATCGTATTAACAGATTTACTCACAGGTATTGGGTTAGGACTTTTAGTTGGACTTGCAGTTGTTTTAATCAATAGTTTCAAAAATTCGCATTTTCTTCATACTATAAGAAGTGAAGAAGGTTTAGAAAAATATATAAAAATGACTTTAGCAGAAGAAGTCACTTTTTTTAACAAAGGCGCTATTTTAAAATCACTAAATGAGATTGAACCCGATACGAATCTTGAGATCGACATCAGAAAATCCAAATTTTTGGATTATGATATTTTAGAAATTCTCCAAGACTTCGCTATCAAAGCTAAAAATAGGAACATAAATATTGTAATTGTTTCTAAGCTTGGAGAGTTTGAAAACCCAAGCAGCTACACTAAATTTTTTAACATCAATTCTGAATATTAAACTTATGCTCAATAAAATTATAACCAAACAAGAACAAGAGGCATTAACACCAGATGCAGTTTTAAAAGACCTTATAGAAGGCAATAAACGTTTCACTTCAGATGATTTTCATTCAAGAGACCATAATGCAATGAAAAACAGTGCTGTAGGTGGGCAGTATCCTAAAGCAGTTATATTATCTTGTGTAGACAGTAGATTGCCTGTAGAAACAATTTTTGACCAAGGCATTGGAGATGTATTTGTTGCCAGGATTGCTGGCAATTTTGAAAATACAGACATGCTTGGAAGTATGGAATACGCCTGCAAAGTTGCTGGCAGCAAGTTGGTGTTTGTGCTTGGTCACGAAAGTTGTGGTGCAGTAAGTGCGGCCTGCGATGGTGTAGAATTGGGGAATATTACTCATATGCTTAGTAACATAAAACCTGCAGTGGAAGCTACAAAGACTGATGGAAAAAGAGATTCTTCCAACAAGGACTTTGTTCATAATGTGGTTGAAAAAAACGTAGAATTAACAATAATGAGAATAAGGCAAAAAAGTCCAATCCTAAAAAACATGGAAGACAAAGATGAAATCAAAATCGTTGGAGGGGTTTACTCTCTTCAGACCGGAGAAGTTAAATTGCTTTCTTAAAGTTTCATTCTTTTAAGAGATCTGCCCTTAAATTCTATTTGAGGGCTTTTTTATGCTCCCTCATCTCCCTTTATAAGTTCACTTTCATATAGCAAATCTTCTAAAGAAGGTAGTAACGTCGAACTTAATTCTCGTATAGTATTGACTACAAAAGAATCCTCAAGTTTGGCTTGAGAAACAAACCTGCCATCTCCATTGATGTAATCGAAAATGAGTAGTAAAATGAAAAGAAAGAGAGCAGTCTTTATAAAACCAAAAACAGCTCCAAAAATTCTATTGATTAAACCCAAAGCAATGCTGTGGACTATGGTAGTAAGTACTTTTGCTATGATAGATACCAGAACCACTATCCCAATGAAAATGATGAAAAAGCCAGCAATTTCAATATTTGATGTTGACCAGTCTGTCCATTTTTCTAGATAGGCTTCTGCGATATAGCCATATTCTAAACCTCCGAAAATTCCAGCAAGTAAAGCTACAATGCCAGCGAGTTCTACAATGAAACCTTTTTGGAATCCCCTTATAAATCCTAATAGGAGTAAAATCCCTAGAATAATATCTACTACATTCATGGCATCAAATATAATCATTTCGGTCAAAGCTAGTACCTTTGCAGCATGAGAGATGAGTTATTAAAAACACGCTGGGAAAGCCTTCAAATCAAACTTTCCAATCAATTTGCAGACGGTGAGTTGATGGATTTGGACGCTATTATATATTTGGTAGGAGTACAAGAACTAGGGAAACCGCAGGCTAAGTTCAAAAAAGATGATAAAATCAACCTGATGCATATCGCCATATGTACGCTTTTGGAACCCTACGGTTTCTATGAATTTGATTTTATCGACGAAGATGGCTGGCCACATTTCAATAATACTTCTAAGTTACCAGCACTCAAAGCGGGAGAGCAAACTGTCTTAATGAAAGAAGCTTTGGTGACCTATTTTTTGAAACGTGAATATATAGAGTAGATAGAAATTTAAATAAATAACATTCTGAGTAAGAAACGGTCTATTTTTTCTAAATTTGCCAATTCATTTTACCAAATGCCATGATAGATAAGATAAAGGGATATATTGATGAGGTTGAGCGTTTTACAGCTGACAAAGCTGAAGATGTTGAGCAATTCAGAATACAGTATTTAGGAAAAAAAGGAATTCTGAATGAATTTTTTGCTGAATTCAAGAATGTACCTAACGATCAAAAAAAGGAATTTGGTAAAACCATCAATCAGCTAAAGGTTACTGCACAGGAAAAAGTAGATCAACTTAAGCTTGAAATCGCTTCCAAAGTGGAAGATAAAGGAATTTACGGAGACCTTACCAGACCCGGTGAGCCTCTGGAAATTGGCGCAAGGCATCCTATTTCACTAGTTAAAAATAGAATCACAGAAATATTTTCAAACATCGGTTTCAACGTGTCTGAAGGCCCGGAAATCGAAGACGACTGGCATAACTTTACAGCGCTTAACTTGCCAGAATACCACCCTGCAAGAGATATGCAGGATACCTTTTTTATTCAAACCGATCCTAAAGATATTTTGCTAAGGACGCATACTTCTAGTGTGCAGGTACGTTATATGGAAAACAATAAGCCTCCAATTAGAACAATCTCTCCGGGGAGAGTCTTCAGAAATGAAGATATTTCGGCGAGATCGCATTGCATTTTCCATCAGGTCGAAGGCTTGTATATCGATAAAAATGTGTCGTTTAAAGACTTGAAGCAAACTTTGATTTATTTTACCAAAGAACTCTTTGGCAAATCTAAAATTCGCCTGAGACCGTCCTACTTTCCATTTACAGAGCCAAGTGCAGAAGTGGATATTTACTGGGGTCTGGAAACTGAAACTGATTACAGAATCACAAAAGGCACAGGTTGGCTAGAAATTATGGGTTGCGGAATGGTCGATCCAAATGTGTTGAAGAATTGTAATATTGACCCTAAAGAATATAGCGGCTTCGCCTTCGGAATGGGAATTGAGCGTATTGCCATGTTGCTTTACCAAATTGGAGATATACGTATGTTTTACGAAAATGATGTGCGTTTTCTGGAACAATTCAAATCTTCTTTTTAAGCTAACGTCATTAGGATTTCATTTAATGGAATGTGATGTTTATAATCTATGGTTTAAATCTGGCCTATCAAAAAAATAGTTTAAAATCAAGGAAGCAGGAAGGAAACAAGATGAAAATCTGTTTGAGACCGACGATAGGAGGTTGAGTTATTTTCATCTGTGGTGAGGGATTCCGTAAGATTTTTTAATATTTTTTTGTAAGCCTAGTCCCCAAGGCTTTGGGGATTGTTTCTCCCGATAGCTATCGGGATTGGACAATGCAAAAAAGAAAAGGATAAATTATTTATTTGAAAATTAATAACTTATGCACAAACGGCAATGCTAGCAGCTTGTTCCCAACACATTGGGTGGCAGTCGAGACAATTTTGTTTAGCTAATATTTTAGATTTTATATAATTTGATATGAAAAAAGACATCGACAAACATATTCCTGAAGTTGAACACGTTTATGTTGCCGCCGCTTTCGAATACAATTCAGCTTTCAAAATAGACGAGTGGACCATTTATATCGTTAATGAAAACCATGAAGCTTTGGAAACAGTTTTAGTAGTTTCAAAAGGTGAAAGCAAATCAAAAACAACTTCAATCCTCAGGAAAAAACTGGAAGTTCTACCAGCCCAATCTTTCGCTAAGCTGGAGTTTCTTCATGAGGATGTGTTGGAAGTGGATAATATTTTCCAAGTGACTTACTTTTTAGATGGAAAACTGATGCATAAGGATTTTAGGTTCCCAAAAGGTGCATTAAAGTCTGAACACCTCAAAGCTTTACCTTTATTAAATTCAAAAGGAATTATAGCGGAATAAAAACTACTCAGGTTCTAAAGGCTCTTTCTGAACTTTTTTTAAGTTCATCAAAACTATCGATGATAAGATCAAAAGAATACCAATCCATTTATAGATATTTTGATCTTCGTGTAAGACAAAATATCCCATCAAGACGGCTACTGGCAATTCTATAGACGAAATGATAGCGCCAAGTCCAACGTTTATTTTGGGCATGCCAGCTGTAAAAAATAAGGGCGGTAAAATAGTTCCAAACAGAGCTAAAACTGGCCCCCAAAGCTTAAAAATGCCAAAATCCATGTAATCTAAAAGTTCTGGTAATGTAATGATGGAAACGACGATGAGTCCGCCTAGCATCATCCATTTACTTCTGGTAATAGGATGGTATTGAGTACCCACACTATTGGAAGTCATGATGGTGACAGTGTAAGACAAAGCAGCTAAAATACCGTAACCTATGCCAGCTAATTCGACAGTTTGTTCTTGCATCAATAAATCTGCCGCCAATACAGTACCAATCAAAATCAACACAACCGAGAGGATTTTAATTTTTGTTGGTTTTATTTTGTTGATGATACTATCCAGTACCACACCTATCCATACGCTTTGCATGAGTAGAACGATACCTACAGAAACAGTGATGTACTGCATCGCTAGGTAATAAAATATACTGGTAAACCCCAGAGAAGTCCCCGCCAGCATAAGGTAACAAATGGTTTTGCGCCTTAGTTTAGGATCGGTGATAGGCGGTTTTTCCTTTTTTAGGAATAGATTTAGAATCACTAAAGCTATAAAGCCTATCAGGATCTGTGAAAAAGTGACTTCATAAGCGGTATAATGTTCTTCGTAAGCTAGTTTAACGAAAGTAGTAAGCAAACCATAGCATGAAGCTCCAAGGGCGACTAATAGGCCGCCTTTCAAAATTGAATTCATTTAAAATTAATTAGTTAAGCTTATCAGCTAATTTTTCGAAGATTTTCTTTGGATTTTTCCCTTCGTATAAAACTTTGTAAACTGCGTTTATGATGGGTGTTTTTGCCTTTTTATTGCCGAAAGATTTACTGATTTCGTAAGCAGAATTGGTGGCATAATAGCCTTCTGCAACCATGCTCATTTCCATCTGTGCACTTTTTACGGTGTAGCCTTTTCCTATCATGTTTCCAAAATAGCGATTACGGCTAAACACAGAATAGCCTGTTACCAACAAATCTCCCAGGTAGGCAGAATCATTGATGTTTCTTTTCATCTTGTAGCGTTTTTTGATGAATCGCTTCATCTCGCGTATAGCGTTACTCATGAGCACACTTTGGAAGTTATCTCCATAACCTAATCCATGGGCAATACCTGCTGCGATAGCATAGATGTTCTTAAGCACTGCAGCATATTCTGTTCCAATAATATCTTCAGAAACATTGCATTTGATGTATTCGCTACTAAGATACTGAGCCAGGGTATTGGCATGACCTTCATCGGCACAGGCAATGGTCAGATAAGATAAGCGTTCTAAGGCTACTTCTTCTGCGTGGCACGGACCAGTGATGACACCAATTCTTTCAAAAGGAATATCGTATTGTTTATGGAAATGCTCTCCCACCAGGAGCTGCGATTCTGGGACAATTCCTTTAATAGCACTAAAGATGATCTTATCTGAAATGTCTACAGTGATTTTTTCTAGCTCTTTCATCAAAAAAGCAGAAGGCACCACAAAAATCAAAAAGTCTGATTCTTGAATAACTTTATTGATTTCACTAGAGAGTTTGAGTTGCTTAGGATCAAATTCTACGGCACTCAGGTAATTTGGGTTATGATGCTCTTTTTCTATATGGTCTATGACTTCCTGATTTCTCATGTACCAGTTCACTTCTGGAACATTTTCACAAAGCATTTTTACGATAGCTGTTGCCCAGCTTCCGCCGCCAATAACTCCAAAATTTGGATTAGGATTTGTCATATGTTTTATATTTTAAAGTTGATTCTTCTCCTTGGGTTTGAGATAGACAATCAATTCAAAACTTGATAAATATTAGTGTTTTTTGGTTCAGATTAACAAAGATTTAATCACAAAACTTATAAAGTTTCATCTATAAAAATTCATTTCATCAATATATTCCCAGACCTTATGCTGAAGAAGGGGCTCCACGTTTTTACCAGATTTTATCATGTTCCTTATTAAAGTAGACGAAATTTCCATGATAGGTGTATCTGTCTTGTGAATCTTGGGATGGTCTTGAAACCGCTCTGGGATTTCCATTTTGGTTTGTCTGGGACAAACATAAATATCATGCTCCTCCAGGATGTTTTCATAATTTTTCCATTTATGAAAATTCACCAGGTTGTCTTCTCCCATAATCAATGAAAAACTTAAGCTAGGATGAGAATCTTTCAGCTCAGCCAAAGTTTTGGACGTATAGTTGGGTTGTGGTAGTTTGAATTCCACATCGCTGGGTTTCAATTTATCATAAGCTTCTGTAGCGCGATACACCAGTTCAAAGCGATGATGATTTTCCAAAAGATTTTTTTTCTTTTTGAAAGGACTTTGTGGGGTAATCACCAGCCAGATTTCATCTAAATCGGTATGCTCGGCCAAATGATTGGCAATGATCAAATGTCCGATATGAAAAGGATTGAATGTTCCAAAATAAAGCCCTACCTTTTTCATTGGATAAAGTTTTTGACCAAATGATAGGCTTCATCAAGAGCAGTATCCAAATCTTCATTGACGATGATATGATCAAACTGTGGAGCTGTAGCCATTTCAATAGACGCTTTGGCAACTCTCATGGCAATGCGGTCTTCAGATTCGGTTTTGCGCTTTTTGAGTCTGATTTTCAATTCCTCAATGCTAGGGGGCTCTACAAAAACAGCCAAAGTTTGCTCTGGATATATTCTTTTTATGTCTAGTCCGCCAACTACATCTATATCAAAAACCACGTGCTTGCCCATGGCCCAGATGCGTTCCACTTCAGCATTTAACGTGCCGTAGAAGTTGTCTCGATAAACCTCCTCCCACTCCAGGAAATCCTCATTTTTGATGTGAGACTTGAATTCTTTCAAATCCATAAAGTAATAATCCTTGCCATCTACTTCATTTTCTCTAGGCGCTCTGGAAGTCGCTGAAATTGAAAATTCCAAATTCAAATCTTCTTGCTTCAGAAGATGTCTTACAATAGTCGTTTTTCCTGAACCGGATGGTGCAGAAAAAACGATGAGCTTACCTTGCTTTGAGTCATTCATACCTACAATACGTTAAGCAGTTGTTCCTTTATTTTTTCGAGTTCATCCTTCATTTGCACCACTGCTTTTTGCATGGCTGCAAAGTTGGATTTACTGCCTATAGTGTTGATTTCCCGACCAATTTCCTGACAGATAAAATTCAGTTTTTTACCATTGGAATCTGAAGAATTTAGTGCTTTTATGAAATAAGCCAGGTGATTATCTAGTCTGGTTTTCTCTTCGGTGATATCGTATTTCTCGATGTAATAGATGAGCTCTTGTTCAAATCTATTCTCATCAATTTTTTCTTTCAGCTCTTCAATCCCTTTCCTCAGCCTCGTCTTTACGTGTTCGATACGTTCAGGATCTATTGATTTTACTTCTGATAGTAAGTTGGTTAGGTTTTGAATGCGAAGTTCAAAATCCTCTTTTAAGACTTTTCCTTCATCGGTTCTGAAGGTATTGATTTGCTCTAAAGCCAAATCTAACACCTGGTAAACGGCTTCAGAATCTGCCTTTTCCAGTTCATTTTTTTCTGAACTTAAGGCGTTGGGCATGGTCATCGCAATTTGAAGTAAGCGATTTTGATCTCCATTGGTGGAAGAAGAAAATTGCTGGAGTTGTTTTAAATAACCCTCAACCACTTTAGTGTTGATTTTCGCAGTACTTTCTTCTTCATGTTTTTCAACCTGAAGCGAAAAATCTACTTTACCACGGCTCAAGCTTTGTGAAAGTTTATTTCTGAGGGGGAGTTCAAGCTCTCTAAATTCTGAAGGCATTCTCACATTGGCATCTAGGTTTTTACTGTTGAGAGATTTTATCTCTACCGTAAAGGTTTTGCCAGCAACTTCTAGTGTGCTTTTACCGTAACCGGTCATGGATTGAATCATAAATTCTTTGTCTTAAAAAGATTCTGCAAATGTAGCAAATCCCACAGGAACTCAAGAATGAACTTGCATCTAAGCTTAAGGTCTAATGCTTTATTTATCGTAATTTCGTGAATTGTTAGCGGTAAACTAAATCCATGAAATATTATATCATAGCTGGTGAAGCTTCTGGAGATCTTCATGCTTCCAATTTGATGCAGGCCATACAAGAGAAAGACCCCTCTGCAGACTTTAGATTTTGGGGAGGCGATCTCATGCAGGAGGTTGGGGGAACGCTGGTCAAACACTACAGAGAACTTGCTTTTATGGGATTTTGGGAAGTGATTACCAATCTTAAAACCATCCTGAATAATATCAAACTTTGCAAAGCAGACATTTCTGAATTTCAACCCGATGCGATCATTTTTGTGGATTATCCTGGTTTTAATATGCGGATTGCCAAATGGGCCAAAGAGCAGGGTTTTGCTACGCATTACTATGTATCACCTCAGATCTGGGCATGGAAAGAAAATAGAATAAAGGATATAAAAAGGGATGTTGACCATATGTACGTCATTCTTCCTTTCGAAAAGGAGTTTTATGAAGAAAAGCACAACTTTAAGGTCCACTTTGTGGGCCACCCCCTTTTAGATCAAATTGAAAAACGCAAAGAAATCAGTTTTCAGGAGTTTAAAAACAGGTATCAACTAGATGATAGACCTATCATAGCTCTGTTACCAGGAAGTCGAAAACAGGAAATTTCTAAAATGCTTTCGGTCATGCTCTCAGTAGTTCGCGAGTATCCCACGTATCAATTCGTGATTGCGGGAGCGCCAAGCCAGGAGGAAGAATTTTATAAGTCAGTTGTATTGAAGTCAGAAGTAAAATTGATTCAAAATGACACCTACAATCTCTTAAGTAAATCTCATGCGGCGCTGGTTACTTCGGGGACGGCAACTCTGGAAACGGCTTTGTTTGAAGTACCAGAAGTGGTATGCTATAAAGGAAATTTGATATCGTATTTGATCGCGAAACAAATTGTGAAATTGGATTATATCTCACTGGTCAACTTGATTATGAATAGGGAGGTGGTGAAGGAATTGATTCAAAATGAATTCACATCTAAACACCTGAAATTGGAGCTGGATAAAATTTTGGATTCTGCCAAAAGAGAGAAATTGC
Organism: Psychroflexus montanilacus; assembly: GCF_020164535.1. Taxonomy (GTDB): domain Bacteria; phylum Bacteroidota; class Bacteroidia; order Flavobacteriales; family Flavobacteriaceae; genus Psychroflexus; species Psychroflexus montanilacus. The sequence continues at coordinate 82,019 of NZ_JAIQZC010000004.1, read as the reverse complement.
TTTCAGACTACAAAGACTTGAAAACAAAACTCGGCGGAGTGGGAGCAAGTCGCCGAACCGCCGAGCTGATTGTAAGTAGTTTTGACACAAAGAATCCTGAGTAAATTTCAGTTTTACCTCTCCTTTGGAGAGATCAGATTTATGAAATAAATCTGGATGAGTATAAATGTGGGTGGGGCTTCTACCCGTTATAAGCGACAACGTTGCCTATTTTTCCCTGCATCATTTCTTTAAGCATGGTTTCGATGCCGTTTTTCAGTGTGATCGTTGAAGAAGGACAACCGCTACATGCGCCCTGAAGAATAACTTCTACATCTTTAGATTCAGTATTATAAGATTTGAACACAATATTCCCGCCATCACTTGCCACTGCTGGCTTGACGTATTCTTCCAAAATCTGTACGATTTCTTTGGAGATATCATCAAGATTTGACGTGTCAATTTTTGGAGAAGACGAGGATTCAGATTTCTCTGTGGAAACAGAACCCGTTTTTAGAATAGGGCCACCTTCTTCTATATAAGCTTTTATAAAGCCTCGTAATTCGTTGGTAATCATGTCCCACTCTGCCATGTCATACTTATTGATAGAGATGTAATTCTCATCCATAAACACCTCTTTCACGAAGGGGAAATGAAATAGTTTTTGTGCCAAAGGTGAACGGTCTGCATCATCTATGGTTTTAAATTCTGCCGACTCCAAGACCAATTTTTTATTGGCAACAAACTTCATCACAGATGGGTTTGGTGTGCTTTCTGCATAAACAGTTACTGGTACTTTTTTGGCAGATTTGGCTTCTTCCTCGTTCACGACTGCACCACCTTCATTCAGATGTTTGAGCAGTTGTTCTGCTACTTCTCCCTGCACCTCTTCCCATTCTACAATATTGTATTTTTCAATGGCAATAAAATTTTGTGAGATGTAAACCGTCTTCACAAATGGTAAGTAAAATAATTGAGAAGCTATAGGAGACTTGGCTGCTTCTTCAATATTATGGTATTCGTAACCTTTCTGTTTAGTTAAAAATTCATTGAATTCAAACTTCAGTATAGAAGGCTTATTGGTTGATTTTATTTCTACGCTATATGTCGACATAATCCATCTTTTTTTGCAAAATTACAAAACATTAGTTTAGAATTGATCTAATTGAGTTTCTATTAGGAAATGTCTTTTGTTTATTTAATTCTTAAAAATTTTAAGAAATCATACAATTGCAACTCATAAAGGGAGAAATAAATTTATATTTGACAGCATTTTAAATTTTAGAACTACCTTTTGAACGCCTCTAGTTTTTACAACTCCCTATTGAAGCTCTTTGCAATTGTCATTTTATGTTTTGCAATGTTTTCTTCTAGCTTATCCTACACTCAAAGTCTTAGTTTACCAATTTACTCAGATTACCTGACGGATAATTATTATTTGGTACATCCTTCTATGGCAGGAGCGTCCAATTTTAATAAAGCTAGACTTACAGCACGTCAACAATGGTTTGATGTAGACAATGCACCAAGTTTGCAGACTTTAAGTTTGAACGGCCGGGTGAACGATAAAGTGGGGCTAGGGGGTATTTTTTATAACGATGCTAACGGCAGATTTTCACAGCAAGGTGCTTTGGCGACCTTTGCCTACCACCTCATGTTTTCAAGGTCTACAGCAGATATTAATCAGCTTTCTTTTGGACTGAGCGCTGGCGTTGTCCAGGACCGTTTGGATCAAACTGGTCTTAATACTATCGGCAATCCCGATCCAGCTATTAATGGCGGACAGCAATCTGAAACGCTTTTCAATGTTGATATTGGCGTATCCTATTTCTTTTTGAATTTTTTCACTCATGTTACCTTTAAAAATCTGTTGCCCCAGCAGCGGCGTGTTTTTTCTGAAGTGTTTGAAACTCAAAATCAAAGACAATACTTAGCCTCTGTAGGTTATACGATCGCACCACTGGAGTCGCGTTGGATTTTTGAGCCTTCAGTATTTTTTCAGCATAGAGAAGCTCTGAATCAGTCTAATATTGATTTTAATGCAAAAGCTTATTATCAGCTGAACGTTGGCCAGGTTTGGGGAGGTGTTTCTTACAGAAGAGCTTTGGATGGAATCGACTTTACAGCTCCAGGGGATGAGACGCAATCGCAAAACTTGCAATACATTTCGCCATTTATTGGATTCAATTATAACAGATTCATGGTTGCATATACCTATTCTCATCAAGCTTTTTCGGAAGTTATTTCCACCAGTGGATTTCATCAAATCACCTTAGGCTATGATTTTGGAAAAAACCGAAAGCGTCACAAATGTAACTGTCCAGCAGTTAACTATTAAAAGTTTTTTCTATTTACGCTTAAGTTTGGAATCCCTTTGATCAGTTGTTTGATATGAACAACATTATCAACATTTGTAAAAATTTCTACTTTGCCTTTTTTTGTTGATGGGTTCTCTAAGTGATTTTCTTTTAGTACGTGTTGAGTCTGCTTTGCAACTGCTCTTCCAGAATCTATAATTTTCACATGAGCAGGAAGAAGTTTTTTAAGTTGCGGAACAATATAAGGGAAGTGTGTGCAGCCAAGAACTAAATAATCTATGTCTTCGTCTATAAATGGTTGGATTTGTTTTTTTAATTCTTCCACAAAACCATCATCAGAGGTCCATCCACCCTCTACAGCTTCCACAATGCCTTTGCCTATAACTTCTATAACATCAATTCCACTTGCAAATGTTTCTGAGGTCTGTTTGAATAGCTCGCTGCTTAGCGTTCCCTTGGTTGCTAGAACACCAATTCGTTTCACCTCAGAATTTAGTGCTGCAGGTTTTATGGCGGGTTCTATTCCTATAAATGGAAGTTGGTAATGCGATCTTAAATACGAAATAGCATTTGTAGTTGCTGTATTGCAGGCGACTACTATGATTTTGGCCTTCATGCTTAAAGCCAGCTCGGTGTTTTTTATGCTTAGATCGATGATTTCTGCAGGACTCCTTACTCCATAGGGTGCATTTTGACTATCTGCTAAATAGACGAAATTTTCATGAGGTAACAACTCAGCTATTTCTTTTAGAATAGAGGTGCCACCTACTCCAGAATCAAATAAAACTATTGGTTGATTACACATGATAAATAAAAAAGACCATCACAAAGATGGTCTTTTTGTATGAATTTTAAAGTAAATACAATTACTCTCCTATAGCTGCTTTGGCATCATCCATAAGATTATAACCATCTGCCATCAAGACTCCTGCACCAAGAGAAGAATCTAGTACGTAGTCATAACCTTTTTCTCTGGCTACATCTTGAATGACCTGTCTGGCTCTCTCAAGAACTGGTCTCATCAATTCTTCCTGTTTTTTCTGAAGATCTTCAGAGGCTGTTTGTCTATACTCTTGGATAGATTGTTGCATTTCCTGAAGTTCCATAGCTCTTGTTTGGTTTTCTTCTTCAGTTTTAGTTCCAGCTTCTCTCTGGTAACGCTCATTGGTCTTTTGAGCCTCTTTCAATAAATCGTCAATTTCCTTACGATAGGTCTTTTCACGTTGATCCAGCTCAGTCATTGCAGATTTATAACTTGGCAAATTTTGTACAAACTCCTGTGAGTTGATGTGTGCAATTTTAGATTGTGCATTAGTGGTAGCCATCAATCCAAAAGACAATACCAATGCTATTACAATTGTTTTTAAAGTTCTCATTTTTTAATTTTTAGTTTAGTGATTATAATTAATTATTTTCTCTTGCGTTTTTAATAGAGTCTCTTTCTCTTTGTCGTTCTTCTCTTTGTTTTAAAATTCTAGCTCTTCGCTCTTCAAATTCTTTTTGCCTGGCATCTCTTAAAGAATCTCGTTTTCTTTGGCGTTCATCTATAAGGGCTTCTCTGGCATTTTTTTGTTCTTCCTCTTTGAGCTCTTTTTCTACTTTTTTTGTTTCTTCTTCCTCCGCCTTTTCTACAGACTTATAGTCTTCCATTTCTTCAATTACATTTGGAGAATCTTTTTCTCCCCCACCTCTGGAATTTCTATTGATCAATTTCAAAATGACATCACTAAGATCGTGCCGTCTTGCCGAAAACAAAAGTAAAGCATCCGCAGAGTTTTCAAAAATAAAATCATAACCTCTGTTATCTCCTATCTCCTGAATGGCATTAAATATCTGATCCTGAATAGGTTGAATCAATTGTCTTTTTTGTACTATAAAATCTCCAGACACTCCAAAGCGTTTATTCCTATATTCCAGCAATTGAGACTCAAGATAACTTATTTCATCTTCCATATCTTGAATAAGATCTGCTGTAAGGAGTGGTCTTTCGTTTTCTAACTCTGCTTTTAGGTCTTCAATTTCATTCTGTTTGCTCTCGATTTCTGTTCTCCATTGCTGAGCTTTGGAATCCAATTGGCTAGAGGCTTGCCTATATTCTGGAAGATTATCCAAAATATAATCCATATCTACATAAGCAATTTTTAAACCTCCTTGACCTACAGCAGTCAAGGTGAAGAAACTAAGAACTAAAACATAATTAAATAATTTCATAATACATTATGATTAAAAACCATGCCACTTTTAAAATTGTTGACCAATTATAAAGTGAGTTTCCCAGCCATTAGCTCCTGTATTGGATCCTGGAATGGGATCAAATCCGTATCCAAAATCAATACCTAGCAAGCCAAAGGCTGGCATGAAAATACGCAATCCAGCACCTGCAGATCGACTCATTTCAAAAGGAGTGAAATCCTTAAACTGATCGAACGTAGCACCACCTTCTAAGAAAGCAAGACCATATATAGAGGCTGTTGGTTTCAAAGTGATTGGGTATCTCAATTCCATGGTATATTTATTATAAATAGAAGCACCGTCGTTGAAACTTTCTTCACCACCTACACTCCTTGTTCTAGGAAGTATCGACTGGTTAGGGTAACCTCTTAAAGCAACAATCTCACGTCCGTCCAGTGCAAAACCTGCAAGACCATCACCTCCTAAGAAGAATCTTTCAAAAGGTGGAATACCTCTGTCGTTGTTATAGGCTCCTAAAAATCCATACTCAAACCTTGTTCTTAAAACTAATTTATCAAACAAATTATTATACCAGTCACCACTAAATTTTACTTTGTAAAATTCTAACCAGTTGAATCTCTGCTGATCAATTTCAGCTAAAGCTTCAGAATCATTGTTTGCTAAAGCTTCATTCCTGTCTTCTCGAAGACCTGCATAATCTACATCATTAAAGGCTGAATACGGTAGAGTGAATTTAACAGAAAAGTCAAACTCCGACCCGCCCATTGGGAAAATGGGGTTGGTAAACGTATTGTTTCTGTTCAATCCAACTGTGAATGATAAGTTATTGGAAGTACCATTAGGGAACCTAAACAAACCGATGTTATAATTATTGAGCTGGAAATTTTGATAACCCACAGAGGTTGAAAGTGTAAAGTTTTGATCGGGCTCTCTTAATCTTTTGGCAAAACCTACATTGATACCAGAAATAGTGAAGCTACGGTCGTTATCTGCCCTTCTCGTTAAAGGGTTGAACAAGAATTGAATGGTCTGAGAAAGCGATACAGAGAGTTGTACAGGTTTTTTACCACCCAACCACGGTTCTACGAAAGATAAGCTATAGTTCTGGAAAGCTATACTTGCTTGTGCTCTAAGCGAAAGTGATTGTCCATCGCCCATTGGAACTGGTTTGTAGGCTTCTTTATTGAAAATATTTTTGATTGAAAAGTTGTTGAATCTCAGTCCTAATGTACCGATGAAACCACCGCCACCATAACCACCTTGTAGTTCAATCTGGCTACTTCCTTGTTCTTCTACAACATAATGCAAATCCAGAGTTCCAGATTGAGGGTCTACATTTTCAAACTTTGGCTCAAGATTTTCTGCATTGAAAAATCCAAGCTGACCAAGTTCACGAATGGTGCTCATTACGTCCTGCTTACTATATTGTTGTCCAGGACGTGTTCTTAGATTTCTAAAGATGACATTGTCATTGGTTTTGTCATTTCCTGTAACTGTAATTTCGTTAAAATAAGCAATTTTGCCTTCATTTATTCTGATCTCAAAGTCAATGGTATCGTTATAAATTCTTGTTTCAACAGGGGTGATGTTTGAAAATAGATAACCGCTGTTTTGATATAAGTTGGTGATATCATCAGCATCTGGCTTTTCATTATTGGCTATTTTACTCTGAAGGATAGTCCCGTTATAAGGGTCTCCTTTACGAATTCCCATCAATTGCTTGAGTTGTGAATCGGTATAAGCAGAATTTCCCAAGAACTCAATATCACCAAAGTAGTAACGTCTGCCTTCTCTTACCTGGAGATCTATAGCGATATCAGTATCAGAATTTACAGTTACAGAGTCTTTTACTATTCTAGCATCTCTATATCCTTTTTCTTTGAATTTTTTAACAATTCTTTCTTTGTCAGCCTCATATTCATCTTCAATAAACTTCGAGCGTTTCCAAAATCTTAAGAAGAATTTTTCCTTGGTTTTCTTCATCATGCGCTTCACTCTCCAGTCTGAGAATTCCTCATTGCCTTCAATATTGATAGAGCTGATTTTTACTTTATCACCGCGTTCAATGTTTACTGTCATATCCACCAGGTTGTCTGTAGAGGTTGTATCTACAACAGGAGTGGTATTGATTTTTGCTTTGGCGTTCAAGTATCCTTTTTCTCTATACTTATCTTCAATATTATTACGAAGATTAATGACAAAGTTTTCGGTTACTTTCGTATTTCTTTGAAGCTTGTTGTCTTTTATGATTTCAGATCGTTTTCTCTTTTTTATGCCTCTTACTTTGACCTCGTTAAGCTTAGGGACTTCAACAATTTCCAATTGAAGGTCTGCCGTATTCCCATCAACATTTTTAAGGTAGAAATTAATATCACTGAAAAGTCCAAGATCCCAGAGCTTTTTTAAAACCTTGCTGATTTTCTCACCAGGTATGTAAATCTCTTCACCTTTTTTGAGGCCTGTAAATGCGATGACTGTTTGCTCATTATAACTGGAAGATCCTATGACTTCGATGTCTCCGAGGGTATATTTTTTACCAGCTGCTTCCTGAGGGGAATTTTGAGCGCTTGCAAATGCACTGAGTAGTATAAGGGCCAGAACTGATATATACTTTGTTGTTCTAGCAAACAATAAGGTGTACTTAGAGTTGTTCACTTGTTTTTCCAAATCTTCTTTCTCTTTTTTGGTATTCGTAAATTGCTTCAAAAAGGTTTTCTTTTCTGAAATCAGGCCAAAGAACATCTGTAAAATACAATTCTGCATAGGCCATCTGCCAGAGTAAAAAATTACTGATACGTTGCTCACCGCTGGTACGTATCATCATATCTACATCTGGTAAATTTTGGGTGTAAAGATGCTTATTTATTGTAGATTCATCAATAGTTTCTGAATCAATTATATTATTTTTTACCTTCTCACTTATTTCTTTTACCACATGGATCAGTTCTTCTCTGGAGCCATAGCTTAAAGCAAGGGTGAGCGTCATGTGGTCGTTGTGCGCAGTTTTATCAATAACTTCTTTTAATTCCTTCCTGGCTTTTGGAGGTAAATTGGCTATGCATCCTATAGCCTGTAGCTTTATTTTGTTATCCTGTAAGGTTTTGATTTCTTCTTTAAGGGAAGAAACAAGTAGCTTCATGAGGGTTTGAACTTCCAGTTTTGGTCGTTTCCAGTTTTCAGTAGAAAAAGCGTACAATGTCAAGTTCTCAACGCCCAATTCTGCACAACCTTCTACGGTTTCACGCACGGCTTTGGTCCCTTTTTCATGACCTCTTACGCGCATTAAACCTTGGTTTTTTGCCCAGCGCCCATTGCCATCCATTATGATGGCGATGTGCTTTGGTAACCTTTCTACTATGATGTTTGACTTAAAATCCATTTACTAAAAATTGCAGTAACAAGGCTTACGACCGAAGGTGTAAGTAAGCGTTATTCCTGTAAATATGTACCAATCGTTCATATTTGAATTGCCAAAGGTAGGATAATTTGTTTGACTGTTTATTTCATCTGGAGCACTTCCGTCCAAATTATCTGTAAAGGTATAACGAGCTCCAAACTCTGCAGCTAGTATCCAATGTCTGCTCAACGTGCCCTTGACTCCGAAAACAAGTGGAATTGCAAAATTGAAAGTGGATTCTCCTTCAACCAGCTCATTGTTTTCAACATAAAATTCATTTGTGAAAAAATAAGTTGGTCCAGTATATATGTATGGTGTGAAAAGTGGCCTCTTAAGTTCGTGTAAATCCCATTCAAAAAAATTGAATTCCAGTCCTAAAGATAATTCAGTAAGTGAAGTTTCAAAGGCATAGCCTCTGTTGATTCTCCTTGGTTCATCAGATCTTCTATCGTCGTCAAATGTATTTATGCGCATGGCACTAAATCGAAAAGCATGCCGTGGACTTCGGTTCCATTTCAAAATAGCTCCATAAGATATCTTATCTCTGCTTAGGTAATCTCTAGGTTTTGTAAAGGATGCTGAGCCTACATCACCTACAAAATTAGTCCCGCCAAGCATTAAACCCGCTTCGTAAGTTTGTGCCGATGAAAACTGAAGTCCCAAACAAAAAGAGATGACACCGAATATATATCTCATAGAGTTTCAAAAGTTTGCAAATATATAAATATTGAATGCAATGGTTTGTGTTTTCATTATTTTGTAATCTAAAAACACGTTTAAGCCTGTTTTATTGTTTCAGTTCCGCTTATCTTGGCCCCAAAGTAACTTCTTCCTTAGGGTCGTGATAAAACTGTCATTGTGTAACCAAACTAGCTTTATGTTGAAATCTGCTTTTTTAATTCTTACAATAGTGTCTTTATCAAGGCTGGCAAGCCTCGAATCCAGAGAAAGTAAATATTGATTTTCTCTCCCTGAAATTTTTAATTTGATTTCAAGATGGTCTGGAATTACTAAAGGCCTGGCATTCAGATTGTGAGGGGCAATAGGTGTGATTATAAAACTTTTGGTTTGCGGAGTTACTATGGGGCCACCACAACTCAGAGAGTAACCTGTTGAACCTGTTGGAGTTGAAATAATAATTCCGTCTGACCAGTAGGAATTTAAAAACTCATCGTCTAGCCAGGTTTCAATGGTTATCATAGAAGTGGTTTCTTTTCTGCTAATGGATACATCATTGAGAGCAAATGAAAATTCACCAAGTGTCTTTTCGTCAGTATCTAATTTTACCTCCAGTAAAGAACGCTCCGATATTTTGTAATGACCATTTAGAATGTCTTCTATGCTTTTCTTGATTTCGTCTTTATGCACAGTAGCCAAAAATCCCAGCCGACCCGTATTTATGCCAATGATTGGAATATTCAGGTTTTTTACAAATTTGGCCGCAGACAAAATGGTTCCATCTCCACCAATGGTGAAAAACAAGTCAAAAGATTCATCAAGTGTTTCAAAGGTTGTAACCTCCCTTAAATTCTCTACTGAATTTTCTTTTTGTAACAACTTAAAGTAGTCTTTCTCTATGATGACTTTAACACTATGTGTGTTTAATACATCCAGTAACTGAATGAGGTATTTTTCAGTTTCAGGATAGAAAGATTGACCAAATATGGCGACTTTATTTACCATAGTTTTTTCTAGATATCTAAATATTTGTTGAGATAATCTGAGTGTTCTTTGAGATCCTCGGCAAACAAATCTTCAGGATGCTCACTGGCAATTTGGTAGTCGTAACGTCTGAAGGTTTGTAGAATTTCGTTGATGCCCTGGTGTTCGACTTTTACTGTGACTTCTATCGTTTCCTTAGAAAGTTGGCTTACATACATTCCTGAAACGCGGGCATTCAAGGTTTCAATAAGCTGAGCAACTTCACTAAAAGCAAACTTGGTCCTTTCTTTTCTCAAAACCATCACCTCGCCTTCATTTGCGACAAAAGGACTTTCTCCAAAAAGATCCAGCACATCCTCAAGCTTCATCACACCCACATACTTTTTAGTATCGTCTAAAATAGGCAATAAGTTCGTCTGGTGATTTGCAAATTCATGAATAAGGTCCAGATTGGTTTTGTGTGTTTCCACATAAAATACTTCTAGCAGATACTTATACTCCGAAAGGACTGTCGTAGGGTCAAGATCTATAAGGTCATCAATATTAATACTGCCTTTAAAAACCTCTTTTTTGAAAACAGGAAGGTGGTTAAATTTACAGGCTTTGAACGCTGATTTAATTTCTGAAATTGTATTCGATACCTGAACAGGCTGTAAAGTTTGGTCTATAAAATTCTGCCAAATCATAAGATGATCTTTTCATGCAAAATACACAAAATACAAGCAAAGTCTCACTTTTGATTGTATTTTTGTTTAAAAAGTAACAATGATACGACTTAGTGTTAATATTAATAAAATTGCGACTTTGCGAAATGCAAGAGGGGGGAATACCCCCAATGTGGTTGAAGCTGCAAAACGTTTAGAATCTTTTGGAGCTCAGGGAATAACCGTTCACCCAAGACCAGATGAAAGACACATTCGCTATGCTGATGTGAGAGAACTTTCAGGGGTAGTATCAACAGAATTTAATATTGAGGGTAACCCAAATCAAAAATTCATCGATCTTGTTTTGGAAGTAACGCCTGCGCAGGTCACCTTGGTTCCAGATGCAGAAGATGTGCTTACATCCAATTCTGGCTGGGATACTATCAAACACAAAGACTTTTTGAAAGGAGTGATTGCCAACTTCAAGGCACATGGCATCAGAACTTCAATTTTTGTTGATCCTGAAGTTGAAATGATTCAGGGTGCTGCAGAAGTAGGTGCAGATAGAATTGAATTGTATACAGAATCTTATGCTCAGGGGTATATTGAAGACAGAGTAAAAGCGATTCAGCCCTACATTATTTGTGCAGAAGAAGCAAAAAAACTAGGTCTAGGTATCAATGCTGGACATGACTTATCTCTGGATAATATTGAATTTTTTGCTCAGAAGATTCCATTTGCAGATGAAGTATCCATAGGACATGCCCTTATTTCTGAAGCACTTTACGAGGGTCTGGAGCCTGTTGTAAAATTATACTTGAAAAAATTAAGTTAGATGAAATTGCATTCAAAAATAAAAGGAGAAGGTCAACCACTCATTATTCTTCATGGGTTTTTAGGAATGGGAGATAACTGGAAAACATTGGCAAATTCTTATGCCAAAGAAGGTTTTGAAGTGCACCTTGTTGACCAAAGGAACCATGGGAGAAGTCCTCACGATGAAGCCTTTAGTTATGATCTTTTGGCAGAGGATATAAAGCAATATCTTCAAGATAAAGGTCTGGATTTCGCCTCTATCATAGGTCACTCGATGGGAGGGAAAACCGCTATGAGGTTTGCGACATTATATCCAGAACAGGTTGATAAGCTTATTATTGTTGACATCGCTCCAAAATATTATGCACCACATCACCAGCAAATTTTAGAAGGATTGACTAAGGTTTCAGAAGCCAAACTTACCTCCAGAACAGATGCAGATGAGTTATTGTCCAAGTATCTTTCAGAAAAGCCAATCCGACAGTTTTTATTGAAAAACCTGTATTGGAAAACTCAGGAAGAGCTCAGTCTTAGAATAAATCTGGAAGCTTTAAAACAAAATATTGAAGAAGTTGGAAAAGGGTTACCTCAAGATGCTGCATACTCTGGAGAAACTTTATTTATAAAAGGGGAGAATTCTGACTATATACAAGAAAGTGATGCAGATGATATAGCTTCTCATTTTCAAAGTTTTGAAATTCAGACAATTAAAGGTGCTGGGCATTGGGTGCACGCCGAAAAGCGAAACGCATTTTACGAGCTTAGTATAAAGCATCTTCACTCTTAAACTGAAATAAATTTAATATGCATGCATAATATTTTAAATTTATGTTGTGAAATTATTAATAAATGATAAATTTGAATTAGATTTTTTTAGAATTCAATAATTAAATGAAATCAATATGAAGAACTTTTTAATTTCAGGATTACTCCTTATGCTAGCCTCGGCTACGGCCTATGCAGGGGGTTATCGAGTAGCAGCGCAAGGCCAAAGGGCTCTTGCTATGGGGCATGCAGGTGTAGGTGTAGTAAACTCTGCTGAAACTGCATTTTTTAATCCATCAGGTTTAGTTTATTTGGAAGACAAACTAACTGTATCTGCTGGTGTGACGGGTGTTTTTTCCAATGTGAAATGGCAAAATAGGTCTACTGGGCAGTTTGCAGAAACTCAGCAGGATCCAGGAACACCTTTCTATTTCCATGCGGCATACAAAGTTAATGAATGGTTAAGCCTGGGCTTATCGGTTTCAACTCCTTATGGAAGTTCTGTAGAATGGGAAAGAAATTGGCCAGGGTCTCACCTTGTTAATGATATTGACCTTTCCGCAATTTATATTCAACCTTTGGTTTCTTTAAAACTATCCGAGCATTTTAGTATTGGTGGTGGTCCCATTTTTGTCACTGGGAATGTGAACTTCAATCGTAATGCTAACCGAACGCTTACCGATGAGCAGGGCAATAGATCCAACATTACAATTGACGATTCTGGAGTAACCAATACAGGATGGAGTGCTAGTTTTATGTTTACGCCAGTGGAAGAGCTGCGAATTGGTTTCAACTATAGATCAGAAATTCTATTGAATGCAGAGGGTGGTGAAGCTACCTTTTCAAATTTTCCAAACTCTACTTTAACTCCTCAGAACGGAACAACCGGCTTTGACGCTACCCTTCCTCTACCTGCTGAATTGACAATGGGATTTGCTTACCAGCTGAATGAAAAATGGTTATTCGCCTTCGATTATCAAAGAGCTTTTTGGGATGTTTACAACTCTTTAGATATTGATTTTGCAGATCCTAATGTAGCTACCTCTGTCAACCCAAGAAATTACAAGAATGCATCTATTTATAGAATGGGAGCTCAATACCAGGCGACAGACAATCTGCAGCTTAGAGTGGGCTATTATTTCGACGAATCTCCTGTTCAGGCTGGATTCTTTGCTCCAGAAACCCCAAGAAATGATGCCAATGGGTATACCGCTGGTTTATCTTTTCAAGTTTCAGAAAAATTTGCTATCGATGCCTCATTCCTTTACGTGAGATTCCAGGAAGTCGATGCGTCCTACGACTCTTATGTAGAAAACGGTCAGGCAGTGCCATTTAGCGGTACTTATAAGTCCAACGCATTTCTGCCAGGGCTAGGAGTAACTTACAAATTATAATTTAAGACGATGAAAAACTATATAAAATACTTACCGTTCTTGGCTTTTGGGCTTTTCGCTTGTGAGCCGGAATTCGATGATTCCATCGAAGATAATGAAGTGTATACAGCTGGGGAAGCTGATTTTTCCAACTATGTTGCTTTAGGAAATTCACTTACAGCTGGATTTGCAGATAACGCTCTTTACATTCAGGGGCAGGAGAATTCTTACCCTAATATTCTATCTGGCCAGTTTGCGCTTGTAGGAGGTGGAGAATTTGAACAGCCGTTAATGGCAGATAATCTGGGCGGATTAAAACTAGGTGGAAATCAAATTACTAATAACAGGTTAGTTTTATCTTCCAATGCAGGACAGCCCGTAATTCCACCGTCTCCAATAGCAGGAGATCCTCAAACAGAAGTAACCAACAAGTTAAATGGACCATTTAATAATATGGGTGTGCCTGGAGCAAAAAGTTTTCACTTGGTAGCATCAGGATATGGAAATGCTGCTGGCGTACCACAACAAGCAAATCCATATTTTGCTAGATTCTCCTCTTCAGATAACGCAACTATCATTGAAGATGCGGCTGCACAAAGTCCTTCGTTTTTTACCCTATGGATTGGAAATAATGATATTTTAGGATATGCAACAAGTGGAGGTACTGGAGTAGATCAAACTGGGAACCTGGATCCATCAACTTATGCTTCAAACGACATTACAGACCCTAATGTTTTTGCTGGAGTATACAGTCAATTGATAGATGGTTTAATAGCTTCAGCTTCTGGGGGTGTGGTTTACAATATTCCAGATGTGACAGATATACCTTTTTTTACTACAGTTCCCAATAATGCACTGGAAATAGACGCTACAACTGCAGCCAATTTGACAGGCTTTTTTCAAGCTGTAGCTGGTATTTTTACTCAAGGATTGATACAGCAGGGTGTTCCTCCAGAACAGGCTCAAGCATTAGCAGCTCAATATGCTATTCCTTTTACTGAAGGACCAAATAGATTTATCATTGAAGTGCCAGTCACTCAGGAAAATCCTCTTGGCTTTAGACAAATGCAAGAAAATGAATTGCTTTTGCTTACTATAGATCAAGCTGCATTAGGTCAAGGTTATGGTTCAGTGGCTCTTACACCAGAAGTTCAGCAAGTACTTGGAATACTTCAGCAAGGCGGAACACCTACACCTGAACAAGGTCAGCTAGTTCTAAATGCTGTTAACCCAATCGAAGATCAGGACGCTTTAGATACAGCTGAATTGCAAGCGATTTCTACTGCTAGAACCTCTTATAACTCTACAATCCAAGGTTTAGCTCAAGCCAATGGTTTAGCATTTGTAGATGCTGATGGATTGCTACAAAATGTTGCCCAAGGGATTAGCTTTCCTGGTGGAATCGTAACTTCAGATTTTGTTTCTGGTGGAGGCTTTTCCCTGGATGGAGTTCATTTAACCCCAAGAGGGTATGCTTTAGTAGCCAACGAAACCTTAAGAGCGATTAATATGACCTATGGGTCTGACTTGCCAGAAGTCAATATTGGTGCTTATGGAACAATTAATTTTAGTGATAACGTCAACTAGCATTAATTTGAAAGCTTAAAAAAACTGCTTCAATCATTTGATTGAAGCAGTTTTTTTATTTTTGAAGTCTAAACCAAACCTAAACCTAATGAAAACCTTATTACAAATTATATTAACCGGAATCATTGTTCTAGTCTTATCCAATGTTTTAGGAGGTGTTTATGTCTCAGATTTCTTTACAGCTGTTGTTGTAGCTGCGCTTTTAGCTTTACTCAACATTTTCGTCAAGCCTATATTGCTCATACTCACCTTACCGGTTACAGTTCTAACCTTTGGACTCTTTTTATTGGTCATCAATGCTGTCATCATTTTGATGGCCGATGGACTGGTGGGAGGCTTTCGTGTAGATGGTTTCTGGTGGGCAGTGCTGTTTAGTATTTTGTTATCCTTTTTACAGTCACTTATATTTTCTGTAGCAGAGCGTTCCGGTAGGAGATAAACATCACAAATTTTAAATCTTTATGCTTTTAACCAAAAAGGCCATGCTGGCCTTGTCTGTCTTTACCCTCTTTGGCTTTAGTGGAATCGCTTACCTTGTATTGTCATTTTCAGATCGTGTGGATTACTTTGACATGTTTGACTATGACAACCTAATGCTTTCCCTTCCAGTAGGATTAGGCTTTGGAGCTGTAGCCGCATGTGTTGGAATCTTACTTTTGAAATTGCCTCAGCTGAAAGAAACAAGCACCTTTTATGCCAGCCTCTTTAAAGGTCTGGACCTGCACTGGACAGACATTTTGTTTTATTCATTTTGTGCTGGGGTTGGCGAAGAAATTTTATTTCGTGGTGCACTACAGCCGCTTTTAGGCTTATGGTTTGCCGCCATACTTTTTGTATTGCTTCACGGCTATATTTCTACCAAAGACTGGAAAAAGTCGATTTATGGTTTATTTCTGATCTTCATTTCAGCAGGATTTGGTTACCTTGTTCTCTACTTGGATATCTATTCAGCCATGACTGCTCACTTTATTTTTGATGTGATTATGTTCTATAAACTGAAGAGGGACTCCCAATCCATTCCTTCAGAAACAGAGTGATTATTTTTTGAATTATTTAAGCTTTAGAGAACCCTGCCTCTTTATAAAAACTTGGTAAGCAGTGAAATAAATTGTAATTTTGCGCTTTTAAAAAATAATCCTTTAGAATGAATATAACGAGAGAAGACAAAGATCAACTGAATTCTGTAGTCAAAATCAATATTGAAAAAGACGATTATAGTCCAAAAGTAGATAAAGTACTTAAAGACTATCGTAAAACTGCCAACATTCCAGGCTTTAGAAAAGGTATGGTTCCTATGGGAATGATCAAGAAGCAGTATGGACAAGCGGTGTTGGTAGATGAAGTCAATAAATTGCTACAAGATTCCTTGAACTCTTATATTACAGAAGAGAAACTCGATATTTTAGGAAATCCACTTCCAAAACCTCAAGATGACCTTAACTGGGAGTCCGATGAGTACACGTTCGAATTTGAATTGGGGCTTGCTCCAGAATTTGAAGTGACTTTGGAAGGTGAAGGACCTGTGACTTACTACAATATTTCTGCAGACGACGAAATGATTGATAACCAAATCAAAACCATTCAGCGTCAATACGGAAAATTGGTGACTCAGGAAGAGGTGAAAGAAGGCTTTACCGTTGTTGGGACTTTCCATAATGAGGAAGAAAGTATTGAAAATGAAGCTACTTTTAAAGTAGAGGACATCGACGGAAAAACCAATAAAAAAGAATTATTGGGAGCTAAAGTTGGCGATCAGGTGACTTTAAAGTCCAATAAATTGTTCAAAGATGATGAGACTTTAGCCAGACATTTAGGTCTTGAGCAGGATAAAGTTGACGGACTTAAAGTGGACTTGACATTCACCATCAAAGAGATCAATGAACAAGTTTTAGCTGAACTGAATCAGGAGTTGTTTGACAAGGCTTTTGGTGAAGGCGAAGTAACTTCAGAAGAAGAAGCAAAAGCAAAGATTGCAGAGCAGTCTAAACAAACCTTTCAGCAGCAGGGCGATCAGCAATTTTTTAATGATGTCACCGAGCATCTTATTGAAAAAGCTAACATTGAATTGCCTTCAGAATTTCTTCAGAAGTGGTTGCAAACTCAGGGTGAAAAGGAATTGACGCCAGAAGAGGCAAAGGAAGAATACGAAAAGAGTGAAAAAGGCATCAAGTACCAGTTAATTGAAGCCAAAATCGCTAAAGATAACGACATCAAAGTTGAAATTGAAGACGTTAAAAAAGTAGCTAAGGAAAAGATCAAAATGCAGATGATGCAGTTTGGACAGATGGATTTTCCAGAAGATCAAATGGACGGCATTATCCAAAACCTGATGTCCAACCAGGAGCAGGTGAGACAATTTTCAGAAGAAGTGATGGTTCAAAAATTGCTTCAGTTGTACAAAGACAAAATGGAAGTTGAAGAAAAAGAAGTGACTTATAAAGAGTTTGTTGACAAAATTTACAAATAAGTCAATTTAACCTAAAGATAAAGCCTATAGCTTGAAGTTAACATTTAGTAAAAAAGGACGCTAGAGTTTAGCTTCAAGCTATATTCGTTTTAAAATACAGTGGATATTATGAAAATGGATAAAGAATTTAAAAAGTTTGCCACCAAAGATCACGGTGTCAATGCCAATTATTACGATAAAGTCATCACTAGCATGATTCCTACGGCGATGACTCCCAATATTATTGAGGAGCGTCAGATGAACGCCGTGGCCATGGATGTGTTTTCCAGATTGATGATGGATAGAATCATCTTTTTGGGAACGCCAATCAATGACCAGGTAGCCAATATCATCCAGGCACAGTTGTTGTTTTTGGAGAGTACAGATTCCTCAAAGGATATCCAGATTTACATCAATTCACCAGGAGGTAGTGTCTACGCAGGATTGGGAATCTACGATACCATGCAGTTTATCAAACCTGATGTTGCGACGATCAACACAGGAATTGCTGCTTCCATGGGAGCTGTATTGCTTTGTGCTGGAACAGCTGGTAAACGTAGTGGATTGCCGCACTCTAGAGTGATGATTCATCAGCCAATGGGGGGCGCGCAAGGTCAGGCAGATGATATAGAAATCACGGCGAACCAAATTATCCTTTTGAAGGAAGAATTATATAAAATCATTTCAAAACATTCTGGCAAATCTTATGATGACGTTTATCAAGATGGAGACAGAGATTACTGGATGAAAGCTGAAGCTGCCAAAGAGTATGGAATGATTGATGAAATATTGACAAGAGAGTAAATTATGGCAAAAGAAGAGTTAGAATGTTCGTTTTGCGGACGTAAAAAAACAGAAACCAACTTGCTCATCGCAGGCTTGGACGCTCATATTTGCGACCGCTGTATAGAACAGGCTCACGGAATTGTTTTAGAAGAATCCAAGCAGGATAGTACTGAGGAATTAACTTCAGAATTGAAGCTGAGAAAGCCTAAGGCGATCAAAGACTTCTTGGATCAATATGTCATAGGACAAGACCAAACCAAAAAAGTGATGTCTGTTGCTGTGTATAACCATTATAAGCGGTTATTACAGCCAACTTCCAAAGATGATATTGAAATTCAAAAAAGTAATATCATCATGGCTGGTCAGACGGGTACAGGTAAAACATTAGTGGCTAAAACCATTGCCAGAATGTTGAATGTGCCTTTAGCGATAGTAGATGCGACTGTTCTTACTGAAGCAGGTTACGTAGGTGAGGATGTGGAAACTATTCTAACCAAACTTCTGGCTGCAGCAGATTATAATGTGGAAAAAGCAGAGCACGGTATCGTGTTCATCGATGAAATAGATAAAATTGCCCGAAAAAGCGATAACCCTTCTATCACCAGAGATGTGAGTGGAGAAGGCGTTCAGCAGGCATTATTAAAGCTTTTGGAAGGCACTACAGTGAATGTTCCGCCAAAAGGAGGAAGAAAACATCCTGATCAAAAATTTATCGAAGTCAATACCGAAAACATCTTATTCATTGCTGGTGGTGCCTTTGATGGTATTGAAAAAAACATTTCCAAACGTTTGAACATGCAGGCCGTGGGTTATGGGGCTTCAAAACTGGGTGAGAGTGTGGATAAGGAAAACATCCTTCAGTACATCATTCCAAAAGATTTGAAAGACTACGGGCTTATTCCTGAAATCATTGGTCGTTTACCTGTATTGACCTATATGGATCCGCTTGATAAGGAGACTTTGCGACTGATTTTGACAGAGCCTAAAAACGCAATCATCAAGCAGTATCAGAAGTTATTTGAAATGGATAATATCGATTTTCAAATTACAGATGGAGCATTAGACTTTATTGTCACCAAAGCTTTAGAATACAAGCTTGGCGCCAGAGGATTACGTTCACTTTGCGAAGCTATATTGACAGATGCGATGTTTGACATGCCAGAAGGTGATGAAACAGAACTTAAAGTCACCAAATCTTATGCTGAAAAAGCTTTAGAAAAAACAAGCCTGAGAAAACTGAAGGCAGTGAGTTAAAACTGACTTTAACTATGATATAAACCTCATCAATTTCATTTGATGAGGTTTTTTTTATGCTTTCAATGTTTATTAAAGTTTAAGCTCAAAGCTTGAAACTGTCATTCTGAAGGAGTTTTTTTTGCGGCTTAAGAATCTCTATTATCGATAAAATCAAAGATTCCTTGTCGAAGCAGAAAAAGCTTCTCTGTCGGAATGACAATAGGAATGTCATTTTAAATATATTTCAGAAACTTATATAATTTAAAGTTGATTCATATTTAAATCTTCAAGCTTCCGCCCGGAAGAGGTGATTATTTTATAAGTTCTAAGATTGCTATTGTTATGTTTAAAATTTCTATTTTTAAAATCTAATTCCAAAAACCTTCAGCATGAAGTTTGTTTATGTTTTTCTTTTAGCTCTATTTTCA
The DNA here is from genome assembly GCF_020164535.1 of Psychroflexus montanilacus. Taxonomy (GTDB): domain Bacteria; phylum Bacteroidota; class Bacteroidia; order Flavobacteriales; family Flavobacteriaceae; genus Psychroflexus; species Psychroflexus montanilacus. Next base: position 62,389 of record NZ_JAIQZC010000004.1, on the reverse strand, counting down.
TTATCTACTTTTGCGCAGGATTTTGCCATTTTACCTCAAAAAAAACAATCTGAAGTGATTGACCAATGGCTTGGTGAACGTCTGGAAACTGTGTTGCCAGAAATGATGGATAGAGCAGATATTGACATGTGGCTGGTGATTTCCAGAGAATACAATGAAGATCCTGTTATCAAGACGCTTTTACCCAGTACCTGGCTTGCAGCAAGACGTCGGACAATTTTGGTAATGTACAAACCAAACTCTGGCAAAGAAGTAGAAAAGCTGGCGGTGGCGAGGTATAATGTGGGAGAACATTTTAAAAAAGCCTGGGACCCGGAAACACAACCCGACCAATGGAAGCGATTGGTGGAACTGATCAAAGAACGAAATCCTAAAAAAATCGGAATCAATATCTCAGATGATTTTGGTCATGCAGATGGCCTTAATCATACAGAGTATGAGCTGCTTTTAGAGTATTTGCCAAAATCACTTCAAAAGAAACTGACTTCAGCAGAAGAATTAGCAGTAGGCTGGCTGGAAACGCGAACTCCTTCAGAAATGGCGACCTACAAACACATCCAAAGCCTGGCACATGACATCATACAGGAGGGTTTATCTGAAAAAGTCATCACTCCCGGTGTCACCAGCACTACCGATGTAGTGTGGTGGTACAGAGATAGAATAAAAGAGTTAGGTCTGGAAACCTGGTTCCATCCTACAGTTGATATTCAAAGAGCGAGTAACGAAAGTAAAGAACACCTAAGAACCTTTGACAACAATCCGGATCCGGAAGTGATTATGCCTGGCGATGTGCTGCATATGGATTTTGGCATTACTTATCTAAGGTTAAATACCGACACACAAGAATTAGCCTATGTTTTAAAACCTGACGAAAAGGAAGTGCCCCAATATTTAGTAGATGCTCTGGCGGTTGGTAACCGTTTACAGGATATCTTAACGACCAATTATAAAACTGGACGAACAGGAAATGAAATTTTGAGAGCTGCCAGAGCCCAAATGAAAGCAGAAGATATCAATGGCACCATCTACACACATCCTATGGGTTACCATGGCCATGCAGCTGGACCCACCATTGGCATGTGGGACAATCAAGGCGATACTCCAGGTTCTGGAGACTATACGTTGTATCCAAACACGGTGTATGCGATAGAACTTAATGCTGAAGTTTACCTGGAAGAATGGCAAAAACCCTTCAGAGTTATGCTGGAGGAAGACGCCTATTTTGATGGGGAAGAGGTGATTTATCTGAACGGAAGGCAGAAGGAATTTTTAACCATTCCAAGGCAAGAATCTTACTTAAAAGATTAATTTTTTGAATTTTATTTAGGTTTGGACTTGTTTATTCAAAATAAATTTTAATTTAGTCCCATATTAAAGAACAAATGTCAACTCGTTTTTACTTTTATTTCAACTTTTATTTTGCTGATTCAGCGAAACGGGGTTGATATGAAATAAATTCAGTATCAAAATAGATAAAGCCTCGTTTCATACGGGGCTTTTTTAGTTTATGAAAACAAAAATAGCCATACAGGGAATCAAAGGATCCAATCATTACAAAGCACTTACCGAGCTTTTTAATGAAAAGGAAGTCGACGCTTTAGAATGTACCACATTCCAAAGGCTCATCAGTGCTGTAGTTACAGGAGAATCTGAAAAAGCAGTGATGGCTATAGAAAATTCTATAGCGGGGAGTATTTTGCCCAACTACCGTCTCATTTTGGATCACCAACTCCAAATCACTGCGGAATACTACTTGAATATCAGCCATAATCTGGTGGCCTTGCCAAGTCAGGATTTAGAAGATTTGGTTGAGGTAAAATCTCACCAGATGGCCCTGCATCAGTGTAGTAATTTTTTTAGCAATCAGTTTCATATCAATTTGATAGAAGATGTAGACACAGCACTCCCTGCTCAGATCATTGCTCAGCAACAAATCTTTGGAGCAGGGGCTCTAGTGCCTAAAGGCACAGCAGAACTTTTCAATCTAAAAGTAATTGCTGAAGATGTTCAGAACAACAGCTTAAATGAAACCCGATTTGTAGTCATTGAAAAGCAGGCAAATACTCATCCTGAAGTGAATAAGGCAACGATTCAGTTTGAAATTGCTCACGAATCTGGAAGTCTGGCAAAAGTCTTGAACAAGATGGCGGAGCATGAATTGAATTTATCAAAAATTCAAAGTATTCCGATTCCTTATGACATATGGAGATATGCTTTTATTGTGGATGTAAGTTTTTCTAACCCGATTCACTTCCAGAAAGCATTTTCAGAAATTTCAAAAATCAGTATCAATCCGACCTGTGTAGGTCAATATAAAAGTGGAAAGTCATGATTTCAGTATCCAACCGGCTTCAGGAAACCAAAGAATACTACTTCAGCAAAAAATTGAGGGAAGTTGCTCAACTCAAAAAGCAAGGCAAACCTATCATCAATTTGGGAATCGGCAGCCCGGACCTGGCTCCGCCAAAGGAAGTGGTGGAAGAGTTGATGAAAGCGACTCAGGCACCAGGAGCTTATCAGTATCAGGCTTACAAAGGGCTTGATGAACTTAGGGAAGCGATGTGCAACTTTTATGAAACCCATTACCAGGTAAATGTTGATCAGGACCAGGAAGTTCTGCCGTTGATGGGCTCTAAAGAAGGAATTGCCTTAATTTCAATGGCGTTTTTAAATGAGGGCGATGAAGTTTTAGTACCCAACCCCGGTTACCCTACTTACCAGGCAGCAACCAAATTGCTAAATGCCAGGCTCATTTCTTATGATTTAACCGAAGATCACTCCTGGCATCCAGATGTAGAAGTGCTAAAAAAGTTAGACTTATCCAAGGTAAAATTGATGTGGATCAATTACCCTAATATGCCCACTGGAGAACCGGTCAATAAGCAAAAACTACAGGAGCTGATTCAGTTCGCCAAAGCGAATGATATTCTTTTGGTCAACGACAATCCCTACAGCATGGTCTTAACCGATGAAAAGTTTTCTATTTTTCAACTAGAAGGTGCTGCAGAAGTGTCCCTGGAGTTGAATTCATTGAGTAAATCTTTCAATCTGGCTGGCTTTCGTGTTGGTTTTCTGGTGGGTAATTCTGAATTTATTTCGGCGGTACTCAAAGTGAAAAGCAATATGGATAGTGGTATGTTTTTTCCCATTCAGAAAGCAGCCACCAAAGCTTTAAACTTAGATCTGGCCTGGTTTAAAAAGCAAAACGAAATTTACAAACAACGCAGAGCGATTGTTTGGGACATTTGCGAATCTTTGGATTTAACCATCAATAGAGATGCAGTGAGTTTATTTGTCTGGGCCAAAATCAATTCTTCTCTTTCTGCCGAAGCGCTTGCAGATGAATTGTTATATGAGCGAGATATTTTTGTAACACCAGGGACTGTTTTTGGATCTAATGGAGCAAATTATGTTCGGTTTTCACTTTGTGTTTCAGAAGAAGATTTGAAACTGTGCCGGGAACGTATCTTAAAACCTAAAGTGGTATGAATATAGCCAGTATAGGATTAGGTTTAATCGGTGGTTCTTTTGCTTTATCTCTCAAAAAGAATTTTCCTGAAATCAAGCGCTTTGGGATGGACAATAATCCAGAGCATCTTCAAAAAGCACTGGAGCTGAATATTGTTGATCATGCTTTAAAGGATGAAGACTTGTCTAAAATGGATGTGGTGATAGTCAGTATCCCAGTGGATAAAGCAAGTTTTGTAATTCAGGGCGTATTGGATAAAGTTCATTCAAAAGCTTTGGTCATGGACATGGGATCGACCAAAGGAGAGCTTTGTGCAGCAATTGATAAGCACCCAAAGCGAAGTCAGTTTCTGGCAGCACACCCCATTGCTGGAACCGAGTTTTCGGGTCCAGAAGCAGCCTTTAGCTCACTATTCAACAACAAGACCATGATTTTTTGTGACATTAAAGATACAGAGACTCACCTGGTAGAACTTGCTGAAACACTTATATCCCCTTTGGAAATGACGCTGAAATTCATGGGTTCCAGGGATCATGATAAACACCTGGCGTATGTTTCCCATTTATCGCATATCAGTTCCTTTATGCTGGGCAAAACGGTGCTTCAGGTGGAGCAAAACGATAAAACCATTTTTGATTTGGCTGGTAGTGGATTTGCTTCTACAGTAAGGCTTGCCAAGTCCAATCCGATCACCTGGACCGCTATTTTCAAAGAAAACAAGGGGGAAGTTGTTCAGGCTTTAGAAGAATACATCCATAATTTAAAAGCATTTAAAGCAGAATTAGAAACTGAAAATTATACAGACATACAGCAACAGTTGACAAAGGTCAACGAACTCAAACCTATTTTAAACGGAATTTTAAAAAAAGAAAACCATGGAAATTAACAACTCTCAAAGACAATGGCTGGACGCCTTCAATCTCGACCACCCTCTTGTCATTGCCGGCCCATGCAGCGCAGAAACTGAAGAACAAGTGGTGAAGATTGCCCATCAACTGAAAGACACCGATACAAGTGTTATGCGTGCTGGGATCTGGAAACCACGAACACGACCTGGAAATTTTGAAGGTGTTGGTGCCATTGGTCTGGAGTGGCTTAAAACCGCAAAACAGGAAACGGGTCTCAAGTTAGCCACTGAAGTTGCTAATCGCAACCATGTGGAGTTGGCTCTAAAAGCGGATATTGATGTGCTGTGGATTGGAGCAAGAAGTACGGTGAGCCCGTTCATCGTTCAGGATATCGCAGATGCCTTAAAGGGAACCGATAAAACTGTATTGGTAAAAAATCCGGTGAATCCTGACTTAGCATTATGGCTGGGAGCTGTGGAACGATTGTATGATGCCGATATTAAAAACCTTGGCGTGATTCACCGGGGTTTCTCAACCTATGAGAAAACCAAATACCGAAACAATCCAGAATGGCAAATTGCGATCGATTTGCAGACTGAATTTCCAGATTTACCAATCATTTTGGACCCATCGCATATTGCGGGTCGACGAGATATCATTTTTGACATCTGCCAGACAGGCTTGGATTTGAATTTTGATGGCATTATGGTCGAAACGCATTTTGATCCAGACAATGCCTGGAGCGATGCCAAGCAGCAAATCACCCCTAAGGCTTTAGATCAAATGACGATCGACTTAAAAATGAGGAAGGAGTTTACGGAAGCCACGGCTTTTCAAAACAAGCTGCAAACTCTACGTACCAAAATTGATGTGGTCGATCATCAACTGATAGATCTTATGGGTAAGCGAATGAAAATCGCTGATGAAATTGGAGATCTGAAAAAGAAAAACAATGTGGCTATTTTACAGGCCAAACGCTGGAATTTCATCTTAGATACCATGATTGCTGCGGGTGCTGAACATAACCTAAGCGAAGAATTTATCACCAAAATTTTAAAAGCCATTCACGAAGAATCTATAAGTCATCAGCATAAAATTATAAGCGAGTAATAATTAAGTCTATGCTTTGTCGTTAAGATGTCAGGGCTAACGCCCCTCAATGTTTTGATTTACATTTTTTTTACGAAGATAACTGGGCGCTGCCCCTAAGATGATTTCAGGGCGCTGCCCCTCAATTTTTATGTAAAATTGGAATTTAGAGAAAAGGTGCAGAGCCCTTCTATCTTCGTAGCAATAAATGGAATGTAAATCCGAATGTAAGGGTGAAGCCCTACAATCTTCGGAGATAAAATTGTGATGTAATATTAGAGGGGCTTTAGCCCTGCCATCTACCTAGAACGGTATATGTAATTAAGAGAAAGGGGCGTTAGCCCCGCAATCTTCGTAATGAAATGCGTAATGCAGACAAAGGGGTGTTAGCCCTGCAATCTTCGTAGATTTTGAATGTGATTAGTGTTTTGAGGATGTTTTTAAAAGGGGCATTAGCCCTCGCAATCCTCGTAATGAAATGCGTAATGCAGACAAAGGGGTGTTAGCCCTGCAATCTTCGTAGATTTTGAATGTGATTAGTGTTTTGAGGATGTTTTTAAAAGGGGCATTAGCCCTCGCAATCCTCGTAATGAAATGCGTAAAGCAGACAAAGGGTCGTTAGCCTCGCAATCTTCGTAGATTTTGAATGTGATTAGTGTTTTGAGGATGTTTTTAAAAGGGGCATTAGCCCTCGCAATCCTCGTAATGAAATGCGTAAAGCAGACAAAGGGGCGTTAGCCTCGCAATCTTCGTAATATGAAATGCGTAATGCAGACAAAGGGACGTTAGCCCTGCAATTTTCGTAGATTTTGAATGTAATTGGTATTGTACGGATGTTTTTAAACAAGGGGGCGTTAGCCTCGCAATCTTCGTAATATGAAATGCGTAAAGCAGACAAAGGGTCCTTAGCCCTGCAATTTTCGTAGATTTTGAATGTAATTGGTATTGTACGGATGTTTTTAAACAAGGGGCGTTAGCCTCGCAATCTTCGTAATATGAAATGCGTAAAGCAGACAAAGGGTCCTTAGCCCTGCAATTTTCGTAGATTTTGAATGTAATTGGTATTGTACGGATGTTTTTAAACAAGGGGCGTTAGCCTCGCAATCTTCGTAGCAATAATTGTGACGTAAATCCAAATGGAGGGGCAGCGCCCTGACATCTTTAATATTGTGTTGATATTTAATTATTTTATACATTTGAATGTAATCATAACACGATGGCCAATACCTACACACAATTGTACATCCAATTTGTGTTTTCCGTTAAAGGGCGGCAAAACCTTATTCATGAAGCATTCCGCGAAGAACTGGAGAAAGTAATGTGTGGTATCGTGAGCAATCACATGTGTAAGACTTATGCTATTTACTGTAATCCAGACCATACGCATATTTTCATAGGAATGCATCCAGATATTTCTCCATCTAAATTAATGGAGCAGGTAAAATCTGGTTCTTCAAAATGGGTGAATGAAAAGAGGTTTGTAGCAGGTCAATTCAACTGGCAGAAGGGGTTTGGCGCCTTTTCTTATTCTAAATCCCATATCGATCGAGTGGTCAAGTATATTTTAAATCAGCCACAGCACCATAAAAAGCAATCTTTTAGAGATGAATACCTGTTGCTTTTAGAAAAGTTTGATGTGGATTACGATACCAGGTATGTGTTTGAGTTTTATGATTAGTTAAGGTTTTATGTCAGGGCTACGCCCCTCAGTGTTTTGATGTATAGTTTTTTTACGATGATTTCAGGGCTCTGCCCCTCAATTTTCATAAAAAAATGGAATTTAGGGAAAGGGGGAGTTAGCCCTGCCATTTACGTGGACTTGTGATTGAAAAAATTCATGTTTAATAAAGGGGCGTTAGCCCTGCAATTTTCGTAGATTTTGAATGTGATTAGTGTTTTGAGGATGTTTTTAAACAAGGGGCGTTAGCCCCGCAATCTTAGTAGCAAATAATTTGTTCGAGAATTCCAGTGAAGGGGCGCTAGCCCCGTAACCTTCGTAGATTTATGATTGAAAAAATTCATGTTTAATAGAGGGGCGCTAGCCCCGTAACCTTCGTAGATTTGTGATTGAAAAAATTCATGTTTAATAGAGGGGCGTTAGCCCTGTCATCTTCGTAGATTTGTGATTGAAAAAATTCATGTTTAATAGAGGGGCGCTAGCCCTGTCATCTTCGTAGATTTTGGATGTGATGGGTATTATACGGATGTTTTTAAACAAGGAGCCTTACCCTCGTAGCCTTCGTAGATTTTGAATGTGATTCGTGTTTTTAGGATATTTTCAAAAGGGGCAGCGCCCTGACATATTCTTTTATTTTGGAGGTTTCAGGCTTTGCAAATTGATCAGGATGTCGAATACATTCAATTTTTTTCTGGAAACCCTGATCTTAAATTCAAGTGAACCTGAGGCTGAAAGCTTACTCTCTAAAAACATATAATTTTGCAGAGACAAATTCCGAAGAAATCCTCATTTAACTTCTGTTTTTTGCTAATTTTATGGTCCAAAATCCTGCTTCATGTACATCATATTTGATACCGAAACCACTGGCTTACCTAAACGCTGGAACGCTCCAGTCACCGATACCGACAACTGGCCAAGAGCCATACAAATCGCCTGGCAGGTGCACGATGAGTGGGGGAATTTGGTGGAGGCTAAGGATTATCTGGTGCGTCCAGAGGGTTTTGATATTCCGTATGATGCCGAGCGAATTCACGGAATTTCTACGGCTTTGGCTCAGGAGAAGGGAGAATCACTGGGCTATGTCTTAGAGGAGTTCAATGAAGCTTTGTTGAGGTCGAAATTTGTCGTGGGGCAGAATGTAGGCTTTGATGTGAATGTGATGGGCGCAGAATTTCATCGCGCTCAACTTGAATCGCCGATGGGATCTATGCCGGTATTGGATACCTGTACTGAAAAGACAGCGACTTTATGTAAAATTCCTGGCGGACGTGGTGGTAAATTCAAACTGCCCACACTTACAGAATTGCATGAATATTTGTTTGGTGAGCCTTTTAATGAAGCCCACAATGCTACTGCCGATGTGGAAGCCACCACGCGCTGTTTTTTGGAATTGATCCGCATCGGAAACTATTCGGAGAAAGAACTTGAGGCAGAAGCTGGATACTTGCGAGAATTTAGAGCTAAGCACGCTCAGCCTATCGATAAGGTAGGGCTGAATCACGTTAACCTTAAAAAAGCTTCGGCCAGTTTAAAAGCCAGGCAAGAAGCAAAATCAGAAGAGAAAGGCCCTTCTAAAGCGGAGCTGGATGAAAATCTGGAACAGCTGCAGGAATCGAGTTTTGTGCATCTGCATAACCACACCCAATTTTCAGTATTGCAGTCAACTACGGCGGTTCCAGATTTGGTGGCTGCGGCGGCAAAGCACAATATGCCGGCGGTAGCGATTACCGACCACGCCAATATGATGGGGGCATTTCATTTTGTGAATGTCGTCAAAAAACACAATGCGTCGGTGGCTTCTGAGGGCGATGAAGCTGCCGCTCAGCCTATAAAACCTATTATTGGCTGTGAGTTTTTTGTGTGTGAGGATCATTTGGACCGCTCTCACAAAGACAATGGTTACCAAATGGTGATTTTAGCTAAAAATAAAAAAGGCTATCATAATCTGGCAAAAATGTCATCGATTGGATTTACCAAAGGCTTTTACTACGTCCCAAGAATTGATAAAAAAGTTATTGAAACTTACAAGGAGGATTTGATCGTATTGTCGGGAAGTATGTATGGTGAAATCGCCAGTAAACTTCTGAATATAGGTGAAAATCAGGCTGAGGAAGCTATGCTCTGGTGGAAAGAAACTTTTGGAGATGATTTTTACGTGGAGATTATGCGCCATCAGCAGGAAGATGAAGAAAGAGCAAATGAAGCTTTGATTCGACTAGCCCAAAAACATGACATCAATTTGGTGGCAACCAATAACACCTATTACGCCGACCAAAAAGACGCCAATGCTCACGATATTTTGTTGTGTGTAAAGGACGGTGAAAAGCAAGCCACACCAATTGGCAGAGGTAGAGGTTACCGCTACGGTTTGCCAAATGACCAATATTACTTTAAATCGGCGGAAGAGATGAAATCACTCTTCAAAGATTTACCGGAAGCTATTTCCAATACCGAAAAAATTGCTGAAAAGGTAGAAGCTTTTGAACTGGCTAGGGATGTCTTGCTTCCTGCCTTTACCATTCCAGAACAGTTTCTCGATGACAAAGACAAGGAGGATGGAGGGAAACGTGGTGAAAATGCTTACTTAAAACATCTGACGTTTGAAGGGGCAAAAGAACGCTACGGCGATCTTAGTGAAGACATTAAGGAGCGTTTAGAGTTCGAATTGTCGGTCATTGCCAATACGGGTTATCCGGGGTACTTCCTGATCGTAGAAGATTTCATTCGGGAGGCCAGGAAAATGGGCGTTTCAGTCGGACCTGGTCGAGGGTCGGCGGCGGGGAGTGCCGTAGCCTATTGCCTGAAAATCACCAACATCGATCCTATAAAATACGACTTACTTTTTGAGCGGTTTTTGAATCCGGAGCGTGTGAGTATGCCCGATATTGATATTGACTTTGATGATGAAGGTCGAAGCAAAGTCATGGATTATGTGATCGATAAGTATGGCGAAAATCAGGTGGCGCAGATCATTACTTATGGAACGATGGCAGCCAAGTCAGCGATTCGGGATACGGCCAGGGTACTGGACTTACCGCTTTATGAAGCCGACCGCATTGCCAAATTGATTCCGGATATGTCCAAACTGAGCAAGATTTTTGGGCTGGACGAAAAGGAAATTCGGAAGAAATTTAGAGCAGAAGAAATCGATAAGGTTTTGGAATTGATCTCGATTTCGGAACAGGATTCACCAGAAGCAGAAACGGTCAACCAGGCTAGAATTTTGGAAGGATCGGTAAGGAACACTGGGATTCATGCCTGTGGGGTGATCATCACCCCGGACGATATTACCAAATTTGTTCCCGTTTCGGTTGCCAAAGATTCCAATTTATATGTGACTCAGTTCGACAACTCGGTGGTGGAAGATGCCGGACTGCTGAAAATGGACTTCCTTGGCTTGAAAACGCTCACCCTGATTAAAGATACCGTCGATATTGTGAAAGCGCGTCATGGTTTAGAGTTGGATCCTGAAGCCTTTCCTCTGGATGATGAAAAGACTTACGAACTTTTCCAGCGTGGAGAAACCGTCGGGATTTTCCAGTATGAGTCGCCTGGGATGCAGAAGCACATGAAGGATTTAAAACCTACGGTGTTTGAGGATTTGATTGCGATGAATGCGCTTTACCGCCCCGGACCGATGGAATATATCCCGAGTTTTATCAAGCGAAAACACGGGGACGAGGAGATTTCCTATGATTTACCTGAAATGAAAGAATACCTGGAGGAAACGTATGGGATTACGGTTTACCAGGAGCAGGTGATGCTGCTGTCGCAGAAGCTGGCCAGTTTCACCAAGGGTGAGGCGGATATTCTGCGTAAAGCCATGGGTAAGAAGCTTAAAGATGTACTGGCAAAACTTAAACCTAAATTCATCAATCAGGCGAAAGACAATGGTCATGATGAAGAAAAGCTTGAGAAAATCTGGAAAGACTGGGAAGCTTTTGCCAGTTATGCTTTCAACAAATCCCACTCCACCTGCTATGCGTTTATAGCCTACCAAACCGCCTATCTGAAAGCGCATTACCCGGCAGAATATATGGCAGCGGTGTTGTCCAATAACATGAGTGACATCAAAAAAGTCACCTTCTTTATGGAAGAGTGTAAGCGAATGGATTTGCCGGTGTTGGGACCAGATGTGAATGAATCTTACTATAAATTCTCGGTGAACAAAGACAATGCCGTGCGTTTTGGGATGGGTGCCATCAAAGGGGTTGGCGGCGGAGCAGTCAATACCATTGTTGAGCATCGAAAACAAGACGGACAGTATTTATCGATTTTTGATTTGGCTAAACGCATCGACCTGCGTGCAGCCAATAAAAAAGCCTTTGAAAGTTTAGCTTACGCTGGAGCCTTTGACAGCCTTGGCGAAGTGCATCGCGCTCAGTACTTCCAGGTGACTGAAGGTGAACTGACCTTTTTGGAAAAAGTCATTAAGTACGCCTCCAGGTATCAGGAAAACAAGAACTCGGCGCAGGTAAGTTTGTTTGGGGAAGCCAGCGAAGTGCAGATTCCGGAGCCCGAAGTCCCACCTTGTGAACCCTGGCATACCATGCGAACTTTGAAGGCTGAAAAAGAAGTGGTGGGATTGTTTTTATCGGGTCATCCCCTGGACGATTTTAAATTAGAAATCAATTCGTTTTGCAATGCCAACCTTAGAGATATGGCTCATATCGAAGATAATTTAAATAAAGAAATCAGCTTGGCTGGTGTGGTGACCGATGTGAATCATAGAGTCAGTAAAACGGGTAAAGGCTTCGCGACCTTTGTTTTGGAAGATTACAACGAAAGCCACGAATTCTGGATTTTTGGAGAAGAATACCTGAAATTTAGACACTTTTTGATTCAGGATAATTTTGTGCATGTCAAGTTGAAAGGGACTCAGTTTATCAATCGGGAAACGGGAGAGCCTGGACGAGTACGTATTGGCTTTTTAGGCTTCAAGCAATTGCAGGATGTGCTGAAAGAAAATGCTAAAAAACTGACGATCCAAATGGATGTGGCTGATTTATCGGAGTCTCAAGTTTTAGCAATGCAGGAACTATTCTCAAACCATACCGGAGATCACGTTTTAAATTTTGTGGTTTATGAGATGAAAAACAAGATTAAAATCCACATGCCAAGCAAGACTAAAAAGGTGAATATTTGCAATGAATTGATATCAGAATTAGAACAGAATAACATCAGTTTTAAACTGAATTAGAGCCTGTCAATCAAACAGTTAGTCTGATTTGAAATGCCTCAGTGAGTTAGAATCACATTTCAAACCAAAGTCAAGATTTAGCCGTATATAGTTTTGAGTTAATTTAACAAAATTTACTAATAATTGCTTAATTTAACTTTTATTGCTTCATTGATCTGATAATGAAGTAGATAGAGGTATATTTTGGATTAGGCTTATATTTTCACAACTCATTTTTTTATATCTTTGACCAAATTCAAGCTTATTATGAATAAACTTTTACGTCCTAGGTTTATAAGTTTTCTTATCATCCTCTTATTTTCCGCTCAACTTATCCATGCTCAAGAGGTAATCCACTGTTGGAATTTTAATAGTCCCACAGAAACTACAGGAAATAGATTTCCTTCACCCGTTAATGTAACTAACAGAATTATTGGTGATGGAACTATTACTCATGACTTAGAACCAGCCACAACACAATCAGTTGTTGGATCTACCCAGAATGCTTGCCTAGGAAGTGGCGCAGGTTCTGCATTCACTGTTAGAGCAGCAGCAACTTTGTCTAATAATAATAAAAACATTGATTTCAATTTTTCAACAGAAGGATTCGAAAATATTGTTTTATCATTTTGGACCAGGCGATCAACTACAGGGTTTAATGATAATCAAGTCCAATATTCAACTGACGGCGGAGATAATTTTAATGATTTAGTTGGAGGTAACTATAACCCAACAAGTGATAGCGGTGGAGAAATTAAAACATTTAATTTATCAAATTCACTACCTGATGTAAATGATGAAGCACAATTAGTTATAAGAATTAATATAAATGGTGCATCTAATGCGGCTGGAAATAATTTAATTGATAACTTAAAACTTGAGGGTACACCAATTAATAGTAATGATGAAGATTCAGTCGTCATCATTCCAGATACTCAAGTTCCTTCTAAAACGTTAACGGCACTGGATTTTGCCAATCAGGCAGAATCTATATTTAGTTTTGATATTCAGGACTTAGGAACAAGTGATGCTCTTCCAACCAATGTGACTAGAATGCAATTTCTTGAAGGTCCTAATAATACTGTAAATTGGTCAACAGCTATAAACAGTCTTGTTTTAAGAGACGAGCTTGGTAATGAAATTACAGGTAATTTTTCTGTATCGGGGGGAGAAATCATTTTTGAACCCGATACTCCTCTTAGTATTGCTGACGGGACGTCAGAAAACTATACTATAGAAGCTGTTTTAAATGAGACTGGTATAATTGATAGAAGTGTAATTCAGCTCTCAATTTCTGAGGTAGATGCAGATTTTGAGGCTAATAACTCAGGATCACAATTCACAAATATTTTCCCAGCTGAAGTGTTGGGCAACGAAATTACCATCGACGTGGTAGCCACTGACATTGCTTTTTTACAGCAACCTACTGACACTGCAAGAGACTTAATCATGCAGCCAGCTGTAGAATTGGGCTTTGTGGATGTTAACGGCAATTTGGATATTGATATAACTTCCGAGGTTAGTCTTGAATCTTCAGGCGACTTGGATGGCGAACCTGTTAGTGTCGATGCTGTTAACGGTGTTGCTACGTTTTCAAATTTAATTCATACAAGCGTTGCAACTGGACGTGAACTCAATGCGAGCACTGCAGATCCATTTTCAGCAACCAGCGGGACTTTCGAAATATTTCTTAACGACCAGACTTCAGAGGTGGTAGCTCCAGGAACTCAAACACCCGGAATAGCTTTAGCGCCGGGAGACCAGGCTGAGGTTTTTAATTTCAATATTGAAGACAAAGCCAGTGGTGACGGAGTATCAACTTTTGTAACTCAAATGCGCTTCGTGCCTGGAGAGTTCAATAACGCTGGTTGGTCTAATACGATAAATGAGGTAATTGTAAAAGATGCTGGAGGTGCAGCAATTCCAGGAACCTATTCTACTATTACTGACGATGAAGTTATTTTCACACCAACTGCTTCAGTAGAAATCGCTGATGGTGGTTCTGATAATTTTAGTGTAGAAGTCATTTTGAATTTAGAAAATATTATCGACGGAAGCATTATTCAGTTTGAAGTGGCAGAAACAAATCCCGGTTTTCAGGCGGAAGCGACCGGTTCCAATTTCAATTCTAATTTCACCAATGGTAGCGTAACCGGTAATCAATTTACCATTAATGTTGTAGCGACGGCAATAGATTTTATTCAACAGCCTACTGATGTAGAAGTCAATGCATTTATCAGCCCTGCGGTTCAGGTCGGATACGTAGATGAGAATGGAAATATCGATACATCCATTACAACTGACATAAGTTTGGCTTCGTCAATTGGGAATTTGGTTGACCCAATTAATCCTGTACCAGCAGTAAATGGGGTTGCTACGTTTCCAAATATTGGCTATACAGCTGAAGCAACAGGAGTAATCCTGACAGCAGGAACAAATGAACCTACAATTAGTACAAGCCCATTGGATAGTAATCCGTTTGATGTTGGCACTCCGGTGATTGCGATTCAGGATTTTGACGGCACTCAGCCAGAATGGTTATTTTCCACAAGTATTCCCACTTTTGATAACGGTTGGGGAAATGGATTTTTTGGAGTCATTAATTCTGATGATGCTTCGCCTTTAGCTAGTGGCAGTTTTGTCAATAATATTTTTGGAGAAAACGATCTTAATGATAATAATGGTGATGGCACTTCAGAATTTGCTTCTCTGGAATTTGTGACCGTAGATATTTCAGGATATACTGATGTTAACTTTAGTTTTGACTGGGAAGTTGTTGGTTACAACGTAAGTAGTGATAGAATTGAGTATGAAGTCTTTTTTGATGGAGTTTCTGAGGGACGTAATACCTTATTTGAAGGAGGGACTACCGAAGATGCTTCAGGAACATTTACCTTAAGCATTCCGGATACAGTTTCAGAAGTGTCTTTTAGTTACTTTATTCAAAATGATGGCCTCACAGGATATTCAGGTTTAGACAATGTAAAATTAACGGGAAATTCCAACGCTCGGGATACAGACATCATTGAGCCTATCGCTGGTCAAATTCCAGAAGGAACGCTTATAGCAGATGTGAATGATGAGTTAGCTGAGGCAGTTGAGGTGTTTAGTTTCGAGGTGGTAGATTCTGGAAATTTTGATAATCTTCCTACTAATATTACCAGATTAAGATTTGTGCCTGGTGCTTTGAACACGGCAAACTGGGAAGACGTGATTCAAGGCTTAAGTATTTCTGATGGAACTACTATCTTAGACCAGGGCAATCAAACCTTAACCATCACACCTACGGAAATCCTATTGGATATTGATTCAGATCCGGATACCATGTTTAGTGTGAACGATGCCAGCTCTAAAACTTATACCATAAGTTTATTTTTAAACGAATCTGGGATAACCGATCAGGAAGTGATCCAGTTTGCCGTGGCAGACGGAAATGAAAATCAGTTGGCCTCAAGTGATGGTTCATTATTTTCAAATGCAATAAACGCATTTGAAGGCAGTGAGTTTTTAATTGATGTAGTTGGTGATGGATTAGAATTCATAGTTCAGCCTACAACAACCGTTTTAGGAGAAAATATGACTCCTGCCGTGAGAGTTGCCAATACAGATACCAATGGAAACTTAGATTTGGACAGTGTTGGAACTGAGGTAGTAATTGAATCTACCGGAAGTTTAGATGGTGAACCAATCACGCAAAGCATCACGTCGCCTGAAGGGTATGCCAACTTTAATACACTACAACACTCTGCTTTAGGTTTTGGTTTAACATTGTCTGCAAATGCCTCAGGATTCACAGAAATAGTAAGTAATGAATTTGACATTATTTTTGAAACAGATTTGTTGATTTCTGAAGTGGCTGCTCCTGATACTACTACTGGTATAAATGAAGATGCAAGATTTGTAGAGTTATTCAACATGAGTGTAGAAACTCTGGATTTTTCAGAAAGAGTATATTATTTGCATAACGCCACCACTGGAGAAAGTATCGAACTTTCAGGGACAATACAACCAAAATCTTACTATATCATTAGTTTTGCTGACGCCACTACATTTTCAGGAATTTACAATGGAGTAACGCCAGATCTAGTGAGTGCCGATGTGGTTACTTCTGACGGTCTTGATGCTTACTTTATTTCAGTATTCGATACTGAAGGGTCTTTAATTGATATTCATGGAACTCTTGCAGAAACAGGTGGTAAACCAACTTGGGAATATTCAACTGGAAGGTTTTACAGAAATATACCAACGGTAAGGAATTCAAATCCTGTTTACGATGAGGCTGGAGAATGGATAAAAGAAACAGGTATATCTGAACTGGATGCGACTCCTGGTGTAGGAGATAACGATTTTGTGTATAGCAATGATACAGATGGATGGATCCCGGTTGGAATTGGAGAGTCTCCTGAAGGGTCTAGTGGTGGACTCAACGATGACAAAAGTATTTTTATAGAGAATGGTACTGTTACTTTGTTAGAAGATAATTTGATTTCTGATGTAGTAGTTAGAGCTGGAGCAACTTTAATCCTTGATAAAGCTATAACCTTAAATGGCGATTTTGCTAATTTTGGTAAAGTGATTTTTAGAAGTACTGAAAAAGAAACGGCGGCTTTGGGTCCTTTTGACGGGAATAACCGAAGTCTTGTGGGAACTGATTTTGAAATTCAACGCTTTATTCCTGAAAACAACAGAGCCTTTAGATATTTGTCTTCACCAGTCATTACAACAACCAGTATCAATGACAACTGGCAGGAAGGGGTAAATAACGAGGGTACGGTTGATGTAGATCCAGCTAATAATATAAATCCGAACCCAGGATTTGGAACTCACATCACAGGTTCTGAAAATGGTCAAAATGGATTTGACGCTACATTGACTGGCAATCCTTCTATGTTTAGATGGAACGCTGTAAATCAGGAGTGGGTAAATGTGCCTAACACGGATTCAGAGACATTTGCTGCAGGTTCTGCCTACTCTATCCTAATAAGGGGAGATAGGTCAACCAACCTCAATTCTAATTCTGCAGTAGGTCCTTCGACTACTTTGAGAACCACAGGTAGATTGGTTGTTGGCTCAAGAGGTGTTCAGAACGTCGCAACTAGTGTAGGTGGGTTTTCCTTAGTGGGTAATCCTTACCAGGCTAAAGTTGATATGCAGACCCTGCTTGGAAGTGGGAACTCTTCAGGGGTAAGTTCCCAGTTTGTTTATATTTATGATCCAACTCTAGGCTCTTTTGGAGGTTACGCAACTGTAGACTTCAGTGATGGTACTACAACCCCTTCAAATTCTGCAGCCAATCAATTTTTAGACCCCAATCAGGCCTTTTTTGTTGAAACCGTTTCTGCTGCAGCTTCACCAGCGATTGTATTTAGAGAGTCTTATAAATCTACAGATGTAAATAATAACGCCACATTTAGTGTTCCAGAAGACCTAACTAATCTTAACATAAACCTCTTTGCAGAAAATACTAATGCACCTATCGATGGATTGAAAGTAAAATTTAGAGCAGATGGCAACAATGCTAAAGATACCCTTGATGCGACCAAAGTCTGGAATTATGAGGAGTCTTTTGCTATTGACCGAAATCCGAACTATATGTCCATAGAAAGCAGAGCCATGCCAACTGCTCAGGATAGTGTTCCGTTTTACTTCGGTAATGCCACACGAAGTAATTACCGTTTTGAAATTGAACCAGAGAACTTTACCAACGCCAAAGCTTTCCTTTACGACAGGTACCTGGAAACGCTGACAGAGCTGCCAAGTGATGTTTCTACTTCAGTATCTTTTGAATTGGACAACTCCATTCCAGCTTCCAAAGCTACCGACAGGTTTGTGATCAAATTTGAAGAAGTATCGCTAAGCGATGATGATTTCGAGTTGGACTCTTCGTTAGTAGTTTATCCAAATCCTGTAAGAGGGGAACTTATCAGAATCTCTCACAACAAAGCATTCTCAGGAAATGACGTAGACTTTAAAATCTTTGACCTTCAAGGTCGATTGGTCCTGGATCAAGAGATTGACAATGCGCCAACTGTAGAAGTGAATATAGGATCCAACTTGTCTTCCGGAGTTTATATCTTAAAGCTTTCAGACGGAACTGCAAGTCAGTCAGTGAAGCTGATAGTTGAGTAATTCAGCCAAAATCAATTGATTTAAATAAAGAAAGCGAGCCTCTTTGAAGGAGCTCGCTTTCTTTTTTAATACTAAGTTATAAATATTTACTCTTTTATAATTTTGAGACTATGAGAACCATCAGCAGTATATAATTTGACGATGTAAACTCCAGAATTAAAAGATGAAATATTCAATTGGTATTCATCAGTCTCAATATTTTTAGCAAAGACTTCTTGACCTAAAAGACTGAATATTTTTATGGAATTGATTGAAGATTTGTATTTAACATTCAAAATATCTTTGGCTGGAATAGGATAAACCGATAGGGCGTTTGTATCAAATCTTTCTGTTGATAAAGTTTCAATGTTTAGCGAAAAATCTAGGGCTTGCCCGAATCCAGGAAAATTTCCTTGACCGAAAGCATCAAATTCTATAGCACAGGGATTGATTATAGCGGGAGATTCTTCATCTGTATAGGTTTTAGTTATTCTAATTCGTGTTTGTCCAGTAAGCGCATCTTCTGGCACAGTAATTTCCATGCTTATAGCAACACCATCTTCACCTGTAGAATTTGTGAGGGTTCCGATTTCGTAAATTTCATTGGTGTCATCCAAAAGCTCATTATGATTCCAATCTATAAATGCAACAATATCATTATCAAACTCTCCATAAGTATTGCCTTGAACTTCAATGGTATAAGTTTCTCCCTGATTAAGATTTATTGCATTGGAAGTTTTATCAATTAGAATAGAAATAATATCATCATTTGTAATGTTGGTTTCATTAAAGGTTACGGAAGTGATTTCTTCAACACCGGTTCCATCTGGATCAATATCGCAGTATGGATTCGGAAAATCTTGAGCTTGTAATCCAAAAGTCAATAAGAATACTACTAAGGTAATTTTTTTCATGTTTTTGTTTTAAGTTAATTACAAATCTATACAATTTAAATACCAATCACTTGATGTTGTTTTCTTCAATGAATAACAAGCCAGATGATTTGTTTACTTTACTTCGAATTATAGAAATGCATCCTAAAGCTGGAAATGTTAACAACTGTCCTCCTAAACGCAGTTCAAGATCTATATTAATCGTGTAATCATATAGTCATCTATTCAAGTTGCCGTGAGGCATGGGTTAAAGGGTCAAGAGTTGTCTGTCAACTTTATTATTTACATTTCGTGTTATAATAGCGAATCATGTCGGTTGTGGTAACGATACCTACTAGGTTGTCGTTTTCTATAACAGGCAGGGCATGAAAGTTTTCGCTGATGAATAAGTTAGCAGCTTCTTCAATAGGATCGGACGCCTTCACGTAAGACACCTGTTTGGACATAACCTGTTCCAAAGTGAACATGTCATAAACTGTAGTTTCTACAGTGTCTCCATCGTCATCGGTAGCATCTGCGAAAGAAATACGAAGTAAATCGTTTATACTCAGCATTCCCACAATCTTATTTCCACTTACAACTGGAAGATGGCGTATATTGTTAGACTTAAACAGGGATTCAGCTTTGGTCAGCTGATCGCTGAGATTGAGCTTAACCAGGTTTCTGGTCATTATTTTGTGGATAGGGGTTGTTTTCATAGCATCTGAATTTAATTTTGTTATAAAGATGCCTCAGATAAGCCATTTATACCATGACGAAAATCATAATTTCACGAAATTGATGAATCTGAAGACTTTACCGTTTACAGTCGTAAACAGTTTTCAGTTCATCGTGTAAAGGATATAATAGTAAAATCGAG
This sequence comes from Psychroflexus montanilacus, assembly GCF_020164535.1. Taxonomy (GTDB): domain Bacteria; phylum Bacteroidota; class Bacteroidia; order Flavobacteriales; family Flavobacteriaceae; genus Psychroflexus; species Psychroflexus montanilacus. Next base: position 42,266 of record NZ_JAIQZC010000004.1, on the reverse strand, counting down.
TAGTAGTTCTTATTCAAACTGTTAGAACTGGCCTATTGGTGGCAGAGTCTGCCTGTATTTCCTTGGTAAAGTCAGGTGTCCACTTTAGGCGTATGTATCCAAACTACATTTAGTTTTAAGGACAGAGTTATCAGTGTCTGTTCGAGTGCTGATTTTATGTCGATAGATTAAAATCAGTGTATCGAGAACTCGACCCAACTAAAGAAGAATCTATCTACACTAAGCCTTTTCTTGATAAACGCACTGAAAAAGCGCGTACTCCTTTAGATTAGTTTATTATAAAACGATTAAATTATAAATGGAAAAGATCCACCACTCCACAACCATTTACTCCAACCCTAAAGTGAGTCTACTTATGTCAATATTTCATTGCATGTCGAATTTTGAAACCCGACCTACTTGTTATGTATCCAAAATTAACGTCAGTTTGAGGAATCTGTTTTTTGGATAACAAACAGATTGTATCAAAAACACTTTCTTAAAGCATGCTCATACGAATAGCAACAATAGAAAAGGAAGAAATTAAAAAAGCAAGGCGGTTACGCCTTGCTTTTCATTGGAACGGTCTCAAAATCAGATGAAATTTTGACTCACTAGTTAATGGATTAGTTGCACAAATATCAGTTTTACAAATGACTTTGTGTTACGGTTCGACCGTACATTTACTACGGTCGAACCGTACATTTTCATGTGTTGAAAAAACACTAACTAGCCTTATTTTGATAGGAATTAAGCAGTCGCTATAAGCTCCATCCCTTTATTCATGAGCATCCAGAGCCTTTTTTAGCATTTTATCAATGTAGGTATAATGCGCTTTTAAGGTTTTGTCGGTTAAATTATTTTTTGTTTTTAGTTGCTCAACAAGATCATTTTGCAGAGATAAACTGTGACCTTTAAGCTCCAAAGCTAAGTCTTCATCTTCTACCAGTTTTATAAGTTGATGCACCCAGTGTTTTTGCAATTCACGTTCAACATGGTCAGGACTAGTTCTCGACTCCATAATGTCGGTATTCAGGATATCGAGAAGCTCCTGTGGGCTTAGTCCATTTCCAGGTAAGGAAGAACTTGTGTCCCACATCATATTGAGACGTTTACTGTCTGTAAGCCGATTGAGCACTGCTTTATTTATGTTTATCAGACTTTGAAGTTTTCCGCTTTTGGCAAATTTGGAAACTAGAGCTTCATCTACCAGCCAGTACTGAGGTGTCCATACATTACCGTTGATAAATTTCAAAGCGTCTAGCTGTTTGACTTTATCTACAGCTTTGTAAGGAATGCCTTGCTGACCTTTATTCAGCAATGTTTCATTCACTCCGCCAACGGAGGCCACAACATGGTAAATGTAGCGTCTGTAAACGCCCAGAAACTCTCCGTAAAGTTCTTCCAAATCTTCAAAATCCTGCCCTTTTGCAGTTGTCCAGTTATCTAAGTTTTTAGCCACAATCTTGAGGTTGCTTAGGCCATAAGTACTGGCTTTTACAGAATTATCGCCGATGTCTTCAGTTTTGGCATCGGGATCATTTCCCCCACCACCAAACATGTATATAGGGTCGGTGCTGCGTTGATCTACAAAACTTTTTAAAATCTCCTGATCTTCTTCTGGGGATTTGTTGGGGAAAAATCTATAACCCCACTCAATGGCATAATCATCGTAAGGACCGAGCTGTCTCACAAACCGGATGTTTTGATCACCCGGCTGAGCCACATAATTGTAGCGGGCATAATCCATAATCGTAGTGGCTATCCCCATTTTTTGGGTAAAACTTCCGGACCTTAGGGAGTCAACTGGATAGGCAGAACTGGCCTTCATATTGTGCGGTAAACCGAGGGCGTGACCAATTTCGTGGGAAATGACACGACGCATCATTTCACCAATTTCCTCCTCGGGCGTGTCGAGTGTTCTGGCTTTTGGGTTGGCAGCGCCGGTTTCCAAAAGATAGCGGTTACGGTACGATCTCAAGTGATTATGGTACCAGATGATATCCGACTCTATGATTTCACCCGTACGTGGATCGGAGACGCTCGGACCTACTGCATTTCTTGTGGTGGATGCCACATACCTTACGGTAGAATAGCGCACATCCTCCGGACTAAAGTCTGGGTCTTCCTTTTCGGTTGGCGCTACTTTCGCCTGAATCGCATTTTTAAACCCCGCTTTCTCAAAGGCTGAATTCCAGTCTTCAATGCCTTGGATAAAGTAAGGTCTCCATTTTTCTGGAGTAGCAGGATCGAGGTAATAGACAATAGGTTTTTTAGGCTCCGTAAGTTTGCCTTTGGCGTAGGCTTTTTCGTTTTTGGGTTCCAGCCTCCAGCGACGAATCAGTTTCACTTCATCCGATTTTAAAGCATCCGAACTGTAGTTGTATTTTCTCAAACCAAACCAGCCCACGCGGGAGTCTTCATACCTCACCTGCATTTTATCCTCTGGCAAAGCGATGATGGAGTGGTTGATCTGAAAGGTAAAGGTATTGGTAGAATTACCGCGTGGCGGCTTATCGGTGGGGAAGGTGAGCGTATGGGTGATCTCCGTATTCTCAGGAAAACTTTTCACCGAATTGATTCTGCTGCGTTTGGTATCGGCTTTTCCGATTTTATACTCTGATTTTAAGCCGTCAGGAATAATGTTGAAAGAAGGTGAATCTGCATTGAAGAAGGAAGACACTTCAATGATTAAATCTTCTCCTTCTTCAGATTCGATCGGGAAGGAAGCCAAAATTGGGTTAAGGTTATTTTGAGCCACACTCAAACTGATAGGGTCGTCTTCATCGGCTACGTTGGTCGTCAACACCTGAACTAAATCTATAGACTTGCCTACTTTCACAAAGTGAATCATTTGTTCAGAAGTCTTTGATCCTGCATTTCTGTAAGCAGAATAGTTAGCTGGTAACTGCTTAAGCCGCGTCACCATGAGCATATCCTTTTCCAAAACCTCTTCCGGAAATTTGAAGTAAAGCTTGTCATCTTCAAAAAAAGTAGTGATTAGCCCTTCGCTTTTGGGCATTATTTCTAAAATAGAATCTAAATCTTTAGTGTTTTTGTCCTGAGCCACGCCTAACTGAAGGCTAAGCGCAAAGACTAGTAATACTAGATATTTCATGTGTCAAGTTTTTTTTAAGACTAAAGCTAAGGTTTAAAGTTTAAAATAGAGTTGAGTCAGAAGGCGTTGCCAGGTTTCGGTTGTCAGTTTGTAGAATGTAGAGTCCTGAATAGTTGTCAGTGTAGTGGTATAGTGGAGTAATAGTATAGTGAAAACGGCCTACTTTTTATACGTTTAAGAAATTGAATATAATGTTTCTAACACTTAATTTATAGTGAAAACCGACTGATTTCCAGAAAAACCTGTGGCTTTCGTGGAATTTGAATTGAAAACGAATTATAATTTCGGCCTACTAAAAAAACATTGAAAACCAAGGAAGCAGAAAGGGTTAAAAGATAAAAATCTGTTTGAAACCGACGATAGGAGGTTGAGTTATTTTTTATCTGTGGCTGGGGATTCCGTAGGGTTTTCTTATGTTTTTTTAGCCAGCCTAGACCTTTTTGGTTACTTTTTACGGCGATGGTAAAAAGTAATGGAAACTTTATTTAAAAATCGATAGATACAAAATAACTTAAAACTTTAATTTCTCTAAGAGTAAAAAAACCAGTTAATTGAAAACGAAGAACGATCAACCAGTCTACCAGACAATCGTGTAACCGTTTAATGGATTAATAGTATAGTGGGAAAGTAAAAGTATTTGATAGTTAAAAAAAGGCTTACTTATTATGGATGCAGAAAAAACAGTCGTCAGTTGTCAGTGTTCAGTTTAGCGTGTACTTGTGTAAAGGAATATAAAAATTAACCTCATTTCGATACATCCGCAATAGGCGGACACTCAATGACTGACTTAAACTGGTGGCTGAGTGATCCCGACATTTTGGTTGGGATCGTACCGAAGCCACAGTAGTTCATGAGTTTATGAGTCGGTTAGTATGATAAAATTACAATTAGAAAAAAGGTCAACTCTATTTAGGACTCTACAAACGCTCAACTGTAAACAAAAACAGTCCACCAGTCTACCGGTCAAACGGTTACCATTACACCATTCCAAGACCATTTTCCCCAACCCTATACCGAAGTCTCGGGAGGAGCTTTTTACGTTAAGTTGATTAGTCCGTGAGTTTTTGAGTTAATGAGCTTTTTTTGAAAAATTCTCAATTTAAAATTACGAGAAAAGTCATTTCGATACATCCTGTCTATCGCCAGGCCACTCAATGACCAATTTCAATTGTTTTTTTTTAAAGCTTATTAAAATTCAAAATCTTTAGTTTACCAGACTGCCGATTATTCCACTACTCGAATAAACGAAAAACTAAAAATGGACAACTGTAAACAGAAAAGCAGTCTACCAGCCACTATTAAACCCTCGACCCTTCGACTCTCAGACTAAAAACTCCCCAACTACACGACTACTCGACTACACGATCACACGATCACACGAAAAACCGAAAACGCTCAACTGTAAACAAAAAACAGTCAACCAGTATACCAGTCTACCAGCCACTATTTAACCCTCGACCCCTCGACCCTTTGACTACCCAACTATATGACTACTTGAATACACGATTCTACAAAAAATAAATAACTACCCTACAATCCAACCAGTAACCTAAAAATGCTTAACAAAGTATACAATTTAATTCTATATTTGCTTAACAGAATAAGCAATCATGAATAACATTCAGGAAAAATTTCAAAGGAAAATTCAGGAGACCTCTTTAGATTTTATAAGAGGGCAAATGACCGATATAGCTTGGGAAGCCCGGTTAATAGGTATAAAAGGAGCCAGAGGGGTAGGGAAAACTACCTTAATTTTACAATACATCAAAAAAAACCTGCCACTCAATGAAGAAACGCTCTATGTAAGCTTAGACCAAATTTGGTTTGCGGAACATAAATTAATCGATTTAGCCGATAACTTTGTTAAAAAAGGAGGGAAGTATCTATTTCTGGATGAAGTACATAAATACCCAAACTGGGCTCAGGAATTGAAAAATATCTATGATGATTACCCTCAGTTAAAAATTGTTTTTACTGGATCCTCTCTTTTAGAAATTTTAAATGCACGTGCAGATCTAAGTCGAAGAGCCATTGTGTATTCAATGCAAGGCCTGTCTTATAGAGAATATTTAAATTTGACATTAAAGGAAAATTTTCCTGTTTACAAGTTAAATGATATTTTATCAGATCATGTGAAATTGGCTCAGGACTTAAATGCCAGAGTTAAACCACTGCAATATTTTCAAAATTACCTAAAAAGTGGATATTACCCTTTTTTCCAGGAAGCACCGAACTTGTATTTCCAGCGACTTGAAGAGGTGGTGAGCATGATCTTAGAAATAGAATTGCCATTACTGCGAAAAGTGGATATAGCTTACGTCAATAAACTCAAGCAGCTACTTCATATTATAGCTCAGTCGGTGCCGTTCATGCCAAATATCAGTAAGCTTAGCGAACGCATAGGCATCAACCGCAATACACTCATTAGTTATTTATATTTCCTTCAGGAAGCACAAGTCATCAGGAATTTATACAAAGACGCCAAAGGCATCACTAAACTCCAAAAACCAGATAAAATATTTCTTGAAAACACCAACCTATACTATGCGTTTTCAAGTAACAATGCCAATATTGGTAACCTTAGAGAGACTTTTTTCGCAAATCAATTGTCCAATGCACACCTTATTGAATATACAGTTCAAGGAGATTTTAAAGTAGCAGGAACCTACACGTTTGAAATTGGTGGAAGTCATAAAACAAGTCAGCAGCTTAAAGGTATTGAAAACAGCTATGTCGTTGCCGATAACATAGAATATGGTACAGGAAATAAAATTCCACTTTGGCTATTTGGCTTTTTATATTAAATGGGTTTCAATGTTCATCGTGAAGTCGAGTAATGGAGTAGTGGTATAGTGGAGTAATAGTATAGTGAAAACGGCCTACTTTTTATGGAGGTAAGTCAGTTGTCGGTTGACTGTTCACTGTTCACCTTGTAGTTGAGTAAAGGAATATAAAAATTAACGTCATTTCGATACATCCGCCATAGGCGGACACTCAATGACTGACTTAAACTGGTGGCTGAGTGATCCCGACATTTTGGTTGGGATCGTACCGAAGCCACAGTAGTTCATGAGTTTATGAGTCGGTTAGTATGATAAAATTACAATTAGAAAAAAGGTCAACTCTATTTAGGACTCTACAAACGCTTAACTGTAAACAAAAAACAATCAACCAGTCTACCGGTTCACCAGCTCACTCCTCGACTCTTGACCCCTTGACTAACCGACTATACTACTATGCGATTACACGATTATACGACCACACGACTACCCAACTACACGACTACACGATTACACGATTACTCGAATCCCCGAAAAACCGAAAACGAACAACTCTAAACTAACCAAAAATACTTCCAAATTCCTTTGGTTTTTTTTAAGAAACTCCCCTACTTTGCAGGACCTTAATCTATACACTACATTCACGTGAACAATTTGTCCTACTGCTCTTCTGAAACGCCCCTACTCCAAGGCCAACACTGACTTAGGATCTCATTTTTCATTGGTTTAGTAGTATAGATAACCAGCCACGGTGACCTGAGAATGGGACTCACCGCGGCGAAGCCGTGAGAAAAAAGTTGAGCGTTGTTAGTTTGCCGTTTATCGAAACGGAAAAAAATAAAAATAACCAATGAATCACTAGCTACTGACAACTGACAACTAATCACTGTCAACTGAAGACTGTTAACAATAAACCGATTAAAGAAATGAACATAACCCTCATCGCTGGTGCACGGCCTAATTTTATGAAAATCGCTCCTATTATTCACGCTATCAAAAAAGCGCAGACTGAAGGAAAAGATATTCAGTATCGCCTGGTGCATACAGGCCAGCATTATGATGAGAAGATGAGCGAAACATTTTTTAAGCAACTCAATATTCCAAAACCAGATGTCAATCTGGAATGTGGAGGAGGAAGCCAGGCACAACAAACAGCTGCGATTATGCTGGCATTCGAAAATGAACTGTTAGCCAATCCCACCGATCTGGTTATGGTAGTAGGCGATGTGACCTCCACGATGGCGTGTAGTATTGTTGCTAAAAAACTTAATACTAAAGTAGCTCACGTAGAGGCAGGTATCCGCTCCTGGGATAGAACGATGCCAGAGGAAATTAACCGTATGCTAACCGATAGTATCACAGATTACTTTTTTACAACGTCAACTTTAGCTGGAGAAAACTTACTAAGAGAAGGGCATAAACAAGACCAAATTCATTTTGTAGGGAATGTGATGATCGATACCCTTCGTGCCAATGAAAGTAGATTTCAGCAACCAGAGGTTTGGAATGAACTTAATTTAAAAGAGAAAGAATACTTGGTCATGACCATGCATAGACCTGCAAATGTTGATGAAGAAGCAAAACTGAAAGAATTCATTAGTAGTATAGATGACAATACGCAAGGCATGCCGGTTGTTTTTCCTATTCATCCACGAACCAAAAGCATTTTGAAAAAAGCGGGTATTCAAATGAAAAACATTCACCTGGTTGAACCACTAGGTTATTTAGAATTTAACTACTTGGTAAAATACGCCAAAGGGGTATTAACTGACTCTGGCGGTATTACTGAAGAAACCACGGTGATGAATGTACCCTGCATCACTTTGCGGGATAACACAGAGCGACCAGAAACTATAGACATTGGAACCAATGAACTGATTGGAACCAACCCACAAAAAATTAAACCCGCCTTAGAAAAGCTACTTTCAGGTAATTGGAAGCAAGGCCAGATTCCAGAAAAATGGGATGGGAAAGCGGCAGAACGAATTGTTGAGGTTTTGAACAATTTATAGAAAGATGATGGATAAAGTAAAACTAGTAAATCTCCCAAAAATTGAAGACGACAGAGGAAATTTGACCTTTCTTCAAGAAAATACACACATTCCTTTTAAGGTAGAGCGTGTATTTTGGACGTACGATGTACCTGGTGGACAACAAAGAGGAGGACATGCTTATCATCAACAAGAAGAAATCATTATTGCACTTTCTGGTAGCTTTGATGTAGTGATCACAAGTAAAAGCGGTGAAAAAGAGACATTTCAATTGAACCGTTCTTATAATGCGATTTACATTCCGCCCAAAACCTGGAGGCACATTGAAAATCATTCGACTAACGCCGTATCTTTGCATTTGTCCAGTCATAAGTTTGATGCTCAAGATTATATCAGAAATATAAACGACTTATAATGAAACCAACAACTATAGACGATTGTAAGTTGATAGAAATTGACCAGATTGGAGACCGACGAGGGCATATATCGGTGGTGGAAAACAATAGAGAAGTGCCTTTTGAAGTGAAACGGGTTTTTTATTTATATGACATACCCGGAGGAGAATCCCGAGGAGCGCATGCGCATAAAGCATGTCATCAGGTTTTAGTGGCGGCAAGTGGTGGTTTTCAAGTTGAGGTTAATGATGGAAAACGTAAAAACATTTTCTCTTTAAACAGACCTAACCAAGCCTTACATGTTCCGCCGGGGATTTGGGCATCAGAAATTAATTTTACTTCGGGAGCCATTTGTTTGGTTTTAGCGTCTCATGTTTATGATGAGCAAGATTATTTGAGAGATTATAAGGATTATTTAAGATACAGAAATGCTTAGGCAAAAAGCCTTAGGCGGTATAGCCTGGAGTGCAGTAGAAAATCTATCCAACCAACTCATTACCTTTGGTATAGGTATTATTCTAGCAAGGTTATTAACGCCAGAAGAGTTCGGTTTGATTGGTATGATTACCATTTTTATAGGTATTTCTCAGGTCTTAATCAATTCTGGAATCAGTGATGCTTTAATCAGAAAAAAAAATCCTGATGACGATTATTACAATACCGCTTTTTTGTTTAATGCTGGTGTAAGTATTACACTCTATGCTATTTTATACTTTACAGCGCCGTTCATAGCTGAATTTTACGAAAAGCCAATACTGACTGACATTGTCCGATTATTATCATTTACCTTAATTATTAATGCACTTACACTAGTGCAACGTGCCCAAGTGACTAAAGCCATTAACTTTAAAGCTTTAGCAAAGCTGACCTTATTTTCTTCTGTACTTTCAGGTGGTGTTGCTGTGGCCTTAGCCTACTTAGATTTTGGTGTTTGGAGTTTGGTATGGAAGAATATCATTGCTAGTGTACTTACACTTTTAGCCTTTTGGCATTTGACTAAATGGTGGCCTAGTTTACGTTTCAATAAGAATTCTTTTAAAGATATGTTTGGTTTTGGGAATAAACTGATGTTTTTAGGCTTAATTGATACAGCATATAAAAACATGTATTTTTTAATCATTGGTAAATATTTTTCAGCTGCAGATTTAGGCCAATACACCCGAGCTGAAACTTTCAAGCGTTTACCATCAATGACATTAACACAAATTATCCAGCGCGTTACTTACCCGGTTTTAAGTGAAATTCAAGATGATAATAAAAGACTTAAAAACGCTTACCAGCAAATCTTAAAAGCTACAATGTTGGTGTCTATTACAGGCATGTTTTTATTGTCCTTTATTGCAAAAGACTTAACAGTAGTTTTAATGGGGCAGCAGTGGGAATTAGCTGGAGAATATTTAACGATTCTTTGTTTTTCAGGCTTATTTTACCCACTAGATGCGCTTAATTCTAACATTTTAAAAGTAAAAAATCAAAGTGGTAAAATTCTTAAAATAGGGATTTACCGTAAGTTTTTAGCAATACCCTTGATTGCAGCCTTAATTTTTTATGGTATTGTGCCTTTTTTATATGGTTTAATCTTACACCAGCTTTTATCTTTCATTTTAATAAGTTGGCCTAATAAAAAATTGATTGATTACGGTACGCAAGAACAACTAAAAAGTGTATTAACTTTTTTTATGATTAATGGAAGTGTTTATATAATTGGATTTTTAATTTTTAAATTCATAGACTTTAATTTTACAGAGCTAACAAGTTTACTATTCAGGTTTTTATTCTTTAGTATATTAACATTAAGCATATTAGGATTGATAAGGAATAAAACACTTAATTTTCTATTATCAACAATTAAAAATAAGATTTAATGATCATAAAATCTTACACAAGCACAAAGAAAAAAGAATGGAACACCTTTATAAAACAAGCTAAAAATGCAACTTTTTTATTTGAGCGTGAATTTATGGACTATCATGCCGATCGGTTTACAGATTATTCTTTGATGGTTTATGATGATAAAAATAAGCTTGTAGCTTGTTTACCTGCCAATGTTACCGATGAAAATACTGTGTATTCTCATCAAGGTTTAACCTATGGTGGATTTTGTTTTAAAAAAGAGTTGAAATTACCAGTACAGTTGGAGATTATTCAAACAATACTCCAATATTTGAATCAACAAGGAGTAAAAAAAATGCTCTATAAAGCATTTCCTCGATTTTACAATGAATTGCAAACTGACGAAGTTGAATATGCCATGTTTTTACTAAATGCGAATTTATATAGAAGAGATACAGCCTTAGCTATAGATTACAGCAATAGGTTTAAATATAGTTCTAATTATAGAAGAGAAGCTAAACAGGCAGCAAAAATAGGCATTAAGGTTATGGAGTCCGATGAATTTGAATCATTTTGGCGTGATGTGCTAGAACCCAATCTATATTCAAGGTTTAAAATAAAACCTGTACATAATATTGAAGAGATTTTATTATTAAAGTCAAAATTCCCCAATAATATAAAATTATATATTGCTCAAGAAGGCAATAAAACAATAGCAGGTACAGTTTTTTTTGAAACTAAGACTGTTGCACATGCACAGTATATATCAGCAACTGATGAAGCAAGAAAAAATGGAGCTTTAAATCAATTATATTTACATTTAATCGATAAAGTTTTTAATGATAAAAAATATTTTGATTTTGGGATTGCCAATGAAAATAATGGTAAAGTCTTAAACCAAGGTTTGTTAGCTTGGAAAGAGCGCATGGGCGGAAGAGCATATTCTCATGATTTTTATGAAATTAAGACATCTAATTATTTAAATCTACAATTAGATGAATAAAAGCGATACAGTTATACTGAATGGTTTTGACCGGTCAGGATCTTCAGCTATTTCTAGACTACTTAATCTATCTGATGATGTAGAGCTTTTAATGCAACCGTTTAACTCGGGCATTATCAGAAAAAAAATGTATGTGCCATTTAACGAGCCCAATACAAATGAAGCTTATCTTTTTTTAGAAGGATTAAAAAATGGAAAAATAAGAAACGATTTGGTTAAGTCTCATTGGCATTTCAAGGATTCCAGCACCTTAGAGTTCAAGCCAGAAAAACTTCATATTATTAAGACAACCATCAACCATTTTGCACAAGAATGGATGAAAGTTAATTTCCCTGAGATTGATGTTTGGGGTATTTGGCGTAGCCCATTAGATATACTAAAGTCATTAGTTTACAATGAATTCAATACACAATGGTATAATGACGCTTTGGCACAAATTAAACCAACCGTTTATGAAGTGAAGATTCTTAATGATTTTGAAAAATATTTAGACAAGATAGATAATGAAGTAAAAGCGACTGCATTTTTAATAGCTGTAAGAACTTATTATTTTTTATATTACTTAGATGAAGATAAATTATTAGATTATGAAAAGTTTAAAGCTGATGCTAATTATCTAAATAAATTTAATTATTACTACAATTTAAGTGAAGTTGATTATGCCGAGAACAGCAAGATAGACCTTAATATTTTAGGTAAACGAAGATCAAATGAATACAATCTAGATATAGATGATGAAAGTTTCGCAAAAGACATCTTCAGACCTATAATAGATTTAAAAAAACAAAAATTTGATGATTAAATTCTTAGACTTACAACAAATAAACGATGAGTACCGAGAAGCTTTTCATACTCAATTAGACCATTTGCTGGATTCAGGCTGGGTATTGATGGGTAAGCATTTGGAAAGTTTTGAAGCTAATTTTGCAAATTATTGTAAGTCAAAGCATTGTATAGGCGTAGCCAATGGCTTAGAAGCCATCACCATAATTCTTGAAGCTTATAAAATCGCAGGCCAGCTAAAAGAAGGTGATGAAGTGATTGTACCCTCAAACACCTACATCGCTACAATATTAGGAGTGATAAATGCAGGTTTAAAGCCAGTTTTTGTTGAGCCTGATGATGATTTCAATTTATCGGTTGCTAATACTCAAAAAGCTATAAATGCTAAGACGAAAGCTATTTTTACAGTCCATTTATATGGCCAAACATCAAATATACCAGCCTTAACAAAGCTTGCCAGTAAGAACGGCTTATTATTGTTTGATGATGCGGCTCAAGCTCATGGCGCAAGAGATTTAGAAGGTCAAGTAGTTGGCGGTTCAACCAATGCCACGGCTTTTTCGTTTTATCCGGGTAAAAACCTAGGAGCTTTAGGCGATGGGGGTGCTATAACTACAAATGATTCAGAAATTGCTGAAATTATAAAAGCTTATCGAAACTATGGTTCTCATCAAAAATACCATAACAAATATAAAGGGGTTAACAGCCGCTTAGATGAATTGCAAGCGGCTTTTCTGAATGAAAAGCTTAAAAATTTAGACCATGATAATAAAAAACGCCAAGATGTAGCCAAATTATATTTAGAGCAAATTAAAAATAAGTATATACAATTGCCTATCGTGCATGATATAGAAAAACATGCCTTTCATTTATTTGTATTAAGAATCAAGGAAAGCCGAAGAGATCGTTTTCAAGAATACCTTTCTCAGAACAATATTCAGACAGTCATTCATTACCCGATTCCACCGCATCATCAATCGGCTTTAAAAGAATTTAAACATTTAAATTTACCTGTAGCAGAACAAATGCACGACGAAGTCATCAGTATACCAATAAGTCAGGTCATTACTAAAGATGAAGTCAATAAAATAATTAAAGCCATTAATGACTACCGATAAATTAAAAGTCTTTCATGGCTTGGTTAATTATGGGACACAGGCGGGAATAATATCTAAAACACTTAGGGAAGAGTTTAATGTAAAAGCTATTTCAGTCGTAACAGCTGATCCTTACAAGAGACAAATTGATATCGAATTGTTACATGGTGGTAGTTTCATATCAAAAGTTTTTAAACATACCTGGAATAACCTTAGAAAAATATATTGGTTCTTTACCTTTAATACCTTTCATTTTTATTTTGGTAAAACCTTGTTTAAAAACCAAATCGACTTACCTTTTTATAAGATTTTTGGAAAAAAAGTAATCATGCATTATTTGGGTAATGATGTCGAGCAATACCAATGGAGTTTAGATAATTATAAAATCACAAACATGGCGTCTATGATGACTGCTGAAGTTGGAAAAATACACGATAAAAAAGTAAAAAGAAGATTAACACACGAGTCTAAATACATAGATTACAAAATAGTTTGCGCCCCTCAGTATTCGCCTTTTGTTCCCGAAGCAAAAGTGATTCCTTTAGCAGTTGATTTAGGTCAATTTACATTTTACCAACTACCAATTCTTAAGGATAATGAACCACTAAGAGTTTTACATGCGGCAACAAGTCGAAAAAAGAAAGGAACTATATATTTAATTGAAGCTGTAAAAAAACTAAAAAAAGAAGGCTATAAAATAGAATTAGATTTATGTGAAGGTATTTCTCATGATGAACTCATAGAACGATATAAAAAATGTCATGTTTCTGTAGTGGCTCTTCTAGGTGGTTGGTATGGTACGGCTGCCATTGAAGCCATGGCAATAGGAAGACCTGTAATTAGTTTTATAAGACCATCTTTTTTTAAATATGTCAATATTAGACAGGAAGAAATCCCAATTATTAATGCCAGTAAAGACACCATATATAATGTGCTTAAAACAGTATTAGGCTATAGTAATAGTGATTTGAAAGATTTATCAGAAAAGACTTATAATTTTGTCCATCGATACCATGACCCAAAAGCAATAACAAATCAAGTGGTAGAGATTTACCAACAAATTTGGAAAATAGAAGCTCATGCCTAAAAAAATACTCATCATATCACGCTCGTTTTACCCGATGAATTCCCCAAGGTCATTTAGAACGACGGAGTTGGCAAAAGAATTAGCGAGACTAGGGCATGAAGTTAAAGTGATTACAACCATAACAAATAAAGATTTGCAATACAGCTTTGCAGACAGTCACAATGTCAAACTTAAAGATTTAGGTAAAATTAAAAGCTCTAAATTAATTGAGAATTTACCTGAAAAGCCTAAACATATAGCTCAAAGGTTACTTCAAATAGCTTTTGAATATCCAGATATTAAACTTATCAATAAGGTTAAAAGAGCTTTGAAAGGTGAACAAGGATATGATTTATTAATATCAATTGCAGTACCACATTCAATTCATTGGGGAGTTGCAAAAGCTGTGGGGCAAATCTCCAAAATTGCTAAAATATGGGTAGCCGATTGTGGAGATCCATTCATGAAAGTTACACTCGATACATTCAAGCATCCTTTCTATTTCAAATACTTAGAAAAAGTCTTTTCTCGTAAATGCGATTTTATTACGGTACCTACTCAAGCATCAATTGAAGGTTATTATCAGGAATTTCATCATAAAATAAAAGTTATACCACAGGGTTTTAAATTTAATCTTGATCATTACAAAAAACTTTATAAACCAAATACTATAACAAAATTCATATTTGCTGGTAATATTATTCCAGGGAAAAGAGATCCCAGACCACTTTTAGATTTCCTTCTAGAGTTGAAAATTGATTTCAAATTTATTTTGTATACTTCTAAAGTTAAATTGATAGAGAAATACGAAAAACAATCTCCTAAAATAGAAGTGAGAGAGTATATTCCAAGAGAACAGATTTTAAAAGAATTAGCTAAAGCTGATTTCCTTTTGAATATAAACAATGGACTGAAAATTCAAACTCCCAGTAAATTGATTGATTATTACATTGCTGGAAGACCAGTGCTCTCTGTGAATAGTTTTGATTTCGAAAAACAAATTGTAATTAATTTTTTAAATAAAAATTATGAGAAGGAATATAAAATAGAAAACCCTGCTCAGTTTAAAATTGAAAACGTGGCAAAGAATTTCCTGGATTTAGCTAAATAATTGTTCATGAATAAAACAAATACAAATTTAATCTACGCTAAACTCCCGAAAGTATCAGGCTATGATTTATTAGTGTTTCTTATTTGGCCATTTGCTCTATTAATACATAGGCTGAAGGATATTAAAGACCCAAAGTCTAAGACTGTTTTTTGGTTATTTTGTGTTTATTTTGGATTTGCATTTATTATTCAAGAAGATGTTGAGGGCGCTGCCGATTCAGCTCGATATGCTTCTAATTTAAAAATAATGAATGAAGAAGGGAATAGTTTAGAATATATTTCAGATAGAATTTACAATATTGAGTCGGCTGATTTAAAATTAGACTTTTACGAAACTATTATTACTTGGTTAGTTTCTCTTTTTACTAGTAACGCACAAATTCTCTTCACTGTTTTTAGTGCAGTTTTTGGCTTCTTTTATGTTCAAAATCTTTGGATCATTTTTTCGAAACTAAAAAAAACTAAAGGACTCTTTATAGGTGTCTTAATTTTATATTTAATTTTAATTTTGCCAATATGGCAAGTCAATGGTGTGAGAATGTGGACAGCAGCACATATTTACATCTATGGGATTTTACTTTTTCACCTGTCTAACAAGAAAAAGAGTGGTTATTTTTGGATTTTAGCATCATTTTTAGTTCACTTTTCGTTTATTTTTCCAGCTATTATTTTTATTATTTCTAGGTTTATAAGGTTAAAGATTAATATTTTAATAATACTTTATCTAGTAGCTTTTATACTTGATAATGTTGATTTAGATTTTATAAAAAATATTTCTTCATATCTGCCGAATATCCTTGGTTTAAAAGTTGAGGAATATGCAAGCGAAGGTTACAATGATGCATTCAACAAAAGATTAGATGAAAAATCATTGATTTTTCAAATAAATAAGTTTATTACAAGTTTTTTCATTTTTCTTTGGGTTTTACTTTTGTATGCAAAAAGAAAATCTATAAAAATTGACCTTGGAAGAGATTTTTATAATTTTTTTAAATTCATTTTATTATTTGGAGTGTTTGCTCAATTCGCTTCATTAATTCCATCTGGTGGTAGGTTTTTAACAATATTTCATTTTATGATATATGGAATTTTACTTATTGTAGTTTCAAACTACATTTTAAAAACAAACAAAATCATATTTAACATTTTTGTTCCCTTTTTAATGTATTTGATTTTATTTAAAATAAGAATTGGATCTGAATTTTTTGGTATGTTTTTATTTTTTGGTAATCCAATTACATCATTTATAGTTGAAGACGAAGTCAATTTAATAACACTTATAAGGAAGGCTTTTTAAATAATAAATGGTATTGTATTTTTTTATCCAATGATAAATAACTTTTCGATTAGTGGATTGTAAAATACTTACTTAATTTAAAACGAGTAGTTTATAGTTTTGAAAATTCAATGAAGTTACATGTTAAAAAAACTTACTTATCATTATATAATTAGAAAACTTTTAAGGTTTTTTTAAACACATTGACACCAACTCATATTCACCTTTACTTTTAAAAATTATTAATCACATTAATTAACCTACTAATTTTAATTTATTAAATGAACTTCAAAAATTTATTAGCAAAATATTATATAAACTCAAGGGGTTGGAAAACTCCCCGTAAAATCGTAGTGATTGAGTCCGATGATTGGGGAAGCATACGAATGCCTTCTAAAGAAGTTGTTTTTGCTTTGATTAAGAAAGGCTATACATTAGAGAAAAATAAATTTACGAGTTTAGATGGTTTAGAAACCACAGCAGATTTAGAAGAACTTTTTAATGTTTTAGAAAATCACAAAAACAAAGAGGAGAATCATCCTGTTATTACAGCTTGTGCTATAGTTGCTAATCCGGATTTTAAAAAAATTAGGGATTCAAATTTCACAAATTATCATTACGAAACTATAGCGGAAACTTATAAACGATACAATGAAGATCAGCTTATAAAACTCTGGAAAGAAAGGGGTATAAAAGATAATTTACTTTATCTGCAATTTCACGGCAGAGAACATTTGAACCCTCACAAATGGCTTAAAGTTTTAAGAGATAAAAACCAAATGGAGTTAGATGCTTTTGACACTCAATCACTCTTAGGGCTGTCTGAAGGATTAACTAAAACTAAAGATATGTATATGGCAGCTTTTGAAGCTACTTCAGAGGAACATAAAGATGATATTAAGTCAATTACTAAAGAAGGTTTAGATTTATTTGAGGATACATTTGGTTTTAAATCAGTCAGCTATATACCTTCTCAATCAAAACAATTTGAAGAAATTAATGAGACACTAGTCAAAAATGGTGTAAAATTTAGCCAAGCTGGCCAATATTTTGTTCCTCATAAAGATGGTAGTTTTAGAAAAGTAGATAAAATTTGGGGTGAAAAAGATCAGTACGGGATGAGGTATTGGCGAAGAAACTGTTCCTTTGAGCCTTATAAAAGTGAAAATTATAATATTGAAAACTGCTTAAAAGAAATCGACATTGCTTTCAGGTGTGGTAAACCGGCAGTCATTAGCTCACATCGTATTAATTTTACATCAAGAATAGATAAAAACCATAGAGATAGAAGTTTAGAATTATTAGATGCATTACTTTCAAAAATTATTAAAAAACATCCAGAGGTTGAATTTTTAAATAGTGAACAGTTAGCTAACGAAATAATTGCAAGTAGCCAAAATAAATGAGACAAACTCTAAAAAAACATTTTATTAATTCTCGTGGCAAGCGCACGAAAGATAAAATTTTAGTGATTGAGTCAGACGATTGGGGCGCTATTCGAATACCAGACTTAAATTCACAGTTGCTTTTAGCAGATAAAGAACTAATCAATTTAAAAGACCCATTTTCTAAATATGATGTATTGGAAGATGAACATGATTTTAATGCTTTATTTTCTGTTTTAGCAAATCATCAAAACAGCGAAGGAAAAAATCCTATTGTTACAGCCAATATGGTGATGGCTAATCCTGATTTTCAAAAAATAAAAGCAGATAATTACGCAAACTATCATTTCGAAGCCTTTCTAAAAACCTACAAGTCCTACCAACCCCATTTAAGTACATATCAAAAATTAAAGCAAGGCATACAGCAAGAGCTAATATACCCACAGTTTCATGCAAGAGAACATCTTAATGTGCCCATGTGGTTGAAGCGCTTAAAAAATAAAGATCAAAGATTTTTAGAAGCTTTTAATTTAAACTGTTTTGCAATTGATGATTTGCATGAAGAAAATGTAAGAGGAAATTTAATGGCAAGTTATGATTATGAATCATCAACGGACTTGAAATTTATAGAACAAAGCATTACTGAAGGTTTAGCACTTTTCAAAGAAGAATTTGGGTTTCATTCAAAATCGACTATTGCACCATGCTACGTATGGAACGACGAAGTTGAAAGTATTTTTAAGGCTAAAAATGTACAACACTTTCAAAGTTCTTACCTACGAAAATATAACCTTGAAAATCAATTAAAGCATAAAAGGCAACCTATGTATATGGGTAAAAAAAATAACTGCCAACAAACTTATGCCATTCGGAATGTATTATTTGAGCCTACACTTAATAAAAATATAAATTGGGTGGATAAAGCTATGGAAAGTATTGAAATTGCTTTTTTCTGGGGTAAACCTGCTATAATCGGAACTCATCGAATAAACTATGTAGGAGGTTTATCAAAAGACAATAGAAATAACTCACTATGCCAATTAGATGAACTTTTGTATAAGGTCATAAAAAAATGGCCTGAAATACAATTTCTAAATTCTGAAGAACTTGGTAAAACCTATAATAATGGCTAAAATCTGTATTGTTTCCCCATCTCTAAAACTAGGAGGAATTGAAAGGCAATTAGTATTATTGGCTAAGTATTTTGTGACTAAAAATCATCAAGTTTATTTTATTTCTTGTTTAAAGCATAATAAATTTTATAAGTTAGATAAAAAAGTTGTTTTAATTGAACCTTCATTTAAAAGGACTACTGGTACAGCTAACAAGTTGTTTTTTTATCCAAAACTAATTTTTTTTATCAGAAAGCAGGTTAAATTAATTAACCCAGATACGGTTTTAACATTTGGAGATGGTTTAAGTAGTAGAGTTTTATTAGCCTTATTAGGTTTTGAAACGCCTGTTTATATAAGTGACAGGACTAGCCCTAATTTTAAACTAAGTCCAGTCGTGAAAATAATGAAAAGTATATTATACCCTAAAGCAACTGCTATGATTGCTCAAACAAATTATGCAGCAAATATTAAAAAGAGTCAGTTTAAAAATAAATTAAAGATAAAAGTTATTCCGAATATACTAGAAGAAAGAAAAAAATATAATATTGAGAAAAAAGATATCATTCTTTATGTTGGGAGATTATCTTGGGAAAAAGGCCCTAAAAGATTAATAGAATCATTTGCCAAAATACATTCTGTTAATAATGGGTGGAAGCTAGTTTTGGCTGGCTCAGGGCCAATGTTAGAAGAGTTAAAAGAATTTACAAAGCATTTTAAAATTGAAAAAAATGTTGAATTTTTAGGAGATGTTAAAGCTATTGATAAGCTTTATGCTCAAGCTAAAATATTTGCTATTCCTTCACATTTTGAAGGTTTTCCCAATAGTCTTATTGAGGCTATGGCATCAGGATTGGCTTGCCTTAGTTTTGATAGTTATCCAGTAGATGAAATAATCACTCATAATAAAAATGGCTTAATTGTTAAAGATGACGATTTAGATGCTTTTGCAAATTCAATGCAAAAACTAATTAGTAATAATGAATTAAGACTAAGATTAGGAGAGACAGCAAAAGAAATAGCTGCAAAGTTATCAGTTGAAGTCATTGGTAAAAGTTATGAAAACTTAATTTTAAATAAATAATGAATTTTTTGAGCTTTTGTTATAAAATCTATTATTTTATTCCTGATTTTTCTAAGTTAGGCTTTGTAGGAAAAGCTATCAATAAACTATTGGAAATATTATTAAAAAAATTATTTGATTTTTTTGTTCCAAAGTTGTTATTGAAAACACAAAATAATTTTGTTCAAGGAGTGTCTTCTACAAAAATCAATGATAGTAAAATAATTGTTTCATTGACTTCTTTTCCTGAAAGAATAAATCATGTATGGGTAAGCATTGAGTGTTTGTTGAGGCAAAGCTATAAACCAAATATGATAATTTTATGGTTATCTAAAGATCAGTTTAAAAATGTAAAATTACCCCATAGTTTGTTATCTCAAACAAAAAGAGGATTAACAATTAAATTTTGTGATGATGATCTTAAAGCACATAAAAAATATTTTTATTCTATACAAAAAAACCCAAATGACATAATAATTACTTATGATGATGATTTATATTATGATAAGTGGTCAATTGAACGTATCATGAAATTACATTCAAAATATCCTAAATTTATTTGCACAAATAGAGCTCATGAAATTAAGTTTGATTTTAATAATCAAATTTTACCATATGCTAAATGGAATCATAGAGTTACAAAAGAAAAACCGTCGTTTAAAATAGTTCAAACAGGTGGAGCTGGTACTTTGTACCCTAAAAACTCTTTAAACACTAACGTATTAAACAAAGATTTAATTATTGAAAAATGTCTTTTTGCTGATGATTTGTGGCTTAAGATTCATTCACTAATTAATGGTATAAAAGTAGTAACAAATTCTTCTAACAATAAACAGCCAATTACAACTACACCTAAAAGTTTTAAAACAAAGCTTATTTCTCATAATGGTAAACTTGGTGGTAACGATGTCCAACTTATGAGTTTGATAAAATACTACAATATCGAAAAAAAACATTTTAATGACTAAAACTAAACTCAAACTTGTCATAGGAATTACTTCCCATAAAAACACAACCCTGATCAAGGGTCAGCTAGCCTATTTTAAAAACATCGGTTACAAAACCTATCTTTTAGCGCCCGACCATCCTCAGGTACATGAATATTGTAATCATGAAGGTTGTATTCATCTATCAGCACCTTTAGAACGAGAAATTTCACCTTTTTCTGATTTTAAAGCTATTATTGTTATATATAAACATTTTAAAAAAATTAAGCCTGATGTCATTAACCTAGGAACTATGAAAGTCTCTTTAACGGGAATGATTGCGGCCTATTTTGCTAAAGTTCCTTATCGTATATATACAAGCCGTGGTTTTAGTGCATTAACTGAAACTGGATTCAAAAAAATAGCATTGCTTGCTTCTTTAAAAGTGATATCAGTTTTATCTCATAAAGTGATATGTATCAGTAAGTCAATAAAGGATAATGGCATTAAATACAAGATGTTTAAAGATAACAATACCTATGTAATTAATAAAGGTAGTAGTAACGGCGTCGATTTAAACTTATTTTCTAATAAAAACATCAACATAGATTCTAAAAATAAACTGAGGGATTCTTTAAATATTATGCAAAATGAATTTGTTTTTGGTTACGTTGGCAGATTAATTGACAGAAAAGGAATCAATGAGTTATATGAAGCATTTAACCTCTGTTACAAAAAAAATAATTCAATAAAATTACTCGTTGTTGGGCCTGTTGAAGAAATACAACTTAAGAAAGATAAAAATATTATCACTAAATTACAGTCGCACCCTGGTGTAATTCTAACTGGTCGTATAAACCATAAAGATGTACCACTACACATGAGTATCATGGATACTTTTGTTCTACCAGCTTGGTGGGAAGGTTTCGGTAACGTTCTAATTCAAGCAGCAGCTATGGGGGTTCCCACTATAAGCACATTTGCACTAGGTACTCAAGATGCAGTTTCAGATAATTTTAATGGTGAGCTTGTTCCAATTTCTTATGTTGATGAACTTGAGAAGGTTATGATAAAATTTATGGAAAGCGAAAAATTAAGGGAAGCCTATGGAAAAAATGGTATTAAATGGTCTAGAAATTTTGAACCAGAAATAATTTGGAAAGGAATGGATCGGATTTACAAAAAACAATTTGTTTAACATGTGGGTAAAAGGTAATAAAAAATCAAAGCTTTTTTACATAAAATTAATTTTAAAATATATTTTTAACCTAGCTTTTTTTAAATATCTATTCAAAATTACACTTTATAAAATTGTAAATAATGTTCATGGTTTAGCATCGGTTAATGTAGGGATTAATACAAACATACACCCCACTGTTATTATTAGATCTCCTAGACTAGTATTTATTGGGGATAATTGTTTTTTTAACCATAATACGATTTTAAATGGAGGAAAAGGAAAAGGTAAATTAATCATAGGTAACAATGTTCAAACAGGACCAAATGTTTCTATATATGCATATAACCATCATTTTTCAAATACGGAAATAGATATTATGAGTCAAGGTTACGATGACTTAGATGTGTTAATTGAAGATGATGTATGGATTGGAGCGCATAGCGTCATTCTTCCTGGTGTAAAGATTGGTAAAGGCTCTGTAATTGGAGCAGGATCAATCGTTACTAAAAACATACCTTCATTTTCAATAGCTGTTGGTAATCCAGCAAAAGTTGTTAAAAATAGAGATTAAAATGACTGTACTTGTTTTAGATCAAGGAAGACAAAGCCTGCCATTTCTTAAGAGTTTAAGAAAGTCAGGTCATACAGTAATAAGTATATATAGCTCAAAATTATCAGAGGCATATTTTTCAAGATACCCATCTAAAAAATTGAGATGGCAAAGCCCAATGAAAAATCCTGTTGGATTTTACGTTCAATTAGAACACTTTATTAAAACCAATACCGTTGATTTAGTTATTGGTGTAAGTGACTTCTCAGCTGAAATTTTATCAAAAAATAAAGATGAAATATCTAAATATACAAAGCTTCTAGTTCCAGATTATCAACTTTTTTCTAAAGTGGTTGACAAATACCTACTTATGAAGCACTGTATGAATAATGATATTCCGTGCCCAACGACTTATGATATTTCTTCAAAAGAAGATTTAGATAAATTTAAAAACCAGCTAATTTTCCCCGTTATGGTAAAGCCTAAACGAGGTATTGGTTCAATCGGAGTTTATAGATATAACTCTTTTAAAGAGTTAGAAAGTAACTATCTAGATTTATTTAATACACATGGAGCATTATTTATACAACAATTTATACAACAAAAAGGAGGCACTCAATATCAAGCTGAATTATTTTTAAATCAAAATTCTGAAACAATTGCTTGTGTGGTTATTGAAAAGCCAAGATTCTTCCCTGTATATGGAGGAACGAGTACAGCAAATGTTTCGGTTGTTAATAGCGAAATTTCCAAAATATCGAAGCGTCTTTTGGAGGGATTAAAATGGACGGGAGCTGCAGATATAGATTTTATATTTGATCCAATTGATAAACAATACAAAGTTTTAGAAATAAACCCACGAGTAACAGCTGGTATAAAAATAGCTTTCGAGGCAGGTGTTGATTTTGCCGAGCTATATCTAAATTTTGTAAGAAAAAAAACCATACAACCTATTGTAAATTATAAAAGCGGAGTTTACAATAGATTATTAGTTTTAGAATTTTTTTGGTATTTCTTAGTTGATAAAAAAACAAGAAAGAATACTAAACCTAATTTTTTTAATTTTTTTGGAAAAGATGTTATTGAACAAACTTTCTCTATTGATGATCCGCTTCCTTTTTTTGGTTTTATATTCGCTATGATTAAAAAATACCTCAACATAAAAAGAGTAAAACAAAAGTTTTTTAAAAAATTATGAATATTCTGACAATAGACCTGGAAGAATGGCACACTTATAGGGTTTTTAAAAAAGGTAGGCCAGAATATTATGAACCAATTTTAGAATCTTTACTCGATAGTGTTCTTGATTTACTTGAATTAAATAATATAAAAGCAACGTTTTTTTGTTTAGGTGTCATTGCTAGGAAAAACAGGCATATTATAAAAAAAATTTCGGGTAGAGGTCATGAAATTGCTTGCCATTCAGACCAGCACTTATTCGTAAATAAGATGAATTTTAATCAGTTTGCAGAAGACACTAAACGAGCGGTTTGTTCTTTAGAAGATATAGTAGGAAATAAAGTTAACGCTTACAGAGCACCTGCGTTCTCCATAGATAAAAATACACCTTGGGCTATAGATATATTATATGAAAATGGTATCAAAATAGATTGCTCCATTTTTCCTGCGTCAAGAAGCTACGGTGGTATAAAGGAATTAAGCATAAATAAACCATTTCTAATTAAAGGTGAAAATTCCACACTGAAAGAGTTTCCGTTAAATTATGCAACTTTTTTTAATAATAATAAAATAATGTTTTCAGGTGGAGGGTACTTTAGAATATTACCTTATAAAATGATTTTTAAATTAGTAAGCAAAGCTAACTACAATATGTTTTATTTTCATCTTAGGGATTTTGATAACAAGCAGGTAAAAGTTTATAACAAAAGGTTTTTTCAGAATTATGTTGGCGTTAATGGCGCATTAGATAAACTAAACTCTTTAGCTCAAAATTTTGAATTTATTTCGTTAAATGCGGCTAATTATAAAATCGATTGGGAGATGAGTAAAAAAATAAGTTTAAACTAAATGTATCAAAACTTTATCAAAGTAACCTTAGATACTATTACAGCCTTTATAGTATTAATATTGCTTTCGCCTATTTTTATTATAATTAGTTTAGTTCAAGCTCTTAGTAATAAAGGGAATGTATTTTTTACACAAATAAGACCAGGAAAGCACGAAAAACCTTTTAAGCTTATTAAGTTTAAAACCATGACCGATAAAACCAATCATGATGGTGAATTATTACCAGACCAGAAAAGATTGACTAAATTGGGAATGTTCTTAAGGAAAACTTCTTTAGATGAATTGCCTCAACTCGTCAATGTCTTTAAGGGTGATATGAGTTTTGTAGGTCCCAGACCTTTACTAGTCGAGTACCTTCCTCTGTACAGTAAAGAACAAAGAGTGAGGCATAGCATAAAGCCTGGAATCACTGGCTGGGCTCAGGTGAACGGCAGAAATGCTATTTCCTGGGAAGAAAAATTTAAATTAGATAGTTGGTATGTGAAGCATAAAAGCTTCTTACTAGATTTAAAAATATTAGTTTTGACATTTTTAAAGATCATTCAATCTAAAGACGTCAATAAAAAGAACACAGCCACAACAACAAAATTTAAAGGAAACAACTTATGAAAGATAAATTAATAGAAGAATTCGAAGACATTCTAGAATTAGAAGGCGAATCTATCCAGGCAGAGGATAACTTTAGAGAATACGACAATTGGGATTCTATTGCAGCTCTTTCTGTTATGGCTTTCCTGGATTCAGAGTTTAATTTCTCTATAAAGGCAGAGGATTTCAAAGAAATTAATACCATCAACGAACTCATAGCTTTAATGAATAAAAATGCTTGAGTTACCGCATAAAAACATATTGATCACTGGTGCTTCTTCTGGTATAGGAAAGCAAACGGCTTACCAACTGTCCAGCCAGGGGGCTCATTGTTTTATTTCTGGTCGAAATGAAGAAAGGCTCAAGGAGACCTTTACACAGCTCGATATTAGTGATAATCAGAAACATCAGATGCATTGCGCAGATTTATCTCAAGCCGAGGATATTCAAGCTTTAATCGACGAACTACCAGTTTTGGATGGAGTGGTTTGCAATGCGGGTCTTGTGAAAACAAAGCCTTTAAAATATATCGACGAAAACTTAATCGATGATATGTTTGATGTCAACACCAAAGCAGTGATACTGCTTGTAAGCGGTTTATTAAAAGCTAAAAAACTAAACAGAGGAGCGTCCATAAGTATAGTGTCTTCTATTTCAACCTATAAGCATACACCCGCAAATAGTGTATATAGCGCATCCAAAAGTGCTTTAAATGCATTTACAACCTCGTCTGCATTAGAATTGGCAAAAAAGAAAATAAGAGTTAATGCGGTATTACCTGGCTTTATTCAAACTAACCTGATGCAGGATGATAAAGTAGATAATAATCAACTGGAACAACATTTAAAAAATTACCCGCTTGGCAGATTCGGAACACCTGAAGATGTGGCCAACATACTATGCTTCTTAATGTCTGATAAGTCTGAATGGATGACGGGAAATTTAATAAAAATCGATGGTGGATTTTCAATACACTAACCTATGAAATTAGTAATAATCGGCGCTAGTGGTCTAGCAAGAGAAGTTTTTGATTTGGCTCATATTTGCTATGCGCATTCGCCACAATTTGAGGTAAAAGGCTTTTTAAGTGACGGTCCTTCAGATATTTCAGACCTTGGTTATCCTCCAGTTTTGTCAACCGTAGAGGCCTATGAAGTCAAAGAAGAGGATCGCTTTTTTTGTGCTATAGGCAACGTGGATGATCGTAAAAAAACAGTTGAAATCATAACATCTAAAGGCGGAGAATTCATTAATTTGATTCACCCCAAAGCCATCATCTCCCCAAGTGCAAAAATAGGTACAGGTGTAGCTATTAAGGCTTATAGTTCTTTAGCAAGTGATACTTTTATAGATGATTTTACCTATTTACAAAGTTCTGTCATTTTGGGTCATGATGTGAAAATTGGGAAATATTGTCACTTGAATTCATTTTCTTTTTTAGCGGGCTGGGTCGAAGTAGAAGATCAGGTGACCATAAACGCGGGGGCTAAAATTTTACAATCCAAAAAAATTAAAAATCATGCTACTGTTGGCATGGGTGCGATCGTGATTCGTAATGTAAAAGCGAATACAACTGTTTTTGGTAATCCGGCAAAAAAAATCAGTTGATGAGTTGCAAACTTGAGCATATTAAAGTTGAAGCGCTTTCTACTTGTATCCCTGATACGGATAATGGTAAAGCTTTAGGAGAACAAACGGCCTCAGATTTAGCATTTCAGGCAGCATCAAAGATGTTACAGAATTATGAGATCGATTCAGAAGATATAGGAGCTTTGCTATTTCTGTCTTCCACTCCAGATTACAGAAGTCCTGCTACGGCATTGGTACTTCAAAATCGATTACAATTATCACAAGATCTTATTGCTTTCGATGTGAATTCTTCGGGCAACGCTTTTAACCAGGGTTTACAATTAGGTCATTCAATTTTGAATTCCTCTAATTCAAAATATGCATTGGTTTTGTATGGTGAAACTCATTCAAAATTAAAGAACGTTGAAAATGATGGTTGTGATTATGGTGCAGCGATGTTGCTGAGCATATCAGAAGAAGAAAATCCTATTGAAATTGAATTTTTTACACATTCCAAAGAATGGGAGGCTATCAAAGTTGAAGGGGGTGCTTACAAAAATGCGATACCTCAGGGCAACGACTTTCCTTATTCAAATTTGAATGAACCTGGGACTTTACAAATTGATCATAAAAAAGTAAATGAATTTAAAATTCAGGCCTTTAAAGAACTGGGTATTCAGCATAAAATCAATACAGAAAAGGCTCATTTAGTTACCAACTTTATGGTGGACCAGTCTTTTGAAGCTTTAAGCAAAGAAATTCCTGATTGGCCCTCAAAATCAAATGCGTCTTCAAACTATGGTGGAGTAAGCCTTCAGGTCCAAGTACAGGAATTGATAAAGGCATCAACGGAAAAAAAGCTAAATATTTTAGCATTGAGTTACGGTGAAGGGCTTTCAGCATCCTGCGCAAATTTTCAAATTCATAGCAATATATACACCTCTTTCATCAAATCAAATCTGATTTTTGATGACGGCGATGTGTCACATGACATTTAATAAATGAGAACAAGCCATTACTCTAACATACAAATATCTGCCGTTTCAGTTTGTCTGCCACAGCAAACCCGGGAAGTGGATTCTTATGTCGATACGTTTGGGGAAGAAAACATAAGTAAATTCAAAAAAATGACGGGGGTTAATGCTGTTTCAAGAGCACTTCCAGAACAGACAGCAGCAGATCTAGGCATTGAAGCAGGCTTGAATTTATTCAAAAATTTAAAGGTTGATACATCTAAAATAAAAATTGTGGTTTTTGTGAGTCAAAAGCCAAACTATAGACTTCCCTCTACCGCTTATTTTATTCATCACCATTTAAATTTAAGTTCAGATTGTGTTTGCTTTGATATAAATTTGGCATGTTCTGGATTTATTTATGGGTTGAATACGGTAGCTGGAATGCTCCAATCCTACGGACTGGAAGATAAAGCCCTTCTCATTACAGCAGACACGTCCATTAAATCTCTGGCACCAAATGACAGGACAATGTCAATGCTATTCGGTGACAGTGGTTCTGCTTGCCTATTATCGAAAACAGATAATGCACCTCAGTTAAATTTTGCCTTTAAATCTGATGGATACCGTTTTAAAAGTATAATCACACCTTCTGGAGCGTTTAGAAATATAGGGAAGCCCACAAAACGCGTTAAGTGGTCAGATGATATTTTCAGATCAGATTATGATACCCACATGAAAGGTATGGACGTTTTTGGATTTTCTATTTCTGATGTTCCTGCTCTGGTAAAGGACTTTTTGAATCATTTGAATAAAACTGAAGAGGACTACGATCTTTTTGCTTTGCACCAGGCTAATAAATATATCTTGAAACAGTTGTCAAGGAAATTAAAAATTTCCTTTGAAAAGATTCACTTGATCTTAGACCGCTATGGGAATAATTCCAGCAATTCGATTCCTCTGGTGTTGGCAGATATCTATGGAGAGAATAAGGAAGACGAAAATTCAGATATTTTTATGTCTGGTTTTGGGGCTGGATTGTCCTGGGGGTGTGCCGAAGCAACTATAAATAAAAACATAATTTTGAAAATTATAAAATCAAATAAGATATATGACTAACTTAGATAAATTCGATACTGTTTTTGCAGATGTATTTGAGGTTGAAAAAAGTGAACTCGGAAGCGGTTTTTCTATTGATAATGTAGACAATTGGGATTCTGTGACTCAACTTTCTTTAGTTTCTGATCTGGAAGATGAATTTGATATCATGTTGGATTCTGAAGATATTCTTGAATTCAAATCGTATGAAGCCGGTAAAGCAATTCTAACCAAATACGATATTAATTTTGATGAATAGTACCATGTTAGAGAATAAAGTATGCTTGATAACGGGTTGTAGCAAAGGGATAGGAAAAGCAATTCTTGAAGTGTTTTCTGCTCAGAACGCAATTATCTATGCTAATGCCAGAAAAGAAGGAGACCTCGATGAGGTTTTGGAAAATGTAAAAGATACTAAAGCTGAAATTATTCCTGTTTATTTCGACATCACCAATTTTGCGGAGGTAAAGTCATGTATGCTTCAAATCAAGAAAACCCATAAAAAATTAGACGTGCTCGTGAACAACGCAGGCATGGTTTCTTATGAGATGTTAGGCATGATTAATTTTGATAAGTTTAGAGAAATGCTGGAAGTTAATTTAGTCGCTCCAATATATTTAATGCAAATGGCTTCTAAACTTATGCAACGGCAATCTTCTGGTTCTATAATTAATATAAGTAGTAAAGTGGCTGTTGAAGGTGTCAAAGGTCAGATGAGTTACTCTGCTACAAAGGGTGGATTGAATTCCGCTACATTGTCAGCCGCAAAAGAACTCTCTCCAAATAATATTAGAGTCAATGCAATAGCACCAGGTATGATTGGATCAAAAAGATTAAAAACCATAATGGAGGATAAGTTTGAACATAAATTAAACGATATAGGATTTGGCAGGTTGGGAACTCCGGAAGAAGTAGCAAAAGCCTGTTTATTTTTAGCATCAGACTTGTCTAGTTACTTAACAGGTCAAATCATCGAAGTCGATGGAGATTTAAAATTATAACAGTGTTCTTAAATCTTCAAAATCATTCAAATCTTAGTCAAAACGCCTTAGTCGATTCCTACGGTGAGACATTGTCATACCAGGAGTTGATAAATTTTTCATTTAATATTAAGCCGCTATTCGAAAAAAGAGCGCTTGTTTTTATTTTGTCGAATAATGAAATTGGCTGTGCAGCTTTTTATTATGCCTGCTTGGCAAATGAGATTGTTCCTTTACTAATTGGGACAGAAGTAGGGAAAGAACAATTTTTAAAGCTTAAAGAAACCTATCAGCCGCAATACGTGTGTTACCCAAGCAGATTTAAAGATAAATGGGAATCTTCATGTGGAGAGTTAATAGAATCATTTTTAGATGTAAATGTTTGTAAAACCAGTTTTGAATCCATTTCTCTACACGCTAGTCTGGCATTGCTTTTATCAACTTCTGGCTCTACTGGAAGTCCAAAGTTAGTGAGACATAGCTATAATAACATAGCAGCAAATGCTAAGAATGTAGCTGAAGTTTTTAAGATCTCACCAGATCATAAACCCGTTGCTTTTTTGCCTCTTCAATATACCATGGGCCTTTCTTTGCTGACTAGTCATTTATATGCTGGTGCAACAGTTTACCTTACTGATTTAAACCTAACTGATAAAAAATTCTGGGAATATGTTGAGTGTTCCAATATAACTAATTTGACCGGAGTACCTTTCACTTTTGATATATTAAACAAACTTCGATTTTTCAGAAAACCTAATACAAGTTTAAAAATAATTTCACAGGGAGGTGGAAAACTAGATGAAAAATTATTTGAAACCATTGCAAATTACTGTGATGAAAACGACATTTCGTTTATTCCTACCTATGGTCAGACTGAAGGTACCGCAAGAATGTGTTATTTAGCTTCGAATGAAACTTTAACTAAAATCTGTAGCATTGGAAAGGCGATTCCTGAAGGTAAAGTCTACATAGTTGACGAGGAAAATAGCAGTATTGAAAAACCTCAACAATCGGGAGAATTAGTCTATGAAGGACCTAATGTGACCCTAGGCTACGCCGAAAGTATTGAAGACTTAGCAAAAGGAGATGATTTTAAAGGAAGACTCTATACTGGAGATATCGCTATGATGGATGAAGACGGTTTTCTTTTTATTGTCGGAAGAAAAAAACGCTTTTTAAAATTGTATGGATTAAGAATAAGTCTGGATGTCTTGGAAAATTCTATCAAAAATAAGTTTCAAACAGATGTATATTGCACTGGAGATGATAAAAAATTGAAAGTAATCATAACAGAAGATGATTTAAAGGAAAAAGTTCGCAGTCATGTTCTCGATTTCTCTCAGTTATATCACAAAGCAGTTGAAGTGATTTATATGAAAAGTATCCCGCGGAGCAAATCAGGAAAAGTTACCTTCAATAACAAAATTTAAATCACCTTGTAAAAGCAAAATAGACGATCGTACGATTACACGACAAACAATTCAAGATCAACTAAAAACCATAAACAAAAAACAATTACACATTACCTTTGACTCTCGACCATTAGACTAAAGACCGCCAACTAAACGATCAACTGCAAACGGTAAACCGTTAACGACTTCACGATCAGCTAAAGTCAGGCAATAATAAATCTATAGGAATTAGAGGAGCTGGAAAGTTAACCCCTAATTATTTCTTCAAAATCATCTATAGAGAGCCCTGCAAATTCAGCAGCTTCATAATTGGTAACAATGTGATGATCCTTTTTCCCTATTTCTTTTTTTAATGTTTTCATGCGCCTATACGCGCTTACCATGGCTCCGCCATAGGCGGCCTGGAGGTCGCTGGCAAAAACACGTCGTATAGGGATGCGTGGAGTCATGGTGTATTAGGAAAGCTGTGAATTAATAATAGATTCAAAATCATGGACATCAAGACCATAATACTCGGCAGCTTCATAATTAGTTATGAGTTGATGTTCCTGCTTATCGAAGTAATCCTTGATCTTTTGCATATCCTTTTGTGCAGTTCGTAGATTAACACCTCTCATGATCATCAGATCTTTTGTTTTAATAACACGCATAAAACTATGTTTCTTATAATACAGTTGAAAACCTCTTTTTGTTTAAAACTTTAACATTTCAAGCATAAAATATGATATAAGTCAACTTTATTTCAATATTAAAACAAAGCTTAAGCCTGGGGTGTGACAAGTAAATGAACCCCATTTTATTGATCTAAGTCTCACACGAAATTTCTTTCCCAAAACACAATTCTAAGATTCGTATTAAAACCTGTCAGGCGGATATATCAAAACCTCGTCAAATCCTCTAACACCAAATCACCTCTCTATATTTCTGTTGAGCTAAGTCTGTACTGTGCTTAGCTAAAAGGTTTAAGTATTCATTTTTTTTAGTTTGAGTCCTATCGACTGTGCTCAGGTTAAACTAAAGTCGAGAACATTTTTCCTTTTCGTCATGCTCAAGAAAAATAAGGTATAGAACCCTTACTATTTTTTGTTTAAGTTCGAGCCCTTCGACCATGCTCAGGATAAACTAAAGTCGAGAACCAAACCACCTCTCGATACTTTTTCATTCCGTTCTACTACATGAAAACACTCGAGGAGACACACGTTATTTCTTTTTAGACAAGAAACCTAAAAACCGGAGGTTGAATGTCCCGCCTCAGGCGGGTTGTACCTGCCTGCGTTCCTTGGAAGGCAGGTTGAAATCCCGCTATCCGATTATACCATTACACGATTACACAATTTACGATCAACTGAAAACGGATAACAACTACACGATAAACAATCCCCCCTTTGGAGGTTAGGGAGATCTCAAGTATATCTCAAGTATAGCTTAAGTATTAAAACACCAACAGTCATAAAGCGAAAAAAGCGTCTGTAAACGAACTTTAGGTTAAAAATTCTCAATAGTAATCAGTATTAATCAAGTTTTTCATATCAGCTAAATAGCGTAATACCAATGAAATAAGCCGCTTAAATTTGTTTCATCAACCAGTAAGAAGTGTTGAAATTATAACAAAGGTGGAATGTAAATTTTATGTCGACAGCAGGAAACCTTTGGCGCGCAACTCAACACTTTAAACTGATAGAAAATTAAATTTTGTTTAATCAGCCTTGTAACAATAGGCTCTAAAACCCAACAAGATGGCAAAATTAAAGTCATTATTGAAAATTGAAGGAACCCTGGATGGGATGACCTTCTATAAGAACCAGGAAGGAGAATACCTTGTTAAGACCAAAAGTGGAGTGTCCAAAAGCAGAATCCAAAACGATCCTGCCTTCATCAGAACTCGGGAAAATGGTCAGGAATTCGGTCACATTGCTAAAAGCGGTAAAGTCTTCAGAAGAGCAATTGCCACTCTGATAGCCGATGTGCAGGACCGTTCCAAAACTTACAGGCTTACCAGCCAGCTCAATGAAGTTAAAAGATTTGATACAACGTCGGGCCGTGGTGAACGAAAAGTAAGTATAGGGATTGGTAGTCCTGAAGGTAAGGAAGCCTTGAAGTTCTTCGACTTCAATAAAAAGGCAACCTTGGATGCAGTCTTAAAGAGCAGATATGAGCTCGACACGGTAGCGAATGAAATCACGCTGAATGGGTTTACACCACGGTTAAACCTTGGAGTGCCTCAGGGAGCAACTCACGTAGAGTTAAGTGCCGCTATGATGAACTTCCATTTCTCATCTGGCGAAGGAGAGGTGGCGATGAGCAATGTTGAAAATCTGGAAATAGACAATACAACAGCTAACATCGCTCTAAACTTCTCAAGCACACCCACAGCAGCAGGAGAAACCTATTATTTCTTAAAAGTAGCATACTTTCAGGAATTCAATGGACAGCAGTATCCCCTGTTAAATGGAGCATTCAACGCTTTGCAAATCATAGAAATCGTATAATTTAAAACTGCAAAGTTAGCTTAAGCCATCTGATTGAGTTCAGGTGGCTTTTTTAATTCCGTGTTTGCTACTGAATTTAAAACCACATAGAGGTGAGTTTCAAAAAGAGTCTTAAGCCTTGATGAATTCATAGCTTCAAGCCATCTGA
Organism: Psychroflexus montanilacus; assembly: GCF_020164535.1. Lineage (GTDB taxonomy): Bacteria > Bacteroidota > Bacteroidia > Flavobacteriales > Flavobacteriaceae > Psychroflexus > Psychroflexus montanilacus. Next base: position 8,354 of record NZ_JAIQZC010000004.1, on the reverse strand, counting down.
TTGAGTTCAGGTGGCTTTCTTTATTCCGTGTTTGCTACTGAATCTAAAACCACATACAGGTGAGTTTCAGAAAGAGTCTTAAGCCTTGATGAATTCATAGCTTCAAGCCATCTGATTGAGTTCAGGTGGCTTTCTTTATTCAGTGTTTGCTACGGAATCTAAAACCACATAGGGGTGAGTTTCAAAAAGGGGCGTTAGCCCTGACATATTTTTGACATATTTGAGATGTCAGGGCGCTGCCCCTTCATTTTAATTTGATACAGTAAGTTATTAAGATTTGTGGGCGCTGCCCCCAAAATCAAATCGATTATCATTAAAAATTGTTAAACATCTCGATGGTATAAATGTAGTTGTAGACTACAATTGGTTTTAAGTTTTATTCTATAATTCAGTTGGTTTAGACTCGAGGAGACATACTTTATTTCTTTTCAGGCAAGGAATCTAAAAACCGGTGGCTGAGTGTCCGCCACAGGCGGATGTATCGAAGCCACATTGAAAACGGATCATAAAACCCGACTTACTAAAAATTAATAGAAACCTAAGTAAAAATATATGTCAGGTTGAGTGGATTTCACTTTTTTTGGAAAAAGTGGAATTTGTATCGATACCTCTTCAGACCCTCTAACATCAACGCACCTCTCGATACTTTTTCATTCCGTTTTACTCCATGAAAACACCCGAGGAGACATCCGTTATTACATGTTTAAGACTAAATTTCACATAAATTAAAATAGTAAATATCTAATTAGTAGAAAGCCGACTGATTTCCAGAAATACCTGTGGCTTTCGCGGAAGTGCGTTACGAAGTAACAGGCATGAAGCGAATAAGCCAGCAGGGGTTTTGCGTAGAGTAACGAAGCAAAAATTTCCTTAAATCAGGCTTGACTTTTTGGTTCGTTTTTTGTCAAGAAAAAATGAACAGAAGCAATTATTTTATCTCAATCTATTAGGTTGAACCTACCTCCCAAGTTACGCAAGTTAGTTCAATAACAAACTTAAAACCTTGGCTGAGTGTCCGCCTCAGGCGGATATATCGAAACCTCGTTTGACCCTTAAACACCGAAACCACCTCTCGATACTTTTTCATTCCGTTTTACTTGAGGAGACATACGTTATTTCTTTTTAGGCAAGGGACCTAAAAACCGAAGTTTGAATGTCCCGCCTCAGTCGGATTGTACCTGCCTGCATTCCTTGGAAGGCAGGTCGAAATCCCGCTATCCGATTATACCATTACACGATTACACAATTTACGATCAACTGAAAACGGATAACAACTACACGATAAACAATCCCCCCTTTGGGGGTTAGGGGGAACAATCCCCCCTTTGGGATTAAAGGGAGAGATAAGCAATTTATAAATACTCGAGGCAAACTTTAAATAATTAGTAACTAATTGATTGAAAATACGCTACAATTCTTAAAATTTCAAATAAATTCTATATTCAGTTTAAAAGGAAGACTATATATTTGTTATATATAAAATCAGGATTATGAAAAAAATTACATTATTCACTTTTGTCCTTGCCGCTTTTTCATTTAACAGCTTTGCACAGGAAAGTTTAACCCAGGACTTCAACAAGTTTTCTTTGGATCTTGGAGTAGGTGTAGCCAAAGCATCTTCACCAGTTACTGAAGATATTCCTTTCGATACCAAATTACAGGATTTAGCGTTTGAAGCTGGGGCACGTTACATGTTCAATGATAAATTTGGACTAAAGGTAAGTGGTCTTTATTTTGAAAGTACCAATACTTCAGATCCAGCCTTTGACGTAGATACCGAATTTTTCCGGGCTAACCTGGAAGGTGTGGCCAATTTAGGTAACATCTTAGGCTTTAGAGAATTTACTCAGCGTTTCAACTTGTTATTTCATGCGGGTGCTGGTATGACTCACGTTTCTTTACCTGCAAATGCAGTGTTAGCCAATGAAAGTGAAACTCTGCTTAATTTTATGGGAGGGATTACTCCCCAAATCAAGTTATCAGAGCGTTTTTCCTTTAACGTAGACCTTTCCGTTTTAGGAAACCTTGGTCAGGATTTGACTGTTGATGGTCGTCCAAATGCACAAACCAGAAACTTTGATGGGATGATTGTGACGGCAACGGCTGGGCTTTCTATCTATTTAGGCAAGCATGAAAAACACGCAGACTGGGTAGATAACTCCCCTAAAAAATTATTTGGAGAGCGTGTAGAAGAACTTGAAAATCAGTTAGCTAAAATTCAGCGTGATATGCAGGATACCGATAAAGACGGTGTTCCAGATTATCTGGACAGAGAGCCAAATACAACCTCGGGGGTTGCTGTAAATACCAAAGGAGAGTCTATCGACAGAAACCAAAACGGTATTCCAGACGAGTTGGAAAGCTCTTTGGAAAAAATGTACGTAACCAAGGAATTTGCTAAAGAAACCTATTTCGCTGGTGGTGTAGAAGGTGTGAAGCCTAATGCCAACGACAATTTGATCAATGTTTACTTTAGATTCGACAGCACTCAGCCAGAATACTATTCTCTGGATGCGATCAACCAAATCGTAAAATATATGAGAGCCCATCCGGAAGCAGAAGCAGTCCTAACTGGATATGCTGACCAGATTGGTAACTCAGATTACAACAAAACCTTATCAGAAAATCGTGCTAAGAAAGTATATGACATTGTTATTGCTTCAGGTATCGAAGAATCTCGCCTAAGCTATAGAGGTGGTGGTGTAGATAGTTCTGTAGATAAAGGATCTCAGGAAGCCAGACAAATCGTAAGAAGAGTTTCCTTCGAACTGAGATAAAAGCCCTTTTAAAAAAAATTACTAAAACTCCGAAAGAGCTATCTTTCGGAGTTTTTTTATGGGATAGCTTACTAGGCATTTGACAACAAGCCCTTGTCATTCCGACAGAGAAGCTTTTCGCTTCGACGAGGAATCTCTTCGGCATAGGAGATTTTTCAGTTGCCGAAAAGGCTCCGTTCCACGCCTAAGGCGGGAGGGTAGAATGACAGTAAGTCCTTGTCATTCCGATAGAGAAGCTTTTCGCTTTGACGAGGAATCTCTTCGACATGGGAGATTCTTCAGTCGCCGAAAAGGCTCCGTTCCACGCCTTAAGGGGGCGGGCAGAATGACAGTAAGTCCTTGTCATTCCGACAGAGAAGCTCTTCGCTTAGACGAGGAATCTCTTCGACATGGGAGATTCTTCAGTCGCCGAAAAGGCTCCGTTCCACGCCTAAGGCGGGAGGGTAGAATGACAGTAAGTCCTTGTCATTCCGATAGAGAAGCTTTTCGCTTAGACGAGGAATCTCTTCGATATGGGAGATTCTTCAGTTACCGAAAAGGCTTTGTTCCACGCCTAAGGCGCAGGCAGGTAGAATCACAGTAAGTCCTTGTCATTCCGACAGAGAAGCTTTTCGCTTCGACGAGGAATCTCTTCGACATGGAAGATTCTTCACTCCGCTACGCTACATTCAGAACGACAATCCACTCTTTGACCCTTGCCCTGTCTTTGTTCTATTTTCTTTTGTCTTTGTTCTTTCATATTTTTATTTTCGACTCACGACTCACGACTCACGACTCACGACTCACGACTCACGACTCACGACAAACCACCTCTCGATACTTTTTCATTCCGTTTTACTACATGAAAACACTCGAGGAGACATAAGAAAGCCCTAAGACTCTTCGACTATTCGAATAACGAATAAACGAATAAACGCCTCCACGAAAAACTGCCAACAAATGACCGGAAAAAGACCACTATCTTAATCATTTCATAACAATAGAGCCTTCGCCAGACCATAAGAAAGTATCATTTTTGCGGTTGATTTTTTCTAAATGGAAACGCTTTACATTTCCCTTATCGTTTTGTTGTTCTTTCTCGCTATAGCCGACCTGGTTGTAGGGGTGAGTAATGACGCGGTAAATTTCCTGAATTCGGCGATAGGGTCCAAAGCTGTCCCTATGCGTACCATATTGATTGTAGCTGGACTTGGGATTTTGGCGGGTGCAGTATTTTCGTCGGGGTTGATGGAAGTCGCACGGAAGGGTATCTTCAATCCGGAGTTGTTCTTTTTTGACGAAATCATCATTATCTTTTTAGCGGTGTTGATCACGGATATTTTGCTGTTGGATTTTTTTAATTCTCTCGGTATTCCTACCTCTACAACGGTGTCTGTAGTATTCGAACTTCTTGGTGCTGCTGTAGTCATTTCCCTGTTGAAGCTTTATGAGACTGGTGAGGGTTTTGCAAGTTTGGAGCAGTTTATCAATGTCCAAAAGGCCTCCGAGATCAGTTTGGGAATTCTCATTTCCGTTTTTGTAGCCTTTATCGTAGGCGCGGCAGTTCAGTTTGTGTCCAGACTGGTTTTTTCTTTTGATTACCATAGAAAATTGAAATACATCGGAGGATTGTATGGCGGGATTTCCCTGTCTGCAATTACTTACTTTATACTGCTGAAGGGTACCAATTCGATCACCTTTCTGGATCAGAATATCATTGAGCAGGTGCTTGAAAATAAAATCTGGATCTTAAGCCTTAGTTTTGTGTTCTGGACGCTGATGTCTCAGCTGCTTATTCAGGTCTTTAAATGTCATATTCTTAAGGTAATAGTCGTGATAGGTACCTTTGCCCTGGCTTTGGCCTTTGCGGGTAACGATTTGGTCAATTTTATAGGTGTAAGTATCGCTGCCTGGCAGTCTTTTCTCCTGTGGCAGGAGGCTTTTTTAGCGTCTGGAGTTCTGCCTTCTGAGTTCCTGATGGACGGTTTATCGGGTGAAGTGCAAACCCCGGTTTTTTTACTGGTGACCGCTGGAGCAATCATGGTGGTAACGCTTTGGTTTTCGAGTAAAGCACAATATGTGGTACAAACCGGAGTCAATCTTGGTCGACAGGGAGAAGGCCAGGAACGCTTTCAGCCCAATGCTTTATCCAGGACCGTGGTGAGGTACTCCGTATTTGTTGGGCAAACGTTTTCTCAGGTCTTATCCGAGCCCATTCAGGATAAAATCAACAGCCGATTCAGTTATCCGGAAAAAGCATTTGAATATAAGAAAGGAGTGGCCAAGCCTGCGTTCGATTTGTTGAGAGCATCGGTTAACCTGGTGTTAGCAAGTATTTTGATTACACTGGCGACTAGCTATACCTTGCCACTGTCCACTACTTATGTGACGTTTATGGTAGCTATGGGAACTTCTTTTGGTGACAGAGCCTGGGGCAGGGAGAGTGCTGTTTACAGAGTTGCAGGGGTGTTCAATGTGATTGGAAGCTGGATTGCAACGGCCGCCATTGCCTTTACAGCTGCAGGCTTACTCTCGCTTGTGATCTGGTTTGGATCGTATTATGCGATTGGTGTTTTGCTACTGATAGCCTTATTCTCCATTGTACGTAGTGCTATAAGACATTCCAAACGGGCTAAATACGAACGTGAACACAAAAAATTCAATAAAACTGACATCATCACGATCAATGAGATGACCAAAGAGTCTTCTGAAAATATTGTAAAGATCATTTCAGGGGTCAATGACTTGCTGTTAGATGTCGTCAACAATTTAGGGTATCATGATTTGAGCCGATTGAAAAAAAGTCTGAAAACACAGGAGGAGCTTGAATTGACGATAGATGAACTAAAAGATAATATATTTTATTACATCAAATCTTTGGAGGACACCAATGTGGAAGCGTCCAAATTTTATGTGTTAACCCTGGATTACCTTCAGGATATGGTGCAGTCGCTGGCTTACATTACCAGAAGTAGCCATACCCACGTTAGCAATAACCATAAGAATCTAAAATTCAGTCAGATTCGTGATTTAAAGAGTGTTCAAAGGGATTTGGATGAGGTATATGGAGAGCTGGTAAAAGCCTTTCAGTCTTCTGAATTTGATAGCATTGAGCAGCTGATTACTGACGAGAAAAAGGTCTTGGATAAAATTTCAGACCTGCTTCAAAAGCAGATCGATAGAATTCGCGATACAGAGAATAGTCCAAAAAATTCCAAACTTTACTTCGGCATTTTACTCGAGACCAAAAACTTAACCAAAACCTCCATTGCTCTGTTGGAGTTGTTCAAGGAATATTACGAAGAAGCAAGACAGGAGTTTTGAGGTAGTATAATAGTTATGAGTATTTGAGTTTGTGAGAGGTGAGTAAAATGATTAAGAATTAAACACAATTCTCAGGAATGGCCTACTTTTTATGTAAGCTAAAAAACAAGAAATTATCGAAGAAAGGCTGAAGGATCAGTGCCCTAGTAAACGGTTGGCGTTGTGTAGAGGAGATACTTTCGTAGTTTTTAAAGACATAAAAATAAGCTTAGTCCCCAATGCTTTGGGGATTGTTTCTTTTTTCGGCGATGCAAATCGAGGAACGAGATTTATGAACACTTAATCAATAACAACTGGGGTGAACTAAAAAAGTAATGAAAGCATTCATTCGATCTAAAATTAATTAATATAATGATAGAATTGCTTTGAAAGTTATAGCCCCAGAAAGCCTAATCCCTCAATAACTCATAAACTCACCAACTTCTGAATACTGAATATCGAATACAAAACACCGAACATCAACTTTCAAAACTTGCCGTTTCATCTCAGAAAATTTAATTTCTGACCCATTGCCCAGTCTTTGTTCTATTTTCTTTTCTCTTTGTTCTTGTCATTTCAAATTTTTATTTTCGACTCACGACTCACGATTAGTCTATCATTTGATCACACGGGAAACGATCAACTGTGAACGATAAACGAATGACAACTACACGACAACCCTTTGTCATCTCGAGGAAAATGAAGTGACGAGAGATCTTTTCATTCGTGGATAAATAAAGATTCTTCAGTCGCCGAAAAGGCTCCTTCATAATGACAGTAAGTCCTTGTCATTCCGACAGAGAAGCTTTTGCTTCGACGAGGAATCTCTTCGACATGGGAGATTCTTCACTCCGCTACGCTACATTCAGAACGACAATCCACTCTTTGTCTCTTGCCCAGTCTTTGTTCTATTTTCTTTTCTCCTTGTTCTTGTCGTTTCCAATTATTCATAAGCCTTTTATTCTTTCTATCTTTACATTAAAAAAACTAAAGAATGAAAATATATACCAAAACAGGTGATAAAGGCACGACGTCCTTATTTGGAGGGAAGCGCGTGGCTAAGCATAACATCAGGATAGACAGTTACGGAACGGTAGATGAACTGAATGCCAATTTAGGTTTAGTCAGGGATCAGGATTTGGATCAAGCGTCTAAAGCGGGACTGATTATCATTCAGGAAAAGCTATTCACGGTAGGGGCGATTTTAGCTTCCGATCCTGGTAAAGCCTCTAACGCCTCCAAAGTACCACAACTTAAAGAGGAAGACATCGATTTTCTTGAAAAAGAAATCGACAGGATGAACGAAGACTTACCGCCAATGACGCATTTTGTATTGCCCGGCGGACATGCAGCCGTGTCGCATTGCCATGTGGCAAGAACCGTTTGCAGACGCGCAGAACGCATTTGTGCCGCTCTGTTCAATTTGGAACCTTTCGACGATAAAGTTTTACAGTATTTGAATCGGCTTTCAGACTACCTGTTCGTGCTGGCCCGTTGCATCGCTAAGCAAAAAAATGCCGATGAAGTCAAATGGATTCCCGATACTGGTAAGTAAGGTAGTTGTGAGTCCTTGAGTTTCTGAGTGGTGAGGTATTGAGTAGGTGAGTCTCTTAGTTTGTGAGTTTTTGTAAATTTGAAATAAATAGGAGTGTTGTAGGTGTGAGTCTTTGAGTGGTGAGTTGAAGCCTTGTGAGTAATTTAAAATCTCTGCGAACTCTGCGCCTCCGCGGTGAATGAAGATTAATGAATACTGAATATTGAATACAGAACACCGAAGTTCAACTTTCAAAACTTGCCGTATCATTTTAGAAAATTTGATTTTTGACTCCTTATCTAGTCCTTTGTTCTATTTTCTTTTCTCCTTGATCTTGTCGCCTCGAATTTTTCAATCCCGACTACTCGATTATACGAATACACGATTAGTTTATCATTTGATTAAACGGAAAACGATCAACTGTGAACGATAAACGGTTGACAACTATACGATAGCCCTTTGTCATCTCGAGGGAAACGTTGTGACGAGAGATCTTTTCAGTCATCTAGATATAAAGATTCTTCAGTCACCGAAAAGACACCGTTCCACGCCTAAGACGGGCAGGCAGAATGACACTAAACTTTTGACCAGTTGACCAATCTTTGTTCTATTTTCTTTTGTCTTTGTTCTTTCATATTTTTATTTTCGACTCACGACTCACGACTCACGACTCACGACTCACGACTCACGACTCACGACTCACGACTCACGACTCACGACTCACGACTCACGACTCACGACTCACGACTCACTACTCACGA
>NZ_JAIQZC010000003.1 GCF_020164535.1 Psychroflexus montanilacus | reverse complement strand
AAAACAGAAGTTAAATCTACTTTACCTCTGTGTTAACCTTACTCCAATACCTCAATTAGCGGGGTGCAAAATTACAACTCTTTCCCACTACCAACCAAACTTTTTTGAAGGTTTTTTTGAGATAATTTCAAAATAAAACATAACTACTTGCTAGGCTTGTATTTAACTCATCAAATATTTTAATAAGAACCAGAGAATTGGAACAGCCTCCACCAAAAGTGCTGAATAATAGAAGCCGCTTTCCCTTTTTGAGTAGATAACCAATAAAATTAAAAGTAGATAAATGTATACATATATATAAGTATCAATTTGAGAAAAATATAAGAATACCATCGAACAAAGGATGAGAACAACAGCCAGTACCTTGGATCTAAAAACACCTAAAACTTGTGGCAATGTCTTTAAATATATATCATCAAGTTTTAAATCTCTTATTTCAAAGGGAATTATTAGGGCGATGACTATAAAAAAACGGCTTACTGCATATAAAATAAATTCGGGATAAAATGAACGTAAGTCAAATTCAGAAGTAAGAAATGGAAGCATTACCGTAGTTCCCGTCCAAACCAATGCAATAATAAAAATTTTGAGACCACTAATATCTCTTAAGTTTTTTGCTTTGGGTAGAAAAGGCAAGACATATAATAATGTAAAAAGACCTAATAAGGTGATAAATATTAATACTTTGGTTTCGAAATAAACTAATGAAATGAAGATAGGGAGTATTGAAAACAATGATAAAATGATAATCAACTTAAGACTCCTGGCTAGTTTTAAGTGTTTATGCTTCACTAGGGAAATATACTTGACGAATGTGTAAGCTACAATGGTTGAAAAGAAAACAAACGAAAGAAGGTTTTGTTCAATTTTTAAATCAAAATCTAAATAAGTAATGCACGTCAATGAAACAACAGCTAGCGCAACATGAATGCTAGAATTGACATAAAATTTTAAACATTTGAGGAAAAGATTCACATCGTCAAAAATAGAGTTTTATTCACAATAATTTTTCTCAGAAAGTTAACGATAGTCAATGCATCTTTAACTATTGTTTCGTTAGAAATAATGTATTTTTGTGAGCAAATTTTTAAAAAATCTTCAATGAATACACAATCATTTGCATCAAGACACATTGGTCCTCGTGGCGAGAGTATAACAGAAATGCTTAGCAACGTTGGAGTGGAGTCTCTAGGACAACTTATTTATGAGACAATACCAGATGATATCAAGTTAATAAATAAATTAGATCTACCTGAACCTTTGACTGAATTTGAGTTTTCGAATCACATTCAGTCCTTATCGATGAAAAATAAAGTTTTCAAATCTTATATAGGTTTGGGCTATCATCAGGCGATTCTTCCAGCTGTCATTCAAAGAAATATTTTAGAAAACCCAGGATGGTATACGGCTTACACACCTTACCAGGCAGAAATAGCTCAGGGTAGACTTGAAGCTTTGCTCAACTTTCAGACTATGGTTTCTGACTTAACGGGAATGGAATTGGCAAATGCATCTCTACTGGACGAATCTACATCTGCTGCAGAAGCCATGTCTTTGCTTTATGCGGTGCGGTCTAGAAATCAAAAGAAAAACAATGTTGTAAAATTCTTTGTTGGAGAAAATGTTCTTCCACAAACTTTGGCTTTGTTGGAAACTAGAGCCGAACCTTTGGAAATTGAGCTAGTCGTAGGAAATTATGATGATTTTGACTACAGTGACGAATATTTTGGAGCTTTAGTACAGTATTCTGGCAAGTATGGAGAAGTTCGGGATTTTGAAGATTTTACCAAGAAAGCAAAAGAAAATGACATAAAAGTAGCAGTTGCTGCTGACTTAATGAGTCTGGTTTTACTTGAAGCCCCTGGAGACTGGGGTGTAGACGTAGTGGTAGGAACTACTCAACGTTTTGGAATCCCACTTGGTTATGGTGGACCTCACGCTGCTTATTTTGCTACAAAAGAAGAATACAAAAGAAATATTCCTGGCAGAATCATTGGCGTTACCAAAGATATGGACGACAACACCTCTCTTAGGATGGCTCTACAGACTCGCGAGCAACACATCAAAAGAGATAAAGCTACCTCAAATATATGTACAGCTCAGGTCCTTCTTGCAGTAATGGCAGGAATGTACGCTGTCTATCACGGTCCTAAAGGCTTGGAGTATATCGCCAGTCAAATTCATAGGAAAACAGTAAGCCTCGCTGAAGGTCTTGAAAATCTAGGCTTCTTTCAGGTAAATGAATTGTACTTCGATACCATCTTATTAAAGGCAGATGCTGATAAAATAAAATCTTTAGCTGAACAAAAATCAATTAACTTCTTTTACCCTGATACTGAAAGCGTCTCCATTTCAATAAATGAAACCACATCTATTGAAGACTTAAATGAAATTTTAGATATTTTCAAAGAGCTTTCAGAAAAGAACCTAAACAGCATTGAAGAGTTAAAAGAGGGGATCATTGCAAACTCAGAATTAAAAAGAGAAAGTGAATTCTTAACTCATGATGTGTTCAATAGCTACCATTCTGAAACAGAATTGATGCGATACATCAAAAGGCTTGAGCGAAAAGATCTGGCTTTAAACCATTCTATGATTTCGCTAGGATCTTGCACTATGAAACTGAATGCAGCTTCCGAAATGCTGCCGCTCTCTAATCCGCAATGGGGAAATATCCATCCTTTTGTACCAAAAGACCAAGCTTTGGGTTATCAAGAAATTTTAAAAAGTCTGGAGGACTATCTTACTGAAATTACAGGATTTTCTGCGACTTCTTTACAACCTAATTCTGGAGCGCAAGGAGAATATGCCGGACTAATGGTAATACGAGCTTATCATAAATCTAGAAATGAATCTCATAGAAATATTTGCTTAGTACCATCTTCTGCCCACGGCACCAATCCTGCAAGCGCAGTTATGGCTGGTATGAAAGTAGTGGTTGTGAAAGCAACAGAAAAAGGAAACATCGATATTGAAGACCTAAAAGCTAAAGCTGAAAAACACAGTGATAATCTTGCAGCTTTGATGGTCACATACCCTTCTACACATGGCGTTTTTGAATCTGACATCAGAAAAATTACTGCTCTTATTCATGAACACGGTGGACAAGTTTATATGGATGGCGCCAATATGAATGCTCAGGTTGGGTTGACAAGCCCTGGAGGAATAGGTGCTGATGTATGTCATTTGAACCTTCACAAGACCTTCGCTATTCCTCATGGTGGTGGCGGACCTGGTGTAGGTCCGATTTGTGTAGCGAAACAATTAGCTCCATTTTTACCAAACAATCCTTTAATTGAAACTGGGGGGACAGATGCCATTTCATCAATTTCTGGAGCGCCATTTGGATCTGCATTTGTATGCTTGATTTCCTATGCATACATTAGAATGCTAGGTGAAGAAGGCTTAAGAGAATCTACTGAATATGCTATTTTAAATGCCAACTATATCCAGGCAAGATTAAAAGGACATTATAAAACTCTTTATTCTGGAGAAAAAGGAAGAGCGGCTCATGAGATGATTATTGACTGTAGAGATTTCAAAGACTACGGAATTGAAGTTAAAGATATAGCAAAACGACTTATCGATTATGGCTTCCATTCACCTACTGTTTCATTTCCAGTTGCTGGAACCATGATGATAGAACCTACTGAAAGTGAAAGCAAAGCAGAACTAGATAGATTTTGTGATGCCATGATTTCTATCAAAGCAGAAATTGAAAAATGCGATAAAGACAATCCTAACAATGTTCTAAAAAATGCACCACATACAGTAGCGATGTTAACCGCTGAAACCTGGGAGTATGATTACAGCAGACAAACTGCAGCATTCCCACTCCCTTTTGTAGCTGAAAATAAATTTTGGCCATCGACCCGAAGGGTGGATGAAGCGTTTGGAGATAGAAACCTTACTTGTACCTGCGCTCCTATAGAAGCCTACATATAGATTTTTTCTAAAACTCTAATAACTAATAGCCTCAAGTTTTAAAATTTGAGGCTATTTTTATTTGTTATCAAATTGAAAGATCATGTCCTTATCCGAAAATGAGAAAAAGCAGCTTTTAGACTTTATAAGATCGCATTATGTCGATTACTACGATGTGAGCTTACTTATCGCCAAAGATCTGGAAGAGGATATCACATCTCAGATGGAACCAAATGAAGAAATTTTATTTGAAGACGCACTTAAACAGGCTTAGAAAAAGTACGGTGTTATTGGTTTTTCAGATGTGTCTGAAGACTATATGAAGAAAATCGACAAATACTTTAGAAGCAATATTCTATTCAAACTACTAAAAGAAGAGGCTAATACTTTAAGCTTTTGGCTTTTATTCATCTTAAGTTTTATAATCATTTACTCTACGATAACTTCACTAAGCTCCTCACCTGTCACACTATTATGCATATTTGGAGTTTTTATTCTTTCAGCACTTATATTTCATATAAGCAAGTTATACAGAAACTTAAAACAGCTCAAGAAAACAAAACAAAAGTATTATTTAGATCATCTTCTTGCCTCCAATAGTTTTATGCTATTTCCAATTCCTTATACCCCTTTGTATCTTTTAATCCATGTTAAAAATTTGACTGACAATGGGTATTGGTACGTGGCGGTTATAGCTTTTTTCACCACACTTTCTTTTTTAGCTTTTTATTTGATTTATTTCAAACTGTATAAAGAGAGGTTAAAACTTCTTCAAGACTATAAGGAGAACTATTTGTCTGAGAAACTTGACTACAAACATGAAGTGATCTAAAATCAAATTCAGAATAAATTTCAAAAACGATATAAAATCTATTAATTTTGACGCATAGTTTACAATTTAGTTACATTAACTGTACCTTGCTAAAAAATTTATACTGGACATGAATGCTATAAAAATCGTTGGTGTTGGGAGCTATATCCCTGAAATGATTAAGAAAAATGAAGATTTTCTTAAGAACAAATTCTTCAATCAAGATGAAACTGCCTTTGATGCAGATCCAGAAGTCATTATTAAAAAGTTCAAGGCAATAACGGGGATTGAAGAAAGAAGGTATGTAGATGATGATCTTAGAACTTCTGATATTGCCACCTTTGCAGCAGAAAAAGCCATCAAAAATGCAGGAATAGATCCAGAAACTCTTGATTATATAATAGTAGCTCACAATTTCGGAGACGTAAGTCATAAGAAACAACAAGGTGATACTGTACCTAGCCTGGCTTCTAGAGTAAAAGAAAAATTACAGATCGACAATCCAGGTTGCGTAGGTTATGACCTTTTATTTGGTTGTCCAGGATGGATAGAAGGCTGCATTCATTCTTTAGCTTTTATGAAAGCTGGAATGGCCAAGCGCTGTTTGGTAATTGGTGCAGAAACACTTTCAAGAGTTGTAGATCCCAACGATAGAGACAGTATGATTTATGCTGATGGTGCTGGTGCAACTATTTTTGAACATCAACCAGACTCCAAAGGTGGTATTTTGTCTCATAAAACAGCCACCTATGCCAAGACTGAAGCCAATTACATTTACTTCGATAAGTCATTTTCTCCAGACAGAGAAGACGATAGAGCATACATTAAAATGTACGGTCGGAAGATTTATAATTTCGCCTTATCTAAAGTTCCAGAAGCGATGAAAGCATGTTTGGACGAAAGTGGAAAATCTATTTCAGACCTGAAAAAAATATTTATCCACCAGGCTAATGAAAAAATGGATGAGGCTATTGTTCAAAGGTTTTATAAGCTTTATAAAATGGAGACGCCTAAAGATATTATGCCAATGAGCATTAACAAATTAGGCAATAGCAGTGTCGCTACTATTCCTACACTCTACGATATGTTTCTTAATGGAGATTTTGAGCATGAGAGCTTGAATCCTGGAGATACAATTATGTTTGCGAGTGTGGGTGCTGGCATGAACATCAATGCTATAGTCTACGAAATATAGGCTACCAATGTACGAAAACAGCTATCCGGAAAAACGATTTCAAATAACATTAGCATTTTTAAAAACCCACGCTCCTGCTCCGTCGAAAATTTTGGATCTGGGTGTGCCGAATCCTTTTTCAGAATTGCTTTCTGCTGAAGGATATATAGTTGAAAATACTAAAGGACAAGATCTTGACGAAGATCAAAATCAGTTAAAGTCTTCTTCAGCAGAAATTACCACAGCATTTGAAATTTTTGAACACTTATTATCGCCATTAGAAGTCTTAAAAAGTCTTCATAGCGACTACCTGTTTGCGAGTGTTCCGCTTAAGCTTTGGTTTGCCAAAGCCTATCAAAGCAAAACCGATCCTAGGGACAGGCATTTTCATGAATTTGAAAAATGGCAATTTGACTGGTTGCTGGATAAAGCGGGTTGGGAAATTGTGGATTCTAAAAGCTTCACTCACCCCGTCAAGAAAATTGGAATAAGGCCAATTTTGAGGTTAGTTACGCCTAGATATTATCTTGTCTTCTGCAAAAGAAAATCTTAAGCCTTGGATATAGCTATTGTCATACCAGCTTATAATGAAGAAAAATTTATTCAGCGATGTTTAGATTCTCTTCTGAGCCAGACTCTTAAAGCTAAAAAAATTCTAGTAGTTGATGATGGATCAACAGATTCCACAGCTGAACTTGTAGAGAAACTATCAAAACTTCACATGAGCTTAGATGTCATTTCCAAAGACAAAAGCTTCCATCACAAACCTGGAAGTAAAATTGTGGAAGCGTTCAATTTTGGATTAAAAAACATAGATATCCAATATGATATAGTTTGCAAATTTGATGCAGATTTAATTTTTCCAAAAAATTATCTTGAAATTTTAGTCAAAGCCTTCCAAAGCAATCCAAGGCTTGGGATGTATGGTGGATTTTGTACTGTTCGAATCAATGGAAGCTGGGAGGTGGAAAAGCTTACCAATCCAGATCACTTACGCGGTGCCTTGAAAGCTTATCGCAAAACTTGTTTTAATGAAATCGATGGCTTAGTAGCAGCTATGGGATGGGATACCATCGACGAAATGAAAGCAAGGTTTCATGGCTGGGAAGTAGAAACCAATCCACACTTACTGGTAAAACATCTGAAACCTACCGGACAAGAATACAAGAAGGATTTGCCGCAACTTTTTGGCATTTCTTTGTTTAGAATGCGCTATAGTATGTCTCTGGCATTCCTAACCTGCTTAAAAATGGCAAAGCAAAAGTCTAGTTTCAGTTTTTTTAAGGTATCCATGAAATCTTATTTGAGATGCAACTCCAAAAAAAACACCTTCTTGGTTACTGAACCAGAAGGTGTTTTTATAAGAAATTACAGATGGTCTAAAATTAAAGAACGCTTATTCTAAAACTTCAGAAATAACTGTTCCTGTTGCTCCATTAGGAAGTTCAATCCCTAATAACGCAGAAATTGTTGGAGCAATATCTGGGATGTGATATCTGTTGTAGGTTTTACCTGCTTTGATGCCGTTACCGTACATCAACAATGGAGCTTGTGTATCGTAGTTATTTCCACTGCCATGAGTAGAGCCTTTTCTTGAATATGAAATAAAAGAATTGTCTAATACATAGACGACATCACCACTTCTTTTTTGATGAAATCCTCTCAAAACTAATTCTGCTGGATTACCACTAAAATCACTGTTTTCTAAAGATTCTCTAGTGTAGACTTTATCAATGTTCTTGTACTGAAGCAAGAAATGCTTAGCTTCATTTTGGGCTGCAACAAAATCAGCATAGGAGCTGAATTTTGAATAATCGAAGAAAACCTGATTATTATAAATGCTTTCGATAGCATTATCCAAATTAAAATTTGATCTCAAATGTTCTTCTAAAGCTTTCTTCATTTCATCTGTTTCAAAATATCCTGCTGGAATTTTTTCATCTTTCAAAAACTGTGGAACATGAACAGCTCCATGATCTGCCGTTAGAAAAATAGTGTAATTGCCTTTACCTACCTTCTCATCAAGATAAGACAAAAGGTCTGCAACATTTCTATCCAACCTTACATAAGTATCTTGAATTTCTTTAGAATTTACTCCAAAATTATGACCTACATAATCAGTACTTGAAAAACTCAAAGTAAGGACATCTGTAAACTCATCTTGACCTAGATTTTCATTTGCGATAGCCTCTTTAGCAAAGTCTAACAACAAATCATTGCCATAAGGTGTTGGACGTAAAATGCTGTAATCGTCATTTTTCTTAGCAAGTTTCTTAAGATCATAAGGAAAAGAAGCCTCTTTTTTTCCTTTGAAACCATGTTCATAATTGTTTAGGTCATCTCCACTTTCTATATAAGTTGATATGTCTTTATAGGTATCCCAGGTTTTGAGATAACTTTTGGCGGTATTGGACGCGTTGAAGTTGGTCACCCATTCTGGCAATGCATCCATGTAAAAATCTGAACTGATAAAATGACCTTGGTCTCCACCAACAAACCAGTAAGCTGCATTGGCAGTATGTCCTGCTGGTAAAATAGCTCCTCTGTCTTTAATGGACACTCCTATTGTTTTCCCTTTGAACTGAGTATGCAATCGGTTTTGATCTGCAAAACTGGTAGTCAACATTCTACGAGGAGACATTTTCCCATCTCTATCCTCAGGATCTACGCCTAGGCCATTAACCTCTGAATCTGATGCACAATAAACACTTTCTTTTCCAAATTTATCATACCAGTTATTGGCTACAATACCATGATTCATAGGACTTGTACCAGTGAAAATAGAAGCATGTCCAGGACCAGTGTAGGTTGGTACATAATCAAAATGAAAATTTTTCATTTCGAAACCTTCCCTTTGCAGGCGTTGAAAACCATCTTTAGAATAATGCTTTTCAAATTTTGTCAAGTAATCATAGCGCATTTGATCTACAACAATACCAACCACAAGCTTTGTAGATTGATTGTTGTCTTGAGCAAAAAGTTGAGTTTGCACCAGTAAAAGTAATAATACAGCAATTTTAAATTTCATAAGTCTAATATTTATGACAAAGATAAGGAGTTAGGTTAGTTTCAAGTTTATGCTTCGGTTAAATCGTATCCTCAAGTTTTTATTCTATTTTTATCAAAATTTCTAAAGGCTCCAACCAGATGCTATCAAATTATATAAAAAGTATTGGTCAATACTTTATCATGATCTATGAGACGTTCAAAAGAATGACCAAAACTTCTGAATTGAGAAGGCTTATTCTTCAGGAACTCGATGATCTCATCGTAAGTTCCTTAGGGATCGTGGTTTTCATTTCATTTTTTATTGGAGCAGTAATTGCTATCCAAACTGCCCTTAACTTTTCAAATCCATTTGTTCCAAAATCACTTATTGGTTTTGCAGCGAGGCAATCTATCATTTTAGAATTTGCTCCTACGTTTGTTTCCATTATTATGGCTGGAAAAGTGGGTTCATACATCACGTCGAGCATTGGGACTATGCGAGTTTCAGAGCAAATAGACGCCCTGGAAGTAATGGGAATCAATTCTTTGAATTATCTGGTTTTCCCAAAGATTGTTGCGATGTGTATGTTCCCATTTGTCATTGCAATATCCATGTTTGTTGGAGTCATTGGCGCTTATTTTGCTGGTGTTTACGGTGGATTTCTCAATGCAGATGAATTTTTAGCAGGATTACAAGAAGATTTTATACCCTTTCAAGTATTTTACGCTTTTCTAAAGAGTTTCATTTTTGCTTTTATTTTGGCAACAGTACCTTCATTTCACGGATATTACATGAAGGGAGGATCTTTGGAGGTTGGTCACGCCGCTACGACTTCATTTGTATGGACGAGTGTTATCATCATTTTTATGAATTATTTCATCACTCAATTATTACTAAGCTGATATGATAAAAGTAAAAGACTTAAAGAAATCATTCGAAGATTTGGAAGTTCTCAAAGGAGTGAATACTGAATTTGAAAAAGGAAAAACCAATTTAATTATCGGTCAATCTGGATCAGGTAAAACCGTTTTTTTGAAGTGTTTGCTTGGACTATTTGTTCCTGATTCTGGTACTATTGAGTACAATGAAAAGGTCTATCAAAACTTTACAAAAGATGAAAAAAGAGAGCTAAGTACACAAATGGGAATGGTATTTCAGGGCGGAGCGCTTTTTGATTCTATGACAGTTGAAGAAAACGTTATGTTTCCGCTAAAAATGCTTACTAAGATGAGCAGACCAGAAATGAAGAGACGGGTAGAAGAAGTTTTGGATCGGGTTAATCTTGTAGATACCAATAATAAGTTCCCTTCAGAAATAAGCGGTGGAATGCAAAAAAGAGTTTCCATCGCAAGAGCAATTGTGAATAAGCCTAAATACTTATTCTGTGATGAACCCAACTCCGGACTAGACCCAAGAACAGCCTCTGTTATTGATAATCTTATTCAGGAAATAACACATGAAAATAACATCACTACTGTCATCAATACCCATGATATGAATTCTGTGTTTGAGATTGGTGAAAAGATTGTTTATCTGGAACATGGAGTGAAAGCCTGGGAAGGTGACAAAGACAATATTTACAAAACTGACAACAAAAAATTGACAGATTTTGTATACGCTTCCAATTTATTCCAGAAAGTAAGAATTGCACAAAGAGAAGGTCTTTAATTTAAAGACTGAACGGAGATGTTATCAAGGTCTAATTTATAAGATAACCAACCTTCGAGCCTTTTAAGTTTAGTATTCTTTTCTTCAGGATTTACCTCTGGGTTCCA
Organism: Psychroflexus montanilacus; assembly: GCF_020164535.1. Classification (GTDB taxonomy): domain Bacteria; phylum Bacteroidota; class Bacteroidia; order Flavobacteriales; family Flavobacteriaceae; genus Psychroflexus; species Psychroflexus montanilacus. Next base: position 441,644 of record NZ_JAIQZC010000003.1, on the reverse strand, counting down.
TTTGATACTGAAAGTCGGGATGGTATCCATGTTCTCAAAATTGGACTTGATGACATCAGCAAAACTCACCTCAACTATATTTTCATAATTGAGCTGTATTTCTTGAGCGAGTTGATCAAACTTAACAATCCGATTGCTTTTTTGCATGTTTCGAAGCTCATAACGAAGAGTTTCAATTTCAGCTTTAGATTGAACAAGATCCAAAGAATCTCTTTTTTTCAATTCTACCATATATTTTAACTGGTCGAAATTTTCAGAATTTTCGTTCTGCAACACCCTCAGCTCAGTATCATCCAGGTAGGGATAGTTTTTCATCTTGTCTTTCCAGAGCGTGATTACTTCCTTAGGAATTTCTTTGCCTAGAAAAGAAGCTTCTATTGTAGGATTGAGTCCGGAATTATAAGAAATAACAGTTGAATTTTTCTGAAGGAACGACTGTTTGTAATTCAAGAGTTCTTCCTGTACAAATTTATTAGCGTCACTCGTAAAGTAAGATTCTTTCAATAAGTTATAAAACAAATAAACACTTGGTATCATTACGATGATAGCAATTGAAGAAGCTATTTGAGCAATTCGTTTTCTCCTCAAAGAATTGGCATATTTTACTAAAGGAAAACGTAAGAATTTTGAGACTACAAAAGTAGAAAGCGCAATAAAAATGGTATTAATGGTGAATAAATACATGGCGCCACCAAAAATACTCATGTCCCAAACTGCCAGGCCATAACCAGCGGTACAGAGAGGTGGCATAAGAGCTGTAGCAATCGCAACACCTGAGATTACAGTGATGATTGTTCCTTTTTTGGCCTTGGCAATGATGAGCGCTAATCCGCCAAAAATGGCAACCAAAACATCCAGAATAGTAGGATACGTTCTGGCTTCAAGTTCAGGAGTAAGTTGAGTAAGTGGAGATAACTGAAAGTATAAAAAAGCAGTTACCAAACTGAGACCTACCATAACTCCTAAATTTATAAGAGACCTTCTAAGTGTATCTACGTCGTTGATAGCCACAGAAAAACCAAGACCAACAATAGGTCCCATAAGTGGAGAGATAAGCATAGCACCAATAACCACTGCAGTACTGCTCACATTCAAGCCTACCGAAGCGACAATAATGGAGAATATCAAAATCCAGGCATTGTGACCTTTGAAGGGAATATCTTTCAGGATAGCCTCCGTGGTAGCTTCTCTATCGGTATCATGAGTGATATCCAAAAGTTCGTATAAAAAACCCTTGACGCTTCCAAAAGATTCCCGAAGGCTACTTTTTACCTTTTCAGACGACTCGGGATTAGAATCCTCTCCAGATGAATGTGTTGTATTTTCAGTCATAAGTTAGCCGTAATGTTTACCAAATTTTTCCATAACTAAGTTACGTATTGTTTTAATTTCCTGCTCGTCTTTTTTTGGCAGAATGACAAGACTGTCTTCGTTTTCTACCACTATAAAATCATTCAAGCCCTTGATGACAGTAATCTTATTTTTGGAAGTCCTCAGTATAGTATTGGACGTGTCTATAAAAATAGACTGAGCGTTTACACTTACATTTTCATTTTCATCTTTGGGCAACTGTGTATGCAATGAACCCCATGTGCCTAAATCACTCCAGTCAAAACTGGCCTCTATGACACCTACATGTTCGGCTTTTTCCAAAATACCGTAGTCAATAGAGATATTGTCAAAATTAGGGTAGTTCTCATTCAGGAATGATTCTTCTTCATTTGTATTTAATTTGGACCAGGATTTCTCAAATACTGAAAACATGTCTGGCAGGTAAGATTGAAATTGATCTATAATAAATGAAGATTTCCAAATAAAGATTCCAGCATTCCATAAATAATTTCCAGCTTTCAGAAAAGATTGAGCTGTAGGATAGTCTGGTTTTTCTGTAAAGGTTTCAACAGCCTTGACTACTGCTTTATCCTCTTTCTCATATTTGATGTAACCATATCCAGTGTTGGGAAACGTTGGCTTCACACCCAGAGTCATGAGTACATCTTTCTCATCACATGCTTCAAAAGCTTTATGCACATCTTTTACAAATGCATTTTCATCCTCAATCCAGTGATCACTTGGTGCAACAATCATTCTGGCTCTTGGATTTTCTTTATTGATTTTGAGAGCGGAGAGCAGTATGCAGGGAGCGGTATTTCTCATAGCGGGTTCTGCTACCACTTGATTAGCATTGATATCTGGAAGCTGCTGATTGACGAGATCTGTATATTCTGTGTTGGTAAGAATAAGAATTTGATGAGCGGGAATTATTTTAGATAGCCTATCAAAAGTCTGTTGAAGAAGAGATTTTCCTGTCCCCAACACATCGTGAAATTGTTTTGGATAGGATGTTTTACTCACTGGCCAAAATCTAGAACCCACTCCACCAGCCATAATGACCGCGTAATTATCCTTCATACTCATATCATTCATTTTAAAAGATCTACCTCAGCATTAGGCTGAAATACATAAATTTTCCCCGTACTCATTTCCTGACATTCGTATCTTTTACGAATTCTTCTGCCTTTTTTGAATTTACGCCCATTGGGTATCTGAAAAATACTTCCAAAAGGAATTTCAAATATAAAATTTTTCTCATTAGGCAAATCGTACTGCTTTAAAGCCACGGAAAGCTTTGCATCTGTATCGCTGCTGGCAGTAGGATTTTTAAAATGCCGAGCCAGGTCTGGTAGTAAATCCTTTGGGAAAATTTCAGGGGTTAAAAACGGTAACATCAACTTTTGAAAGGTATGCTTCCACTCAACTCCATGAGGTAAAATTGAAAACCCATACGTTTTGAAAGCTAAAAGGTGAGCGACTTCATGAACCGTTGTCACCAGAAATCGATATTTATTCAGATTTGAATTAACGGTGATCTGATGAAAGCCATCTGGCTTTAATTTGTAATCTCCATGTTTGCTTTGCCGCTGACTCACAATCTTCAACTGTATTTGGTAAGCTTTGATCATTCCCATCACTGGAACAACGGCACGCTCTGGCAAATATTTATGAAGTGTCTCTTTCATTCAAATTTATGGCGTAGAACTAGATACCTGTAATAACTTCCCGTTATAGAAACGCTGACCAGTTTCAGAAAATTCTTTGATATATTCTGCCATTTCGAAAGCAGAATTTGGAGCTTCCAATCCAGGAAAAGCTTCTTCAAGCATTTCGGTTTGAACAGCTCCCAAAGCTAAAACATTAAATGAAGGCCCATTTTCCTTATATTCTTCAGCAAGTAACTCTGTGAGTGTAATGACAGCTGCTTTACTAGAACTGTAGGCAGCAAGACCTGGAAACTTCATACTTCCCTGAACACCTCCCATGCTACTTATCGTCACCACATGAGAAGAGCTCGTCATCAAGGGTAGTAACTTATGCGTTAAATCAAAAACAGAGAAAACGTTGGTTTCGTAAACGCTTCTTACATCATCCAGATTTGTATCCTTAAAGTCTTGTTTTAAAAATTGGCCTGCGTTATTGATTAAAATATCAACGGAATCGACCTGCTCATCAATTTTTTGAGCTATTGCTGAAACATTTTTAGAGTCGTTTAGATCACAGGAAAATGAAAAAACCTTATCCAGCTTCAGAAGCTTCACTGGCTCATCATTTCTCGATAACGCAAATACAGTATGGCCCTGGGCAGCAAAAAGCTTTACTAGCTCATAACCAATACCGCGGCTCGTTCCTGTGATAACAATAGTTTTTGGCATTAATTTAAATTTACAGTGGTTTCAGTTGAATTGATCAATTGTAATACGCCTGGTTTCAAGTCGTCGACTAGTTTTACATAAGCTTCAACATCTAGCTCTTCGTATTCATCTTTAACATGATGGTAATAGTCATAATTTGTAAAATCGAACGTACAGATGGTATGAGATGGTACGTTAAAAACTTCAAAGAAAGGGTAGTTATCACTTCTTTTGAAGAGTCCATATTGGGCAGCCTGGGGCAAAAAGCCTAAAAACTCTTCTTCATCTTCATAAAACCCATTAAAAACTTCGGCGAGGTTGGACATTTCATAGCCCGTAACGTATGCACGGTAATCTTTCCCTTGCATTTGAACGCCTAACATTTCAATATTAAAAACAACATAAGGTTCAACTTCCATGTCTTTCATCTTATTAGCAAGGTGCTTCGATCCTACAAGCCCTTTTTCTTCAGCTGAAAATAAAGCAAAAATGACATCTCTTTTGAGCTCTTTGTCTGAAAGAAATTTAGCTAACTCCAGGACTGCAACAGTACCAGAAGCATTATCATTGGCTCCATTAGCAATACTATCGTTTTCTATAGCTTCAATATGGCCTATGTGGTCAAAATGCGCACCAATCACTAGGGGTTTTAAGTCATTTTTCTCTTTTGATTTAAGAACACCAACTACATTGTAACCATCTACTTGTTTTAACTTGAAAGAATCCCTGTATGTTTCAAAGTAAGGTTCAATATCAAACTTTTCAAAAGATTTTTCGATATAAATTGCTGCCTTCTCAATACCTTCAGAGCCGGTATCTCTTCCACTTAACTCATCTGACGACAAATACTTAAGTGCAGATTTTGCAGAGTAATCGAACTCTGTAGTCTCTGAGTCTTTGGTAATTTCTTTTTTTTGTTCCTGTTGTGAATTTTTACAAGAAAAGGCTAAAAGTGAACCTATGCAGAGGGTTACGATAATTTTTTTCATGAAGTGAATATATAAAAAACTGCCTTTATAGACATCTTAATGGTCTAAAAAGGCAGCTGTTTGTTTAATTATACCTAAGCTTATGCAAGCATAGTTACTGGATTTTCCAAATAGGTTTTAAGCGTCTGAAGGAATTTCGCTCCAGTTGCACCATCTACTGTTCTATGATCACATGCCAGAGTCAATGTCATTGTATGGCCAACAACAATTTCTCCCTTCTTCACTACTGGCTTTTCTACAATTGTTCCAACAGAAAGAATAGCAGAATTTGGCTGGTTGATAATGCTTGTAAATTCTGTAATACCAAACATTCCTAAATTGGAAACTGTGAAAGTACTGCCTTCCATTTCGTTAGGCTGTAGTTTTTTGTTTTTCGCTTTTCCAGCTAAACTTTTCACGTTATTTCCAATTTGAGTCAAGCTTTGCTGATCTGCAAATTCCAAAACAGGAACCAAAAGTCCCTCATCTACGGCTACTGCGACACCTACATGAATATGCTTTGCAATTTTTGTAGCGTCGCCATTCCAGGATGAATTCACCTGTGGATGTTTTCGCAATGCCATTGCAGAAGCTTTGATTACAAGATCGTTAAAAGACACTTTCACATCAGGCATCTCATTGATATGAGATCTGGAAGCCATTGCATTTTCCATATCTACCTCAACATTGAGGTAGTAATGAGGAGCAGAATTTTTAGATTCTAATAAACGTTTGGCAATGGTTTTTCTCATTTGAGAGTTTTTCACATCCTCAAATGATTCTTCTCCTGCCGGAGTATAAACTTCTGCTGCTGGTGCTGCTCCTTCTTTTTTAGGCGCCTCAGATTTCTCTTCAGAAGCTTGCTTTTGAGCTGGCTGTTCTGAAGGCTTGTAGTCTTCGACGTCTTTTTTCACAATACGACCATTGTCTCCGGAACCACTCACTTTTCTGAGATCAATTCCTTTATCTTCAGCTATTTTTTTGGCCAAAGGAGAAGCTAATATTCTTCCCTGATTGTCTGTATTATCTGCGTCTTCATCTCCAGACAGGTCTTTGGACTCTGCTTCTGAAGATGTAGAATTAGTTTCTTTTTCCTGGGAATCAGTATCTTTTGAGGCTTTCTCTTTGGATTCCTTTTTAGATTCTGATGAGGACCCTCCAGATTTCAGGGATTTGAGAACCTGATCTACATCGGTTCCATCTGGCCCTATGATGGCTAGAACATCGTCTACCGGAGCTGAACCTCCTTCCTCAATACCTATGTGAAGTAGTTTTCCAGAATAGAAGGATTCAAATTCCATCGTAGCTTTGTCGGTTTCGATTTCTGCTAAAATCTCACCCTCTTCCACATCATCACCAACAGATTTCAGCCATGTGGCTACAGTACCTTCCTCCATAGTGTCACTAAGTCTTGGCATTGTGACTACTTCAACGCCATCAGGAATACCGCCATTATCGTCATCAGACTCATCTTCATCTTCAGAAGAAGTATCATCAGATGATGTATCAGTATCTTTTTCATCTTTAGCTTCAGAAGATTCATCTTCATCAGAAGAATCACCTTGCTCAGCTTTCTTTATCAATTCATCAATGTCTTCACCTTCTTCACCAATGATAGCAAGGAGTGAATCTACTGGAGCACCATCACCTTCTTCAACGCCAATATGCAAAAGCACACCGTCGTAGAAAGATTCAAATTCCATGGTAGCTTTATCAGTTTCGATCTCCGCTAAAATATCTCCTTCTTCTACCTTGTCTCCTTTTTGTTTTAACCATTTTGCCACAACACCTTCTTCCATGGTGTCGCTCAATCTAGGCATATTTACTACTTCAGCCATCTAATTATAATTTGTGAGAAATGAAAGGATAATCTTCTTGCTCGTAAACAACATCATACATGACGCTTTTGTCTGGGAAATCAGATTCATCAGCGAATTTTTCACATTCGCTAACTTTATCTTTGACGCGTTTGTCAATTTTTTTGATGTCGTCTTCAGAGGCGTATTTCTTATCTAATAATGTTTTCTTCACCTGAGAAATAGGATCAATTTTTTGATACTCTTCTACTTCGTCTTTGGTTCTGTATTTTTGAGCATCACTCATAGAGTGACCTCTATATCTGTAGGTTTTAAGGTCCAAAAAGGTAGGACCTTTACCAGCTCTAGCTCTTGTAATCGCCTCGTCCAGGGCTTCAGCCACCTTGGTAGGATTCATAGCATCTACAGGGCCACATGGCATCTCGTAACCAAGACCAAGTCTCCAAATATCTTCGTGACTCGATGTTCTCTTCACCGAGGTTCCCATCGCGTAGCCGTTGTTTTCTACACAGAATACTACTGGTAAGTTCCAGTTGGTTGCCATGTTCAAGGTTTCATGAAGCGAACCTTGTCTGGCTGCACCATCTCCTAAGAAACAAAGTGTAACCGCATTGTTGTTGAAATATTTATCGGCAAAAGCCAAGCCAGCACCAAGAGGAATTTGCCCCCCTACAATACCGTGCCCTCCAAAAAATCTATGTTCTTTTGAAAAGATGTGCATCGACCCTCCAAGACCCTGAGAAGTACCAGTCTTTTTACCGTAAAGTTCGGCCATAACGCGTTTTGGATCTACACCCATTCCTATGGGCTGCACATGGTTTCTATACGCTGTGATCATTTTATCCTTCTCCAGATCCATCACATGTAAAGCTCCTGCTAAAATCGCCTCCTGACCGTTGTATAAATGCAAGAAACCTCTTACTTTTTGTTGAATGTAAACTTGAGCTAACTTATCTTCAAACTTTCTCCAAAACAGCATGTCCTCATACCATTTCAAATAAGTTTTTTTTGTTATTTTTTTCATGTACAGCTTTATTTTGTTGCCTTTGTTAAAAGTATAGAATTACAAAAGTAATACTTTATGTAAGAATTGAAAATACTTTAGCGAGTATTAACTTTAAAGAAACTTATTGTCAAAGGCTAAGGGTAAAATATCCAGCAATGCCTTCACGTGAATCACTTTACCACTTGTACCAGTAAAGTAAATATGTATTGGCTGGTCTTGTTTTTGCTCATACTCCGCAATAGCTTGACGGCAAGCTCCGCATGGAGCGATAGGTTCGAGAACATCATGTTTTTCTGATGTTGCTGTTATGGCTATAGCTTTAATTTTCTGATTTGGATAATTGGCTCCAGCAGCATAAATCGCTGTGCGCTCAGCACAAAGGCCAGATGGATAGGATGCATTTTCCTGATTGCTACCCTTTACTATGGAACCATTTTCTAAAACGAGAGCAGCACCTACTTTAAATTTTGAATAGGGAGCGTAAGCCCTATCTCTTGCTTCAACTGCATTTTGCATCAGACTTTGAATATCATCTGGTAATTCTGAAATAGAATCAAAAACCTGTATAGTTGTATTTATGTGCTTTTCTATCATGATTTGCTTTTCTTGAAGACAAAAAAAGTATCAATTAAATTGATACTTTTAGCAATGTCGTGTCACAAATATAAAGTTAATATTCTATATAGGCATTGTCTCCAATATTAAAGGTCAGTCCAAATCTCAAAGTACCTTCCAATGGATTTTGAACTGTAGATGTTGAAAACAGGTACGAAGCATCTATATTGATTGTAGAATACTTAAAGCCCACACCCATAGTTACAAATTTTCTAAAACCCTTTTGCTCTGATTCGTTAAAATAACCTAATCTCACAGCAAAACTATCCTCAAACCAATATTCTGCCCCTAAAGCCCAGGTGATTTCTTTTAACTCTTCTGAAAATCCATCTGGCGCATCACCCCAGGATGAAAAGATAGCCCCAAATTCATTTTCCCTTCTATAATCCAAAAGTCTCTGTTGACTTTCAGGAGTAATCTGTCCCTGTTCATTTCTTTCAACACTTGGCGGAGTAGGAACTAGTAATTTATTCACTTCCAGGTGAACTCCTATAGTATTGGATGCATCTAGTATAAAGTCGAAGCCTGCACCTGCTTTAAAATTGGTAGGTAAGAAGTTCTCATCACCTGCGTCATCATATTTGATTTTTGGACCTATGTTGCTAATCGCCAAGCCTCCTCTCCAGCGACCGTTGAAGTCTTTGTAGAATTTTTCTTCACTTCTATAGAACATTGAGATATCGGCACCAAAACTACTTGCTGCAGAAGCGTCTGCAATTCCTGTAGGAAATCTTAAATTAGAATTTATAAACCGACCAGTGACCGCCATAGAGAACTGTTCGCTCAATCTTAAGGAATAACTTAAATCTACTGCAAACTCATTTGGCTCTACCTCTCTTGCAACTTGCTCAGGTGTATCTCTAAATTCTACCCCACCAAGGCCAAAATATCTAATGCTAGCTGCGAAGGCACTACGCTCGTTAATCCTATTAAAATAAGACAAGTTTGCTAAGTTAATATCACTTACCAATTCCCTTAAATATGGTGTGTAAGACAAGCCTATTCCTGTTTTTGTTTCAGAAAAGGCATATTTAGCTGCATTCCATTGTTGTGAGAAAGCATCTACAGGAGTGGCCACTCCCTGATCTCCCATACCTGAAGATCTTGCATCTGCAGCAATAAGCAAAAAAGGAACTCCAGTAGTAATAACTCGGCGATCATCCTGGGAGTAGGATACTTTTGAGGCGAAAAAAAAGGCTAGAAGAAAAAGTGGGACAGATTTCATATTAAAATTTATATTAGCAAATATATAATAATTAAAGAATGACAAGTTTTTCATATTTTTCTACTTTATGATTGGTTAATGTTGATTTTACAGTAAGCTTATAGACGTAGACTCCTTTTCCAATTTTATCTCCAAAATCATCTCTTCCATTCCAACTCATATCTCTGAACAAAAATCCATTGGTGTTGGCAATTTGATTTTGTGTCCAAACCAGTTTTCCGGTGACCGTGAACACCTGAACCATAACTTCCAGTGGTTCAAAAGGACGGTTGTGATTGAACCAAAATTCAGTGTAATCTATAAATGGATTTGGATAATTGAGCACCTGTGTAATTTTGAGTTCATCATTACCGGCAACAACAAACATAATTTCCTGAGTTTGAGAATTATTATAAACATCCCACGCCTTCAATGTTAAGGTATGCTCGCCATCTTCGAGATCTCTCAATCTGTAATACACTTTCCCTTTGGTAAAATCGTCACGCTCCGCCTCATAATATTCATTCAAAATTATTGGGTTAGCCTCATCTCCATCTAGAATAGCTACAATATCGTGACCAATGCCACCTGCAGTATTTATACCATTCTCATCTTCGAGCAAAGCTAAAATAAATGGCTGATTATCAGTAATGCCACCATTCACAAAATTTTCATCATTCATGTAGAGGTTTATCAACGGACCTTCATTGTCTTCAGGAGCATTTTCATTCAATCCACCAATAGAAAGGTCTGTATTGAATCCACTGTACTCTTCCAGCTGGTTGTCTCTGGAAGTATAGAAACTTACTCTACCCTTGTCAACAGGAAGTCTTGTATCTCTTGGCAAAACAAATTCAAATTCAAATTCTCCATTTGCAACACTTGCCTGCCCTCTGAAAAGATTCTCTCCTAAAGTTGTAAAGTCCATGATAGCCAATTGTCCATTGACTCGGGTTCCATCATTACCAAGTGTTTGTCTTTCAATTGGTTTATCAAAAATAACTGCAGATAAGTCTCCATTATAATTTTGTAAACGCTGATTACTCTCATCTACTATCTGACCCTTGAAGGTATATCTCCCTAGAGCCTGCAAGGTATCTGTAAACTGGGAAAGCGGTTGATCATTGATACTCGTCAACTGAACTCTGGGTTTTGGCAGAGGAAGTCTGGCTGCAGGATCACCAATAAAGAAGACGATGCGCTTACCATTTCCAGAAAGATTTCGTTTAGCTCTAGCAACCGACTGAGCAATGGTTTCCTCGTTATTTACAAAATCGAAGAGAAAAGGAGCAAAGGCTTCATTGAAGTCTACCCCCGCAGTTACACTTATGGCACGAGTGGTAGTGACCAAAGAAGAGGCACCACCGTTTTCATTCCAAAAAGTAAGCTCCCCACCTGTTAACCGCAAAGGATTATCAAATTTTGTAAATTCACAGGTCACCGTTACAAAACAATTGTACCTGGCAGGGTTTCTCCAATTTTGCACATTGGTTTGAGTAACTATACGTTCCTGAGCCAATCCATCCTCACCTCCATGACCAAAATAATTGACAACAACTGCCCCAACTTCTATGGCATCGGTTATGGCTTTATTTACATCCGGATAACGATCTCCCCCTGCTCCTGCTATTTGCTGAAACGCATCAGAATGAATTTTTTTGACATTGACTGTTGGTTTATTTTCAGAAATGTTATCTCCTAAATTATCTAAACGTAATTGATTATTAAAATCACTGGCATTTTCAGCATCATCAGAAATTAAAACAAAATTATTTCTCCACTGGGAATAGGATTCTCGCTGTTCTGAATCTATAATTTTATCAACCATCGCATTTGCTCGCTGTGGGCTGTCAGCCAGAATTCTTCCCACAGCAAAATCCATAAGACCTCCAGTCGCTAAGTTTCCCTCTCCAGGGTCCATCATCGTAAAAAAGTCATCAGACATAAACGAAGATACCGTAGTAGAAAAACTCCCTAAACTTTGATACGTCGGCACTATATTGCTGTTGCCCTGCAATCTGTTTTTGTAATCTACTGATGCATCTCCTACTATACCTAAAAACTTAATCCTGTTTTCTGGTGAAGAAGCGTTGTCATATATGTATTTGAGCAGGTTCCTAATCGCACCAATATCTTGTTTTCCCGAATTGAATTCTTCGTAAATATCTTCAACAGCCAGAACTTTTACGACCAGACCATCATTATCCCTCCTGTACTGAGCCAAACGATTGGCTGCGGATAAAAAACCGGACTGAGTAACAATCAAATAGTCTAAATCCTGAAACTGACCTTGTGCATTTGTCAAAACACTTCCTTTGATATTTTGTCTAGAGACCTGGACGTTACCAGGTTCAATTCTCGGCTGTAAAAAGGAAGAAGTAACAGCCTGAAACTCCCGTTCAGAACCCAAGGCACTTTTGAAGGAAAAGACGGAAGCTTGATCCTGATTTGTCGTAAATGTTGGATGAATAGGATCCGTAATTTCCCACACCTGTAAAATTTCAGATGCATTTTGAATGAGATACTCACCAACTCCAGCCTGTGTGGCAGCATCATTGTTTTTGAATTTAAATTGCTCGTCATTTGCAATTAATTCTCGCCTTGCTTCTATAGATATAAAATCCAGAAAACCTCTTGCCCCAGGGTTTCCATTCTTATTGTAAGTCAGTTGAATGTTAACTTCATCAGAATCTGAATTTATTGTTGTATTTCTCGCCCCCGGTCGAGAAGGTGAATTAGCTCCAGTTCCCTGAATGTTAACAGGCTGACCTAGAGCCTGACCATTAACGAATATAGCAAAAGAGGAGCGTACAGGAGAAATCGCCCCTAGTCTTACATCAACTTGCAAAGGCTCACTTTGTACTAAATTTGGAAAATTGAACTCATAATTTCTTTCAGTTTCAATATCAAAACGGTCACCAAACCAGCGTCTTCCTACTAGCGACAAGCTCGTTTCATCAACTTCATAGAATTTATAATCATCAAACTCAGTTATGCTTGTAGTTGCAGCACCTGCAGGCTGGTTGAGGGCAGACATACGTTTACCTCCTCCTGAATCCACAGACATATAATAATAGGAGCGGTCTGCATATAGATTTAAATTGGTTTCATTCTCTTCACTCCACCCTTCAGTATTTGTAGCGTAAAATAGAATGTAATCACCCTGATTAAATACACCATCACCTCCATCAAAAACCTGAATAGCAAGCTCTGGAGGATCAAAATACAAATTATCCTGATTGCGAAGAGGAAGCATTCCACCTCCATGGCCGTATATTTTCAAATTACCAGAAGGAATGCTTGTCTCATTAAACCCAAGACTTCTTAAAAATGAAAAATCCATCCGATGTACACCAGTTTCTTCAACGTAAAATTTTGATAAGCTACCAGAATTGAATATAGAATTAGTCAATTCGGTACTACTTTTTCCAGTACTGGTATTTTGTCCAGCAGAAGTTTCTATGGGTGCATTTGAATTTACAACTTCAAAAGAAACTACTCGATGTAAAACGTTATTTTTGTAAAAGAATGGATTCATTTTTAGGATCAACTTCCTTTCATCCTGGTAATACTCTTCTGAAAATGAGTAGTCTAAAGTTTTAGGAATAGCATTAATTTTATCTCTAACATCAGACGTTACCCTCACAGACTGAATGTTTTGAAGTGTGAGATTGTTGGCGACATTATCAAATAAATGAGAGTAAGCAAGACTGCCAGAATTTTCATCATATTCAAAGTGTGCTGGATTTAACTCATTCAAATTAACATTAAATTGAGATTTTTCAGCAACTTTGTTGTCATTACCCCAATTTATATTAACTTTACCAACCTGAGCGTAAGTAATTACGTAAGTAAATAAAGATATAAAAAACAGTAAAATTTTCATGTTGAAATCTTGTAAAGTATAAGATATAACGCAAAGCGTACAATGATAGTATATAAATAATGAAATTGAAACGAGTTTCAAAAAATTAATTTCACTAGTAGAAAATATACTTGTTAATACAGCGTTAATCATTATATTGCGAACAAAATTTGGATTAAAATCGAAATTATGATTATGAAAAACTTCGTTAAATCATGCATGCTTGTTACCTTGGCAATCCTTGTGACAGGCTGTAATAATTCTAGAGATTACAAAAGTAATTCTAGAGCTACCGGTTGGGACTTAAGCGGTAGAGATGGAGGTGTAAGCTACAAAACAGACTACGAAGAACAGGAGCCTGGACCAGGACTTCTTTTTGTGGAAGGTGGAACATTTACGATGGGTAGAGTTCAAGATGATGTGATGCACGACTGGAATAACACACCCACACAGCAACATGTTCAGTCCTTCTATATTGATGAAACGGAAGTTACTAATGTGATGTATCTAGAGTACTTAGATTGGCTGAAACAAGTATTCCCTCCTTCGGAAGAACGTTACAAAAATATTTACACAGGTGCCTTACCTGACACTTTGGTATGGAGAAATCCATTAGGATTTAACGAAAACATGGTAAATAATTATTTAAGACACCCTGCTTTTCACAATTACCCTGTAGTTGGCGTTAATTGGATACAGGCAACTGAATTCAGTCAGTGGAGAACAGACCGTGTAAATGAAAAAAGGCTTTCAGATAAAGGCTATACTTCTAGAGATGCTTATAAAAACTCAACTGCTGAAAGTGTTTTTAGTACTGAAACCTATTTAAATTCACCTGACCAAGTTTATGGCGGTGATGAAGAGAAAACAAAAGGTGGACGAGAAAGTGATAGAAAAGCTAAAAATAACAATCCTGATGAAGAACCCAAGAATTTATACGTCCAAAGAAAAGATGGAGAGTTATTGCCAGCTTACAGACTTCCAACAGAAGCTGAGTGGGAATATGCTGCTCTTGGCCAAAGCTCTTTAAGAGATTATAACTCCTATAGAGGTAGAAAAAAATACCCGTGGGATGGACAATACACCAGATCTGGAGACAGAAAAACCATTGGTGATCAACGTGCTAACTTTAAGCAGGGACAAGGAGATTATGGAGGAATTGCAGGCTGGAGTGATGATGGTGCAGATATCACTTCCGAAGTAAAATCTTATGATCCCAATGATTATGGCTTATATGACATGGCCGGAAATGTATCGGAATGGGTGGCCGATGTTTACAGACCTAGAGTGGATAATGAGTACAATGATTTCAACTACTTTAGAGGTAACGTCTATACCAAAAATGCCATTACAGAAGAAGGTAAGGTAAAGGTGTTAACTGCAGACGAAGTTGTGTATGATACGTTAAGCAATGGGAAAATCGTAGCTAGAAATACTCCAGGTGAAATTGCTCAAGTATCTATCGGTGAAGAAGAAACCTATTTAAGAACTCAATTCTCAATAAGTGATAATATCAATTACAGAGATGGTGATAAATCTTCTTCAAGATATTACGAAAAACGAGGTAGCGATGGCAAAGAAGAGAATATGTATAATTCGCCAGACAATAATGTTACATTAAAAGATGGGCAGATAGACAGGCGATATGACGGCTCTTCCAGCAGAACTACACTTATCGATGACAACGTAAGAGTTTATAAAGGTGGATCTTGGAGAGACAGAGAATACTGGCTGGATCCAGCTCAAAGACGTTACTTCCCACAAGATATGGCTACAGATGATATTGGCTTCAGAAATGCTATGTCTAAAGTTGGTTCAAAATCAAATAAAGGACGACGAACAAGAAATTAAAATAAAAGGTATCCACTGATTAAAAAAGCTCTAATTTCGTATTAGAGCTTTTTTAATTTTAGACCTATGACAGATCTACCTCTTTTATATTCAAAATTTTTAGAAAGCAGTGGCATATGCACAGACACTAGAAACCTGAAACCTAATGCCCTGTTTTTTGCTTTAAAAGGTGATAATTTTGATGGTAATGCCTATGCAGACCAGGCTATTGAAAAAGGTGCACTTCTGGCTGTAATCGATGATCAGGATCAAGAAGGAGAATCAAAACTGATTGTTCAGGATGTGTTACAAACCTTACAGGATTTAGCGAATTTCCACCGCAATCAGATTGAAATCCCAATCATTGCCATAACAGGAAGTAATGGGAAAACAACTACCAAAAAATTAATACATGAAGTTCTTGCCAAAGAATTTAAAGTAAAAGCCACTGTTGGAAACTTAAATAATCATATAGGTGTACCCCTTACCTTATTATCCTTTACAGCAGAGCTGGATATTGGTATTGTAGAAATGGGTGCCAATCATCAAAAAGAAATTGAAGCACTCTGCCAAATTGCAGAACCCAATTATGGGCTGATAACCAATTTTGGAAAAGCACACCTTGAAGGCTTTGGAGGCATTGAAGGTGTCATCAAAGGGAAGTCGGAGTTATACGATTACCTTATCAATAATGATGGGCTGATTTTCTTCAATCGTGATGATACACTTCAGGTTGAAAAAGCCATACAGCATAAAAATTACAGCATAGGAGAAAAATCATTATCAGACTGTCAGGTCGTCTTCAAGACAGCTCAGCCCTATGTTACAGTTGAATATGCTAATATCAACATACATAGCCGTCTTATAGGAAGTTACAATTTCAAAAATATTTCAGCAGCTATTGGTGTTGGAAGGTATTTTGGAGTTGATAAAGAAGATATAAAAGATGCCATAGAAAAATTTGAGCCTGAAGAGATGAGATCTCAAATCATCGAGAAGAAAGGAAAAAAAATCTTACTCGATGCCTATAATGCAAACCCAACAAGCATGGCGGCTGCCTTGAGAAGTTTTAAGCAAATGACTACTGAGGAAAAAACTGTGATTATAGGTGATATGTTTGAAGTTGGTGCAGACTCTTTTAAAGAACACCAATTTATTCTTGAGATGTGCAAGGAATTAAATTTTGAAAGCATACTTGTATGCGGTGAGCATTTTCATAAAGCATCTTCAGACTTTGAGGGCCTTCATAGTTTTAAAACAACTGAAGAATTGAAGGATTTTATCACAAAAAACAGAACCCAAATCACTTCCAACTTACTTATAAAAGGATCTAGAGGCATGAAACTGGAAAGCATTTTGGATGTCCTCTAAGACGGAGATAAAAACACCTAAAGTTTCTTTTAAAGAAATCAATACCATTGCTATTCCAGCAATTGTAGCTGGTATAGCAGAGCCTCTTATATCTCTAAGCGATATAGCTATTATTGGTAATGTAGAAGTGAATGCAGTAGAGGCACTAGCAGCTGCAGGAATAGTAGGCTCTTTTTTATCCGCAATCATATGGATACTTGCACAAACCAAAACTGCGATATCAGCTTTAGTTTCACAGCACTTAGGATCTGGCAGGCTTAATGCTGTAAAAACACTGGTCCCACAAACGCTATTACTCAATTTTATATTGAGCTTAATCATATACTTTGTGACTGCTTTTTTTGCTGAACTTATCTTCAGCGCCTACAATGCCGAAGGACAAATACTAGAATATACCAAGAATTACTACAGAATAAGAGCTTTAGGTTATCCCTTTACCCTAGTGACGTTTGCAATTTTTGGCGTCTTTAGAGGGCTTCAGAATACATTATGGGCGATGAAATGCAGTCTGGCGGGAGGAGCAGTTAATATTGGACTTGACTTTCTTTTGGTATATGGAATAGATGGATTTATTCCTGCGATGCATCTGGAAGGTGCTGCCATAGCTAGTGTAATTGCCCAGGGGGTGATGCTGGGCATGGCCTTTTACTTCTTTATTAATAAAACTCCGTTTCACCTCAAATTGAGCTTTAATATAAATCCGAATTTAAAGCCGCTGATTTCTATGGCAGCCAATCTGTTCCTACGAACTTTAGCTTTGAACATAGCCATTTATCTGGCAAACTCTTACGCAACAGATTATGGAAAAAACTACATCGCTGCTCAAAGTATCCTGATGAACATTTGGCTCTTTTTCTCTTTTTTTATAGATGGCTACGCCAATGCAGGGAATGCAATCGGTGGAAAATTACTTGGCGCAAAGGCGTATACCAAGCTTTGGAATTTGAGCAAGGACATAAGTAAATATGCTGTTATCATTGCCCTTGGTTTGGCAGGAATCTGTGCTATATTTTACGATGAGATTGGATTAATTTTCAATAAAGACGAACAGGTACTGCTTTTGTTTTCATCCGTATTCTGGCTTGTGTTGATCATGCAGCCAGTTAATGCCATTGCCTTTATGTTTGATGGAATTTTCAAAGGCCTTGGAGAAGCTAAATACTTAAGAAATGTATTATTGGTAGCTACTTTCTTAGGCTTCTGGCCGACTCTGATCCTGTTTGACTATTTAGGCTTAAAATTATATGCCATTTGGATTGCTTTTTTTGTGTGGATGCTTATCAGAAGTCTGGCCCTTGTCATCAAGTTTAGAAGAAAATATCTATCACCTTCATAGCTGTTGGTTATTTTATTTTAAAAACAGTTTAACACAAACTTATTCCTAGCCTCCTCTTATTTCTACTACTTTTAAGGTATGGCAAATTATAGAAAAGGAATTGTTTTTAAAACCTATGAAGAGAACACTAGCTTATTTGATAAGCTTCTGGACATCTTTATGGAATTAATCACACATACCTCAGGAGATTTTGATGAAGCTATTGATTGGTTAAGAGAATTGGATAAAGCCTATGAAATTACGAATGAAGATTACACGATCGATGACTTTATTGAAGATTTAAAAAAGAAAGGATACATCCGGGAGGAAATCAAACCAGATGGAAATTCTGGTGTAAAAATCACCAATAAAACGGAGCAGGCCATTCGAAAACATGCTTTAGAACAAATCTTTGGCAAACTGAGAAGAAGTGGCTCCGGAAAACATAAGACTAAACACACCGGTATCGGTGAGGATAAAACCGGAGATTTGAGAGATTTTCAGTTTGGGGATGGATTTGACCAGGTGTCGATGACCGAGAGTTTTAAAAATGCTCAAATCAACCATGGTATTGATGAATTCCAAATGTCGGAAAAAGATTTGGTGGTCAACGATACTCACCATCAAACGCAGATGAGCACTGTATTGATGATTGACATCAGCCATAGTATGATTTTATATGGCGAAGATAGAATTACTCCAGCCAAAAAAGTGGCTATGGCTCTGGCAGAAATGATTACTACCAAATATGCTAAAGATACTTTGGATATTATTGTTTTTGGAAATGATTCCTGGCCAGTTAAAATTGGAGATTTACCCTACCTGCAAGTAGGGCCCTATCACACCAACACAGTTGCGGGACTGCAACTGGCTATGAAGATTTTGAGTAGGAAAAGAAATGCCAATAAGCAAATCTTTATGATAACAGATGGTAAACCAAGTTGCTTGAAGCTTCCAGACGGAAGTTACTATAAGAATAGTGCTGGTTTAGACGAGATGATCACGAAGAAATGTTACAACATGGCAGCCCAGGCTCGAAAGTTAAAAATCCCGATTACCACGTTTATGATAGCCTCCGATCCTTACTTACAAAAATTTGTGAGGGAGTTTACTAAATCTAATCAGGGAAGAGCCTACTTTTCAGGATTGAAAGGTCTTGGTGAAATGATTTTTGAAGATTACGAAAATAACAAACGAAAAAAATTATAACATGCAATTAACTGCACTCAAGACGCTTGGGGATTTAAAAAGCAATAACTATACATCCAGATCTATAAAAGACGAGTTGAGGGACAACTTGATTTTCAACTTAAAAAACAACAAATCTTCATTTGAAGGTATTTTTGGTTATGAACACACAGTCATTCCACAGTTGGAACAAGCCATTTTGTCTAGACACAACATCAATCTTTTAGGCTTAAGAGGCCAGGCTAAAACCAGAATTGCGCGTCAGCTTCTCAATTTACTGGATGAATACATCCCTGTAGTAGAAGGCTCAGAAATAAACGATGATCCGTTCCACCCCATTTCACTTTACGCCAAAGAACTTTTGGAAGAAAAGGGAGATGATACCCCAATAACCTGGCTTCATAGAAGTGAGCGATTTGCAGAAAAACTCGCCACTCCAGATGTGACCGTTGCAGATCTCATTGGCGATATCGACCCTATAAAGGCTGCAAATCTCAAACTGAGTTATGCCGATCAGCGGGTGATTCATTATGGGATGATTCCCAGAGCCAATCGTTGTATTTTTGTCATCAATGAACTTCCAGATTTACAAGCAAGAATTCAGGTGGCTTTATTCAATATACTTCAAGAAGGAGATGTACAGATAAGAGGTTTTAATTTAAGGCTGGCACTAGATTTACAATTTGTGTTCACTGCCAATCCTGAAGATTATACCAATCGTGGAAGTATTGTAACCCCTTTAAAGGATAGAATAGGCTCTCAAATTTTGACCCATTACCCTAAAGACATTGAAATTGCTAAGCAAATAACGAAACAGGAAGCTAAGCTGTCAAAATTTAAGCAGGATCATATTGTAGTTCCAGACTTAGCCAGAACTTTACTTGAACAAATTTCAATTGAAGCCAGGAAAAGTCACTATGTAGATGCAAAAAGTGGAGTAAGTGCAAGATTAAGCATCACCGCATTCGAAAACCTCATGAGTACCGCTGAGCGAAGAGCTCTGGTAAATGGCGATGATAAAACGTGCATAAGGTTAAGTGATTTTAATGGGATCATACCTGCCATAACTGGTAAGGTTGAGCTCGTTTATGAAGGTGAAGAAGAAGGAGCAGAATTTGTTGCACAACAACTTATAGAAGCTGCAGTGCTTAATCTGTATCCAAAATATTTCCCAGAAATAAAAAAATTGGAGAAACAAGATGAAGTTCAGTCATACGATGACATTTTAAAATGGTTTCTAGAAAATGATGATATTCAATTTTTTGAAGATGATTCCAATGCAGAGTATGAATCTGCTTTATCTAAAATAAAGCCGCTTGAGGAAATGCTCGAAAAGCATGTTTCGAATTATGAGGCAACTGAGAAATTCTTTTGGATGGAATTTATTTTATGGGGATTATCAGTTCATAAAAAATTAGACAGAAATCAAGTAGATACCCAGTTGAATTTTGGAGATTCTCTTGGTAATTTCATTAAAGGGCTATAATAGTTTTTTCAAAAAAGAGATATGCAACAAACCGTAACAAATCCAGAGAGTAGTGACAGCGAATCTTATAGCCCATTTGAATTCACTGAATTCATTCAAGACAATTGGTTTTACATTGTTTTACTCATTGTAGCCATTATTTTGGTTGTAAAATATTCTAAAACTTCGAAAGAGAAAAAAGAAGATTAGAATTTTAATTTAAAATTCTAAGATTTGTATTTTTATGAATCAAACCAAACCTAATAATTAGCCTTTTTAATAGAAGTTATCATTATGCAACAAAGTGAATTACCTAAACCAGAGAGTAGTAACAGCGAATCATATGCGCCAACAGAATTTTCTGAATTTTTTCAAGAGAATTGGATATATCTGGCCATTTTAGTTGTTATCATTTATATAGTTATAATGTATACCAAAATTTTGAAAGACAGAAAGAGAAATAAAGATGAATAAGTTATTTCATCAACCTATAATACTAAAAAAGACCGCTATGAAAAGCGGTCTTTTTTATGATAGACTATATATGCCTACTTGTCATTTTTTTACTTTTCTAATCCCTAGGTATCCACCAACAGCTAAGCCTAAAGCAATAAGTCCGTTGATAGGAGCCACTGGCTCATCACCAACGTCGTCATCGAAAGGTGGTAATCCTTGAGCTGATGCTTCTGTAGATATCAATACTATTACTAGTATGATTCCTATGATGATGTAATGTGTAGTAGTGTGAAGTTTCATATCCTTATTCTTTTATCAGTTTGAAGGTTTTCTCGCCTTGATTGGTTTTTAATTTTACCAGGTAGATGCCTGTAGTAGCATTGAAATCTGTCACCTCTATGGTAGACTGACCCTTTAAGCTACTTTTATACACCTGCTGACCTATCATGTTGTAGATCTCTAGCTCTGCTCCTTGCTCCAAGTCTCTGCCCGAGATGCTAAAGTTGCCTTGAGTTGGATTAGGATAAAGACTTAAGCTTGTTATAGTCTCCTCTGGTGTTGATAAACTCACAGGTTCAAAGACTAGAGCAAATCGATCTGAAGCCTTAGATTCTGGAATTGACTCATCTACTGTAAATGTGTAAGTGTTTGCTGATGAAGTGATTTCAGTGACCTCCTCCAAATACTTATCTTCAATATAAACTTTGGTATTTAAGTTATCGGTCAGGTCAAATTTCATCACATACGCTTCTCTTCTATACTGATTGATGAACAGTTCCAACTTCTCCTCAGACTCTGGAAATGGGCGTCTCTCAATAGCTGAATATATATTGCCTTCTATTCTGGCCAGGTTCTCATCCAGGTTACCAAGTTTGGGAGAGTCATCTTCAGTTGTTATACTGTATGATTTATCAAATTTGATTCGCAAACCGTCAGATGGGGTATTCCCTTCTTCATAAGATGCAGCATCAAACAACTGGATGTTGATATATTCTGACTCGGATAAAGATTTTACCTCTGTTTGGGTTTCCTCAACAGCCTTCATTGATTCTTCAAAAGTCAAAGAGGCTGAGCCGTCAGCTTGTGTTACAACAAAGGCCCCTTGCATAGGTTGCAAGTATTGATTGGCTGTTGAACTTGATAAACCTCCTATAGAAGTATCAAAAGAACTACTTCCATCTGAAGGATCTACAGTTACATAAGCACCTCTACCTCCTGGTGAGCCAGGAGTTGCAGCTCCTCCGAGTGTAGGATCCCAAACGTAATATTCTGTAGTTGATAGATTACTAGAACTTGTAAGCAATGCACCGATATCAACTTGGGCCTGGTATGGATTACCTATGAAATTAAAATTTCCGCCTGTAGTAGATAAATTAGTAAAGGTTTGGGTTCCTGTAGCCAGGTTTCCTGTTGCACTTAAGCGTGTAGCTGTTGGAGGCGATGAATTACTGGTAATATCTATACTTCTGTCTCCTCGTATCATAAGACGATAAGGGACTCCAGCGACCAGATCATTATCTAATGTAGATTGAACTCTATTCCAGGATGGATCTGTATTATTAAAAGTAAACATCGAAGCGTTTCCTGAAGGGCTATAATCAAAACCATCATCTCCATCCTGGCCTGTACCTGCATTAGCAGGACCTGGCTCTACTCCTGTGATATGGGTGCCGTAGCCAAGTCTAGGAATATCTAGGTAATCATCTGGATTATCCTGCCAGTTCTCTCGAATTGATGTACTCGTATTTACTGAAGAGGTTAAAAATCTAAAGGCTCTTCTGGCTGGATAACACTGCTCTACCGTAACCTCGCCTACAATGGCTCCTAGTACAGGGGCAACCTGAGCAGCCTTGCCTGTTCCAAAATCACAGCGTAAAGAAAGGTTTCCTCCTGTGTTTAATGTGCCTTGATCTACATATAAATTACCAAATAAATCAGACGGATCATTGAAAACGACAGATGTAGAATTATTAAGTCTTAAATTTTCAAATGATCCACCTCCAGAAATAGACTGCTGTGAAGACCCGTTTAAAACAACTTCGCCTTCGCCAGTAAATTGTCCACTGTTAGAGATGTCACCTTCAATATTAAAACTATTACCAATACCAATGTTAACATTAATGCCGCTAAAAATGCTTACATTATTTACAGTCTGGTTGGAAAGTAAATTAGGATCTGCAGCTATAATGACATTATCACCACTTGAAGGCTGAGTATTATTTAGCCAATTTGTATTGACTTCGTAATCGCCGTCGTTTACAAAAACAAAATCCGTTACATCATCAAGTCTATAGCGTATTATAATGATTCCTGAGCCTCCATTTCCAGCAACCCTGCTGTTGTTGCCGCCACCACCACCACTACCAGTGTTTACTTCACCATCAGTAGCATCGTTATTATTATTTGCACCATCGCCCCCAATACCAGATCCGCCTAAGCCTCTTGTTCTGCCTTGAGGACCTCCGGCACCACCACCAGCAGCGTAAAACCTATTAGTGCCATCTATATTGTTTTGTACACCGGCACCACCATTACCTCCAATCCCTGAAGTACCCGATGTACCGGCAAAACCAGCAGAACCTGCACCACCACCACCACCAGCACCAGATCCTGTAGAAGCATTTGGTGTAGAAGCACCGGGGTTACCTAGCCCGCCACTTGTTGAATCTGGTTGTAAACCGTCACCAAAAAGACCTGAATTTCTAGCACCACCACCAGAGCCTCCATTTCCACCTCTATTAGAACCATTCTCAGCTGTTATAGCACCACCACCTCCGCCTAAAGCGGTAAGATTAGCAAAATTAGAGTTTTGTCCATTTGAAGCAGTTCCTACTCCAGTTGAACTAGAACGCTTAATGCCACCGGCTCCAACTGTCACATCAATAGGAGAAACTAAGGAACTGATGTCAAAATTCTCTCTGTAAATGTAACCACCTGCACCTCCACCGCCACCAGCTCCGTTGGTAAAGGATGTGTTTTCTATGCCAGCACCTCCGCCACCTATAACCAGGACATCTATTTCACTGATACCATTTGGAGCTTCAAACGAACTGGAACCAGTGGTTGTAAATTTATGTACGACATAATCTACACCCTCAATATTTTCGACAAAAATATCATCGCCATTTTGAGATTGTACAACCCCAAAAATAAATACGGAAAAGAAAAAAGATAGAAACGTAATTTTGTTCATAACGATAGATTTTGTACAAATCTAAAGTCATAAAATAAAATTTCTTGTAGAATAAGTTCGAAATTAATAAATCTATTGAGTTAATAGATTATTAATCATTGCTTTACCACTTCACCATGCTTCATCACAAAAATGACATTTTCCAGAGTGGAAATGTTATTTAGAGGGTTAGCTTCAACGGCAATGATATCGGCTTTTTTTCCTTTTTTGATTGATCCATAGTAGTCATCAACTTTAAGCAATCTTGCTGAAACCAGTGTAGCTGACTGTATCGCTTCCATAGCTGGCATGCCTACTTCTACCATGTATCCAAACTCCTTGGCATTTTCGCCGTGTTTAAAGACTCCTGCATCTGTACCAAAAGCGATATTAACTCCTTTTTTATATGCTTTTTCGAAAGTGCTCTGAATTTTTGGACCGATGGCTTTGGCCTTTGGAACGACCAGCTCTGGATAATAGCCTTCAATTTCAGCAAGTTCGGCGACGCTTTTTCCAGCAGTGATGGTAGGTACATAATAAGTATCATATTCTTTCATCAGTTCCATAGTTTCCTCGGACATCATGGTCCCATGCTCAATCGTTTTTATACCTGCTCTTATAGCGCGCTGCATACCTTCATCACCGTGGGCGTGAGCAGCCGTAAGTATACCATAATCATTAGCAGTTTCTACAATAGCTTTCATTTCATCTTCAAAAAACTGAGGATTCTGACCGCTTTTAGCTACACTCAGCACGCCGCCAGTTGCCGTAATTTTAATAACATCAGATCCGTTTTTATAACGTTGTCTTACCGCTTCTCTTGCTTCAGCAGTCCCATTAATAACTCCCTGATCTGGTCCTGGACTCCCCATCAAATCGGCTTTATACCCATTAGTGGGATCCGCATGACCTCCAGTAGTGGCTATAGATTTTCCTGCTGAATAAATGGTTGGGCCTACCAACTGTCCTTTATTTATTGCATTTCGTAAACTAGTATTCACTCCACTACCCCCAAGATCCCTCACCGAGGTAAATCCTGCCATTAGTGTTGTTTTAGCATGACCCTGGGCTTCATAGGCTACATCCGCCTCGTTGAGTGTAAAAGGCTTTATGTAATTATCTTTTGAAGTTTCAGATTCTAAATGCACGTGCATATCAAAAAGGCCTGGAAGCACAGTTGATTCTCTCAAATCAATTAACTTTGAGTTCTGAGGTACCTCAACGAAACCGTTTTGAATATCAACTATGTAATCATTTTCAACAATGATGGTTTTTTCGGAAACTACTTTTCCTTTTTCAACGTCAACCAAGTTTCCGCAGTAGATAAAAGTTTGTTGAGCCGATAGTGTAAAACTTATGATTACTAAAATTAAAGTAAGAACTGATTTCATAAACGTAAAATTTTGACTAAAAATAGGAAAATTTATGAATGAAATTTACTTCGATAGAATTTATAATGGTTTTTAGATACTATTCATCGATTTCAAAATAATAGTGCACACCTGAATGCTTCAAAACAAAAAAGGCTACTCGTAAGTAGCCTTTTGTAATTTTTACAATAAAATAATTAAGCAAAGCTCTCCATAGTTTTCACTTCTTCCAGTGAATTTCTCACTTTATTGCGCTGGTTTTCAATTAGTTTTTTGGTGGAAACTGCCAATGTTGTTTCTTTCAAAACATCATCATAGTCTTCTGCAAAAGCTTTTTCACCTTTAATAGTTTCTTCCAAAATAGCTTCTTCTTTGTTGCCAGAAAAAGTGGATTTCAAATTCATCCAAGTTCGGTGAGCATCTCCTTTAAAACTTGTCTCATTCTCCGGAGCATCGCCGTGTAATTTGATCTCTTCTTTAAGTTCATGACCAAATGCATACCTGTCTTCTGCCTTGTTCTGAAAGTAAGTTTTCAACTTGCTGTTTTTTACATTCCCTGCAGCAGCTTTATAACCTGCTTCAGCATCATAATTTTTTTCTAATAGCTCATTAAGCTTATTGGAAACTTCTTTAGTGTATGCCATAATTTTAGGTTTTTATTGATGTTCTACCAATGTAACCTGGAACCCAGCGACTTATCTTCAGTTAACACTTATTAACCGCTTAATTAACAAGACTTTGGTTAAAACACTTATAATCAAGGAAGTAATTGTGATTTTAGATTTTAGATTTTTTGAAAAATACGTGATCGATTTTGGTATAGAAGAAGTTAAACTTAGAGTGAAGTGCTTAAAAAATATCAGTGACTTGTAGAAATATCCTCAAAAATGCCATAAAAAAAAGCCCGATACTTTCGTATCAGGCTTTGTTTGCTCCCCCTCAACCCCGATAGTTATCGGGGCGAACCTTGGTTGTATTTATATAGTAATTTTATTCTCATCTCAGAATAGATTTTTAAGTTCTGAATATAGACTTTGCTTTTCATCTTTTTGATATGCTTCTCAACAGCTAAAGCTTGCATTTTAGATGCACATTCCATCTTTAAAAACAATTCCCAATCCTTAGCATTTGAGGTGAATTTATGTGATTCTGCTTGTTGATGGAACGCCATCCGCTGCTCAATATTTGAAGTGTAACCAATGTAGAACCTATTCAATTTTTTAGAAAATAAAATATAAACAAGGTGCTTCATCCTAAAGGTTTATATAAAACAAAAAAGCCCTACACATCTGTGTAAGCTTTATTTGCTCCCCCTCAAGGACTCGAACCTTGGACCCTCTGATCAATCCCGCACGTGCGGGACTCTAACCAACTGAGCTAACTTACCGGTAGGAATGAATTCAGGCTCTAAAAGCTTTAGAAGTAATTGTCTACTCTTTTGCTTTTTAATAAATTTTTCGACAGACTCTGCTTCGTTTCGTGAAGATCCTGCTTCAAAGACAGCTTTTAAAACCCAAGGTCTGTATTTTGACGTAAATGTATGGAATGAAGAGCTGTTGTGTTTCTCTAATCGTTTCCAAGGGTCAATTGAAGATCCTGTGTAGTATTTATCAAACTTTTCTGAGTATATGATATAGAAATAAAACATTGGCATCGATAACAAAAAAGCCCGATATTTTCATATCAGGCTTTGTTTGCTCCCCCTCAAGGACTCGAACCTTGGACCCTCTGATTAACAGTCAGATGCTCTAACCAACTGAGCTAAGGAGGAATTTATGTTTGCAAAAGACTCTCGTGTTTTGCGGTTGCAAATATAAACCAATATTTAGTTTCACAAAATATTTTCTTGAAAAAATATTAATTTTTAACCGCCCGTTAGCCAGCGGTAAACGTCGTTACCATTGGCAAACAACACCAAAGCGATAAGTACAAAGAAACCAATCATTTGCGCATATTCCATCACCTTTTCGTTAGGCTTACGACCAGAAACCATTTCGTAGAGCAGGAACATCACGTGACCTCCATCCAGTGCCGGAATAGGCAGAATGTTCATAAACGCAAGAATCAAAGAAATAAAAGCAGTAGTTGTCCAGAAGGCCTTCCAATCCCAGGCATCTGGAAACAAGCCACCTATAGCGCCAAAACCACCTACCTGAGTTGCACCTTTCTTGGTGAATACGTATTTGAACTGCGCCGCGTAATCGTGAAGCGTCCAGTAGGCGAAATCGAATCCAGCACCAATACTTTCTCCAAGACCGTATGTTTTGGTCATAATATTATCCGCATTGATAGCCGAAGTAATCACTCCAATATTTCCTTCTTCATTAGCCGTGATACTTACTTTACCAAAACCATCGCCTTCCAGTTCCCTGTCAAGACCAGGATTCTCTTGCGGCTCACTCGTATATGTAATTTCTACCGGACCTCTAGTAGTGTTTTTTATTTTTTGTCTGAACTCATGCCAGTAGTTGACTTTTTCACCATTCACAGAAGTGATCATATCACCTTTCTTCAGCCCTGCTATTTCAGCTGGAGAATCTGCCAGAACGCTATCAATCATCGGTTTTTTGATGGGAGAAAAAGGCTGAATCTCTCCAGACTGAAACAATTCCTGACCTATATCCTCTGGAATTGCTATAGTTTCTTTGCTTCCATTTGCATGCTCCACCTCCACAGTATTGACATTTCTAAGCAATAAAAATTTATTGATATCAATCTGGCTTTGTAAAGGTTCACCGTTCACGTTCAAAATTTTATCCCCGTCCTGAAAACCGTAATCTTTCATAATTTCAGAAGACTCCATACCGTTTTCAAAAACCTTTGGAGAGAGGTAATTTTCTCCATAAACAAAAAGTACCATCATGTAGATCACAAATCCCAAAATAACATTGACGGTCACTCCTCCCAGCATGATGATAAGCCGCTGCCAGGTTGGTTTGCTACGGAATTCCCAGGGCTCGGGCGGTTTGGCCATTTGCTCTTTATCCATACTCTCATCGATCATGCCCGATATTTTCACATAGCCGCCAAGCGGTAACCATCCAATACCGTAAACCGTCTCCCCTATTTTCTTTTTGAAAAGCGAAAACTTCACATCAAAAAACAAGTAAAACTTCTCAACCCTGGTTTTAAATAATTTGGCGGGTATAAAATGACCTAACTCGTGTAAAACAATAAGTATTGACAAGCTCAAAAGGAGCTGAATAGCTTTGATAAAAAATGGATCCATTAATCTGTAATTTTCAATCGCAAAAGTAATCTTTTATCGGTGCATAAAAAATTTTTGAATAGCTACAAACTTTAGTTAACAAATAATTGTAACCTATGAGACATTACAGCGTTCTCTTTCGGGTTATTTTTGCAATAGAAATCTGGAGAATGTTCAAGTTTTTTGCTAAATACAAGTTTTTCTTTGTAGTGATGCTCATCATCTCTGCCGTGGTGGTAACACTCATCTACAATCAATTAAAGCCCACACCCAAACTACCCGTCTACCAACCCAGCATGGTGACTGCAGACCTTGTGGATACTACTGTTCAATACATACGCAAATACCATAAAGTCGATGATTTTAAACTCGTCAACCAAAATGGCGATACCATCACTCAAAAGGATTACGAAGACAAAATTTACGTCGCCGATTTCTTTTTCACCACCTGCCAAAGCATTTGCATCGATATGGCCAAAAGCATGCAAACTTTGCAAAAGGAGTTCAAAAATGACGACGACATCAAACTCCTCTCCCATTCCGTCACACCAGAAATTGACGATGTACCTCAACTTAAAAAATACGCCAAGGAAAAAGAGGTTATCGACAGTAAATGGAACCTGGTAACAGGCGACAAAAAACAAATTTATAACCTTGCCCGAAAGGAATACCTCGCTTCCAAAACTGAAGGTGACGGCGGACCTTACGACCTTGTCCATACAGAGAACTTTGTGCTGGTGGACAAAGAAAAGCGCATCCGCGGATTCTACGATGGCACCAATCCCGAAGAAATCCAACAACTCATCAAGGATATTGACATCCTAAGGCTAGAATATCTTCCAGAAGAGTAATTTTTTACTTTGAATTTACCACTGCTATCTTCAATGCTTTACGATAGTAAGCTTCAATGGCGTAGCACAAATTAAAAGTGAACGTCCATTGTCGATCAGGGTTAAAGCCTAAAGTCTGCACTCAAAGATCACGTTCACCTGAAGCCGGGTGCATTTGGGCTTCAGAAATACTCTGCTTTTTAAAAACAGAATCTCACACGGTAGTACTGAGTCCTCACAGATTTTAAAAATCTGCGAGAAGTGTACGGGAAAGACCACTTAAAACTACAAGAATCAGGTTGTAAAACTTGGGTTGACATTTTTCCAGCCACCACCTTTTTTCATTTCGATAATATTAAGACCAGCACAAACCTTTCCCAATTGGCTAGTATTCAGCACATAAAGCCCTTAACTTAGAGGTGGCCGCAAAGCATCAAGAGGTTTTAGACCATCAGCATTTTAGTGTACTACTAATTATTTGTTGTCCATAGCTCACTAAATCTTCCACACACCATAAGTGTTGGAAACTCTATAATTCTCAATTCACTACCTACCAGCGGTTGGAAACGTTTCAATCCAGACCTTCAAACAAGTAAAAAGAGAAAACATGAAATTAAAAGACAAGATCATACTTATCACTGGAGCTTCCAGTGGCATTGGGGAGTCTACAGCGATGAAGTTAACTAGCGAAGGCGCCATAGTTGTTTTATGTGCCAGAAGCGTAGATAAATTGAAAGAGCTGAAAAATCAAATTGAAAAAAAAGGCGGGAAGGCCCTGGTTGTGGAAACCGATGTCACCAAGCCAGCCGATTTCAAAAAGGCGGTTTCGGAAACCCTCGAAAAATATGGGTCTGTAGATGTGTTAATCAACAACGCTGGATTAATGCCACTTTCCTACATAGAAAAGTTAAAAACCGATGACTGGGACCAAATGATAGATGTCAACATCAAAGGGGTACTCAACGGGGTGGCTGCCGTATTGCCAACAATGCGAAAAAACAAAATCGGGCATATTATAAATATATCATCTTCTGCAGCTCATCGCTATTTCCCGGGAGGTGCAGTTTATAGCGCTACCAAAATTGCTGTAAAAATGTTTTCGGAAGGTTTAAGACAAGAATTGACACCAACATATGGGATCAAAGTGACTTCCATAGAACCCGGCGCTGTCGACACAAGTCTGTTTGAAAGCATTACAGATGAAGATATTAAAGATAAACTGGAAGACCTGAAAGAAATGACAAAGCTGGAAGCAGAAGATATTGCCAATGCAATTTTCTATGCGCTAAGTCAGCCGCAAAGAGTGAACGTTAACGATGTTTTCTTAATGCCTACAGAGCAAGGATAACTAATGACCATAAAACATAACAAAATGACCCAAGTAACAACTAAAAAAGACATAGAAACCATCAATCCCGCAACAGGAAAACGTCTAAAGCATTACAGCTACATGACCGAAGGAGAGGTAAATAAGGCCATTTCCAAATGCCAGCAGGCTTTTGAGGAGTGGAAAAATGTACCTTCAGATGATCGCGCAGAATTGATCAAAGCCATAGGCAGAGAGCTGAACAATGCTAAAAAGCAACTCGCCCAGCTCATGACTGACGAAATGGGAAAAACCCTTGAGCAAAGTCTGCAGGAAGTAGATTTGTGTGTAGCGATTTGTGAATACACAGCCAAAATTGGACCCAAAGAGCTGGAGACCGAAGAACGAGCCATGCTCAACGGAGAGCGCGGCCGTGTATCTTACGCGCCTATTGGTGTGATATATGGCATCCAGCCTTGGAATTTCCCAAGCTATCAGGTGGTGCGTTATTCCATCGCCAACCTTATGGCTGGAAATGCAGTCCTGTTGAAACACGCCTCCAATGTGACAGGCTCTGGCAAATTGCTGGAGAGTATTTATTCAAAAGCCGGACTACCGGAGGGCTTATTTACTACATTGATCATCGACCATGAGCAATCGGATGAAGTGATAAAAAATAAGTCCGTAAGAGGTGTTACCCTCACAGGCAGTCCGGATGCGGGAAGAGCTATTGGTCAAAAAGCCAGTGCAGAATTGAAAAAAACTGTTTTGGAACTGGGGAGTAATGATGCTTATCTTGTTTTTGAGGATGCCGATATGGAGTTAGCCGTAAAAACGTGTGTCCAAGGACGTATATATAACAATGGGGAAACCTGTATTGCTGCCAAACGCTTTATCGTTGCCGAGAAGGTGTATGATGAGTTCCGCGATAGATTTGTAAAAGCCATGAGTGAGGTAAAAACGGGAGATCCCAATAAAGAAAGCACACAATTGGGGCCTATGGCGAGAGAAGACCTTCGTGAAGAATTGCACAACCAGGTAGTGGAAAGCGTCAAAAATGGTGCTGAAATCGCCTGCGGAGGGAAAGTCCCTACTGGAGATGGATATTTTTATCCGGCTACAGTTTTGGTGAATGTAAAACCCGGTCAACCCGCTTATGATGATGAATTTTTTGGACCCGTAGCTTCACTTATCAAAGCCAAAGATAATGAAGATGCGATGCGTATCGCCAACGATAGCCGTTTTGGACTTGGTGGTGGGATATTCTCAAAAGATGAAGATGCTGCAATTGAAATGGCAGAGAAATATTTTGACACCGGAATGGTTTTTATCAACTCGTTTGGCCTGGCCGACCCTGCCATGCCGTTTGGCGGAGTAAAAGATTCCGGTTACGGTAGAGAACACGGCGGTTTTGGTTTGAAAGAATTTGTAAACGTGAAAAGTGTGATGAAAAGGTAGATTTATTTTTTTATAGTTAGTTTGTTGATGATGGCGCTTTTAGGAAAAAATTCTAAAAGCGCCATCTGTTTGTCAGTTTGGGTTGTCTTAGGTGAAGAGAGTCAAAATTAATTTTGCTTTTACCTTTCGGCCCCAGCAGAGGACCCAACAAATAAAAATAACTAAGCCTTCAGTGCTTTTATGAGGTTCAATGAAGACTCAATAGATTTAGTTGGTCTTTACATTCAGGCGGGTGGCGCTAGATTAACGTGAATAATCAAAGCTAAATATCGCAAAGCTTCAAATTAATGGAGGTAAAAACCTCCCTGAATTCCATAGAAGGCTAGTCAGAATAAAGTAATTAAAACAACCTCCTGATCACAGCTTCAATATCGATTAATACAATGCTGAATACTCCAAGAACAATCACAAATTTAAGTAGATTGTGTAGGACGAGGTAATGGATTTTCTGCTCAGAACGCCAGACCTGGAAAAGGAAAATGATAAGCAGCACCACGCACAACATAAAATAATAATCCATATAGCCTGAATCGAAATACAGGACTAGAATTAAAGCTGGAATGATCGTGGAAATGACTAGAACGGAAATGAGTCGTTTGGTGAACTTTACACTGTATTTAACGGGAATTGTTGCATAATCAAGGGTGAAATCGCCTTTTAGATTTTCGAGATCTTTGACGAGCTCCCTTATGAGAATGATGAAAAATAAAAAAACAGCGTGAACGATGATCACAGACTCAAAATTTCTGTAGTAGACAAAAATGATAAAGAAGGGTAAAATGGCGACCAGTCCGGCGGTGAGGGTTCCTAAAAAAGGATAGCGCTTAAGTTTGTGAGAATACAGCCACAGTATAAATATGTAAAGTGAGAAAAAAAGCACGGCTTTGAAACTAACGTAACTGGCAATGATGACACTTAAAAAATTGAGAGTAAAATAGACGCCAAGCTTGGTTTTCTGACTTACATAATTATCGAGTAAGGTTTTGGTGGGTCTGTTGATCAGGTCTTTTTCGGAATCGTAGAAATTATTAATCAGGTATCCGGAAGCTATGGCCAAAGCTGTAGAAATGACAATCAAAAACAGGTTAGAATCCAAAAGGACTTGCTTTACCGGCAAGTGATAAGCCATGATAAAGACAGATGCCAGATACTGCGCCAGAATTATAATCAAAATGTTATAACCGCGAATAACGGAGAACAAACTCAAAAATTTGAGCCACAAACGTTTGTTCTCTCGAGACATGACTTAGGGAGTTTTTTTAAAACGTATACACGACTTCCAGTTTGTGGTCTTTCAAAACTGCTTTTGCTTTTTCAAAATCCTGAGTAAAGCCCAAAATATAGCCTCCACCGCCAGAGCCACAAAGCTTCAGGTAGTAATCGTTGGTTTCGATTCCTTTCTTCCACAATTCGTGAAATTGCTTAGGAATCATAGGTTTAAAGTTATCTAAAACTACATTGGACAGGTGCTTGATGTTGCCGAAAAGAGATTTGAAGTCACCTTCCAGAAAATTCTCTACACAAGCATCGGTGTGTTTCACAAACTTGTCCTTGATAATATTTCTAAACCCTTCCTGCTTCATATTTTCCATAAAGATTTGCACCATAGGAGCTGTTTCTCCTACAATACCACTGTCTAGAAGAAAAACTGCACCATTGCCGTTTTGCGTTTGGGAAGGAATGCCAGCAGGTTCTATATTGTCTTTGGAATTGATAAGGATGGGTAAACTTAGGTAACTGTTAAGCGGATCCAATCCTGAAGATTTTCCATGGAAAAAGGATTCCATTTTAGAAAAAATAGTCTTTAGCTTAAGAAGTTTGTCTTTAGAAAGATTTTCTAATACGGTGATTTTATCAAAAGCATATTTATCATAAATAGCTGCGACTAGAGCTCCACTACTTCCTACGCCATAACCCTGAGGAATGCTACTATCGAAGTACATCCCCTTATCTAAATCGGCGTTAAGCGATTCCAGATCGAAGCGTACTGGAGTTGATTTTTCTTTGTTGAGATTTTCGAGATAGTTTGAAAATCGCTTCAATTCTGCATTGGATTTGATGGCTTTGTCATCGGGTTGATCATCGACCTTTAACGCACCATTGTAGAAATTGTAAGGGATAGACAGGCCTTTGGAATCTTTGATGATACCGTATTCTCCAAATAATAAAATCTTGGAATAAAATAGAGGTCCTTTCATAGTCATTACTTAAAAAATCAATTGGTTATGCAAATATTACTGATTATTAGGAGATAATGCATCTTAATTAAGAAATAAATCGCTAACCAATTTAGTTTAGTACAAAAATAATCTTTTTTGTTCAATCTTTGATTTAAAACTTGAAACAAAGTTAAAATTGAATCTGATCGTGAATCACTTGTTCGCCCTGACAAAACTGAATTAAATTCTCATCGATAAATGCCTTTACTTTTTCATCTGAAGCTTCAGGGTACAACATATGAACATTGGCACCAGCATCTAAAGTAAAACCAACCTGAACCCCTTGCGATTGTCTAAACTCCCAAATCCTGTTGATGACTTCTAGTGTGTTGGGTTTCATCAGGATAAAATACGGTGAACTCGACATCATCATGGCGTGAAGGGATAGTGCTTCAGATTCTACCAGAGCGAAAAACTCATCAAAACCTCCAGTCGCTAAAATAGATTTTAGCTTTGTGATATTCTCATCTGCCTGTAGAAAACGCTGTTCTGCAAACGGATGACCGTGCATTAAATTATGTCCCACACTACTGCTCACCTGCTTTTGACCTTCATCAATCAACAAAATGGAATCTTTAAAATTTCTGAACTTATCCTGGACTTCATAAGGATAATCGATACCATAAAAACTAGAACTTCCTTCTATCACCTCATGTTTTCCCCAGACCACAAGTTTACCCCCTGTACTTCTGCAGGCACTCCCTGAGCCAAGCCGAGCTAGAAATGATGTTTTGTGTGCCCGAAAATCCTCTGTCATTTCAGGTGTTACCGATGCTTCCATAGCCATAAAACATTTGGCTAAAGCGGCCATTCCACTAGCTGATGAAGCAATACCACTGCTGTGAGGAAAAGTGTTTTTGGTATGAATTTCAAACTCAAAAGACTTCAAAAAAGGAATGTAGACTTCAATTCGCTTTAAAAACGTATTTATTTTTGACTTGAAAGAAGGTTTTGCTTCTCCATCTAAAAACACTTCAAAATGAAAATGATCATCGGCTTCAATCTTTGTCTTCAGAATAACTTCAGTCTGTGTTTTGCATTTTTCTAAGGTATAACTGATGGAAGTATTCTTAGGTAATTGTTCCCCATATTTTCCCCAGTATTTGACCAAAGCAATGTTACTAGGTGCTTCAGACGCATAAGTATCGAGATCTGGCAGTACGTGAGGAGTTTTGTATATAAAATCGTTTTGATTCATTTTAGCTTAATTTTGAAAGCAAATATAACGAAAGCAAGATGTAGAACAGAGGTTGTAGATCTTGAAAATTATTGATATTTTGCTTTACAGAATTTAGCTTATGAAAGTCTCAACTGTTGTCAAAATATTTATTGGTGTTGTCATTTGCCTGGGCATCGGCTTTGTAGGCTCTATAGCCACTCAAACCAGTGTAGATACCTGGTATACTACTCTCAATAAACCTGGTTTCAATCCGCCAAGCTGGTTATTTGCTCCTGTCTGGACCCTGTTATACATATTGATGGGTGTTGCTGCAGGAATGGTGTGGAGCAGAGGTTTTCATCACATTTGGGTAAAAACAGCACTTTACCATTTCGGGTTTCAGCTTGTACTCAATGCTTCGTGGTCTATTGCTTTTTTCGGTTACCAGTCTCCATTGGTAGCAATGCTGATTATTATAGCATTAATTGTGTTGGTTCTGATCACTTTTAAATGGTTTAAAGTAGTCAATACGACGGCTGCTTATCTGCTTATCCCTTATATCTTGTGGATAGTTTATGCAGCCGCTCTCAATTTTGAAATCTGGAGGCTCAACTAAATAGTTCCTAAAGCGTACAACTGATCTAAATTTGGAGATTCACTCCCGCCTTCTGGCTCAAGTGTAATTCCAAAACCTTCAGAAGTTGGAATATTTTGCAATTTGAAAAGTTTATTGCCTGGTGAATTTTCTTCAGCTAAGACTCCAATGCTATTTGGCGTAAGTGGTTCAAAGGTGAGCGACCACGCCTGATAAACCATACCTTCTGGAGCTTCCGGCAAACGACTTATGTCTAAAATTAACTCATTGGTTTCTTCATCGTAAAATGCAGCAACTGCAGAATTTGGTGCATTGAGTTCGTTTCCTGGCAAAGTGAGCTTTCTGGCACCTGGCTCAGCCATTTTTAGAAGTAATTCTTCAAGATTTTGAACCTTTTCATTAGAATTGACAACTTCTGTTTCCTTAGACTCCAATTCTGTAGACACCACTTTGATTTCTTGCTGCAGGTCCTGATTCAGTTTTAATAGCCATAAAATTCCTCCAAGGAGTAAAATAGCAGCCGCCCAACCAAAATAAGAATAGTTGGAAGTGATGATTTTTACTTTTTGTTTTACCTGAGTCGACCTTTGGTTAATCCTTTGTAGTACATTTTTTTTCACAGAGGTGTCTAAACCAGTAGAAGTAGCTTTTGACAACTCTAAAAGCGTTGTTTCTATAGCTTCAACTTCAGACTGAAGTTCAGCATCTTTGGCGACATCTGCCGCAACTTGTTTTTGCTCTTTATCTGAAAGTACCCCGTAAACGTAGAGCTCAAGTAATCCAGATTCTATATATTCTTTGGTAGTCATATTATTCTAATGTTTCTCTTAGTGAATTTAAGCAAGTTCTGTTCCTAGACTTAACGGTTCCTAAAGGAATCTCTAAAGTTTCTGAAGCTTCTTTCTGAGTATATCCCTTAAAAAACAGCAAATCGATCAACTTCACACACATTGGCTTTAGTTTATCCACAAATTTTCTAATGCCATAACCATCACTAATACTGTCCAGATCCATATCATCTTTTATAAAAAATGAAAAATTATCAAAATCTGAGTTTTTTCGCTTGTTTTTATAAGCCTTAGATCTCACTTTATCAATGGCAGCGTTTCTGGAGATGTTGAGTAGCCAGGTAAAAAATCTGCCTTTCTCGCTGGAATAGGAGTCGGATTTGTCCCATACTTTTATAAAAACATCTTGAAGCACTTCTTCTGCTATTTCTACGTCATTTACTATGGTATTGATTATTCCAAAAATATTTTCAGAATACATATCATAGATTTGAGAAAAAGCCACTTCATTTTTTTGCTTTAACTGCAAAATGAGTTCATCTGGTTGCATTGGTAATTTTTTTCTAAATCTACTTATTTTAATTCATTTAGCAAATCCTGATAAAGAAAAGGAAATTGTGGCTACTTAACACCACAATTCCTAATCAATCAACAAAAAACAACCAAAACACAAACGGTAAAAAACTTATCTATAGACATTTACGCAAATAAGTCCAATAAGGTTCAAAAAATGTTGAAATGAAATTCATTAAAAAGCGACTATGCCTTTAAAAATGTATTTTCGCAGTCTATGACCTATATACGAGTTATTATACCAGCATTTAACGAAGAAGGCTCTATTGCCAAGGTCATAAATGATGTTCCTTCTCATATTTCTGAAGTGATTGTGGTGAACAATCAATCTACAGATGCTACTGAAACAGAGGCCAGAAATGCAGGAGCAACTGTACTTTCTGAAACAAGAATGGGTTACGGTTATGCTTGTTTGAAAGGGCTTGAATACCTGAAACAAATAGATGAACCTACGGATATTGTTGTTTTCCTTGATGGAGATTATAGTGATTACCCTGAAGAAATGGATAAAATCATTGAACCAATTTTAGATGAGGATATTGATTTTGTTATTGGAGCTAGAGCCAAATCTAAACGCGAACCTGGCTCGATGACGTTTCCACAAATTTTTGGAAATTGGCTAGCAACCTCTCTAATGCGCTTGTTTTTTAATTCAAATTTTACAGACTTAGGCCCTTTTAGAGCAATCAAATATGAAAAGCTACTAAATTTGAAGATGGAAGATAAAACCTATGGCTGGACAGTTGAAATGCAGCTGAAAGCCTTAAAACAAAAACTAACTTACACCGAAGTTGATATAAATTATAGAAATAGAATTGGAGAGTCCAAAGTTTCTGGAACCGTAAAAGGGGCCGTTATGGCAGGAGTTAAAATATTGAGCTGGATTTTTAAATACGCTTTCAAATGATTCTTGATTACCTTATAATAAGTCTTTATAGCCTTGCATTGTTTATCATTTTGATTTACAGCTTGCTTGAACTTCAGCTTGTGCTAAATTATAAGAAAGCTAAGAAGATAAAAACAGAAGCGGTTCCCATTCCAGAAGACTGGCCTAAAGTTACCGTTCAGCTTCCGCTTTATAATGAAAAATACGTCGTGAAGCGCTTACTGGATAACATTTCAAAATTGGATTATCCTCAATCTAAACTGGAAATACAAGTATTGGACGACTCTACAGATGCTTCAAAAGTTTATACAGAACAACTTACTCAAGAGCTTATCAATAAAGGCATGAATGCCAAATACATTCATAGATCCAATCGAGCAAACTTTAAAGCAGGTGCGCTAAAAGAAGGTTTAAAAACTGCCGAAGGCGAATTCATCGCTGTTTTTGATGCAGATTTTCTACCCCAGTCTGGCTGGCTTAAAAAAACCATTCCTCATTTTAATAAAGATAATGTCGGGGTAGTACAGACTCGCTGGGGACATGTGAATAGAAATTACAGCTTATTAACCAGAATTCAGGCTTTTGCTTTGGATTTTCACTTCTTAATTGAGCAAGTTGGCAGGTCATTTGGCGGACATTTTATCAATTTTAATGGAACAGCAGGAATTTGGAGAAAAACCTGTATAGAAGATGCGGGGGATTGGCAAGGGGATACATTAACAGAAGACCTGGACTTAAGCTACAGAGCACAACTGAAAGGCTGGAAATTCACCTACCTCAAAGATGTTGTAACTCCTGCAGAACTTCCAGTGGTATTAAGTGCAGCACGGTCCCAGCAATTCCGCTGGAATAAAGGAGCTGCAGAGAATTTTAGAAAAAACTTTGGTGCTATTTTAAATAGTAAAAGATTGAGCATAAAATCAAAGCTTCATAGTTTTTTTCATCTTTTGAATTCGAGCATGTTCTTCCTGATTTTGCTGGTTGCCGTCTTAAGTATCCCGATCTTGTATATTAAATTTAATCAGGAATCCTGGAGCATCCTATTTTATGTATTAGCCGCTATGGGCGTAAGTACTTTTATTTTTA
This sequence comes from Psychroflexus montanilacus, assembly GCF_020164535.1. GTDB lineage: Bacteria > Bacteroidota > Bacteroidia > Flavobacteriales > Flavobacteriaceae > Psychroflexus > Psychroflexus montanilacus. The sequence goes on along the minus strand of NZ_JAIQZC010000003.1, from coordinate 402,205 downwards.
TTTACGGCTACTGGACAAGTTACAGTGAAATTAATGGATATGGATTTTTATCCTTTTTGAAATTTATGGGTTTATTCGTTACATTCTTTTCCATAGCTATGGGATTATCTGTACACAATACGTTGGCTATTCTGGAAGGACATTTCAATAAAAAATCTGCATTTATACGTACGCCAAAATTTGACATTTCGTCAAATACTGATACCTGGAAAGGGAAAATGTACATTAATAAAAGACTGTCAATTTTAAATGGCGTAGAAATTCTTCTATTTGTTTACTTCATTTATGGGATTTACAGTGCTTATTTAACTCAGGATTTTGGACTGGTTATTTTTCACTTGATGCTATGTTTCGGTTTTGGTTTTATATCCTACAAGACTCTATTTTCTAATGCCTAATGAAATTTAAAGCTAACCAAAATTGGTTTAAAGTCTTAAGCATTATTCTGCTTTGCTTTATCTATTACTGGATTGGTTATGAACTAGAAAGACATCAGTTTTGGTTGCTTTTTTCGATGTATACGTCAGCTTTTGGGCTTTCGTTTTATCTCTACAAAAGTGGGATGCAACTCAGGCACCTGATCGGAATCAGTTTCTTATTTAAACTCATTTTTCTGTTTTCAATCCCCGAATTATCTCAGGACTTTTACCGTTTCATCTGGGACGGGATGCTGAACAATCTTGGAATTAATCCTTATCTATTCACACCCAATGAGTTGATTGACAATACTGACTTCAACCGAGGTTCTTTATCAGTTCTATTATATGATGAGATGGGAGAGTTGAGTCAAACCAACTATTCGACTTATCCGCCAATTGCTCAATTAGTATATAGTCTAAGTTATTATTTGGCAGGGGGAAATTTACTTTTTAACGTGATTAGCATACGATTGATTCAGCTCATAGCAGAGGTAGGGATTGTGGTTTTCAGCATTCGTCTTTTAAAAAAACTCAATCTGCAGAGTAAAAATATACTGTTTTTTACTCTAAACCCTTTGGTAATTCTGGAGTCAAGTTTCAGTTTGCATTTTGAAGTCATCATGTTGTTTTTCCTCGTGTTAAGTCTTTACTATGTATACATTTCAAAACTCTATGTTTCAGCAGTTGGCTTTGCAATTGCTATAGCCTCGAAGATGCTCCCATTGATGTTACTCCCATTACTGTTCCCTTTTCTGAATAAGAAAGTAAAATATTTTAGCAAAGGACAGGTACTGAGGTTTTTGAAATTTATAATTGTACTTCTCTTAAGTCTGGTCTTAGCTTACAGTTTTTTCTGGAATCCAGAATTGGTCAAAAATAACTCAAAGACACTATCGCTTTACTTTACTTCTTTTGAATTTAATGCAAGTATTTATTATATGCTGCGGTGGATCGGTTATTTGTGGAATGGGTATAATATGATAGCGGTTTTTGGAAAGTTACTCTCAATCATAGCTTTTCTAGTGATTGTCTTCTTGAGTTTTAAAAAGAAAAAAATAGATTTTAAAGCGCTTTTAAAATACATGCTTTTTGCTTCAACGGCCTACTACTTGCTTTCGACAACTGTCCATCCCTGGTATATTATGTTACCTCTTTTTTTAAGCATTTTTACTAATTTCAGATACATGCTTTTCTGGAGTTTGCTTATAGGTTTGAGCTATTCAGCTTACAAAATAGAAGGAGTCAGTGAAAATTTATGGCTGTTGGCCATTCAATATATTTCGGTATATACACTTGTGAGCTACGAAATAATATTGAAAAGAAAATTAGTCTTTTAGAGCAGACTTTTTAGATAAAACCAGATATAGACCAAAAACTAAACCCACTAGCAAGATGATCCAGATATGATCATCTATTGGAGTTGGAACATCATCTACAGGTCCCGGAGGATTCGGTGGACCTCCTCCCTGAGCTAATGCAGTAGCTGCGCCTAAAAAAGCAAACAGAGAGAATAAGATTGGTTTTTTCATTGTCATAAATGCACTCAAATTGAGTTCAATTAATTAGCAAATTTAAGCTATTCAAATTTATCAAGTCTGTTTTTATCAAATAAATTTAACTAACCAACTTAATTATATGTATTTACGTTTTAAATGTAAGATTGGTTTTGCTTGTTTTTGACTATTTTTGTTCAAATATTTATTATGAAATCTAATCTCCTTTTTTTAAGCATACTATTTTTTCTTACCATAAACTCTAATGCACAAGATAGCAATAAAATTGAAACAGTAGCTATTATTGAAATTTTAAATGATAATCAAACGCTTATAGATAAGGATACAGTTCCTATTGATCTTGTGCATAAAACTGTGAATCAGTTACTCAATGAGTTTGATCTTGAGGGTAATTTATTCCCATCGGTTACGCTCATAGTCAACTCTTCAGTGTCTGAAAATAGTATTGAAAATATTAAATACCAAATTAGGTCAACTCCTGTTCAGCTCATTAATCTTCAACGTAAAACCATCACTAATTATAATGGAATTGAGGTGGATCAAAATGTGCTGGACCAGTACAATGCCCTTATCAACTATTGGAATAGTCTCGATTCAAAAGAAAGATATTATAGAGAAAATGAATTAAAGTTTATAGAGTCTGTTGCTCAAAACATGACTATAAATCAACGCATAAGGAATGAAAAACTTCCAGGGTATTTACCCTTTGTAAAAAAAGAAACTAAAATTCCGCATCTATCTATGCTTAAAGTTGATCCTTCTCAATCTTATTTATACGTCTACAAAAATGATACGCTGGATAAGGAAACGGTTTATAAAGATCATCCGGATGCTGCTTTTGTTCTAAAAAAACGCATTATAAACGAAGAAAAAATAAACCTTGTTGAACTGACGGACAATTAATTTCCTTTCAACCTCAACCATAGTTCGGACAACAGCTTTTGAGCATCCCCCCTGTCTTTGGGTTCTTCAGTAATTTGTAAACTGTTGTTTTTCTCTTCCAGCTTATAACTAAACGCAAATTTTTCAGCATCTGGATTTAAACTTATCAAGCCAAATCTTAAGTCATTCAGATAAAAATGATTTTGTTTTTCAGTAATTGTATACCAGCCTTGAGTCACACCAATCAATCGATTTAAATTCTCATAATTTTTTAAATGGTCTATCATCTCATGCTGCTTTGGATAAGCTCTAAATTCGATAGGCTGTGTATCAAATAGTGAATATTCTGCAATAAGAAAGTCATTTTCGGTTTTCACATTGGCAGACCAGAGCAAGGTGTTGAAAGGTGTTGGCTTAGTTTCTATCTCAGAGTAAGAAATATTTTGCTGCTGAAGAGCGTTTTCAAATTTGTAAAAGGTGATCAATTTCAAGATCAGACTTATCGCTAGATACCCTGAACTTAGAACTAGCCCCCACCGATTCAATTTACGACGTTTTTCAGCTGTTCTTTTAAATCGAGAGGCTGCAATCAAACACACTAAAAAAGGCAGCGTGTAAAGTGGATCGATGACAAAAATGGTTTTAAGCGCTATTCTTAAATCCAAAGGCCAGAACAATTGCGTTCCCCAGGTTGTAAAACAATCCAAAAGAGGGTGAGTGAAAAAGCCCCAGAACATGAGTTTAGACCAGTCTAACCAGTTGGCCTCCCTATGAATTTTGGATATAAGAAAACCGAATATTGGAGCCGCTAAAACTGAAAATACTAAGGAATGAGAAAAGCCCCTGTGAATTTCTAATGCTGTTACTGTGTCGTAAAAGTTACCGACAAACACATCCAAATCTGGAATGGTTCCAGCAATAGCTCCATAAATCATGGCTTTGTTCCCGACTTTTCGTCCCAAAACTACTTCCCCAACTGCTGCACCGAGGACGATTTGCGTTAGCGAATCCATTAAGCCGTTACAAATTGGATGGTTTCCTTATGTAATTGTTTCAATAATACAGTTTTATCTTTTTCTATACGCTGGATAGCCTCATCGTCATAATGCCTGATGGTAAATAAAGAGACTCCTTTTTGATGGTCGACTTTGAATTTTGCTTTCAAAATCTCAATAAGCTTATCAACATTTTTGAATTTATTATCCACACACACTGAAAAGCTAATTGCTGAATTTTGAATCAAATCCACTTTGATCTGATGCTTGTGAAACAAAGCAAAAACCTCACTGATGTTTTCTTCTACAAAAAAGGAGAAATCCAAAGTAGAAAGCGAAAGAAATACCAGGTCTTTTTTTACGATGTAGCAAGGCAGCAATGGGTTCAATAATTTCCCTTTGCCAACTTTCGTACCCTGATCTTTTGGATTGTAAAAAGATTTCACAAACAACGGAATCTCTTTTTGCTGAAGAGGTTGAAGAGTTTTAGGGTGGATGACAGACGCTCCGTAAAAGGCTAATTCAATAGCTTCTTCGTAAGAGATTTGTTCCAAAAGACTTGTATTTTCAAACACATTGGGATCTCCGTTCAGAACTCCTGGTACATCTTTCCAAATCGTGACATTTTCAGCATTAAGACAATAAGCAAAAATACCAGCTGTGTAATCTGAACCTTCACGACCCAAAGTGGTAGTAAAGTTATTGGCGTCTGAACCGATGAAACCTTGCGTAATACTCAACTCCTCTTCGTTGATATGATTTAGAATTTTCTGTTGAGTATTTTCCCAGTTGACATCCGCATCCCGGTAAGTGCTATCTGTATCCACAAGATTTCTGCAATCGTGCCAAACATTTTCTATGCCTACAGATTTGAGATAATAGCTCACAATACTTGTACTGATTAACTCTCCAAACCCAACCACCTGATCGTAAACAAAATCGTAATTTGGAGATTTATTTCTATCAAAAAAGATGGATAACTCATCAAAAAAGTAATTGGTTTTAGTATAGGCAGGGTGAGATGCCTCCTCAAACAAATCATCGAGAATCTCGTAGTGATCCTGTTTCAATGCTGTAATAGCTTCAGGAAGTGCACTGCTCTTTTCAAAATAAAGCGATATGATATTTTCCAATTTATTGGTTGTTTTTCCCATGGCTGAGATCACAACTACCTTTTGTTTTGGGTCTGTAGTTTCTAAAACTTTAGCAACATTTCTTACTCCTTTGGCATCTTTTACAGATGCTCCTCCAAATTTATATACCTGCATTTTTATGCTTATGAATTGATTTGATTAATTTGATCTTCATTGAGTTGAACGGTTCTCCATTCTTTGAACACTGTAGCACCGTACTTTTCGTAAAAGTCTATGGCATTGGTATTCCAATCCAGGACTACCCATTCCATCCGTTTGATCTTATGCGTTTTAGCATACATTATAACAGATTCAAAAAGAGCTTTACCAACAGATTTGCTTCGCATAGATTTGGTTACGATAAGATCTTCTAGATGGACGGTCTCGCCTTTCCAGGTAGAAAATCTGGAATAAAACAAAGCCATTCCTACCACCTTAGAATTCACCTCCGCTACAAAGCATTTATAAATCGCTTTATCACCAAAACCATAGCGATAAAGGTCATCTAATGTAACCTGAACTGCATCGGGTTCGTTTTCATAAACAGCCAACTCTTGGATGAGTTCCAACATATCTTCCAGGTCCTCTGGAGTGGCAAATCTTACCTTGAAATCCATTTCACGAAATTTTTGAGTAAAAATAGTCAAGTCAGAATTAAATCGAATGAATTTGATAACCACTTTATGAAATTTTCTATTTTTGCGTCAACTACAACGTTTTCGTTATGAAAGAACACAATCAAACTCTTGGTGAGTTTATTATTGAAAATCAACAATCCTTTAAATATACTTCTGGCGAGCTCTCCAGACTTATCAACTCCATCAGATTAGCCGCAAAAGTGGTAAACCACGAAGTTAACAAAGCAGGCCTAGTAGATATTGTTGGCGATTATGGAGGAAAGAATATTCAGGGTGAAGACCAAAAAAAACTGGATGTTTACGCCAACGAAACTTTTATACAAACTCTCATCAATCGTGAAATTGTCTGCGGGATAGCTTCAGAAGAAAATGACAATTACATCACCATTCAAGGAAATAATAAAGATCATAAAAACAAATACGTTGTTCTCATGGATCCGCTGGACGGCAGTTCCAATATAGACGTGAATGTTTCTGTAGGAACCATTTTTTCAATTTACAGGCGAGTAACTCCTGTTGGGCAGCCTGTGGAAATGGAAGATTTCCTTCAGCCTGGCAACCAACAGGTAGCTGCTGGTTACATCATTTATGGAACCTCTACCATGCTGGTTTACACAACAGGACACGGCGTAAATGGATTTACACTCAACCCTGCCATCGGCACTTATTATTTATCACATCCCGACATGAAGTTCCCTGAAGATGGCAAAATTTATTCTATTAACGAAGGCAATTACATCCACTTCCCGCAAGGCGTAAAAGACTACATCAAATACTGCCAGGCACAACGCGACAAAGATCCTTATACATCGAGATACATCGGATCTTTGGTGTCAGATTTTCATAGAAATATGATCAAAGGCGGCATTTATATGTATCCTAAAAGTTCCAGTGCGGAAAAAGGTAAATTAAGGTTACTATACGAATGTAATCCCATAGCATTTATCGCAGAACAGGCCAACGGCAAAGCTTCTGACGGCTTCCAAAGGATTCTCGATATAAAACCGACTGAACTCCATGAACGCGTTCCCTTTTTCTGTGGAAGTAAAAATATGGTGGATAAGGCTGAATCCTTTATGAAAGCAGCTCATCCTAACCAGTAATCAAGTTGACTTGATACTTAAAAGTCTTCAGATTCTATAAAATGATGATAGAGGTCAAAAGAGAAGTTGTTTTCGAATAATTTTTTGGATTTTTCGATGATTTCTAGTGCATGATCTTCAGAAAAACCCAGACCCACTGCATATTTTAAAATCAAAAATTCTTCGGTCTCGTCCATTTCATTATCGACGTAGATGATACGGAGTAAATCAAACAGAAATTCTAGACGCTGTGTTTTTGAGTTGATCGCATATACAGGAAAAGAAGCAGGATTTTCTAGAATTCGCTCATAATCTTGTTTTGAGACATCAAACTTTTTGGAAAACCTCTTAAGAAGCTTTTCCTCTATGGGTTTGATGTCGCCATCAATAGCTGCAAGATTTACAAGGTTTGCAAAGTGATTTAATTTTGTAGAGGCTCTTATGTTTTCGTAAAAATCTTCTGCTGACATTTTTTAATGTTTTTAATGATAAATATAATATTAATTTCGCCTGGAATTTCTGTTGAATTTCATTTTTGTAATTTGCATAGATATGAAGAAAAAAATTATTGGAAGATTGGATAAAGCTGATTTTCCTGAACTGAACTTAAAAGACATCTCTATCAAAATAGATACGGGAGCCTATACCTCCTCTATACATTGTGAAAATATGGAGGAAAAAGAAGATGGTTTGCACTGTACCTTTTTGGATAAAGAACACCCAGAATACAACAATAAACCCTTCATTTTCAAAGATTACAACAAAATACGTGTAAAAAGCAGCAATGGTATTGCACAAAGTAGATATGAAATAAAATCAAAGATTGAAATCTTTGGAAAAGTTTATAAAATTTCACTTTCTTTGAGCAATAGAAAAGAAATGAAATACCCAGTACTTCTCGGAAGGAAATTTCTAAATAAAAAATTTATAGTAGACCCAGAACTAAAGGACTTATCGCATAACACCCAGCACCATGAACATTAAAATCTTATCTAGAAACGCAAATCTTTACTCAACAAAGCGACTTGTAGAAGCTGCCAAAAAGAGAAAGCATGACGTACAAGTCATAGATCCGCTCAAGTGTGATTTAGTCATAGAAAAGCGAAACCCGAATATTTATTATAAAGGGGAGTACATCCTGGATACTGATGCGATTATACCCAGAATTGGTGCATCCGTTACATTTTATGGGACTGCTGTGGTGAGACAGTTTGAAATGATGGGAGCTTTTAGCACTATAGATTCTGAAGCTTTGGTAAGAAGTAGAGATAAACTAAGGAGTCTACAAGTACTTTCTAGAGCGAAAATCGGTTTACCGAAAACAGTTTTTACCAATTATTCCAGAGACGTAAATGGAGTAATACAACAAGTTGGCGGAACACCTTTGGTGATCAAACTTCTGGAAGGCACGCAAGGTCTAGGTGTAGTGTTGGCAGAAACTAAAAATGCGGCGAAATCTGTTATTGAAGCCTTCAATGGTTTGCAAGCAAGAGTTATCGTTCAGGAATTCATCAAAGAAGCCAAAGGAGCCGACATCCGTGTATTTGTAGTAGATGGTCACGTCGTTGGTGCGATGAAAAGACAAGGAAAAGAAGGAGAGTTTCGTTCCAACTTACATCAGGGCGGTTCGGCAGAAGTGATTGAACTGACAGATGAAGAAGAAATTGCGGCTATCAAAGCAGCTAAAGCCATGCGCCTTGGCGTTGCAGGGGTTGACCTTTTGCAAAGTTCCAGAGGCCCTTTGATCCTTGAAGTCAATTCATCTCCAGGTCTGGAAGGTATAGAAAAAGCCACTGGAAAAGACATAGCAAGATCCATTATTCAATACATCGAAAAAAATGTGTAATGCCGCACATAGATTCTAAAAATGTTCTCCACATTCTCGATAGAAAAGTATTCCCCGGAGAAAAAGCAAGAATAAATTTTAACACAGCAAAGCTCTATACTACCACTTTGGTAGAAGTTCCTGTTATTATAGAAAGAGCAAAAAAGCCTGGTCCAGTTTTACTCATTACAGCCGGGATTCACGGAGATGAAATCAATGGTGTTGAAGCCGTGAGGCAATTTATTTCCAAGGGAATAAATAAGCCTAGCAGAGGAACTATAATTTGTGTGCCTGTACTTAATGTATTTGGTTTTTTGAACATGACCAGAGAATTTCCGGATGGAAGGGATTTGAACCGCATGTTCCCAGGATCCAAAAAAGGAGCTCTTGCCAGCAGATTTGCTCATCAATTTTCCTCTGAAATTCTTCCCGTGGCAGACTATTGTTTTGATTTTCATACAGGAGGTGCCAGTAGATTTAATGCTGCCCAAATCCGGATCGATAAAAGCGATGAAAGAGGCGAGGAACTGGCAAAAATCTTTAATGCGCCCTTTACGGTCTATTCTTCAACCATCAAAAATTCTTACAGGATGACTTGCGTAAAGCAAGGTAAAACGGTTTTGCTTTTTGAGGGTGGGAAGTCTAAAGACAATAACAAAGAGATATCAAAATACGGAGTGGATGGACTTAAACGCATCATGAAGCATTTTGACATGTTGAATTCTAATTTTGATGTAGAAGACCCTGAAGAAAATACAAAATTCATTTCCAGCACTTACTGGATGCGAGCCAAGTACAGTGGTTTGCTTCATATAAAAATCCCGATTGGAAAACTGGTCGAGAAAGGAGAGTTTGTAGCCACGATTACTGATCCCTATGGCAGTTTTAGACATAAAGTAAAGGCAAGTAATCATGGCTACATTATCAATGCCAACCAGTCGCCTATCGTCTACCAGGGCGATGCTATATTTCATATATCGAAGGAAGACAACCATGGATAAAACGGTCTTGAGAGATAAGTATAAAGCTTTAAGAGAAGACTTATTGCCCTCACAAATCGAGGAGATGAGTCTTAAAATTGCCAATCAGGCTTTAGAACTTGATATTTGGGAACTGGAGTTTTATCATTTATTCTTAACTATAGAAAAGCATAAGGAAATCAACACAGAATACCTTCTACAAATCATTTTTGGCAAAGACGGAAACGTGGTCATTCCAAAAGTAAAGAATGATGAATTAGAACATTTCTTACTCACTGATAGTACAAGATTGGTTCCCAGTAAATGGGGCATCCCCGAACCTGAAAACGGAATAAAAATAGACACGCAACAACTTGATGTAGTATTTATGCCATTGCTGGCTTACGATAATAGAGGAAATAGAATTGGTTATGGAAAAGGCTTTTATGATAAGTTCCTATCCAATTGTCGACCAGAAACACTCAAAATTGGATTATCTTTTTTCATGCCTGAAGAAGAACCCATCAAAGTTTCTAAGCATGACGTCAAGCTAGATTACGTTGTAACTCCCAACAGGATTTTAAAGTTTTAGGAATTAGTCTTTACAACCACACTGACTTGAACCACAGACAGAGCTGCTACTCTTCTTGGATTTAAAAAAGAATTTTTTTACCAAATAACCTGTCGCGATTAGAAAAATAATAAGAACAATAATTTCTTGTAACATAATTTTATTTTAAAGCTTGAAAAGCAATTAAAGCGACGACATAAGCAAAGCCAGACATCCCAAATAATTGAACCAATGGCCATTTCCAGGTGCCTGTTTCTTTTTTCACAATTGCCAGAGTACTCATACATTGCATGGCAAATGCATAAAATAAGAGTAAGCTTATTCCACTGGCAAATGTAAATAATGGTCCTCCAAGTATAGGATTGGTCTCGGCAGACATTCTGCTTTTAATGGTTTGCTCATCTTCATTACCTACACTGTAAATTGTTGCCAAAGTCCCGACAAAAACCTCTCTAGCTGCAAAGGAACTTATGATAGCAATCCCAATCTTCCAATCATATCCCAAAGGAGTAACAATTGGTTCGATGGCCTTTCCTGCATAGCCTATGTAAGAATGCTTCAGCTTGAAAGAAGAAATTTCGGTCTCCAATTCCTCATCTGTGACCCTGGAAAGATCCGTTGAAGATTTTACAATGTCATCTGCATTATCAAATTTATCGGTTGGACCATAACTAGCTAAAACCCATAGTATAATGGATATAGCCAAAATAATTTTACCAGCACCAAAGACGAAAGATTTTGTTTTCTCAACAACAGTATAGACCACATTCTTAAAAATAGGTAGCTTATAATCTGGCATTTCAACTACAAAATAAGATTTGAAGTCAATTTTTAGCATTTTACTGGCCAACCATCCGGAAGCCACTGCAGTTCCAAAACCAAGTAAATACAATAACATCAAAGTGATCCCTTGGTAATTGAAAAGCCCAAGCCAACGCTCGTTGGGTATGACTAAACTGATAATAATAAGATAAACAGGAAGTCTGGCAGAGCAGGTTGTAAACGGAACAACCAGAATTGTCACTAACCGTTCTTTCCAGCTTTCAATATTTCTTGCAGCCATGACTGCGGGTATAGCACAGGCTGTACCAGACACAAGAGGTACAACACTTTTTCCACTCATGCCAAATTTGCGCATGACTCTATCCATTAAGAACACAACACGACTCATGTAGCCAGTTTCTTCGAGGATGGAGATAAATAAGAACAAAAATGCGATTTGTGGAACAAAAATGACAATCCCTCCTATTCCAGGAATAACCCCTTCAGAAATTAAATCTGAAAGCATCCCTGCAGGGAAATTATCCTTTACAAATTCACTTAATACCAAAAATGTTTCATCGATCAAATCCATTGGATAGGTGGACCAATCGTAAATCGTTTGAAAAATTAAAAATAAGATAGACAGGAATATAACGTATCCCCAAACCTTATGAATCAAAAGGCGATCAATTTTAGCCCGAAGACCAGTAGCTAAAGCCAAATCTTTGGTCAGGGTCTCTTTCAGAGTATTGTTAATAAACTGATAACGTTTTATCGTTTCTTTCTGCTGAAGTTGTTTTATCTCTGAATCTGATTTTGGCTTGAAACCACTTTCAGAAGAAATCCTATTTCGATTGGTCTTACCGAAATTAACGTCCTGAGTGATAACTAACCAGAGTTTATACAAGTCTTGATCGGGATATGCTTTTTGTAAAGATTCAAAATAAGTTTTATCAATTGAAGAGGCGTCGAGACAGGGTTCTAAAGAAATATTTTGATATGCACTAATTGATTGCTTCAAGGCATCAAATCCTTCATTTTTTCGAGCACTTATCAAATTTACTTTTGTATTCAGTCGCTTTTCGAGTAAATCAATATCGAGTTGAATGCCTTTTCTATCCATACGGTCTGCCATATTAATGGCTAAAATAGTAGGCAAGCCCAAATCTTTTATTTGAGTAAAAAGTAAAAGATTTCGTTTTAAGTTCTCAATATCACTAACCACTACCACGACATCTGGGTAGTCTTTGTCATTTTTATTGAGAAGTAATTCTATCACAACATTCTCATCGAGCGAAGTAGCGTTTAAGCTATAAGTGCCAGGCAAATCTAAAATATGAGCTTTTAGATTTCGAGATAACTTGATAACCGCTTCTTTTTTCTCTACAGTAATCCCTGGGTAGTTACCAACTTTCTGATTTAATCCCGTTAGGTTATTAAATACTGAAGTCTTTCCTGTGTTAGGATTGCCGACTAGTGCAACATTTATCTGCTTACTCATCCTCAATCAGTTCAACATTAATAAGTCTTGCAGTGTCTTTTCTGATTGAGAGAAAGGTATCATTAATATTTAAATAGAGTGGATCTTTGAAAGGTGCTACCTGAATCAATTCTACCTCATTACCAGGTAAACAGCCCATTTCAAGTAACTTAAGTGGTATTTCTTCAGAATTCATTTCCCCAATGATGGCTCGTTGTCCTTTCTTCAAACTAGCGATAGTCGTCATCTATTTAGATTAATTTTAAACAAAAGTAAGAAGCTTTCATTTAAATTGAAGCTATTCGAATGATAAAAAATTCAAAATGAATTTTCGAATGCAATTTCATAAAGCTGTTGTAAAGCCTTATGGAAAAAACTAACTTTGCTGCTTTCATAAACTTATTCAAAAATGCTGACAAAAAAAGTAGTTGAACTTCTAGAAACTGATCACATATTACAGGAATACAAGGTAAACGGATGGGTAAGAGCCTTTCGAAGCAATCGTTTTATAGCGCTAAACGACGGCTCCTGCTTAGATAATTTACAATGTGTTGTAGATTTTGAAAATACGGAAGAAGACACTTTAAAGAGCATTACCACCGGAGCAGCCATCTCGGTCACCGGCACCCTAAAAGAAAGTGAAGGGAAAGGACAACGTGTGGAATTGGATGTAAAAACCGTTGAGATCTTAGGCCATGCAGACCCGGAAGATGTGAAAAAAACTATACTTCAGCCCAAGAAACACTCCATGGAAAAGCTTAGAGAGCAAGCCCACTTGAGAGTAAGAACCAATACCTTCGGAGCGGTAATGAGAGTAAGGTCTAAACTGGCTTTTGCAGTACATCAATATTTTAATAACAACGGATTCTACTACGTTAACACACCTATCATAACAGGTAGCGATGCTGAAGGTGCTGGCGAAATGTTTAAAGTAACCAACCTTGATTTAAAAAAGGTTCCTACCAATGAAGCTGGAGAGGTCGACTTTTCTAAAGACTTTTTTGGTAAAGAAACCAATCTTACGGTAAGTGGCCAACTAGAAGCTGAAACCTATGCCCTGGGACTTGGAAAGGTCTATACATTTGGACCAACCTTCAGAGCAGAAAATTCCAATACCTCTAGACATCTTGCGGAATTCTGGATGATAGAACCTGAAGTCGCTTTTTGTGACCTCGAAGGAAACATAGATTTGGCAGAGGACTTTATCCAGTATGTATTAAATTATGTTTCTGAACATTGCAAGGCAGATTTGGAATTTTTGGAAAACAGACTTTTACAGGAGGAAAAGTCCAAACCAGAAAAAGACAGATCTCCAATGCCACTAAGAGAAAAAATAAACTTTGTCTTAAAAAATAATTTCAAGCGGGTGTCTTATACTGAGGCCATTGAAATCTTAAGAAACTCCAAGCCAAATAAAAAGAAAAAATTCAACTACATCATTGAAGAATGGGGAGCTGACTTACAAAGTGAGCATGAGCGCTATCTTGTCGAAAAACACTTTGGATGTCCAGTAGTTTTATACGATTATCCAGCAGATATCAAAGCCTTTTACATGCGTCTAAATGATGATGGAAAAACCGTAAGAGCCATGGATGTGCTTTTCCCTGGTATTGGAGAGATTGTAGGAGGCTCTCAAAGGGAAGAGCGCTATGATGTATTACTTTCCAAAATGAAAGAACTCGGCGTCGACGAAAAAGAATTGTGGTGGTATCTGGAAACCAGAAAACTAGGCACCTGTAAACACTCAGGATTTGGACTCGGGTTTGAGCGTTTGGTTCTTTTTGCAACGGGAATGTCCAACATTAGAGACGTAATTCCTTATCCAAGAACTCCACAAAATGCAGAATTTTAATTCTAAAACCTGCATTGAGAAGCATGTGGTTGAACAGCTTGAAGGAAAAATAAGACTTCAGGAATATGGAATTTCAATTTTTGAATCTATACGGAGTAGGAATGCTTTAAAAAAAAGCATTAAAAAGGAGCTTATCTCTTTGAATGGGAAGATAGCTCAAACTTCAGACTGGATTGAAAATGGTCAGGTTTTAAAACTTTATGCTGAAGAAATTAAGCAGAAGAAGAAAGTTTTCCAGCTTCAGCTTAAGGTAATATTTGAAGATGAACATTTGGCTGTCATTGATAAACCAAGCGGATATCCAACTAATGGCAATTACTTTAAAACCATAGAAAATGCTTTACCTTTCAATATAAAACCGTCTTCAGAAAAAGATAAATTACCCTACCCTCAAACTGTTCACAGACTGGACAATCCCACCTCTGGAGTCTTACTTGTTTCTAAAACCACTTCAGCAAAAACATTGCTTTCGGTGTTGTTTGAACAGAAAAAAATTCAGAAACAGTACATTGCAATTGCTGAAGGGCATTTGAAAATAACTGAAGGTAAATTCAGTTCACCTATTGAGGGGAAGCAGAGCCTGACTAGATTTCGAGTTGAAAATAGATTTCAGAAAAATAATAAAGATTTTAGTTTGGTCAATTTGTTGCCAGAAACAGGACGTACGCATCAGCTAAGGATTCATTTATCTTCAGAAGGACATCCTATTGTGGGAGATAAAGACTACGGATCATCAGAAAAGCATCAGCAATTACTTCTTCATGCTAGTTCGGTTCATTTTATTCATCCCAAAACTCGAGAAAGCTTAACGATTCAAACCGAGTTCCCACATAAATTCGTTAAATTTATGAATGAGTTGAAGTAAAATTTTAGATTTGAGTTCTAGTACTGAACATCATCTAAAAAACAATTTCAGCATAAATTATTGATTTGAAACCATGCTAAAACAAAGGCTTAACCTTAAATTATCTCAAAAGCTATCACCGCAACAAATACAGTTGATGAAGTTGATACAGCTGCCTACTTTGGCATTTGAACAAAGAGTGAAACAGGAATATGAGGAGAATCCTGCATTGGATGCTGGTAAAGAAAAAGATGAATTTGAAGATGAATTCAAAAATGAATCTGATGAAGACGATCATGATGTCATTGAAACTGAGTTTGACGTAGATGATTACTTGAGTGATGATGAGATTCCAAACTACAAGCTAAAGGCTAATAATTACAGTGCAGATGATGAAGACAAACAAGTACCTTATGCATCTGGCACCTCATTTTCTCAGTTCCTAAAAAATCAATTACAGACCTATACCTTCAGAGGTGATCAAGAGGATATTGCCTATTTTCTTGTTGGTAGTGTTGATGATAGTGGTTACATCAGACGGTCTTTGATTGATATAGTTGACGACCTGGCCTTTACTCAAAATATCTATACCGACGAAGAGTCTGTAAAAAAAGCGCTAAAGATTGTACAATCTCTGGACCCAGCTGGAGTTGGCGCTAGAGATTTAAGAGAATGTTTACTGATACAGCTACAACGAAAAGACAAGACAGAAAGCGTGAGTCTGGCTTACAGGATAATCGATGAGGCTTTTGACAAATTCAGCAAAAAACATTATGACAAATTGCTCCAAAAGTTCGGTATTTCTGAAGAAAAATTAAAGGATGCTATCGAAGAGATAGAGCATTTAAACCCTAAACCCGGAGCTTCATATTCTGGAAACACCAAATCTGTGGAACACGTCATCCCAGATTTTGCCATTCACATCAAAAATGGTGAATTAGAACTTACATTAAATGGAAGAAATGCGCCAGAAATGCATATTTCAAGAGATTATTCAAATATGCTAAAAGGCTACAAGGAAGCCAAAACTAAAACCAAAGAACAAAAAGAAGCTGTCTTCTTTATCAAGCAAAAGTTAGATTCTGCCAAATGGTTTATAGACGCTATAAAACAAAGGCAGGAGACGCTATATTCAACTATGTATGCCATAATGATGCATCAGGAAGAGTATTTCCTAACAGGCGACGAAAGAACACTAAGACCGATGATTCTTAAAGATATCGCTGAAAAAATTAATATGGACATCAGTACTATATCACGTGTAGCCAACAGCAAATACGTGGAAACTCCTTATGGAACTTTCCTGATTAAAAGCTTCTTTTCCGAATCGATGAAAAATGAAGAAGGTGAAGATGTGTCGACCAGAGAAATCAAGAAAATACTAGAAATGACCATTGAATCTGAAGATAAGAAAAAACCGCATACTGATGCTAAACTGGCTCAGATTCTAAAAGAAAAAGGTTATCCTATAGCTAGAAGAACTATCGCTAAATATAGAGAGCAGCTAGATGTACCTGTTGCGAGATTGAGAAAAGAAATATGAGAGCTGTAGAACAATTTTCTAAGTTCCTCTCTATTTTAGGCCATCCCCTTTGGATGCCAATTGCAGGTTGCTTGTTTTACTTCTATGCCATCCCAAATTATTTAGATCAACAAATTATTACTGCCAAACTTATGGCTGTTAGCATTTTGACCATATTCTTGCCTATCGTCTTTTTATTTATAGCAAAGAACCTCAAACTCATCAAGGATTATAATTTATCGGATGTAAAGGAGAGACGATTTTTCCTGATGTTTTTTATACTACTTGTTCTTATCTTATTGAATAACATTCTGGACGTATACAATTACAGGACGCTTTTCTATTTTTTCTCTGGCATCTTATTTTCGGGCGTGGTTTCTCTTCTCTTTAGCATGTTCCGAATGAAGATAAGTCTGCACGCCTTAGGCATCAGTGGACTTTTGTGTTTTATTGTTGGGTTAAGCTTATCGTTCCAGGAGCCACTGGTGTTTTCCATCACCTTATTTGCACTATTTCTTGGGCTCGTGAGCTCTTCCAGACTCTTCCAAAGAGCGCATACTCTGCCTGAAGTATTTTTGGGTATTGTAGCAGGTTGCATCCCTCAACTCTATTTTTTCAGCTATTGGGTTTGATTTTAAAGGAAAAAGAAAGTCAGACCAACTTTTACGGGTCTAATACTTACCTCCTCTTGAGAAGAATTAATTTGACCTTCAAAAACAGGGATAAGACTCAGGTCTGCAAAGAAATTGACAGCTCCATAACCAAAAGTGAGTTTTGCACTTGTTCTAAAGTCATTAATAGCGTTTATAGATCTAAAACTATAACGCTCTTCTGGACTTCTGTAAACGGATTTAGAACTTAATACATATCCGAAGTTGACCCCAAGATAAACTCTCCAGAATGAAAGTTTATCTACATCTGAAGACCTCCATCTAAATTCTAAGGGGACTTCAATTAAATTGGTAGTAAAACGGTTGGAATCGTAATCTATATCCGGGTCTATGGGTTCAAAAACATCATTGCTCCCTTCTCTCCTAATCTGAAGAGTTTGACCAAAAGTATTCAAATTAAAGCCTAAACCTAAACCGATAGACAAGTTGCGCCTCTTGTTAATTGGCATATCTCTTATAAATCCAAAAATAAGTCCGCCTGAAAATCCTGACTGGTCGACTTCTGAAGGAAGCTCGGTGAGGAAATTAAAACTAAACCCCACATAGAATTGATCCTCTCTGTACAAGGAATCAGACTCATTCTCTCTGAGCCAGGAAAGTTGATCCTGTGCTAATACGCTTGTAAACAGAAAGAGTAAACAAAAAAAATATAATAGTTTCATCGAAGAATTAAAAAGGGAAAGTTAACTAGGTTTCTTTAAATAAAAAAGGCACTCCTGATGAGGAATGCCTTTAAAATAAAATTATTATAAAATAATTACTCCAGATTAAGCGTTGCTTCACCTTCTTTGGTCGTGTAATTAATTTTTAATGCTTCAACTTTACGAAGTTCTTGCTTAATATCAGACACAAGACCCATATTAGTTTCTTTATCTACTTTAAGGGCAGTGGTCAATTTATCACGTAATTCTTCACGTTTTGATTGACGTTCTTCTTTAATGAACTGTTGAACTTCGTTTACACTGGCGTATTTATCGTTCAACTGTATCCTAGCTTCTGTACCGTAAGTTTCTTGATATCTAGGTGAGGGCTTACCTGCATAGATATACATGATTAGGTTTTTCTTATCTAATTTCTCAACTTGATCGGCAAAAGGCAAAATATTTTGAACCTTAAGTGATGTATCTCTCATCACAGTTACAACCATAAAAAAGAACAAAAGCATGAAAACAATATCTGGTAATGAGGCTGTGGAAATCGCTGGAGTTCCACCATCACCCTTCTTTTTAAACTTTGACATAAGTGTTCAATTTTAGTTTCGTTTTTTCGGTTCAGCTTCAGAGAGTTTCTGTGGAAACAATTCTTTAATCACACCAATTCTTTCTTTTAGCTTGTCTTTATCCCCTTGATACTCTGGATCATTAAAGGCAGCTTCCATATCGGTAAAATCTGTGTTATAAAGTCTGTTTGCTTCTCTATCCCTTAATTCATTATAGGCAGCTACAAGTTCATTCTGAACTGCGATGTAGCGTCCATATTCTGTTTTTCTATCGTTCTGTAATGATATTACAGCCTTTACAGGATTATCAGAAGATTTGGGGTCCTTGGCACCTTGACAATAGTCACATGCTTCGTCACCTTGACCTCCACCATTGTCTAAGAAGTCAATAGCAGATTGTCTTAAATCCTGAAATTCCATTCTTTCATCTTCAACAAATAATTCTCCACTTGCATTAACAAGAACGATGAAAATATTTCGTTCCTTCAACGGTGGTGGATCCTCTTGTTCGTCATCTATAGGAGGCAGTTTCCTTGTAATCCCGCTATCCGTCTCTATGGTAGTCGTTACCAAGAAAAAGATAAGCAGAAGGAAAGCTATATCCGCCATGGATCCAGCGTTTACCTCTGGTGCTGATCTTTTTGCCATAATTATTTAGTTACAATTTTTCTTACACTAGATACAAGCATAGCCAATACTGCTAAAACCGCTAGTATATAAAATGCTGTTAGTCCTGTACTTACCCATCTTGAGCCGCTTGCAGATAACATGTCCCCGTCTCTCAAAGCGGTTTCTGTACCACTAGATACTCCATAAGATATAGCAATAATGAGAACAAATGATCCCAAAGAAATAAGGGTTTTCTTTACGTTACCTGTAAATAGAGCCTTTATAGAAAATATTAAAACTGCTAATACTGTAATTCCAAGTATAATGTAAGACACATACATGAATGGTGCCAACACACTTGTCTGCAAAGCCGCATCGGCTTCTATCGCATCATCTCCAGAGTTGAGGATTCTCACAAAGAGAATAGCTCCCAATACTCCAAAGACGATTTTTACTATGTTTATTGCTTTATTCATATTTATTATTTGTTTTTATGTGCTACTAAGATATCGATAAGAGTAATCGATGCATCTTCCATATCGTTTACAATACTATCTATTTTTGCGATAATGTAATTATAAAAGACTTGAAGAATAATAGCTACAATCAAACCAAATACGGTTGTAAGAAGTGCTACTTTAATACCACCTGCAACTAAAGAAGGCTGCATATCACCAGCTGCTTCAATTTTATCAAAAGCCTGAATCATACCGATTACCGTACCCATGAAACCAAGCATTGGAGCAAGTGCGATAAATAAAGATACCCAAGACACATTTTTCTCAAGTTGTCCCATTTGAACACCACCATAAGCAACAACTGCTTTTTCTGAAGCTTCAACACCTTCGTCCATTCTGTCCAGACCTTGGTAGTAGATAGAGGCTACAGGACCACTTGTATTTCTGCAAACCTCTTTAGCAGCTTCAACACCTCCACTCTTCATGGCATCTTCAACTTGTTGAGCTAGTTTCTTAGAGTTGGTTGTTGCCAGGTTTAAGTATATAATTCTTTCGAAAGCAATTGCTAACCCTAGAATTAAACAAAGAAGTACAATCCCCATAAACCCAGGACCACCTTCAATGAAACGCTTTTTTAATTCCTGATGAAAACCTACACTTTCTTCTTCAGCATCGGCTCCTGAAGCTTCTGCATCATCTTGTACAAAGTTTACAGCTGCTTCTGTGAAAATATCAGAAGTGTTTGCCGCAGTTAAAGTTGTGTTACCAACTGCCATGATGGCTAAAATGGCTAAAATTGAAAATAATCTTTTCATTGTTGTCTGTCTTAGAATTAATAATTAGTGTTTAATGATTTTTAGTTTGTTTTTGTAAAAGCAGAGAGGAAGGGATTCGAACCCTCGGTTCCGATACAATCGGAACATACGCTTTCCAGGCGTACACCTTCGACCGCTCGGTCACCTCTCTAGATATTAATGAACGTTAACTAATACTTAGCAAATAAATAAAA
Organism: Psychroflexus montanilacus; assembly: GCF_020164535.1. Taxonomy (GTDB): domain Bacteria; phylum Bacteroidota; class Bacteroidia; order Flavobacteriales; family Flavobacteriaceae; genus Psychroflexus; species Psychroflexus montanilacus. The sequence continues at coordinate 381,761 of NZ_JAIQZC010000003.1, read as the reverse complement.
AAAAATAGTTTTACAAGAAGGATTGCACGTTAATTTTTAATTCATTTCGCCTCGTAACGATGTTTCAAATATAGTTTTAAAAACTTTCGGACCTAAATTTTTATTCAAAAGATACATCATTTTTCCTACGGCAGCCTCTGTTGTTATGTCTCCACCACTAATAACTCCAAGCTTTTTCAGCCGTTCACTAGTAGCATATTTACCCATAAGTACCGCTCCTCCAACACATTGAGTCACATTGACTACATGCACTCCTCTGTCGATAAGAATTTTTAATGCTTCTGTAAACCAATCGTCTGTTTTTGCATTTCCACTTCCAAAAGTTTCCAGAATGACTCCTTCTATATGTGGAGTATCAAAAATATGTTTCAAGGTCTGTTGATTTATTCCTGGAAATAATTTTAAAATCAGAATGTTATCATTTAAAGATTTATGCACTACCATTTTTTTTCTCATGTTGGGCTTCATGAGTTTTTCGTAATTAATCTTCAAATTAACCCCAGATTCTGCAATTGGTGGAAAATTCGCCGATTCAAAAGCCTCGAAATGTTCAGCATTGACTTTGGTTGTTCTATTAGCCCTGTAAAGTTTGTATTCAAAATAAAGTCCAACTTCTTTAATTACCGTCTTGCCTTGCTCTTTTAAACCTGCCAGCTGAATACTGGTAATCAGGTTCTCCTTGGCATCGGTTCTCAAATCCCCAATAGGCAATTGTGATCCTGTAAAAATGATAGGTTTCTTCAGGTTTTCAAACATAAAGGAGATGGCTGAAGCAGTATACGACATGGTATCGCTGCCGTGAAGCACCACAAAACCGTCGTAATCTTCGAAATGTTCTTCTATTAAATTGGCAAGCTTCACGTAATCTGTCGTATCCATGTCTGATGAATCGACAGGCTCATCAAAACTTACGGTACTGATGTCGTGTTCCAAAAGTTTTAATTCTGGTATATTGGACAGCAATTCGTCAAAATTGAAAGCTGTGAGCGCACCAGTTTCAGGATTTTTGATCATCCCGATGGTACCTCCTGTGTAAACTAATAGAATTCTGGACATAAGTTGATTCTGTATTAAATTCCGAAGACGTCTTTAGAGTTTTGAGTGGTTTGGGCTGCAATTTCCTCAAGACTTACCTTATATATATCTGAAAGTTTCTCCACCACCTTCACTACGTAAGCACTTTCGTTGCGCTTTCCGCGGTAGGGCTTTGGGGCAAGGTAAGGAGAATCGGTTTCCAAAACGATGTGCTTCAGATCAATTTCATTCAAAAACTGATCGATCTTTCCATTTTTGAAAGTTGCTACGCCTCCAATGCCAAGTTTCATATTATAACTAATAGCCTGTTCGGCCTGAGCTTTGGTTCCTGTAAAACAATGAAAAATACCGTACAAGTCCTCTCCTTTTTCTTCTTCCAGCACCTCAAACACCTCATCGAATGCTTCTCTGCAGTGAATGACGATAGGCAGCTTATGTTTTTTAGCTAACTGAATTTGCCTTTTGAAAGCTTTGCGCTGAGTTTCAAAAAAACTTTTATCCCAGTACAAGTCGATGCCAATTTCGCCGACGGCATAAAATTTTCGCTTTGCTAATTCTTCTTCCACATGTTTGAGCTCCTCCTCTACCGATTCTGAAACGGAGGTTGGGTGCAGCCCCATCATCAAAAATATGTTCTCAGGAAATCGTTTTTCCAAGTCGTACATCGCCTGAGTGGTTTCTGAATCTATGGCCGGAATAAAAAAGCGTTTGACGTTTTTATCTATCGCTCTCTGAATGACTTCCGTTCGATCTTCGTTAAAAGCTTCAGAATATAAGTGTGTGTGCGTGTCTGTTATAGTCATGGAGCAAATTTATTTAAAACGAAACTTTATATTTGCCGAAAATCCTATAAATGTCGTCCTTAAAATCATTTCTGAAAGAAAAAAATTACAAAGCCCTAAAAATGAATAGTACCGAGACTAATCATTACGAGTGCAAAGTCACGATAAATGGTGTGGAAGGCAGTTTTATTATAGACACCGGCGCTTCGAGTTCCTGCATTGACTTTACTTACGCCGATCACTTCAACTTATTTTCTGAAGACAGCAACATCAAAGCCGCTGGCGCTGGCGCTACCAATATGTTGACCCGAGCGTCTACGAACAACAAGGTAGCTATTGGTAAATGGACCAAAAAGAAAGTGGATTTGATTCTGTTTGACTTGTCGCACGTTAACAAGGCTTTGAGCGATCACGATGCCGAATTGGTGCATGGCATCATAGGTGCGGATATTCTTAAAAAAGGCAAAGCGGTGATTGACTATAAAACGGATTATTTGTATTTGAAGTAGATGGAGTTATTGATGTAAGAGTATTGGGTAGACATAAGATTACTTAGGGATTCAAATAATTATAAACAAATTTGTGAATGTGTTAGACCTCACAGGTTTCAAAAACCTGTGAGGTGTTTTAAATCAATTTATGATGATTTCCCAGGCTTTAAAATGAGATAAAATTCGGTGTGGCGTTTACTTATAATTCAGTTAAATTAATATGATCTTGACTAATCTCGATCAGAAAGCTCGGTTTGCTATCTAACTTTTGAATTGATTCAATATTAGCATTGAAGATCTTTATTAATTCTTGATTTGAAATGTTACCCAAATTAATTTTAATAAGTTTTTTTGGGGTTTGTTTTACAAAAAATGAATCTCTAAAATCAGAGTCTTTAGAAATAAGTACGTAATCATTTTGATCTGCATATTTAGACAAGTCAGAATCTTTAGTCTCTGACTTGTCTAATATCTCATTTACATGTACAGATTCAAAACCTAAAGAAATGAGATGTCTCGCCAATTTATAAGATATATGAACATCGCACAGGAATCTCATCAGGCAACATTCATCGTATGACCCGACATATACAACTTAGCAAAATTTAAACTTGCTAAAATATCCTCTTTTTCAAGTTCGTTATGATCCTCCAGTATTTGCTCAATACTCATACCAGAGCCCAACATATCCATTATAACTTCAACGGGCCATCTCATCCCTCTTATACAAGGTTTGCCATGACAAATTTCAGGATCTATCGTTATTCTTTTTTTTAATTCATCCATGTCCATCATTTTCTCAAAGTTAATACTATTTGCCTTATTTTTCAATTTTAAGTGTTAAGGACATATGCACGTAAAAAAAACATGATTAAGTATAAAACAGATGAGTTGTACTTCAAGCAGCTTGAGGTTAATTAATTAATGTCTAAGTACAGGACAAAAATTTATTCTAATGGAATAAATACTAATTGGCGAATTTCTAGGATACCTAGCTTATGTTTTTCTGAGAAGGTTTGATTAATTTATAACTAAAATACAAAGGAAAAAGCAGTGGAATAAGAATGATGAATTTTCCAGAAATGAATGCTGAAACCACACCTATACCAACAATGCCAGCTAGAAAACCAATCAACAAGGCGTTCAAAATTTTAGCTCTTTTTACATTTTTATTTTCAACCACTATTAGATCATCTATTGATTCTGTTGGATTTTGCTTTTCCATAATTTTTATAGTGGATGAATTATTTTTCTTTAACTCTAAATTTTCTCAAAATACAGGTATATATAAACTGCACTTCCAAAACTTGTTGCATCTGTTGAAGTTAACTTGTAACCGTCTTTAGAATAGTCATCTAATTTTTCCTGGATTTCCTTTTTTGAAGATTTTACAATATGCTTTGTATCGGTTGTAAGCTTGGAATAATAGATCAAAGATTCTACTTTATAGTCTTTCATTTAAATTGGATAAAAGTGATTTATAATAGGTTTACGAATTTAAATATACTCTTTTATTTAAAACAGTTACAGTGCACTAACAGTTTTACTACAAAAAACATCAATCCGACTTAAACCCTTCAGATGATTTTCCTCACCAGGCTTTATCATTTAAGCCAACGCAAAATCCTAAAGCAATGTATCAAAACCCATTAAAATTAACGTGGGCAAATTCACCTTAAAAAGTCAGAAGTTTTGAGCATTAAAAAACCCTGAAGCTTGGAAAACCTTCAGGGTTGTGTATGTTTAAAAAGGACATGTTTTAAAGCTCGAGAGCTTTTTCAACATTGCCATCCATCAAGAGTTCTTTTGGATCTTCCAGTGCTTCTTTGATAGCGACCAGGAATCCTACAGATTCTTTACCGTCGATGATTCTGTGGTCATAAGATAGAGCCACATACATAATTGGGCGGATTTCTACTTTCCCGTCGATTGCTACCGGGCGCTCCACGATGTTGTGCATGCCCAGAATTCCACTTTGTGGTGGGTTAATAATCGGTGTAGATAACATAGAACCGAATACTCCTCCATTGGAAATGGTGAAGGTTCCTCCTGTCATCTCATCCACAGTGATTTTTCCATCTCTGGCACGTAAAGCCAAACGCTTCACTTCCTGCTCAACGCCTCTAAAGCCAAGATTTTCGGCATTACGCATCACTGGCACCATCAATCCTTTAGGTCCTGAAACCGCGATACTGATGTCTTTGTAATCGTAGGTAATCATTTCCTTACCGTCAATCATAGAATTGACCGCTGGGAATTTATCTAGCGCACGAACCACCGCTAAGGTGAAAAAGGACATAAATCCTAAACTCACACCGTGCGTTTCTTTAAATTTCTCTTTGTACTGAGACCTCAGGTCAAAAATTGGCTGCATATTGACTTCGTTGAAGGTCGTCAACATCGCCGTTTCATTTTTGGCACTCACTAGACGCTCTGCTACTTTTCTGCGTAGCATAGACATTTTGCTTTTGGACTCGCTGCGTTTTCCTGGACCGGGAGATCCCATAGAAGGTTTACCTTCTGCATTCATGGCGTCCTCTTTTGTAATTCTACCATCTCTTCCTGTTCCTTTTACATCTTTAGGATCGATGTTTTTCTCGTCCAAAGTTTTCTTGGCTGCAGGTGAAGGACTTCCTGTGGCATAGGTTTCTTTAGAATCTGAAGAAGACTTGCTTTTTTCATCTTTAGAAGAAGATTTATCCTCGTATTTAGATTCTTTCTTGTCTTCTTTTTTGTCCTCTGATTTTTTATTGTCTGAAGCATCTTTAGACTCCGACTTTTCTTTTTTATCATCACCGCCAGATGGCTTTTCGGCCTCTGTATCAATTAAGCAAACGACTTCCCCTACCTGGACGACGTCGCCTTCTTCTGCTTTTAAGGTAATAATTCCTGAAGCTTCCGCAGGCAATTCTAAGGTTGCTTTATCACTGTCTACTTCTGCAACAGCTTGATCTTTTTCTACGTATTCTCCGTCTTTTACTAACCATTCTGCGATTTCAACTTCGCTAATTGACTCTCCCGGTGAAGGGACTTTCATTTCTAAAGCCATAATAATATGTGTTTCGTAACTTGGTTTTTATTATTTATAATCTTGTATACAGTTGTCTTTTGAAGCATCGAAAACATAGTCGATCACTTCCTCGTGTCTTTTCTTAAATCTTGCCTGGCTTCCTGCTGCTGGCGATCCGTAAAAACGTCTACTACATACTCTAAAGTCTTTTGCCTTATGGTACTGCAATAGCAAGTGTGTGTAAGCGCCCATATTTCTTGGTTCTTCCTGTGCCCAAACAACATCTTTGGCGTTTTTATACTTTTTGATGATCTTATCAAGCGCTTCTTTTGGCACTGGGAACAATTGTTCTAACCTTACTAAAGCTACATCATCTCTTCCTTCTTCTTCTCTCCTTTTCTTCAAATCGAAGTAGAATTTACCTGAACAAATCACAAGCGTTTTAGTGTCTTTTACTTTGGCTTTGGGATCGTCGATAACAGTTTGGAAACTGCCTTCTGCCAGATCTTCTTTAGGAGAAACTACTTCAGCATGTCTCAACAAACTTTTTGGAGTAAAGACAATTAATGGTTTTCTATAGTTAGTTTTCAACTGTCTTCTTAACAAATGGAAGTAGTTGGCGGGGCTGGTACAGTTCGCAACAAACATATTGTCCTTGGCACACAACTGAAGGTAACGCTCCATTCGTCCTGAAGAGTGTTCAGAACCTTGACCTTCGTATCCGTGTGGTAATAAAAGAATCAAACCATTCTGAGTTTTCCACTTATCTTCTGCTGAAGAGATGTACTGGTCTATCATGATTTGTGCTCCATTACTGAAATCTCCAAATTGAGCCTCCCAAATCGTCAAAGTTGAAGGACTGGCCATAGCATATCCATAATCAAAACCGACTACCGCATATTCTGAAAGCAATGAGTTGTAGATATAAAAATGCCCCTGATCTTTGTTGATATTGTTGTGAGGCACATACTCTTCCTCGCTGTTTTCAGTTTTGATCACTGCATGTCTGTGAGAAAATGTTCCTCGCTCTACATCCTGACCAGAGATTCGCACATCATGACCTTCATCCAGTAAAGTTGCATAAGCTAGAAGCTCACCCATGGCCCAGTCCAGTTCATTTTTTTCAAAATACATCTTGTGACGGGTTTTCATGAGTTTACTTACTTTTCTCATGAAGCTTTTATCCTCTGGCAATGTGGTAATGGATTCTGCAAGTTCAGATAATTTGTCCAAATCGAAAGTCGTGTCTACAGGCTCTAGCATCTTGTGCTTATCGGCCGGCTCATAACCTTCCCATTCTTCCTGAAGAATTTTGGTGACCACTGCTTTGTCTTCTTTCTTGGAATCTTCGTACTCTTCGTTGAGTTTAGACTTTACTTTTTCTTCCAGTTCCTCCAGGTACTTTTCATCTATAATCCCTTCATCTACCAGTTTACTAGCATACAAATCTCTTGGATTTTTATGTTCAGAAATGGCTTTGTAAAGTTGCGGCTGAGTAAATCTTGGTTCATCACCTTCGTTGTGACCATACTTTCTATAGCCTAACAAATCGATAAAGACATCTCTACCAAATTCCATTCTATACTGAAGTGCAAACGTCATGGCATGGACAACAGCCTCAGCATCATCTGCATTCACGTGAAGCACAGGAGACAGAGTAACTTTAGCCACATCGGTACAATAAGTTGACGAGCGTCCGTCTATATAATTGGTTGTAAAACCAATTTGATTATTCACAACGATATGAATAGTCCCGCCAGTTTTGTAGCCATCGAGCTGTGCCATTTGCACAATTTCGTAAGCAATGCCTTGTCCTGCAATGGCTGCATCGCCGTGCACTACTATAGGCAATACATTCTGCTCTTCTCCAAGATGATGATCGTCTTGTTTTGCTCTGGCAATCCCTTGCACGACAGCACCTACGGTTTCCAGGTGTGACGGGTTAGGAGCTATATTTAAGTTGATTTCTTTTCCGGAATCGGTTTTACGGATGCAAGTCCAGCCCAGATGGTATTTCACATCACCGTCAAACCCATCTACATCGTAATCTTTCCCTTCAAATTCATTAAAAATATCTTTAGCACTTTTGCCAAAGATATTAACGAGGGTGTTTAAACGTCCGCGGTGGGCCATTCCCATCACAAATTCTTTCACTCCCATATCGGCAGCGCCTTCAATTAAAGTATCCAAAGCTGGAATCAAGGATTCGTTGCCTTCCAGAGAGAATCGTTTTTGACCTACATAACTTTTATGCAAAAAGCTTTCGAAAGTCACAGCCTCATTGAGTCGGCGTAATATATTTTTCTTCTGATCTTCAGAGTACTCAGTCTTATTTTGATTTTTATAAATCTTATCCTGAATCCATTTGATTTCTTCCGGTTTACGGATATAGGCATATTCCACACCAATGGAATCACAAAATACATTTTCAAGAAAATCGATTATTTGCTGAAGTGTTGCCTTCCCAATACCGATGATTTCACCAGCTTCAAACTCGAGATCCAAATCAGATTTCGACAACCCAAAGTTTTCAATATCGAGCTTTGGTGAATACTTGCGTCGTTCTCTTACGGGATTGGTCTTAGTAAATAAATGCCCGCGGTGTCTATAGCCATCAATAAGATTTACAACCTGAAATTCTTTTTGAACATTTTCTGGCACCTGTACCTTCTCAGTTTCCTTGGTCTCGGAATCTTTTAAGGTGACTGTAGTTTCTCCTGTGGAAAGCCCAGCTTCATCATATCCAGATTCCAAACCAAAATCAAAACCTTGAAAAAAGGCTCTCATACTAGGTTCTGTAGCGTCTGGATTCTGTAAATATTGATTATAGAGGTCTGCAAGTTGCGATGGGTGCATCGCATTTAGAAATGAATATTTGTCCATATTGAAATTACATCTTGTAATGTGTAATACAAAATTACGATTTCTATCCAAAACAGGGCTTCTTTGAATTAAATTTATCATTTCATACACCACTCTATTGAAATCTTAAACAAAATCATAAATCAAGACTTAACAATTTTCAAAAAAAGAAGGTAGATCTCTTTAATGATTTATTTTAGCCAAAAAATTGATGTTGGATCTAGAAGCTTACAAAACAACTTTCCTATCTTATATGGAAGCTCGTCTTCCAGAAAAAGAACCTAGAAATCTTTACGAACCCATTGAATACATTTTGAGACTGGGCGGGAAACGACTAAGACCTGTACTGGTCTTAATGAGTGCAGATATTTTTGGAGGAGGACGGGAGAAAGCGATGGATGCCGCTCTGGCTATTGAGATTTTTCATAATTTCTCACTGGTCCACGATGATATCATGGATGATGCACCCTTGCGCAGAGGAAGACAGACCGTTCATGAAAAGTGGAACGTCAACACTGGCATTTTATCTGGAGATGCAATGCTCATTAATGCCTACCAGTTATTTGAGAATTACCCGGCAGAACATTTCAAACCTCTGGCCAAACTATTTACCAAAACAGCCATTGAAGTTTGTGAAGGCCAGCAGTATGACGTTGATTTTGAAGAGCGAGATGATGTGACGATCGAGGAGTATCTCAAGATGATCGAATACAAAACGGCTGTGCTTGTTGGCGCAGCTCTAAAAATGGGTGCCATAGTTAGCAATGCATCGGATGATGTACAGGACAAGATTTATGAATTCGGCAGATTGCTAGGAGTTGCGTTTCAAATTCAAGATGACTATCTGGATACGTTTGGCGATCAGGCAGTATTTGGAAAACAAATTGGTGGAGATATCATTGAGAATAAAAAAACTTATCTCTACCTAAAAGCTCTGGAGCTGTCAGACGATAGCAGTGCAGATCAGCTAAAACACTTATATACCATAGCTCCAGAAGATCCTAGCAGTAAAATCGAAACGGCCAAGCAAATTTTTGAAGATTCTGGCGCGAAACAAGCAACCACTGAAAGAATACAGACCTTCACAGAAGAGGCATTCAGGCATCTTGAACACATGGAGGTATCGGAACAGGGAAAACGCTATCTAAAAGAATTTGGCACCAACCTCATGAATCGCAAAATGTAAATGACGGTCCCAAAATTACTTTCTGAAATTACTGAAAACCACAATCAATTTAAAGAGGTATGGGAACAATTGATTCAACAATTGAATAAAGATTTAGCTTTGGTGGGGCTCACTGAAATTGAATTGCACACCAATATTTCTCCAGACGAATTGTGGCAAGGCTTGAATCCCATTTTTTCTGAACTCATGCATCAAAAAACCTCGAGCTTTATCCATTTACTTTACAGAATCGACATTCATGAAAATGAAATCCAGCGCCTGATGACGCATGAAGATTTTTTGGATCGCTTGATTAACCGTGTTGTTGAACGCAGCTATCAAAAAGTGTACTGGCGGTCGGTTTATAAATAACCTACCGTTTAAACCCTCTGTCCTCTATGTCTCCGTGGTAAATAGAACCACAGAGTCACAAAGCTCACAGAGGAAACACCTTCATGTGCTTTACAAATAAAACTCAGCCTTAAATACCGTTTTGGCTTTACCTAATATATAGACGCTTTTGTTTTTTAGCTCTAACTTCAGCTGGCCTTTACGCTCTGAAATCTGTTCGGATTTTAATTCATTTTTATCCAAAACCTTGGACCAATACACCCCAAGTGCACAATGTGCAGAACCTGTTACGGGATCTTCCAGAATACCGAGGTTCGGCACGACACATCTGCAGACGATATCTCTTTCTTCTGAATTTGATTTTGCTGTAAAAATGCTTTGACCAAGACCTAAACTTTGCAGCAGTCTGGCGTCGGGTTTGAAATTAGCGAGTTCCTCTTCAGAATCTACAACCAGCATGGTCCAGTCGTTGGTGACTTCAAAAGCTTCTTTGACTTGTAAACCCAAAGCTTCAGACCAGTTGGAAGTTGGTATCGGATCTAAAACATATTCAGGGAATTTCATCTGATAGCCATCATCAGTAAAATTAATTTCTAACTGATCATTTGGTGCCTGAAACAGAATAGAATCGGATTTTGGAACTAAATTTAATTCGTACAAAATATGGGCGGCCGATAAAGTCGCATGACCACAAAGCGGGACTTCAGCTTTTGGCGTAAAAAACCGAATGTCAAAATGATTTTCTCTAGGTAAGACAAACGCCACCTCCGATACATTCATTTCTTTGACAATATTTTGCATCAGCTCCTCTTTCAAAAACTCAGATTCCAGCAGCATCACCCCGGCGGGATTTCCTTTGAATAGCGCATCTGTAAACGCATCGACTTGATATATAGTAGCCATAAGTTGTTTTTCTTTTAAACTATGATGACTTCGTCAAAATTGTCCAATCGAGCGCAGTCGAGATTTTTTGTCAATCTTTCGACTGCGCTCAAGAAGACAAAAACATAATTTCTGAACTAAACTTTCACATTGCAAACATCATAGTTGTTATTCAATCTCTTTTCGGGACAAAACTAATGATTTACATCATATAACTACTCCCTCAATTGAACCTGTCATTCTGAATGAAGCGTAGCGGAATGAAGAATCTCAACTGTCGAAAAACACTAAAACATTCCTTTAAAAAGATTCCTCGTCGTTTCTCTTCCCTCGGAATGACAAAAAATCAAAACTTTAACAACTATCCTTATAGTTAAACTAAAATAATAGTTTATATTCGTGAAAAATACATACAACAATGAGACAACTTACAAGAGCAGAAGAAGAAGTCATGCAACTGTTATGGAAGAAAGGAAAATCACGCGTAGCAGAAATTATAGAAGATATGCCTGAACCTAAACCGGCTTACAATACCACTTCCACCATCGTGAGAATACTGGAAGATAAAGGTTTTGTAGGACATGAAAAAGTTGGTCGAGGTTTTAAATATTTTGCTTTGGTTGACAAAGACACCTACCAAAAGGCGACGATGAAAAAGATGGTCAATTCTTATTTTGAAGGATCCTTTAAAAACATGGTTTCTTTTTTCGTCAAAGAAAAAAATATGAGCACCAAAGATTTGGAAAGCATTTTAAAAGAACTTGATAAAAACGAGGAGTAATGTGGTGGTATCTTTTAGATGTTATTCTTTTCCAAACCTGTTTTTTAGGGCTGTATCTGCTCTTTAAAAAAGAGACCTTTTATGCGCAGAATAGAGCTTATCTGCTCATCACTGCCATACTTTCTTTTATCATCCCCCTACTCGACTTAAGCTTTTTGGCTATCAATTTTGGTTCAGAAGAAACTGGAGGTGCTACAGCTGCTCAATTCCAGGCTTATTTTATGATGGGTGAAGAAGTGAACGTAACCGCTTCAGGCGCCAACGCAGAACCCCAGACGATTACTTGGAGTTTAGATACTATACTTAAGCTGATCTATCTCATTGGCATTAGTTTTTTCGCAATCAAATTCAGCATAGGCTATTGGAAGCTAAAGCAAATGACACAAAAAGCGCGTTTTGAACGCTATATCAATACCGTGAAGTACTACAAACTGGAAGCTTCTGAAAATGCCTTTACCTTTTGGAATTCCATTTTTGTTGGTGACAAGATTCCCGAAACACAGCGAGAAAAAGTCATGGCTCACGAGCTGGAACATGCGCGCTCCAATCATGCCTTAGACTTATTTTTTACAGAATTTCTACGCATGCTGTTTTGGCTGAGCCCTGCTCACCATTGGCTGAAGCGCGAACTGGTTTTGGTACACGAACTCCAGGCCGATGCCGTGGCTGCCAAAGATTTAAATAAACGCGATTATGCCCAAAGCTTGCTTAACCAGGCTTTTGGCACCAGGAATTTCGAATTTTCACATTCATTTTTTAACCATTCACAATTAAAACAACGACTTATGATGTTACAAAAGAAAAACTCCCATCCACAACATTTATTCAAATACCTGCTGATTTTGCCACTACTAGGCTTGATGCTGACGTATACGGCTTGTAAAGAAGATACGCAGGAAGACATTCAAGAACTAACTGAAGAAGCTGAAGCTGAAAAGTTACGTTCACAATATATGAATGAACTGGAAGAAGCTGTCGCTAAATACGGTATGTTTTCTAAAGATATTCCTGAAAAGTTTACATTTTCTAACTATAGAGAAATAAATTCTAAAGAAGACTTCTACAGAAGAAATGTACTCATGATTTATACGGCTGAAAAAATGGACGAAGAAAGTGGTGGTGATAGTAAAATGTCCATGACAGATACAGATGCGTTTAAAAAACTGAAAACCCAAACTTATGAAGAGTACCTGCAGCAAAAAAACAATCCAAAAACTGAAATAACAGAGAGAGAAAAAATAGATAATACAGGATCTGTCCCTTTTTCAGTTATCGAATCTGTTCCAGTATTTCCAGGCTGTGAAAACTTAGGAACCAATGAAGAGCGTAAAGAATGTATGAGCAAGAACATTAGCCAGTTTGTAAACGAGAATTTTGATACAGACCTGGCAAAAGATCTGGGACTCACTGGCGTCAACCGTGTCTATGTGCAATTTAAAATTGATAAAACTGGTGAAATTGTAAATATAAACGCAAGAGCTCCAAAACCTGAACTTGAAGTCGAAGCCAAACGTGTTGTTGGCAAACTTCCTCAAATTACGCCAGGGGAGCATGAAGGTGAAAAAGTAGGTGTATTGTATTCATTGCCCATTACTTTTAATGTATATGAATAAAAAAATTAAATTAAATTTCATCCTAAGTATTGTGCACCTATCACTGGGTGCACAATTCATTTCTGCCCAAGACCTGGACAGCCTGTATTCGGTTGGGGAATATGCTCACCTTTTAGAGCATTTTGAAACCCAACCCCCTAATAGTTTTAAGACTCACATTCTTAAAGCTAAAAGTCTTCGAGCAAAACATTTTACGGAGGATGCTCTTGCCAGTTATGAAGAAGCGCTTAAGGATAAAGCCGATGAACCTATTCATCAGTTCACTTATGCCAAACTTTTAAAGGCCAACTCTCAAAACAAGAAAGCGGATAGTTTACTGAGTTTGCTTCACACAAATTATCCTAAAAATCCAGAATTTTTATATCAGCTTGGATTAACGAAAGCCACATTCAGCAAGGCATCCGAAGAGATTTTTTTTGAAAAAGCTTTAAAGCACGATCCCTCTCACCAGGGAGCTGCTTATGAACTCGCCAAGTTTTATTTCAGGATCAAAAGCTATGAAAAAGCAGAAGTCATAAGTCTAGAGGCCTTATCCTTCAATCCCAACAACAAAAAAGTCATTGGTTTGCTGGGTCAAATTTACTATTCTCAAAAAAAATTAAATCAAGCTTTAGAACAGTTTGAAAAACTTGAAAAATTAACTAGTCCACCAAAATTTGTTTTGGAAAAAATGGCGGCAGCTTACAACAGCACCAACCAATTAGACAAGTCAATCGAAAAATACAAGCAACTGTTGAGGATTGAGCAAAGAAGCAGTAAATATCATTTACAACTTGCTCTCGCCTATGCAAAACAAGGAAATTTTAAAGAATCTGAATACAACGCCCAACTCGCTATTCTTTATAAAGATGTAAGCCTAAGCGGTGAGCGTTTTACCAAAGCTGTAGCTTTAAAGGAAAATGGAAAACTCAAAGAAGCCATCAAAGAATTTGAGTTAGTTATCGATGAAGCACAAATGTTTGAGCGTGCCTATGTGGAGCTCGCCTTAACAGCCGATAAATACTATGACAACATCGACAAAAAACTGATGTATTTCGGTAAGTATGAAAATCAATTTGGTGATTATGAATACGCTGAATTTAAACCTTTGATGTCTAGGCGCCTTACTGACTTAAGAAGGGAACAGCATTTTGAAGCTGAAAATTAATAGGCTTTCCAAGTATTTTTATAGTCAAATTTCATCTTTATTTGACCTAAGCCAGCTCAGAAGAGCTGGCTTTTTTTGATTGAAAAAATAAAGTTTCACAATCATAATGTCTCAAAATAGAGGGGCTCAACCATAAAAGATTTTAAATCAATATACTTCAAAAAAAGATGAGGTGATTACTCAACTCATCTCTTAATTTTAATTACTCTACGCAATTTTTTAATTTACAAGTAAACGTTGGGTCCAGGTTTGACCTTCCTTAGTATTTACTTTTAGGATATAACTTCCAGAAGACAAATCTAAAACATCAACACTTGCCTGGCCATCTGCTGAAATCACCTGGCTTTTTATCTGTCTACCGGTCATATCGTAAATTGTTAGACTACTAAGCTTAAGATTGCTAGGATTGTTTAGATATACTTGACTTGAAGCTGGATTAGGATATAAAACAAAACCTAGCTCATTGGGCATCTCTGTAGAAAGCGTTGGACAAGACCCCCAAACAGGTCTGCTGTTGGGTAGAGTCCAGTTTTTTGTATTTGTATCAAAATCACCGGGTTCTGTTGGTATTTGCCCAACACACCAACCTGAAAGGTCCTGATTGAAACTTGTTGCACTTCTAAACATGCTAAACATATTTGTCACCTGAGAAACATCCCAATTATTTATTGGTTGATTAAATTGATTTGCATTAAAAAACATACCCGCCATATCAGCTACCTGAGAAACATTCCAGTCTGAGATTGTTTGATTAAAATTTTCTGCATTATTGAACATACCTCTCATACTAGTTACTTGAGAAACATTCCAATTGTTTAAAGGCTGATCAAAGTTGATCGCAAACTCAAACATCCCACTCATATCTGTAACTTGAGAGACATTCCAATTATTTAAGGACTGGTCAAATTTTGATGCAAAAACAAACATAGATTGCATTGTATATACTTGTGAAACATCCCAGTCATTTAATGACTGGTTGAAGTTAGCTGCAGACGCAAACATTTCCTTCATTGTGTTCACTTGAGAAACGTCCCAAGATCTAATATTTTGATTAAATTCGGTTTTACCTCCAAAAAGACCAGACATATCGGTAATCCCACTAACACAAGAAAGAGCTATTTCTGGATTATTTTGGTCGGCGTCAATCAAGTTTCTCAACTCAGTTTCACTGCGTTTGGTAAATGTTTTTTCTTCCTCATTTATGATAAGAGTTCCTCTTTCTCCGACTTCTGCCTCAGGACATAGACAAGTCACTCCATTTTCAGCAAGATAAAAGTCAGAATTATTTTGAGAAAAAACAGTAATAAAATTAAAAATGGTTAGGATGAATAATACAATAAACTGGTAATTTTTTTTCATAGTCTTGAGATTGAGTAATATCAATCTATATTAGATAGTTTTTTTGTATAAATAAAAATAACCAAATAATTTATATCACATAATTAAGTGGATTAAATTTTTTCAATCTCATAATTTTCTATCCAAAGTTAAATAAAAGTAAAACTTTGGAAACTTTTATTGTTTAAATAGTTTCCAAAGTTTACATTTGCAGCTTCAAGATGAGAGAAGATATACTACATAAAGCAGGAGATTTGTTTTTGGAATTTGGTTTCAAGAGTGTTACTATGGACCATTTGGCTCAGGAGCTTGGCGTCTCCAAAAAAACCATTTACGAGTATTTCATAAACAAATCAGATTTAGTGGAGCAGGTCGCCTACTTTATTAGGGATCGCATTCATGCTGAAATTGATTTAGTTCAGTTAAAAAGTCTGGATCCCATAGAGGAAATGATTGAAATTAAAAAAGTGGTGATGAAGCGGCTCAAGAATGAGAAAAGCTCACCTCAGTTTCAGTTTCAAAAATACTACCCTAAGATTTATGCTAAAATGCGTGAGTCACAGGTTTGTAAGATGGAAGACTGCATCAGTAAAAACATAGAAAGAGGCGTTGAAGAAGGCTACTACAGAGAAGATATTCATAAAGTCTTTACCTGCAGAATTTATATTTCCGGAATGCTCAACCTAAAAGATGAAGAGCTCTTTAAGGACAGCCACCTCTCCCCAAAAGAACTTTACGAAGAATTTTTAAAATATCATCTACGAAGTATTGTAGACACCAAAGGTCTTGAACGCCTAAACGAGTTAGAAAAACAACTATTAGAATGAAAAAATTAAGTTTCAGCTTACTCCTATTGATCTGCTTGAGCAGTTTTGCTCAGGAGGAAAATCAACCCAAAACTTACAAATTCACCCTACAGGAAGCTATTGACTTTGCAATTGACAGTAGCTACGCCACTATCAATGCCAGGCGAGATGTGGCTATCGCTCTAAAGCAAAAATGGGAAACTACTGCTGATGGACTTCCACAGATTAATGCCGCAGGTAATTATGAATACAATGCCATTGTGAGACAAACTCCCCTCCCGGGAGAACTTGCGGGGGGTGAACCAGGCACTTTTGTACCGGTTCAATTTTCACCAAGACAAAGCATGGATGCTTCTGTCACCTTAAATCAGTTGATATTTGATGGTTCTTACATCGTTGCACTGCAGGCGGCCAAAACCTTCTTGGAGTATTCTGATAACGAAGAGACACGCACCAAGCTTGACGTGAGAAAGGATGTCGTGAGTGCTTACGGAAATGTCTTACTAACTCAAAACTCAATCGGTATCATAGAAAGCAACCTGGAAGCCGCTGAAAAAAACCTATATGAAACTCGTAAAACCTTTGAAAACGGACTTGCCGAAGAAGAGGACGTAGAGCAACTTCAGATCACTTACCAGCAGTTGCAAAGCCAAATGAACAATGCCATGCGAATGAAAGATATCTCCAAAGAAAGCCTGAACATGGTGCTTGGATTACCCATAAATACGGAAGTAACTCTACTTGAAGATTTAGAAAATTTAGCTAACAGAGAAGCGCTGGAAGCAGAAATCATGACCGAAGATTTGCAAGTTGAAAACACCATTGAGTTCAAAATAGCAGATAACCTGGTTAAACAACGTGAATTGGAAATGAAGCTTGAAAAAAGTAAAGCGCTGCCAAGCCTTTCTGCTTTTGCTAACTACGGTCAGACCAGTTTTGGGGAAAACTTCGAATTCTTTTCTTCCAGGGCAGACTGGTTTGAGTTTTCTACAATTGGTGTGAGCTTAAACGTTCCTATTTTCAGTTCTGGACAGCGTAATGCACGTACACAAAAAGCAAGGATTGAAATGGAAAAAGCAGAAACTCAGAAAACGCAGGCTATTAACCAAATCAAACTTCAGCTCAACAATGCTAAAAGCGATTTCGAATTTGCCGTTGACAACTATGACTTATCAAAGAAAAATCTGGAATTAGCAGAACGTATCGAACGAAAAAATCAAATGAAATTCAAAGAAGGAGTTGGAACAAGTTTCGAACTGAGACAAGCGCAGCAGCAATTGTATTCTGCACAAAATGAGCTATTACAATCCATGCTGGACATCATCAATTCTAAAGCCGATATCGAAAAAATAATCAATACTCCATTTACAAATTTTGAAAAATAAACTCATGAAATATTTACACTACCTCAGCATTTTTGTGCTACTAATAGTCGCCTCTTGCGATGAGAAAGAAAAATCTGTTGAAGAAATTATCGAAAATGGATCTAAAACTGAATTGAAACAAACGCGGGAGACGTTAAATAAGAAAATGCGTGAGCTTAATAGTAAAATCAAAAAGCTAGATGAAAAATTAGAAGACTTTGAGGATTCATCTCAATATGCGCTGGTAGAAGCTATCCAACTAGAGCCTAAAAATTTTAAACATTATGTCAAGGTTCAGGGAGATGTCACAACAGATCAAAACATTATGATCTATCCAGAATTTTCTGGTGTGCTGGAAAAAATCTTTGTAAAAGAAGGAGATGAAGTGAAAAAGGGGCAAAAACTTGCCAAAATAGATGATGGCGGACAATCAAGTCAACTTGCTGAAATGCAAGCTCAAAAACAGCTGGCCAAAACTAGATTTGAAAGACAGGAGCGTCTGTGGAATGAAAACATAGGATCGGAAATACAATATTTGGAAGCCAAAACAGCCTTTGAACAAATTGACAATTCTGTAAAACAGATGGAGAGCCAGTTAAATAAATCGGTGATTTACGCACCGTTTGACGGGCAAGTAGATGAAATCATTACAGACCAGGGGCAGGTGGTTGCCCCTGGACAAAATCCAATTTTTAGAGTACTCAATTTAGGAGAAATGTACGTGAGTGCCAATGTGCCAGAAAGTTATGTGGGTAGTATACAGAAAGGCTCTGAAGCCATTGTAAATCTTAGAGCTTTGAACAAAAGTTTTGTAGGAAAAGTAACTCAGGTATCCAGCAATATTTCTGAAAGCAATAGAAACTTTAGAGTACGTGTTTCTATACCAGATAGTATCGATTTTGTAAAACCAAACCTCATCGCTACACTTAGACTCAACGATTATAATGCTGAGGATGCCATTGTTATTCCTGAAAATATTTTGCAGGAAAATGCAGAAGGGGAATCCTTCACATTTGCGCTGAATATGGAAAATGACAGTATAGGGGAAGCCCGTTTTCGCAAGTTGAAAATTGGGAGAAATTACCGTGGTGAGATTGAGGTTTTGGAAGGGCTCAAAGCTTCAGACATCGTTGTCACTGAAGGAGCTAGAACCATAAAAAAACAGGATAAAGTAAGAGTTTTAAACTTTCAAAAGAATTAATTCATGGCAAAGAAAAACACTTATAGAGAGTTTGGTATTTCTTCCTGGGCGATAGATAATAAAATGACAGTGTACGTGATTATTGCTATCATATTGATAGGAGGAATCATGGCTTACTACAACATGCCAAGAGAGGATTTTCCCGAAATTGTTGAAACTAAAATCTACGTAAGCTCTGTAGAGCCGGGAACTTCTGTCGAGGACCTTGAAAAGTTTATCACAGAACCGCTTGAAGAAGAATTCAAGGATGTAAAAGGAGTGAGAGAAATCACCTCTACTACCATGCAGGATTACTCAATGGTCATTGTGGAATTTGAAGAAGATATCGCTGTACAAGATGCCAAGCAGCTTATCAAGGATAAGGTAGACCAGGTAAAATCCGAAACCACTTGGCCTACTTTAGACAATGGTGCGAAGGTAGAACCGAACGTATTCGATCTCAATATCTCAGAGGAATTTCCAATTTTAAATATCAGCTTTACTGGCAATTTCAACATACAACAACTAAAGGATTATGCTGAATATCTTCAAGACAGAATAGAATTACTGCCTCAAATAAAGGAAGCAACCGTAAGAGGTGTAGATGACAAGGAGGTAGAAGTTGCTGTCGACATCTATAAGATGGCAGCTATGCAGGTTAGTTTTGATAACATCATCACAGCGATAAGGAATGATAACAAAACCATATCTGGTGGCAATATAAAATCCAACGGCTTTGAAAAGAATGTAAGGATACTTGGTGAAATTGACAATCCTGATGAGCTCAATGATATCGTTATCAAAGATGATGGCGGTGAAGTTTACCTAAGGGATGTGGCAAAAGTCAATTTCCACACCAAAGATCCAACCACATTTGCTAGAGATTATGGTGATCAGGTAGTCATGCTTGACGTAAAAAAGCGTGCTGGAAAAAACATGATCGAAGCCATTGAGGAAATAAAGAAAATTGTTGAAAAAGAAGAAGCGAATTATTTCCCTGAAGCCTTAAACATCAGCTTATCCAATGATCAGTCCGTCAAAACTGAGAACCAGGTCAACGACCTGGTCAACAATATTATCTTCGGAGTATTGCTGGTTATTATCGTGCTGATGTTCTTTCTAGGCTTTAGAAATGCACTTTTTGTAGGAGTTGCAATTCCTATGTCGATGTTGCTTTCTCTTATCATCTTATCCGGACTTGGATTTACCCTTAACACTATGGTCCTTTTTGGTCTGGTTATGGGACTCGGGATGCTGGTAGATAACGGAATAGTAGTTGTAGAAAACGTGTATTCTCTTATGGATCAGGGCATGAGCAGAACTGCAGCTGCCAAACAGGGAATTGGTGAAATTGCATGGCCAATTATAGCCTCAACGGCTACAACATTGGCAGCGTTTTTTCCGCTAGGCTTATGGCCAGGAACTATTGGTAAGTTCATGGTCTACTTCCCTATCACCTTATCTGTAGTATTGGGATCCTCTCTTTTTGTGGCATTAATTATCAATGCTATGTTGACTTCAGAATTTATGAAGGTGAAAGAGAAGAAATTGAAAAACAAACAGGTGATCCGCTGGAGTCTCATTTTACTTAGTATTGGAATCATTTCCCTTGTTGCTGGATTTACATTGGATATCGGAGCTTTTAGAGGCCTTGGAAATTTTGCGATTTTAGCCTCTATATTACTGTGGATCTATAAACTGTTCCTAATAAAAGCTATATATTTTTTCCAGTTCAGATCACTGAAAAGACTTGAAAACTTCTACGAGAAGTTTTTAAAATACGCTTTATACAAGAAAAAAGCTTACATATTTTTCTTCGGAACTTTTGGAATTTTAATTCTTTCATTTGTTTTTGTAGGTATTGTCCAGCCAAAAGTGCTTTTCTTTCCAGAAAATCAGCCTAATCAAATTATGGCGTATATAGAATATCCAGAAGGAACCGACATCAATAAGACCAATGAACTTACCAAAAAAGTAGAAGAACGTATTTTTGATGCTCTCGAAAAATATGAAGACGAGGATGGCTATAACTTCATGGTAGAATCTGCCATTTCACAAGTTGGCAAAGGCTCCGGAAACCCTAGAACCGATGCAGGACAAGTAAATGAAATGCCGCACAGAGGTAAAGTTACACTTTCTATGCGAGAGTTTAAACTAAGGCGAGACGTGGAAAGCAGCCAGGTTCTAGATGAAGTGAGAGAAGTTGTGAAAGGTTTTCCCGGGGTATCTATTATTGCTGAAAAAGATGAGACTGGACCACCTGCGGGTTATCCTATTAATATCGAATTGAAGGGTGAAAACTATGATCTTATGCTAGCGGAAGCTGAACGCATGAGGGAATACATCGATCAAACAGGAATTGAAGGTATTGAAGAATTGAAAATTGACATTAATAAATCTAAGCCAGAACTCAATGTAAGAGTTGACAAAGCTAAAGCAGGAAAACTGGGGATTTCTTCAGCACAGGTTGGGCAGGTGATTCGCCGTTCTATTTTTGGTGAAGAGGCATCAACCTTCAAGGATGAAGATGATGATTATCAAATCAATGTCAGATTCAATGAAGAGTTCAGGTATGATGAAAATGCGATTTTCAACCAGCCTGTCACCTTCAGAAATAACAAAGGTGAAATTATTCAAACGCCTATTTCAACATTGGTTGAAACGGAACCTACTGCTACATTTTCTTCAATAAAAAGGAAAGATTTGAAACGAGTGATTACTGTATACTCCAATGTTCTTGGAGGATATAACGGTAATGAAATAGTTTCTCAAATTGAGAAGGAGTTAGACTATTTTGATTTGGATGAAAGTATCAATTACAAGTTTACGGGAGAACAAGAAAAACAGGATGAAAACTTGGACTTTCTCATCAAAGCTTTGCTTCTTGCCGTTGGCGGTATTCTATTGATTCTTGTCGCTCAATTCAATTCGATTTCTAAACCTATCATTATATTGATGGCAGTGATTTTGAGTTTAGGAGGAGTTTTCTTTGGACTTGGTATTTTTCAAATGGATTTTGTCATTATCATGACTATGATGGGGATTATCTCACTGGCTGGAATAGTTGTTAACAATGCGATAGTGCTGGTGGACTATACACAGATTCTAATTGATCGAAGAAAGGAAAAGCTAGATCTAGATGATGAGGTGATGTTGACAAAGCAGCAATATTTTGAAGAGATTGTTGCTGGAGGCAAGTCGCGTCTCAGACCAGTATTACTTACAGCAATCACAACCGTATTAGGTTTGATCCCACTTGCCGTGGGATTAAACATTGATTTTTTCGGGCTTTTTGTTGATTATGCTCCCAATATTTATGTTGGTGGAGATAACGTGATTTTCTGGGGACCATTGGCCTGGACTGTGATTTTTGGGTTGATTTTTGCGACATTTTTGACTTTGATTGTCGTTCCAGTGATGTTTTATCTGGTTACAAGAGCCAAGTTGAGGTTCAAACGCAAAACAGAAACTGCAACTACCTAGTACTAAAAGATTTGGTAGATGAAGTATTTTGAATTA
This sequence comes from Psychroflexus montanilacus, assembly GCF_020164535.1. Taxonomy (GTDB): domain Bacteria; phylum Bacteroidota; class Bacteroidia; order Flavobacteriales; family Flavobacteriaceae; genus Psychroflexus; species Psychroflexus montanilacus. Next base: position 359,435 of record NZ_JAIQZC010000003.1, on the reverse strand, counting down.
ATTTTAAATAAAATCAATTACTAATGACCAAATTTGGCGAACTCATTGATGAGCAAAAGCCCATTTTGTTGAATTTCTTCGCAGAATGGAGTGAAGATTGTGAAAACATCCACGATCAATTAAAAGACGTGAGTGCTGCGCTTGGGGATCGCGCAAAACTCATAAAGATTGATGCAGAAAAAAATAGTCAATTGGTAGAAGCTCTGAAAGTGAAAAAACTTCCAACCTACATGCTATATAAATCTGGAGAGATGGTTTGGAGGCAAAGCGGAAAGCTGGAAGCAAACGATCTTATCATACTCCTTGAGGACAATTCCTGAAGCAAATAAAGAAACTTCAAAATAATTTGCTTTAGCTTTGTCAAAATCAAAAATGGACTTATATTTGCAACCGCAAAACGCGCAAGTTCTTAAAAATACAATGGAGAGGTGGCAGAGTGGTAATGCAGCAGATTGCTAATCTGTCGACGGTTAAACGTCGCCAGGGTTCGAGTCCCTGTCTCTCCGCTGATATAGTTAGATGAAGCGATACCCATCTAAACCAAAACTTAAAACACACACTCGGGGTGTAGCGTAGCCCGGTCATCGCGCCTGCTTTGGGAGCAGGAGGTCGCAGGTTCGAATCCTGCCACCCCGACCAAGAAAAGCTAGTAATCTTTTGATTACTGGCTTTTTTATTTGTGATATGTTGAAAGTGATAGCTTCCATAAATAGAATTAATAAAAAAGAAATAAGCACCTATGGGTGCTGGCTTTTCTTGAGCAACAAACCCATTTCCAGGATCACCGACCAAAAGGGAGGTCATCCTGCCACCCCGAACAAGAAAAGCTAATAATTTAAAAGTTTAAGGTCGATTTTTAAATCTTCCTGCTTTAGTAGCTATAAAGCTAATCACCAGTATTTGAAAGGCATGAAACAACATTAGTGGTAACAACATAAGACCCAGAGCTAAAGATTCTGGTAGCAGAACCTTAGAAAACACAGTCCCGTGCACCAGAGACTTTTTTGTTCCAGAAAACTGAGCTGTAATTTGATCCTCTCGATTAAAGTTGAGCCTTCTAGATATATAACCAATCGTAAAGTAAACTACACAAAATAAAGTCACAACCCCAAGACTGATTAATACCAAATCAATACCCTTTACTGTTGTAAAGACACCTTCCTCAAAAGATTCGGCGAAGCTTTTATAGATTATCAGGAGGATTATGGATTTATCAAACCAGGTTAAATACGCGGTATACTTCCGAGCAAATTTGCCAAGATACTTCTGCAAAAATAAACCTAAGACGACTGGAAGAAGTATTTCAAAAAGCAGCTTCAAATAAATCTCGCTCAAACTATACTCCACACTGGACTGTTGTAAGAAAATCCCTACCCATAGAGGAGTAATGACAATACCTATCAATCCTGAGATACTAGCGTTAAAAATAGCTGCGGATACATTTCCCTTTGCTAAAGATACCATGACGACAGAGGAAGATACCGTAGAAGGAAGTGCTGCTAGAAATAAAAAGGCTAACCAGACGGATTCAGTGGTATCCCCTTGAAAAAAAGGATAAAAAACGATGACTAACAGGGGGAATAACAAAAAAGTAGATAATTGAACAAGTAAATGTAATCGCCAGTTTTTTAGACCTGAGACTAATTGTTTTAAGCTTAGCTTCAGACCATAAAAAAAGAATATCATGGAAATACCAATGCTAGCAATACGGTCTAATGCAATCCTACTTTCACCATCTCCAAAACTTGGAAAAAAGTATGCAATCCCAATAGTCAAAACGATTGCCAGAACAAATTTATCAATCTTCATTAGCAGATATTAGAAATATTAAATCTACGAAACTACTTGAGAAATTCTAATTCGATTTATCTTTAGATTGAAACTATGAAAGATAGTAGCCTAATACTTCTTTCGCCCTTTGGTAGTAGTGACCACCAAACAAGTTAACGTGTACAAGTATATAGTAGAGTTGCCATAAAGGAATGCGTTTCTCCCAGTCCTTTTCCAGTGGAAAAGAGGCACGATAAGCCTGAAACATCTGGTCATCAAAACCTCCAAAGAGCTTCATCATCGCCAGGTCCATTTCGCGGGGAGCATATGCTACCGCCGGATCAATCAAACAGGGGTTATTATCTGAATTTACCATATAGTTACCAGACCAAAGATCACCGTGAATTAATGCCGGAGGCTCATCGGGAATGATCTGTTCTATGATTTGATAAAACTTCTCTAGATGATCAAATTCATAACCTCTCTCACTTGCCATTTGAAATTGAGGTCTTAAACGCTGCTCAATATAAAATTCTGAAGCCGACCTTGCGCTTCTGTTATACTGAGGCAGACTTCCTATGTAATTGTCTTCCTTAAAGCCAAAAGCCTCCTGTGTGTTGCGGTGCAAATTGGCTAGCTGCTCTCCAAACAGCTCCCAAAAACCCTGCTGGCCTGTCTGGCCTGACTTCTTAAACTCCATAACCAAGTAAGTTTTAGAATTATAGTCACCATAGCCCATAACCTGAGGAACATCAATAGCTTGAGTGGATCGCAAAGCGTATAATCCATTAGATTCCTTCTGAAACATATCTGGGAAAAGCATGACCTCGTTTAACTTGATGACATAGTGAGTATCATTACTTTTCAAAAGGAATACCGAATTGATATCACCACCTCTTAAGGGCTGGGATGATTGTATAGCAAAGCCGAAGCGTTCTTCTAGATGATGTTTAAGGTCTTCTGAAAACATTGGAAAACGAGGCATTAAGTATCTAATATTTAGAAACTAGATTCAAATTACCAAATATTTAAAAGCTAGACCGCTCTTGAGGTAAAATTATACTGAGTTTTGCTTTTATAATTCAGTTTGCAAGGATCACCCGGACGGTTTTTTAAAATGAACTTGAAGCTTAAAGCTGACTATCGCCATATCTTAAGCCAATTCGGCTCAAATTCAGCATAAAAACTCATTTGCGATGCCACTTACTTGAGAATAGCCAGATGGCAGCTTGTATAAATCCTGTCATAAAACAAATCAGAAAAATATTTCTTATCACATTAAATTCAATCCCTTGTGTAAAGGAATTACTAAATGTCCACAAGCCTAACTCCTGCCCCTTACCTAAGAAATAGCCTAAACCTATGAAGGCGGTGATAACAATGACATAATCGATGAGAAATAAAACATAATTTTTGGATTTCCACTGCCTGTAAATGGCAGAAACAGTCATAATAATCCAACCTATCCAAATACTGATTTGATAATTTTGAATAGAAATTTTAATCTCGTCTTTAGTCATTTGGTCTGAAAAGGAGGAGTCAACTATACAAAAGAAAATAACTATAATGGCCATACCTATTCCTGTTATTATCCAGCTTAATGCAGTTTTATGGGTCATTATTTATAGTTCTTCTTCGAGTTTAAGGTAATAAAAAATATTAGCTAAGCTGGTATTTAAGACAACTTCAATCGTTTCTATTTCTAAAATAAGTCTGATCTATTGAGATTTAACCGTTTATCAACAAATATTATTTTTATTAAGTCTAAATAAGTTATATATTTGTATTGTATTTTGATTTTAAACCAAGTCCTGCCCGCCTTTTTCAAAAGCCAATAAGGCGGGTACAGGCACAAAAATCAATGAAATGTGTGAGATAACCATACTTTATGAAGACTCAGAATATCTTATTTCTCAATGTGCATCATGCCAAAAAGTTTGCATTTATTTTCAACAAATCATCGCTGGTTTTACTAAAAAAGAGTTCATAAACTGGCACACTTCGTTCTTCACATCTTCTTTTGAAAGCAGAGCCTATAAATTTCCTGATGACCAACTCAGAGTCATTGTAGATACTCCATATCCAGATTTACAACTTACTTTTAATGAATCTCAATTTAACCAGCTCAAAGATGGCCTTCAACAATCTTTGAATTTTATGAGTATCACTGAAATGATAAGGGAAGAAGTTTAATTTAAATTTCTTTTTCTGCAAAAATGTGTCTAGCTGTGTCTTATAAAGAAAAAGGCCTTTAGTACTAGACTAAAAGGCCTTCTCAACATGAAAAACAACAATTAACTATCTGAAATATTTGAACTTAAAATAATTACTGCTTCACGATTTTGGTGGTATATACCTCTTTTCCTTTTGAAAGTTTTACCATATATACTCCTGTTCTTAAGAACTCTGTAGAAATACTTATATCCTCACTTTTGACATTTTTGCTTAAGATTTGTCTACCTAAAAGATCATACATATCCAACTGAAGAGATACACCAGTCCAGGGGGTAGTAATGCTAAAGTAGTCGTTAACGGGATTTGGATACACCTGAAACATTGATGAATCAAAACTAGTAACTGAAAGATTATCTGTAGAAAAGACAATTTCAAAACGGTTTGAATCTTTAGAAGCTTTTATATGTTCATCTATGCTGAAATTGTAAATGTCTCCATCCTGCATTAGAAACTTTTCTTCCAAATACGTGTCGTATAGAATCACCTCCGTATCCTCCAGATGAGCTATAGAAATTTTAAACCCATAATCCTGACTCCTCCAGTTGGTGGTATGAAGAACAATACGCTCGTCTTTTACTGGCATATTACGCGATTCTATACTTAGCAATTGCGCCTCATTGACAATAGCAAGATTTTCATCTTGATTTTTCATTTTGCTTGCATCCTTAAGGTCTACAAGATTGTTTCCATTTTCATCAAATTTTAGTTTCACTCCATCAATTATAGTCTGGTCTGATTTCATAAGTTGAATCTTCAATGTTGAAGAACTTAAAAGACCTTCTTCATCATTAGTCTGGTTTGAAGCCTCTGAGATTCGCTTTACATCTTCAGAAAAATTGAGGGTTGGGGATGCTGTGGTAGCTTCCAGAAAGAATGCCTCGCCAGCTGGAATTAGTGATCCGGCTGAGAATGAACTTTGTGAATTGGTTCCATCTTCAAGATCTACAGTCACGTATCCACCTTTGTTATTCAACATGGGGTCCCATACATAGTAATGATTGGGATTAACCTGGCTGGACTTAGATAGAAGGGTCGAAACATCAATTTTAGACTGATACGGATTCCCAACCAAACTATGATTTTTTTGGTGACTCATAAAAGTATCTGGCTGCAAGGAAAAACTGCCTGACTTTACATTTCCTTTTGAAATTAATACTGTTGGTGTCGCTTGAGAGGTATTGTTATTCAAGTCCACACTTCTATCACCTCTCACCAGAAGGCGATAGGGTGTTCCGTTCTCTAAGACCATTTGATCTGTATTTGGTATGGGTACCCATGCTTTTTCAGAATGAAACATAAACATAGATGGATTTCCAGTTGCGGAAGGATCAAATCCATTTTCTCCTGTTGTGGATCCTGTAATATGTGTGCCCACACCATCCTGAAAGATCCCATTATTTTGAATACTTTCATGAATGGTTTTACTGGAAGAAACTGGGCTGGAAAGCAATCTAAAAGCCCTTTTAGCCGGGTAATATTTCTCTACTATGGCTTCTCCACTATGAGTAATAAATTCTCCCTTGATTTCTCCAAGTACAGCATCCCCTGAAGCGTCACTTCTGAAGGTAATATCGCCATCATGACTAATATTATTTTCTGATGCTAATACAACCCCTGGTTTTAAAATAACATGCCCTTCAAAAATTAAATCAGCGTTGCCGGTAGATTTTAGATCGTGATCTATCCAAATTTTATTTCCACTCAGCTTCAAATTTTTAGAAGTTTCTATAGCTTCCGTTATTTGTAAATCTACCTCACAACCTTTGGTTCCAAAATGTAATGTTGACGAATCAATCGTAAGGTTTGGGATTGGATAAGAAATAGGCTGATTGAGCTGATTTGAAAATGCTTTATACTCAAAGCCTCCTTGAATGTTAAAAACTCTTGGTTCATTAAATTGTAAGTGATCATTGATAATGCTAAAACTGCTATTGTCTGTAGTTACTATATCTGACGCAAAAGCGATATTACCGCTTGTCTGAAGCTCAATTGAATGATGAAAATCAGATAAATTTACAGCGATATCCCCGGTTTGCAATGGACCACCAACACTTACTTTAGAAAAACCATTCTCAAGATTACTTTCTAAAAGACGCTGAGAGACTTTCAAATTTCCCTGGGTTCCACCTATATCGATTGTAGTGGATGCTGTTCTTGGTATGATGTTCATTTCTCCATAAGATTTGTACCTAACAGAAGAAGCTACTTCCATGTGATCTACTTCTAATATAAATGAACCTGAAGATATATGACCTTCACTATCCCTGGATTCTATAACACCACCATTTTGATCGATGTCGGCAGAATTGTCATGAAGTCCAGGAACCCCATGAAACCTTAAAGTTCCCTTATCGACTGTCATGAGCCCACCATTGATGCGAAGACCATCGTTGTCTCTATTGGTATCTATAGAAGGATTACCTCCACCAATTCCTATAAAGTCAATATTTGCATCTTCTAAAGCTATAATAGAAGAATTATTATTGAGAAGAATTCCATAATTGAGTCCCCCATTAGCGCCAGCTTGCTGGCCACCTCCCTGACCTAACACATAAATATCACCTGCAGAAATGGTGATTGTATTTTCAAGACCAACTCCCCAGTTTCCTCTGTTGGTGTTATCTGGAGTGTTTCCGTTTTTAGAACCTATTCCATGAATGTAAATTCCATTTGCGGTAAGGTTCATACCCTTCACTCTCACTCCAATACCATCTCGATAGTGGGCCTGCATGGATTTCCCGTAAAGATAGATTTCACCATCACCAGTATCGATACTGGAACCAACTAAATTAACACCAGCAAAAGGATAGGCTGAATTGGAAGCCAGAGCTGTAAGTCCGGCAGCATAACTATTGCCAACGCTCAATCCCTTCCAGTTGGTCGCTCCACTTCCACCACCAATCCAAAGATGACCTCCGTTTGTATGAATAGCAGTGTCAACATCCAATAAGACACCACCAACATCATCGCCATCTGCGTCTGACCAGAGAATCAAATCTAATGGCTGAATAGAGGATTCAAATTGAACTCCATACTTAAAAATGATGTCCCTGCCAGATTTTAACGTGAGTGACTTTGGATCAACGAGAGTTGAAATAAAGTCTTCCTCCACAATGAGATCCATCCCCGCAACAATGGTTTTGTTGCCTAGTTCGAGTTCGTTTAAAAGGGTTTGGATGTTGAGATTCGCACCTTGTTGAACTGCGAGAATCTTCTGCTCTTCAAATGAAATACCATAGTCTGGCCTCCAGCTTAAGGTAAGTGAACCTGTGGAACCCGCATTGGAAAAATCTAAAGGTTGAACTCCGTGATCTGTAGACACTCGACTTTCGATGTCTCTTTCAATCAATTCTACACTTGCTAAATCTTCGGGTGTAGAGCTTGCTACAGATAAAATACAAAGAAAAGCAAGCAAACTAGTGAGTACTGTTGTTTTCATAGTAATAAGATTTAAAAATGGAAGTTTGGACCGCTCTCAAACTTGTAGTATAAGTTCTACAAATAAATGTTAGATTTTCTTAACAAGCAAGTCAAAATAAAAAATAATTTTAAGCAATAATAATGAACACTATAGCAGAGCATTGATTCTAGTGAGCTAAACAGTAGAACAGTCCTTAAATCTATCTAAATTTTTAACTTTAGTTTGATAATAGTAAAAACTTGATCAACAAAACACAACTTGCTGTAAATCAGAAAAGCCCATAATTTCAACTATGGACTTTGATCAATTAGCTTGTGGCTATAGAAACAATAAATAGCCAAATTATTCTATAATTATTTTTTTAGTAAAGTTATTTGTTCCATCATTTAGTTCCATAAGGTAAACTCCAGTGGATAGGTTATTCAAATTGAGTTCCTGACTAAAATTACCAAAAACATCGTAAGTTTTATTCATTAAAGAACGCCCTCTAATATCAAATATTTTCAATTTGACTTCAGTACTATTTTCTACAAAAAATTCAACATTGAATTTTCCCTGACTAGGATTTGGGTAGATTCTTAAATTTTGAAGAGCAAAGGAAGCCTGGCTCAATGTAGACTTTACATGGATTGTATAATCTTCTACTTCACCATCATGGTTATTTTCACAAGGTAAAGGAAAATCATTTGCATTTGATGGAGTATATTTTGTTGTAACCCGCATCGTTGTGTTTCCCAAAATGGCATCAGAAGGAACTGAAAAAGCCAATGGAGAATTGCTTGTAGGTTGATTGAATAAATCTTGAGATCTTCCCAAATTGTATAGCTCACCTGGGTCATCAAAACTGCAATTTTGATTCCAATCTATCCAAACATAAGTGATGATCTGATAATCTCCATCAGAATTTGCATTAACAGTCAGTTCATAGTTTTGGTTTATCACGAGGTCTGTAGTTATATCTGTAAAATCGCTATATCCAGAAGGCTTTCCAGTATTTAGATTACTCAAAATATCTGTCTCGCCATCGTTAATGATAACACCCGTGGTACTAGTATCAAAACTTGTATTGGCTACAGACTCGCAGGTACCGTCTTCAATAGTCAGATTTACAGTAACAGATTTTGTAAGGTTAGTGGATGTAGCTGAAATTTCTAAAGTATAATCATTGGCACTCACATTTAGAAGATTTGAAACATTTAAGGTAAAAGAGCCAGCTTCATCGAGGCTTGAAGGTGTAAAGTCAAATATGGCTTCATCAGGACCAGTTGCAGAAAATGTTGTTGATTCAGAAAAACCGTTGGAAGTGACGAATTCAAAATCGTAGCTAGCTGTATCTAAATTACAAATGCTTCGGTCTGTTATCATCGCATTGATACTAAAATCAGGCTCAGAACTTATTTCGAAAAAATCAGACACTGCATAAAAGATATGGTCTGCAGCTTCTACCAAAATTTTTGCCTGAGTACCATCTTGAACTTCAGGTAAAGTAATTTCAGCAGATCCAGAGTTTGGAATTTCTGAAGCCAACACAGTAGAAAAATCAACCCCATTTTCAGAAAAATAAATAGTTACATTTTGACAATTTATAGGAGCTATATTACTTTCTCCAACCGTCCAGTTGACTGTTAGAGTCGATCCTGATGCCGATGCCGGCGGAGTCTGTACAGTAAATGGAGTTGTATCTACCGTTGTAACTAACATCTCATCAGAACTTGTATTTCCTACCAAAACAGAGTTATCGCGAACAGTCAATAAAAAACTCATCGTCCTTGCAACTGATGGTACTACTTCCCAGGTAGAAGATAAAGAACCAGAAAGAACGGTACTAAAATCTGGCATAAATCGATCTGGAGAAACTGATGGAGATAAAGATCGAAATGCTGGCCCTACTGTTGAAGTTGACTGAGGAGGCATAGGTGCTGGAGTTCTGTCATTTTGCTCCCAGTTATATGTTAGAACATCATCAACGTCTGTATCTGTTGCATTTCCTTTTAAGATAAAAGGAGTTGATTTAGGAATAAAATAGTCAGACCCCGCATCTGCAGATGGTGGAGTATTAGAAGTTTCAGTTTGTTCTGCGCAAGTACTATTGCCTTGAGATATATTCAGCCACATTTCTTTTATGTTTTCGCCATGAAAATAGTCATCACTATTGGACTGAACATTTGGAGGGCAGATTCCCGCATAACCCATAATTGTAGAGGCGCTCCCAGGTTCCACGGATACTCCAGTTCGATTGCAGCTGTTATTTTGAGTATGGTTACCACCAAATTGATGTCCCATTTCGTGAGCCACATAATCTACATCGAAGGTATCCCCAACTGGTGATGATTGACCTGTAACTCCTCCTGCTTTTATCCCTGTGCAGGGTGAGTTTAAATAGGCTACTCCTCCTCCTCCAGTCCCAAATACGTGGCCAATATCATAATTTTCAAACCCTATATTATCATCACAAACCTGCTGATTTTGACCAAGCATTTCACCTACATTCTCGTTAGAGAAAGGGTCTGAACTTGGGTTTGGTCCCAGGAAAATAATACTTTCATTGGGTACCATCACCATAGTAAGTCCCATATCACGTTCATATATTCCATTCACTCGTGTCATTGTTGTGTTCATTGCAGCCATAACATCTTCTAATGTGCCTCCATGAAATTGAGCATATTCTACTGTACAAGCCAAAGCCAACCTGAAAGTTCTTAGACTACCATCATCAGCATTTTTTAAAGCCTTAAAGTCTTCATCCGAAATTGGGTTTTCAACAGGTAAAGTCTCTGTTAAACACTCAAAACCATCTTCGCTGGAATCATCAGTAACTGAATTGATAAAACTGATGTACAGGTTTTCTTCAGGATGATAAGGTTCTATAAAAACAGTCTTCCCATCTGATAGAACCATAGAACTTAATCCCTTTTCTTTTGAAATACTAAACCTTAGTATTGCAGCAGGGTCTTCGATACCTTTACCAATAAATGACCTTGTAGTTGGGAATTGTTTCTGAAGCTCTGGAGTCATTACAGAAGCTTCAAATATTTCAAAAGATTCCAAAACCCCCTCAGCATTTGGAAAGTCAAGAGTTTTTTTGGAGGATCTACTGCTTTTTCTTTTGGGAACATTTTCTAAAAGTTTTTCCATACTTTCAATATCCAAAGACAGAAAACTACTTTTACTGGGTACAGATCTATCAAGCACAGCGTTGCTTTGATTGACCTCAATTGCCTCTACAAGAGTCCAGTAAGAATCTTGATTTTGGGAATAGCCATATGTTGAGATTAAGATGCTGAAAATAAAGCCAATAAATAATTTAGTAGTGAATAGTTTCATGGAGTCTGTTTAAAAAAATAAAACCTAAAATTAGCACTTAATTAATACTTAAGTTTGATATTTATTAAAATACTTAACAAATGAGTTTTAAAACTGTTCTTGTACTAAGTATAATCTTAGGAGTTATGGCTTGTAAAACAAATCAAAAGAACCTAGAAAATGTAGAGTCTGTAAGTGAATCCACAACAATTTGTCCTGAGGATGGAAACTGTACTTTTGAAATCTTCAACAATTCATCTCTGGAAATTAAAAAAGATGGCATAGATGCACTTTACCCTGAGGTAAAAGAAGGAGATCATAAAGTCTTAAAATTTGAATATAAACGTACTCAGGATCCCAGAATAGCAGACGATGGATATAGGGAAGTGATCTATTTGGAAATAAGCTCTAATACTAAAAACCTTCACTTAGAAGATCAGGATTTAAAACAGGCAAAGGTATTCTTTGGTAGACTTTGCTTTTGTGGAGATCAGGCCGGATACTTCCCAGTTGAAAAAGGGCGTCTAAAAGTAAGTACGAATAAAGATAAAACTGTTAGCTACAGCTTAGATTTTGAAATTTCAAAAGTCCCTCAAAAAATAAAAAGCTTTTCAATCACTAAGTAATGTTTTTTCTATACGATTGCTATCTGACTTATCCCTAAACTCAATTGAGTTGTTATTAAATCATTAAGCTTAGCTAGAAGTATATTTTTTACGCAACTTTTACGAGATGGCCTATCTATAGAATAAAAGACAAACCTTATGAAATCACTTCTATTATCAACTGCATTAATTTTCATTTCACTTCAATTTTTGTATTCCCAAGAAAATAAAGAATCTCTATTTAGTTATGGTCTAAAAGCTGGTGTTAGTGACTATAGTTTTTCATCGGACAAGGTCAGCTCCACCTCTAATTTTTCATTTTATGCAGGGGGTTTTGCATATTATAAGCTTTCCAACACCAGCAACATTCAGGCTGAACTCTTGTTTGAAAGTTATGGCATCAAAGACGAAAGTTTCTTTTCTACTGATACGAATCTTGTTCAACTGAGCCTTCCAGTATTTATGAAATTTGAAGCCAAACCTAATCTCTTTTTTAATCTTGGAGGATTTGTAGGCTATCACCTGGATGTAAATACAAAGTCTAACGGGAGATCAACAATGGATTTTATTAAAGACTGGAATGCTGGACTGTTAGCTGGTATCGAATATCATATCTACAAAGGATTTTCCTTAGAAGCACGTTACAATTATGGCCTTATAGACCTACAAAATGGTCCTGAATTTTCTTTTGATATCATAACAGATTTAGATGAAATTAAAACCAGAGGCTTATTTTTTGGGATTAATTTTCAATTTTAATTAAATACTTCAGTACTCATCTCATTCCAGACGCTGATGGAAGTTAACCTAAAGACTTTAAGCTGAATGTCGAAAACCGTTTAGGTCAAGAGCAATGAATTCATAAGATATCAACCGCTCAAACCTCTAAAATTCAATAAGTAAGTAAAAGCAATTGAAATGAAATCCCAATTCAATAAAAAAACTATTTTTGTGATTTCAAATTAACGTTATGTCTTTAAAGAAAGCTTCCCTCCTTATTCTCCTTATTTTGGTGATCGACCAGGTCTCCAAGATTTATATCAAAACTAACTTTATGCTGGGCGAAGAAGTCGATGTGCTGGGTTGGTTTCGTATTCTCTTTGTAGAAAATGACGGTATGGCCTGGGGAGCGAAGATTCCTGGTTCTTACGGTAAGATTCTTCTAACTTCGTTTAGAATTGTTGCCATCGGACTCATCAGCTACTGGTTGTGGGACACAATTAGAAAAAAATCTCCTAAAATATTAATCATTTCAGTGTCTTTGATTCTGGCTGGTGCCATCGGTAATATCATCGATTCTGTATTTTACGGGGTGATTTTCGATTCCAGTTTAGGAAACATTGCTACCCTTTTTGCAGAAGAGCCTTACGGTGAATTACTAAAAGGCAAGGTTGTCGATATGCTTTACTTCCCACTGTATAACGATACCTTACCCAACTGGATTCCAATTTGGGGCGGCGAACGCTTTGTGTTTTTTGAGCCAGTGTTTAATGTAGCCGATACTGCCATCAGTACAGGATTTGGACTATTGGTAGTCTTCAATAAAAAAGCATTTCCTAAAAAGGAATCTTAAAGCTTTTTAGGATGCACCTTTAGTAAAAGCTCATAGGCTTTTATCTTATCCTCAGCAGTAATGGGATAAGGCGCCAGATTTTTTAAGTAAACGATATGTTTTGATGTTGTAAAGATTTCCTTTTGAAATCCCATAGCTGGAATCGCAACAGTCTCAGAGGATGTCTCGGTTCCATCAAAGATCTCAATCACCACATTGGCCTCTCCAGGCCAAACGCAAGTCACTTTTTCTGGACATCGGCCATCACTTTCTACGCTTTTAAATGTGAGTATATACTCATCAACTTCTACCTGGTCCAACACGTTAAGTTTGGTAATGATCTCGGGCACCTGAACTTTTTCTTTAGGAGTGTTGTCATTTTCTGCTGAATTTTGAGCCGTTAAACTCAATGATAACGATAGTAAGCTTATGATAAAAAAGTGAAATTTCATGATCCGTCCGGGTTAGATATTGAAAACTAAAAGTAATAGAAATAATGTCAAAACAATTATGATTTGATTCTAAAAGCAGTTCAATCATTTGAAAAGGTATAGTTCTAAAATATCAACATTCTGTTTACCTTCCTGTTTTCTTAAGGCTTAAGATTTAAAAAATGTTTCGACAAAAGATAGATTAAAAGTAAATACTACCCCAAACCGACATCCAAGGTCATCATCACCACAAAACCACCAATGAAACCGAGTGTAGCCAAGTCGATATTACGATCTTGCTGAGATTCTGGCACCACCTCTTCAATGACTACAAAAATCATGGCTCCAGCAGCAAAGCATAGCGCATAAGGTAAAATCGGTTCGAAAGTTAAAACTGCCCAGGCGCCAAGAACGGCAGCAAAAGGTTCTACGATGGCCGATAAATGTCCGTAATTAAAGCTTTTCCAGCGGGAAAGTCCCAGGCCACGCAATGGCATGGCTACTGCAAAACCTTCGGGAAAATTTTGTAAGCCTATCCCAATGGCCAGAGCTACCGCACCACCAATACTCGCTCCTTCCAGACCCGCAGCTGCTCCGCCAAACAGCACGCCAACTGCCAATCCTTCCGGGATATTGTGTAAGGTTATAGCCAGGGTAAGTAAAACCGATTTATGCCATTTGGTCTTGACTCCTTCCTTTCTGCTTTCTTTAAAATTGACGTGTAAATGGGGTAAGACTTTGTCCAGTCCAAAAATGAAAAGTGCTCCCAATACAAAACCCACCACAGCAGGAATCACCTTTATAAAACCCTCACCATCGCTCATTTCTATGCCTGGTGCCAGTAAACTCCAGAAACTTGCCGCTACCATCACACCGCCAGTGAAACCCAGCATTGTATCAAATAGTTTCCTGTTCATCGTTTTGAAGAAAAAGACCAGAGAAGCTCCAAGTCCTGTGACAACCCAGGTGAATATAGTAGCGATAAGAGCTGCCATGACGGGGTCTTGAGCTTCAAAAAAAGAGATAAGATTCTCCATAGTTAGATTTTTATATAAATGTTTACCGTAACCATCGTTGACACTCTTAGACTTCTATCACCAATCTGAATTAGCATGGAACCGTCAAATTCTTCTTTGTCTAAAACTTCAATGGTTTTACCAAGGGCGATATCATTTTTATCCAGGTATTTCAAAAATTCTGATGAAGTGTCTTTTACACCAACCAAAGTTCCTTTTTCTCCCTTAGACAAATTGGATAACAAGGTTTTGTTGGCCGCCTGAAAGTTGCCTTTGGCATCTGGAATAGGATCGCCGTGTGGATCTCGCTTAGGGTAATCCAAAAACTTATCCAGTTCTGAAATCAATTTTTCGGACTTGATGTGTTCCAACTCTTCTGCCACTTCATGCACCTCATCCCATGAAAAATCCAACTTTTCCACCAAAAACACCTCCCATAATCTGTGTTTCCTTACGATCTGAAGCGCTGTCTGGCGGCCTGCCTCAGATAAATAAACCCCCTGGTATTTTTTATAAACTACGAGTTTCTTATCCGATAGCTTTTTGACCATGTCTGTAACAGAAGAAGCTTTGGTCTGCATTTCCTCTGCCAAGGCATTAGTGCTCACACCAGCTTTGGAATGTTTCTGCAAATGAAAAATGGCTTTCAGATAATTTTCTTCAGATAAGGAAAACATAAGTCAATTTTAAGTTGAACAAAAGTAATGTTTTTATTTAATCTTATAAAATATTTAGTTGTATATATTTTATTTTTTAGCTTTGTCTAAAATTATATTACGGACTTATGAAACATAGTATTTGGATCATCTTATTTTTGATAAGTGTGGAGGCTCATTCACAGTCAGGTATATTAAAAGGAAAAGTGGTTTTTGAGAGTGAATCTAATGCATCTGCTACTGTTCAAATCACTGAAAAGAATGATTATGTTGTAGTGGATGAAAATGGTGAGTTTTCAGTTCGGGATATACCAGCTGGGACTTACTCCTTAAAAGTGATTGCTCTAGGATATCAGGATGCTTTTAAAACCGTAACTATCAAACCTGGTGAAACAACCACAATCAATTTTCAACTTCAACCTAAAAACAACACCTTAGATGAAGTCGTTATCATCGACAGGCAAACAGGTTTAAATTCAAAAACACCTTACAATTATACCCCTGTGAGCATGGGACGTATTGAGAATAAAAGCAGTCCATCTGGGGTTATGGGTGTTTTGAGAGAAGTGCCTGGGGTCTATGGTGCTGAATTTGGTCAGGGTATTGTTAAGCCCTTTATTCGCGGTCTTGGTTTTAGCCGTGTAGCCACAATTTTTCAGGGCAACAAACTGGAAAACCAACAGTGGGGAGCCGATCATGGCCTTGGTGTGAATGATCTTGGCGTAAAAAACATAGACGTCGTGAAAGGACCTGCTTCAGTGCTTTATGGATCTGGAGCCTTAGGGGGAGTTATTCTGATTCAGGATGATGAGTTTTATAAAACCTCCAGAGAACTTTCTGGAAATATAGGCACAACTTTCAACTCGGTTTCCAACGGATTGAGAACCTATGGATCTGCTGGTCAAAAATTTGATAACGATCTTTTCTTTGGCATTGAACTGGCTTACGAAAATCACGCAGATTATAAGTCGGGCGATGGAGATATCATCGGCAACAGCAGATTCAATATGAGTAGTGCCAGAGTTCATGTGGGAGTTGATAAAGAAAATTTTGATAATAAATTATCGGTTTCCTATTCTCGACAAAACCTTGGCATCATTGGGGATGATGAGCTGGAAAATTCTAATGCGACCACTAGAAACGATCGAGATATGCAACTCCCGTTTCAGGAAGTGACTGATGTATTAGTCTCTTACAATCAGCGCATCGATCATGGAAAATTTGAGTCTGTTTTTCACATCTCTCATCATTTCAATGATCGGAAGGAAATAGAAGAAGACTTCAGCTTGGTGGACCTTGGGCTTAATCAAAATAACACTTTCTACAATGCAAGAATCAATTTTGAAACTGGTCGCTTCACGCACAACCTTGGTTTACAGGGGAATTTCCTAAGGAATGAAAATCAAACTAACGTCCAGGAGATTTTAATTCCAAATGCCAATTATGCAGAAAATGGTGCTTACTATATGGTCAATTGGGACTGGAAGTCTTACTTCATACAGGCTGCTTTAAGATATGATTATCGCCATGTGAACGCAGATGCAAGCGACGAACAATTTATAGATGCTGGATTTATTTTACCTGGCGAACCAGATAGCAGGACTTTAGTTTCAAATTTTGGCGGGATTACAGGTTCTTTGGGGGTTACAAAAAGCTTAAGCAAAACTCAGAAACTAAAAGCTAACTTTTCCACTGGATACCGTTCACCAGATTTAGCAGAACTCTACTCGTTTGGCCAGCATCCAGGCACCAATAGATTTGAAATTGGAAACGCCAATTTTGAACGCGAGCAAAGTTTGCAACTGGACCTTAATTACTCCTTAACTTTAGACAGGTTTAGATTGGATTGGTCGGTTTTTGGGAGTCAGGTCGATAATTTTATCTTTTTTGCAGATACAGGTGAAGTCCAGCCAAAATCAAGACTTCAGATTTGGGAGTATCAGCAGGTCGAAGCAGAGCTCTACGGTAGTGAAGTCAATTTGCAGTACGTTGCTTTACAAAATCGTAATCTAAGGTTCAATCTTGGCGCCGCATTGGTAAGAGGAAACAACAAAGATTTTGATGAGCCTCTTACATTTATTCCTCCAGACAATTTCAATTTTGAAGTAAATTATGGATTTGGTCAGCTTCAAAACACATCATTGTTTTCAAGACTTAGAGGGTTGGTCAAGCAGGATCGACCAGGTTTTAATGAAGAAGAAACCGCTGGATTTACCTTGCTGGATATAGGTCTAAATAAAACCTTTAGAATAGGAAACAAAAGCCAACTGGAAGCTTCTGCCTCCTTTCAAAACCTGCTCAACGAAACTTACGTAGATCATTTATCGATTTTGAGAGCCTTTAACATTCCAAGCCCCGGCAGGAATTTCATGCTTAACGTAAGGTATAAGTTTTAAAGGTTTTTAAAGCTCGTTATCACTCTACGTAACTATCTTTGGAATATATTTGTAACTAGTATTCTATGGAAGTTTCTTTAACCACACCTGCACTACTTTTTCCTGCAATTTCACTTTTGCTTTTGGCGTATACCAACAGGTTCTTAACCATAGCGGGGCTAATAAGAAATCTGCATCAGAAGTACCAGGATCATCCAGATACAGACATCAAGGCTCAGATTTCTAATTTGAAAAAACGGGTAACCTTGATTAAAAACATGCAGTTATTTGGCATTGTTTCACTACTGCTCTGCGTTGTAAGCATGTTTGCCATCTACGAAACATGGCAAACCGTAGGCAGCATCATTTTTGGCGTTTCCCTTGTCTTATTAATGATTTCCTTGATCTTATCTATTATAGAAATTCAAATTAGCGTCAAAGCCTTGAACATTCAGCTGAAAAATATCGAAAACGACTAGATATCGTCATAATCTACTACCACTTTAGCCGAAGTCGGTTGCGCCTGACACGTTAACACCAGTCCTTCTTCCAACTCATCATCGGTAAGGATTTGGTTTTTTCGCATCTCCACCGTGCCTTCCTTGATTTTGGCTACACAAGAACTGCAAATTCCACCCTGGCAGGAATGTGGCGCATCAATATCTTTCGCCAAAATAGCATCTAGCAGCACATCATTCTGATCCATAGACAACTCAAATTCCTCATCGTCAACGATAACCGTTAATGCAGTTTTACCGTCAGTGTCTGCTTCAATGCTGCCTTCAGATTGAGAATAGAACAATTCATACTTAATCTTACTCTCGTCAATTTCAGCAGCGATTAAACTATCGGTCACCGCATCGATCATAGGCTCAGGGCCACAGAGGTAGAATTCAGAAAAGTCAATCCCTTCATATTTATTTTTGAGAACATAATTCACGGTTGATCTTTCTATCCTTCCAAACCTTGAATTGTCTTCTTTGGCTTCGCTATAAACGAATTCTGGGAAAAATCGCTTTGGATACTCTTTTTGTATGCTTAATAATTCCTGAAGAAAAATCGTTTGCTCTGGGGATTTATTGCCATAAACCAAAACGAATTTTGCTGTTTCAGACTGAGACAAGAGTGTGCGAATCATCGACATGATAGGTGTGATACCACTCCCTGCTGCAAAAGCACAAAATACATTTCCATTCAATTGCTGAGGTAACAAAAATTTCCCTTCAGCTGGATGAACTTCAAAGGTATCGCCAACTTCCAAAATAGAATTGGCATAATTAGAAAATTTTCCTTCAGGAATTGCCTTTACTACAATACCCAAATCTTTTCCTTCTTCAGAAGAAATTGAATAAGAGCGCCTCACGTCCTCGCCATCAATTTTGGTTTCAAGGGTTAAGTATTGCCCAGCTTTAAATGTATATTCTGAAGCTAATTCAGAAGGAACATCAAAGATGATATTCACAGCTTTATCTGTTTGTCGATTGATTTCTTTGATAGAAAGTGTATGAAATTGAGTCATTGATTTTTTATTTATTGGCTAAAAATACAATCCTGTCAGAATTAGCATTCACATTGAACAATATTTTAATGTGGATTTAAGTTTTTATCCATACTTACACTTTTTCAGACTACATTTGATTTACTTAAATTTTAAACTTTTATGACTCTAAACGCTTTTCGATTCACATTACTTTTTATCGGCTTTGTAACAGTTTCATCTGCTCAAAATCCTGCAAAACTAACCCAAAACTGGACGGTCAATAAAGTTGAGTTTCACAAAATCATAGGGGATTCTTTAGAACTGATTTTGGAAGATTATCAAAAATCCGTGGAACTGGATTCTGTATGGAGAAGTCGATTGGCAGACCAGAGTTATTCCAAGCGTATAGAAACCATCATAAAAGATAGCTTGGATTCCAAAACCCATGTTACAGAAGTTTCTACCGAGGTACTCAAAGAGAGGTTAGCCATTTTGAACGCCAAAACACCTTTCAATATTGAATACAATGAAAGCCTGGAAAGCGTCATAGGTTATTTTCTAAAACGTGAAAAACAAGGAACGGAACGCGTAATGGGCTTAAGCAAATTTTACTTCCCCATGTTTGAAGCAACTTTAGACAAGCATGATGTTCCATTGGAAATGAAATATCTTGCTCTTGTAGAATCTGCATTAAATCCCAGAGCTAAATCAAGAGTTGGTGCAACAGGCTTGTGGCAGTTTATGTATTCTACAGGGAAAATGTACGATTTGGATGTAAGTAGTTACGTAGATGAGCGTATGGACCCAGTAGCTTCTACCGATGCTGCTGCCAAATACCTGAAGTCGCTTTATACAATGTTCAACGACTGGGATTTGGCATTGGCAGCCTACAATTCTGGCCCTGGAAATGTTTCAAAAGCCATTCGCAGAAGCGGAGGCGAGACCAATTACTGGAAATTGAGACGCTATCTACCGAGGGAAACTGCTGGGTATGTTCCTTCATTTCAGGCTATGCTTTATTTGTACGAATATGCTGATGAACACGGCTTCCAGCCAGAACGCCCGAAATCCACTTATTTTGGCACAGATACTATCAAGGTAAAGCAACTCATCACTTTGGATCAAGTGGCAGAAGTGACGCAAACAGATAAAGAGGTATTGGAATTTCTCAATCCCAGCTATAAGTTAGGAATCATTCCTTTTGAAAAAGACAAGTCTTACTACATTCGTCTGCCTTACGCAAAATCTGGCCTTTTTGTGGCCAATGAAGACAACATCTATGGATATGCTGAAACACAGATTGCCAAATCTGAAGAACCTCTTCCGAAAAATTTAAAAGCTGACGATAAAATAAATTATTACGTCAAGTCTGGAGATTATTTGGGCAGAATAGCAGAGAAATTTGGCGTTGGTGTAAGCCAAATCAGATCCTGGAACAATCTGAGGGGAAACAATCTAAAAATTGGCCAACGGCTTATCATTTATCCAAGAAATGTGAATGCGGTTGTGCAGACCGAATCAAAACCAAAACAGCCATCAACAAAAAGCTCTTCCAGTAAAAGTAGTGAGTTTTACAAAGTAAAGCCAGGGGATTCTCTTTGGACCATTTCCAAAAAATACCCAGACCTGAGTATTGAAGATTTAAAATCACTTAACCAACTTAAAAGCAATCAACTAAAGCCTGGCATGAAGCTGAAAGTTTCAAAAGGCTAGAAAAATGCCCTAAGCTGCACACTACCAGTGTGTATAGCGCTTAAGTTTTCACTTTTTCTGCCAAAATAGGTCAGGTTAAGATCCAGAAAATCTGTAATTTTCTTTTGTAAAAAAAGTGACCAGGTGAAGTTGTCGTTGGGCAATAAACCTTCCAGCATTTGATAGGCAACAGGAGAAAACGTACTGCCTTCAAATTTATTTTGAATGTAATTTACTTCCCCATTGATGCTATATTTCTGAGCATCATTAAGTGTAAAAGACAAACCAAAAGTTTGCTGGTCTAGAGCTTCGGCCTCTCCGATTTGATTTTCTTTGGAGGCCAATTCATAAAACATATCCAAACGCTTATCTCCCAGCAAATAGGTTATTTTTGGATTTATAGTAAAGCCTTCTATGTCAAAGTTTCTATTCTCAAATTGATCCGAAAAACTTTCTGAAGAATTCAAATCCTGGGTTAAGGTTAACAACCAGCTTTCCTGAAACTTGTGTATAAATTTCAGTTCATGCAAAAGATTTGAGTTTTCCTGAAGTCCAAGTAAACTCAAATTTTTGGTGGTGTTCTGAGTGAAATTATAGGAGGTCGTAAATTTTTGAAGGCTTCTATTGAAAAACAATATATTTCTAAAAGTCGTGTTCTCTCCCAGGACTTCATCTCCGCTACCACCAAAGGGATTTAAACTAAGAGAGTTTCCAACTTTCCTCAGTTTCCTATCAAGCAATAATGAGGTTTGGTTATAAAACCTGGAAGCGATTTTTTTTAGACCAGACTTATTCTGCCAGGTTTGAAAATTCAATGTGAGTTGCTGGCTGAACCTGGTTTGATTGGTTCTTACAAAAATTTGATTGGGTAAAAGAATCCTTACAAAACGACCCTCATCTTGAAATTGAGCAATTTCAAATTCATTCAATTCCTGTACGCCATTTTCATTATAATCTATCCAGGTGTATTGCCCCTGCCCTGGTTCTACTTCCAGATACGTAAACTCCTGTTGAGCTATACTTCCACTATTGGTTTCGTAAGTAGTATTGAGATTCACTAGCCTGTCTAAAAGGTTTTGTGAGTAAGTCACTCTGGAATTCAAGCTTTGCTCATCATCTCGTTGCTCTTCGCTAAACTTCAGGTTCCTTAAATTGGCAAACACTCTTAGTTTCGTTGATTTTGTATTGACCAACTGAGATCTTGCAAAATAGTTACTTGAGGTATTAACGCGTTGCAAATTATTAGCACGCAAACTATCGTTTTCACGGTAACGGTAGCCTAATTCTACATAGACATCTGTAGAGTCACCAACTCCGGAAAAGACTTCATAGCTGGCAAAACGCTGGGTGTTTGGGGTAAATTCATCAGTATCAACTCTCAATTCCTGATTATCTTCCAACTCATAGCGCAAACCCGACCAGAACTTACCAAAATCATAAATCCCGGAAAGATTTGCTCTTGCAAATTTGGAGGTTAAAAAAGAAGATTCGCTGTCCAGATAACTGGCGTTGGCATCGATTCTTAATTTATCCTGAACTTGCCTGGCGTTCATAGAATGCTTCTGGCCTAGAAAATCATTGGTATATTCCAAACGCTGAAAACGGTACTGTGTATTGCTTTGCAGATTGTTCTGATAATCGAAACCGGTATCAAAAAACAACTGATCTCCAGTAGGATTGAATAAATTCCAGTCCCTGGTAAATTCAACATTGTAAAGCCGCTCGATACTCGTGTAGGTATCTTCTATAAAATTTAGGTTTCCAAAAACGTCAAGTCTTTTTTCATCTTCAGATGTATATAATGTCTGATTCACAGAAAGCTGAGCTGCAAGTCCTCGATTATCGCCCTGATCGATTTCTGAAAATAAATTTTCATCGTTATTACTGGCGGCAACTTCAAACTGAACAGTCGTTTTATCTGAAGGAGAATACACACCGTTTAGCATTGCAATCTGTAATTTTGAAGGTGCAAAAAGGCGAACGACAGGTTCAAAATTTCCCTGCGGAATTCCATCTACTGGCGAAACGTATTCATAAATATTGGCAATCGCGTCCTGGCTAGATAAGATATAATTCCCTTGGTTTGGCCCTAAATTGGTGAAACGGACATTGAAGAGTTCGGCTTCGGGGTCGTTGGAAAATACAAAAATGTCTCTGCCATCTCTTAATTCTCTCTCGTATAAAATTCGGTTTTCAGAAAATTCTGCAGGAACTGCACTTGGTGCAAACATGTCATTTTCATCATCTCCTGCATTTTCTAACACGTTGACCTGTTCTTCAGTTAAACTCTGCTGCAAAGGCTGATTTTTTAAATCATTTTCATTGTAAAGGAATCCATTTAGCTGAAGGGATTCCGATCTAAACCTAGACCCGGTAGTCGCTACGATTCTGGAAAAATTCCTGTCGGAAACCTGATATTCCACAACGATTCGCATTTCAGAAGTAATGGGGAAAGTAGAATTAAAAATAATTTCACCAGCATTATAATCGATAAGGTAATCTTCGTTTTCTCCACGCGTCAATTGTCTACCGTTCACAAAAACAGCTTCACTTCCAGAGACGATCAAAACAAAGAGTTCCCCATTTTGTCCCACAAGTTTATAAGGTCCCTGGTTTCCTTCCTGAGCTGTCAATTCACTTCTGGTAAAGACACCTCTCACCAAAGCACCAGCACCGTAAACTTCGGTTTGCCGCTCTTCATTACCCACATCGGCAGACAATAAAAGTCCTTGCACCCGCTTGGTGTAGGAGGCAAAAAAAGATTCATTTTCAATCAAATCTATGTCTCCCGCCCTAATGCGCCATTTTTCGGATTCCAATTCAATAAAAATCTGATCAAACTCGTCTAGTTGCTGTGTGTAGCCTCCAGATTGAGTGGGAGCATTGTCATCCTGTATAGAGGCCCGCAGGGTGACATTTTCGGAAATTTTACCCGAAATCTGTAAGTCAAGTTCTGACCTTACTACTGCGTTTTGGTTATTACCAACGCTTATCGCTCTGGAAATACTTCCACTTGTATTTAAGCCTGAGAAAGGAACAAAATTGCTAGGCTGTCTTTGTTGCTGAAGTTCATAAAGATTATCTGCCTGATTTCCGGTATCCAGAATGAGATTTTCATCCAAAGCTTTATAGGTTTTGGTGAGGAATTCAGGATATTTAAAGTAAGTGACAATCAAACTATCTTCAGTTTCTTTTAAGGTTGAAGAAGGAATGAGTTGAGCATTCGGGAAATTAATAGTGAAAAGTGAGCTTTTCACTTCTACGCTATCAGTCGTTTGAACTTTGAATTGAAAAGGGCTTATACTTACTGGCTCTAGCTGTATGGTATCTTGAATACTAACAGTTCTAGTAGACAATCCAGACTGAGCAAACAGTGAACTTGCTCCACAGCAAAAAAAGACAAATAAGAGATAGCGCCTCATGTGTGTAAAACTAAAGCTTTACAAAAATATTTTATAGCCGTACAAGAAAGTAATTGGAAGTGTGGAAAGTTTATAAAAACACAAAGCCTCGGTTATGAATCCGAGGCTTTGCTAATTAACCAATCTATTATGAAAAACTTCATCCTGAAACAAATATAGAGATATAGTTGTGTTTTCAAAACAATATATTAGCTAAAGTTTTATTAATTTGGAAATTAAAGAATAAACTACTCATTTACAGAGGGTTCCCAGAAGACCGATTTAAAATTTTTTATCTGATAATCTTCAATTTCCAATCCTTCTTCCTCCAAAAGCCGTTTCATTGTGTCCTGCCCAGGAAAATGATGCTTACCTGTCAATACTCCATTGCGGTTGACGACTCTGTGAGCAGGTAAATCACGGTCGAGTTTCACACAATTGTTCATAGCATATCCAACTGTCCTCGAACTTCTGGCTGCTCCTATAGCTTTTGCTATTGCGCCATAGCTAGTGACTTTTCCTTCTGGGATAAGGGCTACAATAGCATATACTTTTTCAAAAAAGTCGGAATTTGCCATACTACATATTATAAAGTCGGATCCAGGTCACAACAATTAGCACAAGCATCAACATAGCCATAAAGTAATTGGAGTACTTCTTAAAAAGCTCTGTCTTCCCATCTATTTTCATAATGAAAATTACGTAAAGGTAAAGTGTCGTTAAGGTTCCCATTGCCGCACTGAAAGCAAAAATCAAATCATTGTAGATGGTAAATTTGATTTGGAAGTTATTGCTTAGCAAAGTTCCAATAAGCACAAAATAAGGAATTGGAAAAATATTGAGTACCGACACCAAAATCCCGGTGAAAAAACTTTTTGTACCTGTTCTTCTTTTGATGTTTTGTTGATTTTTTTTCCGATTGGCCGATAATAAGAAATAAATGAACATTAAGATTAAAATCCCAACTCCCGCCTTTAAAAACATACTTTTCACCTGTGGATTTGAAAAGATATATTTGGAAATTAGAACCGCTAGTAAAGCCTGAAAAAAAACGACAAGAGAAGCACCAAAAGCCATAAATACGCCATTACGCCTTCCTTTTTCTAAACAGGTTTTAGCCACACTCATATTGACTAGTCCAGGAGGAATAACCCCAACAAAAGCTGCTAAAAACGTATAAATGTAAATTTGTAAGTCCTCCAATGGTTATGGCTTAAGTCTAAACTTTAAGTAAGTAATAGATTTCTTCTTGTCTAAGTACTGCTGTTCATAAAAAGTTTGGATACCTACCACTTCTTCGGGAGCCTGGTGGTTCACATAGATATCATGGTGTGCATAAATGATATCATGGCCCAATCCTTCCAATATACCTAAGGTATACCCGTGCATAAATTCACTATCGGTCTTTAAATGAATAAGACCATCTTTGGTCAATATCTTCTTGTATTTATCCAGGAAATCTGGATTGGTCATTCTGTGCTTGGTCCGCTTCCACTTGATTTGAGGATCTGGAAATGTAATCCAGATTTCATCAACTTCACCTTCTGCAAAAACCTGATCCACCAATTCAATCTGGGTTCGTAAGAACCCAACATTAGGCATATCTTCTTCCAAAGCTGTTTTGGCTCCTCTCCAAAACCTGGCGCCTTTTATATCTATCCCTAAAAAATTGGAATCTGGATTTCTCTTGGCTAAACCGACAGTATACTCGCCCTTACCGCATCCCAATTCTAAAATCAATGGGTTATCGTTCTTGAAAAACTCTTGTTTCCACTTGCCCTTATAAGCATATGTTTCATCAACAATTTCAGATCGAGTAGGCTGAACCACATTATCGAAAACCTCATTATCTTTAAACCGCTTTAACTTGTTTTTACTCCCCACTTTTACTGAAATTTTCGTGTAAAATTAACTAAATTTACCAATACACAAAACCAAGTATTTTGGGCTTTCCCTCTCATGTTTTAGTTTCTCCTCTCAATTGGGGGTTGGGTCATGCCAGCAGATGCATTCCTATTATTCAGTATTTTCTGGAACAAGGCTGCAAAGTAAGTATCGCTTCAGATGGGAATGCCCTCCAATTGCTGAAAGACGAGTTTCCAGAACTTGATGTTTTAGAATTGCATTCAACTAAGGTGACGTATTCAACATTTGGTTTTTACTTTTATCTGAAATTGATTCTGCAAGGCTTTGGGCTTCAGAAAAGGGCTTTAAAAGACGAGGATCTGGTTGAAGCTTACGTCGAAAGGCACGGAGTAGACCTTATAGTTTCTGATCATAGATTTGGCACGTATTCCAAAGGTGTAAAATCTGTGATTATCTGTCATCAACTTCAGTTTAAAGCAGGATTGTTTTCTTACAGTTCTTCCTATTTCAATGCTCAACAACTCAACCGCTTTGCTGAAGTCTGGGTTCCAGATACTACTACCTCTCCTAATCTAAGCGGAATTTTAAGTCAATCCAATCGAGTAAAGGTACCTGTGAAAACAATTGGTGTATTAAGCCGCTTTGAGCAATTAAAGCTTGAGAAAACCATAGATTATCTGGCGGTCATTTCTGGCCCGGAACCACTCAGAACTCAATTTGAACAGAAATTGATCAAATCCTTTTCAGCTTTAAAATCAAAAAATAATGTGATCGTTAGAGGTGTTTATGAGCAAGAAAAATTGGAAAACTTACCACACCTCAAGTTTTACAATCATTTAAAATCGGAAGAGCTAAATCAGTTGATTTGTAGCGCCAAGCTTGTTATATGCAGGTCTGGCTATTCTTCTGTCATGGACATGGCAAGTCTGGGCAAAAAGGCCTTTTTTGTGCCTACACCCCATCAGGGTGAGCAGGAATACTTAGCTAAACGTTTAGAACAAAAAAAAATAGCTCCTTATGCATCTCAAGAAAAATTTCAAACTAGTAGTCTAAAAAATGTTGAGTTGTATTCTGGATTTAATTCAGAAGAGATTCGTCGGTTTCCTCTAGAAGAGTTCCGTCAGTCTTTGGAAGGGTAAAGGAGAATTCGCTACCAATACCGTAAACACTGTCTACAAAAACCTGCTCATTGTGGGCTTCAATGATATGTTTGACAATAGAAAGTCCTAGTCCGGAACCTCCTTCACGCCGAGATCCGGTTTTGTCGACTCTAAAAAACCTTTCAAAAAGACGCGGGATATGTTCTTTCTCTATGCCTTCACCATTGTCGGTGACACGCAGCATAACTTTTGATCCTTTTACTTCTTCAAAACTGATTTCTGAAGTTCCTCCTTTTTTTCCATATTTGATAGAATTTACGATAAGGTTGGTAACCACTTGCTGGATTCGTTCTTTATCGCCTTCTACAAAAATGGGATCATATTCTTTATCGAAATTGAGACTAATTTCTTTTTTGGCTGACTTCATTTCCAGCAAGTCAAACACACTTTGCACAAGTTCAACCAGGTCAAAAGTTTCGATATACAGGTTGAGGTCACCTGTCTCCAGCTTGGTAATCATATCGAGGTCCTTCACGATATAAATCAATCGATCAACACCTTTACTCGCTCTGGTCAGGTATTTTTTTCTTACTTTTTTATCTTTTACAGCGCCATCCAAAAGGGTAAGAATATAGCCTTGGACGGTAAATAAGGGAGTTTTAAGTTCGTGAGAAACGTTACCAATAAATTCTTTTCTATAATTTTCTCTAACTTTTAAGGTTTCGATTTCCAGTTTTTTACCTTTAGCAAAGCGCTCCACTTCTTCGGTAAGCGTTTTCATGTCAGATGTAGTTCTTTGCCCACTCAGGGTAGATTGATCGAGGATGGACACACTGTCGTAGATGGATTTGACACGTTTATAAATGAAAAATTCTATCCTTAACTGAATGATAAAAAAGGAAAACGAAAAACAGGCCACTGCAAAAATAAAAATAGAAGTCAAATTGACTTCTAGTTGAATATATTCATAGAGTGCGACTAATCCTGTAAGGAAAAAGGTAATATAAGAAGAGGTTTTAAGCGCAAACTTGTAAGATCTTTTAAACTTTTTACTCATTCATGAACAAACTTATAGCCGACGCCTTTCACGGTTTTGAATTTATCATCGCCCAATTTTTCTCTCAGTTTTCGAATGTGGACATCGATGGTTCTCCCACCTACAACCACTTCATTTCCCCAGACCGTATTCAAAATATCATCTCTTTTGAAGACTTTATTTGGTTCTGAAGTGAGTAAAGATAGCAATTCAAATTCTTTTCTCGGTAAGGTCATCTCAGTTCCTTGGTTAGAAATTTTATACTCATCCCGATTGATGATAATATCTCCTATTTCTACGATGTTCTTTTCAGATGATCCCGATTTAAAGCGTCTCAACAAGGCTTTCACTTTGCTCATTAAGACTTTGGGTTTTACTGGCTTGGTAATGTAATCATCGGCGCCAGCGTCAAATCCTGCTACTTGTGAGTAATCTTCTCCTCTGGCCGTTAAAAAAGTGATGATGGTATTCTCCAGGCCTTTGGTTTCACGAATCTGTTCACAGGCTTCTATCCCGTCCATCTCTGGCATCATCACATCCAAAATCACTAACTGCGGCTTTTTCTTTTTTGCTTTTTTGACGGCTTCCAACCCGTTTTCTGCCGTGACTACTTTATAGCCTTCAGCATTTAAGTTATAACTTAAGATTTCTAAGATATCTGGATCGTCATCCACAACAAGAATAGTGATGTCAGATTTTTTCATGAATTTATCGTTTTGTTTGAAACAAATTTAGGGATTTGAATATTAGCTTAAAGTTAAGAATAGTCACAAAAAAAAAGCTGCTCCATCTGGAGCAGCTTTTGGCTAATATCAAAAAACATTTAAAATTTATAACTGTAACCTAGAGAGAAAGCCCTACCAATTTTTCTTCTTGAAAATACTCTGCTTTCTGAGCCAAAAGACTCGTAGTAACTTCTAATTGTGTCGTTTAAAAGGTTACTAATACCAATATTTACTGAAGAATTTTTTTCTTTGCCGAAAGTTTTTGTGAGCTGAAAGCTAAGGTTGTGGAAAGGCTGAGTAAAAACATCAGGTACTTCTCTAATTCCAACTACTTCTAAAGTTTCACCTTGAACATTATAAAATAAACCAGATTCCCAGCCTTTATCTTTATCATCGTAATTTAAGCTCAAATTTACTAAAAATGGAGATTGACCTTGTAATTGTCTAGTATCATCAATGGTTTGCCCATCTCTGGCAGCACTTCGTCTTGATTCAAATTCTCTTTCAGCCATTTCAACTTCCGAATGAATTACGGAAAGATTCATATTAAAACTAAAGCGTTCTAAAGCAGAAATAAAATCTAATCTCTGTCTTAAGTCTAACTCTGCTCCTAAAACTCTAGCTGACCCAACATTTCTAGGTTCTATGTTATTAGGATTGGTTGGAAAGGAAACCATTTCGATGGGATCGGTCAAATCTTTGTAATATGCACTCAAAGCAATCAGGCCTCCGTTGTCTTGAAAACGCTCGTAACGAACATCAAAATTTTGAATAAAGGATGGCTTAACGTCAATATTACCTACAAAAGTTAAATTGGTAAGAGGATCAAAAATTTGAGCAATAGAAGCTTCTTTGAAGGAAGGTCTTGCTGTTGTCCTAGAGTAGGATAACCTGAAATTAGTTAAATCATCATACTCATAAATAAAATTGGCTGATGGATAAAAACTTGGATCGTCAATCACTGTCTCGTCTTCTAAAACAAGGTCTCCTTGATTGTTCTGACCTGTATAGTTTAATAAGTATTGTTCAAACCTAAGTCCAATAATAGATTTTAATTTATCAGAAATTTTAAATTCTTCCATGGCGAATGCAGCTCTAATTTGAGCTTTAGAATTGAATGTATTAGCAGGCTGGAAATTTCCTCTTATTGAGTATCCTCCACTATTTTCTGATGTCCATAAATTCTCTTCTAGCAAAATATTATTAGGGTCCCCATTAACAGGAGAAGAATTTACGCCCCTTAATGAAATCAAATACTGATCAATAGAGAAATCTCTTTCCTTAAATGTAAAAGCACCACCAAATTTGAATTTAGCTTGTCTATCAAATAGCAAATGCTTGTTGGTGAAATCTATTTTATTTGAGATATTAAACTCATCTAAATTCCTCCAGATTCTTTGCGGTGCACCAGCTGTACTTGGTCTGATAACAAAACCGGTTTCAGTTTCTTCAAAAGGTGTAACTCTTACATCTTTGTCCTCCACCTTTGTGAAACTTGGTGAAACTTTCCATTCAGTTGTCCAAGATGCGTCTTGATTTGTATGCTTTCCTGATAATAATATGTTCGTTAAACCACGCTGGCTGTATTCGATATTATCTCTCTTTACTGTAATATCATCATTGATAAGAGTTCTCCCAGTGAATAAGCCAGCTTTAGCTTCAGAATTTTGAAGATGTAAAATATTAAGTTTATATCTTGAATTACCTTTTTGATAGCTAAGCCCACCCATTAAACTCATTAGGTTATTTCTAATACCTACATCACCTACTTGTGTTCTGTCTGCGATAATTTGATTTTCGCTTGGGTCATTAGGCTTTAGGAAGAAATTTTGCTCAAATCCTTCAAAATAATCTACAGTATTTCTTAATGAAAATGCAGCTTGGTAACCGATTTTAGAATCATTCTCAAGATTAAATTGATTTGCTGTAGAAAGACTCAGATTTGCATTTGCATCACTTGTAGATCGAGTTGCTCCAAGCCTTGGATTAAAAGCTCTGGTAATATCTGTAACACTTACTCCATCAGCATTTGTACCATCTCCTACCGCAGTAGGTATGTCAATGTCAGTAGGTATTGGCAAATCTCTTGTGCCGTCATCAAAACCAAAAAAATCACTAGTTCTTGTTTCACCTGATACAAAATCATTGTTAAAATGCATGGTTGGATTAAATGAGGTGCCAATACTTATCTGGTACTCCTCCTTTGATGAAAAATCTTTAAGATTAATGTCAACGATACCACCTGTAAATTCAGCAGTAAGATCTGCCGAAGCAGTTTTACTTACTACTATATTTTCAAGTAAATTAGATGGAAAAATGTCCATCTGTACTGTGTTTTTATCAGGATCCAGACCAGGTATGTCTATACCATTTAAAAGTGATTTCGTATAACGATCGCCTAATCCTCTAACATAAACATATTTACCGCCTTGTATTGATACTCCAGGAACTCTTTTGACAGCGCTAGCAACATTTGACGCCCCAGAAGTTTGCATACTTTCAGAGGAAAGGCCGTCCATTAATACACCTGATTCTTTTTGCAATCTCAAAACAGACTGCTCTGTATTTCGTCTTGCTGTTGTAGTAACAATGACTTCTTCCAAATTGCCAGCAGCAGAGGTTAAAGTTACATTAACAATAGTAGTATTATTTGGTAACACAGAAACTTCTGTAATTTCTTTAGTTTGGTAACCTACAAATGAAAAAACCAAATCATAGGTTCCTTCTTCAAGATTCAATTCAAAATCACCATCAAAGTCTGATGTTGCACCTTTAGTAGTATTTTTTACAGAAATATTTGCAAATGGGAGGACATCATTCAATTCACCATCAGTAATTGTTCCTCTAATCGTCCCTGATTGAGAATAACAAAAAGAAAATATCAATATGAAGATTCCAGATATAATTATTTTCATTAACCTTTTTTTATAGTAAAAACTCATCCACAATTAAGGGATGAGTCTTTATTAAATTTATAATATTATTTTTTTAAAATTTACCAGACTCTTGAGCTGTGTAAGACCAAGCAAATACACTTAAGTCTGCACCTATTGTAGCATCAGCAGGAGCTGGAAGGACAGTTACAAATTCTGCTGCATCTTCAGTGAATGTTGTAGATCCAGTACCATCAGTAAAAATGTCTTCAAGAGTTGTTCCATCAGGAAGCACTATTTCAAGACCTTCAAATGTTAACAAACCATCAGTATAATTTGCTTCAGAGTCATCTCTGATATTGAAAGTAGCAGTTGGTAATCCGTCTAACATTAAGATGTTTGTCATAGAACCTCTTGCACCATCTCTAAATTGTGCAAATTCTCTACCTCCTGTATTATCATTTTCTTCAGAAGAGTTATCATTGAATACAGTTACGTTTTCAATTGTATAACTGTCCTGGTAAGAACCTTCTGGTCCATCTATTTCGAAAGCATGGTCAGAAACATTAGTTTGGATAATCACCGCGTTAGAAATAGTTCCAGAATAAGCCTGATCTAAATCTAAACCATCATCTCCATGTCCCCATACAATAAGGTTTGAAGAATCTACAGTTCCACCAAACCATTCGATTGCATCATCTAAGTTAGCAACAACTTCAATATTTCTAATGATAGTTCCATTACCTACTCCACCAAGAGTAAGACCATTAATTTCATTACCTTCTCCGATTTCAGCACCACCGTGACGAATTGATATATATTCTAGGTGACCTGAATCATCATTAGGATCATCACCACCATAAAGTCCATATCCAGAGTTTTCTGGAAGACCTTCTATAAGAACTTGATCTACATCACCTCTAAAAGAAGATGGAGCAAGACCTAAAACAATAACACCACCCCAAAGCGATCTATCGTTAACATCAAGGTTCGTTCCTTTAGTCTGACCTACTTCAATATTATCTAGAATAGAAG
Source organism: Psychroflexus montanilacus (assembly GCF_020164535.1). Classification (GTDB taxonomy): domain Bacteria; phylum Bacteroidota; class Bacteroidia; order Flavobacteriales; family Flavobacteriaceae; genus Psychroflexus; species Psychroflexus montanilacus. The sequence continues at coordinate 326,863 of NZ_JAIQZC010000003.1, read as the reverse complement.
TAAAAATAATTGGCTCTTCTGGACTACCTACTGCGTTGAGTTTAGCACCAGTATCTATAACTAAGGCTGAAGCTAATGTTTGAGTACCTTCCTCACCTTTAATTATTGTTCCTGGGTCAATTGTTAGGGTAGCGCCTTCATCAACAACAACTTTACCATCAAGAATCCAGATTCTATCGTTTGTCCAGGTGGTGTCTTCAGTTATAAAACCAGAAACAACAACATCTTCTGGAGCTTCAGGATCATCTGGATCTCCAGGCTCTTCATTTGGCGGATCTACAATAGGAGCGTCATCGTCACTTGAACAAGACACCATAAACATTGAAGCAATTACTGCCGCAGATAAAAATAATTTTTTCATTTTAATAAATTTTAATGTTTTTTGATGTCGCAAACTTACGAGCGGAATGCAGCTTCGATGTTATGTAGTTGTTAACAAAAGATGATATGAAGTTTAATAAATTGAGATTTTATTAATGTTGACTTAACCTTAAAATTTATGATCAGACTGTATCTACCTTTAGCTGTGGGTTTATAAAATTCTAAGTTTATATTAAGGTTAATTTGCTTTGCAGGCTAGTCAAAATTTAAAGTTGATCAAATAAATCTTATATTTTTGTATAAACTTTTAATAAAATAATTATGAAAAAAATTACTCTGATGCTTTTTACAGCATTAATTTCGATTTTCTCCTATGCGCAAGGCTTGGAAGATTTCTCAAACTCAAATGCAACTGCAAGTTATTCTGATGGAAGCTTCGTTGGTAACGACGATATTACCTGGTCCTATGTTGCTTCAAGAAACGGTAACAACGACGCAAACAATTCTGGAATTTCTCTACCAGCATTAATGCTAAGAAGAGTTTCAGATGACAGTAAGATTACTTCTGAACCAATTCCAGGCGGGATAGGTGATTTTTCTGTGAAATTATACAAGGGTTTTACAGGGACGGGAAACAGGCAAGTAGAGGTACTTGTAAACGGTATTTCAGTTGGTACTTCTGAACCATTTGATAATTTTGACGAACAAGTCTTTTCTGTAGAAAACATAAACGTTTCTGGAGATGTAGTAATAGAAATAGTAAACATCACTTCAAGACAAGTAATTATAGATGACATTGCATGGACTGGATTTTCGGGAACAGGCACGCCCAACTTAAGTGTAAGCGATGATGTATCAGGTCTATTTTACTTTGAAGGAAATTTTGATGAGATTAATGCTGAAGGTTCATTCACAGCTCAAGGCTTCAATTTAACGGAAGATGTAACTGTTACAGCTCCAGCAGATTTTGAAATTTCATTAACCCCTCAAGCCTCATTTACACAAACGCTATCATTACCTCAAACTGATGGCACCCTTGAATCTACAGAAATTTACGTGAGATTACAAGAAGGGCTTGATGCTGGAAATTATCAAGGCAATGTAGCTTTAAGTGCAGACGGCATAACTGAAGTTTCAGTGGCAACTGGTGAAGTTTTACCTGCTACACCTCAGCTTGATGTTCAAATCATTGCAATATCTGGATTAAACTACGACTTGGGCGAAGGACCTTCACAGGAAGAAAGCTTTGAAGTACAAGGACAATTCCTATTAGAAAGCGTAAGTGTAGATGCCCCTGCCAATTTTGAAGTATCCTTAAATTCAACCAGCGGTTATTCGAGCTCAATTGAAATTCCTGAAACAGGTGGAAACGTTTCTTCATCAGTGTTTGTAAGATTAGCTGAAGGTCTTGCAGAAGGCTCTTATTCTGGTGAATTATCAATTAGCTCCTTAAATGCTGAAACCCAAACAGTAGATTTGAGCGGAAACGTATTTGGAGAAGTGACTAGCGATGTGTTAATCACAGGCGTTTTTGATGGACCTTTACCAGGTGGAACTCCTAAAGTGATTGAACTTTATGTTATAAGAGATATTTCTGACTTAAGTACTTTTGGCGTTGGAAGCGCAAATAATGGTGGTGGAACAGACGGCCAGGAATTTACCTTCCCTGATGTTTCTGCAGTTGCCGGTGAATTCATTTATATTTCTTCTGAAGCACCAAACTTCAATGCTTTTTTTGGATTTGATTCTGATTATGTTTCAAATGTTGCCAACAACAATGGTGATGACGCCGTTGAATTATTTCAAAATGGTGAAGTGATAGATACTTTTGGTGAAATTGAATATGACAGTGCTGGTGATCAAGACTGGCTCTATACTGATGGATGGGCTTACAGAGTAGATAATACTGGTCCAGATGCAAGTACTTTTGTATTAAGCAACTGGTCTTTTAGCGGTGTAGGTGAAAACAGCGATGACACTACCCAAGATTCCGCTACAAATCCATGGCCTATTGGAACATTTACAACAACACTTAGCGCAGGTGAGTTTAGCTTAAACGAAATCAAGTTATACCCAAACCCTGTATCTAATGGAGTACTTAATTTTGAAACCTCTTCAAACGAAGTCCTAAATGTTGAATTTTATAACATGCTAGGTCAGCGAGTTTTGACCTCAAAGGCTTCAAAAAACATTAATGTTTCAAGCCTGAATGCAGGAATTTATCTAGTAAAAATCAACCAGGGTTCTTCCTCACTTACTAAAAAGATTGTTATCGAGTAAGTCTGAATCGGTTCATTTTTTAAAACGTAAGCACCCTACTGTTAGGGTGCTTTTTTATTACTTTTGAATTTCAATTTAGCTCATGAATTCTGATATTTCTTTTAAAATCACTTCTGAAGAGGAGTTTGAACGAACTGCGCTGAAGTTATTTCAGAAACAGTTTATAGAAAACTCTGTGTATAGAGAATTCTGTAGTCATTTAAATATCAAAAGTCAGAAGGTCAAAACCTTAAAAGATATTCCATTTTTACCCATTCAGTTTTTCAAAACTCATGAGGTCAAAACTGGAAACTTTTCACCAGAACTTACTTTTTTAAGCAGTGGAACTACGGGGCAAGTTCAAAGTCAGCATCACGTCAAACGCCTTTCCCTCTATGAAGAAAGTTTTACTCAAGCTTTTGAATATTTCTACGGTAATATAGAGGACTACGTCATTCTGGGATTATTACCCTCTTACCTGGAACGCGAAGGTTCATCATTAATTTATATGGTGGATGATTTTATACAGAAAAGCAACTTCAAAGAAAGCGGATTTTACCTCAACGAACTGGATCAACTGTCTGAAGCACTCATCCGACTAGACAAATCTGGTCATAAAATTTTACTGATTGGGGTTTCCTTTGCTTTGTTGGATTTGGTTGAGAAAAAATCCTTTCAGTTAAGAAATACCATCGTCATGGAAACTGGCGGCATGAAAGGGCGCCGCAAAGAAATGATACGCAAAGAACTTCATGATGTCTTGAGCAAGGGTTTTGGGGTAAAGCATATTCATAGTGAATACGGTATGACAGAGCTTCTATCTCAGGCATATTCCAAAGGAGAAAGCAAATTTGAATGTCCTCCACACATGAAAATACTTATAAGAGACACCGAAGATCCTTTTCATTATTTAGAAAACGGAAAAACAGGAGGAATAAACGTCATTGATTTGGCTAATGTTGATTCCTGTGCCTTTATTGCTACCCAGGATCTGGGCAAGCAGGTCAATAACCAAGCCTTTGAAATTCTTGGCAGATTCGACCAAAGTGATATTCGAGGATGTAACTTGCTTATCCTTTAAAACTAAGCATTTAAAATGCTTTAGACTCGTTAATTTATCCCTAAGAATTCATCTAAAACATCTTCAATAACAAGCAAATAGAGGATTAGATTGTATATTTGCATTTAGATTAAATCTTAATAGAAGGAATTTATTGTATGAAACTTAACAAAGAAGAGATCAAAAAAGCATTAGAAACAATAAGTGTAGCCGGTGAAGGTCAAAATATGGTCGAAAGCGGAGCACTACAAAACATAGTTACTTTCGGTGACGAAGTTATAGTGGACTTAAAGCTTTCAACTCCTGCATTACATATTAAAAAACGTGCTGAAGTCGATGTCATGAAAGCCATCCACGAACACGTATACAACAAAGCAAAAGTTGAAGTCAAAATAACCGTTGAAGCTCCAGAAAAGAAAAATGTTAACGAAATCAAAGGAAAACCAATTCCTGGCATTCAAAATATTATTGCAGTAGCCTCTGGTAAAGGAGGTGTAGGAAAATCTACTGTGACTGCAAATTTGGCTGTGACTTTATCTAAGTTAGGATTCAAAGTAGGCTTACTGGATGCCGATATTTATGGCCCTTCTGGTCCAATCATGTTTGATGTAGCCAATGAAAAACCTTTGTCGGTTACCAAAAACGGAAAGTCAAAAATGAAACCCATAGAAAATTATGGAGTGAAATTGCTTTCTATTGGTTTTTTCACAAAACCAGACCAGGCTGTCATCTGGAGAGGTCCGATGGCCGCCAAAGCCCTCAATCAAATGATTTTTGATGCCGATTGGGGAGAACTCGACTTCTTGCTTCTAGATTTGCCTCCAGGAACCGGAGACATACACTTATCGATTATGCAATCTATGCCTATCACAGGAGCTTTGATTGTAAGTACCCCACAAAATGTAGCTTTGGCAGACGCTAAAAAAGCAGTGTCGATGTTTCAGCAAGAAAGCATTAATGTACCCGTACTTGGAATTTGTGAAAACATGGCCTATTTTACTCCAGAAGAATTACCTGATAACAAGTATTATATCTTTGGAGAAAAAGGAGCCAAATACCTTGCAGAAGATTTAGGAGTTCCATTTTTGGGAGAAATTCCTTTGGTACAAAGTCTTAGAGAGTCTGGAGACGTTGGTCGGCCAGCTGCTCTGCAAGAAGGGACCCCTCTTAGTGAATCCTTTGCAGAATTGACGCGTAACACTGTGCAACAAGTAGTGAATAGAAATAAAACCTTACCGCCTACAGAAGCTATTAAAATTACAACTATGGCTGGATGTAGCGCCGTTAAAAAGAAATAATTATGATGACTGGTCAAGAATTAAGAAGAACTATAGAAACAGCATTGGACGAAATCCGTCCTTTTTTGAAAAGTGATGGCGGAGATATTGAGCTGCTTTCTATTGAAGATGATTCTCTTGTAAAAGTTCAATTGATGGGAACTTGTGTGGATTGCACCGTAAATCAAATGACATTGAAATCTGGTGTAGAAATGACGATAAAAAAACATGCCCCTCAGATAAAAGAGGTCGTAAATGTAAAAGCCGATCAGTTGGCTTAAAAAGTTGAATTTTTAAAATTAAATAGTTGATTTTGATATGATCAAAACAGATATTCTCATTATTGGAGCAGGACCTACAGGACTTTTTACTGTATTTGAAGCAGGATTATTGAAACTGAAATGTCACATCATAGATGCCTTACCTCAACCAGGTGGGCAACTTTCAGAATTATACCCTAAAAAACCTATCTACGATATTCCCGGTTTTCCAGAAGTAAAAGCTGGGCAGTTGGTTGATAACTTGATGGAACAGATCAAATCTTTTCAACCTGGGTTTACGCTTGGTGAACGAGCAAAAGATATCGAGAGACAAGAGGACGGGAGTTTTATTGTCACTACAGATGAAGGCACCAAACACCACGCCCCTATCGTGGCTATAGCTGGTGGTCTTGGAAGTTTCGAACCTAGAAAACCACCTATTAATAACATTTCCAAGTTTGAGAACAAGGGTATTCACTACATGGTAAAGGATCCTGAGCAGTTTAGAGACAAATCGGTGGTGATTGCAGGCGGTGGAGATTCTGCTTTGGACTGGAGCATCTATTTGGCCGATGTGGCTTCTGAAGTGACTTTGGTGCACAGAAGAAATGAATTTAGAGGTGCGCTGGAATCTGTAGATCGTGTGAAGGAACTGAAGGATATGGGTAAAATCAAATTAATTACCCCTGCCGAAATTGTAGATGTGAATGGTGAGGATCACTTAGAATCGGTATCGATCCGCAAAAACAATAATCCCGAAGAAGATTTTACCTTAGAAACAGATTACTTTATTCCGCTTTTTGGACTCTCTCCAAAACTCGGTCCTATCGCGGACTGGGGATTGGAAATTGAAAAAAATGCGATTAAGGTTGATAATACGTTGGATTATCAAACCAATATTCCAGGTATTTATGCCATTGGAGATGTCAACACCTATCCCGGTAAACTGAAGTTGATCCTTTGTGGATTTCACGAGGCAACTTTGATGTGCCAAAGTGCTTTTGCAAAAATCCATCCTGGGAAACGCAACGTTTTAAAATATACTACCGTAGGTGGTGTCGCAGGTTTTGATGGCACCAAGAAAGAAGCGCCTAAGTCTGTGATTAGAAGCATCGATTAACCAACAAGATTTTTCCTATTGCACTTAGATTTAAATTTTGAATTGATTTTCAATTGGTTAAAATTTATTTTTTGCTTTTAAAGCAAAGCGATCTATGTTCTATGTTCTAAAAGCGAAGCGGTCTAAACTTCATTTAAAACTGATTGAGGTCAGTTGAAAATCCCTTTAGATTAAATAGTTTTGCCACTTCGAATATCGTTACAACAATGGATGTAAAAATTACAATTATAGATCGGGACGGCACTGCTCACAAAGTAGATGCTCCTACAGATATGGCTATGAACCTCATGGAAGTGGTCCGCTCTTATGAACTTGCACCTGAAGGTACGATAGGAATTTGTGGTGGCATGGCGATGTGTGCCTCCTGCCAATGCTATGTGAAATCTGATACGCCCCTGAGTGAGAAAGAGGACGATGAAGAAGCTATGCTAGCCGAAGCTTTTCATGTCGAAGACAATAGCCGTTTAAGCTGCCAGATTCCCATTACCGAAGAGCTGGAAGGCCTAGTGGTTGAGCTAGCGCCGAGTGAGGAGTAGTCGGTAGTCGGTAGTCGGTAGTCGGTAGTCAAAATAATTTATTTAGGTGAATTAGAGGTAGAAGTCAAGGTAATTATAACCCATAACTTCCTTATGTTTAAAATTTTAATTTTTATCTCTCTTTGGAAAAGCTTCGAGAAACAGCTATTTAAAATCTATACAAAACCTTTAATAAAACATACCTTGGCAATAGCCGATAAGTCGTAGTGGTGGATCCGATATCACTAATGTTGAAATTTCTAAACTGCCTGGTATTGAAAAGATTTTTTCCACTCAGTCCAAGCGTCCACTTGTCTTTTTTTAATTTATACTGTGCTTCCAAATCGGCAAAATAATACACATTGTCTAGGTTGATATTTCCAAATTCGTAACGCTCTGACTCCACCTGAATATTAAACCTCTCATTTAAAATAAAACTTAGATCCAAAAAACTGACATTATCTGTAAACGAATTTTGAATCGTCGTTTGTATCTCGTTACTAGTCCACTTAGTGCCCAAATGGTAGTTAAACCAACCCGTAAAACCTGATCTTAATTCCAGACCATAACCAATAGTAGTAGATTCCACTTGCCTTAGTTCAGAATCGTTGACTATGTTTTTGAATTCTGATTGACTGTAACTTAGGTCCAATTTCAAATTGGAAGATATAAACTTAAAATAATAATCCAATTTGGAATTGATACTGATAAACTCCCTATCCTGAATTAAAATTTTGCTCGATTGAGTAAAGTTTTGATCAATAAATGTGTTGGTACTAAAAAAATCATGATTCTTGCTGTACAACACAAAGGTGTTTGCAAAAAATCGGCTGCTCCAATTCCCGAGTTCATAATTGAAAGTCAACGAGGAAGCGTCTAATTGATTGAATTCGCCTGTTCCTCTAGTAAAAGGCCTAAAACCTGTCAATACAAAATCTGAATATACATCTAGAATTTTAGCATTGGTGGTGGTGTGAGAATAAGACGAACGTATTCTGTTTTTATCGCTGATCTTCCAATCCAAACTCAATCTAGGATTTACAAAAAAAGGAGATTCGTTGTCAGAAGAATTCTCTAATTCCAACTTGTTAAACAATTGATGCACATTTGCTTCCCCTATGATCGCAAAATCATTTATACTGTATCTGTATTTAGATTTTAAATACAAGTCATTCACCGTGTATGAGGTTTGGTTTTGGTAGCCATCGGGTCGATTTGAGACCACATCATCCTCTAATAGCTCCAAACTGGTCTGCAAGCGGTCTTTCCTCAATTCATTTCCCACTTGCACTTCAAATAAATCATCATTAGCCTTTCTATCCAATAAATGCGCGTTTACACCTATGTACTGCATTTTGTTGTCACTGAGTTGTCTTACATTATCTGCAGATTGATCTGGGAACAGATCTTCATAAAAGAATTGATTTAAACGGTAAGTTTGTGGTGTCGTTTCGTCAATAAAACGCCCTGTGAGCAGAAAGACTTTTTTGTCTTTAAACTTATTGCTATAACTCAGCTTTTGATCAAATAACGTATTGGTATGCGACAAATCTTGCCGGGTAGAAATCCCATTGAAAAGTAAATTGGAATCATCATCAAAATTTCCGGAATTATATTTTGTGGTGCTTTCCAGCATTTCAGTTTTTGAAAAATCATAAACAAAATCTAATTTTCCAAAGCCTATTAGCTTTCTATTTTTCAGTTGAAAATCTTCTGTATTCGTAAAATTGACATCATTTAATGTTACATTTTGAATATTGGTTTGAAAGAAATCGGTTTCATCGGCATTAAAGAAACCTAAGGTTTTGATCTTAAGCTTTTCAGTAGGGTTAAAAATTGCATTCAAAGATACCAACTCGGCATTGTTAAAATTAGTTCTTCTGCGCTTGAAATTAAGCTGTGGAGGCGCCAAACTAATGAGGTCGCGCACCTGCTGGTTGTCTCCAATACTGGCTGGTTCGTTATAACGCATTGGTCGTATCAATTGATTGATATCTCCAGTCGCATCGTAACCTATGCTGTTGAAATTGGTCAGGAAGTAATATTTATTCTTTTTCCCAAAATTCATCAAGTTAGTCTTCAGTTCATAAAACCCATCATTACCATGGCCAGCTTCTATATTTCCAAACCAGATCCGTTTGGACTTTTCATCAAGCTTCAAATTTAGAGCTACTTTATCACTGTCTTCCACACCTTTCAACAAGCGATTGTTGGAATAGTTTTTTAATACTTCTACCTCTTCTATAGGGTACGCAGGCATATTTTTAGAAAGCAGTTTATAACCGCGCTCAAAGAGGTCGTCCCCATCCACCATCAGCTTTTCTATTTCTTGATTGCCGACTTTTATGGTACCTTCACTGTCTATTTGCAATCCTGGGATTCTACGCAATAAATCTTCTACGGTTTGCTCTGTTCCATCCGTAAAGTATTTGGATTTGAAAGTGATAGTATCGTTTTGAACTCTTATAGGTCGTTCGGCTAAAACAATAACTTCATCTAGACTTGTAGATTCATCTTTGAGAACTACAGCTATATTGATTTCATTGGTATCTTCATCAAGATAGATGATTTTGTTCTGAGATGTATACCCAAGACTGGAAAAGACTAGAGTATACTCACCAGATTCTTTGATGCTGATGTTGTACTTCCCTTTTGCATCGGAATAGGCATAGGATATAATTGAGGATAGAGAATCCTTTTTGACAAGAATATTACTGAAAGGAATAGCGTTTCCTTGACTATCATTGATGGTGCCTTGTACCTTGGTTTGGGCATTTAAAATACTATTACAAATCAAGAATAAGATTGCAATAAAAAGTAGGATGTTTTTTTTCAAATTTCAAACACTTAATTGTCCCAAGGATACTCCAGCTCTAGTCCTTTGTATTTGGAGGTTTTGATATTACTAACTTTTGTATCTCTAGGGAGTGCTGCCAGAATTTTAGCCAGTTGTTTTTCAACATCCTTTTGTCTTAATTCTATGTAGTCTTTTAGACTAATTTCCCTGCCAACATCATTTTCATTAGAAATATTCAGTTCTTTTAGAGAGCCTTGCTCGTACTTCAGTTGTGTCGCATAAAAATGTACTTCATCCATTTTATCATAAGCTTCTAAAATAAGACCAGGCAAACCCTGAAGCTTCCAGGGACCAAAAGGAACTGGAATTTCTGGCGAAAACCAGGCTGTATAAAATCTACCTCGGAAAACAGCTTCTGCTTCTATACAATTGAAGCCCATAATTTCTCGTGTTGAATCCGGCTTAATATTCCATTCAATTGCTGGTAAATCCTCTTTCACAATCATAGTTTCACCATCTAATTGGGTTTTCATTTTTAAAGTTCGGTCTTTTAAATTCACATTATAAAAAGTAGAATTTGAACCTGATAAATCTCTAACTTGAGCATTCTCAGGAATTGCTTTAATATCTCCTTTTTCTTCTTGATATTTAGATTGAGTCGAATTGAAAGTTAAAATAGATTTTTTTGTTGAGGAAAGATCAAAGTTTTGTTCAAGTGTATAATCAACAACTTTAAGCTTTTGAGTATTCTCCTGAGCGTAAGTGTTTGATAAAGTAATGAGAAGTAGTACCAGCAATTTATTCATGAGTTATTTAAATTTTTCAACTTGCTCCTTACAATCTTCACATTTTTGGTTGAGAGGTTGGTTTTTGTAACCTTTCGGCATTTTACTAGAAAGCCTGGCTAATTCTTTATTTACAAGAATTTCTCTTTCTATCAAATATTCATCTACAGTCATAGGATTCTCAAACTTAGATTCATCATAAGAAATTGAACAAGACTCTTCTTTGGATAGTGATATTTTTTTTGCGTGTATATGTAAAACTCTATCTGCATCATATACCTCTAATATAAGCCCTGGGAGTCCTTGGAATTTCCAAGGCCCAAATTGAATTGGTATTTCTGGCGAGTACCAGGCTGTATAAAATCTACCTCTAAACTCTATTTTAGCTTTATAGCATAAGAAATTTCCAATCGTTTTGGTTTCATCTTTCAAATCCCAATTCCATTGAAAAGCATCTTCCTTGACAACAAGCTCTTTGTCGTACCAAATCTGTAAAAAATGTAAGTCATCAATTTTGTTGAGATACATCTCTGGATTAAGATTGTTTCTTTCTGCTTCAACATTCAATTGTAAACCCTCATTCTCTTGTGAGATAGATTCTTTTTTATTTGATTTCTTATTCACCACTTCCTTATAAAGAGAGGATCTCGAATTAAATTCCAATGTGAATTCTCTTGAGAAATCTCTTGAAAAATGCGTAGAATGCGTGTAGTTAACCTTACCACAAATGGACTGAGCATTTATCTGTATTGTAAATAGTAGGATGACTAAACTTAATTTTAAAAGTGTTTTCATTTTATTGATTTAAAACTCCTGTACAATAAAGAAACTATCGTACAGGATATTTAATTTAAAAATTACAATAATTACTTTTGTGGTACACCATCAATGCACTCACCATATGTCCAATCTGTACAACCTTGAAGTTCACCATTTATATAAGTACAAGTTCTCCATCTGCATCTAGCAAAGTCAACTTCTTTTTCTACAGAAATCTCAACTGATTCCTCTATTTCTAAAGATTGAAGATTCTTATCAGTATTAGTGAAGCTTGAAAGGCTAAAAATTAACAATAGTGCAAAAAATAAATTTTTCATTTTAATAAGTTTAAATAATTAATTGTGGCAGTTTTCAATCTTACCAGATTCTCCATACTTCTCGTTTAAGAAGTTGCGCATCTCATGAAAACCCATACATTTGCTTCGCGAAGTGAAGTGTATGTATTAATGCCTTTACGGGAGAAGCTTCTGCCTGGCAGGAGCTTTCTCTTTTTTAATCTTACAGCTATCTCATTAGCATATGATTTTTGTTTTTATAAAGATATTATTAATATTTCTTTCACAAGTACGGTTCGACCTTACTCATACTATGGGAAAACCTTACTTTTTTATCTTGTATTTTTTAACAGAATTTCGTCTCAACTCAATTTTAATGGAACATTAGGTGGCATTTATAGTTAAAACATCTCTCTTTTTAACTAATATTATAGTGGAAAAAGTGAGTTTTAAAAGCAGATTTTTAAGATGAATGGATTTTCTTATTTATCGACAACTAACTTAATTATCTATTCATTTTTATTGTTTGCAAACGACTACAAACGATTGTAATCGTAAGTAAAAGGAAGTAACTGGATAACAGACGACTACAACAAAACTCCTGCCGCATCTTTGCCCTGTCGATGGAAAGTAACCTCGACCTGGTTTGGATAGTCCGAGTCAGTTTTAAAATCATTTAAATTTTATAGTTATGAGTACTTTAAAAAATCATGTACAGTTAATGGGCCACTTAGGCCAGGATCCAGAAGTTGTTAATCTAGAGTCTGGAAAAAAATTAGTTAAATTCTCACTCGCTACTAATGAATTATATTACGATAACAGCGGAGAAAAAATTACCAACACCTACTGGCACAATATCGTCGCCTGGGGCAAGACCGCCAGCTTTATAGAAACTTACGTCAAGAAAGGACAGGAAGTCTTACTGAGGGGTAAACTTGCTCCACGCTCTTACGAAACCAAAGACGGCGAAAAACGCTACATCACCGAAGTCAATTGTTCGGAGATTGTACCTACAAGCCAGAAATAGGCAAAAGTCAAATTCCTCGTTCTAACTCCCTCCAGGGGGGAATAACTTTTACTCCTGCTCTACAATTAGAGCAGGAGTTTTTTTATTTTCTTCCCTTAGGGATGGGCTAGGGCTGGGCATTTTTTTTCTCTCCTTCGGGGAGGTCGGGAGGGGACTTACGCAATAGCCTTATAATAATTGATTTCTTTAGCAATCCCATCCCAAAGAATAAGTCGTTTTTCCAGAGCTTCTCGAGAACACACTTCCACTTCGTTCCACTTCTGCTCATCCTCACCACATAAGGCAGCGATCAATTCTAAAGCCATCGGGCCGTGTTCGTCTTCATCCAGCTCGATGTGACGGTCAAAATAGTACTTGAACAAACTCAAATCTTCCTCTGGGAAATTCTGCTGAATCTCGCCGATGATAGAGGTAAACATATCCGGAATCAATTCTTCTCTTCCAAACGTAAAACAAGCAGCAATCTCATGAGCTTTCCCGTTTTTGATGGTGTTGAAAGTAAATATCAGAAACTCCTTTACGCTCTCTGGTAAATCGCTGGTAGCAATGACCAAAAACACATCTGTCCCGTGCTGGATTTGATCGACAAAATCTTGCACAGGTTGCGTGGAAGCTCCTGCCTTTTGCATCGCATCCAGATACATTTCAAAATGACTCTGGCGTTCACCATCGGCATTAAGGTCGGTTTCCTCCGCCAATACAATTTCATTAATCAGATAGCGGTGTTTTGGATTCCCGACTGGCACCCAGGGCGAACTTGTGCAGGTTAACTGGGTTTGGAGGGACTTCAAGAGCGACATAAAATCCCAAACCGCAAACACATGGTGTTTCATAAAGATCTGTAAATCTTGAGGAGATTCTACACTTTTATAAAGGTGGTGGTCTATGAGTTGTGACCTTAAGTCTTTTAAATTTGCTTTGAGTTCCGTTACCTGCATTATCTTCAATTTTATTTGCAAAAATAGAGAGTCAGATAAGATTTAACTCTATCTGACTCTTTATTTTAGAATTTTATTTTGAATATGTAATCGAAAAATCCAATCATCCCATTAGTCACTTAAATGACCTTCTATACTAATGTTAAAAAGGACCTTGTTTACGTTCGAGCGAAGTCGAGAACCCAATACATCTCGACTTCGCTCGATGCTAAAACACATCATCAAAAATGTTCTAATGGATAGGTATTTCTGCGAAGGAATGGATTTACTATTTAAACGCAGAAATCCCAGTGATATCCAAACCTGTAATCAGCAGATGAATGTCGTGGGTACCTTCGTATGTAATTACACTTTCCAGGTTCATCATATGTCGCATAATGCTATAATCTCCGGTAATTCCCATTCCACCCAGTACTTGTCTGGCTTCTCTGGCAATGTTGATCGCCATGTCTACATTGTTTCGTTTGGCCATGGAAATTTGTGCTGTAGTAGCCTTGTCTTCATTTTTCAATTGTCCCAAACGCAAAGCCAGTAACTGAGCTTTGGTAATTTCAGTAATCATCTCTGCCAGTTTCTTCTGTTGAAGCTGATAACCTGCAATAGGTTTTCCAAATTGGATGCGTTCTTTCGCATAGCGTAAAGCCGTATCGTAACAATCCATCGCTGCACCAATCGCTCCCCAGGCAATGCCATAACGGGCAGAGTCCAAACAGGACAAAGGCGCTCCCAGTCCGCTTTTGCCTGGCAAAAGGTTTTCTTTTGGCACTTTCACATCTTGAAAGATCAACTCGCCAGTGGCTGAAGCACGTAAAGACCATTTATTGTGCGTTTCGGGAGTGGAAAAGCCTTCCATGCCGCGCTCTACAATCAGCCCGTGTATACGACCTTCTTCATTTTTGGCCCAAACTACAGCCACATCGCAAAATGGAGAATTAGAAATCCACATTTTGGCACCGTTCAATAAATAGTGATCGCCTTTGTCTTTAAAATGAGTAGTCATACCACTAGGATTGGAACCATGGTCTGGCTCGGTAAGGCCAAAAGATCCCATAAACTCACCAGTCGCCAGTTTTGGTAAAAACTTCTTGCGCTGTTCCTCGGTCCCGTAAGCGTAGATAGGAAACATCACCAAAGACGACTGCACCGAAGCTGTAGATCTTACACCACTGTCTCCACGTTCAATCTCCTGCATGATGAGGCCGTAAGAAATTTGATCTAATCCTGCACCGCCGTATTCTTCTGGTATATAAGGGCCAAAAGCACCAATTCCTGCCAATCCTTTGATGATCGACTTAGGGAATTCTGCCTTTTGCGCCGCTTCTTCTATAATAGGACTTACATCGCGCTTCACCCAGTCTCTCGCTGCCTGACGAATCATCTGGTGTTCCTCGGTCAATAAATCGTCTATATTGTAATAATCTGGAGCTTGAAATGTATCTTGTTTCATATCTGTATATTCTTACCTACAAATTTAACGAATACAAGACTTAACTTCTGTGAAGCTTTGTTATTATTTTGCTTAAATCTTAAAAAATCACATCTTTAAATAGAAATCCTTTACCAAATCCATGTATTCTTGTGTATATTCATGCCTGGAATGCTCAATTGTAAGCTCCTCTTTTGAGATACTGTCTGTTTTATTTCTTCTGAAGTTGAGCAGAGTTCGCTTAATCGGGGAAGTGGGTTGACCTCTTACATGCAAGATACTAGATGGGTAGAGCTGGTAGTCGCTGGCCACTGAAATGAACTTCTCCTGCTCAGAAAAGGGAAGAATAACACTAAAGCATCCATTGGCAGACAACATGATGGAAACACCGAGCAGTAAATCTTCAAAGCTCAAGTGTTCCTGAAATCTGGCTTTTTCTCGCGATGTATTTTGGATGTCGAACTTCGGCTGTTCTGCAAAAAAAGGAGGGTTTGAGATGATCAAATCGTAGGTCTCATCCATTTCAGTATAAAATTCGGTAAAGCTGGCGTGATAGCAAAACAAGCGATCTCCCCAGGGACTGTTTTCAAAATTGCTTACGCATTCTTCAAACGCATCTGGATCAATTTCCACCGCATCAATGGTTTCAGCATAAGATCGCTGAGCAAGCTGTAAAGCCAAAATTCCAGTACCTGCACCAACATCTAGAATGGAGTTCACCTTCTCATCAACAGAAGCCCAGGCGCCTAGCAAGACTGCGTCCGTTCCAATCTTCATCGCCGACTGGGAATGCTTTACCTCAAATTCTTTGAACCGAAAGACTTCTTTTTTCATGATTTCTCATTTTCATCATCATCCGTGTCAATAATCTTAATTTGAGGCTCTTTCATGGTTTTGTGGTTAGCAATGCTTCGTTCTAAAGACAGCAACAGGGAAGGAAGCAACAATAAATTCGCCAGCATGGCAAATAATAAAGTTGCCGACACCAGGCCACCCAAGGCAACAGTTCCCCCAAAACTTGAAATCATAAAGACTGAAAATCCAAAGAACAACACAATGGAGGTGTAGAACATACTTACTGTGGTTTCTCTCAAGGCAGGATACACCGAGCGCTTAATTTTCCAGTGGTTGGCTTTGAGCTCCTGCCTGTATTTGGCGAGAAAATGAATGGTATCATCCACACTTATTCCAAAGGCGATACTAAAGACCAAAATGGTTGAAGGTTTGATGGGAACACCAATAAAACCCATCATCCCAGCAGTCATCAAGAGCGGTAGTAAATTAGGAATAAGCGAGATCAAAATCATTCTAAACGATCGAAACATCCACGCCATAAATAAAGCGATAAGAATAATCGCAAGAGATAAAGACAATATAAGGTTATCTACCAGGTAGTGTGTACCTTTTTGATACACCAAAGCTTTTCCTGTCATCGTCACTTCAAAACGCTCTTTGGGAAAGATTTTGTCAATTTCCGGAAGCAATTTGGCTTCAATTCTAGAAATTTCTTCGGTGGTAACATCTTTCATGAACATGGTCATCCTTGCAAATTGTCCTGTAGAATCGACATAGGATGAAATTCCGTTTTCCATATTATCCATACTTTTTATGTAGGGTGACATGAAGGTTTGCTCCTGAGAAGTCGGTAATTGGTAATATTTTGGATTGTTATTATAAAAAGCCTGCTTGGCATATTTAGCCAGATTCACGACTGAAAGCGGTGGGGATAGTTCTTCAATCTCATTGATTTCACTTTTCAATTCGTCCATTTTCTTTAGAGTAGAAAGCTTAGTGACTCCATTTTGTCGTTTGGTATCAATCATGATTTCCAGCGGTAGTACTCCATCAAATTTGTCTTCAAAAAACTTAATGTCCTGAAAGAAGTCTGCACTTTGAGGCATATCTTCCAGCAGGCTTCCTGAAATCTTAATATTAAAGATTCCAATAATACTTAATCCAAGTACAGCAACCGAAGTGAAATAAATAGTAACTCTTCTATGCTTAACCATCTTTACAATCCACTCTACAAAACCTTCTATCCATTGTTTCCCAAGATGCCTTAAATGCTTGTCCTGAGGGCGCGGCAAATAACTATAGATGATAGGAATAATCAATAAACTCAAAATAAAAATAGCAATGATATTGATCGATGCCAGAATACCAAACTCCTTGAGCAGTTCACTTTGAGTAAAGATAAAAGTAGCAAAGCCTGAAGCAGTGGTCACATTGGTCATTAAAGTCGCATTACCAATTTTAGTAATAACCCGCTGTAAAGATTTCGCCTGATTACCATGCTGCTTGATTTCATGCTGGTATTTATTGATGAGGAAGATACAGTTAGGAATTCCTATAATAATGATTAGCGGTGGAATGACAGCTGTTAGCACAGTGATTTCAAAACCTAATAAGCCGATAAATCCAAAAGCCCACATCACGCCAATAATTACCGTAAGCATAGAAATGAGCGTTGCCCTAAACGACCTGAAAAAGAAAAAGAAGATAAATGAGGTCACAAGCAAGGCAGAGAGAACAAACCACTGGATTTCATCGACGATGTTTTGAGAATTTAAAGTTCTGATGTATGGCATCCCCGAGACATGAATCTCAATAGAATTTTCATCCTTGAAAGACTCAATCAGCGGCACAAACTTCTCCATGACAAAAATCTTTCGGCCCTTAGCATTGACAATACTGTCCTGCATGTAAGCAACCGTCTGGACAGTTTTTGTTTCAGAGTTAAAAATCAATCCGTCATAAAACGGATAATCTGTAAAAAGATTTTCACCGTAAGCTTCTATCTGTTTTTCAGAAATAGCATCGCTCTCTAGTATAGGCTGCATTTCAAAACGCTTAGGATCTTCGCGTTTTTCTAGTTTTTGCAAATTATGAATCCCAATTACAGATTTAATTTCGGGGAAAGTAGATAGGGTGTCGGCTAATTTTTGCCAGGCTTTAAAATTTTTGGGAGTAAACAAGTCCTCATCATCTGTCGCCAGCATGATGACATTCCCGTCAGATCCAAATTTCTCCTCAAAATCTGCGTACTGCTTATTGATGGGAGCATCGTCTGGAAGTAAATTGGCCTCTGTAAAAGAAAACTGCATGTTTTTCCATTGGAAACCTAGAAACACTGTTATACCTATCAGAATCAAAATGATAGGTATTCTGTTTCTTAAAATTCTGCTGGCAATGAAATTCCAAAATCCGAAGCTAAAAACCTTTTGCATTTAGTAATATATGAATTTGCAAATGTAAAAAATCAAACTTGTTTGCTGTTTTTAATTTTTAAAGCTTTAGGTAAAAAGTGAATTTGAAGGAAATATTGTCCTCCAGATTGGGTAAGTGATAGGCACCGTACCTGTAGGCGAAGCTAAGTCCAAACCCAAAAAACAACTTATTAAGCTCAAATCCAGCTTCGTTGTAACCTTGAGATAAGGTATTAAAAGCTATATTTTGATGGTTTTCAGGATTTTCAAAATCACCGATAGCGTACCTGGAAATCAGGACAAGCTCTGGCTGTATTGTGTTGGATAGTTTAAAAGGAGCTAGTCTGTGCTTAAGATGTAAAGTTGCTAATTTGGTACTAAAAAATTCATTGAAATACATGGTTTCAAAACTTTTGACACCTGCCACAGAAAATCTGTTAAAAACACCTTCTTTGTTAGGACTGTTGGGAAAAGAATGAAAGGTATGCATCAATGGTATGTCTCCAAAACCTAGATCTCCACCTAGCTCTATACTCGAAAAACTCCCCCAGCTATGTGAAAAGTCATAATCCACCTTAGCGCTGAGTTTGGTAAAACTAAAATCACCATCCAATACGCCTTCAAAACTTTGACTCACCTGAGCCGAAACAACAGGCGTGAATGCATTATTGACATAAATCCTTTTTCCAACCTTGGAGTAACTATAGTTTGGTGTCCATCTCAATCCAAAAGTAGCAGAGGTCAGGTCATAATTCTCAAACAAGTTTCCGTCATTTAAGAAAGCATAATCACGGGTTTGTGAAATTCTATTTTTATCAACCTTGAATTCAGAAATCAACTGAGGAGTAAAATTATGCTGAAGGCTCAAGCCATACTTTTCATATTTATAAAAAAAAGTGATATTGACTAGCCGAGGCTCAAACAAGGTATATACGCGCTGATCTGTGAGGTAATTATTCATCCCCACTTCTTCAATATCATTGTCATAGAATGCATTTAGCCAAGTTCCGGTATCAGAATCTAACAACATACCGCCGTTAAATCCATATTTGAAATTAGTATCCTGAGTACCATAGGCTGTGAAAGCACCAAGTCGGAATTTTTCTGAGAAAGACTGATTGGTAATTACTCCCAACCCTAAACGTAAGCCTTCATAATTGTTTGCCTTAAATAATCGGGTAAGATCAACATCAAATATACTTATTGGAAAGTAACCAGCATCAAAGGCTGAAATCCTCTTTACCCTGTTTTCTATATTTTCCTCTTCAATATATGCCTTTAACTCCTCAACATTTTCTCTCTTTTCTTTGATAAAAGGATAATCAAAGTTTGACCAAAACTCTTCGGAGATGATTTCATTTTTATTTTCTAGGATTTTACTCAAGGACTTAGGAAATGGAGAAATTGTATCATTTGCCTTATTATCATAATATACCTGCTGATGATGAAGCTCAGCTTCTTCTCCATCTGGATTTTTTTTCTGAATTCTTCCAAAAGACATTCCTCCACCAAAAAAAGATAGTTTGATGCCTCCAGTTCCTGGGTAAATACCAAGATCTGTTTTTTCAGGTAAACCAGTTTCAAGATCGAAAGTAGTGACTAGGTTAAGTCGAAAATCAGCATCCAAAGTTGCCTGAATTCTTTTAAATTTAGATGTTGACTTGTCTAGAATCAATACCCCTTGGAATGACCTTTGAAAGCCCTTTAGTAAGGGTTCAAAGCCAATAATTTTGGTATCGGAATTTTCAAAAATTGAATAAAACTCGTAATTAATAGCATTTAATTTATTGAAGGGTGAAATAAATCTTTCGTCAAAAATCTCAATGAAGGTTTGAAACCAATTGAATGAGTAGATATCCTTATTTACCATCTTGGGAACTACTTCAGAAAGGCCGTCTACACTGACAGCATCTAATTTTTGCTGAAGTCCTTCTTTGTTTGTTAGTCTCAAATCAATAGCTTTCCTCAATACAAAATCCGATTTGGAATTGGTAATAGAGGTTTTACTTAAACTTTTAAAACTGAAATTAGAAGGAATTACCTGATTTTCGGCAATGAGGTCAATTTCATCATCGCCTACTCTGGAGGAGTCATCCAAAGGTTTAGGAGTCATCTTTATAATAGAGACATCTTGAAAGGAAGTTACTGATTCGTGACCTCTGGAAACAATCTGTTGCACCACTTCGCCTTCCTGCAGAGTGATTGTAAATTCTCCTTTATAGTTGGAAAAAAAATAACGCTGTTGATTGGTGATCAGGACAGCGTTAGCAATAAAACTTTCTCCACTCGTATCTTCGACAATTTTGCCCGTTACAGGTGATTGAGCTTGAACGTTCAACACCAATATACAAAAGAGTAAGCCTAAAAAATGTTGAATTTTCAAATGTGTAAGTTATAAAACTTAAAGGCCGTAAATTATACGGTCATGATTTCTTTTTCTTTGTTGGTGTAGATTTTATCGATTTCCTCAATATAAGTATCGGTCAGTTTCTGGACTTCTTCTTCAGTGTCTTTTTGGACATCTTCAGGAAGATCTGCTTTTTTGATATCATTCATAGCATTTCTTCTGTCATTTCTCACCCCTATTTTAGCCTCCTCAGCTTCAGCTTTAGCTTGCTTAGATAGCTGAACACGTCTTTCCTCTGTAAGTGGCGGCACGTTGATGATCACATTATCCCCATTATTCATCGGGTTGAATCCAAGATTAGCATTCATAATGCCTTTCTCAATTTCCTTAATCATCGCTTTTTCAAAAGGCTGAATAGTAAGCGTTCTAGCATCAGGCGTATTCACATTACTTACCTGGTTAAGCGGCGTCATGGTACCGTAATATTCTACCATCACAGAAGACAGCATAGACGGATTAGCTTTACCGGCTCTGATGTTTACCAACTGTTTCTTAAGGTGTTTGATAGCCTGTTCCATAGACTCTTTGGCGCTATCTATAATAAATTCTATTTCTTCGTTCATATCTATATTCTATAAGTTCACTTTCGTTCCAATATTTTCTCCGGAAATGATTCTCAACAAATTTCCAGGTGTATTCATATCGAATACTATAATCGGTAATTGATTTTCTTGACTTAATGTAAAAGCTGTGGTATCCATCACTTTTAGTCCTTTTCTCAACACATCATCAAAACTGATAAAATCAAATTTTGTTGCATCTGTATTTCGTTCTGGGTCTGAAGTATAAATTCCATCCACACGGGTCCCCTTCAAAATGACATCAGCTTCCATTTCAATAGCCCTTAAAACAGCGGCAGAATCTGTTGTAAAATAAGGATTACCTGTTCCTCCTCCAAAAATAACAACTCTTCCTTTTTCTAAATGTCGGATCGCTTTCCTTCTGATAAAGGGCTCTGCGACTTCGTTAATTTTGATCGCGGACTGAAGTCTGGTTTGCATGCCATTATCTTCACATGAGCTTTGTAAAGCAAGACCATTGATAACAGTTGCCAGCATTCCCATATGGTCGCCTTGCACCCTATCCATACCTTTACTGGCGCCAGAAATACCTCTAAAAATATTCCCCCCACCAATGACTATAGCTACTTCTACTCCTTTATCAACAATTGTTTTAATCTCTTTAGCATAATCGTCTAACCGCTTGGGGTCTATACCATATTGACGATCACCCATGAGAGCTTCTCCTGATAGTTTGAGTAAAATTCGCTTATACTGCATAATAATTTAGAATAAAGTTTTGCAAATATAAGGATTATCTCATACGAAAAAATGAGATATTGACTTCAATTTTGAGCATAAAAAAAGCCTTTCAGAATTCACTAAAAGGCTTTAAATATATGTAAAGGAATTAACCTAGTGCTACTCTTTCAAAAGCAACTATTTCTACGTCACCCAATGTTTTCACGTGTTGAGCTACAGAAATTTTACTGTCTTTAATAAATGCCTGATTTACTAAAGTATTATCCTTAAAGAAACGTTGAATTTTTCCTTTAGCAATTTTATCTAGCATGTCTTCTGGCTTGCCTTCTTGTCTAAGTTGATCCTTAGCAATTTCTATCTCTTTGTCGATAGTAGATTGATCTACACCTTCTTCATTCAAAGCTACAGGGTTCATAGCAGCTGCTTGCATAGAAACTTCTTTAGCCACTTCTTCTGCACCATCAGCAGGCTTAGACAAACCTGTCAAAACAGCAATTTTATTACCCGCATGGATATAAGAACCTACGAAAGGAGCTTTCAAAATTCTAAAATCACCAATTTCAATCTTTTCACCGATCACACCTGTTTGCTCTGTCAGTTTATCACCAACAGTAATGCCGTTGTAATCAAGTTTCAACAATTCTTCTTTGGTATCGACACCAAGAGCAAGTTGAGCAAAGTCATTTGCCATTTTTGTAAATGAATCATTCTTTGCTACGAAATCTGTTTCGCAGTTTAATGACACGATAGCACCTTTCGTAGAATCTTCGTTCACTACAGCGATAGCTGCACCTTCAGATGAATCTCTATCCGCTCTTTTAGCAGCAACTTTTTGCCCTTTTTTTCTTAATATTTCGATAGCTTTATCAAAATCACCCTCACTTTTTACAAGAGCTTTTTTGCAATCCATCATCCCAGCACCAGTGCTTTTTCTCAGTTTATTGACTTCAGCAGCCGTAATTTTTGCCATGATCGTATGTTTTTATATTTTGTGTTAATATAAAAATCGCTTAAGATAGACTTAAGCGATTTGATGTTATTAAATCTATATTATTCTGAAGCTTTATTTTCTTCACCAGCTGGTTCAGTAGGTTCTGCTTTGTCAGCAGGAACTTCTTCAACAACAGGAGCTTTTGTATCAGCTTTAGCTGGTTTTTCTTCAGCAGCTTTTTCTTTCTTAGCCTTCGCTGGTTTAGCTTCAGCATTGTCTTTTCCGTCTTTTCTATCATTAAGACCTTCAAGAATAGAATCTGCCATAAAAGACATGATCTTGTGAATAGATTTAGATGCATCATCATTTGCAGGGATAGCATAATCCACATCTCTTGGATTGGAGTTGGTATCCACCATTGCAAACACAGGAATGTTTAATTTTTGTGCTTCTTTTACTGCGATGTGCTCTCTCAAAGTATCTACAACAAAGATTGCTGCAGGTAGTCTAGACATATCAGAAATAGACCCTAAGTTCTTTTCGAGTTTAGCTCTCATCCTGTCTACTTGCAATCTTTCCTTTTTGGAAAGCGAATTGAAAGTTCCGTCTTTTTTCATACGGTCTACAGCTGCCATTTTCTTAACAGATTTTCTGATGGTGACAAAGTTGGTCAACATTCCTCCAGGCCATCTTTCTGTGATGTAAGGCATTTGAGCTCTCAAAGATTCTTGAGCTACTATTTCTTTAGCTTGTTTCTTGGTAGCGACGAAAAGAATTTTTCTACCGCTTGCTGCTATTTTAGAAAGTGCTGCACCAGCTTCTTCCATTTTAGCAACCGTTTTGTATAAGTTGATAATGTGAATTCCATTACGCTCCATGTATACATAAGGCGCCATGTTTGGATTCCATCGTCTGGTAAGGTGTCCAAAGTGAACACCAGCGTCAAGTAAGTCCTTGACCTCTATTTGATTTGCCATTTTTGTTTTAGTTTACGTTCTTCTGTTGGGATAGCAATAAATAAGTGGCAATTTGTTTGCATTGGCCTTATTCATTTAGATGCTAAACTAACTTCCGCATGATGCGGAATAACAACAAAAAATTGAACTGTTAATAATTTCAATTTGTGAATGAAATTCTCGATTAACGTTTTGAGAATTGGAATTTCTTTCTTGCTTTTTTCTGACCGAATTTCTTACGCTCAACCATTCTTGGATCTCTTGTAAGCAATCCTTCAGGTTTTAGAGTAGCTCTGTTCTCTGGGTCTAGTTCGCACATTGCTCTAGATAATGCCAGTCTGATCGCTTCTGCTTGTCCAGTGATACCACCACCAAAGACATTTACATTGATATCAAATCTGTCTTCATTACCAGTCAAAGTTAAAGCTTGATTAACTTTGTAAAGCAAAGGACCAGTTGTGAAATATTCGTTAGCTTTTTTCTTGTTAACGGTAATTTCACCTTTTCCCTCAGAAAGATAAACTCTAGCTACAGCTGTTTTTCTACGGCCAATTTTGTGAATTGTCTCCATTTACACTAGTTCGTTTATATTAATTTCTTTTGGTTGTTGAGCAGCTAAATTGTGCTCAGCCCCTGTAAAAACACGTAGATTTCTAAATAAATCTGCTCCTAATTTGTTTTTAGGTAACATGCCTTTTACAGATTTTTCTACAAGACGCTCTGGGCTCTTGTCAAATACTTCTTGAGCTGTTAAACTTCTCTGTCCACCAGGATATCCAGTATGTCGGATATACTCTTTTGAGTCCCACTTCTTACCTGTCAAGTTGACTTCTTCTGCGTTCACAACAATGACGTTGTCTCCACAATCAACATGAGGGCTAAAGCTAGGCTTATACTTACCTCTCAAAAGTTTGGCAACAATAGAAGCTACACGTCCAAGAGATTGTCCGCTGGCATCAACTACAACCCATTGCTTATCTGCAGTGGCTTTGTTGGTTGAAACCGTTTTGTAACTTAATGTATCCACACTTAAATTTTTAAATAATTAAACATTCCTTTTATCCTCAATGTCTTGAAAATAAGGGTGCAAATTTACGATTATAAATTTATATAGCAAGCTATGCTCTCAAATATTTTGTTAAGCAGCTTTTGGCTCAACCACTTATCTTTTATATTAGCAAAAATATTTAAATTATGAAACTAATTAGTTACTCTATCATCCTTATTTTAGCAAGTGTATTGATCTCATGTGACGATGATGACACTACACCTCAACCACTAACCCAGGGTGACATTCAAGGTGAATGGTTTTTAAATGAGCTTAACGCAAGTGAACCTGTAGATCTTAATAACGATGGTAATTCGAGTATAGATTTAACCCAGGAAACTTCTTGTTTTGATGGTATGGTTGTAAATTTTGAAGATGATACTTATCAGTTTACTTATCCCAAAATCAATTTTACTGGCGAAAACAATGAAACCTTAAATTGCGGAGACACATTAAATACAGGTATATATACATTAGATAACAATATATTGACAGCCACAACTACAATTGATGACTCTACAACAACGGAAAGTGTGAATGTAGAGTTGAATAACAATCAATTGAAATTTACAATTACCAGTAGTCAGGTAAGTGAATATCTGGATTTGGAAAATAATTCTAACGAAAATTCAGATTTAGAATTTTTAGAATTTGTTTTTGAAAAATAGACTGACAAATTTGTTTTTGGTCGATTTTTTGATGAGTTAGTTTTTAAAAAGTAAAACCATGTTTGGATATTATATTTTAATTGGAGCCATACTGCTAGTTAGCTGGTATGTGAGCAATAAGTTGAAAAGTAAGTTTAAGAAATATTCCAAAATTCAACTTCAGAATGGAATGAGTGGAGCAGAAATCGCTAAGAAGATGCTTGAAGACCACCAGATTTATGATGTAAAAGTCATTTCGACTCCTGGTCAATTGACAGACCATTACCATCCTACCAAAAAGACAATCAACCTGAGCGAGAGTGTCTACAACCAAAGGAATGCAGCGGCAGCAGCTGTTGCAGCTCACGAAGTTGGTCACGCTGTACAACATGCCAAAGCCTATTCCTGGCTGGAAATGCGCAGCCAGCTCGTGCCTATAGTAAGTGTTGCTTCTCAATGGAGCCAATGGGTGATTTTTGGAGGTCTTATATTAATGACAATGGTGTCTGCAGGTGTTGGCCAAATGGTACTACTGGCAGGAATCATCATGTTTGGACTTGGAACACTTTTTAGCTTCATTACCTTACCAGTAGAGTACGATGCCAGTAACAGAGCGCTTGCCTGGCTAAAGGATCAAAATATCGTGAATCAAAACGAGTATAAAATGTCTGAAGATTCTTTAAAATGGGCCGCTAGAACTTACGTTGTTGCTGCTATTGGATCACTCGCCACTTTACTTTACTTCTTGAGTATATATTTGGGAAGGGATTAAAATCTTAGTACATTTATAAAAAGATAAATTATGAAGTATGTCTATCTAGTTCTTTTAAGCGGTTTAATAGTCAGTTGTAATAAAAAGTCGGATGATAAAGAACCTGTTGAAGGAAAGTGGATAAAAGGCGATGAGACTGAACAAGTTGAAATCATCGAAGATCATTTTCAGGGTTTTGGTAAAGCTATGTGGGAAGTGAGTTATCGTTTCAAAGAACTATATGTCGCTGGTGAAAATGAAAACTGGGGTTATGCAGAACACCACGTGCACGAAATGGAAGAGGCGATTGAGCTAGGCTTAGAAAGAAGACCAGAACATACCGAAGCTGCTTCTCAATTTTTAACAGTTTCCATTCCAGAAATAAATAAAGCCATTGAAGAGAATAACAAGGTTCTATTTGATGAAAAATATGAGGCTATGAGGCAAAGCTGCAATGCCTGTCACGTCATGAGAGACCATGAATATATAAAAGTAAAAACACCAACAGAATACTATTCGATCGTTGGCAAAGCGGATTAATCCCGTTACAACTGTAAAAAAAATTGGCGTTATTGATAATTCGATAACGCCTATTTTTTTTGAAAAACGAAACCCAGTTTACCAGATTTCTGTGAATTTTCAATAAACTCTCTAGCTCTTATACCCTGTCCAACTGTAAAAGTAGAACGACAGGAATGTTGGGTATAGCCCATAAAATTTCTTATATCCTCTTCTGTAAGTTGATAAGGCAAATCTTCGCAGTTTCTTAAATCACCCTCATATTCACAATTTTCATTTATCAAATGAAAATATCGATACAAATTAGGCATGGCATTGGTATCTGTCACTCTATCACCTGTACATTTGGCATTGTAGCTGAGATCATTTTCATCTCTGGTGATATGCTCACAATTCATAGCTTTCTCTCCGGTATGCGTATGTAAAAGTCCAAGAATATGTCCAACTTCATGAGGTAAAATTCCAGTTTTATAGTTTAGCATGTTCACCGACATTTGATTTGAAGACCACTTTCCCCCTCTCAAATTATTATTGTTATTGGTAAACCTATACGGAACGTAAATATTTAAAACTTCATCTGAAACAGGGTAATTCTTTTTAACGTGCTTATTAAATTTATAATAGTCTGACCAGTAGATTTCAGAATCATCGATATAGTTTAAGTCGTTTAGTTCAAAACAAATCTTCATTTCAGCAAAAGCTGAGTTAAGAAGTTCTAATGACTCTTGAACCTTTGCTTTAGTGAGCGGATCTTGATTACTACCGTCTGTTTTATTAATCCCCCAAAAAACGATTGGAATAACAACTTCAGAAAAATCACTCAAATCATGAGGATCTGTCGAATAAGAATAGGCTGGATTGGGCTTACACTGATTCATGTTATGTTCAATTTCACCTGAATCATAAATGCAAAAGTTGCTAGATTCAATACTAAAATCAGGTGGATCACTTATAAAAAATGAACCAACAATACTAAATAACAGTATCATGTTACACATATCTTGCCTTAAAAATGTAGACTAAGATAAGTTTTCTTGATGATTTTTAAGGATAAGCTGAAAAATCAAGGAATAAAAACAATGATAACCGATTTCAAATTTAGTTTAGAAATTTAATTTTTACGGTCTAAGGTATAAAGATCATTCCGGATATCTTTCAAATTCTTTACACTCCCAAAATTATGCAATTCTCTCAAGGCTAGTAGATCGACATCAGCAATGAGGATCATCTCTGTATTAGGGGTGGTTTGCGCTTTTATTCCATCACTTGGAAATGCAAAATCAGAAGGAGTAAACACCGCTGACTGCGCATACTGAATATCCATATTATGCACTTTTGGCAGGTTACCAACACTTCCTGCAATTGCCACGTAACATTCGTTTTCCACCGCCCGAGCCTGCGCACAAAGTTTCACTCTGGAAAATCCATTTTGCGTATCGGTAAGAAATGGGACAAAAAGAATATCCATTCCTTCTTTAGCCAGAATTCTAGATAACTCCGGAAACTCAACATCATAGCAAATCAAGATCCCAATTTTACCACAATCGGTGTCAAATACTTTAAACTCACTTCCACGTTGCATCCCCCAAACCCTAGCTTCATCCGGGGTGACGTGTATTTTCTCATAGCGCTCTATGCTCCCATCGCGTCTGCATAAATAACCGACATTGTATAGTTTATTATCAATCACTTCTGGCATGCTTCCAGAAATAATATTGATATTGTAAGCAATAGACAATTCTGCCATTTTACTTTTGATAGGCTCAGTATATTTGGCCAATTCTCGTATGGCTTCCGGCTCACTCAAATGGTTGTACTTCGACATCAGAGGCGCATTGAAAAACTCGGGAAACAATGCAAAATCGGAACGGTAACCCGACAAGGATTCTACAAAATACTCCACCTGATGCAATAACTCCTCTAAACTCCTGTAAGACCGCATTTGCCATTGCACTAGCCCTAGACGTACTTCACTTTTCTGGTTGGAAGGTGCTTTAGATTCTTTTTCAAAATAAATATTATCCCACTGCATCAAGACAGCATACTCTTTAGAATCCTTGTCCCCATCGAGATAATTGGACAAAATTCTCACCGGTCTAAAGTCATTAGACAATTGAAAATTCAACACGGGATCATCGATCTCTTTGGTCCTTACTTTTTGGATGTACTGCTTCGGCGTCAATTTACTGGAAACCTTATGGTAATTTGGGATTCTGCCACCGAACACGATTCCTTTTAGATTCAGCTGTTCCGTCAATTCCTTTCGGTAATCGTAAAGTCTCCTTCCCAGCTTCAAACCTCTGTATTCTTTTTTGATAATCACATCAATTCCATACAGCATATCCCCGTGTTCTGTGTGATTCTTGAATTTCACATCCCCGGCAATATCATCATAAGTATGCTGATCGGACAGCTTATCATAATCCACAATAATAGAAAAAGCACAACCCGCCAGATCACCATTAACCAAAATGACCACCTGTCCTTCAGGAAAAATATCCATCAAGCTTCGCAACTCATCCTTACGCCAGTAAGCATCTGGAGCATCACCATAAATTTCAATAAACACCTCCTTCAAGGCTTCAAAATCCTTGAGCGAAAGGTATTTCAATTCAATTTGTTCGATTTTTGGAGAATTTTCAGTCGACATAAAAGCGTTGATTTAAGTATAAAATTAAAATATGACCGGTATTAATTTCAGAATAGAAAAGGGATATCATTTTACTACTGAACTTGTGCAAAGTTAGCCATAAAGTCTATAGATAATGAGCTTTACATATCATCTTCGTTTGAATTAGGCGTCCAAAGCGAAGATGATTTCTAAAGCTTATAAGGTTCACTTTTTAAAAAAAGCAAATTAAAAAGAGCGCTTACATTTCCAGCAAGTAAGCAAAAATAAGGGGAGCAACAATCGTGGCATCGCTTTCTATGATAAATTTAGGCGTATCGATGTCCAGTTTCCCCCAGGTAATTTTTTCGTTGGGAACCGCTCCGGAGTAGGATCCGTAACTCGTAGTTGAATCTGAAATCTGGCAAAAGTAGTTCCAAAATGGCGTATCCGTGCGTTCCATATCCTGGTACAACATGGGCACCACACAAATTGGGAAATCCCCTGCAATTCCTCCTCCAATTTGGAAAAAGCCAATGCCTTCTTTTGAGTTATCGGTGTACCAATCTGCCAGAAATGTCATGTACTCAATTCCAGATTTTACGGTAGACGCTTTCAATTCTCCTTTCATTACATAGCTGGCAAAAATATTTCCCATGGTACTGTCTTCCCATCCAGGGACCACGATGGGCAAATTCTTCTCTGCTGCAGCATACATCCAGGAATCTTTCAGGTCGATTTCATAATACTCTTCCAAAACTCCCGAAAGCAACAATTTATACATGTATTCGTGCGGAAAGTAACGCTCACCTTTAGCCTCCGCATCTTTCCAGATTTTCACAATGTGTTTCTGCAAACGTCTAAAAGCTTCTTCTTCAGGAATACAGGTATCCGTCACCCGATTCAATCCTTTTTCTAAAAGCTTCCATTCGTCTTGCGGCGTCAGATCTCGGTATTCAGGGACCCGCTTGTAATGGGAGTGAGCGACCAAATTCATAATATCTTCTTCCAAATTGGCTCCTGTGCAAGACACGATGTGCACTTTATCCTGACGAATCATTTCGGCGAAAATCTTACCTAATTCTGCAGTACTCATCGCCCCTGCCAGGGAAACCAGCATCTTGGAACCGCCTTCCAATTGCTTTTCGTATGCTTTCGCAGCATCTACAAGACTCGCTGCATTGAAATGTAAGTAATATTTTTCTATAAATTCTGAAATGGGTTTACTCATGGGTTTATGTTTTATTTTGATTCTGAAAAAAGAACAAGGAAAATAGAACATAGATTTATATCGTTAAACCTACGGTTATATAACCTCTATAAATATTTTCTTTAGTCTTTTTTTTGCTCTAACTATCTGTATTTTAGATTCTTGGCATTCTCTCTTTGTTCTCTGCCCTCTTCACTTTCTTCTCTTGTCTTTTTTCTATTCTCTTTGTTCTATATTCTTTTCTACAATCTAACTACAACTGATTTTGAAAAGCTGAAGCCATTCTTTGGAAATGTTCAATCTTGGTTTCTAACTCTTGAAATTCTTTTTCAGTTAAATATAATCTATGTTTTGCGATAAGAAGTTGTGTAATAAGTTCAAAAGAAGACCCAATTGAAACATTGATGAAATGTTTAAAGCTTTTTTGACTCCCAGCTGAGCCTTCTGCAATATTACTGGGTATGGATATAGAACAACGATTCATTTGATCGGACAATGCAAACCTTTCTAAAGAAGGGAACTTTTTTATAACATCCGATACCTCAAAAGCAATCTCCAAGCCTAACTTCCAAATATTTAAATTTTTATAGTTATGCCTTTTAGCCATTAGAAATATTTTTTAAACTAAGCTCTATTTTCTTTTCTCTTTGTTCTTTTCTCTTTGCTCTAAAGATCAAAAATCTAAAATCTCACTTCTAATATCTAATCCTCCTCGTCTTCAGAAGCATTTTCATATTTGAATTTATAGCTCAACATTTTATAATACAGCTTTGCTGCCAAGAAATCGGATGACTTATCGACTTCATTAGGGCAAAGTTCTACGATATCAAACCCAACCACATTTTTCTTTTTGAAAATATCTTTTAAAAACTCCAAAGTTTCGTACCAGAATAAACCTCCTGGCTCCGGGGTTCCTGTGGAAGGCATAATTGATGGGTCAAAAGCATCCAGGTCTATGGTAATAAAGACATTAGGAGTCATTTGTCCTATAGCATCATCTTGCCAATCTTCATACAAATCATGAGCAAAATACACACGGTTTTCATCCATATGTTCTAACTCTGACTCATCCATAGAACGAATTCCAACTTGGATTAAATTTCCTTTTTTACTAGCTTCATGAACCGCACAGGCGTGATTGCAGGCACTTCCCTCATAAGAAGGTCTCAAGTCCGCATGAGCATCAAGTTGAACAACCGTCAAATCTGGAAATTGCTCGTGAAAAGCTCGGATGGTGCCGATGGAAACAGAATGTTCACCTCCAAAAATAGTGACGAATTTATCCTGAGCAATATAGTTTTTGGTGGTCTTGTGAACAGCTTCCACCATTTTTTCTGGCGAACTATTCTCCGACACAGGAGGCGCCAGATAAATTCCTTTCTTGTAAACTTCTGTCCGGGTTTCTATGTCGTATAACTCCATATTTTCCGAAGCTTCCAAGAAGGCCTGAGGGCCTTTATCTGCTCCTTTTTGCCAAGAACTTGTTCCATCATAGGGAACTGGAATTAAAACGACTTTCGCCTCGTCTATACGTGCATACTTGTCTGGAATTCCTGCATAATTTGTTTTAGATGCCATGATAACCTAAAATTTTGAGTAAATCTTCACTTTTTTGTTGTTCGCTAAATAATTCTGTCGACAGACTTCCATCGTCGTTTTTTTGTATTAAAATATGCTTAGGACTTGGAATTAAGCAATGCTGCAAGCCTCCAAATCCACCTATAGTTTCTTGATAGGCTCCCGTATTGAAAAAGCCGATATACAGCGGATCTTCTTTCTCATATTTGGGAAGATAGATCGCATTCATATGTTGTTCAGAATTGTAATAATCATCACTATCACAAGTTAAGCCTCCAAGCAGAACCCGTTCGTACCTGTCCTGCCACCTGTTAATGGCCAGCATGATAAATCGTTTGCTTATCGCCCAGGAATCTGGCAATGTAGTGATAAACGAAGAGTTGATCATATTCCACTTTTCACGGTCATTTTGTTGTTTTTGATACAAAACTTCATAGATAGCTCCTCCACTTTCTCCTACTGTAAAACTTCCAAATTCAGTAAAGATATGCGGTACAGGAACGTCCTCTTCCTCGCAAGTCAGTTTGATTTGATTGATAACCTCATCAATCATATATTGATAATCGTATTCAAAAGCAAGTGAGTTTTTGATAGGAAAACCTCCCCCAATATTAAGACTATCCAAACTTGGGCAAATCTTTTTCAATCTGGTGTAAACGCGTAAACATTTCTGAAGTTCATTCCAATAGTAGGCGTTATCTCGTATGCCTGTATTGATAAAGAAATGAAGCATTTTAAGATCAACCTGATCATTATTTTTGATCTGATCTTCGTAAAACGGGACAATATTTTTATAACCAATCCCTAACCTAGAGGTATAAAATTCAAACTTTGGTTCTTCTTCAGAAGCGATTCTAATTCCAATTTTAAAGTCTTTATCGATATCTCTGGTAAGTAAAGCTATCTC
Source organism: Psychroflexus montanilacus (assembly GCF_020164535.1). GTDB lineage: Bacteria > Bacteroidota > Bacteroidia > Flavobacteriales > Flavobacteriaceae > Psychroflexus > Psychroflexus montanilacus. Next base: position 293,993 of record NZ_JAIQZC010000003.1, on the reverse strand, counting down.
TTCGTAATTATCTATTACAGGAATACAATTATGATGACCGCTATTGATTAAATTGGCAATATTGGAAACGTATTGATCCCTTTTAAAACCATTGCAAATCACATAGGTGTCTTTGGTGATTTTCCCTTTCTCTTTCAAGCTGTTTACAATATCAATATCAAAAGCTGATGAGGTTTCAATATGAATATTATTCTTTAAAGCTTCATCCAACACGTGTTTAAAATGGGAACTTTTGGTACAATAACAGTAATTGTAACTGCCCTTATAGTCGTGTTTTTCTATTGCCTCTTTAAACCATTTCTGAGCTCTGAGAATGTTTTCAGAAATTTTAGGTAAGTAGGTAAACTTTAGTGGGGCTCCATATTTTTCAACTAGACCCATAAGGTCAATATCATGAAACTTGAGTTCGTTGTCACTTAAAGTAAATTCGTCTTGGGGAAAATCATAGGTTTGACTGATTAAGTCAATGTACTTTGTGTTCATTTATAAACTAATTGTTAGCCTTAAAGTTAAGTAAAAAAAATATGTTTTGTGAAGAGTTATCAATCTTAGTGAAAATTAAAGATTGGATGATATAACACAAACTTGCAGACTTGGAGAAACTTCATGAGTTGAAGCTGGATTAAATTGAAATTCAATACAAATGAAACTCATTTATAGATAAGTAAAAAGCCTTAAAATGTTAAATTTTAAGGCTTTCAAAATTCTTAATATTAAGTTCATATCACTGTATAGGTTTATCTTTTTCCCATCTCCCTTCAAAACTGACATTACCATCGATGTCATAAAGTGTCCCTGAACCACTTCGTAAACCTTTTTTGAATTGACCTTCATATTTTTCGCCTGTTGGATAATAAAAAGTCCCCTCTCCTGTTCGTTCACCCATGACAAAGTCACCCTCGTACCGAGCACCATCAGACCATTTAAACTCACCTCTCCCGTTTCTCCTGTTGTTTGTCCATTCTCCTCTATAAATTGAACCGTTAGCCCAAACCCCAACTCCACTACCATCAGCTTCATTGCCTTTAGTTTCGCCGATATAGTGAATAAGGACATCATTTTCTGACTTAAAACTAATAACCTTTAATGTTTCCTTACGATCTAGTTGCCTTGTTTTGCTGCTCAGTTCGTTTTCGAGACTATCATTTGTACGCTTCAGCTGACTTGAAGTCAATTTAAAATTTTGCTGAAGAGAATCTAACTTAACTGAAATTGAATCCTTTTCCTGTTGTAAGTTGTTCAACTCAGTCCTCATATTTATTTTGGTTAGCTCATCATCCTCTTGAGAATCTAAAATATCTTGAATACGCTGAATTCTTTCATCAACTTTTTTTTTCAAATTTTTATCCAAAATATTCAAATCCTTATATCCTCTCAATGCTTTTTCAGGTCGCTTATCAAGAATCCAAATGTCATCTACCGCAATTAAATCTTGAAGCGTATTGAATTCGGTTTCTAATTCTTCATAAGCAGAAACAGGAATGGTTTCACTTTCTTCATATGCAGTAAGCTTGGAATCCACAGTATAAATAATCACCAATAAACCTAATATTGTAAGAAGTGCGATGAGGAATAAAAATCTGTAACGTTTTTTATTTTTTTTATCTTTTGAACTCATATTGAATAAATTTTATTCGTAGAATCTTGTATCTGGTATTTTGTCATCAAATTTTCTAAGATCTAAGTTAATGTAAACGTTGAATTTGAATATCCAACGTTCTCTATATACCCCTCCAAAGTCAGAAGATTGCCCAGTGGTGTACATCATGTTGGCAGAATAACTTACTCTTGGAGAGGCGATGTAACCTATGCCAGGATATAATCTCAAATCTTCAACTGGGTTATCTACAATTCCTTTCCCAGTTTGCATAATAAGCTCAACATCTGGATTGAAGTAGAAAGCTCCAGGTTGTAAATTGGGTTTATTTAGCGGGATTTTCATCATGAATTTATAACGCCACCTATTTCCAAACTCATAATCTGAACCTTTAGCAAAACTTCTCTTCCATCTATGTTCTATTCTTATCCTGTGGTATACTCTAAAACGTTCAAATGGCATTGTCCAAATGTATTCATGCCAAAGCCGAGGCTCCAGGATAAGGTCTTGCAGGTCATCTCCGCTTTGCTCTCCAAAATCCACCCTCAACACCCCACCAAATGTAGCACTGAAGTTTTTTGTAGGAATGTATTTGATCCCGTGCCTATTGTAGATTTGAGCAACATCTCCTATGAAGTTTCGGTCATCGTTCTCCCGCATCCTGTAGTGAAGTTCCGCATGCCAAAACCATTTTTCACTAATACGGAAAGTACCGTAACTATTGATCCAGGTAAGTGTTTCTGGTTCACTTAAAATGGATTGGTCTGGAAAACTGTTCTCACCTTCCTGAGAAAAAACTAGGCTTGAAAAACAAATAAAAATTAAGGCGAAAAAATAAGCTCCTCTCAACTTCATAAACATCAATATTTCAAGTCAATTTCTAAGACTGATAAAATCTTTTCAGGATCTTTTTGTCTTCTTAATTCTCTTTCTTCTGCCTTTGTATCACGCTTGCTCAAATCCAGCATCTTTTGATAGACCTTATTTATATCTTCCATGGCATTTTCCAGTTTTCCACAAGAAAAGTCACCGCTTAATTTATCAAGCAGATAGGGTTTGAGACTTTCATCAAAGGCCTCATAGATATTTTCTTTGATACGTTCAGACATATCTACCATCATATAGGGGTTGAAAGTCGTGTTTGTATAAGCATCATCTAAACGCTCGTTTTTAGACTTTAAATCTTCTAAAAACTCGTAGAAATCGATAAGGTTATCAAAACAGCTTAGTAGGTTTTTAATTTCTTTCTTCTTTTTATCAACTTCTAAATTGCCATAAGCATTAAAGCATTCTTCGGTAAGTTCCAGAACTAAATTAGAATAACGTTCATGTAGTGAATTATAATTTTCTTCTTTAGAATTTGCATCAAAAAGACTTTCAATTTTATCTTTCTTCTTGATCAGCTTCTCTTCATCTTCAGAGAGTGATTTTTCGACCTCCATCGCCTCAAAGATTTCGCTCACTTCTTCGCTTATAGCCTTTACATCTTTATATATGTCATTTATCAGAAGGTTTGCCTTTTCCAGGTCAAAGTCTTCACGTTCTGGTGAATTTGGGAATTTATGAGATTTGGTGACCAATTCAGATTGAAATTCATAGGTCACTTCTACAGGAAAGCGGAGCTTAGGCCATATCCTATTGTAAATATCATCTCTTTGTATGTATACAAAAGCATCAGAGGTAACGACATTCACCAGTTTTTTCAATTGACTCATCTCATTTCTGTAGACATTGAAAATCAATTCAGCTTCATTGAATTTTTCATAAACAGGCTTACCTATTTTTACCTTAGAATTATCTTGAAATTCTTTCAGCATAGCTTGTATTTCGTCAAAATTCTCTGCTATCTCATTTACTTGTTTCTTTTCTTTTGAAGTCAACTCAAGTTTTCTCACTTTGAATTTTCCTAAACCTAATGGTTTACTGCCTTTAAAAGCATTCCAAATGTCAAATTGTGTATTGTATGAAAAAGAAAGTATACTGTTTTCAATAAACTCGTTCGTTTTTTTGTGGTAAGTATTAAGCGACACATCGATAGATGAAGAAACTGATTGTTCAACTTCAAGATCTACAAGGTTTAAAATATCAAAATATCCATCTTCAAGAGTGATGTCTTCCCATTGCTCTTCTTTTGCTATTGTTGTATCTAAGCCAGCATAAGAAATATCAAAGGTTTTACCATCAATGATGATTTCATATTTTTTCAAAAGGCCTGCTTCAAAAGTTCGATTTTCTATAACCTTTTCATCTTTATGTTCAATCTCCCATTCCCCATGGAAATATCCATCGGCGTTAAAATAACCTTGAACAAGAATAGATTTAGAATTTGACTTTAATGAGCCTACAAGTTGGTTGTTTTTGAAAGTAGATTCTATCAAAAATAAGGTGTCTTCTACATTGGAATTAATATAATCCTGTTTTACGACTTTCCAATTCCCTACAGCTACGCCATCTTGAAATTGACCTGAAACTAAATTTTCGGTTCCAGAAGCTAAATTTCCAACTCTAAACCCAGAAACAAATTTCTGATCACCTTCTATCATTTTTTTATTGGAATACAGCCAATCACCAGTTTTTTTATCAGAGGAAAACTCACCTTCATAGGTGATCGCTTCAAAGTCAAAACTTTTTAACTTGGACTCTGTAACTGATTGAAAATTGAATTTCCCGTCGTAAACGGTCTCCCCTCGACTTTTATCGTACTCGTATTCTGCTATTCCAATTATACTATCGTTTATCTTAAGAGAGTCTTTTCTTATTTCCCTATCCTGAGCGTGCATGGAAAAGTTAAAAAGCAACACCAAAACCAAGATCATCTTGCTTGGGAGCAAGATTAACATAGAGAAATTATGTCCTTCAGTTTTATTCATAAACCTATTTAAACCATTCCTAAATTGATAACTTCCTGTTTGGTAAGAATACGGTAATGTCCTCTTGGAACATTTTTCTTGTCTAAATTTGCATAGACCACTCGGTCCAGCTTTTCTATTTCATAACCCAGTTTCTTGAAAATTCTTTGCACAATATGTGCTCTTTGACTTCTCAACTCCAATCCAATTATATTTTTGGGGCGGTTGTCTACATAAGCTACTTCTTCAATTTTTACTTTAGAACCTTCTATAAATGGACCGTCTTTTATGATTTCAAGATCAGATTCCTTAAGAGGTTTAGTCAACTCCACCTGATAAATTTGCCTCACACCGTTTTTATGTCCCGATAATTTCTTGGCTAATGTTCCATCATTGGTAAAAAGTATCAATCCCATAGCACTTGTATCCAATTTGCCTACAGGAGCAAGTTTAGATTTTGATGCATTCTGGACCAGGTCCAAAGCTGTTAATTTTCCTTTATCATAACTCCCTGTCACATAAAACCCTTTGGGTTTATTGAGTAGCACATAAGATTTTGGCTCTGGATTTATTAATCTACCATCAAATTTTACTTCATCTTCAAGTTTGACATGGTGACCCATTTCTGTAATCACTTTACCGTTCACGGTTACATTCCCAGACTTAATGTAGATGTCAGCGTCTCTTCGTGAACACACCCCAGAATTGGAAACATATTTATTGAGTCGCATGCCAGCGTTTGGGTTTTTCACTTGCTTATCTACTTTAGATTGAGCAACTTCCTTTTTGCTGAATTTACTTTTAGATCCCTTTTTACCGGGCTCTTTATGTTTATGTTGGTCTTTCATTTTCAAAATTTGCGCAAAGATACTGTTTTTAAAGCAGTTGACATTTTAGATTATTAAAGCATTATTTGAATAAATACCCGAAATAAAGCTGAAACGTAGCATTACGTAGACTGCCAGTCTCTACTTCAAAGCCATTGTTGATATCGGTTAAGCCAAGAGTGTATCGTATGCCTACCAAAAATCCCCAATCTGTTTTAAAACTTGCTCCAAGCGCAGCAGAGACATCAATTTCTTCAAAATCATCTTCAACAGGACTTACAAAAGAATTTTCCGAACGCTTACTTTTATACTTAGTATCTACGAGATATCCAATCTGAGGACCTAGCTCAATTGCCAAACCCTTTTTTATATAGTATTTCCCTAGCAGAGGTAAGTTAAAATATTCAAGATTGATTCTATTTTCAAAAAAAGATCCATCGACATCTCCCCTATCAGAACTACCCTGTCTTGAAAACAAAAGTTCTGGCTGCACCGCGAACCGTTCATTTATTCTGTATTCTGAAACTAATCCTACAGTAAAAGAAGATCTAAGAGATTTTACAGATTCTGTTCCCTTAAGTTCCGAAACTAGTAAACCGAATTTCACTCCATATTCAAATGAAGGATCACTTTCCTGAGCTTTTAATTGCAGAGAAGAGAGTGACAAACAAAGGACTAATAAAATACATCTCATGTTGTTGAATAATTAGCAAATGTAGGAATTCAGATTTGAAAGAAAATTTAAATAAATGAATATTTATGTTAGGGTAATACTAAACTGTGTTGTTTTAGTAATAGTGACCATCAACTTAAAATGTACGGTTTTCCCGCACTATGTTTACGGTCGAACCGTAAAGCAAAACCAAAAAGAGCCTGTATTTTTGAATAAGCAAAAATTCCTAATTATGAAAGCAATTGAATTATTACAAAAAATGGAAACTGAAATTTTAGTTCCACTTATGGTTGATGCTGGTTTCAGTAATGATGGTGAAATCTGGTGGAGATCTACTAAAGAATTTTCTTTGGTGCTTACGCTTCAAAAATACTGGTGGTCTACAGATGATAAAATTGACTTTAGAATCAATCTCGGCTTGATGATCCCTCCTATACAAAATTCTTCTCGCAGAAGACCTGAGATCACAGAAATGGCAGTATGCGTATCTCAAGATTGCTATCTTCCTGAAGATATTCAGTTTCATAAATTCAAGAACAGCATTGGTTATTGCATCAAGAATGAGGATAATGCAAATGAATTTTTAGGATTAATCCAGCGTGATTTCGAAGACTACATCATACCTCAATTAGTTCGACAGGAAACACTGGAGGATTGTGAAGAATTTTATAAAGATGTTCCGTTTTGGAATCAGAGGCTGGACAGGTTCATCCAAGAACATAGATTTAAACTTATGAATAATGTTGCAAGTTAATTAACTTATTGAGCGATATTTCATTTTTGGAACGGTATTGGATATTAAAAATTCAACCCAAAAAACACCAAGAATGCAATCAACTTTAAATCGCTTTGGCAGTTACAGCCTTCTAATTTTTTTATTTATTTCAATTATAGCTTGTAATGAAGGTAATAATTCTGCGTACAAGGCAGAATCTTCAGGAAATCTAAACCAACTAAATGTCATCATATCCAATGAAGAGTGGCAAGACTCAATAGGTGAACATATCCGTGAAATATTTGCGGCAGATGTAGCTGGATTGCCACAACAAGAGCCTAAATATGCTTTAAATCAAATTCCTCCTTCTTCATTTTCCGGATTTGCTAGAAAAAACCGAACCTTCTTAAAGATCGAAAATTCAGACAAAACCGGACACAGAGTTCTTTTGGACTCATTCGCAAAACCTCAGGTAGGGATAGCCATTACCGGACCAGACAAAGAGAGTATCATAAAAGAACTCAACGACAACAAGGAATCTTTTCTCAAAAAACTTGAACAAACAGAACTAAAGGAAAAAAGAAGACGAATGCGCAAGGCTCCCAAGGAGGTTGATGTGTTAAAAAAATCTCTTGGTATTTCCATGCTTTTCCCTTCCGCCTATCGTTACGCAAAACAAGAAGATAAGTTTTTTTGGATGCGTAAAGACATCAAAAACGGTAGCATGGAACTTCTCGCCTACGAAGTACCGACTTCAACTATTGAAAAAAATGGTGACATTATAGCCAATGTAATTAAAATGAGAGATTCCGTTGGCGAAAAACACGTACCTGGCCCAAACGAGGATACGCATATGATTACTGAAGAAGCATACGCTCCTTATTTATTTGAAACTGAAATTGACGGTAAATTTGCCTACGAAATTAAAGGAACCTGGGAAGTAAAAGGGTTTTTTATGGCAGGCCCATTTGTTACCTACGCCATAAAGGACGATAAAAAAGACCGCTATGTGATTCTTGAAGGTTTTGTATTTAAACCATCTTCATCAAAACGACAGCAGATGTTTGAAATTGAAGCCATATTGAAATCAGCTAAATTTGTTGATTAAAAACTCATCACATCTTAAATAAAAAAGCTTAGCAACATTCCGTTAGCTAAGCTTTTTTAATTAAGTAAAATCACTATTTATTAAAGTTACCGTTAATTATTTGTATTTTATTTATTGAACATATAGCATACATTTAACTAAGAGCGTTATTTTATAAGTTAATTTAGATTATTAATAATTTATAAAAAATTTAAAATATGTTGACTTACATCATTATTGCTCTTATCGGTGCTCTTATTTTCGGTATATTAGGATTTACAACAATTGCCAGAGGTTTTGCTGCTATAGCAAAAATCATATTTTATATATTTTTAATCCTATTGGCAATTTCAATCATCTCAAATCTGGCTTCCTAGTTTTTCTAATAAACAAAAATCTCTTTCAAACTTAAAACTCTTAGCCAGGCAAATCCTGGCTAAGAGTTTTCTTATCAATTGTATGTCTAAAATTAAATGCGTTTTTTAAAACTTCAAAGTCACACCAGCTAGGAAATTTATTCCTGCCTGAGGATAGAAGCCAGCACCTTCAATCGTTTCCGTTTGTCCTTGATCATTCTGAGAATCAAAAAAGAAAAAGTAGCCATTTGACTCGTACTTCACATCAAACACATTATTGATTAAGCCTGTAAACACGACAGACTTGAAGAGCGGAGCATTTTTCCACTCGTAAACAACATTGATATCGTTTGTAAAAAAGCTATCGAGTAGAGACACCTCACTATCGATATTGCCCATATACTGCTCCCCCACATACTTAGAAATCCAATTGACTTGAAAAACTTCACTTGGATGAAAGATCAATTGATTGGCTGCTATGATTTCTGGCGAAAAAGAGATATTGGTTTCCCCAAGATTTTGAATTTCACCATCCAGATTGGCTCTAAAATCAATATTTTTATTCCGGCTTAACGTCAAGTTTGGCCGAGTTGAAAACAAGCTGTTGATTTTAATATCGGCATCGATTTCCAAACCAAGTCTATAACTTTCACCACTGGTTTCCCGTATAGGCGCTCCCACATCGTCCAGAGCACCCGTCAACACCATTTGATCATTATAATACATATAGTAAACATTAGTATTGATAGTGGAATTTCCTAATTTTAATCTGTGACCCAGTTCAAAATCGTCCAAAATTTCTGGATTTGTGATTCCGTTTTCAAAATCTCTTCGCCTTGGTTCCCGCTGGGCCTTACCATAAGACCCATAAAGCTGCTGGGCATTATTAATTTGATAGGTAATCCCCGCTTTAGGGTTAAAAAAATTGAAGTTTTCATCGACCAGAAGATTCACTTTATCTGAAGTTAATCCTGAGGTTTCATAATTTACAAAACGCCCTTGCAAATCTCCAAATACACTTAGTTGATCATCGAGTTTCCAGGTGGCTTTACTGAAAACGGTAAATTCTTGCTTAGTCCCCGTTCCAAAATAGTAATTATCCCGTATTTCAGAATTCCCGGCAAATCTTGACCAGATGACTTCTCCAAAATGGTCGTTGGTATAATAACTATAAAACAAGCCTGAGGTAAAGTCAAGTTGGCTGTCGCTGTAATTTACAGTTCCATTCACCACATAATAATCATTATCCAACCAGCGTCTTCTAATTAGATCTGACTCTTCGATAGTTTCTCCACCAATTTCTATAGGGCTAATTTCATGAAAACCCAAATCAGCATCTTCTTCATACTGCTCAAAATAACCTCTTCCGTAAGTGTAATTCAAACTCAAATTGGTCGACCAGTTTTGATTTAAACGTTGGTTCCAGTGCAATTGGTAATGGTCTTGCTTGTAATTATCCACTTCATTGTCATAAAACTGGGTTTGCCCATTTTCGTCAGTATACTGCCCTGAAGGATTAAAGGTTCTGTCGGTTTCTAAAGTTTCCCGATCTATGCCGTTCCATGCCTGGTAAGTGATGTTGTTACCACCAAAAGCAAGCGCTTTTATAAACGTTCCTCCATCTTGAAACGTTCCTTGCAGGAAATACGATTTCAAATCTGAAAATGCTCTGTCGATGTAACCATCAGACTTTATTTGAGACAAACGCCCAGAAAATGTAAACTTATCTTCCAAAAGTCCAGTTCCAAATTCAACCGTATGTTTTCTGGTATTGAAAGAACCAAAAGAGTTACTCAGCTCCGCACTTGGCTCATCATTCTTGGCTTCAGTCAAAATATTCAAACTTGCTCCAAAAGCACCAGAACCATTAGTAGAGGTTCCCACACCTCTTTGCAACTGAAGACTTTCCGTCGAGGAAGCAAAATCTGGTAGATTCACCCAGAAGGTGCCTTGACTTTCCTGGTCGTTATAAGGAATACCATTCAAAGTTACATTCACGCGTGAGGCATCGCTACCTCTCACCCTGATGGAGGTGTACCCAACTCCATTTCCTGCATCGGTTGTGGAGACAACCGAGGGTAATACATTAAGCAAGACAGGAATATCTTGCCCCAGATTTCGCTCTTCAATCTCAGCTTTACTGAAGTTGGAATGTGTAATTGGTAAGTCGGCACTCACCCTAAAAGCTTCTACTAGAACTTCGTCCAAGGCTTCTTCCACTTTGGACATGTCCACATCTAGGGTTTTATCACCATCAACTTCAATTTTGAACTCTCTTCGGTTTCCGAAAATGAACACAAGTGTGTAATTCCCTTGTGGAACTTTCAACTGATAGTTTCCCTTTGTGTCGGTTACCGTTCCAAAGTTTGTAGATTTAGCATACACACTCACGTCAGAAAGTGGATTGCCTTGGTTAGTCACTTTACCTTCTATCCTGTAATCTTGTGAGAAGGATTGCCATCCAAAGAAGATAGCACATAAAAGAAATAATTTGGTTTTCATTCGTAAATAGATTTACGAATAAAAGGGGCCATTATTCAGTATTAAACATAAAAAAACCTGATAACCACTCTGGTATCAGGAGTAATAAACAATGCATGACCAATTTGGCCATTTTCCCTTGGCAACATTACTTGCCCAGGTTCATTGGGTATGATCTCAGTCTTGCTTTCACAAAACACCCCTTTGAGATTTCGCGCAAACTTAAGTATTTGAATTTGATTTCTCTTACAATTGATACAGGATTTATGGTGAAAAACGCTAATGATACTCTTTAATTGATAGAATTTGTTGATTTCATGAAAATTTGATTTCTGCTTTAATTTTTAATTTTCTGTACTTTTGAGAAAGTAGCTATATAAATTGAATTGTAATCCAACATACCATGCAAAACAATGAACGCATTGAAAAATTCAGACAAGTTATAAGTAATAAATATTTAATTTATAACAGTCTATTTCTTAATCTTCCAAATGAAAACACAACTTATACAGGGGTTTTTATTCCACTTCTGCATAAATTAAGCAAGGAAGGCTATCGAAAAGATGCAGAACCTAAAGCCGTTATTGAAGACTTTTTAGCGAATCATACAGAGTTAACTTCTGACAAAGAAAAGTTTGATTTGCTATTCAGAATGATAAAATACATAGAACGCCAGGTGGTGTTGTTTGATAGTATTGAGGATGCCGCCTTTTCTAGTTTCAAAAAACAAAAAATAGAAGGCCTCCTGCATCCAGGAAATGAAAACTATACCAACCTTGTGGAGCATCTGAAAAAATTTAGCTCAAGAGTGGTTTTTACGGCTCATCCAACACAATTTTACCCTAACAATGTACAGGGAATTATGCATGAACTTCGTAATGCTGTTCAAGATGACAGTATTACTAAAATTGACAATATACTCCAGCAACTAGCCTTTACTCCTTTCATTAACAGGGAAAAACCTACCCCTTTTGAAGAAGCCCAAAGCATTATCTTTTACCTTAGATATGTTTATTACGAAACTTTAGGTAAAATTTATCATCAAATTGGAAAAGCTACCAATCTACCCCCAAATTTCAACCCCAATTTACTCGAAATGGGCTTTTGGCCTGGAGGAGACAGGGATGGGAATCCATTTGTGACAAAAGAAACTACATATGAAGTCGCAACCCAGCTGCGGATTACCATTATGAAGTGTTACTATAATCACCTTAAAGTTTTAATGCGTAAACTTACATTTAGGGAAGTTAATGAGCATTTGGATAAGTTGAAGCGCAAACTATACAAGCAAATTTTTAAGAAAAAAACTAGCTTGAAGTCTGAAGAGATACTAGAAATAATGTACCGCGTAAGAAAGCTAGTTGTGGAAAACTACAAATCTTTAAACGTTGATTTGATCGATGATTTTATAGGAAGAGTACATCTGTTTGGAAATCATTTTGCAACCCTAGATATCCGGCAAGATAGCAGTGTTCACACTATGCTTATCTCTGAAATATTTGAAAAAGAATTTAAAATTGACTATAATGAATTATCCTCAAATGAAAAGTTAGAGTATTTGACCCAGAAGTCTTTAAACATAGATTCAGCAGATTATGAGGATGATTTGGTGGTGGATACAATTGATAATATATATCAAATACAGGAGATTCAACACTTGAATGGACAGCGTGGTTTGCACCGCTATATCATTTCCAATTCAGAAAATATTTTTGATGTGCTGCATGTATATGCATTATTTAAATATTGCGGATATCAAGAAGAAGACATCAACATAGATATTGTTCCACTATTTGAAACAATGGATGGAATGGATAATTCTGAAGCAGTGATGAAATCACTTTATGAAAATGAAGTTTATAAAAAGCACTTAAATAAAAGAAATAAAGAACAGCACATCATGTTGGGCTTTTCTGACGGAACCAAGGATGGTGGCTATTTGAAAGCTAATTGGGAAATTTACAGAACCAAAGAACGTTTAACGGCTTTATCCAGGCAAGAAGGCTATCAGGTCGTATTTTTTGATGGCCGAGGCGGACCTCCAGCTCGTGGTGGTGGAAAAACACATCAGTTTTACGCTGCTCAGGGAAACGAAATTGCCAATGAAAAAATACAGCTCACCATACAAGGGCAAACAATTACAAGTGTTTTTGGCACCCACGAACAAGCCACTTACAACTTTGAGCAATTGCTTTTGGCTGGAGTAAAATCCAAACAAAGAAATAGCTGGAAACAAGGTCATAAAGAACTACTTACAGAGTTAGCCGATAAAAGCTACGAAAAATACATAAGCCTGAAGGAGCACGAATTGTTTATACCCTATCTAGAGGAAATGACAACACTCAAATATTATGGAGCTACAAATATTGGCAGTAGACCAACAAAAAGAAATTCGGATGCTAAGCTACAACTCAAAGACTTGAGAGCTATCCCTTTTGTAGGTTCATGGGGGCTGGTAAGACAAAATGTTCCTGGTTATTACGGTCTCGGAACAGCATTAAATGCTTATGAAGATCAATTTCATCTTATTGAAGATTTATATGAACATTCAGCATTTTTTAGATCATTAATTCTAAATAGCATCATGTCTATGAAGAAATCTTATTTCCCTTTGACATCCTACATGAAAAACGATAAAAAATATGGTGAATTCTGGAAGAACCTTCGTGAAGAATATGAACTCGCTAAGAGGCTAGTTTTAAAATTGACAAAACAAAACGAATTAATGGAAAATGAAGAGCTAGCAAAAAGATCCATAAATATGAGAGAAAAAATTATTTTACCGCTACTTAGCATTCAACAGTACGCACTTCAAAAGATTCAAGAAAACGATTCGAATAAAGAAATTTATGAAAAAATGGTAATAAGGGCTTTATTCGGTAATATCAATGCGAGTCGAAATTCGGCTTAGTTTGAGATTTAATTTAATCCTTAAATTCTAAAAGTTTGAATTTATCCTACTGGGAACGGAATACCTGGTTCAAAAATATTGATTTTTGCATCATAGGCAGTGGTATTGTAGGCTTATCTTGCGCACTCCAACTCAAAAGAAAGCATCCAAAATCAAAAATTTTAGTGCTTGAAAAGGGTAGTTTACCTCAGGGTGCAAGTACTAAAAATGCAGGCTTTGCCTGTTTTGGAAGCGCAAGTGAATTACTCTCGGATCTAAAAAATCATACCACAGAAGAGCTGGTCAACTTGGTACAGCAACGTGTTGATGGATTAGAATTACTGAAGTCTACCCTGGGCGAAAAACAAATCGACTATCAACAACACGGAGGCTACGAGGTTTTTCTAGAGAAAAACAAAGATATTTTTGAAAGTTGTGAATCTAGCCTGGACATGCTCAATACCTTGTTACAACCCGTTTTTGGAGCAGATAGCTTTCAGTTGAAAACCAATACATTTGGGTTTAAAAATTCTCTATCAAATTTAATCTTTACTCCTTTCGAAGGACAAATTGATACTGGTAAAATGATGCTTGCATTATTGCAAAAAGTACAAAGAGAAGGCGTTTTAATTTTAAACTCAACAGAAGTCACCTCATTCTCATCTGAAGCAGAATCAGTTCATATCCAACTAAATGATTTTAGTTTTAAAGCTAAGCATCTTTGTATAGCGACCAATGCTTTTGCTTCAGACCTGTTGGATCTGAAGGTAATTCCAGCAAGAAATCAGGTGTTAATTACAAAACCTATTTCAAATTTATCAATCAAAGGAACATTCCATTTAGATGAAGGTTACTATTATTTCAGAACTATTCACGACCGCCTTTTACTGGGTGGAGGCCGAAATCTTGACAGCGAAAGAGAAACGACTTCTGTATTGGATACCACTCCACGTATTCAAACAGCTTTGGAAGATTTACTCAAAAATGTAATTTTACCTCATCAGAATATTGAGATTGATCAGCGCTGGAGTGGAGTTTTAGGAATAGGCGAAAAGAAAAAACCGATCATAAAGTCTGTTTCAAATCGAGTATATTGTGCTGTGAGACTTGGTGGTATGGGAATTGCCATTGGAAGCCAGGCTGGAAAGGAACTGGCAGATTTGATTGAATAATGAAAGGATAACCTGAGATTCTGGATGAGCCTTTTACGCTAGTGAAGAATATTTATCTATTGAAAAACAGAAAAAATCCTGCCTTTACCATGCAAAAACTGGCAAGTTCTCAGTTTAGCAAAAGGCTATTCCAACGCTTTGGGATTGAAATAACACAAATCAGCTAAAGTTTCGGCTTTTTTCTTAATTGCTTTTTGTCGGAGTGCTGTTTTTTCTTTTGTAAACGCTTCAATTTAGAAGAACGTGAAGGTTTAGTTTTAATTCTTTTCTTAGGTTTTTGAAGTGCTTTGGACAGTAAATTCTCCAGCATAGAGACTGCCAGTTTTTTATTCTGAAGCTGACTTCTTGATTTTGCAACACTCAACTTAAGTTGGCCTTCAGAATTAATCCTTTTCTCCAGCTTCGTTTTAATTCTTTGCTTTTGAGCTTCATTAAAAAGACCTGAGGCCTCTAAATCCCATGTTATTATGACTTTAGTCTCAGTTTTATTGACATGTTGACCGCCAGGACCGCCGCTTAACGCAAATTGAAATTCCAGCTCTTTTTGAAGTTGGTTTTTATCAAACATCAGATTGAGGTTGATGCCCTGGTTTAAGCAAGTCTGCTACTGTTTTTACCGGGTTGAAGCTTTCTACTGGTACTTCTACAAAAACTGTATTCCAAAATGCCATTCCCCCATTCCAAAGGCCTGGTAATTCAAGTGCTTTTATAGCTTTACCACCTACAAATTTATTAGCAATAAAGCCTTTATTGGTATCTACAAATTGCTTCAAATCGAAATAATTTCCTGTATAGTTTTTTAGACTGCAAACAATATCAACAGGATTAAAATGAGTCGAAGCTTCCATTTTTTCTTTTTGATCTTTTTCAGACAAATCGATTTGAGATTTTTCTACAATCTGCAAAGAAATACTGCCATCCTTATTTTTTATCCAAAATGGACCTCCTCCTGGAGCACCTTCATTTATAACCATACCACAAACTCGAATGGGCCTGTTGAGGTATTGTAATACTTCTTCTCTATTTCGAATTTTCAAATGGATGTTAAGTTCATTTTTTAAAAAAGAAAAAGCTTCTTTCAAGAGATCTGGATTTTCTGGTTCTTCATCAATTCTATTTAGAAAAGAAAAGGTTTTTTCTTGAAGCTCAATCAGTTTACCTGCAAGAACAGATTTGTATTCCAATGAAGATTGATTAGTCTCCAAAGCTGAATTTTGATGAGACACATTGTCAATGTTTTTAATAAATACCAAATCCGATTTTAAGTCATTCAAATTTTCCACCAATGCGCCATGTCCTGCTGGTCTGAATAAGATTTGATCTTGCTCATCTCTGTAGATATTTCCTTTGGAATCCAAACAAATAGTATCTGTCGTAGAGTGCTGAAAAGAGAACTCTACTTCAAATTTAACTCCAGTTTCCTCTTCAATTTTAGGCTGAAAATCTTTCAGTTTCTGTTTAAATTTTTTGAGGTGATCCGATGAAATTGTGAAATGTAACTGAGCTTTTCCGTCTTTTACAGCATAAGTTAAGGCTTCATAAAAATGCTCTTCAAACGCAGTTAACTTTTCTTCCGGATATTTATGAAAGGGGATTAGTCCTTTTGGCAAATCTGCCATATGAAAAGATTCTGACAACAGCATTTGCTGAGAAAGCTTTAGTGCTTTCTGCCCACGAGATAACGCATCAAAGTCTACACCTTTTCCTTTTAAAGCAAATACCAAATCGTCGTAAAATGCTATATGCTCAATAGAATCAAAAAAACTATCCAATTCCTTAAAGTGGTCTTGCTCCATAAACTCTTTGTAGCTGAGGCTGACTCTTGGAAATTCTTCAATAAACTGATGTAACAATCTAAACATTCTAGAGGCAGCGCCACTAGCGGGTACAAATTTCAATACTTCCAACGTTGAATTCTCATAAGTTTGAACAAGTTCTTTTTTTTGTTGGGCATTCACTTGTATAATACCATCTTCAAGAGTAGCGGGTTTCACTATCTCAAGTTTAGGGAAACCCTTTTCAAAGTGACTTAAGTCTTGTTCAACTTTTTTGACGGTTAATCCGTGGGCTTTAATTTGCGATAAGTCTTTGGGATGAAATTGCATGATGATAGTTAAAGTGTTTTTATAATAGATGTGGCTTTTTGTAAACGTTGCTTGAGATCTCCCTTTAAAGTAGTGAAAGGGATATTTCTTTGGATGAGCGCATTTTCAAATATAGTAAACATTTCCTTTCTTTCGTTTGGCTTGTCTCTCAAATCATCTTCTACCCAAGGTGTATCGATAAATGTAAGAAAGTAATAGGCATACTTATGTTGTTGCACACATTGCTCCAAAATTGGGTTTTCATAGTTCTCATAATAAACCTTAGCATAAGTTAAGGTCTGTAATACATTGGTATCGCAAAACAAATAATTGCTAGCCCTTTGCGCTTTAGCATTCTCTAGCTGTAATTGTCCTTTAGCAATGGGAATGAGGTCTGAAGGCTCACAAACCTCCGCAGAATTATCGTATTTCTTTTGAAGATATTCACGTGCAAACTCTGGCACCCATTCGGTATCAAATTCTTTTGCCAAAGCTTCGGCCAGACTAGATTTGCCCGTAGATTCCGGTCCAAAAAGGACTATTTTAGTAAGCTCGCTTTTGGTTTGTTTAAGTTCTTCTTCCATTCTAAAAATCCATATACAGCAATGATAGTAAAAAGTATATATTGAAAAGAAGTAAATGTTAATCCTTTATAGTAGTAAAGTGGTATAGAAATAAGATCTCCAATAATCCAGTATATCCAGTTTTCCAGACGCTTTTTGGCCATCAGCCACATCCCTACAAAGAAGATAGCTGTAGTTAATACATCTACGTAAGTTACCCAACCGTCCCATTTTTCAAAAACTTCATAGACCACACATACAAAAATTGCGGTGGCTACAAAGATATAGATAGATTGCAAGTTTTCCTTACGAGAAGCTTTCTCTATAGGAATAAAGTGAGAATTATCAACTTTTCTTGTCCAGATGTACCAACCATAAATACTCATTATAAAATAATAGGCATTGATCATCATATCACCCAGAAGACTGTACTGATAAAGAATATAGACAAAAATAAGGGTGCTCACAATTCCAGTAGGAAACACCAGAATATTATCTTTCTTTGAAAACAAAACGCTTAGAAAACCGAAAACAATAGCAATGACTTCTAAAACAATAAAATGAGTGGGGGTGTTTTCGTATTCTGAAAACAACCAATCAAAAATGAGGCTCATAATCGCTTCTATCAGATTTTACTAACTTCATATGCAGCAGACCACGGTCCATCGCTTCAAAGGCAATTTCTACCTCATCTTTCAAAATTTGCATGACCTTATCGTACTCTCCATACACCTGAGTGCTCAATGGATTTTCTAAAACGGTTAGCCCAGACTTGCGAAGCGCTTTTATGAAGTCGATGATAATTGGCTCGTAATCATCCTGAATTGGGGTTAGTGTTAATTCAACTGAAATTTTCATAATCAAGAATTAGTAGCGCAAGATGAAAATTTTTTAACTAAAAAAGGCCAGCCTTACTGCTGACCTTTTGAAAATTTTATTCTGAACCAGTTAATCTGCCAAAATGCTTCTGGAGATCACTATTTTTTGGATTTCTGAAGTTCCTTCATAAATCTGAGTGATTTTTGCATCTCGCATTAATCGCTCTACATGGTATTCTTTTACATATCCATTACCACCGTGAACCTGAACAGCTTCCACCGTCACATCCATAGCCACTTGAGAAGCATAAAGCTTGGCCATAGCACCAGAAAGATCGTAATTATGACCGTTGTCCTTGTCCCAGGCCGCTTTCATGACCATATGGCGAGCCGCTTCAATGCTGGTATGCATGTCTGCCAGTTTAAAAGCGATAGCTTGATGGTTCTTAATCTCTGTTCCAAAAGCTTTTCTGATTTTGGAATAGTCTTTTGCCATTTCATAAGCACCAGCTGCAATGCCAAGGGCCTGAGCTGCAATACCAATTCTTCCACCAGCAAGGGTTTTCATTGCGAATTTAAAGCCAAATCCATCTTCACCAATTCTATTTTCCTTTGGTACTTTCACGTCATTGAAGGTTAAAGAATGCGTGTCACTTCCGCGAATACCCATTTTTTGCTCCTTAGGACCAATCTCAAAGCCTTCCATACCTTTCTCCAGAATGAAAGCATTGATACCTCTATGCTTTTTCTCTTTATCTGTATGAGCAATAACCAGGTAAATGTCTGCAGACCCGCCGTTGGTTATCCAGTTTTTGGTGCCATTAATCACATAATGATCACCTTTATCTATAGCTGTTGTTTTCTGAGATGTGGCATCACTTCCAGCTTCTGGCTCACTCAAACAAAATGCGCCAATTTTCTCACCAGTCGTCAACTGAGATAAGTATTTTTTCTTTTGTTCTTCTGTCCCGTAGGTATCTAGACCCCAACACACCAAAGAGTTGTTCACAGACACCACTACTGAGGCTGATGCATCGATTTTGGAAAGCTCTTCCATGGCTAGCACATAAGAAACGGTATCCATGCCTCCTCCACCATACTCTGGAGAGGCCATCATACCCATGAAACCGAGTTCGCCTAACTTTTTGATTTGTTCTTTTGGAAACTCTTGCTTTTCATCACGCTCAATTACGCCAGGTTTCAATTCGTTATTAGCGAAATCTCTCGCCGCCTGGCGAATCATTTCGTGTTCTTCTGTCAACTTAAAATCCATATATTTACTATTTCAGTTTTATTTAAAATTTTGTCGCGAATATAAGGTTAAACTACAGAATTTTCAATCTAAGGATTCATAAATTAAGATTAATGTAAAAAAAGTGTAAGATGAAGTGTTTTCAGAAAAAGGACTTCATCGCGGGAGTTTCAAAGACTTTAGATTAATTTTGAAATTTAAGCTATAATTCATGAATACTTACTCTGTCATTGGCGTCATGTCTGGCACTTCCCTGGATGGGATAGACCTTTTGTACTGCACTATAAGAAAAGGAGTAGGCTATTCTTTTGAAATTCATACAGCCAGTACTTATGCTTATTCTCCAACCTGGAAAGAGAAGTTATCTATGGCACACACCTGGCCAATAGATAAAATTAAAGCCCTGGATGAAGACTACACGGTTTTGTTATCTGAATGTATTCACCGATTTATTCGTGAACATAACCTGTCCAAAATTGATATCATTGCTTCTCACGGACATACGGTTTTACATCAGCCCGAAAATGGATTTACTTATCAGATTGGCAACCTTCCTACATTAGCAAGTTTAACCAATCAAAAAGTGATTTGCGACTTTAGGGTTCAAGATGTGGAATTGGGTGGTCAAGGCGCACCCTTGGTACCTATTGGAGATCGTTTGCTTTTTGGCGATTATGATGCTTGTGTAAACTTAGGCGGATTTGCTAATATTTCTTTTGAAGCAAAAAAACAACGCATAGCTTATGACATCTGCCCCATCAATAAAGTATTGAATCTTTATGCCATAAGGCTGGGAAAAGAATTCGACCAGAGCGGTGCTATCGCTAGAGCTTCAGTTCCTAATCCAGAACTTCTAGCTCAACTGGAAAAGCTTCCGTATTATTCTAAAGCCTCGCCAAAATCTTTAGGCATCGAATGGCTGGAAGCTGAATTTTTTCCCTTATTGAATCTTGCAGAATTAAAATCCGAAGAAATCATAGCGACCTGCACCCAACATTTTGCTCAGCAGATAGCGAAAGCCATATCGGATCACAAAAAGGTGCTCTTTACAGGTGGTGGCACTTTTAATACTTATCTTATAGAACTCATTTCTGCTGAAACAGATGCAGAACTGGTCATCCCAAATCCCGAGGTCATCAACTACAAAGAAGCCTTAATCTTTGGGCTTCTTGGCGTGCTGAAAGACCTTGAAGAAATAAATATTTTAGCATCGGTGACAGGTGCTTCCCGAGATCATTCTTCAGGGAAAGTATACTTACCTTAATATCTTTTTAAGAATTATGGAAGCTTAAATTAGCAATGCCTTAATGAATCTTTATATTTGCGAGCAAATCAACAAAACTGAGAGATTCTTATGAAAGAACTTTTAAATAAATACGAAGATAAAGCTCCAGAAATTGTGTTTCACTGGAAAGATTCTGAGACCGAGGCCGAAGGCTGGACCGTCATTAACTCACTGCGAGGTGGTGCTGCAGGAGGTGGGACACGAATGCGTGAAGGACTCAACGAAAATGAGGTCTTGTCTCTGGCAAAAACTATGGAAATAAAATTTACCGTATCTGGGCCCAAGATTGGAGGAGCTAAATCCGGAATCAATTTTGACCCCAACGATCCCAGAAAACAAGCCGTTCTGGAACGCTGGTACAAGGCAGTTTCGCCTTTGCTCAAAAGCTATTACGGGACTGGAGGAGACCTCAATGTAGACGAGACTCATGAGGTAATTCCTATTACCGAAAGTTGTGGAGTCTGGCATCCACAGGAGGGTGTTTTTAACGGACACTTCCAACCCACAGAAGCTGATAAAATCAATAGAATTGGTCAGCTACGGCACGGCGTCATCAAAGTGATAGAGAATACAGATTACACGCCAGATGTGCTAAGAAAATTCACAGTAGCAGATATGTGTACCGGCTTTGGGGTGGCAGAATCTGTAAGGCATTTTTATGACATTTACGGTGGAGATGTTAAAGGTAAAACGGCAATTATTCAGGGGTTTGGAAACGTTGGTTCGGCTGCGGCTTTTTATTTGTCCAAAATGGGTGCAAAAATCATAGGAATTTTAGATCGAGATGGAGGGCTTATCAATAAAGATGGGTTTACTTATGAAGAGATAAAGGATTTATTTTTGGCCAAAGAGGGAAACACCTTGAAAAGCCCAGATTTAATTCCTTTTGAAAAAGCCAACAAAGAATTTTGGTCGCTAGGTGCAGAAATTTTTGCTCCATGTGCCTCTTCAAGACTCATTCAAAAAGATCAGATTGACAGTTTGGTAGAGCATGGTCTGGAAGTTATTTCCTGTGGCGCCAACGTGCCCTTTGCAGATAAAGAAATTTTCTTTGGTCCTATTATGGAATACGCCGACCAGAAAGCGAGTGTCATCCCCGATTTTATTGCCAATTGTGGAATGGCGAGAGTCTTTGCTTATTTCATGGAGCGCAAAGTCTTAATGACCGATGAAGCTATCTTTAATGATATTTCTGTCACCATCAGAAATGCCATACAACGAACGTATGAGAACAATAATAACAAAAAACACATCAGTAGTGTGGCTTTTGAAATTGCCCTCAAACAATTGGTCTAGACCCTAAAATACTTCAAGAGTGATAAAATTATTTGCTTACTTTAGCGTTACTTATACCACTAATACATTATAACCCATGCTTATATCATTTGCTCAAGAATCTCCTGAAGTTACAGAAGAACTTGTAGAAGAAAAAACCTTATCTATTATCGATTTAATCTTTAGTGGTGGTGCTGGTGGCACCATCATTATATTGATTCTGGCAGTTTTGTTGTTTTTTGCGATTTACATTTATTTTGAACGCATTTTCGCAATAAAAGCTGCTTCCAAAACCGATAAAAACTTCATGAACCAAATTAAAGACAGCGTCACTTCTGGCAACATTGAGTCTGCAAAAATTCGCTGTGCTCAGGAAAATTCTCCTGTGGCTCGACTCACGGAAAAAGGAATTTCCAGAATTGGTTCTCCCTTAGAAGATATCAATACTGCTATAGAAAATGCAGGCCGGCTGGAAGTTTACAAGTTAGAGAAAAATGTAAGTGTTTTGGCTACCATTGCCGGAGCTGCACCAATGATTGGTTTCTTAGGAACTGTAATTGGTATGGTATTGGCTTTTCATGAATTGGCCACCAGTAGCGGTCAGGCTGAAATGGGGTCTCTGGCAGAAGGTATATATACAGCTATGACAACAACTGTGGCTGGTCTTATTGTAGGAATTATTGCTTATATAGGTTACAATCATGTTGTGGTAAGAACAGATAAAGTGGTGCACCAGATGGAAGCCACAGCAGTAGATTTCTTGGATTTATTGAATGAACCTAGTTAATTATGAATTTAAGAGGTAGAAATAAAGTAAGTGCCACCTTCAGCATGTCTTCGATGACGGATATTGTGTTCTTACTGCTCATCTTTTTTATGTTGACGTCCCCAGTAATCACGCCAGAAGCTTTGGATTTGATATTACCAAAGGCCAAAGGCAAGACAACTTCTACACAAAATGTAGCAGTAAGCATTACTGAACAACAAGAATACTACATCAACGAAGAAAAAGTAAATGCTAACGGGATTGAAAGAGCCCTGAAAACCAAACTAAGCGGTATTGAAGAGCCTACTATAATACTGAGGGCTGCAGAAGGAGTTCCTATTGAAAAAGCAGTGCAAATTATGGACATTGCCAACCGAAATAAATATAAAATTGTACTGGCTGTAAAACCGAATTAAGTCGTGAGTATATTCAAGACCAAACACGAGAAAAAATCATTCCTCATTACGACAGGAATTTATATCCTGTTTATATTGTTGATGTTTTTCTTTG
This sequence comes from Psychroflexus montanilacus, assembly GCF_020164535.1. Taxonomy (GTDB): domain Bacteria; phylum Bacteroidota; class Bacteroidia; order Flavobacteriales; family Flavobacteriaceae; genus Psychroflexus; species Psychroflexus montanilacus. The sequence goes on along the minus strand of NZ_JAIQZC010000003.1, from coordinate 270,793 downwards.
GGTTAAAATACCTGGATCCACCAGAAGAGCGAGGTATTGCGATTAATTTTGGCACTACAGACGTGGGCTCGGGAGATATTCAACCCGATGCTCCAGTAAAAACATCTCCTCAACCTACAAGTACACCCCCTCCACCACAAGAAGTAGAAGAAGCAAGTGCTGCAGAAGATATTCAGGAAGATGTAGTCACACAAGATGATGAAGAAGCTCCTGTGATTAAAGAAAAAGATGAAGTTGTAAAAGAAACCAAGAAGCAACCAGAGAAGCCAAAGGAAAAAGTTCAGGAGAAAGTTGAAGAAACCCAACCTGAACCCACTCCAGAGCCAGAGCCAGAACCTGTAAAAGAACAAAAGCCAGAGAAATCAGTGACTGATGCTATGGAAAGCCTTATGAATGGCCCTGAAAATGATGGTAAAGCAGATGGTGGCGAAGGCAACGACAACCAAGCGGGAGATAAAGGTGACCCAGAAGGAGACCCTAATGCCAAAAATTATTACGGAACCGGAAAAGGACTTGATGGCGATGGCAATTACCGTCTCGGCGGAAGAAAAGCTCTCTCCAAAAAGAAATTTGTACAGGAGTGTGATGAGTCTGGTGAGGTGGTGGTAAGGATAGAAGTTAATCGAAACGGTGATGTCGTCAAGGCAACACCAGGAGCCAAAGGGACCACCAACTCGAGCTCATGCCTTCTAGAACCAGCCAAAAAAGCAGCACTTGCCACTAAATTTAACAGCGATTCTAAAGCGCCTTCTACACAAATCGGTTTTATCGTTTACGTTTTTAAATTATCTGAATAACAAATGACATATACTGAAACGCTGCACTGGATGTTTGAGCAACTTCCTATGTACCAGCGGCAAGGCAAAACCGCCTTCAAAAAAGATTTAACCAATACACTAGCTTTAGCAAAAACACTAGGCAATCCCGAGCAAAAATTCAAAAGCATACACGTGGCAGGCACCAACGGAAAAGGCTCTGTGAGTCATATGCTGGCCTCTGTACTCCAAACCGCCGGCTATAAAGTAGGTTTGTACACCTCACCACACCTTAAGGATTTTAGAGAACGCATTAAAATCAACGGTGAGCAAATTTCCAAGGCCAACGTGATAGAATTTATTTCGGAGCATAAGGCTTTTTTGGAAGCTCAAAAATTGTCATTTTTTGAAATGACTGTAGGAATGGCTTTTGATTACTTTGCAAGCCAAAACATTGATATTGCTATAGTAGAAGTAGGAATGGGTGGCAGGCTGGATTCTACCAACATCATCACTCCGCTCCTATCTGTTATTACAAATATCGGTTTTGATCACACGGCTTTTCTTGGGAATACACTAGACTTAATCGCTGGAGAAAAAGCTGGAATCATCAAAAAAAATATTCCTGTAGTTATAGGAGAAACGCTGCCAGAGACCAAGCCTGTTTTCACTAAAAAAGCCGAAGCCGAAAACGCTACTCTCTTTTTTGCAGAAGAGTTGAATCCCCCCCTACCCAAGTGTGACCTGATGGGCAATTACCAGAAGTGCAACCTCAAGACCTGCCTGAAAGCACTTGAAGTTCTAAATACAATTGATGAGTATAAAATCACCAAAGCTCAGATCAAAAAAGGACTGGCAGAAGTAAAGCTCAATACCAAATTAAGAGGTCGCTGGGAAATTTTGGGTGAAGCTCCAAAAATAATTGCCGATACGGCGCATAACAAAGAAGGCTTAAGCCTGGTATTGGAACAGGTATTTGAGGAAAAATATAAGGATTTACATATTGTGCTAGGCTTCGTTAATGATAAGGATTTGGACACTATACTACCATTGTTTCCAGCAACTGCAAAATACTATTTTTCAAAACCAGACGTCCCTCGAGGTTTGGAGGCGACTGAACTGTATTATAAAGCTAAAGCCTTTTCACTTTATGGCAAAGCATTTACAACAATAGACAATGCGCTGAAGGCCGCACAGCGAGATGCCCAAAAAGAAGACCTAATTTATGTTGGCGGCAGTACGTTTACGGTTGCAGAAATTTTATAAAATTTAAAAGATTTAGTTTGTGAAATCAAAATAAGGTTTATATTTGCAATCCCAATTTGGGGCGATTAGCTCAGCTGGTTCAGAGCACCTCGTTTACACCGAGGGGGTCGGGGGTTCGAACCCCTCATCGCCCACTAACCCTAGCTCTTGTTAGGGTTTTTTATTTTAGAGTCGGGTCATTAACTCAGTTGGCTCCGATAATTTGAAAATCTCCGATTTTCCTGAATTATCGAGAGTCCTCAAAACTAAATCAAAATCAGAGATTTTGTTAGTTTTGGGATTCAGAGTGAAGACAGACAAATAAGGGTCATTAACTCAGTTGGTTCAGAGTGTTACCTTGACAGGGTAGAAGTCACTGGTTCGAATCCAGTATGACCCACATCAAGCAGAAATCCAATACCGAAAGGTGTTGGATTTTTTGTTTTTTAGAAGCCTAATCTTGCTATAAGGCGGATGGAAAACAAAAAAGACAAAAAACTGCGACAGCGGTTTTTGGATTTCTATTAGTAGAAGGTTACAGATCTGCTATGGATAAATGCTAATTTATCAAAACCTATTGGCTAACTCTCATATCAATTTATAGTTTCCAATCTTTATGATAGCTGCTCTATATTATGAAACCAGATTATTCTTTAGTTTTTGCGGATAAATCTTCTCTATATTGAAGCGCTAAATCTTGAATGAAATATTGAAGCTGAGCATGATTTTCGGCCTCAATTGAAGTTTGAATCTGGTCATCATCAATCAAAAAATAAACAAATCTATTGAGTTCTTCTTGAGAAAATTCTAATTCAGAGGTAATGAAGTCTTTGTGATGCTCAAGTATAAAATCGAAGTAATCTTCTTCTCTATCAAATTTGACAAGTTTTTTTATTCTTTTAGTCCTCCCTGAAATTTTATTAATAATAGGATCCACAGGTAGCGATCCACCTAATAAACCTAACAAATGAATCGGCTTAAAGTCCCCAGCAGTCCTAAGTCGCCTTTGGTTGGTGGTCAGCTGCTCTGGTTGATGGTCTAAAATCCCTAAGCTTACGGCATTGATGTTTGGAAAAGCATTAACCTCTACTTCATCCAGCGTATTCATCTTGTCGGAAACCTGGATAACTACGAGATCCATAGACAACATCTTACTGGTCACTCTTTCACTAAAGGTTTGAAAAGATAAATGGATAAAACTAAGCGTATCACCTAGATGCACTTTAATACTAAAAACACCTTCTCTGTTAGTGTTTGAAAATTCTCCAGTAGTCAAATTTGAAACAAATACACCTTGAACAGGTAAAGCTTCATTTTGAATCTTTCCATAAATTATCTTCATCGGTGTGTTTTGAAAAAACACACCGATGGGTATCAGAAAAAATAAGAAATAGATAGGTTTCATAATTTCAGTCAACTAAAAGTAATTAAATCATAAAACTGTATAGTCTTCATAGCGAAATAGATGAAAAGGCAAATACGAAATAGCCAATAATTAAAATTGAGAAAAGCTTTCTTAATTACTTAAGATCTGTTTTACATTTTAGATGTGTCTATCTCCTTAAGATTTATCCAAAGCATGCTAAGTTTAAAAAGTATTTATTTTAATATACAAAGCAACTAACTTATTCTCAACAGCTTATATTCCGTGCAAAATCATTTGAATTAATCATCAAAATAAAATCATACAAAGTTTCAAATGAAGCACCAAACGCTACATTTATTAATAAATTCATAATAATATATTAACTTTATATATTATTAACGCTTAAAATTAATAATTATGAAAACAAAATTACTTTTTATTTGCTTTTTGCTATTTTCAATAGCTGCACACTGTCAGTTATTTCAAAATAATTATGAATATACTCAAGGTCATCTCACCGATGCTAATTTAGCAAAGGTTAATGATGGAACAAATGATGTTGTAGTAGCCAGTAACCTCCTTTCTGCAGCTTCACCTATTCCGATATTAAAAAGGCTTCAGGAAGATGGGACAATTGTTTGGTCAAAAACCTATGATGACACTTCATTAGCAAATGCAAGAATTTTCGATATTGAAAATTATTTTGATCTTATTTTTATTACAGGATCTATTGATGTCAACGGAGTAAAAAAAGTGTTTTCAGCAAGAATTGAAGCTCAAACAGGTGATATATTAGATGATAAATATTATGATATTGTCAGCCAGAATTTCAATTCAACCGGTTTTAATGTAATAATTACAGAGACTGACGCAACAGGAGACTCTAATGTAAACCCTGGCTTATTGATCACTGGATATTTTGGCAATTGTCCAAATGCAGACCCCAGTTGTAATCTGAACATAGGTTTTGCATTACGCACTGATTTGAATTTGAATACGCTCTGGACGGCAGAAGTAGACTCGTCGGTTTCTGGAAACTTAGATTATGATTTTGTGAATGGAGCTGTAGAAACTAGCGATGGTTTTGTTTTAACCGGAAGCGCCACAGGTGAAGATAACGGTAACGTTCAGGCTGGAGTCTTGGTTCATAAAATCGACTTTGAAGGAGGTTTCGTATGGGATAGCAGTTACATTTTCGGGAATTCTAGAGACTTAAGTGTAGATGCTTATTATGATACAGGCAGCGATGAAGTTTTTTTACTCACTAACTTTTCCAGCTGGCATCATTTTGGGGTGACTGCCGTCGATAATGCAAATGGCACTATAGAAGCTACAAAATCCTGGTATGTGAATGAGTTAAATTTTGAATTGGATTTTTACGGGTTTTCTCTATTAGAATCGCTTTCAAACTCAGACAATCTTGTTGTTTATGGGTATCGAAGAGATTATTTCGACGGGACCGATACCAATCAATCCAACATTATCATTTATGAATTTGATAAAGCTACAGGAAATGAAGTAGGAACGAGTTATCAGTACTTAGCGCCTTTTCAGGAAACGCAACCCGATCCATATAATTTATGGAACACACAACTGCCGTTAATTTATTACCCAGACATGGCCATAATCGATTCTGATGCAACGACACCCATTCATTACACAGTTGGATTTAGGAATGGTGATGCAGCAAACGGTGGTCTGGCTAATATTGAGTTTATAAACGTAGATGCACAAAAAATGAATGAGTGCGATAACATCGTCATAGACTACACAAGAAATGCACTTGGAACCGTAGATTTCATTTCAAACGTCACCTCAACTCTCGTAACAACAACTGATAATTTAATGGCATTAAATGATACAGCTATTACTTTAGACTTTGATTCGTGCAGCACTTCACTGTCCTTACAAGATCAAGATAAATTAAACATCAGACTCTACCCTAACCCTGCTTCAAGCTATATTTTCTTAGGAAATACGGAAGTCTCTGAAATCCAAATTATGGATATCCATGGGAAAAAAGTCTTTGAAGCCAAGTCTTACAGTAATGATGAAGGAATTTTCATAGGTAATTTGAAGACCGGTGTTTATTTTATAAATGTAAAAGTCTCTAGTAAAACCTCTGAAAGCCTAAAGCTCATAAAGAAATAAAAACATATTTTTTATAAAATGATAAAATCGGAAACCTTCTGAGGTTACTTCAGAAGGTTTTTTTCTTTTTTCAATTTAATGAATTGACAGAAGAGAAATGATTGCTGATAAAAATGAGTTAATAAAGCAGTAACCATAGAAATCTATAAAACTATACAGCGGAAGGTGTTGAAACAAAATAGTAAGTTGGGAAATAAAAACGGTAAAACTCAAAATATATTAAAATATGAAATTTGACGCAATCATTATTGGAACAGGACAGGCAGGCCCATCATTGGCAGCAAGTTTAGCTAGCAATGGCAAAAAGGTAGCCATCATAGAAAAGGGACCTCTGGGAGGGACCTGCGTAAACGTAGGATGCACTCCAACCAAAGCTTATGTAGCAAGCGCCAGAAGAGCCTTTATCGCCAAAAACAGTAAAGAGCTGGGGATAGAGATAAATGGTGAGGTGCAAGTCAATTTGGAAACCATAAAAAAGAGAAAGGATAAAATTGTATCAGACTCAAGAGAAGGCTTAGAAGGAATGTTTTTTAATAATGAAAATATCGAACTTATTGAAGGAAAAGCTAGCTTTATAAGTAACCATCAGGTGAAGGTTAAAGGAAACATTTATGAAGCTGATAGAATATATATCAATGTAGGCGGAAAGCCTAGGATTCCAGAAGGTTTTGGAGAGGTGGACTATCTCACCAATGAAAGTATTTTGGAACTCAAAACTATTCCGGAACACCTCATTATAGTAGGAGGAGGCTATATAGGACTTGAGTTTGGACAGATGTTTTCTCGCTTTGGCAGTAAGGTAACTATCCTGGACAGAGGTGAACAGTTGTTACAAAGAGAGGATCCCGAATTCGGAAAAGCTATAGCAGAAATTTTCAAAATTGAAGACATTACCGTTGAATTAAATTCTGAATGTATTTTAGCACAAAGCAAAGATGGTAAAATTGAAGTCAGTGTCAGCAATAAAAACAAAGAAAGGAAGTTTATTGGATCCCATATTCTTTTAGCTGCAGGCAGAGTGCCAAACACTTATGATTTAGGACTTGAACACACACATGTAGATTTAGATGAGCGTGGTTATATCAAGGTAAATGACGAATTACAAACCACCGCCTCGAATATATATGCACTTGGAGATTGTAATGGACAAGGTGCTTTTACACACACAGCTTACAATGATTTCCAGATTGTGAATTCTCATTTATTTGGAGAGAAGAAAAGAAAGCTTTCCGATAGATTTACATGTTATGCCGCCTTTATAGATCCGCCTTTGGCAAGAGTTGGCATGAATGCAAAAGACATTAAAAAAGCTGGAATAAAAGCTAAAGTCGCTTCCAGACCAATGAGCAAAATTGCCAGAGCTAAAGAAATGGGAGAAACTCATGGAATGCTCAACATTTATATTGAAGAAGACACAGATAAAATTCTGGGAGCAACCTTTTTGGGTGCTGGTGCAGATGAATATATCCATACCATTATAGATCAAATGTATGCTGGACAAAACTACGACAGTATACGAGATGCAGTCCACATTCACCCCACAGTGAGTGAATTATTACCAACGATGCTTGAAAATTTGAAGCCTCTGAAATCGTATTAAAAAAAAATCACCTTCAGACAAGGAAGGTGATTTAAAGCTAAACTAAGTGTTCAACCTAATAAAGGAAATTCAAAGCGGTAACATCATTGGAATTGAAGTTACCAGAGACTCCTGTATTGAAACAAGCAAGCATCAATGAGGTCGGGTCATACCCTTGAGGTGTTCCTGGAATATAGTTTGCTCCTACTCCAGCCGTACCTTCGTTTACGTTTTGCCCACAACTTTGTCTGCTAAAGAAATCGGTATGACGGAAACCTACGGAATGTCCAATCTCATGCGTAATGACGTGCTCAATAACACCAAGGCTATACTGATTAAGTCCGTAAATTTGAACAAATTTAAATGGATTTCCACCACTAGGAAATCCAGCCTGACCTCCAACTGAATTTGGGTTATTAACTTCATTATTATAAACCACCATATCCTTATTCTGGAAATTGGTTCCGAAAGTAAGATTGAAATTAATGCTTAAATTCAGGTTGTTATAATTGGCTACAGCTCTTGAAAGTGCAGTTCTCTCTCTACTAGATAAAGCCTGGCTACCGCCTGTAAAACCAATTATAGTTATCGTTTGAGGACTCACAAGAGCATTCGTTCGATATTGCTTTTCGTGTATATTTTCGTAGCCGTCAAACTGCATTTTTTCCAGTTCCTCAGGAAACATAACAATATCACCTTCTACGCGTATCACCTCGCGTTTCTCTCCACCTGGAAGTACCATTTCTTCACGTTGAGCTCCAACAGGACTAAGATGGTTTTTTGAAATCAAATCCAAAGTTTTTTGATCAACATTTGATGGAGTTTCTGAAGTATTGACCCCCAGAATTATTTCATCAAACTCATCAACAGTTTGACTCTCTGTTTCTTCATCAAATATTTGTTCATCTTCACAGGATGTAAAAAAGAATAAACCTAAAATTGCTGGTACGATTAATTGTTTTCTAATTGTCATAAATAAATGTTTAGTGTTACAAATACTTGCGCAAGTATTAATTAATATTGCTCTAATTTCATTTTAAATGTTTAGACAGCGTTAAGCAATTGTAAAATTTTAGTTTTATTTAACATGTATTAGATGTTTGAGTAATTGCTATAATCATCATATTTATAGTGAAAAAACATCTATTAGCTTAAACAATTATGAAAAATACATTCAAAATCCTCTCAATAGCCCTGTTATTGTTCATAACAACCGAAGCTTCCTCCCAAATCACAGCTTCTTTTTACACCAATAGCAATTCCTCAAAATTTGCTGTTGGCTATAACATCAACGAACGCTTTTGGACTGACCTCAGGGTTTATTCCGGCACTGATATAGATAACATCACTCCAGAGCTTGTGATCAATCATAATATTGTAAAAAAATCTAGTTATGATGTTTATTTTGGAGCCGGAGCTATCCTAAACGACATCAATGCTTTTGTAATCCCAATTGGTATTGGCATAAAACCATTGGAAAGCCTAAAAAACTTGTCACTAAATATCGAGTTTAATCCCATTTATGAAATTGACCTTGATGATGTGTTTATAAGAGGGTTTGTAGGCGTGCGTTATATTCTCAATTAATCTATTACTATTTAATACTTCTGAATTGAAGTCCGCATTTGTTAGCTTTACACTATCTTATTTTGCCTTGCACATACCATATAAAACCACAAACATTCATTATGAAAAAGTGTTTATTCATTTTACTATTTATCACAAGTGTTTCATTAAGCTTTGGACAATTCAAAGTCAATGATCTTAAAATCGGAGTTTCTGGCTTACCCTTGATTGGCTCTTCAGACACATTTGGATCTGGGATCAACGGTTTTGCCATCAAGCCTTCCTTTGGTTATTTTATTACCGAAAACACCTCTGTAGATATAAATTTCACCTACGCGACTATTAATGATCTTATTTTAGATGGTGTGAATTCCTATTATAACTCCTATGCTTTTATCCCTTCATTAAGAACTCATTTTGTTAACAAAGATAAACTGAGACTGTTTGGAGAATTTGGTGTTGGCCTAGGAACTATCAAGTACGATGCAGATAATTCTGTACAAAGAAGTACAAGCCATAGAGAGCTGAGTGGAGGACTTTCAATTTTAAACATGGGATTTGGGTTCAATTACTTCTTCACAGAAAAACTTGCCCTAGAATTTGTTCTGCCATACATCTACACCAGCAATATCACTTCGGAAGCCGTAAATACAATATATTCTGGTGTTGGTCCAACTCTGGGTTTTATCTTTATTGTTAATTAAAGTGTTGAAGACTGTAGTTTTAAAAACCTAGTTTTAGCATAGGCTGGTTTGATCATAATTTCAATCCATCTCTTGTATTATTTATCAACAAATGTCCGAGTCTTAAAAAAGTGTTATTTTAGAAATCTAATCCCTAAAACACTTTTTATGACTACAAAAGCACACTTGTCTTTTCTTTTTATGCTTTTCCTTCTCCTAGGAATCTCCTGTCAAGCCCCAGAAGAAAAAGAAGACATCAATGAAAAACTAACTTCCTGGCTTGATGAAAAACACGAAGAATCTCTTCAAAACAGCCCTTTACGATTAACCGCCTTGGGTAGAAAAGATCGTTACGACCAACTGGACGACATGAGTCTGGAGGCTTTAAAAGAAGAAGCCAAATGGATGCAGGAAAGTGTAGATGAGCTCAAAGCGGAGTTCACTTATGAAGATCTGGACCAACAGGGGCAACTGTCCTACGATTTGTGGATGTATCAAAATGACATGAAACAGAAAGAGGTAAAATACGCTCCTATGGAGTACGTTTTTGACCAGATGACTTCCATCCACACGCGCTTGCCAAATATGCTCATCAACTTCCATAAAGTGGATAGTCTCGAAGACATGCAGGCTTACATCAGCCGGGTAGAGAAAATGGGAAAAGCAACCGATCAACTGCTCGACAGAGCCAAATCACAAGCTGAAAACAACATTCTCCCACCGCGTTTCGCTCTGGAAATTGTACAGAAGCAAGCTAAATCTTTAATTCAAGGACAACCTTTTGATGAAAGTGAAGAAACTTCAGCCATCTACGAAGACATGAGCAAAAAAATTGAGGCTTTAGTCGAAAACGAATCCATTTCAGAAGAAAAAGCAGAAGAGTTGAAGACATCGTCACAAGAAACCTTGCTCAAGGTGTTTAAACCTTCCTACGAAAAACTGATCGCCTGGACCGAGAAAGAATTACCGAATACTGAAGAAACTCCAACAGGCATAAGTCGTCATGACAATGGTTCTGATTATTATGATTACAAATTAAGCGTTTCCACAACCACAGAGCTTACAGCAGATGAAATTCATAATATCGGCCTGGAAGAAGTGAAACGCATCAAAGAAGAAATGAAAAGCATCAAAGAGGAAGTTGAATTTGATGGTGATTTACAAGCCTTTTTTAAATTCATCAATGAAGATGAGCAGTTTTATTTCCCAAATACCGACGAAGGTCGCCAAGCTTACTTAGATGAAGCGACGATGTTCATCGATGAAATCACCAAAAAACTTCCAGATTACTTTGGCATTTTACCTAAAGCAGATCTAGAAGTAAAACGAGTGGAAGCCTTCCGAGAGCAGGATGGTGCTCCTCAGCATTATATGGCTGGAACTCCAGATGGATCCAGAGCTGGAACTTACTACGTTCACTTGTCGGACATGACCTCAATGCCCAAGACCACTTTGGAAGGCGTGGCGTATCACGAGGGAAATCCTGGACACCATATGCAAATTTCCATCGCTCAGGAACTGGAAGACATTCCAAAATTTAGAACCCAAGGCGGCTACAATGCTTATGTAGAAGGCTGGGCTCTTTACTCTGAAAAGCTGGCCAAAGAAATGGGACAGTATGAAAATCCTTATTACGATTTTGGACGATTGGTCAATGAAATCTGGAGAGCTATCCGACTAGTTGTAGATACTGGACTTCATTCCAAAGGCTGGACCGAGGCAGATGCTATTCAATACTTTAGTGAAAATTCTTCAGTTTCAAAAGGTGCCATCCAGGCAGAAGTTAGACGCTATATGGTCATTCCTGGTCAGGCCACTGGTTACAAAATTGGAATGTTGAAAATCGGTGAATTAAGAGAAAAAGCGGAAACAGAACTCGGTGAGGATTTCGACATTAAAGCATTTCACGATTTGATCCTTGGAAGCGGAGCTTTGCCATTGAACTTGCTGGAACAACAAGTTGACTCCTGGATTGCAGAAAATAAGAACGCAGCATAAGTTGAGTTTTAGGATAGATTTAATGAAATCTAAGAAGGCATGTTTTATATTAGAGATGAATCACAAAAATTAAAACAATGAAAATTCAATCATACCTTTCCTTTAGAGGAAATTGTCAAGAAGCTTTAGATTTCTATCAGTCTGTTTTTGGTGGAAAAGTCATCAACCGACAGACTTACGAAAATCAAAAAATAGACATCCCAGAACATTACAGAACCAAGTTACAACATGCCGAATTGAAAGGAGATGGGTTTCACATCATGGGTTACGATGCCTCCCCAGACACACCCATTACGGACGGCACCAATATTCAAATGAGTATTGACCTAGAAAGTGGAGACAAAGCAAAAGACCTTTTTGAAGATTTATCCAAAGGTGGCAAAGTACACACCGATTTTCAAAAAACAACTTGGGGAGCCCATTATGGTCGCCTTACCGATCAATATGGCATCCAATGGATGATCAATGCTAAATAAATGGATTAGTATTTTAAAATTACTAAAAACGCAACTTTCATTAGTTGCGTTTTTTTATTCTTCAGAAGCTGACTTACGTTTTAGCTTAATCACAGTGACTTCCGGCCAAATCCCTACTCGACCTGGATAAGCCAGATAGCCAAACCCGCGATTCACATTGATAAAACGCTTGGCATTTTCATAAATACCGGCCCATTGCTCGTAGCGGTACTGCACCGGACTCCACTTGAACCAGCCTGGAATTTCAATCCCAAATTGCATGCCGTGCGTATGTCCGCTCAAAGTCAACTGTACATCTTTTTCATGGTTTTTAATCACCTCATCCCAATAGGAAGGATCATGACTCATCAGGATTTTGAAGTCTTTTGGATCTACCCCCTCAGCAGCTTTTTCAAAATCACCCGCTTTTTTAAAACCTCCTTTTCCCCAGTTTTCCACGCCTATCAACTGCAACTTGCTATCACCACGTTGGATTTCTCGGCGTTCGTTTCGCAGCAAATCCCAGCCCAAATCCGAGTGCACCTTCACCAAACTGTCAAAATTCTTCTGCTTTTCAGTTTGACTTTCAAAATCATAATAATCACCGTAATCGTGGTTCCCCAATATAGAATACACACCATCCTTAGCTTTCAATTTGGAAAAAATAGGCACCCACGGCGTCATCTCATCAGCCAGGTTATTCACCAAATCTCCGGTAAATAAAATCGCATCAGAAGCCTGCGCATTGACCAGATCTACCGCATATTCAATTTCTTTTTTGTCATCAAAACTTCCGCTGTGGATGTCGCTCAGCTGCGTAATGGTGTAGCCATCAAACTCTTCAGGAAGGTTATCAAACTCCAGTTCGTAGGACAAGACTTTAAAATTGTATTTCCCTTTATACATTCCGTAAAGCAGGGACAGAAAAGGGATCGCACCCAGCCCCAAAGCAATGGTACTGATAAATTTACGGCGGGAGGGCAGGTTTTCAACAGAAGAAGTAAAGAGTTTTCTGTAAACAAACACCAAAACCCGAACGATGTCTTCACCAAACATCCAGACGATCACGATCAATTTCAAAGCAGCAATGCTCAGGAACAACCCAATCATATACGCACGAAAACCCGTCAAGGATCCGTGCGGACTCGGTTGATAAAACGAGTAAATCATCAAGCTCACCACAACCACCGTAATGCCCACATAAATAGAGAGACTCCACCAAAATTTAAAAAGCGTCTTGAACGCCTGGAACGCATACACTTCCAAAGCCAGCAGAATGGCAATAGAGATAATCCACCGCATCTTTTTTTTGTGCAAATATAGTTCTGGCAAAAGCTTAAGTCCCTCATTTATATAAAGTTTTAGAAGTATTTATTCTGAATTTAATCCTGCTAGATGAAATGTGTAGAAGACCACTTCATATTACTCTATAACTAATGCGGATGTCTGCCTCCGTGTTCCGCTGAAGTAGTCGTTGAAAGTTTTATGCTTGTCACTTCGAGTGTTTTTCTCGACTGGATAGGAGAGAAAAAAGTATCGAGAATTCACCCCGAATAAGGCAATTCAAATTCACCGCTGACCTGCCTGCGTTCCACTTTGGAAGGCAGAGGCGCAGAGTTCGTTATGAAATTTCTCCGCGTTCTTTGAGACTTTGCGGTTAACTATTCACCACAAACCTGCCTGCGTTCCACTTTGGAAGGCAGGGACACAGAGGACACAAAGTTTAATCTTAAAACACTTTTTGGTTACGTGGTGAAATCAAACTAGATTTTATAGCTAACAATTCAAAAGACAAATCCTTCCGCTAAAATGTCAGGGCTACGCCCCTTTATCAATTTGGATCACATGCTAATAAGATTGCAGGGCTAACACCCCTTATCTTTAGATTGAGCTATTGCAGTATAAAGCTCACATCTTCGTCATAGTTCCCACATCTTTATTTTAAAAGAGAAGCTCCCAGATATTTTTGTAACTCTACTAAACATTACTTTTAAAGGAGACAGAGCTTGACATCTTCCTAAATCTGATTCATTTCCTTGACAGGAGCAGTGCCCCGAAATCTAAAATACTAGCCCACCGCTGACCTGCCTGCGTTCCACTTTGAAAGGCAGAGGCGCAGGGTTCGCTATGATAAATCTCTGTGTCCTTTATGGCTATGCTATCTAAAAGACACCCTTATCTTTAAATATATAGTACACAGAAATTAGCCTTTGAAATGACTCATGATCTAATTTTATTATTGCCTCAGGTTAATTGAGAGAGAAGCGCCCACAAATCTTGATTTCTGTAGTAGTGTTTGCTTTTAAAGGGGTAGTGCCCTGCTAACTTCGAAAGATTAATACAAATCCTCTATGGAGGGGCAGCGCCCCGAAATCTTCGTAACTCTACTATGTATTATTAATAAAGGGGCAGAGCCCTGACATCTAAAATCATTTAACCTGCCGCGAACCTGCCTGCGTTCCACTTTGGAAGGCAGGGGCGCAGAATTCGCTATGAAAAATCTCAGTGTACTCTGTGGCTCCGTGGTCAATTGAGCTGATATTCCTTATTAATTATAAGCCTTAACCATTAAACTACTACAACTTTAAACTCACCACCAACTTGGCTGCGTTCCCCTCAGGAAGACAGGGGCGCAGAGGACACAAAGTTTACTCTAAACACTCCATGATTAGTTTTTGAAATCAAGATTTTAGTCTAAACAAACACCAGCTTCAATTTTGGCTAAGCCATAATTTCAGTTAAATTTACATTCAACAAAACAGACTTATGGCTTCCAAAAAACGACTTTTCCTTGTAGACGCTTACGCGATGATATTTCGCGGGTATTACGCCCTCATCAAGAATCCTAGAATCAATTCCAAAGGCCAGGACACCTCGGCCATCATGGGATTTATGAATTCCCTTTTTGATGTCATCAAGCGTGAAAATCCAGATCACCTCGCCGTGTGTTTTGATAAAGACGGCAGCAAGGAACGCCAGGAGCTTTACGAAGAGTATAAAGCCAATCGGGATGAAACGCCAAAAGTCATTAAAGAGTCCATTCCTATCATTCAAAACATTTTGGATGCCATGGAAATTCCAGTGGTGGAAATTTCAGGTATGGAAGCCGATGACATCATCGGGACCCTCGCCAAACAAGCCGAAGCCGAAGGTTACGAAGTTCATATGGTCACTCCAGATAAAGATTTTGCACAGCTTGTGACCGAGAATATATTTATGCAACGCCCAGCCCGGATGGGTAACGGCGTTGAAAAGTGGGGAATCCCGGAAGTGCAAAAGAAATTTGGCGTGGAGCGGCCAGAACAAGTCATCGACTTTCTAGGAATGATGGGCGACTCTGCCGATAATATTCCTGGATTGCCAGGTGTAGGCGAGAAAACAGCCAAAAAATTCCTGCAGCAATTCGGCTCCATGGAGGCCCTTTTGGAAAACACAGACCAGCTGAAAGGAAAGATGAAAGAAAAAGTGGAAGACAACGCCGAACTTGGGATCCTTTCCAAAAAGCTGGCGACCATCTTTACCGATTGTGACGTCAAATTTGACGAAGCTAAATACGAAGTTTCTCCTCCCGATGTGGAGAAGGTCTTGAAAATTTTCAAGGATTTAGAGTTCCGAAGATTGACCGAGCAGTTCGTTAAAATGTACAACAAAGGTGAAGCAGCAACAGAAGAAAGCTCTGGTAATAGTTCTTCAAAAACAGCTGGTGCAGGCCAGTTTTCGTTGTTTGGGAATGATACCGATGCTTCCAACGTCGACCCAACTGACTTTGATGGCTATAAAACCCTAAAAAACACAGACCATCACTATCAATACGTAAAAGGAAAAATGTCTGTAAAACTCTTTATGGACAAGCTCATGAAACAAACTTCGGTGTGTTTTGATACAGAAACCACAAGCTTGAAAACGCTTGATGCAGAATTGGTAGGTATCGCCTTCTCCTGGGAAGCTTACAAAGGCTATTACGTCGTGTTTCCAGAAGATCAGGACGAGTCCCAGGAACTCATAGAAACCTTAAGACCGTTCTTTGAGTCTGAAGAGATTGAGAAAATTGGTCAGAACTTGAAGTATGACATTAAAGTTTTAGCCAATTATAATTTAAAAGTAAAAGGCCCTCTGTTTGATACCATGCTTGCGCATTACATCATCAACCCAGACATGCGTCATAATATGAATGTGTTAGCGGAGACTTACCTCAACTATTCTCCTCAACCTATTGAAGATTTGATCGGCAAAGGAAAAAATCAAAAGTCCATGCGCACGGTAGATCTGGAAGACCAAACACAATATGCCGTGGAAGATGCAGACATCACTTTTCAGTTAAAGACCTTTTTTGAAAAGGAGTTGAAAGAAGCTTCCAATGAACCTTTGTTTAAAGACATGGAGATTCCATTACTGCGTGTGCTCGCCGCTATGGAACTAGAAGGCATCAACCTCGATAAATCCGCTTTAGAAAACATTTCAGAAAAACTAAATGAAGATATTGAACGTTTAGAGAAATCTGTGTACGAGGAAGCTGGAGAAGAATTCAATATCGGCTCTCCAAAACAGCTTGGAGAAATTCTTTTCGGCAAACTGGAAATTGCTAAAAAGCCCAAGAAAACCAAGTCAGGTCAATATTCTACCGCAGAAGATGTGCTAGCAGAATATAAAAATGATCATAAAATCGTAAGAGAGGTTTTGGAGTGGCGACAGCTGTCTAAGCTCAAAAGCACTTATGTGGATGCCTTACCAAAGCAAATTCATCCCAAAACCAAACGCGTGCATACCGAGTTCATGCAGACGGTGGCAGCAACTGGTCGATTAAGCTCCAACAACCCTAACTTACAGAACATTCCTATACGAACTGAACGCGGCCGTGAAGTCAGAAAAGCCTTTGTACCAAGAGATGAGAATCACGTCTTGCTCGCTGCCGATTATTCCCAGATAGAACTCAGAATTATCGCTTCTTTGAGTCAGGAAGAAACCATGATAGAAGCCTTTAAAAACGGCGAAGATATTCACGCTTCCACGGCTGCCAGAGTCTTTGGAGTCAACATCAAAGATGTCACCAGAGCACAGCGAAGCAATGCAAAGACTGTCAACTTTGGGATTATTTATGGAGTGTCTGCTTTCGGCTTAAGTAATCAAACCGATCTCAACAGAACCGAATCCAAGGAACTGATTGAAACTTACTATAAGACTTATCCGAAGCTGAGAGATTACATCGAGGATCAAGTGGAGTTTGCCAAAGAACACGGCTACGTTAAAACGGTGATGGGCAGAAGGCGTTATCTCAAAGACATCAATGCCAGAAATAATGTGGTGCGTAGCGCCGCAGAGCGAAATGCAGTAAACGCTCCCGTCCAGGGAAGTGCTGCTGATATTATCAAAGTAGCGATGATCAATATTTATGAAGCGATGGAAGAAAAGAACTTCAAGTCTAAAATGTTACTTCAGGTGCATGATGAATTGATTTTTGATGCGCATAAAGATGAGCTGGAAGAACTCAAAACTTTGGTCAAAGACAAAATGGAAAATGCTTTCAAACTCGATGTTCCTTTGGATGTCGACATGGGGACCGGTCAAAACTGGCTGGAAGCGCATTAAAATATCATAGCCCACGATTTAAATCGTGGGCTATGAATAAATAATTTACCCCACAATATTCACAATCTTACCAGGTACAATAATCATCTTTTTTGGGGTTCTGCCCTCCAGTTGCTTTTGGGTGCGTTCGTCTTTCATGACAATATCTTCGATCTCGTCTTTGCTCAAGTCTAAAGATAAATCCATGGTAAACCGCATCTTTCCGTTGAAGGAAATCGGATAGGTTTTGGAATCTTCTTTTAGGTATTTTTCTTCAAATTTAGGATAAGGAACTTCTGAAATACTTTCTGAATGTCCCAAACCCTCCCATAGTTCTTCAGCAATATGAGGCGCATAAGGGGAAATCAAAACCGCCAGCGGCTCAAGAATTTCTCTTGCATGGCACTTCTGCTGAGTCAGTTCGTTCACACAAATCATAAAGGTAGACACCGAAGTATTGAAACTAAAGTCTTCAATATCCTGAGTCACTTTTTTGATGGTTTTATGCAAGGTTTTCAACGATTCCTTGCTTGCCGGCTCATCGGAGACTAAAAGTTGATCTTCATCCTGATACAACTTCCAAAGCTTTTTCAAGAAGTTATGCACACCCGAAAGTCCAGCGGTATTCCAGGGCTTGGCCTGTTCCAGCGGACCTAAAAACATTTCGTAAAGCCGTAAGCTATCCGCCCCATATTCCTCACACACATCGTCTGGATTGACGACATTGAATTTGGATTTGGACATTTTTTCGACTTCGCGACCTACAATAAATTTTCCATCTTCTTCAGTAATAAAGTGAGCCTCTTTAAATTCAGGTTTTATACTTTTCAAACCTTCTATATCTAACTGATTGGAAGTATTAACTAAAGAAACATCAACATGGATTGGATCAAAAGATCTTTCCATAATGAGCATGTTGCTTTGTCCTAATGAATAAATCTTTTTAAGGATTGAAGAGTATTTATTTATAATTTCAGAATCTATGATATTATTGTCTTTATCAAAAATTCCATTTTCTCTTATAAAGATATTTTTAGATTTTGAAAGCTCTTTTTTTATTGACCTAACAAAGTCATATGTTGTATATATATCATTTTTAATTCTACCCTCTCCACCGGATGCCTTATACCTATAAACAAAAGCACTTTCTCCTAAAATCATGCCTTGATTAATCAGCTTTTTAAAAGGTTCGTCGACTGGCAAGACCCCTCTGTCGTTCAGGAATTTGGTCCAGAACCTGGAGTATAACAAATGTCCAGTGGCGTGTTCGCTTCCTCCAATATATAGGTCCACATTGTTCCAGTACTTCAAAGCTTCATCTGAGGCGATATGCTGGTCGCGGTTGTTTTGCTCTTCCATATAACGGAACAAGTACCAGGAACTCCCCGCCCAACCAGGCATAGTATTCAATTCTAAGGGAAAAATGGTGTTGTGGTCGATCTTATCATTAGACACTACCAGATTGGCTTCTGTATCCCAGGCCCATTCTGTAGCTCTGCCCAAAGGCGGTGCACCATCTTCGGTGGGAAGGTATTTTTCTACTTCGGGTAATTCTAAAGGTAGATGTTGCTCATCTATCATTTTAGGCAAGCCGTTCACGTAATACACTGGAAAAGGCTCTCCCCAGTAGCGCTGTCTGGAGAATACCGCATCCCGTAATCTATAGTTGATTTTCTTCTCACCTGCACCTATTTTGGCCAAAGCTTCAATGGCTTTCGGGATAGCTTCCAAAACACCCAAGCCATCGAGAAAATCGGAGTTGGCAATTTTGGTAGCATTGGATTTATCGGTATAAGCTTCTTCAGAAATGTCGATGCCTTCAAATACGTTAGGAATAGGAATGTTGAAATGCTTTGCAAAATCATGATCCCGTTGATCCCCACATGGCACGGCCATCACTGCCCCTGTTCCGTAGCTAGCCAGGACATAATCTCCAATCCAAATCGGAATAGGTTTATTAGTCAGAGGATGCTCGGCATAAGCCCCGGTAAAAACTCCGGTGATGCTTTTCACATCCGCCATACGGTCGCGTTCACTTCGCTTAGCAGCGGCTTTGATGTAGTTATCCACCTCTTCTTTTTGCTCAGGCGTCGTGATTTGAGTAACTAAATCATGCTCTGGTGCCAGCGTAACAAAAGAAACTCCAAAAATAGTATCGGGACGAGTCGTAAACGCCGAAATGCCAAATTTTGAATTTTGAATTTTGAATTTCACTAGGGCTCCAACCGATTTTCCGATCCAGTTTTTCTGGGTTTCTTTAAGGCTTTCACTCCAGTCTAAATTGTCTAATCCAGAGAGCAGGCGTTCCGCAAAAGCGGAAATTCGCATGCTCCACTGCTTCATTTTCTTTCTGACGACAGGATGGCCTCCACGTTCGGAAACGCCATTCACAATTTCGTCATTGGCCAAAACCGTTCCTAAAGCAGGACACCAGTTGACTTCGGTCTCTGCGAGGTAGGTTAGTCTATAATTGAGTAAATGCTGTTCTTTTTCATCCTTTGAAAAAGCTTTCCAGTCTTCCGCTGAAAATTGAACTGAATCTTCGTTGCAAACGGCTTCCACTTCAGTATTTCCTTCTTTTTCAAAAATTTGAACTAAATCTGAAATCGGTTTTGATTTTTGCTCTGCTTCGTCGTACCAGCTGTCGAACAGCTGAATAAAAATCCACTGCGTCCATTTGTAATACTTTGGATCGCTGGTGCGCACTTCCCGACTCCAATCGAAGGAAAACCCGATTTTGTCGAGTTGCTCTCTGTAGCGTTTGATGTTGGTTTCGGTAGTTTTAGCAGGATGCTGACCGGTTTGGATCGCGTATTGCTCGGCAGGTAAGCCAAAAGAATCGTATCCTTGTGGATGCAGGACATTATAACCTGAATGTCTTTTATAACGGGCGTATATATCACTGGCGATATAACCGAGGGGATGACCCACATGAAGCCCTGCTCCCGAAGGATAAGGAAACATGTCCAACACATAAAACGGTGGTTTGGGTTCTCCTTCAAACTCTTGTGGCTGCTTGGCCTTGAAGGTTTGTTCCTCTGCCCATTGCTTTTGCCACTTCTGCTCTATTGCCTTATAATCGTATGCCATACTAATATCTTATTTGCAAATGGCAAAACTAATATATATGCGTTTAACTCCTAAGGAAGAATGAAATTAAAAGTTGAAGTCGTTTTTGAGTCGGGAGTCGAAAGTCAGGTAATTAAAATAAAAAATCAGTTTCAAAACTTGGAATATCTTTTAAAATCTATAACCGATATAAAAATCTCCTGCGCCAACAAATTCATTAGGGCTGTTTCCGAGCAAGTTTCTTCCGATTCCTAATTTGATCTCAAAAACAAATCCTGAGGAATTGATCCATTTGGAACCTAAAGCAAAACCAGGAGCAACATCAAAAAAGGATTCTCCACTCTCAACTCTTTGCATACCGTTTTGAGAAAAATACACTTCATCGTCTTCTCCTGAGTAGAAGAAGGAAAAAAGCTCCACAAAAAAACGCTCCCCTTGAAAGTCATCTTTTCTTCCAAAATAAAACCTATAATAAGGACTTATGCCGAAGTTTTCATTTTCAATAGAATCGTCGAAGTTAATGAAGAGTGAAGCCCCAAAGCCTGAAGTTGGTGTGTTGATATATTCGTAAGCGGCATCAAAGTATCCGGCAGCTAGGAGTTTAAAGCCTCCAAGTCGAATCTCGTGTACCTTTTCGTAATTGCTTTTGGGAATAGAATCTGTTGCTCTTGACTCTTCATTGTTTTGTGCGAAAGACAATGAAAAGCAGAATGCTAGCGTCACTGTGATGATTGATTTCATGATTAGTATGATTGATTAGTGATTGCTAAAATATACAAAAGATAGTTTCAACATCTTATAATTTTTGGAAATCTAATCATGGCTCGTCTTCCAGGCCTGCGCTCCCGATAGCAGCAAAAACCCCGTAAAGGCAGAACGCTTCAGGTCGAGCTTGGAGCGCTTGCCCGGAGGAAAAGCCGCTCCAAGCTCTAGACCTGGAAGTGAGGCCTGCGGAGTTGGAGCGGATAGCGGGTGAAAGCGCCCATAAAATTAATCTCGCGCTTCAACGTTATAATGCTATAGTTTTATATTTTTACCAAAATTTATCGAGTGGCTTCATCTTTTGAGAAATACCAGAAACGGCGATTGATTACCTCCTACTTTTCGGTGGTGATCAGCATTGCTTTGGTGCTCTTTCTTGTAGGTTTACTGGCATTACTAGTGCT
This sequence comes from Psychroflexus montanilacus, assembly GCF_020164535.1. Lineage (GTDB taxonomy): Bacteria > Bacteroidota > Bacteroidia > Flavobacteriales > Flavobacteriaceae > Psychroflexus > Psychroflexus montanilacus. The sequence goes on along the minus strand of NZ_JAIQZC010000003.1, from coordinate 249,195 downwards.
CAATACCAAGAAAGTGGCCGACCATTTTAAGGAGCAAATCGCTTTATCCATCTACTTGAAGGACACGGCGAAAGAGGTAGAAATCGATCAATTGCAAAAGTCGCTTGCCCTGGCGGAATATACCAAAAGCATAGAGTTTGTCTCTAAAGAGGAGGCTGCCAAGGATTACAGCAAGGAGATTGGTGAAGATTTTATGGAGTTTCTGGGGTACAACCCGCTGCAAAACTCTATCGATGTTTATTTTAATGCCGACTATGTATCTGAAACCAAAATTGCTGAAATTTCCAGAGATCTTAGTGAAAAAGACTTTGTAGACGAAATTATTTACGACAAACCGCTGATTGCCTTGCTGAATGATAATATCAAGCGCCTGAGTTTTTGGATATTGGCGGTGAGTGGATTGCTGACCTTTATTGCGGTATTGCTGATTAACAGCTCGATACGGCTTTCGGTCTACGCCAAACGATTTACGATAAAAACCATGCAAATGGTGGGCGCGACCAAGCGTTTTATAAGACGACCATTTATATTGAAAAGCGTGAAACTTGGGATCATAGGCTCATCCATTTCCTTAATCGGGATGGCGGTCGTATTGTATTATCTCGACAAAAGCTTTCCAGAACTGAACCTCATCAGCGATGAAATCTTGCTGGCGGCGATTTTTGCCGGAGTGCTTGTTCTTGGCATCCTGATATCCTGGCTGAGTACGTTTTTTGCGACGCAGCGCTTTTTGAATTTGAAAACTGACGAATTGTACTACTAATTATGGGAGAAAGTAAACGTAAAAAAGAGGCAAAGGCAAACGAGAAGTTTATTTTTGAGAGAGAAAATTATAAATTTATGATCATTGGCCTGGCTGTGATTGCTCTTGGGTTTATTCTAATGGCCGGCGGCGGCAGCGACGATCCTAATGTGTTCAATCCAGAAATCTTTAGCTGGAGACGCATTCGGCTTGCGCCAACAGTGGTGTTGATTGGTTTTGCGATCGAGATTTATGCCATTTTACTCAAGCCTAAGTCGGCCAAGTAATGGATATATGGGATGCAGGTATCCTTGGGATTATCCAGGGCTTAACAGAGTTTCTACCGGTTTCTTCTAGCGGACATTTGGAGTTAGGCAAAGCGATTTTAGGAGATGATAGCCTGCCGAAAGAATCCTTATTATTGACTGTAATTCTTCACTTTGCAACAGCTTTGAGTACGATTGTGATTTTCAGAAAAGATATTCTTGAGATTTTAAAAGGCTTGTTGTCTTTCCGATGGAATGAAGAAACCCAGTTTTCATTGAAGATTATAGTTTCTATGATTCCTGCAGGCTTGGTGGGCTACTTTTTTGAGTCTGAAATGGAAATGCTTTTTGGAGAAAATATCATTTTGGTTGGATTTATGCTGATTTTTACAGCGCTTCTCCTTTGGCTTACCGACAAGGCCAGGGCAACACGAAAGCCGGTTTCTTATAGCAATGCTTTTGTCATTGGCGTGGCGCAAGCCATAGCTATTTTGCCTGGCATCTCCAGAAGTGGCTCTACAATTGCGACTTCGGTTTTGCTGGGGAATGATAAGTCCAAAGCCGCAAGATTTTCATTTTTGATGGTGATTCCGCTGATCTTTGGAAAAATTGCGAAAGACATTACCGGCGGAGAACTTTCACTTGAAAATGCTAATATGCTGATTTATGGTGTTGGGTTTATCACCGCCTTCATTTCAGGCTTATTTGCCTGCACCTGGATGATTTCCATCGTAAAACGCAGCAAACTGAAATACTTCTCCATCTACTGTTTCGTCGTAGGTGTTGGAGCTATCATTTTTACTCAAGTAAATGGATAAATTGACAATAGAAGATATCAAAGAAGGACAGGTCTTGTTATTCGACAAGCCATTGCACTGGACCTCTTTCCAGGTCGTGAATAAAGTAAGATGGCTGATCAAACAAAAATTTGGTCTTAAAAAAATAAAGGTAGGTCATGCAGGAACATTAGATCCTTTGGCGACTGGACTTGTGATTTTATGCACAGGTAAAGCTACCAAAACCATCGAATCCTTGATGGGGCAAACCAAAGTTTATACTGGTGAATTTACCCTGGGGGCTACTACGCCATCCTATGATCTGGAAACTGAAATTGATGAAAGCTTTGACACTTCTCACATCAACCAAGAGCTTATTGAAAATGCACTTGCTCAGTTTCAAGGAGAAATCATGCAACGCCCTCCTATTTTTTCAGCCTTAAAAAAAGAAGGCAAACGCCTATATGAATTTGCCAGAAAAGGCGAAGAAGTGGACATCCCTGAACGCAAAGTTCAAATTGAATCCTTTGAAATCCTTGAAAACAACTTACCAAAGTTGACATTTAAAGTCCAGTGCAGTAAAGGCACTTACATCCGTAGTCTTGCTTACGACTTCGGCAAAGCGCTTGATTCTGGTGCTTATTTATCTGAACTTAGGCGAACGCGAATTGGTGACTATCGAGTGGAAGATGCGCTTTCTATCGAGGATTTTGAAAAGATATTGAACGACTAAACATTCAGTGCCAAGCAATTCACTAGGTCTTCAGCGATATTTTTGCCTTTGTCCTGATTATACCACTTTTGAAGGGTCATTTTAAATTTATCTCTCAGTTTTCCAAACTCCGCTTTTTCTTTAGCTACCAAATCTGCAGCTTCTTTAGGTCGCGGTCCCCAGGTGAATAGAATTTCTTCCTCTTCAAGATTGAAGGAAATTAATTTTGGAATGGATTTCCCTCCGTTGGTCAAAAATTGACTCATCAACTCGTCATTGTCATCTCTCAAAATCAATTTGAAGTCAATCAACGGATTGTGATCTGCTATTTTTTTCATGATAGGAATCACAGGCGCTGCATCTCCACACCAGCCTTCCGTAATGACCAACCAGGTTTGTTTCTGTTTTACCTTTTTAATTTTCTGAATTTGATCTTCGGTTAATTCTGAAGTTTTCTCCCAGCGTTTCATCCGATTAAATCCTAACTTTGAATAATTCAAAAAAGCTTCATTTTGAGTGAACCCAGTGGATTTCCCTTTTTTTAAAAGTGTTTCTACAAGGTTTTTATATTCTGAATAAGAAAGCGTTTTATCTAAATGCTTTTTTATAATTTCAAGTTTATGTTGTGCAGACATGTAAATGTTGTTTTTGTTGAGATAGTCGATAATCAAATTAAATCATTACAATGGCAAAAGTAAGGTGTGACTGGTGCACTAATTCTGAAATCTATGTGAAATATCACGATGAAGAATGGGGAGAACCTGTCTATGAAGATCGCCAGCTTTTTGAAATGCTGGTGCTTGAAAGCTTCCAGGCTGGACTGAACTGGCTTACTATTTTAAAGAAAAGAGAAGGTTTTAGAAGTGCCTTTGATGAGTTTGATTACAAATTAATTGCGAAGTATTCTGAAGAAAAGATTTCAGAATTGCTCCAAAATGAAAACATTATTAGGCATCGCGGAAAAATTGAAGCTACCATTACCAATGCTAAGGCGTTTATTGAAATTCAAAAGGAGTTTGGTTCATTTTCAGATTACATCTGGAACTACGTCGATGGCCAACCCAAATTGAATTCATTTTCTCAACTGAATGAAGTTCCTGCTCACACCGAATTAAGTCAAACCATAGCTAAAGACTTAAAGAAACGGGGGTTCAAATTTCTAGGGCCAACAACAGTTTATGCATTTATGCAAACCACAGGAATAGTGAATGACCATTTGACCTCCTGTTTTAAACATAAAAAAAGCGCCTAATTGCTTAGGCACTTTATGATCAAAAAGGAAAATTACGATTTAGTTACTCACTACTTCGGTTTTCCCATTCTGAGTAACTTTCACTTCAGCAATTCTGCTGTTATTATAATTGACTTCAGTTTTTTCTCCGTTGTTCCAAAAGGTCCATTTACCGACCTTCATACCTTTATTGTAAGTAGCTTCTACCGTCTTATTTCCATCTTTATCAAAAGATTGCCAGTCACCGTGAAGTTTATCATTTTTGATAAAACCTATTTGGTGCAATTCACCACTTTCATAATATATCATCACTTTTTCTAAATCTCCTACTTTCTCTGTCTTCACCAGGTTATTTTCTGTTTGAGCAAAAAGTGTAAAACTCATTAAAAAAACCATCACAAGGGTGCTAAATGCTTTCATATGTCTTTTATTTAGAATCAAATATACACATAATTTACGTTTAAAAAACACTTAGTTAACATTAAATTTACATAGCAGCCCAAAACCCTTGATATAACTACAATACGCTGTTCATAATTTAGTAACATTAAAAATTACATATTGGTAAAAATTTCTTCTGCTTAACTACATTAAGACGGCTAACTTCTTATTTTTGCAGATCGTTTCATAAATAACAAGACATGTATAGAGATCACAATAACAGTGAGTTAAACCTCTCATTTATAACTAAAAAAGTAACCTTATCGGGTTGGGTTCAAAAAATAAGAGACAAAGGATTTATCATTTGGGTAGATTTGAGAGATCGGTACGGTATTACTCAGCTTGTTTTTGATTCAGAAAGAACATCTTCGGCATTGATTGAACAAGCCAGAGAGTTGGGGAGAGAATTTGTAATCCAGGTGGAAGGTGAAGTTTTGGAAAGAGAATCCAAAAACGAAAACATGTCGACAGGAGACATTGAGGTTTTGGTAGAGAAGCTCACCGTTTTAAATTCATCTGAAACCCCTCCTTTTACTATTGAAGACAAAACCGACGGTGGTGAGGACTTGAGGATGAAATACCGCTATTTAGACATCAGAAGAAATCCAGTAAAAAACAAATTGATTTTCCGCAGCAAAGTCTCAATGGCCGTAAGAAATTACCTCTCCCAGCAAGATTTTGTTGAAGTTGAAACGCCTTATTTGATCAAGTCCACACCCGAAGGCGCGAGAGATTTTGTCGTTCCAAGCCGAATGAACGCCGGGGAGTTTTATGCCTTGCCTCAATCCCCACAAACCTTTAAGCAACTGCTGATGGTAGGTGGCTTGGACAAGTATTTTCAAATTGTGAAATGTTTTAGAGATGAAGACCTGAGAGCAGACAGACAACCTGAGTTTACCCAAATTGACTGCGAAATGACATTCGTAGAACAGGAAGACATCTTAAATACGTTTGAAGGCTTAACCAAGCATCTTCTGAAAGAAATCAATGGTGTGGACGTCCAGGACTTTCCTCGCATGACTTACGATGAAGCGATGAAAACTTATGGAAACGACAAGCCTGATATTCGCTTCGGGATGAAGTTTGGCGAATTGAATGACGTTGCTCAGCATAAAGATTTCAAAGTGTTTAATGAAGCTGAATTGGTTGTGGGAATTGCCATCCCTGGTGGAGCATCCTATTCTAGAAAGGAAATCGATAAACTCATCGATTGGGTAAAACGTCCACAAGTCGGCGCCAAAGGTATGGTGTACGTAAAATTCAATGCGGATGGAAGCCTAAAATCTTCTGTGGATAAATTTTATGATGAAACCGATTTGAAAGCCTGGGCAGAACAAACTCAGGCACAACCAGGAGACTTGATCTGTGTGTTATCTGGTGAGGCTACCGCCACCCGAGCTCAATTGAGTGCCTTGCGAATGGAAATGGGTAATCGACTAGGCTTGAGAAAGCCAGATGAATTTGCTCCATTATGGGTCATTGATTTTCCATTACTGGAATGGGATGAAGATACTCAGCGCTACCACGCCATGCACCACCCGTTTACGTCTCCAAAAGTAGGTCAGATCCCATTACTCGCTACAGATCCTGGCGCAGTAAAGGCCAATGCCTACGATTTAGTTTTAAATGGAAATGAAATTGGCGGTGGCTCCATAAGAATTCACGATCAGAAAACGCAAGCCATGATGTTTGATTATCTTGGCTTTACCAAAGAGGAGGCTGAAGCTCAGTTTGGGTTTTTGATGAAAGCCTTTACTTACGGCGCTCCTCCTCATGGCGGAATTGCATTTGGTCTAGATAGGCTTGTAGCCATTTTGGGCGGACAGGAGAGCATAAGAGATTTTATCGCCTTCCCAAAAAATAATTCAGGAAGAGATATTATGATAGACGCACCGGCCCCTATAGATGAAGAGCAACTGAAGGAGCTTGACCTCAAGTTGAGAAGCTAAGTAAATAGCATATAACTTCTCAAACCATTTTTAATTTAAACATTGATGAAGTTGAAACTCACTCAAGTATTGACTCAAGTCACCAAATGGCTGGAAAAAAGCTTTTCCAAACAACAGTTGCTTATTCTTATAAGTGCTGTTGTTGGATTGCTTTCTGGTCTTGTTGCTGTGGTCATCAAAAACCTGACTTACCTCATACAATCCCTTTTAGGAGGTGGATACATATCCAATTATCATAACGCCTACTACTTTCTATTTCCGATGGTTGGTTTATTGCTAGTGTATTTATTTACCAAATACATTTTAAAAAAAGAAATAGGCCAGGGGATTTCTACCACTTTATATTCCATATCTCGACGGAAAGGATTTATGCGAAAATTTCAAAACTACGCTTCTATCATAACCGCGCCAATCACGTTAGGTTTTGGAGGTTCAGCTGGACTTGAAGCCCCTACAGTAGTCTCCAGTGCGGCTTTAAGCACAAGTTTTTCAAAGTTTTTAAATCTTACGCAAGCCTCAAGAACTCTCATGATTGGCTGCGCAGCAGCTGGGGCCATGTCCTCAATTTTTCAAGCTCCTATAGCGGGAATTATCTTTGCTATTGAAATTTTCAGTCTGGATCTCACTTTAGTATCCATGATTCCTTTACTTGTTGCTTCCGTTTCTTCCATACTCACCTCCTATTTTTTCTTTGGTTCAGATATTATTCTTCACACGCAGTTAGGTGAAGCCTTTCAGATAAGCGATGTTCCTTTCTATATTGCTTTAGGAATTTTTACAGCCTTTGCTTCTATCACATTTACCAAAGTTTACATCTATACATTTAAAAGGTTTAGCTCTTTTGAAAAAAGAATCAATAAAATTATTGTTGGCGGTATTATTTTGAGTGGGATTTTATTTCTAGTTCCGCAAATTTATGGTGAAGGTTACTCAACAGTGAATGAATTACTCGCCGGAAACCACGAACTGGTAACTGAAAATAAATTTCTTAAAGGCTGGAGTAGCACCTGGGTGATTATTGCTTTTTTAATTCTTTTGGTTATATTCAAAATGATTGCAACTTCAGTGACTATTGCAGCAGGTGGTATAGGAGGAATTTTTGCGCCTGTACTTTTTATAGGAAGTATGATAGGTCATTGCTACGCCTTGGTAATTAATGTTCTAGGAATCACTAAACTACCTGTATCTGTGAGTCAATATACTTTGGTAGGCATGGCTGGCTTGATGGCAGGTGTGATGCACGCTCCCCTCACCGCTATTTTTTTAATTGCGGAGATCACTAGTGGGTATAGCTTATTTATTCCACTTATGATTACTGCAGCTATATCCTATGTGATCACTAGTCAGTTTCAACCCAATTCCGTCTATACCATGGAATTGGCCGCAAGAGGCGACCTGGTTACACACAACAAAGATCAGGCTGTGCTTACTTTAATGAACATTCATCAGGTAATTGAGGACAATTTTAAAGTACTAACGGATAATATGAACTTGGAACAAATCGTTAATGAAGGAGTGATAAAATCGAAACGGAATATCTATCCGGTCGTCGATGAAAACCATATCTTTAAAGGTATAATTCTTCTGGATGATATTAGAACCATCATGTTTGATAAAAGTCTTTATCATGAAATGTCAGTTGTCGATTTGATGCAGAAAGCACCTGATGTCATCGAATTAAATGATTGCAGAATGAACGACATTATGAAAAAATTCCAAGAGACAGATGCCTGGAATTTACCAGTTGTTAAAGATGGAAAATATGTAGGATTCATTTCTAAATCCAAATTACTGACCGCTTATAGACAAAAATTGATTGAAGTTACCGTTTAAAATATCCCTATGAGAGCACTTATTAAATTAGTTTCACTTCTTATTGCTGCAGGATTTATACTTGGAGCATATTTTAAATATTATGGTGATGTGCTAGTTGGAGAACGCATTATAGGTATAAGTGTTTTGGCCAGTGCGTTTGTGCTCATGCCTTTATTTTTGGCACATCGATGGAAGGGTAAACGTCTACAGGACTATACTTTAACCAAAGAAAACATGGACAGGATGAATAAAAAGAATTCAGGCAAAGACTCCGAAGAAGAGGATAAGTCAGATGAAAACAAGAAATGAGAATTCTAGTTTATTGAAAATGATTTAATTAAAATAAACTTTTTAAATAAATTGAATACAGAACATTAATTTTGTTTACTTTTGTTGTATATTATTAATTATTATTTATTATTATGCAAGGTAAAGTAAAATTTTTCAATGAGTCTAAAGGTTATGGATTCATTACAAACGACGAGACAGGAGAAGACATCTTTGTTCACGTTACAGGACTAAACGGAGAAACTCTTAATGAGGGTGACGAAGTTGAGTACACAGAAGAAGAAGGAAGAAAAGGAATGAACGCTACAGATGTACGTTTGATCTAATCATATAAACATTTTTTTTTCAAAACCTTAAAACGCCACTCTTTCGAGTGGCGTTTTTGTTATGTAAGTTTTAAGCACAACTTTTATTATTACTGCTTTATGATTTTATAGCTTTTAGCTTTCTGATCTTGACTGATAAGATTAACGAAGTAAACCCCTGAAGTTAGATTTTCTAGGTAAATGTTACCTCCAACCTCTTTAAAAGATTTCACCAATTTACCACTAATGCTATACACTTCAATTTGCTCTATTTTGATTTTATTGGGATTAATGAAGTGTAAAACATCCTGAATTGGATTGGGAAAAATTGAAACCTCATTCATACTTTCAAAATCCTCAGCGCTTAAGTTGCAGGTTGCAGAAAATGAGAATGTTCTAACACCACCAGCGAGAATATTCCAGGTGTCATAAGGGAAACTTCCTGAACTAGCAGCATCTGGATCATTGACTCCTATACAAACCGGCCAATCGTTCTGACCTCTGGGAAAACCCTCAAAATTCAGTTCTAAAGTAATGTTTTCATAATTAAACTCAGGATTATTTAAAAATATAGATTTGATATCCACATTGGTTAAATCTAAATATTCCAGGTTTTGCAGATTACTCAGGTTCAAACTTTCTAGAGATATTTCTGGAACGTCAGCCGCATCATTTGTGATATAAATTTCACGTAAATTCAAGTTACTATTCAAAAAGTCGGCTTTACTATCGTCCCCATAAAAATTAAAAGAGGTGTTATTGAGATTTAAAACTTCAAGCTGTGTGAAATCTTGAATACCCGTAAAATCATTGATTTGAATGATCCCAGTACTAATTGGACTTAATATCAATTCAATTATGTTTTCAATATCAGAAGTAAAAACCTGACCATTAATAATCCCATCTGAATCAATTTCAAGATCGATTAAGGCTTGTTCAAAATTTTCGTCTGGAATGCTTGTAATTTGTGCTTGAGATTCGGTGGAATGTAAAAGGACCAGAAAGAGTAAAGAGTAGAGCTGTTTCGTAATGTAAGATTTTGATTTAAAGATAGATAAAAACTATTTTAAACAAAAAAACTCCTTTAATTTAATAAAGGAGTAATGCTATTACAAAAAAGTAAATCGGACTTATTCTACTACTTCAGCGTCTTCAGTATTGTCAATTAAAACCTGACCTCTGTAAAATAATTTACCTTCATGCCAGTGTGCTCTGTGAAATAAGTGCGCTTCGCCAGTTGTAGTATCTGTAGCGATTTGAGGCATTTTAGCCTTGATGTGCGTTCTTCTCTTATCTCTTCTTGTCTTCGATATTTTTCTCTTTGGATGTGCCATTGCTCAAATATGTATTATTCGTTTAGTAATTCCTTAAGTTTATCCCAGCGAGGATCTGTATCCTCTTCTTTTTTTTCTTCTTTTGAAACTGATTTAGGTTTCAACTCTTCTAATTTTTCAAGAATGTCAGATTTTATAGACCCATCTTCTACACCTGGATGAATTCTTTTGGCTGGTAGGCCTAAAATAACTCCTTCATAAATGTATTGTTGAACTTCTATTTCGTGTTCACCGTGAGGCAAAATCAACAGTTCTTCATTATCGTCATTATAATCTTCCCCAAACTTTACCACCAATGACAGATGATTGTCTATAGGCTGATTGTAAGGTTCTAAAGTGACATCACAATTCACATTCACATGACCAGAAAAACTAAATTCCAGCTCAAGCATGTTTGCTTTTTTAGTGAATTCTAAATTCACCTTAATAGCCGAATTATTAAATTCTTGAAAATCAAAAAGGTCAAAGAACGCATTATCAACTTCGTAATCAAATCTGTGCTGTCCTTCCTTCAACCCCACAAAGGGTATCGCGTAAGCTTTAAACTTCCTCATTCAACATCAGTTTTGAGCCTGCAAATATATTAAAAATTTGCAATAATCCTTTCTTAAATTCAATAATGATTTTACAATGGATTTTTAGTCAGTTTCAAATACTCCATTCTGTTCTTAAAAATGGAAATCGACATGAATATAGCTTGGGTGAACGAACTGCCTTCAGCAATACCTTTACCAGCAATATCAAAGGCTGTCCCATGATCTGGCGAAGTTCTTATTCTGTTGAGGCCAGCTGTAAAATTCACTCCGTTTCCAAAGGATAAGGTTTTGAAAGGAATCAGTCCCTGATCGTGATAGGCTGCTATAATTGCATCAAAGTTTGCATTGTTTTTGGAACCGAAAAAACTATCTGCAGCATATGGCCCAAAAACAAACTTCCCACTGTCTATAAATTTCTTTACCGCTGGCTTGATCACCTCATCATCTTCCTTGCCTATCACTCCACCGTCACCAGAGTGCGGATTGATTCCTAAAACTGCAATTTTTGGTTCTCTAACATTGAAATCTTTTTTAAGTGATTCATGAATAGCACTTACCTTTTTACTGATAAGCTCTTCATTGATTTTGGAAGAGACATCTTTCACAGGCACGTGATCTGTTAAAAGTCCCACTTTAATGTTATCAGAAACCATAAACATCAAGCTATCTCCTTTAAGTTCCTGAGCTAAAAAGTCTGTATGTCCAGGAAAATTAAACTCATTTGACTGTATACTATTCTTATTTATAGGCGCTGTGACGAGCGTATCAATATCTTTTTTGACCAATGCTTGAGTAGCCGCTTTAAGCGATTTGATGGCATAACCGCCTATGGTTTTATCTTCTTTTCCAAAATTCACTTTCACGTTTTCCTTCCATACATTCACTACATTGATTTTGCCTTCTACTGCATCTTCAGCTTTAGCAATACCGTGAAATTGTAACTTGATCTTGAAATGATTTCCAAAAAAAGACATCATTTTGGAATTAGCAAAAATAACAGGAGTAAAAAGCTCCAGAACTCTACTGTCCTGTAGAGATTTCAATATAATTTCAGGTCCAATCCCATTCATATCTCCAATGCTAATTCCCACTCTTATATTTGACCCTGTTTTCATAAAATTCATCTATTTTTGTAGTAAACAAAGGTAACGAAATAATCTACAATTATGTTTACAGGTATTATTGAGGAAGTAGGAAGTATCTCAAAAATTGAGACTTCGGGAGGGAATATAGATTATACAATTAAGGCAAATCTTGCCAGAGAATTAAAAATTGACCAGAGTGTAGCACACAATGGCGTATGCCTTACTGTTGTTGACATAAAAGAGGACACCTATAAAGTCACTGCAATCGATGAAACTTTAAATAAGACCAATCTAAAGCATCTTAAAGAAGGACACTTCATCAATCTGGAAAGAGGCATGAGAATGAATGCTCACCTCGATGGGCATATTGTGCAAGGTCATGTGGACCAGACCGCTACATGTGAACGTGCAGAAACGAAAGATGGAAGCTGGGAATACACCTTTTCATACGATCCAAAACTCATGAACGTGACTATAGAGAAAGGCTCCATCACCATTAATGGAGTGAGCCTAACGGTTGTGAATTCAAAATTGAATGAATTTAGCGTGGCTATTATTCCTTATACTTACGAGCACACAACGTTCAAAACGTTGAAAAAAGGTGATGTTGTGAATCTGGAATTTGATGTAATAGGAAAGTACGTTAAACGCCTGATGGAACTTCAATCCCAGTAATTTAATCTATAGTTACATCATTTATCAAAATATTGAAGAGGTCTGCCTTGGATTTAAGAAGTTGTTCAAATACTTTGATTTCCTTCAATCTGGCATCGATAAGGCTTACCTCTCTTGCATTGATGAGGAATACGGAACTTTCACCAAAACTAAATTTTCGCTCTTCTGCCCGGAGTAAGCTGGTATTATCTTCTACAATAGATTGAAAAGTATTAAGCTGAGTTATAAAGGATAAAATTTCACTCCTGGACGCTTGAATTTTATTCTGAAGCTGTAGAGATTCAAAATCCAAATCCAGCTGTGCCTCATTGACTTTAATCTTTGCTAATTTTAAATTTCCACGCTCCTTTCTTAAAAATAAAGGAACTTTGAAGAAAACCCCAGCTTTATAGTCGTTGGTGTTGAAATTTTCAAATTGACCAACACGTTCGTTGATGAAGTTGTATTCAACATCCAACTGAGGTTTGAGCATTTCAGCCTTCAGCCTTTGGTCTACTTCAAGCTGATCTATTTTAAAATCCAAAGCCCTTATTTTTGGATGATCTTCCAAAACAAAATTTTCCAACTGAAGCAAATTGGTGCCAAGGACCGGGTCTAATGAATTTTCATCCAAATCTTCAGGAGCGACAAAAGGACCAAGTTCCAATGGGATATTATCTTCAAACCACAAAAAATTAGACAACTTTAGGCGGCTTTTAATCAATTTCAAATTCGCTTGTTCCAGACTTAATTTCCGATTTTGAACTATGATTCCAGCTTCCAGTGTATCTATTGTTGGAATATCTCCTGCAAGTGCACTTTGTTTAATACCGTCAAACCTGATTTCTGCTCTATCAACAAAATTTTCAAATAAATTAACCTCTCTGTTTGACAAATACCAATCCAGATAAGCTAACACGGCATCAGAAAGCAACTGGTTGAGTCTAATATCTCGCTGCGCCTGACTTAAATCCTGCATGATTTTGGCCTGCCTTAAGTCTGCCATTCTATCATTAATAAAAAGCCCCTGACCTATCGGTACCGAGACTCCTGCACTGTATAATCCATCGTCTGGCACTGTACGTTCTGGGTTCAAAAACTGACCTTGATTTTGTTCAAACCCAGCTTTCACCTCAATTCCATACCAGGTAGGTATTTTGAATGTAGAATTCAGAACATCATAATATTCAGTCCCCTTAAATTCTTTGTTTTTCCAATCTACCATCACCTGAGGATCAAAAGCGCCACGTGATCTAAGCAATTCTGCCTGGGCTGAAGAGATTTCAAAATTAGCAAGTTGAGCTATAGGATGAAATTCTTTCACGTAAGCCAAAAATTCATTGAGACTTAAGACATTATCTTCAGCTACCTCTTCTGGTGAATCCTGAGCAACTGAGGTCAAATGAAATATAAAACCAAATACTAGTAAATAGAAACGGCTCATTTTCCAGTATTTTGATTCTTATTCACACTTGTATTAGCATCTTGAGGTTTGTAGTAATCTGGTGGGAAGCCATTTATTTGCCTCCAGACCTCATACCACACAGGAACATCATTTAGGAGTGCAAGCGTTCTGGCTCCAGACCCTGCTCTAATTACATCTGGCCATTCTCCCTCTTTAGGATCTGGCTCAACAAGTACTCTAAATTTTCCATTAGGACTCGCGGTTCTCTCAACTGCAACAATTTGACCACCGTAAGTACCGTAAGATAAATTAGGCCAGCCAGAAAAGAAAATTGCAGGCCATCCGTCAAAAATAATTCTTATAGGCTCTCCAGGGTGTAATAATGGTAAGTCTAAAGGGTCTACAAATGTTTCAACAGCCAGATCTATATCGATAGGCATGATGCTCACAATTTTGGTCCCTGCAGAAAAAGTCTCACCAATACCGCTCTGCAACGCTCTGTTTATAAATCCATCCTGAGGCGCTGTTATGTACCTCATCCCAGATCTAACTGTAAAATTGGAAAGATCTGTTTCGAGTTTGGTTCGCTGAGCTTCGGTGTCATACTGGCTCGAAAGTGCCGTGAACTTTTCACTCTCCGCTTTAGAAATCTTATCCTGATAACTGGCTTTGATACTTGAAATTTCTATTTGCGCGTTTATAACTTCGTTTCTACTTGCCAGCAATTTGTTCTTTTGAGAAACAACCTTGGCTTGGCTGTTTTGAAGCTGTAATCTTTTTCCTTCCAGATCGGTTACAGCTTTCAACCCTTCTTTTTCTAAGCTTTCGGTTCGTTCATACTGTCGCTCTGCAATGGTCACCTGGGTTTTAGCAGCCTCAAGTTCAATACTATCACTCTCCACCATCAAGTTAGCCTGCATAAGCTTATTGACGGCTTGCTCTAGCTTTAGTTTTCTTTCTTCTGTAAGCGCTTCTATCTGAACATTAAGAGCCTTTACTTTTGAAGTATAAGATTCAACAGAAAAGTTTTTTGCAGTAATTTGAGACTGAGCTCTCTGGAGTAAGTCTGGGTCAAAAAACTTATCTGTGACTTCAGAGATATATAATATAGTGTCTCCTTTGTTTACAATTTGACCTTCTTTGACGTACCATTTCTCAATCCTTCCTGAGATAGCAGACTCAATATTTTGTGGCCTTTGATTTGGCTGCAGTGTCGTTACAAAGCCCTTTCCTTGTACAATTTGCGTCCATGGAAGGAATAAAATGGCTAATAAGACTATTCCAAAAACTGTCATCACCTTATTGAAGGTAAGAAAACGGTCTTTATGAAACGTGAATTGCATTGATTTATAATTAGATAAATCAACTTTTTCGTTAAGTCTAAGTTTTGATATATCTAGCATGCTATTCTTTTATTTGCATTTCTCCATTATCCATATAGAAGAAGCGATTACACTTTTCTTTCCATATTTTATTATTGCTCACAACCACAATTGCCCAAGGTCTGTCTGGACTAGTTAAGAAATCTATAATTTTTCTAGACTCTTCATCTTGGAGATCTTCAGTTGGATCTTTCAAAACTAGAAGTTTTGGCTGCGAAGCAACAGCTCTTGCTATCATTATTTTTTTATTAACAGTATAAGGTAGTTGACGACCTTCCGAATAAATTGTAGTCTTTAAGCCTCGATCCTGAGCCTTTACAAATTTTGAAAGGTGAAGTTTTTCTACCAAAAACTGAACATATTCCATGGAGATATCTGGGTTATTTAAAGTAATATTTTCAAAAATAGTCCCTTCAAAAGTCTTATTACTTGGGAAATAATGGCCTGCAAAATCTCTAAAGTATGTTAGGTTTACATTTTTGAGATTGATGTTATTTACAAAAATATTTCCTTCTATCTCATTGATCAAGGCTACCAGAACCCTAAGTAAAGTTGACTTTCCAGAGCCCGGAGAGCCGCTTACCAAAATAAGATCTTGAGGATGAATAGTGGTATTGATGTTTTTTAACAATTGCTCTTTTCCAATAGTAAGGCTCACATTACTATATTCGAAAACAAAATCTTCCTGTTTATTGAAAGGTCTGTCTCCAGATTGAGACTCGATAGGAATATCTGTTACTCTTCCCAATTTTTCTAAGCCTGCAAGTAATCCGTAAAGATCTTCAAGGCCTTTAATCAATTTTTCTACCGAAGTAATCATCAATAAAATGACAATTTCTGCAGCTACAAACTGACCTATATTCATCTGCTGATTGATGACCAAAAGACCACCCCCTATGAGCAGTGCTGCTGCTACTATAACCTTGAAGGCGATCATTTTGAAAAACTGAAACCTCAATACACGGAAATGTCTTTCTCTGGCGTTCAGGTATTTTAGACTGGTCTCATCATTTCTATAGGATGAATAAGAGAAACTTTCTGACACTTTGAATCCTTCTATACTTCTTGCTACTTCCTGAATCCAGTGCGCGGTTTTATACTTATATTCTGATTCGATAAGTACTTCCTTCACCCCTTCATTAAGCGAAAGTTTAAAAATGACATAAAAAAGAAGAACAATTAAAATACCGAAGAAAACAAAAAATGGATGGTAAAGTGATAGTAAGATTAGACCAAATCCGATTTGTATAAATGCACTCGAAAATTCTATCAACAGCTTGGGTAGAGATTTTTGAATGGTCATTACATCAAAAAATCGATTAGCCAGCTCTGGAGGGTATTCATTTTGTAAGGCAGAATACTTCATCTTCGGGAATCTGTAGATGAGTTCAAACGAAGATCTTGCAAAAATACGCTGCTGAAGATCTTCACCGATTCTAATCTGCATATACCTTAATACTCCGGCAAAAGCAACACTAAAAAGAACGACGCCTGTTAGTAAAATCACCGAGGCATTGAAGCTGCCTCCTACTATGATATTTACAATAGCCTGTATACCAAGCGGAAGACCAAGTTCGACAAGTCCTGCGAAAACAGCATAAAATAATATTTTAAAAACCGATTTTCTTTCTAGTGAAAGTAATCTCCAAAGTCTTACCCAAGGTGTCCTTGTATTGCCTGCAGCCATACTTAATGCTTTAATGTTTTGGTCAGTAAATCTTTATGGAATAAATATAAATTATCTTTTGAATGACAGTCAGTTAAATTATGAAAATGTTCAGATAAGAAATATTGGTTCAGGGATCCTTCAATGATGAGGGATGCTAAACTATTAGAGTAAGCATACTTTGGATTTACCCCTACTATCATTTCAGACAATCTGAGTGCCAAACGCTTATAAATACTAAAATAACCTGCTTCGTTCTGAACATCGACAAGTTTGTGATGATATGCTTTTACAAATTCTGAATTTAAGATATGCCTCAACTTTCCTCCATCTACTTCAAAAGAAGAGTAAGTTGTTTCTGGAGTACTAAATAAGGTCTCGACTGCTTTCAACAGCTTTTCCATTCCCGGATTCATATTATTGGTTTGCACTACCATTTGAAATTCCATAATTCCCCAATATAATGAAGATAAATACAATAGGAGTCTGTGCTTATTTTCAAAATATCTGTAGATGGAACTTTCTGTAGAGCCAATGGCCTTGGCTAACTTCTTGAAATTAAACTCTTCAATACCATGAAGATCAATGAGATCAATACTCGACTTTACAATCTTGAGCCCTAAAGGAGAACTCTCGGGATCTTTTAAATAAAGATCAGAATTTATATCTACTCTCAGGCTAGATAGTATATTATGCATTCTCAATAATTTAAAACGCGAATGTAATAGTTATACTATCAATGTAGTGTATAATGAAATGTTAAATAAATTGAATAGGATGTTATCATACAATCTATAAATAATGTAATTTGTGCAAGTTTTTTCAAAGTATGAAACTAAGAATCAAATTTAGATCAAGACCAAAGCGTTTTCAGAACAGAACAGAATCTTGCCTCAACTGCGATTATTCTCTGGACATATCAGATCGTTTTTGCTCTTACTGCGGACAAAAAAACTCGTCCAGAGCCTTAACTCTGAAAGAGCTTTTGATGGAGTTTTTTGCTGGTTTATTTTCTTATGACTCACGCTTTAGAAAAACCATTGGTGCTTTAGTATTAAAACCTGGCAAAATAAGCAGGGCCTATATTGAAGGCAAAAGAATAAGTTATGTAAATCCGTTTCGCTTTTTTATTAGCACAGCCATAGTCTTTTTCCTTATTATCAGCTGGATTAACAGGGAGGAACTCAATGATTATAAAAGTATTTCTGAAGAGGAAAGCTCTGCTCTTAGTGAAAGCTTCGACTATGAATTTGATTTTGACGATGGAACCCCAGCATCAAAAATTCAAGCTTATTTAAAAGAAAATCCAAAAACCACTTATGCTGAAACCATTGCAGCTACAAATGAAGAAGAAAGCCTTACCAATAGGTTAAAATTTGATTTCCTAAAAGGCTACACAAGATTGCAGGATAACCCCAAGGCTTATTTAAACTTTCTCTTGCCCAAACTTCCTTTTTTCCTGTTCTTTTTTGTGCCCATTTTTACACTATTCAACGTCTTATTCTACATCAGAAAAAAAATTCCTTATACCCATCATCTTATTTTCAATTACAATCAGCAAACTGTGTTTTTAATATTGTTGCTTTTAGCCATCGTGATAAGTTTTGTAGATTTATGGATATGGTTGCTTGTCTATCTGTTTTACTTGTATAAATCCATGCGAAAGTTTTATACTCAAAATAGGTTTAAAACCATCGTAAAACAATTTCTGATGATTAACTGTTACTTTTTTAGTATTCTTTTTGTACTGATAAGTTTCTCGATTTTAAGTATAGTTTTTTTTTGAAAGTTGAGTTAAAGACATCATATAAAAAACCTCTTTACCAATTTCTACAGCTCGTTCCAAATACTTTTGGTCTTGAAGCTTGGTATTATCAAACAGTTTTGGATCTTCATAAGGCGTAGAAAATCTTGAGGATGCACCTGGTATAAATGGACAGTTTTTATCAGCATGGGAGCAGGTCATTATCGCCAAAAAATCTTCTTTTGGATTTTCAGAAGCATCATAAACTTTAGAAAAACATGTAGTTGAAAGTTGATCTCCAAATTTAACTTCATACCTTGGATTTATTTCATCAGCATTTTGACTCACTTGAAAACACATAGTTTCCAGAGCTGTTATGGAGTTAGGATGCAATGCTGTTACTTCTGTACCGCCAGAAAAGACCTGAATCTTGGAAGAAAGACCATAAAACTCTGCAGCAACTCTTGCCCAAATTTGGCCAAAATGACTTCTTCTGGAGTTATGTGTACAAATGTATATCAATTGAGATTTCCCATTTTTTTCAATCTGAGAATCTATAGCTATGGCTATATTTTTTAAGACATGCTTTCTTTCTGCTGAAATTGAATCGCGTTCACTTTCAAATTTTCTACAAAGTTTTTCTATTCTTGGAAACATAAATGCTGATGTTGGATAGATGACAAACTTAATAATTAATACCTCCACTTATTAGCCAGAGCGACTAAAGATAACATAACAGGAACCTCAATAAGAATTCCTACCACCGTCGCCAGTGAAGCCCCAGAATTAAGCCCAAATAAAGAGATGGCCACGGCAACCGCCAGCTCAAAAAAGTTACTCGCACCAATCATAGCAGAAGGCGCACATACGTTATGCTTCAATTTTAGATATCGACCAACAAACCAGGTGATAAAAAAGATGAAATAGGTTTGTATCGTCAAAGGCACCGCAATCAGTAAAATATCAAAAGGATTATTGATGATTTTATCACCCTGAAAAGCAAACAAAAGCACCAAAGTAGTGATTAAGGCAATCATAGATACGGGTTTCAATTTGGCCAAGAAAACCGAATTAAACCATTTCAGTCCGTGCTTTTTAATCAAAAATTTATTGGAGACATACCCGGCTGTAAGGGGAATCACTACAAAAATCAATATAGAATAAATCAAAGTGTCGTAAGGAATTTCAATATCGGTAACCCCCAGCAGAAACCTTACTATAGGAATAAACAGCACCAGAAGAATCAAATCGTTAATGGAGACTTGTACCAAAGTATAATTAGCATCTCCTTTGGTCAGGTAAGACCAGACAAACACCATTGCGGTACAAGGCGCTGCCCCAAGAATAATCGCTCCAGCAATATATTGCTGAGCATCCTCTGGAGATAAGTAAGCTTGAAAAATCTGATCTAAAAACAACCAGGCAAAAAAGGCCATTGTAAAAGGTTTAATCAACCAGTTGATGACCAAAGTGAGGCCAATGCCTTTACTGTTTTTGGTCACATTTTTTATGGAAGAAAAATCGATTTGAACCATCATGGGATAGATCATCATCCACACCAGAATCGCTACAGGGAGATTAACTTTAGCAATCTCCAATTCGCTTAAAAATTCAATGGAATCTCCAAACAATCTACCAATACTGATTCCTGTGATGATGGCCAAAGCCACCCATAAGCTTAAGTACCTTTCAAATTTTCCCATTATTGTAATAAAATATATTTTAAGTTGTTGTCAGTTCGAGTGATTTTATGGAATAAAATCGTATAGAAAACTGGCTTCATAGTCTTCTTTTAAACTAGCTCCAGATACAGCGCTACATTTTATTTCGTACCACTCGAGCTAACAGCTATGGAGAATCTGGTCAAGTCGAAACTGCCTACATCGCATTGGTAAGCCATCAACAGCATCCAGAACCTGAAGCACAGGAATTTTGTTCAACAACTTCAGGTTCTGGAATACCGCATTTATCTTTGGCCAGGCAGTCTGTAAGTGTACTTACTAGTTGAAATTTGCCATCGCTAAAGTCTAAATGGTATTTACCAATAGTATTGCCCTGGTATTCTACCTCAACTTCCAGTCTATCATCGATAAAGAGTTTCTTTTCGGAAAGTTGGATTATGTTTTTAAGTTTTTTAGGCTGCAACCTGTGATCGACGTCATCTGCATTCCAAAGTTGAAAATTCACCACTTTTTCATGTCTCAAAGTTCCTCCACAGTCGATAAAATCTTTGGTCACCTGCCCCACTTCTGTGACATGAAAATGAGAAGGAACGGTGGTTCGGTCTGGCAATTGAAACTGCAAAGTGTCTAGTTGAGCTAAATGGTCTTTTACTTGTTTGAGTGTCATAATGTTATAGTTAAATGATGTTTTATAAATCTTCGTATACTTCGTGTCTCTGTGGTTAAATTGCTTAAATTATAATCAAATGGAGATAATTTTGTTTAACAACAATCTTTAGAATTAGGATAGCGATCAAAAAGCTCATTGAAAATCAATTTCATCTCATACCATTTCTCTTCATTAATGCAGTAACAAACCGAAGCACCTTCAATATTCCCTTTGATGATGCCTGCATTCTTTAATTCTTTCAAATGCTGACTTATGGTGGATTGAGCTAAGCCCAGTTCTTCAACCAAATCCCCACAAATACAGGAATTAGATTTCAATATAAACTCTAAAATTGCTAGTCTTGCCGGATGTCCAAAGACTTTAGCTAGTTGTGCAAATTCATTTTGCTTATCTGTAAAAAGATCTGATCGCGTAATTCCCATATCGTAATAACTTTATATTGCAATATTACGATGAATAGTTCAGCTCACAAAATTCAAAAGAAAGTTTTCAACTTCTTTCACTCCTTAAAGTCTTAGGAATGTAAATTTGCCCTTCAAAAAATAAAAGCCCTTATGATTGGACGTTGTGTCTGCCTGTTTATTTACTTATCAGTATGTGTAGGAATAGCTCAAGACAAAAAGCAATACAACATTGTGAGGCAAGATGAATCTGCTGTGATTGACGGTGACCTCACAGATGAAGTCTGGCAAAACCTTGATGTCGCTACCAATTTTATACAGTTCACTCCCAACCTCAATCTTGCTGCAACTCCAGACAGAAGAACTGAAGTTAAATTATACTATACTGACGAGGCTGTATTCGTTTCGGCAAAGCTATACGACGACCCCAACAAAATCATGAGCCAAAATACCATCCGGGATGAGTTTGGCCAGACCGATTATTTTACGTTGGTGCTCAACCCCAATAACGATGCGCAAAATGATACTCAATTTATTGTTTTCAGCTCAGGAACTCAGGCTGATGCATTATCTTCTCCAAGCATAGGACAGGATTTTGGGTGGAATGCCGTATGGGAAAGTGCGGTAAAAAAAACAAGCTTTGGATGGCAACTGGAGATGAAAATTCCTTATAGAACGCTTAGATTCCCAAAGGAAGACGTTCAGACCTGGGGGGTCCAATTCCGAAGGTATTTTAGAAGAGAACGCTCTGAATATGCCTGGAATCCTATCGACAGAACCAAAGGTTACGAAGGCTTGTACCATGGAGAATTGATAGGTGTAAATAACCTTGAACCTCCACTACGCTTAAATTTATATCCGTTTACGACTGGAATCGTCAACAGCATTGGGGACAAAACTTCTACTGATTTTAAATTGGGTATGGATCTTAAATACGGCATCACCGATAACTTAACCCTTGACGCTACACTTATCCCTGATTTTAGCCAGGCTAGATTTGACGATGTCGTTTTAAATCTTGGTCCTTTTGAACAAACGTTTGCAGAACAACGTCAGTTTTTTACTGAAGGTGTAGATCTTTTCACCAAGGGAGATTTATTTTTTTCGCGGCGAGTTGGCAATGAACCCACAGGCTCAGTTAATTTAAATAATGATGAAGTCGTTGAAACCCTGCCAGATGAAGTAGACTTGATCAATGCCATCAAAATGTCAGGCAGACTCAAAAATGGTCTTGGAATTGGTGTCTTTAACGCGGTGACAGAATCTACGAAAGCCACTGTTATCGACACTTTGAACAATACTGCCCGTCAAACTGAAGTAGAACCTTTGGCAAATTATAACATCCTGGTTGCCGATCAGCAATTCAATAGAAATTCTTCAGTGAGCTTAATCAACACTAATGTTACCAGATCGGGGAGCGCTAGGAATGCGAATGTCACTGGGGCTTTATTTGACCTGATTAATAAAAGTAACACCTATAAACTGGCTGGAGAAATCAAGATGAGTCACATCAATGAAGCTGATGATAACACCACTGGCTTTAGCTCTGCACTTGAAGTAGCTAAAATAAGTGACCAATATCAATTTGCACTGGGTCATGAATACGCCGATGATAAATACGACATCAATGATTTAGGACTTTTACTTAGGAATAATTTCAATAATTTCTCCGCTAATGCCTCCTACAGGATTTTTGAACCCACAGCCAATTTCCAAAGCTATACCATAAGTTTTTCATCCCTCTATAAGCAACTCGCTACACCAAATACATATACAGGCCTGGAACTCGGTGCTGATTTTTTCGCAAATTCTCTAAAACTTGACACCTATGGTTTCAATATTGGTATGGAGCCTGGAAGGCAGTTTGATTATTTTGAACCACGCGTAGACGGTCGCTTCTTTATCTATGAGAATTTCACAAATGTTGGTGGGTTTCTCTCCTCCAACTACAACAGAAAATTTGCTATTGATATCCGAAGCAATGTCAATACATTTTTGGAAAGCGGAAGAGAATCTTATGCTTACAATATAAATGTAGAGCCTAGAGTACGATTTAACGACTTTTTCTTTATGGTCTACAGTTTTACTTTCGACAATCGCATCAATGACAGGGGTTTTGCAAGCTTTCTTGAAGAAGAACCCATTTTTGGGGAACGTGACAGACAAATTTTGACCAATAGTATTTCCGCTAATTATAATTTCAATCCTTTTCACGGATTAAAATTACAGCTGCGTCACTATTGGGATACGGTATTGTATGATGAATTTATGTATGATTTGAACCCCAATGGTAGACTTTCTGAAAATCTAGATCTTCCAAAGAACGACTTACCTAGCAGCCCAGATATCAATTTTAGTACTTGGAACTTAGACTTGAATTATTCATGGCAATTTGCACCAGGTAGTTTTTTAACGGCTTTATACAGAAACCAATTGTTCAGCAATACTGAAGAAGCTCAAAATAATTTTGAAACAACTTTTACTGATTTGTTTCAGCAGGATATCCAGCATACAGTATCTATTCGGCTTCAATACTTTCTGGATGTAAACAAAGCGAAATCTGTTTTTACTTCAGAAGAGATTTAATTTTTGGTATTAACCTCTCAGCTCTTAAAGACCTGTGAGGTTTAGCTCCAAGCTTTGTCAGAACTAAGAGTCGATTAATTTTTTAGAAATTCACCAACTTCATCGATGGTTTGTTTGGCGTAGCGCCCAACACCAATGATAGTTGCAGAAGCAAACCCAGTCCATCCGCCGTAACCTACCAGCCAAAGGCCTTCAGTTTCTTTGGATTTAGTCGTCTCCGTCGGGACTTTTCCTTTGTTATCTGTGGACACCAAATTTTCTAAAATACCAGTAGAGTAGCCAAATCCAGTACACCAAATGACGACGTCAACAGGTTGGTGAGTTCCATCTTCCAAAATCACTCCCTCTTTGGTGATGCTTTGTAATGGACCCACGGAGTGCAATACGTCACGCTCTCTTGCTTCTTTGACCGAAGGTACCATGACGATGTTTCCCAAATTGAATTTGGAGCTGTCAAATTTTTCGCCTTTCTTTTCCGCATAATATTTTGCAGAGGCCACATCAAACAAAACTCTACCATCCACATCGTCTGGTAAATATTCCGGAGCATTGCGTGTGCACCAAAATGTCTCTGCAACCTTAGACACTTCGGCAAGAATTTGAGCTCCAGAATTGCCCTCGCCTACAATAACTACTTTTTGACCTTTAAATTTATCTGGACTGAGGTAATCTGAAGAATGCAGCTGTTCTCCTTCAAATTTATCCCGACCTTTTACTTCTGGAATGAAGGGATTTTGGAAAGTGCCTGTGGCCGAAATCACCGACTTGGAAGTGTAATCTCCAGTATTGGTTTTGATATTGAAAATACCATCCTCTTTTTCTACTGAAATCACTTTTACAGGGCGTTCTATAGGAAACTTGTAGCGATCTTCATACTGGCAAAGGTAACTGATGGTTTCCTCTCGGCTTGGAAATTCACCTTCAGATTCTGGCATCTGCCAGCCTGGAAGAGAACTGTGTTCTGGTGGCGAAAATAAGGTGAGGGATTTCCAAGCGTGATTCCAGGAGGCTCCACAGGAGTCTTGATCGTCTAAGATAAGGTAATCCAAATCTTTTCGTCTTAGGAAAAACCCACAGGCCAAAGCACTTTGACCGCCTCCTATAATAATGAGATCGTATATTTTTTCTGACATGGTCTAAGTTTAAGAAACTTAGATTAATAATACTACTCCTCTGCTGAATTATCTTTCTCTAAACGGTATTTTGACTTCAGGTCGCCTTCAATCTCCTGATCCTTCATATCTAAAACTATTAGAGCATTTTCAACAACCTTATAGGAATTGGGCGGATCTTCATTTTGAAATTGAATTGAATTTCCTGCTTCATCCCAATTGAATTTACCTTCTGATGAATAAAACTCTTGACTTTTTCCTAAGTACTTTATGCTTTTTTGATAAGTTAAATCCGACTGAAGCTCAATACGGGTTTGAATCCCTTCACAATCTGCACAGGGAATTATTCCCGTATAGACGCCAGACCAATCCAGAGAATTTTGGCTATTATGCTCATCCTTGAAAGACTGGGTAGGTTCATTAGTGTCTTGCTCAGGTTTGGCTTCAGTTTTAGTTGTCTTCTTACACGATATAAAAGCAATAAGTATTAAGCAAGATAAATACAGACGTAGTTTCATTTAAAGTAAAATTTATAAAGCTAAATATCTGAAAAAATAGTAGTAACTCGTATCAAATTCCGAAGAAATTTAAGCTCGAGCCCTCTTTCTCGCTGGGTTTTTGGACACCATAAACACACCTAAGAATACAAGAATAGCAGCAATAATCTTTAAAATATTCAACTCATCTGCTCCAGAGATAATTGCAAAAGCTATAGCAATTACTGGTTGTAGATAGGTAAAAACACCAATGGTAGAAGCAGACAAATGCTTAAGTGCAAAAATATTCAATAAATAAGTGGTAAAAGTGGTTCCAAGCACTACAAATCCAATACGCCAGGCTGCAGAGAAAGGCATGTTCACCCAGTCAACTTCTCGGAATTCTGACCAGCCAATAGGTAGATTGATAAGTATCGCCGTCAAGAACAACCACCGCATCAATGTAATAGGGTGGTAAGTTTTGGTTAAAGGTTTGGCGACAATCAGAAACATACCATAGGACAAAGCATTGATCAAAAGCAAGACATTACCTAAAGGAATATTAGGCGCTCCTACTTCCTGCTGAACTCCAAAAAGAATAAGTGTAAGACCTCCAAATAACCCAATAAGTGCTCCAGAGCCCTTTAAAATTGTGATTTTTTCTCGAATCAGGACCGCAGACAAGACAAACACTAAAATAGGAGTAATGGTAACTATTACTGAGCTATTGATGGGTGTAGATAAGCTAAGCCCTTTGAAAAAAAACAGCATATTGATGACCATCCCAAAAACTGCACTGAGCAGCAATCTGGGCCAGTGCTCTCGTTTTATTCTTTCGTTTTTGATGAAAAGACTGACGGTCCAAAATAAAATACCAGCACCCAAAACTCGTATCGTTATAAACCCAAGTGGCTGGACATAATCTGGCATCAATCCCTTCGCTAGCGTGTGATTGATCCCGAAAATTGAAGTGGCTACAAAGGCAGCGATAAGAGCTAAGACACGTTTACTCATTAAAAAAAGACTTCAAGGCATCGACAGTCTGCTTGTCATTACCTATGAATATTTTATCCTCGAAAATGAAGATAGGTCTTTTTAAATATGTGTAATGAGATAGAATGTAAGATTTGATTTCTTCTTCAGAAAGGTTTTCGTCTTTCAAACCTTCTTCTGTGTATTTTTTAGCTCTTTTGTTTAACAAAATCTCGTAAGACCTCGTATTCTTCTGAAGCAATTCAAGATCTGCCTCAGATATATGCTCCTTCTTGATATCTTGAAGAATCATGTCTTCTGGTAATGAAAGTTTTCCTAGAATACGTTTGCAGGTATCGCAGGTGGATAGATAAAAGACTTTCTTCATTTTAAGAATTTTGTTGTGATTTTTTCTTTTTAAAAGATCTATAAACTACATAAAGTACTCCTCCCACCAGGATATAAGGGAAAGCCATAAGATAGACTATACCATCATTAATCGCTTCTGCCTGCCCCTGGTCTTGTTCAGACTCAAGAACTGCTCTACACATAGAACACTGCGAAGCGGAGTCCCAAACTATGACTAACATCAGAAGCAAAGTAAATACAATTTTTTTCGTTTTCATCATCTTTCAAATTTAATAATAAGGCAGCATAAAAAGGTAAACTAAAACTCCTGTGATGGCCACGTACATCCAGATTGGAAAGGTCCATCTAGCTATTTTTTTGTGCTTGTCATACTCTCCAGTCAATCCTCTGTACATCGTAAAGAGCACAAGCGGAATGATAATCCCCGAAAGAGCAATGTGCGAAATCAATATAAAGAAATAAATATACCTTAAAGCCCCCTCACCTCCATATGGAACTGGTTCGTTGCTTATTTTTGAAATAACATAACTCACAAGAAACAGGGCTGACAAACCAAAAGCAGTGATCATAACATTTCTATGAGCAATCTTTCGATCTTGTTTTATGAATCTATAACCAAGAAATAATAGAATAGCTGTCATTCCATTGATAAGTGCATGAAAAAAAGGAAATGAACCAACTTCCAAACCTAAAAGGTCATACCGTGTTGGAAGGTTCATTAACACAACAACTACAATTGGAACAATTATAGAGAGTCCAATGATAATTGGAACAATGGTTTTATCTGATTTGCTTAAAGTGGCTTTCATTTTAAAAGTATTTCTATGTCTTCTATCAAAATATCAATTTGCTGTGTTTCGTGGCTTTCACCAGGAGATTCATCTCTAGGCACAGATCCTTGATAGAAAATAATTGGATTTCCTGCTTCATCAGTCCTGCTTCGGATGTATCCATCTTGATCTATAAGTGCAAAAAAACCAGAGTGCTCAAAGCCACCTTCAGCATTTTCATCTTCTCTGGCATAAATGTTAAAACCTTTGTTTGCAAGCTCATATATATCCTCCTGATCTCCTGTTAAAAAATTCCAATGCGGCAGTTTTACTCCCAACTCATCTGCGTGTTGTTTCAAAACTTCAGGTGTATCATGCTTGGGGTTAATGGTAAAAGAGGCAATTCCAAAATCCATATTCCCATAAAACTCATCCTGAACTTCAAGCAAATTTTCGTTCATTATGGGGCAAATGGTAGGGCAGGTCGCAAAGAAAAATTCTACAACATAGACTTTTCCAAGATAATCTTTATTGCTAATGGTTTTGTTGTTTTGATTAGTAAATTCAAATTCTGGTACTTTCTTACGTTTGCCGTCTATTTCAATATAAGCCAAGCTATCCTTGGAGTTTCGAGATAACATTTCACTTACCACCCAAATTCCAAATACTAATACCACTAGCGATATACCTACGTATGAATATTTTTTCATTAGTTTACTTCTCTTTGCGCGTTATTCTTCTTCAGTGCAAATCTATATTCTGCTAAAATTATTTTTACATCATCATTCATTTTATCACTTACCTCTTTCAGATTGCTCAAATCATAAGCATATTTTGTGCCTTCATCTTCATCGTCACTACGGCCTCTTAAATTCATTGATTTATCAATTATAAAGGCATAAGATGAAGACAACTTTTCATCTAGCTTAAGGTCGGAATCTAGACTTTTAAATAATTCCTGAATTTTCTCATCTTCAAGCTCCAGGAAAAGCCATTCTGATGCATCAGATGTTTTATTGATTTCAGTCTTAAAGGTTTCTATGTTTTCTTCTGAATTTAATTCCGTTATCGTTACAACCTGGAAGTTGTCAAACTTATGATACCGGTCATAAATTTTTTCCTTCATATTGAAAGCATGAACTTTCTTAATGCTAAAATCTTTACCAAAAAAGGTGAGTATGGTAATTTTATCATCAAAAGTAATATCATCAGTTTCAAATTCCTTTAGAACCGAAAGATCTTCATTAAGAATGGGAAGCTTTCCAAAAGAATTAATTCCACTGGAGAAAAATAAATAAGCAACTAGTGGCAGTACAAATAAAACAACAAGAACAATGTACTTTTTCATAATCAAATTATTTGCAAAATTAAAAAAGGCGGTTTTCATAAACCGCCTTTTGAAGTATTTTTAACCTTTCTTTTTTAGAAATCCCAAGTAATATAGCCGTTCTCATAGATTTCCTGAATGTAGCTTCCTTCTATGAGTAGAATTGCTACAAGATAACAAATGAGGAATACCCCAGTCCATACGACGACTCTTCTCAAACTTGCAGCTTCATGCTCCATGTGCATGAATGCCCAAACAATGTAATATGCCTTTATTATTGTAAGAATAATAAATATCCAGTTGAGTAAGGATAGTGAAACTAAATCTGTATGAACCAGGAAGTCTGGTTTGAAAATACCGAAGACCACCTCGACTATGGTTAATATAGATAGGATGATAAATACCTGCCAGATTCTTTTCTTTGCTCCTGAATGTTCTCCGTCGTGAGTTGTATCGTGTGCCATTAGATTATAAATTCTATAGTTTAATAAATTATACCAGGTAGAAGAAGGTGAATACAAATACCCAAACCAAGTCGACAAAGTGCCAGTATAGACCTACTTTTTCTACCATTTCATAACTTCCGCGCTTCTCGTAAGTTCCAATCAATACATTAAAGAAAATAATGATCAGTATAAGGACTCCAGAAAGAACGTGGAAACCGTGAAAACCAGTTATAAAGAAAAAGAATCCTCCAAATAACGGAGCTCCATATTCGTTTTGAGATAAATTAGCTCCTTGTATAACTCCTACTCCTGTATCATTTAAGGTAACAAGAGACTCTTCTCTATTTAAGACTGTTTTTTCACCTTCATCTGTCAGCTGCATTGTTCTAACCCTTAAG
The DNA here is from genome assembly GCF_020164535.1 of Psychroflexus montanilacus. Lineage (GTDB taxonomy): Bacteria > Bacteroidota > Bacteroidia > Flavobacteriales > Flavobacteriaceae > Psychroflexus > Psychroflexus montanilacus. Next base: position 219,655 of record NZ_JAIQZC010000003.1, on the reverse strand, counting down.
TCTGGATTGGCTTCAAAGCCCTTCTTCACATCTTCCAGAGATAATGGATTGTAGCTTGATTCAGAATTATACCAAATCCCATTCTTAGAAAGATGCTGAGTTCTATCTTTTGGTGAAGCTGTTGCAAAATCATCTATAGCTACTCTGTTACCATCTGCATCTGCAAACTGAATAATTTTCCCGCTTCTTGTTTCTACAGCACCGTATTCTCCAGAAATAAAGTTAGACCACTCCCAGGCTTGAGAACCTAAGAAAACGATACCACCAAGTATCGTTAAAGCCATATAGGTAACCACTTTATTTTTATTCATTTGATGTCCAGCATCCACGGCTAAAACCATTGTGACTGAGGAAAAAATCAATATAAAAGTCATTAAAGCTACGTAATACATAGGGGCATCTACTCCATGTAAAAACGGAAAGTGATTGAACACTTCATCGGCAATTGGCCATTCTTCAATAAATTTAAATCTTGTAAAACCGTAAGCTGCTAAAAATCCTGAGAACGTAAGCGCATCTGAAGTGATAAAGAACCACATCATCAATTTTCCATAACTAGCTTTTAGAGGCTTTTCATCTCCTCCACCCCATAATTTTCCTTCGGTACCTGTCTTTGCAACGGTAGTAGCTTCCATAAAAATCAAATATTAATGTCTTGCAAAAATAGACAATTTTATTATTATCTAAAGAAATATAAAAACAAAAAGAGGTACAGCCAAAGCCCATCTACAAAGTGCCAGAAGGTAACCCCTAAACGCAATCCCAACATATTTCCTTTTGAATATTTCTTTTTAAAATGATTATAAATTACAACCAGCAATACAATTAATCCTGCAACCACGTGAACTACGTGAGCCAAAACTAACAAGTATATAAAAGACATCGTAATACTACTGGCACTTCCTGTAAAGTAATAGCCAGCTTTCACAATATCATTGAATCCAACAAATTGCATAACCACAAAAAGCACTCCCAGCAAAAAAGTAGAGAGAATCGCCACATTAGCCTTCTTCATATTGCCTTCAGCAGTAAATTTTTTGGTCAAATGAAAAGTGATGCTGCTTATAAAAATGACCACAGTACTCCATATGAAAACATCCGGTAGCTGATAATCTGTAAGCCAGTCTGGTCGATTCTTACTCACCACATAAGCACTTGTAAGACCGGCAAACATCATTCCCATACTTATGATGCCAAACCACATCATCATCATCCTTGCGCGTTTGTGTCTCTCGTCTAAAGCCATATTCTGATATATTTATCTAAAACGTAAATAATTTGTATTAAAGTAATATAGGATACACTGGCCAACATAAGCTGCCTGGCATCTTTGGTTTCCCTATTCTTGAAAAGCTGTATTGCGTAGTATAGCATCACTAAGCCAAGACCAAATATCAAGACAGCAGAAACTATGGATAATTTTAATTCTCCTGTAACTCCAAGTACAGGAACTACAGATATGATAAGTGTCCAGATGCTATATAAGATGATTTGTATTGCGGTTCCTTTGTCTCTTTTTCCGGTAGGCAGCATAAAAAAACCTCCATCTTTGTAGTCATCGTATAACCACCAGCCTAAAGCCCAGAAATGAGGAAATTGCCAGAAAAACTGAATCATAAATAAAGTTCCTGCTTCAATTCCAAAAGAGCCTGTTGCGGCAACCCATCCTAACATAAATGGTATTGCTCCTGGAAAAGCACCAACAAAAACAGACAAGGGGGTCATTGTTTTAAGCGGTGTATATACACTTACATACAAAAAGATAGAAATGGCACCAAACATAGCAGTAATGGGATTGATCACAAATAATAGTGATAGTCCAATCACAGTAAGAATTGATGCAATCGCGAATGCGGTATTCACCGACATTCTACCAGATGGTATAGGACGATTTCTTGTCCTTTTCATTTTAGCATCGAGATTTTTCTCAATAATTTGATTGAAAGCATTTGAAGCACCAACCATGGCATAACCACCTAAAGCAAGGAGGATCAAATTTCCAAAATGGAATTCATCTATCCCCAATAAATATCCTGCAATAGAAGAAAATACAACACTTAGAGCTAATCTAAATTTTGTAAGTTCTTTAAAGTCTTGTATCCAGGAAAATATATGTGTATATGCTAAGGAATTTGACAATACTCGAAATTTTTGCAAAGATACGGCTAAAAAGTTTTTTTAAAGAAGCAGACGTTCGTTAATATTTACTAAGTATTGCCTTAATAATCATAATACCAATTGAAAATATCGGTTCTGAATCCAAGATTTAGCCAGGTAGTATTTCTATCAAAATTTTGGGCTGTATTCTGAGAAACATCAAATTTTCTATGAATCAAATTAAGGTATACCTTAAGGTTTGTAGTAGGATTTACTATAAATCCAGCTTCCAGTTCACCATAATAAGAATTACCCCTGTTACCTTGTCCAATAGTTATGCCTTCATCTGCGATTCTTAATCGTTCATCTCCAAGCAAATCAGAGCCAAAATAAGGATCTCCAGAAGCATTGGTTTCAAATCCGCGCTCTCCAAAAATAAATTTAGCATGGCCATAAAGCCTGTCTTTTCTGTAGCGCGTGATAAATAAAAGCTCCCTAAAGTTGGCTCCCCATAAGTGGGCCATAGATTGATTATCGTTTGTGTAATGAAGGTTCAAGGTGTTGTGAGAGTAAGTATATGGTCTGACCTGGTTGTATTCTAACTGAAAAAAGAGATTATCCACTTTGAAGGCATCTGCATATTTGACCCCCATCTGAAAGCCAAACTTATTCTTCCAGCTTTTGTTTCCAGCGGTGACATCATCTACAGAAAATTCATCGATGAGTAGCTGCCCGTAGGTGTTAATTTGGTCTGTCCATTTATATTTGTAACTCAATCCAATCAAAGATTTTCCCGAACGGGATCCGGTTGAATACTCAACCATATTGTAAAACAAAATGGGATTTATAAAATTCCAGTCGAATCCGCGATTGGGTTCACTTTCAAATAAAACTGACTCAAAAAGCCCAATATTTAATCGCTTATTGACATTATAGCTCAAATAATGCGTTGCCATGTACTTAGTGAGAAATGCACCCCCATCCGTTAAAGTGTTTGGGTTTCTTAGAGATGACCAGGTGTTGGTATATTTAAATTTCCAAAAACTGGTATTCAATTTTACAAAAGCATTGGGGCTGGCGTTATCACTCATAAAAAGAGAGCGGTAGCCATCTCCGATAAAATTATTACCTCTACCAAACTGTATGTCCATGAAATCTGTAGCTTCATAAGATAAATAGCCCTCCACCACGGGATAGTCGTATCCATCTCGGTATGGCTCACCAATACCACGGCCGGGTATACTGACTTGACTTGAATTTCTTCTACCCAAACCTTCTGCTAAATCATTGAAATAACCAGCAAACTTTCCCTGACTTTCATAAATAACAGTGAAAAAATTGAGACGTTTTCCGAGGCCACCCTGAAAAATTCCGGCTCGAGTATTATTATAGGTTGTAAAAGACTCTTCAAAATCTCTACCTACCTGAAGATCTGCAGCAATATCTACCGTGAACCAGTAGTCTTCTCCCTGTATTTGAAAGGTATTTTCATTAAAAAACTTTCGGCCAAACCAGGATTCTTTATTGTAAAACAAGGCTTCGTTTTCTTCCTGAATATTATAATAAGGCTCTACATCTGTATATCTGTAAGGTTTTGAGGCCGTATGTGCATTGGTCCCAATTTTATCCATTTTAGTTGTGAACCGGTTATAGAATTCGTGAGAAAGCGGAATATTAAGACCACTTTGATATTGAGGATAATTAAACGCTTTAGTTTTTATATCATCCAGTTCACTCTTGTAAGATTCTAGAGACTTTTCTTTCTTAATAACCTCTGCTTGCATTGAAGATTTTGAGAGTGGAATCTGAAGAGGCATTCTAAACTGAACATAATCGGGTGCACCATTGTAGGTCGCTGGAGAAATTTCTGGCAAAGACTTAAAAACTCTTTCAATTTCTTCATTGAGTGCTTTGTAATCTGAGTTTACATACAATACTTGAAAGACACCCTCTCTATCTACTTCAAAAATAACTGTGGCAACACCTTCGTAATTTTCCGCTCCTATAATTGAGGGCTCCCGGTAAGCTGAAAGAATCAATGATTTCAATTGCGCTTTGAAACAAGACTCTTGATCTGCTTTAGAAATAGTTTCACATTCCTGAAAGGTGGGGTAACTATTAGTTTTGGAAATAAAATTCTGGCCAAATGCTGTAAAACCAATACAAAGCAGAACAATAGGAAGACATTTCATAATTAGTTAATTGGAAAACTCTACAAATGTGATTTAAAAATAGCAATAAAAAAAATCCCGAATACAATATTCGGGATTTTGATATATTCTATGTTCGTAAACTTAGTCCTGTACCTGGAATGTAATAGGAAGTGAATAAAGCACCCCCACATTTTGGCCCCTTTGCTGACCAGGTTTCATTTTAGGTAATTTTTTGATTACACGCTCACCTTCGCCCTGTAGTCTTGGGTGAGGAGCTCTAGCAGCAACATTAGTGATATTCCCGTTTTTATCAATTTTGAATTGAACATAAACTCTATTGACACCACTTAAGCCAAGATCGGCTGCGAGACCAGTATCAAAGTTTTTATTTACAAATTGACTTATCTTTTTACTCATGCATTGCTTACGCTCGTCATTAGTATCCAAACCTTCACAACCTGGAAATATGGGAACACTTTCAATAACAGAAAAGGGAACATCACCTATTTCTTCTTCTACTTCTTCTACTTCTTCCACCTCAACAACTTCACTTTGATCAGTTTCAGAAGATTCGATTTCAACCTCTTCCACATCTTCATCATCATCAACAACCTCAATTACTTCAGGTGCTGGTGGTGGAGGCGGTGGAGGGGGTGGAGTCTTTTGTATTTCGGTAATAGGTACATCTTCATCATCTAACATATCAAGATCTACTACTCCAGTGTCAATATCATCCCTGTCATAGGTCTTCCATTCAATCATTGTTAAAGTAATAGCGAGTACTACTACAAGACCAATTTGAAAGAAGAGGAGACTTCTTCTGGAAAGATCTTTCTTCGGATTCTTTTTTGGTTCCATATTCTTATTTTAAATAGATTACTAAATTATAAAAAAAATGAAATTTACTTTCAATTTGTATTTATATTTTCAAAAATTCTTTTTTTAAATAATTCAAAACATAAAAAACTTACTATCACTCCAATACTATTTGCTAAAATGTCGTAAACATCAAAGACCCTATAGTCAGTTATAACTTCTTGGAATATTTCAATAACGATGCCAAAGCCAATAATTCCTAAAGAAATCAAAATATTTACTCTCAATGATTCCGATGAGTATGGAGTTAATGCCAAAAGCCAAACTGAAGTGAGCGCAAAGTAAGCTACAAGATGGTAGAGTTTGTCTTCAAATTCTACTTCAAGTTTTGGTAGTCCACTTATATCAGAAAGTGATAAATAGACTATACATGCAGTACAAAAAATAGCAAAAGGCAAGAGCAGTTTGCTATTCAATATGAGACTTATAAGTTTCTGCATCCATCAGCTCTTTTACCTCATCTTGATTTGCAATTTTCATCTTGATCATCCAGCCTTTTTCATAAGGTTCTTCATTGACCATCTCTGGTTCATCTTCAAGTTCTTCGTTAAACTCAAGGATCTCACCAGTCAAAGGCAAGTAAAGATCAGATACTGTTTTTACAGCTTCTACCGTTCCAAAAACCTCATCTTTATCTAGTGTTTCTCCAACGGTTTCTACTTCTACATAAACAATGTCTCCAAGCTCACTTTGGGCAAAATCTGTAATGCCAATGGTTGCTGTATCTCCATCAATTTTGATCCACTCGTGATCTTTGGTGTACTTTAGATTATCTGGTGTGTTCATTTATAAGTTGTTTTTAATTTCCAAAATTGTACGTCAACGTTACACCCGTTCTAATTGTGGTCTGGGGAAATATCGTTGAAATTGCGTTTTGCGAAAATACATGATCGTAGAAAAATAATGCGGTTAAATTTTTAGTAAATGCATAATCTGCTACAAAATTTATTGACCAGATGTCCTGACCCGAGGTAACACGGTTACTCAGCACATCAAGATTTCTTATAATTGTTTCGTTTCTTCTTAGGGAAAGGTCTGCTCTCAGGTTTAAGTCACTGCTCAAAACTCTTCTATTTCCTTCAAATTGAGTTACCACAGTAAGATCCTTAACCCTGTATCCCAGACCAACAATATACTCATCTCCAAGCATTTCCGTCAAAAGATTATTATTGAAGCTCAGCGATAAAGCCCTATCTTTCCTTACTTCTGCAACAATACTTACAGAATTTTTCATTTCAAGATCTACTTTCACCAAAGGACTAAATTGTTCTATTAAATTCACACTTGAAATAAAGAGTTCTGATCTAAAGTTTCCATTTTGATCCGTATTAAAATCTCCAAAAGGATCCCTTCTATTGTATTCTAAATTGGACTGAAATTGATTGATTGTATACATGGATGTATAACCATGTTGTAAAGAAAATCGGTTAAAGTTTTCTCTAAACCACGACAGTCTCATCAATCCAGTGTATTTTAAATTCCAACCTGGAATGGGAATATTTCTAAGAATTCCTAGGTCTTCACTCCCAGCATCGTTGCCTGTATAGGCAGATATGAATGAGGGTAACAGCACTGCCTGGCTTGTCCTTCCAAAACCTACTGGAAATCCATTTTCATCGATATTGTTTGGATCATTAAGATTGATTCCTGCCCGTTCTGCCAGCCTGTTGGCAACTATAAACCTGTTTTCTCTAAACTGCTCAAAGTTTTCTGAAATATCTCTGGTACTCGTACTAAAAGACGTTCTAATCATATTAGTAGAGATACTGAAGTTTCCAAATGTATTTGGAATGATAGAATTATACTCCATCGTTTCAGGATCCACTCTAAAGTTTTCTGTATAAGTTTCAGAGTACATTCTGTTCGCAATCAAGTCTACGGTAAGCCCTGGTAATAATTTTAAGCCAGCCTGGATGTCAAGTTGCTGGTTATCTGTTCTTGTATACTGCTCATTGAAGTCTTGATACATAGTAAGCCATCCTCTTCTAGCCGCTTCACGCCTCACATCGTTTTGACTTCCAAACGTAAAACCAGCTGTAGGTTTTAAGGTTCCCCCAAACCCCACATCATTGGTGTACCCAGGTATAAAAATACCTTTGGTATCTGAGTAATTGATTTGCACTCGATCCAAGACTGTCGCTAGCCCAATAAGTGTATTTAGCGCTTTGTCTCCCCCGCTTAGTTCAGAATCTTCATTTTGTTGAGATTTATTCTGGTCATCATCTTGACCTTGCTGACCTTGCCCGACTCTCCTTCTGCTAGTATTTCTTTTAATTTCAGCAGGATTCTGGGCTCTTTTTTTGGTAAGTCCCAAATAGGAGTAAAAATTAGACATATTCAAATTCCCATTAATTTGATGTCTTGCCGAGTTCTGTACAGAATTCCCCAAATCTGGAATATTGTCAAGGCCTCTCAGAATCTCAGAACCTTTTGTCCATAAGAAATCGCCTGTGTAAGAATACTGAGTTTGAACAAATTTCAAGAATGGGATTTTATTAAAGGGTAATGTATAATTCAGCTGAAGTTGTTGATAATGCCTGTTTGGTATACCTATATCAAAGAAATCATCAAAAATACCGATGCTGTTATCCTGAACATTATTTTCGTCTATATAGTTTCTTACAATTCTATTGGTGGAAGCATTGAAGTTGAAGTTCAAAGATTTGGTCAGACTATAATCGATAGCATATTGCCAGTCGAAAAAATAATTTCTTTGAAAGAGTTTTGGAGTTCCAAGGCTTCCAGGAGGAAGGTTAAATTCTCTAAACCTTAACTCATTGTACTGTCTGTTCACATTTGCTCCGGCTGTAATGCTGTTAGGAAGTAAATTTACATTGAAATCCTTGAAGATGGCAAAATAAGGACTTTCAAAAAGGCCAACCTTTTCTAAAGGTTTTACCTCAAAAGGCTTGAAGTTAAAACCATAGGTAAGCGCTGCATCTACATTTTGATCCAAAGATTCCCTTATCTCAAAATCTCTGTAATCTGTTTGGTTATAGTTGGCAGATAGCGTAAAATTCTCAATGTCGTAAGGCATCGGTGTTTTTTCATCATTGGTCCTGTCCTTTCTTAATCCGATAACGCTTATACCTTGTCGCCTTGTATAGGTTTCAGCCTGTTCTTCAAATTGCGCTCTGTCATTTTCATCCACTGTATTGTCTAAAAGTGTTTCTAGCTCAAGATCTCCAAAAACGGGGTCAAATTGTGGGGTGACCAGCTCTTCACCTCTACTATAGTTCAATGGAATCTTAACACCCCATTTTTGAGGTAAAACCTGACCTAGATTAAGACCTGTCACAACATCATATTGTTGAACATCCTCTCTGCTTCTTTGATTGGGCCCTTGCTCTATAGCTCCGAATCCTATTGTGGATCTTTGTCCACTTGCGGAGATGTTGGCAAAGTCTGCGAAATTGGTATCCATATTTAAAACTGCAGCCCAGCCGCCCTGATTTTTGAGGCCTGTAAGCCTCAGCTCATTAAACCATACTTCACCAGAAACATTTTGATTGCTGGAGTTTTTAAGACCAAGCATCATGACCCTCACATTACCAAAACTCGGGTTTCCTATAATCCCAACTTTTAAACCTTCATTAAAAGATCCATCAACAGGATTTAGTGACTCATCAAAGTAATTCAACTGTAAGTTACTCAAGTTATCATCACCAATAACTAGAGATTTAATTTGTTGTAGCAAATCTAAAGGTAAATCCAGATCATTTTCCAGAGGCCACACACCTCTTGGAGAAAAGTCTTGAGGATCTGAAACTTTAAGAGGAATTTCAATTTGATAGTAGTTATTTGTAAAATCAATCCCCATTCTTATAAATGCTGTCAACTGTTCATCCTGAAGCTGAGCGTTTGGTGGCGCCAAAGATTCCGCATGAAGGTACATTTCCAAACGTTCATATTGACGCATGTCTATTTGATAATTTTTAAAAACAGCCCTGGAATCTTCAGATTGAAGATTACTTACTCTTAGTGCTAATGACTTTTCGTCTTCTCTTATCGCAACGTTGTTATTGACCAATTCTTCTCTCAAAACACCTGGTGGAGTCACATAATTGGAAGTGATTTCTTGACTTACCGCCTCAGCGTTGAATTGTGTGTTTCCTGTATTAGGATTCAACCCATCAGGCAGAATTGGCTGATCATAGGTAAAATAATCTCCTCTTACGAGTTCTAAAGTCCCAAACCTTAAGATGGTTTCCTGGCTAAAATCCGTCATAAACATTCTCATGAATCTTATGGATCTTAGATCGCTAATACCCCCTATTGCAAATTCTTCACTTGTCCTAAGTGGAACTCTAAACTGTACCCATCTTGCTTCGATTTCTTGCCCATTCTGAAGTGTCGTGACTACTTCTTGAACATCTGTAATATAGTCTGAGTTGATCCCAGGCCTTGAACTTGTATTATTCTCAACACTCATGTTTGGATAAACAGGTACTTCATACTCGAAGTAGCTGTCGATAGTATTCATTGTATTATCCAGGTTGACGTCTTCCACATCAGGAAATGCAGAATTTCCTCGATTGTTTTCTGTCACCTCTACAGGGTTGTTTCCCTCAGTTCCGTTGAAGTTTCTATACCGGTTTAAAATGTCACCATCTCTATCCAAATAGTATTGATAGTCATCATTGGAAGGGTCTTCAAAATTGGCAAAAGCTGGAAATTTTACGGCTTCATCCTGATTGTTTAAACCATCAAGCCCAACATCCTGATTGACTCGCTCCTGACCATCCGTATCAAAAGCATAAACCAGGGATTGATTGCTTGGTACTTTTGCAAAATTGGTAGAAACTGTATTTGAATTTCCTCCATCTTCAGGCAATCCATTTTCAAATTGCTTTCTCCCGTCTTTAAGAATATCCTCGGTTATACTCCCAAAATTCAAAACCACTTTACCTCCAGTATTTCCAGCATTTTCAGGATATATAAATGGATCCATAACCCAAAATTCAACATACTCTACATTGGATTGCTCAAAATCTGTGGTTTGCAAACCTCGCATAATACCTCCAAAATTTTGTTCTGGATTGGTGAGTGTATTATCGTTTGCCCCCGAGGGGTTATAATTATACATCCCTCTTTCGTTGGGTCTGTAAACCAGATCTAAAGGAAATAAAGTTTGAATTTGTCCAGGGACAATATCAATATTTGGAAATATTTCATTGATGAGGACTCTCCTGGAATAATATTGAGAAAGGTCGTCATCGGTCACATCTGCTGGTCTTTGTGAACTGTAAAAAATAGGGTCTATCGTATACCAGTTCAGTTTTGCTCTAAAATCATTTGTACTCAGGTCATTATTCGAATCGAAAGTTCCGTTAGCATCGTTTGGTCCTCGATAACCTACAGGTGTGCTTGCTAGCTTCCATGCTAAAGGATCAATCACAGAAATAGTGGTTTGTGAACCTTCAAAATCGTCCACATAACTGGTGGCTTCACCTCCAAAATCACTTGCTTTTGGAGTGCCTGGCATTAAATAAGCAAATTCACCTCTAAGAGAAAAATTAGATTCTACATCTGTATCGATATTAGGGAGTTTATTCACCATTCTGGTAAAGAAAGGAACCGTTGTGTTATAATTGAAATTGACTCCATAAATACTATTATTTACAGGATCAGTTCCATAATCTGCTTTTTGGGTGACAGGCCTCTCATTAAGATTCAGAAAAGTTCCTCCTATCAGTAATTCCTCGCTAAATCTATGTTGAACGTCAATTCCTGTAAATCGCTTGGTTTGTCTTCCAAACAAAGCATTGTTTTCTGTTGAAACCTGAATAGGAGTATCCGAGGCTAGTAAAGCATCGTCGAGAATATTCACTCTACCAAGTTCATAATCTACAGTATAATCTATCCCTTCCTGCAAGGTTCTCCCCCCTGCTGTGACTGTCACAGAGCCTCTAGGTACGTTAAAAGCACCGATTGGAATACCTCCAGTATTTGTAGCTTTGTAGCGACCAGATAGCTGAAATTTGTTTTGTTGAGCACCTTCCTGTTGAGCCTGAATCTTGGTTGTCGCGTAGAGACTTCTGAAAACATACTTTTCCTGATTTTCGTTATAAGTTTCAGGGTTATCATAACTTTCTGGTCCGGAATTTGGAGTCAAATCCAGCTTGTCAAATAAATGTTCTCCAAAAGGTTCTACTTTGGTAAACTTTAAAATACCATTTTCAGGGTCTATAGTGATGCCTGGAACAAAATCGAAAAATCCATCCCCACCATTCACAGGATCATTATTGAGGTTCAACCTATCCAGGTCGAAAACTTGTAAGAGGTTGGTTTCACTAACATCCTCAGGAAGTGGTGTACTACCCGAAGCTTCAGTGATGAAATTGACAGGTTGCGGATCTGAATATAAAATATTGAATCTAAAGCCATCTTGTTCCAGACCTGAAGCGCCAAGGCTGTAGAAATTCTTCATCATCAAATCCCAAATTGGCTCTTGAACAAGCGTTACAGGGCTTTTTAAAAGTTTTACGATAAGGTTTTGATTCTGTGCTATTTGCTCTCCTTCCTGATCTGGATTTTCCTGGGTTTCAGTTCCGGGAGGACCTCCGTTTCCAAATTCACCCACACGAAAAACTCTTCCATCTGTGGTAGTATATTCAAAAGCAACACCCAGAACTTCGTCATTGTTTAGCCTTTGATTTAAGGATATGTAACCCAATTGTGTATCGAGATAGAATTCATTTGGCTGAAGCTCTCTGGCATTTTCTAGTAAAGCATAATCTCGACCTTCTGAAACAAAAGGCTGAGCTGCACCAAATCCTTGCTGTACAGTGGCAAGGTCTCTAATTTGATTGGTCAGTACCGACTGCCCTGAATTGCCTAAGGCGTTTGGATTGAATAAGTTATTTGCATCATTCGGCCTACCGTTGGGATTCAAAAGAAAATTGGGAATTGGCGAAGCTATTGGGTTTCCTGCATCGTTTAGTAAAAAACCAAGATTTTCTGGTTCGCTTTCACCAAGATCCTGTAAGGCAACTATATTTCTTGCATTGGAGGTGGTTTCAGAATTATTTGTTCTGTTGGTCACCCAAACTTGAACCCGTGTGATCTGAATTCTGCTGTTGATGAATGGATAGTTTTCTAAAGCCTCATCATATTGATCTCTAAAAAAGTGAGAAAGGAAGAAGTGTCTGTTTTCATCGTAATCTAGCGCAAATCTGTCAAATTCTCTTACAGTTCCACCACCTTCTATATTTACGCTTTGTCGTTCAGAATTCAGTTCAGAAAAGACACCGGTTATAGTAGTCTTACCAAACTGAAGTTGAGTTTTTACACCGAATAAACTCTGAGAACCCTGTATAAGGGAACTATTGGTTGGCATCTGTACATTACCGACTTCAATTTTTTGGATAATGTCGTCTTCATCGGGTGTATATTCCAATTTAATTTGATTCTGAAAATCAAAAGTTGATTCTGTATCGTATTCAGCATTAACCTGAAGCCTTGTTCCAACAGAAGCTTGCAGACTCATACTAATACGCTGGTCAAAATCGAACGTAAGATTGCTTTGGTTTCTTGGAGACAAGGAAGGGTTATCCTGTTTGCTGTATAATATTCCCATATCTACAGCCACAGATCCTCTTGGATTAACTTCTATTTCGTTGCCCCCAAAAATAGATTGAAAAAAAGAGTTATTGACATAGAAAATAGGAATCAGATTCTTTTGATTTTCTTCATCACCTTTACCAAGAGCAGCATCAGACTTATCTTTGAAATAAGCCTTCATCTGTTCTTCAAGTACAAGGGCTTCAAACTCTTCTGGTGTGAGTACAAGTGGATATTTTGTATTTACAGAACCAATCTTTTCTGTATAAATGTATCTATCAAGAACAGGATCGTACTCATATTTGGAGACTATACTTGTGGGGTTGGGCATTGAAATATTTCCGAAAGAGGGACCTTCAGGAATGGAGTCCTGCTCATTTTGAGCAAAAGTTTTCATAGTGAAAAAAGAAAAAACAACTAGGAAAACGAGAGGACTAAAGTTTATGTTAAGGACTTTAAAGGTAAGCTTCAAAAGTTTTATAGATTTTTTAAGGCTAATTTGATTATCTCTTCAACGTTTGCATTTGGATTATTATTACAAATTCTTGAAATAATTTTCCCAGATTGTTTCCTGGTGTATCCTAAAGTTTCCAAAGCAGACAAAGCTTCTTCCTTATTAGCATGACTTGGAGACTGTACGATTTCAGTAAGTGATTCTGTAGTTTGCACCTTGTCTTTAAGATCCAGAATAAGGCGCTGTGCAGTCTTTTTCCCAATCCCTTTTACACTTTGAATAGTGTCTGTATCTTCCATAGAAATTGCCTCCACCACTTGTTCTGGTGTAAGTGAAGACAACATGACTCGAGCCGTACTTGCTCCAATGCCAGAAACTGAAAGCAGTTGTCTAAACACAAGTCGTTCTGCTTTATCCATGAACCCATAAAGTGTATGAGAATCTTCTTTGACTTGAAGGTGAGTGTAAACTGTTATCGATTCATCATCCTTTAAACGAGAAAAGGTATGAAGTGAAATGTTCACCTCATACCCAATCCCATTACAATCTATTACTATATGTGTTGGATTCTTTTCCAACAGTCTTCCCCGAAGCTGAGTAATCATCTTAACTTAAATTTAGGAACCAAATGTAATAAAATTAAGTTAAGAACTTTAGAGTTATTCACTCTTTGTAATCTTTTGAAAAACAGACAATTCTATACTTTCCGTTTATTTTTTTGTTGAGCATCCACTACAGCGACGGCAGACATATTCACCATCTCATCTACACTCGCTCCTAGCTGAAAAACATGTGCGGGTTTATTAAGGCCCATCAAAATTGGCCCAATAGATCCTGCACTATTGAGTTCCTTCATTAATTTATAAGTACTATTAGCAGAGTCTAGGTTGGGATAAATAAGTGTATTTACTTTCTTACCGTTTAATTTTGAAAATGGAAATTTATCCATTCGCATCGCCTTGTTGAGAGCAAAATCAATTTGCAACTCACCATCAACGGCAATTTCAGGGAAATTATGATGCAAATAATCTACAGCTTCTTTTACTTTTGAAGCGTTTGGATTTTTGGAAGAACCAAAATTGGAATAAGATGCCATTGCTATAACAGGATCTATACCAAACATTTTTACTGTTTTAGCCGTCATTTGAGCGATTTTAGCCAAAACTGAGGCGTCTGGATTTATGTTGATAGAGGTGTCACTGATAAAAATAGGACCTCGTTTAGAATTCATCAGGTTGGTAGCCGCAACATTCGTCACTCCAGCTTCCTTACCTATCAACTCCAAAATTGGCTTCAAAACCGATGGGTAGGCCCTTGAATATCCAGATAACATCGCGTCTGCATCTCCATTTTCTACCATCATTGCTGCAAAATAATTTCGCTCTCGTATCAGTTTTTTTGCATCATAAAAGGTAACTCCCTTTCTACTTCTTTTCTTCCATAACGCGTCTGCATACCTATGTCTCTGCTCTTTTTCTTCATCAGATTTGGGATCGATAATGACGATATCATCTCCTTCAAATTCAATCTCACTCATCAATTCTAAAATAACATCTCTTCTTCCAAGCAAAATTGGTGTTGCTATTTTTTCATCATAAACAATTTGAGCAGCTTTTAACACATCCAGATGATCTGCTTCAGCGTATACAATGCGCTTAGGATTTTGTTTTGCTCTATTCATGAGAAGGCGAGTGATTTTATCTTCACTTCCCATGCGCTCCAGCAAATCTTCTCTGTAAGCGTCCCAATCTGTAATAGGGGTTTGCGCAACACCAGATTCCATAGCGGCTTTGGCAACTGCTGGCGGGATTTCCGCAACTAGTCTAGGGTCAAAAGGTTTTGGAATGATATAATCTCTTCCAAAATTGAGTCGGGTTTCTGCATAGGCAATATTTACTTGTTCAGGAACAGGTTCTTTTGCGAGCCTGGCCAAAGCTTTTACAGCTGCCATTTTCATTTCCTCATTGATCTGAGTAGCACGAACATCCAGAGCTCCTCTAAAAATGTATGGAAAACCCAGAACGTTATTCACCTGATTTGGGAAATCCGTTCTACCTGTTGCCATAATTATATCTTCTCTGGTTTCTAATGCCAGGTCATAATCAATCTCCGGATCTGGATTTGCCATCGCAAACACAATAGGATTTGGCGCCATTTTTTTCAACATTTCAGGTTTTAAAACACCTCCTACCGAAAGTCCTAAAAACACATCTGCATTTTCAACAGCTTCATCGAGATTTTTCACTGTTCTTGAAGTTGCAAATTCCACCTGTTTAGTCGATAGATCATTTCTAGTTTTGTCCACTATGCCTTGGCTATCAAACATCAAGATATTTTCTTTTTTGGCCCCAAGCAGAGCATAAAGCTTTGTGCAGGCTATCGCCGCTGAGCCAGCACCCGAAACAACAATTTGTACTTCTTCGATTTTTTTATCGGCAAGTTCTAAAGCATTCAAAAGTGCCGCTGCAGAAATAATAGCAGTTCCATGCTGATCATCATGCATCACAGGAATAGGAAGTTCAGCTTTAAGACGTTCTTCAATTTCAAAAGCTTCAGGCGCTTTGATATCTTCTAAATTAATTCCTCCAAAAGTGGGTGCAATATTTTTTACGGTTTCTATAAATTTATCAACATCTTTGGTATCGATTTCAATATCAAACACATCTATGTCGGCAAAAATCTTGAACAATAAAGCTTTACCTTCCATCACCGGTTTAGAAGCCTCTGCGCCAATATCTCCAAGTCCCAACACAGCAGTTCCGTTGGAAATGACAGCAACTAGATTTCCTTTGTTGGTGTATTTATAAGCATTCTGATTGTCTTTTTCAATTTCCTTGCAGGGTTCTGCAACACCTGGAGAGTAAGCAAGACCTAAATCTCTTTGTGAAGCATGTTTTTTGGTGGGCACTACTTCTATTTTTCCTGGTCTTGGCTTGGCGTGATATACCAGTGCTTCTCTGCGTTTTCTTGATGTACTCATAAATTTTATCGTATTGCTAAAGTGAAGTTTACTTCAACATTTATTAAAAACAAAGGTAAGCCTTATGTCTTATTTTGAAAGAAATCCTGAGTTATATTAGAATGGAAAATTCTAATCTGCGAAGATCAAATGAAACTTTCGTTTGTATTTTTATTGAAATCCTTCTAGATACAAATTCAGTAAATAAATATTGTAATTCTAAATCTTCTTCAGAGAAACTAGTTGTTTTTGATATAATTGAAATTTCGCTTTAAACCCTCAAATTTTGTACGTTTAACAGCAGATTTTTTGAAGATTTCATTGAAAACATCCTTGGTGATTTCTTCCCAATCTTTTTTATCGTAGCTTAATAAGTCTGGATGTGGGTTGAATAAGGGTTCATTGTGAGGTTTACTAAAACGGTTCCAGGGACAGACGTCCTGGCAAATATCACAGCCAAACATCCAATCCTCAAATTTATCTTGATAGCCTCTTGGAATTTCATCCTTTAGCTCAATTGTGAAATAGGAAATACACTTACTGCCATCCACTTTGTAAGGTTCATAAATGGCATCTGTAGGACAAGCATCGATACATTTGGTACAAGAACCGCAGTGATCTGTTACTGGTGTATCCGCTTCCAGTTCAATGTCTAAAATTAATTCAGCAATAAAATAGAAAGAACCAGTTTGTTTTGACAACAAATTGGAATGCTTGCCTACCCAACCAAGACCGCTTTTGGCCGCCCAGGCTTTTTCCAATACAGGAGCTGAATCCACAAAAGCCCTTCCGCCTATCTCACCGATTTTTTCAGTAAGTGTGTGCATCATTTCTTTCAATTTCGACTTGATGACGTGATGATAATCTCTGCCATAAGCGTATTTACTTATTTTATAAGTATCATCGTTTTGAGTCTCTTCTGGAAAGTAATTGTACAAAAGCGAAATCACATTTTTGGAGCCTTCTACTAGTTTGGTTGGATCCAGGCGCTTGTCAAAATGATTTTCCATATAACGCATCTCGCCATGAGCATTTTGCTTTAACCAATTTTCCAGGCGTGGCGCTTCTTCTTCCAGAAATTCTGCTTTAGAAATTCCACAAGACAAAAAGCCTAAACGCTCTGCTTCAGCTTTTATGAGTTGGCTATAAGTTGCTTTCGTAGAAATAGGTTATCGTTTTGAAAATTTTACTAAAGCGTTTTTAGGCTTCAAGCTAATGAGTGGCTGGATTTCTATGTCTTCCTTAACTTCTTCAATCTTGAACTTTTTCAATAACTGATGAATTGCCAAAGTGATTTCATACATCGCAAAATTATTACCAATGCACTTACGCGGACCTGCACCAAATGGAAAATAAAAATCACTTATGCTTCTGGAATCCTCGAATCGTTCTGGATTAAACTCCAATGGATTTTCCCAATTCTTAGCATTTCTGTGGATTTGATGTACAGAAAATAATAAGGTGGTGTTTTTAGGAATTTCAAACCCCTTAAAAACATCGTCTTCGATGTTTTGTCGATCAATAAAGTAAACTGGAGGAAAAAGTCGCATAGATTCTTCAATTACACTTTGAGTGTATTGACTTGCTTTCAAAATCTCAAAAAGTGATGAGCCCTCAAGATGTTTTATTTCTGAAACCAATTTATCCTGGACTTCCTGCTTTTGACCAATCAGCTGGATGGTGAAGGATAAAGCGTTGGAGGTGGTTTCATGACCTGCGATAAAAAGAATGAGAATTTCGTCTATTAGCTGTTCTTCATTCATTTTTGACCCGTCTTCGTAGGTCAAACCCATCAACATGTCTAGGAGATCTTTACTTTGCTCACCTGAGTCTTGCCTGCGTTTAATAATCCCAGACAACAAATCTCTGGCTTCCTGACTTAAACCTAAATTTCTTTTCAGTTGTCCACTTAACAAAAACCACCACTTTTTGTAGGGCTGCCTTAACTCTCTCACTAGCATTTTCTGAGTTTCCTCTGTAATGAACTGGAGTTTTGCAATTTCTTCTGAATTTATGGCGTCACTGAATAAACTTTTGACGACTACTTTAAAAGCCAGATCATTAAAAATCGGAAAAATATCAATGGTTTTATCGACTTCAATTCTTTCTATTTCTTTATCAATGGCTTCAACCATAAAGTCTAGAAGCGTATACAAATTCTTTCGGTGAAAAGCAGGCTGAATCAATTTACGTTGAAATTTCCAATTCTCTCCTTCTGAAGTTAATAATCCGTGACCAACATACTTGGCAAGGTCTTTTGTCTGAATCTCTGTCTTTCTGAAGTTTTTTTGGTTATCCCTCAAGGCATAAATCGCAAATTCTGGATCTCTGGAAAAAACTACTGAATTTCCAAACCCTAAATTCAATCGGAAGGTATCGCCTAAGGCTTCAAAATTCTTAAGGTGAAAAGGCAGCGGATTATTTAAAATTCCGCCTGCGTGTTTGAAGAATTCAAAAGAAGGAACTTCAGGCAGTTGTTTCAAAGTAGACATAAGTTTTGATTAAAATAAACCTCCTTGCTTACTTTCTCTAAGCTTTCCAAGGTGTTTGTAGGCCGAGTCCGTGACTTCTCTGCCTCGCGGAGTTCTGTTGATGAAGCCTTTCTGGATTAAAAAAGGCTCGTAAACCTCTTCAATAGTTTCAGCGTTTTCACTCACCGCTGTTGCGAGGGTAGTCAAGCCCACGGGTCCGCCTTTAAACTTGTCAATGATAGTTAAAAGTATTTTGTTGTCCATATCATCCAGACCAAAAGCATCCACATTTAAAGCTTTTAGGCTATATCTTGAAATTTCCATATCTATTTTACCATTGCCTTTTATTTGGGCAAAATCCCTCACACGCCTTAGTAATGCATTGGCAATCCTTGGTGTACCCCGACTTCTTCCAGCAATTTCTATTGCGGCTTCGTTTGTAATAGAGACTCCAAGAATGGAAGCACTTCTCAAAATAATATCGCTTAGTAATTCAGTAGAATAATATTCAAGTCGGCTGGAAATACCGAAGCGAGCCCTCATAGGTGCTGTGAGTAGACCCGATCGGGTTGTAGCACCAACGAGTGTAAAAGGATTTAGATTGATCTCTACACTTCTGGCATTAGGCCCAGATTCAATCATGATATCAATCTTAAAATCTTCCATGGCTGAATATAAATACTCTTCAACTACTGAACTCAGTCTATGAATTTCATCAATGAATAGAACATCACGGGGTTCAAGATTGGTTAATAAGCCAGCTAGATCGCCAGGTTTGTCGATAACAGGGCCAGAGGTGATCTTGATCCCTGTTTGTAGTTCGTTGGCTAGGATATGTGCTAAGGTAGTCTTACCAAGTCCAGGAGGTCCATGAAACAAAGTATGGTCAAGGGCTTCGCCACGAAGATTTGCAGCTTTTACAAAGACCTGCAAATTCTCTAAAACATGAGATTGCCCCGCAAAATCATCAAATGAAAGAGGTCTTAATGCTCTTTCGACTTCCTGATCCTGGTTGGAAAAATTACTTCCAGTAGCATCTAAATTTTCATTCATATAGCAAAGATAAATAAAAAAGCCCCCAAGGAATTAATACTTGGAGGCTTCTAACTTTAAATTGATAAATTATTCATTCATCTCTTCTTCATTGTCTTGGATGGGAACGTTCTGAGGAACGAAATCCTGACCCGCGATTATGTAGTCTGTATCTTCTTTATTCATTTTACTGTAATCGTATGACCATCTGTAGACTTTAGGAATTTCGCCTGGCCAGTTACCGTGAATATGTTTCACAGGCGTAGTCCACTCAAGTGTGTTGGATTTCCATGGATTTTGTTCAGCTTTCTTACCATAAAAAATAGAGTGAATGAAGTTGTAAACAAAAAACAGTTGAGCTGCTGCGGTGATGAAAGCAAATACAGAAATCAAAATATTAGTATCGGCTAAATCATCGAAGTATGGAAATTCAGTAAATTTATAATAACGTCTAGGTAATCCAGCCATACCGATAAAATGCATTGGGAAAAAGATTCCGTAGGCACCAATAGCGGTGATCCAGAAGTGTACATAACCCAAATTCTTATTCATCATTCTACCAAACATTTTTGGAAACCAGTGATAAATACCAGCAAAAAGGCCATACAAAGCTGAGATACCCATTACCAAGTGGAAGTGAGCAATAACAAAATAGGTATCATGGACATTAATATCCAATGTACTATCCCCCAAAATAATACCCGTTAAACCACCAGTAACAAAAGTTGAAACCAGGCCAATTGAAAATAACATGCCAGGGTTGAGCTGGAGGTTACCTTTCCAAAGGGTAGTGATATAATTAAAGGCTTTTACACCAGAAGGAATTGCAATAAGTAATGTTGTAAATGTAAATACAGAACCTAAGAATGGATTCATACCAGAAACAAACATATGGTGACCCCATACCACTGTAGATAAGAATGCAATTGCTAAAATGGAGGCAATCATCGCTCTATATCCAAATATTGGTTTTCTAGAGTTAGTGGCGATAATTTCTGATGTGATTCCAAGAGCTGGAAGCAATACAATATAAACTTCTGGGTGTCCTAAGAACCAAAATAAGTGTTCATACAAAACTGGTGAACCTCCCTGGTAAGAAAGCACCTCACCCTGGATGTAAATGTCACTTAAAAAGAAAGATGTCCCAAAGCTTCTATCCATTAACAGCAATAAACCTGCTGCCAGTAATACTGGGAATGAAACAACCCCTATGATGGCTGTTACAAAAAAGGCCCAGATAGTAAGGGGTAACCTTGTCATGGTCATCCCTTGAGTCCTTAAGTTAAGAACAGTAACAATATAATTAAGAGAACCTAAAAGCGAAGAAGCAACGAATATAGTGATAGCTACAAGCCACAAGGTCATACCTAAACCTGAACCACCAATGGCCTGAGGCAAGGCGCTTAAAGGTGGATAAACCGTCCATCCTGAAGATGCGGGACCAGCTTCAACAAAAAATGAGGAAACAATAACTATACAAGAAATAAAGAACAACCAAAACGAAAGCATATTCATAAATCCTGAAGCCATATCTCTAGCTCCAATCTGAAGAGGGATAAGTAAGTTACTAAAGGTACCACTCAAACCAGCAGTAAGTACATAAAAAATCATTATGGTACCGTGAATGGTAGAAAGGGCTAAATATATACTTGGGTCCATTACACCATCTTTACCAAATTTGCCCAGCAAAACTTCATAAATCCAAAAAGATTCGTTTGGCCAGGCCAACTGAAGCCTCATGAGCATAGACATAGCTATACCAATAAAGCCCATGATAAGTCCGGAAATTAAATACTGTTTAGCGATCATCTTGTGATCTGTACTAAAAATGTACTTTTCTATGAAAGTGGGCTCGTGGTGACCTTCCTCGTGTGCATGATCGTTCGCTAATGGTTGTGCAGCTACTGACATATATTCTTATTTATTTTGAAATTAATTTTGGGCTGTTAATTCTTTAAATGTTTGTTGTTCAGATATCCATTTTTGGTATTCCTCTTCAGTCTCAACAACAATCTTCATTTGCATGTTATAATGGTTTGATCCACATATTTTATTACACAACAAATAATACTCAAATTCATATGACTTCTCATCTTCATCCAAATTATCGTTGTTTTTGCGAATTTCGTTGATATTTCGAACTTTTTCAACCATGTAATCGCTATTTCGGATTTCTTTAGAAGTTGTTGTAGGTGTGAAACCAAATTGGGTAGTCATGCCAGGAACAACATTCATTTGGGATCTAAAAAAAGGAAAATATGCTGAGTGTAAAACATCTTGAGACCTAAATTTAAACAACACAGGCCTATCCACAGGAAGATGAAGTTCAGATGTGATAATGTCATCTTGAGCATAAGGGTCTGATTCATTCAAACCTAACTGATTAACCCCTTCGATAAATCTTACATTAGCTTCACCTAGAGTTCCATCTGCACCAGAATATCTTGCTCTCCAGTCAAACTGATATGCATAAATTTCGACTACCAAAGTATCATCAGTTTCTTCAACATTCATAATTTCAGACCAGCTAAACAAACCATAAATAATTAGAGCAGCAAGGGTAATTACAGGAATAATCGTCCAAATAAATTCAAGTTTATCATTATCAGCATAAAATAAAGCTTTTTGTCCCTTTTTGCCTCTGTATTTGTATGCAAACCAGTGAATCAAGAACTGAATTATAACTTGAACAAACATGATTAAACCAAGAGAAATAAAGAAAAGTTGATCGTAATCTTCTGCATGTGAAGAAGCACCTGGAGCATAAAATCTGCTTAAACTCCAGAATGAATAGATCATCAATCCATATAGAAATACAGTGAAGACCAGAAACAATTTTCCCTGCTTTTGATTGTCTTCATTGTTGGCTATTTGAGAATCGTCGCTCTCAATAGGCTGAGATAATTTGAAGATTTTAGAAATCTGCCAGATTGTAATTCCTAATAAGGCTGCGACAATAATTATAAGTAATGCGGTCATCTTCTATCTTTCTTTTAAATATTTTAGTAGTGAAAATGTTTACTTTCTTCTAAGAAAGCACTATGTTTAACGGTTAATGGAGCTTTAGCTAAGGCATTAAAAACTGAATAGATGAAAACTCCAGATATAAGTAAAACTGAACTGATTTCAGGAATACCAATAAACCAGGATTCTCCCACGGTACCAGGCATAATCATCACAAAGAAATTAAGGTAGTGTCCAAGTAATATGATAACACCAGCAAAGACAACAATCCAATTAACTCTTTTGAAATCAGAATTGATTAATATCAACATAGGTAAGACCCAATTCAATATGACGGTTCCGAAAAATAGAACAGGGTAATCTTCTAATCTTGATGCATAATAAGTAACTTCTTCAGGAATATTAGAATACCAAATCAATAAGAATTGTGAGAACCATAAATAAGCCCAGAATATAGAGAAACCCATCATGAATTTAGCCAAATCGTGAATATGACTGTTGTTAACGTGCTCTAAGTAACCTTTTCCTTTCAAGTAAATTGTAACTAAGGCAATGGTTGTTACAGCTGAGACTAGGATACTAGCCAATACAAACCATCCAAATAATGTACTGAACCAGTGAGTATCAATACTCATAATCCAATCCCAGGACATCATAGATTCAGTAACAATAAAGAATACTAAAAATATTGCAGATAACTTGAAGTTACGCTTATGTAATCTTAAATCAAACCCTTCGTCCATCTTTCTAGAATTCTTTATGATGAACTTAGAAAATAATATCCAACCTACTATATAAATAGCGGCTCTTATTAAGAAGAAAGGAGTGTTTAAATAAGCTGTTTTATTTTGAATAATCTCGTCGTGAGCAACAACTTCTGGATCCATCCAAACAAATAAATGGTTGAGATGCAGGCTTGATAGAACCAAAAGTAAATACACTATAATTCCTCCAGGCACTAAATATGAAGATATACCTTCCATCACCCTAAAGAGTACTGGAGACCAGCCTGATTGAGAAGCATTTTGCAAAGCATAGAACACAAAAACACCAAGAGCAATTAAAAATATAAAAATGGCAGGCACGTAGATGGCTGCCCATGGTTTATTCTGTAATTGATGAAAAACATGTTCTGCATGTTCATCTGCATGAGCATCTTCTTCTGATGCGTGAGCGCCTTCCATAGCAACACTTTCACCCCCATGTGAATCATGTTCTGCATGAAGCATTTCTTTAACATCCTCAACAGAAGATGGCGCATCTATGAAACCGTAAATCAAACCTATAGCCCCTACAATTATAAGGATTAAAGAGAATAATTTTATTTTACTTGACATTGTGTACATAATATCTCAGCTATGTATTATAGTTATTTTTTACTCTGATTCTGATTCGAATTCTCTTGGTTCTTTACCTTCCAACTCATCTTTTAATTGCATCACATAATGATCTACTAACCAAAGTTCTTTATTATCCATTTGAGAAGCATAAGAACCCATTGTGTTAATACCATGCCACATCACGTGATAGACACTACCTTCGGTTATAGCTCGACCTTGATCATCATAACTTGGCACACCTAGTATTTTCTCTCTCTCTACTAGATAGCCTTTTCCATCCCCTTTATCTCCATGACAAGTTGCACAATAGATGGTATATAGCTGTCTTCCCTCTGCAAGGTTTTCTTCTGTGTAAGGGACTTCATTTTTAAGTTCCTCCTTAGCTTTCTCATAACCCTCGGATGAATCTTCGTATTCGTAAGGAGTAAATCCTCTGGAAATAGAGCCTTCGTCAACCGTTAAAGCAGATTGTTCCTGAGGAAATATTGGATATTCACCATACGTATCATAAGGAATTGATTCGTACATATTTGGAAAATACTGATAGTTTGGTTGACTTTTATCTGAACATGATACAAGAGTCATACAAAAAGCTATAAGTAAAATGCTAAACAAACTTTTCATAAACTTATTTATTATCTATTAATTTTATTTCGGAGGCACCATTTTCGTGAAGTACCTCTGCAATGGCCTGAACATTCATTTCATTCACTGAAATTTCCATAAGGAACTTGTCGTCTGTTGTTCTTACATCTGGATTTTCAGCTTTCTTAAACGGCCATAATTTACTCCTCATGTAAAAGGTAATAACCATAAGGTGAGCTGCAAAAAAGACAGTCATTTCAAACATGATCGGAACAAAAGCTGGCATGTTTTCGATATAACTAAAACTTGGTTTTCCACCAATATTTTGTGGCCAATCCTCTATCATTATAAAATTCATCATCCACGTTGCAATTGCTAAACCAACCAAACCGTAAAGAAATGAAGTTATAGCTAAACGCGTATGAGGCAAACCCATAGCCTTGTCTAAGCCGTGCACTGGGAATGGACAAAAGACTTCGTTAATACTATATTTTTTTTCTCGCAATGCTTTAACGGCCTGCATCAATATATCATCGTCTGTAAAAATCGCATGTAAAACTTTTGATGCCATTATGAGTTAGATTTTGAATTAAACTGTGCTGAAAAATCTGGTAAAGGTTCCTGTTCTGGCTCATCGTACAACTTCGCGTCATCACCCTTTTCAGCTCTTATTTTTTTATACTTTTCTCCTGAAGATTTTAAAATAGATTTCACCTCTGCCTGTGCAATTACAGGGAATGTTCTTGAATATAATAAGAATAGTACAAAGAAAAATCCTATAGTCCCTACAAATATACCGATATCGACAAATGTAGGTGAGAACATAGTCCAGGCTGAAGGCATATAATCTCTGTGTAATGAAGTTACTATAATTACAAAACGCTCAAACCACATACCAATGTTTACAACTATCGAAATAAAGAAAGAGAACATAATACTTCTCCTTATTTTTGGAAACCACATTACCTGTGGAGAAACTACATTACAAAACATCATTGACCAATAAGCCCACCAGTAAGGCCCTGTTGCTCTATTTAAGAAGGCATACTGTTCGTATTCCACACCAGAGTACCAAGCCATAAATAATTCAGTAATGTAGGCAACACCTACAATAGAACCAGTAATCATGATCACTATATTCATCAGTTCGATGTGTTGTATAGTGATATAGTTTTCAAGATTCGACACTTTTCTCATGATGATAAGAAGCGTGTTTACCATGGCGAATCCAGAGAATACAGCCCCAGCAACAAAGTATGGCGGGAAAATAGTCGTGTGCCATCCTGGAATTACCGATGTAGCAAAGTCAAAAGATACTATTGTGTGAACCGATAATACAAGTGGTGTTGCTAAACCTGCAAGCACAAGTGAAACTTCCTCAAAACGTTGCCAGTCTTTTGCTCTTCCACTCCAACCAAACGCAAGTATTCCATAAATATGCTTTTGAAAAGGTTTTACTGCTCTATCTCTTATCATCGCAAAATCAGGAAGTAAACCTGTCCACCAGAATACCAGAGAAACAGATAAGTAAGTAGAAATAGCAAATACATCCCAAAGTAATGGAGAATTAAAATTGACCCATAAAGAACCATACTGGTTCGGTATAGGAAGAACCCAATAAGCCAGCCATGGACGACCCATGTGAATAATTGGAAAAAGACCTGCTTGTACGACTGAGAAAATAGTCATAGCCTCTGCAGACCTGTTAATAGCCATTCTCCATTTTTGTCTAAAGAGTAGAAGTACAGCCGAAATAAGTGTACCTGCGTGGCCAATACCTACCCACCATACAAAGTTGGTGATGTCCCAGGCCCAACCAATTGTTTTGTTAAGACCCCAGGTACCAATACCTTCAGAGACAGTGTAGACAATACAGCCTAAACCCCACAAAAAGGCTATGAGTGCAATTGAAAAAACAACCCACCATGATTTATTTGCCTTTCCCTCTACAGGTCTTACCACATCCAATGTAACGTCATGGTAAGACTTATCTCCTGTAACTAAGGGTTTTCTAATAGGCGATTCGTAATGAGACATAATTTAGTATAAATTTATTCCTAGTTAGTTGATTATGCTTCTGTTGTATTTCGAACTTTAGTATGATACATCACATTAGGTTTCGTACCGAGGTACTCTAGCAAGTGATACATTCTATCTTCTTGTGTTTTCTCATATACAACGCTTTCTTTATCGTTGATGTCTCCAAATACCATGGCTCCGTTATCGCAGGCAGCAGAACATGCTGTCTGGAATTCTCCGTCTTCAATGACTCTACCATCACGCTTAGCATCAAGAATAGTTTTTTGTGTCATTTGTATACACATAGAACATTTTTCCATCACACCACGAGATCTTACAGTTACATCAGGATTCAATACCATACGACCAAGATCATTATTCATGTGGTAATCAAATTCATCGTTTTGGTTGTATAAGAACCAGTTAAAACGTCTAACTTTATAAGGACAGTTGTTGGCGCAATATCTAGTTCCTACGCAACGGTTGTACGTCATGTGGTTCTGTCCTTGACGTCCGTGTGCAGAAGCAGCAACTGGACAAACCGTCTCACATGGAGCATGATTACAGTGTTGACACATGACAGGCTGGAAAATCACCTGAACATCTTCTGCAGAAGCCACCTCAAGATCACCATAAGTTCCAATAGCACTTCCCAAACCAGAAATATTATTTTTCTTTTCGTAATCTCCTTCAATGGTTTCTTCTGAAGAATAGTAACGGTCAATTCTCAACCAGTGCATATCCCTACTCTTGCGAATTTCACTTTTACCAACCACAGGAACATTGTTTTCGCTATGACAAGCTATCACACAAGCTCCACAACCTGTACAAGCATTCAAATCTATAGAGAGATTAAAGTGATGTCCAATAGATCTGTCAAATTCATCCCAAAGATCAACATCAGGGCTTGTTACTTCAACTTCCTGATGGTTTAAAGAAACCTCTGGAGTAGGATTCCAATGGTGTTTATCTTTCGTGTTAAAAATCTCAAGCGAGGTTTCTTTCACAATATCTTTTCTACCCATCATCGTGTGGTGTAGCTGCACACAAGCAAACTCATGCACTCCACCCACTTTTTCTACATTGACTTGTTGGTTAACATCAAAATCTTTGTAAAGAGGAAAAGCATTTACACCTACCTGCATTTCTTCTTGGATAGACTCTGTCTTTCCATAACCAAGTGCGAGCCCAATAGATCCTGGAGCTTGTCCTGGCTGAATAATTACAGGTAATTTTTCTAATTTATTATCACCAATAGCAACTGTAATGTAATTTCCATTTAAAGCACCATTAGCAACGTTTGTATTTTCAAGATCAAGAGCTTCAGCATCAAATTTCGACATGGTAACGTAGTTGTCCCATGATGTTCTTGTCACTGGATCTGGCATTTCCTGCAACCAAGGATTATTTGCCTGACGGCCATCGCCCATTGATGTTTTAGTATATAAAGTCAGCTCAAATCCTTCTGAATCATTCCTGGAGACTAGTTTTCTTGCTCCTGCAGCAATATTTACAGCAGCAGTTTCGGAAGCGGCTGGCAAATCCATATCATATTCAAAACTACCATCATGAAGAGATTGGTTCCAAGACATACCATCAAAAGTGGACTTGAAATTATCTTTCACATATTCATAGTACTTTGAAGAACTACCATTCAATTTTAACAAACAGTCTTCAAACTGCTTCGTATTGAATAGTGGTTTAATAGTAGGCTGAATTAAACTAAAATCTTTTTTTGTGAATCTAACATCACCCCAAGATTCTAAGTAGTGAGGAGTTGCTGCAATAAATTTGCAAAGCTTGGCTGTTTCGTCTTTCTTCATAGAAAAACTTACAGTAGTATCTACATTTTCCAGTGCAGATATAAATTCATTAGCATTAGGAAGTGAGTAGGCAGGGTTAACTCCGGCAATCATTAGTGCTCCAACATTTCCAGCTTTCATTTCAGAAATCAAAGTGTTGATTTTAGAATTTTTACCCTGACGAATCAAACGTGGATTATCCAAATCAAACACAGCACTTCCGAGTTTTTCATTTATCTCGAGAGCCATTGCCTGGGCTTCAACCGACTGTAGTCCAGTTACAAAAATACCTCCAGAAGAGTTAGATTTCAGTTGAGCAACAGCCTTATCTACGTGAGCTTTTAGTGTATCACTTAGATCAGTTGAAGCCACCCTACCAACAATTTGGTTATAGACTTCAACGACGATTTGTTTTTGTAGAGAAGGTTTAACAGGCACCCTTTTATCCGCATTAGCACCGCTCAAAGTCATATTAGCTTCAAACTGAACGTGACGGGACATTTTACCATCTTTTGGCACTCTGCTCTTACTGTATCCAGAATCAAAAGCACCACCTTGCCAGTCCCCAAGGAAATCTGCTCCTACCGAAACAATCATTTCAGATTTTGAAAAATCATAGTTCGGTAAAGCTCTGTATCCATACTTAGCTTCAAAAGCGTCTAAGGCAGCCTCATCTGAAACTGTATCATAAACCACATGAACTACATTTGGATATTTTTCTTGAAATTCTTTAATCAGCTTATCTGTTGACGGAGAAGCAAACGTCTGCGTCAATAGGTAAGTCCTTTTATCTTCTTTTGTTTTTAACTCTGCTTCTAGAGTAGAGAAAAACTCCGTCCAGGTGACATCTCTATTTTCGATTTGCGGATTTTGAAGACGCTTGATGTCGTATAAATCCAAAACTGAAGCGTGAACTCTTGCCTTACCAGCAGAGAGCCCTTTGGATTCTTTATTGGTTTCAATTTTAATAGGTCGGCCTTCTCTTGTTTTTACAAGTATACTAGCAAAGTCAAACCCATCGGCGATGGTTGTGGCATAGTAATCTGCAACACCAGGAACAATGCGTTCTGGCTGGACCACGTAAGGAATAGATTTAATTACCGGACCCTCACAGGCAGCTAAAGAAGCAGCAGCAGTACTAAATCCAACATACTTTAAAAAGTCTCTTCTAGAAGTCTGAGAACTCTCCAGCTTATCCTTATCACCTAAAAACTCATCTGCAGGAATATGATCTGCAAATTCATTTTGTTCAAGCGCATCTACTAGAGGATTATTATCCTCAAGCTGTTCTGCACTTTTCCAATATTTCTTTTCTGATGACATATTGAACTCTAATTTTCTATATTAATATTAATAATGACACTTTCCACATTCCAGTCCACCCATCTCAGCAGCCGTTAGCTCTTCAACATCATATTTTTTGGAAAGTTCCTCATGTATTTTTTCGTAGTAAGCATTACCCTCAACTTTAATATTGGTTTCACGGTGACAGTTAATACACCAGCCCATGGTTAATGGAGAATGTTGATACATGATTTCCATCTCCTCTACAGGTCCGTGACATTCCTGACACTCTATACCTCCAACCGCAACGTGTTGAGAGTGATTAAAATAGGCAAAGTCCGGAAGATTATGAATGCGCACCCATTTTACAGGCTTGGTTTCACCCGTGTAAGACTGAGACGATTCATCCCATCCTGTAGCTTCATAAAGCTTCTGGATTTCGTTATCATAAAATTCTTTTGAATATTCTTCAGTGGCTGTTTCCTCAGAAACTTCAGCAATCTGTTTGTGGCAATTCATACACACATTCAAGGAAGGGATACCAGAATGCTTTGATACTCTAGCAGAAGAATGACAATATTTACATTCAATTTGATTTTCACCCGCATGAATCCTATGTGAATAATGTATGGGTTGAATTGGCTCATAACCTTGGTCTACACCTACCTGCATCAAGAAACCATATCCGCCCCAAGCTACGGCGAGAAGCAAAAATACAACAGCAACTAAAACTAAAAATTGATTTTCGGCAAATGCAACCCAAATCGGCTTACCCTTAGGCTTATCTGCTCTTACAGGAATTCCATTCGCTTCAGCAAAACGATTAAGCGTTTTATTTACAAGATAAAGTATAACGGAAAGAACAAGAAGCACCACCGCAAGCAGACCTAGTACAATTTCAGTGGAAATTCCACCGCCACCCTGGCCTTCACCGCTAGCGGCAACATCTGTTTCTTTATCTTTTTTGACCTCTTGAGGAACCTCAACGTAGGCCAAAATATTATCCATATCTTCATTACTCAATTGCGGAAAGGCATTCATAGCAACCTGATTCCACTCTTCGTATAATTGAACAGCCTGGCTATCTCCAGACTTGATTAACTCCTGACTATTTACAATCCATTTGTACAACCAATCCATATCCCTTCTTTCGGTAACACCGTGAAGTTTTGGACCTGTTGCATCTCTGTATCGCTTATGGCAAGCAGCACAAAGAGAATTAAATAATTCTTTTCCTTTTGCTTCATCAGCATTTGCAACCTCTTCAGGCACGTAAGAGCCGTAACCTCCTTCTTCATCCTCACCTCCACCATCATCTTGAGCATGCATTGTGAAAGCGAAAAACAAAAGAAACACTAGGATGAATTGTTTCAGAATAAATGGGCGTTCCATCGTCTTTTTCATATAAAATATATTAACCTATTTCAATGTGACGCCCATAAATACATAGGATTGAGCGTCAAAAAAATTGACTACAAAAGTAACACTTAAAGAGCGTTTCTGGAATACCTACATATGTTAAATGGCAATTTATAATCTTTCTAAATTAGAATTTAAATGCTTTATTTTACCTTTAACTGTACATTTGCTTCAAAACCAACACCATGTTAAAAAATTTGCTATTGTTTAGTATCACATTTATTACCTTTCTCTCAGTTAATTTTTGTTTTGCACAATCCAAACTTACTGCTTCAGAGCTAAGCACAATTCAAAACCTAGTTAATGAAAAGCATAAATTAGAATCAAATAACGAACTTAAGAGCACCTACAAACTTCAAATCTTCTCCGGATCACTTGAAGAGGCAAAAAAAACACAGGAAAAATTTGAATCTTTAGAACTAGAAATCAATTCTAAAATTGTATATCAAACTCCAAATTACAAAGTATGGGTTGGAAATTTCAGAAACAGAATTCAAGCCGATAGAGCCTTTGAAAAAATGAAATCTGACTATCCAAACACCTTAATCATACGTCCTGGAAAATAAAAATGGCCTCCCCACTAATTTAAAACTTGGTATCAACGTAATATTTTGATATGGTTTGAAAAACCTTAGTAAGGTTTTGCTCGTAAGTAAGACTAAAGACATATGATGGGACAAACCGCTATACTGATTTTTTCTAGATCTCCTGATGCTGAATGTCGTTTCAAACGCTTTAGCGGCAATTTTGATTTCTTCAAAAGTCAAGAGAAACGGCTTAATCAACTTTGTTATAAAACACATCTGGATACCTATGTCTTTGATGAAACCCTTCAAAAGGGGACTACCTTTGGAGAGCGATTTTGCTATTCGGTATCAGAAATCTTTTCAAAAGGATATGATAATATCATAGTCATTGGCAACGATAGTCCACAATTACAATTCCAGCACCTCGCATCGAGCATAAAAGCACTTCGGTCCCATAAAGCCTGTATTGGGAAAGCCCTGGATGGAGGATTTTATCTGCTAGCCATTCCAAAATACCAGTTTCAATATTCTAAATTTTTAGCGCTAAGCTGGAAGTCTTCAAAATTGAATTCAGAGCTTATCCAACTCTTAGAGCCACACATTGGTATCGATTTTCTACCTTGTTTAAAAGACATCGATTGTCAAACTGACTTTTCAAATTTGCTCAATTTTGCAGATCAACTTTATACTGATGTTATTTTAATATTAAAGAGAACTCATCGCCACGTCAACTTTAATTTTCAATGTTATTCTTTGCTAGTTGAGCGTATAAGTATAGGTTCTTATCAGAATAAAGCCCCACCTCTACTTTTGAAATTAGCTTAAGGCTACTTCAGAATACTATTTACTCAACACATTTATAACCAAACAGGGAAATTTCCCTCATAAACTCATAACCCATGTCAGACTCATATTACGACCCAAAAGATCTTAGAAAATTTCCAAAAATTACAGACTGGAGTGAAGAACTTGGTACCAAATTTTTTGATTACTACGGAAAAGTATTTGAAAAAGGAGCGCTCTCTGAGCGTGAAAAATCACTGATTGCCCTGGCAGTTTCTCATGTGGTGAAATGTCCGTATTGCATTGATGCTTATACACAAGATGGACTCCAACGCGGCATCACCAAAGAAGAAATGATGGAAGCTGTGCATACTGGAGCAGCGATAGAGTCTGGAGCAACGCTGGTCCACGCCACTCAAATGATGAAGAAATACGATAAGTTGAGTCATTAAGATTTTATCTTAAAAACTCAACGCCTAACTTTTAAAAACATTCAGAAATGGCAACGAAATCTCTGCTAGCTAGAAAGAAATTGATGGCGAAGGCCGAAGAACAGCTAAAGTTCCTTTCCAACGGAATCTTCAAAGATGAGCTTCCTACCTTCAAAGATCAATTGGAAAAGATCAACGATTTCCCGCTGAAACCAAAATCACTTGAAATCCTACAGCTCAATCTTGGCTATATGTGTAACCAAGTGTGCGAGCATTGCCACGTGGATGCTGGCCCAGACCGAAAGGAAATCATGACCAAAGAAACCATGCAGCAGTGCCTGGATGTCATCAAAACAACTAAAGCTCACACGCTTGATTTAACTGGCGGAGCTCCAGAGATGAATCCCAACTTTCGCTGGTTTGTAGAAGAAGCTGCTCAACTTGGGGTAAAAGATTTCATCGTGAGATCCAACCTCACTATCATAAGAGCAAATAAAAAGTACTACGATTTGCCTGAGTTTTTTAAAAAACACAAGGTTCATGTAGTGAGCTCAATGCCACACTGGACCAAAGGTAAAACCGATAAACAGCGAGGCAGTGGTGTTTTTGACAAGTCCATAAGGGCGTTACAAGATCTGAATGCTATTGGGTATGGTTTGCCAGATTCTGGACTTCAGCTGGATTTGGTTTACAATCCATCGGGTGCTTTTCTGCCTTCCAACCAAGAGGCTTTGGAACAAGATTTCAAAACAGCCTTAAAAGAAGATTTCGGTATTGAATTCAACAGCTTATTCACCATCACCAACCTCCCGATTTCAAGGTATCTGGATTACCTCATCGCATCAGAGAATTACGAAGATTACATGTACAAACTTGTAGATGCCTACAATCCAGCTGCGGTCAAAAATGTGATGTGTAGAAATACGCTTTCTATAAGTTGGGATGGCTGGTTGTACGATTGTGATTTCAATCAAATGCTGGAAATGAAAGTGGACAGCCCGGTGCAACACATCAAAGATTACAACGAAGAACAACTACAAGACAGATCCATTTGTGTCTCACAACACTGTTATGGATGTACCGCTGGTGCGGGAAGTTCATGCCAGGGAAGTGTGGTTTAAAAACTAAAAAAGAATATGAGTTACTTAGAAACTACTTACGATGTCTATAAAGACGCTGCACTTACCCCAGATGTGGGACTGTGCTGCACTACAAACCTAGTGTGGGAACTGCCAGGATTAAAGATTCCAAAAATCATGCAGGAGATGAATTATGGCTGTGGCAGTACGGTACATGCCCGGGATTTATCCAACGACCCAAAGATGCTTTATGTTGGCGTGGGCGGAGGCATGGAATTGCTGCAATTTGCGTATTTCAATCGCCAAAAGGACGGAGTGATTGGGGTAGATATGGTAGACGAGATGCTAGAAGCTTCCCGAAAAAACTTTAAAGAAGCAGAACAAGTCAACCCTTGGTTCAAAAGTGATTTTGTGAGCCTCAAAAAAGGAGATGCGCTTCATCTTCCTGTTGAAGACAACAGTATTGATGTGGCTGCACAAAACTGTTTGTTCAATATTTTTAAGGCAGAAGATCTTAAAAAAGCCATCCAAGAAATGTATCGAGTACTGAAGCCTAATGGCAAATTGGTAATGAGCGATCCTACTTGTGAGCAAGATATGAATGAGACCTTGAGAAATGATGACAGACTACGAGCGCTATGCCTCAGCGGAAGTTTACCCCTTGCGGATTATGTAAAAGCACTCACCGATGTAGGTTTTGGGACTATTGAAATAAGAGCGAGAAAGCCATACCGCATTTTGGACTTAAAGCATTACCCTACCGATGAATTGATTTTCATAGAATCTGTAGAAGTCGCTGCTATCAAAGATCCTATGCCAGAAGATGGTCCTTGTATTTTCACGGGAAAAGCTGCCATTTATTATGGAGATGAGTCATTTTTTGATGATCAAAAAGGACACATTTTACTTCAAAATCAGCCATTGGCGATTTGTGATAAGACCGCAAAAGCTTTGTCAGACCTAGGAAGAGATGACATTTACATCAGTGAGTCTACGTTTCATTATGATGGTGGCGGGTGTTGTTAAATTTAAAATACCGTAACTTTAGATTTAATCAAATCGGTTTATGAATTATAAGTAAAGTTCACCTAAAAAAGTTGATTTAAATGAATTTGAATTACTATTTATTACTGATTCTATTTCCATTACTGAGTCTTTCCCAACCTACGATTGATGAGGCTATTGAAAAGTACAATTCAAAATCAGTTGACTATATCCGTGTATCAGAATTGGTTCAACTGAAAAATTCAAACCAAAGCATTAAACTTTTAGATGCCAGAGAAGCATCAGAATATAGCATCAGTCATCTTCAAAATGCGATGTTTGCAGGCTACGAGGATTTCAGTCTGAAGTCCATTCAAGATCAGCTCAACACGCAAGACACTATCGTCGTGTATTGCTCGATTGGTGTGCGCTCCGAGCAGATTGGTGAAAAACTTCAAAAAGCAGGCTATAAGCACATTTTCAATCTTTACGGGGGTATTTTTGAATGGGTAAACAGCGGGCAAACAGTCTATGATCAACACAACAAACCCACCAACAGAATTCATGCTTACGACCGATTTTGGGGTAGGTATTTAGAAAAAGGAGAAAAAGTATACTGATGGAAAATTTAGTCATCGTTTTTGCAAAAAACCCAGAGCTTGGTAAGTGTAAAACGCGTTTAGCCAGAAGCATCGGAGATGAAAAAGCACTAGAAATTTACAAGGAACTGATTCAGCATACTGCTACAACTATAAGCAAAGTCAGCGCTAGTCGAGCAGTATTTTATTCCGAAGAGATTCAAACGCAAGATTTATGGGATGATGCCTTGTTTCAAAAGCATCTTCAAAGTCAAGGCCATCTGGGACAAAAAATGCAAGCTGCTTTTGAATGGGGCTTTGCGAAAGGCTACTCCAAAATTTGCATTGTGGGCAGTGACTTGTTTGAGCTAAGCGCTTCGGATCTTGACAACGCCTTCCAGGAACTGGAAGTAAACGATATGGTGTTTGGACCAGCGAATGATGGCGGTTATTACCTCATGGGCATGACAAGGTTTTATGAAAAGGCCTTCTTGGAAAAAGCCTGGAGCACCGAGACGGTTTTAGAAAAAACTCTAAACGATCTAAAGGGCTTGAGCATCGCTTTTTTGGAAACCAAAACCGATATTGACACCGTGGAAGACCTGGCAAAGCATCCAGAGTTTCATAAGTATATCCCAAACTCAATTTTAAAAAAACTCACATCAACTCATAAGACCCGCATGTGATCATCAAAAAACAATAAAAATAAACGCATGAAAGACAGACTAGAAAAAACGGTAAGTTACCTCCAGGAAAAAGGCTTTGAAACCCCAGAAATTGGCATCATTCTGGGCACCGGACTAGGACGACTCATCGACCATATCGACATCGAAAAAGAAATAAGTTACAACCACATCCCGCATTTCCCCACAGCCACGGTGGAGTTTCACCAGGGCAAATTCATCTTTGGAACTTTAGGCGGTAAAAAAGTAGTGGTGATGCAGGGGCGTTTTCACTTTTACGAAGGCTATTCCTTACAAGACATCACCTATCCCGTCCGCATTATGAAGGAATTGGGCATCCAGAAACTTTTGGTCTCCAACGCTGCGGGAGCCATCAACACCACTTATAAAAAAGGCGATTTGATGCTGATTGATGATCACATCAATCTGCAAGGTGGCTCCCCTTTGGCTTTTAAAGGAGTTTCTCAATTTGGAGAACGTTTTGTAGACATGCTGGCGCCTTACGATAAGGAAATGAATACCACGTTCAAGTCCATTGCCAGGGAGAACGACATTATTCTGCACGAAGGCGTTTACGCCTCGGTGGTGGGCCCTCAGCTAGAAACCAGGGCCGAATACCGTTACCTGGGCATCATTGGCGCAGATGCGGTAGGCATGAGCACCGTACCCGAAATTATTGTGGCCAATCACCTTAAGTTGCCTGTGGCGGCCATTTCGGTATTAACCGATGAGTGCGACCCCGAGAATCTACAACCTGTGAATGTGGAAGAGATTATCGCTGTGGCCAATGCAGCAGAGCCAAAGCTGGTGACCTTGTTTAAAGGGTTTATAGAAAGTATTTAGGGAATTTACGGGCTTGCTTTCCAGGGAACGCAGGCAGTCTTTCCGCTACAAGTCGGCTTGTGGTTCTAGAAAACATATAAGTGCACATGAAAAGTGGACTTGTGAAACTTAAGTCCACTTCACCAAATAAAGTTTAAGTTTGCAACGTCCAGTTGACTAATCAATGAAACCAAACTATCTGTTATGTTTATGGCTTTTCCTATGCTTACACTCAAGCATAGCACAGGAAAAAAACTATACTGATGCGTTTCACGTCGATTACCTCTACGGCAGAATCATGAGGCACAGTCCTCAAATTTTGCACCTCATCCAGGGACCAACAAATGGAATACTCTTCTCCTGGGAGCGTAAAACCTACGGAGATAAAGAATGGCAGCAACTGTATAACTACCCAAGTTACGGAGCCTCCTTACTGGTGCAGGATATGGGATCACCAGAACTGGGCCGGGTGTATAGCCTCCACGGAGAGTACCGGTTTTTCTTTTGGGAGCGACAACTCAGCCTGAAAGCAGGACTTGGTGCTGGATATATTCCAGACACTTACGATCCAGTCAACAATCCTAGAAACACGGCTTACGGCTCGTCGCTTACTGCCTCCATCTTGTTCGGCTTGGAATACCGGCTTGAGCAAATTTTTGGCTCTCCTATCGATTTTAAATTCGGTGCTTTTTTGGTACATTATTCCAATGGCAAAACCAAATCCCCCAATACGAGCACCAATAATTATGGACTGCAAATCGGGCTAAGTCACCAATTTTCTGAAACTGAAAAAACCTATAAAACTTCCGTACTGGAACCTTTGGACAAGTCCTGGACCTGGGATTTTGTAGCAGCTTCAGGGGCCAACGACAGTGGGATCTGGGGAGAAGACAATGAAGCCTTTTTGACGCTCACCACATCTATGAACAAACGGCTTTCACACCGCAGCGGATTAAGTCTGGGGGTCGATGCTTTTTTTACACCCTCGGTAAAAACCTTTATTCAATACAGAGCAGCTGCATTTCCGGAACAGGATGATTTCCAGGGTGACGAAGACTGGAAGCGAGTTGGTTTATTTGTGGGGCATGAATTGTATTTGGGGTCATGGAGTGTGTTATCGCAAATCGGGTATTATGTATATTACCCTGTGGAGTATTTGGACAGAGAATACCTTAAGGTTGGCGTTCGTCGTTATCTCACAGACAAGTTCTATGTATCATTGTTACTCAAATCACACTATTCTAAGGCTGAAGCCATTGAATATGGAATAGGTTTACGCTTATGAAAAAGTTAGTTTTTATATTGGCCCCAGTCATTTTTCTTTTCGCATGCGATGTCGATTCAAACAGGGACTGCATTCGCGGAAGAGGCAAAACCGAAACACGTGATTTAAGAATTACGGACTTAGAGCGAATTACCATTGGTGAAAACATCAGACTTGAGATTTCTTATAGCGAAGAAGAAAGCCTGGAAGCCGTAGGTGGCGAGCATCATTTGGACCAACTTGAAATTATTCAAAATGAGAAAGACTATGAATTCAAAATCAGTAGTCTTTGTCCAACTGGATTTTCTGAAGCGCCCATCGTCCTAAAATTAAAAAGCTCCACATTGAATTCTGTGAGAAATTCCTCTCAATTTCAAGTGGTAAGTACCAGTATTTTAAAATATCCAGACCTTAGCCTGATTTCCGAAGATTCAAACAATAGCGATGCCCTGAGTCTTGGTAACTTCCACATAGAAGTTGATAACACAAGGGTCAACATCGTGGGAAATGGGATATCCGATTTTGTGATGAGCGGATCGACAGAGCTACTCAATTTTGGTACTTATTCTGGTTCAGGGACAATTTTAGCACGAGATCTGGAAGCCGATGTCATAAGGGTTTTTCATCGCTCATTCAGAGATGCCGTCGTCACTCCAATCCAACGCCTGGAAGGAGAACTTAGATCTACTGGCAACCTGATAAGCACAAAAAAACCTCCACTTGTGGAGGTTGAAGAGTTTTATGAGGGTAAACTTATTTTTGAGTAAGTTGACGTTTTAATTAATCTCTGGAAACTTCAAGGATTTCAAATGTCAAAATCCCATTGGGAACTTCAATTTCTGCCGTATCTCCAGCTTTTTTTCCCAGCAAACCTTTCCCGATAGGAGAATCTACAGAAATCTTACCTGTCTTTAAGTCAGCTTCACTCTGTGCCACCAACTTATAGGTCATTTCTTTGTTCATTTTGGTATTTTTCAACTTCACATTGCTGTGTATCAAAACTTTGGAGGTGTCCAATTGAGATTCATCTATTACTCTTGCATTAGCGACCACCTCTTCAAGTTTAGCTATGCGCATCTCAAGCATCCCCTGAGCTTCTTTGGCGGCATCATATTCAGCATTTTCACTTAAATCTCCTTTATCTCTTGCATCTGCAATGTCCTGGGAAGCTTTTGGGCGTTCCACATCTCTTAACTGGTCAAGTTCTGCTTTCAGCTTTTTAAGGCCTTCTTCGGTATAGTATGATACTTTACTCATAATCTTATCGTTTATATATAACAAAAAAAGAATCCCGGGTGTTTCGAGATTCTATACTACAAATATAATATTTTTGTGGCTTCAAAGTCATAAACATCTAAAAATTAATATGAAAGCTAGCCTTCTCCTTATTGGACTGTTTTTATTGATAAGCTGCGAAAGTGATGACAATCTTAGGAGAAATCCAAATTTATTGAACATCAACGTCAACTATGAAGTGAATCTGAGTCTACCACAATTCAATAACCTTAACTTTAGTGGCAATTCAGTCTATGTTCCAGGTCAGGGAAATCTAGGACTGATTATCGTCAATTCTGGAAGTAGTTTTCTCGCCTGGGATGCAGCCGATCCTAACATTGTTCCAAATGATTGTTCCAGACTTATTATAGATGGATTAAACGCAGCATCTACCTGTGATGATCCCCCAAATGAATACAGCCTTATCACCGGTCAACCTCTGGTAGAAAATTTGAGATTTCCACTTTATGCCTATCGCGTGACCGAAAGCAACGGGGTTTTGAGAATTTTTAATTAAGTCTCTGCTCAATCCTTTCAGCGTTCAGTTCAAAATAAACAGATTCACTTTGTTTATAACTTACTTCAGAGCTCACAAATATGGATTTGGAATTATACTCCAGCTCAATAAGGTAATGTGAACCTTTAAAATAACTTGCACTCACTATCGCCTGAAATTGAGAATTTTCTACAATCTTCACTTCATAAGGAAATACTAAGATATTTTTGTCTTTAAAATCTATTTCAAATTCAGCTGAAGATAGAACATTCACATCTCCAAACAGGGAAGCACAGTATTCATTTTTAGGTTGCTTGTAAACCTCCCTTGTTGTTCTACAATCCAAAGCTTTTCCTTCTTTTAAAACCATGATACGGTCCGAAAACGGTAAGACGTCATCGGAGTCGTGGGTGGCATAAATACAGCTGATGTTTTCTTTTTTTAAAAATTGAAAGAGTCTCCGTCTCAATCTGTGCTTCAAAAACTGATCGATGTGACTAAAAGGCTCGTCGAGTAAAATCAACTCTGGTGGTTTAGCCAAAGCCTGAGCCAAAGCAACTCTTTGTTTTTGACCACCGCTTAGAGTTTTTACTTTCTGGTGTTTGACCTCTTCAAGATCA
This sequence comes from Psychroflexus montanilacus, assembly GCF_020164535.1. GTDB lineage: Bacteria > Bacteroidota > Bacteroidia > Flavobacteriales > Flavobacteriaceae > Psychroflexus > Psychroflexus montanilacus. The sequence goes on along the minus strand of NZ_JAIQZC010000003.1, from coordinate 179,095 downwards.
AACAAGTACAGCAGTTCGTCACTTCGTTGGGTATTTTCTTCTAAAGTTTCACGCGATAAAAACTTCTGAATGTTCTCTTCAGCTGTCGTAAAGGGCATCAAATCAAATTCCTGAGAGAGGTGTTTAAACTTTTTAAAACCAGGAACCAGATTGTAAGCTGGCCCCAGTATTTTTTCTTCATTCCAGTGCACACTGCCTTCATCCAAATCAAAAAGGCCATATAAAGACTTGATGAGCGTGCTCTTGCCACAGCCACTTTCCCCTATCAAGGCCAGATGCTCTCCTTTATGTAATTCGAAATTAATATTTGAAACTCCATTCCTATTTTTATGAAAGTAGGTAAGGTTTTTAACTTTTAGCATTAGGATGTATTTACACAAAGGTAATTAAAGCAAAAAGACCGAAGTCAGCTGACTTCGGTCTTTTCCATAATCAAAAATCTAGTTATTAGTCTACAATCAATTTTTTGGAGTAGGTTTTACTTCCAGACTCTACAAGTACGATATACATACCAGAGTTTAAAGTTTGAATATCTACTTTCTGATCATTATCAGATGTTCTTGAAAGTATCAGTTTTCCATTCATATCATAGATATCTACTTTAGAATTTGCAAGATTTCCATTGGTCAAACTCAAGCTAAAGCTTTCTTTAGCTGGGTTTGGATAAATACCAAAGGTGTCAAATCCAAAACTATCATTTGACAAAGAACAATTCAAAACGTCATCTGGTGGAAGGTCAAATGCTTCTTCCTGATCACTTCTGTTGAATGAACTCCCTTGATCTGCACTCCATCCAAGTCCTCTACTAGCAAAAACTTCCCAGATCAAACATTGGTTTGCACCGTCATTAGCCAGCATATCAGCTTCTAGAATAGCATCACGGCCATCTACAAACCCAGGTGAACAAGACTGAAGTTTCATCCCGTCAATAACCAGCTGCATGTTGATATTGTTACCTCCTGTTCCATTATAAAGATCGGAATCGAAGCCATAACGATCTATCAGAGCCCAGTTTAAATCCCAAAGCATAGTAGCCCAGACAAAACCAATACCATGAGGCTGACTTATATTCTCATTGTTTGTTATGCTATAGGTAGCTGGATTTAAGCTTGTATCGGTCGAATATTGAAATGGTCTAATCCCATTACCATCAGTAGGTTGAGATACAGCAAATGTTCCAATACCTCTCCCCTGAGTTGCTAAGTCTTCTTCTTTAATAGTCATCATAAGGCCTACCCAGTCACTCCAGCCTTCTCCCATTTGTTCAGCATTGGTTAAACATGATGCGGCAGAAGCACCACCAGTGAGTCGATTGGAAATACCATGGCCATACTCATGAGCAATAATTCCATTGTCAAAATCACCATCTATTTGATATGGACCATTATTAACCAAAGAACCTGAAACGTTTTCACTATTTTGAAGCGCTTCGATGATAGCCTCACCATCAGTTTGACTTACCATAATAGAAGGTATAGAAATACCTGTATCATCTCCTCCCATGGTAATTGGAGCTCCAGGAACATTGTTGACCATAATAACAGCAATAGCTCCGGCTGCTTCAGCCCTTTCTACTTTTTCTACAAAAGCACAAGAACCCCTTCTGATGATTGCAATTTTTTCATTTAAGTCTTCGGCATTTGCTAAGTCTTCACAGGCATCATTTTCATCTGGATCTGCTTCAACATCAACTGCTAAAGCAAATTCAGCAGTAATGGGATCGGTTCCAAGAATAGGTCCAAAACCAGCTGGCACACCAACGTAAGATCCAGCTAGACTCTCTGGAGTATCTATAGTTAAATTCTCTGCCGGAGGTCCTGATGGATTCCACAAAAACATAGTCATTCTAGGGCGTGCACCATCTGGTGGTGTTCCAAAAGTAGCATTGTTCACCCCTCCGCCATCTTGAGCTTCGGCTCTTACATAATCGTTTCCGTTACCTTCTTCTGTATAATTGGTCTGCTGAAAATTTCCCGAGGCTTCATCAAATCCATAGTATGCCCACATATCGTGAATGATATTGTTCCAATAAAATAGGTTTGTAATGGCAGCATCTTCGTACAAAGCAGGTGGCTGATTGAAATCTAAAGGAAAATCAAAATTAAGTTCTTCTCCTCCGTCTGGAGCATAACCAGGAACATTTGAAGCCGATCTATCTTCATAAGCATTCACATTGTTACCTCTGGTGATCGTAAATTCAGGACCTTCCACGCCATCAGTGTCATGCCATCCAAAAGGTGAAAATTCTGTATCTGCTGGGTTACTAACCAACTCTCTAGCGCCGTGATTTGGAGACTCTATTGGATAAGGATATACGTTGTATACCGCACCATCTATAGCAGTTGACACCGTTTCTTGTTCTGATGATGGAATTACAAAAGGGACCCTCAATTTCCTATCTGCTAAGGAAGAATGATCAAAATTACAATTGACAATCCAGTCTTCCTGCTCCAAGATTCTACCGTTTAAAGCATCTATTCTAACACTCCACCAATGTGAACCATCAATCATATGAATTGACAAATCCCATGCTAAATTTAAATCACCACTTTCAGATTTATGATAAACCAATCTTACAGGTATTTCATCAATGGATATTCCAGACTCAGAAAGTGTCAGTTCATTTGCCGAATTTGACTTAACAACGGTAACTTGACCTGGTTGCCCAATTCCTAGTTGTGTAGAAGCTGCATTCAGAGCTTCCGTAGGAGATAATGAAGGATTCTGACTGGAAATTCTTGAAGTCAAATCAGATTCAAAATTATATTTAGCATACTTTACATCATTATCACGTATAGCAAAACTGCCTATTGCATTAAAAATAGGAATACCGTTAAAAGATTGCTGAACATACACTAAATCAGCACCTATACTCTTTGAAGTATGTTTAGAATTCATTACTATATCTGAAAAATCGCTCGTAGACAATTGGTGTTCAGATTGTTTTTGTTCCAGATAGTTCTTGACAAGCTGGATTTCATTTTGAGCATTTAGAAAGGAAAAAGATCCAAACATAAATAAGATGAGCAGTAATTTTGATTTCATATGATTTAATTATTAAATTTTTAGCAACATAACTATAAATTTTACCAAATTAAAACTAACAACTGTTAATATTTTAAATTAAAAAAAACCACTTGAAATAAATCAAGTGGTTTTTCAAAACTATCAAAAAGCCTTTTTGCTTATTTAGCGTCGGCCCACATAGAAGATTCGTAATCAGCTACTTTACCTTGCAAAATAGCCATATTTTGTTCTTTCGAGGCGTTTGGATCCATCTTGATCGCTTCGCCTTCTGGTGTGTACACCATATAGAAGCCGTCTTCCATTGAAGCTAACTTAGTCAACTCACCATCTTCACCGATAGCGTTCCAGGTTTTGTTTTCTGGTGTGTAAACCATTTCTAGAATTTCACCTTCATTTTCACCTGAAAGGACTTCAACAGTAAAATAATTTTTGGTAGCAGTCATTTTTACGTCCTGACCTTTTATTGTAGCATACTGTGTTTCTTTTTCACCCTCTGCCATAGCGATAGGATTGTCTCCTGTCCAGAATTCGAGTAAATTAAAAAACAGCACATCACCGGCAATAAACAAACCATACACTGGAACAATGTTTAGGGCCCAGAAAATTAAGTTATCCAGAAATTTGTTGTCAGTTAGCCCATCGTTCCAATCTCTTAAGGAATTAAATGCACTAAAAGACCCTAAGCAACTTGTACTTAATAAAGTCATTGATAAAGCTCCGCAAATAAAAATTTTCTTTTTCATCTTGTTTAGGTTTTAGGTTATTCATACAATTTAGTTGTTAATAATCAACCTGACTTTTGACTAAACAGAAATTTAACATTACAAGGTTTCACTTAAATGCCGTGCGCAAATAAAACCACTGGTCCACGCACCTTGAAAATTGAAGCCTCCGGTCACGGCGTCGATGTTTAAAACTTCACCTACAAAAAACAAATTGGCATGTAATTTACTTTGAAAAGTTTTAAAATCAATTTCTTTTAAATCTACGCCACCTGCAGTTACAAATTCATCTTTGAAAGTGCTTTTCCCGTTTACATGAAACTCTCCGGCACAAAGTTCTAACGCCAAAGACTGCATTTGAGGCTTACTCATATTCGACCAATTCAAGTCCTGTCCGATAGAAACAGAATCCAGAAGGCTTTGCCAAAAACGCTTAGGTAAGCCCTCAATAGGATTGGTGTACAAAAATTGTTTAGGCTGAATTGATTTTAAATCTTCAAAATGAGACTTCAGTGACTCCACATTGTGCTGGGGCAGCCAATTTACCCTGAGTTGAAACTGATGATTCAACTCGCTAAAAATTCTAGCTCCCCAGGCCGAGAGCTTCAAAATGCAAGGACCACTTAATCCCCAGTGGGTAATCAAAAGTGGTCCAGACGAATGAAGCGATTTAAGCTTTTGCTTCGAGATGCCTCTATCCTTGGTTGTAAATACTTCGACCTCAGCTTGAAGACTGATGCCTGGAAGATTGATCAACCGTTCGTCTTTTACATTGAAGGTAAACAATGACGGCACTGGCTTCACCACTTTATGACCAAGTGTTTGAATCAATCGCCACATTTTTGGACTGCTCCCAGAAGCAACAATAAGCTGTTTGGCTTGTACATTAAGTCCTTTTCCTTTTAACTCCCAAGTATAATCTTGATCTTCCACTTTGGTGATCACATCTACACCTGCATTGGTTTTGACCTCTACCCCTAATTGATCAGCTTCCTGCTGAAAACAATCAATAATAGTTTGCGAAGCGTCTGATATAGGAAAAACACGTCCATCTTCTTCGATTTTGAGCTCAACACCTCGCTCTTCCAGCCAGGCAAACATGTCGCCAGTCATGAATTGATGAAATGGACCCAAAAGTTCTTTATGCCCCCGAGGGTAATTTTGAGCCAAAGTTTTAGGATCAAATTCTGCGTGGGTGACGTTGCAGCGTCCTCCTCCAGAGATTTTAACTTTACTCAGGACCTGCTTCCCTTTTTCCAAAATAAGGATTTTCACTGCTGAATTGGATGCTGCTAGATTAATGCCTGCAAAAAACCCTGCGGCTCCACCACCAATAATAGCTACATCTGTATATCTCATTTCCATGAGGCAAAAGTAATGGAATAGAAGCGTTTACTGCCAAAATACATCCTGAAGATGTTCCTGAAATTTTTGTTCCTGAAGATGATTCCTTAAGTAATATATATCCTCATCTGTAAGTTTGTCTTGAATCTCCTCAAATAAAACCCGCTCCTCAAACCTCACGTGAGATACGATAACTTTTTCGAAGGCCTTTAAGTCAATACGAGAAGCCTTCAATTCCTTGAATGCAGCTTTTACTTCCTGATGATTAACTTTTAGGCGACGAATTAATTCAGAATTAGGTCCTGTTATTTTAGCAAGATGAAATTCTTCATTTTCAAAATGAGGTTGAAGATAATTAACAAAAAACCAGGAGCAGTAGTCATATATTCTTTGGGCTTCAATATGTTTTCTTAGGCCTTGTCGAATTTTGAAACCTAACAGAAGGATTTGATGATGCTCTCTGCTTAAAGGCTGAAGTCCGGGATGTCTTTTTAACGGACGACTCAAATTACAGATCTAAGGAAGAGGCAATTTGCATGGCCAGGAATTTTTGACCAAATTCTGAATTGAGGTATTTCATGTCTTCGGCATTGGATAAAAACCCAAGCTCTACAGTGACTGCAGGGCAGTTGAGGTTCTTTAAAAGAAAAAAGTTGGCTGACTGTAAAGTTGAAGTTTTGAAATCCTTACGTTTAAAAGACTCCAAAATTTTGGTGCCGAAGTAAGAGGATTTGGCTGTAAATTCATTATCAGCAACAAACACTTCTACGCCATTTCTATCCCGATCTTTGGAATAATTGGCATGAAGAGAAATAACTAAGTCTGGTGAAAGCGCCTCAATTTCGGAGATTCTGTCCTTTAAAGAGATAAACTCGTCATCTGGTCTTAGAAGAACGATCTCAACATTTTTATCACTGCAAAGTTCTTTTAGATGAGAAGAAACATCGGCAACAATTTGCTTTTCCAGGATAGAATTACTTTTTGCACCTGTGTCTATACCTCCATGACCCGCATCGATAACGACTTTAATTTTGTTGGGGTGCGTTGGATCTGCTGAAGCAAAATTAACCCCAACACATAAAACGAATAGAAAGCAAAATAATCTCATAACACAAACTAATTTGGATGTTCAATGTAAAATAATTTTCTTGAAAAATTAAGGTTTCCTTATGAAAAAAATATTATTTAACATGGCGGCTAAGTTTTAAGGTCTTAAACAAAATGACACAAGCCTTTGATTTTCAAATTAGTTGAGTTTCAAAAATTAATCAACTCCTGGCTCAATTGAACTTAGACGTTTTTTATACTCCTTACTATAATGGTAAAGTTTATCAATCAAATCAAGTTTATTTGAGTTCTTTAAATAGGAATACTCCAGTTCCTGTGAGGCCAGAAATTCATAAAACAACTCATGATTTTCTGAAGGAATACCTAATTCCTGACTTAGAAATTCTTCATCAAAGAAGTCGTCTCTAAGAAATAGGACTTCAAAATCTTCAAAACCTATAACTTCAGGATCAGTTGGCTCTGTTGCTTTATCCTTTTTGAACAGGTCTATAACCGACTGAATAATATTGCCGATGTTTCCTTTGGAAGTTCTGTAATAATTTGGGTGTTTCTTTATGTCTTTTTGGATCTGACCCGCCAATTCGCTATCTAAATCATTTATGTCTGTGTTTCTCGCCCGATAACCCGTGATTCTTACTTCATCCAGGGTTGAAAACTTCAGTTCTACCACCATTTTCTTCTCGAGATCTTGTTTTTTGACAATAAACTCATATAGATCGTAAGCAACTGAAGAAAAGTGAACCGTATCGCCCACAGCGGCTTCCACTCTAAAGTACCCGTTAGGATTTGACACCTCAATAAAATCCTGACTTATGTTATGGATTCTCACTCCAGAAACTCTACCTTCAGCATCATATACATAGCCTTCAATCTCTTGAGCATAAGAACATATAGAGCTAAGAACAAGAAGTAGGAGCAGTTTTTTAATCAAAATTTTAATACCGAATTAGGTGGAGCAAGATAAAATATCCTTTTGAATTTGAATGCCTGCATTTTAGATCTTAAAACTTATATTAAGATTAAACATTAAATTTATTTAAGCATTATAACCCATTAAGCGTCTGGACAAAATGGCGATATAGATATTTGATGTTTTGAAGCAGCTTTAAAAGTACGGGCGGATCCTGAAGCTTTTAGCTGAATTCCCAATATTTTTCCATAAAAAAGCTTCTCAAAAGAGAAGCTTTTAAAGTACGGATACTTCGACAAAAGCTCAGTATAAACTACGAGACTCTTCTTAAATAAAAAACCCTGCAATCTAATGATTGCAGGGTTTTTGAAGTACGGGCGGAGTTCCGATAGCAATCGGAATGAACCCTCAATACCTTAATATTTTTTCATAAAAAAAGCTTCTCAAAAGAGAAGCTTTTAAAGTACGGGCGGAGAGACTCGAACTCTCACACCTTGCGGCACTAGATCCTAAGTCTAGCGTGTCTACCAATTCCACCACGCCCGCATTATGTAATCTAACGTGCTACTCCCGAAGCTTCGGGACCACCACGCCCGCATTAATTTTGCGATTGCAAATATAGAGAATAAATGGAACTTTCAAATTAAGTTTCAAGAAAATATTTTATATTGTAAAAACTCAAAAAAACACTATGAATACCAGACCTTATATCGATAAACATAAACAACGCTTTATTGACGAACTTATAGAATTACTCAAAATTCCATCGGTTAGCGCAGATCCGCATTTCAAAAAGGAAGTTTTGATGACCGCTGGTGCGGTAAAAATTAACTTGGAAGCGGCTGGTTGCGATAAGGTAGAGATTTGCGAAACCTCGGGATTTCCCATTGTATATGCCGAGAAAATTATAGACAAAGCCTTACCTACTGTTTTGGTCTACGGCCACTACGATGTACAACCGCCGGATCCTATTGACCTTTGGAATAGTCCGCCATTTGAGCCTGTAATTCAAGATACCGAGATTCACCCCGATGGTGCCATTTTCGCCCGTGGTGCCTGCGATGATAAAGGGCAGATGTACATGCACGTAAAGGCGATGGAAGTCATGATGCAAACCGATGGACTGCCTTGCAATATTAAATTCATGATTGAAGGAGAGGAAGAAGTAGGCAGTGTAAGCCTGGAAGCTTTTCTCGACCAAAATCAGGAGAAACTTTCTAACGACGTGATCCTGATTTCGGATACGGGTATGATCAGCAAAGACGTGCCTTCCATCACCACTGGACTTCGAGGACTAAGCTACGTAGAGGTAGAAGTGGAAAGCCCTAACCGTGATCTGCACTCTGGTCTATACGGTGGCGCTGTCGCCAATCCCATCAACATTTTATCCAAAATGATCGCTTCTCTTCACGATGAGAATAACCACATCACCATTCCCGGGTTTTACGATAAGGTCGAAGACTTGAGTGATGAAGAACGAGCAAAAATGGCCGAAGCACCGTTTGACCTGGAAGACTACAAAAAACACATTGGCATCAACGATGTGCACGGTGAGAAAGGCTATACCACCAATGAGCGTAATTCCATACGACCAACTTTGGATGTGAACGGCATCTGGGGTGGCTACATTGGCGAAGGCGCCAAAACCGTCATTCCCAGCAAAGCTTTTGCCAAAATTTCCATGCGCTTAGTCCCTAACCAGGACTGGAGAGAAATCACAGAATTGTTCAAAACGCACTTTGAAAACATCGCTCCCGGTAGCGTGAAGGTAAAAGTCAAACCTCATCACGGCGGCCAGGGCTATGTGACTCCAATCGATGGCATCGAGTACCAAGCGGCAGACCTTGCCTTTAAGGAAGCCTTTGGTAAGTCAGCTGTCCCACAGCGCAGTGGTGGCAGCATTCCTATTGTCTCCATGTTTGAGAAATATCTGGGCAGCAAAACAGTGCTCATGGGCTTTGGGCTCAACTCGGATGCCATCCACTCCCCCAACGAGCATTTTGGGATCTGGAATTACCTCAAAGGCATAGAGACCATTCCTTATTTTTACAAGCATTTTACAGAATTGTACAAGAAAAACAAATAATAAACTATGGGCGTTACCTCTCCCCAGTGCCTTGGGGAGAGGTCGGGCTATACGTTTCAAGTCATTTCAGTACAACCCAAAAAAACTATCAGCCTGGCAAGAGCTTCCGTTGGTTGCTTCGCCAGGCTTTAGTTTTAAAATGGGTTTTTACTTCATGAGCTTTCCACTGCTATCCCTAACGCAAGCCATCCCGAAACAAATCAACCTTTAAGGTTTTGAAAATCTGACAGGCTTGGCATCACCAAAGTAATATAATTGCACATTTTAATCTCAAGCCGACTTCAGTAAGAACTTTAAAACCCACACGCCACATGATTTCAAAATAAAGTGCAAAGCTTAATGTCTCAAAACATCAAAATTTGCAGTGGTAAAATCAAAATAAACCTTCATCAGCCTAATTCAAAAAACATAAAAAAACCACTCCAATGGAGTGGTTTCACAATAAAATGAGAATCTAGGAATTAGTCTTTAACCAATTTTCTGGTAAAGGTCTTTTGGCCATCATCCAGTTTGATGAGGTAAACCCCACTGGATAAATTATCTAAAGGTATACTTTGGTTAAGCACTTTCCCCTGGCTCAATTGTCTGCCGGAAATATCGTAAAGCGTATAGCTCAATGATGTTTTGGAAGACACTTTTAAGTTAACAACTTCGCCTTTCACAGGGTTAGGATACAATTCCATATTGAAAAGGTCTTCTTCAGCTTGACCAAGCGTTTCTGCATCGTTCAAAGTGGTGTAATTGCTGGTGGCCTGACCTACATTTACGGTATAATCTTCTACCTCGCCGTAAGCAAAGGTTTCACAGGCTGTCTGTGCCGCATTGTACTTCATAGACACACGCATACGGGTTGGGCCGGGTGTTGCTGTAGTGGGAACGTTGAAGCTGGCACTCAATATCGCAGCACTTGCAGAAGAACCGCTCACGACCAGTTCGTTACTTTCAAACACACCATTCTGGTTGTAATCGATCCAAATCCTCCAAAACTCAGTGTACGACTGTCCAGAAAATCCAGCACTGATCTGTAGTGTATTGCTTCCATAAGGCAAGTTGGCCACCAGATTGGTGTTGTCTTTATAGCCAGAATCATCACCACTTGTATTGGACAAGTTATTTAAACCTACAAAATCAATCCATTCAAATGAGGAGTTATTGCCTTTGGAATCACAATATGCGATATTGGAGGTTGTCGTCACACTCAAAGAAACACTGTCTGAAGTGTTCCCTGCCTCATCTTTGGCTCTCACGGCAAAGTTATAGGTCGTTCCAGCAGATAAGCCGTTGATTTGAACACTCGTATTGGCTGTTGTGCCAATAAGAGATCCTCCTTGTAAAACTTCATAAACATCAACTCCAACATTATCGGTTGAGGCATTCCAGGACAAACTTACTGATGTCTCCGTGACATCTGACGCTGTAAAGGCGGTTGGCTGGCTTGGGGGTTGTGTATCTGCTGCAGTAGCACCAAGGTTAATCGTATAGTCCTCTACTTCGCCGTAGGCAAAGGTTTCGCAGGAGCCAGGTATGGCGTTGTACTTCATAGACACTCGCAAACGCGTGGTTCCTTCAACACCTGCAGGGACAGTAAAGCTTCCTGTTGTAGAACTGGTATTGGTGGCTGCTCTGCTAAAGACCAGCTCTCCCGCATCACTGAAATCTCCATCCTTGTTGTAATCAATCCAGATGGCATAACCTTCGTTATATACCGTTCCTGTCCAGGTAGGTGTTATTGTGAAATTATAGGTCTCACCGCTAGACAAATCGGTAGAAACATTTGTAAAATCTGAATAGCCATTCCCTCCACCGGAAGTATTATCGATGGTGTTTAATTGAAATCTTCCGATAAATTCATCTGCGACACTGTTTCCTTTGGAATCACAATAAGCTAACTGTTGTTCTGTCGTTGTAAAATTCACAGACGATGAATAAGTTGAATTATCTGTTCCGCATTTGCTTCTTACCTGTGCTTCATACGTAGTTTCTGTTGCTAAATTCTCAAGTGATGCTGTGGTAGTTTCAGAAGAAACTGCTGTCCAGTTTGTAGTTCCAGAAACTCTGTATCTTACATCATAAGAGGCAGATTCTACTGCATCCCAGTTTAAAATCGCAGAGGTTGCCCCCACACCAGAAGCTGCAAGTCCCGTTGGTGTTTCCGCATTACAGGCTACTGGCTCTGAGGTGAGTCCTGTGACAACCAAACTGTAATTCTGGCTTCCACCGCTTAAAGATCCTTTGTGACTTACCGTCACTGTATAAGTTCCAGAAGCGTTTTGAACATCTACGCGTTCAAAAGGATCTCGTGTATTATCGCCTTTACCATTAGTGTTAACTCCTGTAAGTCTCCATGGGGTAAATGTGGTTGCATTTTTAGAGACACGAATGTCCAGATCATTGATTAATCTGGCTTGATTAGAATTGGTCTGGGTTGTAGTAGTCCCGGCAGGATCTGTCCAGGAAATTGAAGCCAAAAGATCATTGACACCGTCACTTTCTACTTCTACAGAATAGGTATCCCCGGGCATTAAGGTTAATTCGCTGATAAGAGCGCCCTGTCCGTTGTTAGAAATCGCTTCTGCTGCACGTTTCGTGTTCATCAACCCCCATCCAAAAATCGCATCTGGTCCTGTTTGACCGGCATCATCTGCGGTATGAAGGGCAATTCCTTTTAAAGTTGAAGCTCTTAAATAACTACCATTCATGTCGTTGGCGTGTTGCTGAAGTAAAAGTAAAGATCCTGCAACATTTGGCGAGGCCATGGAAGTTCCGGATATGCTGTTGTATGCCGTATTGCTATTGTCGTAGGTAGAGTAAACCCCCTGACCATTACCCGTAATATCAGGCTTAATTCTAAAATCATCGGTTGGTCCCTGACTACTAAAAGAACTGATATTAACAGAAACTAAATTCCCATTGTTATCCACATTAGCATCCTGAGCACTAGCCACCACCATAGTGTTTTTAGCTACAGAATGTCCAGTAAGTTTATCATATTGTGGATTGGCTGGGCTTAGCGGTGAAGCATTTACGTTGGCTGTACCATCATTTCCTGCGGCAACCACCATCAAGTAGTAAGGGGCGTTGTATTGTAGATTGTCCCAGTCTCTGGAATCATTGATATAAGCTCCAAAATAATAATCTGGAACAAACTGAGAATTGAAACCGTAAGAATGGTTCGAAACCAGCATCCCATTAGCTGCAGCTGAAGTTGCTTCGGTAAGGTCATCGTTCCACTTGTAAGTTCTTGCTCTGGCTTGTGGCGCCATCCCTTTGGCGTTGGGTACCACACCAGAAGCTACGATTGTACCTGTGACGTGAGCCGCATGAAAGTTGAGCTGAACACCGCCTTCTGCGGCAGCATCCTGTATAGTAACCCGGTTGTTTGTATATTCCTGATGGGTCACTCTTGGGTGACCGCCATCCCACACGTAGGAAATCATATTTTGTCCGTCTAAGCTTAGTCCTAAGGACCCTCCAGAGTTCACGTGATTGGTTCTGGTAGATCTCGCCGCAGCAACGTTGTAAGTGGTGTAATAAATAAGACTTCCATCTTCTTCTATGCGCTGTAGTTCGGCATAACTTCCATCCTTCATTTTCAATTCTTTCTCAAGAGAATTGGATTTTGCATACTGATTGATTCTTAATTTCTGTTCTTCTGATTTAGCTTTGAATTCGCTTTCCAGGTTAGATAAGACATTCATATCATATCTGGATGTGATTTCTTCTTGCTGTTGCTCAGTTTGAGCTAATCCTAAAAAAGAAAAACCAACTAAAGTAGCGAGAGTCGAAACTCGAGTAAATAATTTTTGATTCATTTGTTTGTGATTAAATTAATGGTAATGTCCTCATTTGAGAGGTTCAGATTGGTCGGAAAGAATGTTACCGTCAGCGGAAACCATGTGAAAATATGTTCCTGGAATGAAGATCATGATATTGGAAGAGTAAGTGTATTAAACTATTCAAAATTGCGCTTATTTTACATTAATTGTAAAAGACGCATTTTTTCTTAAACTTTTGTTACGGTTCGACCGTACAATTGCTACGGGAAAACCGTAAATTTTAAGTTTTTATTAATAAATTGATGACTAAAAATGAAAAATATTACGCTTAACACCAGAATTTAAAGGACATTAAAGCAAAATCAAAGAGAATCAGATAAAAGAAATGAAGATGATATTTCTTAATTTTTTAAGAGTATAGAAGAAACTCTAACGCCGACTTCAGTAAGTTCGTGAAGCCCAGGACGTCACTTTAATATAGCTTGAGGATCAAGCTGAATGTCGAAACAGCCAAAAGCCAGCAGTTGCAAAATCAGAAAAAAGGGAAAGTATTAAGAAAATAGGCCTGTGAGGTTTTGTAAACCTCACAGGCCTTAAAGTGTATAGAAGTTGTTACGCCTTATATTCTTTCACCGCCTCTACAAAAGCTTTGGCATTTTCTACTGGAATATTAGGCAAGATGCCGTGGCCCAGATTTACTATATAGCGATCTTTGCCAAATTCATCGATCATCTGATGCACCATCCTTTTGATGTCTTTAGGCGGTGAGAATAAGCGTGACGGATCAAAGTTGCCTTGTAAGGTAATGTTTCCGCCCGTAAGGTATCTTGCGTTTCTGGGAGAGCAAGTCCAGTCTACCCCAAGTGCTGTAGCACCAGACTTAGCCATCACGTCGAGTGCAAACCAGCAGCCTTTGCCAAAGGCAATGACTGGGATATCTTCCTTCAACGCATCGATGATCTGCTGAATGTAAGGCCAGGAAAATTCCTGATAATCCACTGGAGACAACATACCTCCCCATGAGTCAAACACCTGAACTGCATCCACACCCGCTTCTACTTTTCCTTTGAGATAAGCGATGGTTGTGTCGGTGATTTTCTGCAGTAATTCATGCGCCATTTCAGGCTCGGTAAAGCAAAATTCTTTAGCCTTGTCGAAGTTTTTGGAACCTTGACCTTGTACGCAGTAACAGAAAATTGTCCATGGAGAACCCGCAAAACCAATCAGTGGCACTTCATCGTTGAGTTCCTGCTTGGTCATTTTGATCGCCTCATACACATAGCCAAGTTCTTCGTAAACGTCTGGAACAATTACCTGGTCCAGGGTTTTTCGGTCTCGGATAGGCTTGGGCAACCAAGGGCCAACGCCTGGCCGCATCTCCACTTCTATGTTCATAGCTTGCGGAACCACCAGAATATCACTAAACAGAATCGCTGCATCCGTGCCTACCTGATGAATGGGCATCACAGTGATTTCAGTGGCCAATTCTGGCGTACGGCAACGGGTAAAGAAATCGTATTTTTCTTTAAGCTTCATAAAGTCGGGAAGGTAACGTCCTGCTTGTCGCATCATCCACACTGGAGGACGTTCAACGGTTTCTCCTTTTAAAGCTTTTAAAAATAAATCGTTTTTTATCATTGAATTTGAATTGAAATCCTATTTGAATTTAAAGCGGCAAAAATAAAGCACTTAGAGCAATTTCACCGCATCCTTAGCAAAGTAACTAGCGATCATACTAGCTCCTGCTCTTTTGATGGCTGTTAACTGTTCCAGCATCACGGCATCGTGGTCTAGCCATCCTTTTTCTGAGGCGGCTTTGATCATCGCATACTCTCCACTCACCTGATAAACTGCCACAGGTACTTCCACTTCGTTGGCAATATCTCTTACGATATCAAGGTAACACAAACCTGGCTTCACCATCACGATGTCCGCACCTTCGTCGATATCACTAAAAGTTTCTTTCAGCGCCTCACTTCTATTGGCTGGATCCATCTGATAGGTTTTTTTGTCTTTTGGAATGTCTTTGACGTCGACTGGCGCCGAGTCCAGTGCATCTCTAAAGGGTCCGTAAAACGCTGAGGCAAATTTGGCTGAATAACTCATGATTCCCACATCGGTAAAATGGGCATCTTCTAAAACGCTACGTATTTCCAAAATTCTGCCATCCATCATATCGCTGGGCGCTACAAAATCTGCTCCAGCCTGAGCGTGGCTCAAGGCCATCTGAGCAAGGAAAGAGTTGGTCCTGTCATTAACGATTTTACCTTGATCTACAATCCCGTCATGACCATAGATAGAGTAAGGATCCAGGGCCACATCGGTCATCACCAGCATTTCTGGCGCAGCGTCTTTTACGGTTTTGATGGCTCTTTGCATCAACCCGTTGGGATTAACGGCTTCTTCACCCCGATTGTCTTTTAGTTTTCCATCGACTTTCACAAAGAGCAAAACTGACTTTAAACCCATCTGCCAAAGCTCCTTGACTTCTTTGGAAAGCAGATCTAAACTGAACCTAAAATAATTAGGCATGGAAGCGATCTCGTCTTTTACCCCTTTACCTTCCACCACAAAAAGCGGCACTATAAAATCAGTTGGACTTAAGTGAGTTTCTCTGATTAAAGAGCGAATCGACTCGTTTTGCCTTAAACGGCGGTGTCTTTGCAGTGGAAACATATTATTTAAAATTTGCTTTTTGTTTGTTTAGAAAGGCTTGTGTGCCTTCTTTAAAATCATCGGTTCCAAAAGATTTTCCGAAATTTTCAATTTCGGTTTCAAATCCGTTGACGCCGTCTTTATAATTATCATTGACCGCTTCAATCGCCACCGAGATGGCCTGCATGGAATTGTTTAAAATTTTCCCTGCAAGTTTTTCAGCAAGAGGAATTAACTCCTCAATGTTAGTCACATGATTCACAAGACCATAATTTTTGGCCGTTTCTGCATCAATCATCCCCGCCGTCATGATCATCTCCATAGCTCTGCCTTTCCCAACCAGTTGTGGCAAACGTTGCGTACCTCCATACCCTGGAATCACTCCCAAAGAGGTCTCTGGCAGACCTAATTTAGCGTTATCACTCGCAATTCTGAAATGCGCCGACATGGCAAGTTCTAAACCTCCACCAAGAGCGAAGCCATTGACAGCAGCAATGACAGGTTTTGGAAAGTTGGCGATATAATCAAAGACAAGTTCCTGACCTTTCGCTGCCAAATCTTTACCTTGTTCAACGGAATAATCAGCAAATTCTGAAATATCTGCTCCCGCCACAAAGGCTTTTTCTCCAGTCCCTGTTAGAATGATAACTGCTGCTTCATTATCATCGCGAAGCGCTTTGAAAGCCTCATGAAGTTCTTCAATAGTGGCTCTATTGAGCGCATTCAACTTTTTGGGTCTATCGATATAAACAGTCGCTATGCGATCTTGGATATTTACTTGTAAATTTTCAAATGTCATGAGTATCAGTTTTTGGAAATTTTAGGGTAAAGATAGTGCCTTGATCAGGTTTTGAGGTCAGTTTTATATCTCCTTTATAAGTTTCAACAATATTTTTTACCATTCCTAAGCCAAGTCCCATACCACTGGATTTGGTGGTAAACCTTGGTTCAAAAATACGCTCCTGCATGTCTTCAGCAATACCAACACCGTTATCTTCTACTGTGATAATGGCATTGTGATCATCAGTGTGGATATTGACTGCAATAATTGGGTTTTCTAAGTGTTCAGTGGCCTGAATGGCATTTTTAACCAAATTGGTAATGATCCGAATCAATTGACTTCTATCAAATTTAATCTTGATCTTTTCTTTTTCTGAAGAAAATTGAATTTTATTATCGTTAAAAATATCAAGTGCTAGTCTTATGATTTCGACAGCATTTAAACTTTCGTTTTGTTGCGCAGGCATTTTTGCAAAATCTGAAAAAGCTCCTGCGATTGCACTTAAATTATCGATTTGTTGGATGATGGTTTTCGAAAACTCTTTTACCCTTTTTTCGATGTCAGGATGATTTGGGTCAAAATTACGTTCAAAACTCTGCATACTCAAACGCATTGGAGTAAGTGGGTTTTTGATTTCGTGCGCGACTTGTCGTGCCATTTGCCGCCAGGCTTCTTCCCGTTCAGTTTTAGCGAGTTTTAAAGCGCTTTCTTCCAGTTCATCAATCATTCCATTGTAGGCCTTTACTAAAGGTTTGATTTCGTAGCTGATCTCTTCGTACGAAATTTTAGGATTGCTCTGATCTAATCGGGTTGTAATGATTTTCTTGCTGATAGACTGGAGTGAACTTGTAATGTATTTGGATAAGAAATAAGCCAGTACTATTGCAGAAATAAGCATAAATAAATACACTTGAGATAACAGAATCAGGAAATCTTTCAGTTCTCTTTGCAAGAATCCGTCGTCTTCAATATAAGGCAGATTCAAAATCCCGATAGGCTTAAAGTAATTGTCTAAAATATAGGTGTAAGACGATTGATAGTTTTGGTCATTGATTTTAAAATTCTCCACATATTTCTTAGTAGCCGAGTTTTGAAGCGCTTCCACTTTTTGAGGGTTCATTTGGGTTTCGACAGAATCCATGTAAAAAGTCGCCTTCGAGGATTTGAGCAGGCGTCCTTTAAGATCGTAAATATTAATTTCTGTATTGTGAATATCCTGTATTTCGTATATTTTTTCTTTAAAAATAAGAGATAAGCTTTCTGTGTCTACCGGATAAGTTGTGGTCCTCAACACGTAATTGATATTGGCCCGAATGGCGTTTTCTTTTCGATTGAGTTTTTCTCTGTGCAGCTCTTTTGCTTCTTCTTTGAATTGGTAAATGGTCACTCCTGCAATCAATATAGAGGCCCCCACCACCAAAGCTATCATGGAGATAAAAATACGGGTCCGTAAAGAGCGCCTGTAATCAAACATTATGAAGAAGTTTTGCGGTTTCTAAGGCGTTTGTACAACTTGATGCCTAGCATTAATACTACACCAAGCCCAATAAGGCCTACTAGCCCCCAAATCCAGTTGATAGCACTTTTTAAAATTACCAAAAAAACAATAGCAAATAAAATGAGCGTGGCACCTTCGTTCCAAAGACGCATCCCGTTGGAAGTCCAACGGATGTCATCGGTTTGGAATTGCTTAAAGATAAAATGGTTTTTAATGTGGTAGGCGAAAAGCAAAGCGACAAAAGCTAGTTTGACATGCATCCAGCTTTGCTCTAACCAACCCGGAACCAAAATCAGAAGCCAAATCGCAAAAATCGTAGCCAGAATGGCTGACGGCCAAGTGATGATGTACCACAAGCGTTTGGCCATGATTTTTAGCTGTTCGCTTAAAATGTCCGCTTCAGGTTGAGATTTTTGACGAGCTTCGATATGGTAAATAAAAAGCCTTGGAATATAAAATAGTCCTGCAAACCAGGTAATCACAAAAATAAGATGAAGCGATTTGATGTAATTATAGTCCACAGTTGAAAACGATTCTAATTGTTAACTCAAAGATAAGCATTACAGAGAGATTTATGGATAGTTCACTGGCTCACTCGCTCTGGAAAATCAATTGAGACTTTCAGGAAAAAGAACAAAGAGAAAAGAAAATGGAACATAGATTCTTCATTTCCTCAAAAACTCACCAACTCAAGGACTCCAATACTAAATATTCAACACCGAAGACAGAATTTCAAAATTCAAATTTTTATTTAGGGAAGCTCATTTCTACTAACACCTAAAACCTACTCCCTAAATTCTTTTTTTACTCAAAAACTCACCAACTCAAGGACTCCAATACTGAATATTCAACACCGAAGACAAAATTTCAAAATTCAAATCTTTTATTTCAAATCTATTATTTAGGGAAACTCATTTTCCTATTACCTACCTCTTACAGCATAACCCCGAGAAAACCTCATCAGGTTGCTTCTACTTGCGCTTCATCTTTTACAATAAGGGTCGATTTTACCTCTCGCCTAAGAAAATAGCCTGTGATAATGGTAGATAATAAATCAGCTAACGGAAAGGAGATCCAGACCCCGAGTTCGCCGTAATAATTGGGCAAAATCAAAATCAGAGGAATAAAAACAAATCCCTGTCTGGAAAGGGTTAGTAATAAAGCAGGAACCGCTTTGCCTATGGCCTGAAAATAAGCTGAGCCGATGAGTTGCAAAGCAATAATAGGAACCGCAGCAAATACCCATCGCATAGCACCAGGCGTATCTTCCATCACTTGTTTATCGTCTGTAAACACTGAGACAATAGTTTCAGGGAAAATCATAATGAGCGAAAATACGATTAAGGCTACTCCTGAGGCATAGCCTATGGCTTTGTTGATACTCTCTCTGACTCTACCGTATTGCTCGGCACCGTAATTATAGCCAGCAATGGGCAAGAATCCTTGAGTTACCCCCAACACAGGAAATAAAGCAAACATCAACATCCGGGAAATAATGGCATAGGTCGCCACCGATGATTCTCCACCAAGGTCAAATAAAATATTATTGAGAAGTAAATAGGTTACACTTACCACAGCTTGTCTGGACAGGGTTACAAAACCAAGCGCACTGATTTCTTTTAAAATCTTGAAATCAATTCCGAAATCCGACCAGCGTATTTTTAATTCTGAATGTTTTGAGAGGAAAAACCATAGGATGTAGCCCATACACAAGATGTAGGAACCCGTTGTAGCCCAGGCTGCTCCGAGCATACCATAATCCATCACATTGATGAAAACGTAGTCCATAATCAAATTCCCAACCGAAGGAATAATCATAGCCACCATAGCAAATTTAGGCTTGCCTTCTGCTCGAATCACTGTATTTCCCATCATGGCCAATGCCAAAACAGGAACACCGTAAAGGACAACACGGTAGTAAATTTTGGCTGGATCAAATATTTCACCTTTTCCCCCAAAAGCTGGAATAAGCTCGTTGATAAAGGTGAGACCAATCACGACCATACTGATAGTAACAATTAACGTGATGGTGATTTGATTTCCAAAGGTCTTAAGGGCTTTATGATCATTATTTGCCCCTAAAGCCCTTGAAATAATTGAAGACCCGCCTATGCCAATAGCCATTCCTAAAGCTGCAATAAAGAAAGAAACTGGCAACACCACATTAATCGCAGCAATCCCAATAGATCCTATCCAGTTACCTACAAAAATAGTGTCCACCAAAATATTGATGGACATGACTAAAATTCCTATAGAAGCAGGCACAGCCTGCTTAATCAGTAGCTTACCAATGGGTTTATTTCCTAGTTCCTCTGAATTGACTTTGGACATTTACGATACCTTAGCTTTTCCATTTTGATGCGCCCACTCATCTATCCAGCGACTCATGGTTTTAATCCAGTCTTCTCTATCGTTTAAACACGGAATAAACATAAAATCATCTCCACCAGATTCCTCAAAAATTTCCCTGGCTTCCATATTAATTTCCTCTAAAGTCTCAAGGCAATCTGAAACAAAAGCAGGCGAAACCACTGCCAATTTCTTGGTGCCTTCCAGACCTAATTTCTCAACTGTCCTGTCTGTGTAGGGCTTCAACCAGGGGTCAAATCCTAAACGCGATTGAAACGATGTACTATAAGTTCCTTCCTTAAGACCTAAAGTTTTGGCAACACCTCGCGTTGTTTCAAAACACTGGTGCCTGTAACAAAACTGATGCGCCTTGGAAGGGGTTTGACAACACGAGCCATCAATTTTACAATGTGAGTTTGTAATATCACTTTTTCTAATGTGACGTTCGGGAACGCCATGGTAGCTAAACAACAAGTGATCGTAATCGAATTCATCTAATTTTTCTCCGATGCTTCTCGATAGAACCGTCACATAATCAGGGTGATTGTAAAACGGTGGTAAGGTGGTAAAGGACATTTCTGGAAAATGTTCACGTCTCAATTCCTCTGCCAAGACTAAAATAGTTTCAGTTGTTGCCATAGCAAATTGAGGGTAAAGTGGTACCAGCAAAACTTCATCTACTCCCTGGTCATGCAGTTCCTGCAAACCAGACTTTATAGTGGGTTGACCGTAACGCATCGCCAAAGAAATAGGCACGCTGGTTTGTTCATCAATTCCGGCCTGAAGGCGCTCCGACAATACTATAAGTGGCGAACCCTCCTTCCACCATATTTTGGAATAGGCTTCGGCAGATTTTTTGGGCCTGGTGTTCAACACAATGCCTTTCACTAGAATGGTCCTGAAAAATTTTGGTAAATCTATGACACGTTCATCCATCAAAAATTCCCCCAGATACGTTTTCACGTCCTTGGGGTCTGTAGATTTTGGCGAACCTAAGTTAACTAATAATACTCCTTTCATAACAATTTGTAATAAGCTTCAAAATTAAAGCACTCTATTTTAACAAAAGCCAATTTTGATAGAATGTTATGATAGGTCTAGTGAAAAGGATTATTAAAAACCCATTCTCCTGGAAGATGTTCGGTTGATTTACTCTACTCCAACTCCTTTAAGAATAAAAGAACTTCTGAAGCTCCTTCAAAAACTTTTACCAAATTATTGTCCTGGTCATATAAATATGAGGTAGGGAAGGACGCTACATCAAAGGTTTCAGCAAATTTGAAATCGATATCTCTCAGAATATGAATATTATCAAAATTCTGAATTTTTGACGCATAAGTATTAAAAAACTTGGTGGTTTCGCCTTCAGTATTGGAAGACACCGGATAGATTTGTACATCTGCAGTTTTAATCTGATCTGCTTTAAGGTTCAAGAATTTAAAAGCGTCCTGACAATGACCACAAGTTGGACTGAAATAAATAAAGTAGGTGTAGGACTCCTTCTGAACTTGCTCTTTGCTGAATTTATCCCCATCTAAAGTCAAAACATCAAAATCTGGTAAGCTTTTGGGATAATCCTGTCCAAAACTGGTCTGTATCGTAATAAAGGCTAAAAAAAGAAAACAATATTTCATATGAGTTAAGCTAGAAATTGGGTGTAAAGTTAATTTAATTTCTAAAACCATTTTCAACTGAAATTTACTTTTAAAAGATATCCAGTTAAACCCTATTTATGGTTAAAAATTTCTTTTGATAAAGACACAGACATAGAGTTGATGGCGAAATATACTTATGTTTGTAAGTATGCCGAAGTCCCCAGATATTTCTTTTTTCACCAATTGGTTTGCTTCCAAAAACTGGACACCTTTTGAGTTTCAAACGGAAACCTGGCAGGCCTACGCTGAAGGCAAAAATGGCTTACTGAATGCGCCGACAGGTAGCGGGAAAACATACGCCCTTTGGGTGCCTATCTTTCTTGACATCTTAAAATTAAAGGCTGAACAAAAGCGAAAAACCTCTAGCCTGAAGGCGGTTTGGATCACACCACTTCGCGCGCTTTCTATTGAAATACAACAAGCCGCACAACAGCTTATCGATGATCTGGACTTAGACATGACTATTGGTATCCGAACCGGCGATACTCCCCAAAAGGAACGCGCCAGGCAAAAACGAAAAATGCCAGATCTTTTGGTCACCACTCCTGAAAGTCTTCAGCTTTTGCTAGCCTCCAAAGACTATCCTAAAACCTTTAAAGACTGTCAGGCTATTGTGGTAGATGAATGGCATGAATTGCTTGGCACCAAGCGTGGTGTACAAATGGAATTGGCTTTATCCCGATTTAAAACCATCAATCCCAACTTAAGAATTTGGGGGATTTCTGCCACGATCGGTAATTTGGAACAGGCCCGAGAGGTGCTTCTTGGAGTTGATCCTAACATATTAGCTAATTCTACTTTGATCAAAGCAGATCTTGAGAAAAACATACACGTCCAGAGCATTATCCCGGAAACTATGGAAAAGTTCCCCTGGCGAGGACATCTGGGACTGCACTTGCTGGAAGAAGTCATTCCCATCATCAAAGCTTCAAAAACGACTTTATTGTTTACCAATACAAGGTCTCAGTGTGAAATTTGGTTTCAAAAGATTTTAGAAAAGCATCCCGAATTTGCCGGAGAACTGGCCATGCATCACGGGAGCATCAACAAAGAAACCCGGCTGTGGGTAGAAAGCGCCATCCGAAATGAAAGCTTAAAAGCCGTAGTATGCACCTCAAGCTTAGATTTGGGCGTTGACTTTGCGCCGGTAGAAACCATCATACAAATTGGCGGACCAAAGGGCGTTGCTCGCTTTTTACAGCGGGCGGGAAGAAGTGGTCACCAGCCCGGAAAAACTAGTGTGATTTACTTTTTGCCCACCCATGCTATCGAATTGATTGAAGCTTCCGCTTTGCAAAAAGCTGTGGAAAGCAAAACCGTAGAAGACCGCCTGCCTTACCTCAACAGTTTTGATGTGCTGGTGCAATACTTAACCACTTTGGCTGTGTCTGACGGATTTTATCCTGAAGACATTTTTCCTGAAATTCAATCCACCTTTTGTTTCCAAACACTTACGGAAGAGCAGTGGAGCTGGGCTTTGAACTTTATCACCAAAGGTGGCGAAGCGCTAAAGACTTATGATGAATACCGTAAAGTCGAAATTGAAGAAGATGGTTTGTTTAAAGTCAACCGTAAAGGCATTGCCATGCGGCATCGTTTGCAAATTGGCACCATAGTAAGTGATGCTGTCCTCACTGTGAAATATATGACGGGTGGATTCATCGGATCGATTGAGGAATGGTTTATTTCCAAATTGAAACCAGGCGATGTGTTTACGTTTGCAGGTCGGAATTTAGAATTGGTCCGCATCAAGCAAATGCAGGTCTTGGTGAGAAAATCGAAGTCCAAAACTTCTAAAGTTCCCAGCTGGATGGGCGGCCGACTGACCTTAACCTCTCAAATGAGTGAATTGCTGCGGGAGGAACTCTACAACCAGGACGCAGAAGATAAAAGTCCGGAATTAAAAGCGCTTGAACCCATTTTCGAACGCCAAAAGCTGGAATCTATCGTACCCAGACCTCATCAGTTTTTGATTGAAACCTTTAAAACCCGGGATGGCTATCACCATATTTTTTACCCATTTGAAGGTCGGTTTGTGCACGAGGCTATGGGAAGTTTACTAGCCTACCGCATCAGTTTGTTATCACCGATTTCCTTTTCGCTCGCCTTTAATGATTATGGTTTTGAATTGTTATCCGACCAACCCGTCGATATGCAGGCTGTCCTGGATAATGATTTGTTTACAGCAGATTATCTTCTAGATGACTTATCCAAAAGTTTAAATGCTACGGAAATGGCCAGGCGGAAATTTAGGGATATCGCCGTGATCGCTGGCTTAGTCTTTACCGGTTACCCTAATAAATTAATCAAAAACAAGCATCTGCAATCCAGTTCACAGTTGATTTTTGACGTCTTTAAGGATTTTGACCCAGATAATCCTTTGTACCAACAGGCCTTTACCGAAACTTTTGAACATTCTTTGGAACAAGGCCGATTGCAAAAAGCCCTGGAACGCATTGCCACTCAGGAGATCGTCTGGAAAGCTTGCGAGAAACCAACCCCATTTTCTTTTCCCATCATCACCGACCGGTTGCGAGAAAAACTGTCGTCTGAAAAGCTAAGCGATCGCATCAAAAAAATGATCAAGAAGCTGCAGAAGTCGTGAGTCGTGAGTCGTGAGTCGAAAATAAAAATTTGAACTGAGAAGAAGAAAGAGAAAAGAAAATAGAACAAAGACTGGTCAACTATAAAAATTCTAAACACCAATTCCTAACCCTAAAACCTCAACTTCACGCCGGCTTCAGTTGAAACTTTTCACTCAGGACGCTGGTGGAGATGAACGCGAAGTTGTAAGCTGGATGTCGCTAAACGTTTAAGTTAGCAGTGGTAAATTCAATAAAAAACAGTCTTTTAATCTATTTTTAAACTGAATGTTGCTTTTTCATGCAAAGACCACAAAAATAAACGCGAAGATCGCTTAGAAATTTAAACAAACTCTACGCCTTCAGCTTTGAGTTCTACTTTCTGTTGGTTAAACTTGTCTTGGTCTAAAGCCTTGGTTGCATTTTCAATCAATCTGACCTGAAAGCCTTCTTTTAGGGCGTCTTTCACGGTAAAGTAAACGCAAATGTCGCCTGCCAGTCCACAAATATCGATGGTTTCGCAGCCTTTCTCTTTGAGGTAGCCTGCCAAGCCTGTGGATTTTTTATGGTGATTGTCGTAAAAGGCACTGTAACTATCGATCTTCGGGTCGGTACCTTTTCTGAAAATAGCTTCGATGCAATTGGTGTTCATTTTGGGGTGAAAGTCAGTTCCCTTGCTACCCTGAACGCAGTGATCTGGCCATAAGGTTTGATTGTAACCGTCGATATCTTTGTCTTGGAAAGGCTTGTAATTTTCATGATTGGAAGCAAAACTCATGTGGTGTTGTGGATGCCAGTCTTGAGTAGCTAAAACCATATCGTATTGGGGCTGAATCAAATTGATGTGAGAAACAATTTGATCGCCATGAGCAACTTCCAGGTTACCGCCTGGCATAAAATCTAGTTGAGCGTCTACTATCAATAGGGTCTTCATGCGTTTTTATTTTTATAATGGGTTCTCAATTGTTCTCTGGCTTCCAGAAGCTGGTCTGAAATCCCGATTTTATAGAGGTGAGGATTCTCAAAACGTTGAAATTCTTCAGAAAACTCTGCCAGGCGTTTCCTGGAGTAAGTTTTGATATCAGCAAGTGATTTTGGAGGCTGCAAACGTTTGCCGTTTTCCATGACGGGTTGAAGCAAAGCTTCTGCGGTGCAATTTTGAAAGGATAGTGATTTTGAGACATCAAACGGATGATTCATGTGTGTGACTTCGGTTTCCTCCCGAAGGGTGACCGCATCTGCTCCGGCCAACTCTCCTTTATGATTTCGAATTCTGTAGACTTGTTTCCTGTGCGGTAAGGTGAGTTTAGCTAGATTTTCTGACAACTTGATTCTAGGTTTACCGCCAGCAAAAGCGAGTTTATAAACCCCGTCTAAAGCGGCGTCTGGGCTTCCTATGACCAGATTGGTCCCCACGCCAAAAACATCAATTGGTCCTTGTTGTTCCTTCAAACTACGGATAACGTACTCGTCTAGCTGGTTGGAAGCGGCAATCTTTACATCGGTTAAGCCTGCTTCATCCAAGGCTTTTCGACATTTTTTGGCCAGGTAAGACAAATCCCCGCTATCTAAACGAATGCCCTTAAGCTGTTCTCCTCTGGATTTCATTTCCTTCCCCACCGTGATCGCATTGGGCAAGCCGCTTTTGAGCGTGTCGTAGGTATCGATGAGTAAGATGGTATTATCAGGATGACTTTTGGCAAAATCGCGGAAGGCAGTAAGCTCGTCGTCGTAACTTTGAATGAAAGAATGAGCCATAGTTCCTGAAATAGGAATATTAAAATCTTTGCCAGCCACCACGTTGCTCGTGGCTTCAAAACCACCAATAAAAGCTGCTCTGGAAGCATGATAAGCCCCAGTGCTTTGGGCACGACGCATGCCAAAATCGATCAAGAGTTGATCTCCAGCCGATTTCCTGATTCGGCTGGCCTTCGTGGCAATAAGCGTTTGAAAATTTAGGATGTTGAGTAAAATGGTTTCCACCAGCTGGGCTTCTACCATGTTAGCTTCCACCTGCAATACTGGACGTGATGGAAACACCATATCGCCCTCAGCTGAGCTAAAGATGCTTCCTTTAAACCTAAAGTTTTCAAGGTAGCCTATGAATTTGGCGTCTAGACCTTGCTCTTTTAGAAAGGCTAAGTCTTCTTTTGAAAACTTGAAATCTTCCAAGATTTCAAGTAAAGTGTCTAAACCAGCGAAAATGGCATAACCTCCTTTGTAAGGTAGTTTTCTAAAGAAATAATCAAACACGGCAGTATCATTGTGTTTTCCTTGCTGAAAATACACCTGAGCCATGTTGATTTGATATAAATCGGTATAAGTTGCCGTGAAGTTATGCATGAAGTTCATTGTTTATCCAAAAATAAGGAATGTGCCTCGCTGAAATCTCAACTGGGCTATAAAATATTCCTAAAAGCTTTATGGGTTAGTTTATGAGTGATTAGTGGGTAGAGGGTAGTATAATATGAAATCTTTCAACTGGTCAACTGGTCAAGAATTAAATTATCTAAAATGAAAGGACAAATTCGATATCACAAATTGGAGGTTTAAAATCAAAAATCAGATGAAATTATCGCTTAACTGGAACTTCAAAGCATATGCGTGTTCCCTTATGTTCTTCTGAAAAATCTACCCAAATGTGACCGTCGTTCTCTTCTACAAAAGTTCTACAAAGAACCGTCCCAATACCTTTGCCTTCCTCTTTGTGAGTTCCCACTGAAGAGACGATTGATGAATTGTGAAACAGGCGCCTTGCTATATGAGGGGACATCCCTACTCCTGTATCCTGAACACATACAAGATAAAAGTCGGTTTGTCTTGTTGCTGAAATAGATATTTCATCGCCTGTGTTACAAAATTTAATAGCATTGGAAACCAAATTGCGAATAACTAATTTTAAAGCGTTGGCATCCATAAAGATTTTGAAATCTTCTGAAACTTTATTTTTGAAATTAATACCCTTTTCTCTAAGTGGCGTGTAAAAAAATTCGTGAATATTCTCAACTTCATGATGAAGGGAAAGGTCTGTTTTTTCAACTTGAGATTCATTCAAAGATTCACTCGCCCACGTTAGCAGATTGTCTATGAGCAGTCGTGTGGAACTCAAATTGTTATTAATTTCTGGAATCCATTCCTTAAACTCCTCTTCAGTAATTTGCTTGGACATATACATATCAAAAATCTGACTCAGGCTATTTACCGGGCTTCTTAAATCATGTGATATAATTGAAAACAATTTATTTTTCTGGAGATTGGACTCATTGAGCTTAATATTTTTCAATTCAATCTCTTTATTCTTTTGGTTGAGAAGGCGATTGGCTTTTGTTTTGTTTTTTTTAATCCTCAATAACAGAACAACCACTATAATAAGCGCAGCAGATGCCGAAGCCAGAGCTGTGATGTAATTCTCTTTTTGATTTACTTTTACCTTGTTCTCTAAAATCTGGTTTTGTTTCTCTAGTTCAAGTTGATCCTTAAGGTTTTTGAATTCCAGCTCAGCTTCTAGTTTACCGAGGGCTTTGCTTTTCTCTTGATCGAACAAGCTATCTTTAAGAGTGGTGTAAATTTCAAGAAACTCCAGTGATTTTGGTATATTCCCTATTGTTTTATGAATATTATACAATAGTTCTGCTGCAGAGGATTCTTCAGGTAAGACTTCTATTTCTTTTGATATTGAGTAAGCTTTTTCTGCAAAATAGAAGGCAGAATCCAATTTCTTTTCTTTCAAGTAAATCTCACCTAAACCTTTATAAATGGATAAGCTTGTGTACTGATCTCCCATTTCTTCAGCAGAGAGTTTTGCTTGTTTGTAATAGCTTTTTGCCTCGGTTAAATGATTAAGCTTGAAATGGTTGTAGGCAATATTAGATAGTGTATTTGCTATATAGCTTTTATTACCTTGATCTTTATATATAGTTAGAGAAGAATCCAGTGACTGTAAAGCAGTTTCATATTTTTCTTGATTGGTTTGAATAATTGCCAAATTGGATAACAAGCTTGCGTAGGTAGTTTTATCAATATTTTTAATGAGTTTTATGGCTTTTTTATACAACTTTGCAGCCTCATCGTCGTCATTGATATCTAGATAAATATTGGCTAGGTTATTTAAAATAATTGCTTGTAATCTAGGATTATTCATCTGTTCTGCGGTGGCAAGAGCATTTTCGAAATAGGTAACGGCTTCTAGATAATTCCCAAGTTTTCTGGATATATTTGCGAGATTATTATACATCCCCACTATGCTTCTTGTATTTCCTAACTCTTCAAAAAGCTTTATACTTTTTTCAAGTTTGGATATTGCTAGGTGGAAATCTCCTTTTTTGTCTGCAATCAGGCCTTCGCCAGTTAAAATGCTCGCTTCAGAATTTTTATTTTTCAGCTCTTTATTCAATTGCCTGGCTTCTTCAAAAGACTCTAGTGCAAGGTTTAATTCTCCCATATTCTGGTAAACGTTGCCTTTATTAATGAGATTATCGACCACACCTTCCTGGTTATCGACTTTTTTGTGATAATTGATGGATAAAGAAAATTTTTCTAGGGCTGTATTACTATCACCTTGATTTTTAAGGAGAACACCAAAACTCTGATAAGCTTTTGCAAGCTGCAAATCATCTTCTATTTGTTTAAAAAGTTTGATTGCTTCTTCAATTTTTTTGACGCTTTTTGTCTGATTTCCAGCGTAGAAGTAATAAATGGATTGGTGTTTTAAAGCCACACCTTTCCCTTTGTCGTAATTTAGCTTTGAAGATAGGTTGATTGCTTTTTGTGAATAAGGCAAAATGCTATCATAACTTATGTCGATATACTGAAAGGCAATTTCATTATAGATGTTAACTTTCAAAGTGTCCATCTTTGCTTTAGACAATTCGGTTTTAAGACTATCAATCTTAGGGTTATTTCCATAAGAAATTAGGCCTGTGAGAACACATAACAATGTAAGGCTGATTATTTTCATTGATCAGTTTGGTGACCTGCAATATAGCCTATATCAAAAAATTAAGAAAGACTTAAGAAAATTATTTCTTGTATTTTTTGTACCCTAAATAAGTCCACATCACCAGAAAATAAAAGGATTTTAAAGTCGATAACTTTTCTACTTCTTTGTAGAACTGCCATTGATACTTTATAAGGCTAAATTTATTCCTTGAAAGCGAATTCTCTCTTATTCTATAAATGGCATGCGGCTTTTTTATTCCATAAGCATATTTGGTCTCTTTTAAATATTTTAACCAGAGGCCCATGTCCTGCCGTTTACGGATAAGAGGCATGGTTTTTTTACCGAGTATCGAAGTATCTACAATAGCAGTAAGACAACTTATAGAGTTTGATTTCAAGATGTCTGTGTAAGAAACTTTGTCTGGAACTTCAAAATCTGAATAAATAAATTCCAGATTTTCATTAGATCGTTTGTAAGAAGCGAATACAAAGTCATATCCGTTGACATTCATAAAGTTCAATGAATCCTCTAGATGAAAGTCAAACCATATGTCGTCTGCATCCAAAAAAGCCAAATAGCGCCCCTTGGCTAAAGTAATGGCCGTATTCCTGGCCACCGCCGGACCAGAATTTTCTGTTAGCTTCACA
The DNA here is from genome assembly GCF_020164535.1 of Psychroflexus montanilacus. Taxonomy (GTDB): domain Bacteria; phylum Bacteroidota; class Bacteroidia; order Flavobacteriales; family Flavobacteriaceae; genus Psychroflexus; species Psychroflexus montanilacus. The sequence continues at coordinate 149,056 of NZ_JAIQZC010000003.1, read as the reverse complement.
TATTTAACCCTACTATCCTCTTTAGACAGGTTTTGGATTATTTCTGAAGATTTATCTGAAGAACAATCATCTACAAGAATGTGTTCCCAATTGATGTAGGTTTGATCTCTTACTGATGCTATTGTTTGCTCAATAAACTTTTCGGCGTTATAAACCGGAGTTATTATAGACACTAAATCGGACATCAATATGCTTTTTTATCTCCCCTTATTGCATTTACGACAGTAAGGAACACAATTTTTGCATCTAAGAGTAAAGACCAGTTTTCTAAATAAAAAATATCATACTTCACTCTATTAATAATATCCTGATCGGTTTCCACTTCTCCTCTGTATCCACTAACTTGTGCTAATCCTGTAATACCAGGCTTGATAAAATGGCGTACCATAAATTTATCTACATTTTCTGCATACATGTGAGTATGACTTACCATGTGAGGTCTTGGTCCCACAACACTCATATCCCCAAGCAGAACGTTATAAAACTGAGGGAGCTCATCTAAGCTTGTTTTCCTCAATAAGCGACCTATTTTGGTAATGCGTTTATCATTTTTACTCACCTGATGAAGGTCTGCTTCAGGGTTGGGTTTCATTGAACGAAACTTATAGCAGTAAAACTCGTTGTAATCCAATCCGTTTCGTTTTTGTTTAAAAAACACAGCACCTTTACTTTCGATTTTAATACAGATTGCCAGTAGTGGTGTAAGCCATGATAAAATAAAAACGAGTACAAATAAGCTTATTAAAATATCAAATGCTCGTTTGAAAAATTTATTTAATGGATCATCAAAAGGTATTTTTCTCAAGGAAAGTATAGGTAAAAAGCCATAATATTCATAGTTCAGCTTTCTGGAATACACATCTTTATTGTCGGGCAAAAACTTAAGTACTTTCAAATTATTGTCAGCAAAACTTATAATAGAATTAAGATGATCATTGTCAATCTCCGACATGGAACAATAGATTTCATCCACTTTATTCGAATTGATGTAGTCAAATACAGAGTCAAGGTCAGCGCTTCCATTATTTAGGTCGAATACTTTAAGACACTTGTATCCATATTCTGGAGTGCTTTCAAAAAATTGATAAAGTTGCCTTGTTTTTGTTGAATCTCCAATAATGATAGTTATTCTATAATTACCTCCAAGATCTTTTCTGTAACGTTTTAACAGATAGTAAACTGATAGTTTAATAAAAAAGATAAGTCCAAAAGATTTTCCCAGGTATAAAAATATTCTCGATGAAGCTCTCCCGTATTCGTAGTAATATCCAAAAAAAGCGAAAACTATTAATGTGAAAATAATAGCTTGTAAAATTGTTAAGGATATAATTTTAGTGATTTTAGTATACCTGTATATCTCATAAAACCCAGATTTTAGTGACAACAAAATCCAGGTTATAATGATGTAACTTATGAAGGTGAAAATGAGTAAAGGATCAAAACTAAATTGAAAAGCAAAAAAGATAAGAATTGCAAGGTCAACTACATACGATGCAGGTCTTATATAGCTTGAATATCTCCCCGTATTTGCCATTGATTATTTCCTGTTGTGATCCGAAAAGTCCTTATGCTCACTTCGCTGGAGCTCTTCTTTTGTGAGTGACTTAAAATAATCATAGGTTAACTTCATGCCTTGTTCTCTATCCACTTTAGGTTCCCAGCCTAAAATTGATTTGGCTTTAGAGATATCGGGTTGTCTCTGCATGGGGTCATCTTTTGGCAAGGGTTTATAAATAATTTTTTGATCGGTTCCTGTCAATTTAATAATTTCTTCAGCAAAGTCTAGAATTGAAATTTCATACGGATTCCCAATATTTACTGGTTCCGCGTAATCGCTCATCAGGAGTTTGAAAATACCTTCCACCTGATCATCAACAAAACAAAAGGAACGGGTTTGCGATCCGTCTCCGAAAACGGTTAAATCCTCCCCTCTTAAGGCTTGACCAATAAAAGCCGGAATCACCCGACCGTCATTTAAACGCATTCTGGGACCGTAAGTATTGAAAATCCTTACAATTCTAGTCTCCAATCCATGAAACCGATGGTAGGCCATGGTCATGGATTCCTGGAAGCGTTTGGCCTCGTCGTAAACTCCTCTAGGGCCAATGGTGTTGACGTTCCCATAGTATTCTTCTGTCTGAGGGTGAACTAATGGATCTCCATAAACTTCACTTGTGGAAGCAATCAAAAGCCTGGCACCTTTAGCTTTTGCTAAACCTAGTAAATTATGTGTCCCTAAAGATCCCACTTTGAGGGTTTGAATCGGTATTTTTAAATAATCAATAGGGCTTGCGGGTGAAGCAAAATGAAGGATATAATCTAAATCATCTGGGACGTGCACAAACTTACTAACGTCGTGGTGGTAAAACTCGAAGGCATTCAACTTAAAAAGATGCTCAATATTCTTAAGGTCCCCTGTAATGAGGTTATCCATGCCGATGACTTTGAAACCTTCATCTATAAATTTATCACAAAGATGAGAGCCTAAAAACCCAGCAGCACCAGTAATTAATACATTTTTCATAAGTTATGCTTTTTGTCTTCCTATGGAAATATAGTGTATTCCTTCTTTAGCTAGCTCAACCGTTGGATATAAATTTCGACCGTCAAAAATGACAGGCTGCTTTATGTTTGATTTTAAGCGCTTGTAGTCTGGTGTTCTAAAAATACTCCATTCTGTACAAATCAATAAGGCATCTGCGCCTTCTGTCACCTCATACATATCTTTTCCAAAACCTACTTTACTGCCATACTTCTGCTCTACATTATCCATAGCTTCAGGATCAAAGGCTTTCACTTTTGCTCCTGCTTCCAGCAATTTATCAATCATATACAAGGCTGGAGCTTCACGAATGTCATCGGTTTCCGGCTTAAATGCCAGTCCCCAAATGGCGATGGTTTTATCTTTTAGGTCACCATCAAAAAATGATAAGATTTCCGGATAAAGAATCGTTTTTTGCTTTTCATTGACATCAACGACTGCCTCTAAAATTTTGAAGTCATAGTTAATGTCTTTTCCTGACTTATGCAGTGCCTTGACATCTTTAGGGAAACAAGAGCCGCCATAGCCTATGCCGGGAAAAAGGAAACGCTTTCCGATTCTAGAATCCGTTCCCATCCCTATTCTGACTTTATCCACATCTGCACCTACTTTCTGACAGTAATTGGCGATTTCATTCATAAAGGTGATTTTCGTCGCAAGGAAGGAATTGGAGGCATACTTGGTCAGTTCAGCTGACTTTTCATCCATGATGATGATAGGATTACCAGATCTAACGAATGGCTGATACAAACGCTTCATGACCTCAGTCGCTCTTTGACTACTCGAGCCAATCACAATACGTTCCGGCTTTAAGAAATCGTCCACTGCAAAACCCTCTCTAAGGAATTCAGGGTTGGAAACCACATCAAAATCAGTTTTACAATCCTTGGCAATAGTATCATGGACAAGGTCTGCTGTTCCAACCGGTACCGTACTTTTATCAACTATCACCTTATAAGAAGTGATGTATGCTCCAATTTCTTTAGCTACGCCTAGGACGTATTTCAAGTCTGCGGAGCCATCTTCATCTTCTGGGGTGGGTAAAGCCAGAAAAATCACTTCTCCAAAGTCCAGACCTTCTTTTAAGTCGGTAGTGAAATTAAGCCTCCCAGCTTCAATATTTCTCTCAAATAAGACATCCAGGTGAGGCTCATAAATAGGCACAACACCTGCTTTCATCTGGTCCACTTTGTTTTTATCGATATCGACACAAAGAACTTCGTTTCCGTTTTCTGCTAAACAGGTTCCTGTAACCAGGCCGACATAGCCTGTTCCGATGACTGCTATTTTCATAAGGTGGGATTTACTTTTTTATAATTTACGAATTTATAGTTTTCGGTTTTTAATTTTGACTTTTTTAACCACTAATATTAGGTTCTTTTTCAGATTTTACAAGTACACAATAGATCAAAATAAAAATGAATAATCCTCTTTGAACCCATAAAACTGATTCAGTGAAAAACCAAATCGAAAACATAAAAGACACAAAAATGAGCCAAGTTTGACTTTTAGCGAAGCCCATCTTAATTAAACACATTAAATTAATGAGAAGAAGAATTAAACCAATAAATCCTAACTCGGATAGCATTTGGGCATACGTGTTATGGTAATTATATTCATGAAACCCATAGTAAGTATTTAATCGCTCATGATTTTTTTTCATGCTCTCTCTAGATGCAAATAGTCCAAAGCCACCTAAAAAAATGTCATTTTCTGAAAGCTGTTCTTTTAGAATTCTTAATTGTAATAAGCGAATGGAGGTGCCTGTCCATGGGTAAACTTTGGTAAATTTTTCTTTGTAAATGACTTCACTAAAATTTGTTTCAAATTCAGAAGAAAATCTTGTTTCCAATTTACTAAAACCAAAATAAAAAAGTACAGCAATCACAGTAAGCACTAAAAATAAAATTGACTGTTTTCTTTTGTACAGAAATAAAAAAACAAACAAGGTCAAAATACTAATGATTACCATGATCTTGGATGAAAGGAATAAAATAAAAACAAACAAAACAAAAAGACATATATAGTCAATCCATATCTTTTTATGTTTAAATAACAAAAAAACAATACTTATATAGAAAAAGGAAGATACATAAATAGCATTCAAGTCTAACAAACTCACAAAATCGTGATAGAAAAATGTACTATTATCATGATGTTTTTGATAGCTAATGAAAGAATCGATTAAAAAGAGTAAGCCAAATGAGCAATTCACAAGTGAGAAAATGGTGAAAACTTTATTTATTTGAGCTTTTTTTAAAATCACATTGAAACTTAAAGACAGAGGCAAAACAGCAAGAATTAAGGTCCGGCTCAACCCCTTTAAAGTCAATTCCACATCATGGGACCACACTATACTCATGATAAAAAATACATACAGGAGTAGTGGTGCATAAAAATTTTTATCAATATTAAATCCTCTCTTTTTTTTTATAGAGGTAAAAACTGAATAGCACACAAAAACTCCCATAAAAATGCTAGACAGCGAATGCTTTAGCATCAGTGAGCAAAATACAAGCGACAGAAGAACAACCTCAGTTTTGGTTAAAAAGTTATTTTTCATTTAGACATTCGTAAAAAAAATTCAGGTATTCATTATTGATTTTATCCCAATTAAAGTTCGATTGTATAGAATTTATATTATTAAGTAGAATATCACTGTGTTCACTTTTTTGCAACGTGTTGCAAAACTTTGCGATATCATTTTTATCGTCAAAATAAAAAGCATTTTCCATGAGAATGGACTTATTAAATACATTTGAATTTGCAATAATCAAACTATGAGTAGCCATGGCCTCTAATAAAGATGGATTGGTTCCACCAACGCTATGCCCATGAAAATAAAGATTTGAGTAGTACCTCAAATTGTTTAAATGTTCTTGATTATAAATACCTCCAAGAAATCTAATATGTTTGTGAGAATTAAATTTTTTATAAATATACTGACCAAAACTTGACGTATCATATTTTCCGATGACTAAGAAATCTGAGTTAGTCTTAGATAAAACCACACCATCCAAAATGGTCTCAATATTATTTTCCGGCTCCAATCGGGCGATTAACATGTTATAAGCATAAGGGACTAGCTTATAAAGTTCTAAAATTTCTTGATTATAGTTTGTAATTACTTCAGCTCCATAAGCTATAAATTTTGAATTTTTATTGTAAGCGGATAGGAGGTAATTTTGAATTCCTACAGAATCGGAAACAAGGAAATCGCTTGAACGGATTGCAAGTTTTTCAGAATATTTTAAAAATTTCTGAACTTTTTTAGAGTATTTAGAGCGCTTCCACTCTAAACCATCCATGTTGGTTACAACGACGCTATTCTTAGGTAAGAATCTATGCCAAATAGAACTACTAGTGTATCCTAATTGGAGAATAATGTCAAAATTTCTTTTTCTTGAATCTATGATGCAATTAAAATCATATATAAACTGTCCTGCTGTACCAATTTTATTTTCAGGATCGTAACAATGAATAATATTAACACCGTTAAATTGTTTTTTTTGATATGGATGTATACTTGAATTGTACACATACACCTCATGGCCATTATCATGAAGAAAAACAGAGAAAAATTCTGCAAACTGTTCAAATCCACCGTGAAAGTTTGGAATTCCTCTAGTTCCTAATATTCCTATCTTCATAAGTTTTATTTTGAAAATGTTTTAAATAAAATAAACCACCTAAAACTAACATATAAACGTCTGTTTTATTATATAAACCTGAGACGATAAGCGATGTGAACAAGTAGAATACAGCAATAGATGAAATAAAATTATTAATATACAATTCTTTTGTATTTGAGTTTTTCCTGTATGAAAAAAAGTACAAGTAAATCAAAAGTGATAAGTATAATAACAACCCCAAAACACCCGTTTTAAAAATTATTAAAGCATACCCATTATGAATAATAGGTAAATATTGTATTTCTTCACCCGCCAGCTTAACTTCAAACTCTAAATTGACCAGTGCTCCAAAGCCTTTTCCCACAAATACCCCATTTTTTAGAGGTGTATTGTTAACTTGCTCCAGGGCTTTTATTGCTTCATAAGATCTCCATTTGTCCCATAGGTCTTTAAAATCACTATTTTTATCAATATCTGCAGAGAAAACTTCTGCTGGAGCTATCTTTAATTTATATAAAAAACCCTCTAATCCAGATGCTTCCCTATCTAAATCAAGAGAATTAATCACAAAATAAGATGTTATAGAAACTACTATCGTTAAAATTAAATATCTGATTTTTTTGATACTTAAAATAAAATATCCTTTGATTGAAAAAAAAATTAAAAAAAAGCCGATCAGAAAAGTTCTTGAAAAATAAAAGAAAGATGATATTAACAATAAAGCTAAAATCGAATAAGCTATTTTCTTATTCTTTAGAAGAGGGAAACCACTATTTCTATTAGTAAGAATTATAGCAATAGCTAAAAGTTCTAAGTAATTACCTCTCCCTGCAAAATTCCTTATCAAATTAATCTGAAATGAGTTATTACTTATAAAATAAATCAGGATGTTATAAAAATGTATAAACGAAAAAATGATTGCAATAAAAATAATTACCTTAAATAAGTAATATTGATCTTTACACTTCTTCAACAAGTAATATCCAATGGTGAAAAACATAAGAGGCTTGATAAATACTAAAATGTCTTTTATGTATTCATAAGATGAATTTTGATTTAAAACACCAACAAAGACCCCTACAAAAAAAATTGAAAGCAAGCTTAAAATAACATTCTGTACTCTTTTAGAATACTTAAACTCTAGATCTAAAAGTATTATTGGAGTGAATAGTAAACATAAAACCAAATTTAATTCAGAAGATGAAATGGCTAATGGTAAAAACAGCATTAACGCTAAAGAGAACTTATATATATTAACTTTCTTAACCATGCTTTAAAGCTCTTTTATAAGCAGATAATGTTAGTTTAGCGGTTTGGTTCCAATTGTATTTTTCTTCTATTTCTAATTTAAAATTTTCATTAAATTTTGATTTATATGCTTTTTCAACAGCGTCTCTTATGGAACGAACATTTGAAGGGTTGCAATAAAACGCATTATTTTGGAAATACTCTGGTTGATCACCTCTGTTTGAAATCACAATATTACAGCCTGAATAAGCAGCTTCCAATGAAACAAGTCCTGTTGTTTCAAACCAACTAGCCAACACATGAGTTTTTGCTCTTTTATAAACTTCAGCAAGTTCGTCCTGTTTTAGATGAGATATAAATTTAATGTTACTTGATGCTTCTTCTTTGCACTTTTCAAAATAATCGATTGCATTGAAGGAGGGAGATCCTATAATAAATACATTAAATTTGGTTCCTTTTAATGCTTTAATTATGTTCAGCTGATTTTTAACAGGTGTAATTTGACCAACAGTAATTACAGCATTGTCAAATTTATCAAACTTGTGACTGGTTGATTTTTGAGATGAAAATATATTTAAATCAATAGCATTTGGAATAACTTTGAAATCCTGCTCAACACCGTATGCTTCAAAAAGTCTATCATATTCACTTTTAGAATTTGGAAGGAGTATTTCAGCGTTTTTAATTATTTTTTGAATAGAAGTCTTGTGCCCTTTGAAAACATAACTAATGTGAGTAAGTTTATCTTGACCTTTTACGATTCTAGCTAAAGATTTTAAATATTCAAGTTGGTTAAAGCTTAAAATTTTACTTAAAAATCTTCTTGAAGCGATAAAATGATTTTTTTCAGCTTCTGAATAATCTACAAATATTGTTGATACAACGTATTTCTTTTTGGCTTTTTTAATTACACCTAATAAATCAGCAGGACGGCAAATATTGAAAAGATGAATCAAATCAAAAGAGGTAAAGTTTACATCATCCTCAACAGTGGCTACATCAACTTCAACTTCTTTAGTGTCGTTAAGATATTCAGCTGTTTTAGAAAGTTGTACAGTATCCCCACCTGGATGAGAGAACAACGTTGCCCTACCTATCATTAAAACTTTCACATATTAAACTTTAAGTATTATTCTCATTTCCAATTAGATAAATCTTGGTTTATAATTACCTCAGTGTTAGCAATTGAATTATTATACAACTCCTTTAGTAATATAGCTTCTTGCTTTAGATTTGGTTTTTCAGCATTCTTCTTATAAAATATGTGTTTAAGCTTCGACTTTAAATGAGAAGGTATTAGACTTTTAAGATTATTTGACCTGGCAATAATATTAAAAACTTTATATCTTGGCTCACTGTACTGATTATGAACCTCTTTTTTGCTTTCTGAATTATTTTTTGAAACCTCAAGAAAATCAAATATTTTATTCAGTGATTTTGATGTATTCTTAAATAAATTATCACTTAAAATTATAAGGATTTGATCGTCGTTAAAATAATTTTTATAGCTTATAATCTGTTGATCATAAAATCCGGGCTCTATATATTCATTATAATGTTGTTTATATTTTTCTTTATTATTTATGACCTCCTGAAGCGGTACTTTAATATAACCTAAATTAATATCCATAAGGTAATGGGACAAAGCCCTTTCTACAGGATTTCTTAAGACCATTATAATTTTCGAATTTGGGTTAAAATGATATATTCGTTCAGCTGATTTACTGTTAAACAAATAGGAAGTACTAAGATCTCCCACAGCCTTATAATCTTTTTTAGATTCAAAAAGGTCAAAATATTCATTCTTAGACTTTACTATTTTAACTTTATAATATGTGTTTTCAACTTCAGGGTAAGAGAAGAAGTGAGGCTCTTTTATCTTTGGCAAAAAAACTTCCGGATGCTCTTGTAGGTAGTAAAAAAGAGAGGTTGTCCCGGACTTTGGTGTACCAACAATAAAAAAGTTTGGCGTTAATCTCATTCGAAAAAATTACAAAGTGACTGTTTTTCTAAATTTATTTTTCAACGCAGGAATTAAACCACAAATATACAATTCTAAAACCGATAGGTCTGCTTGAGTTCCCAAAACTTGAATTCTTGGCAAAGCATACATATGATTTGCGTGTTCTTCAAAAATATTACCTGTTCTCGTTGTTGTTCCTGATGTAAAACTAAGTGTTGACTTTAAGTTTTCAACTTCATTTTTGTTAATCTCGTTTGAGGTTCCAAATGGATAAGCAAAATGGTTTGTGTCTTTATTTGTTCTCTTATCGATCTCTATTTTTGAATCCAAAATTTCTTTAATCTGTTCTTTTTTTGATAGTGTATTTAAGGATAAATGATTCTTTGTGTGACAACCGATTGTTACTAGAGGATCTTTAGAAATTTTTTCTATTTCTTCCCATGATAGGGCTTCCTTATTGATGTAGCTAGTCAAATCTTTATTGTAATTATCCTGCAACTGGTCTAAAATTAATTTCTGTTCCTGAGCATTGGCGTTTATGATAATACCACGTATTTTTTCAAAGCTTTTGTTTTTTTGATTTTGATTTTCACATATAAATTGGTGGTGCTTATTCTTATAAGTAAGTCTTATTTTACTTTTTTCTAATAAGATATCTTCTAGCATGTACCACCAAAGATTTGCTGTTTTATTAGGAAAGCAATTCGTTATGTATATAGTTAAAGGTATTTGTAATTTTTTGAATATAGGGTATGCTAAAGTGATATTATCTTTATAGCCGTCATCAAAAGTGATAACAATGAATTTCTTCTTTAACTTTTTCTTCAATTTGAGAACCTGAGTCATTTCATCAATCGAAATGATATCATATTTTTTCTTTAAGTACAATAGCATTTTCTCAAGAAAATCAACATCAATCTCATTTGCCTTCATCATTTCAATCCTTTGCCTGTCTTCATGATGACTAATTACTTTATGCATAAACAAGATACTACCACAGCCACTATAAAAAGGACGAAATAAAGGTTTTAACGGAAGGTACTTTAATATTTGGAGGACTATAGATTTATTCATGTGTATGTTTCTTTTTATGCCTTTCTATACGCTTCAAAACATTAATTTTTTGTCCAAAAAAAACTTTACCAAAGTCAATATGAGCATAAAATATCGCTTTTTGCTTTGTTGCATCTTCAAAAAGCAGAGCTTTAAGGTATTTGGCTACTGTAGAAAGCAAAATAGCTGGCATATACATTGGATAATACTTTTTATAAAACCTAAGTCCATTCAGTAAGTACAAATATTCTCGCAAAAAATTACTTTTTGAGCTTGCTCCTACATGGTCATAAATTATTGAATTAGAATTTACTTTAAATATATATCCTTTCTGCTTCGCAATTGTGCAAAAATCTGTTTCCTCCCAATACATAAAATAATTTTCTGGTAGAAATCCTAGTTTTTTAAATGAAGTCATACTTGTGAAAATTGAAGCACCGGCTATGGAGTCGATTTTATGTATGTCATCTTTTAGTTTCACATCTTCTACGCCATGCATAAACTTCTTCACTTTAAAACCACCATAATACATAACCTCATTTCTCTTTTTATAAAAATGAATTACGTTACCAACTATTACATTCTGGTTGCTTTTAGCAATTTTCAATAAGTCTTCCATCACTTTCGGCTCTACAACCGTGTCTGGGTTTAGCAACCAAACAAAATCATTTCTGCTTATTTTAGATAAAGCTCTCAAAACCATGTTATTACCTGCACCAAATCCACAATTCTCATCATTTTCGATTAATGTTATTTGGGTTGGATTAAAATTTAAATAGGCTTCCAGCTTATTAGGATTACCAGGAATAGAAGTTAAGCTAATATCATTTAGCTTACTCCATTCCTTAATTTTGAAGCAACTATGATCTGTAGAATTATTATCTAAAACATAGATGTGAAAATTATCATACGTGGATTTTAGCAGACTATAAATGCAATCTATTGTATATCTCCAACAATTGTAATTTACAATTATGACATTCACAAAATCTTTCGCTTGATGAGCTTCTGTGCTTAGTCTTTCCATGCGCTAAGATCTATATTTAGTAGTTTTTCTAGCTTTATAATATCTTCCTTAAACACCTCATTTAAATACAAATAGGATTCTTGTGGAATTTTGGGTTTTTCACCATGTTCATAAAGGATTTTATCTGTCAAAAGTTTTTTGATGTAATCAGGAGCTATTCGTTTTAATGGTGCCAAATTATTTTTGAACTTAAGAATTTGATTTAGAAGTTTATTTCTGGGCTTCAAATAAGGGTTATGTTTAGTTGAAAAATCTATACTATCCAACTCCTTTATATCTAAATTCAAAAAAGTTAAGATGTCTGATAATGTGTTTTTTGTGTTTTTGAAGACATCCTCATAAAGGACAATTTTTATTTGATCTTTTGAAAATACAGTCATATAGTTTTTGACTTGTTTATAGTATAAACCTAGATCTTCATAAAGATGTGCTCTACCCCAAGTGTTAGATTTACTTTTTTTATCATTATAAAGAGCCTTTTGAAAATCAGGCTCTTTCTGGTTACCACTTTTTAAATCCATCAAGAAGTGGGAATAGGCTCTATCTGTTGGGTTTCTCAGTAAAATTATAATTTTTGCGTTTGGAAAATCTTTATAAATTCTTTGTGCAGATAAAGGATCCCATAAATAAGACGGGCTTGCGTCTCCTACAATTTTGAACTTTTTTGAGTTTTTGAAGAGGGAGTAATATACTTTTTCACTCCTTATGATTTTATTATGGTAAAACTTCCCTTCACTTGGATTTTCATATGCCTGAGAGTTGTGCGCTTCTGCTCTTGAATAATAATTAGGTTCTTTTACAAGTGGAAAAAAAACTTGACTATGTTGTGAAAGATAATGGTATAACGATGTAGTTCCTGCTTTGGCAGCACCTACGATAAACAGATTTATATTTGGTTTGTTCACAATCATTTAGATCATATTTAAAATAAACAATGAGCCTTATTAGTTTTTTTAATATCTTAAAAACATAGGGTATAAATCGAAATGGGATTCGATTTAAATTTTCCCTGTAAGTAATTGCTTCGAAAACTAAAATCATCAAATAGGTCTGAAAAAATAGACAGAGATAATTTCATTTTTAGTGCTGTTGAAATAATCTTGAATAATTTTCATAAACCATATTTTTCATTTTATCAAGATTTTTATAACCTCTAAATGTTTTTGAAATTAAATTCGAGAAAACTGTGTTCAAATCTTGAAATTCTACAATATTTATTTCATCCTTTTCCAACCAAGTTTCAACATAAAAGTTCAATTTAGGAATTTTAGAAGTTAAAACTATACTTTGTACATTGTACGATGTTGCTGTGATATTTCCATGCAGACTTGTGCCTGCAAAAATTCTTGATTTTGCAATACCATACATAATATCATATACATTGCTTGATCTTAAAATTTTTGTGCTACCTGTTGTCGTTAATTCTAAAATCTTGTTGAGAGCTACATCATTATTATGACCCGGAGCATTACCTATTGGAAGTAAAAGCGTAGGCACATTATGTTTTGAGTATATCTTATCCAGAATTTCTGCTATCAAAACATAGTTTTCTTGAGCATATTTTAAACCAATTTGAAAACAAAAATAATTTTTGCCTAATTCATCTATTAAATATATTGTCTCCTTCTCTACTTTTTTTTGTAGAGTTTCAACAGGGAAAAAATCAGACATTATTAAAGCAGAATCTGGAGACAAGAAAAACTCTTTCTCAACCCCGATTTCTTTTAAATTGTCAAAAGATTTTTGATCTCTTACTGATAAGTAATCTGACTCATTTAAGTGTTTAGATATATATTTTTTATCTGATGCTGTTAACGTTGATAATAAGGAGGACCCGACAGCATTATAGGTTATTCTTGGATGAACTTTAACAAACTTCTGTTTTGGAATAATAAAAGGCTTTTTCAATTTAAAATCGAAAGCCTTTTCTAAGATAGCTTCCATGGTATTTTTTGGTAAAAATTTGCTAGCTACATTTATGAATTTGAAAAAAAGATCAGATTTCAAATATGAAATTATATTGATCCAGGTCGCAAATAAAACAGCACCACCAGCTACTATAATAACGGTATCATTTGTAATTTTAGTTTCAAAAAGTTCTCTTGTAGACCTTGTTTCAACAGCACCGTAAGCAGATAAATCTGACTTTACGCTGCCATAATATTCAATTGAGAATGCCTCATCATTCTCTATTTTTTTCTGTATTAAATACTCTGTGATTAAGATAGGAAAGAGCAAATCCCCATAATTATGCCTATCTATCGCCCCTACGATGATAACTTTGTCCATACTATAAATAGTGTTATTGTGAATACTACAAAAGCCCCTTTTGTGTATAAAAATTTAAAATGAATACGTTTCAGTATCAACATATAAAAAGTTATTAGTAAAATTGTGGTTATTATTAATGAAAGTAATGTTCCTTTAAGACCTAAGTAATAGGTTAGAATAATTCCAGAAACTACCATACCTACAAATGAAATAATATTTGCGCGTGCCCTTTCTTTTTGTTTACCAATAGCGGTTAAGATAATTCCATAGTAAGAAGCCATTAATCTTGTGTTGACAAATAGTCCAAAAAAAGGCAACAAGAAAATCAATTCGGGAAATTTATCATTAAAAAAAAAACTAGAGATGAATGTATTCAGAAATGTGAATACACTAACAATCAGAAGTCCAAAAATTGATAAAAGCATCCATAATTCTTTAAAAACTTTGCGTTCTTCGATTATAGAAACATTATTTTCATAGTTAATCACACTTATCTTTGGGATATATATATTTGATAAAATCGTCGAGACTCCTAGTGATCCTGATGCAAGCTTTAAGCCACTATTGTAAGTAGCAACACCTACTGAGCCAATGAAATATTTTATAATTAATGTATCTACATTAGAATATAAAACAGAAACTATTCGATCAGTTAAATAGGGTAAAGTATCAAGTATTAATTTTTTAAATAAGATTGGTCTATACTTAAAACTTAATCTCACTTTTTTGTTAATCACAAAAAGCGATACTAAAAAAGAGGAAAGCCTTACCATGAGCAATACAGTGCAAATAACAAATATATCTGTTGTCAATTTCGTTATAACCAAACAAGAGGTTATGAAAATAAAAGATCCGATAAACGTGACTATTGCATCTAGTTTATAATCGTTTATAACTCTATAGACAACCGTTGATAATTGGAAAAAAGAAAATGAAGCAACAGTCAAAAAAATCAATATACTATAAAAATCATAGTTTAATATTCCAACTAAAATTATTGAATATAAAATGAAAACAAACGAAAAAACGTAGCTTTTGAAGAAGAGATTATTTAAAAAAAGAATATTCAAGTTAGGTAAATCTATTCTCCCTTCACGCAAAAGCTTTTGATTGATACCAAAATCTATCAAAACACAAGAAATAGCAGCAAGTGAATTATAAAAAACATAGTCGCCAAATATAGATTTATCCAATGCCCTAGCTAAAACTATGAAAATCACCAAACTTGAAATCAAATTTGAAAATGTTGAAATAAATGAATAAAAAAAAGTGAGAAATTTATATTTCATCATGTAAATAAATCAAACAAACTATTTTCCTTAGGAAAATTGTAATAACATTATCCTAAACTAAAATGCATTTATAATGGATAAATACTAGTTAACGAAATTGAGAATCTTTTTTTTGAGATAAACTAATAAGAATACTAAACAATAAAGTCCTATTAATATTTGAGGTATAACTAAGTATGAAATATTTTTCTCATCATCATAAACCCCAAACGTAGTATCCACTATTTTTAAAACCTCATCTTCGGTTGCTATTTTTTCTATCAATTCTAAATCAGTTTCCAATGAGAGCCTCTTAAGATTTAAAAGCCCTTGTAAATTTTGACTCCCGGAAAAATTGATAGAGTTGTTATCTGCTGTAGAAAAATCCAAGGTCCCTTTTTGTTCTTTGATAATGCTATCTATTTGTGAACGTATTGTCTTATTTTCAAGGAGTTGTTCCTGCAGATTTTCTAAAGTTAAATTCTTCTTTTTTTCGTAGAATGGATTTTCTGCGAAGGAAGCATATAGCTTTTTCGCAATACTTTCATTGTCTTGTTTCCCTTTTATATGAATCTTGAGTTTGTGAGTAGGATATTCATTGATGTTGATTTTATCTTCCACAAAACTAAAGTCTCCGAATTCATCTAGTAAAAGCTCAAAGGTTTCTTTAGTTTCTGTAGATTCATTTACAAGACTATAAACATCTATTACTGGCTCTACTTCAACCTCTTTTACCCTCGCGTAAGCATTGCCAAAAATCACTTTTAAATCGGCTGTGTCTTTTGATTCTATTTTAGCGTTAATTGAATTTACTTTATCATAAAGATATTCTGTACTTTTATAATTAGTTTGAATTAAAAACTGATTGGTGTAGGTAGGTTCAGAAATAGATTTAATGTAATACTGTAAAACAAAACCGATGACCAAAAGCCCCAAAAGGACAAACTTATGCTTCCAGAAAAATTGAAAGACTTGAACAATTCCAATTAAAATGGATTTAAAAAATAATTTAATTTTTTCGAAAACAACACCTAAGTCGATTTCGTCTGATGAGGATTGAGTTGGATGATCTTGCATACTATTGGATAGTGAGGATTATACTTTTTAAATTTAAGAATTATTTCACAGTAATGAGATGTGAGATACAAGTAAAAGGTTGCGTCAAAAGTGTTCTAAATTAATACGCTCTGTCATTCTTTCCTTCATAAAAGTTCATAAACGCTTTGTTCACAACCTTATTGCCGCCTCGCGTTGGATAATCTCCAGTAAAATACCAGTCGCCTAAATTTTTCGGACAGGCTTCATGGAGTTTATCTACATTTTGATAAATGACTTTGACTTCTGAAGAGATGCTCTCATCGCTTAGAAGCTGAGCAATGCGATCGGAGACTTCTTCATAAGTAAAAGGCTCATATATGGCTTTGACATGATTTTCTTCTGCTTGAGAAGCAAATTCTGACTGGTCTTTGCATTTTTCATAAATAGCATCCACAGTTTCCTGATAAATGCCACGCTCTTTCAACAATGAAACCGCTGCCTGAAACGCCACAAAATCTTCCAGTTTCGCCATATCAATGCCGTAACAGTCTGGATAGCGAATTTGTGGAGCCGAAGACACGATAATGATCTTTTTAGGATTTAACCGATCCAGCATTTTTAGAATACTTTTCTTCAAAGTGGTTCCACGGACGATACTATCATCGATGACGACTAAATTATCGGTGGGTTTCACAACGCCATAGGTGACGTCGTACACGTGAGCTACCAAATCGTCTCGACTGCTGTCTTCAGTAATAAATGTACGAAGCTTCACATCTTTGACGGCAATCTTTTCAGTTCTCAACCTCAAGTTCAAGATGTCCTTAAGTCGCTCATCTGTCAAACTTTCCTTTTCTTTCAGGATCGCCTCATTTTTCTGTCGATTTAATTCGTCCTGAGCAGCTTCCACCATTCCGTAGAAGGAAGTTTCAGCTGTATTAGGAATGTAGGAGAACACTGAATTCATCGTATCAAAATCAATCGCCTTCAACACATCTGGCATCAATAATCGACCTAAGTTTTTGCGTTCCTTATAAATTTCAGCATCACTTCCTCTGGAAAAATAAATACGCTCAAAGGAACAGGCTTTGCGTTCTCTGGGTTTCAAGATGGTTTTGAAATGTACAGAACCATCTTTCTTGGTGATAATCGCTTCTCCTGGCATCAATTCATGCACATCTTCATAATCTACGTTGAAAGCGGTTTGAATAACTGGTCGCTCCGAAGCCACTACTACCACCTCATCATCTTTGTAATAATAAGCTGGCCTTATCCCATTAGGATCTCTAAGGACAAAGGAATCTCCGTGACCCAGCATTCCGGCAATCACATAACCACCATCCCAGTCTTTAGAGGATTTTCTTAGTATTTTGTGTACTTTCAGTTGCTCAACTATATGAGGAGAAGCTTCTTTTTTATTGTAACCTTCGCTTTTTAGCTTTTTATAAAGCTTTCCAACTTCAGAATCCAGGAAGTGGCCTATTTTCTCCATCACTGTCACCGTATCAGCTTTCTCCTTGGGATGCTGACCTAGCTCTACCAGATTTTGGAATAACTCATTGACGTTGGTCATATTGAAGTTACCAGCCACAATTAAGTTTCGGTGCATCCAGTTGTTTTGTCTTAGAAAGGGATGTACACTTTCTATGCTGTTTTTACCAAAGGTTCCGTAACGCACGTGACCCAAAAACACCTCACCCAAATAGGGAAGATTGGTCTTTTGAGCATCAATATCATCCAGAATCTCAGGGTTGGACTCCAACTGAGTATTTATTCTTTCGTTGACCTGAGCAAAAATATCCTGAATAGGTTGCGCCGCATTAGAACGCACTCTGCTAATGTAGCGGTTTCCCGGTTCTACATCTAGCTTGACACTAGCCAGACCAGCGCCATCCTGCCCCCTGTTGTGCTGCTTCTCCATCATTAAATACATCTTATTGATGCCGTAGAATGCACTACCGTATTTCTTTTGGTAGTAAGAAAGCGGTTTTAGAAGTCTTAAGGTGGCAATACCACACTCGTGTTTAATAAGTTCACTCATTCCTGTAGTCTATAAAAATGCCCTGAAAAATTCAGGGCAGTAACTGTTAAGCTAAATTGATCTCAAATTGAGTAAGCGCCTGAAAGCTTTTTAAACGCTTGTCCACTTCGTCCTTATCAAGTTCCAGCATTTTTTCTGTTCCAAACTTTTCTACACAAAAAGAAGCTAGATTCGATCCATAAATCACGGCATTTTTCATGTTTTCAAAAGAAATATCTCTGGAGCTGGCAAGATACCCTACAAAACCGCCTGCAAAAGTGTCTCCGGCACCAGTAGGGTCAAAAACCTCTTCTAGTGGTAATGCTGGTGCGAAGAACATTTCTTCTTTATGAAATAACAAAGCCCCATGCTCTCCCTTTTTGATGACCACATAATCCGGTCCCATATCTCTTATTTTTCTGGCCGCTTTGACTAACGAATATTCACCAGAAAGCTGCCTTGCTTCCTCATCGTTGATGGTAATCACATCTACTTTAGAGATCACTTGTTTTAATAGATCCAGCTCAGAATCCATCCAGAAGTTCATCGTATCCAAAACAATGAGTTTAGGATTTTTGACCTGATTGATTACACTCAGCTGAACGGCAGGATGTAAATTACCTAGCATGACAATGTCAGAATTCTTGAAATGATCTGGAACATTTGGTGAAAAGTCTGCCAGAACATTAAGCTGAGTGTCCAGTGTGTCTCTGGAATTCATATCATTATGGTAACGACCGCTCCAGAAAAAGGTTTTACCCCCTTTTACGATTTCCAAGCCGTCCAAATTTACTTGTCTATCGGAAAGCAAATCCAAATAATCTTGTGGGAAATCATCTCCAACAACAGAGACTACACCAGATTCAACGTCAAATTGAGAAGCACTTAAAGCAATGTAAGTTCCGGCCCCACCAAGGATTTTATCTGTTTTTCCAAATGGTGTTTCAATCGCATCAAAAGCCACTGTCCCCACAATTAATAACTTGCTCATATCTATAGAAATTTTTTGCAAATATAGGGTTTCTATAAGAATTTAATCGGTTGAAGCTTTTAATTCAAAGTATATAAAAATTCCTAATCTATAACCCTTTAAATGGCCTAGCTGAATACGATCTTGGATGTTTTACAGTTTTCAATTTAGGACCATAAATGATAAGCTTACAAAGTTTTATAGAGCTCTGATACCTCATAGGTTTTTGAAGCCTGTGAGATCTAATTCCAATATGATAATTTATCCATTGCTAATCCTTACTTCCTCCCAAAATCTGCAGGAATCTCTCCCCAGCTTTTGGTTTCCCATTTCAGAATGGGGTTTTTGAAGGTGTTTTTAGAAAGCCAAATCTCAGCTCTTTTGATCAATTCAAACAGCTTTTCATTTTTGGAATTTTTACTGAGTTTGGTCTTGCATTTTTTCTGACGGATCCAGGACATGGCAATTTTGGAATCTGTATACACCGGCAAATCACTTTTCTTATCTTTTAGAAAAGCCAGGCCGTGTACCAAAGCCAGAAACTCACCTATATTATTGGTCCCGTTGGGAAAAGGCCCCATATGAAACAAGACTTGTTTGGTTTTGGTCACCACTCCTCTGTACTCCATCTTACCAGGATTACCACTGGAGGCAGCATCTACAGCGATAGATTTCCATTCGATGCCTTCAGTAGTGAATTGACTCGGAGCAGTTTTCTTGTGCTTTTGATAACCAAAAAAACCCATCGCATAAGCATCCTTTGCCTCTTCTAATGTTTTGAAAGATTTATATTTGGCGTTGGAGTAATTCTGAATTTGAAGCTTGCAGTCTTGCCAGGTAGAATAGATTCCAGGCTCATAACCTTCCCAAACAACATAATACTTAGAGGATTTAGCCATAAATTAATACAAAAGCTTTTCAATTTCTTTGGGATAATGCTCGTATTCTAACCCATGGATTTTTTCTTCCAGAGAATTTAAATCTTCGTTACCTTCCAACTCAACTTTATGTTGTGCGATAATTTCACCTTCGTCATAATTTTCACTTACATAATGTATGGTAATACCACTTTCGGTTCGTTTATCTTTCAGTATCCGTTTAAATACACGCTCCCCATACATACCATCTCCTCCATAGTCTGGCAAAAGAGAAGGGTGTATATTCACGATCTGATTAGGAAATGCTCTTAAAAAAGGCTCTGGTATTTTTAAGAGGAAGCCCGCTAAAGCAATGACATCTGGATTGATTTCCTGAATGACTTCCAGTAGATTGGTGGAATCGTATAAATCTTCTTTATCAAAATGAATGCATTTGATGCCCAAATCATGAGCACGACGCAATACTCTGGATTTCTTATTATTGGATACAATATGAGAGACTTCAACATCGTCATGTTCTCTAAAATAATGATATATATTTACCGCATTGGTGCCATTGCCAGAAGCAAATACAACAATCTTTTTTTTTGAATTTGGTTTAGAATTTTCCATTGAAGTTGATATTGAATTTGAAATTAAGACGATTTCAAATCTAATTTATAAAATATTATTATGTAAATTTAAACACATTTTCAGCTTAAAAACTTGTTTTAAACTAAAGTTTTATATTTTTGCGCACTGAATTTAAACATAAAAAATTACAATCATGTCAGACATTGCATCAAGAGTAAAAGCCATTATCGTAGATAAGTTGGGCGTTGACGAAAACGAAGTTGTTACAGAAGCTAGCTTTACAAACGATTTGGGAGCAGATTCTTTGGATACAGTTGAGCTAATCATGGAATTCGAAAAAGAATTCGACATTCAAATACCTGATGACCAAGCAGAAAATATCTCAACAGTTGGTCAAGCTATTTCTTATATTGAGGAAGCTAAAAAATAAATAGTCTTATTTCATGGAATTAAAGCGAGTTGTAGTTACTGGACTGGGCGCTCTCACGCCCATAGGAAACAATATAACAGAATACTGGGAAGGTCTGAAACACGGTAAAAGTGGTGCGGCTCCTATCACTTATTTTGATACAAGTCTATTCAAGACCAAATTCGCTTGTGAAATAAAAAACTTTAGCGCCAATGATTACTTCGACAGAAAAGAAGTAAGACGACTAGATAGGTTTGCACAGTATGCTTTGGTAGCTTCAGACGAAGCTATTTTAGACTCTGGTGTTGACCTTAATGTAGTTGATAAATATCGAATTGGTGTCATATGGGGCGCTGGAATAGGAGGCTTAGAAACTTTTCAAAACGAGGTTATTGACTTTGCAAAAGGCGATGGTACTCCGCGTTTCAACCCGTTCTTTATCCCCAAAATGATTGCAGACATTGCTCCTGGAAATATCTCCATCAAACATGGATTTATGGGACCTAATTACGCGACGGTTTCTGCTTGTGCTTCCTCAGCAAACGCTATGATAGACGCTCTTAACTACATTCGTTTAGGATATAGTGATATCATGGTGACAGGAGGTAGTGAAGCAGCAGTAACCCAAGCTGGTATGGGTGGTTTCAATTCCATGCATGCCCTCTCTACCAGAAATGATGATCCTCAAAAAGCATCAAGACCATTTGATGCCAATAGAGACGGGTTTGTCTTAGGTGAAGGTGGCGGTGCTCTAATTCTTGAAGAATATGAGCATGCCAAAGCAAGAGGAGCAAAAATTTATGCTGAAGTGATTGGAGGAGGAATGTCATCTGATGCTTACCATATGACGGCTCCACATCCTGAGGGAATTGGGGTGATAGCTGTGATGAAAAATTGCCTGGAAAATTCTGGATTAAAACCTGAAGATGTAGACACCATAAACACACATGGTACTTCTACACCACTTGGAGATGTCGCAGAATTGAAAGCTATAAAACAAGTTTTTGGCGAACACGCTAAAAATATTAATATCAATTCTACAAAATCGATGACGGGTCACTTACTTGGTGCTGCTGGTGCTGTAGAAGCCATTGCTTCTATTTTGGCGATGCAAAACAGTCTTGTACCACCAACGATCAATCATGAAACTGCAGATGAGAATATTGATTCTGAACTCAATCTTACATTGAACAAGCCACAGGAACGGAAAATAAAAGTGGCGATGAGCAATACGTTTGGCTTTGGAGGACACAATGCCTGCGTTGCTTTTAAAAGCATGGAGGATGAGTAGCATATCCATTTTGAATGAAGTTTTTTAAAAATATACTTAATGAATCCCGTTCTCATAGAGACGGGATTTTTTTTCAAAAAATCCAAAAGATTGTAAAGGTAAAACCCAACAATTTATCTATCTACAAACAGGCTTTCACACACTGTTCTTTAAAAGCTAAGAACGAAGAAGGCCAGATGATAAGCTATGAACGCCTTGAGTTTTTAGGAGATTCTATCCTTGGAGCTGTTATTTCAACTTATTTATTTGAAAATGCACCTCACGGAGATGAAGGCTACCTGACCAAAATGCGCTCTAAAATTGTAAGCCGTAAAAACCTCAATCTACTCGGTCAAAACTTCAACCTCACGGACCTTATACTTTCTGAAATCCCGGCAGAAAAGCTAGGTAAAAACATCAATGGTAATTTATTTGAGGCGCTTATTGGAGCCATTTATGTAGATAAAGGTTTCAAAGCTTGCGAATCTTTCATTTACAAAAAAGTCATCCAGGAAGATGTAGATTTGGCTAAGCTTGAAAAGCGGGTTGTGAGTTATAAGAGTTTAATGATTGAGTGGTGCCAGAAGAACAAATTTCCTTTTGAATATGTTATCGAAGATGATTTCGGCAGAGATGAAGAGAAGCATTTTGCGGTCAAATTAATCATCAATAACGAGATTTCTGGAAAAGCCAGAGAAACCTCCAAAAAGAGAGCTGAAGAGAAAGCCTCTCAACGGGCTTACTTTACTTTTCAAAATCACATCAATACCTAAAATTCTTTCCACGAAAACGTTTTCTTAACCTTTGGCTAACTATTAAGATAGCTTAGGTTTGATGCATCTTGTTTTGTTTCATATATTTACAAGCGGTTGAGTTGAAGTATTGTTAAAAAATTTCTATTAAGTCCATCATGAAAAAAAAGAGATTCAGTTTATCTGATTTTGAAATTTCTGATTTTAAATTGATAGGCATTCATTCTCAACAGGAACCACACAAGCTTGCTTACCTCATAAATTCTGTTCTTGGCACGAGTTTTAAGAGGATGGTAAGCAACCTTGAACTTAGCGTAAATGGAAAACAGGTAGGTTTCCCCATATTTGATTATTTTAATGAGGAATGGGACACAAAATCATATTTGATTTGCAATAAAGTAAGTCTGGAACAAGCATCGGTTGTAGCCAATAACCTGTTTGAAACTGAAGATCTGGTAACCTCAGAGTTTCTTCTGAAAGACTACAAACGTGTGGACTACTTGTTAAAAATTGATGATGAGCTGGACATTTTCAATCCTCAGCTTATCGTAGAAAAAATAGTAAAAACGCATCAAATATCGATGGCATATACCATTGATAGCAGTGCTATAAAACACCCAGAACATTTAATTTTAGACTAATGAAAACATTAAAGAAAACAAAAATAGTTTCCACTCTAGGGCCAGCCACTAGCAAGAAAGAAGTCCTGAAAGACATGCTAGATGCTGGTGTCAACATTTTTAGAATTAATTTTTCCCATGCCGATCATGATGGTGTGCGTGAACGTGTAAAAATGATTCGCGACCTTAACGAAGAGTATGGTTTCAATGCAGGAATTTTAGGAGACCTCCAGGGACCAAAACTTCGAGTTGGTGTTATGAAAGATGAAGTCGTAGTTGAGCCTGGTGATGAAATCATTTTTGCCACTGGAGAAGAATTTGAAGGCACTAAGACACGTGTCTACATGAATTATGACACCTTTCCACAGGACGTAAAACCAGGAGAACGTATTTTACTAGATGATGGAAAATTAATTTTTGAAGTCCTTACTACAGATAAGAAAAGTGAAGTCAAAACAAAAGTTGTGCAAGGTGGACCATTGAAGTCTAGAAAAGGTGTCAACCTTCCAAATACAAACATTTCACTTCCTGCATTGACAGAAAAAGATGTGGAAGATGCCATTTTTGCTTGTGAGCTTCAGGTGGACTGGATTGCTTTGTCATTTGTAAGATTTGCAAGTGATCTAAAACAGCTTCAGAAGATTATTAAAAAGCATAGCGAACATAAGATTCCTATTATTTCTAAAATTGAAAAACCAGAAGGGGTCAAAAACATCGATAAAATCATTGCTTACTGTGATGGATTGATGGTTGCTCGTGGAGATTTAGGTGTGGAAGTTCCAGCTCACGAAGTACCTCTCATTCAAAAGCAACTGGTTTTGAAGGCTAAACAAGCCAGAATTCCCGTCATTATTGCTACGCAAATGATGGAAACCATGATAGATAGCCTGACTCCAACCAGAGCCGAAGTGAATGATGTGGCCAACTCTGTCATGGATGGCGCTGATGCTGTGATGCTATCTGGAGAAACCTCAGTAGGGAAATATCCCGTTCAGGTGATCCAAAAGATGGCTCAAATTTTAAAAAGTGTTGAAAATTCACCACTTATCAATGTGCCACATGAAGCACCACAAATTAAAACTAAAAGATACATCACAAAAGCAGTATGTTATCACGCCGCATTGATGGCCAACGAAATAGATGCCAGCGCCATTTGTACGTTGACCAATAGTGGATACACCGCATTTCAGATTTCAGCCTGGAGACCAGACTCACATATACTAGCCTTTACTTCCAACAAAAGAATTCTCACGCAGTTGAGTCTTTTATGGGGAGTAAGAGCATTTTACTATGATAAATTTAGCAGTACAGATGAAACTATAGAAGATATCAATTCTATTGCTAAAGAAATGAAATACGTTGAAAAAGGCGACTTCACTATCAACCTTGCAGCTATGCCTATTGAAGCTAAAGGCATGGTAAATACCTTAAGAGTGTCTGAAATCAGTTAATGTATCTGACATAAATATTTAGAAGCTGTCTCAAAACATAGAATTGCCACCTTGTCTCAGTGATTTTGGAGTTTCAAGGTCTACATCTAAATTGATTACCAATTATTTAAGATTCTGAAATAAATTCAGAATGACAAAGAATAAGTTTTGAGACAGTTTTTTTTATGCTTTCAATGCAGAGCCTGCCAGGACAATCACAAACTCTCCTTTGGGTTTTTTCTCTTCAAAATGAGCTATGACTTCAGATAAGGTTCCGCGAATAGTTTCTTCGTAAAGCTTTGAGATTTCTCTGGAAATCGAGACTTGCCGTTCTTCACCAAAATGTTCTGTAAACTGCTGAAGGGTTTTGAGAAGTTTATAGGGTGATTCGTAAAATACCATGGAACGATCTTCATCTGCCAAAGCTTTAAATCGCTTTTGCCTTCCCTTTTTGGCAGGAAGAAAACCTTCAAAAACAAACTTATCATTTGGCAACCCACTGTTCACAAGCGCTGGAACAAAGGCTGTAGCGCCAGGCAGACATTCTATCTTTACTCCTGCAGCGACACATGCTCTGGCTAATAAAAACCCGGGGTCTGATATGCCGGGCGTTCCTGCATCTGTGATAATAGCAGTTTCTCTGCCTCGTTTAATTTGATTGACAACAGATTCAGTTTGGGAATGCTCGTTGTGTTGATGGTAACTTTGCATCGGAGTTTCAATGCCGTAATGCTTGAGTAAAATCCCGCTTACTCGAGTATCTTCAGCTAGGATAACATCTACAGATTTTAGGACCTCGACCGCTCTGTAAGTCATGTCTCCCAAGTTGCCAATAGGGGTTGGCACCAAAATTAATTTTGACATGCTTACTCGAATTTACGTTCAACGATTTCCATAAATCTAGTTTCTGTTGCTTCTTTGCCTTCCCAGTTGTTATAATCTGGCTTAACTTGATTGTGAATAAAAGATTCAACTTCAGAAAAAGAAGACATGGTATTGAGTTGAGAAAGTACACGGTTGTAGTCGTCTGTACTGCCCCCAAACAAATGATTGGTAAATGCAATTCTATCGTTAAGCCCTATTTTAATACCTTTTTTCAATCTATCATTCAATGAGCGTTTTCCTGGGTGAGTAGAATTTAAATTTGACTGAACTTCTTCTGGATCTGGTGGTGTAGATTTTGGTTCTTCCTCTTTTGGGCCTTCCTTTTTTTCTGGATACTCCTGATGCGAAGTCGATTGCTTCGGTTGTTCATCTCCGGGTTTTGGTTCAAAATCTGGCAAGTCATCAAAGTGCACACCATAACTATTAAAATCATCCTCAGTAGGGTAAGGCTTGCTGGAAGTTGGTTTCTGTCCCTCAGTACTGGATTCTGAAGCTGGTTTATTCTCATCTGAATCGGATTCAGAATCAGATTTAGATTGGTTTGTCAACTTCTCAAATTCTGCCAAAAGGAAATCCACCTGCTCTGATTCTGGTGGCATTTGAGAGACAATATCTTTGATTTTTTCAGTATTGGGTTCAGAGATAGGATCTGGATTGTAATCCATTCCATCAGGAGATTTGTAATGACCGCTTTCTTCGTCAATATCACTAAACTGCTGCGAAAAAGCTTCTTTAAATTCTGTTTTAGAAATATCAGACTTTAAGCCACCAAAATGTAATTCAGCAAACGCCAAAATACTCAGCTTCTCGTAAAGCACAGCTGTTTCCTTTTTTAGCTGATGAATATCGGCTCTGTTCTTCATTTTCAAAATGCGTTCGGCCAGACTTATCAATTCGTCCTCTAAGACTCTCTTCATAACATTTGTGATTTTCTTTTTTAAAGACCCTATTATTTTTGCTAATTTTAGCCTTATTATTCTGTAGTGATAACCTATTTATTAACGCCCTAAATTACAAAATGTTTCTCGAAAACACTGTTAATCACAAAGAGCAATTTGGATGGATCGAAGTGATCTGTGGTAGTATGTTTTCCGGTAAAACGGAAGAATTGATCCGAAGGCTCAAGCGTGCAAAGTTTGCAAAGCAAAAAGTAGAGATTTTTAAACCTCAGATCGATAGGCGATATGATGAAGAAGAAGTGGTTTCTCATGATGAAAATTCCATAAGATCCACGCCTGTTCCTGCTGCGGCTAATATTAGGCTTTTGGCAGACAGTTGTGATGTGGTGGGCATTGATGAAGCACAGTTTTTTGACGACGAAATCATTTCGGTTTGCAATGATTTAGCTAATCGAGGCGTTAGGGTGATTGTCGCAGGATTGGACATGGATTTTAAAGGCAACCCCTTTGGTCCTATGCCTAACTTGATGGCAACTGCAGAATACGTGACCAAAGTCCACGCCGTTTGTACCAGAACTGGGAATCTCGCCCAATACAGCTTTAGAAAATCCACCAAGGAAGATTTGGTACTTCTCGGAGAAACCGATGAATACGAGCCTTTGAGCAGAGCAGCTTACTTTAAAGCCATGCTAAAGGAAAAAGTAAGACACATCGATGTGAAAGATGCACAAGAATTGACCCAACAAAAAAAGGCTAAGTAATGTCCAAAGTTTTAGAAACTCGTCTTGAAATAGACCTCAAAGCTTTGGAATCTAACTTCAACTTATTAAAAAGTTATCTGAGTCCGAAGACCAAAATGATGGGCGTTGTCAAGGCCTTTGCCTACGGAACAGATTCGGTTATCATTGGAAAACATTTGGTTGAAGTTGGTGCCGAACATTTGGCGGTGGCCTATATCGAAGAAGGCGTAAGATTGAGAAAAGCTGGCGTTGATGTTCCTATTTTGGTATTTTATCCACAGCTTGAGGAAATTGAAAACCTGATCGACTACCGTCTCACTCCTAGCGTATATACGCATCATTTTCTGGAAGGTTTGTGCCAGGAGTTAGCACATCATCACGTAGATGCTTTGAGTGTTCATCTTAAAATCAATACGGGACTCAACCGTCTTGGTTTTGAAGTTTCAGAATTGGATTCCGTTTTAAAACACCTTAATTCTGAACCCAAGCTAAAAGTTGCTGGTGTTTTTTCTCACCTGGCGGCTTCTGGAAATAAAAATGAAATTGAATTTACCAAAACTCAAATTTCAAAATTTGAAGAAGCCAGAGGTTATTTTAAAGCAAACCTGACTTATGCTTTTGAAAGTCACATTTGCAACTCTAGCGGCATCCTGAATTATCCTGAAGCAGAATACGACATGGTAAGGGCTGGCATTGCCTTGTATGGTTATGGCAACAATCCCACCGAGCACAAAATGCTAAAAGCTGTGGCAAGCTTAAAAACAGTGATTGCACAACTTAGAACTATTCAGAAAGGTGATAGCGTGGGTTATGAGCGAAAATTCAAAGCTGAAAACACCACCAAAATTGCGACGCTCCCCCTTGGCTACGCCGATGGAATCTCACGAATTTTTGGGAATGGTAAAGCACGTGTTCTCATTAATGGAACCAAAGCACCCATCGTAGGCAATGTTTGCATGGATACGCTGATGGTAGATGTCACCGGCATTGATTGTGAAGAAGGCGATGAAGTGGAAGTCTTTGGTAAAAACAACACGGTCATAGATTTTGACATCGAGCACCAAACCATTCCTTACGAGGTCATTACCAGGATTTCACAGCGAGTCACGCGGGTGTTGGTTTAATATTTCAAATTTTGCATTCTAAATTTACTATTTTCAGAATTATGTTGGTATGTATTAGCTTTAAAGTCTAATCAAATAGAAGTTTTCACTTTTATTAAAAACTCTTCTCATAAGTTTAAAATTCAACAAATCTTCACGCATATCCCTTAACTTTGTAGGGAGATTATTTTATGGAAACCACAGATTTAGACATACAAGTAAAGACCCTTCCAGAAAGCCCTGGAGTATATCAATATTACGATAAAGACGACAGGATTTTATATGTAGGTAAGGCTAAAAATCTTAAAAAAAGGGTGTCTTCCTATTTCAACAGAGAACACGACAGCCACCGTATCGGCGTGATGGTAAAGAAGATAAGGAATATCAAACACATCGTGGTCGACTCTGAAATGGATGCGCTGTTGCTGGAAAATAACCTCATCAAGAAACACCAGCCGCGTTTCAACATCATGTTACGGGACGACAAAACCTATCCCTGGTTGTGCATCAAAAACGAAAGGTTTCCCAGGGTGTTTCTCACCCGGCAGGTCATTAAAGATGGTAGTGAATATTATGGTCCCTATCCAAGTTTGCGCACCGTAAAAACACTTTTGGGATTAATCAAAGGCCTTTATCAATTAAGGACTTGCAACTACGATTTGTCCAGAGCAAAAATTGAAAACGGCAAATACAAAGTTTGCTTAGAATACCATTTGGGAAATTGCAAAGGTCCTTGTGAAGACCTTCAGGATGAAGAAGAATATCTGAAACAAATTGAAGCCATTCGCAACATCGTAAAAGGAAACCTAAAAGATTCTCTGAAAGATTTTAGAGATCAAATGCATCAATTGGCAGAAGAAATGCGCTTTGAAGAAGCCGAAAAAGTAAAACGAAAAATCAATACCCTAGAAAAATACCAGTCCAAATCTACCGTTGTTAATCCTAAAATAAGCAATGTGGATGTGTTTTCGGTAGTGAGTGATGAAGGTTACGGCTATGTGAACTTTATGCAGTTATCCCATGGCGCGATTATCCGTTCGCATACCATAGAAATGAAGAAAAAACTGGATGAATCTGACGCTGAACTTCTGGAACTCGGCATTACTGAAATCAGACAGCGATTTGACTCCAAATCACCAGAAATCTATGTGCCTTTTGAAGTAGAAGCTGGAGAAAATGTGAGAGTAAGCGTTCCTAAACTGGGGGATAAAAAAGCGATTGTGGACCTTTCTACACGAAATGCAAAGTATTTCCGCATGGAACGCTTTAAGCAAATGAAAATCGTAGATCCAGATCGGCATACCAACCGCTTAATGGCGCAGATGAAAGAAGATTTGCGACTCAACGAAGAGCCTCGACATATCGAATGTTTTGACAACTCAAATATTCAAGGCTCTAACCCTGTTGCCGCCTGTGTTGTCTTCAAAAACGGTAAACCTAGTAAAAAAGATTACAGGAAGTTCAATATCAAAACCGTAGAAGGTCCAGATGATTTTGCCTCTATGGAAGAAGTCGTTTACAGGCGCTACAGACGACTGCTGGAGGAAGATGAGCCTCTACCCCAACTTGTGATTGTAGATGGAGGAAAAGGTCAGCTATCTTCTGGAGTGACGGCGCTGGAGCGTTTGGGGTTGAGAGGTAAAATTCCCATTATCGGCATTGCCAAACGCCTGGAAGAATTGTTTTACCCTGGAGATCAATATCCATTGTACCTTGATAAAAAAACAGAAACCTTAAAGATTATACAGCAGCTTCGTAACGAAGCGCATCGCTTTGGCATCACCTTTCATAGAAATAAGAGAAGCAAAAGTGCAATTGGCACAGAATTGGAAGAAATTGCAGGTATAGGAGAAAAAACATCTATAGAATTGTTACAGCATTTTAGATCAATTTCAAAAGTGAAAAAAGCGAGTTTAAAAGAACTAGAAGATGTCATTGGAACTTCCAAAGCCAACCTTATTTATGCCCATTACCACACTTCAGATGAAACTTAAAATTCTTTTTTTTCTTATTCCTATTTTAACTTGGGGACAGAACCTTGAACTCAGGAAACTAGATAGCTTACAGCAAACCGGAAAGGAACTTAAAGTAGGGCTTGTTTTGAGTGGTGGCGGTGCCAAAGGTCTTGCGCACATAGGCGTTTTAAAAGTAATTGAAGAAGCTGGAATCAAAGTTGATTATATCGGTGGCACGAGTATGGGAGCCATCGTTGGTGGGCTTTATGCTTCCGGGTATACAACCCAACAACTCGACTCTATTTTTAGAACTACAGATTTTGAAACCCTCATTCAGGACGATTTGCCGAGAAGTTCCAAAAGTTTTAATGAACGAAAAGATGCAGACAGATATGTTCTAAAGTTACCTTTTGATGATTTTCAAATCAGATTCCCCACAGGCATTTCCAAAGGGCAAAATATTTACAACCTTTACGCTCAGCTTTTGTCCCATGTAAAAGAAACAGACTTCTCCAAACTCCCTACTCCTTTTTTATGCATTGCGACCAATGTAGAAACAGGTGAAGAGGTCCTCATTGAAAGCGGAGATCTAGCTACTTCCCTATCTGCCAGCGGTGCTATCCCTACACTTTTTAGTCCTGTATACATCGATGGAAGAATGCTTACTGATGGCGGTGTCCTCAACAATTTCCCAATAGATGAAGTGAGGGATAAAGGAATGGATATCATTATAGGAGTGAATGTACAGGACGACCTTAGAGATAAAGACCACCTGACGAGTGGCTTTGAAATTCTCACACAGGTCAACAATTTCAGAACTATAAAAGCAGCAGAAGAAAAAAGCAAACGTACAGATGTTTACATCAAACCCGACATTAAAGATTTCTCAGTCCTCTCCTTTGATGAAGGCGAAAAGATCATCACTAATGGTGAAATTGCTGCTAAAGAAAAAATGGAAATGTTTCGAAGGATTGCAAAAGTTCAAAATAGCAAGCCCGAGCAAACACCTGTCAAGCTCAAAGACAGCATCAACATTGGCAATATCAATATTGTAGGGAATACAAATTTTCCAAGGAATTTTATCACTGGAAAACTAAAGGTCCAAACTTTTGAAAAAACAAGTTTTGAAAATTTAAACTCGGGGCTCAACAACCTATCGGCCACAGGGAGTTTTGAAAAAATCAACTATTCTCTTACAGAAAATGGAGAATACCAGGATCTGACCATGAGAATTTATGAAAGTGAACAAAATACTCAACTCAAATTTGGGGTTCATTACGATCAATTGTACAAAACAAGTTTTCTTGCCAATCTTACTCAAAAAAGTTTATTCTTTACCAACGATGTGGCCTCACTAGATCTGATAATTGGAGATAACCTGAGGTACAATCTCAATTACTACATAGACAAAGGCCGGTATTGGAGTATCGGAATGCAATCCAGATTCAATCAGTTTGAAGATGATGTTAACTTCGAATTCATCCAGCAAAATGTGGGTGCTCAAAACCCACTGAATTTGAATCAAGTAAGGTTAAAGAATAAAGACTTTACCAATCAGATTTTTGCGGAAACCTTTTTAACCAAAGATTTCAAATTTGGCCTTGGAGCTGAATACAAATTTTTGGAGGCGACTACTGAAACCTTTATCGAAGATCCTGAAATCAATGAAGCCGAAACAATTATTGAAAAAAACAACTTGTTCAGCACATACGGATACTTGAAAGTTGATACTTTGGATGATAGATTTTATCCGAGTTCAGGGTATTTCTTTTCAGGTCAATTGAACATTTACTTTCCTTTTTTTGATGATTATTCTGAATTTGCCATTGCCAAAGGTGAAGTAGGTTTTGCCCACCCTATAAGTGATAAATTCTCCGCCTACATAGGGTCGGAACTTGGTTTTAGAACTGGAAATGAAGACCTGGCAGGACTTAATTTTTTCTTAGGTGGTTTTGGGAACCAGACCATCAACAACTTTAGACATTTCTTGGGTTATGACTTCTTTACATTATCTGCCAATTCTTACATTAAAGGGATTTTACAGGTAGATTATAATTTCTACAAGAAAAATCATTTTATTCTTACAGCCAATTATGCCAATATTGAAGACGATTTGCTGTCCAGCGGCAAATGGCTGAGTCTACCTGATTTTTCTGGCTATGGGATAGGATTTGGCTCTCAAACTATCCTTGGCCCTATCGATTTCAAATACACCTATTCTCCAGAAACCAAAGACAGCATCTGGTTCATAAGCATTGGTTACTGGTTCTGATTTGAGTAACCCAACCTGTTTCACTTTCATCACTAGAGATAATTTTTACAATTGTTGAAGAATACATCTATTTTCACGATATTTGATTAAATCTTAAAAAACATGCCCTTTTATCACAAACTTGGTAAAATACCACATAAAAGACATACGATCTTTAAGAAACCTGATGGGTCATTGTACCGTGAACAGTTGTTTGGAACTATAGGTTTTGACGGGATGTCGACCAACAGCTATCACGAACATCACCCAACGCAGGTGAAAAAGATTTTGGGTCAAAAAGATGTAACCCCAAAGATTGCAGTAAACACTAATTTGAAGTCCTATAAGTTTCATGGCTTCAAAACCATCCCTCAACCCGATTACCTGGACAGCAGAACAACGGTTTTACATAACTCTGATGTTAGCATCATCCTGGCAGCTCCTATGGAATCGTCTAAAGATTATTTCTATAAAAATGCTGATGCTGATGAGCTGCTTTTTGTACATAAAGGCAAAGGAAAACTAAGAACCCATTTGGGAAATCTGGATTTTGAATACGGCGATTACTTATTGATTCCCAGAGGAATTATTTATAAAATTGATTTTGAAACCGAAGATAACCGATTGTTTATCGTAGAGTCCAGAAGACCTATTTACACTCCCAAACGCTACAGAAATCATTTTGGGCAATTGCTGGAACACGCCCCGTTTTGTGAAAGGGATCTAAGACAACCCTACGAGCTGGAAACCAACGATGAGAAAGGCGATTTCCTGATCAAAGTAAAAAAAGAAAACCAATTGTTTGATATGGTCTACGCTACACACCCTTTTGATGTGGTAGGTTATGACGGCTATAACTATCCTTACGCGTTTTCTATTCACGACTTCGAACCCATCACAGGACGTATCCACCAGCCGCCACCTGTGCATCAAACCTTTGAGACCGATGCATTTGTCGTGTGTTCGTTTTGCCCTAGGTTATTTGATTACCATCCAGAAAGTATTCCTGCACCTTATAACCATAGCAATATAGATAGTGACGAAGTTTTATATTATGTGGATGGGGATTTCATGAGTAGAAACGATATAGAAGCTGGACATATCTCTCTGCATCCTGCAGGTATTCCTCACGGACCGCACCCAGGAGCAGTGGAGCGAAGTATAGGACAGACCAAAACAGAAGAACTAGCAGTCATGGTGGATACCTTCAAACCTTTAAAAATTACAGAAGAAGGTATAGCCATTGCCGATGATAGTTATCACCAGTCGTGGCTAGAGGACAAGCACTAGAAGTGAGCCCTGCGTAAGGGATTGACGTGGAAAGCCTGCTGAGCAAAGCGCTAGAAGTCGTACTGTACTTGGGCGACTGAAAGAAGCCGAAGGACTGTACAGGACTTGCTAAGCTTGGCGAATGCAGCCTTGAAACAAAAAGCCCGACCCTCTCCCGGTAGCAATCGGGAGAGGGGAACGCCCAAAATACTACTGAAAATTAAGAATTGAATAAAAAAAACTAAAACCGATGAGTACAGATACCACCAGCCAAAAGCTAAAAAAAGTAAATCCGAAAGCGGAGGACTTTCTTCCTATTCTGGGAACTGACTTTGTAGAACTTTATGTCGGCAATGCGAAGCAGGCCGCCTATTACTATCAGACTGCCTGGGGCTTCCAGCCAGTTGCCTATGCCGGACTGGAAACTGGTAAAAAAGACACCACTTCTTATGTGCTGCAACAAGGTAAAATACGACTGGTACTGACTAGCCCTATGAATGAGGGAGGCGATATCAACAGGCACATTAGCGAACATGGAGACGGAGTGAAGTTTGTATCGCTTTGGGTAGATGATGCCACCAAAAGTTTTGAAGAAACGGTGAAACGCGGTGCAAAAGCTTATGCTGAACCTTATACTATTGAAGATGATAATGGGAAAGCTGTAATTTCTGGAATCCATACTTATGGAGAAACTATTCATTTATTTATAGAACGAAAAGACTACGCCGGGCCGTTTTTACCTGGCTACAAAGCCTGGACGAAAGATTATAAAACCGAAGGTGTAGGCTTAAAATACATCGACCATATGGTTGGGAACGTAGGCTGGAATGAAATGAACAAGTGGGTTGACTTCTATGCCGATGTCATGGGATTTGCCCAGTTGCTCTCTTTTGATGATAAGGATATTTCGACGGAATATACTGCGCTAATGAGCAAGGTGATGAGCAATGGAAATGGACGTATCAAATTCCCTATCAACGAGCCAGCGGAAGGGAAGAAGAAATCGCAGATTGAAGAATACATTGACTTTTACAATGGAGCTGGCGTACAACACATCGCTGTGGCTACCGATAATATTATAGAAACGGTAAGCGAACTTCAGCGTCGTGGTGTCGAATTTTTGAACATCCCTGAAACCTATTACGATACAGTTCTGGACAGGGTAGGTGAAATTGATGAAGACCTGGCCCCTCTAAAGGAACTTGGTATTTTGATAGATAGCGACGATGAAGGCTATTTGCTACAAATCTTCACCAAACCAGTACTAGACCGGCCAACTATGTTTTTTGAAATCATACAGCGTAAAGGAGCGCAGTCTTTTGGAAAAGGTAACTTCAAAGCTCTGTTTGAGGCTATTGAACGTGAACAGAACCTAAGAGGGACATTGTAATAACCCAGATGCCCTCAGGCCTACTTTCAACTTCTCATCTGTCTACAGTTGAAAGAATTAACAGTGAATTAAAGTTTTTTTATACCAAAGCTTCAACTCCTGAGTTGAAGCTTTTTTAATTTTAATATTTTCTAATAAAGTCCTCTTAAAAATAAAGGTATGCTTATTGATAATATTGAAATTTGGACAAACGTTATGTATTTATGAAACTTATCCTCAGTGCTTTATTTCTTCTTTTTACCCTAATTGGATACAGCCAAAATGCATTTGGTGATGGCGAAAGACTCAACTTCAAGATAAAATAC
This sequence comes from Psychroflexus montanilacus, assembly GCF_020164535.1. Taxonomy (GTDB): domain Bacteria; phylum Bacteroidota; class Bacteroidia; order Flavobacteriales; family Flavobacteriaceae; genus Psychroflexus; species Psychroflexus montanilacus. The sequence continues at coordinate 113,292 of NZ_JAIQZC010000003.1, read as the reverse complement.
GGATGGTTCAATGCCAGCAAAGCAAGCCTAGAGGTAAAAAAATCAAAACTAAAGGATAAAGATGTATATCATATTGTTGGGACAGGTAAAAGCGTAGGACTTCTAGACGTTTTTTTTAAAGTAAGAGACCGTTACGAGACGTTCATCACAAGAGATCATGGCCTACCCATGAAATTTATCCGTGACATCAATGAGGGAGGATATAAAAAACATAAAGAGCTTTTCTTTGATCATAATACAGGTCGTGTGAAAGTGGTAGACTTTAAACACAATACGACAGACTCCTTTGATTTTAAACCAGACACTCAGGACATGCTTTCTGCATTTTATAAACTTAGAAATAGCATAGATATCAACAATCTTAAACCAGGTCAGGAATTCAATTTAAACATGTTTTTTGATAATGAAAACTACGATTTCAAAACCAAATTCCTGGGGTACGATACAATTGAAACCAAATTTGGTAAAGTAGAATGTCTGAAATTCAGGCCTTATGTCATGGCCGACCGTGTCTTTGAAGAAAGTGAAAGCCTTACCTTTTGGGTAAGTGCAGATAAAAATAAAATTCCCGTAAAAATTCAAGCTGATTTAGCTGTAGGCTCCTTAACTGCAGAATTAAATGAATATGCAGGTTTGAAGCATCCTTTTCGAATTCTAATGAATTAATTTTATCTTGAGATTCAAGCTGCGTAAATTGATTTTATGAATTCTACTTCCAAATTACCTTCTCATTGGTTTGTGCTTTTCACCAAACCCCGGGCAGAAAGGAAACTTACCGAACAACTCCTGGAAGATGGTATAGAAGCCTATTGTCCAGTCAAAATCGAAATAAAGCAGTGGAGTGACCGCAAAAAGAAAATAGAAAGCCCTTTGCTTCCTTCTATGATTCTGGTGAAAATTTCAAGTGAAGACAGGGACCAGGTATTCCATCGAAAACATGCCTTAAGATACCTGTATTGGCTAGGGGAACCCGCAAAAGTAACTGCAGAAGAAGTAGAAAATTTAAGGTCAATGGTAGAGGATAGCCAGTTTGAAAGCCATGGTTTGAAAAAACTAAAACCAGGAGAAAAACTGGACATGACCTCCTTAGGTTTTGAACAGGTTGAAGGTACCGTCAAGTTTGTTAATGCCAACGAATGCTGGATAGTTTTGGAACATCTGGGTTACGTCGTCAAATTTAAAAGAACTTAAAATTTTAAATTCAACCCAAACTGATAAGCCAATGCCTCCGCATTGTAGATATTTCCAAAGTGATTCATCCTGTCCACATTGGCAAAAAGATTGAATTTCCAAACGTCCAGAGCTATACCGGCGCCGTAATTGGGCCTGTTGAATTGATCAATCCCCAAACTTACTTTCGCATACACCGTTTTCCAGAAACTCCTTTCATACATACCGTTGATGCTGTAAAACAAATTACCGGCACTCACCATGCTAAACGCATGTAAGCTCAGGGTTTGGTTTCCAGCTCGCTTCCCGCTAGATTTTAATCTACAGTTACACCGACTGGCATCGCCACCAAAATTATAGCTCAAACCTAGGTTTAATTTAGTTGGTTGTACATATGTGTATGAACCATTGGTGGTTTCTGTTGGCATGTTTTCGTCTATTTCATCACCAAGGTTCTGGTAGTAGGTAATCAAATCATCCCCTTCAGAGAAATTTGGAAATTGAATGCCGAGTCCGTCGTATTCGTAAAAACCTCGCGACACATCCCGTCGGGTGTTTTTAGAAAAATGAATAAACCCCAGATCCAAAATACTCGCTGTAAATTCTGCCCTTTCATTAAAATAATAAGACAGGCCAAAATCCAGTCCCAACCCGTAATTGGAGCCAATTAAAACATTTCCGGTTGACAATTCATCTGCATCTTCCAGGCCAGTGCTATCAAATCTAAGGTTCAAATTACTAATACTCTGATTCAGAATAAGTCCATTTACTGGTTGTCTTGAGTTAAACTGCCCCGTATTTCTTACCGATCTTATGTTGGCACTAGAGGTATAAAGTTTACCTCTTACACCCAGGTGCAGGTTTTTATTGATCTGCTCGTTCACACCAATGTGAAACACAGTCTGCAGATTGGCTCTAAAATTGATTTCACCAAGGTCATAACTTCTGCTTTCACCAGCATTTCCAAAATAAGCCAATTCCAGTAAATCTTTGGGAAAGTTCAATACACCATCACTTTCCTGATACACCCCTGCTGTGTAGTAACGGTCTTTGTGTTGAAAACCAAAATTGATCAAATCCAGCTTTTGATTGAACGCCACAAAGTCTCTGGATGAAATCCTATTGATAGAAGCAGCTACATTGGCATTAAAATCATTGGCATTGAACAGGTTATCAACACTCAAAACAGAATTTCCAGCAGAAGCATAGATATTGGATAAAACAGGTACTCCAATATGAAAATTGGTTTTTTCATAAGCTGCTCCGGGATTCAGCATCAAAGATTGCGGGTTATGAGTTTGGTTATAAAGCAAATGCTTATCCTGACTCCAAAGGGAAGTAGCAATAAGCATAACAACAAGTAGTAGTCTATACCTCATTCTCCTGAAAATAAATATCCGCCTTCCACAATACATTCCAGACGCATAGCACCGCTATTGGTGGCCGCTGAAGGCTGATTGACAAAAAACTCGGCTCTTGTGCTTGAGGTAATAATATCTATCTCCTGCGGTGTTAACACAACCGAGAAGTTTTTGACAGTAGGACTATCTTCTGTCCCTGCAGCGATGGGCTCTGTTACTCTAAAGGTTTCAGAATTGTTCCTGTCAAAAAAAACAAAATCGATCGTCTGTCTTCTGTTGATGCTGTTCTCAGCCAGAAATTTAAATTCCAGGCTCTCTAAGTAATCATCATTAAACTGTTCGTTCAAAAAATCAATGTCGATGTAGTCCCGAATAGTATTTGGAACAGGAATAGAATCATTTCCAGAGTTGATCAAATCTGCAGAATACTGTGTTTGAAAGACATTGGTTTCAAACGAAGGCCTGGCCTCAAAGTCGTTCGTATCCAGATCTCTGTCATCTGTACAACTCCAAAAAATCAAACAAATAATTACAATGTACTTCATACTTCAATAACATGTCAGGTTGAGGTTGCCCTAGGTTGCCCCTCATAAAACGAGCACCACTAAATAAAAATTGCCGCAATTTCAAATAAAAAATGAGAAAAACAATAAAGAATCTTATTAAGTAGGATCCTTTCTAAAATTCTCAGGACACATCCAGTCCTGGGTAGGCCTGCCATACTTATAATAGACAGCTTTCACCGGTGTCCCATTGACTTTATAAAGAGCTAACCCCTCTTTTCTTCCGTTTTGTAACTCTACAGACATCACCCTTTCCTCACTATAGTACCTCCACCAGGAAGACGCCCTATTTTTCCGATAATAGCCTTCGCATTTTGGAGTACCACTTGCATTCTAAAAATACCAGTAACCTTCTTTTTTATTATGGCTATACCTGCCTTTAGCTTCCACCTTTTGGTTTGGATAATAATGGTACCAAAAGTTCTCTTTTTGGTCATCATCCAACCAGCCTTCAGCTTTTAAGCTTCCGTCCTCATAAAACAATAGTTCGTATTCCATAGAAACCACAAAAACAGATGTAAATGTTAGTTTTGAATACTTACGCAGTTTTACAGGGTCTGGTTTTCAAAAATGCCACAGATGTGACTTAAAATAAGCAGGGCGTGACCCCTACCCAAGGCCTTGGGTAGGGGTCGGGCTATTCGCTGCAAGTCCTCTCCCCCTATCCCAATTCCATAGGGATAGGGGGTTGCGGGCTTTCCACTGCTATCCCTCACGCAGGGGGAAGATGAAATCTTATGGCTTTTGTTTCCAATTTAAAGAAAAAGTGTAGCTTTAAAATTTCACCTAAATCTTATGAAAATGCCAAAGTTTAAACATCACCTTCTGCTCCTACTTGTGTTGATCTCCTCTTTAGGATTCTCTCAGGATATCAGCGTAAGTCAAAACTTTTGGGGCTATGAATTTAAGCAAGGCGACCAGGAACTAAGCTGGAGCGAGCTTCTAGAGGAAACCGAAGTTTACCCAGAAAGTTACGACCTCATCAAAAGGGCTCAGTCCCAAAATACTTTATCCAGCATTTTTGGCTTTGCCGGTGGGGCGCTGGTGGGAATTCCGATTGGTCAGACCATTTCAAGCGCAGATCCAAACTGGGTGCTTGCCATTGTTGGTGGTGCCTTAATCACGGTTGCCGTTCCGCTAACATCAAGTTCCAAAAGAAATCTAGAAGATGGCGTCTCCAGGTATAACTCCAGTACCAAAACCTCTTTACGTAAGGAGATCCAGCCAGAAGTAAGTTTGATTGGTAATGCGAATGGCTTGGGAATAACTTTGAGGTTTTAATATAGTTTATATATTTAGGTTTTATAGGAGTTTATAGATGCTATCTACTGTCTTTTTACTAGGGCTTATACTCATGAGACTATTTGAAGTCTGTGTACTGATAGATTTTATAAGTATTATTTACATAGCCTTTTCTTTCAGATAGGATAAAAAAGAAATGGCTTTCAATAATCTCTTAAATAGGTTTCCTTTTCAGTTAGGTATTCAGCTTGAGTTCCATCTCCAGTCCTGAACTTTGTTTCTAAAGTTTCTCTTGCGAATAATTTTTGTTTAAACACGACTAAATGCAAGTGCGGCCCAGAACTCCAGCCCACGTTACCGCTAAAACCAATCTGTTGGCCTTTGGAGACCTCATCGCCTACCTCAACTAAAGAGCCATTTTGTTTAATATGGGTGTACTCTGCAAAGGTGCCATCGGGATGATTTATAATTATTTTGTTATTGTATTTTTTGCATTCTTCTCGTGAGCAGTTTTTGCTATTTTTTTCTACCACTTCTGTCACGATACCTTCTCTTATGGCCATAATTTCGGTTCCAATAGGCATCGTTAGGTCTAGAGCGTTTTGATTTTGATGAGAAAAGGAACCATTGTAGCCCTGATACACTCTATATTCACTTGAAGTACTGAAAGGTAAATCATAGCTATAATCCTCTTCATAATCGTCTTTATGATGATTGCCATAATTCGTCCAGTAGTTGTAAGTAAACTTAGAAGCCAGTCTTTTATTCGATATTTTAATTTTAGTGAGTTGTTGCCTTTTACTATTTGGATCTACCACATAAACCTTATGGTTGCCTCCATCAACTTTCATATTGTCCAATTCAAAATCAATTTTTATACTAACGTGGCAGAACTCATCATTATCTGCATACACTCTGTATTCATCGTTTATTTTTTCATAGTAAATTTTAATTTGAGGTTTGGAATGCCCTGCTAATGCTGTGAACGCCAAGGCTAGGATGATAATTAATTTCATAAATTTTAGATATTAGGTCGTTGTTGAATCAAAAATGCATAAAAAATAATTGTTTCTTTCAATTCTTATCAGAAATTTGATTTATAAGACCTCACAGGTCTTGGAGACCTGTGAGGTCTGGATTTACAACAGCTTATAAATCGGTATTTAGCAAACTTTGGTTGTTAGTTTGTATTGCACTTAGCAATTTTATTTGAGTTTTTAAGGATCTTGATTTGAAACTTATTTAATAAGTTTTCTAACAGATTATGTGATTCAGCAATCAGTAGACAATAATCATAAATTATATTCAATACCCAGATTAAATACCAAGGACTTAAACCCTCCGTTTCTTTTTACAAGTCCATTATAAGCTCTAAAGTTTAAAGATATGTTTTGCGAAATATCGTATCCCGCACCAATCCCAACACCAAAATCAAAATTTTCATTCCCTTCATTCACAAAACTATTGTCATTTCCGTCCAAAAGAACTTGTGAAGAAGTGACATTCCTATCGATAATAAAACCAAATTGAGGCCCGCTTTCCACATAAAACTTTTTAGACAAATACAGCTTAACTATCAAGGGAATTGAGATTGTTAACTCGTATAGTTCGTATTGAAAGTTAAAGGTGCTTGTGCCCGGCAATGGATTGCCGTTTATATCGGTGAGCGCATTGTCTCTTGAAGTGATTTTACTCCCCTGAAGGGCAAATAAAAGTTCAGGTTGGAATCTCCATTGTTCTTCTATTTTGAAATTATAAAATCCCCCAGCATAAAATCCTAGAAGATATTGAAACTCCGTTGAGTTTTCCTCAGGAATAAATTTACCGTAGGTCGCACCAGCCTTAATCCCAAAATTCGACTGATCATCTTGAGCGTAACTTAGTATTGAAACTAAGATTAAACTTATAAATAGTATTTTTTTCATTTAGTAATATAAATTAAAAGTGCTTACGGTTTTGTGAATTTGTACTTGTAACATTGACTAGAGGACATTTCTAACTTTGGAGTATTAATTATTTCGGGTGAATCCATCCTTCTATAAATTCACCTTAAGCAAAGTCTAAAAAGACTAGGGTTAAAATAGCTATAGAAATGATGGCGAAAGTGTTTAAAATCGATTCGCTTTTAGTTCTCATGATGTGAGTTGATGATTGGACTTTATGATTTATAATAATACGAAAATACTAAAACTTAAAACCAACTCTTGACCACCACTTGCTTTCTCAATAACTTTTCTGTATGCTTTGTTTTAAATATTTAACATCCATTATGTTGAGTTTAGGGCGCACAAGTCGAGGTGAATTAAGTTAATTATTCAGTTAGTCTTAAATAGCGCTTTCTTCCAAAGGTGATAAAATACCCCAGGTATACTAAAACAATCCCTGGTATAAAAACGAAGTAATTCCACCGCATACCTAATACATATGTAGCCAGAATGGATAAGGCTATAAAACTTAACATGACAGGCATAAGCCATTTGCCATATTTAAAGCCACTCAGTTTTAAAATCCTTGTATTGTGTTCTTCTATCTTCAGATTGAGTTTTGGGCTGCGACACCAATCTATTTTGGCATAGATGTCATGAGTCCCCGCTTCTAACTCAAAGTGTTTGGTCATTCCATCCTTTATTGTTCCCAACTTTTTGCTATTACTATAAATCCCGATTTCACGTGCCTTATTGTTCCATTCTGAATTCCTTTGGATGATGAGTTTTGGCATTGGTTTTGGTTTTTTTTAGGCGAAAGTTAAAGCCACATTATTTCACCTTGTTTGTATCAATGTGCTATTATGGTTTGCGTGTATGCGCAGTAGCCTACCAATACTAGCTTAATTTTTACTTTTTTAAATATACCAAATCTTTGGAGTTAGCAATTAACAGCTATTGGCTATACTAGATGTTGTAGATGTTTTTATTCTATTTGTTCTTTGATTTGGTTGATTATGAAATCTATTTCTTTCAAGAAATCTTCTCTGTTTTCCTCAATCAGGTGTTTTGAATCTTGCGTTAAATTCACTGGATTCAAAATGTTTTTTCTCCATAATTCGTAATGGCTTAGCTGAAGTTCAAGATGTCGTCCTAAGTCCTTGTCGCTCTGTATATATTCATTGTCTTTTAGAACATAAATTTTATCATATGAGAATGCTTGATTCAATTCTGTATTGAGGAATCCAGCGTAGGCGGACTCTATCCGATTAGTTCTCTCAATAATTTCATAATCTCCATCTCTGTCTAAATCTGACAAATAATATCTGTTCAGCGGTATGTCATGATAAGAAGCTGATTCTGCCTTCAATTTGTCGATGAATTCTTCTGGAGTTTGACCATTAACCTGGTTAAAGAAAGAAATCAGGAAGAGTATTGAAGATAATAATAGTAGATGGGGTTTCATTTTCAAATGTGCAATAACGTTCTCGCCTATCGACTCGTTGCGGGAGAATTAGTAATTATTTTTCATTTTCAGATTTTGACTTCCAGAAAATTCCAAAACTCTGATTTCAGCCGTAACTCAGCAATGAGCTGTATGCAGTGTTACCTTGCTTATTTTTCGATCTGTTATATTTTTCGTTTTCGTAAATCTCTTGCAGAATGATGAATAGTCAAAATATCAATTCGATTTTCAGTTACAACTTTGTAAATTATCCGGTAGTTTCCTTCAAAAATTTCTCTAATACTTTTATCCTGAATTTCAGGAACTTTTCGTCCAGAGTAATTATGGGATTTTAGAATATCAGTTCGATTTCGGATTTTAAAAACTTGTCGTTTTGCATAAAGTTTTGAGTCTTTAGAAATATATTCGGCGATATTTTTTAAGTCACTTTTTGCCTGAAAAGTCCAATTTATTCGAACCATTTATTCATCTCTTTGTCAAATTCACTTTCGCTTAAAATCTCATCGTTCTCGGATTGGATTTTTCCTTTCTCAATTTTTTCCACTAAAATTAGTCGTTCAACTAAATCGTCAATCGAAAATTGTTCTGGAAAACTATCAATTTGCTCTTTCAATTTTGTTTTAGTAATCATAGCAGTATTTTTTCTTAAATATACGAAAGATTTTATTTTGACGATGATTTCACTTTCATATGCAAAGCAACCAGTATATACCCTCAACCACCACTACTTTTCTAAAAACATAAGTAGCATTACATTAATAAATTGTTACCATAAACATACACTTTTAAATGGAATTTGAGAACGGTTGGGCGTAAATTGTAGGTTTTGGAAGTGCTTTACTAGCTTATCCCAACTTTAGTTGACCTTTCCCTCTTCAATAGGATTTCCTCACCAGACTGGATCTTTAAGCCAACTCAAGACATAAAGCAATGTATCGCCAAACCTCAGGTTAACGGAGGCAAAATCAATATCACACCCACTCTCATGCGGATATAAAAAAAGGGTGATTTGTTGCCAAATCACCCTTTTCTACTATAATCTAAAATGTATGCTTAATCTAAATCGAATCTATCCAGGTTCATGACTTTATTCCAGGCTGCTGCAAAATCTTTAACGAATTTTTCTTTGGCATCATGCGTGGCATAGACTTCTGCCAGAGCTCGCAATTCGGAGTTGGATCCAAAAATAAGATCGGCTCGCGTACCTGTCCATTTTCTCTCGCCAGTCTTGCGATCGCTTCCTTCAAACAAGGTGTCCTGATCGTTGATGGCTTTCCAGGTGGTGCCAAGATCCAGTAAATTGGTAAAGAAATCGTTGGTCAAGACTTCTGGGCGGTCGGTAAAAACGCCGTGGCTGGAGCCGTCATAGTTGGTATTGAGCGCTCGCATTCCGCCAATAAGCACGGTCATTTCCGGAGCTGTAAGCGTCAATAAATTGGCTCTGTCTATCAACAGTTCTTCTTCTGAAACTTTGGCGTAGCCTTTTGTATAGTTTCTAAATCCATCGGCTCTTGGCTCCAAAGCATCGAAAGAATCTGCTTCCGTTTGTTCTTCTTTAGCATCAGTCCTGCCTGGATAGAATGGAATATGAATTTCATGACCGGCAGCTTCTGCAGCTTTTTCTACGGCAGCATTACCTCCAAGGACAATAAGATCTGCCAGTGACACTTTCTTGTTGCTTTTTTGCGCAGCATTGAAATCGGTTTGTATCCTATCCAAAATGCCAAGCACTTTCAACAGCTGGTCTGGATTGTTAACCTCCCAGTTACGCTGCGGTTTTAGTCTGATGTGAGCTCCGTTGGCTCCTCCTCGTTTGTCGGAATCTCTATACGTTGAGGCCGATGCCCAGGCAACGGACACCAATTCTGAAATGCTGACGCCTGCTTCAAGGATTTTAGCTTTTAAGTGCTCCACATCCTTGTCGTTGATCAATTCGTGATCTACCGCTGGCACAGGATCTTGCCAGTTGAATTGCTTTTTAGGCACGTCTGGTCCCAGATAACGCTCTATAGGTCCCATGTCCCGGTGCATCAATTTATACCAGGCTTTGGAATAGGCTTCTGCAAATTCCTCTGGATTTTCATAAAAGTGTCGTGAAACTTTTTCGTAAGCTGGGTCTTCTTTCAGAGCGATATCTGTCGTTAGCATGAAAGGCGCGTGCTTCTTATCTGGGTTGTGAGCATCTGGAATAGTTCCTGCTCCGCCATTGTTTTTAGGTTTCCACTGGTGAGCTCCAGCCGGACTTTTGGTCAATTCCCAGTCGTATTCAAAAAGATTTTTGAAATAGCTATGACTCCATTTTGTAGGTGTATCGGTCCAGGCACCTTCCAGTCCACTGGTAATGGTGTGTTCTCCTTTACCAGATTTATAATTATTTTTCCAGCCCATACTTTGCATTTCGATGGGAGCTCCTGCAGGTTCTGCTTCTACGTATTCCAAATCATTGGCAGCACCATGGGTTTTACCAAAGGTGTGTCCTCCAGCAATAAGCGCTACAGTTTCATAATCGTTCATGGCCATACGACCAAAAGTGACACGAATATCGTGGGCAGCACCCATTGGGTCTGGCTTACCATTGGGTCCTTCTGGGTTGACATAAATCAATCCCATGTGTGAAGCGGCCAATGGGTTCTCCAATTCTCCTTCAGAATAACGAGCTTCATTATCCAACCATTCCTTCTCAGCACCCCAATATACATCTTCTTCTGGTTGCCAGATGTCTTCACGACCTCCGCCAAAACCTTGCATTTTGAGTCCCATAGATTCGTGAGCGACATTACCCGTAAGCACTATTAAATCTGCCCAGGAAAGTTTTCTGCCGTATTTCTGCTTGATTGGCCAAAGTAATAATCTGGCTTTATCCAGGTTGGCGTTATCTGGCCAGCTATTGAGTGGCGCAAAACGTTGTGAACCAGATCCTGCTCCACCTCTACCATCCTGTATTCTGTAAGTACCCGCTGCGTGCCAGGCCATACGTATAAAGAATGGTCCATAATGACCATAATCTGCTGGCCACCACTCCTGGCTGGTTGTCATTAACTCTTCTATATCTTTTTTGACAGCATCAAGGTCAAGCGTTTTAAACTCTTCGGCGTAATCAAAATCTTCATCCATAGGATTAGCCATAGATGAATTTTGTCTTAGGATATTGATGTTAAGAGAATTTGGCCACCAATCTCTCACATCTTTACCGCTACCTGCAGCTCCTTTCATATCTCCGTTAAGGAATGGGCAGCTGGCCGTTGAGGAGTTCACGTCCCAAACCTTAGCATAATTAGTGTCTTTGGAATCTTTCATGTCTTTCATTGTAAGCGTGTTTTAATTTAGTATAAAGAAAAAGCATTATAGGGTGAAAATAGTATAAGTTTTATCTATAAATTTAATTCATCCATAAGCAAAACTGATTTTCATTTCATTTCACTTAAAATTAATCAATAATGAAATGCATTTAAAATAAATTAAAGATTGTTTAAGAATAAACTTCTGTTTTTCATAAAAAACTGAAAAAGACTTACACTGAATTATAAACTGTACAGCACCTATGGTCATCATCTCAAAAAACGAAAACTGATTGGTTAAATTTCAGCAAATAGGATTTTCTTATCCGAATTGAGTTTAGGTTTTGATCGATTCCATTATTTTTACTAAAATTTCCTTCAATGAAAACCATCGCTAAACTTTTTGCCTGGACCCTGGGGATCGTCTTGTGTATTGTACTTGGCCTGTACATGACAGGTTATGGTTATGTATTTAAAGGTGTACGTGTGGTGTATATGACAGGGCACGATACGGCCTTTATAGACGATTATCCTTATTTTGATAACCGGACTATCGAGAATGAAACTCCAGACCCACTTCCAAAGCACCCAGACTACAACACCGCTGAGATCCCTCAAAAATTGAAAGAAACTCACGAAACTTACGGGACGGTGAGTTATTTAATTTTTAAGGACGGGAAATTATGGCATGAAGATTATGCAGACGGCTACGGTCCAGAATCCCACACCAATTCCTTTTCTATGGCCAAAAGCATCACCACCTTACTTTTAGGCAAAGCTATAGAAGAAGGCTTTATAGAAAGTTTGGATCAAAAAGTGGTAGACTTTTTTCCAGAATTGAAAGGTGAATTTGCCGAGCAATTGACCGTTGGCGATTTGTCATCGATGGCCTCTGGCCTCAATTGGGATGAGAATTATTATTCGCCTTTTTCGATTACCGCTCAGGCTTATTACGACAAAAATTTACGAGAGTTGATGCTAAGTCTTGCTGTAGATGAGCAACCTGGGCAAGAGTTTAATTACCTCAGCGGAAATACCCAATTGCTGGGGATGGTGATTGAAAAAGCAACAGAGCAACACTTGTCACACTACTTGAGTGAGAAGTTTTGGAAACCTATGGGCATGGAAAACCACGCCTACTGGCAGCTGGATAGCGAAGAAAGCGGTATGGAAAAGACCTATTGCTGCTTGTCTTCCAATGCCCGAGATTTTGCCAGAACAGGACTCCTGGTTTTAAACAAAGGTCTATATAATGGACAGCAACTTTTGAATGAAGACTTCATTGAAAAATGTATCCAACCTAGATTTGAAAAGGATCCAGAATACGGTTATGGCTTTTGGCTGGAGGAAATTGGTGGAAGACCCTTTTTTGTGATGCAAGGCATATTAGGGCAGTACGTAATAGGCGATCCCGAAAAAAATATCTTGATCGTTCGTCTCGGCCACGAAAGGGAATCCAAATCCAATACTGCCGTTTTCCCCGCAGATTTTTACGAGTACCTCAATGGAGCTTATGAGATGATGAGAAAAGGATCTTAATTTTAAAATTTGTAGAAATCTGACTCAGGATAAATTGTTAAATAGTTTAACATTTGGCTTATCTTTTGATGAACTAAAAAATTAACCAGAAATAATTTCACGGTTTTTAGATATATAAAACTCTGTATATCAGTGTTTTATAAGTGAATAATTAAAAAGTACGGTTTTCCCGCACCAATTGTACGGTCGAACCGTAACTCTAAAAGAAATATTAATTTTAGTTTTATAAAAACTAAAATATGTCTCAATGAAATAGAAAAAAGATAAAAAAAAGAGAAAGCTCCTACTAGGTAGAAGCTTCTCCCGTAAAGGCATGAAAACATACACTTCACTGTGCGATGCAAATGTATTGGTTTTTATGAGATTGCTAACTTCTAATTGAGAAGTGTTTTAAATCAGGTAGATTTTATTCTGCCAAAATCAACATTTAAATTTTAAAAAATGAAAAAAATAATCGTAACCCTTGTACTAATATTATTATATTCATGTGAAACTGAAGAATATGATAATAATTTAAAAGTTCCTTCTGAAAATAATGAGTTAAAAGAGTTATCACTATTATTTGGAAATGTACTAAAGACCCAAAAGTGATGAATGAAGTTATTAGTAAAGTTAATGAGTTTGACCCCTATGCCAAATCAATTTCAATCTCACTTCTTCTAAATAATGAATCGAAATTAAGTAATCATGAAAAGAGGATGATTCACGATAAAGAAATAAGAGAAACGAAAAGTGATTTCTTTAAAAACGGTATAATCGAATATTATAAAAACAATTTCGAAGATTTCCCCTTAATCTCCTCAACTTTAAGTAGTGAATCTCTGATGAAAAATGAATTTAACTTAGATGATTATTTGATAGAAAATGAGTTGGAGTTATTTTTCCCATACATGGAAAATTTCGACAATTACGAAGAAAATTATACAATTACTTTTGAAGATGGAAATGAAGAATCAATTCACGAAGGCTATATGTTTAATCCAAACAATCAAGAATATATTTCCGGGATTGATGAAGATTATCTGTTTGACAATCCAACAATAGCCATAATTCCCATCGACGAAGATTATATTGGTGAGATGTTAATGATTACTGATTGTGGAGGTAATCATCAATATTTAGATCCTAATCAGCCTATTGATCAGTTGATGGAATTCTATGGTGACTTATATTCGCAAAATAGCTGTCAGCAACCGATTGTAATAGGACCAATATATGGCGGAGGCGGTGGGCCTACCAATCCACAACCGCCACAAAGAATCAGAATTGCCCAAAATATAAATCCTTACACATTTTTTGGAGATAATGACGTTTTAACAAACTTTTTACCAAAAGCTAGAATAACTACTACTAGTTGGAAAAGAACCTTATCCAAGGCCCATAGAACAAGAATTGCTAGAGCTGGTACAACTATAGGCATCAATCCAAATGGAGAACTTTCAGCAGTAACTGGGGTGTTTTATTTTGATTTTGACATTAGTGCTTCAGATTTAAGGAATAAGAGATGGAAAACTTTAAACATTATGTTTGATCCCAATTGGCATAAAGCAAAAGGTAGTCAACAAATTGTAGTTTGGACAAAAAGAAGAAACAGTAGTACGTCAACTGTTAACGTAAAAAATGAAATTAAAATTGATGGAGAAGGGAATTATACTCCAACCACTTCTTTATCTGTAAATGTAACTGCCGGTAGTGGCAGTAAGGCGATTTTTAGAGGTAATTCAGAATTGGATCGTGATCAAGTTTTAACGACAATTGTAGGAGGATCTGAATATGACAATTCTACAATTAATCACAATAATTTAAATCTATCAGTAAGAAGAGTTGCACAAAAATTTGAATATTTTTTTGATTTCTATTACACAAGTCTTTAACCAAATAAATCTAGCTCTCTAATTAGGGGGCTAGTTCTTTTTTAGATGAAAAACATAACTACTTTAATTTTACTTTTTAGCTTGAACTGTTTCTCACAGTCAGAAAAAATAAATTTTCACGCTGGATTTTCACATTTTGATGATACTGATGGCTACGAAATTGCAACGTCATTTACAAAAGAATTAAATAGATATCTAGATATAGAATTTGGTTTATCTTATGCAAATTCTAGCGATTTTCCAAAAGATTATAGTTTTGGTGACTACCTCAATCAATCTTATTTTTTTTCAAAAAGTTCCATATTTACGCTTCATACGTTATTACATGTGACTTTTGTCAAAACAACCCGTCATAATTTTTCATTTTTTGGTGGTTTAGGCTATATGTTTATTGATTCTGTGGATAATTTAAATACACTTATAGACCAAAATAATTTTATTTTTGAGAGTGATGTAGAATCTGATAGGACCTTTTCAAACCTTATAGGTGTGCGTTATACCTATTTTCTCAATAATTATGGTTTTGGTCTTGACGCGAGGGTTAACAAACCCTTTAGCAGTAATGATGATTTTTTTGGTCAAGACAATTACTGGTCTGTTAATTTATTAATTTCCAAACGCTTTTTAAAATGAAACAATTAATGATCATCTTATTTATTTCTGTTTCTATGTATTCTCAAAATAATGAGAATGTGAAGTTTAGAATGTCCACAGAATATGGATATTACAATAGCACATTCTTTTTAGCAGATAACAATGGGAGCTATCTATCTGGCAGTTTTGGTTACAAGATCAATGAAGAATTTTGGCTCAATTTAGAACTTATTAAAGTTACAAGTACAGGTAATTTTGAGGCATCGCCTCTGTTTTTGAATACTCCTTCAACTTATAATAGTACCATCATAAACCCAAATTTCAGTAAATATTGGCAAATAAGCGATGACTTTACAATTTCAGGATCTATAGGAGGAGCTCTCATTTTTGAGAGGGCTAATGATCCAAAAATAATTTTTGCGGATCAGCAATTTCAAGGGATTGAATTTGAAAATCAAGGTGAATCTTTCAATTTTGGATTATTCTTTTCAGCTGCTTTAATGTATTCAGTTTCAGATTTTATTTATTTGGGAATCAATTTAAAATCTTATTTACCATTATATCTAGACCTTGAATCTTTTATGATAGGTCCCTCAGTTGAAATGCGTTTTTAATTAAATTAAAAAAGAGAAAATGAAACTAAAACTAACAATTCTACTCGTAGGCATATTTTTTATAAGCTGTAGTCAAGACGATGACAAATCCACAGAGGTAAGTGTAAAATCCCTTACTGGCACTTGGCAATTGATTGAACGCTATGATGGTGGTTCACCTCAGCCGAATCAACCCGTGGAAGATGGGTATACAATTGAATTTACAGAGGCTGGCGAATATATCAGGGAAGGCTTTATCAATTGTAACTATCAAGATATTGAATCTGAGTCTGAAATTATAATCATATGTGATAATATAGAACTTATATATAATTACGACTTTTTTGACAATGGTGATTTAGAAGTGTTTCCAAAACCTTCCCCCTGTGATGAAGGTTGTTATGAAAGATTTAGAAAAATAGAATGATTCTGTAAGTTAGATCGATACTTAGAATTTTTAACTAGCTAGATTTTATTAATTTTAAACCTCTTTACCTGAGTAAAAGTAAAGAGGTTTTTTTTATAGAATCCTATTTTTTCTGGTTCTGATTCACCAAATCCATCAGATCCACATCGTTTCCAAGTAAAACCTCTTTAGAATTGATTCGGCCAGCTGGAGTATCGTTTTCCAATTTTAAAACCCCTCTCGGACAGACCGAAGCGCAAATCCCACAACCCACACAAGAGGACCTCACAATGTTTTCTCCTTTTTGGGCGTAAGCTCTTACGTCGATGCCCATTTCGCAATAAGTAGAGCAGTTTCCGCAGGAAATGCACTGTCCACCGTTGGTGGTGATTCTGAATTTAGAAAACAAGCGCTGTTGAAAGCCCAAGATCGCTGCCATCGGGCAACCAAACCTACACCACACGCGGTTACCAAAAATGGGGTAAAAGCCTACTCCAACCACTCCAGAAAATATAGCACCAACCGCAAAACCATAGGTAGAACGCAAGGTTTCGGCTTCAAAGAGAAAAATGTTCCCGCTGATCCCTGTGAAATGCAAACCAATCAAAGCTAGAATCAACACAAAAAAACCAATAGCCGCATACTTGGCGTCCTTTTGCAGTTGTTCTCGTTTATAGATCATCACCCAGGCAAAAACTAACGTAAGTAAACTGGCTACACTTACTAAAAACGCACCTCCCGAAAGCCAGTAGCCGCCGTTATTTAAATAAGAATAGACCACCGCTGTTGTCATGATCACTACAAATACCACGACAGAATGCACCAGCCAGCGCTCCAACTTCCAGGCATTTTGCGATTTATCGCTCAAGTGACGAAAGGGGTCACCAGCGGTTTCAGCCAAACCTCCACAGCCACATACCCAGGAGCAGTACCAGCGTTTGCCGTACTTGTAAGTTAAGATAGGCGTAATCACCAAAATGGAAAGCACCCCAAAAATCAATAAACCTATGCCTACTGAACCCGCGCTAATAAAATCATCGACCCTATATTGCTCAAAATTATAGTAATTCAATGGCCAGATGTTAACCAGATTGTAATAAGGAAGCGAAAAATCATCGTTGTTCAATCTCGCCATTACTTCAGGAATGATGAAAGCAAAACCCAACTGAAAAAACATCACCGAAAAGGTTCTTAATCGTTGGTAACTGTTATGTCGGTATTTCCAAAGGAATTTGATCCCAAATCCTAAAATAGCCAGCGTATACAAAGTTCCGTAAACAAACCACTGGCTGGCTGGGTTGCCGCTCAAGGCTTTGCTCAAGGGATCAAACAAGGCCACAATGCCTGTGTTATCCCCTTCACTGTTTAAGCCCATCCAACTTGGATAAAAGTAAAGTACGATATAGAATCCAGTTAACACTAAACCCAAAATGTAAGCCCAAAATCCGCGGTTGGTCAGCGATTTGAAGTACACCCCATCATTTTTGATGCCTTCTGGCAAGCCTGCATAGCTAGCTTTGGTATACCAGATAATTCCTGCCGCTACCAAAACCAAAGACAGAGTCAGCCATAGAGTTTTGGGTTGAAACCCAACATCAAAGGCTGACAACGTCATGATAAAGATTCCTGCCAAACCCAGGGCGCTGGACAGCTTTTGCTGGACAGACAACGCCTCTGGCGCATTTCCGGTTACCGACATGTTTACGTCTACACTCATGTTTTATCTTTTTATATTATTCTTATCGATTTCAAAACCTGTGAGGTCTGAGTTAACGTCTTATTTATTAAAAGCTTCAAGCATCTCATTTTCATAGCGTTCAAAAAATTCAGGATCAAAATTGGCTTTTTTCAGGTTTCTAATCACCTCATCCACTGTTGCTTTTTGGGTTAACCAATGGTCAAACACCTCATGCCGCATCCGAATGCCAAAGGTATTGATCCCTTTAAAGATTCGGCTATCACTTTCAAAATGAATGTGAATGCACTTTTTACCATCTTCATGCTCCCAGTAAAAATCGGAATGGCCTTCTTCGGGTTGTGGAAATACCCAGCCGTAAGTCTGATACTCAATATCGAAAAACTTAGCCGAATTGAACCAGTGTCCAGGCTTGTACTCCATTGGGTTTCCGCAAAGCGTTTGAGCCAAAGTTTCCCCCATCATTCTTCCCGTATACCATACCGCCTCTACCGGCGGCCGTTTCCCAATAGGTTCACGCTGCTCGGCACAATCACCTATCGCATACACATCACTTGCACTAGTTTCCAGCATCCTGTTCACTAAAACACCACGATTCAGCTCGATAGTGCTGGATTTTAAAAACTCAATATTAGGAGAAACCCCTGGAGTAAGTCCTACCAGGTTGCAGTCCAGAATTTCACCTGTGTCTTGGATTTTGACTGCTTTCACTTTTCCGATTTCATCGGTAATAATTTCATCCAGATTGGTGCTCAATCGGAGATCAATATGATGTTCCCGAATGTGGCGATCGATCAGTTTTGCTTCTTCAACTGGTAAAACATTGTTCCAGAAATGGGCTTCACGCACCAGAAAGGTTACGGGAATATTTCGGGTGGCCAGCATTTCGGCAAGTTCTATCCCAATCAATCCACCGCCTACAATCACAGCGCGTTTACAAACTTGATTATTTGGCGCCCATGCTTCAAGCTGTTCCAGGTCCTGCTTGCTGTACAAGCCAAGAACTCCTTCGGCGTCCTGCCCTGGCCAGCCAAATTTGTTGGGTTTGGACCCGCAGGCAATCACCAGTTTGTCGTAGGAAAAAAGTTCTCCCGAGTCCAGTGTGAGTTGTTTATGTTCAGCATCAATATGCTCGACGTGAGCTTGTTTTAGTTCCAATCTATTTTTACCCCAAAAGTGGTCTTCGTAAGGTTTTAAGTGATTCCATTTCATATGTCCCATATAGACATACATCAAAGCTGTTCTTGAGAAGAAATGTTCACTTTCAGAAGAAATCAAAGTGATGCGTTTATCGGATAATTTGCGCACATGCCTGGCCAGCGTCACGCCAGAAATTCCATTTCCAATGATAACAATATGTTCTTGTTTCAAGCTTCGTAGGTTTTAATTTTACTTTAGTCGGAAGAATAATGCTGAAATTACTAAAGTTTATTCAAAAGTAACCTATCCTGGAGCTTAAGTCGCCGTATTATTGATATGCTTTTCATAAAATCTATAAAGTTCTTCTGAAGAAGCGCCCGACCATTTTTTGAAATAAATACCCCAAAACAGCAGCTGCAATTTCAAGATGCCTTTTTCTTTGAAGCGTCTGGCCGAAGTTGAGATCCAGCTTGGAATAACGTCAAAATCGGTATGTTCGTAGATGGGTTTCAAAATTTCGTGGTCTTCATAAATCAAAAATTCCTCGTTGTAGCCGCCAATCTTTTCAAAAAGAGATTTGGTCACAAACAGACTTTGGTCGCCACCTCTGCAGGACCGAGCTTTGAATTTAGTGAGCCAGCTTATAAACTTCAGCCACGGATGCTGGCTTCTAAATTTCATTTTAAAACAACCTGCTTCGTGTCCGTTTTGCACAGAAGTTACAATCAATTCATCAAAATCCTGGGGAGGAAACGAATCGATGTGGAGGAAGTACAAAATCTTTCCTTTTGCTTTTTGAGCGCCAAAATTCATTTGTTTAGGTCTTCCTTTTGGGCTCATAAAAACCTGCACGCCTTCAACGGATTTGGCTTTGGTCACCGTTGCATCTTGACTACCGCCATCAATAACCAATAATTCATCTACAAGTGAGGATGAGCTTATTTTCTTCTGAATGTGCCTTAAGTTAACCTCTATGACTTCGGCTTCGTTATAAACGGGGATGATGATACTGATCATTCAGTTTATTTTTCGTTCAGTTTCCAGGAATACGACAAGTAATTAATGGAGGCATTTTCACTGATGTTTTGTTTAGAATACCTGTTGATGAAATCAATGATGGACTTGCCATCGGTTTCAAAATCTGAAGCATACCACTTGAAAATTTTAGAAAGTTCCAGTTTGTTGTTAGATAGTTTATTTTTGTCGGAGTTTACAAAGGATCTGGCTGCAGCTTCCAGTTGCTTGTCGAGTTGGGAGGCTAGATAAGCTTCATTGACGAGTTTTGGACAGGATTCTGAAGCGCAATTCACCGCAAAATGTACTCTGGGGTCACCCATTTTCAGCAACATACCTTTCTCAATATCGTCGAGCGAATAGGCTTTCCCGCCTAGTTTTGCAAATTCTGTACTGAAAGGGTTATTAAAAAGTCCCCCTATTTTTCTGATGCTTTCTACTGGATAATTGTCGATGATCAATTTCACCGTAAATGCGTTATAGGCATTGATGAGGTAGGCTTTCTTTTCATTGGTGGTCCAGGAATCCTGAGGCGGATTCTCGTTCAACAAATCTAAATAGGCATCGAGCTGGGCTTGATTTTTTTGAAAAGCTTTGTAA
Organism: Psychroflexus montanilacus; assembly: GCF_020164535.1. Lineage (GTDB taxonomy): Bacteria > Bacteroidota > Bacteroidia > Flavobacteriales > Flavobacteriaceae > Psychroflexus > Psychroflexus montanilacus. The sequence goes on along the minus strand of NZ_JAIQZC010000003.1, from coordinate 92,832 downwards.
TCCACATCCCCATTCTTGTCGACGTGAGCTTGCAAAAGCTGGTTCCACTGCTTGTGTTGATGAATTTCCTGGGCGTGTAAGCAAGTTATACTCATCATCAAAAAGCAAACTAAAATGATAGGCAAGTAGATTCTCATTAGGTTTTAGTTTATGTACGTTTTAATGTCCTTATTGGATTTTATCTAGTCGTCATAAAAATCAAAGGATTACGGTGTAATTCTAAAAGGAGACTTGTAACTGCTTCAATTTATACTAAAGTGTATTAAATTTTGATATTGAGCTCGAGTTGCCCACCAAAACCAAGCTCAACGATCTTTTGAAGTGTCGAAATTCGAGCTTCTTTAAGGTTATTCTCTATTTTTGAAATGTAAGATTTTGTTGTTCCTACTTTTTCGGCAAGTTGCTCTTGAGTCATTCCCATTTCCAATCGTTTGTCATGAATTAAAGCCCCTATTTTAAAGGCTTCATAACCTGCCTCAAGTTCCTTACGTTTTATACTGCCGTGTTTACCATAATTCTGTTCTTTAAATTCTTCTAGGCTAGTTAAGTTTTTATTTTTCGTTTTCATATTCATTTTTTATTTGGATTGCTTTCTTAATTTCTTTAGTGGGTGTCTTTTGAGTTTTCTTTTGAAACCCATTTGCTAAAACGATCAACAGTCCTTTATCAAAAAAGCAGAAAATTCTAAAAATATTACCACCCATTTGAACACGGATTTCATATAAGCCATCTGTCGTTTCAATATGTTTGAGATAAGTTTCAGGAACTCTTTTCAATTCTTCAATCAAGTCAAAAGTCCAAATAATTTTAGCTTTTACTTTCTCGTTTTGTTTTGAAAAGAAATCCTGAAAGTACGTTTTATAAAATACAATTTTCCTGTGCTTCTCTCTAGTATGCATCTGAGTAACAAATAAAATCAAATATAAGAAAGTTTCCCTTTAGTGAAACAAATAAACTTTTAATTTCATCCCAACCTTAATCAGTGGAATTCTAAAAACTAATCCAACTTGTAACACATTCAGAATAAATTTAACAGCAAAATAATTTGATTCCAATTTGATTAGTCTACTAAATTGGTAGAAATTATATACTTTTGAAAATTATTTCAACTTTGAGAAGTAGCTAAACAGAATTTTACAGTCTAACTATTTGACTATCAACGTTTATAAGACGAACCTTGCTTTATGAATGAAAACCAATTAAAAGCCATAGAAGCTTCCATAAAAGCTGGCGACGCCATCATAGAAATTTACAAAGAAGATTTCGATGTGGAATATAAAGAGGATACTTCTCCTCTCACGCAAGCCGATAAAAATGCGAATGCCGTCATTATGTCTTTTTTGGAAACGACTTCGATTCCTATTATAAGTGAAGAGAATAAGGAAATTGACTACTCAGAAAGAAAGTCCTGGACTCAATGCTGGATTGTAGACCCGCTGGATGGCACCAAGGAGTTTGTAAAGAAAAACGGTGAATTCACCGTAAACATTGCGTTGATAGATCATCAACAACCTGTGTTTGGAGTCATTTACGTGCCTGCACAACGTCTGCTTTATGTGGGCGATGTGGAGTCTCAGAAAGCCTTTAAAGTTGAAGTTCCTTCTGGTGAACCACAGGTAGAGAAACTTTTGAAAGCAGCAACACTTCTAGAGCCAAGTAAAGATTCAAATCCCCTTAGAGTAGTTGGAAGTCGTTCCCACATGAATCAGGATACGCTGGATTATGTTGATGGATTAAAAGATAAGTATCAAAAATCTGTAGACATTGTCTCTAAGGGAAGTTCGCTGAAATTTTGCCTTGTTGCAGAAGGAAATGCAGATGTCTATCCGCGTTACGCGCCTACTATGGAATGGGACACAGCTGCAGGGCAAGCCATTTGTAAAGCTGTTGGGCTGGAAGTGATTAGCCTGGATACTGGGAAAGAAATGCTTTACAACCGAGAAAATTTATTGAATGGGTATTTTCATGTAAAAACTGAATTATGAGCGAAAACATCGTCATCCACGATTACGACATTTCCAGATCCAAACGGAATAAAGTGAATGGACACGAGTCTTTTGTGCTTTGGTTTACAGGCTTATCTGGCTCCGGAAAATCTACCATCGCCAATAAAGTAGAAGAAGAATTGTTTTATAAAGGCATAAGCACTTATGCTTTGGATGGAGATAACATCCGTAGCGGCATCAATAAAGGACTTGGGTTTACCAAAGAAGACCGTCTAGAAAATCTAAGGCGTATCGCCGAAGTTGGAAAACTGTTTGTAGACGCAGGTATTGTGACCATTGCTGCTTTTGTTTCACCTTTGATTTCAGATCGCGATCAGGTTAAGCAAATTGTAGGAGAAAACGATCTGATTGAAATTTTCGTTGACACGTCCTTAGAAGAATGCGAAAAACGAGACGTTAAAGGTCTTTACAAAAAAGCCCGAGCTGGAGAAATAAAGAATTTTACAGGAATAGATGCACCTTACGAAGCCCCCGAAAAACCTGAAATTCACATCCAAACCGAAACTACTGAAGTGGACCAAGCTGTCCAACTCATCATTAATTATTTAGAAGAATCACATAGAATATAAGTTCATGAGCACGTATTATTTAAATTATTTAGAAGAACTCGAGTCTGAAGCCATTTTTATCTTGAGAGAAGTTTGGGCTCAATTTCAAAATCCAGTTATTTTATTTTCTGGAGGAAAAGATTCCATTTTGGTGACGCATTTAGCCAAAAAAGCCTTTCATCCAGCAAAAATTCCTTTTGCCCTGATGCATGTGGATACAGGACATAATTTTCCTGAAGCGATTCAGTTTAGAGATGATATCGTTGAAAAGCTTGGCGTGAACTTAATTGTAGGATCGGTTCAAAAATCGATTGATGACGGCCGTGTTGCTGAGGAGAAAGGAAAAAACGCGACCAGAAATGCCTTGCAAATTACTACCCTTCTAGACACCATCGAAGAACATAAAATCGATTGTGCGATTGGCGGAGGACGTAGAGATGAAGAGAAAGCCAGAGCTAAAGAGCGGTTTTTCTCTCACAGAGATGAGTTTGGGCAATGGGATCCAAAAAACCAGCGCCCGGAATTATGGAACCTGCTGAACGGAAAATACTTTGAAGGCGAACATTTCCGTGCGTTTCCCATCAGTAACTGGACCGAAATGGATGTTTGGAATTACTTAACCAAAGAAAACATTGAAATTCCTTCTTTATACCTGGCTCACGAACGTGAAGTTGTGAAAAGGAATGGCTCGTGGATTCCAAATTCAGAATATTTGGTTCTGGAACCTAACGAAGAGATTGTTAAAAAGAAAATTCGTTTTAGAACTTTGGGAGACATTACCATCACTGGTGGAATAGAATCTGACGCCGATACCATGGAAAAAATCGTGGAAGAAGTGTCGACCATGAGAGAAACCGAACGCGGTAACCGCAGTGACGATAAACGTTCTGAAACCGCTATGGAAGACCGTAAAAAAGATGGATACTTCTAGACTTTATCTTGAAAGCAATATTTAAAATCTGATTACAAAAAACTGACGCATACGATGAAAATAGATAAAAACCAACTGCTGAGATTCACTACTGCCGGTAGCGTAGATGATGGAAAAAGTACACTTATAGGACGCTTACTTTTTGACTCCAAATCCATTTTTGAAGATCAGCTTGCCGCTGTAGAAAATTCAAGCAAGCAAAAAGGGATTGATGGTGTAGATCTTGCCATGTTTACCGACGGCCTTAAGGATGAACGCGAACAGGGCATTACCATAGATGTAGCCTACAGATATTTCACCACACCTAAACGTAAATTCATCATTGCCGATACACCTGGTCATATTCAGTATACCAGAAATATGGTCACCGGAGCTTCCACAGCCAATGCAGCGGTTGTGCTTATCGATGCCAGACATGGCGTGATTGAGCAGACCAAAAGACATACCTTTATCGCTTCTTTATTGAATATTCCACACATCATCGTTTGCATCAATAAGATGGACTTGGTGGATTATTCTGAAGAAACCTTCAATAGTATAGTTGAACAGTTTGAGGAGTTTTCTTCAAAATTGCTGATCAAGGATGTACGCTATATCCCGATAAGTGCTTTGAATGGCGACAATGTGGTGAACCGCTCAGAACACATGTCCTGGTTCCAAGGCTCGCCAATGCTACACGAACTGGAAACGCTCCACATCAGTAGTGATATCAATAAAGTGGATGCGAGATTTCCAGTACAAACTGTGCTTAGACCTCAACGCAAAGGCTATGAAGATTACAGAGGTTATGCTGGTAGAATTGCCAGCGGTATCTACAGAGTGGGAGATGAAGTTTCTGTCTTGCCATCCGGTTTCAATTCAAAAATTAAAACGATAAACGCAGGAGAAAAGGAAGTAGAAGAAGCTTTTGCACCTATGTCTGTCGCTATGACTTTACAAGACGATATTGACATCAGTCGTGGAGATATGATTGTAAAGGTAAACAACCAGCCTGAACTTTCTCAGGAATTTGATGTGATGCTATGCTGGCTGAATAACTCTCCCGTCAAGCCAAGAACCAAGTACACCATCATGCATACGTCCAATGAACAAAAGGCTGTAATTAAGGACGTGGTTTATAAAATGGACGTCAACACCTTCAAAAGAAATGAAGAAGACAAAGATTTAAAAATGAATGATATCGCCAGAGTAAAACTAAAAACCTCACATCGCCTAATGCTGGATAGCTACAGGGATAATAGAAATACAGGAAGTATCATTTTGGTAGACGAATCCACCAAAGAAACGGTTGCTGCGGGAATGATTGTGTAATTGATTAAGGTTTTTTAAAAATAATCTCAAAACCCTTTAAACGGTTAATTTGAGTTCAACTTTAACATAGCCTGCGGTTTAAACCGTGGGCTATATTTTTATCTTTTTATCCAAAATAGTTTTAACTAGGAGTAGATTATCTTGGTCTATTGTGTGACGACTTCAAAACGCATTGTCATCGTAAACTTGTTTCAGGATCTTTACTTTTCCGGAAGCCTGTATAGCTTCAGGTGAACGAAAGTATAAAAAAATCATCATAGGTTTAAGTTGTCTTTCCCAAGCGATCCCAACATTTAATTTAACTTGAAAGGTGAGGCTTATGGTCTACAAGGTTTTAGGCTAACGACGGCAAAATCAGAAAAAATCTAGAGAAACAGTAGTGGATTTTGGCGTGAGGAATTTGATGTTAAAAAGTTATTTCAAGAGTTAATATTGAAATCAGATGCTGAAACGAGTTCAGCATGACACCACCTATTGGTTTTAGGGATTATTTTTTTATAAATAATTGAGACACAACAATTAGTTATTTCTTAACAAAGCCCTACTTTTGCAGCATCTAAAAAAGAATCCCAAAAATGGCTCAAGAAAAAGGAATCAAATCTGCATTAATCTCTGTATTTCACAAAGAAGGTTTAGAACCCATCGTCAAGACCTTAAATGATTTAGGTGTCAAAATTTATTCAACTGGAGGCACTGAAAAATTCATAAAGGACCTTGGAATCAATGTTATTCCTGTGGAAGATATTACCTCTTATCCATCCATTCTTGGAGGACGGGTCAAAACCCTTCACCCTAAAGTTTTTGGAGGGATTTTGAACAGAGCCGACAATGCTCAGGATCAAGAAGAACTAAAGTCTTACGACATTCCACAAATCGATTTGGTTATCGTTGATTTATATCCCTTTGAAGATACCGTAGCTTCTGGAGCAAACGAACAAGACATCATCGAAAAAATAGACATTGGTGGGATTTCTCTCATTAGAGCGGCTGCCAAAAACTTTAAAGATGTACTTTGCGTATCTTCCAGAGCAGATTATGCTCCACTTTTGGATATTCTAAAAGCTTCCAAAGGAAGCGTAAACCTTTCTGAGCGAAAGCATTTTGCGGCTAAAGCTTTTCAGGTCTCTTCTCATTATGACACTGCCATTTTCAATTATTTCAATACAACCGAAAAACTGCCATCTCACAAACAAAGCTTCGAGAAGGGTATTGAACTTCGTTACGGTGAAAACCCACATCAGCAAGGCTTTTTCTTTGGTGATTTTGATAAGGTCTTCAATAAATTACATGGTAAAGAATTATCCTACAACAACTTACTGGATGTAGATGCAGCAGTGAATTTAATGTCGGAGTTCACAGGTGAAGCCCCAACATTTGCAATTTTAAAACATAACAATGCCTGCGGTTTGGCTCAGCGAGATAGCATACATCAAGCTTATGTAGATGCCTTGGCTGGAGATCCAGTGTCGGCATTTGGCGGTATATTAATTTCCAATTCTGAACTAGACAAGGCAACGGCTGAAGAAATTCATAACCTGTTTTGTGAGGTGGTGATCGCTCCAGGTTTTAGCGATGAAGCCTTGGAAATTCTGACTAAAAAGAAAAACAGAATACTTTTGGTTCAAAAGGTATTTCAATTTTCAGAAAAAACCGTGAGAACTTGCCTCAATGGCGTTTTGGTTCAGGACAAAGATGCAAAAACAGATGCCGTCGAAGATTTAAAGACAGCTACAAAACTATCACCTAGTGATACTCAAGTAGACGATTTACTTTTTGCTTCCAAAATCTGCAAACACACCAAGTCCAACACTATTGTGCTTGCAAAAGATAAGCAATTGCTGGCAAGTGGAACAGGACAAACCTCAAGAGTTGATGCTTTAAATCACGCTATTGAAAAAGCCTTAAATTTCAAGTTTGATTTGAAAAACTCTGTGATGGCCAGCGATGCCTTCTTCCCATTTCCTGATTGTGTAGAAATTGCAGGTAATGCTGGAATCACTTCGGTAATCCAGCCTGGTGGTTCTATTAAGGACCAATTAAGTATTGATTATTGCAACGAAAATAATATTTCTATGGTGATGACAGGAACGCGTCATTTTAAGCATTAATTAATTAACTTTATCCTCTTCAAATACATAACGCATGGGATTTTTTGATTTTCTTACCGAAGATATAGCCATAGATTTGGGAACTGCCAACACGCTGATCATTCATAATGACAAAGTAGTTGTAGACAGTCCTTCTATAGTCGCTAGAAACCGATTGACAGGTAAAATTATAGCTGTAGGGAAAGAAGCTGCGATGATGCAGGGAAAGACTCATGAGAATATAAAAACCATTCGCCCGTTGAAAGACGGCGTTATTGCAGATTTTGATGCCAGTGAGCAAATGATCAGCATGTTCATCAAGGAAATTCCAGCGCTTAAAAAACGCTTATTCACGCCTTCCCTTCGCATGGTCATCTGTATTCCAAGTGGAATTACTGAAGTGGAGATGCGAGCCGTAAAAGATTCTGCGGAACGCGTCAACGGCAAAGAAGTGTATTTGATTCACGAACCTATGGCAGCAGCTATTGGTATTGGCGTAGACATCATGCAGCCAAAAGGAAATATGATTGTAGATATAGGTGGTGGTACAACAGAAATCGCTGTTATCGCTCTTGGCGGTATCGTTTGTGATAAATCTGTGAAAATTGCTGGTGATGTCTTTACCAACGATATCATTTACTTCATGAGAACTCAGCACAACCTTTTTATAGGAGAACGTACTGCTGAAAAAATTAAAATTCAAATTGGTTCTGCGACTGAAGATCTGGAAACAGCTCCGGAAGACATGAGTGTACAGGGTCGTGACCTGTTGACAGGAAAACCAAAACAAGTTGAGATTTCCTTTAGAGAAATTGCAAAAGCACTCGATAAGTCTATCCTCAGAATAGAAGATGCGGTGATGGAAACTCTATCACAAACTCCTCCAGAATTGGCAGCAGATATTTACAATACAGGGATTTACCTTGCAGGTGGTGGCTCGATGCTAAGAGGACTGGACAAGCGTTTGTCTCAAAAAACCGATCTCCCCGTGTATATTGCTGAAGATCCGCTAAGAGCTATCGTAAGAGGAACTGGAATTACCCTTAAAGATTTAGAGAGATATAAAGCCGTCCTTCTAAAATAGAGCTAAGTTATGCAGCAAATCATTTTATTTCTTATTAAAAATAAGACAGGTTTGGTGTTTATCATTCTTATGACAATTGCTCTTGGACTCACGTTCCAGGCTCATACTTATCACAATAGCAAACTGGTTTCCTCTGCAAATTTTCTAACTGGAAGTGTTCTTGGAACTTCAGAAAATATTTATCAGTATTTCGATTTAAAAACTCAAAATGAAATTCTTTTTGAAGAAAATGAAACCTTGAGAAGACAGCTTCTGAACTTGACACTTGCTGAAGATACTTTAAAGACAGATTTAGAATTCATTACAGATACTTTATACAGTATTAAAAAAGCAAAAGTAGTGTCCAACTACTATGATAAAGTTGATAACTTTTTATTGATTAAAGGTGGAGAAAAAGACAGTATCAGAGAAGACCTGGGTGTGATTTCCAGCAAGGGGATAGTAGGTATTGTTCAAGATGTGAGTCAGGAATTTTCCAGAGTTATTTCTATTTTAAATACCAACACTTCCATCAACGCAAAGCTGAAAAAAACGTATCACTTCGGGACGTTGACATGGGATGGCAAAGACCCGAACATACTGAGTTTAATAGATGTTCCAAGATCAGCACCTGTCCAAAAAGGGGATACAATTACTACTGGAGGCCGCTCTTTAGTATTTCCTGAAAATGTACCTATTGGCGTGATTAGTGATTTTGAATTAAATGAAAATATTGGCTATTACAGTATTTCAGTAAAGCTATTCAATGATATGACCAATCTGAAACATGTTTATGTGATTGAAAACACTAGAAAAGAAGAAGCCTATGAACTATTAAATCCTGAACAACCTTAGATGAAAACCTATTTTATAAATAGCATAAGGTTTGTTCTTTTGATACTTGTTCAAGTCTTAATTTTGAATCATTTTGATGTCTTTGGATACGTCAATCCTTACATATATCCCCTACTTATAATCCTGTTGCCCTTTAATATCAACTCCATTCAAAAACTGGTTTTGGCGTTTATTTTAGGAATATGTCTTGACTTTTTTGAAGATAGTGGAGGAATACACGCAGCAGCCACTTTGGTCATTGCCTATTTAAGACCATTATTTTTAAGAAATGCATTTGGGTTGAGTTATGATTATCAGACTTTAAAGTTTTACGATGCCCCGTTTAGATCAAGATTAGTTTATGTGAGTTTAATGGTGCTGGTGCATCACACTGTGTTATTCACATTAGAAATCTTTAGTTTGAATCATCTACTTTACCTTGCAGAAAAAATAATTTATTCTTCTATTTTCAGTATCTTATTAATTATAATCACCTTAAATTTGATACGAAAGAACAGTAAGTGAGAAAGTTACTCCCCATCATTTTAGTTAGTTTTACAGCCTTCCTTTTCTTGATTCGTTTGTTTTATTTACAAATACTGGATGATAGTTTTGATGAAGTGTCTACAAACATCTCTGTCCGGAAAGTTTATGACTATCCACAGCGTGGTTATATCTACGATAGAAACGGAGAGCTATTGGTCGGTAACCAGCCAGCTTATGATGTCATGGCTGTTCCACTGGAGGTAAAAGAATTTGACACCTTAGAACTAGCTAGCTTGTTGAAATTGTCCCCCGAGCGGCTGAAAACTCAACTGGAGAAAGCCTGGCGTTATTCACCAAGATTAGCTTCTGTAATTACTCCACAGCTCACTAAAAAGGAATATGCTGTATTACAGGAGCGCATGCACAAATACCAGGGATTTTACATACAGAAGAGAGCTCTAAGAGATTATAATGTACAACATAGCGCTAATATATTGGGGTATATTGCTGAAGTAGGCGACCGAGAAATTGCTCAAAATCCGTACTACAAGTCCGGAGACCTGAGAGGAAAGCAAGGTGTAGAAGAACAATATGAAGAGGTCCTAAGAGGGAAAAGAGGCGTAAAACACTTCTTGAGAGATATTCATAATAAAAACATCAAACCCTTCAAAGAAGGAAAATTTGACACCGTTTCTAAGAAAGGAAGCGATCTGCACCTTACCATTGATGCACAACTTCAGGCTTATGGAGAAAAGCTGATGAAAGGGAAGCGTGGAGGAATTGTAGCCATAGAACCGAGTACAGGTGAAATTTTGACTTTGGTCACAGCACCTTCTTACGACTCAGATTTATTGGTGGGGAGGAAACGGTCTAGGAACTTCACAAAGCTATATTACGACACAATCCAAAAACCGCTTTACAATCGAGCACTACAAGCTATTTATGCACCGGGATCGCCTTTTAAAGCCTTGACCGGCTTAGTAGCGTTGCAGGAAGAGGTAGTCGGCTTGGAAGAGAATTTCAAATGTAACGGAGGCTATACTTATGGGAGAGGTCAAAGAATGGGCTGTCACCATCATCCCAGTCCAGTTCAAATGGTTACTGGTATTGCTCATTCCTGTAATTCCTATTTTGCTCAAGTGTATAGAAGAACTATTGAAAAATATGATACTCCACAAGAGGGCATTGACGTTTGGCGTGGGCATATGGCTAGTTTTGGTTTAGGTGACTATTTGGGTTATGATTTACCTGTAGGCAGAGCTGGCCTCTTACCAGACTCCGATTATTATAACAGAGCATACAGATATCCTACTTACAACTGGTACGCAAGTGCTACACTTTCTAATGCTATAGGACAAGGTGAAGTACTTACTACTCCTATTCAGTTGGCCAATGCCACAGCGGCTATTGCCAATAAAGGTTGGTATTACAAGCCACATATCATCAAGGAAATAGACGGTTCAGCAATAAAAGACGAAAAATACACGACTAAGCAAGTCACCACGATAGACAAGGAACATTTTGATCCAATCATTGAAGGAATGCATGATGTTTTCAATTACGGGACAGCTAGCTTTTTGAGAGTACCAGGGATAGAAGTTGCTGGAAAAACTGGAACTTCAGAAAATTACGCAAAAGTAGATGGTGAACGTGTGCAACTTACAGATCACTCCATTTTTGTAGCCTTTGCTCCCAAAGAGAATCCAAAAATAGCGCTAGCAGTCTTTGTAGAAAACGGCTACTGGGGTTCCAGATATGCTGGAAGAATCTCAAGCCTTATGATTGAAAAATACTTGAAAGACGAGATTGAGAGAAAAGATCTTGAACGTTGGATTCTTGATCACAGCTTAGAAGACGAGTATGCCAAGCCTTATTCTGGAGAACCTTTTAAAATTAACCAGTAAGAATGCCTAAAACTTTATTGCAATTAGACTGGCTTACAATTCTTATCGTTGCGATTCTAATTGGTTTTGGATGGGGTAATATCTACTCAACCACCTTTGTGAGTCCGGAAGAATCTATTTTGGACCTATCCAAAATCTACGGAAGACAGCTCCTGTTTATTGGGTTAGGGGTCATCATCGCTATCGTTGTTCTTGCGTTAGAAAGTAAGTTTTTTGAAAGGTTTGCAAGTATTATTTATATTCTTTCCATACTATCACTGCTAGGCTTGTTCATATTTGGAAAAACTATTGCTGGGCAAACCGCCTGGTATTCTTTTGGAGCATTTGGACTTCAACCTGCAGAATTCGCTAAGACTGCTGTGGCTTTAGCTTTGGCAAAATATATAAGTGAATTAGATAATGACTTGTCTAAATTTACCTCACAATTAAAGGCCTTTGCCATTATAGGAGTTCCTCTGGCTTTGATCATGCTCCAACCCGATGCTGGAAGTGCACTTATCTATCTTTCTTTTTTAATTCCACTTTACAGAGAAGGACTTCCTCATTTTTACATCACCAATGGATTACTTGCTGCTGCAATTTTCATACTTACACTTAAGTTTGGCTTTACCCTTTTTGCTCCTGTTTTTGTTTTTTTAATGATCATAATTTACCTTTTTAACAGAACAAAAAAACCAAGGTTATGGCTATACTTTTTAGCCTTGGTGTTTGGACTTGGGTTTTCTTATTCTGTGAATTTTATTCTGAATTCAGTTCTGCTTCCTCACCAAAAAGATAGGTTTGATGTATTAATTGGCGAAACCAATGATATTAAAGGCTCTGCTTTCAATCTTTATCAAAGTGAAGTCGCTATAGGAAGCGGAGGATGGACTGGAAAAGGCTGGCTAAAAGGCTCACAAACTCAGGGACGGTTTGTGCCAGAGCAGCATACCGATTATATTTTTAGCACCGTTGGAGAAGAATGGGGGTTTCTAGGCACGAGCATTGTTGTTATTTTATTTACGATATTGATACTAAGGTTATTTCATTTAGCAGAACGCCAAAAAAGTCAATTTAACAGAGTTTATGGCTACTGTGTTTTATCCGTGATTTTTGTCCACTTTTTTGTTAACATAGCCATGGTAATTGGCCTATTTCCAACAGTTGGAATTCCACTTCCATTCTTTAGTTATGGCGGATCGGGATTGTGGGGATTTTTGATTTTGGTACTGATCTTCCTTAAGCTGGATGCTAAAAGAAAAAGCTTAGACTAATGATTAATCTTCCAGATACATATCGATTAAGCCTTCAGGTGTTTTGAAATAGATCGTCTGGTTTTCCTTGTCTACCTTTTGGATAAACCGATCATTCACAGGAATAATGATTTCTTTTCCATTGAAGTCTATAAAGAAAAGCGCCTGTAGGGTTTGATCGTTCACAAACTTGATGTTGCCAATTTCTCCATGAGTCTCATCAACGGCTTTGTAGTCGATAACATCGTGGTAATAGAATTGATTTTCTCCCAGTTTTGGCAATTGGGATAAGGGTAAGTAAACGTCCCTTTTGAGTAGGTCGTCTGCATCCGCTTCTTCGTCTACTTCTTCAAGCTTTACGCGCAGCAAATTACTTTTTTGAAGGTTGGATTTTTCCACAAAAAAAGGAATCAATTTATTGCGGTAATCCACAAAAATTGATTCCAGATGTTCATAGAGTTCAGGTTCGTCGGTATCAAGTTTGATTTGCAACTCCCCTTTAAAACTAAATTTGCTCACGATGTGACCCAAAAAAAAGCACTGGTCTTTAGTCATCGCAAAAAATGATTAGTCCTCTTTTTTAGTTTCTTCTTCAGAAGCTTCTTCTTCTGCAGGAGATTCTGCTTCCGCTTCAGCAGCAGCCTTAGCTTCTGCTTCTTCTTTAGCTTTTGCTTCTTCCTCTTCTTGAGCAGCTTTAGCTTCAGCTTCACGCTTAGCATTCACTTCTCTTTCCGCTTCCAATGCTTTTTCTCTTTCTGCTTCTTTAGCTTTAGCAGCTTTTTCAGCAGAAGTTGATATTTTATCTTCTTTTTCAGACAACCAAGCTTGGAATTTCTTCTCTGCTTCTTCCTCTGTTAAGGCTCCTTTGTCAACACCAGCAAGCAAGTGTTTTTTCATCATAGCACCTTTGTAAGACAAAATACGTCTTGCAGTGTCTGTAGGTTGTGCACCATTTCTTAACCATTTTACAGACGAGTCTACGTCTAGCTCAATAGTTGCAGGCTGGGTCACAGGATTATAAATGCCTAATTTCTCTAGGTACTTACCATCTCTTTTTGAACGAACATCTGCAGCGACAATCCAGAAAAAAGGTTTTCCTTTCTTTCCGTGTCTTTGTAATCTTATTTTAACTGGCATAAAAAATTAAATTTTGGAGTTCCCGACTCCCGTTATTAATAATGAGGTGCAAAAGTAATGTTATTTTTTGAAATACAGAGGTTTGGGTTTAGGATAATTACAATCTTTTGAAGTTGTTAAGAGCTTATTTTAATTTGCAGTATGAATTTCTAGCCTAGCAAAGTCATCCCAACTTCCATTAATTTTTCTGTATATATATAGCAATCCTTTTGTATTTCTATAAATAAAACCGTATTTAATTTTGTTACTTGATTCAACAATAAAAGGAAATGTTATGGCAGCAATTGTATTATTTTTGTTATTGCTTAAAATATTTGAATTTTCAAGATGCTTAGGTTTAATCTCTCTAGAATTTAAGGAATTAAACTGTTTATTTATTTCATTCCTCTTTTCTACTGAAAAAATAGTATCAAAATTGACATATCTTTCCTTTTCGACTATCGAATTATATTTTACGTTATATTTATTGAGTGAAGAATAATTAAATAATCCTTTAAAATTGAGATCCTCATATGAAATTGTTTTAGGATTCAGTGAATTGTCTGAATAATCAACTTTTTCAATGATTCTATAATGATCATAATTCACATTATTTTCAAAAATTTGGGATTTACACCCCAATATCATTAGAGACATCGATATAAATATAATTTTATTCACATTCATTTCCATTACCACTCGAATTTGAATTATTTGTTGCTTCATTTTCAATAACATCTAAAATTCTAGATTGATCATTTTCACCTGGATTATGATTTTCAAATTCTTGATAGAAATCTGAATCTGACACTAAGCCTCCCTAGGCCATATCTTTATAATACTGCCAACCTAAATCACCTCCAGAATTATTATTTGAATCCCACAAATACAATTGATAAGCTACACTATTAATGAATTGAGACATAAAATGGATACGAAATCTGATGGTTTAGAAATTTTCTAAGAAATACCTAAAACCATTTTAGCAAACTCTTTCCACCCTTTATTAGTTTTTATAAAAATGAACAAAATAGACTCTGGAGAAGATAGTCGATAAACAAAACCAAATAATTCACCCTTATCATTTTTTTGAAAAAATGGAAATGTTATGACTGTATTACCATTATTAGACAATGCATCCTTATTTTCAATTTTTTTCTTTTCAAGCTTGATTCTTTTTAAACTTCTAAATTTTTTATTTATTAATTCCTTTTGTTTAGAGTTAAATATAGTGTCAAAATTTACATATGGTTTAATTTCTGAGACCCAATTATTTTTATAGTTTCGATTATTTATTTCATCTAGAGTAAAAAGGTTTTTTTGAGATAAATCAGAATATGATAAAGTTGTCTTATTTAAAACATCATTTTTATATCCCATAAAATTAATGAGATCATATTCAAGTTCATTTTTATTTATAGTGTTTTCAGCTGGTTTACAACAAACTAAAAAACATACTACAAATATAATCTTAACAATCTCCACCAATCGCATCTGAGTTATTTGTGCTTTCATTTTGAACAATATTTTCAATTCTTTCTCTATCTGTCTGATTTGGGTTGTGATCAATATATTCTTCATAAAACATTACTTCCCCTGTATTTGGATCCTCATAGTTAATAAGGCCTCCCCATGCCATATCATGATAATATTGCCAGCCAAGATTTCCTCCTGTACCGTGATTATGATCCCATAATCTTAAATTATATGCCATAGCATTTACAAATTGAGCCATGAACTCATGATGTAATCTATTAGCATCATTGATACTATAGCCATTATTTTCTGCGTATGTAATTAAAGAATTATATAAATTTCTATTTGTACTTCCTCTTTGTTGAAACAATAAATAAGCATGAACGGACACGTGAATCATCGTTTCTCTAATGTTAATACTTGATTATCACTTTTAAGCTTCAATGTTTCTTTAGAATTTTCAATGATTTCATAGTCGAGCTTAATACCTTTAATAGCCTTAGGATGACTTAATCCTATTATTTCTGACTTGTTCATAAAAACATCAATATTATAATTAGTATCAGAATTTAAAAGTATAATACACTCTGCCCAAAAAGCTCCATCTATGTACAATTTGATTTTTTCTTTTAAAAGTAAATACACCACCCCAAAACCAAAAGCTTTGAGGTGGTTAAAGTTTTAGTTTTGTTTGGTCATTACCACTGCCTCTTCTTCACTGGTGGGTAAGATATGCAAATCTCCTTCCGGACATCCGTAAGGTAAAATTTCTACTGAAGGCTCTACCCAAAGTTTAAACGAATTTTCATTGATCTTTTTCATCATCATCCAGCCCGTTTGGTTACAATCTGCCTGATCTCCTTCATACCAAGATTTATATATTGTATACTCATAGTCTACAAAATGAGATCCTCTGATGTGGAAACTAAACATTGGTCCATACATTAATGAATTATAAAGTTCTTCACCTGCATTTGTCGTTACTTTATACTTGGTGATTATGACATCAACATGATTATTTGCAATCATATCTTTATATTGAACATTTTCTATTTTTAGAGCTTTATCGGCATAACTACCCTCCCATTCGCCAATATAATAGCCTAGTCTATTGTTTAGATCCTTGTAATATTTATTTTTTTCTAAGGTGGTTTCATTTTGTGAATCATATGCAGCCGTTCTAGTGTCTAGAGATCTTACAGTAACATCCTGTATTTGAGCTTGAGTGTTAAGCGTAATAAGTAGAGTTATAAGTAATATAATGTATGTTTTCATTTTATAAAAATTATCACAGAGTATAAGAAATTGCCTCAAAGCATAAAACTTTAAAAGAGGTAATTATCTAGGGGATTTCAAAATAATGTATCTTAACTATATTATTGTTAGAGTCTAAATCAAGTGACAAGGAAACAGCATATTCACCCTCTTTAACAATATTGATAAATTGGTTATTAATTGTGCCTGTTTTTATTATATAATTTATGCTTGTAAGATCAGTAATAGGGTCTCCTATTTGTAATGTCACACCATTAATAGTAATATTGTCTGACTTTAGGTCTATGACTTCAAGATCGTCTCCTTGATTTTCGCCAAAAAATGTAACTTCCAAACCATTGTGATATTTAAAATCCCTGTACACATCACCAGTAATAGCTCCTGGCTCTTCTATAGTGACTGTGTTTGGCTGAGCTAACTGCAGACCAGTCGTTGGTCTGGTATTGCCATTATCCTCTACCGGGAATAAGTTCGCCATCTGATCGATATCACCATTTGTAGCTTTTATGTCTGTAAACAAAATCCCTTCGAATTTTATAGTGTTGTATATATTTTCGGTTACTACGGTATACCCCAAATCTGTAGCTTCTTGTACAAGTTGAGCTTGAGTAGTTAATCCTATACTTAGTATAACCACCAGAGTGAATATTATATCTTTCATTTTAAAAGTAAAAAAACCACCCCCAAAACCAAAAGCTTTGGGATGGTATAAAGTTTTAGTTTTGCTTGGTAAGTAAAACAGCTTCTTCTTCACTGGTAGGCATAATATGAATATTACCCAATGGGCATTCTTCTCCAATCATATCATTATCTGGAGAAATCCAAAACTTAATTGTAGCTTCATCTTGCATCCAAAGAATTGCATAACCTTTTTGATTACACTCCCACTGAAGCCCCGTGTATTTTGCAAGGTACACAGACGTAGTTTCGGCAAAAAAACTTCCATTGATGTGGTACCTATAAAACTGATGCTCATCTAATGTATTGATCAAAACTTCACCATTATCTTTCACAATGCTGTATTTGATTAGTAGTTCATCAAATGCAATCCCTAAACCCTCAACTTTTTCAAGTATACTTACTTTAAGCGTAAGTGTATTATCATCATAAGTCCCTGTCCAAGTGCCAGTATATTTATCCAGACGATTATTAATATCTTTAAAATAATCAACATTTTGTAAATTAAAATCATCATCTGTTTTATACTTTGCATATTCTTCTAAAGGCACAACGCCTGCTTGTTGGATTTGAGCATTAAGGCCAAGTGTACTCAGGAGTAGTAGTAAATATATTGTTTTCATTTTTTTAAATTTTTTCAGTTACAATTATTAATAGATTCGACATCAGTTTCATCATCATTAAAATCTTGTCTTGATGACTCATATTTACCAGTCGTTTCGTTTTTTTTGTACTCATAAAGCTCAAAACCATTTCCATTTTTATTGACAATCTTGTCAAGATACTTTTTAAAAGCTAAAACTGGATCATCATTTTTTTCAAAGTACGATTTATAAAGATCTATACTCATGTTCCAGTTTCTAATGTCTTCTCCAGTTCCTGAATATTTTATATCGAATATCCCATGACAGCTAATAACAGTCATATAGATATCCTTCATATTTCTGCCATTATCATCAGCATAAGTCAATAAACGCCTAAAAACATAAATATCTTTTGGTGAAGGCATCGGGATACTTTTTTGGATAATTGAAGTGTTACCAATTCCAATTTCTGTCTCACCACAGGGATGTGTATGGATAAAACCAATTATATTATTAAGGTCTATCCCTGTAAATGATACGGAGTGACCATTGTTTGAGGATTGTAATTCGACTGGATTATCGTTTAGAGTAAGACCAAAACCCTTTTCTTTTGTATAATATGTATTTCCAGAGGTATTTAAATCGTTAAGAATCGCAGTATAGTTAGCATTTTCAAGTAATTCTTCAATATCTTCACATGGATCTTGCACACACCTTCCCTCTTCATTCTTATTGTATCCCGGAGGACATTCCACCTCCTCATCTTCTGGAGGCTCAACACAATTCCCAATATTATCTTTTATCATTCCTGGCGGACAACTGTCATTATTGGCTCCATCTCTTCGACTGATAAATTGGGTGTATTCTGGAGAGTCCTGATTTTCTTATAGATTATCGTCTCAGTGTCATCGAGGGAGTCGATGAAGTCACGAATTTATTATGATATAAACCAAATTTTTTTGTAATCAATTTGATAAAAATTAAAGATAAAATAACCAAGACTGACTTAAATCATTATTAATTACAACAAAAGGCTTTGTTGATCCCATTTTTGGTCTATAAAATTCAGGCTTATAATTCCAAAACACATAAAAGAAATTTGATGTTTTGTAAAAGTAAATAGTTTCTTCATCAGTGATTTTTTCGTTCAATTCTCTATAAATTTTATTCTGAGCTATATAAAATCTCAATGCTTTGCATTCTTTTAAATTTGAAACCAGTTTAATTTGACTTTTTTTCTCATTTAAAGTGCCAGATTTTTGTCTGTATTTACTATCGTGAACGGTTAAAAATAACTCGATTTTTAATTTCCCATATGGAAATTCAGGAGGACACTTTTTTTCTGATTCTTGTCCATTAGTTGTTAAATAAAATAATGCTATTAAACTATATAATATTGGTTTCATTTGTCTTGTTTTAAAAATTAATATCCGCATCGTTGGTAAGTTTGTAAATTGATTGTTCTTGTAAAATCAAAAGATGTTATTAGATCTCCATCTACTATATAACCTAATAAATTATAATCATTTACTTCATTCATAACTTGTGTCAAGAAGAAATAATCTTCATCACTCGGTCCTCCAATATACTCTTCTTCAGCCCTGTCGCATATACTTCTTCTATCTTCACCCAGGTAAAAAGGATGTGTATGTACTACCCCAATAAGATTACTAGGAATTGTTGAAGTCCAGTTTTCTGGTGGGTCTATACCACAAGGTGTCCTCGTCCAAGAAGAATCAAAAGAAACAAATTCATAACTTCCACCGTTTTGAATAATCCACCCCCCATCTTCCAATCTTGATTCCATAGGTATATCTGGGCTTAATGCTCCGCTAGATTCCCATAGATCTTCAAAAGCTGATTGAATACTTTGAGAGTTTATAATTTCATCATTTGTAGCGCAGGATTCTGTTAAAATACAATCTCCTTCAAAATTTTTATAAAATCCATCAGGACATTTTAACTCCAAACAAACTCCAGCCATAGATAGTCCATCATCACCATCATCTGGGCATTCTCCTATTATATATACTCCGCCGTCTTCCGGAGGCTCAATGCAATTTCCTAATTCATCTTTTATTTCTCCTGGAGGACAACTACCATCGTTAGCGCCACCACCTCCACCTCCTGGCAGATTAGGTAAGGGATCGCCACTTGGGGGACTACCACCACCGCCATTCCCCGGATAAATTATTGGAACATCTGGTGGATTCGTTATAATGACCTCATCAAGTTCACCACACAAATTACAGCTGCTAAAAGGACACTCATCTTCATCACATTTGCCTTCACTCTCCAGAAAATCAATTACATAATAATTATGATTTAGCGATTCAAAATCGTACATACTTATAAATTCATTGGCTTCTACCTTAAATCCTCTAAAGACTTTACCCTCCAAATCTGAAACAACTACTGTTCCATGAAAATTTTAAGTAGTCGCTGCTTAGGAAGGTAATTATGTTTATATAAAAATAAAACCACCCAAAAACCGATAGCTTTAAGGTGGTTAAGGTTTTAGTTTTGATTGGTAAGTAAAATAGCATTTTCTTTCTCGGTAGGCATAATATGAATATTACCCAATAGGCATTTCTCTCCAATCATGTCATTATCTGGAGAAATCCAAAACATAATTTTAGCGTCATCTTGCATCCAAAGAATTGCATAACTTTGCTGATTACACTCCCACTGAAGGTCAGTGTATTTTGCAAGGTACACAGACGGAGTTTCCTCAAAAAACTTCCATTGATGTGGTATTTATACAACTGATGCTCATCTAATGTATTGATCAAAACCTCACCATCATCGTTCACAATGCTGTATTTGATTAATAGTTTATCATATTCTATCCTGCAATTCATGACTTTTTCGAGAATACTTACTTAAAGAGTAAGTGTGTTATTATCATAAGTCCCTGTCCAAGTGCCTACATATTTATCCAGGTGATTATTAATATCTTTAAAATAAGTTACATCCTGTATATTAAGATTGTCATATGTTTTATACTTTACATAGTCTTCTAATGGCACAATGCCAGCTTGTTGAATTTGAGCATTGAGGCTAAAGATGCTCATAATAAGTATTAAAAATATTGTTTTCATTTTTTAAAAATTATCACAGAGTATAAGAAATTGCCTCAAAGCATAAAACTGTAAAAGAGGTAATTATTTAAGGATTTTCGTAATAATGAATTTCTGACAATTTATTATTTGAATCTAATCTGATAGATAAAGAAACAGCATATTCACCTTCTTTTACGACCTTGACAAGCTTATTATTGTTTGCGCCATCTTTTATTATATAATTTATGCTTGTAAGATCAGTAATAGGGTCTCCTATTTGTAATGTCACACCATTAATAGTAATATTGTCTGACTTAAGGTCTATGACTTCAAGATCGTCTCCTTGATTTTCGCCAAAAAATGTAACTTCCAAACCATTGTGATATTTAAAATCCCTGTACACATCACCAGTAATAGCTCCTGGTTCTTCTATAGTGACTGTGTTTGGCTGAGCTAACTGCAGACCAGTCGTTGGTCCGGTATTGCCATTATCCTCTACCGGGAATAAGTTCGCCATCTGATCGATATCACCATTTGTAGCTTTTATGTCTGTAAACAAAATCCCTTCGAATTTTATAGTGTTGTATATATTTTCGGTTACTACGGTATACCCCAAATCTGTAGCTTCTTGTATGAGTTGAGCTTGAGTAGTTAATCCTATACTTAGTATAATCACTAGAGTGAATATTATATTTTTCATTTTATTTATTTTTAGTTACAATCTGGATTAGAAATCGTTATTGATCCATCCTCTGTGGTTAAATTTCCTATGTAATCTTCAGGGTTTTGCAAACCTTGGTCGTTTTCAGTTTTAATATGTGTATGAGATTCTACATCACCGTCTGCGATAGCTCCACGAAGATTTCCTGAATCACCTTGATAGCCTATAATGTCTCCTGCTTTTATTGTACCATTAGCTCTGTTATCTTGTTGAAGGTGAAAATACTGAATTTTTGTACTTACACCATCAACATTAGCAATTAGTACAGTCACCCAACCAGCTCTACTTAATTCATTTGGTGAAGGGCTTGCAACTCCATCATACATTGCGAAAATAGGAGCTCCAAAAGGATTTAGTACATCTAGGCCACCGTGCATTTTTTTATTGGGCTGTCCTCCACATCCACTGCCAATTCTTGTACAACCAAACGAACCTCCTTCAATACCAGATAAATTCTGTTTTGCTATTTTTGGATTTTTGACAGGATCTTTATCGCATGGAACTTCAACACAGCTACCATCTTTATTTTCAACATAACCAACAGGACATTCCACCTCCTCATCTTCAGGAGGCTCAATGCAATTTCCACTATTATCTTTTATCATTCCTGGCGGGCAACTGTCATTATTGGCGCCATCACCGCCTGGTAAATCAGGCAAAGGGTCTTCGGGATCTTCTATGGGTAAAGGACTGCTAGGAGGAGAGTAATTTCCGCCTCCTCCCCCCGGCGGCATGACTTCAGGAACATCAGGGTTGGCAATTACAATCACCTCTGGCAATTCTTCCATACCCTCACAAAGATCACAAGAGGCATAATTACAGTCGGGACAAGAACTTTTTTCTTGATTAAACTCTTGTATGAAAAATTCTTGAGAATGCTGATCTATGTGTATCAAGGTTTTAAACTCGTTAGCTTCGACTTCAAATGACTTTAAAATTTTACCTTCTAAATTAGAAATTAATATGTTCCCATAAAAATGTTCTGAAGTCGATGCTTCAGAGGGTAACATATGATAAATAGCTAATCTGGTTTCTCCATCTACTTCCAGTGAAAAAAGCCTGGAGTAAGCATTGGTTAATACACTAGTCACAGGATATGCTGTGATTTCTGCATCAGTATGATTTAAGGCAATAGATTCAGAATAGGATAAATGCGGTATGAACCAAGTGCTTGATTTCTGGGTGTCTTCCAACAGAGCGCTTACTTTTTGGACCTCTGCTGTTTTGTAATTGGTGTTTGTATTTTTGGTTTCCATCAAGGCATCATCCTCCGTACAGGAGGTGACTAGCATGAAAACAAAAAATAGCTTTAATAGGTTTTTCATCATAGATAGTTATAAATTTTCTGCAAGATGAGAGTTTATAAACACTTTTAGTTACGGTTCGACCGTACTTTTGTTACGGGAAAACCGTAAAAGGGTGTTAAAGTTGATGCTTATATTTAAACTCTTAAGCAAAAAAAGTCAGCAAAAAAATTAGAAGTTTGTAGCCATCAATTTAATGTAAATGAATTCAAAGTGCTTTTAATAGATTAAATGCAACTGTCCTTCATTGCAAGCAGATGATTCAGTTACTATTTCACTTTTGGATTTCGTTATAATTTCTAATGATCTACATTCCAAAATACCCCCGTGAGGTTTTGAAAACCTCACGGGGGTTTCCTGATGACATTACCTTTACTTATTCAAATAAAGTTTGAAGGATCCAAATTGTTCTTCAGATTTTTATTTTATTCTAGTTAAAATCATCTCTGCGGGGACTGAAAATCCTTTTCTAAAACTCTCATCTCTAAAACCTCCACGCTCAATTAATTTCCAACTTGCTTTATCCTCTTTCAGTAATTTAAATTCTAAGGTTCCTAATTTTTCATAATTATTATCAAAGAACATAAATCTTAAGATTCCTTTCTCTAAAGTTTCAATATTATCCTTTTCAGCACTACTTAAAATGGAAGTATCAATATTCTCTACATCACAACTATTCCCAAAACAATATTTCGCTTTTAACCTATCAATATAGATACCTTGAACAGGTGTCTTTTGTTTGAAAATTTTGAATTTGAAATCTTTTCCATTAACTGAATTTGACCATATTCCTAGATATTTGTCTAGAAAAGTAGCATCAGTTCTATAATAGGTTCCTTTTACCATTTCAACGTTTTTCATTCCCTTTTTTAAAGTCTTCTCCTGTGCTGTTAAATAACTTGTACTTAAAGTTAGTGCTAGTATAAAAATTAGTGTTTTCATGTTTATGTTCATTTAACCACCTTTATAAAAAAAGATAACAGAGAAAGACTATCTATAGCTTTCTCTGTTATAAAATGCCATATTGTTTTTAAAAATTACAATGGCGAATACAGTTGAATTTCTTGGATAGTTCCATTTGAAGATAAAATAAAAGTCAGTGATTGATAAGTGAACCTGAGAAATAAATTATCCAGCCCTTCGTGGCTTCCTTCGCAAAAATCTACGTGATTAAAATTCTCTTTCAAATCATCTACAGTATCTCCAACTTGAATTCCATTCACTTTAAGCGACCCTCTTTTTTTAATTTTAAAAGAGAACATACGCTTTTGTCCATTAAAATAACCTGAATTATTTTGTTTTCCCGCAAAATTAAAATAGCTTTCTCCTAAACCATAATAGTACCAAGGATAACCAAACTCTTCTGTGTCTTTCCTTCCACTATAGGTGAGTTGACTGTTATTATCTAAGCCTGTGACTTCAATAAATTTTTCATGCGTATAGTCTGTTCTACAGATATCCCACCCATTTAACTCGATAGTGATTTCAGATTCTGTAAATGAGCAGGCACTTTGTCCTAACAAATTATTTATCGAAAAAAATAAAAGGATAAGAAATGTAATTGTTTTAAGCATAGTTTTTCATTATTACGCAAAAATCAGATAGTATATAACTGTAATATTCATGTTTGCATCTAAATCAATCACAATAGGACAACAGGTTCCATTGTTCTTGATAAATAATATAGACTTAGAGCTATCTCTATTGATGTTAAATTCGATATCATTCCCTAAAACATCAATAGAATCACCAATTTCTAGATGATGCCCCAAAACAGTAATATCTGGCGATTCTAGACGAACAATTTCGATTGATTCACTTGGTCCACCTAAATCGAAAGACACTTTCATTCCAGAATTGAAATAAAAATAACGTTGGGGTTCACCTATTTCACTTCCAAATTCATCTATTGTAAAAGAGTCTGGATGTGAGTTATTGGTCGATAATGGGAACAAATCTCTCATAGCCTGAACATTTCCATCAGTAGCTTTGATAGCTTCAAAAGATACGCCTTGAAATTTTACGTTAGCATATTCAGCAGCAGTTAAGCTTTGATAGCCTTCTTGAGCAAAACAGTTTAAACTAAAAGCTAGTGCTAGTATTGGAATTATTGTTTTCATGTTTCTGTTCATTTAACCACTTCCAAAAAATTAAGATAACAGAGAAAGACTATCTAAAGCTTTCTCTGTTATAAAATGCCTTATTGTTTTTAAAATTATATGGGCGAATACAATTCTATTACTTTTATTTTTCCATTAGGAGATATTTCAAATATCAAAGATTGATAACTGTATCTTAAAATAAGTGACTTTTTACCTTCATTTGTTTTAGTGCAAAAATCAAAGTGATTAAAATGCGCTTTCAGATCATCTACAGTGTCTCCAACTTGAATTCCATTCACATTAAGCTTCCCTCTTTTTTTAATTTTAAAAGAGAATATACGCTTAAGGCCATTATAGTCACCTTGATTATCCATAACTCCCGCAAAATTAAAATAGCTTTCTCCTAAACCATAATAGTACCAGGGATAACCAAACTCTTCTGTGTCTTTCTCTCCACTATAGGTGAGTTGACTGTTATTATCTAAGCCTGTGACTTCAATAAATTTTTCATGCGTATAGTCTGTTCTACTGATATCCCACCCATTTAACTCGATAGTGATCTCAGATTCTGTATATGAGCAGGCGCTTTGCCCTAACAAATTACTTATTGAAAAAAATAAAAGAGTAAGAAATGTAATTATTTTAAATATAGTTTTCATAATATGTGAGTTAGTTACAGTTATTATTATTTATTCCTTGACTATCAAATTGAGCAGCAAAATAATTTTCAGGATCTACCCTTTGTCCATTAAATCTTGCCCTTATATGAAGATGAGGTCCTGCGCTTTGGGGATCACCAACATTTCCTGTATTTCCAGTATAACCGATTATTTGACCTCTTTCAACAACATCCCCTGGATTTACCAATACTTTGTTATTTCCTAAGTGCCAATAACCAAATTGCAAGGTACCTGAACCTCCATTATAATTACTCGTATTTATATAAACTCTATTACCTGCATCATTACTACCTTCACCGGGTTGCCAATTATCTTGGTAAGGGGCACTAGCTACTACACCTCCATGAGCTGCAAAAACAGGTGTTCCATATGGTGCTGCAAGATCTGTACCATCATGAAAACTTCCTCTTCCAGTTCCAAATTGCCCTCCTGGTATTCCATTATTTAAAGTGCCCAAGATTTCC
The DNA here is from genome assembly GCF_020164535.1 of Psychroflexus montanilacus. Lineage (GTDB taxonomy): Bacteria > Bacteroidota > Bacteroidia > Flavobacteriales > Flavobacteriaceae > Psychroflexus > Psychroflexus montanilacus. The sequence goes on along the minus strand of NZ_JAIQZC010000003.1, from coordinate 66,968 downwards.
ATATTTTGAAGAGGATCACCGAGCCCTTCTGTAATATTTATACAAGGCATTTCCACACACTCCCCACTACTATCTCTTGTATATCCATCAGGACATTTTAACTCCAAACAAACTCCAGCCATAGATAGTCCATCATCATTATCTTCTGGACATTCTCCTATTATAAATACTCCGTCGTCTTCTGGAGGCTCAACGCAGTTTCCTAATTCATCTTTTATTTCTCCTGGAGGACAACTGCCATCGTTAGCGCCACCACCTCCACCTCCTGGCAGATTAGGTAAGGGATCACCACTTGGGGGACTACCACCGCCACCGCCCGGGTAAATTATTGGAACATCTGGTGGTTTTATTATAATGACCTCATCTAGATCGCATAAATCACACCTGAAAGTACATCCGTTTTCACAATCTTCATCATCTGAATTCTTCTCGTTTTCAAGAAAATCAATTACATAATAAGCATGCTTAAGCGATTCAAAATCGTACATGCTTATAAATTCATTGGCTTCCACCTTAAATCCTCTAAAGACTTTACCGTCCAAATCTGAAACAACTACTGCTCCATAAAAATGTTCTGAAGTCGATGCTTCAGAGGGTAACATATGATAAATAGCTAATCTGGTTTCTCCATCTACTTCCAGTGAAAAAAGCCTGGAGTAAGCATTGGTTAATACACTAGTCACAGGATATGCTGTGATTTCTGCATCAGTATGATTGATTTAAGGCAATAGATTCAGAATAGGATAAATGGGGTACAAACCAGTTGCTGGATTTTTGTTTCTCTTCCAGCAGAGCGCTTACTTTTTGTGTTTCTGCTGTTTTGTAATTGGTGTTTGTATTTTTGGTTTCCATCAAGGCATCATCCTCCGTACAGGAGGTGACTAGCATGAAAACAAAAAATAGCTTTAATAGGTTTTTCATCATAGATAGTTATAAATTTTCTGCTAGATGAGAGTTTATAAACACTTTTAGTTACGGTTCGACCGTACTTTTACTGCGGGAAAACCGTAAGTCTTAAAAATCGATAGTGCTTTTTCGGTTTTCAAAAATTCCCTAACTTAGTTATATAGAAAACACACCCTAAGCATGCTACACAAACTCAACCTAGAAAATATTCTTTTTCTGGACATTGAAACCGTTCCAGAACAAGAGGCCTTTGAGGATTTATCTCCTGTGAAGCAAAAACTGTATGCCGATAAAACACAATACCAGCGCAAAGAGGAGTTTACGGCTAAAGAGTTTTATGAACGTGCCGGGATTTGGGCGGAGTTTGGAAAAATTGTGTGTATTTCAGTTGGCTACTTTAATTTTAAAGGGGACGAAAGAAAATTTAGAACCACCAGCTTTTTCGGGGAAGAAGCCGATTTATTGAAGCGTTTCAAAATTCTAATTGAAGATTATTTCGGCTTGCCGCACCACCTCATGTGTGGTCATAATGCCAAAGAATTTGATTTTCCCTATATCGCCAGACGCATGCTTATCCACGGGATTTCTCTCCCAGAAAAGCTTCAGTTGTTTGGAAAAAAACCCTGGGAAATCCCGCATCTGGATACCTTGGAATTATGGAAGTTTGGGGACTATAAACACTACACCTCTTTAAAACTGCTCACCGAATTGTTCAACATTCCTTCACCAAAAGACGACATTGATGGCAGTCAGGTGAGGGATGTGTATTATAAAGAAAAAGACATTGACAGGATTGTGACCTACTGCGAAAAAGACGTTATTGCAGTAGCACAAGTAATTTTAAAACTTCGCCAGGAAGACCTCTTGGAAGACCACGAACTTATCTCTGTATAATGCTTAAAGTCAACAGCCTCAACATACACTTTGGTGATGAACACGTCATCAAAAACGTCAGTTTTGAGCTGCAACCCAATCAAATTCTGGGCATTGTAGGTGAGTCTGGTTCTGGCAAGTCGGTGTCGACTTTATCGATTTTAGGCTTACTGGGGCCAAAAGCAAAAATTGAAGGTTCGATTTTGTTCCAGGATCAAGAGCTTTTGCGTTACACAGAATCTCAATTTCAAAAGATACGGGGCAACGACATTTCTATGATTTTTCAGGAACCCATGAGTTCGCTGAATCCATCGATGCGCTGCGGTAAACAAGTGGAAGAAGTGCTGATTCGACATAAAAAATTATCTAAAGCTGAAGTAAAACAAGAAGTCTTAAGTCTTTTTGAAAAGGTCAAATTACCCAGACCTGAAGCTATTTTCAAAAGTTACCCCCACCAAATCAGTGGCGGTCAAAAGCAACGCGTCATGATTGCCATGGCCATTGCCTGCAAACCCAAAATCTTGATTGCTGATGAGCCTACCACAGCCCTGGATGTTACCGTTCAAAAAGAGATTTTGAAACTCCTCAAGTCACTTCAACAAGAAACGGAAATGAGCATTATTTTCATTTCCCATGACCTGGCGTTGGTGTCAGAATTGGCAGACCGAGTCGCAGTGATGTATCAAGGTGAAATTGTGGAACAGGACGATGTGGTCAACATATTTAAAAACGCCAAACATCAATATACCAAGGCACTTTTAGCGTCTAAACCTTCCACCAAACACCGTCTTAAAGCTTTACCTACGGTTAAAGATTATATGCACGAGCTTCCAAATGCAGAAGTAGAAACTTCAGAAGAGAGGAACAAACGACACGAAAACATATACGCCAAGCCGCCTTTGCTCGAGGTAAAGAACGTCAAGAAAACCTTTATTTCCAAGGCGGGTTGGTTCCAAAAGGCTGAAAAAGTAAATGCTGTGGATGATGTGAGTTTTAAAATTTACGAAGGCGAAACCCTTGGACTTGTAGGCGAATCGGGCTGTGGAAAATCAACTCTTGGCAATGCGATTCTTAGGCTGGATGACCCCACTGAAGGTGACATTTTATACCAGGGCAAATCCATTACTCAACTCAAAGGCGAAGCTTTACGGCACTTGCGGAAAAACATTCAGTTGATCTTTCAGGATCCGTTTTCAAGTTTAAATCCACGGCTTTCGGTGGGCAAAGCCATCATGGAACCGATGAAAGTTCATGGGTTGTATGGAAGTTCTGAGGCAAGACGACAAAAAACTATCGAGCTTTTGGAACGTGTTGGCTTGTCTAACGCCCATTTCGACCGGTATCCGCATGAGTTCAGTGGTGGTCAGCGCCAGCGTATTGGCATTGCCCGAACCATTGCGGTAGAACCTAAACTGATTGTTTGTGATGAATCGGTGTCGGCTTTGGATATTTCGGTACAGGCGCAGGTGTTGAATTTACTCAATGAACTTAAAACTGATTTTGGGTTCACCTATATCTTTATCTCTCATGATTTAGCGGTAGTAAAATACATGGCCGATCAGCTTTTAGTGATGCATCAGGGCAAAATTGTAGAACAGGGCGAAGCGGATGCCGTGTATGCCCATCCTGAAAAAGCTTATACCAAACAACTAATAGAAGCCATCCCTAAAGGGATTTAACTTTAATAAAATTCCTCCGTGACCTCTGTGACTCCGTGGTGAAATGAAAACACAAAGTCACAGAGAACACAAAGAAAAAATGTCAATGCAACACAGTAAAGATTATCTGGAACGTGAAGTCGAAAAATTAAGCTTGATGCTTATCAGTTTAATTGAAAAAGTGATGGGTCTTAATGCTAATACTACTTCAGACGAACTAGATGAAATCGATGCCACTCTGCAAGGCGAGCTTGATTTAAATCTGGGTAAGGTAAGTGAAATGGAATCTAAAGAATTTCTAGACTACATTTCAGATTTTCATGAAACTCACCTCAAACACCTGTCAGAATTACTTTATCAATTGGTTCTAAAAACGGATTCACAAAAACTTAATCAAAAGCTAGATACTCCCAAAATCGCTGATAAAGCAATCCTATTAATCGATGTTTTAGACCAAAAGTCAAAGACCTTTTCCATAGAACGTCTTCAAATGAAAGAGCATTTAAAAACATTTTAAGTTAGAGTAGCTTCAAACAATAAGAACCTCTTTAAGGTTTGGACTAAAAACTCTGCGCACTGTGCGACTCCGGGGTGAAATAAGGGCCTGGTCACCCATTAAAATTTTAATTATCTTTATAATCTTCAAAATCTTTGCAGGATGAAACCAAAAGTCACTAAATTTTCACAACTGGATTTAAGTAAAACCTATACTTATGCCGATTATTTAACTTGGCAGTTTGATGAACGTTTAGAATTGATTAAAGGCTGGATTTACAAAATGAGTCCAGCACCAAGAAGATTGCACCAAAAAGTGGAAGGCAACTTACATGTTGAAATTGGACATTTTTTCAAAAAAAAAGAGTGTGAAGTTTACGAATCCCCATTTGATGTTCGACTACTCAAAAATAAAGGACAATCTGATAAAGAAATCACTACCGTTATACAACCCGATATTTGTGTGATTTGTGATTTGGAAAAACTTGACGACCGTGGTTGTCTTGGTGCCCCCGACTTGATCGTGGAAGTCCTTTCGCCTTCTACCATGAAAAAAGATTACTACGAAAAATTCAATCTCTATCAAGAAAATGGTGTTAAAGAATACTGGTTAGTCAACCCTGAAGGCAAGTCTTTGCAGATTTTTCATTTAGAAAACGATGAATACCTGGAATTTGATACGCTTGAAGAGAAAGACGAGATCATCACGTCCAAACTTTTTCCTGACTTAAAGTTTCCAATGACCAGTGTTTTTGAATATTAGAAAATATCGCGTCCTGCAAGTGTAGTTTTTGGAGTTAAAACTATCATTAGCTAACTATAGCCATCCCTAAAGGGATTTAACTTTAATAAAATTCCTCCGTGACCTCTGTGACTCCGTGGTGAAATGAAAACACAAAGTCACAGAGAACACAGAGGCTCATTTTCACACTCACTTTTCCCTATTTTTGCCTATGGATTTTCGAGATCATCTTCGCAAAATTATTCACGTCGATATGGATGCCTTTTATGCATCTGTAGAGCAATTGGACGACCCTAGTCTGGAGGGTAAAGCCCTTGCTGTTGGTGGAAGCTCCAAACGCGGAGTGGTGGCTGCAGCCAGCTACGAAGCCAGAAAATACGGAGTCAAAAGTGCGATGAGCGGCAGACAGGCTGCCCGACTTTGCCCTCACCTTATATTTGTGAGACCCAGGTTTGATCGCTACAAAGAGATCTCTCAGCAAATCCGCAAAATCTTTTTTGAATACACCGATTTGGTCGAGCCACTTTCTCTGGATGAGGCTTATCTGGATGTTACGGTAAACAAATTCAATTTTCCCAGCGCCACAGTTCTGGCCAAAGAAATCAGAGAAAAAATAAAAGCCAAAACCGGACTCAATGCTTCGGCGGGAATCTCCATCAACAAATTTATTGCTAAAGTCGCCAGCGACATCAATAAGCCTAATGGTCAAAAAACCATTCCACCAGAAGACGTCATCGACTTTTTAGAAAAGCTCGACATCAGAAAGTTTTATGGCGTGGGCAAAGTGACTCAGGATAAAATGTACCGCCTTGGGATTTTCACAGGCGCCGATCTCAAGCTCAAAACACTGGATTACCTCCAGGAGCATTTTGGAAAAAGCGGGCTGCATTACTACAATGTGGTACGTGGCATCCATCTGAGTGAAGTTAAACCCACCCGCATTCGGAAGTCACTCGGCGCGGAACGCACCTTTTCTGAAAATATTTCTTCAGAAATTTATATGCTCGAAAGACTAGACGACATTGCCGAAGAAGTAGAACGCCGACTTAAAAACAGCCAAGTGGCTGGCAAAACCATTACCTTAAAATTAAAGTACAGCGACTTTAGCATCCAGACCCGTAGCAAAACTCTCAAGTTGTTTATCGCTTCCAAGGCCCTGATTATGGAAGAAACCAAAGCTTTACTTTACCAGGAACCGATCAAAGATTCCATTCGGTTACTTGGAATTTCGTTATCCAATCTCAACACGGAAACTTCAAAACCCGTCAAAACCCCTTCGATTCCAAAAGAAGAACAGTTGAAGTTGCCGTTTTAGAAAACTTAATTTATATGAGGTTTCTCCGTGCCCTTTGTGTCTCCGTGGTGAATTAACAAACCACAAATGCACAGAGATCACAGAGATCACAGAGAATAAATATTTTAACTTCTAAAACAACAACATCCAAACCGCCATGACCAACATAATGGTGTTTTCGATAAAAGTCGCTTCAGTCATTGGTAAATTAAGTGCTGTCCCCAAACACGCACATTTGATTGTTTTTTTAGAAAACAAAGAGCGTGTCACGCCAATAGTTGTAATTCCAAGAACGATAATCGTCGCAACCAAAGCAATATCGAGTTCAAATCGCATCAGGAACATAAGTCCGAGGGCCGTTTCTAGAAAGGGATACACCCACCCATAAGCCGGTAAGACTTTTGCCAAAGGATCGTACATTCTGAACGACTCTGGAAAGCCCGTGTAATCCAGAAATTTGAAAAAACTAAACACAATATAAAAGAGTCCCATAAAGTCAAACATAAAACTGCTCAGCTCCCAGTCACGGAAATTCAATAAAATTGAAGCTGCCGTAATGTAACCAAAGATCAAAAATAAGGGAAACAACTGCTCGGCTTTAGATTTATCCTGGATGTTCTCTCCAGATTTATCTTCAAAATCTGACTGTTTGGATATCTTATATTTATCTGAAAGAGCTTCTTGCAGTGTTTCAATATCAATATGCTGTTCCATATCGATTTTAGCTTTTTCAGATTCTAAATCAACGCTCACTGATTTCACATTTTCCAATTTATTAATGTTGTCTTCTACACTGGCTTTACAGTGCTGGCAGGTCATGCCCGAAACTTTATAAGTATGTGTCATGGTTTTTAACTTTAAAATTAATTAATAGAATCAATTACGCTTCCACACTTTAGCATGGATGCTCCATAATACGGATTTTTCACTTCTTTGGAAAAACTCAGCCATCTGGCGCCTTCGCCTCTATCGGCCATGGGACATTGCTGAATGTAAATCGCATCACCATTTGGGTTGGATGCTTTGGCCATTGCAATTATATCTTCTGAAAGTTGTATAAAGGTATCTCTTAAATCGTCAATACCATTCAATTGATCAACTTCTTTAAATGTTTGGCGGTCCAATTTAGACAATCCAAAATTTACTTTTTTGTAAATAGCTTTTGAGGTTTCAAAGTCATCTGAAACCAAGGCATTTTTTAATTCAGAGTAGTCATTGATGAGTTTTTTTACCTCATCGGTTTGATCTGAAATAGCTTCAGAAGAAATTTCAGCATTAGCCTTATCTGAGTCGGATGAATCCTCATTCATCTTCATGTCCCCGTGATTGTGGCCAGATGAAGAAGAACCGCCGTCGGGATTCATCATACTCGGTTTATCAGAAAGTTGTGCTTCCGAATCTATGCTGAAAGCGCCGCGGGTTACCACTTCATCTCCTGCCTCCAGACCAGATAGGATTTCGATGAAATCTGAAGAAGAAGATCCTGTTTCTACTTCTTTCATTTTGAAATATACGCCGTTTTCATTCTCCAGTTGTTGATAGACCACTGATCGTTTACCCGTCCACAGCACAGCAGATTTTGGCACCATCAGAGCTTGGTTTTCAGCAGATTCTGATTTTGTATTCATCAACTCAGCCGTTATAAAGACGCCAGGCTTCAGGTTTCGATTCGGATTATAGATGACCACTCGCGCTTTAGCCGACCTTGAATTGGCATTCAAAACAGGAGAAACAAAAGTTACTTTGCCCGTTACATTATCTTCATTGGGAATACGAATCTTGAGCTCATCGCCATTATTGATTCGATTCAAATCGCTTTCGTACACATCTATAATCGCCCAAAGTGAGGATAAATCGGCTATGCGCATTAAATTTTGATCGGACTTTACATTATCGCCTTGCTTTACATTTAGACTTGAAATCACTCCATTTTTAGGAGATCTCAATTTCAATCTTGCATTTTCTAAGGATTGAATGTCGCTAACTGAAAGCTCATAGTTTTCAATTTTCTTGGTGATGCTTTTCAGGAGAACTTCATTGTTCTGTTGAGTGGCTAACTCTAATTCGTCTTTCAAGACTTGAATTTCTGGCGCATACAATTCAGCGATGACTTGCCCTTTTTGCACTTCTTCACCCTCTTCATTGATGTACAATCGTACAATTCGCGCCTTAAAATTGGCCGAAATGGACGACGTATTATCCTGATTAACTTCTAAGCGACCGGAAAAATTCATGTTCGATTTTGAAGCTTCTTCTCCTACCGTCATGGTTTCCACCTGAGCCAATTTACGGGCTGTTTTGCTCATTCTGATGGCTTCGGGATCGACGCCATCTTCCATCTTGCTGGCAGGAATCAAATCCATGCCACAAATGGGGCAGTCGCCAGGCTCGTCTTTACGAATTTGTGGATGCATGGAGCAGGTCCACACCGAATCGTCATTTTGTTCATGAGCATGGTCGTGTTTTTCGGTATTGCTTTCAGAAGAAAATAAAGTAGCACCAAGAAAAATACCAAGGCCTAAAATAAGCCCAGCGATTGCATATGTTTTGAATTTATTTTTCATCATTTTGAATTTGAAGTGAGGTAACCTAAGGTTTCATTTATTTTTTGAAGATCTGCCAGCGTTTTAGCTTTTTGCTTTTCATAAAGCAGACGCTCTTGTTGCAGGCGAAGAACTTCTTCAATTTCCATGGAAGCGTTGGCTAATGCGGTTTCTGAAAGTTGTAAAATGTCTTTTAAACTCGAAAGTTGTTTCTCGTACAAGTCCAAAAGACTGAAAAGTTCATCGCGTTGGTATTGAGCGACTTGAATTTCTGCTGCTATTTGTGTTTCTTCATTTTCCAATTGAAACTGGAGCGACTCGCCTTGAAGTGAAGCTGCCTTTTTTCTGGATTTATTTTTCTTTCCAAAAATGGGCAAACTCACCGAAAGCATGGGCATAATCGCATCCTGACCTGCATCGGCGGCCATCACATTGCGATCTTGAATAATGGCGTAATCCAGTCCGACTCCAAATTGTGGCAAAGCTTGTTTTTTAGCTAAAACACGTTCCGCTTTGTTAGATTCCTGCAAGTTCCGAATGGCTTCCAGTCTTGGATGGTTCTTAGAAATTGAATCTGTTTCCATAACGTCTTTTTGCTCCAAAATTTGTTCTGGATTTGGAATCAAAACCGGTGTTTTCAATTGCCGGTTCATCAATTGATTGAGCTGGGTGACCAATGCTTGATCCTGCTCTCTCAGCACTTCAATGCTACTTTTTTGTTTATCAATCTCCAAGTCGACTCTCAGGATATCCACCAAAATGGCTTTGTTGTTTTCGTAATTGGACTCCACAATGGCTTTTAAATCTTTTAAAATTTGAAGCTGTTCGGCTTCCAATTCAGCGATGTGTCTTAACGCAGATAGGTCGTAGTACTTTTCAGCAACATCGAGATATAACTTCAATTTTTGATCTTGAAATTTTTCAAATTCTGCTTCAGCCTGGTAGGCAGCGATATCGCCTTTGGATTTATAGGTGCCAAACCAAGGCAGCATTTGCGTCAATGAAAATCTGGCGATTTGTGGTCCAACCCGCGTTTCAATCGGACTGATGAAATACCCAAAACTCAAATTAGGGTCTTGCCAGGATTTGGCCTGAGTGACTCCTTCTAGCCGCGCTTCAAACGCCTTGTATTGCGCTTTCAATTCTAAGTTGTTTTCAGCAGCAGCAGTTTTCAACTCTTCAAGGCTTTGAGCCTTCATCTGAAAACCAAAAAACAGCAAAACAGCAACCAACAGAAGTTGAGTTGAAAAGCTAACTGGTTTTATATATTGAATTTTAAACATAAATTTTTATTTATTTATTTGAGTTCGATTTCTGAAGTGTTTTTCAACACTCTACTGTAAACGAGATAGAACAAAATCGGCAGTAAAAAATAGGTCAAACTTGCCATCAACATCCCGCCAAAGGCTGGAATCGCCATCGGTACCATAATATCCGAGCCTTTTCCTGTGGAAGATAAGACTGGCAAAAGGGCGATAACGGTAGTTACGGAAGTCATCACCGCTGGTCGAATTCGTTTCAATCCACCTTCCATGACCGCTTCGCGCAATTCTGCTTTAGACTTGGTCGGGTTGGCCTTGAATGATTGCCTTAAATAGGTGGCCATTAACACCGCATCATCAGTAGCAATGCCAAATAAAGCAATGAAGCCTACCCAAACCGCCACACTCAAATTGATGGTTTTCAGCTGAAAAATATCCCGCAAATTTTCTCCAAACCAACTGAAATTCAGAAACCAATCCTGACCATAAAACCAAATCATGATAAATCCACCACTAAAGGCCAAAGCAATCGACGAAAACACCATCAAACTGATGCGTACCGACTTGAACTGAAAGTATAAAATCAAGAAAATCACGACAAAAACGACAGGAATAATCATAGATAATCGCTTTTCAGAACGCACCTGATTTTCAAAACTTCCTGCAAATCTGTAGGTCACACCACTCGGAACTTTTAAGTTGCCCTTATCAATTTCAGCAAGAATAGCATCTCTTGCCGATTCCACTGCTGTGACTTCGGCAACGCCATCAGCACGGTCAAACAGCACATAGGAATTGAGAAAAGTCTCTTCACGTTTAATCATTTGTGGGCCTGGCTCATATTCAATATCCACTAGCTCTCCCAGTGGAATTTGTGTACCAGAAGAGGTAGAAATCAGCATATTTTCTATGACCTCGGGTGTATTTCTCAGTTCTCGTGGATAACGAACACGTACGTTGTAACGCTCACGACCTTCCACAGTTTGGGTAAGATTTTGACCGCCAATAGCAACAGAAATATAATCTTGCACATCGTTGATGCTCAATCCATATCGGGCTAAATTTTTCCTGTTGAGTTCTAAATGCAAATAAGGTTTAGCCACCACTCGATCGGCGAAAACCGCTTGGGTTTTGATGTTATCCACTTGTTTTAAAATGCCTTCTAGTTGTTGCCCAAAACTTTCAATGGTTTCTAAATCTGGACCAGAGACTTTGATGCCCATCGGCGCACGCATGCCAGTTTGCAACATCACTTGGCGTGTTTCAATAGGTTGTAATTTGGGCGCTGAAGTAATGCCTGGAATCCTGGTAACCTCTGCAATTTCATTCCAAATATCATCTGGCGATTCGATATGTTGACGCCAGTTTCTGAAGTAGTTGCCGTCTTCATCTTCGCTTAAAAACGGCTCGAAATCATTTTCTATTTCAAATAAAATCTTGGATTGAATTTCATCTGAATAGGCTTCATTCGATGTATTCTGAAAAACAAATTCAGTATTATCAAACCATAGCACATCTTCAGAATTATTGGTGATTTCAACCTGATTATTTTGAGTTTTTAAACCCTTCAATTCAAAAAACCCATCAGCATTTGTTTTGAAAGCCTGGCGTTTACCATTTTCATTCAAGATAAATTCAGGTTTATACGTAATCAGATTTTCAAACATGGAAATGGGCGCTGGATCGATAGCCGATTCTACACGACCCAATTTACCGACAACGGTTTCCACTTCAGGAATTTGCTTCACTAGAATATCCATCTGTTGAAGTTTATCTTTATTGAATTCGATACCCGAATGCGTCATACTGGTTGGCATCAAGATAAAACTGCCTTCAGCTAAACTTGGCATAAATTCTTTACCAATACTGGGGAAAGTTTCGTCCATGTGTTTCCAAAACCCAGTGTCTTCAATTGCAAAACCAAGTGCATTGGAAGCTTGTTGGGGATAATGAAACACCTTTGAAAAACCGAGCCAAATCATTAATCCTATAAAAATCGCAAAAATGGGAAGTACTAAAAAGGCTTTGACGTGTTTTAAAAAAAACGTCAAAATCTGTTCATAATACCGTTGCAGTAACAAATAAAACGTCAGTAACACACCTACCAAAATTCCTACAAAAACAATATTCGAGAACATGGATTGTTGTGGCCCTAAAGGCAACCAAAAATTGGAAAGTAACACTAAAACTCCTGCCACCAACACATAAAAATGAAGGTTTTTAAGCTTAAATTGTTCTGCATAAGTTTGGTAGGAAACGAAATAACTTATGGCATAAAGCAAAATAAATACCCCTAACCAAAATTCATAAAAAATCGTCCAAACGCCTATAATTCCTAAGAAAGCATTGAGATAATAAGCTGTTTTTGTTTTGTTGATTTTAATCTTGAAAGCAAAATACATCAAGCTTGGCAAAACTAAAACAGTAACCAAAAACGCCGCAATCAGCGCAAAGGTTTTGGTATAAGCTAAGGGAATAAAGAGTTTTCCTTCGGCAGCTTCCAAGGCAAACACAGGCACAAAACTGATGACGGTAGTTAACACCGCCGTTAAAATTGCTGAACTCACTTCGGCTGAACCTTTGTAGATGTTTTTGACTAAGGAATTTTTTGGTGAGTCTTCCAATTTCTTCAAGACATTTTCAGAAAGGATAATCGCCAAATCAATCATGGTCCCGATGGCAATAGCAATACCAGATAAGGCCACAATATTGGCTTGCACATTGAAGAATTTCATGGCGATAAACACCAGTAATACCGAAATCGGTAAGACCGCCGAAATCACCACCGAAGCCCGCAAGTTGAACACAATGATAATCACCACCAAAAGGGCGATAATCAACTGTAAACTAATGGCTTCTTCCAGCGTTCCAATGGTTTCATTGATCAATTCGGAGCGGTCGTAAAAAGGCACAATTTTCAGCTGACTTTCGGTGCCGTCTGCCAGTGTTTTACTGGGCAAACCAGGAGAAATTTCTTCAATTTTCTCTTTGATATTGGTAATGGCCTGCATGGGATTGAAGCCGTCGCGAGCCACCACAACACCACCCACCACATCGGCGCCTGCCTTGTCGAGAATACCACGACGTTGTGCCGGACCTGTTTTAATGTTGGCGACATCTTTTAGATAAATCGGTACGTTTTGATACTCATCAACCACGATAGATTCAAAATCTTCAAGGTTTTCTAAATAGCCTAAACCTCTAACGATATATTCGACTTGATTGATTTCTAAAGTTTTGGCTCCTACATCCCGATTGCTTTCTTTCACCGCTTTAGCGACTTGCATCAAGGAAATCCCATACGACTTCAAGGCGTCGGGATTGACATCGATTTGGTATTCTTTCACGAATCCACCGATTGAAGCAATTTCAGAAATGCCTTTGGCACTGCTCAAGCCGTATTTCACATAAAAGTCTTGTACGCTTCGGATTTCGTCGAGATTCCAGCCTCCAGTGGGTTCATTGTTTTTATCTCTGGGTTCTAGCGTGTACCAAAAGACCTGACCAAGAGCCGTGGCATCCGGGCCTAACGTGGGCTTGGCTTCAGCAGGTAAAAGTCCCTGAGGAATGGAGCTGAGTTTCTCGAGAATACGAGAACGCGACCAGTAGAATTCGACATCGTCTTCAAAAATGATGTAAATGCTGGAAAAGCCAAACATGGAATTGCTACGCACCGATTCTACGCCAGGCAAACCCAGCAAATAGGTAGTTAACGGATAGGTGATCTGGTCATCGATATCCTGAGGAGAACGCCCTGGCCATTCGGTAAACACGATTTGCTGATTGGCGCCTGTATTAGGAATCGCATCTACAGGAATGGGGTTTTTAGGCAAAAATGAATCTGCCCATTGAAAGGGTGAGACCATCAAGCCGCCAATGACGATTGCAGCCAATAGTATAAATGACACCAGGCGCTGGTTCAGAAAAAATTTGATAATCTTATTCAACATAAGTATTTGATATTAAAAAACCTTTTTTTTGAAATGTTAAATGTGGTTTCAGCTATTGTCTGTTCGAGTGGTTTTTTGAATGAAGCCTTGCGGAATTCAAAAACAGTGTATCGAGAACCATTACGCAGTGAGCTCTCGATACAATTTCAATTTGTTTTTTGCCAAAAACGAATTGAAACCACACGAGATGACAGAAAAGTTTTAATAAATCAAATAAGGAAGACTTGATGTAAAATTTGAAAATCCCGATGGTATTGGGGAGGGTCGTAAATTTCAGTTGATGCAGTTTCCTGAGAAGGAAAATCAAGTAAATTGAAATGTATCAAGCTGAATATCGCAAATTCCAAAGGGATATCGAGATCAAATTCAGCCTTAGACAACTGAAGTTCATCTTGACCTTCTATGATTTCAACCTCATCATCGCAACACTCAGATTTTTCTTCTGAAGGATGGTTTTGATGCATCTCGCAAGGCTCAGCTTGAGCTAAAACCGCTTTATCCATCATGATGTTTCCACAATAGTGAATTCCTACCGTGAAAGACAGGGTAGAAAACAGCACGAGAAGTGCCAAGAAAAGGGATGCTATTTTGGAAACTAAAGTTTTCACACTACAAAAGTAAGCAATTATTTCTCTCTGACATTTTTCTTTTGATAGTAAAAGGCTGGTAATAAAATTAATACAAAGATAGGCTGAATCAAAAAACGGCGGATATAGAAAATAATAAGGTAGTTTTCTTTTTGCATGTCGCTGATAAAGAACCATAATGTAGCCATCAAAACCACAAAGGCAAGCCCGTAAAAAGACGCTGAAAACAAAAGTGTTCTTTTGGATTGAAACGCTAACCATATAATGGCTAAGGATAGAGCTGTGTTGAATAAGTACCTTGTAGCAGTATTGAATAACACGTGAAATGTATTGAATTGTGGAGCTTCCGCATAACTAAACTCAGTTCTATAGAACTCTAGCAAGGCATCTGGAAACAACTCATGCTCAAAAAAACGAACCAGGGCTAAGCCAAGAATAAGAATGCCTATCAATCCAAATCTAAGGAGCTTACTCATCGACTGTGTTTAGGTTAGTTTTATAATTTCTTATCCAAAAAATCCAAAGCAAAAAGACAAATCCATAAATAAAAATCGGGAATAAAGTACCGTGCATAAGTTCCTGGTATTTGGGGATTTCATAAATCCCTATGGTGAGGAGAGCTATGCGCAACACATTGAAAACGTAGATCAAAACGCTTCCGGCAAATATGAACAGCAGAGTAGTCTTCCAGTCTTTTTTGAAAGCCAGAATAAAGGATAAAAATAATATAATTACACTTACAGCATTGCAGCCTTCTACCACTCTTACAAGGTATTTGCCATCGATTCCCAATCGCATAGACGGATCAAAATGACTGGGAATCATTTTCGTCTCATAACCGAAGAAATTGACCAGGCTTTCAGTTTGTAAAGCGACGATATGAGTGATGGGTTCTGGAAAATAGACCTCTGAATCTGCATTGTCTAGGTAAAACTGGTAACCAAGCGTAAAAACGATATAGGTCCCAAAGAAAATCCCCAGGAACTTGATTACCGCTTTATTTTTTTTAAAAATTTCCAACTTTATAGGTCTAATTTCAAGTTTCTGACGTCAAATTGCACATCAGGTTGATTTGAAAATATTTAACAAATTTATAGAAAATGGCCTATCTGAAATGCTATTATAATAAATACTTTTGCGCAAAATTGTAATATTATGAGTTTCGAGAATTTAAAGCCAGAAATTGAAAAGATTCTTACGCAAGAGAATCTAGACCTTAACCATAGATTGACCGAAGTGTGTGACCTGCTTCAAACTAAAGTTGAAACGTATGACTGGGTTGGTTTCTATTTTAAAAACGGTGATAAACGTGAACTCATTTTAAAGGCTTTTGCAGGCGAACCTACCGACCATACCATTATCCCTTTTGGAAAAGGAATTTGCGGTCAAGTAGCAGAATCCAACCAAAACTTTGTGGTCGATGATGTCTCGGCTCAGGATAACTATATCGCTTGTAGTATAAACGTAAAGTCTGAAGTGGTGATCCCATTATTCGTAAATGGAGAAAATATTGGACAAATTGATATTGATTCCCACACTAAAAAAGCTTTTTCTCAAGAAGATGAAGACTTTTTAACCTGGATAAATGCTCAGGTGAGTAAACAACTCGAGGTATAACTTAAATTGCGTTTTTTTGCCGTTCGGATTCTGTTAGAGGTATAAATTCGGGCACTAGCTTTTTAAGGACTTCCACTGATTTTAATACGTTATTATTTGAGATTTGATTTTGAAGGTTATTGAGTAAAATCAATTTTTCACTATCAAAGTCATAGCTTGCTTTAGCTATCAGTATTTTTTGATGATGAGTGGGTAAGGTATTTTCTTTATCTGCCAGTAGTTCTTCATATAACTTTTCTCCTGGTCTTAAGCCCGTGTAGACAATATCGATATCTTCAAAAGGAACAAATCCAGACAAGCGAATCATCTGCTTAGCGAGATCTGTTATTTTGACTGGTTTTCCCATGTCAAACACATAAATTTCACCACCGTTCCCCATAGCTCCTGCTTCCAGCACAAGTTGACATGCCTCGTCGATGGTCATAAAATACCTTGTAATCTCTGGGTGAGTAACGGTCACAGGACCAAGATTTTCTATTTGTTTTTTGAAATGAGGAATTACAGATCCGTTGGAACCTAACACATTTCCAAATCGTGTAGTTATAAATCGCGTAGTAATCGATTTGTCTCTTGCAATGGACTGCAAATATATTTCGGCACTCCGCTTGGAAGCCCCCATGATGTTTGTAGGGTTTACAGCTTTGTCTGTAGAAACAAAAACAAATCTGGAGACCTTAAACTTTACAGCTAGATCTGTCAGATTTCTTGTTCCCATAAAGTTGACATCCAAAGCCTCAATCGGGTTGGCTTCCATCATTGGCACATGCTTATAGGCAGCTCCGTGGAAAACAACTTCTGGCTGAAAATGATCAAATATGGCCTCCAGGCGTTTGTAATTTCTAACGTTGGCTATAATTTTTTCAAAATGAAGGTTTGGATAATTGGATTCCAATTCTAAGCTCATATGGTGTAGTGGGGTTTCCGCCTGATCTAGCATCAATATTTTTTTGGGCTCAAAGCGAATGAGCTGTCTCACAATATCGCTACCTATAGATCCAGCCGCTCCTGTCACTAGTATGACCTTGTCTTTGTAGATGGACTTCAGCTTCTCGCGCTGAAGTTTGATGGGTGTTCTTTGAAGTAGATCTTCCAGATTAACTTTTTTAATTTCAGAAGAAATGGATTCTCCGCTCCAATCCTGAAGATCTGGAAGTTTATAGATTTTGAGATTCAACTCCAGAAGTTGATTCAATATATCAGAATCTGCAATTGCTAATTCTCTTAACTTTTGACTGGAGACGATTACAGAAGTTCCTCCTCGTATTTTTTTATGGCTTAATTGTTCTAAAGTGACGATTGGGAGAGTAAGGATTCTTGTTCTTTTCAACTTAGTAATTTCACTTATAAAACCCACAATATCAAAACTAGTTCTTGAGTCTGAAATAATGCTTTCTGCTAAAGCAACATCTGTGAGGCTAGTTCCTAACAAATAAGCTTTGGTTGAAGTAGAATCTGCATAAATAAGTTGATAAGCTCTTTTTACGATCACTCGAAACAAAAACAACATGGAGAAAACAATAAATCCATAAATTATCGCACCACCATTGACAAGGATTTTGGTTTGATAAACACTGTAAATGATCTCGTTGATAATTATAAGAGAGGCAACCGTTGTAATTGTAGTTTGCAGCTGTTTTATAGAATCTTTGAATCCCGTATATCTCACTATACCTGCGTAAGATTTAAAAATCAGAAAAAATAAAATCTGAATGGTAACTAAGGAGACAAATTCCCAATTGAAGTGAACGAACTTAAGTTTACCTTCACTTACCGAGGAGATAAGAAAAAAAGTAAACTGGGCCGATAATATGGAAATACATATATCAATTAAGAGTATAACGAATCTAGGCACATAGTTGCGGGCAAGTCGTTTTAAAATTTGCAAGCTGAAGCGCTTAAGTACAAGGATAAAGTTCATTTCAATTGGTTAAGATTCAAATGGATAAGCAAATTTACTTATAAATTTGACACTTGTCCACTTTGTGCTTTATTAAAAACATATTTACGTATATATTTAGTTTTAAGACCAAAAGACTTTCTTTTAAATAAAAAATTGCGCTTATTTGTATTAAATTTGATTAACAAAATCTTAATGAAACAATCCTTCCTATTTCTGTTGCTACTTGTAATCATGAGCTGTTCGACAAGAAAAGAAATCGTGTATTATCAAGATATTGATGATAGAGAATTTTCTACAATTGAATCGATTAATTCTCATCCTAAAATACAAATCAATGATATTTTAAATATCTCGACAGCTGCCTTAAATCCAGAAAGTGTATTGCCTTTCAGCTTTAATACAGGTGAAAATACTTCTATGCAGCCACGTCAGGTAGAACTTTTAAAATTAACCGGCTATTTGGTCAACAGTGACGGAGAAATCAATTTTCCACAGCTAGGAAAAATTCACGTCCGGGGTAAAACTACTCAGGAAATACAAGACATGCTTGAAGAGAAACTATCTCTTTACATAAAAAATCCAACAGTGAATGTTAGAATCATAAATTACAAGTTCACAGTACAGGGCGAAGTGAGACAGCCCGGGACTTTTGAGATCATCGAAGAAAACATGACCCTACCACAGGCCCTTGGATTGGCAGGAGATTTGACCATAAATGGGAAAAGAGAAAACGTCATGATTTTTCGCCAAGAAGGAGAGAAAAGGGAGGTCAAGCGAATTGATCTTACACAATCTGATTGGGTAAATACAGAATTTTATTTTATTAAGCCCAACGATATTATTTATGTAGAACCTAATAATCCACGTGTTAAATCCGCTGGATTTGTAGGAAATGTTGGTACTGTCATTTCAGTTATTTCCATTATATTCTCTGCCATAGTATTACTTGCTCGATAACCTCTTCTTATGGAAAACCAAAACTCACATCTTAATTCAGCTTCAAGTCCGGAAGACAGCAGTGAAGACCTCAAAAAAATTGTACTTCAGTACTTAAAATACTGGCCCTGGTTTATCATTTGTCTTGTCATATCAGTGTCTCTCGCCTTTATCTATTTACGGTATTCAACAAATATTTATCAAACCAATGCTCAGGTAAAAGTTCTTAAAGATCAAAGCGGGCTTGATTTATCTGGATTACAGGGTGGCTCCCCGCTCATAGATATGAGTAAGGTCAATTTAGAAAATGAAAGAAGTGTTTTAAAATCTAGAAGGATTTCAACAAAGGTGGTTGAAACCTTGGGGTTGACTAGCAGCTATTTCAAATCTGGTAATTTTAAAAGTTCAGAAATTTGGGAAGATGAGAGGCCATTTAAAGTCTCGTGGATAGAAAATGACTCTGTCTATGATACAGGGACGCCACTTTATACGGTTGAATTTTCATCTTTGAACGAATTTGAGATCAAAAATCCAGAAACAAATTTTTCAAAGAAATTTACTGTAGGAGAACCCATGGATGTGGAAGGCTATCCACTGGTACTTAATTTTAATCCAGATTATAATGGAGATATAACCCAGCTCAAGGGATCTACGTTTAACTTCAATTTCCGTTCTTTATCTCAGGCCGTAAGCTCGCTTACAAGTAAGGTCAGCGTTGAACCTCTTGGTGACAGAAGTGAAGTTTTAGACATTTCTATGAAAGGTCAAAACAAAGCTAAAAATGAAGCCATTCTGAATGCGCTTATCGATCAATTTAATGCCGATGGAATTGATGATAACCGATTGGTAGCCAAGAGAACTGAAGAATTTGTCATAGAACGTCTGGAGTTTCTGGTAAGTGAACTGGATACGGTAGAAAGCGGACTTGTAAGTTTTAAAAGTGAAAATGACATTGTAGAAATTGAGAATAACGCCACCGCTTTGTTTGGTAAAAGTTCTGAAGCAGAATTGCGAGTATTCGAAATAAGCAACCAACTGTCGTTGACCAAAAACTTTAAAGAAGAGCTTTTAAGACAGGACGAATATGATTTGCTTCCAGCACGCATAGGAATTACAAATGATAACATCAACAGTTTTACTCAAACCTACAATGAGAAAATCTTAGAAAGAGATCGCTTACTTATATCATCTACGCTTGAAAATCCAACCGTAAAAGAGGCCGAAAAGTTGATTGGTCAACTGAGAAAAAACATTCTCAACACCATCAATAATTACATAAGCAGTCTAGAATATTCTCTGAAAGAAGTAAAACGTAGAGAGCGTGAATTTGATTCAAATATTGGAAAACTACCAGAGCAGGAAAAAGAAATAAGAAACATAAAACGCCAGCAAGCAGTTAAGGAAAAGCTTTATTTGTTTTTACTTCAGAAAAGAGAAGAGGCCGCACTTTCCTACGCTATTACAGCACCAATTATAAAGGTAGTAGATTATGCTTACACCCAGCCAACGCCCGTGAGTCCAAAATCTCAAATCATACTTCTCTCCAGCATGGTTATTGGCCTTGTAGTTCCTTTTGGAGTGCTTTACATACTCTTCTTGTTTGATACCAAAATTAAAACCAAAGACCAGATACGAGCCTTTTTACCTAATATGCCTATTGTTGCAGAAGTTCCTCAACATCAAGAAAAAGAAAATAAGGTAATTTTACCTAATGACAGATCATCGATTGCAGAATCTTTCAGGATCATGAGGACCAACCTCAATTTTATGAGCATGAAGAGCCAGGATTCAGCATCAAATTCTGAGGTGGTTTTTGTGACCTCAACGACTAAAGGTGAAGGTAAAACCTTTGTAGCTATCAATCTTGCCTCATCCCTTGTAGCGGCCAAAAAGAACGTTTTATTAGTTGGATGTGACCTTAGAAACCCACAGATTCATAATTATCTCAACTTAAGAAAAGATCATATTGGAGTTTCCAATTACTTATACGATGATAGTATTTCCTTTGAGGAGTTGATCATCAAAAATGCTATTGATGAATTGGATCTGGATGTTATCCTCTCAGGTGATATTCCTCCAAATCCAGCTGAAATGTTGATGAGTTCTAAATTTAAGCAGCTACTTGAAGAGGCAAAACTAAAATATGATTACGTTATAATCGATACAGCACCAACTATTCTGGTGACCGATACAATTCTGATATCCAAATATGCGGATATAACCTTATACATCACAAGAGCTGGTTATACAGACACAAGATTGTTACCACATATCAGAGACATTCAAGACCAAAAAAAGCTTGTAAACATGGGAGTAGTTATCAACGGATTGGATGAAAGCGGAATAAATGCCTACAACTATGGATATGGGTATGGGTATGGAGAAAATTTACAAAAAAAGAAATCCTGGAAGTTTTGGCAATAACTAATAGTCTTAAAAGAAGATACTTTAATTTACTTTTTTGTGCCTTTGCTTTAGTACTTATATCCTGCGGTGGTTCCAAAAAAGCAAAGCAGGCCGAAATTGAGAGAGCAAATAAAGTTACAAGTATTGTCAATTATTCAAAGACTTATCTCGGAACTCCATACAAATATGGAGGAATGGCTCCGTCTGGAATGGATTGTTCTGGATTATTACAGCTTTCTTTTTCAAGATACGGTATTGAATTACCAAGAACAACCCGGCAAATGTCAAAAATTGGAGACAAGGTAAAGCTGAAACAAGTTGAAGAAGGAGATCTTATTTTCTTTAGAACTTCCAAAAGAGGCGGAAGGGTAAATCATGTAGGACTGGTTGTAAACAAAACTAATAAAACCATTGATTTTATTCATTCAAGTACGTCTCAGGGTGTCATGATTTCTTCTATCAACAATCCCTATTGGAAAAAAAATTACGTAAAAAGCAGGCGAGTGATTTATTAATCTAGACTTACATATGATGAAGTATGCTAACCTTTCTTTACTGCAAGTGTGTATAGTATTCTTCATTGGAATTTGGTTAGGATTCACAGATTTTGGGTTTACTTATTCAGTTTATTTCTATTTAAGTTTATCTCTCTTTGTTCTCTTTATTATTTCATTTTTGATGTCTAGATCGCATTCAAAATTGAAATTAGTATTTTCAAGTATTGCCCTTTTATTGGTTTGTAGCTTAGGCCTCATTAAAACCAAAACACATTTACCAAAACACCAGAAGGCACATTTTACTCACAAATTACCAAAGGTTTTATTACAGGACGAGTACATCAGTTTTGAAGGAAAAGTTGTAAAAACACTTAAGCCAAATGCTTATAAAGACAAATTTGAAGTTGATTTACAATCCTTAAACGGACAAGCGGTGAGTGGCAAAGTTTTGTTTCAAATTCCTGTGTCTTCAGGAACACCGATAAAATCAAACTCCAAACTATCAGGTTTTGGTCAACTAAAAGCATTTCAAGATCCCCAAAATCCTCAGCAGTTTAATTACAAAGATTATATGGCAACGCAACAGATGAGCCATGTCATCGACTCAAAAATACATGAAATTGTGGTTGAAAAACAGGCTGTGTTCAGTTTTGTAGGCCTGGGAGAGAAAGCCAGACAAAACATAAAGGAGTCGTTACAAAATCACAATTTTACCAAAGAACAAATGGGCATCATACAGGCTCTTCTTCTTGGTCAAAAACAAGATATAGACCCAGAAACCTATGATAGATTTTCCAAAGCTGGGGTAGTTCACATTCTGGCAGTTTCTGGCTTACATGTAGGGATTATACTTATTATTTTACGCTTTTTGTCAAGAGGGTTTCTTAGGTTTAAACACGGCAGGTTCTACCGGGGTGGTTTCGTATTAGTTGGAATTTGGGGGTTTGCAACTCTGGCCGGCTTCTCGCCTTCTGTTTTGAGGGCTGCTGTCATGTTCTCTTTCTTGAGCTTTGCTCTCAATAACAGACGAAAAACCAGCGCGATAAATACTTTAGCCATGTCTGCAGTATTCCTGTTGATGTTTAACCCTTATTTTATCTTCCAGGTGGGTTTCCAATTAAGCTACTTAGCCGTGGTGAGTATCGTCACTCTACAATCTAGGCTTTCAAAAATTTACCGACCTAAATTTTGGCTGGATAGAAAGATATGGGACATTATAACAGTGACTATTACCGCTCAGCTAGGTGTTTTGCCACTAAGCCTTTACTATTTTCATCAGTTCCCTGGCTTGTTTATCTTAAGTAATTTGTTAATTCTACCAGGGCTAGGGATTCTTTTAGGAGGTGGTATTTTGATGATTTTGTTGAGTCTTACAGATAGTCTACCTGACTTTTTAAGTTCACTATATGGATATCTGTTAGATCTGTTATTGGCCATTGTCAATTGGATTTCCTCCAAAGAAGATCTTGTTTTTTCAGACATTTACTTTACAAAATCAATGCTCATCACTAGCATACTCTTACTTTTTAGTCTAATCCTCTGGAATTCGAGACGAAAATTACTAAGCTATTCTCTTCTGAACTTGTCTCTACTTGCTGTAATAGTAATAACTCATTTAGAATTTCGTAATCAACTTCAACAGAAAGAACACGTTATCTTTCAAACCTATAGAACCTCTCAACTAGGAATTTTGAATGGTTCTTTTCTGAATTTGTACAGTGATAAAACTTATCCTAAAGATTCTATTATGGGAATTTATCATATCAAGAATTATAAAACCCTTAAAGGAGTTGACACTGTTGAGCTAAAAGGCTTTAAATCAATTTATAAATTTAATGAGCACAGAGCTTTTTTTGTCTTGGATAGTACAGCAGTCTACCCAAAGCAAGGCTTTGAGCCCTATTATGTTCTTCTCAAAAATTCACCAAATATCAATTTGGATAGAGTTATTTCAGAAATAAAACCTAAGCAGATCATTGCCGATGGAAGTAATTACAAGTCTGATGTAGAACGCTGGCAAAATACCGCTAGGACATTCAATGTGAAATTTCACTCCACCTGGGAAAATGGGGCCTTTATTTTTCCTAAAGACTAGTTTTTGAAAGTTCCTTCAAAATCTGATTGATATTCCTGCCATGCTTCTTGAGTATTAAGCTCTTTATAAGCGTCTGTAGCAATCATCTTAAGATAAATCTCAAGTTGCTCTGCCGTTCTGTACCCTACAACTGGAGATATAACATTAGACTCTTCATCAAAAAAAACAACTGTAGGATAGGCATTGACTTTTAAAGCATGTGCAAAGAAGTGCTGAGCATTTCGCTTTCCTTTCCGATCTGGTTTATAATTTGGGTTGGTATAATCGAAATCCTGATAGGTCACTTTTTCTGTCCCTTCAGCATTGAACTTGACTGGATAATAGTGTTTATTTACATATTTGATTAAATCCGGATTCGAAAAGGTGTTTTTATCCATCTGCTTGCAAGGGCCACACCAATCGGTATAAATATCTGCAAATATTTTTTTAGGCTTCTTTTGCTGGGCTTCCAAAGCTTCATTCATAGTCATCCATTCAATCTGAGCATGAATAGAATTGATTATAAACAGCATTAAAACTAAATGTAGATACTTCATAGTGGTTATTTTACTTCGTCGTCTGCAAGCTCAAAGCCTTCTGCTTCCAGACCTTCGATTTCTTTTTCTTCGGCTCCATGAGTTAAGCGCTTTAGAGGTTTAAGCAATAGTATTACCAATATACCAAAAGCAACAGTAAAGGCAATAATTCCTGCAAAAGTTTTAAATTCTAAATCGGTTTGAAACTGATCCACATCTACTCTACCTAAATACCTACCGTCCTTGTAATCAAATTTCAAATACGTCAATAGTTTATCATCGACCGAAGAATTGTAGGGTTCAATCCTGTCTATTAATTCTTTTTGAGAGTCTTCTCCTTCATAATTAAAGATAGAATTGATGTTTTCCTCAGTATTTACCTCTTCAAAAACAACTTCACCAGTAGAATTGGTGTACAATTGAGTTTCAATAGTGAAGGCCTTATTGTTTTCGAAAGCTTCTTCTGCAGCATCATTTTCAAAAAATCGTGATAATTGTTCTTGGTTTGCATTGAGCTCTATCACAATACGCTTTGCCTGAGAAGACTCTCCTATGATTCCAGCCACCTTATTCCCTAAGCCTGTAGCTGCAAAATAGAGCCCCATCATTAAGGCGCCATAACGCAATGGTGCCAATTTTGTAATAAACGACAAGGCTACTGGAGAAGCGGAAAGCTCACCGATGGTGTGAAGTAGATAAGCAAAAATAAGCCAGTAAATTGCAGCTTCGCCATTCGCATCATAATCCATAGTAGCAAATACCATAAAGACAAATCCCAGCCCCATGATAATGACCCCCATCGCCATTTTAAAAATAGAGGACGCTTCCTTACCGCGACGTTTCATCCAAGCCCAAAATCCTGCTAAAGGAATACCAAAAATAATGATATAGGTAGGGTTAAGAGACTGAAGAAAAGCTGCTGGTACTTCCCAGCCACTTATAAATCGATCTGTTTTCTGTTCGGCATAGATATTCA
Source organism: Psychroflexus montanilacus (assembly GCF_020164535.1). Taxonomy (GTDB): domain Bacteria; phylum Bacteroidota; class Bacteroidia; order Flavobacteriales; family Flavobacteriaceae; genus Psychroflexus; species Psychroflexus montanilacus. The sequence continues at coordinate 41,716 of NZ_JAIQZC010000003.1, read as the reverse complement.
ATAAACCACCGGCTTGTTCGAAGGCACCCCAAAATACAATGACAATTAAGAAAGAAAGCAATAACACAATGAATCTGTCCTTCTCCACTTTACCGCTCAAATCTTCGTAAACCGTCATCATAAATCCTACAACAACCGAAAGGAAAATAAAAAAGATGATGTATGCAGAAACTTCAGTTTCCATAAACTGAATAGGAATTACAAACGAAAGCGCAATGAGTAAGACTAATACGGCCAGCGATTTCTTGGTAGACAGCATTCTTTGAAAAATCTCTTTGATGGATACCGATGGTTCATCAGTATTCATCAAACTACTAGGTTTATTTCCAACGTGAGTAAGATACCTTTGTCCAAAAATGTAGACCAGTTGTCCTAAAACCATACCTATAGCCGCTAAACCAAATCCATAATGCCAACCGTATTCTTTAGCAACAAGGCCAACCAGTATAGCTGCTACAGCAGCACCTACATTTATTCCTATATAGAAAATAGAAAATCCCTTGTCCCGTCTTGGATCGCCTTCCTTATAAAGACCACCTACCATCGTAGAAATATTTGGCTTCAACATACCAACACCAAGTACAATAAGTAAGAGCCCTCCAAAAAAGGCCCAATCCTGTTCTATAGATAATACTCCGTGTCCTGCTACCAAAAGCCAACCCCCAATCATGACTGACATTTTCTGCCCTAATATTTTATCGGCTATAATTCCACCTGGAATAGAAACCACATAAACAAGCATGGTATACCATCCGTAAGTGGCAAGCGCTTTACCTTCTTCCCAGCCCAGACCAGGATTGTCGGAGCTTACTTTAGCAAGCATATACAAAGTTAGTATGGCTCGCATCCCATAATAGGAAAAGCGCTCCCATAATTCTGTAAAAAATAAAATATAAAGACCTGCTGGATGGCCAAATAATTCTTTTTGATGGGCTGGTTTTACTGTGGCTTCCATAAAGGTTATAGGTTTTCTTTAATAAATTTAGTCATCAGAGTGTACAAGTGTAATCGTGTATTTCCTCCGTAAATTCCATGATTCTTGTCTGGATAAATTCTCCAGTCAAATTGTTTGTTGGCTTGCACTAATGCCTCTATGAGTTGCATGGTATTTTGAACATGCACGTTATCATCTGCACTCCCATGAACTAAAAGATAATTGCCTTTATCAAATTTATCGACGTGACTTATAGGTGAATTATCATCATAGCCAGAAGCATTTTCCTGTGGTGTAGTCATGTAACGCTCGGTGTAAACCGTATCATAAAATCTCCAACTGGTCACAGGTGCCACAGCGATAGCAGCCTTAAACACGTCATTGGCCTGGAACATTGCATTAGACGCCATAAAACCGCCGTAACTCCACCCCCAGATACCAATTCTATCTGCATCTATAAAGTCTCTTTCTCCAAATAATTTAGCTGCAGAAATTTGATCTTCAAGTTCAAATTTACCCAACTCTTTTTGGGTAACTTTTTTGAAATCTCTTCCCTTAAAGCCTGTTCCTCTTCCATCTACACAGGCTACAATATAACCTTGTTGAGCAAGCATTTGATACCAGTAATCGTTGGTCCCAAAGAAAGTATTGGAAACCGACTGAGAACCTGGGCCAGAATATTGAAACATTAGTAAAGGGTAGGTGTTTTCAGGATTAAAATTTGGTGGTTTTATCATCCATGTGTTCAACTTGTTGCCATTGACTTCAATAGTAGACAGTTCTTTTGGAGACAAATTGTAATTTTCAAGCTTATTGAGCAAAGCAGAATTATCCTTAATATCCCTTACCAGTTCGCCGTTACTTGCTTTGTTGAGCGTGTAAACTGGTGGCGTTTTGGTGTTTGTAAATGTGTTGACAAAATAGGTGAAGTCTGCACTAAAATCTGCTCTGTGAGTTCCAGTTCTTCGAGTGAGTCTCAATTTATTTTTTCCATTTGCAAGCACAGAGTACACATCTCTATTCACACTTCCATTTTCTGTACTTTGAAAATAAATCCGTCCGGACTTATTGTCAAAGCCATAAAAATTGGTCACTTCCCAGGCGCCACTGGTCACCTGATTGATTAGTTTTCCATCTTCAGCATAATGATAGATATGTTTCCACCCATCCTTTTCGCTAGTCCATATAAAACTATTATTGTTAAGAAATGTCAAATCGTTGGTGACATCTACGTAAGCATTGTCCTTTTCTGTAATCACCAACTTAGACTCTTTGGTCTCAGCGTTGATCAGATAAAGTTTTAGCTCATTCTGATATCTATTTAAACTTTGTACGCTAAATAAGTCTTCATCCTGAGTCCACTCCAACCTTGGCAGGTACTCATATTCACCTAAGTTTATTTTGGAATTGCTTTTCGTATCCAAATCGAAAAGATGCAAACTTACTTCAGCATTATCTTCACCAGCTTTTGGATATTTGAAAACATCCTGAGAGGGATACAAATCCTGGCCATAAGATCCATACAAATCCATTGAGAATTCCGGCACTTCGCTTTCATCAAACTTTAAGTAGGCAATTTTAGTACCGCTGGGATTCCATTCAAAAGCTTTTACGAACCCAAATTCTTCTTCATAAACCCAGTCTGTAACCCCATTGATGATTTTATTCTTTACACCGTCTGTAGTAACTTTTGCAACTGAATTAGTTTCTAGATCTTTATAAAAGATATTGTTGTCTTTAACAAATGCTATTTTATCTCCTTTTGGTGAAAAAGCAGGAGATTGAATTTTATTATCATCGATTTTTATCAAATTCTCACTTTCTAAATCGTAAACGTAGTACACACCTCTTGTAGATCTTCTGAAGATGGATTCCACGTCGGTTCCTAAGATGACTTTGGTCTCATCCTCACTCAATTCAAAAGTTTGAAAAACTGATAACCCAGGTATTGATTTACTGCTGATGAGGGTTCCCGTTTTTTCTCCAGTTTCATAACTGAAGATTTCAACTTTCATATTTTGATTTGCCCTATCGTAATCCTGAACAATGTAAGATTTACCATCTTTTAAAGATTGTAAATTTTGCATACGCTCTTGACTAAATTCTCCTCCCCAGATTTCTTCTAAAGTAATATCCTTGGTTTGGGCATGTAATGAAACTAGTGAACTGGTCAAAAAAATGACAAATAAACTTAATATAACTTTAGGGCTTTTCATGGTGTTTAATTTGGAGGTCAATTTTACTAAAAAAACACCAAAAAACACTCACTTTTTTTATTAAAAGTCCAATTAAACACAGATTTGGCAGGACTTTAGTCAAGTTACGGCCGATTCTACAGTTCTAAAATAGAATACCATCCACAAAGTGCATGATAAGATATGAAGTGTATCTTTGTAGTTCATTTTTTTAAAGAATTCAAATGTCTCAAATTTCTGGCTTCTCCAAGTTGACCAAACTTGAAAAAATAGATTGGATTACAACCCATTATCTGTCCAATTATCCACAAGCTAAAAGCGTAATTAAACAATACTGGAATTCTGACGAAGCGCTTCAAAAGCTTCACGACGAGTTTACTGAAAATACCATTTCCAATTATTATTTACCGCTTGGAGTAGCTCCCAATTTTGAGATAGATGGAAAGCTGTACGCTATCCCTATGGCCATAGAAGAAAGCTCTGTGATAGCCGCTGCCAGCAAAGCAGCGAAATTTTGGCTTGATAAAGGAGGCTTTAAAACTGAAATTCTTGGAACCACTAAAGTGGGACACGTACATTTCAACTTTGAGGGAAACCCTGAGCATCTGAAGGCATTTTTTAACTCCGTTAAATCGAAATTTTTCTCTGAGACTGCTTCTATTACTAAGAACATGGAGAAGAGAGGCGGAGGAATAAAAGACATCCAACTCATCAACAAAACAGATTCCCTTAAGAATTATTACCAGCTCTACTGTACGTTTGAAACTGTGGATGCCATGGGAGCAAATTTCATCAACTCGTGTTTGGAACAATTTGGCCACACTTTGGAAGCTGAAGCAAGATCATATCAGGAGTTTATTTCTGAAGACACCTATCCTGAAGTCATTATGTGCATTCTTTCCAATTATGTTCCAGAGTGCCTGGTAAGAGCAAAGGTTTCCTGCCCAGTTTCTGCCTTGGGTGATACCAAAGAAGAGGCTGAGCGGTTTGTTCGCAAGTTTTCACAAGCAATTAAAATAGCGGAAATAGAACCTTATCGAGCTGTTACTCATAACAAAGGCATCATGAATGGCATTGATGCCGTGGTTTTGGCAACAGGAAACGACTTTAGAGCCATTGAAGCAGGTGTGCACGCATATGCTTCGAGAAAAGGCCAGTATAGCAGCCTTACTCATGTAAAGGTAGAAGATGGCAATTTCAAATTTTGGATTGAAGTTCCCTTAGCCCTTGGTACTATTGGCGGCCTAACGAGCCTTCATCCTCTTGTGAAGTTATGTTTAGCCATGCTCAATCATCCTTCAGCAGAGGAACTAATGAGGCTTACAGCAGTTGCAGGTCTTGCTCAAAATTTTGCAGCGGTTAATTCGCTGGTGACTACTGGAATTCAAAAAGGTCATATGAAAATGCATCTGATGAATATTCTCAACCAATTTGAAGCAAACGAAACCGAAAGAGCAGATGCTGTGGAATATTTCAAAACGCATACGGTAACACATTCCGAAGTAATTAATCTGCTTAAAAAAATGAGAGCTTAGTGAAAACTCAGCAGTTTTATAGTCACGGAAAACTTCTTCTAACAGGTGAATATTTGGTTTTGGATGGAGCCAAGGCACTAGCTATTCCTTGTAAATATGGTCAATACCTAGAAGTAAGTCCAACTCATGATGGAATTTCTACATGGCTAAGCTATGATCATCAAAACAAAGCCTGGCTGAAAACTGAATTTGATCTTCAAAAAGTGGTCACTTATGAACTTGAAGGTGAAAGCGATGTTGAAAAACGGCTTTTTCAAATTTTAAAAGAAGCTTTTCAGCTCAATTCTGAAGGATTTACTCAAAACTACAATTTCAAAACTCACCTTGAATTTCCTAAGGACTGGGGACTAGGAACATCTTCTACACTTATTGCCAATCTAGCCAAATGGGCAAAGGTGAATCCTTATGACTTATTAAGCAAAACCTTTGGTGGAAGCGGTTATGATATTGCTTGTGCAGATTCAAAAACAGCGCTAACTTACCAAATCGATAACCAAATCCCTAAAATAGAAGAAGCTAAAATTCCAGAACACTTAAAAGCTTTCATTTATTTTGTGCATCTAGAGCAAAAACAAAACAGCAGGGATGCTATTTCGAATTACAAAGCTGTAAAACCAAAAGATCTGAAAGGGTTAATTTCAGAAGTAAATTCGATCACAGAGAAGTTTCAGAAAGTTAAGACACTAGAAGAGGCCGAAGATCTAATAAGCCAACATGAAGCTCTTCTTTCAAAAGTGCTTCAAGTAGAACCGATTAAAACTCGATTATTTTCTGATTTCAAAGGAGGGATCAAAAGCCTTGGAGCTTGGGGTGGTGATTTTATCATGGTACTAAGCAGGTCAAATCCTTCAGAATACTTCACAAATAAAGGATTCAAAACAATACTGAATTTCCAGGAAATGTCTTTATAAAATAAACCCTTCAACTTATAGCTGAAGGGCTTATTTAATCTTACACTCTAATTTGATTAGTAAATCAAATGACGGTTGTCTTCGATTTCTTTACTGTTTTTTAGAGCTTCTATAATAGGGCTTGTTCTAGGGTTCATCAAAGAGCGTGTTCGTTTTTCAGTTTCTTCTTTGGCGATGGATCTATAGGAAGGCAATTGTTCTGCTGTTTTCTTTTCAAGAAGTTGAATTACGTAAACACCAGACCTGCCTTGAAGTGGTTTGGAAACCTGTCCTTCTTCCATAGCAAAAGCAGCACCAACGATTTTTGGCTCTCTACCTCCACCAGGTATAACTGGATTGCTCATGTTGATCAAGGTTGCTTTTTGTTTGATTTGTCCAAAGCTTGCTGCTATAGCATCTAAATCATTTTCTTTAATCTGAGCCATAATCTTTTCAGCTTGTTTTCGCTTTTTTAAGATTGGAGTTACAGCTGCAGAGGCTTCCTCAGGTGTTTTCAAACCTTTCTTGGTCTTTTTAGTAACTCTAGCTACAATATATCCGTTTCCGGTATCGAAACTCTTCACGTCTCCAACTTTGGTTCCGTCTTCAAAAGCCCATTTCACAATGGATCTTTGTCTTCCTGCACCTGGAATGCTTTCATCCAACTTGTTGATTCCACTCACTGGTTTGACAGTTTTTCCTAAGGTATCTGCCTCTGTACGGAAATCATTTTCCTTTGCTGCCAGTTCAAACTTACTTGCAGAACGGTAAAGCTCATTCAAGGTTTTCTCTGATGGCTCCACTCTTTTAGTAACAGTAGCCAATTTCACAACATCTTTTGGAGAAGTTCTTTCTTCCACATAAATCACATGAAAACCAAAATCAGTTTCAACAACCCCGTAAGAGTTAACCCTAGCTTCTTCAAAAACGTAATCATTAAATTCTGGCACCAAAGCACCGTAGGGAATCCAATCCAAATCTCCACCTTTTTCTGCGCTTTGACGATCTGATGAAAACTCAGTAGCCAATTCTGCAAACTTATCTGAGTTTCTTTTGACTACAGAATTGATACTATCGGCAAGACTTTTTGCTTCTTCTTTGGATCTGGTAACAGAACCATCGACACGTGTTCCATCATAAGTGACAAGGATGTGACTGGTTTTTACTGAATCTGGCTTTTGTGAGCGCTCAAGCATTCTAGTCAACTTATAGCTTTCATTCTCAAAATATGGCCCGTAAACTTCGTTCACATCAAGACCAAGGATATCCTCAGCAAATTCTCCTTTGATATCGTATTCGAATGTATATGTGTCGTTATAAGGAGTTTCAGAATTTACTGCTAAAAATTCTTCAACGTTTTCAATTGTTTTAAAGTTGTCATTCTCTCCAGAAATCAGTTTTTCAATTTCAGCTAAAACTGCTTCATTATCTTCCTCTGATGCTTTTTCCTCAAAGGAAACAAACTCTATATCTCTTTTTGCTTCCTGTTGAAAACGCTCTTTGTGGTCGTTGATATAGCTCTTAATATCCGATTTTGAAATTTCTACGTCTTCTGCAGAGTCAAAAGGAATTTTTACAAATTCAAAGGTTAAATTATCATTTTCCTGGTGATAAACTTGCTGTCCTTCCAGAAGAGTTGCCTGTACACCAGCTCTCACCATATTGAAGTAAAGCTGAGACTTAGCATTAACTTCCATGGACTTTTCAAAATTCACCCATTGCTGGTATTGCTCTGGTGAAGTTACTTTCAACTCAGCGATAAACTGCTTTAATTTAGCTTCGTCAAAAAACCCTGCTTCATTGGAAAATCTAGGATCACCAGCTAGTTGCTCTGCCATAGCATCTGTAATTTGATCTGTACCAACTTCAAGACCAAGCTTTTCGAATTCCTGCTTAAGCAAAGTTCTACGAAGGTTATTTTCCCAGGCTTGCTTTGCAGCTTGAACTGAGCTTGTTCTTCCTTGACTTTGCTGGACAATATTTTCAACCTCGGAAGCAAATTGCTCTCTACCGATTTCTTCATCACCAATCACACCAACAGAACTGGATGCTTTATCTGCAGAAAACCCACCGTTTCTAAATAAGTCTGTAAGAACAAAAGCAAATAAAGCTAATGCTATGATGACTATGAGGAAAACCGTACGTTCTCTAATTTTACTAAGTATTGCCATTTTAGGATATTTTAAGAAATATAGGGGGCGAAAATAAGATAATTAGCCCATATATAAAACCTTGTTGTTCAAAATATTTAATTCGTTTTATTGTGGTGATAATCGCAAGGAAAACCAAGCCTTTTAGAAGTAAGTGAAAGGATTGAAAACATCAGTCATCGTTAAAAACTTTGATGGAAACCAAGTCAATTTTTTTATTGGATGCTTCCAGAATTTTAATCTTAAATTGGTCGATCATAACTTCTTCACCAACTTCTGGAATTTCTTCAGTAGTGTTCACAATCATGCCGCCAAGGGTTTCATAATTTTCATTTTCCGGCAGATTGATATCGTACTTTTCATTGATGTAATCTACATCGAGTCTAGCCGAAAATTTATATACATTTTCTCTGATAACTTCTTCAACCAAAATAACAGAATCGTGCTCATCTTCAATCTCACCAAATAATTCTTCGACGATATCTTCAACGGTCATCATACCACTTGTTCCCCCATATTCATCTACGACCACAGCTATACTTTTACCTTTTTTGATGAGGATATTCAGGATTTCTTTTACCAGCATAGTCTCTGGAACAAATACTACCGGCATCAAGATACTTTGGATGTCTTTGGGCTGTCGGAACATCTCAAAAGAATGAATATAGCCTACAATGTCATCATTGCTTTCTTTATAAACCAAAAGCTTGGAGAGACCTGTTCTGGTAAAGATTTCAGTTAAGTTTTGAGTGTCTTCTGAGATATCTACAGCAACAATTTCGTTACGGGGAATCATGACCTCTCTTGCTTTTACTTCAGAAAATTGTAACGCATTTTGAAAAATCTGTATCTCAGAATCCACGTCTTCTTTGGAGTCTACTGCTTCCATCTGTTCATTGATGTAATCTCCTAATTCAACTTTACTAAAATTCAGCTGAACTTTATCTCCTTCAATTTTAAATACTTTTTTCAAAATAATATCTGAAATCCAGATCACGAAGCTGGAAATAAAACTGAAGAGATAATAAAAAATAAATGCAGGAACACTAAAGACCTTCAAAAGTACATTGGCATAAATTTGAAAAAACACCTTTGGAAGGAATTCTGCTGTGAAGAGGATAACTAAAGTGGAAATCAAAGTCTGAGTGAATAGACTTGCTTCAGTAATAAGGTAACTCAGGAATTCATTATCGACGGGCTGCATGCTTACAAACCAATTCATGATCAAATCTCCCATAAAGAAACCATATACAACTAGAGCGATGTTATTTCCTACCAGCATGGTTGCTATAAACTTGGAAGGCTTCTTGGTAAGTGTTTTTAAAACACTCGCAATGATGTCTGTTTGGTTTTTCTGTAGTTCAATGTGAACCTTATTGGAGGATACAAAGGCAATTTCCATCCCAGAAAAAAAGGCTGAAAGGAGAAGACAAGAGATAATGATGAGGACTTCTGTACTCATTACTTCTTGTTTTTATTTTCTATTTTTTTACGGAATCTTCTTTTGAAAAAGAACATAAAAACAGCTAATGCTGAAAAGAAAAGGTATAGATAAGCTCTGCTTTCACTATCGGCCCAGGTGCGGACGGCTTCAATAATGAAGAAAATCGCAAAAGCTATATAAGCAAACTCAAAATATTTAAAAAATTTCATCACTCTTGTATGTATTGGATCCCTGTATTGGATCTTGAATTGAAAGTACTAAATTTCTGATCAGAATCAAAACCTTCCCCTTGGTTTCTAGCTCCGTTGGGTAATTGTAAATCGTATTTATAATCTGTAAATAACCATTCTTGCTCCTGGTCCCAATAGAGTTGAGGACCTCTCAAGATTGTGCTGTCTGAGGTCACAATTTTCACATTATCCCTCAAGTCTATCAAACCACTCTCCAGATACTGAATTGCGTAATCTGAGACAATTGTATTTTTACTAGAGTCCTGCTCAAAAAAATCCAATTCTATACCCTTAGGAAATTCTCTAAAAGGAAAACTCCTGTTAGAAAAATCCAGCATTTCAGGACTTCTCAAATTGGCTTTCACTGTCCCACTATCTGTGTAAAACAGATTGAGGTCGTAAACTTTGGATTGAGGCGTGAGAAAATCTTTTTCCATTTCCTTGACGTCTTTGAGATTTCCCTCACAAGCAAAAAGCATTGCTGTAAATGTACATACAGCAATGCTTTTGTAAATAATTGATTTTTTAATAAACATTCTAGAGATTTGGTACAACCACACTTTCTCCTATCCAACAATTTGAAAATGAGATTTTTGTTCCAGCTGCATCTTCCTGAAAGATATCCGATTTTTGCGGAGCTCTACCTTTATAACTTTCTGCTGCACCACTCGCATTAGAACTAATAGACGGGTCTACACGTCCTGCTCTGGCTGCATAATCTGCTGCCAACCAGTAAACCGCTCTCTTCTCAAAAACTGAGTTTCCACAGTCATTAGCACTTTTGGCATACATCTCTGCAATTTTTAGATAAGCTACACCAAGTGATGGTTTGTTATCCAATGCTCTTCTATAATATGTTCTGGCCTGAGAATAACTACCCTGTGCATTATAGTTATTGGCGATTCTGTAATATATTCTAGACTTTCTACCCTTATCAGTAGCCAGCTCTGCAGCTTCATTCAGGTATTCTAAGGCTTTCTTTCTGTTGCCTTCTGCTTCTGCCAACTGACCCAAAGAATAAGCTGAATTCGCAGAAGGTTCAATCTGATGAAGTGCTTCAGAAACTTTGAAGAACAATGGGTCTTCTGTACAGTCTTTTGCAGACAGTCTTTCGTTCGCATTCCTCAACCAATTAACATCAGTTTTCTTTTCTTCAAAGTCCTTGTTATATAATGGAATCAAGTTATCACAATCTGCCTTAGATCCTAATAAAGAGTTGACACTTCCCTTAATCTTGGTATAGTTTCTCAAGTAGATTTCAGAATTTTTTAGAATTCTAGCTTCTCTAGATGTTAACTCTTCTTGAGCTTCCTGCTTTTCAATAAGCGGTTTGGCCTCAATAGCCTTATCGTTCTCTTGAGTTTCGATTAACTCAATTACCTCATCGTATTTATTGAATAAAAATTGGATGTCTCTCTCTCCAGCATCATTAAGATCGTTTGCGATTCTAAAATAGGCATACAAAGCAACTGGTGAGGCAAAATTATCTTTATCAATTTCTACTACTTTTTCAAATGCCTCAAGACGCTCTTCCAAGCTTCCTACTTCATTTTTATATTGAATCATTGCAATATCTGCGTATATGTCTGCTTTCTTAGTTTTATTTGGGAACTTCTCCAAACGCATCATTTGGTTATCAATAAACTCTTGAACTAACTCTTGTTTTCTCTCGACATTTTCTTCTTCATCTATCATACCTTCCAGTATTTTTTCCCCTCGCTGATAGATAAGTATGTGAGAGTCTGAACAATTCTCTAAGAGTTGCTTATATTTTGGATAAGCATCGCTAAAGTTATTGACTTTGGCACTTTCGTTAAATAAACTTAGTGTCACATTACAATCTTGAGCACTTGCCATATTGAAAGCGAAGAATACTCCTAAAAGTGTAAAAACGAATTTAAACTTCATAATTTTTAAGTATTTAATTATATTTAGATTTAATGAACCATTTGTCGTTGAAAGAGAAACTCAAAAATACACTAATAAAATTTTCCTGTATTAAATTATTTGAAGTTGTACCCCTTTCAAAATATTCAACTCCTAAGTTGGCATTGGTAAAAACCCGACCGGCAGGTAAACCTAAACCAAATGATATGCCAAACTCGTTTATATCTTCTCCCTGATACTCCAGCCCACTCTCTTCATACCTTATTCCAGCTCTATAAACCACTCTTTTAAAGTAGCTTACGGGGTCATTGTACCTAGGCACATAAAATCCACCTAATTTAAAAGTATTCGACTCTTTCTGGACAACTTCAGGGCCAAAGTTGAATGCCAATGCAGAAAAGTCTCCCGCCTGATAGTTTTCATACTCTAAACCAACAAACCATTTTTTGTCCTCACCAAGCCCTAATCCAAAAGCATACATCTCTGGCAAATCAATTTCTGTATCCAAAGGTTCAACATCAATTTGATTGATCACGTTTTCGGTTTCATTTTGCCCTAACTGTATCGTTGCTAATTCTCTTCTTCTATTCACACTCAATGAAGATCCCGTCTCGTACCTAGCAGAAGACTTCAAAGTTAACTGATTTGTAAGTTTCAAATCATAAAGTGCTCCAGCATCAAATGAAAATCCATTGATGTCTGTAAAATTAATTTCTCTTGAAGCAAATTGCACACCTTCATTGAAAACGATGGCCTTATTTTCTATATCACCAAAATTGTAATTGGCAGTGGCTCCAAGTCTTAAATTTTTGATAGGTTCAAAACCAACTGAAAAATAAACTGTATTGAGTCCACCTCTACCATCAAATCTTGAAATCTGAGTAGATGACGATTGCTCTAATTCATATCCCACTGCGCTTTTTGGCTTAACCCCAAAGCCTACACCCAAATTATTAAAAGGAAGCCCTATCGCAATATAGTCTAAGGTTAAATAATTTAAGTTATCAGAATTTTGGTCAGATTCTAATTCAACTGAATTATAGGTTGCACCTGCCGTAAAAGCCGTTAATTTTAAATCTGCATAAGCAGCTGGATTTCTAAGGTTTAGGTGAATACTGTCTCCTATACTAGCTAAACCGCCCATAGCTCTGTTCTCGACTGTTCCTCTAAATCCTTTGGTTCCTATACCTAAAAATGAGTAGGGGGATAAAGAGCCTTGCTGAGCAAGAAGAGAGGATGACGTAAAAAGTAGTATCGAGACTAAAAGAATAAATCTTGTAAACATTAATTTGAGTTGAGTTGTAGAATTTTATTTAATCCTTTCAATAAAAAATTAGAAGTGGCAAATATGCTATTTTTTATAGATGCTGACAACAAATAATAATCTCCACCTGTTAAAACCACTGTTAAATCTTCATAATCAATAAGATAATCTTCTATATAACCATCTATTTCATAACAAATGGACTTGAGAACTCCTATTTGTATAGCTTCTTTTGTAGATTTACCTAAATAATCTGATCCCTGGAAGCTTTCTGTAATCAACGGTAATTTTCCAGTAAACGTATGCATGGCTTTAAATCTCATCTGCAATCCAGGTGATATAGCACCTCCTTGAAAAACTGAATTTTTGTCTATGAAGTCATAAGTTATGCAGGTTCCTGCATCGACGACCAGAACATTTTGATTTGGGTAGACTTCTGCTGCTGCAGCCACTAAAGCAATTCTATCCGAGCCTAAAGTTTCTGGAGTCTTATAAGCGTTTGTAAAATTTAATTTGCTTTGGTGAGAAAACTCAATAAGTTGTAGCCTGTGAGATAATGCATTTTTCAGCGCATCTGGAGGCTCCGCAGTAGAAGAAATAATACTTTTAGAAAGATTCGGGAAGGCACTTAATAGTTCCAGAAGATCTGAAACTGCATTTTCAAAAGTTGAAATGTGTTTTTCTTGTAGCTGATCACCCTCAAACACAGCGAATTTGATTTGTGTATTTCCAACGTCAACAACTAAATTCATAACTGATTTTAAGTCCAAAGATAAGGATAAGAATATTTCATCTTTTCTTTTGTTTAATTAAATAATGGTTTTATATTTGCCCCCGCATTAAAACTGGTGCCTTAGCTCAGTTGGTAGAGCAATGGACTGAAAATCCATGTGTCCCTGGTTCGATTCCTGGAGGCACCACCTTTTTAACCTCAACTTTTATTAGTTGGGGTTTTTTTAATTCTGATAAAATGCATTTTCTGTATATTATTTATTCTAAACAAAAAGATAAGTTTTATGTAGGTGAAACTTCTGATGCTGACTTCAGAGTTAATCTTCACAATCAACATCAGTTTAAAGGTGCTTTTACTAAAATTGCTGATGATTGGAAACTCGTTCTTTCTTTTCAGTGTCAATCCAAAAACGATGCTATTTTACTTGAGAAGTTCATCAAACGCATGAAGAGTAGAAAGTTTATCAAAAAAATCATTGAACAACCTGAAATTCTTAAAGATATTCTCAATAGAAAATAGTCCCTGGTTCCCCCGAAGCATCGGGGCTGGAGGCACCACCTTTTAAACCTCAACTTTTATTAGTTGGGGTTTTTTTATGCGTAAAAAATTCGTATGTGTCCCTGGTTCTCCCCAAAGCCTTGGGGACTGGAGGCACCACCTTTTTAACCTCAACTTTTATTAGTTGAGGTTTTTTTATGTGTAAAAGATTCGTGTGTGTCCCTGGTTCTCCCAAAAGCCTTGGGGACTGGAGGCACCACCTTTTTAAGCCCCAACTTACTAGTCGGTTTTTTTTAATTCTAAGTCAATGCAGTCCTTATTCATAGGCTTATCATTCTAATTAACGAAACCACTAGTGTTAAAAACAGACTTAAAAAGCAACATCATATTTAACTACATAAGTCATCATTTGAAGATTTGACTTTTAAAAAAATTAATTTGTTATGGGTTTTACTTGCCACGTCTCAATAAAATTCCAACAATCAAAACCACTACACTTAAAATAACTGGCGTCCAATTAGCGGTACTTACAGCTATATCCATTCCAAGAAAATTAAAACTTTCTGAGTCCTCAAAGGCTTGAATACCAAATACTATAGTTCCCAATATGCCTATTACCATTAAAATTGTTCCGATTAATTTCATAATTTTTAATAATTGTTTAATTTGATTACGGAAATGTACGGACTAGAAAGGTTACAAAAAAATAAGCCCTCTATTCTTAACAAATAGAGGGCTTATCTTCATTAAAAAAAATTGAGATTACATCTCCTCGTAACCCATATTATAAAACGTAAAGGCAAAAATATCAGCGTATTCCTGAATGATTTTAGAGGTGGGTTTCCCGGCTCCATGCCCTGCATCGGTTTCAATCCGAATCAAGGTCGGGTTGTCTCCAGACTGTTTGCTTTGCAATTCCGCTGCGAACTTAAAACTATGCGCCGGTACAACTCTATCGTCATGATCTCCAGTAGTAACTAAAGTTGCAGGGTATTCAGTGCCTTCATTGATGTTGTGTAAAGGTGAATAGCCTCTCAAATATTCAAACATTTCTGAATCATCCTCAGATGTCCCGTAATCGTAAGCCCAACCTGCGCCAGAAGTAAAGGTGTGGTAACGCAACATATCCAATACCCCTACGGCTGGTAAGGCCACTTGAAATAAATCTGGACGCTGAGTCATCGCAGCACCTACCAAAAGTCCTCCGTTAGAACCTCCGCGTATCGCCAGTTTTTCTGAAGAGGTATAGTTTTCTTCAATTAAATATTCTCCAGCTGCGATGAAATCGTCAAATACATTTTGCTTTTTCAATTTAATCCCTGCATTATGCCAGTCTTTGCCATATTCTCCTCCACCACGTAAATTGGCAACAGCATAAATACCACCGTTTTCCAGCCAAACCGTGTTAGCGGTACTAAAGGATGGCGTCAATGAAATGTTGAAACCACCATAACCATAAAGCATGGTTGGATGTGTCCCATCCAATTCAATTCCTTTTTTATGGGTAATGATCATAGGGATTTCGGTGCCGTCTTTTGAGGTATAAAAAACTTGCTTGCTTTCGTAAGCATCTGTATCAAAATCAATCTCAGGTTTTACATATACCTCAGAAGAACCATTTTCTGGATTGTATTTATAAATGGTACCTGGGGTTGTATAATTTGTAAAGGAAAAATAAAGCTCTTCAGCATCCTTCTTTCCGCCAAAACCACCTACAGATCCAACACCTGGAAGCTCGACTTCTCTTACCAGTTCTCCTTCGTAATCGTATTGCTTCACTTGAGAAACCGCATCTACCATATATTCTGTAAAGAAATAACCTGCCCCAGTAGATGGTGAAAGCACGTGTTCCGTTTCAGGAATAAAATCTTCCCAATTTTCAGATTGTGGATCACTAGCGTCTACGGTTACTATTTTCTTATTTGGTGCATCTTTATCGGTGACCAAGAACAATTTGCTTCCGTCATTTTCTATGACATAGACATCATTGTCATAAGTGTCTACAACGTCCACAAATTCAGAGTTTTTCTGAGTCAGATCCTTGATCATCAAACGATTTCCCGAAGTTGATTTTGAAGCTGAAACCACCAGATATTTATTATCTTCGGTTACACTTCCAGATACATAGCGGTGCTTTTCTTCTTCAGTACCACCATAAACCAACACATCTTCATCCTGAGAAGTTCCCAGTTTGTGGTAGAATAGCTTATGTTGATCTGTTTTTGCAGACAATTCGCTTCCCTCAGGCTTATCATAACTGGAGTAATAAAAGCCTTCATTCGCTTTCCAGGATACTCCGCTAAATTTCACATCTACAAGTGTATCTCCTTTTTGCTCTTTAGTTTCAGCATC
Source organism: Psychroflexus montanilacus (assembly GCF_020164535.1). Taxonomy (GTDB): domain Bacteria; phylum Bacteroidota; class Bacteroidia; order Flavobacteriales; family Flavobacteriaceae; genus Psychroflexus; species Psychroflexus montanilacus. The sequence goes on along the minus strand of NZ_JAIQZC010000003.1, from coordinate 25,604 downwards.
CAGAATGATAATTTTACGCCAGTCGCTTCCTCCTTCAGAAATGGAATAGGCCAACATTTTACCGTCTTCTGTAAAACTCATGCCTGCCAAGGAAGTGGTTCCGTCCTCACTGAAGGTATTAGGGTCTAAAAAAATGTCAGCCTCTTCTGGAGTTTCCTCATTTTTATACCGATAATAAACATATTGATTTTGAAGACCATCATTTTTAGAAAAGTACGTATACTCTCCACGTTTGAAAGGAGCTCCTATTTTTTCATAATTCCAAACCTCAGACAGGCGTTCTTTTAGCTTATTTCGGTAAGGAATGTCTTCCAAAAAGCCAAAGGTCAGTTCATTTTGAGCTTTCACCCATTCTTCGGTTTCATCACTACGATCGTCTTCCAGCCATCGGTAAGGATCTTTCACCTCAGTATCAAAATAGGTGTCTACCGTATCGACTTCTTTCGTTTCAGGATATGTCAAATTTGCTTGATTTTTTTCACCTTCGTTGCAGGAGACTAGAATGCACGCCACTGCTACAGGCATTAGTATTTGTTTCATGTGTTGAGATTTTAGGGTAAATATAAGCATTCAGATTTATCTCCCTCTATTCTGAATTTGATAGAAATTCATTTAAATATGAAAATCAATCTTTAAACTTTTCATATTTATAAATTCTCTTGTTTAATGTGGGTAAAGGATTCAAAAAAAAAATTAAAGCTGATAAAGAGACTTCTCTGAAATTTAATAAATTATAGGGTTGTCTTTGGGATAAATCCTAAAAATCATTTTATGAATTAGTTGATGCCTAGACTAAAAAATAAGCTTTGATAAAAAACAATCTTAAGAAACAGAAAACCTGTAGCACGCTTTAATAATAAACCAGCTTGTATAACACCAAATTTTAGGTTGGGACTAATTCCAATTCCAACGCACAACTATATATCTGCGTTAAACTCAGCTCTTTTGTTATAAATATAAAAGTCTGCTCTCGAAAGAAAGCAGACTTTTATATTACCTTAAGTTATACTTATGAATATAAGAAGTATTAAAGATTCATAAAAAAGGCTAGTTTATAGAAATCATTGGGTGCGAAACCATCATCTACTAAGTTTGCTCCAAAAGAAAACCTTAACCCAGCATTTCCTTTAGTAAACTGAATATAAGGGCCTATCCACTGATAACCATCCAGCCTGTCTAAACTTCCTCCTCCATCTGTTTCGCCTCCTGATAGATAAAGTTCTTCAAAGTGACCTCCAAAGGACAGAAATGAGCCAGCCTTATAACCAAGATTTGCCCAATAATGCACATAATTGTTGGTTGAGTCTCCAGCTTCGGTATTGTCACTTAAAGCACCATAATATCCGAAGTAAAATTCACCTTCAAAATTTTCGCTATCATAGCCTATGGTCAGGTTAGGAACAATACCGTCACCAACAATACCTTCCTGAGCTGCACCACTTGATAGTAAGCTACCCATGGTAAAGCCTAGCTGTGGATTGATATCAAAATTTCCAACAGTTTTATTATACCCTATGCCAAATTCTGTCCATTGTCCCCATCCACTTCCAGTACCAGCACCCCATTGTATACCATAAGCTGTAAAGGCATCAGTTTCTGATAATGAATAACTGAAAGTCATCATGGGATTAAAACCAAAAAACGCATCTAAGTTAAGACTTAGTCCTACATCAAATTTGTCTTCTTCCGACTCTTGTGCATTTGTAAAATGTAATCCAAAAATTAAAATTAAGATTAGTGTAATTTTTCTCATAACAAAAAATTTAAAGTGATTATTATTTAATGAATGAGATAAATTTACGACAAACACTGAAAATTTTAGAGAAACCCTGTTAAAAACAGGGGTATAATTCAATTATTTATAGTATTAATATTTTACACCTCTTGTTTTTAGGGGGTATAAATTTTTTTATTTATATTTTTATTATAATCCTATAAAAAATTTAACATTTCAGGAGAAAGGATGCTCATTTTAAGGTATACAATCTCAAATATTTTATTAAAAAGGTCAATTATCTGATTTTAAAGCCATTAAAACTAAGTCTTATGATTTTGCATTTTATCTAAAAATACATTGTGTTGAAAAAAGTTTTAAAAAGAAAAACGCCTTCCAGAATTTCTGAAAGGCGTTAATTTTAAATTCCAAAAAGTGTTTTAAGCCTTAAAACGAGTATTTAATAAATATTCTGCGATTTGAACGGCATTCGTGGCCGCTCCTTTTCTCAAGTTATCTGAAACGATCCACATATTCAGCGCATTATCTCTTGTAAAATCTCTACGAATTCTTCCAATGAAGACGTCGTTTTTTCCTTCGGCGTAGATGGGCATAGGGTAAGTGTTGACTTCTGGATTGTCCTGAAGCGTAATCCCTTCGGTTTCACTTAAAAGTTTCTTCACATCAGTAATTTCAAATGCTTTTTTGAATTCAATATTCACCGATTCAGAGTGGCCGCCAACTACAGGAATTCTTACAGCTGTCGCTGCTACTTTTACAGAATCATCTGAAAGTATTTTCTTGGTTTCATTGGTCAACTTCATTTCTTCCTTGGTGTAATCGTTTTCCAGGAACACATCACAATGTGGAATTGCGTTTTTATGAATTGGGTAAGGATATGCCATTTCGCCAGTTTTACCAGCATATTCATTTTCCAACTGTTCCACTGCTTTTACTCCAGTTCCCGTGATCGACTGGTAAGTAGAAATGACCACCCTGTCTATTTGGTAGGCCTTATGCAAGGGCTGCAGAGCCATGACTAACTGAATTGTTGAACAATTTGGATTGGCAATAATTAGGTCTTCACTAGTAATATCAGAAGCATTGATTTCAGGAACCACCAATTTTATGTTAGGATCCATTCTCCAGGCAGAAGAATTATCAATCACCGTGGTACCCACTTCAGCAAACTTTGGCGCCCATTCTAAAGAAGTATCGCCACCAGCAGAAAACAGAGCCATTTCAGGTTTTCGTTTCACTGCGTCAGCTAAGCTTACCACCTTGTAAGATTTATCCTTGTACGTGATAGATTTCCCAACAGACTTCTCCGAAGCCACTGGTATTAATTCAGTTAAAGGAAAATTACGCTCCTCAAGAATCTGGAGCATCACTTGGCCTACCATTCCGGTAGCGCCGACAACAGCTACTTTCATTTGAATTTGCTTTTAAAAAGTTACAAAGCGGCAAAAATATGCTTTTGTTATGAAGCTTGAACTGGTTTTAGAAATATTTATAGCCTATTTGAAATCCTATAAGGTTTAGAATTAGCTATTTCAAGCGGACTTGAGTACTTTTGCAAAAAATATACGCCTTGAATTATCTATCGGTTGAAGAAGTTTCAAAATCATTTGGCACCTTGGTGCTTTTCGAAAACCTGTCTTTTGGCATCAGCCAGGGACAAAAAATAGCCCTTATCGCCAAAAATGGTACTGGCAAAACGACACTGCTCGATATCGTTTCTGGCAAAGAAGCGCCCGACAATGGACAAGTAGTTTATAGGAAAGGCGTGAAAGTTGGTTTCTTGCCTCAAGAGCCAGATTTAGAACCCACCTTGACGATTGAAGAAACCATTCTTTCCTCAGATAATGAAATTCTTGGCATCATCAATGCTTACGAAAAAGCACTTCAAAATCCAGACGATGCGGAAGCTTACCAAAAAGCTTTTGACCAGATGGAGGCCAAGCAAGCCTGGGACTTTGAAACCACTTACCGTCAAATCCTTTCCAAGCTAAAACTCGACGATTTATCTAAAAAAGTAAATGACCTCTCAGGCGGTCAAAAAAAACGTTTGGCTTTGGCCGATCTGCTCCTGGGCAAACCAGACTTATTAATTCTTGATGAACCTACCAACCACCTGGACCTTGAGATGATTGAGTGGCTGGAAGAGTTCTTAAAAAGCGAAAATCTCACCTTATTTATGGTAACTCACGACAGGTATTTCCTGGATAGGGTGTGTAACCACATCATTGAGCTGGAGGACAAAACTTTGTACAATTACAAAGGAAACTATAGCTATTACGTTGAAAAGCGAGCAGAACGTATTGAGGTAGAACAAACCACAACGGCGAAAGCCAAACAACTTTATAAAAAAGAGCTGGACTGGATGAGACGCCAGCCTAAAGCGAGAACAACCAAATCCAAATCCAGAATTGAAAGTTTTGGGGATATCAAAGACCGGGCAAGCAAGCGCCGCAACGACCATAAAGTTGAGCTGGAAATTAACATGGAGCGTTTGGGTTCTAAAGTTTTGGAAACGCATCATGTCTCCAAAGGGTTTGAAGATAATTACCTCTTTCAAAATTTCGATTATATCTTCAAGAAGAACGAACGCATCGGGATCATTGGAAAAAACGGAACAGGGAAATCTACATTCTTGAACGTTTTGACGGGCGGATTAGAACCAGATCAAGGCAAAGTAATCCATGGAGAAACCTTAAAAATTGGCTATTACACTCAAGGTGGAATTCAGGCCAAAGAAGGCCAAAAGGTAATTGAAGTTATTAAAGATTATGGCGATTATATTCCCTTATCTAAAGGACGACAAATTTCTGCATCGCAATTACTGGAAAAATTCTTGTTTGACCGAAAAAAACAATACGATTTTGTTGAGAAATTAAGTGGTGGAGAGAAAAAACGCTTGTATTTATGTACGGTTTTGATTCAAAACCCTAACTTCTTAATCCTCGATGAACCTACCAACGACCTCGATATCGTCACCTTAAATGTTCTTGAAAACTTCCTTTTAGACTTTCCTGGCTGTCTTATTGTGGTAAGTCACGACAGGTATTTCATGGATAAAATTGTGGACCATTTATTTGTGTTTGGTGAAGGAAAAATCACAGATTTCCCTGGCAACTATTCAGATTACAGGGACTTAAAAGCCCTGGAGCTGGAAGCAAAATATGAGGAAAGTAGCCAGAGCTCATCAGAACCTAACAACAGCAGTAAGACCAAACAAACTACAGATCCAAAAAATAAACTTAGCTTCAACGAGCAAAAGACTTATAAGAAACTGGAAAAAGACATCAGTACTTTGGAAAAGAAGAAGGAGAAACTCGAAGCAGAATTCCTCAAAGACTTAAGTCCTGAAGAGATCAAAGAAAAAACCATCGAACTTCAAAAGATTCAAACCGAGTTGGAGGATAAAACTGAGCAGTGGTTTGAGCTGTCTATGAAGTTGGAAGCTTAGGAGTTTTCTTTTTTTAAAGCAAGATGACTTTGAGGGCAGCGCCCTCGAATCTTAGTAACTCAAAAAATCGAATTGAAATGAAGGGGCAGCGCCCTGAAATCTCAAATCTGTCAAAAAAAACAAAAATGTCAGAGCTATGCCCCTAAAATTTTGTGACACCTTTTTACAATGAAGATTAAGGGGCTATCCCTCTTTTTAAGCAATTGCTATAGCACTCATTATTAAAATTAATTAGATCTCTTTATACCATGTTTCATAGAAGTCATTTTGACAAATTTTACTTAATACTTTATAGGTGAATGCTTAGGCGTTTTCTTTCTCCTCTTTGCCTTCCCTTTCTTTCTTGGCTGATTTAGAAATATAATAAATTACAAAACCGATAAGACTTGCAATGACGAGTCCAAAAATAGCGGTCATGATAAAGGCTCCATTGGACCAATTGACGAAAAGTGTTTGTAGAAACATATCCTTATATTTTATGCAATTTTACCGCTTGATTGAATCAAAAAGTATGATTTTTGTCAGTTTAATTGAAGTCCAGTATTTAATGTGGTTCAAATCTAAAGCCTTTCTGAAGTTCTTATGGCATTCCAAAAATCAACATGGAATCCATTCGCCCTTTGTTTATAAACTGATCACCAAATGCTTCTACAATAAGGAAAATTTTGAAGCTTATGATCTTTGGGATATGGCTAAAAAAGTGTGTTTAAAATCAGACGAAGTCCTAAAAGTCGAAGATGTTGGCGCTGGATCTAAAGTCTTTAAAACTAATTTGAGACCTGTTTCAAAAATTGCCAAGCACGTTTCCATTTCCAGAAAACGTGCCAGATTAATGACGCGGCTTGTGGATTATCTGTCAGTTAAAGTCGCTTTAGAACTTGGCACTTCTATTGGTTTAGGCAGTGTTAGTATCGCTGGATCGGGGCAGGCGCATTTGAAAACCATTGAAGCTTGTTCGGCGACTTCAGCTTATGCTCAAAGCCAGTTCCAAAAATTAAACCTTCCTCATATCACTAGCATAAATTCATCTTTTGCTGAAAGTCTAGCAGGATTAAATTCAGAAGAAAAATTCGACCTAATTTATATCGACGGACATCATGACGGAGAAGCGACGCTTACATATTTTGACAGTCTTTTGAAGCATAAACACAACGACACCTTGTTTGTTTTTGATGACATTCATTGGTCGCCATCTATGAACATGGCCTGGGAAGCGATAAAAGCTCATCAAGAAGTACAGGTGACGATAGACACCTTTCAGTGGGGATTGGTGTTTTTCAGAAAAGAGCAGGTAAAACAGGATTTTGTGATCCGGGTTTAATTTTCAATTTTATTGAAAACTGATTATGTTTACAACATAAAATAAATTCATGCTTGATCAATTTTCTCCAGATATGCAATTCATCATCGTGATTGTGATCATTGCTGTGCTTTTCCTTTTGGTTTTATTCAATAACAAGCGCAATAGAAAGAAAAGATACGATCGCAAGAATAGAAATTTCCGAAGAAATTTCTACGAGAAAAAACAAAACAAAAAGGAAGATTAAAAAGCCTTGGCAACTTAAGATTCCCCTTACAAATTTGAGTTTTTCTAGTATCTTTGCGCGCGATGACAAAAGCTGAACTTACAGAGAACCTCTCAAAAAACCCAGCTCTCGCCGAGCTCAAAGAAGCGCTAGCTTCTCAACATCACCAATCTATTTTTCTGAAAGGCCTCGTAGGTTCTGCCGTGTCTTTTGTCCAGGCAGAGGCTTTCCTTTCTTCGGAAAGACCTTTCCTTTTGATCTTTAATGATAAAGAAGAAGCCGCTTACCACCTCAACGACCTAGAACAGCTGGTAGATGAGAAGAATGTTTTGTTCTATCCAGGAAGTTACAGAAGACCTTACCAGATTGAAGAAACCGACAATGCCAATGTATTGTTGAGGTCCGAAGTGCTTAACCGCATCAACTCCAGGAAAAAACCATCTATTATCGTCACGTATCCTGAGGCCCTTTTTGAAAAAGTTGTGACCAAAAAGGAACTGGACCGCACTATTTTAAAGATCAAATTGAACGATGAGTTGTCTATCGATTTCGTCAACGAAGTACTTTTTGAATACAAATTCAAACGGGTCGATTTTGTAACCGAGCCTGGCGAATTCTCCGTAAGAGGTGGAATCATTGATGTGTTTTCGTTCAGTAATGACGAACCCTACCGCATTGAATTTTTTGGTGATGAAGTAGACAGCATTCGGGCATTTGATGTAGAAACCCAGTTGTCTACCAAGCAAAAAAAGCGCATCGACATTATGCCAAATGTCGAAAAGAAACAGCTTGACGAGGTAAGAGAGACGTTTTTGGATTACATCAGCACCTCTACCACCGTATTTTTGAAAAATATGGATGTGCTTGCCAATACGATCGATGATCTTTTTTCTAAGGCTGAAAAAGCTTTTGCTGAGCTCTCTACAGATCTTAAACACAGTAAGCCCGAGGAGCTTTTCTGTAAAGGCTCACTTTTGAAAAAACAACTGCTAGATTTTAGCGTGGTCGAATTTGGCACTCAGGCGTTTTTAAATCCAAAACAAACTATAGTTTACCCTACCAGTCCGCAGCCTTCCTTCAATAAGAAATTTGATCTACTAATCGAAGATTTGAACTCCAAGCACGAAAAAGGCTACGAAAACTGTATTTTATGCACCAGTGATCAACAGGCCAAGCGCTTTAAAGATATTTTTGAAGACCAAAATCAGGAAGTGCACTACAAAACTTTAGTGCTTTCTATGCATCAAGGCTTTATCGATGAAGTCAATAAGTTAGTCTGTTATACCGATCATCAAATCTTTGATCGTTATCATAAATTTCATTTGAAAAACGGCTATGCTAAAAAGCAGGCCATCACGCTTAAAGAGTTAACCAGTTTAGAGGTTGGAGACTACGTCACCCACATCGACCATGGGATTGGTAAATTTGGCGGCCTCCAGAAAATTGATGTGGAAGGTAAAATGCAGGAAGCTGTCAAATTGATTTACGGCGATCGAGATATCCTTTACCTCAGCATTCATTCGTTGCATAAGATTTCCAAATTCAATGGAAAGGATGGAAAGCCACCTCAGGTTTATAAATTAGGCAGCAAAGCCTGGAAAAGTCTTAAGAAAAAGACCAAAGCCAGAGTAAAGAAAGTTGCCTTCGATTTAATTAAACTCTATGCCAAACGAAGGCTGGAAAAAGGCTTTCAATACGGGCCAGATTCGTATCTGCAACACGAGCTGGAAGCTTCCTTCATTTATGAAGACACACCAGACCAAAGCACCGCGACGCAGGATGTGAAAAGCGACATGGAAAAAGAACAACCCATGGACAGATTAGTGTGTGGGGATGTGGGTTTTGGCAAAACAGAGGTAGCCATTCGTGCCGCTTTTAAAGCTGTAGATAATGGCAAGCAAGTTGCTGTTTTGGTGCCTACAACCATACTCGCCTTTCAGCACCACAAGACGTTTTCTGAGCGTCTGGAAGAATTTCCAGTAACTGTGGATTACCTCAACAGATTCCGTACGGCCAAAGAGCGAAGAGGGGTTTTGGAAGGGTTGGAAAATGGAAATGTTGATATCGTCATCGGCACGCATCAACTGGTGAATAAGGCCGTAAAGTTTAAAGATCTTGGCCTATTAATCATTGATGAAGAGCAAAAATTTGGAGTGTCGGTTAAGGATAAACTGAAAACCATCAAAGCGAATGTAGACACCCTCACGCTTACGGCAACACCGATTCCAAGAACGCTCCAGTTTAGTTTGATGGCTGCCAGAGATTTATCCACGATCAAAACACCACCACCCAACCGCTATCCTATAGAAACGCATGTCATTCGGTTTTCTGAGGAGCAGATTCGGGATGCGGTGTCTTACGAGATTCAAAGAGGCGGACAGGTCTTTTTCATCAACAACAGAATTGAAAACATTCAGGAAGTCGCTGGATTGATTCAGCGCTTGGTCCCTGATGCCAAAATAGGCATTGGTCACGGGCAGATGGAAGGTAAGAAACTAGAACAATTGATGTTGAAATTCATGAACAATGAGTTTGACGTTCTGGTTTCTACTACCATTATTGAAAGCGGATTGGATGTCACCAATGCTAACACGATTTTAATCAACGATGCCAACAATTTCGGCATGTCCGACCTTCACCAGATGCGTGGACGTGTGGGCCGAAGTAATAAAAAAGCCTTTTGTTACTTGATCACTCCGCCACTCACCATGATGACCGATGATGCAAGAAAACGTTTAACCGCTTTGGAGCAATTTTCAGACTTGGGAAGCGGTATCAACATCGCCATGAAGGATCTTGAAATTCGCGGGGCTGGAGATCTGCTAGGTGGCGAACAAAGCGGGTTCATCAGTGATATAGGCTTTGATACGTATCAAAAAATTCTGAATGAAGCGATACAGGAATTGAAAGAAAACGAATTCAAATCGGTGTACGAAGATGAAGTCAACGAAGAAGAAAAGGTGTATGTGAAAGACGCTCAAATAGACACTGATTTTGAAATTCTATTTCCAGACGATTACATCAACAGCATCAAAGAGCGCTTGAGTTTATACACCAAATTGAATTCTATAAGTGATGAAGAAGGACTTGAGAAGTTCGAAAAAGAGTTGAAAGACAGGTTTGGTGACTTGCCAAAAGAAGCCCAGGATCTGGTCAACAGCGTTCGCTTGAAATGGATCGCCGCCAGTGTAGGTTTGGAAAAACTGGTTTTGAAAAAAGGTAAAATGATTGGTTATTTTCTATCCAATCAAGAATCTAGTTTTTACAATTCAAGTCGATTTAGAGAAATCCTGCAGTATGTACAATCCCATCCAAGGCAGTGCCAGATGAAGGAAAAAGAAACCAGAAATGGATTGCGCTTGCTTTTGACCTTTGACAATGTGAAATCGGTGGATAAAGCTTTGCAGTTGCTACAACCACTTGAGCAAAAGGAAGCGATGGCTAACAAAGAATAATGAATGCTGAATAACTAATGTAGAATATTTTTTCGCTCAACTCTCACCACTCAAAAACTAAAACTCTCTACTAACTTTGAGGCTCTGCTGTGAATAGGACTACTGAATATCGGATACAAAACACCGAATCTCGAATATTTTTCACTCATCTCTCACCACTCAAAAACTGACCAACTACTCCACTTCCTTCAGCAATCCGATAAGGCTTTCTCGCCAATGTGGAACTTTAGTTTTGAAAGTATGTTCGACTTTCGATTTATCTAAGACACTAAATTTTGGGCGTTTAGCTTTGGTAGGGTAAGAAAATGTAGCCTTCAGGTTAACTTGATCTTTAAGTTGTTTTTCTTCCAAAATCAGTCTAGCGAAGTCATACCACGAGGCTTCACCTTGGTTACTATAATGATATAAACCGAAAGCGTCAGACTTAACGTTTATCAAATTCAGAATAAAAATGGCTAAGTCGTTTGCATTGGTGGGTGTGCCGATTTGTTCAGTCGTAATATTAAGATCTGCTCCTTCTCCTGCTTTCTTCAAAATGGTATTGAAAAAGTTGTGACCAAATTCAGAATACAGCCAGCTTGTTCTCAAGATAAAAAATCGATCCATCTGTTCAGAAATCATGGTTTCTCCCTGAAGCTTGGAAGCTCCGTAAATATTGATTGGATTTTCTGAATCTGTTTCGAGATAGGGACTAAACTTTAAACCATCGAACACATAATCGGTTGAGATATGAATTAATTTGGTACCATGAGTTTTACACTGCTCTGCAAGGGATTTCACCGCTTCAGAATTCACTTGAAAGGCAAGTGCTTTCTCACTTTCGGCTTTTTCCACATTGGTGTAGGCAGCACAATTCACGCAAAAATCAGGTTGATGTTGGTTGAAAAACCTAGCCAAAGTTTCTTCAGAAGTAATGTCTAAAGTTTGGGAGGTTTCAAATAGAAACTCGAGTTCTGAAAATTTTTGAGAATGCTTCTGAAGGCATTTCCCCAATTGACCGCTGGCTCCTGTGACTAAAACTTTCATGAGTTCAAATAAGCTTCAAGCCTTGGTAAATTTTGATCTTTTTCTGAAACGATTTGCTCTTTCTTCGGAATTTGCCAATCGATGTTGAGTGTTTCATCATTGAATAAAATTCCACTTTCAGAAGCTTTATGGTAGTAATTGTCACACTTATAAACAAAAATCGCCTCATAGGAAAGACAGGCAAATCCATGAGCAAAACCTCTTGGAACAAACAATTGGTGGTTGTTTTCTCCTGTCAATACATAACCAAATTGCTTGAGGTAGGTTTCAGACTCTGGTCGCATGTCCACCACCACATCTAAAACTTCGCCCTGGGCTACACGAATCAATTTGGCTTGTGCAAATTCTCCAGTTTGAAAATGAAGACCTCTTATCGTTCCATATTGTGAAATGGACTGATTATCCTGCACGAAATCAATATCAAGACCTGTATTCTCTTTAAATGTTTTAGAATTGAAGCTTTCAAAAAAGCTCCCACGTTCGTCTTTAAATACGTTAGGTTCTACAACAAAACAATCTTTAAGCGGGGTTTGCTTAACTGTCATTTAATTTGGGTTTATATTTTTAGAATAACCACTTTTTAAAAAGGGTTTTGTAATTTTTTTGAGTTGATCTCTGGAAATAAAGCCCATTTTATAGGCCGTTTCTTCTATAGAGCCGATTTTAAGCCCCTGGCGTTCTTCGATAACTTCCACAAACTGTGAGGCTTGCATTAAAGAATTGAAAGTACCCGTATCCAGCCAGGCAGTGCCTTTATCAAGTATACTCACATTTAGTTTCCCCTTTTTGAGGTAGGCGTTGTTCACATCGGTGATTTCAAGTTCACCTCTGTCGCTGGGCTTTATAGACTTGGCAATGTTTACTACATCATTGTCATAGAAATAAATTCCAGGCACAGCGTAATTAGATTTGGGATGCTTTGGTTTTTCTTCAATAGAAATCACCTGTCCGTTGTCATCAAAATCAACGACACCATAACGTTCCGGATCGTGAACGTGATAGGCGTAAATAATACCTCCATCTGGATTGGTATTATTTTGAAGTAACTGATCCAGGCCTGTTCCGTAGAAAATATTATCACCCAGAATCAAGGCTACTTTGTCTTTTCCAATAAAGTCCTCGCCAATTACAAAAGCTTCCGCAAGTCCGTTAGGTTCAGCCTGAACAGCATATTCAAATTTGCAACCTAAAGTGGATCCATCTCCAAGAAGTTTTTCAAAAAGGGGTAAATCATTGGGAGTAGATATAATTAAAATTTCTTTAATTCCAGCTGACATCAATGTAGACAAGGGATAATAAATCATCGGCTTGTCATAGATAGGCATCAGTTGTTTACTTACAGCAAGCGTTAAGGGATGTAGTCGAGTTCCAGATCCTCCTGCCAGAATAATTCCTTTCATATATAATTATGCTATTGGTTATATTTTGCAAGATACCATTCTACTGTCTTCTTAATGCCTGTTTCAAATGTTTCATCTGCTTTCCACCCTAATTTACCTTCAATTTTAGAGGCATCAATCGCATAGCGAAAATCATGACCAGGTCTATCAGTGACATACTCAATTAGCTTATTGTGAGGTGCTTGTTCTGGTCTTAACTCATCTAAAATTTCACAAATCTTAGTAGCTATATAAATATTCTGTCGCTCGTTTTTTCCTCCTATATTGTAAGTTTCTCCCAGCTTCCCCTCGTGAATCGCTAAATAGATGCCTTTACAGTGGTCATCGACATACAACCAGTCTCTCACGTTTTTACCATCGCCATAAATAGGAATGGGGTGTTGTTGTATCGCCTTACGAATAATGGTCGGAATCAATTTTTCATCATGCTGGTGAGGTCCATAATTATTGGAGCAATTGGTCGTCACTACAGGAAAACCGTAGGTATGAAAATAACTTCTGGCAATCATATCTGAAGAGGCTTTTGAAGCACTGTACGGACTGTTTGGAGCGTAAGGTGTATCTTCCGTAAACAAACTTTCATCATCTTCCAGGGTGCCATACACCTCATCGGTAGACACATGTAGAAATCTTGAATCTTCATATCCTTTTCTGAATTTGAAAGGCGATTCCATCCATAGCAAATAAGCCTGGTGAAGCAAGTTGAAAGTACCAGTTATATTTGTTTTTATGAAGGCATCAGGATTGGTTATAGAATTATCGACATGAGATTCTGCTGCAAAGTGAATGACTTTTTCGAATTTATAAGTCTTGAATAAGTCTTTTATAAGTTCGACATCACAAATATCACCTTCTACAAAAGTGTAATTCTCATGATCTGATATTTCAAGATTATTTAAATCCCCAGCATAAGTCAATTTATCAAGATTGACAAAGTGGTATTTTTTTTCAGGAACAAAAAGGTTCAAGAAGTTAGAACCAATGAACCCAGCTCCTCCTGTGACTAGTACAGTCTTCATAATTTAAGATTTAATATGTTGAACAGCATCGCTAAAAATCTGTTCTAAAATTTTTTCAGTAATCAAATAGGTTGGTTTTACTCCAGCGGTTCCAAGTCCACCTGAAGCCAATGTGCTTCCTGTTTCTAAAGGATTATCACTGGCGTAATAGGCATATCTCAATTTGACCTTTTCAGAAATATTCCCTCTTAGTTTAGCGGCTGCCTGTATGGCTTTCTGGTAATGTGCCCCTTCCATTTCAAGACCAATAACATTCCAGGTTGAATCATGGAAAAACTTCAGCAGATCTCTATTTTGTAGAGAAGTTCCCAAAACCGTTACCATGGATCCATCATACACTCTCAAGCCCTGATTTTCAAAATGAGATTTTTTTAATTCATTAGGGAACGGATAATTATCTGCAGTACCCTCAAACAAATGCGCATCTGGAATCATTAGATCTCCTTTGCCTCCTTGCAAGATGCCTGCTTTTCCCATGATAGAGATGGAGTCTACGTTCATATAGGCTTGCTCTTCTCCGTCTTTAAAAGGTTTCAAAAGCTCATCCATCGTTTCGTAAGCTTGTTCCCCGAAGGCATAATCCATTACAATTATAACAGGCGCATCTTCTTTTCCATTCAAATGATCATCACCTTTGTAGTGACTCAGTTTGGCGAGGTCAAAAATCTGTACGTCTATGTTTGTTCCGCTTCTATCATTCAGTTCAATCATACCCTCTTCTAAGGCCTTTTCGGTAACGGTCTTTCTAAGCTCTCCATTTTGAAAGTTACTCAGCTGCTCATAAACCTGAAAATTTGATTTTTCTTTCAGAACTTCTTTGAGCGCTATAGGCGAATAGAGCGTATTCATCACAGAATGCATATTTGCACTAATGATGTGTAATTTCCTGTTCAACAAGCCATTTTCATGAAGTGTCTTCTTGATATTGTTGGCCCAAACTTCACCATGAATATGATGACCAAGTCGTTCCCGAACAATTGGACTAAAGGTAATGACACGTTTTTCGCCGTGAACAGCTTCACGAATGGCGAGTTTACCCAGACTATGAATCAAGTGAAGGAATTTGTTGGGGTTATCTAGGGTTGCAAACCTATCGTAAACCTGATTGATTTCAGCAAAAGTCCTTCCCAGAATATTGGCCGTATGCGTGATCGCAATTTCCTTTTCTTTCTGGGTCAAATCTCCCTCTTTTAAAACGGCAGCCGTCAATTTTTCCCAATCTCTAGACGTATGCCCCTCCTCGTTAATCACAACATTTTGCATGATTTTATGGGACTCAATGAACATAAACGTGAGGTGGGTTAAAATATCGTAAATCTCTGAGCGTCCACGTGTAATTTCAATATTCATTTGCTCATCATCTATCCTGTAGCAATTTCTTCTACGCTTTGGGGGAATAATAGGCTTAAAGTGTGAATTGGAGTAGCCTTCATCGCTAGTGAGATTGATGAAACTACATTCTTCAATCCCTTCTGGCAGCCGTTCTATAATATATTGAAGTCCACTCAACTCTACTTTAGATTCTGCGATGGTGCCGTAAATCTCAGGTCTTAGCGTCAGCAAGGCTTCACGCAAAGTTTCTCCCGAAACTCCCATTGGTTTATAAAATCCTCTTATGAATAGATGTCTCATAGTGATGTACATACGCTCAATGGCATTTGTACTTTCCTGGGCTCTATTTCGTCCTACATTTAATGGTTCAGTCATATATTTCTATTGTCTTATATTCTAGATCTGTTTTTCTAATTCGTCTGCAATTTTTCTGTCATTAGATAATCTCGGCACTTTATTTTGACCGCCGAGTTTACCAACCGATTTCATATACTCCTGAAATCCATTTTTCGGAACTTTTGTAATAACTAAGGTTCTTAACATATTTCCTTTAATCAAGTCGTTGTAATAGGCGTTTTGTTTTTGTAGCAACTCATCAACTCTTTTTCTAAAAGCATCCAGGTCTTCGGGTTCTTTTTCAAACTCGACAAACCATTCGTGATAAGGCAAACCTTCTATCGGGTTGATTTGAGGTGCCACAGTAAACTCATTGATCTGCACCTCAAATTCTTCTGAAGCTGTGATGATGGATTTTTCTACTTCCTGAGCAATAACATGCTCGCCAAAGGCTGAAGTAAAGTGTTTGATCCTTCCCGAGACTTTCAATCGATAAGGTTTTGTATTGGTAAACATCACTGTATCACCAACATTATATCGCCACAAACCAGCATTGGTAGAAATAACCATAACATAATTTATACCCACCTCAACATCTCCAATGGTAAGAATTTCGGGGTTTTTATCAAAAAACTCATCCGCCCTTATAAATTCATAGAACATTCCAGAATCGAGTTGTAAGAGCATTCCCTCTTCATTTCTAGTATCTTGAAATGCGAAAAACCCTTCTGAAGCTGGGTAAAGTTCAATACTATCAACTGATTTTCCTATCAAATTTTCAAACTTGGAACGGTAAGGTTCGTAATTAACTCCTCCATAGATGAAGAGTTGTAAGTTTGGAAACAATTCTCCAATAGTTTTACCCGTTTTTTGGTACAATTTCTCAAAATAAGTCTGTACCCAGGAAGGGATTCCACTTATAATGGTCATATCTTGATCGTAAGTCTCTTCAACTATGGCATCAATTTTTTCATTCCAATCGTCTATGGAATTGGTTTCCCAGCTGGGGAGACGGTTTTTCTGAAGATAATTTGGCACAAAATGAGCCACGATACCAGAAAGTCTGCCAAAATGTATTCCGTTTTTCTTTTTCAATTCCGGACTGCCCTGCAGGAAGATCATTTTGCCATCTACAAAGCTGGAATTTCCAGTTTCTGAGATATAGCATAGAATAGCATTTCTGGCGGCGTTGGTGTGATAAGGTATAGACTCCTTGGTCAATGGAATGTATTTTGCTCCACTAGTAGTGCCAGATGTTTTTGCAAAATACAAAGGTTTTCCTGGCCAGAGCACATCTTCTTCACCATCAACGACTCTATCTACATAGGGCTTTAGCTCTTCATAATCCTGAATAGGAACATTCTCAAAAAGGTCCTTAAACCTCTCAATTTTATCAAAGTTGTGGTCTTTACCAAATTTTGTTTTCCGACCTTCAGAAATAAGCATTTTAAAAACCTTCAGCTGTATGTCTTCAGGACGTGAAGACCAGCTTTTGATTTGTGATGAAATGTATTTGGCAAATAATTTTGCTCCAAAGGATTTTAATGACATAAATTATTATTCTTCAAAATTGATGTAATCTGATGGATTGACAGGATAACCATCTACCCAAAGTTCAAAATGCAGATGAGGACCATAGGAAAATTCCCCCGTGTTTCCAACAACTGCAATGGCCTCGCCTGCTGTCACGAGATCCCCCTGAGATTTCAACAAGGAATCATTGTGTTTGTATACAGAGATCAACCCAAAGTTATGTTCTATGATTATCACATTACCTGTTTCTACTGTCCATTCAGCAAAAATAACTGTCCCGTCCAGTGTTGCTTTTACAGGTTCATTTTTCTCTGTGACAATATCAACAGCAAAATGTTTTTCTTCTGCATTATAGGCTTCAGAAATTCGACCAGAAACTGGTGGAAATAGGGTGAAATTGGTATTGAAAGTTGCTCTTTCCAATAAGCTGTATTTATCTTCTTGCTCAACTTTTTCTCTCAAAATGGAATCTTGTTGAGAAGCTGAAAGGTTTACAGATTCAGGATCTACTTTTTTGGATTCTTCAAGCGTGTAAACTTTATCCATGCCTAAAGAATCCACCTGTCCTGTAAGCACATTTCGGATAGACTGGAAGTAAGCAGAATTTTTATTAACAACGGTTGTCAAAGAATCTACAGTCATGGTCAATCTTGTGGCTTTATTTTTTAAAGCAGTAGAAGAATACCCAGGAATAAACTCTCTTATGGGTGTAAAAGCGATCAAAAGCGCTGTACCAGAAACCAATAGCAATCCAGATATCGCTGTTAAAATAATGACATAAAGCTTAGATAATTGGAACGAAAGTCTTTCCTCGAAGGTATCTTCATTTAAGATCACCAAACGGTACTTGTGAAGCAGTTTCTGCTTAATTTTTCGCTTATCTTTTTTCGGTGATTCCATAAAACTAAAACTCTTACAAAGATAGAATAAAGTTAATTTATGTAGGTTTTAGATTCATAAACCTTTGATTTAGATTTTTATCACTAATTTTGTATCAAATTTAAAGTTATGAATGCACTTAATGTAATAATGGGAATGGTAGGACCATGGCAATGGGTTATCATTGGTATTGCAATTCTTCTTTTGTTTGGTGGAAAGAAAATACCAGAATTGATGAGAGGTTTGGGTAGTGGTATCAAAGAATTTAAAGATGCCTCCAAAGAAGACGAAACTAGCGAGACTAAAAACGAATCGAAATCTATCAAGTAGATTATCGATAAACTTATAATTTTAAACTCTGTTTACTTCGTATACAGGGTTTTTTATTGTTCAAATTTTTCCAAAGTAAACTCTTGCCCGTCATACACTCCGTATGTATAATGCACAATCCAATCGCCAAGATTGAAATAGGTAGAGTTTTCTCCTACCTGTATTTCCATAGGTAAATGCCTGTGGCCAAAAATGAAATAATCATAGTGCTTGGTTTGCAATTTTCGTTTTGCATATAAGGCAAGCCACTCATTTTCTTCGCCTAGGAATTTAGCATCTTCATCGCCCGATATCAGTTTGTTTTTAACTGAAAGATGTCTGGCTAATCTTACCCCAAGATCTGGATGTAACCATTTAAACAACCATTTGGAAACCGGATGTATAAAAACTTTCTTCATCCGTTTATAGCCTTTATCTCCGGGACCAAGTCCATCTCCATGACCAAGAAAAAAGACTTTAGAATTGAACTCAAATACCTGAGGTTGATGAAAAACAGGAATATTAAGCTCATCCCTAAAGTAATCCTTCATCCACAAATCATGGTTGCCTACAAAATAATAAATGTCAATCCCGGAATCTTTAAGCTCTGCCAATTTCCCAAGTGTTCTTACAAAACCTTTGGGCACCACTTCTCGGTATTCAAACCAAAAATCAAACAAGTCACCAAGCAAAAAAATAGCATGCGCATCTTTTTTGATCTCATCCAACCATGAAATAAAGATTTTTTCACGCTTCAAACTTTCAGAATGCGTCGGAGCTCCCAAATGATTATCACTAGAAAAATATATTTTTTTGCCCTCGGGAAGTTTCATGCAGTTTAAATCTGGCTCAAATATACTGAAACCTTAAAAATACCTCTATCGAACTTTTAGGTAAAATTTAATGCAGCCACAAGAGAGAATCTATTACATTTGAGAATCTAACCTAATTTAAAACTCATGACATTAAAAACCAACTTCATAGCCTTCCTTTTCCTTATGGCCTCTACTTCAGTATTGGCTCAGATAAAATCAGTTTCACCAGGAAAAGACTTTACCTCCATAAGAGTGTCTACGGGTCTTTTTGTTGAAATTGAAACAAATTCAGAAGAAAACAAAGTCGAAATCAAAGGAACTGAACGGGATAAAGTAAATATTGAAGTGAAAAAAGGAGAGCTTCAGCTCAGTTTACCTGTAGGTCAAATTTTTTCTGAAGCTGAAATTCTGGTGACTGTTTATACTAAAGAAGTTGAAGAACTAAAAGTTCGCAACGGTTCTGAAGTTGAATTCATTTCAGTGGTAGAACAAGACAACATCAGCCTGATTGCTTCTGAGGGCAGTTACATTGGTGGCGAATTGAAACTGAATAATTTATCTGCAAAATCGGTGACCGGCGCAAGTGTAAGTCTCATCGGTTCAGCAACAACAACGAATATTGAAGTAAAAACTGGTGGCTCCTACGATGGAGATGACTTAATTTCTGAAACAACAAGTGTAAGCATCAGTTACGGGGGAGAAGCCACAGTGCATGCGACTGATACCTGTAATGCTAATGTAACTGCTGGCGGTTCAATTGAAATCCACGGAAATCCATCTACACTCAGTCAAAAAACAAAACTTGGCGGCAGTATAGAGGTGATCGAAAAAATGTGATTTAAAATTTTATGAAAGAACCCTTATTAGCGTTCAATCAAAACGGAATTTATTGCGCTGAAGCCAATGTCTACTTAGACCCCTGGCGTAAAGTCGACAAAGCCATTATATCGCATGGTCATGCCGACCATTCCCGCTGGGGAAACAAAAAATACATCACGCATCACAACAACATTCCCATCATGAAACATAGATTGGGGGAAATAGATGTGGAAGGCAAAGCTTACGGAGAAACCTTCACTATTAATAATGTCAAATTCAGTTTGCATCCTGCGGGCCATGTGATAGGGAGTTCGCAGATTCGCGTGGAACACAAAGGTGAAGTTTGGGTCTTTACAGGCGATTACAAAGAGGAAGTAGATGGCGTTTCCACTCCTTTTGAACCTGTAAAATGCGATACTTTTATTACTGAATGTACCTTTGGCTTACCGGCCTTTAAATGGAAGCCTCAGGCCGAAGTGATGGGCGACATCAACCAGTGGTGGGCAGAAAATCAAGCGGAAGGACGAACCTCAGTATTATTTGGATATTCGCTTGGTAAAGCCCAGCGACTTCTGAAGCACCTCAACCCAGAGATAGGGAAAATCTATACCCACGGCGCTATCGAAAATATGACCGACGTCCTTAGAGAAATGGTCGATTTCCCAGAAACCATCCGAGTTACCCGAGACACTACCAAAAAAGAATTAAACGGAAATTTGGTTCTGGCACCGCCAAGTGCGCACGGCGGAACCTGGATCAGGAAAATGGTGCCTTACGTTACAGCCTCGGCCAGTGGGTGGATGACCTTCCGTGGGGCGCGACGTCGTAGAGCTATTGACAAAGGTTTTGTGATGAGCGATCACTGCGACTGGGATGGTTTGCTCAACAGCATCAAAGCGACTGGCTGTGAAAAGGTGATTTGTACTCACGGGTACACCGACATCTTTTCAAAATACTTACGTGAAATAGGCTACGATGCCAGAACCGAGGCAACACAATACGAAGGTGAAGCCGACGATTCTGATATATAGGTTCTAAGACTTCGTCTGAAGTGAAATTTCAATTTTATCCTGGTTTGTAACATTTATTCAAAATTATGACTAATAGATGATTGTTTTATAACCAAAATCTATTACGAATGAATACACTTCGACTTCAGAATGTTTCCAAAACTTATAAAAACGGTGTAAAAGCCCTGGACGATGTTTCTATAGAAATCAACTCTGGAATGTTTGGATTACTCGGCCCAAATGGTGCTGGAAAATCTACATTAATGCGGACCATCTCCACCTTACAACAGCCAGATAGTGGAGAAATTCATCTAGATGACATAGATATCCTCAATCAAAAAATGGAATTGAGAAAGGTTTTAGGTTACTTACCTCAATCCTTTGGAGTATATCCAAAACTTTCAGCAGAAAAACTTCTTCATTATTTCGCTGAATTAAAAGGGCTTTCCAACAAAGCAGAACGAAAGAAAATTGTGGATTACGCCTTGGAAATCACCAATCTTTATGATGTAAGAACCAAACATGTGGCTGGATATTCTGGCGGAATGAAACAGCGGTTTGGTATTGCTCAACTCTTATTGAATGATCCAAAGCTAATAATTGTAGATGAACCTACAGCCGGCCTAGACCCTGCAGAACGCCACCGTTTCCTGAACGTCTTAAGGGAAATAGGCACCAATCATATTGTGATTCTATCCACTCACATTGTAGACGACGTCAAAGAATTGTGTACAGATATGGCTATCTTAAATGGAGGTAAATTGCTTTGCCATAAAAAACCTATAGATGCGGTTTTGGATCTGGAAGATAAAATTTGGGGGCATACTATAGATCGGGACGATTTAGAAAAATACGAGACCAATTTCAAGCTTATTTCTACCAACTACAATCAAGACAATTCTTTAAATATTCGGGTTTACGGAGATGTTCAGCCTGGTGAAGAATTTATAAAAGTTCAACCAGATTTGAGTGATGTGTATTTTGTTCACCTCAAAGCAGACGAAACTGAAGCCATTAACTCTCAATCTTAAGTCGCATGTTTTCAAAAATCTACAAGTTTGAGGTCAAATCTTGGCTAAAAACACCTATAACTTACATTTATTCTGGTATTATGTTTCTGTTTGCTTTAATTCTAATGGCTTCAGCAGGCGGAATTTTTGATAGTTTTACGGTAACTACTACTTCTCCTACCTATCAAAACACAGCTTCTGCCATCAATGATATATTGGGTGGCATCAATGTCTTTTTGTATTTCTTATTACCATCTATTGTTGGCGCATCCATAAGTAAAGATTTTAAATACGAGATGCATCAGGTCTTATATTCTTATCCCATTTCTAAAGCGAGTTATCTCTTTGCAAAATTCCTAAGTGCATTGAGTATAGTTTTGATCATTATTCTTTTCATCTGCTTAGGCATATACCTTGGAAGTGTATTTCCAGGAACCAATCCAGATTTGTTTACTGACTTTAATATTTGGAATTACCTACAACCCTTGCTACTATTTGTTATCCCTAATATGATATTTTTTGGAGCTGTTGTATTTGCGGTTGTCACCTTTTCGAGAAATATTTTCATCGGATTTATCAGTATTTTAGTGTTGATCATCATACAGGGTTTTGCACAAACTTTGACTGCTGATATCGACAACAAAACTCTGGCAGCACTTATTGATCCTCTCGGAGCTCAGGCTTTAGCATTTGAAACTGAATACTGGACTGTTTTTGACAGGAATACGAGTTATCTTCCTTTTGAAGGCTATATCGTTTATAACAGAATCTTATGGGCTGCAATAAGTATTTTGATTTTTGCTTTTGTGTTTTTCAAATTTAAATTTAATCAGCAAGCTATTCAGTTGAGGCTGTTCAAAAGAAAAGCTGAGCGGGTTATCAAAAGAAACTTTGGAAGCCTCATACGCGTAAAATTACCTGAAGCCAGTAAAGCTTACCATTTCAAACATTGGTTGAAGATCGCTTTTAAACACAGCCGATTTGAAGCAAGGTATATTTTCAAAAACTGGGTCTTTATCTCATTTGCATCTGTTACTATTTTAATTACGCTTATTACGCTAGCTGTGAGGACCCCTATTTATGGAACTTCCACTCATCCTGTCACTCGAGAAATGGTAGATAATGCCTCTAGCCTTGTCAGTGGATTTATGATCATCATTACATTTTTGATAGTAGGCATGTTGATGAATAGAGCCAAAAGCGCCAATATGAATCAACTTGTAGATGTGACTCCTTTCCCTAACTGGTCGTTTCTTTTAGCCAAGTTCATTGCTGTTTTCAAAATGCAGGCATCGTTTTATATACTTGCATTGATTTTAGCAGTTGGTGTACAGATTTATAATGATTATTACACATTTGAGCTGGAGTTGTATGTATTCCGTTTTTTTGCCATCGATTATTTGAGGGTGTTGTCCTGGACAGTGATGGCCTTTTTGTTTCATTCACTGATCAAGAATCACATTGTCGGGTTTGTTTCACTTCTGGCTTTTCTTATTCTGTTGTCTTTTTTCCCTCAGTTTGGGATAGAGCAAAGTATATTCCGTTATGGAAGTGGCGGTGGTTCTACCTATTCTGATATGGCAGGCTATGGTCCTGGCCTAAAAGTGTTTTACATATACCGTATCTATTGGTTCGCTTTAGCTATTGTCTTATATCTGTTAGCCATTCTGTTTTACCGCAGAGGGGTTTCTTACTCAGCAAAGCAACGGATAGAACGATTTAAAAACAACTTAAGTCCGCTATTTGCCTCTATTATTGCTATGAGTTTGGTCATCTTCTTAGGAATTGGTTCCTGGATTTATTATAACGATAACGTCTTAAACGAGCGCTATTCTGGAAAGGAACGGGAACAACTTCAGGTGGATTTTGAAAAGCAATATGCCTATCTAGAGCAGCTTGAACAGCCAAGAATAACCAGTGTGAAGATCTATTTGGATTTATTTCCTGAAACAAGGGATTTGAAGGCAAAAGGTGTTTTTATTCTGAAGAACAAGACGTCTGTTCCTATTGATTCTGTTGTCATTTCATTAAGCGATGATAAAGATTATAAAGAAATTTATGCATTTGATAAAAAAGGAGAAACCGTTTTGAAGGACAGTCTTTATGATTTTGATATTTTCAAATTTGATAAAAGTCTAAACCCAGGGGAGGAAGTAAAATTTACCTTCGACATGGAAAATAAGCCCAATACCCTTTTGAATTCCAGGTCTCCAGTACGAACCAACGGCACCTTTATCAACAATCAAATTTTTCCAAGTTTTGGCTATAGAAGTGAGTATGAAATTCAAAATAATAAGACTCGGGAAAAGTATGGTCTTGCTCCAAAAGAACGTATGAAATCTCCTTTAGATTCTACAGCTTTAGGCAATACCTACATTTCTGATGATGCCGACTGGATAGATTTTGAAACAACCATCTCGACGTCCAAAAATCAAATTGCTATAGCTCCTGGCTATCTGCAAAAAGAATGGGAAGATGGCGATAGAAAGTATTTCCATTATAAGATGGATAAGAAGATATTGAACTTTTATGCGTTCAATTCTGCAGAGTATGAAGTTTTTGAAGATAAATGGAAGGATGTGGATATTCAGGTGTTTTATCATAAGCCTCACGATTATAATATTGAGAGAATGGTAAATTCAGCCAAGAAATCCCTGGCGTATTATTCTGAAAACTTTAGTCCCTACCAGTTCAATCAACTACGTATTTTAGAATTTCCGTTGACCTCAGGGACCTTTGCGCAGTCGTTTGCCAATACCGTTCCATATTCTGAGGCCATTGGTTTTATTGCCAAAGTAGATGATGAAGACAATGAAAGTGTAGATTATCCTTTTAGTGTGACTGCTCACGAGGTAGCGCACCAATGGTGGGCGCATCAGGTCATTGGAGCTAATGTGCGCGGAGCTACATTGCTTTCTGAAAGTATGTCTGAGTACAGCTCGCTTAAAGTCCTAGAAAAGGAATATGGAGCAAAACAAATGCGAAGCTTCCTTAAAGATGCTTTGGATAAGTATTTGAGAAGTCGCCGTTTTGAAAGCCAGAAAGAATTGCCGCTAATGTTTAATGAAAACCAGCAATACATTCATTACAATAAAGGTTCACTGGTGCTTTATGCGATGAGCGATTACTTAGGTGAAGAAAAAATGAACTCTATTTTATCCTCTTATATAGATAGGGTAGCTTTCCAGGAACCGCCTTATACCACTTCGGTTGAATTTGTGAATCTCCTGAAAGAAAACACCCCAGATTCGCTACAATACCTAGTAAAAGATATGTTTGAAACCATCACCTTGTATGACAATAAGGTAAATAAAGCAACTTACAAAGTTCTTGAAAACGGTAAGTATGAAGTGACTTTTCAGGCTAATGTTTTGAAGTACCGTTCTACAGAAAAAGGCGAGAAGGAGTACAAAGATGCCAGAGGAGAAAGTTTAGTTTTGGAAACAGAAAAAGAAGAGCTCACCTCTTTACCTCTTAAAGATTATATTGAAGTGGGTGTGTTTGGAGAAACTGATGAAAGCATAGACGGTATCCAAAAGGAAAATGTACTCTATTTGAATAAACATCTGATTTCAGACATTGCCAACGAATTTACGATTGTCGTTGATGAATTGCCCGTTGAAGCAGGTATTGATCCCTATAATAAATTGATTGATACCAATTCTGGGGATAATAGAATGGAAGTGAAGGTTGAGGAATAGAATGGGTTCTGAGTTTGTGAGTTATTGAGTAGTCTTGGAAGAATTGGGTGGTGGAGTACTAAATTTAAAATTCTATGTTCTATAAAAAGTATTCAGTAAAAAGAGAAAAGAGAATAGAACAAAGACTGGTCAACTGGTCAACTGGTCAACTGGTCAACTGGTCAACTGGTCAACTGGTCAACTGGTCAACTGGTCAACTGGTCAACTGGTCAACTGGTCAACTGGTCAACTGGTCAACTGGTCAACTGGTC
>NZ_JAIQZC010000002.1 GCF_020164535.1 Psychroflexus montanilacus | reverse complement strand
CAAGAGGGGATACGATTTAAGGTGGTTATAGCAACGGGGCTCACCTCTTCCCATTCCGAACAGAGCAGTTAAGCCCGTTAGCGCCGATGGTACTACATACCGTGGAAGAGTAGGTCGCCGCCTTCTTACAAAGAAACCCTTCATTACAACCGTAATGAAGGGTTTTTTATTTTGTTATAGTTTGAGTATTCTAGTTCTATATCCTTGTTCAATTTAGTATTTTAGCCATAAAAAATCGTGGCCAAATCTAAGTCTCCTAAGACAACTCCTTTAATGAAACAGTATAACACCATCAAGGATAAATATCCTGATGCGATGTTGTTGTTTAGAGTTGGTGATTTCTATGAAACCTTCGGAGAAGATGCTGTTAACGCCTCTCGAATTCTCAATATCATACTTACCAACAGAAATAATGGAGGTGAACGTTCCGAACTTGCTGGTTTTCCTCATCATTCTCTCAATACTTATTTACCCAAGCTTGTTAAGGCAGGTTTAAGAGTTGCTATATGCGACCAACTGGAAGATCCTAAGCAGACCAAAACAATTGTCAAAAGAGGAGTGACCGAATTGATTACTCCCGGTGTATCGTTTAATGACGATGTGTTGTCACGAAATGATAACAACTTCCTATGTGCAATTGCATTAGGTTCAAAAGATAATTATGGCATTTCTTTTCTGGATGTTTCAACCGGTGAATTTTTAGTTTCCGAAGGTAGTCTGGAGGATGTCGATAAATTGATTCAAAATTTTTCACCCAGCGAAATTCTTATTTCAAAAAAACAAAAAAATCAATTAGCCGAGCAACTCGGAAGCCAGCAGCCTTATTTTTACTTAGAGGATTGGGTGTTTAAATTTGATTTTACAAGCAACCTTATCAATTCTCACTTCAATACTACTTCAGTTAAAGGGTTTGGAATTCAGGATTTTAATGAAGGAATAATAGCTTCAGGGGCCATTCTGCATTATTTGTCTGAAACAAATCATTCACAACTTCAGCATATCAACAACTTATCTAGAATTCCTAAGGAAGACTATGTCTGGATGGATAAATTCACCATTAGAAATCTTGAATTGTATCAATCGACATCTTCAGAAGGGGTTTCGCTTATTGATATCATAGACAAAACTGTGTCTGCAATGGGGAGCAGACTGCTTAAGCGATGGCTTGCTTTTCCACTTAAAACAAAATATAAAATCGACCAACGTCTTGATACCGTTTCTCATCTGAAAGATCATCCAGGCCTTCAAAATGAGATAAGATCCTATCTTAAAGAGATCAACGATTTAGAGCGTTTAGTATCTAAAGTAGCGACTCAAAAAATCAATCCTCGTGAAATCCTTCAGCTTAAAAATTCACTGGATATCATTTATTCCTGTAAAGAGACACTCAATACTTCTAAATATGAAGCCTTGGTGACCATTGCAGACCATTTAAACCCGTGTGATGTCTTACGAAATAAGATTAACTCGTCTATTTCAGAAGAGCCTCCCGTGAATATCTTCAAAGGAAATGCTATTAAATCTGGCTATTCTGATGAACTGGATGAGTATAGAAAAATGGCCTTTTCTGGTCACGATTATCTGGAAGAGATGCTTCAATCTGAATCTCAAAAAACGGGCATCCCTAGCTTAAAAATTAGAAGTAACAACGTTTATGGTTACTATTTTGAAGTCAGGCATACACACAAAGATAAAGTTCCTGCCGAATGGACCAGAAAGCAAACCCTGGTCAACGCAGAACGCTATATCACCGAAGAATTGAAAATCTATGAGGAAAAGATTTTATCAGCTGAAGAAAAAATATCAGTCTTAGAGCAAAAGCTTTTTCAAGAACTTGTCATTTGGACTCAAGATTATATTAAAGTCATCCAACAAAATGCGTTTCAAATTGCTCAATTGGATTGTTTGTCTGGATTTGCGCAACTTGCTCTAGAACATAATTATGCGAAACCCTCAATAGATGAAAGTTTTAATTTATCTATTAAAGAAGGTAGGCATCCTGTGATTGAAATGCAATTGAAAGCTGAAGACGAATACATCAGTAATGACCTTTATTTAGATCAGGAGACCGATCAGATCATAATGATTACGGGACCCAATATGAGTGGTAAATCTGCCTTATTAAGACAGACGGCTTTAATAGTTTTACTTGCACAAATGGGAAGCTTTGTGCCAGCCACTTCAGCAGAAATTGGTTTGGTTGATAAAATTTTTACTAGAGTAGGAGCGAGTGATAATATCTCCATGGGAGAATCTACCTTTATGGTGGAGATGAATGAATCGGCTAGTATTTTGAATAACCTTTCAGCCAGGAGCCTTATCTTATTAGATGAAATAGGGCGAGGAACAAGTACTTACGATGGGATTTCTATTGCCTGGGCGATTGCTGAATTTTTACACGAACATCCAAGTAAAGCCAAAACTCTATTTGCTACGCATTATCATGAGCTGAATGAAATGTCCAAACAATTTGAACGGATTAAAAACTTCAATGTGTCTGTAAAAGAATTAAAGGACAAAGTCTTGTTTTTAAGAAAACTCGTGCCTGGAGGAAGTGAGCATAGTTTTGGGATTCATGTCGCAAAAATGGCAGGTATGCCACAGTATGTAATTCAAAAAGCGAATACCATTTTGAAGAAACTGGAATCATTAAGAGATTCTGATGACGATTTCAATGCGATAAAGCAAGCCGTTCAACCTGAACCGCAATTAAGTTTTTACAATATGGATGATCCTCTGCTTGAGCAGATTAAGGAAGAAATTCTCAGGTTAGATATCGATACCTTAACGCCAGTGGAAGCCCTGATGAAACTGAATGAGATCAAGCGTCTTATAGCCCCAAAAACCAAGAAGTAATTTTTTTATATTTTCTCGAAAAGGTTTTGACAAATCAATTAATATATTAAATTTGCACTCGCAATAATCTACGCGAAAGTAGCTCAGGGGTAGAGCATCACCTTGCCAAGGTGAGGGTCGCGGGTTCAAATCCCGTCTTTCGCTCTTTCTGCTCGGATGGTGGAATTGGTAGACACGTTGGACTTAAAATCCAATGACCATTGCGGTCGTGCGGGTTCAAGTCCCGCTCCGAGTACAAGCCCTTTGATTTTTCAAAGGGTTTTTTGTTTTAAACCAAGTTATGCCTAGAAAATTAAAAAATAGCGAGCTTATACGGAAGTCAGATGAAGAGTTTAAAGCTTCAGCGAAGACGCCTTTGATTTTAATTTTGGATAACATTAGAAGTCTCAATAATATTGGTTCGGTGTTTAGAACCGCCGATGCATTTTTGATTCAGAAGATTTATTTGTGTGGTATAACAGCAACTCCTCCTCATAAAGACATCCAAAAAACAGCTTTGGGAGCCACTCAAACCGTAGACTGGTCTTATCGCGAAAGTACTTTAGAACTGATTGAAGAACTAAAAGCTGAAGAGGTTCAGGTGATGTCGATCGAGCAAGCTGAAGATTCAGTGGGTCTAAGTGAGTTTCAACCTGAAAGTGATACAACTTATGCTTTTGTTTTTGGAAATGAAGTAAAAGGCGTACAACAAGCAGTTGTTGATGCATCTGATGCCGTTCTAGAAATTCCACAGTTAGGTACTAAGCATTCTTTGAACATATCAGTCACAGCTGGTGTTTGTGTTTGGGATTTTATGTCAAAAACTCAGTTCAGATAACCACTTAGGCTTTCTCCTTTTCTAGTTTGTCCTGAAGCATTTTTAGTTCATCCCTAAAACGCGCCGCTTCCATAAAATCCAGATCTTTTGCCGCTTTTTCCATAGATTTTCTCACGACCGTCATTCTCTTTTTCAAGTCGGTTTCATTATAATTTTCAGCAGCTTCTTCAGCAGCTTGCAAAGTAGGCGTTTCAATAACTTCGTAGGGCTTTTCTTTTTTACCGCTTAAGG
Organism: Psychroflexus montanilacus; assembly: GCF_020164535.1. Lineage (GTDB taxonomy): Bacteria > Bacteroidota > Bacteroidia > Flavobacteriales > Flavobacteriaceae > Psychroflexus > Psychroflexus montanilacus. The sequence continues at coordinate 454,137 of NZ_JAIQZC010000002.1, read as the reverse complement.
CTGAATTGTGTGCTTTTTTAAGCGCCTGAGGTGTGATGTTGTGTTTGGTATTGTATTCGATTTGTTTGGATCTTCTGTATTCGGTCTGATCGATTGTCTTTTGCATGCTTTCAGTGATTTTATCAGCATACAAAATCGCCCTGCCTTCAAGATGACGCGCAGCCCGACCAATGGTTTGGGTTAAGGTTCGGTTGCTTCTCAGGAAGCCCTCTTTATCTGCGTCTAAAATCGCCACCAAAGAAACTTCCGGCAAGTCCAAGCCTTCCCTCAAAAGATTGACTCCTACCAATACATCAAAAACGCCTTTTCGTAAATCAGACATAATTTCTACACGCTCCAGGGTGTCGATATCACTGTGGATGTAACGGGTTCTGATTTTGACCCGCGTTAAATATTTGGTGAGTTCTTCCGCCATACGTTTGGTTAGGGTGGTGACCAAAATCCGCTGATCTTTTTCAACGCGTATGTTGATTTCTTCAATTAAATCATCGATTTGATTTTGACTTGGACGGACTTCAATGACAGGATCTAATAGACCAGTTGGTCTAATCACTTGTTCCACATATACACCATCACATTTCTGAAGTTCATAATCTGCAGGGGTAGCACTCACGTAAACCACCTGATTTTGCAAAGCTTCGTATTCTTCCAGTCGCAAAGGCCGGTTGTCCATGGCTGCAGGTAATCTAAATCCATAGTCTACCAAATTTTCTTTTCTGGAACGGTCTCCGCCATACATAGCGCCAACCTGTGGAATAGTCACGTGACTTTCGTCCACAATCATCAAATAATCGTCTGGGAAGTAGTCCAGCAAACAGAAAGGTCTGGTGCCTGGTTGCCTGCCATCCAGATATCTCGAATAGTTTTCAATCCCTGAGCAATAGCCCAGTTCTTTAATCATCTCCAGATCAAAATTCGTACGCTCTTCAATTCGCTTGGCTTCTAAAGGCTTTCCAATCTCTTTGAAGTATTCAATCTGTTTGCCAAGATCAATGGCGATTTGATCAATAGCAGAGTTCAACACATCAGGCGAGGTCACGAAAATATTGGCGGGATAGATGTTTAGCTTATCATATTTGGCCATGATTTCGTTGGTATCGACATCAAAAGCTTCAATTTCTTCAATGTCATCTCCAAAAAAGTGAATGCGGTAAGCATGATCTGCATAACCAGGAAAAATATCCAAGGTATCTCCTTTTATTCTGAAATTGCCGCGGTTAAACTGAACCTCAGTTCTGGAATATAAACTTTGAACCAAACGCTGAAGCAGTTTTGTTCTTGGGATCTGTTGATCCACTTCAACTTGAATCACATTCTTTTGGAATTCAACCGGATTACCAATACCATATAAACAGCTTACCGAAGCGACTACCAATACATCTCGTCTTCCTGAAAGTAGAGAGGATGTCGTGCTTAGTCTCAGCTTTTCGATCTCGTCATTGATGGATAAATCTTTCTCAATATAAGTCCCGCTGGAAGGAATAAAAGCTTCCGGCTGGTAGTAATCGTAATAAGACACGAAATATTCAACAGCGTTTTCTGGAAAAAAGGCTTTAAATTCTGAATACAATTGCGCGGCAAGGGTTTTGTTATGCGCCAGGACCAAAGTTGGTTTTTGCACACTTTCAACCACATTGGCCATGGTAAAGGTTTTTCCGGACCCCGTGACGCCCAATAAGGTTTGGTAACGATCGTTGCTATTGATCCCCTGAACCAATTTATCAATGGCTTGTGGCTGGTCTCCAGTAGGCTTAAAATCAGACTTTAAATTAAATTTCATGTGTTTATTTTAATCCTGTCGCTTTCATACAAATTAATTCATGCTAAGATAATCTGCTTTGAAGTCAACGCAAAGATATAATCATTCCTTTGGCATTACTTTCACAGGTATCAAATTCCGAAGAAAAGGGAGTGTGAAATCAGCGTTTCAATGTGAAATTGCCTTGGATGCTAGCCTGGTTTTCAAAATTTGCTCTAAACCAATAATCATCCTGAGGCATTTCTTTTCCATTGTAGGTTCCATTCCAGCCACGAGAATTTGAATTTAAAACTGAAATTAACTTTCCATATCTATCAAAAATCTGAAGGGAAATCAAATTGAAACTGGATGCGCTAAGGCCTTCAGGAAACCAGAAGTCATTGATACCGTCTTGATTTGGTGTGAAGAACTCTGGAAACACTAGGCTAGAAAATGACAACTGAGTCACGCCACACCCTAAAATGTCTCTCACTAGGGTGGTGTTGAAAGCTTCCACTTCAGTGAAAACTGGATTTTGTTGAAAGCTGGAGCCGTTGAGTGAAAACTCATATTCTCCTTCGCCATTCGCTATGATTTCTACTGAATAACTGCCCACCGATCCTAAAAGTTTGTAGTCGATTTCAGCCTGTGAAGAAATTTCTACATTGAAAGTTTTCAAGGCGGAACAATTTTGATCTGGTGCGTTTGGGAGATCGATCAGAACTTCATACATGCCAGGCTCTGTTACCGAAATTCTAGATGAAGTTCTGCCATCTGACCATGTGAAATCATAGAAAGACTGATCAAAGCCAGAATCTAGTAGTATAGAATTATCTCCTCTACAGAAGATTACATCGACTACTGGGTCATCAACTTCTACTTGAGAGGAAGCATCGAAATTTAGAGGAATGAGACCTCTACAACCTAGTGAATTAGAAACCCTTGCATAATAAGTTGCTGGCAAATTTTCTTTTGCAATCCTAATCACAGTTCCTGATATTGGATTTTGTGCATTTGCAGCTTCAGCTTCACTTCTGAAAATACTTATATTTCCCTGAGTTATGTTGCTTTCATTTTGGATTCGATTTACTGTAGAAAAAAGATCAAAGGATACCATGTCCTCATCAGAAGGGGAACAGGTCTCAATGCTGACTTCAGGGAATTGAGTAAACTCAGTAACAAGTTCAATTTCTGAAATGGAGACACAACCAAAAGGGTTTGCTAATCTCACAAAGACATTTTCGCCTGGAGAGGAAATGAAAGTCTCTGGGTCATTTATAGGGTTAGAATTTGTTTCTGCAGCCGCAAATGTCTCAAAATAGTTAAGCGGAATAAGATTAAATCCCTGTTCATTCAATTGAGGTACAATCGAATTTAGATTAAAAATGACATCAGAATCTTCAGCTGTGCATTGGGCAAGTCTTAAAATACCAGCACTGGTTGGCGATTCGTAGTTAATTTCTATGTTATCTGTCGCAATACAACCATTACCCAAATCGACTTTTGCTGAATATGTTCCTGCACCAAAATCAGCTTCAGAAACTAGATAAGTTGAATCTGTTTCACCTGGAATCGGAGTTCCATTATATAACCATGTGATAGGATTGGCTTGAAGGTTTTGTGGAATTTCTAATTGTAATTCTTCGGTTTCACATAAAGAATTAGATCCTGTTCTGTCAATACCAAGATTGAATCCTACATTGAAGCTGTTGGCTTCCAAAAACACTGCGGAATCATATCTGTAATTTTGCTCGTCAGCGATAACAAGCTTTATTTCATAGTCTTGATTAGGAATAACTTCTGCTTCCGCGGTGAGGATAGCAGTTTGGCCATTGAAATTTATGGGAGCGTCTGTTCCATTGAACTGTCCGAAGAATTCTTCATTTAAAGCTTCACAGGCTCCAGGAATTTCAGGGCGAACGGTGGTAACCAATACAGGGGTTTGGGTGCCTGGAATGACAGCAATATTTTCATAGTTCTGGCTTCCAACGGGCCGAATTAAAAAGGCAAAGGCATCTGAGTAGATGCAAGTATTGGAATTGTTTTCCTGGTATTCTTCGGAAGCAAAAATATAACGAAAGCTTATGTTTTGCGCATTGGGCGTGAAGGTGAAGCGCATCACTGTGGCATTAATAGTCCCAGAAATACCAAGACTATTTTCCAGATCTGCATCCCCAGTCCAGCCTGGCGCATCATCATCGCTTAGAGTGTCGTTTGGTCCATCCACATTGTCCAGTCTGCCTGTGCTAAGCACGAGTCCGCTTTCAAAAGGGAAGTTTGAATCGATGCTTTCAAAGAAACCAAAACTCAACATACCATCATTAAAGTTTCCAGAAATGCTTTCTAGAATTTGAACATTTTCAACACAATTGCTTGAAAAAAGTACATCTTCAATAAGTTCTTGGCTAGAAAAAGTATTTGGATCTGTTCTTACGTATTGAGCAAAACTGTTTGTAGAAAAGACAATAGTTGAAAAAATGAGTATAATAACTAACGATGCGTCCCTAAGCATTTAATGTTGAAATGGTGAATACATTTTGAGTTCAAAAATACCTAAAAACTAAAGTTTAAACTAAATAAATCTTTAACTCTACATCATTATTATAAAGCAAACCTGACCAAAACTTCACTTTTAATTTCAATTTGATCGAAAGAAAGGTCTGGGGCAGAATCTTCCATAGATGACATTCCTCTTATTTGCATGCTATTTGCTTTACCTTGAAAAGCATACACATAAGAATTGGATTCAGAAATATAAATTGCTTTTCCTAGATTCTGATCTAAAGCTTTTGTCATTGCTTGAGCATTGACTTTAGCATTGTTTACGGCTTTAGCTTTCATAAGTGTTTCAAGACGATCTATTTGAGAATGTTCGGTTTTTTCAAGAGTTACATTGGCTATTCCTAGATTTTGTAAGCTTTTGAAAACCTTGCCTAAGGTAGAAGCTTTATAAACTAAAAGATTATAGTGTTTAGTTTTTAGAACCTTTTGACCAGAGAGGAAATAAGATTTGAAATTACTACTAGCATCTGCCACAAAAAGTTGCTCTTCCACATCAATAGATAGTTTTTTAAATTCTGAAATCATTTTGCGTTCCAATTCCTCAATGCTTGTTTTCCCTTTTGTGTCTTCTTCAGAAATGATGATGTCAAGATAAATCCGATCTGGAGTGACTAAAGTGTCAGCACTGCCTTTCACTTCTATGTAAGGTTGATCAATAAAATTTTTCTGTTGTGCATGCATGTTTAAGCATACAAAAAACAGGGCGATGATACTAGTAAACACTTTCATGTGGTCTAAGTTTTAATGATTAATTCTAGCGTTTCAAAGTGAAACTTCCAGTTTCTATTGTACCATCAGTCAATCGAATTCTATACCAATAATCATCTGTTGGCATATTTTTACCATTATAAGTGCCATCCCAGCCTCTATCTCTGTTGGTGAAAGATGAGAGAAGCTTACCGTAACGGTCGTAAACCTGAAGCAAAATATCTTCCTCATTGGTTTGCAGCAAACCACTGATCTGCCAGACATCGTTGATGCCGTCTCCGTTGGGAGTAAAAAATTCCATGATGCCCAGCACTCCAATTGTTTTTTCTGAAATGCCGCAACCCAGCTGATCCCTTACATAAACCTGATAAACCCCCGGGCTCAGGTTTTCAAATGTACTGGAGTCTTGAAAGTTGACAGGTTCATTTATGGTAAATTCATATTCTCCAAGACTGGAGCTATCTGTAATAATTTGAATAGAATTGCTATTACCTGAGCTTTCTACTTCAAAGTCAAAACTCGCAATATTTGATTCAATGACAGTAAATGTCTTGCTAAGAGCACACTCAAACCCCTGGAAACTGACATCAACTGTGTATTCTCCTCCAGTATTTACAGTGATTTTTGCAGAAGTTTCCCCTGTAGACCACAGGTATTCTAGCGTATTTTCTTCTTCGCTTCCGCTAGCATCGAGTAAAATTCCGTCTGAGTTTTCCTGGCACAGTATTAAACTTTCATCTTCCAAGAAAATATCAGGAAACTCTTCTACAAGCAGATTAATTTCAATTATTTCCTTACATGACTGGAAAGTTTCCATTTCGGCATAAATAGAACTAATCCCAGTAGTATTTTGAAAATTTGAAATCTCCGTTATCGGATTTTCACCGTTAATAGCATCATCTTCAGTTTCATAAAATATACCAGAAATCTCCTCCAAAGGAATATCAAAAGCATCACTCAGCTGAGTGTAAATATCTGTAAAATCATACACAGGTGTATCTTCTGTCGTTTCTCTGCAAGTGACTAGCTCTTGATTCCCATAATTTGGTGATTGATTGAACGTCAATCTCGCAATCCCAATAAGAGGACATTCCCCGTCGTTGAAGTTGACCTCTAATTGATAAGTCACCTCATAAGGATATTCTGCATCGACAGGAATTTCGACCATCAATGAAGAGCCGTTTTCGTCGCTCAATATTTCCCCATCTTTTTTCCAAGTATAAGTAGCGCCTGGTGATGTATTGTAAGAAAGTAGAAACTCAGTTTCATCACATAAATTTACTTCAGTAGGGATATTATCCTGATCATCATTCACAATGTTGATCCTTTCTGAAAACAAAGACTGTATAAAAGGAGGTAATCCAAAAGAAGTTGACCTTCCTCCTAAACCAATTGAATTTAGATTTGTGTTGGGTATATATTCAATATCAGGACCCAAAGCATTTGGATTATTGATTACTGCAAGTCTGCCTGAATTGATGATAGATTGATAGATCCTGCCGTCAGGACCCAGTTGAAGAGCTGATGAATTTTCCTCTAATTCAACAGAGTTAATTTTGAATTTTGAATTTTGAATTTGAAATTGGAGTGCTCTCTAAATTCCATTGATAAATATTATTCTCACCATCATCAAGTGTTGCATAGACTTTCGTCCCATTTGGTGAAAATTCTACTCCATATGGATTGCAATTGTCCACTAGTTTTTGAGAGTTGGAGACAACCCCAGTCACATTATTGAAATCATAAAGGTAAACAGACCCGTCTCTGCCAACATCCTGGGAATTCCGATCATAAGAGGTAGTAAAATGTGCAACTAATAACCGATCACCGTTTGGAGATGCTTTGAGATAACCAATAGCTCCTCTTCTATAACTTGAGGTCGGAATATTAGGAATGACTTGAGAAATCACAGGAGTAGGATCTATTCCAAATTCATTAATCAAAAACGAATAATACTTATTTTTAAAATGAGTGATCAACCAAACAGAATTACAATCACTTCCTCTTACAGCAGTAATTTTCTCTGATGCTTTGTATTTGACCTCTTCGAGATTGCTTGTATCGTAAGTGATGAGTTGAATATTTTTTTCAGAAGGAACAACATCTCCCAAGCCTCCTCTCAAATTCATATCCACAATGGTATAGTTAAGACCATTATTAAAACCATCATCATCCTGAGGAACAAAATGGCTCTCTACATCAGTATAAAACGGAATTGGATTCCCATCTTCATCTGCTGGTCCTTGATTTGGATAAGCGTTTGCATTATCATGGTGAGGTTCGTCTACAGTGAAGACATAATATAAATTGAGTTCTGTTGGGTGAGGAACTATCAAACCACTCGATGTACTGGAAGGATCACCGTTGAGTCCATCTAATCCATTAGTTCCAAAATAATCTGCCCCTGGCATTATATTATGTTCTTTGTCCCAAATCGTCCTTCCATCAGTATACATCAATAAATCACCGTTGATATCGGACATAGAGGAGCAGCCTTCGGAGGTGTTGAGTTGACCATCTGTTAGTGCAGATGGAGGATTAGTATTAAAAGTTAAACCAGCTCTTCTACCAAAATACCAGTTGTTGGCTTCCCCCTGAGCAAAGCCTGAGAAGGATATAATGGAAACAAAAAGAAATATAATCTTATTCAAAAAGTTAAATTTTCTCAAATATAACTCAAAGATCCCGCCTTTGTAAAAGTTTCCAGGATGAATAAATAAAGATGAAACTCCAGCCAAGTACAATTAGAACCGTTAGCCATTCTACTTCGTAGGTTTTTGTGAATTCAGAATTCAATTGAGAAGCTGTAGATTTTACAATTCCCAGCCTTGTGAGTGGCTCAATGATCAAATTTCCCATAGACTGAAGGGGTAAAAAATCTACAATAAACTCAAGGGAGTTGGCTTGAAACTTTACAAACAACTGTACTATTCCTTCAAAAATCCAGAGCAAGAATAAAAAGCCTAAAGCAAAAGCTGAACGTTTCAGCAATATGCCGAAAAATAAACACATGGAGAAAAATCCGACAAGCTTCAGAAAATAAGCGAATATGTATTCCAGATCAGAGAATATAATACCAACTTCATCGTAATCAGAAAATATAAGCCCAAGCACCAGACTAACTATGAATAGAAGTAAAGTCGACGCTATGGCAAAGCCTAAAACGCCATAAAACTTTGACAAGATAAATTCCTTTTTACTCAAACCATCAATTAAGTTTTGCTTCAATGTTCTATTGGTATATTCGCTAGAGACCATAGAAACGATCACAACTGCCAGGAAAAGTTTTAAAAATGCTACAAAATAGGCGTTGAAATGCCAGATGTAGGGGAAATTAAAAATACCCTGATCTGCCAGTCTAAAGTCAACTGACCCAAAATTGAATTTGATGGAGGCAAAAAGAGCGATGGCACTAAATAGAATAAAATAAATCAGGCTAAGAATTTTAGCAGCACGGTTATTTTTTAATTTATGAAATTCGATGAGAAAAAGTCGTTTCATGGTTGTGGCTTAAAGGTTCTTGGTAAGTTTTAGAAATTGCTCTTCAAGGGTCTCTTTTCGTTTGACCAGGTGGGTCAGTAAAATACCTTTTTCAAAACATTCCTTGTTTAGGGACTGGGCGTCGTAAGGTTTGGATAAAATTGCTTTTAGTAAATCATTCTCTTCTTCATCATAACTTTCTATGGCTTCATGCTTGCTGAGAAAGGATTTCAATTCGTCTTTCTGTTCACTTTTTAGTTCAAAGAAACCATGAGTTGCATTCAATTCGTCCACAGGGCCTGCGTATAATTTTTTTCCATTTCTGATCACAACTACATGCGAACAGACTTTTTCAACCTCATCTAGCAGGTGTGAGGCAAGCAAAATAGTCATCCCTTCTGAAGCTATTTTTTTGATGATTTCACGAATTTGATGAATACCTTGTGGGTCAAGGCCATTGGTAGGCTCATCCAGAATAAGAATTTCAGGATCATTGAGCAGAGCTGAAGCAATCGCCAGGCGTTGCTTCATTCCCAAAGAATAACTTTTAAAGTGATCTTTTTTTCTATCCTGTAAATTGACAGTTTCGAGAACAGTATCAATTCTGGAATAGTCAACGCCTTTAATTTGACAAACCAGCTTTAGATTATCTTCAGCGCTCATGCTTGGATAAAAGTTGGGACTTTCTATAATTGCGCCTACTTTTTTTAAAGCTTCGTGGGTGTTAAGGTTGCCGTCAAACCATTCAAAAAAGCCAGAAGAGGGATTGACCACATTCAAAACCATCCCCAGAGTAGTTGATTTTCCACTACCGTTGGGGCCTAATATCCCATAAACGTTTCCTTTTTCAATATTGAAAGTTAAAGCATCTACTGCCATTAAGCTTCCAAACTTCTTAGTAAGGTCTTTAAGTTTTAAAATAGTTTTCAAAGTGATGGAGTTTCTTGTAGGACGGAAAGCTCTGGCAGATGTTACAATTTTAGTTAGCAAATTTGCTACCTTTGAGGAAAAAGCAGCCCATGGAAAAGAAACTCATGTCCAGGAAAAAACCGACTTTTCCTATCAACGAACAGCTTAACAAGTATCTACAGACTTACAACAGGAACACCAAAATTCCAGTGTCTTACGATGATTTGTTAAGGTTCTCGGGTTCAATTGTGGTATACGACAGGCATGATGAAGATACACTGTGGGTAAGGTGTTACTATTCTGATTTCGATCGCGAAGAGATCGACAACAGTCTCAAACGTGTGTATCTTATCCTTCATTCTGATGGTCGAAGCGAACACCTGGATTTCTTAAATGTAGATGCGATTGATTACTGTACGTTTGGGAATTCTAAGCCTTTTAGAATTAAAGTTAGAAATGTATTAAACGATAATTTCACCTATTTCTACGTCAAAAAAGCAGATGCTTCCAGAATTTACGGACTGGATTTTGAACATATACTTTCTCCCAATCGGATCAATTTTTTGGTGTACAAAGATACGTTGATCGAAGAGCATATCGCAGGTATTCCAGGAGATGTCTTCATCAAAGAAAAACTGCCAGAATGTAGTGATAGAGCCAGAAATGAAATCGCCAAACAATTTGTCAAATTTGATGAGCGCTGTACGCTGAGGCTTCTTGGCGACATGAGATCCTATAATTATGTGGTGATTCCTACCCACGATTTTGACCATGTGGATTATAAAATAAGAGCTATAGATTTCGATCAGCAAAATTATGAAGGCAACTTAAAAGTCTATCAGCCTCATTTTTTTAAGGAAAACCGACCTATGGTCAAGATGGTTTCAGAATTGCTACAGGATTCTTCAGTAGAACAGTATCGAAAAGAAGAACGCTCACAGGTGGCCAAGCGGCTTATCACTTCAGAAAAGCGATTCCGGATGTTGATTCGATGCATGATCAAGGACAGGGTGTCTTCAGATGAGAACGTTAAAATGCTGCGGAACCAATTGGTGAGTTTCACAAGGGATATCCGATTTAAGCGCTGCAAAACTATGGGGCACATCCTTAAGACTGCTTTGGATTTTGTCAAAAGAAATTATTTAGAAATAGAATAATTCAAGACTTCAAACTCGCTTGTATGCTTGTTTTTTCTATTTTAGAGCCAAATTAAATTTTTACAAACATGAATAAGATAAATTTTCTTTGCTTAGCATTTGGATTAAGCATTTTTACTTTACCCTCAGCCTTTGCTCAATTGGAAAGTAATCAATCCCAATTTGATGAGTTTATGGACAGGTCTGGAAACTCTTATCGCTCTGCGACGGGAAAACCTGGACCAGATTACTTTCAGAATGAAGCAGATTATACTATAAAAGTGAATTTGGATCCTGAAACACATAAGGTTACAGGTCAGATTACTATGGAATACGTCAACAATAGTCCAGAAGATTTGGATTATGTCTGGATGTATTTGGAACAAAACAGATTTACAGAAGATTCTAGGGGGACACTTACCACTCCGGTGGAAGGAAACCGCTACAATGGAGATCCTTTAGATGGGGTGAAGATTTCCAACCTTCAAGCCAAGGTGAAACGTTCAACCTCTACCAAGCACTTAATTACAGATACACGTATGCAGGTGTTTTTCGATCAGCCTGTTAAAGCTAAAGGAGGTAAAGCCGAAGTGTCTATGAATTTTGAATTTGAAGTGCCTGTTAATGGGATGGATAGAATGGGTAGACTTAGTACTGAAAATGGAGAAATCTACGCTATGGCACAGTGGTTTCCACAAGTTGCCGTGTTCGATGATGTAGAAGGCTGGAATGTCGAACCTTACTTAGGTGCTGGTGAATTTTACTACGATTACGGAGATTTTGATGTTGAAATTACAGTACCTCATAATTATGTAGTGGTTGCTTCAGGTGAGCTTCAAAATCCAAAGCGAGTATTATCATCAAAAGTTTATGACCGTTATCAAAAAGCTTTAGAGAGTCAGGAAACCGTTTCTATTATTTCTTCTGAAGAGATCGGAGACTCTTCTATGTTTGCCAACCAAAGCGGTAACCAAACCTGGCATTACGAGATTGAGAATTCAAGAGATTTTGCCTTTGCGGCTTCCAAAGCTTTTATTTGGGATGGCGCGCAATTCAATTTGCCTAGCGGTAAAACAGGATTGGCACATTCGGTCTATCCTATCGAAAGTGATGGTGAGGAGGCCTGGTCCAGATCTACAGAATACAGTAAGGCTTCTATTGAACATTATTCTGAAAAATGGTTCGAATACCCTTACCCTTCTGCAGTAAATGTTGCCGCAGATATAGGTGGTATGGAATATCCAGGACTTAACTTTTGTAGCTGGAAAAGCAAAGGGGGCAGCCTTTGGGGCGTAACCGATCACGAGTTTGGCCATAACTGGTTTCCTATGATTGTAGGGAGTAACGAAAGACGCTACGCCTGGATGGACGAAGGCTTCAACACCTTTATCAATTACTATTCTACACAAGCCTTTAATGACGGAGAATATCCCGCAAGATTAAATCAGCCAAGAAATTTAACTGGATGGTTTTTGGGCGATACCAGAGAGGGAATTGATACCTATCCAGATGTGGCTAACTTAAGGAACCTAGGTATGATTGCTTATTATAAGCCAGCTTTAGGTCTGGTCATGTTAAGAGAATATATCCTTGGAGAAGAGCGTTTTGATTACGCCTTCAGATCTTATATCAAGACCTGGGCGTATAAACATCCTCAACCACAGGATTTTTTCAACCATATGGAAAGTGCGGCTGGGGAAAATCTTTCCTGGTTTTTCAACTCCTGGTTTTATGGAACTGGAAACATAGATTTGGCAATAGATTCACTTAGAAAACAACAGGGGGCTTACTTCCTTTCGGTTTCCAACAAAGGGGATATCCCAATGCCGGTACAAATGCAAATCACTTTTGAAGATGGTACTACAGAAATGAAAAGTCTTCCAGTAGAAATCTGGCAAAGAGGAAATACCTGGACGCATAAGTTTGAAACGGAAAAAGACATCAAGTCTATTGAAATAGATCCTGATAAAATATTGATGGATGTCAATTATTCCAATGACAAATGGCCAACGGAAATATATAAAGATTAATTTTTTAAGTCATAAACCTTTCAAAAACGACCTCATTTGAGGTCGTTTTTAGTTCTTGTAAATACGATATGTTGATTTGAAGTGTGGCTTCTTTTACATTGATTTTAATCCTGCTGAGGTTCTTGCTTTTAGAACACAAGCCTTAACCTGTGAGTTGGCTTTATAGCTGGGATCTGGTGGGGAAGTAGGCCTAAAGACCTATGACTAAAACCAGAAAGTATTCGCCTGAAGCTGGAGAAAAAGTGATTACAAAAGCGTATTAAGGATTGAGAATTTTTAATTTCGACTCACGACTCACGACTCACGACTCACGACTCACGACTCACGACTCACGACTCACGACTCAATCCCAGAAATACTTTCTGCGATAACTTGTCGATCAATTTTTCTCAATAAGCCCTGCAGTACTTTGCCTGGACCAACTTCGGTGAAGTCGGTTGCGCCATCGGCCAACATTTGTTTAAGCGTTTGCGTCCATTTTACAGGAGCCGTCAGTTGCTCGATCAGGTTGGTTTTGATCTCTTCAGGATCCGAGACTGCAGCAGCGGTTACATTTTGATAAACCGGACAAATAGGCTTGTGGAAGGTCGTTGACTCAATCGCTTTGGCCAATTCTTCTCTGGCAGGTAACATCAAGGGAGAGTGAAATGCTCCGCCTACAGGTAGCATGATAGCGCGTTTGGCTCCTTTTCCTTTCAATACTTCACAGGCACGCTCTACTGCTTCAGATGCACCGGAAATCACTAATTGTCCTGGTGAGTTGTAATTGGCTGGTACCACCACACCGTCAACAGACTGGCAGACTTCTTCCACCACTTCGTCTTCCAGTCCTAAAATAGCAGCCATCGAGGACGGATTCTTTTCACAAGCCGCCTGCATGCTCAAGGCGCGTTTATGGACTAATTTTAAAGCATCTTCAAATTCCAAAGTGCCATTGGCCACCAAAGCTGAAAACTCACCAAGGGAGTGTCCAGCCACCATGTCTGGTTGGAAGGCATCGCCCAAAACTTTACTTAAGATCACTGAGTGAAGAAAAATGGCAGGCTGAGTGACTTTGGTCTGTTGTAGTTCGTTGGCAGAGCCTTCGAACATAATTTTGGAAATATCAAACCCTAAGATGTCGTTGGCTTTGTGAAATAAGTCTCTGGCTTCTTCTGAAGATTGGTATAAGTCCTGGCCCATTCCTGTATATTGAGCGCCTTGTCCTGGAAATATGTATGCTTTCATTGTGTTTTTTATTTTGTTGAAATTCAAATATACTATTTTGGAGAGTTTTTGGAAGAAAAGGAGGGGTTGAAGCTTTAGTGTATTTTTGTTTTATATGTTTTCGTTCTTATTGCATAGAAGTAAAAGAAAACCGCTGAGGCGCAGAAAACGCAAAGGTTTAAATTTATCATATAGCCCTTTTATTTTAGGTGTCAGGGCTATGCCCCTTTATATTCTCCTAGTTTTAGTGGTTAAGAAGAGTTCAGGGCTAACGCCCCTTTTAATAATGTGATAGTAGATTTTAGGCAGATATCCTGGTTACGCTCTTTATTTTAGTGGATTAAGGTTTTTTTTAAATCCTGATAGCCTCTTAATCCCTATCTGCCCAACAGGCAGGCTCTATCGGGGGAGAAAAAGCTGCGAAAGACTATCCCCTTAAGGGGATGATTGGGGTGTTTTTGAAGTTTTAGATTTTTTAGGATAAGTTACAATTAGAAAAGAGGGCATCGCCCTCAAATCATATTAGCTTAACAGATTTAAACACTATTTTGTTTAGGTTCGAGCGGAGTCGAGAACAAACAAAATTTTAACATCTGTAGATTCACCAATAAATCAATATTATTCCTATGTTTGTGACATGTTACAACAATTAAACAATTCTTGGTGGTGGTCTTTATTACGTCAAACGTCGTGATCTAGATCCTGCTATGTATATATTTCATAAAGGCTTGTCTATCACGACAAGCCTTTTTTAATTTTTAAAACTTTGAGTCAAACACTATGAGTTATTCGTTAAAAACCACCTACCAAAAGCTACTCGCCGATACCTTTACGCCGGTGAGTGCTTATCTGAAAATCAGGGATAAATATCCACACTCGCTGCTTTTGGAAAGCAGCGATTATCATACCAATGACAACAGTTTTAGTTATATCTGCTGCAATCCCATAGCTCACTTTAAAGTGGAAGATGAGCAAATCGAACTCAAGTATCCCGACGGCACTTATAAACAAACAGACATCGATAAGAGTATTAATGTCTCAATTGAACTTAAAAAATATCTAGCAGAATTTGAAGTGGAAGACCATGATTTCAAATTCCTGACGCAAGGTCTTTTTGGATTTACGACTTACGATGCGGTTCGCTATTTTGAAAACCTGACGATCGATAAGAGCAGATCTCAGCTGGGCTTACCGGATATGCTGTACAATGTTTTTCAGAATGTGATTGTGATTAACCATTTCAATGACGAAGCATACATATTCAATCATTCTTATGACGGTTCCAACCGCATTTCAGAACTGAAATCTCTGCTGAAAAATCAAAATTATACGGAATATGATTTTGACCTGGACGGTGAAGAGGAATCTCCGATTACCGATGAAGAATTTATGGATTATGTCACCAAAGCCAAAGCGCACTGTCAGCGTGGCGATGTGTTTCAGATGGTGGTGTCGAGACGGTTTTCCCAAGGCTTTAAAGGGGACGAATTTAATGTGTATCGCAAACTGAGAAGCATCAATCCAAGTCCGTATTTGTTTTATTTTGACTTTGGGAATTATAAGATTTTCGGGAGTTCGCCTGAAGCGCATCTGGTGGTTCAGGATGGTAAAGCTGAAATTCACCCTATTGCCGGCACCTTTAAGCGAACCGGTAACGATCAGGAAGATGCAGCTATGGCCTTGAAGTTATCTGAAGATGTCAAAGAAAACTCCGAGCACGTGATGCTGGTCGATTTAGCGAGAAACGACCTGAGCCGAAATGGTAAAAACGTGAAAGTGGAAACTTATAAGGAGGTTCAGTACTTTTCACATGTAATTCACCTGGTAAGTAAAGTCACCGCTGAGGTCAAGACTGAAGACAGTCTGAAGTTATTAGGAGACACTTTTCCAGCAGGCACTCTGAGCGGCGCACCCAAACACATGGCGATGACGCTGATTGAAAAGTTTGAAAACATCAGTCGTGAAGCCTACGGCGGGGCGATAGGCGTGATCGATTTCAATGGAAATATGAACCAGGCCATAATCATTAGAAGTTTCGTTAGTAAAGATATGAAGCTGCATTACCAGGCGGGTGCCGGAGTGGTAAGCGATAGTACTGAAGAAAACGAACTGCAGGAAGTCATCAATAAACTTGGAGCTTTGCGTAAAGCTTTAGATCAATAAAATAAAGTAATGAAGAACATTTTAGTCATAGATAATTACGATTCCTTTGTGTACAATCTGGTGCATTATCTGGAAGAATTTGATGCCAAAGTCACCGTCAAACGCAACGATGAGGTCGATCTCGAGGAGGTGGCGCAATACGATAAAATATTACTTTCGCCTGGTCCTGGGATTCCTGAGGAAGCCGGTCAGTTGAAAGCCATTATCAAAGCTTTTGCTCACGAAAAACCGATGCTTGGCGTTTGTTTAGGTCAGCAGGCGATCATGGAAGTTTTTGGAGGCGAACTGCTCAATTTGGATAAGGTCCATCATGGTGTGGCGACAGAAATTAAAACTCTCGTAGAAGATGAAGTTTTGTATAAGGGGCTGCCAGAAACTATGATGGTAGGGCGCTACCATTCCTGGGTCGTCAAACAGGAATTACCCGATTGTCTGGTGGCGACTTCAGTGGATGAACAAGGCCAAATCATGTCTTTACGGCATAAAGAATTCGACATCAGAGCGGTGCAGTTCCATCCGGAATCGGTGTTGACGCCGGAGGGCAAACAAATGATTAAGAACTGGATAGAAAGCTAACTGACTCTTTAAAAACGACATTTATTATGCAATATATACTCAATCGCCTCATACAGCAGGAGCAACTTTCTAAAGAAGAAGCCAGAGGTGTGCTGTTGCAAATCTCCAACGGAGAATTTAGCGAAATTCAGATCGCTTCCTTTCTTACCGTGTTTATGATGCGCAGCATCAGCGTGGAAGAATTGGAAGGCTTTCGGGATGCGCTTCTGGAACTCTGCATCCCAGTCGATTTTCAGGGGGAAACGGTGATGGACTTGTGCGGGACGGGAGGCGATGGACAAAATACCTTTAATGTCTCGACGGCGGCTTCTTTCGTGGTTGCTGCTATGGGGGTGAAAGTGGCTAAGCATGGAAATTACGGTGTGTCATCGGTGAGTGGAAGTTCCAATGTGCTGGAAGCGATGGGCATTAAATTTTCCAATGAACAAGGTTTCCTGGACCAATGTCTGGATAAAGCCAATATCGCCATTCTTCACGCACCGCTCTTTCATCCTGCGATGAAAAATGTAGCGCCCATAAGAAAATCGTTGGCCTTAAAAACTTTTTTCAATATGCTAGGCCCTATGGTGAATCCGGCTCAACCAGATCTGCAATTGGTAGGGGTTTACGATTTGGAATTGTTGAGAAAATACCATTATTTATACCAGAAGACGAATAAAACCTATTGCATTTTGCACGATCTGAATCAGTATGATGAAATTTCACTCACCGCCAAAACCAAGTGTGTGACCAATTCAAAAGAAATATTTCTTTCTGCTGAAGATTTTGGCGTTTTACCAGTTTCCAAAGAAGAGATTTATGGAGGCGATACGATAGAAAGTGCAGCTGATATTTTTTATCAGATCTTAAGCGGGAAAGGTACCGAAGCTCAAAATAACGTGGTATGTGCCAATGCGGCGGCAGCCATTTCCACTGCTAAAGCAATAGCGATAGACGATGCTTTTAGCGAAGCAAAATCTATTTTGAAAGGCGGCAAAGCTTTGGAAGTTTTAAAACAACTCAAAACTATAAGTCAGTCATGAAACGGATTTTAGAAGAAATCATAGGATATCAACAACTGGTGGTGAACCTTAAGAAGAAACGCATGCCCGTCGATATCCTGAAGTCTTTCCCTGAATTTTCAAATCCTACGCGAAGCTTAAAGCAGGCAGTATCAAACCCGCCTGAGCGGCACGGTCGGGCAGGTTCCGAAGAAGGGATTATTGCTGAATTTAAAAGGCGTTCTCCGAGTAAGGAAACTATCAACCTAAAGGCGGATGTGATGGAAATTGCTCAAAGCTATGAGCAAATGGGTGCTGCAGGGATGTCGGTCTTGACCAATCAGCGTTACTTTGGAGGAAGTCTGGAGGATTTGCAACTGGCGAAATCAGTGTGTGAATTACCGATTCTTCGCAAAGATTTTATGGTGGATGCCTACCAGATGTATGAAGCGAAAGCCTACGGAGCCGATGCGATTTTACTGATTGCCAACGCCCTGACAGCTGAAAAGCTCGAAGAACTGGCGATTTTGGCTAAGGAATTGGGTTTAGAAATATTATTCGAAATTCACGAAGCCGACGAAATTCAGAAATTAGAGACCAGGTACATCGACCTCATAGGGGTGAACAACCGAAACTTGAGAACTTTTGAAGTGGATATACAACAGGGACTGGATATGTTGCCGCACCTGCCATCGGATTTGCTAAAGATTTCTGAAAGTGGTATTCAGGATCGGGAGACGATTCAAAAGTTAATTCAGCAAGGATTTAACGGTGTTTTGGTGGGTGAATTTTTTATGAAAGAGAAACTCAAAGCACAAAATAGCAACAAGTGATGAAAGTGAAAGTCTGCGGGATGAAGCATCCTGAAAATATAAAGGCACTTGCCGAACTGGACATCGATTATATGGGATTTATTTTCTATAAGAAGTCGCCACGTTTTGCTGAAACGGTGGTGGAGGTACCTGAAAACATTCAAAAAGTGGGTGTGTTTGTAAATGAAGATATCGACGCTATTTTGGAAAAAGTCAAAAGCTATGGACTGAAGCTGATACAGTTGCACGGCCATGAAACGCCAGCATTTTGCGAACAGCTGAATCAGGTGTTAGCTGAATCAGGAAAGTCTGAAGTTCAACTTTGGAAGGTATTTTCGATCCAATCGCCTTCAGATTTTGAAGGCATCGAAGCCTATGGTTTTTATGTGCACGGCTACTTGCTGGATACCAAAGGGCAGTACCGAGGAGGCAACGGACAAAAGTTTGACTGGCAGCTGCTGGAGCAATTCAATTTTACAAAACCAGTGATGCTGAGTGGCGGCATAGGTCCTGAAGATGCAGAGCAAGTGAGTGAATTATACAAAAAAGGCCTTATTGCAGGCGTGGATATCAACTCTGGCTTCGAAGAGGAGCCTGGCCTAAAGAACATAACATTAGTACACAAATTTTTACAAAACCTTAGAACGTATGAGCAAGTATAGTGTAGATGACAAAGGATTTTACGGAGATTTTGGAGGTGCCTACATCCCGGAATTGCTGTATCCCAATGTGGAAGAATTAAGACAGAATTATAAGCAGATTATCGCCACTGATGATTTTCAAAAGCAGTTTAAGCATCTATTGAAAGACTATGTGGGACGACCAACACCTTTATATCTGGCTGAAAACCTAAGTGAAAAATACAAAACCAAGATCTACCTGAAACGTGAAGATTTGTGTCACACCGGGGCGCATAAAATCAATAATACGGTTGGTCAGATTCTTTTGGCCAAAGCTTTGGGCAAGCATCGCATCATCGCCGAAACCGGTGCAGGTCAGCACGGGGTAGCTACGGCAACCGTTTGTGCGCTGATGGGACTGGAGTGTATTGTGTATATGGGAGCTGTGGATATCGAAAGACAAGCGCCCAATGTGGCCCGAATGAAAATGCTCGGCGCTAAAGTGGTTCCGGCTACATCTGGCAGTAAAACTCTGAAAGATGCGACTAATGAAGCGATTCGGGACTGGATCAACCATCCTAAGGATACGCATTACATCATCGGTTCGGTGGTAGGGCCGCATCCATATCCGGATATGGTGACTGAGTTGCAGAGTGTGATTTCGAAGGAAGTCAAAAAACAAATGCTGGAGAAAGAAGGTCGGGAGTTGCCAGATTATGTGATCGCCTGCGTTGGCGGTGGAAGTAATGCTGCTGGATTGTTTGCTGACTTTATGGACCATGAAGAGGTCGGCATCATTGGTGTGGAAGCTTCTGGTAAGGGGGTGGAGACCACTGAATCTGCCGCGACGACGATTCTGGGTCGGGAAGGCATTATTCACGGCAGTAAAACCCTGTTGATGCAAAACACTGATGGGCAAATTACAGAGCCGTATTCGATATCAGCTGGTCTGGATTATCCAGGAATAGGTCCGTTGCACGCGCATTTGTTTAAAACCGGACGTGGCAAGTTTGTGTCCATCACCGATGCCGAAGCGATGACGGCAGGTTTGGAGTTGAGCCGCATGGAAGGCATCATTCCCGCGATTGAGACGGCACATGCTTTTGCGATTTTCAAGTATTTGGACTTTAAAGAAGACGATGTGCTGGTGTTTAATTGCTCAGGAAGAGGGGATAAAGATTTGGAGACCTACAGGAAGTATTTTGGGTACTAGAGAGGTTTTAGGTCTTAGGTGATAGGGTGTAGGGTTTTGAAAAAGAGAACAAAGAAAAAAGAACATAGAGCAGAGAACATAGAGCAGAGAACAAAGACTATAGAAAAAAGAGTCACGATGTAAAATAAAATAAAAAAATCTCTGCGATCACTGCGTCTCTGCGGTTAAGGAGAGAATAGAACAAAGAACATGAAATAAAGAGAAAAGATAATTTAAACCTTAGTGTCCTCCGTGACTCCGTGGTAAGAAAAGAACATAGAGCAAAGAACAAGATGTCAGTTCGAGTTATTCCGACCGTTTTGTAGGGATTGTATCGAGAACTAGAGATGATGTCAAATACAATAGTGATTGATTTATAAACAAAGTCAAGAGAATAGAACAAAGAACAGAGAGTAAAGAACATAGAATAAAGAGAAAAGATAATTTAAACCTTAGTGTCCTCCGTGACTCTGTGGTTTGATTGCACCGCAGAGACGCAGAGAACGCAGTCTATAAAAAAATAGCATAGTACATGGAGTAGAGAACAAGATGTCAGTTCGAGTGATTCCGACCGTTTTGTTGGGATTGTATCGAGAACTAGGGATGATCTCAATTACAATAGTGATTGATTTATAAAAACATAGAACTAAGAACCAGGGATCAGGAAAAAAGAGACAAGATAAAAATGATAAAAACCTCCGTGTCCTCCGTGACTCCGTGGTAATTTTATCATATAGAAAATAGAGACTTGTAATAGATTAAATCATAACACAGCAAACTTAAACCACCCATGAATAGAATAAATACAACTTTAGCACAAGATAAAAAACTAATTTCGATTTACTTCACCGCCGGGTATCCGCAGCTGGAAGATACTACAGAAGTCATAAAACGCCTGTCCGGTGCCGGCACCGATGTCATTGAAATCGGCTTGCCGTATAGCGATCCTTTGGCGGATGGACCCGTGATTCAGAAAAGTTCAGAGCAAGCCCTGCGTAATGGCATGAGCACGCAGAAATTGTTTCATCAGTTGCAAGGCATTCGCGATGAAGTGGATATTCCTTTGATTGTCATGGGCTACTTCAATGCGATGCTGCAGTTTGGCGTAGAAAAGTTTTGTAAAGAATGTGAAGCTATAGGTATTGACGGCATCATTATGCCCGATTTGCCTATTGATATTTTTGAAAGAGATTATAAAGCACTGTTTGAGACTCACGGCCTTAAATTTGTTCCTCTCATTACACCGGAAACCTCAGTGGAGCGCATTCAAACCATAGATGCCCTGGGCGATAGTTTTGTGTATATGGTCAGTTCATCCAGTACAACAGGCGGTGAAGCAGGATTCGGCGAAGAAGCCATGGCCTATTTCAAACGTATTGCCGATATGGAGCTTAAGAATAAACTCATGGTAGGTTTTGGCATCAAAGATGCTTTAAGTTTTGAACAAGCCAGTCGGTATACGAGTGGTTGCATTATCGGTTCGGAGTTTATCCGCCGATTGACCAACGAGGGCATGGAGGGGATTGCGCCGTTTGTGAAGTCGTTGAAGTAGAGGTGAGAGGTGAGTGAAATAGGAGTGAGGTATTAGAGGTGAGTGACTGGGGATTAGTGACAAGTATTTAGTAGTCTGTAATCAGTAACTAGAAGCTTTGAATCAGGAATCAAGAAACAAGATCCCGGACCTAGGGTTTATTTCAAATTTCAAATTCTTTATTTTTCATTTCCTACCACCTACCACCTCATCCCTTCATCTTAATGCCGAATACTCAATACTGAATATGAAATATCGAAGTCAATCTTGCTATCGTTTAATTTGAGTAAGCAGTGATGAGTAACTAGTGATGAGAAATTGCATTTATAATTCATAATTTTTAATTTTACTGACTACTGACTACTGACTACTGACTACCGATGACCGAAGACTGACAACAGACAATCGATGGTAGCTTCGATACTTCCGCCAGAGGCGGACACTCAGCCACCAAATTAATTATCTTATTAATTATCTTAGAAATTTTTGTTTTAGTAAGGTTAAGTTCTCGATACACTGATTTTAGTCTATCGACTTAAAATCAGCACTCGAACTGACAGTGGCTTCGATACACCTCGATTCAAAAATCGAGTCACTCAGCCACCAGCTCACGATTAATTTCAAATTTTCTATTTCCTTATACCTACAATCTAACACCTAAAACCAAATTCCCGCCCTGCCTTCCAAGAAACGCAGTCAGCTTTTATTTTAGTTGGGTCCAGTTTTCAATATGAATATCAGTTATTCGATTGAATTCTTTTATGTTTTCAGTAACCATAATTAAATCATTTGAAATGGCTGTGGATCCAATAAGTAAATCAAAATCGCTTATCATTTTACCTTCTCTTCTCAACCTTACTTTTTCTTTTGCATAAATAGTTAAGGCATTATAAATAGGTAAAATCTTAATTTGCTCAGTGAATTGGTCTATGAGTTTATAATTTTTCTTTGGGTTTGAACTGTTTTCTGCACCGAAAATCAATTCAGCGAGTGTGATTTCAGAAATAGCGCAATTTTCTAGTTTTACGGTTTCAAACTTGTCAAGTAAGTTGAATTTGCCTCGAAAAAAGTGAATGCAAATATTAGTATCAATTAAATAGTTCATTCGAAAGACACCGTATTAGTTTTAGCAACTCTTGAGTTTTTGATGTCTGATATGATTCCATCAGCGTCTCTGTTATCCTCCCAGGCACCAAACAGGGATTTCAAATCTGTTTCTTTTTTAGGTTTGAGTTCTAGAGATTTTGTCAACTTGATAATTAAATTCTTTTTAGTTGCATTATCAAGGTTTTTTAGATAGCCAAAATACCGATTCAGTGTTTTGTTTGAAATAGTTAAGCTGCCCATTTTTCTAAATTTATTGCAATTTACAAATTAATATTATAGTTCTCACCAATAGACCTCTAGCTCCATTTTTAGATTTTAGCTTTTAAGTTAATAGTTGATAATAGTACTTTTTTGTTCATCCCTTTTGTTATGGATTAAGTGTTTACCGATAAGCATCGGCACAGGCTATGAACCTCATTCTTCGGTTTTTTACATCCATAAAAAGTAGGTCGTTTTCTTTGAGTGTAGTTATTCTTAAAGGTTCTATTCACTACTACCTACCACCTCATCCCTTCATCTTAATGCCGAATACTCAATACTGAATACAAAATATCGAAGTCAATCTTGCTATGGATTTTTCTTGAGTGAGGAGTGACGAGTAACTAGTGATGAGAAATTGCATTTATAATTCATAATTTTTAATTTTACTGACTACTGACTACTGACTACTGACTACTGACTACTGACTACTGACTACTGACTACTGACTACTGACTACTGACTACCGATGACCGAAGACTGACAACAGACAATCGATGGTAGCTTCGATACGTCCGCCAGATGCGGACACTCAGCAACCAGCTGACAATTTATTTTAAATTTCACTCACCGACTCACCAACTTACGGTTCACTTTTCACTAATCACAATTCACTGACAACGGACAACAGATAACCGGCTACTGACTTATTTCAAATTTTATATTTTTCATTTCCTAACATCTAACTCCTAATCCCTACCACCCAATTTTTAAAATCCTTATTTGAATATTAAGACAAAAGAGATTCCTACCTTAGTCGGAATGACACATACATCCGCATAAGGTGGACAGCTGAAAGCCTCAGGCGGGAAACGCAGGTGGGTAATTTTATGAAGTGGAAATGTTTACATTTAGTATTATATTTTTTTAATATCATTTAAGGTTTATTTTTGCTGAAAAAATCCAATTAAATGAAAACTATACTTTCAATTCTTTCACTACTAGCATTTCTATCTGTATCCTCTCAGGAGGTCCAATATGGAGTAAAAGCTGGGCTAAACTTTGGTAATTCTAAATTCGAAATTTCTTCAGCTTTTCTAAATGGGCAGTTTGATACTGATATTCGAACGTCTCTTTACTTAGGAGGTTTCGTGGAATTCATCTCAAATTCTAATGATAACAGATTTCATACCGGAATGGTTTATCACGGAAACGGATTCAAGTTTGATACTGGTGAGGAAGATTTTGTCTTTAAGATATCTCAATTAAACGTTCCTCTTCTTTTTAAATACTCGATCATCGAAGGCTTGTTTGTAAATGTAGGAGGATATGTTGGTGCAATTGTAGATGTTCAGGGTGAACTTGAATTTAGAGATCCTAATTCTGGTGAGTTTGTAAGTGAAAATTCTGATATCTCCAATGAATTTAATACAATTGACGCAGGCCTTTCAATAGGCTTGGAATATGCTGTTGGTGATGGGTTTTTTATAGAGGCTAATTATAGTTATGGTCTTATAAATATATTAAACGAGGAAGAGGTTATTTTTCCAGAACAATCAGGAGTAAATGCATCTGTAAAAAATAGAGTGTTGACAGCTGGAATTGGCTATAAATTCTAGTCAACTCATAACTGATGGTAGCTTCGACCTGCCTCTAAATGAACGCAGGCAGGTCCATCCGCCAGAGGCGGACACTCGACCTGACAGCTTTGTCACTCTGACTTATTTCAAATTTCAAATTTTTCATTTTCTATTGTCTAGTTTCCTAATAGTTATGTAACCAGTGACTAGTAAAGAGTGATGAGGAATTTACGTTTGCTTGCATTCAAAATTTTTAATTTTACTTAATGGCACTTCGAGTTTTTTTCTTGACTGCGAAGGAAAGAAATTGCACTTCGACTTCGCTCAGCAGAGCTATCGAGAAGTACTTTAATGCTGAAACCTTAAATGAGGTCTCGATACAAATTTTACTTTTTTCTAAAGCAAAATCCACTCGACCTGACAGCGTTGTCACCCTGACTTATTTCAAATTTTCTATTTCCTAATTCTTACAGTCCAACAACTCACGATTCACTAATCACTTATCACCAAAAAACCGACAACAGAAAACTGATGGTAGCTTCGATACGATTCTCCTGGCGTCGAATCACTCAGCCACCAACTCATGACTTATTTCAAATTTCAAATTCTTTATTTTTCATTTCCTATTTTCTACAACCTACAACCTCCTGCCTATACCTTCAGTCCAACAGTTGAATACCGAATACTCAATACTGAATATAAAATACCGAAGTCAATCTTGATATGGTACAACTTGAGTAACTACTGATTAGTAACTAGTGATGGAAAATTGCATTTATAATTATTAATTTTGCTCGCAAACTTATGTCTGATTTCATATTAGCACACCTTAAGAAATAGGCTAGTTATGAAAATTTGAGTATTTTAGGAGAAACATAAAAGCATGTTAGATTATAAAGAAATAATAAAGCGAAACCCAAACAAAAGATTTGGAAAACCTTGTGTCCGTAATACGAGAATTACTGTTTTTGATGTATTAGGATGGTTAGCTGCGGGTATGTCTTTCGAAGAGATTGTTTTTGATTTTCCAGAATTGAGTAATGAAGATATTAAGGCTTGTCTAGCTTATGCTGCCGATAGGGAGCACAAATTAGAGCATGCTTCATGACACTGAAACTCCTTTTTAATCAAAATATCTCCTTCAGGATTACAAAGAAACTGAGTGAACACTTCTCTGATTGTAGGCATGTTTCCGATTGTGATTTGCAAGATTCTGATGACATTACTATATGGGATTATGCTAAAAAAACACTTACGCTATCGTTACTTTTGATGCTGACTTCTATGATATTAGCTTAATTAATGGACATCCGCCGAAAATTATCTGGCTAAGAACGGGAAACTTAACTACTATTGAAATTGCTGAATTGTTAATTTCCAAGAAGACTAGCATAGAAAGATTTTTACATAACGATGATTATCAGCAATTGTCATGTCTTGAAATCACATAAGCAACGTCCTTTGTATGCTATCAAACTTAGCATGTAAAACCTACTGCTTATACCTCCAGTCCGCCCTCTTAATACCGAATACTCAATACTGAATATAAAATACCGAAGTCAATCTTGCTATGGTTTAACTTGAGTGAATAGTGACGAGTAATCAGCTATTTCTTTCTAACTGAATTCAAATTTTTTAATTTTACTCAATCTCACTTCGAGTTTTTTTCTTGACTGTGAAGGAAAGAATTGCACTTCGACTTCGCTCAGCAGAACTATCGAGAAAAATGTCATTCAGACAGAGAAGCTTTTTGCTTCGACGATGAATCTTTAAAGCTGTATAATTTCATTTCTTTTGATCTAACTTATGCTTCATCACTTTTTTAACTCACCCCCGTTTTTATTGTATTAAGTGTTTACCGATAAGCATCGGCACAGGCTATGAACCTCATTCTTCGGTTTTTTACATCCATAAAAAGTAGGCCGTTTTTTATGATTACGATTATTTTCAAGCCACTAGTTTACATTCACAAATTATTTCAAATTTTTTATTTCCTAATCCCTAAAACCAAACACCTAAATACTGCCAGTCCACCAGTTTAATATCGAATACTTAATACTGAATACAAAATGTAGAAGTGAATCTTTATATGGATCTTAATTGAGTGAATAGTGATAAATAATTTGTGATGAGAAATTTCCATCTAACTGCATTAATAATTAATAATTCAAAATTTTTAATTTTACTGACTACTGACTACTGACTACTGACTACTGACTACTGACTACTGACTACTGACTACTGACTACTTGTTGTTACTGGCTACTAATTACTAATCATTTTCACTAGTTACGATTCACTATAAATCCAACAAAAAATGTAAATTTGGCGCAGAATTAAGAATTTAAAACCGATCTCAACTCAGCAAGCTTCCAACATAATTTTGAAGACTTTAAGACGTTGAACTATAGTTAACTTCACCTTTTATGGATCATACCAAAACTTCCTCTCAAGATTCCGATTGGTTATACGAGATTAAAGCTGAAAAGCCACTGTTTGACTTCAATTTTAAGGAGATATGGAGGTACCGTGATTTGCTGATTTTGTTTGTGAAACGCGATATCGTCACGGTGTATAAGCAAACGGTCTTAGGCCCACTCTGGTTTTTGATTCAGCCGCTGTTTACCTCTGTGATTTTTACGCTGGTCTTTAACAATGTGGCCAATATACAGACGGGGACTGTGCCAAGCTTTTTGTTTAACCTAGCCGGTATTACCGCCTGGACTTATTTTAAAGAATGCCTCACAGGAACTTCGGGCACGTTTACCAAAAACGCGGGGATTTTTGGTAAGGTGTACTTTCCCAGGGTCATCATGCCCATGTCAGTCACGATTTCTAACCTCTTAAAGCTGGCGATACAGCTGAGTATATTTACTGGCTTTTATATCTATTTTGTGGCCTCAGGGAAACCTATTAGTCCCAATACCAATTTGTTTCTATTCCCAGTTTACGTGTTTATCATGGGAGCGACAGGTTTAGGCTTAGGCATGATTTTATCGGCCATGACCACCAAATACCGAGACTTCACCGTCCTTATTGGATTTGGCGTACAATTGCTGATGTATATTTCGGCGGTGCCTTTCCCAATGACAGAGATCCTGGAAAAAAAGCCAGAATACTTTTGGGTGTTTAAATACAATCCTTTGGCTCAGATCATAGAAGGCTTCCGCTACATGACCCTCGATACAGGTCTATTTACCTGGTGGGGCTTTTTCTATGCTTTGGGCTTTTCGATAGTCGTCTTTTTCATCGGACTGGCGATTTTTAACAGGACGGAGAAGAGTTTTATTGATACGGTTTAGCAGCGAAGCTGCAGTTGACAGTTATCAGTTGACGGTTCACGGTTGAAAAAAATAACAGATAACCGAAAATAGATAACCGAAAACAGACAACCGAAAACAGACATCAGACAACAGGCAACCGAAAACAGACAACAGACAACCTAAAACCGAAAACCGAAAACAGACAACCGATAACCGACAAAAAAATGAAATCCTATAAAGACTTAGATATATATAATTTAGCCTTTGAATATGCTATCGAAGTCCATAGCTTAACGATGAAGCTACCCAAGCACGAATTGTATGAGCAGGGCAGTCAGGTGAGGCGTTCATCCAAAAGCATAAAGGATAATATTATTGAAGGATATGGTAGGAAAGCTTATAAAAGTGATTTTATAAAATTTTTGATTTACGCTCATGCCTCGTTATTGGAGTGTAAATCGCAGCTGGAAATGATCAATCAAATTTATCCTGATCTGGAGGTTGAACCAATGATTAAAAAATATGATGAGTTAGGCGCTAAAATTTATAAATTTACAAACTATGTTGAGGAGAACTGGAAAACGAAGAAGTAATCAGTTGTCAGTTATCCGTTGAACAGTTAACCGATAACTGAAAACCGACAACCGACAACCGAAAACTGACAACCGAACACTGACAACCGACAACCGACAACCGATGAGTAAAATAATTCTAACCGCCCAAAACATCTCCAAACAATACCGCCTCGGGGTGGTAGGCACGGGGACCTTGAGTCACGACCTGAACCGCTGGTGGGCGAGTGTGAGAGGGAAGGACGACCCGTATCTGAAGATAGGGGCGGAAAACGATCGCAGCAAGAAGGCGGAGACCGATTACGTCTGGGCGTTGCGGGATATTAACTTTGACGTTCACGATGGGGACGTGCTGGGGATTATTGGGAAGAATGGTGCTGGGAAATCTACCTTATTAAAAATCTTATCGCGAGTGACCTCTCCCACAACGGGGAGCATCAAAACCAAAGGCCGTATCGCGTCTTTACTGGAGGTAGGTACTGGCTTTCACCCGGAACTGACAGGGCGTGAAAACATTTATCTTAATGGGGCGATTTTAGGGATGACCAAAGCTGAGATTAAAGTCAAAGAAGAAGAAATCATTGACTTTTCGGGCTGTGCCATGTACATCGACACGCCGGTGAAACGTTACTCCTCGGGGATGCGGGTGCGTTTGGCTTTCGCGGTAGCGGCGCATTTGGAGCCGGATATCCTGGTAGTCGATGAGGTGCTGGCCGTAGGCGATGCCGAATTCCAAAAGAAAGCCATTGGCAAGATGAAAGACATCTCGGGCAATGATGGCAGAACGGTTTTGTTTGTCAGTCATAATATGGCGGCGGTGAAATCCTTGTGTACGCGAGGGATTGTATTGGAGAATGGGACTTCAACATTTGAAGGCACTGCGGAGGAGAGTGTGGATTATTATTTATCTAAAGATTTAAAAAATGATAATTTGCCTATTAAAGAAAGAACAGACAGAACTGGTAATGGGAAGGTTAAATTAATAAACGCATCTCTTATTAACAAAAATGGTAGTCGAATTGAATCTGTTATTTCAGGAGAATTTTTAAGGGTTCAACTGAATGTAAAAGTTTATGAAGAGGTTAAATCTAAATTTATTATTGGCTTGGCTATTTTTGATTCCAATGAGGTTTTAAAATCTATGATTGTAACAGATGAAATTGATGTAGACATGAATACTTATTTGAAAAGAGGTCATATAAATATTGATATTCCAAGTTTTGATCTCAGAGGTGGAAATTATTATCTAAGAGTAGTTTTAAGCGAGGGTTCTACTAATAAACCAGATCAATTAGATAATATCGATAAAGCATTAGAGATAAATGTACTGCCAGGAGACTTATACGGTATCGGCAGACAAAATAGATCCTATAATTGTAGTATACTACGATGTGAAATAAATTGAATATGAAAATTTTAATCGTTGGCTGTGAACGTTCAGGAACAACAGTTATTGCAAAATTATTATCTAAATCTACAGGTCTTAAATTGCTAAATGATCCTAAAGAGTCTTGGTATATTTACCCCCTAGTAAAAACTATAGGTTTAAAAGGAATGCCATTAAGTTTTATATTAAAACTTTGGAAACATCCAATTGTAAAAGTTCCAGGATTTGCTACAATATTAACTCATTTGCGAAAAATTCAAATTAATCAATTTAAAGTCATTTATTTAGTCAGAGACCCTAGAGATAATTATGCGGCTATTAAAGAAAGATTAAATGAAGATTTGAATGGTTTATATATTAATATCAATTTCTTGAATTTAAAAGGAAAAAGTCAATGTGAAAATGTTTCTCTCAGATGGAATTCGTATTTAAATTCTGCTATGAGATACAATGATTTGTATGGTGATGTTTTATTTGTAAAATATGAAGATTTTTTAGAAAATAAGCTCAATGTTTTAGATAATATATCAAAGTTTTGTGGTGTTAAATTTACATCATCAAAAATCATTAATGAGCTTGACAAGCAAAGCAATAAAAGCTGGTCTAAAAACATAAAAGGAAAAGATAGATATCTTAATGATTTAACACCAGATGAAATAGAAGTTGTTACTAGAATTTCAAAAGAAAATATGAATATTTTCAACTACAGATAATGAAAGAATCCTTAGAGTTTTATAACCAATTTGATAATAAATTAATTAATGACTATGCCTTTGGAAACAAACGCTTAATATCAGCGATAGAGAGTTTGTCGAAGTACATACCAATCAGAAGTAAAGTTGATGTTTTAGATATTGGCTGTGGACTTGGTTGGAGTACGTATGAATTTTCTCGGTTTTTTGACAACTCAACTTTTGAAGGTATTGATTTAAGTCCAGTTTTGATTGAGAAAGCCAGAAAGCTCTTTCAAAATCAAAATTTAAATTATAAGGTATTTGACATAACAAAAGAAGTTCCCAAAAAGAAGTATGATGTTATCATTATGCTTGACGTTTATGAGCATATTCCAGTAGATGCCCGAAAAGGTTTCCATCAATCACTTTTAAATTTATTAAAACGGGATGGCAGGATTATTATAGCATGTCCAACTGTGTATCACCAAGATTATTTGAAGAAGAATAATCCTGAAGGACTTCAGCCAGTCGATGAAGACATATACTATGATACCCTTCAGGAATTAGCTAAAGATATTGAAGGACAAGTAGTATATTTTGAATACAAGAATATTTGGAGGAACTATGATTATTTCTATTCAGTAATTCAAAAAGAAGTTGAGTATAATTCACAAAATCTCATCAAGGATGACATTGATTTCCAAATAGAACAACAAACTATAAGATTAAAAAGATTGAAAGATAATTTGGGTATACTTCTAGAAGTAAAAAAAGGGAAGAAATCGAAAAGTAGGTTTCAGAGATTAGCTAAAAAGATTAAAAAGAAAATATCTAAATAATCATGAATTTAGCCATTTTCTCACCAAGTCAGAACCCTTACTCAGAAACCTTTATCCAGGCTCATAAAAACTTCATAAAAGCAGATCAACTTTATTTTGTCTTTGGAAGTAGCTTTCAAAATATGTATGCTGAAAATCAGGGGAAATTAATTAAGCCCAAGAGACTTAAATTCATTAGAGCAATTTCTAAAGTCTTTGGAAAGAGTTTTAATGCCTCATTAGAAGGTGAAGTACTTAAGCAACTCCAAAATTTTAAAATAGACATTGCTCTAGTAGAGTATGGAAATCATGCTAATAAATTTTTACGAGTTTTTAAAAAAGCAAATATTCCTTTTATCGTTCATTTTCACGGATATGATGCTTCAGTAAGAAATATAATTGAAAAAAATAATAATTATAAAGAATTATTTAAATCAGCTTCTTATGTGATAGCTGTATCAAAATCAATGCGGGAACAACTAAAAAAAATGGGATGCCCAAATGATAAATTAATTTATAACGTTTATGGAGCTAACCCAATCTTTAAAGAACGCCAACCTCTATTTTCAAAGAAACAGGCTGTTGCCATAGGTCGATTTGTAGACAAGAAGGCTCCATATTACACTATAATTGCTTTTAAGGAATTAGTAAAAAAACATCCAGATGCACAATTATTGATGGCAGGCCAAGGTGTTTTGTCTAATACATGTTTGAATTTGATCAAGTATTTCGATTTAGAGAATAATGTTAAGTTGTTAGGAGTAGTCTCTCCAGAAGAAATAGCTGAACTTATGCAGGAAAGCTATTGTTTTGTACAACATTCTATCACTTCCGAAAGCGGTGATCAGGAGGGAACTCCTTTAGCTGTTCTAGAGTCAGCTTTATCAGGTTTACCTGTTGTGTCTACTTATCATGCTGGGATACCAGATGTCATTGAACATGAAAAAACAGGTTTGTTATGTGAAGAACATGATGTCGATAAAATGGCAAAAAACCTCATTCGTATTTTTGATGACGTAGAATTTGCTAAACGATTAGGTGAAAATGCAAGAGAAGATCATATAAAAAACTACTCTTTAGAGAGGCATATTAAAGTCTTAGAGGATTTACTTGAGAAAGCTATTCTTAAGAAGGATATAAAATAAAATCACTTTTATTTAATTTATTCTGTAACTCCTTCAATTTAAAACATCTGTAAAAATTTTAACGCGTTGGGCATGCGTCAATTAGGATTTAGTAATTATATTTGGCTCGTAATCGATAAGTAGAAGTATGGGTTACACTTTTAAAACAACTCAAAAGCAAGCGCTGCCTATCATTAGCTCATTGGTTTTGAGTTTTTTTATGACCTAAAATTGAGTTTTCACCTCTGCCAACTTTTATAAGGTCATCTGTTTTAAAATTTTATCAAGTTGATTTTTCATTTTAACTTGAAGGTAGAAGCCATTCCACTTCTCGGTTTCCTTAGTTCTTCAAGTCAAAAAATATTTTCGTCAAGTCCAATCTCACGTTCGGACATAAAAAACCCCCAACAGTAGAAGGTGTTGGGGGTTACACTTTTGTCAACTAGACAAAAGTAAGGCTGCCTATCATTAGCTCACCTTTTTGTAATCTACCGTTTGCAGTAAGTCCCTCAGGGCTTTTGCAGGTCTAAAGGAAATTTTAGCTTTCCTTACCAGGCTGGAAGTCACTTCCTCCTCGGTCTCTACCGCATCGGAGCTTACGCCAATCTGGAAATTACCAATGTTGCCGAGTTCGATGATTCGACCCTGACTCAACTCATCCATCATGTTGTGGAGTAAAGCTTCAAGCACTGCATAGCAGTCGGCTTTACGCACGGTGGACTGGTTGGAGATGAGATAGGCCAAACGGTCTAAATCGGTTTTTCCTGCGCTCACTGCTTGAACGTAGAACTTTTTTGGAGCTTCCACATCCCGTGGATTTACTCGCTGTAAACTTTTTACTGTAATCATAAAAAAATTGTTTTACATCAGAGCTTCATTACTCTGATTTTCAGTGGTAAAGATAAAACCGAATTATATTAAGTTTCGTTGTAAAACTTTGAAAGTTATCCACAGAGTTTTCCACATTTGCTCCAAGCGCCTATGAAAAAAGGGTTTTATTATCACTAAAATTTCAATTATTTTTTTGATTAACGCTTTTTTAAGATTTTAAACTACAAATAATTGTGCATTTTATACAACTATTTATAGGTGAAGGCGTCTAAGTCGATTCATTTTTTGAAGAGAAACGGAATAAAATTGCTTATCGGCTTCACTCAGCAGAGCTATCGAGAAAAATGTCATTCAGACAGAGAAGCTTTTTTGCTTCGACGATGAATCTTTAAAGCCTTATCGTTTCATTGTTTTTCAGTCTAACTGCATTCAAATTTATATTTGACTCAATGGCACTTCGAGTTTTTTTCTTGACTGCGAAGGAAAGAATTTGCACTTCGACTTCGCTCAGCAGAGCTATCGAGAAGTAGTTTAATGCTGAAACCTCGAATGAGGTCTCGATACATCCCTATAAATCATGCCAGGACACTCGACCTGACAGCGTTGTCACCCTGACCTATTTCATATATCAAATTTTATTTCCTAATCCCTAATCCCTACCACCTAAAACCTAATTCCCGACTCACTATTCACCGAAAAACAGACAACAGATAACAGAAAGCTGATAACCGAAAATTATTACACCACTCTACAATGCAAAAAATTAATAACTTTGAATCAAATAAACAACTCTAAAAAAGGTCAACTCTATTTAGGACTCTACAACGTACAAACCGACAACCGACAACTGAAAACAGATAACCGAAAACTGTCAACCGTCAACTGAAAATTTCGTAAACTTGCAGTACCAATCGAATGCCATGAATAACCAGCCTTTAGTCTCTGTGATTATCCCGACTTACAATCGCGCCCACCTCATTGGAGAGACGCTGGACTCTGTATTGGCTCAGACTTACCTTAACTGGGAATGTATTATCGTAGATGATGGCTCTTCAGACAATACGGATGAGGTAGTTAGTGACTATGTTAGTAAAGACTCACGATTTAAATATTTTCATCGACCCGACGAACACCTGCCTGGGGGGAATGGTGCACGAAATTATGGGTTTAAAATGAGCCAGGGGGAGTATGTGAATTGGTTTGATTCGGATGATTTGATGGTGGCTGAGAAGTTAGAGGTGAAAGTAAAAGCCATGCTTGAGAATGATGTGGATTTTGTAGTGAGTCAAACAAAATATTTTAATGCTCCAGGAAATATAAATGACTATAAGTACGATTTCAAGGAAGATGAAGTCAGTTTTGAATCCTTTACATCAACTTATATCAGTTGGTATACACCAGATTTTTTTGTATCTAGGAATTTAGTCTCAAATATTAATTTTAATGAACAACTTAAGAGTGGGCAGGAGTTTAATTATATTTCAAAAGTCTTGCTTAAAACAAATAAGTTAAAAATTATTAGAAAACACCTCACCTTAAGACGTTATGCAGAAGACTCAATAGGTGTAAAAAGACGTCAAAATAAAGATGAATATCTCAGAACCACCTTTGAAAACAGTTGGATTACTTTTAAAGAAATATATCCATTGTCAGGATATAATAAAGCCTTTGGTCAAAAACTTTTACTGAAATGTATTAGATCTTATTTAGAACAAAGTAACATAGAAAAGCCCAAGCTTTTTTTTAATGAAATCATTAAATTTTATGGGTTACAATCTAGAAATTTTTTCTTCGCCGTTTTGTCATCAAGATTAACAGGGAAGTACCAGTTTTTTTATAATAAACTAAAAGTTGAAAATTGAATATTTTAATAGATACCTTTCATTCTCCCTACACAGGTGAACGTGTTGGAGGAGCAGAAACTTCTTTAAAACTTATAGCAGAAGAGTTTGCTAAGAGAGGTCATAAGGTTACTTTTTTTTCACGGTCATTTACAAAGACGTGGTCGGGTTTTAGAAAAAAATCAGAGAATGAAGTGGAAGTTTACATATTTACAAAGTTTAAAATTGGTTTACTCAATTCCTATAAGTTCAAACAAATCTCTCGTTTTTTTAAAAACAAGTTTATAAAATCTAAATTAAGTAAAATCGATATAGTCCATACCTACAATAATATCGGTATAGTAAGCTTTTATGTAAATTTTAAACCTGATTTTAATTTTAAATTAGTTGTAAGAATGGCTGGTTTAAAGTTATTTGAAGATTTTGAAAGCAACCCAGAACTAATTTCTGTTTATGAGCATTATTTTAAATCTATTGATTTATATAATTTTATTTCAGAGGGTCTAAGGGAATTAGTTTTAGAGAAATCGATGCAGTTTAATTTAAAAGTAAACTTTGAACCTTATTTTGTAAAGGATATTGGAATCGATTTATCAACATTGCCACAAAAAAAAATTAGATTTAAGAGTGACAATGAGCCATTTAAAATTGTTATGGCTTCTAGGTTTTCTAAGTATCAAAAACGACAGGACATTCTTATAGATGCCATGAAATTGTTAAAGGAAATGAACATTGAATTGACATTAATTGGAGAAGGGCCCAATAAAAAATTACTAAGAAATAAAGTACAAAAATTTAGTCTTGAAAAACAAGTTTGTTTTAGACCTTTTCAAAGTAGTATTTGGTCAGACTTAGTTGAGTATGATTTACTTGTTCATGCGTGCAACTATGAAGGATTAAGTAAAATAATTATTGAAAGCATGGGGGCTGGTTTGCCGGTGCTAGTATCTAATGTTCCCCCATTGAATGACTATATTAAAGAAGGGTGTAATGGTTTTTTAGTCGATAATGAACCTGCTAAATGGGCAGGTAAAATTTTATATGTTTATAATAATCAAAACCAGTTAGATTTGATTTCTAAAAACTCAATTGATTTCGTTAATCAAAATTATTCTTCTTCGATAAATATAGGCACTTATGAATCTATATTTAAAGAATTAATAAGTTCAGCTAGTCATGGATAAAACAATATTTATAACTGGAATAGCAGGTTTTATAGGTTTTCATTTGGCTCAAGAGCTTTTAAAAAGAGGTTATCAGGTTATAGGCATTGATAACCTAAATACATATTACGATGTTGATTTAAAATATGCACGTCTAGGCTTACTTGGAATAGCTAAACAAGACTCTGAATTTTATAATCGGGAGGTCGGATCCAGTAAGTATGAACAATTGAGCTTTTACCAACTCAAGTTAGAAGATCGAGCTAATTTA
Source organism: Psychroflexus montanilacus (assembly GCF_020164535.1). Classification (GTDB taxonomy): domain Bacteria; phylum Bacteroidota; class Bacteroidia; order Flavobacteriales; family Flavobacteriaceae; genus Psychroflexus; species Psychroflexus montanilacus. The sequence continues at coordinate 417,665 of NZ_JAIQZC010000002.1, read as the reverse complement.
CCTGGGCTATTTAGGAAGCATGAGGTTGGAGTGGTTTGTAATCTGGCGGCTCAGGCCGGTGTGCGCTACAGTATAGAAAACCCAGAAGTGTATGTGGATACCAACATAACTGGTTTTCTTAATCTGCTGCAATGCATGAGAGAGTATAAAGTCTCAAAGCTGGTGTATGCCAGCAGTTCCAGCGTGTATGGGAATACAGGTAAGGTACCTTTTACAATAGATCAAAATGTAGATCATCCTGTAAGCGTTTACGCAGCTACCAAAAAATCCAATGAATTGCTGGCACATACCTATGCGCATTTATTCGGGATCCAAACTGTAGGTTTGCGGTTTTTCACGGTTTATGGGCCTTGGGGCAGACCCGATATGGCGATGTATTTATTTGCAGAGGCTATTTCTAATGATAAACCCATCAAAGTGTTTAATCAAGGCAACTTATCCAGAGACTTTACTTACATCGATGATATTATAAAAGGAGTTATTGCTACTATTGAAACCGATTTACCAGATCACAAAAACTATGGGATTTATAATATTGGTAAATCAAAACCAGTAAAGCTGCTTGATTTTATAGAAGCTTTGGAAAAGAGCTTTGGAAAAACTGCTAAAAAAGAAATGCTCCCCATGCAGCCAGGGGATGTCCATCAAACCTGGGCAGATGTGTCTGCTTTACAACGGGATTTTGGCTATTCGCCATCCACCGATATTCAGACTGGAATCGATAGATTTGTAGAGTGGTATAAAGATTACTATAGAGTGTAGTCGTATAGTCGTATAATTGTAAAGTGGTCTATAACTCCATACAACTAAACGAATACACCATTACTCGAATACACGAAAAAATGAAACTAGTAATTTTCGACGGCACATTCAAAACCACCGCTTTTATCAATCGCCTGATTCAAGGCTTGGTTAAGCATAAAATCGAGGTTTATGTGTTGGGATTTAACGAAGAATTGAATCATAGGATAAAAGAGATTAATTATATAGATTTAGGCAGTGGTCAAAGTCAAATAAGATTCGCGTTGACAAGTTTAAAATGGGGACTGAAATCTGGTTCTTTAATTAAAACTATTATGCTTTTGTTGAGTGGTAAAAAGTCTGAACTTAAACGACAAAACTTAAGTGTGGCTTTAGAACATATTAAGCCAGATATAGTACATCTGCAATGGGTGTCTAACATTAAGTTGTTTGAGGAGCAAGTAGCAGAAAAGAAATTCAAATTTATACTTTCTCAGCGGGGCTATCAAACTAATGTTCGCCCGTTTGTGAATCCAAAGAATTTCGAATATTTACAAAAATGGCTTCCCAAATTTGAAGGTTTTCATTCGGTATCTAAGGCCATTTCTAAAATTGGAGATGAAATCTACTCTGATCCGAATAAAATTGATCAGGTGGTGTACACGGGCTTGGATTTAAATAAATTTGAGTTCCAACCCGAAGTAGTAAAGAATGAAACCTTGCAATTAATTTCAGTAGGTCGACCGCATTGGAAAAAAGGTTACGACTATGCTATCAAAGCCTGTTCACTTTTGCATCAACAAGGTATTAAATTTAAATATACCATCGTGGGTGGTGAGGGAAATGAAGAATTATTATTTTTAATCGATGACTTAGGTCTGCAGGATAAGGTCGAATTAACATCTAAATTGCCCCAAACCAAAGTGTTTGAAATGATGAAAGCTTCAGACTTATTTTTACTACCAAGTCTGGAAGAAGGCATCGCCAACGTTGCCGTCGAGGCTATGGCTTTAGGAACTCCGGTAATATCGACTGATTGTGGTGGGATGCAAGAGTTGATTAATCACGGTAAAATAGGATGGATAGTTCCAGCTCGAGATGAAGAAGCGATAGCTCAGCAAATACTTAATTTTACTGAATTACAGGGAAGCGACATAAAAAGCCTTAAATTGGCTGCACGACTAAAAGTAGAAAAACAACACAACGAAGATAAGATGATAAAAGATATGATGAGGTTATACAAAAGGTTATGATTAACGTCACTAAAACCTTTTTTCCACCAATTGAAGACTATCAAAAGCAAGTCCAGCGCATTTGGGACAATCAGTGGCTGACTAATAATGGGGAGTTGTATAAAGAGTTGTCTGAAAAACTCCAGGAATATCTAGGTGTCAACCACATCATACCCATGACGAATGGCACCTTGCCGATTCAAATCGCCTTAAATGCTTTTGCAAACGGAGGCGAAGTGATTACCACGCCCTTTTCTTATGTGGCGACTACGGCCACTATAGTATGGGAAAAGTGTACGCCTGTCTTTGTAGACATTCATCCAGACTACTTAACCATCGATGAAACAAAAATTGAGGCGGCGATTACCGATAAAACCACAGCCATTTTAGCCACACATGTTTACGGTAATCCTTGCGCAGTAGAAGATATTGAAGCCATTGCTAAAAAGTATCACTTAAAAGTGATTTATGATGCCGCCCATTGTTTTGGTGTCAGCTACAAAGGACAGTCTATTTTTAATTATGGAGATGTCAGCACCTGTAGTTTTCATGCGACTAAGTTATTTCATACCGGTGAAGGTGGAGCCCTATTTTGCCAGGATGAGCCCACCAAACAGGAGATGTGGTACCGGCATAATTTTGGACACGACGGTCCTGAGAAATACCACGGTCTTGGATTGAATGCCAAGATGAGTGAGCTACAGGCGGCAATGGGCTTAAGTGTGTTGCCTTATATGGAACAGATCATGACTGAGCGCAAACGTGTCTGTGAGTATTACGAAGCGCATCTTGATTTTAGTCAATTGAGTAAATTAAAATTAAGAGAACACACTGACTGGAATTACTCTTATTATCCTGTGATTTTTAAAACAGAAAAAGAACTTTTAAACGTAAAAACAAGATTAGAGGAAGAAAACATCAATCCAAGGCGTTATTTTTATCCGAGCTTGGAAGAGCTGCCTTACATAAATTCCAGTCATTGTCCCATTGCCAAAGATATAGCAAGTCGAGTCCTTTGTCTCCCTTTATACACCACATTAAAAGAAAACGATTTGAAAACCATCGTAATCCTTATAAACCATGGCTAATAAGAATACCTCTATGGCGGTCATGCAGCCCTATATATTTCCTTATTTAGGCTATTTTAAGCTCATATCATGTGTAGATCGTTTTATCTTCTACGATAATGTACAATATATCAATCGTGGTTTTGTGCACAGAAATAAAATATTGATCAACGGCGAACCTAATTATTTTAATTTTCAGATTGAAAAGTCGGATCAATTTAAGCCGATTAACCAAGTTAAGCTTAAAAACTTCACCAAGGCTAAAGCTAAGTTGCTCAATCAACTTTATTTTAGTTATAAAAAAGCACCTTTTTTTGAAGAGACATATAGTTTTATCGAAGATCTCTTAAAACCAGAGTTTGAGTATATCTCCAACTTAAATTGTTTTACCTTAGAAGAATTATCTAAAGCTCTTAATCTAGAAACGACCTTCATCCGATCTAGTGAACTAAATTTTGAAAATTTTGAAGCCTTAGGTAAGGAAGACAAACTGGACACCCTAATAGAAAATCAGAAGGCAGGATCAATTGTGATGCCTCCTGGAAGTAAAAAACTCTATAAAGACTGGATCCCGAATGGTGGATGTGAAAAAGAAACTTTGGAAATACCTTCATTCACTTATAAGCAGTTTTCCGATGGATTTGTAAACTATCTATCGATTATAGATGTTTTGATGTTTAATGGGTTTGAGAATACTTCAAAAGCTCTAAGATAAAATGAGAGAGTCAACAATAATTGGTATACATGGAGTACCTAGATCTGGAACTTCCTGGCTGGGTCAACTTATCAATGCCTCATCCAAAGTAAATTTTAAATTCCAACCCTTGTTCTCTTATGCTTTTAAGGATTATTTAAACGAAACGTCTTCCAGAGAACGGATATTAAAGTTTTTTGAGGAAATTTCTAGTAGCGACGATGACTTTATCAACTTAAGGGATAAAGATCTTTTAGGAGAATACCCTAGTTTTAAAAAGGACCAACAACCAACTCACCTTGTGTTTAAGCAAGTGCGATATCACTTTCTGATTGAGCATCTGATTAAAAAAGTTCCTGAAATAAAATTCATATTTATACTCCGACACCCATTGGAGGTTTTGAATTCTTGGCGAAAAGCGCCGAGAGAGTTTAAGCTGGAATGGGATTTTAACAACCAATGGCTGGAAGCCGACTTAAAAAACTTAGGCCGAAAAGAAGAATATTTTGGATACCTCAAGTGGAAAGAAGCCTCAGAATTATTTTTAAGATTAAGTGAGCAATACCCTACTAACGTTGTTTTGGTTCAGTATGATGAGCTAAATCTCAACACAACTTTTGAAGTAAAAAAAATTTATGATTTCATAGGATTGGAAATTGAAGACCAGGTTTTGGACTTCATTACAGAAAGCAGGAATAAGGTGAAAAAGCATCCGAACTCCGTGTTTAAGTCGAGTCGTAATTCAAAAGAACTTTACCAAAAAGAAATTTCACAGGAAATACAGGATTATATAGAAAAAGATTTGAAAGACAGTCCATTAAAAAATAGTTTTAATAATGTTATTTAAGGAATTTAAAGATAAATACGAGCATAAGGCTGTGGAACACTTCCCAACAGAGGTTAAAAGCAAGCCCGTGGTGAGCGTTTGTGTGGTAACTTATAACCACGTCAACTACATTAAGCAATGCTTGGATGGTATTTTGAATCAAAAAGTAGATTTCGATTTTGAACTTCTTGTAGGGGACGATGCTTCTACAGATGGGACACGTGAGATTTGTGTAGAATATGCTGAGAAATATCCAGATAAAATCAGGCTATTTCTTCACCATCGTGAAAACAACATTAGCATAGGAGGAAAGCCTACAGGTCGATTTAATTTTCTATATAACTTATATTCAGCAAAAGGTAAATACATCGCTCTTTGTGACGGCGACGATTACTGGACTGATAAGCTTAAACTACAAAAGCAAGTGGATTTTTTGGAGAGTAATGAGGATTTTGTAATCTGTTACACAAATTGCGGAACTGTAAATCAAAAAAATGAGCTAAGAAATCCTAAGTTTTTACCTCATGCTAAAGATACTGTCTTATCAATTTTTGATTTAATGTTTGTAGCGCCCACTCTTACAAGAGTTTACAGAAATCATGACTACGTTTTATCTGACTACACAAGTATTACTGCTATAGATGCTGCTTATTTAATTGAGCAAATGAAATATGGCAAAGCAAAATACTTAAATATTGTAACTGCTAATTATAGAAAGCACAGGAAAGGGATTTGGAGTCTTAAATCAGAATTAGAAAGAAAAAAAAGTCATTTAGAAGTTCGACTTTATGGATTTAAAAACACAGAAGGCAAGGTCAAACTTAATTTTCTCAAAGCAACTCTGAGATCTTTTATAAAGATCAGAAATTTAGAAAAAAACTCATTTTTTAAGGCATATCAAGAATTTAAATTGCTGTATAAGGATACCAATATATCTTTGAGGCATCGATGTTTTTTAAGTGTTTTTAATTTTTTAAATAACTTTCAAAATGTAAATAAGTTTTTAGTTACAAAACTTCAATTAAAACTAATATCGATGTTATGAAAAAAATTAATCATGTTTTTCAATATTTCATAATTCCGAAGCTTTTTAAAATGATAAACTCAAATGAAGCCTTAGAAGATATTCGTTACTATTACCAGTTGCGAGGCTGTAACTCAATTAAAACCTCAGATTTCCATCGTTTTAAGCACTTGATGAAATACTATCCTGAGTTTGTATTTATTTTTCAATGGCGCACCGGACTTTTGAACACTAGACTCAAGCGACTTTTTAACTATCCAAACTATCAATGCAAGATTTTTAAAAGCACGAAAATTGAAGGGGGATTAAGCTGCTTTCATCCCTTTGCTACGGTCATCAATGCCAAATCCATCGGTCAAAATTTTGAGTTTAGAAATGGTTTAACCATCGGCAACAAAAATAATGATAATAGCCTTTTACCTACTATTGGCGATAATGTTACCGTAGGAGCCAACGTCTGTATCATCGGAAACATTAGTATCGGCAATAATGTGGTCATCGGCGCTGGGAGTGTCGTCGTTAAAGATGTACCTGATGATGTTGTGGTGGCGGGGAATCCAGCGAAAGTGATAAAGCGGTTAGTCGAATAGTCGTATAATGGAGTAGTGGTGAAGTCGAATCCCGCTGTACAATTCTACGAATATACTATTACACCAATATACCAATAAACGAATACATAAATATGCGAAGTATTAAGACCAAAATCATCCCCATCCACCAAACCTTTGTCAAGATAAAAGGCGAGCCAGAAGAACTGGACTACAAAGCTATTTGTTTATTTGCGGCTACGGGATTTTTTTGGGACGATTCAACCTATTGGAAGCATAAAAAAGTATTAAGACCAGGTACGATTAATGACATTGATGAAGATGGCTACTTGCTGAGTTCGAAGCCCTGGTTTAACTGGTCTTATGAGCCGAAAGACCAAAGTTTTGATGCTTCTCTTCAACAGTATAAGGAGTTGTTTGAGCAAATTATTAACGAGCAAATTGGGAATCAGCAGGCGATTTCACCCTTATCGGGAGGTCTGGATAGTCGGAGTCAGGCGGTGGCGCTTCATAACTTAGGAAAGCAAGTGACGTCTTATTCGTACTCTTTTCAAGGCGGGTATAAAGAGCATCAGATCAGTCAGCAAATTGCTAAAGCTTGTAAGTTCGACTTCCAGGCGTTTGAAATTCCGTCCAGTTATCTTTGGGACAAGATCGATGAATTGGCTGAGATCAATCAGTGCTATTCAGAATTTACCCATCCCCGGCAAATGGCAGTTCTGGAGGACTTCAAACACATGCAAGGTATCTTTTCACTTGGGCATTGGGGCGATGTACTGTTTGATAAGGGAGGCGATGAAGGCATTCAGGATAAAGATCTGGTGAGTTACATCCACAAAAAAGTGATCAAAAAAGGCGGGATAGAACTAGCTCAGCAGTTGTGGAAGTCCTGGGAATTGGAAGGTGACTTTGACGCCTACTTAAAAGACACCACCCAAAGCTTATTGAATCGCATCGACATCCAAAACACCTCCGCTAAAGTCAGAGCCTTTAAATCGATGTATTGGGCGCCACGCTGGACCAGCATTAACCTAAGCGTATTTGAAGCGGCACATCCCATTACGTTGCCTTATTACGATAACCGTATGTGTCAGCTGATTTGTGAAATCCCAGAAGAACATCTAGCTGATCGCCAACTACAAATTGAATACATCAAGCGCAACAACCCAGAAGTCGCCAACATCACCTGGCAGGATCAAAAGCCGTTTAATTTGATGAATTTCCACAAGAATAAAGCCCCTTATAACTTGCCTTATCGCATCACCGACAAACTTAAACGCGTCCTTCAAGAAAAAGCAGGTAGGAAATTCATCCAGCGCAACTGGGAATTGCAGTTTTTAGGAAAGAAAAATGAGAAACAGCTGGAGTCGTATTTATTTGATGAGGACTTTAAAGGCTTTATAGATACCTCAGTGGTTAAAGAGCTTTATCATAACTTTCAAACCAGAGATCCCGTGTATTATTCGCATCCGGTGAGCATGTTGTTGACTTTGAGTGTTTGGAATAGGAGGAATTTAGAGTAGTCGTGTATTCGAATAATCGTTTAATGGGAAAGAGAAGATGATCAAAGTCTTTTTGTTTGCCCCAGCCCGCCTTAGGCGGGAGCAAAAAGTCTTTAGGATAAAAAAGTCTAAAAAGTAAGCTGCGTTCCCTTTAGGGTTAGGGCAGTCGCAGCGATTTATAGTCTTCAATTTTGTTTCAGCATCGAGATGTACTTAATGAACATTGTGCAAAAGTTCTCGACTCCGCTCGAACATAAACAGGATGCTAAGGTCACTATATTTTTATTCAAATTAAATTATTTTTTTAACTGGTGGCTGAGTAATTCCAACATTTTCGTTGGGATTGTACCTGTCTGCCGGCAGGCAGGTCGAAGCTACCAGAAACGTCATTTCGATACATTCCGCTGAAAAAGCGGAACACTCAATGACCGAATTAAGCTTGATAGACGAGACGGTCCTGTCTAATTATTCAGGCGGGCCTTCCAAGTAAACCTGCCTGCCAGAGGCACGACAGGCAGGCGCAGGCAGGCTCGAACTGACAAAACACTCAACCTTTTAGCTAGCCAATCCTAGGCATCTCAATAGATTAGGTTCAGGTCTAAAAGAGGAACTAAACAAATAATTAAATATTTTTGTCACCCTGAATTTATTTCAGGGTTTTAAAATTTCGAAGATTTAATAAAATAATATAAGAATTGGTCTAAGGGTTTAATTTCATATTAAAAATCTAAACTCATAAGGTGCTGAAACTCCCGACCATTCGGGGCAGCATGACACTAAATATTTACGATCTTATCTTGAACATAAACAAATTTGAAATGCTATTTTTGACCTAATTAACCAATACACCATTACACGACTACTCTATTACACGAAACAATGAAAAAACTAAAAATCCTCTACACCATCCCCAACTTCGACACGGCCGGTAGCGGCAAGGTAGTGTATGATCTGGTGAAGGGTTTGGATAAGGAGCGTTTTACCCCTGAGATTTTGGTAAAACATACTAGGGGTGCATTTTTTAAGGAGGTGGAACAACTCGGGGTGCCGATTCATGTCTTTGATTATGAAACGGGTTACAAACCCATTTGGTCCTTTCCCTTTCGATTATTGAAAGTGGTTTGGTTTTTTAAACAACACGACTGGGATATCGTCCATTCCTGGCACTGGAGCTCTGACTTTTCAGAACCTCTGGCAGTGAGGCTGGCTGGAAAGAAATTTGTGTATACGAAAAAAGCCATGGGCTGGGGGAATAAAGCCTGGGTTTGGAGGTCTAAGCTAAGCCATCAGGTAATCGCCATCAATAAAGACATGATGACTGAATTCTTTAATCCGATTCCATCAGTTAAAGCGACCTATTTGCCGTTGGGCCTGGATACCGATTTTTATTCTCCAAGGGATTATCACCAGCCTACAGCTGTGATGAATGGAATTTCTAAAACTGACTTTGTAGTGATTTCAGTCGTCAATATGGTAGAAGTGAAAGGCATTGAAATTCTGATTGAAGCTGTGATACAGTCTCAAATCCCCAATATCAAATTGCTATTGGTGGGGAATGATCAAACAGATTATGTGAAAGCTTTAAAGGATAAGTATTTGCCTGAGTATTCTAATATTACCTTTACAGGCAAACAGCAGGAAGTGCAGAATTTTTTGTCCATTGCAGATGTGTTTGTCATTCCAACCAAAAATGAAGGCAAACGGGAAGGCATGCCGATTGCACCAGTAGAGGCGATGAGCATGGGTGTGCCCGTGATAGGCTCTAAAGTCTCAGGCATCACTGATATTTTAGAAGGCTTTGAAGACTGGCTATTCGAAGCCAGTAATGTAAAAGACCTTACTGAATTACTTCATAAAGCGCAGCAATTGTCAACTAACGAATTGAAAACAATTGGAGGACAGATGCGACAAAATGTGATAGAGAAGTATGCTTTTGAAACCTTTATAAATTCCAGAGAAGTCGTGTATGAGTCAATTTAATAAACATGTGATTGTGGTGGGCACCGCCCGAAGTGGCACTAGCTGGCTAAGTGAAAACATGGCTAAGGTCTTTCGTTACCGGATGCTTTTTGAGCCGGAACATACCGAGAGAACTAAAAGCGGTCATTTAATTGCCGACCAGTTGATTATAAATAGCAATTATCTCGAGTATAAAGAAGGACTAAAGTATCTGGAACACGTCTTAAAAAACCGGGTGAACTCCGACTGGATCGCTCAAAACTCGAACCGAAAGTATAAAATGCACTTGTGGCCATTCCTCCCCAAACAATTCATCATAAAATTCGTTCGAGGAAACCTAATGGCTCCTTTTTTAAATCAGTATTACGACATTCCAGTAGTTCATGTGATTAGGAACCCTTATGAGGTAATCAAATCTCAGCAGCGGGTCAAATTTCCCTGGCTCTACGACTTGTCTTATTTTGCAAAGCAAAATGATCTCAAAAATATTTTGGCCGATAAGTATCAAGTCCATGTTGAAGACTATAAATCTAAAAGTGTAGTGGAGATTTTGGCTTTGCGTTGGTGTATAGAAAATGTAGTGGTGATTGAAGATTTAAATGCAAATCAATCCCAAAATTACCACATCGTCAAACATGAAGATTTAAGAACAGATGTTGGGGTGTATAAAAACCTGTGCGCTACTTTAGGAATTGAGGTTTTAGATGGCATTGAAAAAGAGTACAAAAAACCTTCCACTAAAGCGCACCCCAAGTCAACAGTAAGAGGTCAAAATGATGACAGGGAGTTTTTGAATGAGGGCGAGAAAGGATTAATTTTGAAGGTGCTGGAGAAATTTGGGCAGAAATTTTATGAACTGTAATTTCGAATAATCGAATAGTCGAGTAGTCGTATATTCGAATACACAAAAAAAACTCACTATTATGAACCATAAAGAATTAGATGTGTGGAAAGTCAGTATAGAGCTTGTGACTTTGATCTACAAGCACACCGAAAATTTTCCAAAAAACGAACAATTTGGTTTGACTAATCAAATTAGACGCTCAGCTGTTTCTATTCCTTCAAATATAGCAGAAGGTAGTGGAAGAAATGGCTGGAAAGAGCTTCATAACTTTGTTAGCTATTCGATCGGTTCAGCAGCTGAATTAGACACACAGCTAATTATAGCAAAAAATCTAAATTACCTTAACGCTGAAGCTGAAGAATCTTTGTTTTCTATGATAGAAAAAACCAGAAATTATTATCAGGATATAAGAAGTATGTAAAAAGTAAAATTTGAACCTTATTTTCGAATAGTCGAATAGTCGAATAGTCGAATACACCAATACACCAATACACCAAAAAATGACCATCACCCTCATCCTTCCACAACCACCAGGTTATTCTGAAACCTTTTTTAGATCCAAGATCCAGGGGCTTCAAGAGAGTGGGCATGAAGTGATTTTGGTAACAGCGGCTACAGAGACCATATTTGAGGCCTGTAAGCATCTAAAGCATCCTAAAGTGAGCAAAAATAACTTAGTTCAAGTCTTCAAAATGCTGATTGTTTTTATAGGCTTACTTCCATACATAAAAAGACTAATTAAGTTCATTCAACTAGAGCGTAAAGAAGAGAGTGGCTTCAAAAAGATTCTTGAAAAAATCTACATCAACGCTACCTTATTAAAGATCAAAACAGACTGGCTGCATTTTGGCTTCGCTACTATGGCAGTAGATAGGGAGTTAGTGGCTAAAGCCATAGGTGCTAAATTAGCGGTTAGTTTAAGAGGCTATGATATGGATGTCTATCCTTTAAAACAAAAAAACTGTTATTCTTTACTTTGGAAACAGGTGGATAAAGTGCATAGCATCTCTAAGTACTTGTTTCATAAAGCTTATGGTTTAGGTTTGTCACCTCATTTAGATTATGAAATTATCACTCCTGCTGTTGACTTTGAAAGGTTAAAATCCCTTCCAAAGCATCAGGCAGAAAGTTCAGGGAAATTAAAATTATTAACGATAGCCAGGTTACACTGGATCAAAGGCATTGATGACTTGATAGAAACTGCGAGCTATCTAAAAGAAAAAAACATTGACTTTGAATGGAGCATCATTGGTGAAGGTGACATAAAACATACAGAACGTTACCTTCACCACGTTTATCAAAAGAAATTGAAAGATCACATAAGGTTTTTAGGCAAACAAACACATCAGGAAACCTTAAACTATCTTAGTGAAAGTGATGTTTATGTTCAAACTAGTTTGAGCGAAGGTTTTTGCAATGCAGTTTTAGAGGCTCAGGCTTTAGGTCAAGTTTGCATTGCGTTTGATTCTGGTGCTTTAAAGGAAAACATCGTACATAACCAAACAGGCTTGCTGGTTCCAAAAGCTCAGCCTAAATTATTAGCTGAGAAAATTTGGGAAGTGATTCAGCTCAATGAAGAGGATAAGAGAAAAATTCAAGAAAAGGCGATAAAAAGAGTTCAAAATCAATTTACTTTGAAACAGCAAAAGGAGAAGTTTAATGCGTTTTATAATTATAGATAGGCTATGAGTGTTATTTTATGTGCTGGAATTTCAGTAAGGTCTGGAACAAATTTTATGGGGAGCATTTTTTCAGAAATCAAGTCGGTAGACAGTTTGCCAAAATCAACTTCCAAAGGCGAATTCCCTTTTTTTCCAGATAAAACTATTAGTCATTACCAGGAATGGGTAAGAAATTTCAACTCCACTTTTTTTGCTTCTCCAGCTATTGACGCTAAGAAGATGGCCCCTTATTTTGCAAAAGGCTTCTTAGACTACCTGCGTCATGACTTTGAGCTTGAAAAAAAGGCACTGTTTTTAAAAAATCCTTCTTTGTATAACTTAGAATGGTTTTACGAATTTTTCCCTGAAGGTAAGCTCATCATCTTAACACGATCTGCTCCAGATTTAATCGCCTCTTCCCTGAAGGCTTCAACTTTGATTAGAAACAGTAAATCTGACTTTTCTAAACTGAAATCTAAGATTAAAACACGTTCTGGATACAATATGTATACGTATTCCAAAGCTTATGTGAAACACACCAACCAGTTACTTAAGTTGAGAGAGGAACTTAAAGGGCGGTACCTAGAAGTGAAATACGAAAGCATCGTTCAAGAGCCTGAAAAATACATCAGGCAAATATTTGAGTATGCTAATGTTGAATATACAGAGCAAGAACTTCAAAATGCTGTAAATGCGAAAGTAGTGGGTTCATCTTATTTTGGAAGAAAAAAACACGTTCAGAATTGGGGTAAGCTTGAAAAAACTAAAGACTTTAAATCTATAGGAAGATATAAGGACTGGAATTGGTATAATCGGTTTGTCTATAACCGTATCGCTAGAAAAAGCAATGCTCTGGTGGGATATGATCATAAGCTATAGATAAAAAACCAATGCAAAATATTCATTACTTATCTTCTCATTATAATCCTGCTTTTAGAGGACAGCTCTTCCCTTATTTGAAACCTTTCATTAAATCCTCAAGGTTTACAGATTTGGAACGTGTAGAGATGTATCAGGTTTCTGAAACAGAGGTTGAATATGTGACTAATATTAAGGCTGCAGACATCTGCATATTGACGATGTCCTGGAATTACTATGTAGAGCATAATTTAGTTGATAAAGCCAAACAGTATATTTTAGAGGCAAATGCTAAGGGGAAACAAGTGTGGACCTGGATGTCTGGTGATTTTGGAGTAGATTTGAAGTTAGAAGCAGATTATCTAGTTTTTCGCAACTCTGGACATAAAAGTCAGTTGTCAGAACAGCATATAGGGATGCCCGTATTTATTGGTGATCCATTACAGAAGTTTTACAAGACTTCACAACTAAGCTTGCCTGACTATGATTCTAAACCTATCGTTGGGTTTTGTGGCCAGGCCAATTCAAGTCTGAAGCAGGTTTTAAAAGAGCATTTGATTCGTTTACACCATCTCATGAGGTTCAAAATAGGTAAAACAAAAAATCCTCCCCAGCCCATTCAGTCGACTTCTCTGTTAAGGGCTCAGCTTTTGGATAGATTGGAAGCTTCTAAGGTAGTGACCACCAATTTCATCAGAAGAGAAAAGTATAGGGCAGGAGTGACTAGACATAAGGATAAACACCAAACGACACAGGAATTTTACGATAACATCAAAGATTCTCACTATGTGCTATGTGTAAGGGGTGGAGGCAATTTTTCAGTCCGCTTTTATGAGACCTTAGCCATGGGACGCATTCCTGTTTTTATCAACACCGATTCTTTATTACCTTTAGAAAATAAGATAAACTGGAAGGAACACTGTGTATGGGTTGACTTTAAAGATAGGGGTAAAGTTTCAGAAAAAGTCAAATTCTTTCATGAGGCTCATACTCAAGAAAGTTTATACAGCTTAATGCAGGCCAATCGAAAACTATGGGAAAATCAACTAAGAATTGGAAATTTTTTTAAAACTATTACATAAATTAAATGAAGTACTATTATTACATATATGATTATTTTAAAACTTCTTATTATAACCTTAAGTCTATAATTTTAAAAGTTAAAGGGGAAAAGGTAATAGTTTCAAAGTTTGCGGATGTTAGAAATTTTGGAGATAATTTTAATTTCGATTTAATTAAGTATTTCGGATATAATTTAATTTGGACTAAAGATTATAAAAAAAGCCAAGTTTCTCTAACTGGATCTATTTTAGGATCTTACCTAAATGATTTTAATGGATTTATACTTGGAAGTGGTTTTATAAGATCTGGTTTTAAAAGGTTTCCAAATGATTGGAAAGTAAAATTAATAAGAGGTCCACTTTCAGCCCAACAATGCTCAGCTAAAGATGTTGTTTATGGTGATCCAGGGCTACTTGCTTCAATAGTTTACAATGACCTCAAAAAGACAAAAAAATATAAATTAGGAATAATTCCTCATAGTCAAGATTACGATAGTTTAAAAAGTCTTGAATTTAATGATGTACTGATCATTAACCCTAGAGAGAAAAGTAGATTAGTAGCTTCTAATGTTTTGAAGTGTGAAGCAATTGGTTCGTCATCTCTCCATGGTTTAATCTTTGCTGACTCATTTGGAATACCAAATATTCATATTAAACTTTCAGATAAGTTAACTGGGGGGAATCATAAATTTGTAGATTATTATTCAGCATTCAATATTAAACATGACTTTATAGATTTAAGAAGTGAGAAATTTGATATTAAAGCTATTAATCAAATTAAACAGAAATCAAAAATAAATTTTGAAAAGTTAGAATTAGTAAAAATTAAAGAAAATATCATTAGGGTTATGTCTGAAAATCTTCAGTTTATTTTTAAATAATTTGATTTTAATAGCTAGAAAGTATTAATTCACGAGTATGAGAGTTTTATTAGTAGATACAATAAATAATATTCCTAGCCATAAACAATACCAGGATTTAGCATTGAAGCTTTCTCAAAAAGGGCATGAAGTATATCATTTGTCTGATACCAAGAGAGCAGATTATGGTTTAATTAAAGTTATTTTCTATAATAAAAACGATCATTTTTTTTTATTGGCTCAGCAGTATTATAAAGTGTTCAGAAGAATTAAACCTGATGTTGTTATCTCGACATTTAGATCAAACATTTATGTTGACTTACTTTCTTATCTTATTAATTTCAAATGGTATGCTACCTATCAAAGCGCATTTTTTAAAAAATCTTTAATAAATAGATTAAGATATCGTAGTCTAGACAATATGATAACTTTGTCTAGCAATATGAAAAGTGAATTAGTTAAAATTTATCCACATCTTAAAAATCGAATTCAAGTTGTACCTAATTCAATAAATTTTGAATTTAAAGGGGAAATTTTTAAAAAAAATATTTTACTCCACGTAGGTAACGACCTTATTAATGCTGAGGGTAATCTAGTTAAGGGAACAGACTTACTAATAAAGGCATTTAATTTATCTAAAGAGTCTTTACCTCAAGATAGCGAACTACATATTATAGGTGCTTATTCTGAGCAGTTTAAGAGCAAAAATTATTATAAAAATGTTGTTTTTTTAGGCAGAAGAAGCCATAATGAAGTTTTGCAACATATGTCTAAGGCAAGAGTTTTTGCTTTACCAAGTAGAAATGAAGCCTTTGGGCAAGTATATATTGAAGCAATGCAGTATGGATGTACCCTCATAGGAGCAGAGAAAACAGGGGCTGTTGATATCATAGAAAAAGGTGTTTATGGATTCCTGATATCTCAGGAAAGTGAGTTGGAACTCTCTCAGGCGATTGACAATTCTTTCAATTTATATGAATCACCAGAAAACTGTATTGAGGTTTATAAAGAAAAAATAAACGAATTTTCAAGAGATTCTTGGTTAAATAGAATGCTAAGCTTAGTTACACATGAATAGTTAATAAGGATATATTTTTGATGCCAATATTTAATTTTCTCAAATACGTTCAACCGACTCATTATTTTCATCTTCTTAGAGAAAACGAAGAAAGTGTCTTTCCAATAGTTGAGAAATTAGATGCTTTTTATTTTGATCAAGTTCCTAAAGACGAAGCCTATCAGTCAAATGAAGCCAGGGTTTATGATCAATCCTGGCGGATGATCCAGAAAGGCTATATTGGAGAGGCTACCAAGTATTCTGAATTTGAAAGCCTTCCACTTGTTGATGAATACCGTTTTGTTAGAAAAAATTTCCATAAAGCCTGGGTGCTCTACGTATTACTTATTCGACTAGCCTCGTTTAAAAATCCGTTTAAAGAAGTAACAGCCTATTTTAAGACACGACAAGTCAAACATGTGAATGAACATCAACATCCCATAGATTACCCAGAGTATAAGGATTTTCAATCTGAATTGATTCAGCAGAATCCTTTGGTGTCTGTCATCATCCCGACCTTAAATCGGTATAGCTACCTCAAAGATGTGCTGAAAGATTTAGAACAACAGGAGTATACTAATTTTGAAGTGATTGTAGTCGACCAGTCGGAGCCCTTTCAAAAAGAATTTTATGAAGAATTCAATTTGAATATCAATTTAATATACCAGGAAGAAAAAGCCCTCTGGTTAGCCAGGAATAAGGCCATCAAACAAAGTAAGGGAAATTATATTTTACTTTTCGACGATGATTCCCGAGTGGATACAGATTGGATCACTGAACATCTTAAAACCTTAGATTATTTTAAGTCTGATTTGTCCTCAGGAGTGTCGATTTCAACTCATGGGGCCAAAATACCCGCTAATTATGCGCATTTTGGCATCAGTAGTCAGCTGGATACTGGTAATGTTTTGTTGAAAAAAGGCATTTTTAAAGACATCGGTTTATTCGATCGCCAATTTGAAAAGCAACGTATGGGCGACGGAGAGTTTGGACTACGAGCATATCTGGCAGGCTATCAAAACATTTCTAATCCTTACGCTAAGCGGCTGCACTTAAAAGTCGGTTCTGGAGGCTTACGCCAGATGGGAAGCTGGGATGGTTTTCGACCTAAAAAATGGCTGGATCCCAGACCCATTCCGAGTGTCGTCTATTTATTTAGGAAATACCATGGAAATGAAGCCGCCAGGTTAGCTCTTCTTAAAACTGTCCCTAGTTCCATTATGCCGTATCGCTATAAGAGTAACTCGTTGATGATGGTGGTAGGTGTGTTGATAAGTATTTTGATTTCCCCTTTGGTGCTGGTTCAGGTCTTTAAATCCTGGTCCTTGGCGAGTGATAAGCTGAAGGAAGGCGCGAAGATTGAAGAGTTGGAATAGTTGTTCGTTTTTGGTTGACAGTTCACCGTCCAAAAAAACACCTTTATGATCTCTACCTGACCAGTAAGGCAGGCCCTCAAGGGGGATAGTTAATGTAGGAAATCATCCCTTGCCTGTACTGAGCCTCTCGAAGTGAGGGAGGACTAAGGAGGGTGTTTAGTTGAATCCTTCTGTAATTGTATATTTGTCTATAGTTGATGGTTCACAGCTTCCGTTAACCGACAACGGAAAACGCACAACCGTAAACAATAAACGCTGAACGAACAACAATAAACTAACAACGAATTGAAAAAAATCATTTTAATCTGGGATTTTGACGGGGCAATAGGACTTATCAACGCCTCTTACCCATATAACTATAATTATTCAAATCTCAAACGAGAGCAGGATCAGGTCAAACTAGTTTTAGACCTTCTTGATCAGTATCAAATTAATTGCTGTTTTGCGATTACTGGATTTTCAGCAGAAGAAGGGATTGAGCCTTATACTTTTCCAAAGTTAATTAAAGAGATACATGATCGCGGTCATGAAGTAGCTTCGCATTCCTGGCGACACGAATGGTCCTCGATTTTTCAGTGGAATCAGGTAGATAAGAGCTTAAAAAGAAGTCAGTTAGCGCTGGAAAAGGCGATTGGAAATCAACAAAAAATAACAGGCTTTGTGCCTCCACATAACCGACCTATGTCATGGCTAAAGCGTGGTGCTTTTAGTTGGGGAGACCGTGGTGTGTATCCTTTTTTTAAGGCTGCAGATAATGAGTCGATTATTAAATTATTGAAAAAGAACCAATACAAATGGGTAAGGGTGACTTTTAAAACCATAGTTCAAAAACTGTTCAAAGTCAAACGTAATCCTACAGGGCGAGTGATCAATTACAAAGGGATCACCGTTCTGGAAAATCACTACACGGGTTTTGACTCTTATATCGTAGATCATATTCTGAATACTAATCATCCAACCTACACCATCAGCGCCCACCCCTTAATGTTGGATTTCCCTAACAAAAAAGAGAGCCTGGCGAATTTTAAAAACTTTTTGGAACAGTTGATAGCTTCTGGTCAAGACATTGAATTCGTAAGGCCGATGGATTTGGAGAAATAGTTTCCAGTTTTTAGTTGACAGTTGACAGTTGACAGTTCACAGTCGACAATCTAAGCCCTCCGAAGGGGATAGTTATAGGAGAAATCCATCCCTAGCCTGTGCTGAGCTTGAATAAGTGAGGTAGCCTGGCTGTCTATCATGGCAAAGTCAGGGCAAGGAGGGTGTTTAGTTAAATCCTTCTGTAGTTGTATATTTGTCTATAGTTGATGGTTCACGGCTACCGTCAACGGACAACGAACAACGAACGACCGTAAAAATAAACGCTCAACGAACAACAGTAAACTTAAAACGAACTTGAAAAAAATCCTCTTCCTCACTTCCGAGCTCCCTCCCCAACCAGGGGGAATTGGCAATCATGCCCATCAGCTGGCGAACTATTTATCTGAGTTTTATGAGGTGATTGTGGTGGCCGATCAGCGTTCTGAAGATGGAGCAGAAGAACGTGAGTTTGATAGCAAGCAAAAGTTTTCAGTGGTTCGGGTCAAACGCAAGTCAACTATCGTCATCACTTACATTCAACGTTTATTGACCAGTTTTAAGTCGCTGAAGTCAAATGATTTATTGTTAGTCTCTGGTAAATTTCCGTTGTGGGTGGGCGGAGTTTTATCCTTGTTCTCTTCAAAGCCTATAGTGGCGATCATTCATGGCAGTGAAGTTCAGCTTTCCAATGCGTTAGCCAGGACCTTCACCAACTGGTCTTTAAAACGCTTGGATCATGTGATTTCCGTTTCACGATTTACACTCAAATTGATTGAAGATTTAGGTTTAACATCCACCAGTGTGATTCCTAACGGATTTGACAAACCGAAATTTGAAGTTGAGGATTTTTCTATTCAACATTCAGTTACTATACAACTCATTACCGTGGGTAACTTAACCCAACGTAAAGGTCAGCATAACGTCATCAAAGCTCTGCCTCAACTTTTAAAGGCTTATCCAAAACTGATTTACCATTGTGTAGGCATTCCGACCAATCAAAAGCAGTTGATGGAGTTGGCGAAAAGCTTAAACATTGAAAAGTATGTTCAGTTTCACGGCCGAGTGATAGAAAAAGAGAAATTTCAACTGCTGCAACAATCCGATGTATTTATGATGCTCAGTGAGCAAACCACTACTGGTGATGTGGAAGGCTTCGGCATTGCGATTCTGGAAGCCAATGCTGTGGGATTGCCAGCCATCGGCAGCATCAACTGTGGCATTGAAGATGCGATTAGGCAGGAGTATTCTGGACTTCTGGTTAATCCTCATGATGTCCCTCAAATTTTCACGGCAGTCAATAAAATCATTACTAACAAAAGTCAATATGCTAAACAGGCCAAAGCCTGGAGCACTCATTTTACCTGGGATAAAATCGGAAAGCAATATGTGGAGGTGTTGGGGGAGTTCGAATAGTGGTATAATGGTATAGTCGTATATTTGTCTCGTTTACAGTTTATCGTTCACAGTTTACCGCTAATAGTTTAATATCAGATGAAAGCGCATAACATTAAACGAAAAGCGAGCAACAGTAGGCGCTCAACGAATAACGAAAAACTATTGCAATGGATTACAAAGATCTTGATGCGTGGAAAGAATCAATGAAGCTGGTTCAACTTGTTTATGAATTAACCCAGGACTTTCCAAATGAAGAAAAGTTTGGATTGGTAAGTCAATTGAGAAGGGCATCTGTTTCCATTCCATCAAATATAGCTGAAGGGCAAAGTAGAAACTCTAATAAAGACTATAAACGATTTGTTGAAATTGCTTTAGGTTCGTCTTTGGAACTAGAAACTCAGCTCATTATAGCTTCGAGATTAAAATTAATCAAATCAGATCATCAAGTTTTTAATCAAACGGAAACTGTGAAGAAGATCATTCACGGGTTAATTCGATTTTTAAAGAAAAATAGCTAATAGTTTACAGTACAACGTTCATGGTTTACTGTCAATTGACAACCGCTATCTGACAACACACAACAGAAAACGAACAACGCCGAACGAACAACGCCAAACGCTCAACTAAAAACGCATATGACCCTCTGCATCATCTCCCATACTGAACATTATCAAGATGAAAACGGTATCATCAAAGCCTGGGGATCGACGGTGACGGAGATCAATCATTTACTGGGCATCTTTGATCGCATTATTCATGTGGCACCTTTGCATGAAGGACAACCTCCAAAAAGTAGTTTAGTGTATGCCGATACTGACAACATAACATTTATCCCTTTAAAACCTTCAGGCGGGAAAGGTTTAAAGAAATTGAACATCGCTTTGACAGCCC
Source organism: Psychroflexus montanilacus (assembly GCF_020164535.1). Classification (GTDB taxonomy): domain Bacteria; phylum Bacteroidota; class Bacteroidia; order Flavobacteriales; family Flavobacteriaceae; genus Psychroflexus; species Psychroflexus montanilacus. The sequence goes on along the minus strand of NZ_JAIQZC010000002.1, from coordinate 396,989 downwards.
TTTCGAATTTGAGACAAATTCAGAAGGGCATTCAGAAAGCTGATATTATTCATTTTCGGGCGCCTACCGGGATGGGGCTTTATGTATTGCCGTATTTGAAATGGTTCTCTACCAAGCCTTACTGGGTGAAGTATGCGGGAAACTGGGTAGATCCTGATATGCCTTTAGGGAATCGACTACAGAAGCAATGGCTTCAAAATTACATTGAACCTGAAACGCAGGTCACTTACAACGGTAATTGGGAAACTAAACCTCAATTTTTAAGTTTTGATAATCCGTGTTTTACTGAAGATACCTATACACAAGCCAAATCAGCATTATATCAGAAGTCAAATCCAAAAGACCAGGGCTGGATACTTTGTTTTGTAGGCGCCTTAAATGAACATAAAGGCGTCCCCCTAATTCTGGAGGCATTAAAAAAGCTTCCTGAGCATATTCAGGTCAAAACTATTCATTTTATTGGGGATGGGCCTGAACGGGCTAAGTATGAAGAGCTAGCCCAACAGTTGAAGATGACAATCTATTTTCATGGCTTTTTACCCAAACCTGAAGTGCATAGCATCTTAGCTCAGTCAGATGCTTTAATCTTACCCTCGAAATCTGAAGGCTTTCCTAAAGTCGTAGGTGAAGCCATGGCTTATGGCTGTATGCCTATCGTCTCAAAGGTGTCCTGTATTGAAGATTATATCACTCATGGCGATAATGGGTTTGTTTTGCAAGAATTATCATCTAGAGCTTTAGTGGAAAGTTTAGTTGAGCTGTCAGATTTTACAATAGACGAACTTCACGAGCTTAGGCTTAAAAATTATACCTTTGCCCGGCGATTTACCTATGAATTTTATAACAAAGCGCTAAAAGAAAAAATTTTAAATGTTCGGCTTAGATAAACCAAGTTTTCAGCACTTAAAAGGATTGGCATTTCATGTTGGTGTTGGTGTGGTCGTAAGTCAGATACGAGCTTTTGCTCAACTGTATTTATTAGGAATTGTCGTTTACTTCATATACCAAATTGTCACCAAAAAAGAAAAGACCTACTACGCGCTTGGCGCTGCGGCTTATATAGCTGCAGCAGAAATTTTTTTAAGAATGACGAAAGCTATGCCTTTCTGGGAACTGGGTAAATATCTTGTGATTTTCTTTATGTTGTTGGGAATGCTGTATGAAGGCTTTAAACTAAAAGCCTGGCCTGTTTTGGTCTTTTTATTACTACTGCTTCCAGGTGTTATCGTCTCTTATTTGAATTTTGATTATTTCGACCAGAGTTTTAGAAAAACTATTTTATTTAATCTATCGGGTCCATTATCTTTATTTGCAACGGCCTTGTTTTGCTATCAGAAGCAAATTAAATTTGGAGTACTTCTTAAAATTATTGATCTGATGATTTTACCCATTCTTGGGATGGTGGTTTACATTATTTTGTATGCTCCACCTATGGAGCAGATCGTATTCACGACAGAATCTAATGCAGCCACATCTGGTGGCTATAGTGGGAATCAGGTAGCCACCATTTTAGGCTTAGGTATGTTTTTTACTTATATCAGATTTTTAATACCATATAAGAACTTACTTTTAAACCTAATCAATATTGGTTTTTTAGGCTTGCTAACCTACAGGTGTTTGTTAACCTTTTCAAGGGGAGGGCTTATTACTGCAATCCTGATGATGTTAATATTTACTTTACTTTTTATCAATTGGGCTTCTCTAATTAGAAAAGCAAAGGCTACTGTAAAATTAATCTCTCTTGGCATTGGAGGGTTTTTATTATGGGGGATCGCGATGACAGTAACGAAAGGGTTGATATTAAACCGATATACTGGTAAAAATGCTTTAGGAGAAGAACAGGATATTACATCAGGTAGAGGAGATATTTTGAGTCAAGAACTTGAAGCTTTTTTAGAAGATCCTTTTCTAGGCGTAGGGGTTGGGATGGGTAAGTTTTTTAGAATTGAAGAAGAAGGATCTAATTTAGCCAGTCATAACGAAGTGACTAGAATGTTAGCTGAACATGGAATTCTTGGTATAGTTGCACTTTTAGTTTTACTACTCATACCTTTAGCTTTCTTTTTATCTAAAAACAGAAACCTGTTGATGCTGCCTTTCGTCGCTTTCTGGTTTTTGACCATTAACCACTCTGCGATGCGGGTCGCTTTGCCTGGATTTATTTATGGATTTGCTTTATTAACCATTACTTATGCCTCAAAACCAAAGAAAAAAAACAAAACCAAAACAGCTTCTGTACCTCGGCAACAAGCTGTCGCTTAAGGGGAGAAATGTGTCTACGGTTGAGGTGTTGTCAAGTCAGCTAAAAGCTGAAGGCTATGAGGTGATATCTGGTTCAAGCCAGAAGAATCAGGTTCTTCGCTTATTAGACATGCTTTTGATGGTGATTAAGCACCGATCCAAGACTCATGTTTTGCTAATTGATACCTATAGTACCTCTGCCTTTTGGTATGCGTATTTAGTGAGTCAGTTGGCTTTTCGGTTAAAGTTGAATTACATCCCTATCTTACATGGGGGTAATCTCCCACATCGCTTAAGCTCCCATCCCAAGCAGTGTCAGCGTTTATTTGGCAGAGCCAAAGTCAATGTGGCTCCCTCTGCCTATCTCATGCATCATTTTGAAAAGGCAGGCTATACCAACTTAAGCTACATCCCCAATACGATTAATTTAGAGAACTACAGCTTTAAGCAGCGTCGGCAATTTCAGCCGCATCTGTTATGGGTTAGGTCCTTTGCTCATATTTACAATCCTCTATTAGCCCTCAAGGTTTTACAAGAATTGCTAAAAACCCATCCTCAGGCTAAACTCAGTATGGTAGGCCCGTTTAAAGACGATTCTATAGAGGATTGTAAAACTTACGCCAGTGAGCATGATTTACCCATAACCTTTACCGGAGGTATGCCTAAAGCCGACTGGCTGGAGTACACCAAAGACTTTGACATCTTTATCAATACCACCAATGTAGACAATACACCCGTGAGTGTGATCGAAGCCATGGCGCTTGGTTTGCCAGTGGTGAGTACGAACGTGGGTGGGATTCCTTTTCTATTAGACGATGAACAAGATGCCTTACTGGTAAACCCCGATGATGTGCATGCGTTTACTGAGGCTGTGTTAAGACTCCTAAAGAATCCAGAACTCGCTCATAAGCTCTCCAAAGCCGGAAGAGCAAAGGTTGAGCATTTCGACTGGGAAGTGGTGAAGGAGAAGTGGGTTGAGGTGATTGGTTAACTGTTTTCAGTAGTCGGTTTTCTGTGTGTAGAGAATTGTGATTGGTAAACGGTGTAATAGTTTAGTGGTATAGTAGCATAATGGTCTTCAGTCAATAGTGGATAGTGAAGGGACTTGTCGTTAAAATTAATTGTTGATTGACTTGGTGGCTGAGTGTCCGCCTCTGGCGGACGTATCGAAGCTACCATAAGTTATCGGTGACTAGTGATTTGTTGGCTGAGAAATGTCAGGTCGAGTGGATTTTACTTTTGAGAAAAAGTAAAATTTGTATCGAGACCTCATTAAAGCTCTTCGTATTAAACCACCTCTCGATACATCCGCTAAAAAAAAGCACGTACTCGAAGTGACTTAAGAGTTTAAAATTAAAAATCTATAAAATAAACAGCCTACTTTTTATAGATGTTGATTAATTATGAGTCGTGAGTTGGTGGCTGAGTGTCCGCCTCTGGCGGACGTATCGAAGTTACCATAAGTTATCGGTGACTAGTAATTTGGTGGCTGAGGTAATGTCAGGTCGAGTGGATTTTGCTTTTGAGAAAAAGCAAAATTTGTATCGAGACCTCATTAAAGCTCTTCGTATTAAACCACCTCTCGATACATCCGCTAAAAAAAGCGGACACTCGAGGAGACATTGCGAGACCTCATTTAAGGTTTCAGCATCTTGATTATTTTAACCCTAGGCTTTTGGCTCTGCCCCCGAAATCATCTTTCTTTACTCTTCTGTGAGGTCTTTGTGATTTAATTTTCAGTCAGGGGCGCTAGTCCTGCTATCTTCATAAAAAACACGTGAAAGAGCAAAGAAGGGGTGTAACCCTGACATTTCCATGTGAGCTGGAGTCAACTTATTTGTAAATTCATGGGCTATAGCATCCAAACTATCTCATTGATATACACTAAACGAAAAATTAAAAAACGAATACTGAACAAAGAATATTGAATACTGAATATCTAATAAAAAATTTGGATAAGGGATAAAGCTGTAATGCTAAGAGGTTTGATATGGATACAATTTTAATTTGAATAGGGTGGAGGTCTCGATACATCCCGACGAAATATGTCGGTACACTCGACCTGACAGAGGATTCAAGACTTATTTCTATTTCCTAATACCTAACAAAGAATACTGAAAAAAGAATACTGAATATCGAATAAAGAATTTTAAATTCGACTACCGACTACCGACTACCGACTACCGACTACCGACTACCGACTACCGACTACCGACTACCGACTACCGACAACCGACAACCGACAACCGACAACCGACAACCGACAACCGACTAAACCCTACTCCACTGCTTGAGCTCCCTCCGCAATAAACCTGTAGTTCAGTTCCGGTTCAGTGATTTTGGCGATGTCTGCCTCACTTTGGCCGGCATCCTCGGCATAATGCCTTAAGGTTTCGACATCGGTTTCTTCGATGAAGGCTACGCCATTGACTAGCATTTGGTGGCCCTGACTGTCTTTAGGAACAAAAAAACCATAATCTTTAAAGGTGATATGCGCGTGTTGGTCTTCGGCCAAATTCAATTTCATCCAGCAGCCTTTTTTAGCGCAAACGCCTTCCACTTCAGACTGAAACTGCACCTGAATGCTGTCTCCAGGTTGAAGGTTTTGATAAACCGCCAGCATTTCGGTATTGGATTTTACGTCGGCAGCGTCGAAAGCTTTCCCAAATTGGGAGTCAGTTTTTATGCTCAATTCCTTTTCTTCTGAAGTGTTTTCAGTAGGTGTTTCACTTTCTTCAGAATTTTTTTGCTTTGATTCTTTTGAGCCACAAGCCAAAAACATCAATAATATTGGTAACAAAAGCAGCTTTTTCATGATAATAATTGAAAATTTATAATAAGAATAACAACAAAGTTAGGAATCTTCCTGAATTAACCTTATTAAAAATTAGTACATTTGCAAAAATTTCTAATCCATGAATAACACTGATACACAACTCGATATTACCCAGGTCAAGCATTCAAGAATTGATCAGGTAGACTTTAGCAATCTTCAATTTGGAAAGCAGAACGCCGATCACATGATGTACTGCGACTACATCGATGGAGAATGGCAGACTCCCAAGATTGTGCCTTACGGTCCAATGGAATTTGAACCCTCTGCAAAAGTGTTTCATTATGGTCAGGCGGTTTTTGAAGGGATGAAAGCTTTTAAAGATGAGCAGGATCAGGTGTGGTTGTTTAGACCAGAACAAAATTTTGAGCGTATCAATAAATCGTCTAAACGTCTGGCGATTCCTGAATTTCCTAAAGAGTTTTTCTTCAATTCATTAAAGACCTTACTGGAGATGGATAAGGATTGGGTGAAAAAGGGAGACGGAAATTCATTGTACATCCGTCCATTTGTGATCGCTACCGAAAATGGTGTTTCAGCATCAGAGTCCGATCGCTACCGTTTTATGATTATTACCTGTCCTGCACAGGCTTACTATAACAAACCTATTAAAGTTATTTTTGCTCAGGAATACAGTAGAGCTGCAGATGGTGGTGTAGGCTATGCAAAAGCTGCCGGTAATTATGGCGCTCAGTTTTATCCTACCAAACTGGCTAAAGCCAAAGGCCTGGATCAGATCATCTGGACCGATGCCAGTTCACACGAATACCTGGAAGAAGCAGGAACCATGAACATTTTCTTCAGAGTTGGAGATAAGCTTCTAACAGCACCAACCAACGATAGAATTTTGGATGGGGTAACGCGCAAGAGTATTATTCAATTGGCTAAAGATAATGATGTAGAGATTGTTGTTGATAAAGTCTCTGTAAAAGAAATTGTGAATGCGGCTAAAAACGGTGAGCTAAAAGAAATCTTTGGCGCAGGAACTGCGGCAACAGTCGTGAGAGTTGACGGATTTGAATACGACGGTACCTATTACGACCTCCCAACGATCGACGAGCCTTACGGAACTTTCTTTAAAAAGTCCTTACAGGATATTCAATACAACAGAGTTGAAGATCCGCACGGCTGGACGGTAAAAGCGTTTTAAATAGTACTTAGTAGTAAGTAGCAAGTAATAAGTAATTATTTCAAGCCTGATGAATTTTTCATTGGGCTTTTTTAGTTTTACCAGTTAACCAGTTACTATTTACAAATATCGAATACAGAATATTCAATACTAAATAACGAATTTTAAATTTGACTACTGACTACTAGTGATGAGTGAGCAGTGGTGAGAGGTGAGTGACTTTTTACTGATTACCAGTTACTAATTACTTTTTACTGATTTCGAATATCGAATACTGAACAAAGAATACTGAATAACGAATTAAAAATTTTAAATTCGACTCACGACTCACGACTCACGACTCACGACTCACGACTCACGACTCACGACTCACGACTCACGACTCACGACTCACGACTCACGACTACTAGTTAAAACCTTACTAAACATAGGCTTGACCTAGATCAAACTCACTAATTTTAATCAAAAATAAAGGTATGCGGGTTTTAATCACAGGAGCAACAGGCTTAGTTGGTCAGGCTATAGTTAGTCTTTTTCACGAGAATGGAATTGACGTAAATTATTTGACCACCAGCCGTTCCAAAATTGAAACTCAGTCCAATTATCAGGGCTTTTTCTGGAACCCATCTACTTCCGAAATTGCTCCCGATTGTTTTGATGGAGTTTCTACTGTCATAAATCTCGCTGGAGCCAGTGTTGCTAAGCGGTGGACGTCTTCATATAAAAAAGCAATCCTCAATAGCCGAATTGACAGCCTAAGGACTCTGAAATCTGCTTTAAGCAAAAGAGAGCATCAGGTCGAGCATCTCATCTCAGCCAGTGCTATTGGGCTTTATAAAGATTCTTTGACCAAATTTCACGAGGAAGAGGATTTTGAGAAAGGTGAAAACTTTCTGGCAGATGTCGTTCAGCAGTGGGAAGCTGCCGCTGATGAGCTTGGAGTTTTGGGTCTGGAAGTGACCAAAATTAGAATTGGAGTTGTTTTAGCGGAAGGTGGAGGAGCTCTCGAAAAGATAAAGGATCCTATACAAAAATACATAGGGGCGCCTCTGGGTAGTGGTAAGCAATGGCAATCCTGGATACATATTTCAGATCTGGCCAGGTTATTTCATTTTGTGATGGAAAACCGACTGGAAGGCGTGTTCAATGCAGTTTCACCAAACCCGGTAAATAACAAAGAACTTACGGAGTGCATCGCTACTCAATTAGAAAAACCTCTTGTACTGCCTAATGTTCCCGGATTTGTACTTAAACTGATGCTGGGGGAGATGGCAACTATAGTGCTGGGAAGTCAGCTGGTGAGTTCCAAGAAAATCCTTTCGACAGGATTTCAGTTTAGATACGCTCAGTTAAAGCCTGCTATCGCAGATTTGTTATAAACCATCATTTGTAACCAAATCTTTATTATTTTTGAGTATACTTTACTCAATGAAACGAATAGTAGCAGCATTTACCTTTTTGATTATGTCTCAAGCTTCAGCCCAGAATTCTATACGTTATTTGGCCCTTGGTGACTCTTACACCATTGGCGAAAAAGTCGAAGAAAAAGAATCCTGGCCTTTCCAACTTACAGCCTACCTGACCTCTGAAGGATTCAAAATTCAGAATCCCGAAATTATTGCTGTGACGGGCTGGAGAACTGATGAGTTAATGGATTCTATAGCTTCACGACACTATCAGTCAAATTCATTTGATTTGGTATCTCTTTTAATCGGTGTCAATAATCAATACCAAAAGAAACCCTTTAAAACTTTCAAAACTGAATTTGAAGATTTGTTACAAACCGCTATTTCTTTAAGTTCGAATGATGAGAAAGGTGTATTTATAGTCGGTATACCCGATTATAGCTTGTCTGAATTTTCTAAGGATAAAAAGTTAAAACGCGTCTCTTCACGCTTAAAGCGATACAACCGATATATTAAAAAAATGAGTCAGCGCTATGAAGTGGCTTTCTATCCGCTTCAGAAACTGAGCAAGCCGTTACACAAAGACAAGGGTATGCTGGCGGAAGATTTATTACATCCCAGCGGTGAACAGTATAAAGCCTGGGTCGATAGTTTTAAAAAACAGGTAGCAGAACAACTTAAGTCCTTTTGAAATGCAGGAGGCTTTTCTACATAGTTTATGGAAATACAAAAAGCTGAACATGACTCAGCTCAAAACTACTCGTGGAGAAGAACTTCAAATTTTACATACGGGTCTTCATAATGAAACAGAATCTGGCCCCGATTTCTTTAAAGCTGAAGTGGTTATTGACAAGCAGCATTGGGCGGGAAATCTTGAAATTCATCTCAAATCTTCAGATTGGTACGCGCATCATCATGAAACAGATCCGGCTTACGATAATGTTATTTTACACGTGGTTTGGGAGGATGACATGAGCATCTTCAGGAAGGATGAAACTGAAATTCCATGCCTGGAGTTAAAACCATATGTTTCTAAATCTCAGGTAGAAGCTTATAAAGAGCTCTTTGAAAATAAGTCTGATAAATGGATCAATTGTGAGTCTCATTTTCATGAAGTCGATGAATTTAAACTAAATAACTGGCTGGAACGCCTCTATATTGAACGCCTGGAAGACAAAAATCAACTTATTCTGAATGTGTTGAAAGTGTCCCGTAACAACTGGGATGAGGTTGGCTTTAAGCTGATGGCGAAAGCCTTTGGGCTTAATGTAAATGGTGAGGCTTTTCTGCAAATGAGTTCCGCAGCAGATTTCAAAGTCTTTCAAAAATGTTTTCAACATCCTGTTCATTTGGAAGCTTTGTGTTTTGGATTATGCGGAATGCTTCCTGCTGAAAGCGAAGACGCTTATGTGCAAAAGCTTCAGAAAGAATTTGAGTTTTTAAAGCAAAAATTTCAGCTGAACGCCCCGGCAGCAAGTCAGGTGAAATACTTCAGGCTTAGACCCGACAATTTCCCAAGCATCAGGTTATCTCAGTTTTGTCATTTGTATGCAGAACATCCTCAGATTTTCTCGAAGTTAATTCAGTGTAAAACCAAAAAAGAGCTGTACAATCTTTTGGAAGCCAGGACTTCAGCATACTGGGAAACTCACTACAGTTTTGGTAAGCAAAGCAGGTTCAAAATAAAAAAGTTAAGTAAATCCTTCAAAGATTTATTAATTATCAATACTATAGTACCTTTGAAGTTCGCCTATCAATCTTACAAGGGTCAGTTGGATTTTGAAGAACACATTTATCCCATCATTTCAAGTTTGAACTCGGAAAGCAATCGTATTGTTAAGGGTTTTGAAAAGCTGAAGCCAAAGGTCTCAAAGTCAGCTTTAGAAAGTCAGGCTTTGATTCAGTTGAAAAACAACTACTGTGATTTGAACAGATGTTTAAAATGTCAGGTAGGACTCGAACTTATACATGCATGAAAAATTTGATATACAACATAAGAACGTTTTTTGAAAAGCACGGTTTTTACGTGAGTTCAAGACTGGCGGATACTCTTGGTATGAAAGCCAAATCGGTGAGAATATTTTTCATTTACATTTCGTTTGCTACGTTTGGCTTTGGTTTCGGGTTGTATTTAACGCTTGCCTTCTGGTTAAAATTAAAAGACCTGGTATACACCAAGCGAACTTCTGTATTTGATCTTTAACTAAGTTATGAAACGAAGTATTGTCACTACCAAAGACGGTTCCAAAACCATACGACTCGAAGAATGGAACGAACATTATCATTCTACTCACGGAGCTGTACAAGAGAGTATGCATGTTTACATTCGGGCAGGTTTAGATCATTTTTTAACTAAATATCAGGCTGATGAGATTTCTGTTCTGGAGGCTGGGTTTGGAACTGGCCTTAATGCATTGCTTGCCCAGGAGTGGTCAGAAAAAACAAAAACACATATACATTATACTGGCGTTGAAGCTTTCCCAATCAGTGAGGAAGAACGGCATGCTCTTGACTATTCTAAAGTCATGCCTGCTGCAAACGCAAAAGATATATTTTATCAACTTCATGAAGCCCGGTGGGAGGAAGTAGTTCCACTTACGGAACATTTCAAATTGACAAAACATCAATTGTTTTTTGCTGAAATGGAGATGAAAAATGTTGCAGATGTGGTCTTTTATGATGCGTTTGGTCCGCGAGTTCAGCCAGAATTGTGGGAAGTACCTGTTTTTCAGAAGTTTTATGAAGCTTTAAAGCCAGGCGGTGTTTTTGTGACTTATTGCGTAAAAGGAACAGCTAAACGAGCAATGCAATCTATTGGTTTTGAGGTTGATATTATTGAGGGTCCGCCGGGTAAACGCCATATGATGAGAGCTTCTAAGCCTTGTTAACAGGATTATTAGCTTTGGTTTTGATGTCTTAAAGATTTTAAGACTTTGGGTTTGAATGCAAACCATATTTTTTGCATCTTGCGCAAGATTTAAAGTTCTATTGAATTTAATTTAACGTTATCCTTTGAAATTTCAAATTACAAATAGCCTTATGGTAAGAAATATCACTCTGATTACTTTCTTTTTATTTACTATTTCATTAGCTTTTGCTCAAGACTTGCAAGTTGAAGAAACCCTCATCAATCCCTCAGACAAAATAAATGATGGTCAGATTGATTTAAAGGTTACTGGAGGAACTTCTCCTTACAAATTTCAATGGTCTAAAGAAGATGTGCCGATGTCTTCCAATAAGGCAAGTGATCTTACAGAAGGAATCCCTTACTCAGTAAAAGTATCTGATGCTGACGGCCAAAGTGTAGAAAAGACTTTTACCATCAAAGCTGAATCTATTGTCGAAACCTTTAATGGAACATTCCAGCCTGTCGTAGATGCAATGGGCAGTATTCTTTTTTGGGATCCATTTGCAGCTTCTGGAATTTACGATCCGGTTGTTTATACCAAGCAAAAATTACTATTTTCTCCGGATTGGGAGCCCAATACTCAGAATAAGTTTATACTGAAAGAATGGCTCGTTGAAGAGAAAGAATCGGTAAAAAAAGGTCAGGAAGTTGCAGTTATCGAGATTGACGGTAAAACACAAACTGTACAGGCAGAGGCAGATGGCAAGATTAAATACATCACTCAGGAAGGAGACTATATTTATAACCCGGATAATAAGGAAGATGTCATTGCTCAAAATGCTCATAAATTTGGTAAAATACGCTACGCTGAACCAGTGGCTTTAACCAATCCGAATGGAACCCCACTGGAAAAAGGAATTCCTTTTATTGTGATTTGGTTAATTTTTGGAGCAACTTTCTTCACCTTAAGGATGGGTTTCATTAATTTTAGAGGGTTTAAGCACGCCATACAACTCGCCAAAGGTCAATACGATGAACCTAATGCGCCAGGAAGTATCACCCATTTTCAGGCTCTGGCTACTGCTGTATCTGCAACTGTAGGTTTGGGTAATATAGCTGGTGTTGCTATTGCAGTTTCACTCGGTGGAGCAGGTGCAACGTTCTGGATGATTTTGGCGGGACTTTTAGGAATGTCATCCAAATTTGTGGAATGTACCCTTGGTGTAAAATATCGTTTTATCAATAAAGAAGGACGAATTTTTGGAGGGCCAATGAATTATTTGAGATATGGTCTTGAAAAAAGAAATTTAGGTAAACTTGGAAAAGTTTTAGCAGGTTTATTCGCAGTTCTGGGGATAGGTGCTTCCTTTGGAGGTGGAAATATGTTCCAGGCCAATCAGTCTTTTGATATTTTATCCAATCAAATTGGATTTTTAGAAGGAAACGGATTTTGGTTTGGTGTTTTTCTTGCCGTACTCGTTGGTGTTGTCATCATCGGTGGAATTAACAGTATTGCAAAAGTGACAGGTAAAGTAGTACCAGTTATGGCCGCTACTTATGTTGTTGGTGCTTTGGTAGTTATAGGTATTAACATAGATAACATAGGCCCAGCATTCAACGCTATCTTTAGTGGTGCCTTTACACCTACAGCTTTGAAAGGTGGTTTTATAGGGGTGCTTGTGGTTGGATTCCAGAGAGCTGCCTTCTCCAACGAAGCAGGTGTAGGTTCTGCAGCTATTGCTCACTCTGCTGCTAAAACCAATCACCCGCCATCTGAAGGTTTTGTAGCTTTGCTAGAACCTTTTATTGATACGGTTGTCGTCTGTACACTTACAGCTTTAGTACTTATTTTTACGGGGATGCATGAAGTTGAAGGAGTTTCGGGAGTACAATTGACCACCGATGCATTTGGTAGTGTCATTTCCTGGTTCCCTTACGTGCTATCTGTAGCTGTGTTTCTATTTGCTTTCTCTACGATGATTTCCTGGTCCTATTATGGTATGAGAGCCTGGACTTACATCTTCGGAAGAAGTAACCGTTCCGAATTGATCTACAAAGTAATTTTCTTATTATTTGTTGTTCTTGGAGCTTCTGTAAGTTTAGGAGCAGTACTGGATTTCTCAGACATGATGATTTTGGCTATGTCTTTCCCTAACATTATTGGACTTTACATTATGTCTGGTGAAGTAAGGGATGATCTTAGAGAGTATATGTCCAAGCTAAAGTCTGGTGAAATCTTTAAAAAAGAGGTTTTGAAAAAATAAATTCAGCTCATGAATTCCAATAGAAAATTCCGTTTCGGCTACACCAAAGGTGACCGAAACGGAATTTTTATTTTTTGCCTGATTTTGATAGCTGGTACAGGAATTAGCTACTGGAGTTTAAATACTATAGCTGTTCCTGAAAGGTCTTCTGAACTTATCAGGGCAGAAGATTCTATTCAACGCATTATAGATTCGTTAAAATATAAACAAAGCCTTGACAATCAGAGAGTCATTTACCCTTTTAATCCTAATTTTATAACTGATTATAAAGGCTACACTTTGGAGATGACAATAGAAGAAATCGACAGACTTTTAGAATTTAGATCCAAAGATCAATGGATAAATTCCAAAGCACAATTTCAAGCTGTCACTCAAGTTTCTGATGAGTGGATGGCAAAATATAGTCAATACTTTAAATTTCCGGACTGGGTTATGGCCGCGGAAGCCAGAAAATCAAAATCAACCAACAAAACATCTTTAAGTTACGCTGACAAGAAAGATTTAAATTCTGTAACAGAATCAGATTTAATAGAAGTATCAGGTATTGGAGAAACGCTGGCTGGCAGAATTTTAAATTACAGAGAGAAACTCGGAGGTTTTGTAGACATCATTCAGCTTAAAGATGTTTATGGCCTTAAGGCAGATGTTATTTCGAATCTTGAAGCTACTATCGCATTAAAACAACCCGTAGAAGTCGAAAAACAAGACATAAATTCTATAAGTGTATTAGATTTATCTGAACTTCCATATTTTGATTATGAGCTGTCCAGATCCATAATTAACTTTATAAAATTAAGACAAGGCATCAAAAGCTTTGAAGAATTGTCAAAAATTGAAGGTTTTCCTAACTATAAATTAGATAGAATTCAATTATATTTGGAAATCAAAGAATAATATTCAAAAATAAGATATCAAGATATGAATCATATGTATTTTAGTGAAGAACATGAGATGTTCAGAAAAAGTTTACAGGAGTTTCTTCAAAAAGAAGTTGTTCCGCATCTAGACAAATGGGAAGAAGAAGGAACTATTGAACGTTTCATCTGGAAGAAGTTTGGAGAGATGGGTTACTTTGGTTTAGCCTACCCTGAAAAATATGGTGGACTAGATCTGGATTTATTCTATACCATTATTTTATTGGAAGAGCTTCAGAAAATCAACTCTGGAGGATTTGCTGCTGCGATATGGGCACATGCTTATCTGGCAATGACGCATGTCAATAAAGAAGGGAGTGAAGAAATTAAAGAAAAATATTTATCTGCTTCCATTAGTGGCGATATGATTGGTTGCCTTTGTATCACAGAACCTTTCGGAGGTTCTGATGTAGCAGGGATGAAGACCACTGCCGTAGAAAAGGAGGATTCTTTTGTCATCAATGGTTCAAAGACTTTTATTACTAACGGGGTATATTCAGATTATTTAATTGTAGCTGCTAAAACTGCTCCTGAAAAAGGAGGAAAAGGCATGAGTATTTTTCTGGTAGATAGAGATACACCCGGTATTTCAGCGACCAAACTCAATAAACTGGGCTGGAGAGCTTCCGATACAGCTGAGCTTGCTTTCGATAATGTAGAAATTCCAAAATCTCATCTCATGGGTGAGCGAAATCAAGGCTTTCCTTACATCATGCAACATTTTGCTTTGGAACGTTTGATTATGGGTGTGAACGCCCACGCCAGAGCAGAATATGCTTTAGATTATGCTATGCAGTACATGTCCGAGCGTGAAGCTTTTGGCCAGACCATCAATAAATTTCAGGCCCTAAGGCATAAAATTGCAGAACGAAGCAGTGAGGTGGAGATGGCCAAAGCTTTTAACTACACCACAGCTAAACGTTTGGATGAAGGGGAGTACGTGGTAAAAGAAGCAACCATGTCTAAGCTGCTTTCTACCAAAATAGCTGATGAAGTGATTTACGATTGCCTTCAAATGCTTGGTGGCTATGGTTATGTTGAAGACTATCCGCTAGCTAGAATGTTCCGCGACAGCCGATTAGGACCTATTGGAGGGGGGACTTCGGAGATCCTTAAGGAAATTATCGCCAAAATGGTGATTGACAATAAAGACTATAAGCCGGCGACATAATCGGTTTTAAATCATAAATTTGTAACCATGTGTTTTTTTAGCACATGGTTTTTTTATGAAACACGTCGAAGCATTTCTGGATTACCTACAATTGGAGAAAAAGTATGCCAGGCATACGCTCACTTCTTATGCTTCAGATCTGGCTCAGTTTCAGTCATTTCTTAATAAAAAATATGAAACCGATGACTTTTCGGAAGTCAACTATCCAATGATAAGACAATGGATTGTGGGTTTTGTGGATAAAGGCTTAACCCATAAAACCATCAATAGAAAGTTGTCGTCTCTTAAAACTTTTTTTAAATTCCTTTTAAAGGTGAAAGCGATAGAAGATAATCCTATGTCGCAGCATAAATCCCTGAAGTTGCCTAAACGTGAGCAGGAAGCTTTTTCCCGATCAGAATTGGAGCAGATTTCAGCTTATTTTAATGACAATTCCTTTGAAGGTCTTCGTGATCATTTAATTATAGACCTATTATATTCTACGGGAATGCGAAGGCAGGAACTGATAGATTTAAACATCTGCAGCATTGATTTTGAACAAAATCAACTTAAAGTGTTAGGGAAACGAAACAAAGAGCGTATTGTTCCACTATTGAATTCGTCACTAAGTTTAATTCAAAAATATCTGGAAGAGAGAAAATTTCTTCCTTTAGAAACTAAAAGACTGTTTGTTACCAAAAACGGAAAGCCAATCTATCCAAACCTGGTGTATCGAACTGTGAATTCTTATTTCAAAAATGTATCGACCAAACAAAAATTAAGTCCGCATTTATTGAGGCATGCATTTGCTTCGCACCTGCTGGAAAAAGGAGCTGATATTACTGCGATAAAAGATTTATTAGGGCATAGTAGTTTAGCTTCTACAGAGGTATATACACACTCAAATTTTAAGGAGTTGAGCAGAGCGCATGCAACAGCTCATCCTCGATCGGTAAAGGGCGATGAATAGTTAAATTCTAGATGAATTTTATTTAAATTATTTTTCGGAAAAAAAGTAATAAATAATTTTCAGATATCAATAATCGTTTTATATTTGCATCCCGTTACAAAAAGTAGCGTTTGACATACTGATAAGCCGATGTAGCTCAGCTGGCTAGAGCAGCTGATTTGTAATCAGCAGGTCGTGGGTTCGAGTCCCTCCATCGGCTCAAGAATGGAATGAAGTTCATTGCATTCTTTAATGATAATGAGAGTTGATAAGTTTGGGACGAGAAGTTTATCCCGAACGGAGTTGAGGGGATTCCCTTTATTGGCTCATTTATTAGATTGTTTTGGGGAGATACTCAAGCGGCCAACGAGGACAGACTGTAAATCTGTTGGTTTTACCTTCGCAGGTTCGAATCCTGCTCTCCCCACAACCAAGTCGGATAACATCAGGCTTTGCATTGACATATTGAAAAAGATAAGCGGAAGTAGCTCAGTTGGTAGAGCGTCAGCCTTCCAAGCTGAATGTCGCCGGTTCGAACCCGGTCTTCCGCTCTATTTTTTTAAAATGCAAATTCTTGAATGCCGACGTAGCTCAGGGGTAGAGCGTTTCCTTGGTAAGGAAAAGGTCACGAGTTCAATTCTCGTCGTTGGCTCAATTTTTAAGTCTCAAAACCTGGTTTTGTTGACTTATTACGTTGTTATAAACATTAACACTAATATATAACTAAGATTAAATAATTTACTACTATGGCAAAGGAAAATTTTGATCGTTCCAAACCACACCTAAACATAGGTACAATTGGTCACGTCGATCACGGAAAAACTACACTTACAGCTGCTATTACAAAAGTTATGGCGGATGCTGGATATTCTGAAGCTAGTGCTTTTGATCAAATTGATAATGCACCTGAGGAAAAAGAGCGTGGTATTACTATTAACTCTTCTCACGTTGAATATCAAACTGCAAATCGTCACTATGCACACGTTGACTGTCCAGGTCACGCCGATTATGTAAAGAACATGGTTACTGGTGCTGCTCAAATGGACGGTGCTATCCTAGTTGTAGCTGCAACTGATGGTCCAATGCCACAAACTCGTGAGCACATTCTTTTAGGACGTCAGGTTGGTATTCCTAGAATTGTTACTTTCTTAAATAAAGTTGACCTCGTTGATGATGAGGAGCTTTTAGAATTAGTTGAAATGGAAGTCAGAGATTTACTTTCTTTCTACGAATATGATGGAGATAATGCTCCTGTTATTTCAGGTTCTGCACTTGGTGCTTTAGAAGGTGATGAGAAATGGGCTAAAACTGTACTCGATTTGATGGAGGCAGTTGATGACTATATTGAACTTCCAGAAAGAGATGTTGAGAAAGATTTCTTAATGCCGATTGAAGACGTATTCTCTATTACTGGTCGTGGTACTGTTGCTACAGGACGTATTGAAACTGGTGTTGCAAACACTGGTGATGCTGTTGAAATCAACGGTATGGGAGCAGAGAACATGAAATCAACTATTACAGGTGTTGAAATGTTCCGTAAAATTCTTGATAGAGGAGAAGCTGGTGATAACGTAGGTATCTTGTTAAGAGGTATTGAAAAGAGCCAAATCTCTAGAGGTATGGTAATTGCTAAGCCAGGATCTATTAAGCCACACGGAAAATTCAAAGCTGAGGTTTATATTCTGAAAAAAGAAGAAGGTGGACGTCATACTCCATTCCATAACAACTACAGACCACAGTTCTACGTAAGAACTACAGATGTTACTGGTACTATTAATCTTCCTGATGGAGTAGAGATGGTAATGCCTGGTGATAACTTAACAATCACAGTTGATTTGATTCAGCCGATTGCTCTTAACGTAGGTCTTAGATTCGCAATTCGTGAAGGTGGACGTACAGTAGGTGCTGGACAGGTTACAGAAATACTTTAATCCTTAGGATTAATTTTTAGATATAGTTAAGGTGTCTGCAATTGGTGGATACCTTAACTTTTTAAATTTTCTTTTTTATCTGCGGGAATTTTTGTTTCTTTGCACGCTCTAAAAAATGAAATATTTACGGGTTTAGCTCAGTTGGTAGAGCACTGGTCTCCAAAACCAGGTGTCGGGAGTTCGAGCCTCTCAACCCGTGCAAATCTTAAGAAGATGTCAAATTTTAAAAATTATGTAAGCGAGTCTTACAGCGAATTAAGAAATCATGTGACTTGGCCTACCTGGGCTGAAGGACAAAAACTCATGGTAATTGTTGCGGTTTTTTCTATTCTTTTTTCACTCGCTATTTGGGGGGTTGATGAAGTGTTTAGTTCAGCTGTAAAGCAATATTTTAATTGGGTTAAATCATAATTCATGTCTGAGACAGGTTTAAAAAAATGGTATGTAGTCAGAGCGATTAGTGGTTCTGAAAACAAAGTCAAGGACTATATTGAGAAAGAAATTTCTCATCAAGGTCTTAGTGATTATGTTGACGATATACTTGTGCCTACAGAAAATGTAGTGCAAATCCGCAATGGAAAGAAAATCAACAAGGAAAAAGTTTATTTCCCTGGATATATCATGGTCAATGCTAACCTGGAAGGTGAAGTTGGTCACGTTATTAAAGGAGTAAACGGTGTTATTGGATTTCTTGGCGAAACCAAAAGGGGTGAGCCTGTTCCAATGCGTAAATCAGAGGTGAATAGAATGTTGGGTAAAGTAGATCAGCTTTCTGTTCAAAAGGAAAATGTTGCTATACCGTTTAGTATAGGCGAATCTGTAAAAGTTGTTGATGGTCCTTTTAATAGTTTCACAGGAACTATTGAAAAGATAAATGAAGATAAGAGGAAATTACAGGTGATGGTTAAGATATTTGGTCGTAAAACACCAGTTGAGCTTAGCTACATGCAGGTAGAGAAAATTTAAATGTTACACATAATATAGAGTTGTTTTTAAACATAATGCTTCCCACTGAAAACAATTCAACTAAATTTTGAAAAATGGCAAAAGAAGTAAGTAAAGTAGTAAAACTCCAGGTACGAGGTGGTGCAGCAAACCCATCCCCACCGGTTGGACCTGCTTTGGGTGCTGCTGGGGTAAATATCATGGAATTCTGTAAGCAATTCAATGGTAGAACTCAAGATAAGAGTGGTAAAATTCTTCCTGTAGAAATTACAGTATATAAGGACAAGTCTTTTGAATTTATCATTAAGACTCCACCGGCAGCAGTCCAATTGATGGAAGCATCAAAATTAAAGAAAGGATCTGGTGAGCCAAACTCTAAGAAGGTTGGTTCTGTAACTTGGGATCAAGTGAAAGCGATAGCTGAAGATAAAATGCAGGATTTGAATGCATTTACAACAGAATCTGCAATGAAAATGGTTGCTGGTACAGCAAGATCTATGGGTATAACTGTAAAAGGTAATGCACCATTTTAACAAAACGAAATTAACATGGCAAAAATAACTAAAAAGCAAAAAGAAGCACATAGTAAAGTGGATAAGTCAACGACTTATTCAGTAGCTGATGCCTCTGCTTTATTGAAAGATGTAGCTTACGCTAATTTCGACGAATCTGTTGATCTAGCCGTAAGACTGAATGTTGATCCAAGAAAAGCTAACCAAATGGTTCGTGGTGTTGTTACATTACCTCACGGAACTGGTAAAGATGTGAAAGTCTTGGCTCTTGTTACTCCAGACAAAGCAAAAGAAGCTGAAGAAGCTGGTGCAGATTACGTTGGTTTGGATGAATACCTTGAGAAAATCAAAGGAGGATGGACAGATGTTGACGTTATTGTCACTATGCCAAGTGTAATGGGTAAATTAGGCCCTCTAGGTAGAGTATTAGGACCAAGAGGTCTTATGCCCAATCCTAAGACTGGTACAGTAACAATGGATATTGCTAAAGCAGTTTCAGACGTTAAAGCTGGTAAAATTGACTTTAAGGTTGATAAAACTGGTATCGTTCATGCCGCTGTTGGTAAAGTATCCTTCGACGCAGAAAAAATTGCTGGAAATGCAAGAGAATTACTAACGACGCTCGTCAAGCTTAAGCCTCAGGTAGTGAAAGGTACTTATATTAAAAGTATACATATCGCTTCTACAATGAGTCCAAGTATTGAAATCGATACTAAACGATTTACCGAGCAATAATTTTAAGTTATGACAAGAGAAGAGAAATCTATAGTAATAAAAGATTTAACTACTAAGTTAGCAGATTCATCAAATGTATATTTAGCAGATATTTCAGGATTGAATGCATCCTTAACTTCAGACTTAAGACGTGCATGCTTTAAAGCAGACGTTAAGCTGATGGTAGTTAAAAATACTCTCCTGGCTAAGGCTATGGAAAGTACAGACAAAGAATTCGGTGAGTTGACAGGTATTCTGAAAGGAAGTACGTCAATTATGCTTTCCGAAACTGGAAATGCTCCAGCTAAAGTGATCAAAAACTTTAGAAAGAAAAATGAAAAGCCTATTTTGAAAGGGGCTTACGTTGCAGAATCAATTTATGTTGGTGATGAAAACCTAGACGCTCTAGTAGATATCAAATCTAAAGAAGAAGTTATTGGAGACATCATTGGATTGTTACAATCCCCAGCTAAAAATGTTGTATCAGCACTTAAATCTGGTGGTGGTAAACTTTCTGGAATCCTTAAAACACTTTCTCAAAGAGAAGAATAAACACGCACTAATTACTAAATATTAAATTACACTAAAACGATAGAAAATGGCAGAATTAAAAGATTTCGCAGAACAATTGGTTAACCTTACTGTAAAAGAGGTAAATGAGTTAGCTGATATTTTAAAAGAAGAATATGGTATAGAGCCTGCTGCTGCTGCAGTAGCTGTTGCTGGTGGCGGTGCTGCTGGTGGTGGTGAAGAAGCAGAAGAGCAATCAGAATTCGACGTGATTTTGAAAGCTCCAGGTGGTTCTAAACTAGCTGTTGTTAAGCTTGTTAAAGAATTGACAGGTTTAGGTCTTAAAGATGCAAAAGCATTAGTTGATGGTGCACCAGCTCCTGTTAAGGAAGGTGTTGCTAAAGACGAAGCAGAAGCACTTAAAGCACAACTAGAAGAAGCAGGTGCTGAGGTTGAGCTTAAGTAAGCTCACACACACTTTTAATACTAGGTTTAGACCACAAGAATCACTCTTGTAGGTCTAAACCATTTTGCGTATCTATACGCGACGTGTTTATTTTACTTTTTATAAGTTAATATTGCTGATGAATTTTCATTAAATTCAAAGCATTAAAATCTTTCTTAGATGTTAGCAATGCATAATGAACGAATTAGTTTTTCTTCCGTACAAAACAAGCCAGATTATCCAGATTTTCTGGATATTCAAGTAAAGTCTTTCCAAGACTTTTTTCAGCTTGAAACTAAGCCAGAAGAAAGATCCAACGAAGGTTTATACAATACCTTCCAAGAAAATTTCCCAATTACAGATACGAGAAATCAATTTGTACTTGAATTTTTAGATTACTTTGTAGACCCTCCACGTTACTCCATCCAAGAGTGTATCGAGAGAGGTCTTACCTATAGTGTGCCTCTTAAGGCACGATTAAAACTTTACTGTACCGATCCAGAACATGAAGATTTTGAGACGATCGTGCAGGATGTCTATTTAGGAACTATCCCTTACATGACTCCAAGTGGAACGTTTGTGATCAATGGAGCAGAACGTGTTGTTGTTTCTCAGTTACACAGATCACCTGGTGTATTCTTTGGTCAGTCTTTCCACGCCAATGGAACCAAACTCTACTCCGCTAGAGTCATTCCATTTAAAGGGTCCTGGATTGAATTTGCTACAGATATCAACTCTGTGATGTATGCTTATATAGACAGAAAAAAGAAATTACCTGTAACTACTCTTTTCAGAGCTATTGGTTTTGAAAGAGATAAAGATATTTTAGAGATTTTTGACCTTGCAGAAGAGGTGAAGGTGTCTAAAACTGGTTTAAAAAAATACCTTGGCAGAAAACTAGCTGCAAGAGTACTAAATACTTGGTATGAGGATTTTGTGGATGAAGATACTGGAGAAGTTGTTTCTATTGAAAGAAACGAAATCGTATTGGATCGTGATACCATTTTAGAAAAAGACCATATTGAAGAGATTTTAGAAACTGGTTCAAAAACGATCTTACTTCACAAGGAAGATAATTTGACTGGTGACTATGCCATCATATATAATACTTTACAAAAAGATCCTACTAACTCTGAAAAAGAGGCAGTAGAGCATATCTACAGACAATTGCGTAATGCTGAGCCGCCCGATGAAGAAACGGCACGTGGTATTATCGATAAATTGTTCTTTTCAGATCAACGTTACAACTTAGGTGAAGTTGGTCGTTACAGAATGAATAAAAAATTAGGACTTGATATCAGTATGGACAGCAAAGTATTGACTAAGCTGGACATCATTACGATTATCAAGTACCTTATTGAATTGGTAAACTCTAAAGCTGAAGTAGATGATATCGACCATCTTTCTAATCGTCGTGTTAGAACCGTTGGTGAGCAATTGTCTCAGCAATTTGGCGTAGGTCTTGCCAGAATGGCAAGAACTATTAGAGAGCGAATGAATGTGAGAGATAACGAGGTTTTTACACCTATCGATTTGATTAATGCGAAGACCTTGTCTTCTGTGATTAATTCTTTCTTTGGGACTAACCAGTTGTCTCAGTTTATGGATCAAACCAATCCATTAGCAGAACTAACTAACAAAAGAAGGCTTTCCGCTTTAGGACCTGGCGGTTTATCAAGAGAAAGAGCAGGTTTCGAAGTACGTGATGTTCACTATACACACTACGGAAGACTTTGCCCAATTGAAACTCCTGAAGGACCAAACATCGGTTTGATTTCTTCTATGTCTGTTTACGGAAAAGTTAACAGCATGGGATTTATTGAAACGCCATACCGAAAGGTAGAAAATGGTAAAATTGATTTTGAATCGGATCCCCTTTACCTTTCTGCTGAAGAGGAAGAAAACAAGTTGATCGCTCAGGCCAACATTCCTATTTCTAAAGATGGGACTATGACTTCAGACCGAGTTATTGCTCGTATGGAAGGTGACTTCCCAGTTGTAGATCCTAAAGAAGTTGATTATATTGATGTTGCGCCAAATCAGATTTCATCAATTTCGGCTTCATTAATTCCTTTCCTTGAACATGATGATGCTAACCGTGCTTTGATGGGCTCCAACATGATGCGTCAGGCTCTTCCTCTGTTGAGAGTAGATGCGCCTATCGTTGGTACTGGATTGGAAAGACGTGTGGCACAGGATTCAAGAGTCTTGATCAATGCGGAAGGTGATGGAACTGTTGACTATGTAGATGCAAGAAAAATTGTCATCTCCTACGATAGAACTGAGGATGAAAGACTGGTAAGCTTTGATGAAGATGACAAGACTTATGACTTGATCAAATTCAGAAAAACCAACCAGGGTTCTACAATTAACCTGAAACCAATTGTAAGAGTTGGAGACCGTGTAACTAAAGGACAGGTGCTTTGCGAAGGCTATGCAACAGATAATGGTGAATTGGCCCTCGGCCGTAACATGAAAGTGGCATTTATGCCATGGAAAGGTTACAACTTCGAGGATGCCATCGTAATTTCTGAACGTGTTGTAAAAGATGATCTTCTTACCTCAGTTCATATTGATGAGTATTCTCTTGAAGTAAGAGATACCAAGCTTGGTAATGAAGAATTAACAGCTGATATACCAAACGTTTCAGAAGAAGCTACTAAAGATTTGGATGAGCATGGTATGATCAGAATTGGTGCAGAAATCAAGCCTGGAGATATTCTTATTGGTAAGATTACTCCAAAAGGTGAAAGTGATCCTACTCCAGAAGAGAAATTACTGAGAGCTATTTTTGGTGACAAAGCTGGTGATGTAAAAGATGCTTCTTTAAAGGCTTCTCCATCGCTTAACGGTGTTGTTATCGATAAAAAATTATTTACAAGAGCTGTAAAAGATAAGCGTAAGAGAGCACAGGATAAACAAGAAATTGATGCGCTCGAGGCTAAATACCAGGTGAAGTTTGAGGAACTTAGAAACCGATTAATTGAAAAATTATTTGGAATTGTAGGTGGTAAAACTGCTCAGGGAGTTCAAAACGATTTAGGTGAAGATACCTTGCCAAAAGGTAAAAAGTACACCCTAAAAATGTTGAACTCTGTTGAAGATTTTAGTCACTTAACTAAAGGAACCTGGACGACAGATAAGGCTACAAACGCTTTAGTTGCTGATCTTTTACATAACTATAAGATTAAGCAAAACGATCTTCAGGGTAACTTAAGAAGAGAGAAATTTACAATTACGGTTGGAGATGAACTTCCATCTGGAATTTTAAAACTTGCTAAAATTTACGTAGCTAAAAAGCGTAAGTTGAAAGTAGGGGATAAGATGGCAGGTCGTCACGGTAACAAAGGTATTGTTGCTAAAATCGTGAGAGAAGAAGACATGCCATTCCTGGATGACGGAACGCCTGTTGATATCGTATTGAATCCACTTGGTGTACCTTCTCGTATGAACATTGGTCAGATTTATGAAACTGTTCTTGGATGGGCAGGTCAAAAATTAGGTAGAAAGTTTGCCACTCCAATTTTTGATGGAGCAACTTTAGATCAAATCAATGAATTGACAGATGAAGCAGGTATCCCAAGATATGGACATACTTACTTATATGATGGTGGAACAGGTGAGCGTTTTGACCAACCTGCAACTGTAGGTGTCATTTATATGTTGAAATTAGGACATATGATTGAAGACAAGATGCACGCCAGATCTATAGGACCTTACTCATTGATCACGCAACAACCGCTTGGTGGTAAAGCACAATTTGGTGGACAGCGTTTTGGAGAGATGGAAGTTTGGGCACTGGAAGCTTATGGCGCTTCTGCTACATTGAGAGAAATCTTAACTGTAAAATCTGACGATGTCATCGGTAGAGCCAAAACTTACGAAGCTATCGTAAAAGGTGAGCCAATGCCAGAACCAGGATTGCCAGAATCTTTCAATGTATTGATGCACGAATTGAAAGGTCTAGGACTAGATATCAGATTAGAAGAGTAATAACAATCCCGCTCCAGGGCGGGAGATGTTATCACATTTTATTACAATAATTCTTTAGCACTTGTATTATGACAAGAAATAATGATAAGAATACACAAAAGAGATTTAATAAAATCTCTATAGGTTTATCTTCTCCGGAAAGTATTCTAGCCGAATCTAGAGGTGAAGTTTTAAAACCTGAAACTATTAATTACAGAACACACAAGCCAGAAAGAGATGGACTGTTTTGTGAACGAATTTTTGGCCCGGTCAAAGATTATGAGTGTGCTTGTGGAAAATACAAAAGAATACGCTATAAGGGAATCGTTTGTGACCGTTGTGGTGTTGAAGTTACTGAGAAAAAGGTAAGAAGAGACCGCGTTGGACACATTAACCTTGTGGTTCCTGTTGCTCATATTTGGTATTTCAGATCTTTACCAAACAAGATTGGGTACCTTCTTGGAATTCCTTCCAAGAAACTCGACATGATCATTTATTATGAACGCTATGTCGTTATTCAGCCAGGAGATGCAAAGAATGAAGAAGGAGAGCCGTTGAAGAAGATGGATTTCTTAACTGAAGAAGAATATCTAAATATTTTAGAAGAACTTCCTCAGGAAAACCAATACTTAGACGATGACGATCCCAACAAGTTCCTTGCTAAAATGGGAGCTGAATGTCTTCTAGAAATTCTTAAGCGTCTAGATTTAGATGAGCTTTCTTATGACTTAAGACACAAAGCAAACAATGAAACCTCTAAGCAACGTAAAACGGAAGCGCTTAAACGTCTTCAAGTTGTGGAAGCGTTGAGAGATTCTAAAAACAATAGAGAGAATAATCCTGAGTGGATGATCATGAAGGTGATTCCCGTAACTCCTCCAGAACTAAGACCTCTTGTGCCGCTTGATGGTGGACGTTTTGCAACCTCAGATTTAAATGATCTTTATCGACGAGTGATTATCAGAAACAATCGTTTGAAGCGATTGATGGAAATAAAAGCACCTGAAGTCATTCTTAGAAATGAGAAGCGTATGCTTCAGGAATCTGTAGATTCTTTATTTGACAACACAAGAAAATCTTCTGCTGTTAAAACTGATTCTAACAGACCATTAAAATCACTTTCTGATTCTTTAAAAGGAAAGCAGGGACGTTTCAGACAAAACCTACTTGGTAAACGTGTGGATTATTCGGCACGTTCTGTTATCGTCGTTGGACCAGAAATGAAAATGTTTGAATGTGGATTGCCAAAAGACATGGCAGCAGAACTTTACAAGCCTTTCGTGATCAGAAAACTGATAGAAAGAGGAATTGTAAAAACTGTAAAATCTGCAAAGAAAATAATAGATAAAAAAGAGCCTGTTGTTTGGGATATCTTAGAGAACGTATTGAAAGGACACCCTGTGTTACTTAACCGTGCTCCAACCTTACACAGACTTGGGATACAAGCTTTCCAGCCAAAATTAATCGAAGGAAAGGCTATTCAGCTGCACCCCTTGGTTTGTACTGCATTCAACGCCGATTTTGACGGTGACCAGATGGCAGTTCACTTACCTCTTGGACCAGAAGCAATTTTGGAAGCACAGCTATTGATGTTGGCCTCACACAGTATTTTGAATCCAGCTAACGGATCACCAATTACTGTACCTTCTCAGGATATGGTTCTTGGATTGTATTATATGACCAAGCCGAGATCATCTACTCCAGAGCATAAAGTGAAAGGAGAAGGTCTTAAGTTTTACTCAGCTGAAGAAGTTAATATTGCTTACAATGAGAAGCAGGTTGACTTAAATGCACTTATTACGATTAGAACAAATGACGTTAATGAACATGGTGAAATCGTTAAGAGAAATATAGAAACTACTGTTGGACGTGTATTGTTTAACGAATCTATTCCTGATAGCGTAGGTTTCATCAACGATGTCATGACCAAGAAAGCGCTTCGTGATGTTATTGCCCGTGTACTTAAGAAAACATCTGTTCCGGAGACAGCTGAATTTCTTGATGAAATCAAAAGCCTTGGTTACAACTTCGCCTTTAGAGGTGGATTGTCTTTCTCTTTAGGGGATATTATTATCCCAGAAGAAAAACAAACTATGATTGATGATGCCAACGAGCAGGTAGAAGGCGTTATAGGTAACTATAACATGGGTCTTATTACCAACAACGAGCGTTACAATCAGGTGATTGATATCTGGACAGCGACCAATGCTAACTTAACTGAACTCGCTATGAAGCGTATTCGTGAAGATAAGCAAGGGTTCAACTCGGTATATATGATGCTTGACTCTGGTGCAAGGGGTTCTAAAGAACAAATTCGCCAGTTAACAGGTATGCGTGGATTGATGGCTAAGCCTAAAAAATCTACTTCTGCAGGTGGTGAGATTATTGAAAACCCAATTCTTTCTAACTTTAAAGAAGGTTTATCCATTTTAGAATACTTTATATCTACTCACGGTGCTCGTAAAGGTCTTGCCGATACAGCATTAAAAACTGCCGATGCGGGTTACTTAACACGTAGATTGGTAGATGTTTCTCAGGATGTTATCGTAAGAGAAGAAGACTGTGGAACCTTGAGAGGTATTGAAGTCTCTGCATTGAAGAAAAATGATGAAGTTGTTGAAAGCCTTGGTGAAAGAATTGTAGGTAGAACAGCATTGAATGATGTTGTTGATCCAATTTCTCAAGAACTTCTTGTGAATGCAGGTGATGAAATTAGTGAAGATGCAGCAGAGAAAATTGAAGCTTCAGCGTTGAATTCTGTTGAAGTACGTTCTCCGTTGACTTGTGAAGCTAAACAGGGAATTTGCGTGAAATGTTACGGTAGAAACTTATCTACCAATAAAACTGTACAACGAGGTGAAGCTGTTGGTGTAGTTGCTGCTCAATCTATCGGGGAGCCTGGTACACAGTTAACTTTGAGAACTTTCCACGTAGGTGGTATTGCAGGAAACATTTCAGAAGAAAATAAACTGGAAGCTAAGTTCGACGGTGTAGCAGAAATTGAAGACTTAAAAACTGTTGAAGGACAAAATAGCGAAGGAAAGAAAATTGATATCGTTATTTCAAGAACTTCAGAAGTAAAAATCATCGACAAAAAATCTGGAATTGCCCTAAGTACAAACGTTATTCCTTACGGAGCTGAATTAACAATCAACCCTGGTGACAAAGTCAAAAAAGGAGATGTGATTTGTAAATGGGATCCATATAACGGAGTTATTATTTCAGAATTTTCTGGTAAAATCGAATTTGAAAACATCACTCAAGGACAGACTTATGAAGTGGAAAGTGATGAGCAAACTGGATTCCAGGAGAAAGTGATCATAGAATCTAAAAACAAGCGTAAGATACCAACACTTCACATCAAGAATAACGATGATGAAATCATGAGATCTTACAACCTGCCTGTTGGAGCACACTTGATGGTAGACGATAACGAAGAAATCAAAATCGGTAAGATTTTGGTTAAAATTCCTAGAAAATCATCTAAAGCTGGTGATATTACAGGAGGTCTTCCACGTCTTACAGAATTGTTTGAAGCGAGAAATCCTTCCAACCCTGCTGTAGTCAGTGAAATTGACGGTGTGGTTTCTTTTGGTAAAATCAAAAGAGGTAACCGTGAAATTATTATAGAATCTAAGCTAGGTGAAGTTAAGAAATACTTAGTCAAACTTTCTAACCAGATTCTGGTACAAGAAAATGACTACGTGAAAGCTGGTATGCCATTGTCTGACGGTTCTGTCACCCCAGAAGATATCTTGAATATCAAAGGCCCTAGTGCTGTACAACAATACTTAGTGAACGAAGTTCAGGAAGTATATAGGTTGCAAGGAGTGCAGATTAATGACAAGCACTTTGAAGTTGTTGTAAGGCAAATGATGAGAAAAGTCAAAATTCAAGATTCTGGTGATACGATTTTCTTAGAAAATCAATTGGTACACAAAGAAGATTTTATTGAAGAAAACGATAATATTTTCGGTAAGAAGATTGTAGAAGACGCTGGTGACAGTACGACTCTTAAGCCTGGACAAGTAGTTACTTTACGTGAACTGAGAGATGAAAATTCAATCTTGAAACGTGAAGACAAACAACTGGTCACTGCGCGTGATGCAGAATCTGCGACAGCAGCACCAATACTTCAGGGTATTACAAGAGCGTCTCTGCAAACTAAATCTTTCATTTCGGCTGCTTCCTTCCAGGAAACAACCAAGGTATTGAACGAAGCTGCTGTAAGCGGTAAAATCGATTACTTAGAAGGATTGAAAGAAAATGTTATTGTAGGACATAGAATCCCGGCTGGTACTGGATTGAGAGAATTTGACGATATCATTGTAGGTTCCAAAGAAGAATTGGCGACAATGATGGAGAAGAAACAAGAAGTGAATGTAAACTTTAATTAATCATGAGTGATCAAAACGATAAGAAGCAGCAAAAGCTAAATATCCAAATTGATGATGATGTGGCTCAGGGCATTTATAGCAACTTAGCCATTATCAATCATTCGCAAACTGAGTTTGTTTTGGATTTTGTGAATATCATGCCTGGGTCTCCAAAGAACAAAGTAAGATCTAGAATTATTCTCACTCCTCAACATGCCAAACGCCTGTTGAAAGCTTTAAATGATAACATCAATCGTTTTGAGAAAAGCCAGGGTTCAATTAAAGAGCAAGAAAAAACCAATATTCCATTGAATTTTGGAGGACCTACAGGGGAAGCTTAGCATTTTCTCCTTAAGTCTAGATATAAAAAAATCCCTCAAATATTAGTTTGAGGGATTTTCTTTTTTATAGTTTTGAACTACAATTTATTCAGCTTTAAAGGCTTTTAAGTCAAAAGATATTTTCATATCATCATTCACAAAGTTATCTCCTAAGTTTTCAATGAAAGACTTAGACATAAATTTGATTCCCCACTCTGTTCTGTCTAATACAACTTCTTCAGAAGTAAGCATAACCGAATTATCCGAGTCATTCATAGATACACTTACAGGAAAAGTAATATTTTTTGAAGTTTCTTTTAAGGTAAGATTTCCAGAAAGTATAGTTTGTCCTTCTTTTTCTTCCATTCCAGTAATTTCAAATTTGGCTTCAGGATATTTGTTAGCATTGAAGAAATGATCTTCTTTACCGTTGGAATATCCCATCAAATGATCTTCAAGTTTTTTCTTGTCATCACCTTCAAGGTCTTGGACATCTATACTTGTCATGTCAATAACGATATTTCCACCTAAAAGACTTTCGTTTTCAACTTTTAGATTGCCTTCACTCAAAGACACCTGTCCGTTGTGCTCTCCAGCTGGTTTTGATCCCACCCAGTTAATTTTAGATTGCTCTACATCAACATTGTAAGTGACGGCCATTTCTGAATTTTCTTTAGTTTCTTTCACTTCAGAAGTTTCAGTCTTCTTGTCGCTTTTACAGCTAAATGCTGAAGCTACAAGTGATAACACTAGCATTGAATTAATTACTCTTCTTTTCATTTTTAGTTTATTAAAGTTTCAAAGTAACTATCCAAAAACATTCCATACTTACAATCTGTCATTATGGCATTATATAGGAATTGGCAGTACATTTGCCAATTGAATCTAAAATAGTAACACATGAGTAAAAAGAATATAAAATCAGAGGAAAAAGAAGCAGTTGAAATGGAAGGGAAAGACCAAAACACTGAAACTTC
Source organism: Psychroflexus montanilacus (assembly GCF_020164535.1). Classification (GTDB taxonomy): domain Bacteria; phylum Bacteroidota; class Bacteroidia; order Flavobacteriales; family Flavobacteriaceae; genus Psychroflexus; species Psychroflexus montanilacus. The sequence goes on along the minus strand of NZ_JAIQZC010000002.1, from coordinate 366,553 downwards.
TGATTCAAAAGAGGAGCAATCTACTCCAAAAGAAAATGAGAAAGCGGAAGCCCCGGAGGAAAAGTTGTCTAAAGAAGAGCAACTTCAGCAGGAACTTGATGCTAAAGATGATAAGTATTTAAGGTTATTTGCTGAATTTGAAAACTATAAACGTCGAACTTCTAAGGAGCGTATAGAATTATTCAAAACAGCGAGTCAAGATGTTATGCAGTCTATGCTTCCTGTCTTAGATGATTTTGATAGAGCAATGCTCGAAATCAAAAAATCATCAGATGAATCTCTGGTACAAGGTATAGAACTAATTAATAATAAGCTACGAGAAACTCTCAAAAACAAAGGTCTGGAAGTGATGACAGTGAAAGCTGGTGATGTATTTGATTCTGATTTACACGAAGCTATCACACAAATTGCAGCTCCAACTGAGGATATGAAGGGAAAAATAATTGATGTAGTTGAAAAAGGATATACTCTAGGTGATAAGATCATACGCTATCCTAAAGTGGTTACTGGAAAATAAAATTTTATGAAAGAAGATTATTACGACATATTAGGTTTATCCAAAGGTGCTTCACAGGCTGAAATTAAAAAGGCTTATCGGAAAATGGCTATAAAATACCATCCCGACAAAAATCCAGACGATTCTGAAGCTGAGAATAAATTTAAAAAAGCAGCTGAAGCCTATGAAGTTTTAGGAAACGAAGAAAAAAGACAGAAGTACGATCAGTTTGGACATGGTGCTTTTGATGGATCTCAAGGCTTTGGTGGCGGAGGGATGAACATGGATGACATCTTTAGCCAGTTCGGTGATATTTTTGGTAGTGGCTTTGGAGGAAGAAGCCAAGGTTTCTCCGGTTTTGGAGGAGGCTTTGGTGGCAGACAAAGGTCAAAAGGCGGAAACTTAAGAATACGCGTAAGTTTGACTTTGGAAGAAGTAGCAAAAGGTGTTGAGAAAAAGGTAAAAGTATCTCGTAAGAAAAAACCTTCAGATACTACTTTTAAAACTTGTACAACTTGTAATGGAACGGGTCAGGTTACTAGAGTTACCAATACTATTTTGGGCAGAATGCAAACTGCTTCACCATGTACAGCTTGTGGTGGATCCGGACAAATTATCGATAAAAAAGGTCAGGGAACAGATGCTCATGGTCTCAAGATGACAGAAGAAACTGTTTCTATCAAAATTCCATCAGGCGTGGAAGATGGTATGCAGTTAAAAGTTTCCAACAAAGGCAATGAACCAGTTGGTGATGGAGTTCCTGGAGACTTAATTGTGCTTATTGAAGTAAAAGAGCATGAAAGTCTGCAACGTGATGGTGAAAACCTGCACTACGACTTATACATTAGTTATCCTGAAGCAGCTCTTGGAGCTAGTAAAGAAATACAAACTGTAGGAGGAAAAGTTAGAATTAAGGTTGAGCCTGGGGTACAGAGTGGTAAGATTCTAAGACTTAGAAATAAAGGGTTGCCAAACCTAAATGGTTATGGTACCGGAGACTTGCTCGTACATATCAACGTGTGGACTCCCCAATCTTTGTCTAAAGAACAAAGAGAGTTTTTTGAATCCAATCTTGGGGACTCCAATTTTGAACCCAATCCCAATAAGTCTGATAAATCTTTCTTTGAAAAGGTAAAAGACATGTTTTCCTAATCTGGTTAACAAAATATTATATATATTTGAACACCGCTAATTTAAGCGGTGTTTTTTCTTTTTCATAGCAATTTTTTTTCCCACCCTATTTTAGATAGGGTGGGTTTTGTTTTTGGACGAGACTTTAAAATATTGTAAAAACTTTAAGCTGGATACTAAAGAACCTCGTATTAAACTTATATTTAATTCAAAATAAATTGTCATGCCAACACTACTCATTATAGAAGATGAAGATGCGATAAGACGAGTGCTTAAAAAAATACTGCTGGAAGAAGAAAAAAATTATAAAATAGATGAAGCCGAAGACGGTTTACAGGGTGTTGAGCTTATTAAAAAAAACACTTACGATTTGGTACTTTGTGATATTAAAATGCCAAAGATGGACGGTTTAGAAGTCCTGTCTGCTTGTCAAAAGCTACAACCAGAGCTACCAGTTATTATGATATCTGGTCATGGTGATCTTGAAACCGCAGTAGAAACTATGCGAATGGGAGCTTTTGATTATATCTCAAAACCGCCAGATCTCAATCGCTTGCTAAATACCGTAAGAATTGCTTTGGATCATACCCAACTGGCTCAGGAAAATAAACAGTTAAAGAAAAAAGTCTCTAAGCAATTTGAAATGGTTGGAAAGTCAGATGAACTCGACCAGATTAAATCCATGATAGACAAAGTGGCTCCGACTGAAGCCAGAGTTTTGATTACAGGCGAAAACGGAACTGGCAAAGAACTTGTCGCCCACTGGCTTCACGAAAAAAGCAATAGAAGTAAAGGCCCTTTTATAGAAGTGAATTGCGCGGCTATTCCCTCTGAATTGATAGAAAGTGAACTGTTTGGTCATGTGAAGGGCGCGTTTACATCTGCCAATAAAGACAGAGCAGGAAAGTTTGAGGCTGCCAACGGAGGTACTATTTTCCTCGATGAAATTGGTGACATGAGCCTTTCTGCTCAAGCCAAAGTGTTGAGAGCTTTACAGGAAAGTAGAGTCCAGCGCGTAGGTAGTGACAAGGATATAAAAGTTGATGTAAGAGTAATTGCTGCTACCAATAAGGATCTGAAAGTTGAAATTGACGAGAAAAAGTTTAGAGAGGATCTATACCACAGGCTAGCTGTCATCATTATCCATGTTCCAGCTTTAAAAGATAGACGAGATGATATACCGGAATTGATTCAGCATTTCACCGAAAAAATTGCAAAAGAACAGGGGACAAAACCAAAATCTTTTGATGATAAAGCTATCTCTCTATTGGAACAACTAAGCTGGACTGGAAATATTAGAGAATTAAGAAATGTGGTTGAACGTCTAATTATTCTAGGTGATCAGGAAATCACTGAAGAGGACGTAAAAAAGTTTGTACAAATATAAACTACGTAGACTCGGGCTTTGGTGGAGTATATTTCATGAAATACATAATGTCTCCACTAGGGTGCATCCATTCTTTAAGCATTTCAAACCCATAGCGTCTATACGCAATACTTACCTTTCTGATGCGCGTTTCAGCATAAATAGGAAGCTGTAAGGCTTCTGATATGCGAAACATTTCATCCTTCATCTTGTAAGGAGTCTTATCACTTGTATTTCCTCTGGCATCTGGTAAAATTCCCCAAAACCAGCAATAAAGGTATTCCCCTTCATTTGGGCGTTGTTGTCTTACAAATTTTTGAGATTTTAAGGCTTTTAATCCTTTTTTAATGCCAGTAACATTGATGGCGAGTTTTAAATCATTTAGTAATTCAGTAAAAAATCCATCTCCTTTACCATCCATTTTGAAGAATATTGCGATACCTCGACCATCATCAGATACCAACAGAGCGTCATTTTTGATGGCTTTTTCAACCATATGTTTAGCCAAATAAAGAAACCTCTCTTCTTTTTTAGAATCGTCTTTTACGATCTCCATTGAGGTGGGAATCTCTTGCAACAGTGTTGAAACGTGTTGAATTACTTCATCCTTATCGTAATCTTTTTTCAAGTTTCTTTATTTTCTGAATTAATTTTCAAATATAAAAGAAATACATCATCTTGATGGTAATTCTTTCTTCTTCGGTACATCAGTTTTTCAAAATACTATTTTAAAGATTAATTCATTCATCACGATTCTGTATTCAATTCTCAAAGTGTACTTTTGCTAACTGAAAAATTAGCTTTTGAATTTATCCATCTACACTAAAGAATTTTCTAAAAACTTTAGCCTGGCATTTCCAATTATGTTAGGTCAGCTAGGTCATGTGTTGGTGGGTTTTGTAGATAATTTAATGATTGGAAAGCTTGGTGCTGCTCCGCTAGCAGCCGTTTCTCTGGGAAATACACTTATCTTTTTTGCACTTTTCCTTGGGATTGGGTTTAGTTTTGCAATCACCCCACTTATTGCTGAAGCCGACGGCGAAGGTGATGCGACCAAAGGGCGATGGTACTTTCAACATGGATTGATCATGTGTACGGTGAATGGTGTCGTTTTGTTTTTATTATTACTGCTAGCCAAACCTATACTTTATCATCTCGATCAGCCTAAAGATGTGGTGGATTTAGCTTTACCATACCTTGATATTGTTGCTTTTTCATTAATTCCGTTAATGATTTTTCAGGGGTTTAAACAGTTTGCAGACGGTCTTTCTTTGACCAAATATGCTATGTATGCTACACTTCTGGCCAATGTGGTCAATGTAATTTTTAATTATTTTTTGATCTATGGAATATGGTTCTTTCCAAGACTTGAGCTTGAAGGAGCAGCCATAGGAACATTGATTTCAAGAGTTTTTATGTTGATTTTGCTTTACCTTATCTTGAGTAAGCGACCCAAATTGAAATCTTATTTTGTCCTTATGAAAAGGTCATTAGATAAAGCTATTTTCAAAAGATTAATCAATCTTGGTTTTCCTACGGCTCTACAAATGCTGTTTGAAGGAGGTATTTTTACTGCAACTGTACTTCTGGCAGGAACCCTGGGAACCAAAGCTCAGGCCGCCAACCAAATCGCTCTTAACCTGGCGTCCATGACGTTCATGATCGCTGTAGGACTTGGCGTAACTGCAACTATTAGAGTAGCCAACCAAAAAGGGAAGCGACAGTTTAAAACTTTGAGAGACGTAGCCTTTTCGATTTTTCTTCAGGTCTTTTTGATCGAAGGTGTATTTGCTATTGGTTTTATTCTTTTAAAAGGCTTTTTGCCAACACTTTATATCGACGATGCTGAAGTCATCTTACTCGCTTCACAATTACTAATTATAGCAGCACTTTTCCAGTTGAGTGACGGGTTGCAAGTTGCCATTTTAGGTGCTTTGAGAGGCCTTCAAGATGTGAAAGTGCCTACCTTGCTATGCTTTATAGCCTACTGGCTGATAGGTCTACCAGTGTCTTACTTCACTGGAAAAGCCGAGGTTTTGGGTAGTATGGGTATTTGGTTAGGCTTGCTTTCTGGATTAACAGCATCCGCAATTATGTTGTATATCAGATTTAATATGCTCTCCAAAAAACAAATTCATACTTTTGGTGAAACTAAATTAACATCCACATGAAATTACCAAGATTTATACTAGGTGACAATACAGACCATCCGGAATCTATTTTTATAGTTCATACTGAATTCCCAAGATTTATTATTGATTTGAAAACCGATGACATCGAATGGTTTGAAGATTTTGATGTTGAAAATGAAGAGGAAATGGTAGAAGAAACCAATAATTTAATCAAAGAAGCTTCAGAGTTTTACGACAGAGAAGTAGACCGTTACCAAGAGTAAATGCTAGAGCAACTTCAAAATATAGACAGAGAAGTTTTCCTTTTTTTCAACAATTTAGGGGTTGAAGAATGGGATTGGTTTTGGGTTTTTCTTACAGAAAAAGAAACGTCTATACCACTTTACGCAGTTCTTTTGTTTCTGATCTTTAAGAAAATTAAACTTAAAGGTTTGGGTATTACAGTATTGGTCGTAGGCTTGATGATTGCGTTTACAGACCAGTTTGCGAATTTCACCAAAGACACTTTCGAGCGGCTAAGGCCTTGTAATGAAGCTTTTATAGAGTACGGAAGATTTCTAGCCAAGCGCTGCGGTAAGTTTGGGTATTTCTCTGGACATGCCATAAGTTCGTTTGCTGTAGCTACTTTGGTGTCAAATCTTTTGAAGCCGTATTACAAACATGTCTTTTACTGGATGTTTTTTTGGGCGTTTATGGTCACTTACAGCAGGATTTACGTTGGAGTCCACTATCCTGGAGATATACTTACAGGAGGAGCTCTGGGTATTTTGACAGGTCATTTATTCTTTAAACTTCATGTTTATTTGACCTCTAGGTTGAACCCTGATTTTAGATTAGGCCGCTAGGCTTTAACTTTGTTCAAAAGGTATTCTGCAGCTTCAAACGGACTCAAATCTTGATTCTGAATCTGTTTCAAAACCTTTGGAAATTCACTCTTGATAATTTCATTCTGATAAAACTCTTTTTTCAAACTATCTTCAATGGTTTGTGTAAGCCAAAATCTATTCTGACTAGCTCTTTTTTCCTCAAAAAAACCAGAATCTTTAGCTGAAGAAAAATAATCGGATAGCATTTTCCAAACTTTATCAATTCCTTCATTTTTTAAAGCACTGGCCAGTTTTACTTTAGGCACCCAGCCATTAGTTTTGGAAGGATACATATGTAAAGCACGATTGAATTCAACCTTCGCTTTCTTAGCTGCCTTTATGTTTTCGCCGTCCGCCTTATTGATCACGATAGCATCTGCCATTTCAATAATTCCTCGCTTGATGCCTTGTAGTTCATCACCTGCGCCAGCCAATTTAAGGAGCAAAAAGAAATCTGTCATGCTGTGCACGGCAGTTTCACTTTGGCCAACACCAACTGTTTCTATTAACAAAATATCAAACCCAGCAGCTTCGCATAGCAAAATACTTTCACGTGTTTTTCTGGCAACGCCCCCTAGTGATTCGCCAGAAGCAGTAGGGCGGATGTAAGCCTGTGGGTGTTGAACCAGTTTTTCCATACGGGTCTTATCGCCTAAAATACTACCTCTAGTCACAGAACTTGAGGGGTCAACCGCCAAAACGGCAACTTTATGTCCTTTTCCTACAAGTAATAATCCAAGTTGTTCTATGAAGGTACTTTTACCAACACCAGGCACTCCTGTAATCCCTATTCTTAATGATTTATTGGAATAGGGCAGGCAGGACGAAATAATGGTCTTTATGTCTTCTGTGTGTCTCTTGCTTTGACTTTCTATAAGTGTGATCGCCTGACTCAGATCTGTTTTGTTGCCCTTCAAAATACCTTCAGTTAGGCTTTGTATATTTTTCGACTTTCGTCTTAGGGCCTTTATTTTTTCTGCAGAAGAAGCACTCAAGTTGATACTTGGGTCACTCTGGGTCTCTTGCAGTGCAGATTTCTTATTTTCAGGCGAAGGCATATATTTACATTTAGTACAAATTTATGAATTCATTTTTTCACTGAGCAGGTGTAGTTAGTATATTCGGAATAACAAAAAATAAAAACTCATGAAAACACTTTATACAGCGAAAGCAACAGCAACCGGCGGTAGAAAAGGACACGTTAAAACCGAAGATGGTCCTATAGATTTACCATTGAGTATGCCTAAAGGACTTGGTGGAGATGGAGGCGACGGCGTCAACCCAGAGCAACTTTTTGGTTCTGCCTACTCCGCATGTTTCGGAAGCGCCTTAGGTCTGGTAGCAGAAAAACACAAAGTAGATTTAGGTGATTTTAGTGTAACAGCACACATTAGCATCAATAAAGATGATGAAGGTCTTCTGCTTTCAGCTGTTCTGGATTCTTATCTACCAGGCGTAAGCGATATTGAAACTGCTGAAACCTTAGTCAATGAAGCTCATGAAGTTTGCCCATTTTCTAAAGCAACGCGTGATAATATCGACGTCACTCTCAATGTCTTGAGAGACGAGTAATCTTCAACTCTATACATTACTATAAACCCCAATGCAAATTGGGGTTTTGTTAGTTTAAAACCCAATGCTTTATTTTATGCTGAATTTGTTAAAAGATCACTTCAACTCTAGGTTTTTTTCAATTCTTGGTCCTGCTTATTCTGAAAGCGATTACGTTCCGCTTGATCTTTCCCATCAGGCTACATCCGAAATGGCTCTTGATTTATCTACAGAATTTGCTCTTCAAGATTACCTCGAAATCTATTTGAAGGAACGTCAGGCTAAAGCAGCATTTGGCGGCTATTTAGAAAAAAGAAGTCTTTATGACAGAAGCTCATATTTTGGAGACAGCTCCCATTCACATAAGCGAAATATTCATTTAGGACTTGATGTTTGGGCACCCGCAGAAACTCCTGTTTATAGTCCTTTGGCTGGTAAAATTCACAGTCAGCAGGACAATTTGAATTATGGAGATTACGGGCCCACGATCATACTGGAACATGAGTTGAAAGGAGGTAAGTTCTATACCCTATATGGTCATCTATCAAGAGAATCTTTATACAGCTATAAAGTTGGTGAGGAAATTTTATTGAACCAGCCTCTTGCTTTATTGGGCACTAACGAGGTGAACGGGAATTATGCACCACATTTACACTTTCAGTTGATCATGGATTTAGGTGATAAAGCCGGAGATTATCCTGGCGTTTCTTCTGAAACTGATTTGGAATTCTACAAGAACAATTGCCCGGATCCTAATCTGCTTCTGAACTTTAAATCCTGAGTTTTTAACATTAGTTCAAGCCTTAGCTTTTCAGTATATTTGCATCAAAATTTAGAAAATTTGAAACTACATATAACCAACGAAACGTCTAGGTTAAAATCAGTCGTTTTAGGCGTTGCAAATTCGAATGGGGCACAACCTAAGATTGAAGACGCTTACGATCCAAAATCTATAAAACACATCAAAGAAGGGACTTATCCTGAAGAAGAAGATATGATAGAGGAGATGGAGCAGGTGGCAGCCATTCTTAAAAAGCATAATGTTGAAGTCCTAAGACCAAAAGTTATTCAAGATTATAATCAGATTTTTTCCAGAGATATCGGTTTTGTGATCGATGACAAATTCATCTTTGCCAATATTTTGCCAGACAGGGAAAAGGAAATAAAAGCCATTGATTTTGTATTAGACCAAATCGATTCTGGTAAAAAAATAAAACTTCCGGAGCAGTGCCATATCGAAGGTGGTGATGTTATGCCTCACGGCGATTACATATTGGTGGGTACCTACAGAGGTAAAGATTATTCAGATTTTATTACCGCCAGAACTAATGTGGAGGCCGTTGAGGAATTACAAAATTTATTTCCACACAAATCAGTAAAGTCTTTCAACCTTAGGAAATCCAATACAGATCCGAAAGCTAACGCACTCCATTTGGATTGCTGTTTTCAACCTGTAGGTGATCAATATGCGATCATTCATAGAAATGGATTTCTTGAGCAGGAAGAATACGAGTGGCTTGTGAATCTTTATGGAAAAGAGAATGTCTTTGAAATCGATGCCCAGGAGATGTATGATATGAATAGCAATATTTTTTCTATTTCCAAAGATGTTGTCATTTCAGATCAACATTTTAAGCGTCTGAATGCCTGGCTAACTTCAAAAGGAATTCAAGTGGAAACTGTAAAGTACAGAGAAATCGCAAAACAAGAAGGCTTGTTGAGGTGCTCAACTTTGCCTCTAATAAGAGAAAATCAATGAAACAAATCACAGATACATTAGTAATGATTCGCCCAGTGAACTTCAGAATGAATGAAGAAACTGCGGTTAATAATTATTTTCAAAAATCAACGCAAGACCTCCAGGAAACGGTTAATAAAAAAGCGCAAACCGAATTTGATGCCTTTGCAGATCAATTAAAAAAAGTTGGCGTCAATGTCATTGTTATTGATGATATTGAGAGTCAGGATACCCCAGACTCTATTTTCCCAAACAACTGGGTGTCTTTTCATGAAAATGGGGATGTGGCTTTATACCCGATGTTTGCAAAGAACAGGCGCAAAGAACGCAGAGAAGATATTTTTGAAAAAATTGAAGCAGAAGGAAGATTCATTAGGAATTTCGTAGATTATACTTCTGCTGAATTAGAAAACATTTATCTGGAAGGAACGGGGAGTTTGATATTGGATAGACAAAATCGCAAAGCTTACTGTGCTTTATCTCCAAGAGCAGATGAAGACCTGGTGATTGAATTTTGTGAAGATTTTGAATATACGCCTATCATCTTCAATGCTTATCAAAGTCATGAAGGCGAGCGTTTACCTATTTACCACACCAATGTGATGATGTGTGTTGCTGAAGAATTTGCTGTGATTTGTCTCGATACCATAGACGACAAAAAAGAAAGAAAACTGGTTGCTGATAGTCTGAAGCAGGATGGAAAGGAAATCATTAGCATTTCTGAAGAGCAAATGAATCACTTTGCAGGAAATATGCTTCAGGTTCAGGGCAAGTCTGATAAATTTTTGGTGATGAGTAAAACTGCTCATGATTCATTGAAAGATCACCAAATTAAATCTATCCAAAAGTATTGTAAGATCCTTAGCAGCGATCTTTCTACGATTGAAACTCACGGTGGGGGCAGCGCCAGATGCATGCTGGCTGAAGTGTTTATCCCTAAAGTCTAAGTTTAAATCTCCTTTAGTTTTAAAACACCCGACTTGTCTGCATCAAGCAGACAGGTCGGGTGTTTTTTGTATTTTATTTAATTGAAAATCAAATTATACTAAGACGTTGAAATTAACACATCTTACTTACTAAGCGTCAATCTAATTGTCCTGAGAGAGGGTTTTTGTCTTAATTTGCTTCCTCACTGATAAATTTGATGCGGTAAAGCCGAAGTTCTTCTTCGTCGTAATCACCATCAAATTCTTCAATAGCTTCATTGATACTGTCAGATTCCGCTTCAAGAAAATACTCATGAATTTCCTCTTGCTGGTCCTCATCCAGTAAGTCATCCAACCAATAATTGATATTCAGTTTGGTACCGCTGAAAACGATAGCTTCCATTTCTTTAATGAAGTCTTTCATTTCAAAACCTTTACCTTGAGCAATGTCTGTTAATGGTAGTTTTCTGTCAATGTTTTGAATGATGTAAAGCTTATTGGCGCTATTAGCTCCTGTGCTTTTAACGACTAAATCGTCTGGTCGTAAGATGTCATTCTCTTCTACATAGTCTTGGATGAGCGTGATAAATTCTTTGCCGAACTTTTTGGCTTTTCCCTCGCCAACGCCATGAATATTCACCAGTTCCTCATTGGTTATGGGGTATTTTAAAGCCATGTCATCTAAGGATGGATCCTGAAAAACAACAAACGGTGGGACTTCCTTTCGTTTTGCAATTTTTTTTCTAAGGTCTTTTAGCATTTTCAATAACTTCTGATCGGTTCCGCCGGAGGCTTGGGAAGAGGAGTTGCTGGTTACTGCTTTGCTGAAATCATTATCTTCAGTCATCATGAACGACGAAGGATTCTTTAAGAATTCCTCACCTTCCGGGAGAATTTTTACGACGCCATAAGATTCTAATTCTTTTTTTAGCATCCCGGAGATAATTACTTGTCTTAGTAAAGCTGTCCAATAGCTCGCGGGCTTATCTTTTCCAGCTCCAAACACATCTAGTTTTTCAACTTTATTGGATTTGATTAGGACGTTAGTTTTTCCTGTAAGTGTATGTACGATCTCTTTGGATTTGAAAAGTTGTCCGGTCTCCTTCACTGTTTTAAGAATAAGCTGAACATCATTTTTTGCTTCTTTTTTGGTTTTAGGATAGCGAACATTATCGTCCATATCGCCACCTTCGCCAGTTTCAGTATCGAATTCTTCTCCAAAATAATGTAGAATGTATTTTCTTCTTGAAATTGAGCTTTCAGCAAAAGCAACAACATCTTGTAAAAGCGCATGACCTATTTCCTGTTCGGCAATAGGTTTACCACTCATGAACTTTTCTAATTTTTCAATATCTTTATGGTTATAGTAAGCAATACAATGCCCTTCACCGCCATCGCGACCAGCTCTTCCAGTTTCCTGATAATAGCTTTCAATACTCTTTGGGATGTCATTATGGATCACAAACCTTACGTCTGGCTTGTCAATTCCCATTCCAAAGGCGATGGTAGCAACCACCACATCAATATCTTCCATGAGGAACATGTCCTGATGTTTGCTTCGAGTTTTAGCATCAAGTCCAGCATGATATGGAACTGCTTTGATGCCGTTAACTTGCAGGGTTTGAGAAAGCTGTTCAACACGTTTTCTGCTTAAACAGTAGATAATACCACTTTTCCCAGAGTTCTTCTTAATAAACTTTATGATATCCGAGTCTACGTCATCGGTTTTGGGGCGAATTTCATAATAGAGGTTTGGTCTGTTAAAAGAAGCCTTGAAGGTATTTGCATTTGGAATCCTCAAATTTTTAAGGATGTCATCCTGAACTTTTGGAGTTGCGGTTGCTGTAAGTCCTATGATTGGTATGTCATTCCCAATGCGTTCAATTATGTTTTTTAGATTCCTGTATTCTGGTCGGAAATCATGCCCCCATTCAGAAATACAGTGGGCTTCATCGATGGCTAAGAAAGAAATATTTTCTTCTTTCAGAAAATCGATGTATTCGGTCTTGGTTAGGGATTCTGGGGCGACATAAAGAAGTTTTGTAATGCCATTTGAAATATCCTCTTTAACTTGTTTGACTTGGGTTTTATTCAGAGAAGAATTCAAGACGTGAGCTACACCATGATGTTCTGAAATGTTTCTAATCGCATCTACTTGATTTTTCATGAGCGCAATTAGCGGGGATACCACGATTGCCGTTCCGTCTTTAATTAAAGCTGGAAGCTGATAACAAAGCGACTTACCACCGCCTGTTGGCATAATGACAAATGTATCTTTGTTTGCTACAATGCTTTTTATGACACTTTCTTGAAGTCCTTTGAACTCGTTAAAACCAAAGTATTTCTTTAATTCTTGATGTAAATTGATTTGTTCCAATTGAATTATTACTATTTAGTTTTATTTACCTTTGCAGGATTAAATATACGCATTCTTTAAGGGCGTACAATTGTTAAATATACTAATTTATGGAAGATGTAGCAATACAATCTTATGCCAAGGAAATTATCCAGATTGAGTCCAGGGCTATAGCCAATCTTGAACATTTGATTGATAAGTCTTTTTCCGACGCCGTCAATGCTATTTACAAGTCCAAAGGTCGAGTTATCCTTACTGGTATTGGTAAGAGTGCCATTATTGCTACTAAGATAGTGGCGACTTTAAATTCAACAGGAACGCCGGCCGTTTTTATGCATGCTGCAGATGCAATCCACGGTGACTTAGGAACAATTCTACGAGATGATATTGTAGTTTGTATCTCAAAAAGCGGGAATACTCCCGAAATAAAAGTCCTTGCTCCATTAATTAAAAATTTTAAAAACACACTAATTGCTATTACTGGCAATAAAGACTCTTTTCTAGGGAAACAAGCCGATTACATTTTAAACTGCTATGTTGAAAAAGAAGCCTGCCCCAATAATTTGGCTCCTACGACCAGTACAACAGCTCAATTGGTTGTTGGTGATGCTTTGGCTGTATGTTTGTTAAAACTTAGAGGATTTTCCAGCGATGACTTTGCAAAATTTCATCCTGGAGGAGCTTTGGGAAAAACCTTATATTTAAGAGTAAAGGACATTACATCACAAAACATGAAGCCACAGGTCTCTCCTGAGACTCCATTGAAGGATGTAATTATTGAAATTTCAAAAAATATGCTTGGTGTGACAGCAGTTTTAGATCATGGAGAAGTCGTTGGGATTATCACTGATGGAGATTTAAGGAGAATGTTGAGTTCTACAAACGATTTCACCAAGTTGAAGGCAAAAGATATCATGTCCAAACATCCAAAAACTATAAAGAACTCTGCTATGGCTATAGATGCACTGGAGCTACTGGAAAATAATGATATTACTCAGCTTATTGCGATTGATTCCGGTCAATATGCAGGCGTAGTTCACCTTCATAATTTAGTAAAAGAAGGCATCATATAGTATGGCGAAGACAAAAACAAAAAAGAATCCAGATGACATGTCTTTTTTGGATCATCTTGAAGACTTAAGATGGCATCTGCTGCGCGCTACACTTGCAATAATGATAGGTGGTGCCATAGCTTTTGGATTGAAGTCTTTCATATTTGATGTGATCATATTTGGTCCAAAACGAGCAGATTTTTACACCTATAGACTACTATGCAATATTTCAGAATATTTTGGCTTACAGGAGAGTTTCTGTTTTGATGAGCTCCCCTTCAGGATTCAAAGTAGAACGATGGCAGGTCAGTTTAGTGCACACATATGGACCTCTATAACTGCAGGCTTTATCATTGCATTCCCTTATGTCATTTACCAGTTTTGGGCTTTTATTGCACCAGGACTGCAGTCTACAGAGAAGAAATCTGCCAGGGGATTTATTTTTGTCACCTCATTCTTGTTCTTCCTTGGTGTATTATTTGGTTATTATGTGATAACACCACTATCAGTTAACTTTTTAGGGAGTTATACGGTAAGTACTGAAGTGTTTAATGATTTTGATTTAAGCAGCTACATAGGACTTGTGAGAGCCTCAGTTCTGGCAAGTGGGCTTATTTTTGAACTGCCGGTAATTATCTACTTCCTTACTAAAGTTGGTCTGGTTACTCCAGAATTTCTGAGAAAAAATAGAAAGTATTCGCTGGTTTTTATTTTAATTATATCAGCATTAATAACACCACCAGATATTGCCAGTCAGGTCATTGTGGCTATTCCTGTATTGGTATTATATGAAGTCAGTATTTTTATTTCCAAATTAGTATTAAGAAAACAACGTAAACAAGAAAAGCAAAAAACAAATAAATAATTATGATTGATTTAGTTGATGAATTTGAGGCTTACAGAGCTAGAATGAATGGTAAAATTTTGGACGAAAACAATAAAGTCCTAAAGCGTATTTTTAATTTGGATACCAACTCCTTTACAGAAGGAGCTTTAGACGTAAAAACTAAAGAACTTTTGGGTTTAGTATCTTCACTGGTTTTAAGATGTGATGATTGTGTGAAATATCATTTGGAATCTTCTTACAAAGAAGGTCTCAACCGAGCTCAAGTAGTTGAAGCTTTAAGTATAGGAACACTAGTAGGAGGAACCATAGTGATTCCTCACTTAAGACGTGCTTTTGAATATTGGGAAGCTCTTGAAAATAAGTTTGATAAAAAAGAATAATAACAAACCCTGCCTATGAAACCTTTATATCCAGTTATCATAAGACTTTTTGCATATGCTGCTCTCATGTTCTTAATGTCTTTGGCCATTCAATATGACTTTGCTGAAGGTGAAGTAAAAGAAGATTCATTAATTGAAATTACTCAAGAAGTTTTGTTACTTATCAGTTCGATCTTGCTGATTTCCTTCAGTTCTAAAACTAAAGATTTCAAAATATTTAATCTTGCCTTAGCTGGATTTTTGGGAGTGCATTTTGTTAGAGAGTTTGATTTTTGGCTCAATACTGAATTGTTTGATAAGGCCTGGCAGGTCATTTCACTGGTGATTGTGGTTATTGTTCTCGTCATGGTAGTTAGGAATTGGAGAAAATTACTTTTGGAAACGGCAGCGATTACAAAAACTTATGGATTTGCCTTTTTCTTTTCGGGATTGGTGATTCTACACATTTTCTCAAGGCTTTATGGCCGAAAACTGATTTGGATAGATCTGTTGCGGGATACTCATGATAAGTATGTCATATCAGAAAATGGTGAAAAAGTTGTTAAGTTGCGTGATTTCATGAGGCCTGTTAAAGATGCCTCAGAAGAAAGTATTGAACTTTTGGCATATTCTATTATGCTCATAGGTGTCGTTGAGATGATTATCTTTGGATTAAAATCTTCCAGAAAAACACAGATATGAGTATAAAGCGAGCCACCTTAAGAGCAGAAAACCTTGTCAAATCCTATAAAGGAAAAAAAGTTGTAAAAGGCATCAGTGTTGAGGTTACTCAGGGAGAGATTGTTGGCTTGCTCGGTCCAAATGGAGCTGGGAAGACAACTTCTTTTTATATGATTGTAGGTTTGATAAAGCCTAATGCCGGCCATATTTTTCTTGATGATACCAATATCACAAAATATGCAATGTATAAAAGGGCCCAAAATGGGATAGGTTATTTAGCCCAGGAAGCTTCTATTTTCAGAAAATTGAGTATTGAAGATAACATTATGAGTGTCCTTGAACTTACCAAACTGAACAAGAATCAACGTGAAGAAAAGATGGAAGCGCTCATCAGTGAGTTTGGTTTGAATCACATTAGGACCAATCGAGGGGATTTGCTTTCTGGTGGTGAAAGAAGACGAACTGAGATAGCTCGAGCTTTGGCGACAGATCCAAAATTTATTCTGCTCGATGAGCCTTTTGCCGGAGTTGATCCCGTAGCCGTGGAAGACATCCAGAAAATTGTTGCTCAGCTAAAGGATAAAAACATTGGAATATTGATCACCGATCATAATGTACAGGAGACCTTAGCCATTACAGACAGAACATATCTGATGTTCGAAGGTGGTATTTTGAAACATGGTGAACCTGAAGAGCTGGCTAATGATCAAATGGTAAGAAAAGTCTATTTAGGTCAGAATTTTGAACTCAGAAAGAAAAAAATCTTTAAATAAACTATCAAGTTTTTTGTTTTTTCTTTTCAGCGGCAGGAAACAAAATATTGTTTAATATAAGTCTGTAGCCTGGAGATTTTGGATGTAATTCCAATTCAGTTTTCGGGTCTCCTACACGATGCTGGTAATCCTCTGGATCGTGACCTCCATAAAATGTAAAAAATCCTTTTCCTTTTATCCCATGTATATATCGGGCTTCATCATTTATCTTATTTTTACCCATAACCAGTACATTTGATTTAATCTGTGAAGGATTAAAAGCCGTAGTTTGTCCCATAAAGCCCTTGACAACGGCTGTATGATTTTGACATAACATGGTTGGAATAGGGTCCCATTTAGCTGAATAATCCATCAAGGTAAAATAATCTTTGGATTTGGGTATGTTTCGGTTTTCAGTCATATCTATCGAAGAGTATTCGTAAATCATGGGATTTTTTTCCAAAATAAAATCTGTAAAGGCGAAGGTTTTAGAGTAATCAATTTTATTCTGATAACCAGATTCGGACGGATCCCCATCAAACATTGGTTCGCAAATATCTACTCCATCTGCGGAAAGAGCAATGTCGAATGAATCTGTTGCACTACACATGGCAAACATAAATCCGCCACCAATCACATATTCGTTTATTTTCTTGGCCACAGCAAGTTTAGCTTCAGATACTTTATCGAAACCCAAAGATTTAGCCAATGCCTCTGCTTCTTTTTTCTCTTGAATGTACCATGGTGCTGACCTATATGCTCTGTAGAACTTTCCGTATTGTCCTGTAAAATCTTCATGATGCAAGTGAAGCCAGTCGTATAACAGTAATTCATCCTCCAGGACTTCCTTGTCGTAAATGGTCTCATAGGGGATCTCCGCAAATTCCAATACCATAGTTACTGCATCATCCCATGGGGCATTACCTTGAGGAGAATAGACTGCAATTTTAGGGGCCTTTTCCAGCAATACAGCCTCCATATTTTGCGATGGACTGTTGATCGTACGTAAAATTTCTTCTGATTTCGAATCTGAAATCACTTCAAAAGAAACACCTCTTATAGTGCATTCTCTTTTTAGTTCTTCTGAAAATGGTGAAAGGAAAGAGCCACCTCTATAGTTCAAAAGCCATTGTACCTTCTGGTCTTTTTCTAATAGCCAATAAGAGATGCCATAAGCCTTCAAATGATTATCCTGAGTTTCGAAATCCATTGGAATCAAAATGAAATTGGAATATCCACCCCAACTCATCAACATCATCACCAAGGCTATTATAAATTTCATTTGTGTTTTTTAAAATGGAACTTCATCATCGCTTTCATTACCAAAATTTTGATTTGGAGGCGTCGAGCCAAAAACGTCTTCTGCTTTTGGAAAAGAAGGTTCGTCTGATTTGCCAGAATTCATACTTGAATTGATTTCAAATGGTGAGTCGAAATTATCAAGATTTTCGAACTTACCAAGCTGGCCAATAAATTTCAAACGAATATTATCCAAACCACCATTTCTATGTTTGGCGATAATAAATTCAGCCTGTCCCTGCGTTGGAGTTTGTGCGTCATCATCCCATTCATCGATATCGTAATACTCGGGTCTGTAAATAAAAGATACGATATCCGCATCTTGCTCAATAGCTCCAGACTCTCTCAAATCACTAAGTAGAGGTCTTTTGCTACCACCACGAGTTTCCACAGCTCTGGAAAGCTGGGATAGTGCAAGTACAGGAATACTCAATTCTTTAGCCAAAGCCTTTAAGTTTCTGGAGATCGTAGAAATTTCCTGTTCTCTGTTTCCTCCTTTTTGAGAGCCACCACCAGTCATTAACTGCAAGTAATCTACTACGATGAGCTTGATGCCATGCTGAGAAGATAATCGTCTGGCTTTTGCACGTAAATCAAAAATTGATAACGAAGGTGTATCATCAATAAATAGGGGTGCCTGCTCAAGTGACTTTACTTTTACATTGAGTTGCTCCCATTCGTGAGGTTCAAGATTACCAGTTCTTAGTTTTTCTGAACTTAGTCCAGTTTCGGAAGAAATAAGACGAGTGATCAATTGAACAGAAGACATTTCTAAGGAGAAAAATGCTACAGGAATATTTTGTCCTACTGCTATATTTCTAGCCATTGTTAGCGTGAGTGCTGTTTTACCCATACCTGGACGTGCTGCAATGATGACCAAATCACTGGGCTGCCAGCCTGAAGTCAATTTGTCCAGATCGGTAAACCCTGAAGGTACTCCACTCAAACCTTCTTTATTTGAAATTTCCTCAATTCTTTTTTTGGCTTGTATGACCAAATTCTGCGCCGTTTCTGAAGAGCGTTTGATGTTGCCTTGGGTGACTTCGTAAAGTTTGGATTCCGCGTGATCCAAAAGATCAAAAACATCGGTGCCTTCATCGTAAGATTCTTCAATAATTTCATTGGATATCTTAATCAAACATCTCTGAATGTATTTCTGAAGAACAATACGGGAATGGTATTCAATATGTGCAGAGGAAGAGACTTTTTGAGTCAATTGAATCAGATAGTATTCACCTCCAGAGGCTTGTAGTTTTTTTGACTTCTTTAATTCTGTGGAAACGGTTAATAAGTCAATGGGATCCCCTTTTTCAAAAAGTAAAATGATGGCTTCATAAATATTTTTATGGGCTTCTTTATAAAAGACATCGGGGTGGAGAATATCAATAACTTCATCTACACCTTTTTTGTCTATCATCATCGCTCCAAGTATAACCTCCTCAAGATCAATAGCTTGCGGGGGTATTTTTCCTTTTTGAAGGCTGATAACATCGCCTTTGGATGTGTTTTTGAATGAAGATTGAGTCGCGTTTTCCATGCCACGAATGTAAATAAAAGGTTATGAAATTCTAATAAATTCGGTCGAGTTAACACTCTTGTGTTTTCCACAAATAGATGTGGATAACTCTAAATAATTGTGGATAACCTAAAAAATCCAGATAGAATTTATCTGGATTTTTTAATAATTTGATGTTTTATAGGGGTTATTCGGAATAGACTCCGATGTCGATAAATTTTTGCATTCTTTTTTCTACCAAATCTTCTGGGGATAACTTTTTTAATTCTTCAAATTCAGAAAGAATTGTTTTAGTGACAATTTCAAATGCTTTTTCTCTATTGCTATGTGCTCCACCAATAGGTTCTTTAATAATCTTGTCAATGATTTTTAGTTTCTTCATATCATTGGCTGTCAATTTTAAAGCTTCGGCTGCTGTTTGTTTGTACTCCCAGCTTCTCCATAAAATAGAAGAACAAGATTCAGGAGATATAACCGAGTACCAGGTGTTTTCAAGCATCATCACTGTATCTCCTACTGCAATTCCTAAAGCACCGCCACTTGCGCCTTCACCAATAATGATGACGATGATGGGAACCTTTAGCTGACTCATCTCCATGATGTTACGGGCAATAGCTTCACCCTGACCTCTTTCTTCAGCTTCAAGGCCTGGAAAGGCTCCTGGAGTATCCACTAAGGTCACTATCGGTAAGTTAAACTTTTCAGCCTTTTTCATTAAGCGAAGGGCCTTACGGTAACCTTCAGGATTGGCCATCCCAAAATTCCTGTATTGACGAGTTTTAGTGTTGTAACCTTTTTGTTGTCCAATGAACATAAAGCTTTGCTGGTCTATCTTTCCAAGACCCCCAATCATAGCTTTATCATCACCAAAACTTCGATCCCCGTGCAATTCCATAAATGTTTCCCCGCAGATGGCATTGATGTAATCAAGTGTATAAGGTCTGTTGGGGTGTCTGGACAGTTGAACTCTTTGCCAAGCATTAAGATTGGAATAGATTTCTTTCTTTTTATTATCTAGCTTGAGTTTGATTTGTTTGCACGTATCCGTGACATCTACTTCACTATCCTCACCTATTTCGCAAGCTTTTTCATATTGCTCTTGAAGGGCTTTTATCGGTAATTCAAAATCTAAATATTCCATGAATACAGTGTGTTTCTTTAAAGTCAGTTGGCAAATATATAAAAGATATATCTGTTTATTTTGATAATAAGAATGCTTTTAAATTCTAGAGGAGAAGTTAGATATTAAAAAGAAAGACGTCAAAATTAGCTTTATCTATCATTTTTAATCTCTATGTATTAACTTCAATGGTTATGAATTGTTTTATTTCTCTTTTCAGTTTTTTCTTGTTCAATTGATTAACGCTTTGCTTTAATGAGTAAATAAATAGCAAGTATCCCAAATAATATATTGGAGAACCAAACAGCAATAAGAGGTGAAAAGGTTGATTTTTCTGCAATTGTTCCGAAAACTTTATCTAAAAATATGTAGCCAAATGCAATGACAATACCAATCGCTAGATTTGCTCCCATACCACCTCGCCTCTTCATAGCAGAAACTGAGACAGCAATAATGGTTAAAATAAAAGCTGATACAGGAACACTCCACCTTTTGTAAGCTACAATTTGATAACTGCTTATGTTTGCTGAACCTCTGCGCTTTTCGGTGGCAATGAAATCTTTGAGTTCCCCATAATCCAATGTTTCAGCGATATATTCTACAGGTGTAAGCTCATCAAATTCAAAAGGTAAAACTGTATCTTTTGTGGATTCTCTTTCAATAATATCCTCCCTTTCTTTTATAATTCTCTTTTCAAAATTATTGAGGGTGTAAGTTGAATCTTCAGGGTTGAATTTTAATCTTGAGGCGGAAATCTTAAACTTCATGTGATCATCTTCAAAATGCTCTAAAGTGAAATTTCTTGCAGTTCTGGTTTCTGGCTGAAAGTTGGTGGCAAAAATAAATTCTTCATCATTTACCTGCCTGTAGACGTTGGTTGTTTCCTGAGATTGTTTTCCTTTTTTAAAGTATTTGTATTTGAATTCATTGAATCCCTGACTGGCATTTGGTACTAGATACATCGTAAATATTAAGGCCACACCACATACTAAGGTAGCGCCTATAAAGTATGGTCTCAAAAACCTCCAAAACGAAATTCCAGAACTTAAAATCGCAATGATTTCAGTGTTGTTGGCAAGTTTTGAGGTAAACCAAATAATAGAAAGAAACAAGAAAATGGGAAAAAGTAAATTGGCAAAATAGATGGTGAAATTGCCATAGAAGACAAATACCTCCTCAATAGGTACTTCGTTTTCTGTAATGTCGTCAATTTTTTCTGAAAGATTTACAATGATGCCTATCGGGATAAACATCAGTAAAAGCGATATAAAGGTCGCTAAGTATCTTTTCAGTATGTACCAGTCTATTATTTTCAAAAGCTAGTTTTTATAATCTTACCGATAGTTTTTTTACCATCATATCTTTCCAGGCTCTAAAGGTGCCTGCCTGGATTTGTCGTCTCGCCTCCCTTACCAGCCAAAGGTAAAACCCCAGGTTGTGAATTGTAGCAATTTGTTTCCCTAATAATTCTTTTACTGAAAACAAATGTTTCAGGTAAGCTTTAGAATATTCTGTATCGACCCAGGTGTATCCAGCAGGATCCAAGACAGAGAAGTCATCTTCCCATTTTTTATTTTTGATGTTGATGGTGCCTTCAGAAGTAAAAAGCATGCCGTTCCTGGCATTTCTTGTCGGCATTACACAATCAAACATATCAACCCCTAAAGCTATATTTTCTAATAGATTGGAAGGAGTACCAACACCCATTAAATACCTCGGCTTGTCTTCAGGTAAGATTTCTGTAACAACCTCGGTCATCGCATACATTTCATCATCGGGTTCTCCCACCGATAATCCTCCTATAGCGTTTCCTTCTGCGCCAACATTGGCAATATATTCTGCAGATTGTTTTCTTAGGTCTTTATAAGTACTTCCTTGAACAATCGGAAACAAAGTTTGGTCATGTCCATATAAAGGAGAGGTTTTTTTCATATGTGACATACAGCGGTCTAGCCATCGGTGTGTCATATGCATAGAACGCTTGGCATAATTATACTCGCACGGATAAGGAGTACATTCATCAAATGCCATAATGATATCTGCTCCAATTTCTCTTTGAATATCGACTGCACTTTCTGGAGTAAAAAGGTGCATAGATCCATCTATATGCGACTTAAACTTTACACCTTGCTCGTTTATTTTCCGATTGGCAGAAAGTGAATAGACCTGATAACCTCCACTATCGGTGAGAATATTTCTATCCCAATTCATGAACTTATGAAGGCCTCCAGCCTTTCTTAAAATGCCAGTCCCAGGTCTCAAGTAGAGATGGTAGGTATTTCCAAGAATAATATCTGGATTTATTTCCTCTTTCAATTCCCTTTGATGAACACCTTTAACAGTGGCAATGGTACCAACAGGCATAAAAATCGGTGTTTCAATAACACCGTGATCTGTTGTGATTTTACCTGCTCGTGCTTTGGAGTTGGGGTCTTTACTCAGTAATTCGAATTTCATATGAAAACTAATAGTTTACAAAGATACTTAACTCTATCAAAACATTTTCTTTGACATAAAGATATTAGGATTGATTCCTCAACCATTACCTAATTTATAATAAATCCTTACTTTTGAGCAACTTAAAACTTTCAATTATCTCATGTCAACAACACAACAACTACAAGATTTTGTTACACAAGTAAGAAGAGATATTCTTCGTCAGGTACATCAAGTGAACTCTGGGCATCCAGGAGGTTCTTTGGGTTGTGCAGAATTTTTTTCAGTCCTTTATCAGGAAGTTATGGACTATTCCTCAAGCTTTGATATGGACGGAAAAAATGAAGATTTATTCTTTTTATCCAATGGTCATATTTCGCCGGTTTTTTATAGTGTATTAGCCAGATCTGGTTTTTTTCCAGTCGAAGAGTTAAATACCTTCAGGAAAATAGACTCCAGACTTCAGGGCCATCCAACCACCCACGAAGGTCTTCCAGGAATTAGAATTGCCTCTGGTTCTTTAGGACAAGGTATGTCTGTAGCTATCGGAGCGGCACATACCAAAAAAATGAATAAAGATTCCCACTTGGTTTATAGTCTTCATGGTGATGGTGAATTGCAAGAAGGTCAAAACTGGGAAGCTATTCTTTATGCAGGCTCTAAAGGTGTAGATAATCTTATTGCCACTATTGATTACAATAAAAAACAAATTGACGGGGCAACTGATGATGTTCTGCCTCTTGGTGATTTGAAGAAAAAATTTGAGGCTTTCGATTGGAAAGTTATAGAGCTTAAAGAAGGAAATAATATTGACGCTATAAAGTCTGCTTTAGAACAAGCTAAGAATTTAACAGGTAAACAGCAGCCTATTGTCATTTTGATGGAAACTGAAATGGGTAACGGTGTGGATTACATGATGGGGACTCATGCCTGGCATGGTAAGGCTCCAAATGATGAGCAACTGGAATCTGCTCTATCTCAAAACCCGGAAACACTTGGCGACTACTAAAACCCAATTCAGGAATAAATATTTATAAAGACGTTACAAAATGAAAACATATAAAAATACAGGAAATATAGATACACGATCTGGATTTGGAGCTGGCCTTGCAGAGCTTGGTAAAACCAATCCAGACGTTGTTGCTCTTTGTGCAGACCTTACAGGTTCATTAAAAATGGATGAGTTTAAAGACAATCATCCAGATCGCTTCTTTCAAATAGGAATCGCAGAAGCCAACATGATAGGTATCGCTGCGGGGATGACTATTGGCGGTAAAATTCCTTTTACAGGAACTTTTGCTAATTTCTCAACTGGACGGGTCTACGATCAGATCAGACAATCCGTAGCTTATTCAGGTAAAAACGTCAAGATTTGTGCTTCCCATGCAGGGTTGACCTTAGGAGAAGACGGAGCCACTCATCAGATTCTAGAGGATCTTGGTTTGATGAAAATGCTTCCGGGGATGACAGTAATCAATACCTGTGATTATAATCAAACCAAAGCAGCAACCATTGCTATAGCAGAACACGAGGGTCCAGTTTATTTAAGGTTTGGGAGGCCTAAAGTAGCCAACTTTACACCAGAAGATCAAACCTTTGAAATTGGAAAAGCAGTAACGCTTACTGAAGGAAATGACGTAACGATTATTGCTACAGGGCATTTGGTTTGGGAAGCTCTTGAAGCTGCCAAAGCCCTTGACGAAAAGGGAATTTCTGCAGAAGTAATAAACATCCATACCATCAAGCCTTTGGATGAAACAGCCATTTTGAAGTCTGTAAGAAAAACTAAATGTGTGGTCACTGCAGAAGAGCATAACTTTCTCGGTGGACTTGGAGAGAGTGTTGCCAGAACATTAACTCTAAATCATCCTGCACCTCAAGAATTTGTGGCGACAGAAGATACCTTTGGCGAAAGTGGTGAACCGCTTATGCTCCTCGATAAATATGGCTTGAATGCTAAAGCAATTACAGAAAAAGCAGAAGCTGTCATTTTGAGAAAGGAATAATAAAAATGTTAGATTTCTTGTAGTATAATACAAGACATTTATTCAATATTTAAGGGCCTTTGGATTTTTTCTAAAGGCTCTTTTAGCTTGAAAGTGTTTTTACAAAATCGTATAATACAGTAAGAACAGGATGGTTTTTGACGTCTTTGCCATTAAGAAAAACATCTTCAAGGTTAAGATTTTCATCTCCTATAATTTCTTTGATTCGCTTATCGCTTACCTCTTTGTAAGCCATCGACCAGTCATTGAACTGGCGATTTTCAACATCTCCAGAATCCAATAAAATCATGTCTGTGTGTCTGCTGTCGTTACTTATGGACTCATACAATTTGTCAATTTCTTCTGCTGGACCTTCTATGTATTGGACGAACTTCCCTTGAATTAAGAGTAAAACACCGGTAATAGTTAAGCGTTTATTTTTTTCTCTAACTTGAAATAAAAACTCTTCAATACTTTTTTTGGACATTATACGAGACTGGGAGCTCATATACGATACAAATTTAAACGACATTCGATTTTGGTTGGTTGGCACCTAATTTAATCATTTTTTTGAAATTAAAAAGAAGAAACTTTTGTGGCTCTCTGCATTTTAGTTCAAATTTTAGTTAATTCAAGATTTCTTTGGCTTCAAATACTAACTTTGCAATAAAATAATTGCAATGGAATTAAAATTGACACGTCCAATCTGTTTTTTTGATTTGGAAACCACAGGTACAAATATTTCAAAAGACAGAATTGTAGAAATTTCAATTTTGAAAGTTTTTGAAAACAACAATAAAGAAAGTTTCACCTGGAAGGTCAATCCAGGCATTCCGATTCCTAAAGAAACAACTGCTATTCATGGTATAAGTGATGAGGATGTAGCAGATGAACCCAAGTTTGAAGAGCTGGCACCCAAAATCAACCAAATGATCAAAGGCTGTGATTTGGCAGGGTACAACAGCAACCGCTTTGATATTCCTTTGCTAGCTGAAGAAATGCTTCGGGTGGGTATTGATTTTGATTTAAAAAAAGTGAACGCGGTAGATGTGCAGACTATTTTTCATAAAAAAGAGAAGAGAACACTGGAGGCGGCTTATAAATTTTACTGCGATAAAGATTTGACTGATGCTCACAGTGCAGAAGCAGATACAAATGCAACTTACGAGGTTTTAAAATCTCAACTGGATCGTTATCCAGATTTAGAAAATGACACCAAATGGCTTTCTGCCTATAGCGCACACAAAAAATTTGCTGACCTCGCTGGCTTTATTGTTTTAAATAAAAAAGATGAGGAGGTCTTTGGTTTTGGCAAGTTTAGAGGTAAGAAAGTTGAAGACGTGCTAGAGAAAGAGCCAGGCTATTTTGGCTGGATCCAAAATTCAGATTTCCCTCTCTATACCAAAAAAGTTCTCACGGCTATCAAACTGAGAAAGCTAGCGACTAAATAATCCTGATTATGAAATTAATTTGCATCGGAAGAAATTATGCTAGTCATATTTCTGAATTAAAAAATGAAAAACCAGAACATCCAGTAGTGTTTTTAAAACCGGATTCTTCCGTGTTATTAAAAAACAATCCATTTATTATTCCGTCCTTCTCAGATGACGTGCATTATGAAGTAGAGATTTTAGTCAAAATCAATAAGGTGGGAAAACACATTCAGCCTAAATTTGCGCAAAAGTACTATGACGAAATCGGACTGGGCATTGATTTTACAGCCAGAGATGTTCAAAATTACTTGAAAGATAAAGGTTTGCCTTGGGAAAAAGCTAAAGGCTTTGATGGCGCTGCGGTAATTGGAGAACACTGGTTTTCTAAGTCAGATTTTAAGGATGTCAATGACATTTCATTTAGATTAGAAAAAAATAAAGACATTGTTCAGTCGGGATCTACTTCAGAAATGCTTTGGAAAATTGATGAACTGATCGCTTATGTTTCTCAATACTTCACTTTAAAAATAGGCGATATTATTTTTACAGGAACACCTTCAGGGGTGGGGCGAGTGGATGAGGGAGATATTTTGGAAGGCTATATTAAGGATTCTTCCTGTTTTTCAATTCAAGTTAAATAACATATGCAAGCAGAAATTATTACCATCGGCGATGAGATCCTTATTGGACAAATCATCGATACCAATTCAGCCTACATCGCTAAGCAATTGAATAAAATTGGAGTGGATGTTTATCAAATCACCTCTATTGAAGATGAAAAGGCGCATATTCTCAATGCTTTTGAAGAAGCTTCAAAACGCTCCAATATTATCATTATCACAGGTGGTTTAGGTCCTACTAAGGATGATATTACCAAACATACGTTTTGTGAATATTTTAATGATGAACTGGTTTTGGATAAGAAAGTATTAGCGCATGTGGAGGACATCTTCAAAAAATACGTCAATACACCCATCCTAGAAGCCAATCGATCGCAAGCCTGGTTGCCCTCGCAAGCCATCACTTTACACAATGAATACGGTACTGCACCGGGGATGTGGTTTGAGAAAGATGGGGTGGTCTACATTTCTATGCCAGGGGTGCCCTATGAGATGAAATCTATCCTAACCGAGCAGGCTTTGCCAAGGCTTCAGGATCGATTTAGAACACCGTTTATTATCCATAAAACGGTTTTGACTTATGGTTTGGGTGAAAGTGCAATTGCAGATAGAATTGAAGACTGGGAGAATCAATTACCATCTTTTATAAAACTGGCTTACTTGCCGAGTTTAGGTAGGGTAAGGTTGAGGTTGAGTGCTCGTGGAGAGGATGAACAACTGCTGAAAGACGGATTAAATTCTGCTGTCGAAAGCCTAAACCGCATCATCGGAGACATCATTAAAGGCTATGAAGATGAACAAACACTTGAAGAGCGTATCGCTGAAGCATTTTCTCAAAAAGGCAAAACTTTAGTTACTGCAGAAAGTTGTACAGGCGGTCGACTGGCAGCAAAGTTTACAGAAATTCCTGGCGCTTCAGGCTACTTTATTGGGTCGGTAGTGAGTTACGCCACTTCAGCTAAAAATGATGTATTACAAATTCCAAAAGAGCTTATCGAAAAATATTCAGTAGTAAGTTCTGAAATTACAAAAGCAATGGCTGAAAAAGCGAAAGCAATGTTTAAAGCTGATTTTGCTATTGCGACCACTGGAAATGCAGGACCGACCAAAGGAGATAGCAATGCCGAAATTGGCACCGTTTTTATCGCTATTGCCACTACAAATGACACTCAAGTGCATGAATTTCAATTTGGTAAACACCGTGAGCGGGTCACTCAGAAAGCCGTGAACAAAGCTTTGGAGCTGATTTATGAAGCCATTTTAAAATAATAAAATTCTGTAAAATTTATTTTTTCTAATTCAGAAAAAAGTCGTTAATTTGCATCCTGTTTTTAATAACACCTAAAAGTATATATAATGTCAAGAGTTTGTGAGCTTACTGGAAAAAGAGCAATGTCCGGAAATAACGTTTCCCACGCATTAAATAGAACTAGACGCAAATTTAGCGTTAACTTGGTTAAGAAAAGATTTTATATCCCAGAAGAAGATAAATGGATCACTCTTAAAGTATCAACTTCTATCTTAAAAACCATCAATAAAAAAGGAATTCACGCCGTTTTGAAAGAAGCTCGTGCTAAAGGATTCTTGACTAAATAAGAGATTATAAAGCATTAAGATTATGGCAAAGAAAGGCAATAGAGTTCAGGTTATAATGGAATGTACAGAGCACAAAGAATCTGGACTTCCTGGAACTTCAAGATACATTACAACAAAGAACAAAAGAAATACTCCAGATAGACTTGAGCTTAAAAAGTTCAACCCTATCATGAAGAAAATGACTGTTCACAAAGAAATTAAATAAGTTATGGCAAAGAAATCGGTTGGTACAATACAGACAGGAACAAAAAGACTTACCAAAGCTATTAAAATGGTAAAATCACCAAAATCTGGTGCTTATGTTTTTGAGGAAAAAATCATGACTCCTGAGGAAGTTAATGACTTTTTGAAAAGCAAATAAATTTAAGACTTTATTATATATGAAGCCGTCGCTATCCATGCGAGGGCTTTTTTGTTTTTGCCTATCTTTGTTCACTCGGCAATACGCCCGATTATAATCTTGATATACCCATAAAGATGAGTTTTTTTAAAAAAATATTTTCCAAAGAAAAAAAAGAAAAGTTAGACGAAGGTCTTGAGAAATCCAAAACTGACTTTTTCGGAAAGCTTAGCAAGGCCGTTGCAGGTAAGTCAAAAGTGGATGAAAGCGTTCTGGATGATCTTGAAGAAATTCTTGTGTCTAGTGATGTTGGTGTGTCTACCACTATTAAGATTATTGACAGAATTGAAGCTAGAGTAGCCAGAGATAAATATCTGGGGACCGATGAGCTCAATGTTATATTGCGTGAAGAAATCGCCGGTTTGTTAAGCGAGTCTGAAAATGGTGAGCTGGAAAGCTTAGAATTGCCTGAGGGTAAAAAGCCATACGTCATCATGGTAGTAGGGGTGAACGGTGTTGGAAAAACTACAACCATAGGGAAACTGGCCAATCAATATAAACTGAAAGGTAAAAAAGTAGTTCTTGGTGCTGGAGATACCTTTAGAGCTGCAGCAGTTGATCAATTGCAGATTTGGGCAGACCGTGTAGGTGTTCCTATCGTTAAACAAAAAATGGGAAGCGATCCTGCTTCCGTTGCTTTTGATACGGTGCAAAGTGCTATTAAGCAAGACGCCGATGTAGTGATATTAGATACGGCAGGAAGACTTCACAACAAAGTTAACCTCATGAATGAGCTTTCTAAGATCAAACGAGTTATGCAAAAGGTGACCCCTAATGTTCCGGATGAGGTGCTTTTGGTTTTAGATGGATCTACTGGGCAAAATGCATTTGAACAGGCAAAGCAATTTACAGCGGCTACAGAAGTTACAGCTTTGGCAATTACCAAACTGGACGGTACTGCCAAGGGAGGAGTTGTCATAGGGATCAGTGATCAATTTAAAATTCCTGTAAAATATATTGGAGTAGGTGAAGGTGTGGATGACCTTCAGATTTTTAATAAATATGAATTTGTCGATTCATTCTTTTCAAACAAATAATACATGACAGAGCAAAAACCAAAGCCGTTTTCATCGGCAAGAAATAAATTGATCATCACCAAAATAGTCGTGATCTATTCAGGTTTTTTTCTTCTTTTGAAACTATCGGCTATATTTCAGGGAGGCTGGGTTATAGCTAACTTATTAGTAGCAGTTCCGATTATTCTCTTAGGACTTTTGGGCTATTACTTTCTGAAAACTGAGTCTACCAATTGGTTTTATGCTTTAGGAAGTATCGTTCTCATTTCTGCGATGCGTTTCTACGAGCAGGATTTAATCGTTTGGATCCATAATGTTGTTTCCTGAGCACTTAAATTAGTTATGACTAGCCTTTTAAATAAGCTTTAAGTCTACTTCACCTTTTGTCAATTTCATAGATCGTATCTTTGCAATTCAATTTTTAAAAAATACATGAGAACAAAGTCAATTAAGAAAAATAAAATCAATGTAGTGACTTTAGGTTGTAGTAAAAACATCTACGATTCTGAAGTATTGATGGGTCAGCTAAAAGCAAGTGGCAAAGACGTGGCTCACGAAACCGAAGGGGATGTTGTCGTGATCAATACCTGCGGTTTTATTGATAATGCCAAAGAAGAATCTGTCAACACGATTTTAGACTATGTTCAAAGAAAAGAAAATGGTGAAGTAGAGAAGGTGTTTGTGACAGGCTGTCTGTCTGAGCGTTACAAGCCAGACTTACAGAAAGAAATCCCAAATGTCGATCAATACTTTGGGACAACTGAGCTCCCAGCTTTGCTCAAAGCACTTGGTGCAGATTATAAACACGAACTTATCGGTGAGCGTTTAACGACTACACCCAAAAATTACGCCTTTTTAAAAATTGCTGAAGGTTGTGACAGACCCTGTTCGTTTTGTGCGATTCCATTGATGCGCGGCGGACATAAGTCAACGCCGATTGAAGATTTGGTTACAGAAGCTAAAAACCTGGCGAAACAAGGCGTTAAAGAGTTGATTTTAATTGCTCAGGATTTAACCTATTACGGCTTAGATTTATATAAAAAACGAAATCTAGCAGAATTACTTAGAGAACTCGTGAAAGTGGAGGGTATCGAATGGATCCGTTTGCATTATGCGTTCCCAACTGGTTTTCCAACCGATGTGCTTGATGTGATCCGGGAAGAGCCAAAAGTGTGTAATTACATCGATATTCCGCTTCAGCACATTTCAGATCACTTATTGAAATCCATGCGAAGAGGAACTACCC
Organism: Psychroflexus montanilacus; assembly: GCF_020164535.1. Taxonomy (GTDB): domain Bacteria; phylum Bacteroidota; class Bacteroidia; order Flavobacteriales; family Flavobacteriaceae; genus Psychroflexus; species Psychroflexus montanilacus. The sequence goes on along the minus strand of NZ_JAIQZC010000002.1, from coordinate 335,633 downwards.
ATAAAAAGACTACAGATTTACTCTATAAATTCAGAAAGGAAGTGCCAAATATGGCGATTAGAACCACATTGATCGTTGGTTATCCTGGAGAAACTGAAGCTGATTTTCAGGAATTGAAAGACTGGGTGAGCGAGATGCGCTTTGAACGGTTAGGTTGTTTTACCTATTCTCACGAAGAAAATACACATGCTTACAATCTGGAAGACGATGTTCCAGAAGATGTCAAAATTCAGCGAGCCAATGAAATTATGGAAATTCAATCTCAAATTTCCTGGGAACTGAATCAGCAGAAAATAGGAGAAACCTTCAGGTGTGTCATCGATAGAAAAGAAGGTGGATACTTCGTAGGTAGAACAGAATTTGATTCTCCAGATGTAGATAACGAAGTTTTGATTGATGCCAAAACACATTACTTAAAGACTGGAGAATTTGCAGACATCAAAATCACCGACGCTGGAGATTTCGATTTATACGGAGAGCCTGTTTCTGTAGATGCCATCTTGAATTAACTTATCTTTTAAAGCTTTTTAGATGACCTCTTCTATATTTGCGTTTATTCTAAACTTTTAAAACATGGCTGACTGTTTACCTTTTCGATCTACAGGATTTTTTAGTGATCTCATTTCAGATTATATCGAAGAAAAGCAAAACCTAAAGCCATTTTACAATCGATTTCCATCCATTGAAGCTTTTAAGAGTCAAATCGAAGAAAAAAGTAAATCTTTCAACTCAGGCAACCGAAATGCTTTAGTAGAAGTGCTCAACGCACAATATAAAGATTTGGTAACTTCAGAAGCAACACAACAGCATATCGATTTGCTGCAAGAAGGCTCCACGTTTACGGTTACAACGGGGCATCAACTCAATTTATTTACAGGTCCACTGTATTTTTTATACAAAATTGTTTCAACCATTAATTTGGCAAAGCAACTCAAAGAAAACTATCCAGATTCCAGTTTTGTCCCAGTGTATTGGATGGCTTCTGAAGATCATGATTTTGAAGAAATCAATTTTTTCAATTTTAAACAAAAGAAGTTGAAATGGAAAAAAGAAGCAAAAGGTGCTGTTGGTCACTTGTCTACATCAGGTCTGGAGGAAGTGGCAAAAACCATTGAAAAGGAGTTTGGAACTAGTGATAATGCAGAGTACCTCAAAGGACTTTTCAAAGTCGCTTATTTAGAGCACGAAACTTTGGCTGGCGCAACTCAGTTTTTGGCCAACGAGCTTTTTGGAAAACACGGGTTGGTAATTTTGGATGCAGACGATGCGAGACTTAAAGCCAAATTTTCCGATCACCTTAAAAATGATTTACTTTATCATACTGCCTTTCGTCAAACAGAAAAGCAAGCCGATAAATTGGCAGAACTTGGTTATAACATTCAGGTGAATCCAAGGGAAATCAATTTGTTCTACATGCATGATGGCATCAGAGAGCGAATCGTGAAGCAGGATGAAACTTATCATATTTTGGAAACAGATTTTCAGTTTTCTGAGCAGGAAATTTTAGACCTTGTTGATAAACATCCAGAGCGCTTTTCGCCAAATGTGGTGATGCGACCATTGTATCAGGAAGTGATTTTACCAAATTTAGCCTACATCGGTGGCGGCGGGGAACTTGCGTATTGGCTGGAATTAAAGTCTTTATTTGATGCTGAAGAAGTGACGTTTCCATTCTTGATGTTGAGGAATTCCGTTTTATTGTATTCAGACAAAACCGCTAAAAAGCTTGAAAAACTCGATACTCAAATTCAGGATTTGTTTTTGACTCCGGTAGATTTAGAAGCTAAACAGACCAGGAAAAATTCTTCTATAGAGATTAATTTCCAAAAGCAAAAGGAAGTTTTGGCCCAGCAGTTTGAAGATTTATTCAAATTAGCTACTAAAACCGATCAGTCGTTTTACGGTGCAGTTGCAGCCCAAGAAAAAAAGCAAAAAAATGGTTTAGATCATTTAGAGAAGCGCTTATTGAAAGCTCAAAAGCGAAAACTAAAAGATGAGAACGAACGTGTTCTGGACCTCCAACGCATGTTATTTCCCAACCAATCTTTACAAGAGCGCACACTTAATTTTAGTGAAATTTATATGGAATATGGCGATCAGCTTATTCCAGACTTATTGGAAGCTCTGGATCCTTTTCAATTTGAATTTCTTTGCTTAGAACTAAATATTTATCATACAAAATCATAAATTATGAAAAGCATGCACGCAGTTGATATGGAAACCGTCGAGATGACGCTAGATATCATGAAATATGCGATCAATAGAATATCAAATACTTCGCCAGAACTCGGTAAGCCAAAGCAAGAGCATGAATTACTAAAACTTGTAGGAGATACGGTGACCAAAGAGGGTATAGGCGGTGAGAAAGCTTTTCAATTATTTAGAGATATTTTGGTGAAAGCCGCAGTCCCTGTCGATCATCCACGGCATTTGGCTTTTGTGCCAGCAGCACCTACGCGAGCAGCGGTTTTGTTCGATCTAGTCACTTCTGCAGCTAGTATTCACGGTGCTTACTGGATGACAGGCGGTGGAGGAATCTTCTGTGAAAACAGAGCTATGGAATGGTTGGTTTCGCTTACTGGAATGCCAGAAGGTACTTTTGGAGTATTTACGAGTGGAGGTACAGCCGCCAATCTCTCTGCTATCGTATCGGCTAGAGAGTATTGGAGGTCACTCAATGACGATAATAAAAAGCTCAAAGGTCTTATCATTACTTCCAGTGGGGCACACTCTTCTGTAAAATCTATGGCGCAGGTGATCGATGCAGATATCATTACAGTAGACGATAATGCAGAACACAAACTGACCAAAGACTGCCTTGAAAAAGAAATCAACAGCTTATCCGATTTTGACCGCAAGCGTTTATTTGCTGTCGTAGCTACTGGTGGTACCACCAATGCCGGAATTATTGATGATTTGGAAGGTGTTGCAGATATTACCGAAAAAGAAAAACTATGGTTTCATGTAGATGCAGCCTACGGCGGTGCGGCTTTAGCAGCGCCATCTGTGAGGCATCTCTTCAACGGAATTGAGCGTGCCGACAGTGTCACGATAGATCCGCACAAATGGATGTTTTCGCCGTATGATTGTGGAGCAATCATTTATAAAAACATGGAGCTGGCGAAGAATGCACACTCTCAAAAGGGGGCCTATCTGGATATTTTCAAAGACGAAGGAGCGCAAGGCTTTAATCCATCAGATTATCAAATACAATTGACCAGAAGACTCCGAGGTTTACCTCTGTGGTTCTCTTTATCCATGCACGGTACAGACCGTTACACTACTGCTATAGAGAGAGGATTGGAACTTGCTAACAATGCAGCAAAACAAATTGGGTTACTTCCGCATGTTGAGCTTATTCGAGAGCCTGGACTTTCCTGCGTTTTATTTTCTAGAATTGGTTGGACGGCAGACGACTATAGGGAATGGACCTATACCAATCATGACAGTGGTTTTGCTCTTGTGACGCCGACCAAGTGGAATGCAGAAGAAGGTGAAATCACTTGCGCAAGATTCTGTTTTATCAATCCAGATACAACCGAAAAAGACATCAAAGAGATTCTAGAATCTATGAAATAAAGAGGATACTGCTGCAGTGTTGAATTTATTTTGAATTTGCTTTAAGACAGCTTCAGGTTTTGTGATAAATTGCCTAAGGCTTAAAGCTAACTTAGTCATCCAGTCTTTATCGAGATATTCTTAAATGTGTACATATCAATTTCAGCAGGAAAATCACCTGAAGTATTAATCAGCTTTTTTGATAGGAATTTCTACAAAGGTATCATCCCATCCCATCAATAAATCAGAGCCATTAGATTTGGGTTTGAAGGTGATAGAGAAATCCTCAACAGGAGCAGCTGTGCTTTTGGCAGGCACTGTAGTTCTTAAGAGATCAAGAGACTCATCATAACTGTAAGCTCCCCAGACATTGATTTTTTTATTGATAATAATAGTCCACTGCTTTTCTTCTGGAATGGTGTATAGAGAATAAGTTCCTGCTTCAACTTTGGTTCCATTGAAATTTACATTTTCATAAAATGTTATTTCGGTTGCTTCGTTGGCTCCAGTTCTCCAAATTTTATTAAAAGGTACCAGCTTGCCAAAAATTTCGCGTCCCTTTTTCTTTGGACTACTGTAAATAATTCGGGCTAAAGGAGAATTGTCCTGATTCCTTGTGATGACTGCATCCATTGGACTTTTATCGATATCAGAGAAATCCTGAGCCGTCGTAGTAAAGGAAATCAGAAATAAAAGAAAGGAAAGTTTAAGTAAGTTCATAGAATTTAATTTTGTAACAAGTTTAGTTTTAAGTTTTGTCTTTATTCCTTTAAATCTTGTTAAAGTAATTATTAATATATCGCAGAAATTGGATTCTAGGCTAAAATCGTAATTTTTAGGCCAAAACACCATTCTTGATTTTAACTTCAACAAAAAGGATTTAAAAGCGTTAAACACATCAAAAAACACATCCAATTCACTATATTTGTTTGTTGTTAAACTAATAATAAATTATGAGCGAAGAAGTCAAAAAACATAATTATTCGGCTGATAGTATTCAGGCTTTAGAGGGCATGGAGCATGTAAGAATGCGTCCATCTATGTATATAGGAGACGTTGGAGAAAGAGGTCTTCACCACTTGGTTTATGAGGTGGTAGACAATTCCATAGATGAAGCTATGGGCGGTTATTGTGATAAAATTGACTTGATTATAAATGAAGATGGTTCAATAACTACATCCGATAACGGTCGTGGTATTCCTATCGACATGCACAAGAAAGAAGGTGTTTCTGCCCTTGAGGTGGTTATGACCAAAATTGGAGCTGGAGGTAAGTTTGATAAAGATTCTTATAAAGTTTCCGGTGGACTTCACGGGGTTGGAGTTTCAGTTGTAAATGCACTTTCCGTCAACCTGCATGCACGTGTTTTTAAAGACGGAAGAATTTGGGAACAAGAATATGAGCGCGGAAAAGCATCTTATCCAGTAAAATCTACTGGTGATACAGAATTGAAAGGAACTGAAATCACATTCAAACCTGATTTTGAAATTTTTCAAGAATCTGTTGAATTTAAATATGAGACTTTAGCCAAGCGTTTAAGGGAATTGGCGTTCCTAAATAAAGGCATCAGGATTTCAATCGTAGACAAGCGTCAAACTGATGAAAAGGGCGACTACAGACATGATGAATTTTACTCTGAAGAAGGCCTGAAAGAATTTATCCGTTTTATTGATGCTAACCGTGATCCTATTATATCTGAAGTGATTGCGATGGAAGGGGAGAAGAATGATATTCCTGTAGAGGTTGCTATGGTCTATAACGATTCTTATGGGGAGAACCTGCATTCTTACGTCAATAATATCAATACTCACGAAGGAGGAACTCACCTTTCTGGTTTCAGACGAGGTCTTACAGCAACTTTAAAGAAGTATGCCGATAACTCTGGAATGCTAGATAAGCTTAAATTTGAGATTACTGGGGACGATTTTAGGGAAGGACTTACGGCTATCGTTTCTGTAAAAGTATCGGAGCCGCAATTTGAAGGACAAACCAAAACCAAGCTCGGTAATCGTGAAGTAACTTCCGCTGTTTCGCAGGCAGTTACTGAAATGTTGGAAATTTATTTAGAAGAAAATCCTAATGATGCCAAAACCATAGTTCAAAAAGTGATTTTGGCTGCACAGGCAAGACACGCGGCTAAAAAGGCTCGTGAAATGGTTCAGCGTAAAACGGTCATGAGCGGCGGAGGATTGCCAGGTAAGCTCTCAGATTGCTCTGAGACCGATCCAAACGCATGTGAAGTTTTTCTAGTCGAGGGAGATTCGGCGGGTGGTACGGCCAAGCAAGGAAGAGATCGTAATTTTCAGGCTATTTTGCCATTAAGAGGTAAAATTTTAAACGTTGAAAAAGCGATGCAACACCGTGTTTTTGAAAACGAAGAAATAAAAAATATTTATACAGCTCTTGGAGTAACTATAGGAACCGAGGAGGATACAAAAGCACTAAACCTCTCCAAGCTAAGATACCATAAAGTTATCATCATGTGTGATGCCGATGTGGATGGTAGTCACATTGCAACCTTGATTTTAACCTTCTTCTTTAGATATATGAAGGAGTTGATTGAAGCGAGTCATATTTATATTGCAACGCCACCATTATACCTTATCAAAAAAGGAAGTAAAAAACGTTATGCCTGGAGTGAGAAAGAAAGAAACGAAATTGCAAACGAATATAAAGGTGGAGTAAGTGTTCAGCGATACAAAGGTCTTGGTGAGATGAACGCCGAGCAACTTTGGGATACCACAATGAACCCAGAGAACAGAATTTTGAGAAGGGTCACTATAGATGACATGGCAGAAGCTGATAGAATTTTCTCAATGTTGATGGGAGACGAAGTTCCACCACGTAGAGAATTTATAGAGCAAAATGCCGTCTATGCAAATATTGACGCCTAATAAGAGTAGATGAAAAGCTTGAAGCTCATTTGTTCAATCTTTTTATTGATTTCATGGATGAATTCACATTCACAAAATGGAATCGAAAATCTATTGTCATCTGGGCTTGAAGATGCCAATCGATTTGCAAATGCCTACACCAAACCCGGATCTGATGCTGTGGTTTATGGTTTAGCCAATGGCTGGTACAATACCGCAAAAGTGAAAAGCCCCGGAGGCTTCGAAATTTCAGTTATAGCTGGTGTTTCACAAATAGGCAGTAATAAAACTTCTTTTGAACTCGATCAAACTGACTATAACTTTTTAAGCTTTGAGTCTGGACCTAGGACCCAGCAAGTAGGGACAGTTTTTGGGCAAAATTCACCAGACATTCGTATGACTATTTCTGAAGGTGGTCAAGATATAGGTTCCATCACACTGCCTCAAGGTTTGGCATCAGAAAATATAGAATATTTACCCAACATAATTTTGCAGGGAAGTATTGGATTACCCTTGAGTACGGAATTGAAACTAAGATTTCTACCCGAAGTAGAAACTAAAGATGTCAGTTCTCAATTTTACGGTTTTGGACTTCAACACGAATTTACAGATTGGATCCCTGGTTTTAAAGTTTTGCCAATAGCCATATCTGGTTTTGTTGGTTACAATAAATTTGATGGCGAGTATAGATTTTCAGAACAAACTAGCTTGATATCGTCTACCAACCAATCTATAACGACAGATATCAATTCGTGGCATTATGCTATGCTTGTGTCTACAAAACTTCCAGTAATAAATTTTTATGGAAGTTTAGGAGCCGTTTCAGGTTCAGCGGATACGAGATTGAAAGGAGAATATACTATTGATGCAGGAATTTCTGAAGTGCAAGGAACTACTTTGGTTGATCCCTTGCGTTTAGATTCATCTGTAAATGGCCTTAGAGCGACGATAGGAACTAAATTGACATTAGCTTTTTTTAGACTAAACGTGGATTATAGTTTCCAGGAGTTCAATAGCTTAAATGTGGGAATCAATTTTGGAATTTAATATTAATTATATAAAATAAATTTAAGATGAAAATTACAGTAGTAGGTGCTGGTGCAGTTGGCGCTAGTTGTGCAGAGTATATTGCCATTAAAGATTTTGCTTCAGAAGTAGTTCTTCTGGATATCAAAGAAGGATTTGCAGAAGGAAAAGCGATGGATTTGATGCAAACGGCAACCCTCAATGGATTTGATACAACAATTACAGGAACTACAGGAGATTATTCCAAAACCAAAGATTCTGAAGTAGCGGTGATCACTTCTGGTATTCCAAGGAAACCAGGTATGACCAGAGAAGAACTCATTGGAATAAATGCAGGAATAGTAAAAGATGTAGCAACTCAACTGGTTAAGCATTCACCAAATGTTACCATTATTGTAGTTAGTAATCCAATGGATACCATGACTTATCTGGCTCACAAAGAATTAGGATTACCTAAAAATAAAATTATAGGTATGGGTGGTGCTTTGGATAGTGCAAGATTCAAATACAGATTAAGCGAAGCTTTAGCATGTCCAGGTTCTGATGTAGATGGAATGGTGATAGGAGGGCATAGCGATACAGGAATGTTGCCTTTAACCAGATTAGCAACAAGAAACAGCGTCCGTGTAACGGAGTTTCTTTCAGAAGAAAGATTGACTCAGGTTGCTGAAGATACGAAAGTCGGAGGTGCGACTTTAACTAAGTTACTTGGAACAAGTGCTTGGTACGCACCTGGAGCTGCAGTTTCCTCTTTAGTTCAATCTATTGTTTGTGATCAAAAGAAAATGTTCCCATGTTCTACTTTACTGGAAGGCGAATACGGATTGAATGATCTATGTATTGGAGTTCCAGTTATTATAGGTAAAAATGGAATAGAAAAAATCGTTGAGATTGATCTTAATGATGAGGAAAAAGCTAAGCTTAAAGAAAGTGCTGAAGCTGTGAAAAAGACCAATGGTTTATTGGAGTAGTCACTAGTTTTTAATTTTAGTATCAACCCGACTTCGGTCGGGTTTCTTGTTTTTACTACAGGAAACACATTTTTTTACATGATAAAATAGGCTTTCAAAAGTTAAAATTATCTTTAATAAAAAAATTGCCATTTCTATATCGAAAACCTATATTTGCCTGATTTTATAACAGCACACTAATAATTTAAAGAATGCAGAATAAAGGACTCATCAAGCTATTTGCTATCCTGTTTGCTTTGGTAAGTATATACCAATTGTCATTTACATTTATAGCTAATAATGTTGAAAAGAAAGCAGAAGCTTACGCGGAAAGACAAATCTCTGAAAGTGAAGAAAACTTTACATTACAGCGATCTATTGCAGCAGAACAATACCTGGACTCCATAGGGAACGAGTCGATTTTTGCTGGAATTAGTTATAATACAGCAAAAGATAAGGAGCTCAATAAAGGTTTGGACTTAAAAGGAGGAATCAATGTGATTCTTCAGATTTCAGTTCAAGATCTTTTGAAAGGATTGGCAAATAATTCTAAAGATCCAGCTTTTAATCAAGCTCTGGCTGAAGCTAAAGAAGCCAGAAAAAATAGTCAAGATAGTTTTCTGGAGCTTTTCTTTGAGGCATTTGATGAAAAAGAAGGAGCTAAACTAGCTTCTCCAGATATTTTTGGAACCAAGGCTCTTGCCGACGAGGTGAGTTTTGATATGTCTAACAGTCAGGTAAAACCAATCATCAGCAGAAAAATTGATGAAAGTGTTACTTCAGCCTTTGAAGTATTAAGAGAACGTATAGATAAATTTGGTGTAACTCAGCCCAACATTCAGCGATTAGGAGATTCAGGAAGAATTCTAATTGAATTGCCGGGAGCTAAAGATATAAGCCGTATCCAAAATTTACTTCAAAGTACAGCTCAGTTAGAATTTTGGGATGTTTATAAGGCTAACGACTTTTCAGATTATCTACAAAGTGCAGATGCCATAATTGCAGAAAACCTTAAGTCAGAAGCTGAAAAAACAGATGAAGAGCAAGCAGAGTCTTCTGAAGAAGATGGCGATGCACAGGAGACAGATGAAGATGATTTAGAAAGTTTATTATCTACCGATGAAGAGGGAGAAGATCAAGATTTTTCAAGATCAAATCCTTTATTGAGTCTTGTACAATCTGTAGGACAGCCTCAAGGTCCAATAATCGCCTATTTTGCAGTTAAAGATACGGCTAAAGTCAATTCTTTCTTAGCAATGCCGCAGGTGAAATCTCAATTACCAGCAGATAAAAAGTTCGCAAAATTTGTTTGGGGTAAGCCACCAAAAGATTCAGAAATAGTTGAATTGTACGCCTTAAAGGGAAACAGAAACAACGAGCCGCAATTAAGTGGAGCTGTAGTAACAGATGCTCAGCAGACTTATGATCAGGTTGGTCGTGTTGCAGTGAGTATGCAAATGGATGGACGCGGTGCAAAGATTTGGGAAGATATGACTGGTAGAGCTTCAGCTCAAGGTTCTCAAATTGCTATTGTTTTAGACAATATAGTATATTCTGCACCAGGTGTTTCTAGTGGAGCCATTTCCGGTGGAAGAAGTGAAATTACTGGAACTTATACGATTGAAGAAGCACAGGATTTAGCTAACGTATTAAGGGCAGGTAAGTTACCTGCATCTGCAGATATCGTGCAAAGTGAAATAGTTGGACCATCCTTAGGTCAGGAAGCTATCGATAGCGGAGTTCTATCTTTTGCTATTGCCTTACTATTTGTACTGATTTATATGATTTTCTATTATGGTAAGGCAGGCCTGTACGCAGATATCGCCCTAGCCGTTAACATCTTGTTCATTTTCGGTGTGCTTTCAGGACTCGGAGCTGTTCTTACTCTTCCTGGTATTGCTGGTATTGTCCTTACTATTGGTATGTCTGTAGATGCTAATGTTCTTATATTTGAAAGGATACGAGAAGAATTAGCGAAAGGTAAAACACAGGCTGAAGCGATAAGTGACGGTTTTAGAAATGCATTATCTTCCATTCTTGATGCGAACATCACCACAGGCCTTACAGGTTTGATTTTATTAACCTTTGGGACGGGACCTATTAAAGGTTTTGCAACGACTTTACTTATAGGTATTGTCACTTCTTTGTTCTGTGCTATATTTTTGACACGTTTATTCATTGCTGGAGGTGGTAAAAAAGGAAAATCACTTCCATTTTCTACAGCAGCAACCAAAAACTGGTTTCAAAATATCAACATTAACTTCTTGAAAAAGCGAAAAGTCGCGTATATTATTTCTGCAGTAGCGCTTATTGTTAGTATTGGTTCACTTGCTACCAAAGGATTAAATGAAGGGGTTGATTTTATAGGAGGTAGAAGTTATACTGTAAGATTTGATCAAGCTATAAATCCATCAGAGATTCAGACAAAATTACTTGAAGACCTGCAGAGTGTAGAAGCCAAAACCTATGGTTCTTCTAGTCAGTTGAAAATCACCACAAACTATAAAATTGAAGAAGAAGGAACCGTTATTGATGATGAAATTCAAACTATACTTTTTGAAGGATTACAAGATTATCTACCAAGCGGAATAACTTATGATGAATTCAAAGTTGGGGATAGTAGTTCTGATAAAGCATATGGTATTATGTCTGCTATCAAAGTAGGGCCAACAATCGCTGATGATATTAAAACAGCATCATATTATGCCATCATTGGTTCTCTCATTGTGGTATTCTTATACATTTTAATCCGATTTAGAAGATGGCAGTCTTCTCTTGGTGCTGTTGCTGCGGTAGTGCATGATGTTACTATCGTGCTTGGATTGTTTTCTCTTCTATACAATGTCTTGCCGTTTAGTCTAGAAATCGATCAGGCTTTTATTGCTGCGATTTTAACAGTAATTGGTTATTCTCTAAATGATACGGTAGTAGTCTTTGACAGGATTCGTGAATTCTTCAATGAACACCCATCTTGGAAAATGGATAAATTGATAAACGTAGCTGTTAGTTCAACTATAAGCAGAACTATCAATACTTCTTTAACAACACTTGTCGTCTTAGTGGCCATTTTCATTTTTGGAGGTGATAGTATTAGAGGATTTATGTTTGCACTTATTATTGGTGTGGTTGTAGGGACATATTCATCTGTATTTATCGCAACTCCAGTAATGTTTGATTCTGTAAAGAAAAAAGGCATTGACTTAACAGACAAAAAAGCCATTGAAGAAAAAGAAGAAGTCACAACTTAAGAAAAGTAAATTCAAAAAAAATCCTCTGAAAATTAATTCAGAGGATTTTTTTTGTGTTTTAAAATTTGGTTTTTACCAGCGAATGATCACACTTCCCCAGGTAAATCCACTACCAAAAGCAGCAAGAACAACCAGATCTCCTTTTTTAATTTTTCCTTCCTCCCAGGCTTCTGTGAGGGCAATTGGAATAGAGGCTGCCGTGGTATTGCCATACTTTTGAATGTTGTTATGTACCTGACTATCTTCCAGACTTAATTTCTTTTGAATAAACTGAGAAATTCTTAAGTTGGCTTGGTGAGGAATAAACATATCAATATCCTCTTTTTTAAGATTGTTGAAATCTAATCCTTCCTGAATAACTTCAGAAAATCTTACTACAGCATTTTTAAAAACCAACTGACCATTCATTTTTGGATAGTAAGGAATGTCTTCTTGTGGATTTTCTGCTATAATTTCTGGAACCCACTTTTCAGTTGATGGACCCCTCAAAGACAGTTCATCTATATATTCACCTTCAGAATGTAAGTGAGAAGATAAAATTCCAGAGTCATCATCACTTCTAGTTAGAACAGCTGCTCCAGCACCATCGCCAAAGATGACTGAAACATGCCTGCTTCTATTGGTCATATCCAAACCTCCACTGTGGTTTTCACTACCTATTACAAGTACATTTTTATACATCCCTGTTTTTATAAACTGATCTGCCACAGAGATACAGTATACAAAGCCGCTACACTGATTTCTGACATCCAGAGCGGGACAGGTCTTGATACCTAACTTCTCCTGAATTTGAACACCACAGCCAGGGAAGTAATAGTCTGGACTTAACGTTGCGAAAACAATTAAGTCGATGTCGTTTTTATCAATTTCTGCCCTTTCTATAGCCTGTTTAGCAGCTTTTAAGCCCATAATGGCTGTAGAATTACCATCTCCTTTTTTGATGTGTCTGCGTTCTTGTATACCTGTGCGTTCTTGTATCCACTCGTCAGAAGTATCCATGAGTTTACTCAAGTCGTCGTTGGTCACCACATGCTCAGGTACATATTTCCCTAATCCTAAAATTTTAGATTGATACATTATTTAATGATTTAGCAATGCAATATAATTATAATTGCTTATTTCATAATCCTTATACAAAAAGAAAACGCTCTTTTACTTAATTTCAAAGAGCGTTCTCCAACCAACCTAACCAATAATCTTAAATAAGGTTACATGTATTTTTTATAATCGTTGATGTCCACTTTTGCTTTCAAATCATGTAGTAAATTATAAAGCCCAAAAAATGTTCTGTTGATGTAAAGGAAATGTTTACTTCCTCTATTGCCATTCATTTTTCTTAATTCTTTATCGCTACTATACTTTTCACTTAAGCCTGAAACCTTATTCCAAAACTCTTCATTTCCAAAATCAAAAGTTTCTTTGTGAAAAGGGCTTGTAAATAAACTTAACATTTCATGGAATAAAGCAGAAAAATAATTAATCTCTTTCTCAGTATCATCAGGCCTTATGATTTCTAATTCTTTTAATTTCTGAAGGAAAAAATCAGGATCATTGATGTTCTTTGGCTCAGCTAATTCGAAATAAGGTGTATAAAATTTATTTGGAATATTTTTTATACATCCGAAATCTATGGCAATTAAATTATAATCCTTATCAATCAAAAAGTTTCCAGGATGTGGATCGGCGTGGACTTCTTTCAACTTATGAAATTGAAACATATAGAAATTCCATAGCGTTTGTCCTATTTCATTTCCAACTTCTTCAGAAAAATCCTGTTTTACAAACTCACTTAGGTGTTTACCTTCCATCCAGTCCATCGTAATGATACGTTCACTAGATAGATTCTCATAATATTTTGGAAATTTCAGATTTGGTATCACTGAGCAAGCTTCAGAAATACGTTTACTTTGCTCAACTTCTAAAATGTAATCTGTCTCTTCAATTAATTTATCTTCAATCTCTTTAAAATACTTTTCAGAATCTTTTCCTTTTAGATTGAACATTCTGGTTGCAATAGGCTTTACCATAGCCAAATCAGAACTAATACTGTCTGCTACTCCTGGGTATTGAATTTTAATGGCATATTTACTACCATCTTTTTCAGCCCTGTGAACCTGTCCTATGCTCGCCGCATTAACCGATTCTGAAGTGAATTTATCAAACACCTCTTCAGGATACTTTCCATTATATTTCTTGAACGTCTTTCTTACCAAAGGTGCAGATAAAGGCGGTACGCTAAATTGTGCTAAGCTAAATTTTTCAACATATGCATTAGGCAGCAAACTCTTTTCCATTGAAAGCATTTGCGCTACTTTAAGCGCACTTCCTTTTAAGTTCTTTAATCCATCATAGATGTCTGAAGCATTATCTTCATCCAACTCATCTCTGGTCAATTCTGGATTGAAAGCTTTTTTGGAATAGTATTTTAGATAGTTTGCACCTATTTTAGTTCCTGTTCCAATAAGTTTTGAGGTACGGCTAAATTTCCCAGTTGGGATTTTATCTATTGTTTTCATCTATTATTTCATTGTTTCTTTATAGAGGAATTTTCCAAAATCGAAAACTTTCTCTAAGGGTGTATTGTCGAAGACATCAAAAATCGTGTTCACAGACTTTTCAATCGCTACATCCGTCTTTTCGAAATCTGCTGACTTATCTTCTTTCCAAAATTTTAAAAGAAATAGAAATTGTATCCAAGCGCCTTCAGAATAAATACTCTCATTTCTTTTTAAAAAGCTGTAAGCTTTTTCATCATTATCGTCTTCAATCAAGTCTTTCGCAAAAGACTTAATATGTCTTCTCAAGCCTTTCAATTGCTTTAAATTTTTTAATTGATCCTCGTTTTCTTCCAAAACATATAGAACATAACTTCTGTTGGCAGTGAGTATTTCAAAGAAAGTATAGAAGAATGTTAGCATTTTTTCTCTGCTGCTATACATTTCTACCTCTTTGTTATTCGACATCAAGTCATGAGCATTTTCATAAAAAGTTTCCCATATATTTTCTCTCAGCGCTTCAAAATTTCCAAAATACTTATAAAAATCTTTCTCTTCAAATTTATGATCCTTAGCAAATTTGTAAACTGACTTAGGTTTATGTTCATGTTCAAGAACATGATCCATATAATGGGTTATTATATCAATTTTGGTAATCTTTTTCTCAGTTTTTGCTTTAGCTGCCATAGTAAAAAATTTATATACAAATATAATTATTGTTTAATCTTGAAGCTTCAACTTTAAACGAAATCTTTTGTTAAATCTCCTGTTTTCTGTCAGTTTGTCACAAAACAACCTACGGTATTCGGTTTGTTATTATGTTTTAAATTAAACACAAATCATATGGCTACAGGTAATATTAATGTGTCAGTTGAAAATATTTTTCCACTGATCAAGAAATTTCTTTACAGCGACCACGAAATATTTTTAAGAGAGCTTATTTCCAATGCTACAGATGCCACGCTAAAGTTGAATCATTTGGTAAGAATTGGTGAAGCTAAAATAGATGTGGGTCAACCTAAAATTGAAATTAAAATCGATAAGGAAAACCAAACCTTACACATCATAGATGAAGGTGTTGGAATGACAAAAGAGGAAGTCGAAAAATACATCAACGAGGTTGCATTTTCAGGAGCTGAAGAATTTTTAGAAAAATATAAAGATTCTGATGCCAAAGATACAGGCATCATAGGTCATTTTGGACTTGGATTTTATTCAGCTTTCATGGTGGCCAACAAAGTTGAAATCCACACCAAATCCTGGAAAGACGAGCCGGCAGCTCACTGGACTTGTGAAGGAACCACACAATTTACATTAGACGAGAGCAATAAGGCTAACAGAGGTACAGAAATTATTCTTCATATCAATGATGATGAAAAGGAATTTCTGAAAGATCATAGGATAAATGAACTTTTGGTAAAATACAACAAGTTCATGCCCGTTCCTATTAAATTCGGAACCAAAGAAAAAGAACTTCCAAAAGCTGAAGATGCTAAGGAAGATGAAGAGCCAAAAAAAGTAACCGTTGATAACATTATCAACAACCCTGATCCAGCTTGGACAAAACAACCTACAGAGCTTGATGAAGCAGATTATAATTCATTTTACAGGGAATTATATCCTACTCAATTTGAGGAGCCATTATTTCATATTCATTTGAATGTGGATTATCCTTTCAATTTGACAGGAATCTTATATTTTCCAAAGTTAACCAACGACTTGTCAATTCAGAAAGATAAAATTCAGCTTTACCAAAACCAGGTATTTGTTACAGACAATGTGGAAGGCATCGTGCCAGAATTTTTGACCATGCTGAAGGGTGTGATCGACTCCCCGGACATTCCGTTGAATGTGTCTAGATCTTATTTACAAGCTGATGGGGCGGTAAAGAAAATCTCAAGCTACATCACTAGAAAAGTAGCAGACAAGTTGAAATCTCTGTTTAATGATAATAGAGAAGATTTTGAAAAAAAATGGAACGACATTAAAGTCGTAATTGAATATGGTATGTTGTCTGAGGATAAATTCTTTGAAAAGGCACAAAAATTTGCTCTTTATCCTACAACAGGCGATCAATATTTCACTTTTGATGAACTCAAAAACGATATCACCGAATTACAAACTGATAAAGATGGTAAACTCGTGGTGCTTTATGCATCCAATAAAGATCAGCAACACAGTTACATCAAGAGAGCAGAAGCAAAAGGCTATAAGGTTCTGTTGCTAGATTCTCCGATTGTCTCTCACTTGATTCAGAAACTCGAACAGGAGAATGAGCAAAAGGTCTCGTTTGTGAGAGTAGATAGTGATCACGTGGAAAATCTAATCAAAAAAGAGTCGGAGCAGGTTTCTAAACTTTCTGATGAAGAAAAAGAAACAGTGAAGTCTAGTTTTGAAACGGTCGTTCCTAAAGAAAAATACACCGTTCAGCTGGAAGCTTTAGATTCTGATACAGCACCGGTGATGATCACTCAGCCAGAATTTATGCGTCGTATGAAGGAAATGCAGCAAACCGGCGGAGGTGGTATGTTTGGAATGGGTAATATGCCCGAGATGTACAATCTAGTGGTGAACACCAATAACCCGCTGATTTCAAAAATTCTGAAAGCAAAAGAAGAGTCCCAAAAAGAAACTTTGATCAAGCAAACTTTAGATTTAGCGCTGCTTTCTCAAAACTTGTTGAAAGGAGAGGAGCTTACCAACTTTGTTGAGAGAAGCTTCAAGATGATCAAGTAAATTTTACTTACAGTTTAAAACACAAAACCACTTATACGCAAGTGGTTTTGTGTTTTCTAATATCTAATACACGTCACCTTGAGCGCATTCGAAAGGTCTTATAGAAAACTTAACTTTTATTAAATGAAATTCCAAAATTTCCAGAGGCTTAAACTTGCAAAACCTAATTTCTCAATGGTTTTTGAAAATTGAAATTAAGAGTTTCACTGGCTTAAGAAAGGCTCAAACAAACAAGATTTCATGTTGCAAAGAAATATTAACCTAGTATCTTTGCTCAAAATCAAAATCAATGATCAATATTACCTTACCAGATGGAAGTGTAAAGCAATATGACAAGGGCTCAAGTCCTATGGATGTAGCTTTAAGCATAAGTGCAGGTTTAGCAAGAAATGTAATCTCTGCAAAATTCAATGACACGATTATAGAGACCACGACCCCACTTCATGAAGATGGTAATTTGACGCTTTTGACATTTAATGATGATGAAGGTAAACAGGCTTTTTGGCATTCTACAGCCCACGTTTTGGCTCAGGCTGTTCAAAAGTTGTATCCAGAAGTAAAACTTACTATTGGACCTTCCATCGAGAATGGATTTTATTATGATTTAGATTTGAATGGAGAAGTGATATCTGAACATGATTTCCCTAAAATCGAAGCCAAAATGCTTGAATTAGCAAGAGGGAAACATGATTTCGAAATGCGAGAGGTTTCAAAAGCTCAAGCTTTGGAACATTACAAAACTGAAGGCAACCCTTATAAAGTTGAATTAATCGAAAATCTAACTGACGGAGAAATTACCTTTTGCGATCATGATGATTTTACAGATTTGTGTCGTGGAGGTCATATTCCAAACACAGGCTTCATAAAAGCAGTGAAGCTAATGAATATCGCAGGAGCTTATTGGAGAGGAGATGAGAACAATCCACAGCTAACAAGGATTTATGGGATTTCATTTCCAAAGCAAAAAGAATTAAAAGAATATTTAGAACTTCTTGAGGAAGCTAAAAAAAGAGACCATAGAAAACTGGGTAAAGAACTCAAGTTATTTACATTTTCCCAAAAAGTAGGGCAGGGTCTACCGCTTTGGTTACCAAAAGGGGCAGCTTTGAGAGATCGATTGGAAAAGTTTTTAAAAGATGCTCAGGAGGCAGCGGGTTACCAACAAGTAGTTTCGCCTCATATTGGACAAAAAGAACTTTATATGACTTCTGGTCATTTCCAAAAATATGGTGAAGATAGTTTTCAGCCCATCAAAACGCCTCAGGATGGTGAGGAATACCTCTTAAAACCGATGAATTGCCCGCATCACTGTGAAATTTTCAATGCACAGGCCTGGAGTTACAGAGATTTGCCACAGCGTTATGCAGAGTTTGGAACGGTATATCGTTATGAGCAAAGTGGTGAGTTGCACGGATTAACCAGAGTAAGGGGTTTTACCCAAGATGATGCACATATCTTCTGTACACCAGAACAGCTGGATGAAGAGTTCAAAAAAGTAATTGATTTGGTGCTTTACGTATTTG
Organism: Psychroflexus montanilacus; assembly: GCF_020164535.1. Taxonomy (GTDB): domain Bacteria; phylum Bacteroidota; class Bacteroidia; order Flavobacteriales; family Flavobacteriaceae; genus Psychroflexus; species Psychroflexus montanilacus. Next base: position 317,224 of record NZ_JAIQZC010000002.1, on the reverse strand, counting down.
GATCTTTAGGTTTTGAGAATTTTACTGCTCAAGTGTCCTTGAGAGATCCCGATAACCCATCAAAATATATTGGCTCCGATGATAATTGGAAAAAAGCTGAAACTGCTATTTTAAATGCGGCAGAAGAAAAAGGCTTGAATTACAAAGTTGAGACTGGAGAAGCTGCTTTTTATGGACCAAAGTTAGATTTTATGGTAAAAGATGCTTTGGGCAGACAATGGCAACTGGGAACTATACAGGTAGATTATAATTTGCCAGAACGTTTTGAGTTGGAATATAAAGGTAGTGATAACGAAATGCATAGACCGGTGATGATTCACAGAGCTCCATTTGGGAGCCTGGAACGCTTTATCGCTATCTTGCTAGAACACACAGGTGGGAATTTCCCATTATGGTTAATGCCAGAGCAGGCTACTATCCTATCAATCAGTGAGAAATATGAAAATTATTCTAAAAAAGTTTTAAGTTTACTTAAAAAACACGAAATTCGCGCCACATTTGATAATCGAGGTGAAACCATGGGTAAAAAGATTCGTGAAGCCGAGATGAACAAAGTTCCTTACATGCTCATTATTGGCGAGGCAGAAGTAGAAAATGAAACGGTCTCTGTAAGGAAACATGGCGGAGATGATTTAGGTCAAATGCCAATTGAAAGTTTTGCCAAGATATTAAATGTGGAAATGGATAAAGAAATTTATAAATTTGAAGTCTAATCAAAAAAATATATAGCCATAGCAATACGTAGAAAAAAATCAAGACAGGCACCGAGGCAAATTAAAGAAAACCCTCACAAGATCAACGAGAAGATAAGAGCTCCAAAGGTTCGTGTGGTTGGTGAGAATGTAAAAGTAGATATCTATTCACTCAAGGAAGCTTTGGCCATGGCTGAAGAACAGGAACTTGATTTGGTAGAAATATCTCCAAAGGCAGATCCTCCTGTTTGTAAAGTTATGGATTACAAGAAATTCTTGTATGAACAAAAGAAGCGAGAAAAAGCTTTAAAACAGAAAACAACTCAGGTGGTTGTAAAAGAAATTCGTTTTGGGCCTAATACAGATGACCACGATTACGAATTCAAAAAGAAAAATGCTGAGAAATTCCTTAAAGATGGTGCTAAGTTAAAAGCCTTTGTATTTTTTAAAGGGCGTTCTATAGTTTTTAAAGACAAAGGCCAAATTTTACTATTAAGACTTGCTCAAGATCTTGAAGACTTAGCTAAAGTAGAACAAATGCCGAAATTGGAAGGAAAAAGAATGATTATGATTCTTGCGCCAATTTCAAAAAAATAATTGCGATAATCCTAAATATATTCAAATGCCTAAAATGAAAACCAAATCGAGTGCTAAGAAGCGTTTTAAAATTACCGGTACAGGTAAGATAAAGCGTAAACAAGCATTCAAAAGTCACATTTTGACCAAAAAGTCAAAAAAGAGAAAATTGAAGTTAACTCACAGTGCTTTAGTACATAAAGCAGATGAGCATAGCATCAAAACTCAATTACGCTTAAAATAAGCAAACAAGGTTAATTATTAATCCATGGAGTTAGGCTCATAAAATGTTGGAAGCAACTGCCTACTACAAAAACACTTTAAATTATGCCAAGATCAACAAATTCTGTAGCTTCAAGAGCAAGACGGAAAAAAATAATGAAACAAGCCAAAGGTTACTACGGACGTCGTAAAAACGTTTGGACAGTAGCTAAAAATGCAGTTGAAAAAGCAATGTTATATGCTTACAGAGACCGCAAAACCAAGAAAAGAAATTTTAGATCGCTTTGGATCATTAGAATTAATGCTGCTGCGAGATTGCACGGTTTATCTTATTCCCAGTTTATGGGGAAGGTAAAGGCTCATAACATTGAGTTGAACAGAAAAGTTTTAGCTGATTTAGCTATGAACAACCCTGAAGCCTTTAAAGCTGTAGTCGACCAAGTAAAATAAATTCTAAACTTATTATCGCAATTAAAAAAGCACCTGTTAATCTATAGGTGCTTTTTATTTTTAATCAGTCCAAAGATGTATTGTAGCGATTTGTTTAGTTTTTAACTTATAAACTTCAAGTAATATTTATATTCGTTTGAAAGTTGAAATTAATCTTAAAAATTAAATATTATGGCTATTAGATTCGCAAACAATTGTAGTAACTGTGTCAATCTTGTTGAAAATGCATTTTGCAGCAAGCACGAAGTTTTGGTTTCTCAAAAATACACTTGTGATCAATTTGATATGAAAGCAGAACTTAAAAATGAAAGAAGCTGCACAAATTGTAATAAGCATGAAACCTCAAGTTGTGCACATCCTTCTAAAGCAGCTCCTGGAATGTTATGCTCTTCCTGGGCACCCTCAGCATAAGTTGAAAGTTTTTAAGGGCTTCTATAATTAAAAATTTATTACCCTGCTTCCAAATGTTTGGATCCTGCAGGGTTTTTTAATTCTTAAAATTATCTTTTCGTAATTTTGAAAAGATAATTCTGATAATTTTAGATAGAGAATGTATGAGAGACCAACTCAATAGAGCGGTAAACTTTAATTCAATTCCTTTACGAATCGTGTCTTTAGTACCAAGTCTAACAGAGCTTTTAGTCGATTTAGGCTTAAGGAATAAAATAGTAGGTGTTACAAAATTTTGCGTACACCCTAAAGATATAAGAAAGACTGCTGTAGTCATTGGTGGAACTAAAACCGCTAAATTAGATAAGATTAGAAGCCTGAACCCAGATTTTATTTTGGCTAATAAAGAGGAAAATGAGTTAGATGATGTAGATGAATTGTCGAGGCATCATTCAGTTTATGTAAGTGACATCAAAACCATTGAAGACTTGTTTATTCTCATCAAAGACCTGAATCTTATTTTTAATATTCACGCTGAAGGAAATGCACTTATTGATAAGATCCAATCTAGCTTTATCAAATTCAGAAGAGGTATGGAAGATCAGCCTAAAGTGAAGGTCGCTTATTTTATATGGCGAGATCCCTGGATGGTTGCAGGAAATTCAACCTTTATTAATTATATGCTGAAGCTTAATAATTTCGAAAATGTATATGATAACCTGGAAAGGTATCCTGAAGTTGAGCTTCAAAATTTGAAAGAGGTGGATTACATTTTGCTATCATCCGAGCCTTTTCCTTTTAAAAACAAACATAAAGATGAATTCAAATTGAATTCTGAAGCCTTAAAGATTGTAGATGGTGAATACTTCAGCTGGTATGGATCAAGATTAATAAAGGCTTTTGATTATTTTGAAAAATTAAGGGACAAATTATAAAATTATGATAGGTTTTTAAGACATTGGACTTAAGATAATTTTCCTGTGTATATTTACAAAAAATAAAGAATTGATTCATCATTCAACATATCATCATAAGTCTTCAAAACAATGGGTGACATTTGTTCATGGTGCGGGTGGCAGTTCTTCGATTTGGTTTAAGCAATTAAGGGCTTTTAAATCACATTTTAATATTCTGCTGCTGGACTTAAGAGGTCATGGCAATTCCAATCCTAAACTACAGGATTCTTTAGATGAGAATTATACTTTTGATGCTATAACAAACGATATTATAGAAGTTTTGGATGCTAATCAGGTAGAAAAGTCACATTTTGTCGGTATTTCTCTTGGTACCATTTTGATAAGAAATTTAGCTGAGAATTACCCTGAACGTGTATCGAGTATGATTATGGGTGGTGCAATCATGAAAATGAATGTGCGGTCTAGATTTTTGATGAATGTAGGAGTGATTTTTAAATCTGTAGTTCCTTACATGATTTTATACAAACTGTTTGCGTTTATCATTATGCCTAGAAAAAACCACAAAAAATCAAGAAATCTTTTTGTGAACGAAGCTAAAAAGTTATATCAGAAAGAATTTATACGTTGGTTTAAATTAACTTCAGAAATAAATCCGTTACTGAAATTCTTTAGACAAAAAGCCATTGATATTCCTTCATTATATATGATGGGAGAGCAGGATTACTTATTCCTTCCAGCTGTTAGGAAAATTTCTGAAACCCATAAGGAAGCAAAGCTTTTTATTTTGAAAAACTGCGGTCATGTAGTAAATGTTGAGCAGCCAAGGGTTTTCAATTCTCAGGTTATTGACTTTATAAAGAGTTTGGAAAATTCTTCATGTCAACTCAAAACAGTTTAGTCTTGTAAAGCGAAAACACGCCTCAATAATTCAGTACTTCTTTCTTTAGCATCATTCCTGATTTGAACCTCTTCAAGTTCAATCATTTTAAAAACACCTTTTAAAGCTTCGTTGGTAACATAGTCTGTCAGATCCGGGTTTACATTTTCGGTTAATGGAATCTGATTGTACTTTTGTATTACATTTTGCCATATTTGTTCTGCACCAACTTTTTGAAAGTTGTCTTTCACAATGGGTTCAAACTTTTGGTACAATTCTTCTTGGGTTTTTTCTCTAAGGTAGGTAGTTGCAGCGATATTATTACCAAGCAGGATGTTTTTTGCCTCTTCGAAAGTCATGTCTTGGATGGCCTTTTTAACTATTGGAGTTGCTTCTTTCACAGCTTGCTGAGCAGTCGTGTTCAGTGCTTTTATGCCTTGATCTGTTAGATTGTTAAGTCCAAGACTTCTGAGGGTGCTTTCTATGGAAGATAATTCTTGTGGGAGTCCTATTTTTACTAGAGAATTGTTGTAGAAGCCATCTTCTTTAGTCAGCTTTGAGACTTGCTGATCAACACCTTTGGATAAGGCTTCCTGAAGTCCGTTTGCAATTTGTTGTTCAGTAAGATTACCGGATTTAGCTATTTCTTTTGAAATTTGCTCAAGCTCTGCGCAAGAAGTAAAAAATATAATTAGTAAAACAAATGAGATCGCCTGTTTCATCATTCTAAATTTAAGTCGTTTTGCAAAGATAAAGCCTTTCAAAACTACAACCTATCTTTTCGTTATTCTAAGCTTAAATCTTCAGCTTTAAATTGAATATTTCGTAATTTCACGCCACAAAAATTATTTATAACTCAATTATATAATGGAGCAACAAAAACCATATACACCAAAACATCAAATACGAATTGTTACCGCTGCGTCTCTTTTTGACGGACACGATGCAGCCATCAATGTTATGCGTAGAATTATTCAGTCTACTGGAGTGGAAGTGATACATCTAGGTCATGACAGAAGTGTAGAGGAAGTTGTTAATACAGCCATTCAGGAAGATGTAAATGCGATTGCGATGACCTCTTATCAGGGAGGACATAATGAATACTTCAAATACATGTATGATTTGCTTCAGGAGAAAGGAGCGGGACATATTAAAATCTTTGGTGGTGGTGGAGGAGTGATCCTTACTGAAGAAATCGAAGAACTCATGGAGTATGGGATTACCAGAATTTATTCTCCAGATGATGGTCGTGAGATGGGATTGCAAGGGATGATCAATGATCTGGTCAAGCAAGCTGATTTTAAATGCCCGTCCCTTACCCTTCCCAAAGGGAAGGGAATTCAAGACGCACTTGATCAAAAAGATGTTAATACAGTCGCACGTTTAATTTCTTTAGCAGAAAACAGACACGAAGAATTTAAAGAACTTTTCACCCCTGCTTTGGAGGGGACGGAGGGCACTCCTGTATTAGGAATTACGGGAACTGGTGGTTCCGGAAAGTCTTCTTTGGTGGATGAACTGGTTCGTCGATTTTTAGTGGACTTTGACGATAAGCAAATAGGAATCATCTCTGTAGATCCTTCCAAAAGAAAAACAGGCGGTGCTTTACTGGGAGATCGCATTCGGATGAACGCTATTAATTCTCCAAGAGTGTATATGCGTTCCTTGGCAACGAGACAATCCAATTTGGCTTTGTCAAAATATGTACAGGAAGCTGTGGAAGTTTTGAAAGCTGCTAAGTATGACTTGATCATTTTAGAAACTTCTGGTATTGGACAAAGTGATACCGAAATTTTAGACCATTCGGATGTGTCACTGTATGTCATGACACCAGAATTTGGGGCAGCAACGCAGTTGGAAAAAATCGATATGCTGGATTTCGCCGACTTGGTCGCGATTAATAAATTTGACAAACGCGGCGCCAAGGATGCCTTGCGGGATGTCAAAAAACAGTACCAGCGCAATCACAATTTATGGGATGCCAAGCCAGAAACCTTGCCGGTTTACGGAACCATTGCCTCTCAGTTTAATGATCCAGGCATGAATATTCTTTACAAAAGGATCATGGATCAGTTATCAGAAAAAACATCGACCAAGCTCAAGAGTGATTACCAAATCACCGATGAGATGTCAGAAAAAATATTTGTTATTCCGCCAGCAAGGACGCGTTACCTTTCAGAAATTTCTGAAAACAACCGTTCTTACGATGAGAAAACCAACTCGCAGGTAGAAGTGGCTCAAAAGCTTTACGGGATTTTTAAAACCTTGGAAAGTGCAACCAATTCTAAACTCGAATTAGATAAAAACGGGATAGAAGAATCACATTTAGAAGAGGTGACGACTTCAGAAAATGAAACTTTAGTCAACCTGCTGAAAAAAGAATTTGACCGTGTCAAAATGGATTTTGATCCTTACAACTGGGAGAAGATTTTAGACTGGGAACATGTAGTTCAGAAATATACTGATGAGGTTTACACCTTCAAAGTAAGAGATAAGGAAATCAAAATTGACACGCATACGGAGTCGCTTTCACATACCAAAATTCCAAAAGTGGCATTACCAAAATACAAGGCCTGGGGAGATTTGCTCAAGTGGTTACTGCAAGAGAATGTACCTGGCGAATTCCCTTACACCGCTGGACTTTACCCCTTCAAACGAACAGGTGAAGATCCTACACGGATGTTTGCAGGAGAAGGTGGGCCAGAGCGAACCAATCGCAGATTTCACTATGTAAGTGCTGGCTTACCAGCCAAACGTTTGTCTACAGCTTTTGACTCGGTAACCCTTTACGGGAACGACCCTGATCACCGTCCAGATATCTATGGGAAAATCGGTAATGCGGGAGTGTCTATCTGTTGTTTGGACGATGCCAAAAAATTGTATTCAGGATTCGACCTTGCAGATGCGATGACGTCGGTGAGTATGACCATCAACGGACCAGCGCCAATGTTGCTTGGCTTTTTTATGAATGCTGCTATCGATCAGCAATGTGAGAAGTACATTAAAGAAAATGGCCTCGAAAACGAAGTTGAAGCTAAAATCAAAGATATTTACAAGAACAATGGAACCGAACGTCCAGTCTATCAAGGTAAACTGCCAGAAGGAAACAATGGCCTAGGTTTGATGCTGCTTGGCGTTACTGGTGATATGGTGCTACCAGCAGACGTCTATCAGAAAATCAAAATGGACACCATCGCTGTGGTGCGGGGAACAGTTCAGGCCGATATTCTTAAAGAAGACCAGGCGCAGAACACCTGTATTTTCTCTACAGAATTTGCCATCCGTTTGATGGGTGACGTTCAGGAATATTTTATCGAAAATAAAGTCCGAAACTTCTATTCGGTGTCTATTTCTGGTTACCACATTGCCGAGGCAGGTGCCAACCCAATCACTCAGTTGGCCTTAACGCTTTCCAATGGCTTTACTTATGTGGAATATTACTTGAGCCGTGGCATGGACATCAATAAGTTTGGGCCGAACTTAAGTTTCTTTTTCTCGAACGGCATCGACCCCGAATATGCGGTTATTGGTAGAGTTGCTCGACGTATTTGGTCCAAAGCCATGCGGGATAAATATGGAGCCAACTCCAGAGCGCAGATGTTGAAATACCATATTCAAACCTCAGGAAGATCACTTCATGCTCAGGAAATTGACTTTAATGACATTCGTACAACCCTCCAGGCGCTGTATGCGATATACGATAACTGCAACTCTCTGCATACCAATGCTTACGATGAAGCGATTACCACCCCAACCGAAGAGTCTGTGCGAAGAGCGATGGCGATTCAGTTAATCATCAACAAAGAACTTGGACTTGCCAAAAACGAAAACCCAATTCAGGGTTCCTTCATTATCGAGGAGTTAACTGATCTTGTGGAAGAAGCCGTGTTGCTGGAATTTGATCGCCTTACAGAGCGTGGTGGCGTGCTTGGCGCGATGGAAACCATGTACCAGCGAAGCAAAATTCAAGAGGAAAGCTTGCATTACGAAACCCTCAAACACACCGGAGAATTCCCAATCATCGGCGTGAACACCTTCTTAAGTTCCAAGGGTTCGCCAACGGTCAAGCCAAGAGAAGTGATTCGCGCGACCGAGGAGGAGAAGGAATTCCAAATCAGTACTCTGGAGAAGCTCCATAAAGTTTACGAAAACAGGGCAGTTAAAAACTTGAAACGCATCCAGGAAGCAGCGATAAAGAACGAAAACATCTTCGAGGAATTAATGGAAGCGACCAAGTATTGTTCTTTGGGTCAAATCACCGAAGCCCTATTTGAAGTCGGCGGCCAGTACCGAAGAAACATGTAAGCAGAGAGCCAAATTTTGCAAGCTTAAGCGCAGCAAAATTTGTGCGAATCGCTTATCCCGAGTAACGGAGTGAATCGGGATGGATTTAGTTTGGAAGTTTTTTCAGGGTTGGCAATGTGTGCGAATCGCTTATCCCGATTAATGCAGTGGATTCAGGTTTAATTTTTTAATTATACTCTGGGTGTGACCCCTCCCCAAGGCGTTGGGGAGGGGTCGGGCCTGCCTGCCGGCAAGGCAGGCTTTTCGCTTTTACTCCTCAACAAAAGCCTGGACTTGCTAGAATCGAGAAAGCTTCTTACAGTCGCTTCCTCTATCCTGCAAGACTTAGGCTTTTTTATTCCGGGGTAACCGCTGCAATCCCTCACGCGAGGTTTAAATTAAAAATTTCAATTATTTATACTAAATCTTTAGTGTAAAAGTGTATTTTTATTATGGAAAAAACTTTAATTAAGTAATATTTAATGCAAGATATAATATTTGATTTTAATGTGCTTTTACCTGTCAGTGTCTGGTTGGGTAAAAAAATAATTGATAAAGGTTTCGATAGTCTTTATGATAATATTCAAAAGCCAAACTTTGATAAAAACTTCTATAAAGTTGTAAATAAATCTGCGTTAAAACTTAAAGAATCTTATCCAGATGCATTAGGTGGTAACATTGAATATTTGTTTAAACAGGAGGAGGTTCTGAGTGAATTAATGAAATTACTTTTTACAGATTCAAAAATTAACAAAGAAATCATTGAGCAAAAATTTGATAATTCAACTATTTCTCCTGATTTTTTAAAAGATTTTATTGAGATTTTAAAAAAGGAATTACAAAAAGATCAATTATTCAATACGATATTATCTAATAAAGAAATTTATTTAACTGTGCTTGGTTTGAATAATAGTTTAAAAGAAATTGAAAAAAATTCGTCATTAACAAGAGGAGAGATTGGTAAAATAAAATTGCTCTTAGAAAAAAAATTTAAAAATAACTTTTCTACTTCAAGCTTTTTGGAAAAATATAGCTTATGTGTAATTAACAATTATTCACAATTGAATTTTATTGGGCTAGGGCTTGATTTGTCCATTAAAAAGGGAAAAAGGAAAAATTTAGAAGACTTATTTGTTAAACCAACCTTCAGAATTCATGAAAATGATAAGGCGAACCTTATTAAGAAAGATCCTGAATTTGATGAGAATTTGGATATCAATTTGAACAGTATTTTCGACTTTGATAAAAGTTTAGTTATATTAGGTAATCCTGGTAGTGGTAAATCAATTTTAACTAAGTATATAACACTTAAAATTGTTAAAAATGATGAAAGTGAATTTATAAATAAACCTATTTTGAAAAGAATTCCTTTTCGTCTTGAACTTAGGAAATACCACAATTTTAAAAAAAATGACAAAGGAGGTTTAGTTAGATTTTTAAAATATGTTATGGAATTAGAATTTGGTTTTTCAGACATTCCCTATTTAGATTTAGAGAATATTTTAAAAAGAAAAAAGAGTCTTATAATATTTGATGGATTAGACGAAATATTTGATTTGAACGATAAATTGAATGTTAAGAATGACATAGAAAATTTCATCACTTTATATCCAAATTCTAGAATTATTGTTACATCAAGGTTTATTGGTTATAACGACGCAGCTTTGAATGAGGGTCTTGTTTTAAAATTGAATATTAATCAATTTAATGATTATCAGATACAAAATTATATTGAGAATTGGTACTTAATTGAAGAACCTAATGAAAACACAAGAGAAAAAGAAATTGAGGATTTGTTAGATAAAAGGAATTTAATAGACCAAGAATTAGTGTCAAATCCGCTTTTACTTTCATTGATTGTTATTTTATATAGAAATAATTTAAAAGTTCCTGAGTCTAAACTTGAAATCTACCAATCGTGCACTAAAACACTAGTAGATAAGTGGGACTACAGTAAGGGTCTAGATATTAGTTTGCCTGAAGATATTTATAAAAGAAAGGATACTATTTTTGCGGATTTGGCTTACTGGCAGTACAAACAGCTAAGTAGTAAAAATGGAAAAATCACTTATCAAAGAGCTAAGAATACTGTTGCTAAAAGTTTAAATGAAAAATTAAAAGTTACAGACGAATTCATATCTGAGAATTCAGCCGAAAAATTTCTAGAATATGCAGAGAAAAGATCTTTGTATTTTGATAATAATTTTACTCATAAAACATTTTTAGAGTATTTTACAGCATATTGGATATTTACAAACATCGAAAAAAAGCATAAAAAAGATCTTAGAAATAAATTAATAGCAGAATACATAATGAGTCCTTTTTGGCATATTGTATTAGAGTTATTGATGAATCTAATTGATAAAGATCAAGCAGATAACGAGATTATTGATGAATTAATAATTTATCAATTTGAAAATAACAATGAATCTTCAGTTTTCTTTATTCAAATATTTCCTAGTTTACAAAACGTTAGCAATCAAGTTTATAAACAAGTAGTAAAATATTCAATTTTAAAATTAATAAATAACAAAGAAAAGTTTAAAAATCAACCTGTAGGATTTTCTGCAACTTCAACTTCCCCCTTTTTCTTATTAACAGATCACTTTAAAAATTCTGATAAAAGATATATAATAGAAAATATAATTAAAGAATTATTTTCAACAGATGAAATATCTAAAATTGACCTTCTATCATTTTACCTTGAAATATGTAATGGTTCAGATGTTTTGAAGAATAGTAATAGGGAAGATTTAGAAAATGATGTAATAAGAATATCTAATAAAAATTTAATTGAAGATGATGAACTTAATTTTATAATGAACGCTTTTTTAATAAATCCTAATTCATATGACAATAATATAATTGATTATTCTAAAAAGTTTTTAAGCCTTTTTGGAGTAGAAAAATTTCATAAAGAGATAAATTCTAAATTCTCAAATTTCTCTTATTTGCCTTTTGGCTTAATTTCTATTAGAGAAATTCTCTTTCATAGTGATCACTTAGTTTTTAATAAATTTATAAAAACAGTTAAAGAATATTCAGATGACGTTACAAACTTTGTCAATAACTTATTTGAATTCCCAATATTCTCATTTACATTTAATAAAATAAATAATTTAGTTAATAATTTTAATAATATAGAGGATAAAGAATATCTTCAATTACTAATTCCGATTTTTTATGTCGGGAGATTTGAAATACCTTTTTATAAAAAAATAAAGCCTCAAATTGATTTGTTGAAAATTGCAAATCAAATAAACGATAACACTTTCAAGGAACATTTAAATGTAATATTAAGTGAGGAAAATGGAAATAAAAAAGTCAAGGATTATATATATCAACATTTTAAATTTTCAAAAGATTTAATTAAAGGCCGTTTTGCTTAAAGCTTAAATTGTTTTACTTCAATTCGTCATTTCGGAATTTTTTTAAAAACTCATCATTTTTCATTCCTAACCCCGAAATTCCAAACTAAACCTTAAAGTCTCAGTCACTTAATTGTAAATTAAGTATATTTGCACGCAATTAAATCTAATTGCAATGACAAATTCAAAAGTAAAAGGACTTGGACTTACCTACGACGATGTTCTTTTAGTACCAGCTTATTCAGACGTTCTGCCAAGAACGGTGAGTATAAAAAGCAAATTCACAAAAAATATTACACTTAATGTTCCTATTGTTTCTGCTGCCATGGATACGGTAACAGAATCGAGAATGGCCATTGCAATTGCTCAAGAGGGTGGCATTGGCGTGTTGCATAAAAACATGACCATAGAAGAGCAAGCTTTGAAAGTACGAAGAGTGAAACGTGCCGAAAGCGGAATGATTATAGATCCAGTTACTCTTCCGATTACTGCAACTGTGAAAGATGCTAATGATAGCATGAGAGAGCACAGTATCGGCGGTATTCCTATTGTAGACGATTCTCATAAATTAATCGGTATTGTGACCAACCGTGATTTGCGTTTTGAGGTTAAAAACGAAAGACCGATCAAGGAAGTCATGACTACCAAAAACCTGGTCACTGTGAGTGAAGGGACTTCGCTAAAAGAAGCTGAAGTCGTGTTGCAACGCCATAAAATCGAAAAACTACCCGTGGTCGACAAAGACAATAAACTGGTAGGATTGATCACCTTTAGAGATATTACAAAACTGACTCAAAAGCCGTCAGCCAACAAAGACGAATACGGTCGATTGAGAGTGGCCGCAGCTTTGGGTGTGACCAACGATATTGTTGACCGAGCAGCTGCCTTGGTAAAAGCTGGTGTGGATGCGGTAGTTATCGATACAGCTCACGGACATACCAAAGGTGTGGTAAATGTGTTGAAAGTTATCAAAAAAGAATTTCCAAAATTGGATGTCGTGGTTGGGAATATCGCTACAGCCGACGCTGCAAAATACCTGGTCGAAGCTGGAGCAGACGCCGTGAAGGTAGGCGTAGGTCCAGGTTCTATCTGTACAACGCGTATTGTTGCTGGAGTTGGCTTTCCTCAACTTTCTGCAGTTATGGAAGTGGCAGAGGCTATCAAGGGTTCTGGCGTTCCAGTGATTGCCGATGGTGGTATTCGTTACACCGGAGATATTCCAAAGGCGATTGCAGGCGGTGCAGATTGTGTGATGCTTGGATCGCTTCTCGCAGGAACCAAAGAATCTCCAGGAGAAACCATTATATACGAAGGTAGAAAATTCAAATCCTACAGAGGAATGGGATCTATTGAAGCCATGGATAAAGGTTCTAAAGACAGATACTTCCAGGATGTGGAAGACGATATCAAAAAATTGGTACCAGAAGGCATTGTAGGGCGTGTTCCATACAAGGGCGAGCTGGTGGAAAGTATGGTTCAGTTCATAGGTGGACTCAGAGCTGGAATGGGCTACTGTGGTGCAAAAGATATTCAAGCCTTAAAAGAACATGGAGAATTTGTACAAATCACAGCTTCGGGTGTGATGGAGAGTCACCCTCACAGTGTTTCTATTACTAAAGAAGCACCGAATTACAGTAGATAAGCTTTCATGTGATAAAATTAAAAAAGCTCGAAATAAAAATTTCGAGCTTTTTTAATTTAAGGTGTTTTTAGAATTTAGTTACCTCCGTTATCTTCAGGAATCACATCGGCGCTACCCTCTTCAACTTCAATACCTAGTTTGTCAAGCACTTTTAAAGTGATGTCGAATTCTGGGTCGATGTAAATGATACTGTTGTTTTCATCAAAAATTTGAGTAAAACCTTCTTCCTGAACGATGGTTTCAATGGCTTTCCCAATTTTATTGTAGAGTGGTCTTAGGTATTCATCTTGTTGTATTTGCAACATTTGAGATGAATTCTGCTGAAGTTTTTTCAAATCTTCTTCAAGATCAACAATTTCTTTTTGTTTAATTTTTTTCATGACATCGTTCATACCTTCTTCCTCCTTTTCATTGTACTCAGCTACAACTTCGCGGTATGCATCGTACTTGTCCTGTATGGTACTGTCTAGTTTGGCACTATACACTTTCAGTTGTTCTTCAACATCTTTAATTTCTGGCATTTGAGATAGGATGTATTCGTTATTGACAGTTCCAACTTTTGTTTGTGAGATGCCATTTAAACTGAATGCGAATAAGGCAATGCAAATTATGTATTTCATTTTCTAAAAATTTTTTACAAATAAAGTCAATATAAATTATAAATCAAACCTTACTTAATTTGTTTTCACGCTCTTACCGTCTTCTATAAATGCCTTGAAATCCTGCTGGACGAGAACCGACCTTTTTTTGAATATGTCGGGGAGCAGTTTGCTAATAAGTTTCATAAATCCAGAAAATTTAAATTCACTATGCGAAGTCCACTTGGTTTGATTATCGCTAAGAGCTTCAAAAAAATTCTGTTGAATGCTTTCCATACCCTTAGAAGTGTACTTTCCATGCCATTCTTCTGGTAGGTTTTTCTTGATGATGGTCTCTGTCATTTTAATGGATTGGCCCTCCATAGTAATGTATAGCTTTCTTTTGCTTCCTACTTCTCCATCTTTTCCGCTTACCACTCGACTTCGTTTTAAACCTCTTTGCCAGTGGGGAAGTAAACTCGAATTCTCAAAAGTTTCTATAATAAGATCTCTAGGTTTGTTGATAATGATTTCAGTAGTATATTTCATATTACAAGTTTAATTCTTATCCAAGCAATGTGATAGAGTAAACTTGCTTTTTTAAAAAAACTTAAACATTGTGTGCGTTTGCATTTTTCTTACTTTTGCTTTCAAAATCAAAAAAATGAAGCCACTTTTTAGTTTTTGCATATGTTTATTATGCTTTGTTTTTGTTGCGAATGCCCAGATTGAAGACAAAACACTTTTCACAATTGACGGCGAAAAGTATGCAGTTGACGCATTTATAAATTCTTATCAAAAAAATTCAAGTCTTCTTTCTTCGGAAACTGAATCAGTTGAAGACCATCTAAAACGTTACATAAATTTTCAATTGAAGTTAATATCTGCCTACGATCTCGAACTCGATACACTTGCTTCTTTCAAAAAAGAATTTGGGAGATATTACAAACAAATTTCAGATAGTTACATTTCCAATGGCGAGGTAACCGAAGCTATGGTGAAAGAAACTTATGACAGAACTCAAACTGAAGTTAGAGCCAGCCATATCCTATTGAACCTATCTAAATATGAAAAAGATACTTCTGCGGTTTATCAAAAAGCCTTGATGTTGAAAAAGCGTATTGAGAATGGAGAAGATTTTGAAAGTCTGGCCAAAGAATATTCTGAAGATCCTTCAGTAAAAAATAATGGTGGAGACTTGAACTGGTTTAATACCTTCAAGATGGTTTATGAATTTGAAGACGCTGCATATGCTATGAAAGTTGGTGAAGTGTCAAAACCTGTAAGAACTGATTATGGATACCACATTATAAAGAAAACAGGTGAACGCCCCTCCAAAGGTAAATTGAAAACAGCACACATCATGTTGCTGCCAAGTGACTCCCTTCAAGATCCAGAAGTGAGAATTCAAAAAATATACAATAGGCTAGAAGAAGGGGAAGATTTTCATGAACTAGCCAAGCAATACAGTCAGGATCCAAATTCTGCAAGCGAAGGTGGCTTTGTCACCCCGTTTAGCCTTGGGGGTTTAAACTCAAAAGCTTACGAGAATGAATCTTATAAACTTGAAAATGAAGGTGATTATACAAAGCCCTTTAAAACCAGATTCGGTTGGCATATTGTCAAATTGATAGAAACGATTCCACTTCAACCTTACGATGAGGTCAAAGAAGAATACAAGAGAAGATTAAAGAGTTCCTCCAGGTCCAAAATCTTGGTATCCAAAATCAAAGAAGATCTTGAAGAGTTATACACTGTAAAAGTCGATCAGAAAGCAAAAGATTATTTTTTGAACCTGATGGACGACCGTTTTTCTAAAAGTAAATGGAGATACGAACCTCAGGAAAATTCAACATCCAAAGTCATTATCACTGTAGAAGATAGAGAAGTGGATTATAAAACGTTTGGAGAATATTTGGAAAGACAGCAGCGCACTTTATCCAAGTTGCCAGATCACAAGATTGTTTTAGAAAATGCGGTAAATGATATGGTTTACAGTGAGTTGTTGTCTCATCATAAAACGAAATTACCAGAAATAGACAAAGAGTTTGCAGATAGAATCGAGGAGTATAAAAATGGTATTTTAATTTTTGACTACATGACTGCTATGGTCTGGGAGCCTGTATCCAAAGACACTGTGTCTCAACAAGAATATCACAATTCCAATGCTCAAGACTTTAAAGTTCCTAAGAAAGTAAAGGGACAAATTTACACCTCTAAAAATAAGAAATCTCTTAAAGCCTTAAGGGCTGAACTAAAAAAACTAAGCCAAGAGGATACCTTGAGTGTCGAATTAGCAGAGGATATCATTCTGGAAGAAATGATTTTAAAAGCATCCTCCGCAAAGCTTCCTAAGCGTTTTAAATTTAGAGAAGGTGTAAGTAAAATTTATAAGCATTCAAATCAATTTTTGATGATGAATGTTGATGAAGTTGAGGAAGCCAGAATTCCAAAATTTGAAGAAGTGAATGGTAAAATAATAAGTATTTTACAAGAAGAAAAGGAGCAGGAAATAATATCAGAATTGAGGGCCAGCTATGATATAGTTTTGAATGATGATGTTTTGAAAAAGGTAAAAGAAAGACTTGAAAAGTAGATATTTTATAGGAGTTGTATTGATTTCGTTGGCGCTAGGAGCTTGTTCTTTCTTCAGTAAAAAAGAAGATACCAACTTTGTTGCTAGGGTGAATAATCATTACTTAAGTTTTGAGGAACTGGAAAGTCATCTTTCTAGCAAACTTACTTCAGAAGACAGTGCTGTCGCAGCCAGACGATACATCCAAAACTGGGCAACAGATAAGCTTTTACTAGACAGGGCGAAGCTTAACTTGCCAAACGATCAACAAAATGATTTCAGGGAATTGTCCATGAAATATGAGGAGCAGCTGTTTAAAAAGGCTTACAAAGATGCTTTAATAGAAAGAGAATTAAATAATCAGATAGATTCTGTGGATGTGAATATTTATTATGAAAGCAATAAAGCTAATTTTAAATTGAACGAAGATCTTGTTCAAATACGCTATTTGCAATTGGATAAAAAAATGAAGTCATTGAAGGACATAAAACGTCAATTTTTGCGTTTTAGTCCTGAAGATATGCTATCATTGCAAGAGAAATCTTTGGAATTCAAATCATTATCTCTAAATGATTCTATTTGGGTTCGTGTTTCTGATGTAGTGCAGGAATTTAAAGAGAACAAAGGCGTAGAGTTAGATAAATCTGAACTTTTGAAAACTCAAAATTTTATCGAAATTGAAAGTGAAAACGATCATTTTTATATAGTTATAAAATCTACATTAAAACGGAATGAAGAAGCGCCTTTAAGTTATGTGAGGCCAACGATTGAGCAAATTTTGCTCAATAGAAAGAAGATAAATATTTCTAAGAACATCGAAAAAGAGATTACAAAAGATGCTACAAAAAATAATGAATTTGAAGTCTATTAATTTACTCATGATACTCGGGGTTTTACTTTCGAGCTTCATGACTTTTGCACAGGTTACCATCGATGAAAAAGACAACCTTTTAAAAGATTCTGACATTGGTCCAGAAGTGCTTGAAGCTACCAAGGTTACAGAAGACGGTCGCGTCAAAATTGATGGAGTTGCCGCAGTGGTTGGGGATTATTTGGTACTGGAAAGTGATATTTCTAAGGCTTATCTGGATATGAAAAATCAAGAAGTAGGGGATGTTACCTTTTGTGATGTTGCAGAAACCATTATGGAGAATAAGCTGTTTGCTCACCATGCACAACAGGACAGTTTACCGTTTAATCCAGCCAGAGTTGAAAGTTTTACAGATCAACAAATCCGACAATTTGTTCAACAGGTGGGGAGTATGGATAAACTTCTTGGGTTTTATAAGATCGAAACCGAAGATGAGCTAAGAGACCAGCTTAATGAAATCAACACACAGCGGATGCTTGCAGAAGAGATGCAAGGAGCTATTGTGGATGAGGTGGAGATTACGCCAGAGGAAACCAGAGATTTCTTTGAAGCTATCCCAGAAGATGAGATTCCTTTAATAAGCGACGAAGTAGAATTAGCACAAATTATTGTTAAGCCTGAAGTAGGCGAAAAGGAAACACAAGCCGTCATCGATAAATTGAATTCCTTCAGAGACGATGTTTTGGCAGGTGGAAGCTTTGCTACGAAAGCAGTCCTTTATTCAGAAGATAGGGGGTCTAAAAGTCAGGGCGGGAAAATAACTTTGTCAAAAGAAGATAATTTTGTGAAAGAATTTAAAGATGCTGCCTTTAGTTTAAGAGAAGGAGAAATAAGCAAACCTTTCGAAACTGAATTTGGATGGCATATCCTAACTGTAGAAAAAATTAGGGGTCAGCAAGTTGATGTTAGACATATCCTTCTTTACCCAGAAATAAGTTCTGAAGCGGTAGAAAAGGCAAAGAAAGAAATTGAACTAGTGAGAGAGAAAATTGTGAACGGTGAAGTGAATTTTAGAGATGCTGCAAGAGAAGTTTCAGATGAAAGAGAAACAAGAGAAAGCGGAGGTCAACTTATCAATAATGCGACTGGTGATAGAAGATTTGAATTGACTAAAGTAGACCCTTCTATTTACGATCAGGTGAATAATTTGAAAGAAAATGAGATTTCTCCAGTTATCAAAGATTCTGAACCTAGAACTGCAAAAGTATTTTTCAAACTGATTACGGTTACCAAGAAAATTCCTGAGCATGTCGCTGAGTTTAGTGAGGACTATACTCGAATTAGAGAGTTAGCGTTACAGCAAAAGAAGCTCAAGGAAATAAATGCCTGGAAAGCCAAAAAAGTTCAGGATACTTATATTAAAGTGAATGGAGATTATAAGGTTTGCGAATTTGCAAAGTCTTGGATAAAAAAATAGTATGTCGGATGTAACTGATTTAGACGAATTTGTAAAGAAATATAACGTCTTAAAATCTGAAATTGCAAAAGTTATAGTTGGTCAAGATGAGGTGATTGACACCTTATTACTTTCTATATTTTCTGGAGGTCATTCATTACTTGTAGGTGTTCCTGGCCTTGCTAAAACCTTGATGGTGAACACAATTTCGCAAGCTTTAGGACTTCAATTTAAGCGAGTACAGTTTACGCCCGATCTCATGCCTAGTGACATTATAGGTTCTGAAATATTAGACGAAAACCGCGCTTTCAAATTCTTAAAGGGACCTGTTTTTACAAATATATTACTGGCCGACGAAATCAATAGAACACCCCCTAAAACCCAGGCAGCTCTTTTGGAAGCCATGCAGGAAAAGGCAGTAACCGTTGGCGGTAAAAATTACTTACTTTCTAATCCGTATTTTGTTCTGGCTACTCAAAATCCCATAGAACAAGAAGGAACCTATCCTTTACCTGAAGCCCAGCTGGACAGATTTATGTTTGAGGTTAATTTGACGTATCCGACATTCCAGGAAGAAGTAGATGTGGTAAAGGCAACAACTCAAAATATGGAAGTGAAAATTCAACCTTTATTTTCACCTTCAGAAATTATTCAACTTCAAAAGCTCATTCGTAAAATCCCTATTGCAGATAATGTAATAGAGTATGCTGTAAGTTTGGTAGGTAAGACAAGACCAAATACTGGACAAAGTACCGAGTTTATTAATACATATGTAGACTGGGGTGCAGGGCCAAGAGCATCACAAAATCTAGTTCTTGCAGCCAAAACACACGCCGCTTCAAAAGGTAAATACTCACCTGATATTGAAGATGTTCAAGCTGTGGCTACTTCAATCTTGAGGCATCGCGTTGTAAGGAACTATAAGGCTGAAGCAGAACAAATTTCAATAGAAGACATTATTCAAAAATTGCTTTAAGTTTATTGATATTCAATCTAAATTGTAAGACATTAACTTTTATATATTTCCATTCTAATCTCTTTTTTATCGATTTATCAACTTTATTTAGATTAAAATGTAAATATGATAATTATGTGTATTAAAAATGATGTAAGTGTAAAATATTGTTAGAGTTTTCGCTTTAATCTTGCACATTTTCCAAACTCAACCAAAAACGTTATTTTTGCAACCTAAATTATATATACTATGGCTTTTGATATCGATATGATAAAGAAAGTGTATAGCCAAATGTCGGAAAGAGTAGATAAAGCTCGTGAAACCGTTGGCAAACCACTTACACTTTCAGAAAAAATTCTTTATTCCCACCTTTGGGAAAACAAACCCGACCAAAAATTTACAAGAGGTAAAGACTATGTTGATTTTGCACCAGACCGCATAGCATGTCAAGATGCTACAGCTCAGATGGCCTTGCTTCAATTTATGCAGGCCGGAAAAGAAAACGTAGCTGTTCCTACAACTGTGCACTGTGATCATTTAATTCAGGCCAAACAAGGAGCTACTAAAGATTTAAAAAGAGCAAACGAAACAAGTAATGAAGTCTTTGATTTCTTAGAATCTGTTTCTAGTAAATACGGAATTGGTTTTTGGAAGCCAGGTGCTGGAATTATTCACCAGGTGGTTTTAGAAAATTATGCTTTCCCAGGCGGAATGATGATTGGTACCGATTCTCACACAGTAAATGCTGGTGGACTTGGAATGGTTGCTATTGGAGTAGGTGGTGCAGATGCAGTAGATGTGATGGCAGGAATGCCCTGGGAACTCAAATTTCCGAAGCTTATCGGAGTAAAACTTACAGGTGCTCCACAAGGTTGGACTGCTGCAAAAGATGTCATCCTTAAAGTGGCAGAAATTCTTACTGTTAAAGGTGGAACAGGATGTATTGTAGAATACTTCGGTGAAGGAGCTAAAAACCTTTCATGTACTGGTAAAGGTACAATTTGTAATATGGGTGCCGAGATTGGAGCAACTACGTCTACATTTGGTTACGATGACTCTATGGAGCGTTTTTTAAGGGCTACCGATAGAAACGAAATTGCAGATGAAGCTAATAAAATAAGAGAGCATTTAACTGGGGATGATGAAGTCTATGCAAATCCTGAGCAGTACTTTGATCAAGTGATTGAAATTGATTTAACTACGCTAAGACCCCACCTTAATGGACCTTTTACTCCAGATTTGGCTACGCCAGTAGGAGAGCTTGGAGAGAAGGCTAAGAAAAACGGGTGGCCAATTAAAGTGGATTGGGGACTTATTGGATCCTGTACTAATTCTTCTTATGAGGATTTAACTAGAGCAGCCTCTATTGCAAAACAGGCTGTAGATAAAAAGTTGATTCCAAAATCAGATTTTGGTATTAATCCTGGGTCTGAGCAAATCCGATTTACTGCAGAGCGTGATGGCTTATTAAAAGTCTTTGAAGACCTTGGCGCTACTATATTTACGAATGCATGTGGGCCATGTATTGGACAATGGGATAGAAGCGATAGAAAGGGTGAGGAGAAAAACACTATCGTTCACTCCTTCAACAGAAACTTCTCGAAACGTGCAGATGGAAACCCAAATACACATGCTTTTGTTGGTTCACCAGAAATGGTTGCGGCTATTGCTATTGCCGGCCGTCTGGATTTTGATCCTATGAATGACACTTTGATCAATGAGGATGGTGAAGAAGTTAAACTTGATGCTCCACAAGGAATTGAATTGCCTGAACTAGGCTTTGATGTGGAAGACAATGGCTATTTGGCTCCGAAACCTGATGGAAGCACTATTAATGTGAAAGTAGATCCAAAATCCAACAGAATTCAACTTTTAGAGCCATTTGATCCTTGGGATGGAAAAAACTTAACAGGTGCTAAGTTGCTTATAAAAGCTCATGGTAAATGTACGACAGACCACATTTCTATGGCTGGTCCATGGTTAAAATACAGAGGTCATCTCGATAATATTTCAGATAACTGTCTAATTGGAGCCGTTAATGCTTTCAATATGAAAACTAACTTTGTGAAAAGTCAGTTGGATGGTAAGTATGATGCAGTGCCAAAAACTCAACGTGCTTATAAAGCTGAAGGTATCCCTACAGTAGTGGTTGGTGACCATAATTACGGTGAAGGTTCTTCCAGAGAACATGCTGCTATGGAGCCAAGACACCTTGGGGTAAGAGTAGTTTTAGTAAAATCATTTGCGAGAATTCACGAAACAAACCTCAAAAAGCAAGGTATGCTAGGAATCACTTTTGATAACGAAAGTGATTACGATTTGATTCAAGAAGATGATACATTCAATTTTATAGATCTTGAGGAATTTGCAGAAGGTAAGCCTTTAACTATCGAAGTGGTGCATGCCGATGGTTCTAAAGATACTATTAAAGCGAATCATACCTATAACGATACTCAGATTGGCTGGTTTAAAGAAGGATCTGCATTGAACATGATTAAAAAGCAAAATAACGCTTAAGTTTCGCTTTTTTGAAATATTTTTATTTGAGCCATCTGCATAAGATGGCTCTTTTTATAAAACCCCCTAATGCCTAAAGAGAAGAATTTTATACAGAAACACTGGAGTAATATAATCTTTGTTATTATTTTGATCTTAGTGATAATTCCACAAACTCGCCAGCCCATTCAGGTTTTCCTTAATAGAATGATTGCTTTCAGCCCTTCTGAAATCAATGAAACAGATCGAGAAACTTTAAATGATTACGAGTGGTATTTCAAAGATGAAGAGAATAAAACAGTAAATTTTACTCAGTCTAAGGGAAAATTAGTTTTAGTTAACTACTGGGCAACCTGGTGCGCACCTTGTATTGCAGAAATGCCAGATCTTCAAAAGCTGTACACAGATTACAAGGAGGAAGTTGATTTTTACTTTATCACTTCAGAAGCACCCGAAGTTGTTGAGCCTTTTTTAGAAAGAGAAAACTATACACTTCCCCCATATTATTTTCTATCGAGTCCGCCAAATGTCCTTAAAAGTTCCAGTTTGCCTACAACATTTCTCATTGGAAAAGACGGTGACATCATCATAAAAAAGACGGGCGCCGCCAATTGGAATAGCAAAACAGTAAGAGCTACAATTGATAAATTAAAGTAAAGACCTTCTTAACTTGTATAGCCAAACTCTGAATTAATTTAAATTTGAAGAAATAGCAGATATGAGTAATAGTATCCATGATTTGGTTGCGACAGATATAAAAGGAGCTACGTTCGATTTTTCTTCATTGAAAGGAAAAAAAGTCATGATCGTCAACACGGCTTCAAAATGTGGTCTTACACCACAGTATGAAAAACTTCAAGAACTTTATGAAAACTATAAATCAAAGAATTTCACAATCATAGGTTTTCCAAGCAATGATTTTATGTCTCAAGAACCTGGGGACAATGATGAAATCTCGAGATTTTGTGTAGAAAATTATGGAGTGACCTTCAAAATGATGGGTAAAATTATAGTAAAAGGAGAAGATAAGCATGATGTCTATCAATTTCTAACAGATAAATCATGGAATCAAAAGCAAGACAGCCAAGTGGAATGGAATTTCCAGAAATACTTGTTGAATGAAAATGGAGAGTTAGAAAAGGTGGTTTTACCACAAACTTCACCATTGGATCAAGAAATAATAGACTGGATTGAATCCTAAAGCCTTTTAGAAAGCTTCTCCAACACCAATATAGAAGCCATTCTCGTCTGGAGTGATGGCATAATCTACCCTTAGGTATACATCCTTTTGTTGAAAGAGCAAAAACCTTGCTCCAACACCGGCCGCCCATTTTATTTCGTCAATACGCAGTTCATTCCAATTGGAGAAAACGTCTCCCACACCAGCGAATACTGTTGCTCCAAGTCGTTTAGAAAACCCAAGATCCAGAGGCAGCATACGGTATTCTACCTGTGCTGCTATTTGATTTTCATCTCGAAATCTACCCGTAAAGTAGCCTCTCATTGTATTCTCTCCTCCCATTTGAGAAAGCTGATTGAAGGGGACCTCACCACCAAAATTGAATTCTCCCAAGAATTGCATAGCCAATACATTTCTTTTATTGAACGATTTAAAAAATCGTGTATCTGAAATTATACTGCTGAATTCTACATCACTCTTCCAGAAAGTATTATAATCTAAAAATGCAACTTCACTAAAAAAAGCATCTCTTTCGTTCAGTACGTTCCGTCTTTGATCAAAAACAAGCCCTAAGCCCATACCGAAATTTGTACTTCCCTCTGCACCAAAAGGCAAATTGAAGTTTGGTTCTTGGTTGCTATCGTCTGGATCTTCAAAAGTAACATTAGATAAACTTACGAAATCAGTCTCCAATCCTATATAAAAGTTCTCTGCTAATCTTCTGAGCACACGCTCTCTTATTCTGATATTGGTAGCATCTACCAGAGCAATATTATCTTCAGGTACATCGTTGCCTATACCATAATATTTAAGTGGGAATTGCTCAAAATTAAGATCACCGAGGAAGAACCATTTGTCTTTATCAGAATAGATTGCGTGATCTATTCTTAAGCCATATTGCGCCTTCAAGGTAAAAAAACCATAGGCATTAATCTCACTCAACCGGTTATTGGTATCTTCTTTTGCATAATAGACATAAAGTGGAGCGACACCAAACTCTACACCTGTTTCTGGTCTATAGCCAACTACAGGATAGAAAAAGAATTGAGATTTTTCCTGTGAAACCGTATCATTGACAATACGGTTGACGTAATCTTTTAAAAACCCAAAGGTTTCTTTCTTAGTTTCCTCTAGGGAGTTTTCATCTTGTGCGTTTACATCAAACTTTAAAAATAGTATGCAAAGTAAGGCTAGGAGGTAAGTTTTTTTCATGATAAAAAATATCTGCCAAATCTAACTTTTAATTCCTTTTCGAATCAATATATAAGATGCGATTAACAGATTTAAAGCATTATTTAATATTTAATTTTGAAAATTCTATTTAAAACCATCTAAGTTGTTTTTAGGTAAGTCAGGTATGAAAAGTCATATTTATGACGTTCGTCTTGTTTGTGTACTTCTTTATTCACAAGCTTCCATTTGGACTCATCAATTTCTGGGAAAAATGCGTCGGCTTCGAAACTAGCGTGTACTCGCGTCAATTCAATTTTATCGGCATAAGGCATCGCTTGTTTGTATATTTCACCACCTCCAATAATAAATACCTCTTCTTCTCCAGCACACGATTGCAGCGCCTCTTCAAGGCTGTGAACCACTTCAATACCTTCTCTTTTGTAATCTGTTTGTCTTGTGATGACGATATGTTTACGATTGGGTAATAACTTAGGAAAAGACTCAAAAGTTTTACGTCCCAACACAATATGATGATGAGAGGTAATGGCTTTAAAACGTTTAAAATCATCTGGAAGATGCCACACAAGGTCATTGTTTTTGCCAAGGGCATTATTTTCTGCTGCTGCAGCTACCATAGTTATCTTCATGAATTATTACTTTTTTGGATCTCATTAGTCTGTTGTACAGGATGTTTTTTGTCAACCTTTTGCTGTAGTTTTCTCAATCTTTCCAGTTGTTTTTCCACAAGTCTGTTCATTTGTTTTTCTTCCCATTCTTTCCCCATCAATTTGTTCACCATAAAAACATTTATCGCATGCACAAGAAAGAAGAAAAGCCAGATCAGAATAGCAGTTACGAACCAATCCATTCCTAGTGGTTTAAAACCTGATTGGTAGCCAACCATTATATTTAAAACAATAAAGATTACTGAGCCAGCGATGAAAAACACTAGATGTGTCATCAATCTTTTCTTCTGCTTCACCCGTTGGTGAGCATTCTCATACAGTTCTCTTATCTCGGGATCTATTTTCTTTTTTGAATCCATTTTAAGTATATTAGGTGTTCAAATTTACTAATACTTTTATTGACATATCCTTATGACAAGCTTAAAAAAAGAATTCCCTATCATCCAGTCTTATACTTATCTCAATACACCATTTACTGGCGTGATTGCTTCAAGCGTATCATCACAAATACAGCAACTTGAAGAAGATTATCGGCTGAGAGGAAGTCTTTTCACAGACCAATTTGAAGAGGATATTGTTGAAAAAACCAAAAAGCTGATTGCTGAAATTTTTAATGCAAAGCATGAAGCTGTCGGAATTTTAAATAACTTCTCAACAGGACTTAATCTGATTTTGAATGATCTGCCAGAGCAGTCCAAGGTGGTTTTGCTTGCTCAGGATTATCCTTCAGTAAATCTACCAGTAAAATCCCGTAAATTTAAAGTTCATGAAGTTGATATTAACTTAGACCTATACACAAATCTTAACCAAAAATTTGAGGAAGTCCATCCAGACTATTTTATTTTCAGTATAACACAGTTTATAAGTGGACTTCAATTGGATCTAAGTGCCTTAGCAAAATTAAAAGAGGCGTTTCCGGAAGTTAGTTTTATTGCAGATGCTACTCAATACTGCGGTAGTGAAGCCTTTGACTTTGAAAATTCACCTTTTGATGTCTTTGGCACTAGCGGTTATAAGTGGTTGAATGCTGGACTTGGCAATGCTTTTTTTCTTATGAAATCCGACTTTATTAAGAAGCATCGTTTTAAAGCCGTAGGCAGCAATTCTTTGAAAGCCAAACCAGACGGTGAACTTCGACCAACTGGATTTTTAGAACCTGGCCATTATGATATCATTGCAATGGCAAGATTGAAATTTGCTCTGGAATTTCACTATAAAACTCTCGGTATTGAATTCATAGAAGCCCATATTAAAGACCTTTCAAAAAAAGCAAAAAATGAATTCTTAAAATTAGGCTTACTTGATACGAATGTGATTGATAAAAAGTCACATCAGAATATTTTTAGCTTAAAAGGGAATGAAACAGCCATTAAAAAGTTGCAGCAAAAAGGAATACTTTCTGCTTACAGAGGGGGGAGAATTCGTGTCGGTTTTCAATATTTTAATTCAGAAAAAGACTTGAAAACTTTGGTAGATGCCGTAAACGAACTCTAATTATTCCAGGATTTCTACTCCTTTCCAAAAAGCAACGTAGTTTTTTATTTCATCTGCTGCAGATTTGGTGTCAGGATAATACCAGGCCGCGTCTTTGTTTTTCTTCCCATCAACTGAAATCGTATAATACGAAGCCTTTCCTTTCCACGGGCAACTCGTGGAATAATCAGATTTTTCAAAATACGCTTCAGTTATACTATTAGGAGGGAAGTAGTGATTTCCTTCAATGATGATAGTTTTTTCACTTTCAGCTAGTGTTGCTCCATTCCAGACTGCTTTCATTATTAAAGTTTTTTAAAAGTATAATTTTTGTAATATCCGGTGTCACTCTCAAAGACTTTGTCTATACCAAGATTTGCTTGTGAAGCAAGCCATTCTACAGTTTCGTCATCATATTTCTGAGAAATTTCCGTATGTATGGTTTCCCATGCTTTAAAGCTAACATCCAAATCAAGTTTGTTTATTTTTATATTTTGATCTATTTGACTTACCAGATAACTTTTTGCAGTTCCAGTCTCAGGGTCATAGGTTTCCCAATGAAAAAAATGATCCAGCTGAAAATTGCCGTCTAGCTCTTTATTGATTCTTTCCAGTAGATTTTTATTGAAAGCTTCTGTAATACCATCTGGATCGTTGTATGCATCGAGGATAATTTGAGGATGTTTCTTTTGATCAAACCCCATGAATAATAAGTCCTCTGAAGACATATTTTCTTCGATTTTCTTCAGAAAATCTATCGCATCTTTGTGCATCAAGTTTCCAATATTGGATCCTAGTACCAAAATCACCTTCTGTCGTTTGTTATAACTAGATAATTGATTTAAGACTTGGAAATAGCTTCCTTGTAGGAGTTCAAAATTGACTTTAGGCAGCTCATTTTCCAAAGCTGAGCCTAATTCATCTAAAACATTTTGACTAATATCTACAGGCAAATAAGTAAAGTTGGCTCCAATTTCAGATAAGTGACTTAGAAGTAATTTTGTTTTTTTGCCGTCGCCCGCTCCCAGCTCGATTAAATCAAAGCCTTCTTTTAAGTTGAATTTTTCGGCGATGATTGGAGACTGATTTTTTAAGATATTATACTCACATTCAGTTAAGTAATATTCTGGCATGGCCATGATATCCTGAAATAACTTATCTCCCTTCTGGTCGTAAATAAACTTTGAGGATAGATGTTTTGGATAGGCCTTCAGCCCGGAAATCACATCTTTTTCAAATTCTGTATAGGTGGTTGATTTTGTCGTTGTATCCATTTAGTATTTGTCGAATTATTTAGCGAGCCTTACGCCGCTTTGTTGCCATCTCATATGAGGATGGAAGAAATTTCTATAGGTTTTTCTAGTGTGTTTTTTGGACGTTAATCCAGAACCCCCTCTAAATACTTTTTGGTTCACCATAAATTTACCATTGTATTCACCAAGCGCACCAGCGGCCTTTTGGTAATTTGGATAAGGAGAGTAGGCACTTTCCGTGCATTCCCAGCGCTTTCCCCATTCAAAATGTTGCTGTGCAACCTCCCATTCGAACTCAGTTGGTAATCTACAGCCTTTCCACTGGGCAAAAGCTGCAGCTTCAAAATAAGAAACGTGACTTAAAATATGACTTTTATCAAGCATTTTGAGACCCGAAAGATGAAACTCTTTCCAGCCTTCATTAGTTTTTTGCCAGTACAACGGGTGTCCTATCTTTTCCTCTTGGATCCAATCCCAGGCTTCTGCATGCCATAATAGTGGATTTTCATACCCGCCTTGTTCCATAAATTCCAGAAAATCTCCATTAGTTACTAAGCAACTTTTGATTTCAAAACTTTGTAAAAAGACCTTATGTGCTTTAGTTTCATTATCATAAGAGAATCCATCTCCCTTGTGACCTATTTCATATAAACCTTCAGGAATTTTAACCCAGTCAGGATCTATTTTCTGAGTTGATCTTTCATCAAGGTCAGAATTGTAAACTGGAAGTAGAGGATTGTGGCCAAAACAATATTTAATATCCATCAGTAATAATTCCTGATGTTGTTTTTCATGATGAATCCCAATTTCCACTAAAGGCAAGAGCTCTTTTTTTGCTGAATTAGTTTCTAGAAGTTCTTTTAAGGCTTTAGTAACATGAGTTCTATATTCGAAAATTTGATCTACAGTTGGCCTGGATAAATTCCCACGATTTGCTCTCACTACTCTCTCACCCTTTGCCTCATAATAGCTATTGAAAAGATAGGGGAAATCTTCATTGTAAAGGGAGTAATTATTTTTGAATTTGGTGAGAATAAAAACTTCAAAAAACCAGGTGGTATGGGCTAAATGCCATTTTACAGGCGAAACAAACTCAACGGGTTGTATTACAAAGTCTTCGGTCTCTAAAGGTTCGCATAGCTTTTCAGAGTAAGCTCTTGTTTCAATAAATTCTTGAATCATACATTGATTTATTTCTGAAATTTACTAAAAAAAGATTCAGTGAATATCACACCCAATAAACAATTAACCAAAGTTTAAATGGCCACCTTTCCTTTTATGTGCGGATAAGGGTTGTAATTTTCTAAAGTAAAATCTTCAAATTCGAAATCGAAAATGGACTTCACGTTTGGATTCAACTTCATGGTTGGTAATGCTCTTGGCGTTCTTGAGAGTTGAAGTTCGACTTGATTAAAGTGGTTATTATAGATATGAGCATCCCCGAAGGTGTGTATAAAATCCCCCAGTTTTAAATCGCAAACCTGAGCGACCATCATCGTAAATAAAGCATAGGAAGCAATGTTGAATGGAACCCCTAGAAAGACGTCAGCACTTCTTTGGTAAAGCTGGCAGGATAATTTACCATCGGCTACATAAAACTGAAAAAACGCATGACATGGAGGAAGGGCTGCTTTTCCATTGGCTACGTTGGCTTCAAAAGACTGCGAAGTGTCAGGCATCACGCTAGGATTCCATGCAGATACCATCATCCTTCTGCTATTGGGGTTCGTTTTTAAGGTATGAATCAATTCCTTTATTTGATCGATATTTTCAGAATTCCAGTTCCTCCACTGGTGACCATAAACAGGACCTAAATCTCCGTTTTCATTGGCCCATTCGTTCCAGATTTTGACTCCCTTGTCCTGGAGATAAGAGATATTAGTATCTCCTTTCAAGAACCAGAGTAATTCATAGATGATAGATTTGAGATGAACTTTCTTCGTAGTTACCAGAGGAAATCCTTCATTAAGATCAAATCTCATTTGATAACCAAACACACTCTTAGTTCCAGTACCTGTCCTGTCTCCTTTCTGTACGCCATTTTCTAGTATGTGCGAAATTAAATCGTGGTATTGTTTCATAATAAGCAGTGTTTGAAAGTTTAAAAATAGAAATTTTATTGGTTTTGTTTTTTACTTCCCAAAGAGATTTTCTTAAAAAAATTCTTTTATTATTTTAATAAAACTCAATGTCAAAATTTTCTTTGTTTTCAATTTTAATAAACATAGTCATATTTTTTAATAACTTGTTGGTTCTGAACTTAAACAGTATGGCTTTGTAAATCAAGAAATCAAATTTCTATTAAAATGAAAATTTCAGAAAATTCCTATCCAAAAGGATACATTAAAGAATTTGTTCTCAATTCTAAAACAGGAATGCAATTATCTGTACTTAATTATGGGGCTACGATCACTTCTTTAAAAGTGCCAGTTGAAGGTAGAACGATAGATGTTGTTTTAGGATTTGATTCTCCACAAGACTATGTTTCTTCTTTTGAATTTGGACTCGCTCCTTATTTTGGAGCTGTCGTTGGCCGTTTCGCAGGGCGAATAAGATATGGTCAATTTGAATTAAATGATGAACAAATTCAACTTTCAAAAAATTATGGCGATCATCATATCCATGGGGGAAAAGAAGGTCTCAGTCAAAAAATATGGGATTTAGTCTCATTTAGTGAAGGAGATGAACCTTCGATTTCATTTGCATTGAAAAGTCCGCATTTGGAAGAAAACTTTCCAGGCGAAGTTGATGTACAAGTCACTTATACCTTAACCCTTAAAAACGAATTGGAGATTCAATATAAAGCTAAGTCAACTGAGGATACTCTTTTAAACTTAACTCAGCATTCTTATTTTAATCTTGACGGGCACCAAGGCGATGTGACTAATCAGGAGTTGAAACTAAATGCTAGTCAGATTTTAGAAACAGATTCAGAAAATGTGCCTACAGGTAAACTGATGTCACTCGAGAAACATCCTTTTGATTTTTCAAAACCGAAAGCAGTACCCTTACACATCGACGATGCTTTTGTGTTGACTTTAGAACATAATTTAGCAGCAGAACTTTTCAGTACAAAATCCAACCTTCATATGAAGGTTTACACTAATCAGCCTTGCCTACAAGTTTATGTAGGCGGAAAAGTAAATCCAAAGCTGAAAACGAAGTCTAATTCCATATATCATACAACTAGTGGTATTTGTTTTGAAACACAGGCATTTCCAGATGCTCCAAATCACAAAAACTTTCCGTCAGCAATTTTAAATAAGGATGAAAATTATTATCAAAACACAAAGTTTCAGTTTAATATATTGGATGCTTAGACATTTCGCTTAGATTTACCCAATAATCATTCCTGCAATTGTTGCAGACATTAAGGATGCTAACGTACCGCCAATTAAAGCGCGTATACCAAATTCTGACAGTGTTTTACGCTGTCCTGGAGCTAAAGATCCAATCCCTCCAATTTGAATACCGATGGAAGCAAAATTGGCAAAGCCGCAAAGCATATAGGTTGCCATGATGACCGATTTTTCAAAGTTCAAGCTAAGCACATTAGCGGAGTTCTTTAGCTCGGCTAGTTGAATGTAACCCACAAATTCGCTAGCTACCAGCTTGATGCCGAGTAACTGTCCCATTAGCATCACGTCTTCTTTAGCAACGCCAATCAACCACATGAGTGGAGCGAATATAATTCCGAGAATGGCTTCCAGAGAGAATTTAGTATAAGGTGTATGTTCTGCTACAATAGAATTTAAAGTAGTTAGCTCACCAATCTTTTCAAAGCCATAATTGATAAAAGCAATTAAAGCTACGAAGACCAGCAACATAGCCGCCACATTGGCGGCAAGCTTCAGCCCTTCCGTGGTTCCGTTGGCGATAGCATCCAGAATATTGGAACCTATTTTTTCTGAAGACACTTCCACATCCGTATTCACTTTAGCTTGCTGTGGATAAAGAATTTTTGAAATGACTATCGCACCAGGCGCTGCCATAACAGATGCTGCCAGTAAGTGTTTGGCAAAAGCTAAACGCATGACAGGATCATCGCCGCCAAGAAAACCGATGTAGGCTGCAAGTACTCCGCCGGCAACGGTTGCCATACCACCGATCATCACCAAAAGTATTTCTGAACGCGTCATGCGTTCTAGGTAAGCTTTTATCATTAAAGGTGCTTCCGTCTGGCCTAAAAATATATTTCCTGCCACACTTAAGCTTTCTGGTCCTGATATACCCAAAAGTTTGGAAAGTACCCAGGCTAAAGCGCTTACTATCTTCTGGATGATTCCTAAATAGAAAAGAATGGAGGTTAAGGCCGAAAAGAAAATAATCGTTGGTAGGATCTGAAATACAAAGATGTAGCCATAAGTGCTGGTATCCATAAGATCACCTAGAAGAAATTCTGAACCTGCTGCAGTGAAATCCAAAATCTTGACAAAAATATTTCCTACAAAATCAAAAGCAGATTGAACAAATGGAATTTTCAGTACTCCAATGGCAAGAACAAGCTGAGCCAAAAGACCAAACCCTACGGTTTTCCAGTTAATTGCCTTTTTGTTTTTACTTAAAACATAAGCAATCAACAAAAGACTTATCATACCTAAAACACCCCTCCAAAGACTATTGAAGCTGAAATTTTGATTGGCTACAATTACTTTTGAAGCGGCAGCATCTTCTTGTGGAGTGACTTCAGTTCTGCTTATTTTGCTGAGTTGAAGCTTGAAACTTTCAGAAGAAAGCTCTGCTATAGAATCTGTTGAGGTCTCGATTCTAAATTCAATTTCATCTAATGTTCTAAGTAGCGGAGATAAATTTAATGAATCGTTTTTTACCTCGTAAAAACCTTCATAAGCTAATTCTTTATCTGTATGACTAATACTGAAAACAGAATCCTTAAAACGTATTGTTTGCTGGTTTTCAAAATAATAAGTAGAATCTTGATTCTCTTTCAGTTCTATTTTCCATTCACCTTGAAAAGATTGAGCAAAAAGCAAAGTGGGAAGGCACATCAATAACGCCCAAGTAATTTTTTTCATTCCTTAGCTTCGTTTAGAAATTTCATCACGAATTTGAGCTGCTCTTTCGTAGTCTTCATCATTAACAGCTTTTTCTAAAAGTTCATTAAGTTTTTTGGTCGTCATTGAGCTAAATTCACTTTTGAAAGTCGACTTTTTTTCCTCGGGCTCAACATTTCCAGATTTTTTAAGGTTATCTGAACTATAAATATCTGTGTTTTGGTTTTTATCACTTAGATAAATACCAGCTTTATCTAGTATGTTTTTATAAGTAAAAATAGGAGCGTCAAATCTCAAGGCAAGAGCAATAGCATCGCTTGTTCTGGCATCGATAGTTTCTTCTATCCCATCTCTTTCACAAACCAGACTGGAATAAAAAATACCATCCACAAGTTTATGAATGATGACTTGTTTGACTGAAATTTTAAACCTGTCCGAAAAAGTTTTGAATAAATCGTGCGTAAGTGGCCTCGGTGGTTTGATTTCTTTTTCCAGTGCTATAGCAATAGATTGAGCTTCAAAAGCTCCAATTACAATTGGTAACTGTCTATCACTGTCCATGTCACTTAGGAGAAGAGCGTAGGCACCATTTTGAGTTTGACTGTAAGAAATTCCTTTTATGCTAAGTCTAGCTAAGCTCATACTACATTATATTGAATAAAAAAGCGGTCTAACTTTTAAGGACTTCTTAAAAACTAGACCGCCCTTTAAAGGGGCACAATTTATGAAAATTATGAGTTATTCGCCTTAAATTCCTTGAGTTTTTCAATCAATTGAGGAACTACCTCAAAAGCATCACCTACAATTCCATAGTCAGCAGCTTTAAAGAAAGGAGCTTCGGGATCGGTGTTGATGACAACTTTATTTTTGGAAGCACTAATACCTGCAAGATGCTGGATAGCTCCGGAAATACCAACAGCAATGTACAAATTGGTTGCTACAGGTTTACCTGTTTGTCCAACGTGTTCACCGTGAGGTCTCCAGCCCATATCACTTACTGGTTTTGAACAGGCGGTGGCTGCTCCAAGAACGTCTGCAAGCTCTTCAATCATTCCCCAGTTTTCTGGACCTTTCATCCCACGACCAGCTGAAACTACAACTTCTGCATCTGCAATACTTACTTTATCCTTATTCTTATCTACAGATTCTACATTTATTTTGAAATTGTCATCAGATAATTCTGGAGAAAAGTCTTCTTCTGAAAGTGATACTTCATTTTCTTTAAGACCAAATGCATTATTCGATAATCCAAGTAGTTTCACATCTGTTGTAATGGAAGTCATGTTGAATGCTTTATTGGTAAAAGCTGTTCTTTCCACAACAAAACCTTCTTCCAAATTTGGTAAGGCTACAACATTGGATGCATATCCGGCTTCCAGATTGACTGAAAGTAATGGAGCTAAATATTTAGCATTTGCACTTTGGCTCACCACCACTACTTTGGAATCTTCTTTTTTTGAAGCTTGAGTAATTACTTCCGCGTATGCGTCGGCATTGAATTTTGAAAGTTTGTCGCTAGAAACTTTCAAAACCTTCTCAACTCCATACGTTTTAAGCTCATCAACATTTTCTGCATTAATTGATACAGCTGTTACACTGGTTCCCATCAAGTCTGCAATTCCTTTAGCAAAAGAGGCAACTTCAAAAGCTGCTTTCTTCAATTTGCCATTTTCTGATTCTGTATATACTAAAATTGACATATTCTTATATTTTTTTGATTATATAGCCTTTGCTTCGTTGTGAAGTAAGTCTATCAATTTATCTAAATTATCTGCATCTACAAGAGTCACCTCTCCCTTAGGAGCTGGTTTTCTAAAATTTTTGGCTTCTGTTTGAGTCTCAGCTGCAAGTGGTTCAACAACGTTTAAAGGTTTTTTTCTGGCCATCATAATTCCTCTCATATTTGGAATTTTAAGATCGCTTTCTTCGACTAAACCTTTTTGACCACCTATGACTAGGGGTAATGAAGATTTTAAAGTTTCTTTACCACCATCGATTTCTCTAATGGCTGTAGCAGTTTCTCCATCGATTTCGAGACTTACACAAGTATTGATAAAATTA
Source organism: Psychroflexus montanilacus (assembly GCF_020164535.1). Taxonomy (GTDB): domain Bacteria; phylum Bacteroidota; class Bacteroidia; order Flavobacteriales; family Flavobacteriaceae; genus Psychroflexus; species Psychroflexus montanilacus. The sequence goes on along the minus strand of NZ_JAIQZC010000002.1, from coordinate 282,097 downwards.
GCACCAATCAACTTAGCTAACATGCCTGGGACCATTCCACCATTGTAGTCGATCGATTCTCTACCTGCAATGATTAAGTCGTAATTTCCGTCTTTTGCAACTTTTGCGAGTTCTTTTGCAACTTGAAAGCCATCCAATGGTTCAGTATCTACTCTATGAGCAGTATCAGCACCAATAGCTAAAGCTTTTCTTATGGTAGGTTCTGTGTCTTTACCACCAACTGTAACAACATCTACGGTTGCACCTTGTTTCTCTTTAAACCACATCGCCCTAGTTAATCCAAATTCGTCATTAGGATTAATAACAAACTGAACTCCATTAGTGTCAAATTTTGTATCGTTTTCAACAAAATTGATTTTTGAAGTCGTATCAGGAACGTGACTAATACATACTAATATTTTCATGATTTTGAATTTTTTCTTGAACATTACAAATATAGTTGTTTTGGTTCAAAAATACTATGCATGCATAATAAAATTTTTATAAGATTCTTATGGTATATAGAAATTTGAATTGCTATTTTTGTGTTTCTTTTAAATAAAGGTAAATACATATAGATGAGGACAATTCAATTTAGAGAAGCTATTGTAGAAGCAATGAGTGAAGAAATGCGTGCTGATGAAACTATCTACTTGATGGGAGAAGAGGTTGCAGAATACAATGGCGCTTACAAAGCTTCCAAAGGAATGCTAGATGAATTTGGCGAAAAAAGAGTAATCGACACCCCAATTTCTGAATTAGGTTTTACAGGAATAGGTATCGGGTCGGCTATGAATGGAAATCGTCCTATAATAGAGTTTATGACCTTCAACTTTTCTTTGGTAGGCATAGATCAAATCATCAACAATGCTGCTAAGATGAGGCAAATGTCTGGTGGACAATTCAACATTCCAATTGTCTTTAGAGGTCCTACAGCTTCAGCAGGGCAACTGGGTGCAACACACTCTCAAGCCTTCGAGAACTGGTTTGCGAATACTCCAGGATTGAAAGTAGTTGTTCCTTCAAATCCTTATGACGCAAAAGGTTTATTGAAGTCTGCCATAAGAGATAACGATCCAGTTATCTTTATGGAAAGTGAGCAGATGTATGGTGATAAAGGGGAAGTTCCAGAAGAGGAGTATACCATACCTCTTGGTAAAGCTGATATTAAGAGAGAAGGAACAGATGTTACTATTGTTTCTTTTGGAAAAATTATAAAAGAAGCTTATAAAGCTGTTGAAGAACTTGAAAAAGAAGATATCTCTTGTGAGATTATAGATATAAGAACAGTAAGACCTTTAGACTATGAAGCGATCTTAAAATCTGTTAAAAAAACAAATAGACTTGTGATCCTAGAAGAAGCTTGGCCCTTTGGAAATGTAGCTACAGAAATTACATACAAAGTCCAAAACGAAGCTTTTGATTACCTGGATGCTCCAATTGTAAAATTGAATACTGCAGATACTCCAACACCATATTCTCCAGTATTATTGGAAGAGTGGTTGCCAAACAGCAAAGATGTTATAAAAGCTGTCAAAAAAGTTTTATACATTTAACACTTATCAAATTATAAAATAAGCTTCATTTGCATAAAATTGCATTTGAAGCTTTTTTTTGTTTAATGAAAAACCTCTTCCTCCTTTTCTTTCTACTTCTTTCATTCGCTTTTTATGGGCAAACCAAAGTGAGTGGCTTTGTGAAGGATAATTTTGGCAATCCTATTCCTTATGTCAATGTTTTTTTTTCAAACTCGTCTGAAGGAACTATATCAGATGAAAACGGAAAATTTTACCTTCAGTCTGATAAATCCTATTCTGTACTAGAGTTTTCATTTATGGGTTTTGAGAACCTGAAGCTCCCTCTTCAGCAAAAATCCACTTATAATATCGAAGTTGAGCTCGTAGAAAATTCTTCTGAATTGAGTGAAGTTATGGTTTATTCAGGAAAAACTTCCAAAAAAAATAATCCAGCGATAGACATACTCAAAAAAATATGGGAAAATAAACGCGAAAATGGTGTCAAAAAATTTGATGAATATCAGTATGATAAATATGAAAAACTTGAATTTGATTTAAATACCATCGATAGTACCCTCATTAATTCAAGAATCTTCAATGGTATGGAATTCATTTTTGATGACTTGGACACCAACAATGTGACAGGTAAAACCTACCTTCCTATTTTTTTGAACGAAGCTGCTTCTAAAGTATTTGGTAGTAATGTTCTTGATGCTGAGAAAGAAATTATTACAGGAAATAAAAATTCAGGCTTTAATAATAATCAAAGTCTGATTGCTTTCATAAAAGATCTTTATGCCGATTACAATATATATGACAACTATTTAAAATTTTTCAGCAAAAGTTTTGTGAGCCCTTTATCAACTACGGGTGTAGATAATTATAATTATGTATTAACCGATAGCACCTATATAGAAAATAAATGGTGCTATAATATTGTGTTTTATCCCAGGCGTAAAGGCGAACTAAATTTCAAAGGCGATTTTTGGGTAAACGATACCACCTGGGCCATAAAGAAAATCAATTTAGCCATGTCCAAAGGGGCTAATATCAACTGGGTAAAAGACGTGTATATAGAACAGGAATTTGATGTCCTCAATGATTCCGTCTTTTTGATTACTAAAGATTTGTTCATGACCGATTTTTCTTTGAATAAAAAGGAAGAATCCCGCGGTGTTTATGGTAAGCGTACTACCTTATTTGATAATTATACCTTCGATAATCCAAAAGGAAAGGCTTTTTATAAATATCAGCCAGAAGTTTACAATGAGGACATCTACAATAGAGATGATTATTTTTGGACTCAAAATAGACAGGAAGACCTCAATAAAGATGAGCAGCAGGTTTATGAAATGCTGGACACTCTGCAGACTGTGGACGCCTTTAAGCGGCTTTACAATGCAGGAACCATTTTGGCAACAGGCTACTGGGAACAAAACGGCTGGGATTTTGGCCCTGTGTTTTCTACTTTCGGTTTTAACGAAGTTGAAGGTGTGCGTTTGAGAGTAGGAGGTAGAACCTATTTTTCTCAAAACGATAGGTGGAGACTTCAGGGATTTCTGGCATATGGTTTTGGGGATGATAAATTTAAATATGGTCTGTCGGGCAAGTGGTTGCTGGATTCCAAAACAAGACTTACGATAGCAGGTGGAAATCGCAGAGATATAGAACAGCTTGGTGCTAGCCTTACAAATACTACAGATGTTTTAGGAAGAAATCTGGCCTCATCCGCCGTACTTACTGTTGGATCGAATACAAGCCTCACCAATATCAATTTAACTAGCTTTTCGATGAGTTTTGAAGCCTTCAAAAATTTCAACCTCAGGTTTGAAGGAAACTTCAAAAGACTGAGATCCGCTTCAGATCAATTTAGTCTGGATTATTTTACAAACCCTGAACGAACCGAAACCAAATCTGTGACGGAACAAGTTGAGGTATCTACTGTCGCTCAGTTTTCTCCAGGAAGAAAAACAACTGGATATGGTGTAGAACGTATAACTGTAAATTCTGACGATTATCCAGAATTTCTTCTCAACTACACCAAAGGTCTTGGTAATGTCACCACTTCAGATTTTGATTATGAGAAACTTCAGTTATACTACAGGCAGCCTATACAGATTGGTGGTTTTGGGAAATTTGTATCCAGTTTAGAAGTTGGAAAAACCTTTGGTGTAGTGCCTTTAAGTTTGCTGGATATCGTTCCAGGTAATCAAACTTTATTTTCAATACAAGGAACATTTCCACTATTAGACTTTTATGATTTTGTGACAGATACCTACGCAAGTGTTAACTTCGAGCATAACTTCAATGGGAGATTTTTTTCAAGAATTCCTTTTTTAAGAGATTTGGACCTGAGAGAGATCGTTTCAATACGAGCCGTTTCAGGAAGCATTTCAGAAGAAAATCAGTTGCTCAACGCTTCTACTACAAACCTTGTCTTACGAGCTCCAGATGGGGAGCCTTACTGGTCTTATAGTTTGGGTGTAGATAATATATTCAGAATATTGAGGATAGATTTTCACTTCAGAGGGAATTATAACGATTTGCCAGGGGCAAGAAAATTCGGAGTAACAGGAGGATTTGGCTTTAGTTTTTAAAAATTTCTTAAAACTCAATTTAAAGATAGGGTAGGCGTCTTTAGTGTTGTTTTATAACCGAACACTAAAAACAAATACACTATGAAAATTTTAAAACCGATAGCAGGTATTTTAGGAATAGCAATGCTATTTTCCTGCTCATCAGACGATTCAGATTCAAATCCAAATATGGATACTGTTTCAAAATCCAACCTTGAAATTAGAGCCTTTGCAAATACCAATGCAAATTCTGCTAGTGGAGCTAAATCAGCATCAGATGTAGAAGTTTCAGAATTCTTAATCAATATCAAAGAAATTGAGTTTGAATTTGCAGAAGGCTTCGGTATTCCAGGAGGATCTTCAGGAAGCTCAGATGATGATGACGATGATTTAAGTTTTGATGAATTACCAGATGAAATTGTTGCTTATCTAGATGAAAATTATCCAAATGATCCTTTTTGTAAAGGTGAGTTGGAAGATGATGACGACGATGAAGATCCTTACAGGTATGAAATCGAATTGCAGAGTGGAACTGAAATCTATTTCAAAGAAGATTTTAGCGTTTATGCTATAGATCCAGACGACGAAGGTTGTGATGATGATTATGATGACGACGATGAAGATGAAGACAGATTCGACTTTGATGACGAGTTTGAACTCAGAGGTCCTTTTGAGCTTAACTTAAGTGAAGGCGAAGTTACTGTAGTTGAAGTAGAAATTCCAGTAGGTGAGTACGAAGAAGTAGAGTTTGAAATGGAAAGAAGCACAGATCCAACTAGTGAATTGTATCAAAAATCTATACTGATGAGAGGTACAATTTCTGGCACACCATTTGAATTTTACCATACTTTCGATGAAGAGTTTGAAGTAGATTACGAAGACCAGGGACAAAACCTAGTCATAACTGAAGAAAACAATAACTCTGTAGCATTCGAATTTGACTTAGTCTCAGTTTTCAATCTGGTTGATTTATCTTCTGCTACCGATGGTAACGGAGATGGAACTATCCAAATAAGTCCAGAGGATGAAGATGGCAACAATCAGTTGGCCAATAGAATTAAAAATGCAATAAAAGTTTATGTGGACCTTTTGGATGATTAATTAAATTTTAGGTCTCATTCTGAAATCCCTGTCTTTCATGTGGCAGGGATTTCTTCATTTATAATGGTAAGGGTCTCTTCTGAATTTGATTGCGTCTACCTATATTTTTGAACCAGTTACTTTATGCTTGACTTTTATTGGTTAGGGATGTCTGGTTTCGGACTTTACTAAAGCTAAATAGAAAAATTATAAGTTTTAAGATATTGGAGTAGGCAAAAATTAGGCTATAGGAGATAAGTCTTTCTGTGCCCTATAATATTCCTTTTTGAACGTATAAGGAAAGCGAACCACAGCCTGCCTCTACATCATTACTAGCTGAAACCATTGCACGCATCTAAATCTTTGATGGGATAAAGGTTGAGCCTATTTGTACCATAAACCAAGACAAGGTTTAATTTGAGTATATTGAGGAAGCTTTTGTTTTTCTAGAAAAACTTCCTCTTAAGAATTAATCTCTTTCTTGATTTTAGATTTAATCTGGCTTAAGATAATAAGCACAGCAACTACTGGAATGGTGCCAATAAATAAAGTAGTCGCTTCCTCTCCAGCTATTAGTTTTGAAATGATAACGCCAATAAAAACAAGCCAAACCAACATGACTACATAAAAAATAATGTTTAGGGTTTTTAGTTTTGCACGAAGATCGTTTTGTGAAGGTTTTTGAGAATCCATGGCTAAATTTTTTAAATCTTTTCGAAAGTTAAGAAACTTTCGCCGCCACCGTCATCATCATCTTCATATCTCAATTCGATTTGATCTGGATTTGCAAAGTCTAAAACAATCCAGTCTTCGTCCAGGTCTTCAAATTCTTCAAGATCTTCCAAATCGAGCTCAAACACAAGCTCATCATCATCAATTTCAGCTTGCCAATCTGCAGTAAAGGTGTCACCACTTGTTGTGTTGACTATAGAAATAGTATTGTTTGAATTGAAGGTAAATACAAAGTTTTCATAATCACCGGTTTCATCATCTCCATTCACGTCAATAAATTGAGTAACTCTGAATTCGCCTGATGTCACAAAGGCAATAAATTGTTGTAGCCCAGAAGCAGAATTGATAAATAATGAAGGGTCAAAACACGCAGCATCCAGATTTTCTATAGCAGCTTCAAGGTTCACATTAGATGAAATGGATTGATTGGACCCATCAATTGATATAGTTACAGGATAAACAATTTGATAAAACCCGTTGTTTTGTTTTAAATTTTGAATCAAATTGAAAAATTGAGCTTTGTTTTGTATGCTTCGCCTGTCGGTAAGACTGTTTTCGGCATCAAAAATATTGACGTCCAGTGGGAAATTATACTCCAGACAATTTATCTCTATACTGCCTTCTACATTTGCTTCAATGGCTTCAAGTTCAGATTCACTTTGCACATTAAGGGATTCGTAATTTGGCAGAGAAATTTCTACTGGAAACCCTATTGTAATAATATAATCTTCAGATAAGGAGGATAATTCATCTATGAGTGGCTGGTAATCATCAAATTCTTCAATAATGAATGTATTTTCAGAATTTACAGTCACTTCAAATGGAAATTCCAAACTAAAACTATTGGAATTATCAATGAAATCATCAAATGCTGTTGGATTTTGATTGAGTCTGGAAATAAGATTACTTAATTCACTTTGACTTGATAGAGAGGTGTTTTCTTCAACACTCTCAAAAAACTCTTCGGTTTGGCAACTCCAAAGGAATAAAATAAAAAGTAAAAAATAGAGTTGTTTCATGGTATGTAAATTTATTAAAAAACCTTTTCATACATAACAAGTAAATTTGATTTTACCCTAAGTTTGTGTTAGGGTTATTTTGTATTAATTTGTTTTACGTATATATAATGTATCGACTTTTAGCCTATGGAAAAACCACTTATTGATAATGTTTGTGAAGAAAAAGTATACGAAAAGGTTTACACTACCTATTCAGAGTTGATCAACAACTATTTTTATTACAAGTTTGGCAACCAGGAAATGGCAGAAGAATCGGTGCAGGAAGCTTTCATTAAACTGTGGGAAAATTGTAAAAAAGTTCCTTTTACTAAAGCTAAATCCTTTCTTTTTACTGTCGCCAACAATTTATCTTTAAATAGATACAAGCACAGGCAAGTGGTTTTGAAATACGCAAGTACAGTTCCCCAGCGCACGGAAAATTTGGAAACTCCGGATTACAAAATGGAGGAGGAGGAGTTCAAAAAAAAGCTAGAAAAAGCCATCCAAAATTTATCTGAAAAACAGCGTACTGCGTTTCTACTGCATCGCATAGACGAGAAATCTTACAAGGAAATTGCAGAAATTTTGGGTATAAGTGTAAAGGCTGTGGAAAAGAGAATGCAAAAAGCTTTAGAGAGTTTGAGAGAAAAAATCGAAGCATTTAACTAGGGTAATTCCATTTTGAGGTGTTATAGTTATAGAAACTAAACCGATGAAGAAAAAATACAAATTAGCCGACTGGCTGGATAATAAAGAAAATGATGAGTCTGTTCAGCACATAGACGGATTTGATACTTTTCAAAAAATAAAATACTATTCTGCTCAATTTGAAAAACCAGATTTTAGAAAAGATGAGGTTTTTCAAGAGCTAAAACACAAGCGTGGTTCCAAGAAGAAGAAAAGATTTAATTGGTCAATTGCGGCATCAATTCTTTTGATTATAGGTATTGCATCGGTAGCTTTCTTATTATCCATAAAAGATTACACTTCCCAAATCAATACTCAGGAAACAGTCTTATTGCCCGATAATTCTAAAGTTATTTTAGCTGAAAACTCTAAGTTTCAATTCAATAACTGGTTTTGGGATTTTGATAGAACAACACAGCTGAACGGTCAGGCTTATTTTGAAGTAGCCAAAGGTGAAACATTTACGGTAAAAACTCAATTAGGTAAGGTTCAGGTTATCGGAACTAGATTTGATGTATTGTCCAGAGATTCACTCTTAAAAGTGATCTGTTATGAAGGGTCTGTAAAAGTAAAATTTAAACAGGAAGAGGTTATACTAAATAAAGGGCAAATGATATCTTATCAAAATGGGCTCAAAGTTGAGCAAAGTAATGTCTATAATGACAGGCCAGAATGGGTCTCCAATGCCCATCAGTTCAAAAACGTAAGCTTGTCTGAAGTTATGCAACAGCTAGAGAAGGACTATCAGATAGAAGTAGACATCTCTAAAGTTACAGAAGATAAAAACTTCACAGGAACCCTACCTTCCGATAGTTTATCTCTTGCTTTAGATATTTTAAGCAAAACATATCAAATCAATTTTAAAGTAATCAACGAAAATAAATTTATTTTTGTTGATGATGAACAAAGATAAAATTTGGTTAAAATCCTTTTTTGCGGCCATCCTGATTTTATTAGGCTGCAATCTTCAAGCTCAATCTCAAGAAAAGATTGAGCTTGTTGCTTTGTTGGATAGTATCGAGCGGGCACAGGAGGTTAAGTTCAATTATTTATATGAAGATCTTGAAAACCTAAAGGTAAAATCCCCTCAAGAAGGCTCTTCTCTGTTATCATTTTTAGAATATATCCAGCAGCAATTTCCTTTAGAGTTTGTTTTTGTTTCTGATGAAAGTATCTCCGTTAGCTTTGATTCTTCAAAAAAATGCTTAAAGTTCATAGATGCTGTTACAAGATCGGGGATTGCTAATGTGATTTTGGAATTAAATTCATCAAGAATTGCCATTTCCAATTCTTTTGGAAAAGTCTTTCTGGACTCCTCTTTGAATCTGGAAAAGATGGAATTTTCCCATCCCAATTATTTTAACACGCAAGGGAATTCTGCAGCTTTAGATGATGAAAGCTGCACGGAAATATATTTATATCCTGAAATTGAATTGGATGAGGTGCTGATAAAAGAATATTTAACCAAAGGAATATCTCTTAATTCGGATAACAGTTTGAGGATTGTTCCCCAGGAATTTGGTGTGCTTCCAGGCCTTATTAACGCAGATGTTCTCCATAGTCTTCAATATGTCCCAGGTGTCGTCAATACAGATGAAACCATAGCTCAAATTAATGTGAGAGGTGGTACTCACGATCAAAATCTGGTTTTATGGAATGGCTCAAGAATGTACCAGACGGGTCACTTTTTCGGAATGATTTCCGCCATCAATCCACTTATCAACCACGATATCAACGTTATTAAAAATGGAAGCTCTGCTTTTTATAACGAAGGTGTTTCATCTGTGATAGACATAGCATCGCGAGCGCATACTCAAGATTTTAAAAGAACAGTTCAACTTGATTTTTTAAGCGCAAATGCTACTGCATTACTCGAGTTGAATGACAACTCCAACCTTCAAATTGCGGCAAGAAGATCTTTGACAGACCTATGGGACTCCCCAACTTACAATGGATTTACCGATAAAGTATTTCAAAATACAAAAATTCAGGATTTACTTCAGGGTACCGACAATCGAATCACCACTCAGCAGGAACTTCAATTTTATGATGTTTCGCTTCAGTATGATTATGAATTTGATTCCAAAAATGCCTTGAACCTTGATGTTCTGGCTATTCAAAACAAACTTACCTTTGATGAGGTTTTAGAAACCACTTCAGAACAAAAGAGAAATGATTTTGAACAAAGTAATTTTCTTGCCAACTTAAGTTATAAAACGGAATGGAATGAAAATCATTCTTCATCTGTAGCCTTCAATGCTTCATTTTATGAGCTTGAAGCGTTAAATCAGTCTGTATTAAATAACCAGACTTTGCTACAAAACAATGGCGTAGTTGATATCAAGCTGAGTTTTAAAGATTCACATAAAATTTCAGATTTGTTTTCACTACGTACGGGTTATCAATTCAATGAGGTAGGTGTGAGGAACAATAATATTGTGAACTCACCAGAGGTGATCCTAAGGGATAAACAAGTACTCATAACACATTCAGGAATCAGTGAACTGAGTTACACTTCAGAAAATAAAAAAGTTGAAACGCGTATGGGAGTGCGTGGAAACTATTACACTGATTTTGGAGATTTTAGACTAGAGCCGAGACTCAGTTTTAGTTATCAAGCCAATAGAAATTGGAGATGGAATCTGCTTGGAGAAATCAAAAATCAAACGCTGACACAGGTGATCGATCAGCAGCAAGATTTCCTGGGTGTAGAAAAAAGGCGTTGGGTGCTTGCCAATGAAGACAATTTTCCAATTATTAATAACTTTCAGTTGGAAGCTGGCGTCAATTTTAATAAAAATGAATGGATGTTTCAGGGGAGTGTATATCATAAAACAGTAGAAGGTATTTCCTCGGGAAGTCAGGGATTCCAAAATCAGCTAGAATTTCTTCAAATCAACGGGGATTATAAGGTGCTAGGGACAGAAGTTCTGATTCAAAAGAAGATTAAAGACTTTAATTTTTGGATCAATTTTTCATTGATGGAGAATACCTACGATTTCAATAATTTTGAGCCACAACAATTCGCAAACAATTTTGAGATCACTCAGAGTTCAGCTTTTGGAGCAAGTTATACGGCCAATCAACTCAAATTGTCTTTAGGCGGACGCTATTTTGCCGGAAGACCTATGACAGAAATTGATACCGAAAATCCTATATTGACCCCAGACACCAATCCAAGGCTTAATTTTTTAAACCCAAACGAAAGCAATTTAAAAGACTATTTTCAGGTCAATTTTACAGCGAGTTATCAGTTTAAGCTTTCCAACTCTTTTATAAGTACAGGCATTAGTGTTTTGAATCTATTCAATAGTAACAATCTTACTCAACAATTTTTCAGGCTAGACGATTCCAATGCGAGCGTGGAGAATGTTAGGATTCAAAGTCTAGAATTGACACCTAATGCTTTCATTTCATTTCAGTTTTAAGAATTGGGACTTTAACTAATTGAGAGCCAGATTTATATAGTGAATCTGAGGTTAAATACCGTTTATCTGCCATAATCTCCCATTGGTCAATTTCTTCACAAAAAAGTTTAAATGTCACTTTACATTTGAAATGAACTTAAAAACAAAAGTCATGAAACTATTACTTATTTTATTGCTAAGCTTCACGCTACAAGTTTCAAATGAAACACAAATTCATTTTGAAGAAAAAGGGATCATAAATGTAAAACTTGATGGAGTACAAACCGAAAAAGGGGGTAAAATCTACATTGCCTTATTCAATCAGAAGGCAGATTACATGACAGAAAATAGATTTAAAGGCCTTATTGTAGATGTGGATGAATACGACAAAACTGATGTAAGCTTTACAGACTTGCCGAAAGGTGAGTATGCAGTTACAGCTTTTCACGATACTAACGGAAATGGAAAGATGGATTTTGATCCCAATGGTATGCCAAAAGAAGACTGGGCAAGCTCAGGAATGCCAAATTCTTACGGGCCTCCAACCTGGGAATCCACTAAAATTCAATTGAATAATGAGAGTGTAAATGTGAAGTTGAATTTCAATAGATAGCTTTTTACTTTTAAATTAGATTTTAAACCTGATGTTGAATTCATTTCAAAATCAGGTTTTTATTTTAGTATTGTTGATAGTATAGCCAAAGTTTTTATTATTTTTGCCGTCCTTAAAATTTATTTAAAATTAGTGATTATGACATTTGATGTGTTGATAGAAATTCCACGAGGAAGCAGAAATAAATACGAGTATGATTTCAATTTGAAACAAATTCGCTTTGATAGAATGTTGCATACGTCCATGATGTATCCAGCAGATTATGGTTTTGTACCAGAAACTTTGGCGCTAGACAATGATCCTATAGATGTGCTGGTGTTGTTTACCAATCCTGTGGTTCCTGGCTGTGTAGCAGAAGTAAGACCAGTGGGTGTTCTCAATATGTCTGATGAAAAAGGGCCTGATGAAAAAATTATTTGTGTTCCTGTGTCGGATCCAATGGGAGAAGATGTTCACAAATTCTCTGACTTAAATCCGCATACCATCAAAGAAATCGAACATTTTTTTAGAACATATAAAGACCTTGAAAATAAAGAGGTAACTATAGGAAACTGGGGTGATGAGAAAGAAGCAAAAGAGCTTGTAGACAAAGCTGTTGCTCGTTATAAAGAAAGCGATACAGTAGCTCACAATTTCAGTTTATAAAATAAGTATCCTGATTTTGGGTACAGAACCACTTCATTTTGAAGTGGTTTTTTTAGTATATAAAATCTTCATTAATAGATTTCAAATTCTTATTTTTGCTAAAATTCAATAGAACATATGTTTGATAGTTTAAGTGATAAGTTAGATAAGGCCTTTCATGTTTTAAAAGGTCATGGTCAGATAACAGAGGTTAATGTAGCAGAGACACTTAAAGAGGTGAGAAGAGCATTGGTTGACGCCGATGTCAATTTCAAGATTGCCAAAGATTTTACAAATCTGGTCAAAGAAAAAGCCTTAGGTCAAAATGTGTTGAAAAGCTTGAAGCCTAACCAATTGATGGTCAAGATCGTGAAAGACGAGTTGACAGAATTGATGGGTGGGGATGCCGAAGGCGTTGACTTGTCTGGAAATCCTAGTGTGATCTTGATGTCTGGACTACAGGGATCTGGTAAAACCACTTTCTCTGGTAAGTTGGCTAACTTCCTAAAGACTAAAAAAACAAAAAAGCCTTTACTTGTCGCCTGTGATGTCTACAGACCGGCTGCAATCGACCAGTTGCACGTAGTTGGTGAGCAGATTGGTGTTGAGGTGTTTTCAAATAAAGAAGAAAAAAATCCAGTAGCTATTGCTCAGGCTGCTATTGCTCATGCCAAGCAGAATGGACATAATGTTGTCATTTTGGATACCGCTGGACGTCTGGCTGTTGACGAAGTGATGATGAACGAAATCTCAGATATTTATAAAGCCGTACAGCCACAAGAAACCTTGTTTGTGGTAGATGCTATGACAGGTCAGGATGCGGTGAATACAGCAAAAGCATTTAACGATGTACTGGATTTCGATGGGGTTATTCTTACAAAACTAGATGGTGATACCAGAGGTGGTGCTGCTATTTCTATAAAATCTGTTGTCAATAAGCCAATTAAGTTTATAGGTACAGGTGAGAAAATGGATGCGATTGATGTGTTTTATCCTTCACGGATGGCAGATCGTATTTTGGGGATGGGTGATGTTGTTTCCCTTGTAGAAAGAGCTCAGGAGCAATATGATGAAGAGGAAGCCCGAAAAATTCAAAAGAAAATTGCTAAAGATAAATTTGGTTTTGATGATTTTCTGAAGCAAATCCAGCAGGTGAAGAAAATGGGGAGCATGAAGGACTTGATGGGTATGATTCCTGGTGCAGGTAAAATGATGAAAAATATGGACATAGATGATGATGCTTTCAAGCATATAGAAGCTATGATTCACTCCATGACTCCACATGAAAGAGAAAATCCTACAAGCATCAATGCTAGTCGCAAAAAACGAATAAGCAAAGGCTCCGGGACTACCGTTCAAGAAGTCAATCAATTATTAAAACAGTTTACTCAAATGAGTAAAATGATGAAAATGATGCAAGGTGGTGGCGGTAAAAAAATGATGCAGATGATGAAAAATCTTCAATAATTTTTTGATTCTAAGTTTATTATTTAGCTATCATCTGCGACCTGTTTTTGTGCAAGTTTCCATTCCTGGTAAGACTCTAAGTCTTTGTTAATTAACTTAAGAACAAACCCAAATACAGCCAAGTCATCTATGTATCCAATGATAGGTATAAAATCTGGGATAAGATCTAAAGGATTGATGATGTAAAGCACCGTAAAAATCATTGCAGCCAATGTTTTCCAAGGTGTTTCAGGATATTTTTTTTGCTTTACATCCTTGAGGAATTGAAACATCAAAATAATTTTTTGCTTGTATTTTTTCCATTCTGGATGATTGATTTTTGCAAAAAGCTGATCTTTCCTGTCAAAAACGGTATCAAAATCAGTATTGGAAACAGATTCGATTCCTTTCTTTACAAAATTTTCATCTACTTTATTGTTCTGCTTCTTGTTTGAGCTTTTCATTTAATTGTATTTCAGCTTTATCAGATTTGAATTCACCATACTCTTTTTTGTAAATCATAACGACAAGCAAAAATAGGGATAATAAAAGAGGGCCAAAAATGAGGCCTATAAATCCAAATAGAGGAACCCCAATTATTACACCGATAAGCGTAATAAGTGGATGTTCATTTGCCATTTTCTTCAGCAACAAAAGCCTGATTATATTGTCTGACGAGCCAACAATGATTAACCCATATAATAAGACACCCACGGCTGAGGCCGTATCTCCCTGATAGTACATCAATAAAGTAACAGGAATAAAACCTAAAGCAGTTCCAATGAAAGGGATCATGGAGCCTATAGTTGTGATCACAAACCAAAACATGGCCTCAGGTACGCCAAAAATCCAATATCCTATCAAAGAGATTATACCTTGAAAAAGAGCGACCATAGGAATACCAATAGCGTTTGCCTTAACTTTTTTTGCAGATTCTGAAGCTATTATTTTTAAATTATCGGTGTCTATAGGGATGTATGTTTCCATAGACAAGGTCAGTTTTCTCTCATTTAAGAGCATGTAATAAAGTAAGAAGTACATGATACTCACGGCAACAAAAATTTCAAAAGTGCCTCCGGCAAGTCCCTGTAAGTTACTAGATAACCAATCGGTAATCGCAGAACTGTCAATTTTATCACCCAGTTTGAAACCTGTGATTTCTTCAATTTGAACGAGCTGAGCTTTTACGGCGACCAGAACTCTTTCAGAATTTTGAATTGCCTTACTTACCTTGGAAGACAACATTAAAATAATCCCAAGAACAGGAACGAGTATCAAAATAAATGAAGACAGCATCAGAATACTTACACTCAGGGTCGAGTTCCAGCCCTTACTTAGCATTTTTTTCATCAACCCTTTCAGTAAGACATAAAAAGTAATTGCACCTAATACTCCAGACATATAAGGCACAATTTCCTTAAAAATGAGCGTACCTAAAGATACTATGATCAATAAGATAAAAATTTGCCTTACAAGTCTTGGTGATAATGCGTTCATGTTATTTAGCAAAAATTTGGTTCATGTCTTTGAAGCTTTTAAATTCTAATGCATTTCCGCTAGGATCTTTAAAAAACATTGTTGCCTGTTCTCCGGGCTTGCCCTCAAATCTTATATAAGGTTCGATAATAAATTGAACTCCTTTTTCTTTTAATGAATCTGCAAATTCATGAAACATATCCCATTCCAAAACCACTCCAAAATGTGGTACGGGAACCTCATGTCCATCCACAATGCTGTGTGCTTCAGGATTAGGGGCATGGCTTTTATCTTCATGAATTACAAACTGATGACCAAAAAAATCATAATCTACCCAGTGAGAGTCACTCCTTCCTTCTTTAAAGTTTAGAGTGTTAGAATAAAACTCTCGTGCATTTTTCAGCTCGTTAACAGGGATGGCAAGATGAAAAGGACTAAGTTTGGTCATAGTTTTTAGTGTTTAGTTGTATTATTTTGATAAAGATTTTCTACTTCCTCTTCTGTTAGATGTCGATACTTTCCTTTATCAACGTCTAAAGTAATGTTTTTTATTCTAGTTCGTTTCAATGTTCTTACTCTATAATCCAGAGCTTCGCTCATTCTTCTTATTTGACGATTGAGACCTTGAGTCAAAATAATTTTGAAGCTTCTATCTCCAAGCTTTTCCACTTCACATTTTCTAGTGATAGTATCCAAAATAGGGACTCCATTCCTCATTTTGGAGATGAATTCATCTGTAATAGTTTTGTCTACAGTGACCAGGTATTCTTTGTCATGGTAATGTCTTGCCCTCAAAATCTGGTTGACAATCTCTCCATCATTGGTCATCAGGATAAGACCTTCACTCATTTTGTCTAGTCTGCCAATAGGAAATATTCGTGTTGGATAATCGACAAAATCTACAATATTATTTTTTTCAACTTTAGAGTTGGTCGTGCAAACAACGCCTTTAGGTTTGTTTACAGCCAGGTACACTTTTTCTTCAGTTTCATTTACGACTAAATTACCATCTACAAAGACTTGGTCGCCTGGATTGACTTTGGTTCCTATTTCAATATAGTACCCATTGATAGTAACTCGGCCCTGGTCAAGAAGTTTGTCAGCTTCCCTTCTGGAACAAAATCCAGCTTGGCTTAAGTATTTATTGATACGTACGGCACCTTCACTCATGTTTTTGATTTTAAAAATTCTAAAATATCTTTTCGAATGTCTTCCTTATTCAAAGAATGACCTGCTCCTTCAGTCACCTTGAGAGTTGAATGTTTTAGATTCTGGTGAATGGCTCTAGCCGCTTCAATAGGTGCTACTCTATCATATTTATCGTGAATTATTAAAGCTTCTTTTTCTACATTTTTAGCAAAGCTGGCAATAGAAAATTCAGTAAAATGATAATCAAATTTCTTTTTGAAAAACGAATCCAGAGCAGTCATAAATTTATCACTAAGTCTTAATATACGCTTATAGTCATTCATAATACGGCTCATTTCTGAGGGGGCTCCAAGCAAAACAATTTTCTCTACAAAAGGACTCTGCTTGATGTACTGATTGTAAATGACCGTCATGGCGCCGACACTATGGCCAATGATAAATTGTGGCTGATAAAGTTTAAGCATGCGGTCGAGACATTTAGAATACAAAGGTACATTTAGAAGCGTACCTTCAGAATTGCCGTGAGCAGGGCCATCAAAGGCTACAATATTATAGTCTTCTTTTTGTAAATCCTCAACAAGGTCTTTCCAGCGATGAGTATTACTATCCCAGCCATGAATTAAAATAACTGTCTTTCCTTCCCCTTTCCAGTGATAAATCTGTACTTCTTTGGAATCCTGCTTAATAGAGGTTGTCTTGGCCTTATTTAAGAAATCTTCCTGTTCAGGCTTCACTTTTCCTTTTCTAGGAGAAGAAAATAACTTATAGGCCTTGAAAACAGCTTTTTCTGGTTTGATCAAAAATAAAGAGCTTAATCTTAACCCAATAATTTTGGGTAAGTATTTCTCAACCAGTTTTTTTGAAGATTTCATAAGAAAGGAAGGTATAATTTAAATTGGTCTATTGATTGGAATCCTCGAATCTCAACCAAAAATATCTGAATGGGGCATCATCTGGAATCTGGTTCGCCTCAATCTTCAATTCTGAATCAAATCTTAATTCGCTTGGTAAATGCTTTTTGTCAATCACAATATAGGCGCCAAGTTCTTCAATATTGATGATGATGCTGTTGATGCTATTTTGAATATTACTGATTTTATAATTTTCATAAACAGTTTTGAAAGTTCCATCTATCCCAAGACCTTTTTTGGTTTTGTATTTTGGATCAAGAATTTGAATTTCACTTATAGTTACTAGAGAATCACTTTTATAATTGGGCTCGATGACCAAAGATACTTTGCTGTTAGAATCAAAAACTTCGATTTCCTGAGTTCTATTTCTGGACTCCAAATCAAATTCTGCTATGGAATCGTTTTCTAAGATAGAATTCAATTCATCTATTCTTGTGCTTGGGTCCAGAAGGCCTAACTGGTTTTTAGCAATTAAGGTGTCAGATGTTGATGTATCACAACTGGTCAAAACAAGTAATAACATTATAGAGAGTAAGGAAATGATCTTCATGTGAATTTTTTTTCAAAAATAAATAAAGTCATTCATTATATGGATGCTTTATTGTTTATAAGTTGAGATTTAAGTTTTAATTCGAAAAATGCTTTCAGTATCTTTGCAAAATGCAAAATGAAAATATAGAGAAGCTTGTTCATAAAGGAGTGATGCTTCCGCTGATGGAAGAATTTTACACCATACAAGGAGAAGGGTACCATACGGGAACTGCAGCTTATTTTATAAGAATAGGGGGTTGTGATGTAGGTTGCCACTGGTGTGATGTGAAAGAGAGCTGGGATCCAGAACGGCATCCGCCTACTCAGATAGGCTCCATTATAGAAAATGCAAAAAAATATAGCAATACTATTGTGATTACTGGAGGTGAACCCTTAACCTGGGACATGTCTTTACTTACAGAAGGACTTAAAGCGAATGGTCTGCAAATTCATATTGAGACCTCTGGAGCTTATGATATGACGGGGGTGTGGGATTGGATTTGCTTATCACCTAAAAAAATAAAATTACCAAAGCCTGCTATCTATAAAAGAGTCGATGAACTCAAGGTTATCATTTATAACAAAAGCGATTTTAAATTTGCAGAAGAACAGGCAGAGCAGGTAGGTGATAACTGCGAATTGTTTTTACAACCCGAGTGGAGTGTAAGGGAGAAAATGATTCCGCAAATTGTTGAGTATGTCATGAAGAATCCAAAATGGAGAATTTCTTTACAAACTCATAAATACTTAAATATACCTTAATCTACTCCAATCAAAGTTAACTAATGTTAATTTCAGACATTGTTTGCATATAAAATGAACCGAAACTTCTTAACTTTCGTAACTACCATTAAATAATAAAAACACGTAATTATGAAAAGATTAAAGAATTTTAGTTTACTGTTATTTATGGGGCTATTTATAGTCGCCTGTGATAATGATGACAGTTTAAACCCAGTTACAGATCCAATATTGGATAACATCAGATATGACCTGGGAGAGTTAAATGATTCTGGTGTAAGTGGAGATGCCGTTTTCAATGAGCAGGAAAATGGTTCTATTCAACTTATAGTTGAGCTTGAAGGGACTTCTGCAGGTAACATGCATCCCACTCATATCCATATGAACAATGCTCTGGAAGACGGTGACATTATTGTTTCGCTGGAGCCAGTAGATGGAGAAACTGGACTCAGTATTACTACCTTTTCTGCTTTAGATGATGGGACACCTATTAGTTTTGAAGACATCGAAGGTCTTGACGCTTACATCAACGTACATTTAAGTGCTAATGATGATACAGTGGTGGCACAAGGTGACATCGGTGAAAATGCCTTTACAGGTGATGAGAAAAGTTTTGATTTAGAAGAAAGAGATGCTCCTGGTATAAGCGGTTCTATTCTTTTTCAAGAAAGAGAAAATGGAGAGGCGCTAGCCACAATTAGTTTAGAGAACACGCCTGCTGGAGGAATGCACCCAGCTCACATTCATATGAATACAGCTGCAGAAGGAGGTGATATTATTTACACATTCACGCCTGTAAATGGTGATACTGGTATGAGTCAGTCTAATGTTGCTGCTCTTGATGATGATACAGAGTTTGGCTACGCAGATGTTCTAGAGGTTGATGGTTATGTCAATGTGCATCTAAGCGCTGATGACTTGGGAACTATTGTTGCACAAGGGGATATCGGTCAAAATGAATTAACTGGAGAATCTATTACATATACTTTAAATGAAGTTGATGTGCCAGGTATTAATGGTGATGTTACTTTTGAAGAACGTGTAAATGGTGAAGCACTGGCAACACTAAATATAGCCAACACAATTCCGGGAGAAGAGCACCCAGCACATATTCATGCAAATTCAGCTTCTGAGGGCGGAGATATTATCTACACATTTGCTCCTGTAAATGGAGACACAGGAATGAGTCAATCTAATGTTTCAGCTCTTGATGATGACACAGAGTTTGGATATGCAGATGTACTTGAAGTAAATGGGTATGTAAATGTTCACTTAGGTCCAGGTGATGATTTAGCTACTATTGTTGCTCAAGGTGACATAGGTTCTAATTTATAATAAAAATTCCACATTAGAAATTTAAAAAGCGGCCTATTGGCCGCTTTTTTTTATGGATTTAAAAATTGACCTTCCCAGTTATTTGTTTTATCAAATACAGCTCGTATGTGATTTGGACGCTTCAATTGTAAATACTCCATACGTTCAGGCACAAGCTTGAGTAGGCAGAAATGATGCTCATCATCTTTATATTCCACGTGGTCTGGATTGTCAATAGGTGTCCCGGGAGGGTTTGTGGTAATAAAATCTTTTTGTGATTTACCCTGAACCCGACTCCAGTAGTCTTCATAGTCTTTGCCAGAGCGTATCAGTTTCATCTTTCCTTCAACTTTGATTTGAAGTAGTTTTTTATGATTGTAGAACAAAAGACTGGCATTTGGGTTTATTTCAAACTGATGGATTTTATCACTGCGTTCATCGGTGTACATAATCAATTCAAAATCCTGTGTTGAATCCCTTAAAACTACGGTTCTCTGGACTGGAACATTATCTTCAATACTAGCCAAGCTAGGATAGCGAAAGGGGTGTTTCTTTTTTAAGTAACCAAACTTGACTTCGTTTTTTAAATCTTCTAAAATCTGATTGAGCATTTTTATTTAAAAGTAAAAAAAGAGAAGCTAAACAGAAGCCAGTTTTATTGCAAATTTATACTTTTGCCTATGCAAAAAAATGTCCTTATTCTCGATTTTGGATCGCAGTACACACAGCTTATCGCTAGACGAGTTCGTGAACTAAATATCTACTGCGAAATACATCCATTTAATAAATTACCAGAAGATTTATCTGTTTTTAAAGCTGTTATTTTATCAGGGAGTCCATTTTCCTGTAGAAATCCTGAAGCACCACAACCCGATTTAAGCCAAATCAAAGGACATCTGCCTTTACTTGGTGTTTGTTTTGGTGCACAATACATGGCTCACAATTTTGGGGGTGAAGTTGCAGGGTCAGATACGCGTGAATTTGGAAGAGCTAACTTGTCCTTTATTAAAGACGGCGAACTTCTATTTGATAATATTCTTGAACAATCTCAAGTCTGGATGTCACATAGTGACAGTATAAAGTCCATTCCAGAAAATTTTGTAAGAATCGCCAGTACAAGCGATGTCCTCAATGCAGCTTATAGAATTGAGGGCGAAGACACGTTCGGAATTCAGTTTCATCCGGAAGTTTATCATTCTACAGATGGTGCTCAACTGCTTGAGAATTTCCTTGTCAAAATTGCTAAAGTTCCTCAGTCCTGGACACCATCAGCTTTTGTAGACATGACTGTAGCAGAATTGAAAGAAAAAGTTGGTACAGATAAAGTAATTCTCGGTTTGAGTGGTGGAGTAGATTCTACAGTTGCAGCAACGCTCCTTCATAAGGCCATTGGAAAAAACCTGCATTGCATTTTTGTGAATAACGGTTTGTTGAGAAAAAATGAATTTGAATCTGTTTTAGATCAATATAAAGATATGGGGCTCAACGTGAAAGGAGTTGATGCTACAGATCGATTTATGGCGGCGCTGGAAGGCATCACCGATCCTGAGAAAAAACGTAAAGCCATTGGTAATTCCTTTATAGAAGTTTTTGATGATGAAGCTTCACTCGTAGATGACGCTACCTACCTGGCTCAAGGAACTATTTATCCAGATGTGATAGAGTCTATTTCTGTGAATGGACCATCCGCAACCATAAAATCTCACCACAACGTTGGTGGACTTCCGGATTTTATGAAACTAAAAGTAGTTGAGCCTTTAAGAATGCTTTTTAAAGATGAAGTAAGACGCGTAGGAGCAGAGATGGGTATAGATGCAAAACTTCTTGGAAGGCATCCCTTCCCGGGGCCAGGTTTAGCAATTCGAATTCTTGGCGATATTACTAAAGAAAAAGTGCGTATCTTACAGGAAGTTGATGCTATATTTATCGATGGTCTTAGAGAATGGCATTTGTACGACAAAGTTTGGCAGGCGGGCGCGATTCTACTCCCTGTTGATTCTGTTGGCGTCATGGGAGATGAACGAACTTACGAAAAAGTTGTAGCTTTAAGAGCTGTAGAGTCCACAGATGGAATGACAGCCGACTGGGTAGACTTACCTTACAACTTTTTACAAAAGGTGTCCAATCAAATAATAAATCGAGTAAAAGGCGTTAATAGAGTAGTCTATGACATCAGTTCAAAACCACCAGCAACAATAGAATGGGAATAATTAAAAAGTTTTTACCAAGTTTAGTTTTTTTGCTTTCTATCTTAAGCCTTAGCGCTCAGGACTTAAAAACCTATGAAGTAGGCTCTAATGAAAGTCTTGAGGATATTGCTTCCAAATTTCAGGTAGATGTATTTACGCTTAGAAAATTGAACCCAAGTATTCAGAGTCAAAAAGATATTTCCAATTCGCTTTTGGTGGTACCGGCTCAACCAAATTTTAAACTAAATCCTAGTGTTCGCTTAATTGCCTATGAAGTAAGTCCAAAGGAAACACTTTATAGTATATCAAAAACTTATAATGTAAGAATTAAAGACATCAGAACCTATAACCCTTTCTTGAACGATAGAGAATTGGATTACAATGATGTTTTAAGAATTCCGACCTATGAGCTTAAAGACAAGGATTTGGATATCAACCAGAGTGTGAAAAACTCTGAATTCAGTACTCTTAAACACTTAGTACTACCCAAAGAGACTAAATACGGGATTTCCAAAAAATATGGATTAACTGTTTCCCAGCTGGAAAATATGAACCCTGGTATCGATGAGAAAGAGATTCAACCTGGACAATTTTTGACCATCAAACGCCCGATGGAAGCTGCGGAATCTTCAAAGCCTAAGCGACAAAGAAATCAAAACTATTCTTTCTTAGAAGTGGATTCCAAAAATTCAATTCAATCAATTTCGGAAAGTTATGATGTGACAGAAGAAGAATTGATAGAGTCCAATCCATCACTTAAGTTTGAAGGATTTAGCGAAGGCCTGGTTTTGAAAATTCCACAAATTGAAAAGGTAAGCTCTTCAAAATATCAAAAATTTACGCTGGAAGATAAGTTACAATACCTGGACGCCAAATCCATTGCTGTCATGTTGCCATTGAATCTGGATAAAGCCAAAATTGATAGCATCAGTTCTAAGTCATTAATAAAGAATAGTAACTTGTTGAGAATATCTTTGGATTTTTATGAGGGGATTCAAATGGCAATCGATTCAGCTGAAACTAGAGGAATTAAAGTAAATCTAGACGTCTACGATACCAGAAATAATCCATCTCATGTGAGAAGTTTACTCAGTGAAGATTTTAAAAATTACCAGGCAGTTGTGGGCCCGCTCTTGGATCCTAACTTGAAACTTGTAACCAATTATTTATCTCAAGACAGTGTTCCTGTTATTTCCCCCTTAGTGAATCCAAATTTTGAATACGACAATTTGTTTAATACCCTGCCCAAAGATGAAGAAATGCAGGAAGTTCTCATTACGTATCTGCAGAAGACTCATAAAGAAGAAAATTTGGTTATTTTAACTGATAGCATCTCCAAACCTATCCAGAGGAAATATACCTATACGTTTCCAGACCTTAAAATTGTAAATCAAACAGAAGCAGATTATCTTCAGAAATCAGATATTGAGCCGCACCTGGATAAGTCTAAAAAAAACTGGTTCATATTGGAGTCGCAAACCCTAGGAATTGCAGAATCTACTGTTTCTTATTTGAAATCCCTATTGAGAGACGGCTATGACATCAAGCTCTTTACTTCCAAAAGAAATGCTTTTTACGACGATGAGATTTCGAATTATTACTTAAGTGACCTTGACTTTACCTTTCCTTCAATTTCAAAAACTCAACTTTTGGAATCTGATGAAGATGAATACAATTCTTTTGTAAATAAGCATGGAGTATATCCTAGTCGTTACGTTATGAGAGGTTATGATGTGATGATGGATTTGCTGCTGAGACTTGCTTATGCAAAAACATTAAAAGCATCTACAGAGATTGAAGGCTACACAGAGTATGCTGAAAATAAATTCAATTACGTTAATAAGGAATTTTCTCTAGGTTATGAAAATGACGCCATTTATCTTTTAGAATATCAAAAAGATTTAGGGATGAAGTCTTTGGATTTAGCTGAGTTCCTGGCTTCGGATGCCGAATAATACGAACTGAAGGCTTTAAAATTTCAGCGTTGAAGCTTCAATTTGTGCAGCATTAAATTCAGCAAGAAGAGTTTCCATAATTTTTCTAGCAGGTAAAATATCTTTGATGAGTCCAGATATCTGCCCAATTTCCAATTCTCCTTCATCAAGGTCACCTTCAAACATGCCTTTTTTGGCGCGTGCTCTGCCAAGCAGTTCCTGTAACTCTTCTTTAGTTGGAGACTTGGCGTATAGACTTTCTATATCCTGGTAGAATTTATTTTTCAGCATTCGCACCGGTGCCAGTTCTTTAAGTGTGAGCTTGGTGTCTCCTTCTTGTGCTCTTACAACCTCATTTTTGAAATTGATATGCGAAGAAGCTTCCTCACTTGCGACAAATCGTGTTCCAATTTGCACAGCATCTGCACCAAGTACCATTGCCGCTAAGATTCCAGCACCCGAAGCAATGCCTCCGGCTGCGATGAGTGGGATAGTAAGTTCTTTTTTTACCATAGGGATAAGTGTAAACGTGGTGGTTTCTTCGCGACCATTGTGCCCTCCTGCTTCAAAACCTTCGGCTACAACGGCATCGACCCCTGCTTCCTCAGATTTTAAAGCAAATTTGACACTGCTTACCACATGAACAACTTTGATGCCTTTGGATTTTAAGTGAGACGTCCACGTTTTTGGGTTTCCGGCTGAAGTAAAAACTATAGGTACTTCCTCTTCAATGATGATTTCCATGATTTTGTCCAGATCTGGATAAAGCATAGGCACATTCACTGCAAAAGGTTTCGAGGTAGCCTTTTTACACTTCTGAATGTGCTCTCGCAAGATATCTGGATACATAGAACCAGCACCTATGATGCCAAGACCACCAGCTTCGCTGACTTCACTTGCCAATTTCCATCCGCTCGCCCATATCATTCCTGCCTGGATGATTGGATATTGTATATTGAATAATTTGGTGATTTTATTTTGTGACATGAATTTTTTTTAAGCGATTACACCAGAGCCGATGAGTTCATCATCGTGATACCAGGCTACAAATTGACCTTCTGAAATGGCGGTTTGTTCGTTTTCAAAAATGACGTAGAGTTCATTTTCCATTTGATATAACTTAGCATTCTCCAAAGGTTGTCTGTATCGAATTCTGGCTTTTACCTCCATAGTTTCACCAACCTTTAAAGTTAAATCTGGTCTTACCCAGTGTACTTCATCGTTATTTACCCACAGTCCTTTTTTGTGAAGTCCCGGATGATTTTTACCCTGGCCCGTATACAAAATATTGTTTTCCACATCGGTATCAATCACAAATAGAGGCTCTTTGGTCCCGCCTATAGCTAAACCTTTACGCTGACCTTTGGTAAAAAAATGAGCGCCGTCGTGGGTGCCGAGTACTTTTCCAAATTCAGGTTTTAAGTCAAGTTTCCTACTGTCCTTTTTGAGTTGAGCAATCAATTCTGAATTTGACTGCGTTTCATTTATACTTGAAAACACTTCATGTGAGGAATCTATTTCAATGACTTGACCTTGCTTGGGTTGTAGTTTTTGCTGAAGGAAATCGGGTAGTTTTACTTTACCGATAAAACAGAGTCCTTGTGAATCTTTCTTTTCTGCAGTAATCAAATTTTGCTCTTTAGCGATTTGTCTCACTTCAGATTTTTGAAGTTCCCCTACAGGAAAAAGTGTTTTGGCTAATTGTTGTTGAGAGACCTGACATAAAAAATAGGATTGATCTTTATTTTGATCTTTTCCCGCTAACAATCTGTAATAGGTTTTGCCGTCTTTTTCAATGCTGTCTTTTCTGCAGTAATGTCCAGTCGCCACATAGTCAGCACCAAGTGAAGTAGCAATGTCCATAAAGACATCAAATTTGATTTCTCTATTACAGAGCACATCTGGATTTGGCGTTCTTCCTTTTTCATATTCTGCAAACATATAGTCTACAATACGTTCTTTATACTGCTTGCTTAAATCAACTGTTTGAAAGGGAATACCTAATTTTTCTGCCACAAGCATCGCATCATTACTGTCTTCTAGCCAGGGACATTCATCACTGATGGTGACAGAATCGTCGTGCCAGTTCTTCATAAAAAGACCAATCACATCATAGCCTTGCTGTTGACATAAGTAAGCTGCAACGCTAGAATCTACTCCTCCACTAAGTCCTACTACAACTCTTTTCATATTCAAAATATTGATCTGCAAAATTACAAAAACAAT
Source organism: Psychroflexus montanilacus (assembly GCF_020164535.1). Taxonomy (GTDB): domain Bacteria; phylum Bacteroidota; class Bacteroidia; order Flavobacteriales; family Flavobacteriaceae; genus Psychroflexus; species Psychroflexus montanilacus. The sequence goes on along the minus strand of NZ_JAIQZC010000002.1, from coordinate 255,967 downwards.
CAAAGACAACGTGCACTCCTGTTAAAGCTATGGTATACTTTTATTTTGTTTAATAGTTTTTAACCTTTAATAAACAAAATATATGACCTAAGTTGCTAACTTCGAATAAAAAATGCTATGAAAATGAAAAATTATTTTACAACTTTTATTTTATTGACCCTCTTTACGGTCAATTTAACCGGCTGTTATAATGATGATAACGCTGGTGAACCGATTAATAATGAACCTACCACCTTTGAAATTATTCAAGAAAGTACTGAGCATACCATACTTGAGCAATTGCTAACCGATACCGGTTTGGATGCAGCACTCAATTCTGGAACCTTTACCATATTTGCTCCTACAGATGAAGCATTTGGTAATATTGATACTTCAGGTTTGACCGATGCTGAGGTTGAAAATATACTGCTCAACCACGTAGTAGAAAGTGCTGCCGAATCTTCAAATTTACAAACTTCTTATTTAAATACGCTTGCGACAGAAACTGGATCTGGAGCAGAGAATAATTTAAGTTTGTATGTCAATGTTGGAGCTAGTATAACACTCAATGGGAATGCTACTGTTACAGGTCCGGATAACTTTGCTTCTAATGGTGTTGTGCATGTAGTGGATCAAGTGATTACTTTGCCAGATGTGACCACTTTCGCCACCGTAGATCCTTCCTTTGAGACTTTGTTGCAAGCCTTAACCAGGGACGATCAGCAGGAACAGAATTATGTTGAGCTACTTAGTTCCTCTGAAGATCCAGCACCTTTCACAGTTTTTGCTCCAACCAATGATGCTTTTGCTTCATTATTATCTGAACTTGATATAGAAGATTTAGCTGGTATCGATGGAGAAACATTGACGTCTGTTTTGAATACTCACGTTATTGCGGGTGCCAATATTACTTCTAGTGATCTCGAGGATGGTACTGTAGAAACCATAGGAGAAACGTTTGAGTTGAATGGAACAACAATTACAGATCAAAATGGAAGAACAATTCAAATTGAAGTAACAGATGTGCAAGCCAGTAACGGAGTCATACATGTGGTAAGTAGTGTTATTCTTCCAGACTTAGGTTTGGATCCACCAACTACTAATACCGTTGCAATGACAGTTGAAAATGATGCTGCGTCAGCTTATTTTGTGAGTGAGATCAATGGAAATGAAGAAGTTACTGCTCTTAATGAAAACAATAGTACATGGAGTCTTACTGTGGGAACTCGTTACACATTAACAGTGACAGGTGCAAATGCTCACCCATTCGAATTGAGAAATACTTCTGGTGATGCCTTGCTGAGTCAAAGTAATGAGGGTTCATTTGAAAATGATGGAGATGTGAACTTTGTTACAGATGGTCAACAATTTGATTTTACTCTCACATCAGAATTGGCTAATGAAATAGCAGATTATGTGTGCACTGTTCATGGTGCCATGAGAGGTGATGTTACGATTAACGAATAATTTAATTTTCTATAATAAAATAAAAAGGAGTCCAATTCGGACTCCTTTTTTATTATTATCTAGATAGAATTTATTTCTTATCCTTTTTATTTATTTCCAAGCTTTTTATTTTCTTCTTTTTCGCCTTGTTTCTTTTTCTGTTGCTCAGCAGCCTGCTCCATAATTTCCTGAAACTTTTTACCAAACTTACCTTTCTTTTTAGGCTTTTTCTTTTTCTCTTCAATTTTAGCTAATATCTTTTTATCATCGATAATCACATGTTTGATGACGAGCATAATCCCTATCGTGATTAAATTCGATATAAAATAATACAGTGATAAACCACTTGCATACTTGTTGAAGAAGACAAGCATAACCAATGGAGCAAAATACATGATGATTTTCATATTGGGCATGCCTGGTTGTGAGCTTTGCTGCATATTTTGGCCTGCAGTCATTTGCGTGTAGAAAAATATAGCCACCGATGCCAAAATTGGGAATAAACTCACATGATTACCATAAGCCCAGGATACTAAAGGTATATAGGTGTCCCATTCAAAAATAACATCATAACTTGATAAGTCATCTGCCCATAAAAATCCTTTCTGTCGCAAATCGAAAGCACTGGGGAAGAACTGAAATAGCGCATAAAAGACGGGTATCTGCAGAAGAGCCGGAATACATCCCGCCAACGGACTCACACCTGTTTTACTGTACAGCTTCATAGTCTCCTGCTGCTTTTTCATCGCATTCTCCTTGTACTTCTCGTTGATCTCGTTGATCTCCGGTTTCAGAACTTTCATCTTAGCCTGAGACAAATAAGATTTGTAAGTAATAGGCGAGAGGACAATTCTGACTGCAATTGTCATCACTATAATAGCCAATCCATAACTTGGAAGCGAACTGCTTAAAAAGCCAAAGAAAGGTATAAATATGTATCTATTGATCCATCCAAAAAGACCCCAGCCTAGAGGGACAATCTCATCCAGGTTTCGCTCATAAGAGCTAAGTAATTTAAAGTCTGAAGGTCCATGGTACCAGTTCATGCTTTCAGAAAACTCTCCATTTTTAAGTTGAAGGGGAACTTCTGCAAGAAAGTTTTTGGTAAATAAGGTATCTACCTGCTCATCCTGAACTAATTTTCTGGATGTCATTTTTCCTTTAGAAAAAGGATTATCTGTTAGTAAAACTGAAGTGAAAAAGTGTTGTTTAAAGGCAATCCATTCTATCAATTCATCTTCCTCAATCGCTTCATCTCCTTGCCCTGTATAATCGTCTTTATCGCCTTCATAAAGATAGACGATTTCAGTATATCTGTTTTCATAAGAAATACTTTTTGCTTTTCTAATGGCTTTAACTTCCCAGGAAAGATTGGCATTTTCAGAAGAGATGACATTATTTAAACCCTGAGAACGTATCCCAAAATTCATCATGTAGTCATCTGGTTCTAAACCATAGTAAAATTCAAGAAATTCAACATCAGAGACTTTAGCTCTCATGCTTAAGGTCTGATTTCCGTTTTCCGAAGATAGGTTAGGTTCAAAATAGAGATCACGAGTATTGTATGTTCTACCATCTTTAGCTTCAAAAGAAATATTGAAGTCCGCATTACCATCTTTTATTAGATAGACAGGCTCGCCTTTGTAAGTGTCATGTTGCTTAAGTTTTGCCTCAACGATTTGTCCCCCTTTCTTGCTTACCTCTAATTTTAAAACTTCGTTTTCAATAGTAGTAGACGCCTCTTCATTATCAGACTCTTTGATTGCTGAATAAGCAAATGCTCCGTACTCTCTTTTAGCCAAAACAGCATTGATAGAGTCCTGGATGCTTCCGCTCGCTTCTTCATTAGACTGCTCTGGAGAAATTGCTGCTACAGGTGTCTCAGGTTCCGTTTTTTTAGTAGGTTCTACCTCTTCCGTAGACTCCTTTTCTGGAGCGATGTCTTCTGTTGGATTCATGTACATCATCCAAATGAGGATGAGAGCCACCAATGTAAATCCTATGATAGAGTTTTTATCAAACGTCTTTTTTTCTTCCATTTACTATACTATTGTGTGATTGATTTTTACAAAATCTGTGCAAAAATCAACATTTAATTTTATTTAAGTAAGCTTATTCGTAGAATATTTATGGAACTCGCCTAGTTACGCCTTTATATGGTGTTTTTTAGCAGCTTCTATAAATCCTAAAAACAAGGGATGAGGAGTTGCTACTGTACTTTTATATTCTGGGTGAAATTGAACGCCAACAAACCAAGGATGTCCTTCAAGTTCTATGGTTTCTACGAGACCTGTCTGTGGATTTTTACCAGTGCAAAGCATGCCATGTTTCTCAAGATCTTCTACATATTTATTATTCACTTCATATCTATGGCGGTGTCTTTCAGAAATTCGGGTATTCCCATAAATTTTAGCCAGTTTAGAATTTGGTTGAAGTTCACAGTCCCATGCACCCAGTCTCATGGTACCTCCCATTTGTTTCAGGTCTTTTTGATCTTCCATAAGCCCAATCACCGGATGTGGAGTGTTTGGATTCATTTCTTCGGAATTTGCCTCTGCCAGTTTTAATACATTTCGAGAAAATTCTATCACTGCCATTTGTAGACCAAGACAAATACCCAAAAACGGAATATTGTGAGTTCTCGCATATTCCACAGCTGCAATTTTACCTTCAACACCACGCTCACCAAATCCGGGAGCAACAAGAAGACCATCCAATTGATGGAAGACCGTTTCATTATAGTCCTGTTCTTCAGAATTGATCCAAATGACATTCACCTTGACATCATTATAGGCTCCGGCATGAATAAAAGACTCTAAAATTGACTTGTAAGAATCCTGAAGATCTACGTATTTACCTACTAAGCCAATTGAAATTTCTTCGGTGGCATTTTTTAATTTATCTACAAAATAATTCCATTTGTCCAGATTAGGAACTACATCATCTTTAAGGTTAAGTTTTTTGAGCGTTATCGTATCCAATCCTTCGTCGGCCATAAGATTTGGTACGTCATAAATAGATTCTGCATCTATAGATTGTATAACCGCTTCTTTTTTGACATTACAAAACAAAGCCAACTTACTTCTTATGTCATCATTGATTTGGTGCTCTGTTCTACAAACTAGTATTTCTGGAGAAATTCCACTTTCCATCAGCGTCTTTACACTGTGTTGAGTTGGCTTGGTCTTGAGTTCTTTGGCAGCAGACAGATAAGGAATCAAAGTCAAATGAATCACTAATGCATTATGTTCGCCAAGTTCCCATTTCAGCTGTCTTACCGCTTCAATATAAGGTAAGGATTCAATGTCACCCACCGTTCCGCCTATTTCAGTAATCACGATATCGTAGGTATCGTCCTGCCCCAAAATTTGTATGCGTTCTTTTATTTCGTTGGTGATATGAGGAATCACCTGAACTGTTTTTCCGAGAAAATCGCCTCTTCGTTCTTTATCAATAACACTTTGGTAAATTCTTCCAGTTGTTACATTATTGGCCTGGGAGGTGTTCACATTCAAAAAGCGCTCGTAGTGCCCAAGATCAAGATCGGTTTCGGCGCCATCTTCAGTGACAAAACACTCACCGTGCTCATAAGGGTTGAGTGTACCAGGATCTATATTGATGTACGGATCAAGTTTTTGTATGGTTACTTTGTAACCTCGTGCTTGTAGAAGTTTTGCTAAAGATGCTGCGATTATTCCTTTCCCTAAAGACGAAGAAACACCGCCTGTTACAAATATATACTTTGTATCGGCCATTTGTGTTATTGTTTTGTGTCTATACGGGATGCAAAAATATCATTTAATTTTTGCTTTAGCAGAGATTCAACTCAAAAATAATTTATTTAGAACCCCTTATTTTTCTCAAAATATATTCCAGACCATTTTCTTTCAATTCCAGCACTTCCTGCATTTGCTGTCCTAGTTTATTGTCTGGGAAGCCTTTGCGCTTGTACCATATTAGGTAATACTCTGGTATGTCTGAAAGGTAATAGCCCTTATATTTTCCAAAGTGCATCTTTGCATTGGCCAATTCCAAAAGAGCTTTTTTCCGAGTTTCTGAGTTCATTAACTTTCTGTTGTGAGGATGAGTCAAGCTTTTACTTAGGATGCTAAGAAACCTTTTTAAATTATTGTAGCCAAACTTTAAATTATTACTTTTGTGAACCAAATTTATATCATAAAACCTGATTATGAATCTACATGAATATCAAGGCAAAGAAATACTAAGTAGTTTTGGCGTTGGCATCCAAAAAGGAATCCTCGCAAAAACGCCTAAAGAAGCTGTAGAAGCTGCAAAAAAACTTACTGAAGAAACCGGAACTGGATGGCACGTGATCAAAGCGCAAATTCATGCTGGTGGACGTGGAAAAGGTGGTGGTGTGAAACTCGCCAAAAACCTGAAAGAAGTTGAGCAACTTGCAGATGACATTTTGGGAATGCATTTAGTAACTCCTCAAACAAGCAAGGAAGGTAAAGAAGTACACCAGATTCTTGTAACAGAGGATGTTTATTATCCAGGAGACAATGAGCCAGAAGAATACTACATGTCTGTGTTGCTTAACAGAGCTACTGGAAGAAATATGATTATGTATTCACCAGAAGGTGGTGTGGATATAGAGAGTGTTGCAGAAAAAACACCAGAACGCATTTTTACTGAAGAAATAGATCCAGCAACTGGAATTCTTCCTTTTCAGGCGCGTAAAATTGCTTTCAATTTTGGTCTTGAAGGAAAAGCTTTCAAAGAAATGACAAAATTCGTCACTGCACTTTATAAAGCATATGAAGGATCTGATTCCTCTTTATTCGAAATCAACCCTGTTCTTAAAACAAGTGACGATAAAATTATCGCTGTAGATTCTAAAGTAACTTTAGATGATTCAGCTTTATTTAGACATAAAGATTACCAAAGCATGCGTGATACGCGTGAAGAGGATCCTACCGAAGTAGAAGCTAGAGAAGCTGGCCTTAGCTATGTCAATCTAGATGGAAACGTAGGTTGTATGGTTAATGGCGCCGGACTAGCAATGGCAACCATGGACTTGATCAAGTTTGCTGGTGGAGAACCAGCTAACTTTCTTGATGTAGGTGGTACTGCAGATGCAAAACGTGTTGAACAGGCATTCAAGTTAATATTGAAGGATGAAAAAGTAGAAGCGATTCTAATCAATATTTTTGGCGGTATCGTAAGATGTGACCGTGTTGCTGAAGGTATCATTGAAGCTTACAAAAACATGGGAGACCAGATTACCGTGCCTATTATAGTAAGGCTGCAGGGAACCAATGCAGAAAAAGCAGTAGAGTTGATTAAAGAAGCTGGAATTGATGTGAAAACAGCAGTTCAGTTTAAAGAAGCGGCTGATAAAGTTCAGGAAGTTTTAGCTTAAAAAGCGTTATACTTTACATACTCAAAAAACCCTTCGGTATACCGAAGGGTTTTTAGTTTTTATACCGAAATGGACTCTTTATGAACGACTTTATTTTTGATGTATTCACTAAGATAATTTGCATCTTTTTTGATTCCTCCAAGTGTCGCTGAAGCTCTTGTGTGCAACCAAGGCAATCCAATAAAATAAAGTCCATCCACATTACTCACGCCACGGTGATGAACCGGATAGCCTTTTTTGTCAAGTTCCAGTCCTTGGATCCAGTCAAACTTTGGCCTGTAGCCCGTGGCCCAGATGATGTTTTTGACATCTGCCAATTTTGCTTTTTCAGTGACAATTGTGCTTTGATAGGCATTCACCGTTTTTCCAACAGGAATTACATTGTCTTTATTTAGAATCCCTTTTACATCCACGCCAATAACAGGCTGTTTGGATTCACTTATCTTTTTACCCAGCCAGGAATCTTTACCGAAGCTTAGATATCCAGTTTTGGTAAACCACCACCATAAGGTTTTGCCCAGGAATTCCTGGGGTAAAGTTTTTACATCTGTATCCCCAGAAAAATAGACTTCCCGATTGGTATTGGAAATTTCATCGAGAATTTGATAGCCAGAATCTCCAGCGCCAACCACCATTGCTTTTCCATCCTGCAGCTGACTTGGATTTTTGTAATAATCGCTATGAATCTGAAAAATAGAAGACTCTATTTTGGTATGAAATGGTGGGGTGTATGGAATATGAAAAGGCCCTGTAGCGATAATGACCTGTTCAGCTTCGTAGAAGCCTTCTTCATGTTTTATGAGGAAGTAATCGGTTTTGTCTTCGATTTCGGTCACCAGAGTATTAAATCGAATAGGAATATTAAATGTATCCACGTAAGCTTTAAAGTACTCTGCCACTTCGTATTTATCGGGGTAATGACCCTTTGGCCTGGGGAAATCCATCCCTTTCAAATTATTAAATTCTGAGGGTGTAAATAGTGTTAATGAATCCCAACGCTTAAGCCAAGAAGCACCCACTTCATCTTCTTTATCTAAGACTAAATAATTTTTTCCTTGTTGCTTTAGCTCATACGCCATGGAAAGTCCAGCCTGTGCAGCACCAATAATTATAAAATCATACATGATCAAGAGTTTTCTTTAATATAAGCTTAATAAACAGTAAACGCAAATATTTATTCTTTAAGTGTTTGATTAAGTTTGAAATACTGGTTGTAAATCAACAAAATCAATACACCAAAACTCACTGCAACTACGATTAAAATGGTATTGATAATATTATCCGCAGAGAAAGATAATTTGATGAGTATGGTCGAAATGACAAAGCCAGAATTTCGAATGACTCTACTAAATTCTTCAGTTTGAAGGAAAGAGAAGAGGAGGAGTAAGACATCAATCAAAATTAAAACGGTAAAGAAGTCATCAAAAAATATGGTATTGACGGTCTTGATATTTGTTGAGGAAATATCGGTACTTGAAATGGTATCATAAAACCAGTCTCCAAAAGAAAATAAGGCTAGAAAAACAATGGTGGGAACCAAAATAGTAGCGAACACATTTTTAACTTTGATGTGTGATTTGATTTTATCTGTAAGTTTTTCTTTTTCCACTTTATTTTTTGAGTTCAATCGGTAAAATTGAAAAATCAAGAAAAACAAGACTAAAGTTGCAATAATATCTATGGTAAACTGAATGTCACCTTCAATAGAAAACCAGCTTGAAGAAAATTCCAAATTGGATAAATCATAAAATATTTTACGTATTAAAATCAGTGTGATGATTTCGTACTGCTTCCCGATATAAATGGTTATCGATTTTGGAAGGTAAAACACCAGAAGATAAACCTCGTAAATAAGTATGATGGAAAAGGGGGTGTAGATGGCAGATATTGGACTGATAATGAGGTTCCCATCATATTCACCAAAATCGATGATGTCAAAATCAATTAGACCAATGATCGCAAGGTGAATCAAAAAACTTATTATAGCAGTAATTACAATAAATTTTTCAAGCTTTTCCTTAAGCGTTTCAGATAAGACAAATGAATTTAACTTGGAATAGTATGCTTTTAAAGTAGAATTTGACATGCCTAAATATAGTTAAATTGTTAATGAGAAATTAACAACAAACGTTATTTAAGATTTAATGTCTTCCATGATCATTTTGGCGTGGATTCTGGAATTTTCAATAAACCACTTATGTGTTTCCATACCGCCGCAAATCACACCAGCCAAATATATACCCTCGACATTGGTCTTCATGGTTTGTTTATTGTATTCTGGAATGGAAAGCTGGTCTTCACTCAATTTGATTCCCATCTTTTTCAAAAACTCAAAGTTAGGTCTGTAGCCAGTAAGCGCCAGGACAAAATCATTTTCCAGCGTCTGAATATTCCCATCTTTATCTTTAAATTTTACATGATCTTCACCAATTTCAGTTATCTCTGCATTGAAGTGTGCCTTGATGCTGCCTTCTTTTATTCTATTGATGACATCTGGTCTTACCCAATATTTGACGCGTTCTCCTATCTGTTCACCACGCACAATCATCGTGACCTCCGCACCTTTTCTGTAGGTTTCCAAAGCAGCATCCACAGAAGAATTGCTTGCTCCAACCACTACGACTTTTTGAGTCGCATAGTAATGTGGGTCGCCGTAATAATGTGTTACTTTTTCTAGATCTTCTCCGGGAACATTGAGGTAGTTGGGGATGTCATAAAACCCTGTTGCAATTACAAGATTTTTGGATTGATATGTAGACTTTGAAGTTGCAGTAGTGAACACACTTTCTTCTTTTTCAACATGCTCAACCTTTTCAAACAATTGAATCTGAATCTGCTTAGATTCAACAATTCTTCTGTAATATTCCAAAGCCTCTTGTTTTGACGGTTTGGGATTATTACTCACGAAAGGAATATCGTCCAGCTCCAACTTTTCAGAAGTAGAAAAGAAAGTCATCTTATCTGGATAATTGTACAAAGAATTGACCAGTGTTCCTTTTTCTATAATGATGTAAGAAAGGTTTTTTTTCTTCGCCTCCAATGCACATGCAATCCCGATGGGACCTCCACCAACTATTAAAACATCATATATCATACTTACTTGTTTATCATTTTCCTTAATTCAGAAATGGTTTGTGTGGGGTCATTAGCTTTAAATACATAGCTGCCAGCTACCAGAACATCTGCTCCCATTGTTACCAATTCTTCTGCATTCTTGTTGGTGACGCCACCATCAATTTCAATTTTTGTTTCAGCACCTTCTTCTTTGATGAGCGCCTTCAATTGTTTTACTTTTTCATAAGTTCGTTCTATAAAGTGCTGTCCGCCAAAACCAGGATTCACACTCATCAAGCATACCATATCAATATCTTTGATGCAGTCTCTAAGCAATTCAACATTAGTGTGAGGATTTAAGGCAACTCCAGCCTGCATACCATGTTGTTTGATAGATTGCAAACTTCTGTGGAGATGATTGCAGGCTTCGTAATGCACAGTAAGCATATGGGAACCTAAATCTGCAAACTCTTTGATGTATCGATCTGGATCTACAATCATCAAATGCACGTCAATAAACTTTTTGGCGTGTTTAGTAATTGCTTTTAAGACAGGCATCCCAAAAGAAATGTTGGGGACAAAAACCCCGTCCATAATATCAATGTGAAACCAATCTGCTTCACTGTTATTAACTAGTTCTATGTCACGTTGCAGGTTTGCAAAATCGGCTGCCAGCAAAGATGGGGCTACAAGTTTATTGCTCATTGAAATGATTTTAATGCAAAAATAAGATTTTAGTTATGCAAAAACACTACATATTCATTAAAACGACTTGTGTTTAAGAGGTGTTTAACTGTATTTTGCATCAACACTCAAGATTTTAAAAATGTGGCAAACCTTAGTTCATTATAGCAACCATTTTGTTGTGATCCTGCTTATTGCATGGATTTATAGTCCTAAGCAATTGTGGAAAGCCTATCTGATTTTACTGTCCACTATGATTGTGGATATAGATCATTTATGGGCTGTTCCTGTATTTGACCCGGATAGGTGCAGCATCGGGTTCCATACGTTTCATTCCGAGATCGCCGTTGTAATTTATTGTTTAGGAGTGTTTTTATTTAAAAACAAATGGCTCAAGCTATTTTGTATTGGCCTTCTGTTTCACATGATTACAGACGGAATTGACTGTTTATGGTCTGGCATTTAAGTTCTAGCCGTATATTTGGTATATTTCACATTATTTAATTATAATGAATCGCTATTCTCTTTTTTTACTTCTGAACTTGTTGGCATTGACCTTATGCGCGCAACCCTCTAGCTTAAAGATGGTAGATAGATTACCAGTAGACGCTGATCAGTTTTGGGGGGTTGATAAATATCAACGGTTTTATTTTTCCAAGAATAATGTGTTTTATAAAACTGAAGATAAAAAGAAATTTCAGTTTCAGGATCTTCAGCTTGGAGAATTGGAAAGTGTCGACATCCTGAACCCGCTTAAAATTCTTTTATTTTATAAAGAAGCCAACACAGTAGTGATTTTAGATAACCGTCTTAATGAAATAGAGCGTGTGAACTTCAATTTTATTCCAGACTTTAAGACAGTGGATTTTGCAGGTATTTCAAAAGATAATTTACTCTGGATCTTCAATGCAGACTTACAGCAACTGGAGTTGTTTGACTACGAATCGCAGAGCACCAGGAGTTCCTCTTTACCGTTAAACAGAAATGTTGTAGGCTTTAGAAGCAATTACAATTATAGTTGGCTGAGACATCCTGATGGGTTTATGATGTACAACATAAACGGAAGCTTATTAGAAGAATTTATTTATGAAAAGGTGGTATCATTCAATAATTACAAGAATCAAATTATGGTCCTCACGGATAAGCAATTAGAATTAATCAGTAAAGATTCCAAACTTAAAACCAGTTTTAAAAAACCAGAAATTAGCTTCGATCAATTTTATTTCAATGCTGAAAACCTCTATATTTACAGCGATAAAGTACTATATACGTACGAATTTAATATTGTAAATAACTGATTTTATGCACGTTGCAATCGCTGGGAATATAGGGGCAGGAAAAACGACTCTCACCAAATTTATCGCCAAACATTATAATTGGAAAGCAGAATACGAAGATGTTATCGAGAATCCATTCCTGGAGGATTTTTATGAAGACATGAAACGCTGGTCATTTAACCTTCAAATTTATTTTTTAAATAGTCGGTTCAGACAAATTTTACAAATACGAGAAAGCAATATGGACATCATACAGGACAGAACGATTTATGAAGATGCCTTTATTTTCGCGCCCAACCTTCATGCCATGGGATTGATGTCTAACCGGGATTTTGAAAATTACTCTTCACTTTTCAACCTTATGGAATCTGTAACGGAAGCACCTGATTTGTTGATTTACCTTAGAAGTAGCGTACCCAATCTCGTAAAGCAAATCCAAAAAAGAGGAAGAGAATATGAAAATTCAATTTCTATAGATTACCTCAATAAACTCAACGAACGCTACGAAGCCTGGATACAAACCTATGATAAAGGAAAACTGCTTGTTATAGACGTAGATGAATTGGACTTTGTTGATAAACCAGAAGATCTCGGTTTCATCCTTAATAAGATCGATGGCGAAATCAATGGACTGTTTTAAAAGCCTCCAATGAAGAGTTGCTTTTATGTTTTTTATCAATACTTAATTTCGCTGTAAAATTTAATTTTGACTCACGACTCACGACTCACGACTCACGGCTATCAATAATCTTCTTAAGTTCAGGTTTAAAGTAAGTTGGCCCTTTTAAAACTTTACCGTCTTCTCTGTAAATGGGCTTTCCATCTTTACCCAGCTTGCTCATGTTACTTCTATGTATCTCATCGAAAACTTCTTCAATCTTATGTTGCATGCCATGAGAAATGATGGTGCCACACAAGATATATAACATATCCCCCAAAGCATCGGCGACTTCTACCATGTCGCCCTGTGAAGCGGCATCCAGGTATTCTTCATTTTCCTCACGCATAAGTTTATAACGGAGTAAATTTTTTTCGATGCCTAGGTTGGCAATTTGAGTTTCAGAAACGTCCAATCCGAAAGCTTTATGGAATTTTTTTACTTGGTCTAGCGGTTTTTTCATAAGAATATGGAGTATTTTTGCGTAAAATAAAACATTTATGTTTACTCCTGGTCGCATTGCCTTTATCATTTTTTTTGTGGTGACTTTTGTGTCGATTTTAATTTATTCCTACATCAAGGATAAAGGGCTGCACAGCCGTTACTACAAAGGGACATTATTTGTTTTGTTAGGCTTTTTCATTTTCATCATTTCACTTATTTTTCTCAGGTTTTTCTGGAGAGATGAATCTTTGTTGAACCTTATTAGAAATATGATGGGCAATTCTTAAAATTATTTCAGAATTCTTTTAACTTTAGGATTCAATTTCAGAAATAGATTGATATGCCATCTGCGAATCAAATCGCTTTTCTTTTTTTTCTTTTTAGCTTCATATCCTTTTCTCAGACTAAGGAGATTGATAGCCTCTTTAGGTATAGTAGATATTCTGACCTTGAAGTTCTTTTGTTTGAAAGAAACTATCTTCAGCGAGATGACCTTTATCTTGCCCAATCACGATACTTTAATACCTTCAACCAACTTGAAGAAACTTTTGAGAGTTTATACGCCATAGATACCACAGACTTATCTCCTCGACAAAAAGCCCATTATTATAATAATCTTGCAGATGCTTATGATCTCAACAGCAACTTTGACCTTGCTGCTCGTAATTTTGTTCAAGCCCAAAACTATTATAAGAAAGTCGGCGACATGCTCAGTTATAACGACATTAATCTCGATCTATTTTATACCGTTGCCAATCCAGACATATATAATGAACCTGTAGATTATTTAGATGCCTTTCAGGAGTTAGCTCTAGAATTGGAAGATCCCTTGCAACTTGTGAGTTTGGAAATGGAATTAGCTTTTGAAAGTCTAGAAACACAAGATTCAACAGCAATTTTTCTTGAGCATATTGATAAAGCTTATGATTTGTTAGAAAAGGATTACGATGCTTACAAGCTCGGTATAGTTCATACTTTTCATGCTTTCTATTATACCGATGTCATTATTGATAAAGATTCAGCAAGCACATATTACAGCAAGGCCATAGAGATAAATAAGGAATTGGGTCTGCCTCATAAAGTAGCTCTAGGTTATTTTAGTTTAGGGGATTTGAATAGGTACACGGGAGATTATGAAGAAGCTATTGCTTGGACCAAAAAAGCCAATAGCTACAGAAATTTTAATTATGATTTTGAACTCACTGCCTACATCAATCAAAAATTAGCTGAGGATTATAAGAATCTTAGTCAGCTGGATTCTGCATATTTTTACCTTGATGAGTCACTTAAGTACAGGGACAGTTTAAATATTCAGAAGCAAAATATTAGCCTCACCCGATTTGAAGCAGAGAAAAAGGAGCGTCAAAATTTAATTCTTGAGAAGGAAAATCAAAGAAATGAAGCTTTTATAGTTGGTTCTTTAGGCGCTCTGGTTTTACTCTCGTTTTTGTCTTTTTCTGTTTACATCAGTGCTAAAAGAAAACGATTATTAATAGAGAAAGATAAGGCTTTAGAAATTCGAAATATTGAAAGTCAGTTAAAAAAGCAACAACTTAAAGCTTTAGATGCATTGGTAATAGGTCAGGAAAAAGAAAGAATGCGAATTGCCAGCGACTTACACGACAATATTGGATCCAATTTTATGGCGATCAAATCCTATTTTGATCACTTAAGGAAGGAGTTTAAGTCTTCAGAAAACACTTCACCAGTTTTTGAAAAAACACACGATCTACTGGAAGAGACCTACCAGGATATACGCTCTTTAGCACATTTGAAACATAGTGGGTCTATGAAGGATAGTGGCCTGGTGCCAGCTCTTAAAAAATTAAGTAAGAATGTAAGCTCTTTTAGTCAAATTGAAGTGGATTTTAATTCTTTTATAGATGATGAGGTGAAATTGAACGAGAAGCTGGAGTTAAATGTATTCAGAATTATTCAAGAGACTATGGCGAATGTTGTGAAGCATTCTAAAGCTAAAAAAGCTTCGGTTTCCATTACCAATATCGATTCACTGCTGAACATTATTGTAGAAGACGATGGTGTTGGATTTGATGAAGATAAAGTAGCCCATCAGGATTCTTTTGGGTTACAAAGCATTAAAGAACGGATTCAGCTTTTGAATGGAGAGTTCAAAATAGATACCAAAAAAGGAAGAGGAACTACATTAATTATTGATATACCAATATGATAAAAGTAGCAATTGCAGATGACCACCAGACCTTAATCGACGGGATTTGCCTTCGGTTGGAGAGTGATGAGAATATTGATATGAAATTCTTTGCTACCAATGGCAGAGAATTTTTGAAAAAACTGAGAGAGACTCCTGTAGACATTGTGATTACTGACATCAAAATGCCAAAGATGGATGGGGTTTCCCTCACACGGCAAATAAGAAAGGAATTCAGTGATATCAAAATTGTCGTCCTTTCTATGTTCGATCAGATTGATGCTGTCAAAAAAATGGTAGATGCTGAGGTCAATGGTTATATATTGAAAACTTCTCCTCTGGATGAGTTAATCATTGCTCTGAAAGAAATTTATGATGGTACCGACTACTTCGACGATCATTTGGAAGGCATATCAGAACTCTTTACCAAAGACTCAAAATCAGAAAAATCAAAATTGTCTCAAACTGAAAAAGAGATATTAGACCTTATTGCTGAAGGAAAGACTTCACAAGAAATAGCAGATATAAGGGAGTCAGCTGTTTCTACCATAGATACACACAGGCGAAATATGTCTCATAAGCTAGGGCTTTATGGCAAAGGAGAACTTCTTCGTTATGCGATGGATAAAAAATATAAGTTTGATTAAAAAATAAACTATGTCAATATTATTGGTGAGTACCTCACGAGACCCAAAACAATGGGCAGCTTCTCTCAAAGAGAAAAACGATGCATTAGATATCCAAATCTACCCTGATGTGGATAGACCAGAGGATGTTGAATTTGCCATTTCCTGGAAGCATCCGGAAGGACTTTATCAGGAGTATCCAAATTTGAAAGTCATTGCCTCTATGGGAGCTGGTGTTAATCATATTTTGAAAGATGAACAACTCCCTAAATATGTGAAAGTTACCAGAATTGTAGATGATCAATTGACAAAAGACATGAGTCAGTTTGTTTTATTGCAATGCCTGGCAGTGTCCAGAAATCTTTTTAAACATCTTAACGATCAATCATCTAAATCGTGGAACACCAAACCTTATCAAACTCCTGAAAAAACAAGCGTTGGCATCATGGGGTTTGGCGTTTTGGGTCAGGCTGCAGGGAAAGTTCTAAAATCGAATGGGTTTGACGTTATAGGTTATGCCAATTCTTCTAAAACTGTAGATGGCATCGAAGTTTATGGTTCCGATCAACAGGATGAATTCTTGAAAAATACTCAGATTTTAGTGTGTTTACTTCCTGTGACTTCTGAAACCAAGGGCGTTTTAAACCTGAGGCTTTTTGAAAAACTAAAACAAGATGCGTATTTAATTAATGTCGCCAGGGGAGAACACTTAGTAGAAGAAGATTTAATCAGAGCTATAGATCAAGGTGCTTTGAGAGGTGCCAGTTTGGATGTGTTCCAACAAGAACCTTTGCCAGAATCTCACCCGTTTTGGAGTCATGAAAATATTCAAATCACACCACATATCGCCAGCATGACCGACCCTGAGTCGGTAGCCAACCAGTTGCTGGAAAATTACAGACGTATGAAAAATGGGGAGTCGTTGATGAACGAAGTAAATGTGGATAAAGGCTATTAAAAGCCTTTTTTAATTATCAACACACCAATAAAAACTGCTAGTATTCCAAGCAGCAAGCTTCCTAAACCATAGAGCAGAAATTCTGTGTAAAGATTGTTTTTAAGCAAGTTGAGGTTTTCAGAAGAGAATGTCGAAAAGGTAGTGAATCCACCACAAAAACCCACTACCAATAATAACTCGAGATTAGGATAGGAGGTTTCAGATTTTAATAGCCAGCCCATCAATAAACCAATGAGTAAGCTGCCTATAACGTTGACCGTTAATGTTCCGTAAACATCTATTTTGGAGTCTATCTGATGTTTCATAGCAATAGAAATCCAGTACCGTGCAAGGCTCCCTAAACCACCACCTAAGAAAACAAGTAAAGCAGATTTCATCAGTTTTCTATTATAGGGATGTAAAAATTGGTGATCCACTCGGCAGGATTGACGGTCTCATTGACGTCCGTTTCAAATTCCAGAAACGGCTTTAAAGCTTTATCAATAGTTAACTCTCTGTCTTCTATAGTAGACTTGCTTATTTTTAAGAGTTCCTTTAAGTTGATGTAATCTCCTGTGAGCTGGGTTTTAAAATACATTCCTCTTTTCACAGGCTTTGATAAAATTTCATATTCATCTGGAATTGCGACTTGGTTTTCAGTCCCTAATCCTGGAGAAAAAATGATATTGTTGCCATCATCATATAAGTTTTCAAAAACAATCATTCGGCCTTTGTATATTTTAAATTCCTGTTCTTCCATGAACTCCTCCACACTTTCGAAGATGGGCCTGGATTTCCCAAGTATGCTTTTAAAATTTAATCTTGCCGCAGAAGTAGCATGTAAAATGTGAAATCCACCAAGGTCTATTTTTCCAATTGGTTGAATGTCGTAAACTGAAATCTCTTTATTGATTTGACGTTGTAATGTTTCAAGACTTCCTTCAATAGCATCTTTAGTGATATCTATATGCGATTGTCCTGTTAATACATATTCAGTTTTTTGCCAAAAGCTAGCATCCGATGTTAAGTCAACGACAAGTTCTGAGTTAGTGTCTGATGAATTAAATTTCCAACTTATATCAAATTCCGAAGAACTTAACCAGGTTTTGAGGGTGAGTTTTTGTAATATAGAGTCTGCAGTAAGTTCTTGATTTTTAAAATTAATCGACTCAAATTGTTCGTTTTGCCATGATAATGTTGTGTTTTTAAAATCCTCTTTATTGCTAATTCTTGCTTCTGGATTTCCTTCGCTTTGAAAACTGAACCAGTCCGGGTAAGTAGACAAATCCTGAATTTTGTTCTTGAAAAGTTCTGCCGATAAAGGTGTTTCAAAACTTATGGTTTCATCATCTGGGAGACTTATAGTGGCGATATATAGAGAGCCTACGACAAAGACTAATACAAGGAGAAAAAAGAGGTATTTAAAGAATTTCATCTAACTGATTTTGTAACTAATATACTGAAAAAGTGTTTTGCTAGTCAATTTTTACTGTTTTGCAGTGAGTTCTGCGATCTTGACGATCACTTCAGAGGCTTTTACCATGCTTTCGAGTGGGACGTATTCGTATTTGCCGTGAAAATTATGACCCCCTGCAAAAATATTGGGGCAAGGCAGGCCTTTGTAACTCAGCTGGGCGCCGTCGGTTCCACCTCTTATGGGTTTTAAAATAGGAGTGATGTTGAGTTCTTTCATGGCTTGCTTTGCAATATCTACAATGTACTTGATTGGTTCTACCTTTTCTTTCATGTTGAAATACTGGTCTTTTACCTCAATACTGATGTTGGCTTCATCGATGCTAGTGTTCATTTTGGTAACGATGTCCTGCATGAGCTGTTTACGAGCTTCAAATTTAGCCTTGTCATGATCTCTTATAATATACTTGAGCTCCGTCAATTCAATGTTTCCTGTGATGGAGGAGAGGTGGAAAAATCCTTCATAACCTTCAGTTTTTTCTGGTACTTCATCCTTGGGAAGAACATCAATAAACCTCTGAGCCATGTACATGGAATTGACCATTTTGTTCTTGGCATAACCAGGATGAACGCTGGTGCCATGGAATTTCAAAGTCGCTGAAGCCGCATTAAAGTTTTCGTATTCCAGTTCGCCAATCTGGCTTCCATCCATGGTATAGGCGTATGTTGCGCCAAATTTTTCCACATCAAAGTGATGGGCTCCTCTGCCAATTTCCTCATCTGGGGTAAACCCAACTCTTATTTTGCCATGTTTGATTTCCGGATGTTGAACCAGATATTCCATGGCGGTGATGATTTCGGTAATACCGGCTTTGTCATCTGCGCTTAATAAGGTCGTGCCATCTGTAGTGATGATGGTTTGTCCTTTGTAATCCTTCATTTCTTCAAAATAAGAAGAAGACAAGACAATGTTTTGTTCTTCGTTCAAAACAATATCGCCACCGTCGTAATTTTCATGAATTTGCGGGTTAATGTTGGAAGCTTTAAAGTCTGGAGACGTGTCAAAATGCGAAATAAATCCTATGGTGTCTACCTCATGCTCGACGTTGGAAGGAAGTGTCGCCATGATGTACGCATTGTCATCTATAGTTACCTCCTGCAAGCCGATTTTTTCTAATTCTTCTTTGAGTAAATTAGCGATATTCCATTGCTTTTTTGTACTAGGTGTAGCTTCACTATTAGGATCGCTTTGGGAATCGATTTTGATATAAGTAAGGAATCGTTCTAAAAGCTTTTGACTATCTATCATGAGAAATTTCAATTTGTCTCAAAAATATGAATTTGCCTCCATTAAACCTTCAAGAATCCGATTGTCTTAGTGAGATTTACGTTATTTTTGCAGTCAAATTTTAAAAACGATGTACAAGCAACTCATTAGGCCACTTTTATTTCAATTTGATCCTGAAGCTGTACATCATTTTAGTTTTAACTCCTTAAAGTTTTTCAATAAGCTTCCGGGCATTTCTAATGTGTTGAAGAAAACCTTTACTCTAGATGATAAACGCCTGGAAAGAGAGGTGTTTGGATTGAAATTTAAAAATCCGGTGGGCTTGGCAGCAGGTTTTGATAAAAACGCTGAGCTGTATCAGGAACTCTCTAATCTGGGCTTTGGTTTTATTGAAATTGGTACCGTAACGCCTAAAGCTCAGGCTGGAAATCCTAAAAAACGTTTGTTTAGGCTGAAAGAAGATTCAGCTATCATTAATCGGATGGGGTTCAATAATGAAGGGGTGGATGCAGCGGTAGAGCGTTTGAAGAAGAATAAAAATGTACTTATTGGAGGGAACATAGGTAAAAATAAAGTGACTCCCAATGAAGAAGCTTTCAATGATTATGACTATAATTTTGAAGCTTTGTTCGATTATGTGGACTATTTTGTGGTGAATGTGAGTTCCCCTAATACCCCAAATCTAAGAGCGCTTCAGGATAAAAAACCGCTAACACAATTACTGAATCATCTCGAAAGTAAAAATCAGAAAAAAGCCAAGCCCAAACCGATTCTACTTAAAATAGCTCCAGATCTTTCTGAAGATCAATTGCTGGACATTATTGAGATTGTGAATGAGACTAAAATTGCTGGCGTCATTGCAACCAATACCACCATTTCAAGGAATGGTCTTGAATCAGAACATAAAGAAGAAATGGGAGGTCTGAGCGGAAAACCTTTAACTAAATCTTCCACAGAAGTAATTCGTTTTTTATCCGAAAAAAGCAACAAAGCCTTTCCGATTATTGGTGTTGGTGGAATTATGTCTGCTGCAGATGCTATTGAAAAGCTGGAAGCAGGTGCAAGCCTGGTTCAGCTTTACACGGGTTTTGTGTACGAAGGTCCAGGGCTGGTGAAAGCCATCAATCAGGCTATTTTAGATAAGATGTCCTAAGTTTTATGATAGAACAACTTATTCCTTTCCTCATTGCATCCATTTTGCTAACGCTTTCTCCTGGCCCAGATATCATTTATGTGCTTTCTCAAAGTTTGGTGGGAGGTTATAAAAAAGGAATGATCATCGCGCTGGGACTAGTTTCTGGGATCATCATCCACACCTCTTTGGTGGCCTTTGGCGTTTCTTTGATCATCAAAAACTCTGAACCGCTTTTTTGGAGTATCAAAATTGCTGGAGCCTTGTATTTGCTATACTTAGCCTATAAAGTCTATTCCTCTCCGCCACAGAGTTTTCATCAGGAAAAAGTTACAGAGACTACCAAAAATTCATTTTTCTCTGATTTCAAAACGGGTTTTATCATGAATATTCTCAACCCAAAAGTGACTATCTTTTTTCTGGCGTTTTTTCCTGGTTTTCTTTGGGATACTGAAAAAGACCTGATGATGCAGTTTTATGTGTTGGGTGGATTATTTATGCTGCAGGCTTTTGTGATTTTTAGTTTGGTGGCAATACTTTCAGATCAGCTTTCCAAACAATTATTTAAGACCTCCAGGTCTTATGTGTTTTTGAAATGGTTTCAAATCTTCACATTCATAGCTATTGCCATTCTAATTTTAGTTTAAGCTGAATTCACTTTCGAAAATGCCTTAAAACTGTATATTTGGGCTCATGAATTCAGTCAAACTTATTGAATGCCCTAGAGATGCCATGCAAGGCATCAAGCCTTTTATCCCTACCGATGAAAAGGCAAAATACATCCAGTCTCTTTTGAAATGCGGTTTTGATACCATAGATTTTGGAAGTTTTGTTTCTCCAAAAGCGATTCCGCAGATGCAGGATACGGCTGAAGTTTTGTCGATGCTGGATTTGTCTGAAACACAAAGCAAGCTTTTGGCCATTGTTGCCAATAGAAGAGGAGCGGAGGACGCTTCTAAGTTTCCGGAAATCGATTATTTGGGCTATCCGTTTTCCATTTCCGAAAATTTCCAAATGCGGAATACGCATAAAACCATCGCCGAATCTGTTGAGGTCTTGAAATCGATCTTGGAGATTGCTCAGTCGTCTAACAAATCGGTAGTGGCTTACTTATCTATGGGATTTGGAAATCCCTACGGCGATCCCTGGAATACGGATATTGTAGGCGAGTGGACGGAAAAGCTGGCTGATTTGGGAGTAAAAATCCTTTCCTTATCAGATACAGTGGGAAGTTCAACACCGGATGTGATAGAAGATTTATTTACAAGCTTAATTCCAAAATATCCTCATATGGAATTTGGAGCACATTTGCATACCACACCAGACGCCTGGTATGAAAAAGTCCATGCTGCTGTGAAAGGGGGGTGCAGAAGATTTGATGGTGCGATTCAGGGGTTTGGAGGATGCCCTATGGCTAAAGATGACCTTACCGGGAACATGCAAACCGAAAAGATGTTATCTTACTTTAATTCCAAGAATATCGACAATTCTATCCGCATGACCAGCTTCGAATCGGCTTATAATAAAGCTTCAGATTTGTTTACGAAGTATCACTAAGCTTTACATTATTAATGTTAGAAGTGTCTGAAAAATAACCTGTATTGTTTTTGAGTTCATGTATTATTGAATCCATATACTTATCAAAGCTTTTACTGAATAATTTCAACACCCGAACTTTAAGTCTTTAGACCTCACAGGTTTTAAAAACCTGTGAGGTCTTATTTTCAATTGATTCATATTAAGAAATCATGTTTTGTCCACTATCGCTGTTCACTTTAAGTTCACTTTATCTCCTTAATCTGGTGTCTATATTCTAAAAGCGAAACAGTCTAATTTGGAATAACATTCTTTTTGGAAGATTCCCTTCTTTTTTAACTAATTTTGCAAGGTGAAAAATTCAAAAAAAGACATACGCGCGCTCAGTAAAAAAGAATTACAGGACTTCTTTGTTTCTCAGGGAGATAAATCCTTCAGAGGTTCTCAGGTTTATCACTGGTTATGGAATAAGGCCACATATGATTTTGAGGATATGACCAATTTGTCTAAAGAAACCAGGCAAATGCTGGTGGATAACTTTGTGATCAATAACATCGAAGTGGACCAGATGCAAAGAAGTAAGGATGGAACCATCAAAAATGCGGTTAAACTCCACGATGGATTTACGGTGGAATCGGTTTTAATTCCGACGATGTCCAGAACCACGGCCTGTGTCTCTTCACAAGTAGGATGTAGCCTGGATTGCAAATTTTGTGCGACGGCTAAACTGAAACGCCTCAGAAATCTGAATGCAGATGAGATCTTCGATCAGGTGGTGGCGATAGATAAAGAAAGCAAACTTTACAATGGTATTCCCTTATCCAATATAGTGTATATGGGTATGGGCGAACCATTGATGAATTACAATAACGTCTTGAAGTCTATCGAAAAAATCACTTCGCCAGAAGGTTTAGGGATGTCACCCCGCCGAATCACTTTATCAACTTCTGGTGTTCCTAAGATGATCAAAAAACTGGCAGATGATGAAGTGAAATTTCACTTAGCAGTCTCGTTACATTCGGCTATCGATGAGGTGAGAACTCAGATCATGCCATTTAATGCTAAATTTCCTCTTTCAGATTTGAAAGAATCCCTGATCTATTGGTATGAAAAAACAGGAAAATCTGTGACGTATGAATATATTGTATGGAAGGGTATTAATGATAGGGAAGAAGACATTAGGGCCCTAGTGGACTTTTGCAAGGCCATTCCTTGCAAAGTCAATATCATAGAATACAATCCAATTGATGATGGTGAGTTTCAGCAAGGAAGTGATGATGCCGTTGCTAAATATGTGAATGCACTAGAGGCAAATCGAATAACAGTTACTCTAAGACATTCTAGAGGAAAAGACATCGATGCGGCTTGTGGGCAATTGGCGAATAAAATCAAAGTTTGATTTGAGCGTAAATTCCTAACTTTCAGTTTTTCTTAATATATTAAACTCTATCTTTGTGAGTCTTGAAAACAGTCTCTCAAATAAAGGAACCCATTGCACATGAAATGGAGCTTTTTGAAAAAAAGTTCTCCCTCTTCATGTCCTCGCGTGTGGCGCTCCTCAATAAAATTACTCACTTTATAGTTAACCGAAAAGGCAAGCAAATGCGGCCTATGTTTGTGTTTTTGGTGGCCAAAATGGTTTCTGAAGGAGAAGTGAACGACAGGACATACAGAGGAGCCTCTGTAATTGAGTTGATCCACACTGCAACTTTGGTGCACGATGATATTGTAGACGATAGCAATCAGCGCCGTGGTTTCTTTTCCATCAATGCGCTTTGGAAAAACAAAATCGCCGTTTTAGTCGGTGATTTTTTATTATCTAAAGGTTTGTTGTTATCCATAGATAATGATGACTTTGATCTTTTAAAAATCATTTCTGTTGCAGTTCGAGAAATGAGTGAAGGCGAATTACTCCAGATTGAAAAAGCCAGACGCCTGGATATCACAGAAGATATCTACTACGAAATCATTCGCCAAAAAACAGCAACGCTCATCGCCGCTTGTTGTAGTTTGGGAGCTGCGGCGGTGAAACCAGGATCTGCTCACGTGGAATCCATGCGGAAATTTGGTGAATTGATAGGAATGGCCTTTCAAATTAAAGATGACTTATTTGATTACGGTGAGCAGAAGATTGGAAAACCAACAGGGATTGATATTAAAGAGCAAAAAATGACTCTTCCGTTGATTTATGCTTTGAATCAGGCTTCCAAAAAAGAGAAAGACTGGCTCATCAATTCGGTTAAAAATCACAATAAGGATAAAAAGAGAGTCAACGAAGTGATTGAATTTGTAAAATCTTCAGGCGGTTTAACCTATGCTCAAACTAAAATGAAAGCTTTTCAAAAAGAAGCTTCAGATATACTCGACCAATATCCTGAATCTCCGTATAAATCCTCCTTGCAATTGATGGTCAATTATGTAATTGATCGCGAGAAATAAAGTTGAAAAGCTAAATATACTCGTAAACGTTTAGACCTCACAGGTTTTTAAAACCTTTGGAGTCTAGTCAAATAAATTTTTATCATGAGTAAACTGTTTTTTGTCATGTCCTTTTTATTTTATCTTTATTTCAAAATCATATTTCATTGATCAGTAAAACTACCATAGATAAAGTATTTGATATTTCCCGGGTTGAAGAAGTGATTGGCGATTATGTCCAGTTAAAAAAATCAGGGAGTAACTTTAAGGGATTGAGTCCTTTTACGGAGGAGCGAACGCCAAGCTTTATGGTCTCGCCTGTCAAGCAAATCTGGAAAGATTTCAGTTCGGGTAAAGGAGGTAATGTCGTGGCTTTTTTGATGGAACACGAGCATTATACCTATCCTGAAGCCATAAAACATCTTGCCAAACGCTACAATATCGAAATTGAAGAAACGGAGCAATCTTCAGAAGAAAAAGAAAAAGCCAGCGAAAGAGAAAGCATGTATTTGGTCAATGAATTTGCCAAAACGTTTTTCGTTAACCAAATGCTTCATACCGATGAAGGGAAATCGGTAGGGCTGAGTTATTTCAAAACCCGTGGATTTACTTCAGAAACTATCGAAAAATTTGACCTGGGCTATTCTCCAGATGAATGGCAGGCCTTTACAGATAAAGCTCTGGAGAAAGCTTACAAATTAGAGTTCTTAGAAAAAACAGGACTTACGATTGTTAAAGGCGAAAAGCGATTTGACAGATTTAAAGGTCGGGTGATGTTTCCAATTCACTCGATGTCGGGAAGAATTCTGGGCTTTGGAGGTCGGATTTTGACCAATGATAAAAAGCAGGCCAAATATCTGAATTCACCAGAAAGTGAAGTTTACCATAAAAGCAAAGTGCTTTACGGACTTTATCAGGCCAAACAAGCCATTGCTAAAGCAGATAATTGTTATTTGGTTGAAGGGTATACGGATGTGATTCAGTTTAACCAAACTGGCATTGAAAATGTGGTAGCCTCTTCCGGAACGGCACTGACGCCTGAACAAATCCGACTGATTAGCAGGCTGACCAACAACATCACCGTTTTATTTGACGGTGATGCAGCTGGACTGAGGGCTTCTATTCGTGGAATCGATTTGATTTTGGAACAAGGCATGAACGTAAAAGTCTGCCTGTTTCCTGAAGGTGAAGACCCGGATAGCTTTGCCAAAGCCAATACACAAGAGGATTTACAAGCCTATCTGGATAAAAATGCACAGGATTTTATAAGATTCAAAGCCTCACTTTTACTGGAAGATGCCGACAAAGATCCAGTGAAAAAAGCGGAGGTAGTAAGGGATATTGTGAATTCTATTTCCAAAATTCCCGATCAAATCACTCAGGAAATTTATGTCCAAACCTGTTCCAATCTTTTGGATGTGTCGGAGGATGTTCTTTTTAGTACACTTGCTCAGATTTTGGCTAAAGACCGAAAAGAAGCCAGTAGGGGTGTGAAGAAAAAACAGCTGGAAGTCGTAAAAGACACTCAGGATTCTACGCCTGTTCCCAAAGTGGATCAGCAGTATGTGTTGGAGCGTAGCATTATTCAGTTACTTTTAAGATACGGTGAACAAAAGGCTGTATTTACAGATTTTGAATTCGATTTTGAAGAAGATGCACATGTAGAAATCAAAAGAGAATATGTGGTCTTTGAAAAGATTTTCATTGAACTGCAAGAAGATGAAGTTGAATTCTCAAATTCAATTTTTAAAGAACTTTATGATCAAATTATTGAAGTTTTTGTGAAGGACGGCACTTTGAAAATCGATTCATTTATCAATCACCTAAATCCTGAATTGGCTCAGGAAGTGACTTCCATTTTGATGGAAAATGAAAAAAATCAATTGCATGACTGGAAGCGTCAGGAGATTTTTGTCATTGATAAAAGCGTCTTGGATCCGCGAGAAGTGATGGAAACCATTTTAAATCTTCGCCGCTACCTCATCAGGAAAAAAGTTCAGGATTTAAGTGAAATCATAAGAGAACAAAAAGAAGAAGTAGATATTGAGTTGATGCGTGAGACGATGGAATATAATGGACTGGAGGTTTTGATTTCCAATAAACTTAACCGGGTTTTGTAGCCAACTTAGGATTTCGAAAGGCAGCAAAGAGTCAACTTAAGTTGTTAAGACCTTCTAAGTTGATGATAGCTTAGTAAATTAAGCTTTATATTCATCAGGGATTTCACATATAGGAATTGGCTGCATTTTATGTTGGTTGGCTTTATTGTAGCTGTTGTAAATTTTTAGAACTTCTTGTTGTCTGTCTGAGATATCTGAAATTTCTCCATTAAATTCCATGGCCCATTCCAGCTCATCGTAACTCGCGCCAATTTGATCTTCATCAGTCCTATGATCGCCATGCAGTCCGTCGGTTGGTTCAGCGTCTTGAATTTCATCTATTACACTCAGGCATTTTGCAAGTTCATAGACTTCACTTTTCATCAAATCTGCAATCGGACTCAAATCAACACCACCATCACCATACTTAGTGTAAAATCCTACCCCAAAATCTTCTACTTTGTTGCCGGTTCCTGCCACCAGATATCCATGAATCCCAGCAAAGTAATACAGCGTAGTCATTCTCAACCTGGCTCTGGCATTGGCCAGAGAAAAGTCCTGTACGTCTTTATTTTCTATCTCGGGTAAACTGGATTTAAACGTATCAAACGTGTTGGATAAATCAACTTTCACAGAGGTGACATTCCCAAATCTGCCTTCCAAATGGTCAATATGCTTTCTGGCTCTGGAAACTTCGGACTTGTGTTGATGAATAGGTAGCTCAACGCACAGGGTTGGCTTGCCAGTGGTTGCACATAGTGTAGAAGTTACTGCAGAATCTATGCCACCAGAAACTCCAATAACAAAACCGTTTTGTTGGCTTTCTTTCAAATAATTTTTCATCCAATCTGTGATGTGGTTAATTGTTTTCTGGGTATCCATAAGGCAATTTTTAGGCTTAATACTTACATTTGCATCAAATATAAATAATCTATGCAGTTGCAAAACCCTACCTTTTCAAAAATGAGGTTTCCTTTAATTTTGTTAAGTCTTTTTTTGGTTTTATGTGCCTGTCAAGACAATTCTAAGCTGAATTCTGATGCTGAAGCTATAGACATTGAGCTTGAAGTGGAACGCTTCGACCTTGAATTTGCAAAAGCAAATGCAGGAGATTTGCCAGAACTCAAATCAAATTATCCAAAACTTTTTCCAGATCAAATACCAGACAGCCTCTGGGTGGCTAAGATGCAAAGCGATCTTCAACAAGAAATCAATACTGAGGTCAAAGAAAGTTTTCCTGATTTTAAAGAAGAAGCTGAAAGAATCGAGCATTTTTTCAAATACGTTAAATACTATTATCCTGATTTTGAAATACCAACTGTTTTTACTTTGGCCGAAGAGGTGAATTATAGACAAAAGCTGGTATTGACTGAAGATGCCTTATTGATTTCGCTTGATAATTATCTTGGTAAAAACCATAAGTTTTATAAAGGTTTAGCTCAGTATATTGCGTTTCAACAAGATAAAGACTTCTTAATTTCAGACCTTGCGGAAGCTTTCGCTAAACAAAAAATGAGCAGAAAACGTTCCAGAACATTTTTATCGGATATGGTTCATCATAGCAAAGTGTTGTACCTTAAAGACCTGTTGATGCCTTTTGAATCTGATGCTGCCAAGATTTATTATTCAGAAGATCAAATGAGATGGGCAGAAGAAAATGAAACCCAAATTTGGTCTTTTTTTGTTGAACGAAATTTAATTTATTCAACAGATAATCGGTTGGAAGATAGGTTTATCAACCTTGGGCCGTATTCCAAATTTTATTTGGAATTGGACAATGAGTCCTCTCCAAGAATTGGGCAATACATAGGATGGCAAATTGTGAAAGCTTATATGGAAAAGTATCCTAATACAAACATAAATGAGCTTCTAGAACTCGAAGCGGATGTTATTTTTAAAAAATCAAAATATAAACCCTAGTTATGATTGAAAAAAAGTCTGAAATTAAAATAAATGTCACTACAGACGAAAACAGAATTCCAGAAAAGTTAACCTGGTCTGCTCAGGACGGCGGCATAGATAATGAAGAGGCCAAAGCGGCTTTTCTTAGCATTTGGGATCACAAAGCACAGGAAACTTTGCGCATTGACCTCTGGACGAAAGAAATGCCAGTGGATGAAATGAAAAAATTCTTTCACCAGATTTTTGTAGGAATGACAGATACTTTCCAAAGGGCTACAGATGATGAAAAAATGACAGCAACTATGAAAGATTTCTGCGATTATTTTGCAGAAAAATTGGACATAAAAGACGCGCAAAGTGGTAAGAAATAAATCTTTAATCTTTGTTTACAATGCCAATGCTGGTTTCAGTAATGCTTTACTGGATAGCGCTCATAAAGTATTGAATCCAAATACTTATGAATGCAAATTGTGTGAACTTACTTTTGGAGTTATTTCAGAAAACAAAAAGTGGAAGGCGTTTAGGAAGCAAAGTGATATGGAGATGATTTTTCTGCATAAAGACGAATATCAAAAGAAGTTCAAGTCTAAGTTTGAAAAACTCTATGACCTTCCTGTGGTTTTATTCCAGGATAATTACGAATTAAGCCTTGTAATAGGCAAAGATGAGCTAAATCAAATTGAGGATGTTGAACTTTTAATTGAGAAAATAAAGTCCAGAGTTCAATTAAATTAAGGTGTCATTGATGCTTTGTATATAATTCAATATTTCATCGCGACCTGTTTGATGTGCAGATGAAGTAACAAAATAAGGCGGTAACTCTTCCCAGGTTTCCATGAGTTTGGATTTGTAGTTGGCTATGTTTTGTTCTAAAGCTTGGGGTTTCAGTTTATCAGCTTTGGTAAAAACAATAGAAAAGGGGATAGTATTCATGCCCATCCACTCCAGAAATTCCAAATCTATTGGCTGTGGCTCGTGTCTGCAGTCTATCAAAATGAATGTGTTGACAAGTTGCTGACGTTTTTCAAAATAGGCCGTGATGTACTTTTGAAATGTTTTTTTCTCCTTCTTGCTCACTTTGGCATAACCATAACCAGGTAAATCAACAAGATGCCAATTTTCATTGATCAAAAAGTGATTGATAAGTCTGGTTTTGCCTGGCTTTCCAGAAACTTTTGCTAAATTCTTTCGTCCTGTGAGCATATTGATCAACGAAGATTTCCCAACATTACTACGACCAATAAAAGCATATTCTGGTAAATGCGAATTCGGACATTTGGTCACATCCGAATTACTGACCACAAACGTTGAAGTTTTAATTTTCATAAAGTGAGGCTTTAGAATTTTCTTTTCTCAAGCCATGCGTACAGAACTTTGTTAAACTCCTCTGGATGTTCCATCATCGCTGCATGTCCGCATTTATCGATCCAAAATAATTCGGAGTCAGGTAAAAGCTTATCAAAATCTTCGGCAACCTGCGGTGGAGTGACTTCATCTTGTCTTCCCCAGATAATGCAAGTTGGAGTTTGCATATTTGGAAGGTCTTTGGACATGTTATGTCTTATGGCACTTTTGGCAATAGACAAAGTTCTTATTAGCTTGCTTCTGTCATTTACAACACTATATACATCATCTATGATTTCCTGAGTAGCTACCTCAGGATTGTAGAATACGTCCTGAGCTTTCTTTTTGATATATTCATAGTCTCCACGTTTTGGATAACTTTCGCCCATAGCGCTTTCGTAAAGTCCAGAACTTCCTGTTATAACAAGGGCTTTTACAATCTCAGGGTATAGTTTTGTAGTTAGTAAACCTATGTGTCCGCCAAGAGAATTTCCAACCAATATCACCTGGCCATAAGATTTGAAATCTATGAATTCCTTGACGTATTTCGTAAGATTTTTGATGTTGGTATTCAATAAGGGCATGTCGTAAAGTGGCAATTCTGGTACCACCACCTTGTATCCTTTTTCAGGGAAATAACTCATAACCCCGTCAAAGTTACTTAAGCCACCCATTAGTCCGTGCAAAATGACTATAGGAGTACCTTCACCTTTTTCAAAGTATTTAAACTTGCCTTCTTGCGATATATGTTCTTCCATCAGGTTTTCAAAATTTCAAAACCCAAATATAAAGATATTTGAATAAGAAACCCCTACAGTTTTAGGGACTTGTGAATTCAAAAGGTAATTGAGTGTGAATTAGACTTTTATAATCAGTTTAAGAGTAAAAAAGTACGAGTTTTATCTCAAATCAACCTCAGAAATAAGAATTATTTACTTTATCCACAGCCATTTAGCAATTTTTAGAATTGCTGAAACCTTCTGTAATTACTACTATCAACAAGTCTTAAAGACTTCTAAGGGAAAAAGTTATCCACAATGTGGTAGAAAGTGGTAAAATGTGGTAAAAATTTCAATATATTTGAAATTGAAATCAAACCAATCATGAATACCCTTATAGGATCTTATGAATGCAAAGTTGACACAAAAGGTCGACTTATGCTACCATCTGGCTTGAAAAAGCAGATGCTTCCTATCATAGAAGAGGGCTTTGTGTTGAAACGTTCTGTGTTTCAGCCATGTTTGGAATTATACCCGATGAGCCAATGGAACGCTCTGATGGACAAAATGAACGGTTTGAACCGGTTCAATAAAAAGAACAATGATTTTATACGAAAATTTTCTGCAGGGGTAAAGGTTATAGATGTAGATGCCAATGGACGATTACTGATACCAAAGGATTTGATCAGTTTTGCGTCTATAGACAAAGAAATCGTAGTCTCTTCTGCTATCAATATCGTAGAGATTTGGGATAAGGAAAAATATGAATCTGTCATTAGCGATTCTGAAGACTTCGCAGATTTAGCTGAAGACGTAATGGGAATTGATACTAATGAATGAAGCTTACCACATCCCTGTATTGCTTAAGGAAAGCGTAGATGGCATGGCTATAAAGCCGGATGGCATCTATGTGGATGTAACCTTTGGTGGCGGTGGGCATTCAAAAGAAATCTTATCTCGGCTCGGAGAGCATGGGAGGCTTTATGCTTTTGATCAAGATCAGGATGCTCAAGAAAATGCTATTGCTGATGATCGGTTTACGCTGATTCAGGCCAACTTTAGATTTATAAAGCGCTTTTTAAAATTGGAGGGAGTGAAGAAAGTTGATGCTATTCTTGGAGACTTTGGGGTGTCTTCTCATCAGTTTGATGAAGGCGAAAGAGGTTTTTCCATTCGATTTGATGCAGAATTGGATATGCGTATGGATCAGCATACTGGGTTAAGTGCTTCAGAGTTGATCAATACATATTCTGAGGAGCAGATCTCTCAATTACTTTGGCAATATGGAGAAATCAAAATGTCCAGAAAGCTGGCGAAAGCAATCGTTCAGGAAAGAGCAATAAAGCCTATTCAATCTACTTCGGAATTGAATGCGCTGCTTACTCCTTTTTTTCCACCTACCAAAGTGAATAAGTTTTTAGCTCAGGTCTATCAAGCGATACGAATTGAAGTGAATCAGGAAATGGAAGTGCTGAAGGAGTTTTTGCTTCAAACACCAGAATTAATCAAAAAAGGGGGGAGACTGAGTTTGATCTCTTACCATTCTTTGGAAGATCGCTTGGTGAAGCGATTTATAAGAGATGGTAAATTTTCTGGAGCGCCGGAAAAAGACTTTTATGGAAATATGCTGGTTCCTTTCAAAAAGCTTGGAAGACTGGTAACCCCAAGTCAAACGGAAATGCTGCAAAACACAAGATCTAGAAGTGCAAAATTGAGAATAGGCGAAAAATTATAAACATGTCAAATGGATTGGGAGACATATTGAAAGGTAAATTTTTGGTAAGCGAAGGTGCTTATGCCAACTGGGCTTTTATAGTCTTTTGCGCTTTACTTGCCATTATAATGATTGCCAGCTCGCACAGTGCTGAAAGGAAAGTATATAAAGTAGCTGAATTGAATCAGCAACTAAAAGAATTGAGGAGTGAATTTGTGGATACTCGTAAGACCGTGATGCAGCAAAAAATGGAATCCAACGTTGCTAAGAAAATGAAGGAACGTTCCATCGGTTTATCCGATAAGCCACCCTATAAAATCCTTGTAAAGTCCAATTAGAATGACAACAGACAAAAGCATTTTAAGGAGGTTTTACATTTTAGCCACTGTGCTAGTGCTTGTATTCCTAACGATGGGTTACAAGCTCTTTGACATTCAAATTATTGAAGGTCAGAAGTATAAAGACTTAGCTCAGGAAACTGTCTACAAAAACTTTAGTATAGAGCCAAATCGTGGAAATCTTTATGACACGAATATGAATTTATTGGCAACTTCAGTGCCTAAATACGATATCAGATTTGATGCAGTAACAGTTTCAGAAGCAAATTTTCAAAAATACGCTTCAGCTTTAGCTACAGAATTATCAAAAACACTTGGAAACTCTAAAAGTTATCACTTACAAAAATTGAAGAGAGCCCGAGAAATCAAAAACCGGTATTTGTTGATTGCTAAACAATTGGATTACTCAGAATATATAGCCATGCGCGAGTTTCCACTCTTCAATCTTGGACCTTATAAAGGAGGGTTTATTGCAGAACAATCCACAGTTCGGGAAAATCCGCTAGGAAAAATTGGAGAACGTACAGTTGGTTTTGGCAATGTCGGACTAGAAGGGGCTTTTGATGAGTATCTCAAAGGCAAGCAGGGCAGAAGACTCAAACAAAAAATAGCCAAAGGCCAGTGGAAGCCAATCAGTGATATTAATGAGGTTGAGCCAGAAGACGGCTACGACGTTATTTCCACAATTGATGTAAATATTCAGGATGTTGCACACCATGCTCTTTTGGAGCAGCTCGAACATTTTGAGGCCGATCATGGCAGTGTAGTCGTCATGGAAACTAAGACTGGAGAAATTAAAGCCATGTCCAATCTGGGCCGCATAAAAAATTCTAACAAATATTACGAGAAACTCAACTATGCTGTGTATGAGCCTCATGAGCCTGGGTCAACTTTTAAACTCATGAGTTTGGCAGCAGCTCTTGAAGATAAAGTGATCGACACAAGCTCTGTTTACGACACAGAGACAGGTATGGTAAAATTCTACGATAGAAAAGTTTACGATTCTAAGCGTGGGGGTTACGGTAAAATTTCCATGGCCGAAGCTTTTGAAGTCTCTTCCAACACCGCATTCGCAAAAATGATTAATGATAACTACAAAGACCAACCAGGACGTTTTGTAAATCGCCTTTACAATATGGGGCTTAATGAAAAAATTGGTTTAAGAATTAAGGGAGAGGGTCAGCCAAAAATTCCTCACCCTAATGATTCTAACTGGTATGGGACCACTTTGCCTTGGATGTCTTTTGGTTACGGTGTGTCCTTAACTTCTTTACAAACCCTAACCTTCTACAATGCTATTGCCAATGATGGTTTAAAAATAAAACCAAAATTCATAAAACAAGTAAGGGATAAACATTCACTCATAGAATCTTATACGGAACCTGTAATAGATGGCAGTATTTGTTCTCAGGAAACTGCTAAACAACTTCAAAGCTTGATGGGTAGAGTTGTAGACAAAGGTACTGGTAGTAATATTCGTCATTCCAACTTCAATATGGCTGGAAAAACAGGAACCTGTCAGACCGAATATTGGATAGAATCTGGCCGGTATATTTCCTCCTTTGTTGGCTATTTTCCAGCGGAGGAGCCAAAATACTCCTGCATAGTGGTTATTCATAAACCAAATCCGAAAATCGGCTACTATGGAAGCACAGTAGCTGCACCAGTTTTTGCTAAAATCGCTCAAAAGATTTATATCGATACTCCGCTTAAAGATGAAATTTCTAAAGAAGAAGCTTTCAATACTAAAGTAGCTAGCAAAAAATATGAGGAATATTTTGAAGTTTCTCAAAAATACAAGACAGTGATGCCGGACTTAACAGGGTATCCAGCAATGGATGCTGTTTCTATATTAGAAAATCTTGGTCTTAAAGTGAATTTAATCGGTCAAGGAAAAGTTCAAAAACAATCAATAAAAAGCGGAACAAAAATAACAAACAGCCAACGCGTAAATTTAATTTCAAGTTGAAAATCTTAAAAGACATACTCTATAAAGTACCAATTGAATCTGTAAAAGGTCCAACTGCAATTGATATCAAAACCATTCAGTTTGATAGCCGTTTGGTGAATTTGCAGGATACTTTTGTCGCGATAAGAGGCGCTGCTGCAGATGGTCATTTATTTATAGATGCTGCCATTTCTAAAGGAGCTCAGTCTGTAGTTTGTGAAGACCTTCCTTCTGAATTAGCTCCAGGAATCACTTATATTCAAGTAAAAGATACTAGAGAGGCTTTAGCTGTAATGGCTTCTAATTTTTATGAAAACCCCTCTGCCAATTTAAAACTTGTGGGAGTCACAGGAACCAATGGTAAAACGACGGTGAGTTCTTTGCTTTATCAACTATTTAAATCGCTTGGATTTAAAGTTGGATTGATTTCTACTGTGACTATCAAAGTTGATGACAAAGAGTTCTCAACCCAATTGACTACTCCAGATTCTTTAACCATCAATTCATACCTCAAAATGATGAATGAAGTTGGTGTAGAGTTTTGTTTTATGGAAGTGAGTTCTCATGGTATTGCTCAACATAGAACTCTAGGGCTTGACTTTGCTGGAGGAATTTTCACTAATCTTTCTCAAGACCATTTGGATTATCACAAATCCTTTGCTGAGTATAGAGACGTGAAGAAACGGTTTTTTGATCAGTTACCTAAAAATGCTTTTGCCATCACCAATATTGATGATAAAAACGGAAATTATATGCTTCAGAATACCAAAGCTAAAACTTATGGATATGGAGTTAAAAACCTTACCGACTATAAAGTTAAAGTACTGGAAAAGAGCTTTTCTGGACTTAAGCTGAACATCAACGGCAATGAAGTTTGGTCAAGGTTTATAGGAGATTTTAATGCTTACAATCTACTGGCAGTTTATGCTGCGGCAGATTTGCTTGAAGTAGAAGAACTGGAGAATCTTCAGACCTTGAGTCAATTGAAGCCTGTGGACGGAAGATATCAGCATCACATTTCTGAAACTGGAATCCATGTGATTGTGGACTATGCTCATACTCCAGATGCTTTGAAGAATGTCTTGCAAACTACCAATGACATCAGGACTCGTAATGAGGAACTGATTACCGTAGTAGGTTGCGGAGGAGATCGTGATAAAACTAAAAGACCGCAGATGGGTAGGATTGCTGGAAACTTGAGTACCAAAGTCATTTTTACCAGTGATAATCCCAGGACAGAAGATCCAGAAGAAATAATCACAGATATTGAAAAGGGAGTAGAACCTCAGGATGTCTTCAAAACACTGAGTATTACTTCCAGACAACAAGCCATTAAGACTGCCTGTAGCTTGGCCCAAAAGGGAGACATTATTTTGATAGCAGGCAAAGGACATGAAACTTATCAAGAGGTTCATGGAGTGAGATCAGATTTTGACGATTTGAAAATTGTGAAAGAGTTATTAGCTCAATTTAAGAAATAAGATATGTTATATTATTTATTTGAATTTTTGGAAAACAACTACGATCTCCCTGGAGCTCGTCTGTTTCAGTACATATCTTTCAGAGCAGCAGCAGCTATCATTCTATCGCTTTTGATATCTACCATTTTTGGTAAGCGCATCATCTTGTTTCTTCAAAGAAAACAAATTGGCGAAAGCGTAAGGGAGCTTGGGCTTGAAGGACAAAAGGAGAAAGCTGGAACACCAACCATGGGAGGGTTGATTATCATTTTCTCAACACTTATTCCTGTTTTGCTCTTGTCTCAGCTCGATAATATTTACATTATTCTTTTGATAGTAACCACCATCTGGATGGGAGCTATTGGATTTTTGGACGATTACATCAAAACTTTTAAAAAGAATAAAGAAGGTTTAAAGGGTAGGTTTAAAGTCATAGGCCAGGTTGGTTTAGGATTATTTGTGGGTGCCGTTATGTACTTTCATCCGGATGTGACCGTAAGACCAGATAACAAAGTAACGACGACCAACAACATACAAGTGATTTCTGAAACTTCTCCAGAAGAGAAATCAACAACGACTACCATCCCGTTTTTTAAAAATAACGAACTGGATTATTCCAAGGCAATCTCATGGGTGAGTGAAGGTGCGGCCTCTTATGCATGGCTTATTTTTATTCCTATCGTCATCTTTATAGTGACCGCGGTTTCCAATGGTGCGAATCTTACAGATGGCATCGATGGACTGGCAGCGGGGAGTTCAGCCATAATTGTGCTCACGTTGGGGATCTTTGCATGGGTGTCTGGTAACATTATATTCTCAGATTATCTCAATGTCATGAACATCCCCAGATCTGGAGAGATGACCATTTTTATTACCGCCTTCGCGGGTTCCCTGGTAGGGTTTTTATGGTACAATACGTTTCCAGCTCAGATTTTTATGGGAGACACAGGAAGTTTGACCATTGGTGGTATCATAGCGGTGATCGCTATTGCTACGCGTAAAGAACTTTTGATTCCTATTCTCTGCGGAATATTTTTTCTAGAAAGTTTATCTGTGATCCTGCAAGTGAGCTGGTTTAAATACACCAAAAAGAAAAGTGGAATTGGGCGGCGTGTTTTTTTAATGTCTCCAATTCATCACCATTACCAAAAGCTTGGTTTTCATGAATCTAAAATTGTCGTTCGGTTTTGGATCATAGGGATTTTGTTAGCCGTCATTACCATCGTTACACTCAAAATCAGATAAAATGGATAAACTAGTCATTTTAGGTGGAGGTGAAAGTGGTGTAGGAGCTGCCATTCTTGGTAAGGACAAGTCGTATGATGTTTTCTTATCAGATTTTTCCATGATAAAACCTAAGTTCAAAACGAAATTGAATTCAGAAGGAATTGATTTTGAGGAAGGTGGACACAGTATTTCGAAGTTAGAAGAGGCTGACTTGATTGTGAAAAGCCCAGGAATATCTGATGATCTCCCGCTTATTCAAAACTTGAAGAAAAAAGGGATTAAACTTATTTCCGAAATTGAATTTGCTTCCTGGTTTACTGATGCCAATTTGATCGGAATCACTGGATCCAATGGTAAAACCACAGTCACTAATATGGTGTTTCATATTTTGAAGAATGCAGGACTTTCTGTTTCAATGGCGGGTAATGTCGGGTTTAGTTTTGCGGAGCAAGTAGCTAGAAAAAGCGTTCATAACTATGTATTGGAACTGAGTAGTTTTCAATTGGACGGGATTGAAAGCTTCAGGCCACACATAGCCATTTTAACCAGTATTACACCCGACCATTTGGATAGATACCATAATAACTTTCAAGAATATATAGAAGCAAAATTTAATATCACTAAAAATCAAACCGAGGAAGATTATCTCATTTACAACAAAGATGATGACGTGATTTATACCTGGTTAGCGCATAATACAACAAAAGCTAAGTTGATTCCTTTTTCCATGGCAACTATCGTTGAAGATTTATCAGCTTTTATTGAAGACAACAAGATTAATATCAAACTCAACCATAATTTATTTACTATGTCAGTAAGAGATTTAGCCGTAAAAGGCGACCATAATACAAGAAATGCAATGGCAGCATCTACTGCTGCAAGATTGCTGAAAATCAGAAAACAAACCATCCGGGAAAGTATGGAAAGTTTTCACGGGGTGGAGCACAGGCTAGAACAGCTGGGAAAAATCAATAAAGTAGCTTTTATTAATGATTCTAAAGCTACCAACGTGAATGCTACATTTTATGCTTTGGACAGCATGAACGCCCCTACGGTTTGGATTGTTGGAGGTGTAGATAAAGGAAATAAATACGAAGATTTACTTGCTCTGGTCAATGAAAAAGTAAAAGCCATTGTGTGTTTAGGAATTGATAATCAAAAAATTTACGATGCCTTCAGTAATTGCGTAGATACTATTATTGAAACTTCCCACATGAATGACGCTGTCAATAAAGCATATGAATTGACAGAAGAAAATGATGCTGTGCTTTTATCGCCTGCATGTGCAAGTTTCGATTTGTTCGAAAATTATGAAGACAGAGGAAGACAGTTTAAGAATGCAGTACAACGCTTAAAAAAGTAAAGCTTAATGTCAACAAACACTGGAATTAGAGAGTTTTTTAAAAGCATAAAAGGCGACAAGATGTTATGGTCTGTGGCTGCGCTTTTGGCTATCTTTTCCTTTATTCCTGTTTATAGTGCTTCAAGTAATCTGGCTTATCTCAACGGAGCCAGTGGTAGCACCTTTGCTTATTTGGTGAAACATTTTATTCATCTGGTACTAGGTTTTTCTATACTGTATGCGACTCATAAAATTCCGTACAGATACTTCAGAGGATTATCTATCATTTTATTGCCGGTAGTGATTATCTTATTGATCGTTACTTTGTTTCAGGGGACAACTATGCAAGGCGCCAATGCAAGTCGATGGATACAAGTACCGATTGTGAACTTTTCCTTTCAAACCTCCACTTTAGCATCGGTTGTTTTACTCATTTATGTAGCCAGGTATTTATCAAAAATTAAAGATACAGCTTACACATTCAAAGAAACTATTCTGCCACTCTGGGTTCCAGTCTTTTTAGTGGTAGGACTTATCCTTCCAGCCAATTTATCTACAGCAGCCATCATCTTTTTTATTGTGTTGCTGCTCACTTTTGTTGGTGGATATACACTCAAGTACACAGCAGCAGTTGTAGGAGTAGGAATGCTAGCTTTAGTTTTATTTGGCTTAACGGCCAAAGCCTTTCCAGACTTGTTTCCCAACAGAGTGGATACTTGGATCAGTAGAGTAGAAAGTTTTACACAGGACGAAAACACACGAGAACAATATCAAGTTGAAAAAGCTAAAATTGCTATAGCTACTGGAGGAATTACAGGAAATGGTATAGGGAAAAGCGTACAGCGCAATTTTTTACCTCAATCGTCATCAGATTTTATTTATGCCATTATTGTGGAAGAAATGGGCATGGTTGGCGGTATTGGAGTCATACTCGCTTACTTGTTTATGCTGTATCGCATAGCGATAATCGTCACCAAATCAGAAACAACCTATGGCAGGTTGCTTGTCATTGCAGCGGGAATCCCTATCATATTTCAAGCTTTTATCAACATAGCTGTAGCTGTTGAATTTTTCCCCGTTACAGGTCAAACTTTACCCTTGGTAGGAAGTGGGGGAACGTCCATTTGGATGACATGTCTGTCTCTGGGCATCGTTATAAGTGTAAGTGCTAATAACGAAGTGAATGCTACTGCTGAAGCTAAGCAGAAAGAAAAAGAAGACAATCTAGCGATTGAGAATCCATTAGAAGTCTTAAGCGAAACCATATGAGTGCAAAACGATACATGATTTCTGGAGGAGGAACTGGTGGACATATCTACCCGGCCATCGCTATTGCAGAAGAGTTGAAAGAGAGATATCCTGATGCTAAGTTTTTATTTGTTGGTGCTAAAGATAAAATGGAGATGACCAAAGTGCCAGAAGCAGGCTTCAAAATTGAAGGACTGTGGATTTCTGGAATTCAGAGAAAACTCACTCTCACAAACTTGATGTTTCCTTTTAAGCTAATCAGTTCTATGCTAAAAGCTAAAAAACTGATCAAATCGTTTCAACCCAATGTAGTAATTGGTACTGGTGGATTTGCCAGCGGACCCTTGCTAAAGGTGGCTTCTAGCCAGGGTATTCCAACTTTGATTCAAGAACAAAATGCCTATGCTGGCATTACGAATAAATGG
This sequence comes from Psychroflexus montanilacus, assembly GCF_020164535.1. GTDB lineage: Bacteria > Bacteroidota > Bacteroidia > Flavobacteriales > Flavobacteriaceae > Psychroflexus > Psychroflexus montanilacus. Next base: position 215,759 of record NZ_JAIQZC010000002.1, on the reverse strand, counting down.
CTGGCCAAAGACGCCAATTCTATCTGTGTGGCTTACGAAGGCATGGAGAAATTTTTTCCAAAACAAAAAATAGTTGTTACAGGAAATCCCATCCGAAAGGACCTGCTGGAAGTGAATAGTAAAAAGGAATTTGGACTGAAGTATTTTCAGTTGGATCCTACAAAGAAAACATTATTGATTGTTGGTGGGAGCCTGGGTTCACAGCGTATCAATGAATTAATTGCAAGTCAGTTGTCTATGTTTCAGGCTGAAAACCTTCAGGTGTTATGGCAATGCGGGAAATTATATTACGATAGATACAAATCATTAGAAACTAAAGCTATCAAAGTTTTGAAGTTCATTTCAAAAATGGATATGGCTTATGCTGCAGCAGATGTTATCATTTCCAGAGCCGGTGCCGGCGCTGTAAGTGAATTGAGCCTGGTGGGAAAACCAGTGCTTTTTATCCCTTCTCCAAATGTGGCAGAAGATCATCAAACTAAAAACGCCAGGTCCATCGAAGATAAAGATGCAGCATTAATGCTAAAAGAAAGTGATTTGGACGATAAATTTCAGGAGGTTTTCAAGAGTTTGATCAATGACATTGAATTGCAAAAGCGACTCTCTAAAAATATTATCACTTTGGCTAAACCTTTGGCTACAAAAGCAATAGTTGATGAAGTGGAACGTATAGAACATGAATTAAAATGAGAGAAATAAGTCAATATACACATGTATTTTTAATCGGTATCGGAGGTATCGGTATGAGTGCTTTGGCTAGATATTTCAATCAAAAAGGCTTGAACGTTTCTGGTTATGACAGAACAGAAACTGACTTGACCAAAGCATTAGTAAATGAAGGAATTGAAGTAGTATATTCTGAAGCTGATGAGCGTCAACTTAAGAAGCTATCAAAATCAACTACTCTTATTATTTACACGCCAGCAATTTCGAAACTTTCAAAATTCTTCGCGTATTTCAAGCATCAGAATTTTGAAATGCATAAGCGATCAGTTGTACTTGGTAAAATCACAAAAGATCTGCCAACCTTAGCCGTTGCCGGAACGCATGGTAAGACGACAACGTCTGCGATTTTGGTTCATATTTTAAAGGCAAGCGGTATCAAGTTGACTGCTTTTTGTGGTGGCATACTTCAAAATTATATGACCAATTATATCGGAGATGGCGAAGAGGTAGTTGTTGTGGAAGCCGATGAATTTGATAGGTCATTTTTGCAATTACATCCTACTGCAGCTGTCATTAACTCCATGGATGCCGATCATTTGGATATTTATGAAACTACCGAAAAGCTTGTAGAGACCTTTAAAGAATTTTCGAGACTGGTTCCGAAAAATCATTTATATGCCAAAAGTGGGTTGGATCTGGAGGCCCAATTTATAGCCATAGAAGATGAGGCAGAGGTTCAGATTAAGAATATTAAAATCACAGATGGAAGTTATGTCTTCGACTTTATAAAAGAAGAGCATCGCTTGAAAAACCTGAAATTTCATTTACCAGGCCGCCACAACTTATTCAATGCAGCTGCTGCATTAGCTTTAGCAATCGATTTTAAACCTGAGCTGGCAAATGAATTTGGAAAAGCTTTAGCTACTTTTGAAGGTGTTCAGCGACGATTCAATTACGTGTATAAGTCAGAGGATTTAGTAGTTATCGATGATTATGCACATCATCCTATGGAAATCGATGCTGTATATCAAGCCATTTCAGAAATGCATCCTGATAAAAAATCAGTAGTTATTTTTCAGCCTCATTTATTTTCCAGGACTAAAGATTTTGCTGAGGGCTTTGCTCAGAGCTTAGCTCTATTTGATAAGGTGTATCTCTTGGATATTTACCCAGCGAGGGAAGAGCCTATTGAGGGAATTTCGTCAGAGTATCTTTTGAACTTAATCCAGCATTCATCGAAACAATTGATAACTAAAATTGATATTCAAAATAGAATTGAGAACGCCGATAATGAAGTGATCGTAATGCTTGGAGCAGGAGATATAGGAGTAGAAGCAAGAAACATTACAAATTACCTGCATGAAACGAGTTAATCTACATACCATAAGACTGATTTTGATCCTGGGGATTCTTTTCTTCTTGGTTGGTTTTGCAAACCATCGCCAGAAATTAAAGCCTGTAAAAGCAATAAATGTTGAGCTTTTGGATGCCTCCAAGATTTTCATTACAGAAGCAGAAGTTGAAGATTTATTAGAAGAAGTGCTGGCATCTAACGGAGATTCGTTGATAAATGAACAACGTTTGGCCACTTTTGAACATGCACTGAACGCCAACGAAATGATAAAGTTATCGGAAGCATTTTATAGTCTCGATGGAACACTTTCAGCAAGAATCATACAACGGGAACCTATCGCCAGGATAAGAGATAAAGGATTTTATTATTTAGATACAGAGGGATTGCCAATGCCATTATCTTCAAACTACTCATCGCGAGTGCCTTTGGTGTCTGGAGTAAGTCCAAAAGAATTACAAGAAGTTTATCCACTTTTGAAGAAAATAGAGGCGGATGATTTTTTAAAAAAACATATCATTGCAATCCGAAAAATAGCAGAAAAAAGCTATGTTTTGGAGGTTCGGGATCAAGGATATTTAGTCAATTTTGGTCAAATTTCTTATCTTGACAAAAAGTTGACCAACTATAAAGTTTTTTATTCAAAAGCTTCGGAATACAAAAAATTAGATGACTATAAACGCATAGATTTGCAATTTGGTAATCAGGTAGTATGTACAACAAAGTAATAATCTACAAAAATGGAAGAAGATAATATTGCAGTAGGCTTAGACATAGGTACAACAAAGATTGTAGCCATGATTGGTCGTAAAAATGAATACGGGAAAGTAGAGATATTAGGCATTGGTAGAACCAAAAGTCTGGGGGTACATCGTGGTGTTGTGAACAATATAACTCAAACCATACAGTCTATCCAGCAAGCTATACAGCAGGCGGAAGCAAATTCTGGCATTGAAGTCAAAGGTGTCACCGTAGGAATTGCCGGGCAACACATTAGAAGTTTACAACACAGCGACTACATTACAAGAAATGATGTAGAAGAAGTGATAGAAGATGATGATATCGACAATTTGTGTAATCAAGTCCACAAACTCGTGATGTTACCAGGTGAAGAAATTATACACGTTTTGCCACAGGAATATAAAGTTGATGGCCAATCTGAAATTATGGAGCCCAGAGGGATGTCTGGAGGCCGTCTGGAGGCTAATTTTCATGTGGTTGTTGGTCAAATATCTTCGATCAGAAACATTGGCAGATGCGTCAAGAATTCTGGATTGGAGCTCAATGGCATGACTTTAGAACCTTTGGCATCGGCAAATTCAGTGTTAAGTCAGGAAGAAAAAGAAGCAGGTGTTGCCTTGATTGACATCGGTGGCGGAACTACAGATCTGGCCATTTTCAAAGACGGCATCATTAGACATACAGCTGTCATTCCATTAGGAGGTAATGTGATTACGGAAGACATCAAAGAAGGCTGTTCTATTATAGAAAAGCAGGCAGAATTACTAAAAGTGAAATTTGGCTCGGCCTGGCCTGGTGAGAATAAAGAGAATGAAATCGTCTCTATCCCAGGCTTACGGGGAAGAGATCCTAAAGAGATTTCGCTGAAGAACTTATCTAAAGTAATTCACTACCGAGCTGTAGAAATTATAGATCAGGTGTATCTTGAAATTAAAAATTATGGCCATGATGAACAGAAGAAAAAGTTAATTGCCGGAATAGTTATCACTGGCGGTGGAGCTCAATTGAAGCATTTAAAGCAGCTAGTCGAGTATGTAACTGGCATGGATACCAGAATTGGTTATCCCAACGAGTATTTGGCTGGTGAAACCGACAAAGAAATAGCAAGTCCACTCTATGCGACAGCCGTAGGGCTAGTGATGGATGGGCTGGAGCGCAAAGCCTTTGATAAAGCTGAGCGATTGGAACAAGAAGAGCAAGAACATATGGAAGCCACTGGTGAGCCAGCGGAATCGGCAATGAACTACAATGATGATGAAATCACAGAAGATTCTTCAGAACGGGATGAAAACAAAGGCATTCCAGAGCAACCCAATCAACCTGCTCGACCTAGTAGAAATGTGGTTGAGAAATGGTTTGATAAGTTAAAAGATTTTTTAGATAACGCAGAGTAAATAGTATACCAACCAAAAAATAATAATTATGAGCCAAGAATTCGAAAACATATCGTTCGACCTCCCAAAAAATCAATCCAATGTCATAAAAGTGATAGGAGTTGGTGGAGGAGGTTCCAATGCCATCAATCACATGTTTAGTCAGGGCATAAAAGGTGTTGACTTCGTGATTTGTAATACCGATGCACAAGCGCTGGAAAACAGTCCGGTTCCAACTAAAATTCAGTTGGGTGTTGATCTTACAGAAGGGCTTGGGGCTGGTGCCAACCCAGATATTGGTAAACAGGCAGCCGAAGAAAGTAGAGAAGATTTAAAAGGCTTACTGAGCACCAATACCAAAATGGTATTTATTACCGCTGGTATGGGCGGCGGTACGGGTACAGGGGCTGCGCCTGTAATTGCCAGGCTTGCAAAAGAAATGGATATTCTTACGGTTGGTATCGTTACTATCCCATTTCAGTTTGAAGGTCGCACCAGAAACGAACAGGCTCAGCTGGGTGTAGAAGAACTCAGAAGTAATGTAGATTCACTTATTGTGATCAACAATAATAAACTCAGAGAAGTTTACGGGAACCTTGGATTCAAGTCAGGCTTCTCTAAGGCTGATGAAGTTTTGGCTACGGCTTCTCGCGGGATAGCAGAAGTGATTACGCACCACTATACGCAAAACATCGATTTACGTGATGCTAAAACGGTATTGAGCAACAGCGGTACAGCCATCATGGGTTCTGCTGTAGCTTCAGGAACCAACAGGTCTCAAATTGCTATTGAAAAGGCTTTGGATTCTCCACTGCTGAATGACAATAAAATTAAAGGGGCGCAAAACGTATTACTATTGATTGTGTCTGGAACCGATGAAATCACTTTAGATGAAATTGGAGAAATCAACGACCATATACAAGCTGAAGCTGGAAATAGTGCGAATATTATTATGGGTGTTGGCGATGACGAAGGTTTGGAAGACTCCATTTCAGTTACGGTAATCGCGACAGGTTTTAATACTGAACAACAGGATGAAATCGTCAATACTGAAACCAAGAAGATTATCCATACTTTGGAAGACGATCAACGTATTGAGCAAAATTTATCGACTGGAAGGTTCAAAAAACAATCCTCTGTAGATATTCCACGTGCTCGACCTAAAGCTTCAGGATCTAAAGAAGATCCCAAAGTGGTTCATAAGCTTGATGTTGAAGAAGAATCTCAAAAAGAGATAGAAAGTGAGCAAGTGAATGTCAATAATTTAGAAGTTGATTTTGAGATTGTAAATGCTCATGACGACGACTTTGAAATTATTGAAGATAGTCCAGTAAAGGAAGAAGAAAACTCTTCTGGTATGCTGAGTTTTGATTTTTCAGAACAGGAAGAAGACGAGGACGATTCAGAATACATTAAGTTCCAGTCGACAAGAGACATAGAGGTGAACGAGCCAGAAGAAGTAAATGCTACTCAAAGCCACTCTAACTCTGAAGTCAAAAAATACGATTTGTCAGAATTTATGGAAGAAGATGAGCAAGCTTCACCTACTCCAAGAAAACCAAAAGTAAAACAAGTTGAGGAAGAGCCGGAAGAAGTTCAGTTTAAAAGGCGAACTGTAGAGCCATCGGCACCAAGTTCAAACTCAAATGAGGATATTGATCCTATGAATACACCGTTGTCTGAGTTGGCGTCTAGAGCAGCTGAACGTAAAGCTAAGATGAAACAATTCAACTATAAATTCAGGAACACCAATAACATTGATGAAATTGAGAAGCAACCTGCTTACAAAAGAGCAGGAATTGAACTGAGTCAGAATCGCAATGAAGGGAATGCTTTATCTAGAACAAGTGTAGAAGGAGATAAAGACAACTTAAATTTTAGATCCAATAACTCTTTTTTGCATGACAATGTAGATTAGAAATAACGATTTTATAACATGAAAAAGGTCAACAATTTTGTTGGCCTTTTTTTATGATTATAGTTTTATTAGCGTTTTTTAGAAGGATTTAGCTTCCAAGTAAATTATGTGAAATAACATGGGATTAACTTTATTAAGATACTATTAACTAATAACGCGTATAAATCAACTACTATTAATTTAGTTGTTAACTTAAAAAAACGTGCAAATCAGTTTTTATGGATAAATCAGAGTATTCTTAAATTTATAATTAACTGTTATTCAGTATGCTAACAGGTGTTAGTGAGTCAATACCGCTTTTATTAAGGAATTTTAACGTATTAGGCTTCTTATTAAGCCTCATATTCATTGGTCTATTAACCTAATCTTATCATTTTTGAAATGGCTAATTCTAATAAACAAAAACATGAAATTAAAAATTAATGGATTTTTGACGCTCTTATTTGCGTTGATGGTGCAAATTTCGTTTGCACAAACAAAAACTGTGACGGGTACCGTTACCGATGAAGGAGGTTTACCTCTTCCGGGGGTTAATATCCTTGTGAAAGGAGACTCATCGGGTACACAAACTGATTTTGATGGAAACTACACTTTAAGTGTAGAATCAGAACAAACCCTACAATTTAAATATTTAGGTTTTAGAACACAAGAAATCCAAGTTGGAGATCAGTCTACAATTGATGTTAGTCTGATTCAGGATAATGAAGATTTGGATGAAGTAGTAGTTGTCGCTTATGGTAATCAGTCCCGAGCTAAAGTTACATCTTCAATTTCGAACGTGGGTTCTGAAAGTATTGAGCAGGTGCCTATTGCTTCAGTAGATCAAGCATTGCAAGGTCTTGCTCCGGGTGTAAATGCAAAAAGTGCATCAGGACAGCCAGGTAGACGTGGAGATGTTATTATTAGAGGTAGAAGTTCTATAAATGGAGCAACAGACCCTTTGTATGTAATTGATGGTACGCCGGTAGATCCTAACACATTTAGGAGTTTAAATAACAATGATATTGAAGATATTTCTGTATTAAAAGATGCCTCTGCTGCTGCGTTATATGGTAACAGAGCTGCTAATGGTGTTATATTGGTGACCACTAAAAAAGGTTCTTTTAGTGAAGGTGTAACCTTTCAATACAGATCTCTATATGGTACTTCTCAATACCCAGATCCAAATTTCAGGGTGATGAATGCTCAGCAATATCTAACCTTTGGTAGAGATATTTTTGGTGGTGGTCCAGGCGTAGGTCTTACTGATGAAGAAATCAATGCTACTGCAAGACGAACCAACACAAACTGGGCAGATATTTTGTTACAGGACGGGCAAACAGTTTCCCATGAATTGACTATGACAGAAGGTAGTGATACGCACAGGTCTTATTCTTCGATGCAATATTATGAGCAGGAAGGAATTACCAATAGAAGTAATATTCAACGTTTTTCTATCAGAAATAATTTAGAAGTGAGACCTAGCGATAAGTTTGATTTCAATTCTAATATTACAATGAACTATTCTGTAAATGATTTTGTTGTAGATGCAGACAGACAATCTTCAGTTTTTGCAGATAATACAGGAGGTGAGTTAGACAACCCTTTTATTGTTCCTTATATTGGATTGCCAATGTTGAATCCTTACAATCCTGATGGTAGTTTAAATGTGATAGGAACACAGGCTTCTGGTGCACTTAATCCAGATGGATCTATCAGTCCTAACGGAGCAAATGGTTTTACTAATACACCTTATCTGGCTCTAAATAACCAAAGGTTTGATACTGACCAGGAAAGAGAGTTTAAAATTCTTGCAGCATTTAATGCCAATTATCATCTCAACGATAACTTTACTGTAGGTGCTAGAGTGAGTGGTGACTACAACAATGTTGAAAACTTAAATATAGTGAGTCCTTTAAGTACTAGAGGTTTAGTTGAGCCAGATGTAAATTCTCAATTGAAGGGATCACAAACTGAGGCTTTCAACAGAAGTTTCTTGTTTAACCTTAACCCTTATATTCGATTTGATAAAACATTTGATGTCCATACTATTTCTGCGTCAGTACACACAGAATATGTTTATACAAATATTCAGCAGGCTGGATTTCAGGCATATGGTTTGAATCCTAAACTTCCTGGTTCTGGTAGTGGATTTGCAGATGGTACTTTAACAGAGGATGATGGTGACGGTGGTGAAGCTAGATTTTACATACCAAACACTTTTTCATCTGAAGTTGAAGACGCTTTGTTTTCTTATTTTGGAACTGTAGATTATGATTACGATGGTAAATTTGGATTATCTGCTAACCTAAGACGTGATGGGTCTTCAAGATTTAGTGAAGAAAACAGATGGGGTACTTTTGGTTCTGTATCTGGTCGTGTGAATCTCCATGAATTAGATTTTCTCTCAGATGCACAAGATATTACAAACTTAAAGCTAAGAGCTAGTTATGGTGTTGTAGGTAACAGAACTGTAAGACCTGGAACTACTGGTTTTTATGTTGGTTTAGATCGAGTAAGTGCACTTACTGGTTACCAGGGGACCCCAGGTTTTGCGCCAACAGAATTAGTTGATCCCAACCTAGAATGGGAGACTACAACTCAGGCCAACATAGGTGTAGATTTTGGCTTCTTTAAAAATAGATTGAGTGGTTCTTTAGACGTTTATGATAAAAAAACGGATAATTTATTTTTTCCTCAGCCAGTCTCATTTTCAACTGGATTTACTACAGTTGAGTCCAATGTAGCAGAGGTTTCAAATAAAGGTATTGAGATTGGTTTATCATTTGATGTCATTAGGAATGATGAGTTAACTTGGAATGTATTTGCAAACGCAGCTTATAATAAAAACGAAGTAGTAGCGTTAGCAGAATCGGATTTCGTACAGCAAGGAAACACCGCATTACAGGTAGGACAGCCGCTTAGATCTTTCTTTTTAACAAGATGGGCAGGAGTTAATCCAGCTAATGGTAACCCACTTTATTTAGATATTGATGGGAACCTTACAGAGCAATTCAGCGATAATGACAGGGTGTTTTCAGATAAACAAGCCGATCCTTTATACACAGGTGGTTTTGGTACAAGTGCTAAATACAAAGGATTTGATTTTAACTTGCTATTCTCTTTTGCTGCAGAACAGTACAGAACAAATGGTTCTTTAGGTCTACTTGAAGATGTAGGTGCAGCTGCCTTTTCTAATCAATCTGTTGATATGTTAACAGCTTGGCAACAACCTGGCGATATAACAGCTATTCCAAGTATAAACTCTGGATCTACTAGACTTCAGGGAACAGACAGATATTTAGAAGATGCTTCCTTCTTAAGATTAAGAAACTTATCTTTAGGCTATAATTTTAGTCCTGAGTTACTTGAGAAAACCGGTGTATTCAAGAATGTAAGAATCTATGTTCAAGGAACAAATTTATTAACATTTAGTAAGTGGAGAGGATTTGATCCTGAGTCAACAAATACAGGCTCGTTTTTTGATTACCCAACCCCAAGACAGTACACAGCAGGTATCGACATAACATTTTAAAACATAAAACAATGAAAAGATTACATAATATATTTTTACTGTCGTTGTTCACTGTTGCACTTGTTGCATGCAGTGATGAACTAGACAGAATTCCAGTTGATCAAGCTACAGCAGATAGTGCTTTTCAAACCGTAGATGATTTAGAACTAGGATTGAGTGGTATATACGATGTATTTCCAGCTCCGGCAGTAGATGGTAGTATTTTAGACATTAATTCACTTCAAAGTGATAATACCAAGATTGGAGCGGACTCAGGAGGTCAAAAAAGAGATATTTTTAATTTTGAAGTGACTTCACAAAGTGCGTTTGTAGGAAATTTTTATTTGAGATACAACCGTCTGGCAAACAGGGCAACTCGCTTGATACAAAGTGCTGAAAGCATTGAGCCTGAATTGGGTGAAGAGCAGCGATACGACTTTTTATTAGGTCAGGCTTACGCTCTTAGAGGATATGCTTTTTATGAATTGATGCGTTTTTTCTCTCCAGATCTTTTAGATCCTAATGGAGTAGCCGTTCCTTACTTTGATGAAGTTCTTTTAAGTGGTGATTTCCCTGCGAGAAATACGGTTTCAGAAGTGAAACAAGGTATATTCAAAGATCTTGATATTGCTGAAGACTTAATAGGTGATAATGATGATATTTTTCGTACAAACGCAGATTTCGTACCATTCTTGAGAGCAAGAGTAGAATTAATAACTGGTGAATATGAGAATGTGCTTACTATAGCCGATGATCTTATTGCTAGATATCCGTTAGCTAACAGAGAACAGTATGTTGATATGTTTTCTGATGAAGATAATACCGAAGTTGTTTTTAAAAGAGAGTTTGTTCAAGCTGAAGCCAGAATTGGAGGAGCTTGGTACTTTACTGGAACTGGTGGTGCCTTTATTGAAATGTCAAATCAACTATTCAACACCTTGGATACACTTGACGTTAGGTATCAAGTTAATTTAGATGTTGAAGGCTCAGATCCTGAAGACAACCTCCATCTTATTGGCAAATATCCAGGTAGTGGAGGATTCAATTTCTTAAATGATTTCAAAGCTATGAGAATATCTGAGATGCATTTAATGAAAGCTGAAGCTGAAGCTAGATTGGATAGGCTTACAGATGCTGCCCAATCTCTAAAGACACTCAGAGATGCAAGATTTGAAGATCCGCAGGATTTAGAGGTTTTTGGTAATAGAACAGAAGCTCTTCAATCTGTTTTAGATGAAAGACGAATCGAACTAGCCTTTGAAGGTCATAGATTTATTGACCTAAAAAGATTTAGATTTGATATCAATCAAGGTCTTGTAAGAGATCCTTCAGATTGTATTGGTTCTGCTCCTTGTACATTAGCGACAGATGATTTTAGATTTACTTTACCTATTCCGTTAGATGAAGTTAATTCTAATCCTAACATTAATGAAAATAACCCAGGTTACTAAAACAAAGATTATGAAAACAATATATTTAAAAGGCTTGTTTTTGTTGTTGATTGCAGCTCTTATGAGTTGTGATGACACAGAACAGACTATTTTTGATAATGAAAACGGTACTTCATTAGTCAGTTTTACTGATGATACATCAAACCTAGAAGTCATAAAAGATGATGAAGGTGAAGTAAGTATTGAAATAGGGGTATCAACAGTTTCAGATCAAGATAGAACAGTAACAGTTCAAGTAGACGAAGACAGGTCTACTGCAAACCCTGAAAATTATGAGATTGTAAATCCTCAGGTTACTATACCTGCTGGAGAATATGTATCCGATTTAGTTGTGAGAGGTATAGATAATTCTGTAGAGTTACAAAGAGAATCCATAGTTCTTACCTTTTCTGCTGCAGAAGCAGATTTATTGTCTGAAAGTAGTCACTCGATTAGTATTTTTGAGATATGTCCTATTGAGCCTGATGCTTTTGCGGGTGAATATCAATTGGAACAACTCACGCCTATCAATCCAGATGACGGAGTTTTAGTTTTTGAAAATCAAACTGTCACTCTAAGCCCTGTGGAAGGTGCTAGTACTAAGAGAAGTTTTGAAGCAGTCTACCTTGAGGCATTGGGTATTGATCAACCAGCCACTGAAGTGGTCTTTGATTTGGTTTGTGACGAAGTTCTTGTTGACGAAGCGTTAGAAACTGGTCTAGGATGTGGAGATGGAACCATTACCTTAGGCCCAGGAAATGTTCCAGCTAGTTTTAATTTACTTGATGATTCATCATTTGAATTAACTCTTACAGAATATGTAACCGATGGAGGTTGCGGGGCAGCCCCTTACCAGGTAACATTTAGTTTAACAAAAGTCACAAATAATTAAGATATGAAAAAAGTATTAAGTTTAATTTTCATAAGTACTTTATTAGTAGCTTGTGATACAGATTATACAGACGGTAATTTCCCTAGAGATCTAGAGTCTGGATGGATAGAATTTGGAGCAACTTCTGCATCGGTTCCAGACAATAGTGAAGATGTAGAGGTCCCTGTTCTATTAGAAACCTCAACAAATAACGTCTCTGACGTTACTGTGGATATAGAAATTGAAGCTACGTCAGGATCACTGCCAAGTGAGTACCCAACAAACATTCAGGTAGTTGTTCCTGTAAATCAAAATACTGTTGATTTGGAGCTGCCTGTTATAAGTTCTGGTTCGGATTATACGCTTGAAGCTACGATTGTAAATGTAAGCAAGCCAAATGTAATTGTTGGTTTGGAAGGTAATCACCCTATTACTTTTGCGTTGCAAGTATGTAATACTGATATTGCTCCTACTTACAATGGTGCTGCAAGTATTGATGGTGATCAAATAAATTCGTTTGAAGCTAACCTAACTCCAGTAGAAGGTGAAGAAAATGTATATCAGATAGATTCAGCCTGGGGAACAAACTTTGTAGCAGAAGCAACAGGTGACCCTACTAACGATGGCATTTTAGTTTATTCTGGAACTTTAACTATCAATGATGACTTTTCAGTAGAAATTGTTGGAAATCAACCAGAAACTCCTGGTGGCTCAGGAACATATGATCCTTGTACTAAAACTTTCACTTACAGTTTATTACAGGAAGTTTTCTTACCTCAAGAAGAGGGTGCTGATCCTTTTGAAGTAGGAGTTGTTTTAACACTTCCTACAGAAGAATAAATTAAATTGTTCTTTATTTTAAACCCTGCCTTTAAGGCAGGGTTTTTTTATTTCCATATTTTAACGGATCAAGTTTTGTTAACAGAATCTTATTAATTAATTTCCCCGCATTAATTTTTATTAAAAAACAAATGAATCACAATTACTTGAATCGATTGGTGCTAATATTAGCAGTTTTAGTAAGCTTCGTAGCACATTCGCAAACAGAAAATCAAAAACAGAGAATTACTTCAAGGTATAACTCTTCATTGTTAAACCAGCTGTCTAGCCAGTTTATGTCAGAATCTCAGGCTCATAAACAAGGACTTGAAGTTAAGGCTAGACGACAAAATCTAGAACTTTCTTTAACCTTAGACAATGGAAGCTATGCAGAATTACAACGTATAGAAGGTGATGGCACTCCCATATATTACCAAACCTATAATGTAGATGCAGCACGTTCCACTAGAACAGATCATTTAAACATAGGAGGGTCTACAGGTTTCAATCTAGATGGACAGGATATGACCGCACACGTTTGGGATGGGGGGCATGCCAGAGCAACACATCAGGAATACCAGGGGGGTTCAAGTGGTAGTAGAGTTACTGTGATGGATGCTGATTCAGAAGGAGGTCTTGACCTTAATTTTCACGCTGGACACGTTACAGGTACTATTATGGCATCTGGAGTAGTTCCTGCAGCAAAAGGTATGGCACCACAAGCAAGTGTTGATTCTTATAAATGGAGTAATGATTTGGCAGAAGCCACAGCAGCTGCAGCAGAGGGTATGCTGGTGTCTAACCATTCTTATGGATTTAGACCAGATTTACTTCCAGACTATTATTTTGGTGCTTATATCGATGAATCCAGAAATTGGGATGTTTTACATTACAATGCACCAAATTATTTGATGGTTGTTGCTGCTGGTAACGATGGTACAGCCACATGGAATGGATCTCCTTTAGATCCATCCAATCCTCAATTTGATAAATTAACCGGGCACTCCACATCAAAAAACAATTTGGTTGTGGCCAACGGCATAGATGCTGATGTTAGTGATGAGGGTGAATTGATTTCAGTTTTGATAAATTCTAGTAGTAGTCAAGGTCCTACAGATGACCTTAGAATAAAACCAGATATAACGGGTAATGGAACGGGTGTATATTCAACATATGCTAATGGTGATGCTTCGTACAATTCGATTTCAGGAACCTCTATGGCATCTCCAAATGTTGCAGGTAGTGCGCTTTTACTACAGCAACACGCTCAGAAATTATTTGGAAACTATATGCTATCAGCTACACTCAAAGGTTTAATCTTACATACAGCAGATGATGCTGGTATGGAAGGGCCAGATGCAGTGTATGGATGGGGACTTATGAATACTAAACGTGCAGCAGAAGCAATGTCAAATAAAGACAATGGAGTCGTTATCAACGATCTGTCTTTATTTCCTGGTCAAACCTACGAACTTGAAGTAGAAAGCAATAATGTAGATGACCTTTTAGCTTCCATATCCTGGACAGATCCAGCGGGCGAAGCTACTTCAGATTTAAACTCGGATACAGCTCGATTAATCAACGATTTAGATATAGTGGTTGAGCAGGAAGGTTCTGAAAATTTACCTTGGAGACTTACTGGGGTGAACACCAATGAAAAGGGTAACAACTCAAGAGACAACTTTGAAAGAGTAGATATTGCTGATGCTTCTGGAATATACACCGTAAAAGTTACACACAAAGGTGAACTCACCAACGGTCAGCAAAATTTCACTTTGATTGTTACAGGCTTGAATTCAGAACCTGTAGTTTGTGAAGCTACACCTCCAACAGGTATTACAGTAGGCGGTTTAGATTCAGACTCAGCCTCTTTATACTGGGATAATTCTCCAGGCGGAGAATATGATTTTAGATATAGAGAAGAAGGATCAACCGAGTGGATTGAATCTTCCCTACAAACCAATGCTATAAATCTTGATGGTCTTACAGAGCAAACCACTTATGAAGTCCAAATTAGAACGAATTGTGTTGAAGAAGGTACACTTTCAGATTACTCAGAAACCTTAACTTTTACAACCGAAGAATTTGTATTGTCATACTGTAACTCTAGTGGTGAGACCACAGCGGATGAGCATATTTCAAGAGTAAGACTTCACGAGATAGATAATGAATCTGGAGCAGGCCCAGGTTATTCAGATTTCACGAATATTTCTACAGAGCTAGTTGTTGGTGAATCTTACACAGTTACTGTTAATCCAGAATGGAGCGGGACTGTTTACGATGAAGGCATTGCGGTTTGGATCGATTTTAACCTCAATGGAGATTTCACAGACGACGGAGAATTGGTTATGGTCAGCGAACCATCCACAGACAACGAAGTTAGTGGTACATTTACAGTGCCAGAAGGTGCTGTAGAAGGGGAATCTTTACGGATGAGAGTATCTATGAAATATGATGACATTCCTTCTTCATGTGAATCGTTTACGTGGGGAGAAGTGGAAGATTATTCAATCGTACTTCTGCCGGCCGGTAGCTGTAATTTATTAGCTCCAACTGGAGAAACAGAACAAACCTTCTGTGATGCTCCACTTTTAGGAGAAATCGAACTGGATACGCCAACTGTAGCTTGGTATAGTCAAGAAACAGAAGGTGAGCCGCTTGATGAAAATTATACGATCACAGATGGAGAGGTGCTCTATGCTGCCAATGTTGAGGGGGAGTGTGAAAGTACAGAACGTTTAGGAATTACAATTAATATTGGTGATGTAGAAGGGCCTACACCTACTCAAGAAGTTTTAGAAGATGTGATAGGAGAATGTGAAGTCACAGATTTAGTTGCTCCAACGGCAGAAGATAATTGTGACTCAGGTGAAATTACTGGAACTACATCAGTAGAATTACCAATTACACAAACAACAGTTATTACCTGGGAATTTGAAGATAGTTCAGGAAATGTGAGCACACAAACTCAGAATGTCGTTGTTGAAGATACAGAAAACCCTGTCATTGTTGCAAATGAGTCAATTGCTTTAGAACTTGATAATGATGGCTTAGCAACTTTATCTGTAGAAGATGTTGAAAACGGATCAACCGACAATTGTGCAATTGACTCTCAGGTATTGAGTCAAGTTGAGTTCAATTGTGATGATTTAGACAAGCAAGAGGAATTTACAGAAGTTACTTACACAGTGACAGATACAAGTGGAAATGAGTCTAGTGTAACTATTCAGGTGACGCTTACAGACCCAACTTCGGCTTGTTCATTAAGCTCAAGTGTTTTTGATAATGCAGAAGTTTCTGTCTATCCAAATCCTGTAAGTCAAACTTTATTCCTTGACTTAGGATCCTCTCAAATCTCAGTCGATAAAGTGACTGTTTACGATATTAGAGGTAAGCAATTAATGAGCATAAACACCTCTGGGAACAATACTTCTATTGATGTTTCGCCTCTGGCATCTGGAAATTATTTCCTAATTATGTCATCAGGAAAAGATACCTTAACTAAAAGGTTTATTAAGAAATAAGAATTTTAAATTATTTTGAAGTTTTAGAACCCGTATCCTTTGATGCGGGTTTTTTTATGTTTTTCTTTTTCTTCGGAATTTAATACAAGTCAGATTGATGTTATGCGATTGCCAGCTTAAAGCATTTTCATAAAATTTATGTAAAATCTTGAGATTTCGAATTACTAAAGGCCTTAAGTAAGCTTTCATTATTTATATTTATATCATCGTTAGGAGTGCCGAAAGGCTGAGAATACATCCTAGAACCTGAACTGAGTAATTACAGCGTAGGAAAACGAAACTAAAAATTGAAGAAACATCAATAAACCGTTTCGTGTATCCACATGAAACGGTTTTTTTAATTTATAAAACTTATGAAATCATTACAAGGCATTTACGCCATTACCGATGAAGTCTTAACCCCAAAATTAACCATTCTCCAACAAGTTGAAGAAGCCTTGGATGCAGGGGCAAAAGTGATTCAGCTAAGAGACAAATCATCCACAGATGCTGAGCTGGAGAACACTGCGAAAGCCCTGCAGCAGCTTTGCAGTAAAAAAGGAGCGACCTTTTTTATCAACGACCGTGTTCAGCTGGCCAGGAACATAGGAGCCGATGGAGTCCACGTCGGATTCAGCGATCAGACGGTGAGAGAAACCAGAAAAGTGGTCGGAGGGCAAATGCTTATTGGTGTGTCCTGTTACGGAGACCTGGAGAGAGCAAAACAAGCCGTTCAGGATGGAGCAGATTATGTGGCCTTTGGAGCTTTCTACCCTTCTAAAACTAAGCCTAAAGCTGATGTCGTTAGCAAGGAAGTGATCTCTGAAGCCAAAAAACAACTCGATGTTCCCGTCTGTGTCATTGGTGGAATTCATCGTGATAATATTGCCGAAATCGCCGCTTATCAACCCGACCTATATGCTTTGGTGAGTGATATTTTTGGTTCTGGCGACATCAAAACAGCAGTAACCGAATTAGTGAATAACCTATCAAAATCAGAATAACATGAAATTAGCTATAGAATGGTTTTTAAATCCAGACCACCTGCCTATCATTATTGCTCAGGAAAAGAGATATTTAAAAGACAATGGTATCTCCAATTTTGAATTGATTGTTCCAACCGATCATTACGATGGCCTTCAGGATTTAATTGAGGGGAATATTCAGTTGGCCACCAATGAGCCTTTGCATTTAATCGAGCAACACCATCCCGAGTTTCTTTCTTTGGGGACTTATTTTGAAACCAAAGGTGGAGTCCTCATGAAAACCGCCTCTTTTGAACTTTTAAAAAACGGCGGAACAATTCAGGTAGCCACTCCAGTCTCCAATGATAAAACCAACGGTATAGGCCTGGAAATTATAAAGCGATATGCTGCCAAACAAGGCGTTACTGTAGAAGCTTCACAAGTCGAATTTGTGGCCAAAGATTTTTATTTGGTCAAACATATGAATGAGGGAGCAGACGCCGGTTGGCTTTATTTTTATAATTTTGAAGGCGTCGAAGCAGAACACGAGAATTTAGAGGTCATTCATATGGACGCTGACTCCGCTGGTTTTGCCAACTTCTGTGCCTTAGACCTGTTTACTTCTCAAACTTATTATGAAAAGCATCCCGAAAAAATTGATGCTTTCGTCAAGGCTATTCAAAAGGCCATTGAATTTATAGAAACCCACCCAGAAGAGGCCTTTAAAATTTACTACACCTATATCAATGAAGAATCATCACCATTGATGGACGATATCTTAAAAGCCACTGCCAGGTGTTTTCATAAGGATTTTAAATCCTCAGCGGAAAAAGAACTACCTATCCTGCATTTTTTTAATGAAATCGGGATCACCAACTTAAGCGAAGACAAATTCAAAAACGCATTTTTAAATTAATAAAAAACCATTTTATGGATTTACAACACTATCTACAACAAGTAAAAGAAGGCGGACCTTTAGTCGAAGCCATTACCAATTATGTCACGATTACCGACTGTGCTAATATCTTACTAAGTGCAGGCGCCTCGCCAGCGATGTGTGAATCTGCTGACGAAGCTTACGACTTTACCAAACTGGCACAGGCTGTTTACATTAATATTGGTTCTTTAACTAAAGAGCAGGAATTAGCGATGCTGCAATCTGTAAAAGCAGCAGCCGTAGTGGATATTCCAGTGGTTTTGGATCCGGTGGGTTGTGGTGCGATTCCCAGAAGGATCGACTTTATCAATAAGCTCAGATCTTTTGGTAAAATAAGTATCGTCAAAGGGAATATTGGAGAAATCAAAACCTTAGCAGGTGCAGAAACACAAGTGAAAGGCGTGGATTCCCTGGACGATGGAGAAGATGCAGTTGAAGTTTGCGAGCAACTGGCCAAAGACTGGAAGTGCATCGTTATAGCTACTGGTAAAAGAGACATCATCACCGATGGGAAGCAAACTGCAACAGTAGATAATGGGTCTGAGATGTTTACCAAAATCACTGGTGCTGGATGTATGCTAGGTGCTTTGCTGGCTGGTTTTTCTGGCGCTAACCCCAAAGCTCTTTTCGAAGCAAATCTCACAGGTTTAATCACTATGGGAATTGCTGGAGAGAAAGCTACAAAACTAGAGAGAGGTCATCTGCCAGGCAGCTTCAGAAGCTACCTGATGGACGAAATCAATCAGGTGAATTTCAAGACCGATACTAAATTAGCAAACTACCAATTACACCAAGTATGAAACTGAACTGGTTTGAGGGAGTTGTTGAACAGGTAAATCCAATTATGGATGCTATTCAACAGCATAATTTCATAAAAGAATTAAGTGATGGATCTTTGAGTAAGGACAGATTTCATTTTTACATTCATCAGGACACCTATTACCTTAATACCTACGGAAAGGTATTGGCTAGCATTTCCACTCAACTGAAAGATCCGGAACAGTCTTCAGATTATATGCGATTTGCAAACGAAACCATTGCAGTTGAAAAAATACTGCACCAGGAATTTGCTGAAGAATTGAAGACATTTGAAGTTCCAGAGAAATCACCAACCTGCCAGTTATATACTGGCTTTCTTGCTGAAGTTTTTGAATACGATTCTATCGAAGTGAGTTTGGCGGCAGTGCTGCCTTGTTTTTGGATTTATAAAGAGGTTGGAGATTATTTGTTGTCTATAGCAGAATCAGGGGCTAATCCTTATCAGAAGTGGATTGCTACTTATGGCAGTGAGGATTTTTCAAACTCAGTAAAGCGAGCTATCGAAATCACTGAACATTACGCCCAAAAAACAACGCCAGAGGTCAGAACGCTAATGGCCAGGGCTTTTTTGAAAACAGCACAGATGGAATGGATGTTTTGGGACAGCGCCTATCGACAAGAAAAATGGCCTGTTTAACTTAACCCTATCAGACTAAAATTCTAAAATTTACGAATATGAAAACCTATCCTAAACTTTTGATCATTGCAGGAAGCGACTCCGGAGGAGGTGCTGGTATCCAGGCCGATATCAAGTCGGCGGGGGCTTGCGGTACTTACTCGACCACAGTGATAACCGCGCTCACTGCGCAAAATACACTTGGCGTTTCTGCTATCGAAGGCGTTTCTCCTCAGATGATTTCTGCCCAGCTCAAAGCAGTTTTGGAGGATATCGGTACCGATGCGGTCAAAATTGGGATGTTGCATTCCAAAGAAGTAATCGAAGTCATTGCCAAACACCTCAAGTACTATCAACCAAAGTCTGTAGTGCTGGACCCAGTGATGGTCGCCACCTCCGGAGACCGTTTGCTTAAGGAAGAAGCCATGCAGGCTTTGATGGAAACCATGATTCCACTGGCAGAGGTTATCACTCCCAATGTGCCCGAAATGCAGCTTCTTCTGGGTGAGAACATAGAGAATACCACAGAATTTTCAGAATATGCTAAAGCGCTGGCAGAAAAGTTTCAGGTTTCTGTACTGCTCAAAGCTGGCCATCTAGAGGGCGAGCATTCTACCGATATCTTATTCAATATCAAATCAAAGCAACTGACAAAGCTAAGCTCACCAAGGATTGACACTAAAAACACGCACGGCACGGGCTGCAGTTTGTCTTCGGCTTTAGGAAGTTATCTGGCTCAGGGCTTTAGCTTGGAAGAAGCTGCTCAAAAAGCAAAAGCATTTATCCATCAGGCCATCAAAGCAGGCAGCACCTACAGGCTTGGAGGAGGCTCGGGGCCAATTCATCATTTTTATAATGACAAATAATCCCACTTTTTGCTAAATTCAATACGCTAAATTTATTTTTTCAGCTCTTGCAACTGCTTTATTTTTTATAAGCTGATCTGTTTTTTCCTAACTCATTTCGACTCCTCTATATAATTAGTTACTCGTTCCTCCAAAATAGGTAAAGTAACGATTCCCTGCTCTAAAATCACTTCGTGGAAATCTCGGATATCAAACCTTTGTCCAAGCGCTTCTTCGGCTTTGGTTCGTAATTCTCTGATTTTGATTTCTCCTATTTTATAGGACACCGCCTGACCTGGCCAGGAAATGTAACGATCTACTTCTGTATTGATATTATGCATAGAAAGCGCTGTGTTTTTGGTGAAATACTCCACAGCCCGTTCCCTTGTCCAGCCCATCGCATGAATTCCGGTGTCAATCACGAGTCGGCAGGCCCGCCATTGCTCGTAAGTGAGTTTGCCAAAGCGTTCGTAAGGGGTGGTATAGATGCCCATTTCATCGGCCAGAAATTCTGAGTATAATCCCCAGCCTTCTCCGTAAGCCGATAAATACATATTTCTTCTGAATTTTGGAATGCTATCCCCAAGCTCTGCATTCAAGGCGTTTTGTAAATGATGTCCTGGAACCGCTTCATGCGCGGTTAAGGAAGGCAACACGTACAGTGGACGGTTGGGTAAATTGTAAGTGTTTACCCAATAATAGCCAGGCTGAGTTTCATTGGAAGCACCGATATAACGCCCGGTGGTATATTTAGGCGCAATGGCATCGGGGACTTTGGCGACACCATAAGGTTTTCTGGGTAAAGTTTTGAAGTAGGCGGGAAGCTTAGCATCAATCCGCTTAGCGATATCGCGGGCTTCCTTTAAAAGTTCGTCGCCAGTTTTGGCATAAAACTGCTCATCAGTCCTTAGAAAAGCAATGAATTCGTCTAAGTCGCCATCAAAATTAACTTCATCAACGATGGATTGCATTTCAGCATTAATGCGCTCCACTTCTTTTAATCCTATCTGGTGAATTTCATCAGCAGTTAAATCTAAAGTGGTGTAATAATTCAGTCGGTTTTGATAATAAGCCTGGCCCTGTGGTCCTTCGGAAACACCAAGAATAGTCTTGGTTTTTGGTAAATATTCAGTTTCAAAAAAGGTTTTGATGCGTTTGAATTGTGGAATTACGTTGGTCTCAATAGCGGTTTTAGCTGCTTTAATCACAGAGTCTTTCTGTCGCTGAGATAGAGTAGAAGGTAGCTTTTCAAAAGGCTCGAAGAAATAGCTGTTTTCAGGTTGATTTACGATTTGCGAATCATAAGTAGATTCATAACCTTCAAAAATTACTCTAGGCTGAGTGATGCCGTCTTTTAACCCTTTCCGAAGGAGTTTGAAATGCTGATCGACGTAAATGGGTATCGCATTTAGTTTGTTAAGATAAGCCTTTACTTGGTCGTAAGAATTGAGGTCTCTCACCTGGTAAGACAAGCTGAGGTGAAAGCCAGAGTCTGAAAGTAAAGGGTTGAGATAGGCTTTAAACTCATAGAAATCTATGGTTTCATTCAGTTTGAATTTCAGAAGTTCTAAAGAAATTTGTTCAGTTTCAGAAAGCTTATCGGTCTCAATTTCAGCTAAATCTTTTAAGCGTTCTTTCGCGAATTCAGCTTCCTGCTGATAATACTCTTCGGTGTATAGTCCCAGCGGATACGTATCTCTATCGTAACCTTTATGGTCTTGAAAGGCTTTAATGACAATGTCTAGCTGTTGACTTTGAGTTTGACAAATTCCTGTAGCTGTAAAACAAATAAGAGCAGCAAAATATATAAATGACTTCATAAACATAATTTTTCAAAGCTTAAATATATGCATTTGAAACGCTTTATACCTATGTCAGTACGATTCAAAATTTAAGTAAGTCTTTAGAACGTTCATTTACGATTTCTTTCTTTTTTCAATTTCCAGATTTGATAAATAAAGACACCGGAATAGAAAGCGGAGAGTAAAAACCAAATGTAGCCGAGCCAGTTTTCTCTACCTTGAATGCCGACCTGATAGAGCCCAACAAGTAACCAAATGATGCCGAAAACAAGATTGAGGTAAATGTATTTTTTATATTTTTTCAATTAGGCAAAAATGTTTTGTCTGCTGGTAGATCCAAGCTTTTAAATACTTTTATCAATTTCAGTAGCGAAGGGTTGTCAATCAAATCAATTTCAATCTCCAGTTTTTTGGTATCTGATTTCAGAATATAATTTCCATCCACCTTTTCGATAGTCTGAATTTCATCTAAATCCATTCTAGTCTTAGAACCGAATAATTTTCTTTCTTCAATACTAGCATTTTCAATGATAAGATATCGACACTTGTTATTAAAAAAATCAGCTAAATGTAAAATACCAGTCACGAGATAAGCATAACCAATCCAAACGCCAATACCATCGCTGTAAAAAAAAGAAAAAATACTACCCGCAATAAATAGCACACCTGAAATAAGCTGTAGATAAAGTCTTTTTTTAAAATATTTTATTTTCATTTTTGACGAGTTAAAAAGGATTTTTCTGAAGGTAAATTGAGATGACTTAAAACTTCAATTAAGTTATTAAGCGACGACTCATCAACTAAATCCAGATTAATTTTCATTTTTTGAGTTTCAGATGTCAGAATGTAATTGCCTTTTACTTTTTGGATTTCCTGGATTTGATCCAATTCTATTTTATTCTTAAAACCATAAAGTATGTTTTTGGTGATCGTAGCGTTTTCGATGATGAAGTATTGATTTCGTATATCATATATAAATTGAGCTAAGACAAGAAATCCGCCTGCAAAATAGAAATAACCAGTCCAACTGGAATTGTCATCCCTTAAAAATAAATAATATAAGCCCGCTATAGACCAAAGGAGACCTAAAACGAGTTTGACATAAAGCCTAAACTTGGGGAATTTTATTTTCATTTTGATGAGTTAAAAAGGATTTTTCTGAAGGCACTTTAAGCTTGCTTAAAAACTCAATTAAATTTCAAGGGATTCTTTTTTAATCAGATCAGGATTGATTTTAAGGTTTGCATTTTTTGATTTTAATATATAATTTCCTCGAATTCGTTTTAATTCTTCAATCTCATCAATTTCAATTCTGTTGGTGAAACTGAAGAGCATATTTTTTTGGATTCTTCCATTTTTGATGATGAGGTATTGGTTTTGGAGGTTATAGAAAAACTGAAATAAATTGAAAGCACCAACTAACATAAACCCGTACCCAAGCCAAGACATGCCTTCATCAAAAATGAAATAAGAAGCACCTAATAAAATCCACAATGCTCCTAAAATCATGTCGGTGTAAAGTCTTTTTTTAGTTAGCTTGATTTTCATTTTTGGTTTTGAAGAAGTTTTAGAGTTGATGTTATTAGTGTAATTGTGTCTAAAAATAACTATTTATTTATAAATTATAAGGTTAAACTCCAGCATTCAAACCTTCTTAACCTAAAAATGATAATTATTAGGATTGAACAAAGCTCTAATTTGAAATTAGCTCCTCAAAAAACTTCAACTCCTGAAGTTCCTTTTTAATATGATAACCAATAAATACTGCCAGGGCTAAAAAAGTAAAACTTCCACTGATAACAATATAGGTGTAAAACCCGCTGGACAGACTTGCCTTAAAGGCAGGAAGCATGGATGCAAACCCTCCAAAATAGATAAAGTAGATGACAGGCGTAAGTATAAAGTGAACTCGTTTTCTACTTTTAAAATAAGCTTTATGGGTTAAAAGATAATTTTTGAAATCTGTAGTTGGGTCTATGGTTCTTAACCTGTTCTTTTGATACAACTCAATTCCAATCCGTGAGAATAGCATGACAATCATCACCAGTAACCCAAGTCCTTGCCATAGGTCTTTATAGGCTTCTACCCAAATGTAAAACAAAATGATAATAAGACTTGTTGAACCTAGAATTCCTAAGGTGAAATTCTGTTTCCTCTTCATTCTGATTAAGCTTAAGTTTGCTTTTGTTTGTATATCTTTTGCACTTAAAGATGCTTTAACTGGAGTCTGGTCTTGCCAGAGGTGTTCTAATTCTTGAAAAGTCATAGGTGGACGCATTTAGATAATTTAGTTTTTATTCTATGGATTTTTACTCTGAGATTATTTTCTGAAAGTCCCATAATTTCTGAGATTTTCTCATAAGGTTCTTGCTCTAGAACTAACAAAATAAGCGTTCTGTCTTTAGGATTTAATTTCTCGATACAGCTGTACATGCTTTTTAATCTAGCTTCATCATCTGTATGTTCATGCTCTACAGGAGAAAGAAATTCATCTTGTATTGGAACGTTTTTAAAGCTTTTTTTGGAGGAGCGCAAAGCGTTAAGACAGGTGTTTACTGCAATTCTGTATATCCAAGTTCCTGCCTGAGATTTGCCTTCGAAAGTGTCCATATACTTCCAAACTTTAATGAAGACTTCTTGACAAACTTCATCTGCTTTTGGTTTGTTTCCTCCAAAATATCCTAGACATAGCCTATAAACAGACGATTGATGAGCTGTGTACAAGACTTCAAAATCCAGAGGCTTATTCATTTAGGGCCAAGTTTAGATTTTGATAAAACCATTCTGGCTGATCGTACATAATGTAATGAGCTGAGTTTGGAGCCATTTTTAAATTGTAGTTTTTAAGTGTTTTATATTGATCTGCATAAGTTAGTCTAGACTGTTCTTCGCCGTAACTCGTAGCTCCAAAGATGTACACAGGACATTCAATTTGTTCAAGATAAGAAGTCGCATTAAAATTAAGATAATCTATATAACCGTAAACATAGGTTTCTCGGTCTGTGTTTAAAATCCAGTCTATGATGTTAGGCTGCTTTTCTTCGTTGAAAGCCATCATTTTTACCTGTTGCTCTATCATTGCCTTAAAAGAAGTCTTATCCATGGTGAGTTGAGATGTAGAAAAAGGGTTTTCATAATCTATTTGTGTAAGATTTGGAAAGATCAATTTGGCGGTATGTGGAAGGGCATCTACAATAACTATTTGTTTTACATGCGTTTTGAGTTCTGCAGCAAGATAAGCGGCGATTGTTCCGCCTAAGCTATGACCAATGATGGTAAGATTGGTTAATTTATTTGACTGGATGTAATCAATTAAAGCTGTATTGACTTGAGGGAGCCAAGGCTTTTGGATAGGTTCTTTTCCATTAAAACCGGCATAGTCTACTAGATGATATTCGAAGGTACCCTCAATTTTTGCAGTAGTTTCATTCCAAACTTCAGAAGAATTTGCAAAACCAGGTAGAAAAAGTACTGGATCTCCATCTCCATGTACTGCCACGGAAATGGCTTCTTGAGAAAATGTGTAAAGACTAAAAGTTAAACTAAAAATGATCGATAAAATAAGTTGATTTTTCATGGTTAAATTTTTTAAGATTCAACCTTTAGACACGCAACTTGAAAATTATTACACTTTTAATGAAAATTTATTTTAAACCAATCGACTAAGGTTATATTAATGGCCCCAAAGTGGTTGAACTAATTTTGATAATCCAGCCTTTGAAGTGTTCTTTGCTTGACTGGTTATTTTTTAAATTCAACAGGGAAATAGATTAATGAACTTACTTCATTTCCATCAATCTGACCTGGTATAAATTTAAAATCACTTTGAGCAAATAGTTCTTCAGCACTTTTATATAGGCTATGTTCATCTTGTTCAACAGCTTCTATATAATCTACTTCTCCATTTTTTCTAACCACTAAAGATAAGTAACACTTATAGGTACCCTTAAAGTTTGCTTTTTTCATTGCATCTTTAATTAAACGCTGGTAAAGTCTTACTTTAGATTTGGGAGGTTGTATCATTTCTACTTTTTTATCTAAAGCAGAAGCTGAAGCAACAATAATTTTATTGCTGGGTAAACTAAAGTCTGAAGCATTGAGGTCTATTTCCGAAATTTTTACGGCTTCTTGGATTTCAGTGTAAGTTGCATGCTCTGTGATTAATTTTAAAGGTAAGCTACCGTCAACTTTCTTCAATTTTTCATACCAATTTCCAACTTTATGATCTTTATAAGATGAATATTCTATTCTTAAATCTTCAGAATAATAGGATGTAGTGTTCCCGAAATCAGATTTATATTCTACAGGATAACATGTCATTCCTAAAATGGAGATCAAAGAATCTTTATTCATCTTAGAACTATAATATTCAGTAATGGATTTTCTGGAATCCCTGTAAGTAATGTACTTTTTATCGGCATAGTTATCATACATCCTTTTTGAAACATTATTATAGCTATAAGAATAGGTTTTTTTTCCTTCTTTTAAATAGGCGGATTCATAGAAACTATTTGTAATTCTATATCTCACTTGATCTCCTTTTTTGGTAGCCCACAAAGAATCGAGATTTAGATTCTTATGTTTGGGTATAAGTCTGATTTCGTATAAGATTTCTCCATTAAAGTCTTGAGCAGCCAGAGATGAAGAGATGATAATCAAAGATAAGATGAAGAATTTTTTCATTGTATTGAATTAGAATGGATTACATAATATCGCTCTATTTTTAAAACCTGTATTTATTCTTTTAAAAATTTAAAAATTTTGTTGTTGTTGTTTAACTCCAAAAAATATAGTCCTTGTTCAAAGTTGTTGACATCTATTTTTTGATCTGAGGTCAGCCCTTTTTTCACTTTTTTACCAGTGATACTAAAAATAGAATATGTTGTTTCATTTTCAATTTCCCCTAGAATTAAGACGTCAGAGGTTGGATTTGGGTAAATTGTAATTTGTCGTTTTTCAATATTTGAAGTTCCCAATGTGGCTAACTGGACTCGTGAAACTTTATCAAGCTGAGAGATGTACATAAAGTCATCGTGGATGTATAAAGTGCCTGGGCCATCTAAGTTTGATAAAACTTCTACAGGACTAGGATTGGCATCAGACAAATCAATTCTAAAAATCTTATTTAATTCTGGCTCAGAAAAATATAGATGATTATTCGCTAGTGCCAAACCTACAGGGGAGTCTAAATTACCAATAAACTGATTAGACTCAGGGTTAGAACTCATGAGGTCTACTTTCTTTATACTGCCGTACATTGAGTTTTCAATTTCAGATTCGGTGTAATAAAGATGATCCTGAAATACAATTAAGTTGAGTACAGTACCATCACTTCTCGATAGTGTTGGTACCGCAATAGGATCACTTAGACTCATATCCACCTCAAATAAGTATCCGCCTACTCCAGAAGTATAAAGTGTCTGGTCTTTGATTAGTAAGCCATACGGATCTGTAGTTGGACTTTCGAAAGTTATGAATGTTTCTACAGAAGTTGACGTATTGTCAATGTTTTTTATTGAAAGTTTTGCAGCATCGTTCTCTGCAATTAATAAGTCATTTGCATATATTTCTAATCCAAGAGGATAGATTAATCCTGTAGCAACTTCTGTAATTTCATTAGTATTTGCTTCAATGTCTATGCTTATCACTCTGTTTTTTCCAGATTCTGAAATGTACAATTTACCATCGTTTATTACTAATCCAGTGGGAGTGGATAAATTGGTAATTATATCGGTAACCTGACTAAAGCAGGAGGATGTGAGGGCTATAAAAATACAACAATAAAGTGAACTGGTTTTCATAGGATTGATTAGAATTAGTAGACTTTTAAATTATCAATGTTTACTCTTAAGCCTTTTTTTTTGCGATTATCATAATCACCATACTCAATTAGAAAGCTTCTTTCATACTCTTTTACTTCGCTCCAGCTTAAAAACTCCGGATTTATAAAAGGACCGATTTCAAAAACATTTTGCATGGGTGCTGTATCAAACTCTGAAACAGCAACTAAAACATTATGCGAAACTTCACAGCTTTCACTTTCCGCACTACCAGGACCGTTATCTAGTTTATAAACTCTAACTGATAAATAATTCTCATTGTTTTTAGCAATCTGCTCAGCATTATTTAAAGCTTTTATCAAGCGTTCGTTCCCAGACTTTTGAATTTTAAAATCAGGTTGCCCATGCATGAGATACATAGGGGCAAACAATAAAAGAAGGACAACAATTTTCATGGTATTTAATTATTTCTATCTGTTCAGGAGAAAACACCTAAAAGCGATAACCCAATCCTGCTTTAAAAATATTGATTTTACTATTTACAGTTGTTCTTAAATAATCATCCTGAGTTAGAAGTTTAATATAATCATACTGAATCTGGACAAAAAGCCTGGACGTAAGATCGTATGCGATTCCAAAATTTAGATTTATTCCACCTTCTGTTTCAGAAAAACTTTCACGGTCAAGTAACGGACTTTGATTGATCTGATCGAATATTATAAAACTGTAACCAACTCCTACAGAAGGCCTCAGTCTGCTCAACGATGGCAAATTAAGTTCTCCAAAAATTCCAGGTTGTATGGTATAGACATAAACATCTATAAATTCTGCTAGCCTTTCATCTTGATTCTTAAAAATCCCTGCGTTTAGTGAGGTTCCAAGGCTAATGAGGTCAAGATTTATAATTTGATACTTTGCTCCAATATCAACAATGCCATCATAAGCTTCCCCAAAGTAGCTATCTCCAAAGGAAACTGGATAGTTAACTTCTACACTAAATTTTGAATCTTGAGCATATGAAGAAAATGATAATATTAGTATTACAGCCAGGAGTATGAGTTGTTTCATAATTTTATGCAACTAACTTTCTATTGCTTACCATTAAGTCTTATGTTGAAATTCCAGCCATGAGTAAACCAGACTTCAGGATCTTCTAAGGTTGTGTTCTGGCTTAGCTTAGATTGACCAGAATATCCTCCTCCAAAACAGAAATTGGAAGCATCGCCATTGGTATTTGTTCCATTACTTCCTGCATTCACCCCCAGGGCCGCACCATCTAACAAATACCACTGGAACACGTATTCGGTATTGCTTTTCAAAAACAAATCGAGATCCCTTAAATCAAAATCTATAAACCCACCCGTAAAGTTTGGAAATACGTTAGCTATACTAGAGCCCAATAAGTTTCCATCTTTAGTTCTGATGTTTAATTTCAATTCTACAGAAGCGTTAAAAGGAACACTGCCCTCTGAATATTCAAAATTACGATCGAGATGCACACCAAATGTGCTTGGAAAAAGGTCCTGGTCCAGTTTAACGATCTGACCGGTACCTACGTTTCTATCAAAAGGTACCATGTCATATTGGGGTGCGTCTCTGTTGTCTCCGCCAAACCATTTAGATACATTCATTTCATCGCAGGTCACGCTAAAACTTTCAGTCATCGGACTTAATTCTACCGTGTATTCTTTTTCAACTCCAGATTCTGATGTTACTATTAAATTTACTGGGGAAGAAAAATCAAGAGGGTCTTCACTACTTGGACTTAAGATAGCTCGGTCTGAAATTTCAATGGATACATCAAGATTGGAAAAATCTAGATATTCCGGCAGTCTTTGACTAATGATTCTATTTTCTTCGTCTACGGTTGCCTGAGTTGAAAAGCTTTCAGTATCGATTCGAAATTCTAGTATTGAATTTTCTACACTCAACTTTCTGTTTATTGAAATTAAATAGTCCCTTTTGTCACCATTTTCTGCAGTTACTGTAAAGGTGAAAGGTTCTGAAATTGAAGTTACTGTATTTGGCTTAGGGTCTATAGTTGCGTCTTGGGAAATCTGAACATCAAGGTTGATATCTACCAAGTCAATTTGACTCTCTACTTCTCCTTCTATTGAAGAATCTCCAATATTGAAATCCTGTGTATAATTCCCTTTGTTTAAGGTAAATGAAAGTATCTCATTATCTGAATTTAATTCTGGTAGACTCTCTGAGTCTGACTCTGTAATGTCATCAATGTCATCACCGCTACTACAGGAAAGATTAATAAATAAAGTAAATACACATAAAGTGGTAAACAAATGGTTTGGTTTCATAAAGATTGAGTTTTTCCTTAATTCATAAGAAATCATAGATAACTAATTATCGATCACAGATTGTTTGTTTGCATCATTTTATTAAGAATTTCGAAATTAGTAAAATCTTTCATTTAACAAACTTTTTGGTTTGTATTTTTTAATCATTAACTTTTATAAAATGTTTGACACACCAATACAGAGGATAGATTAGAAAATTTCTAAAGCTTTTAATCAACTTATTTTAACATTTAGGTCATTTATTAAATGACCTAACAGCTTAATGTAAAACTATTCCTATTGATTTTCTACATGTTAACCAGATAATTATGAGATGGAGAGGATCTTTAAAATGAATTCAACAATAAAATAATGTCAATGTGAGAGTGAGTAAGCTTGTTAAGCAAAGTCTCAATCTTTTGCTTGATCCTTCAACTGATTATACCCTGTAACTCCAGTAGCTATGGATAAGACTAGCATTGCAGGTACGGCCACTTTCCAAAGCGGACAGGCAAAATAAGCGCCAACCATCAAGCCCAAAAACAAGCCACTTGCCCAAAATAAAATGATATACTGTTTAATCATGATAGTGTTTTTGCTTAAAGATATCGTTTTTTTGCCTAGGGACCTCTCCTTCAATCAATGAATTCCAAAATTGAGCGTTTAAACCATGTTGATTCAGGTTTTGAATAAAAGCACCTAAACCTAATTTTCTTTTTAATAAATTTATACGATTCATTTAAGCACTAATTCCAGTCAAAAATGGGGAATGTAATTGTTGAACGCGTAGCAGATTTTTTAAAGAAGTATCCGCCTTTTGAGGATCTTAGCTTTGAAGACTTAAAATCCATTGCCTCACAGGTTAGAGTTCACTACATCCCCAAACGGAACTTTCTTTTCAAAGAAGGAGATGCTGCTCATACTGAGTTTTATGTAGTTCAACAGGGAGCTGTAGGTTTACGATCCAGTCAAATCCATGCTGCAGACTGGATTGATATCTGTGACGAAGGGGATATACTTGGTCTCAGACCTTTATTTGCAGATCAGACCTATGCAATGGAAGCGTTGGCTAGAGAGGAATCAGTTCTATACGCAATTCCTTTTGAAGCTTTTAAAAGCCTTTTGCAACACAATACTAGCATCATGAATTTTCTTTTAGAAAGTTTTGCTTCCAATACTAGAAACCCAAAAGCTTCAGATGCTAAAGGCAAACTCATGTCAACCAATTATAGCTTAAAGAATCAGGATTCAACAGACTTGGATTTCTTTCAGCAGGCTTTTTATACTAGAAACCCCATTTGTCTTTCCTCTGCGGCAACTGTTCAACAGGCTGCTAAAATCATGAATTCACATAAAATAAGCTCACTAATAATTGAAGACAAACACCTGCCAACAGGTATCGTCACAGACAAAGACATACGTCGCTGGGTCGCTTCAGGTAAAATGGATAAGGAAGATAAGCTTGAAAACATCATGTCATCACCGGTAAGGTGTATTCCTCCACAAACGCATCTGGCTGAAGTACAAAGTTTGCTTTTGCAGCATAAGATTGGTCATTTGTGTGTCACCAAAGACGGCAGTGATCAATCTGAAATAATTGGAATTTTATCTGAACATGATATTATGACGGCACAAGCCAATAATCCTGTCGCTCTTTTAAAACAAATTGAACGCGTAACTAGTTTGGAATCATTGATTCGAATAAGAGAATCCTTGAGTAGGCTTCTCGAGGCCTATTTGGAAACTGCCCTGCCAATGGCTTACGTGATGAAGATCAGCCGTCTTATCACTCAGGCTTTGATGTACAGAGTTATAGAAATTAGCGAAGTAAAAGTAGGCAAAGCACCTGTGAAATATGCATGGTTAGGGATTGGAAGCCAGGGCAGGGGAGAACAGGTTTTACTAACAGACCAGGACCATGCCCTGGTTTTTGAAGACGTGGAAAGAGACAAACTTAACGATACACAGGAGTATTTTTTGAAATTGGCAAAAGAAGTGAGTAAGTCTTTACATCAGCTGGGTTACGTCTACTGTCCTGCGGAGATGATGGCTAGTAATCCAGATTACTGCTTGAGTATAAGTGATTGGAAACGACAATTTTCACGCTGGATTGAACATCCCTCGACCAAGCATATGATGATGTGTAGTATTTTCTTTGATTATTCAAGGGTTTACGGAGAGGATCAACTTGCGGAAGAATTGAGTCAGCATATTTATAAAAAACTCAACAATAATCAAAAGTTTTTTGCGTATCTGGGAGAAGATGCTGTTAAAAACCCTCCACCATTGGGCTTCTTCAGGCAATTTATTATTGAAGATGATGGCGAGCATAAGGACGAGTTTGATGTAAAAGCTAGAGCTATTCAGCCTTTGGTAGATGCAGCCAGAGTTTTGATTTTATCTGAAGGAATACAAGGTAAAAATAACACCATAGAGCGCTTTGAAAAATTGATTCAACTCGAACCTCAAAATGAAGAGGTCTATGCAGGCTGCATCAAGAGTTTTCATGTTTTATCAAAATTTCGAGCTATTGAAGGATTTAAAAATCAGTCATCTGGGAGGTATCTCGAACTTTCAAAATTGACTAAAAGCGATAAAATGAAGTTGAAACGTGCCTTCAAACCCATCAAAGACATCCAAAGTTTACTTAAGAATAGATTTCAACTCACCTATTTTTTATGAAGCTCTTGTTCAATAAGTTGTTCAAAAATAAAAAAGACTATCCTGAATTTTGGCAGAACTACAGCGCAAAATTTAAGAACGACGATTCAGCTCGTGTGGTCGTTTTGGATTGTGAAACTACAGGTTTAAAACCAACTGAAGATAAGATTCTATCCATTGGAGCAGTAGCCTTACACAATAAAATCATTTATATCGAAGATAATTTTAGTGTGTTTTTGAAACAAAAAATCAATAAACCTGAAAGCATCGCTATACATGGGATTGTAAAAAATAAAACTGACCACTTAGTACCTGAGTCTGAAGCTTTAGAGCAATTACTCAGCTACCTGGGAAATTCAAAAATTATAGGGCATCATATTCAGTTTGATGTGCATATGATCAATATGGCTTTAAAAAATGCTGGGCTTCCTAAGTTGAAGAATAAGGTCCAGGACACCAGTGCTTTGTATTCTCAATATAAAGGTGTCCATCAGCTTATGAGAAAAAGTCTGGACGAGTTGTGCGATGAATTCCATATCACCAAGAAAGACAGGCATACCTCAATGGGTGATGCTTTCCTCACGGCACAAGTGTATCAACGTCTGATTTTAGCTTGATACGAAATACATTTCTGTCAAACTAAGTATTACGCTAATTTTTGAAATTGCTTTTTGAGGGTATCTTTCAGGAAAAGTGAACACGATGGAATTTGTAAAACATGAGAAATAAGTTTAAGATTTTTGAAAGCATACCGATAGGTTATACAAGTCTTAGACTTTAGTTGTTTTCCTACAGGAAATGTCTTTCTTAAGGTGGATTTCTAATCAAAACTAATGTTTAGAAGGGGTTCCCAAAGCGGTAACCACAATCGTACGCCTGCCACCATAATTCCTGTGTTCGCATAAGTAGATGCCCTGCCAGGTTCCCAAGTTTAATTTACCCTGACTTATAGGAATACTTACCGAAGAACCCAAAGTGGAGGCCTTTAAATGAGCTGGCATGTCGTCAGATCCTTCCATAGTATGCGTGTAGTATGCAGCATGTTCTGGAACTGACTGATTGAAGTGGCTTTCAAAGTCTACTCTTACAGATGGATCTGCATTTTCATTGATGGTCAACGAAGCAGAAGTGTGTTGAATGAAAACATGAAAAACACCTATGTCAATTGAGATTAATTCGCTTTTCACTTCTTTCAGAATTTCATCGGTTATTAAGTGAAAGCCTCTTCTGTAAGCTTTTAGCCTGATCTCTTTTTGAAAAGAAGTCATAAATTCATGTGTTTTAACTTAACGTGTAATATACAAAATCCATAGTATAGCAATTACTCTTAATCAAAGTAATGAGTCGATTATGGTATTAATTTCAAAATTATTTATCCTAAAAAATCAAAATCTATGTCTATGTTATGGATGATATCTACATTTGTTTTTTAAACCTGGTGTACTTATCAAGCACTTTGGTTTAGCCCATAAACTAAATTAAAACATGGATTTTTCGAACATCAAACTGGTAGTATCCGATATGGATGGCACCCTGCTTAATAGTCAGCATGAGGTGAGTATTAAATTCCTGAATCAGTTTCAGCAGCTAAAAAGTAAGGATATTCATTTTGTAGCAGCGAGTGGAAGACAATACCAAAGCATACTTAGCAAGTTTCCCTCTATCAGTAATGACATGAGCATTATAGCCGAGAACGGTGCCATTATGAAGTATAAGGATGAAACCAACGTCTTGCTAGAGCTAAGCCCGAATCAAATTTTGGATTGTATTTCACACCTTAGAGAGGTAAAGGATGCTTATATTGTTTTATGTGGAAGAAAAACAGCTTATACCGAATCCAAAGATTCAAATTTCATTTCCAAACTATGCGAATATTATACAGAGGCTACACAAGTAGATGATCTTACTCAGGTCACTGACGACGAATTCTTAAAAATTGCAGTTTTTCATTTTGATTCTTCAGAGGAGTTTGTGTATCCTTATCTTGAGCCAATTAGGGATGAGGTACAAGTCATAGTTTCTGGACAGAACTGGGTTGACATTTCTCATAAGGAAGCCAATAAATCCTTTGCGCTAAAGCAAATTCAAAAGGACTTAAGTATCACACCAGAGCAGACGATGATTTTTGGGGATTACAACAATGATATTGAAATGCTGAAGTTAGCAAAGTTCAGTTACGCTATGTCCAATGCGCACCCACGGGTTAAAGAAATAGCTAATTATACGACATCAAGCAATGATGAGCATGGAGTGGAATCTGTTTTGGAGCAATTGCTTTTAGCTAGATCATAAATCCAGCATTTGTAATAATTTTAAGAATATATCTTTTAAAAAGTAAAAGCACTGCTTTTTACTTTTGAGTAATGTAATAACCACGGATTAGGGTCCTGGTTCTAAATGTTCATAAAAACTTCAAGTCTATTTAGGGAAGGTCAATTCTCTTAAAGTCACTCCCTGATATAGGTTGACCATTTAAAGTCAATAGATATAACCTCAAATTAGTTTAATCAAGCTTTGTAGGTTTATGGTTTCGACACCTCAAAAAGACAGTCTATAGTCTTAAGTTATGAATCGATGAAAGTAGCTAAGACACATCTGATTGAAGACAAAGATTTCAGTGCGCTACCCCTAAAATCACCTTGTTTAAATCCTCTTATAGATTTTATGCTTTAATTCTCAAACTATTTCCAATTAGGGGCGTTAGCCCTGATATCTTCATAAAAAAACAGTAGGATCCAGGAAAAAGGGGTGTAACCCTGACATCTCAATTTGAATTGGAGTCAACTTATGTATAAATCCAAGAGCCATGCCATCCAAACTATCCCTTTGATAAAAGTTGAGATGGTTAAATTTTAAATAATCAGATATTGACTATAGTTCAAAACGGTCAACGCTATTTAGGGAAGGTCATTTTCCCTAAAACCTAAAACCTACAGCCTACAACCTAATTTTTTTGTTTGGACTATTTATTCGTGACACTGCCAGACCTAATGGAATTTATCGAATTAATCAAAAACTTTTTGTTGTGGAATTAAATATGCTAATTCAATGTAAAGGTTAAAATTAGTAACTTCAAACTTAGTTGTTTATTAGAGTATTCTATAAATAAGAGTTTGTAGGTAGACACTTTTACTAGTTTTTGCTAATTATCATTGGTTTGGAACCTAAAAAAATATTAAGTTAATTTGAACAATATTGTAACAAGCATGTCCAGAAAATGATAATCTTGTTTTTTTATACTAACTCGACAGAATTGATTTCATATTTATCTAATTTCAAAATTTTTTAAGTATAATACTAAGAATGGAAATAAAAAGACAAGCCAATCGATCATCAGAATTCAGAACTAAAAGTATCCTTGCAATTGGGTCAATCGCTTTTTTTATTCTAATATATTTTATACTATTTTCTTTTACAATTGGACTCACAGCACTTTGTATTTATGGAGCAATATTACTTATAGACACTTTTCCAAGATTTATTTCCATAGCTCTTGGAATTGGACTTGCTAGTTTTGGTTTGCTTATTTTTTACTTTTTAATCAAGTTTGTATTTAGCTTCAGAAAAATTGATCGCTCTAATTTTTATGAAATCCAACATGCAAATCAGCCAGAAATCTTTAGTCTGATACAAGAAATTGTAACTGAAGTCAAAACTAGTTTTCCAAAAAGAGTCTACCTATCTACAGATGTTAATGCAGCTGTTTTTTATGATTCTAATTTCTGGAGTATGTTTTTTCCAGTTAAAAAAAACCTATTAATTGGTATGGGACTTTTGAATAGCGTTTCTCAAGATGAGCTTAAAGCTGTCCTGGCACATGAATTTGGTCATTTCTCTCAAAAAAGTTTGAAGCTTAGCAGTTATGTTTATAACGTAAATCAAGTGATATTCAATTTGGTATCTGAGGATGAATCTTTTGATAAAATTATTCAGAAATGGGCAGAAGCAAGTGGATATTTAAACTTTTTCATTGTTTTAGCAGTCAATATTATCGAGGGGATAAAATGGATCCTTCAAAAGCTTTATGAAATTGTAAATAAAAGTTATTTGGGCCTCTCTAGAGAAATGGAGTTTCATGCCGATGAAATCGCAGTAAGCATTGCAGGTTATGAGCCTTTTAGGCGATCTTTACTTAGAGCGGAGTTATCTGGAGAGGCACTTAGTCGAGTTTTAACGTTTTATGCAGATAAAATATCCGATAACATTAGAAGTGAAAACGTTTATGATGAGCATTGGTTTGTACTTAAT
Source organism: Psychroflexus montanilacus (assembly GCF_020164535.1). GTDB lineage: Bacteria > Bacteroidota > Bacteroidia > Flavobacteriales > Flavobacteriaceae > Psychroflexus > Psychroflexus montanilacus. The sequence continues at coordinate 178,627 of NZ_JAIQZC010000002.1, read as the reverse complement.
TTACTTGCAAAAGAAAGTAAACTTCCAATTGTTAATGGGTTTCCTGAAGTTACTATTGAAGAGTACAAAAAGTTTAAAAAATCCAAACTAGTAATTAAAGATCAGTGGGCTTCGCACCCAAGTATTAGCGATAGACTTGAAAGACAAAAAAAACATTCAGAATTTGTAGAATTTAAGCATCAACCTGCACTGCATCTTTTTAGAAATTATGAAGAAGTACAGAAAACTTTAACTAATTTTTTATTTACAGATATTGAATATAAGGGGGAAATACAATATATGGACTCAAGTAAATTTGAAAGCATCTTTTATCAAGAATTCAAAAACAATACTTTTTCTGATATCTATAATGAATATTACGATAATAAAAATCCAGTTTATTTTGATTTAGAAAACATCAATACAACTGATGGTAAAATAGAATTTCCTGAGCTTTTCTCAGAACAAATTGTAGATTTAGTTCACACAGAATTTGCTTTAAAAAATGATCTTGAAATTATAAAAAAAATAGCTTATAAAACTATTTCTCTTAAAACCTTTGACTATGACGGCAAAAAGTATGAGAGCAAAGAAGGCTATAAACTAATAACAAAGCTTAACTTGGAATTAGAACAAGTCAATTCTAAAATTAAAGAAAATGATATTAAGATTTTTACTTTTTTTGAACAAACTGAAGCCTTACTATCTAAACCTAAAAAGCTAAAGGAGTACTACCAAACCTTATTTGAATATGATCAGCAGATTGATTCCAAATTAGATATAATAACTAAAATATATAATCATCTAGAATTTACAAATTATACAACTCCATTTGATAAAATAATAACCAACTTTAGACGTTTTCGACCATTAGAGTCACAATTGAAACAAGAAATAGAATCAATAGTGAAGGATAATCTTTATACAAATGAAATTTCAAAAGATATGAAGGATAACTTCCATTTATTTCTTTCAAGTGACTTGGAGTATTTTCGAGATACAGCTTACAACAATGAGAATTTAGAAGTCTTGTTTTTGGCTATTGAAAATTATAGGCATCTTCTTTTAAGGGGATATTTTTTGCTTAAAAAGAAGTTGCTTTCTTATCAGAAAGAAATAATTGAACCTGCTATGAGAGCAGACGCCTTTTAATCTGATGAAAAGAATATACAATGTTAACCATTCTTTCCACCAATTATGCCCGTGGCTGCTTTGGTTTTAGTTACAGCGGATTAATTAGTTTCCCTAAGTAAATAGTAAACTTAAGATTATCGTCCAAGTCCACATTTTTTTTAAAAACCATTCAGCTATTGCTTTAGCTTTTGTCAAAAACAAAGAACCACGCTAAAATGGCGTGGTTTTCTGTTTGTTGTGTTAATCAAGGATTCACTACGTGCACCCCAAAACGTCCTGTTCCTTCCTGTTCTTTAAACGGTCAATGCTATTTAGGGAAGGTCATTTTCCCTAAAACCTACAGACTATAACCTAAAACCTGATTTTTTTGTTTGGACTATTTATTCGTGACCCTGCCTGTCGTGCCTCTGGCAGGCAGGCGCGTCAGGATTGCATATCCTGAGTGCGTTCTCTGCTGGAAATACAAAACCACTGCTATCGCAGTTCTGATTTTTATATTTACTCTGCGTTTATAAAAGCTTTGCTTTTCTAACTTGAGTAAAATATAAAAACCACATTCGTTAGAATGTGGTTTTGTGCTTATCGTGACCGCGGCAGGATTCAAACCTGCAACCCTCAGAGCCGAAATCTGATATTCTATTCAGTTGAACTACGCGGCCTCAAATTTCCTTTAAATCGAAAATCTATTCAATGCAAATTTACAATAGAAATCTATCTTAAGACAAGTTCTCCTTGACGATTTTTGAAATGGTTTTTCCATCCGCTTTTCCAGCCAGGCGCTGAGAAGCCAGACCCATCACTTTTCCCATATCTTTCATAGAGTCCGCACCAGTGTCTTCAATGATAGATTTTACCTCTTTATCGATTTCTTCTTCACTCAGCTGAGCGGGTAAAAATTGTTCTATGACTTTTACCTCGGCCAATTCCGCTTCAGCTAAGTCATCTCTATTTTGTTCCTTGTAAGTTTGAGCGCTATCTTTTCTTTGTTTGACGAGTTTTTGAACAAGCTTGAGCTCATCCGCCTCACTCATATCTTCTTTACTAGACGTAGCTGTTTTAGCTTTTAAAATTTCACTTTTAATAGACCTCAAAGAAGCTAAGGCGACAGAATCTTTTGCCTTCATCGCTTCTTTCATTTTTTGCATAACCTCTTGTTCCAGTGCCATTTTTCAAATTTTTCGCTAAGATAAATAATAATCTATCAAAATCAATTTAAAGCCTTACTTTCAATGTAACCAAAGTTACTGCCTTAGCCGTATTCTAATTCTACATTTGCCAATGTAAATGAAATACTCTTCATGGAAATAATCGAAATACTAGGCTTTTTTGGAGCACTCATCATAGGAGTTGTTCTTGGATTAATAGGCGGTGGAGGCTCCATTCTTACGGTACCGGTACTTGTATATCTTCTCATGGAAGATCCGGTTACAGCCACAGCTTATTCGCTATTTGTAGTAGGTACCGCCAGTCTTGTAGGAGCTATCCGTAACATGCAAAAAGGCCTGGTAGATCTCAAAACAGCCACCGTATTTGCTATTCCTGCGTTTATAGCGGTATACGCCACCAGAAAATATGCGGTTCCAGCCATTCCAGATTCGTTGTTTACGATAGCCGACTTCGAAGTGACCAAAAACATAGGGATCATGCTCTTTTTTGCATTGATTATGCTTTTGGCGTCATACTCCATGATCAAAGACAAAAAGAAAGGGCAAGAAGATCCCGAGGCAGAGGTAAAGTACAACTATCCGCTTATTATAGTAGAAGGCGTAGTTGTTGGATTTCTTACCGGGATAGTAGGAGCAGGAGGAGGTTTTCTCATCATTCCTGCTTTGGTTCTGTTAGCCAAATTACCTATGAAAAAAGCAGTGGCCACCTCACTATTAATCATCGCTGTTAAGTCTCTGATTGGTTTTATTGGGGATGTTCAAAATATAGAAATCGACTGGACCTTCTTAGGGCTCTTTACTGGGCTTTCAGTGGTAGGAATCTTCGTGGGGATTTGGCTCAATAAGTTTATCGACGGCAAAAAACTGAAAAAAGGCTTCGGCTGGTTTGTTTTGCTTATGGGCATTTATATCGTTTTCAAAGAATTCACGCAGTAAATGAGTATTGGGAGCTATTCCCGCTATCCATTTCAAGTCCTCGACGACCAGCTGGCAAAAAGCAGCATAACCAAAAGAGCTTCCTTTGGTCGCTTTTTGGTTTTGGCTTTTGTACAGCAGCTCATCTGACGGGCTTTCCATTGCTATCGGGGCTAAATTATTTCAAATTTTTTTAAATTTCGACTACCGACTACCGACTACCGACTACCGACTACCGACCACCGACTACCGACCTGACCGCCTCAGGCGGGAAACGCAGGCAGGCTTCCTACTCCCGACAAGAAAAAATTATAAAAGATCTCATCATTTCATCATCAGGTGTAACTATTGTTACTTTTAAAACTATCAATATACCTTATATTTGTCCTGTAACAAAAAAAGAAATAAACTATGGAAGATTTAAAAAATGTACAAGACAATCAAGAAGTCATAAGCATGCCAAGAATTGGTGATCAGGCACCAGATTTTGAAGCGGTAACAACTACAGGAAAAATGAAAATGTCTGATTTTGCTCCAGACAAATGGATTGTAATGTTTTCTCATCCTGCAGACTTTACACCAGTCTGTACAACTGAAATGAGCGGGTTTGCAGAACGTAAAAAAGAATTTGAAGCCCTCAATACTGAACTATTAGGCTTGAGTATCGACTCGATTCATTCACACATAGGATGGGTGGATAGTGTAAAACAAAACACCGGGGTTTATATGGACTTTCCAATTATAGCCGATATTGATATGAAAGTATCTAAGCTCTATGGAATGCTGCAGCCAAACGAAAGCGAAACCGCAGCTGTAAGGGCAGTCTTCTTTATAGATCCAAGTAAGAAAATAAGATTGATCATGTACTATCCACTAAATGTTGGTAGAAACATGGATGAAATTTTAAGGTGTTTGGAAGCACTTCAGTTTTCTGATGAGCATGGAGCTGCATGTCCACTCGATTGGAAAAAAGGAGACAAAGGAATAGTTTCACCTCCAAAAACATTAAAAGATTATGAAGCAAGACTGGAGGACGATTCAGTAGAAAAAACTACTTGGTACCTGGCCAAAAAGCAATTTTAATAAGGTGTTTTTACTAGGTTGGTTATGAAAAGCGGGGGTTTTGCCTCCGCTTTTTTTATGCAGCTATCGCTTGGTTCCTATCAAATTTTCAGGTACGAATCATGAATCACGAATCACGACCAACAAACTCACTTTGAAACACTGAGTATCGAATAATAAACACCGAATGATGAATTGAAATTTTTGAAATAAAGCATCAGAATTGTGAACATTTCTCAGAACAAGTCCTGATTCAAAACATCCTGTTTCAAAGAGTCAAAATATCTCTATTTCGATCCACGAATTACGAGTCACGAAGGACGACCAACAAACCCACTGTGAAACACTGAATACCGAATAAAGAACACCGAATGATAAAGAGAAATTTTTGAAGTAAAACATCAGAATTGTGAACATTTCTCAGAACAAGTCCTGATTCAAAACGTCCTGTTTCAAAGAGTCAAAATATTTTTCATTTCAAAATTCAAAATTTTTATTCTAGACTCACCAATTCAAGAACCCGCCTATAAGAATATTCGGGCAAGCTCAAAACTCACCAATTCACTCAAATGGTTCTAAAACCAAAAATCTACTTCTTAAAACTTGACTAACTCACGAACTAAAACCTAATCTAAAGGCGGGCATAGAACGGGATTTTTTAGTTTTGCGATAGGAGAGATCCATCAGTCGCTCAAAAGACTCCTTCTGAATGACAGCAGCACTGCATCAATCAAAAACTAGTTCAGATTTTCCTACGACCCCCAAAACCTACTCCCTAATACCTAATTACTCTCTTGTAACTTAAGTTACCATTCAATTTTTAGACTCTGTGTAACTTGCTTTTTTAAATACATCTGCCATGAAATGGACCATAATAGCTTTAGTTATAGCCGTAAGCCTAGCATCCTGCAAAAATTCATCTGAAAAAAACAAGTCAGATTACATCAAATTAAAGTCAACGGAATTAAATTCAGAAGAACTTGCCGTAAGGGGAAAAACCCTTATGGAAAACAAATGTTACCTCTGTCACAGTCCTAAAGCTGCAGAAGGGTCTATGATTGCGCCACCTATGGTGGCTTTAAAGGCCAAATATGCGGAAGATGCAACTTCAAAAGAAGAGTTTATTGCCAACATTTGGAATTTTGTAGAGCAACCTACCAAAGAAAAGGCTAAGCTGAAGGGGGCTGTAAAACGCTTTGGTTTAATGCCTTACCAGCCTTATAAGCAAGAAGATATTGAGGCAATTGCCGCCTTTATGTATGATTATGAAATCGCAGAGCCAGAGTGGTTTCAGAAACACTGGGAAGAACATCATGGTAAAGCCTATAAGCAAGAGGGCAAAGATGTAAAGACACTTAAAGAGCCTGAAGATAGCTATGCAGATATTGGGATGAAATATGCCAAGTCCACCAAAGCTACTCTAGGGAAAAACCTTATGGGAGCCATACAAAAGGAGGGCGTTCTTCATGCGCTTTCGTTTTGTAATGTGCAGGCGATGCCACTCACAGATTCCATGGCCACAAAGCATAATGCAAACATAAGGCGAGTGTCCGACCAAAATAGAAATCCAAATAATAAAGCTAATCCGGAGGAATTGGAATACATCTCGGTGTATAAAGAGGTTTTGAAAAAAGGGGAGGAGCCTGAACCTATAGTGGTAGAAGCAGATCAACAAGTGAAATTTTATTATCCAATTGTGACCAACGACATGTGTTTGAAATGTCATGGAACTCCTGGTCATGAGATAGAGACCGAAACATTAGAGAGAATAGAACAGCTTTATCCAGAGGATAGAGCTATTGGATATGATGTGAACGAAGTAAGAGGTATGTGGAGTATTAGTTTTGATAAAAATGAATAATATCCGGATCGGAATTCTTTTGTGCGTTCTTATTACGATGTCAAGTTGCCAAAAACAATCACAAGAAAACGAAAGTGAAACTAAAGATAACTCGATTCACTGGAGCTATGATGGAGAGACAGGGCCTGAGCATTGGGCTGAGCTGGAAGGCCAGACCAATTGTGATGGAAATTTTCAGTCCCCAATTAATTTGGTGAATTTTAAAGCTGATGACAATCTTCAACCCGTTGATATTCATTATTCAAAAGAAACCATTCTTCATGATGTAGCCAATAATGGACATTCGATTCAGTATGATTTTGAAGCAGGTGATTTTTTAGTCTACGAAAAAGACACGTTTCATTTGAAGCAATTCCATTTTCATGAGCCAGCAGAACATCTTATCGAAGGAGTTCGTTACCCTTTAGAAATCCATCTAGTCCATCAAAATGATTCAAAAGAATTTGTAGTGCTTTCTGTGATGGCCAAAGAAGGAAAAAACAGCGAACCTTTTGAGCTTTTAGAAAGTTACCTGCCTATCAAAAAAGGAGAAACAAAATTGATCAAGAAGCCGTTCGATATTTCTCAAAATCTACCACAGCACAAAGGCTACTTTTCTTATGAAGGTTCTCTTACGACACCGCCTTGTTCTGAGGAAGTGACCTGGATTGTGTTTAAAGAAGCCATAGAAGTTTCGCTGGAGCAGGTAGAATTATTGAAATATCTCATGCCAATCAACAATTATAGGAACGAGCAGCCACATCATGGAAGAGTAGTGCGTTCAACTTCCTTTTAGTAAAGAATTCAGTCTGATTAATTCTTTACTAAGAAAAAGATTAAACGCATTTTTGAGGCTGAAATAAAATTTTTTTAAAAAAAAACTGCCATGTCAGAAGAAATGAAAGAATGCCCAAACTGTAAATCCCCCTACGGATATGCTGTTGGGCAAGGTATTTATAACTGCCCAGAGTGTAGTTTTGAATGGAATGCTGGCGAAAAGGAATCCATAGAAAACGAAGCAGAAAGCAAGGAACCTGTCATAAAAGATGCTAATGGGAATATACTTGAAGATGGTGATAGCGTGGTCGTCGTGAAAGACCTGCCAGTGAAAGGTTTTCCAAAACCTTTAAAAGCGGGAACCAAAGTCAAAAATATTCGCCTCACAGATGGCGACCATAACATAGATTGTAAAATCAAAGATTTTGGAGCCATGGCTTTAAAATCTGAGTTTGTCAAAAAAGCATAAATTATAAATGAATTAAAGCATTTGTTATGAAACACGCATGTACAAATTTTCTACACACAGGAGAATAATTATACGTGTTCCATTTGACCGCTTAAAAACAATAGAAATAAACAGATGAAATTACTAGGCTTAATAGGTGGTACTTCTTACCATTCTACGTTGGAGTATTACAGAGAAATTAATGAGAAGGTAAGTCATAGCATTGGTAGTTCTCAAAACCCAGAGCTCTTACTATACAGTATCAATATTGATGTTATGAGAAGACAAGATGAAAATGAAATCAACCAAACTTATTTAAAGGTGGCTCAAACTCTGGAGCAGGCTGGAGCAGAAGCTCTGATGATTTGTGCGAATACACCTCACATGTCGATCAGTTTTGTTCAGCCAAGAATTGGGATTCCATTTCTTCATATCGCAGATGCTGTTGGAGTGGCAGCAAAAAATGCTGGCTACAAAAATTTACTGTTGCTCGGGAACAAGCCTACAATGACCAGGCCTTTTTTGAAATCGTATTTAGTCGAAAATTATGACCTTCAAATACTCATCCCTGATGAAGAAAATATTGCTGAGTCTCATTATTTTGTTTCTAAGGAACTTACTCAGGGACATTTTACTTCAGAGGCAATACAGTTTTACATGAAACTCATCTCCACATTTGAAAGTAAAGTAGACGCCGTAATTTTGGGTTGCACAGAGTTGCCTATTTTGCTTAAAAATGAAAACACCAGGCTTCCTTTTTTAAAGACTACAGATTTACATATCCAGATGGCGATTGATTATATTTTAACTGAAACTTGATTTATTGTCGATTATTGAAGTAATCCGCCAATAAATTGAGAATAAAGTAGATGGACTGTAACTATTGTTACAATAGAATCAGCTTGAAAGACTTATTTTTAATAAAATTTAAGTTATGAAATCTAAGTATTCAGTATTAATTATTGGAGGAGGTACTGCAGGAATTATGACGGCAGCTCAGCTCCTCAAAAAGGATTCCAGCTTATCAGTTGGAATTATTGACCCAGCAGAGACACATTATTACCAGCCAGCATGGACACTCGTTGGTGGTGGAACATATGATTTTGACGATACAGTAAAACCCATGAAGGAATTAATTCCTGACGGGGCTGACTGGATTCAGGATTATGCGACTGGTTTTGATGCCGACAATACTATAGTGAAAACTCAAAATTCTGGTGAGATTGCTTACGATTATCTGGTTGTTGCTCCAGGTTTAGTGATGGACTTGACATTGATTGATGGTTTAGAAACAGCTTTAGATAAAGGTGTGGTGTGTAGTAATTATACCGACCCAAAACATACCTGGGAGGTGATACAAAACTTCAAAGGAGGAAATGCTGTGTTTACTCAGCCCACAACGCCAATTAAGTGCGGAGGGGCTCCTCAAAAAATAGCGTATCTCGCTGCCGATTATTTCAAAAAAAATAAAGTTGATGCCAGAGTGATATTTGCTACACCAGGCACAGTGTTGTTTGGTGTTAAAGAAATTCGAGAGACTTTACAAAAAGTAGTCGATAGATACGGCATGCATTTTAAGCCCTTTTATGCGCCTGTAAAAATTGATTCAACTAAAAAAATTATTACTTATAAATATGTTGGAGATGATGAAAATCAATGTGTGACCAACGAAAGTAAAGAGATTGGTGAACACATATCTGGAGAGGCTCTTATTGATATGCCATTTGATATGCTACATCTGGCACCGCCTCAAACCGCTCCGAAATTTATTAAAGAGTCTAATTTAGTAAACAAAGATGGTTGGGTGGACGTGAATATCAATTCGTTACAACATAATACCTATCCTAATATTTTCGCATTAGGAGATGTGGCGGCTTTACCAACGGCAAAAACTGGTGCAGCGATTAGAAAGCAAGTGCCTGTTGTCGTCGAAAATCTCATGTTTATGCTGAAAAATAAACCAGCCTCTAATCACGATTATAAAGGCTATTCTTCTTGCCCGTTAGTAACAGGTTACGGTAAAATGGCTCTCGCAGAATTTGATTATGAAGGCAATTTTACGCCAGACCCTAAATTGAAACAGATGTTGGTCTTCAATTCTGAAAAAGAACACTGGAGACTCTGGATGTTGAAAAAATACGGTCTGCCTTATCTGTACTGGAATAAAATGATGAAAGGCGAAGCTGTATAATTAGTGTTTAAATTCGTAAAAAACGGAACTAGAAATAGTTCCGTTTTTTGTTTAAATCAATTTAAATATTTGAATAGATTTTCTATTTATGTTTATCTAATTAAATTGGTATAATTCAATTTGCGTTAGGAATGTAGAGGACAGCCTACCTGCGTTCCTTGGAAGGCAAGCCCATAAAAGACAAAAGCCTAGATTTTTAAACCTGGCAGAGCGACCTAAGAAGCTCCTAATTAAGTTATTAAAATCTGGCTTTTGTGTTGCGGACTAAAAATGGACAGCACGTTTAAACGCCCTTACAGTTACGCATACTTTCTCTTCATCACCATATAAAAAACAAGCGGAACTACAATTAAAGTTAAGAAAGTAGATACGATGGTTCCACCCATTAACGACAGGGCTAGTCCCTGAAAAATAGGATCGAATATAATAGCTACCGAACCAATAACGACGGTTCCTGCGGTTAATAATATTGGTGTGGTTCTCACAGCTCCAGCCTCAATGATAGCTTGCTTAAAAGCAATGCCTTCGTTGAGACGGATTTCTATAAAATCGATAAGCAGAACTGAGTTACGCACCATAATTCCCGCCAGGGCAATCATACCGATAAACGAAGTAGCGGTAAAAAAGGCGTCAAAAATCCAATGCGCTAATACTATTCCTATCAATGATAGCGGAATAGCAATCATCATCACAATGGGAGAGCGGAAGCTTTGGAACCAGCCAACTATCAACATGTAAATAATGAAAATCACTCCCAAAAATGCTATACCGAGATCTCGAAATACTTCCAGCGTTATTTGCCATTCTCCATCCCATTTCACCGAGTAATCTTCTGTATCTACTGGGATATCGGTGTATAATTCTTCTATAGAATATCCTTCTGGCAAATGCATATCTTTGAGGTATTCTTCCATACCCAGAATGGCGTAAACAGGGCTTTCCAATTCTCCAGCCATTTCTGCAGTGACATAAACAACCCGACGTTTGTTTTTTCTGTAAATGCTTTTTTCTATAGGCTGTTCCACCAAATTCACAAGATTTCCAATGTTTACCATATGGCCTTGCTGTGATTTGACTTTAAGTTTTAATAAATCTTCTGTAGATGACTTTTCAGCATTGGGAGTGTAGTAAGTGATGCTCACCTGTTCGCGTTCATTTTCTCTGTAAGCCATGCCAATAGAAGCATTTCCAAGACTTAATCGCATCGTTTCAACTATTTGCTGAGTGCTTACTCCTTCTAAATTAGTGCGTTCGGTGTCTACTACAAACTCAACCTCAGTTTGTTCGGCTTCAACTCTCCAGTCGATGTCAACAACATCCTGAGTTTCCTGTAAAATGCCTTTGACATTCTCAGCAATTTTGATTTGCTCTTCGTAATCAGGTCCATAAATTTCAGCTACGATAGTAGATAACACCGGAGGTCCTGGTGGAACTTCTACAATTTTGATAGAGGCTCCATAACGATCTCCAATCGCTTTCACGTCTTTTCTAAAGGATTTTGCAATATCATGACTTTGGGCACTACGTTCACTTTTGTTGGTGATATTCACCTGAATATCTGCTAGATGTTCTCCATCTCTAAGGTCATAATGCCTGACCAGACCGTTGAAAGTAATTGGTGAAGCTGTGCCAACGTAAGTTTGATAATTGACGACTTCCTCACGGTTTTTGACGTATTCTGCAATTTCTAAAGTTACGGCTTGTGTGCGTTCTAAAGTAGTGCCTTCCGGCATGTCGATCACAATCTGAAATTCATTTTTGTTATCGAAGGGAAGCATTTTCACTAAAACCGATTCATTTAAAAACAAAAGCACCGAAGCGATGAGAAGAATGACCGTACTTGCTATAAAGAGCCAGCGTTTCCTGGAGCTTTCCAGAAGTGGTCTTTGAACTTTTTCATAAATCTTATAAATTCTGGTAGACTTTAATTTTTCGTCACCAAGTTGATCTGCTTTCTTGATAGCCTCCTCGTCATCTTCTTCGCCATCGTCTGGTTTGCCATCTCCTTTTAAAAAGTAAAAGGCCAGATAAGGCACAACGGTAAGCGCTATGAATAAAGAAAGAATCATAGTGATAGAAGCGCCTATAGGCATAGGACTCATATAAGGTCCCATAAGTCCACTTACGAATGCCATAGGCAATACAGAGGCGATAACAATAAAAGCTGCAAGAATAGTGGGATTTCCAACTTCATTAATAGCATATATAGCAGCATTTCGCAAGGATCGCTTTTTCATTTTGAAATGCCGGTGCATATTTTCAGTGATGATGATAGAATCATCCACCACAATACCTGTGATAAAAATGAGCGCAAAAAGGGTAATTCTATTTAAGGTATAATCGAATAAATAATAGCTAAGCATGGTTAAAGCGAATGTGACCGGTACTGAAATAAACACCACAAGTCCGCCTCGCCAGCCCATAGATAGCATCACTACTAAAGTCACAGCGATAATGGCACTTAGCAGGTTAAAGAGTAAATCAGAAACTTTGTTTGAGGCAGTTTCTCCATAGTTTCGTGTGACTTCTAGCTCCACGTCTTCCGGGATAATATAGTTTCCCCAGCTCTCTTTCTGAGCTATAATCTGATCGGCCACCTGCATGGCATCTGAGCCTTCTCGCTTGGCTATAGATAAAGTCACCGCAGAATAGGAGGAAGGCATCTGAGCCTGTTCAGCACTTGCAGCACCAAATCCAAATTCTACATAGTTTTTTGGATGTTCTGCTCCTTCTTCCACATCGGCAATTTGATGCAGATAGACTGGTCTATTGTCATAAGTGCCTACGACAATTTGTTTTAGGTCCTTTTCAGTTTCAATGAATTTTCCTGTGGTAATGAGAAGGTTTTCATCCTGATTCTGAATGCTACCGCTCTTAGATTTGGAATGATTGGCCTGAATCATTTGAGTGACACTCAAAATGTCCAGATCATAAGCTGCTGCTTCCTGATGGTTAAACTTTATTTTTAGTTCACGACTTCTCCCTCCAATCACTTCAGTAGATGCAACATTTTCAACCTTTTCAATTTCTAAAATCAGTTCATCTGCAATTTGTTTAAGGCGGTAGTCATCATATTTTTCGCTGTAAAGCGTAAGGCCTACCACTGGAACATCATTGATAGATCTGGTTTTGATAAGAGGCTGGGAAACCCCTTGTGGAATTTCATCCATATGCCGCATAATCTCATCATGCAGTTTCACATAAGATCTTTCGATATCTTCACCAACATAAAACTGGGCAATAAGCATACCTTGTCCCTGCATAGAGGTGGTATGAACATATTCAATTCCGTCGATATTGGAAATAACACGTTCTAAAGGAATAATGACTTTAGATTCAATTTCTTTGGGGCTAGCACCAGGATAGCTCACAAAAATATCTGCCATCGGTACGTCTATTTGAGGCTCTTCTTCTCTTGGAATCAACATGGTTGCGTAAATACCTACTCCCATGAACACCACCATCATCAAAAGGGTGATTTTAGAAGTTAGAAATGCGTTGGCTAGTTTTCCAGCAATACCATTTTTCATAAGATCTAGTAGTTTACGTTTATACCGTTATAAAGCTTGGAATCGGCTGAAATGACAACGGGTTCAGCTTCGCTAAGTCCAGATAAAATCTCAATATGTTCACCGTAATCTGTACCAACTTCGACCCATCTAAGCATGGCTTTGTTGTCCGGGCTTACTACAAACAGCCCCTGCAAGCTGCCGCGTCTCATGAGTGCAGGTTTAGGAATGAAAACCCCTTGATCCAAAACGTCTGTGACCAATTGAATTTCGGCTTGCTGACCAGAAAATAACTCGATATTATTCTCGTTAATCAGTTTTGCTTTCACAAGATATTGTCCACCTGAATTGAGAGAGGAAGAACTTATTTCAGAAATCTGAGCATCGATTATCTGTCCATCGTTGGATACTTTAACAGTAGCCAGTTGCCCTTTTCTAAGCGCTGAAATTGCTCGTTCTGAAACTGAAAAGTGAAATTCAAAAGCATTATCCACTTCCATCTGTAATATAGGGTATTGCGGGTTTGCCAAATCTCCTTCCTGAGCTGATTTTGAAGTAATCAAACCCTCAAAAGGAGCTCTGATGTTGAAATATTTTAATTCGGATTCAACTTCGTTCAACTGACTTTCAACTGCTGCTTTTTGGCTTTTTACCGAGTTATATTTCAGTCTGATAGACTCCAGTTCTTTTTCTGAAACGCTATTTTTCTCTCTTAAGTTTTTATAGCGTACGTAGTCTTTTTCAGCATTTTCCAATGTTGCTTTTACCTCTTCAAGTTTAGCTGACAGCTGAGCTTGTTTTGAAATAAGGTCATCGCTATTCAGCTTAACAAGCAATTGATTTTCTTTAACTTCATCACCCACCTCTACCAGAATTTTATCAACATAGCTGGAAGCTCTGGACTGGATATTTACAGATTTTGAAGACCTAATTTTCCCCTTATGAGTTAAAAGCTGAGGTAAGCTGGTTACGGGGTTTTGAACTTCTACGTTAACGACTTCTGGCTGGGATTTTTCACTTTGTGTTTCTTCTCCACAGCTCATTAAGCTGAACGAAAAGAGTGAAATAAAGAATATAGGTAATAGTTTAGTTTTCATAGGAGTAATTGTTAGCTAAAAATTGAACATATAACTGAGCGTAATTAAATTCGAATATGGATTGATTGTAAGCGAGTCTCATGGCAGACTGTTGCTGTTCTGCCTGAAGCAAATCAGTAGTTCTTTCCAGTCCTTCATCAAACCTATCTTTTCTGATTTTGTAAACTTTCTCCGCTTGTTCTAAAGAGAGTCTGTTTCTGTTGAGTTTCTGTTCGGCTTCTCGAAATTGTCGTTTTGCTTTTTCCAATTCCATGTAAGATTGTGAGGCGTTCATAGAGGCTTCCAGTTGAGCCTGGTCAAGACTTGCATTTTCCTCCTGCAGTTTTGCGATCTTCTTTCCTCCTTCAAAAACAGTCCAGTTGAGAGATGCCCCTACAAAAAAGTTTCTTGAGTCTGTGGTAAAAACTTCGTCAGAAAACCACTGGACATTTCCAAAAGCATTAAGCGTTGGAAGAAAGGACAACTTTGAAGCTGTTTGCATTTTGGATTGTGCTTCTGTTTGCAAATCAACTGCCAAGATATCTTCTCTGGTTTCAAGCTGGTTTTGGTCTTTCAAGGCAACTACATTGAGTTGGAGTTCAGAATCTGGTTTTACGATAGCATAGGAATCTTTATTCATCAGAAACATAAGGTAATCCGATAGATTTTTAAGCTGATTGGATGCTGAGATGTACTCATTTTCGACTTCGTTTAATCTGACTTCTGCATTCAAAACATCGGGCATCACCAGTAAACCTTCATCATAAAAGTTCTGTATATCTTCATAATTCTGCCTGGCAATTTCTCTGGTTTGTTCAAGTACTTCAACGCCTTTGTAAGCCAGTTGAAGCTGCATATACAGTTTTTCTACTTCTACTAAAAGTGCTTTTTCTTCAAATTTATTCTTAAGCACTTGTGCTTCCTTCTGAGCATTTAATGCAGAACGTTGCGCCCATTTATCCAGGTTGATGAGTGGCTGCTCTATTTTTAAGGCAGTCGTAAAGTTGGAAATGGCGCTCGGATTGTTCAGGTTGTCAATCTGGAAATCCTGTTCTGTGAAAATCCCCTGGTTTAATAAAGTACCAAACGCCTGTACAGGATTATTGGTTCTGTAAAAACTATGAGACACACTAAGCTGAGGTAAAAACGCAGCATTGGTTTGCCTGTATTGTGCTCTTATTTTTCTGAATTTACTTTCGTTAACCTGAAGCGACCTATTGTCTTCAAGCACTTGATTCTTCAGTTCTTCCAGAGTCAATTCTATGTTTTCCTGAGCTTGTGTTTGCCCTAGACTGAAAAGAAAAACTATAACAGTAAATAATTTTATATATGTATTCATTTTCTTTTGAATTTATATATGCAAATTTAGATTGCTAATTAGTTTCCTACTGTAACAAATGTTCTATTCAAAATAGTTCTTCTTTTTGTTGTCATTGGGTTTGGGATGGAAGTGAAAAGTCCGTCCCTTCCCTTATGCTATAGGGTGAGGACGGACTAGTAACGGACAGCGTGTAAAAAATGCCGTCAGAATTGATTAAAACGCATACTTCACAAAGACAGTGAAATTCTGCCCTGGATCGGTGAGGCGTTCCATGCTGCTTAAATTGGCATTGGCCTGATTTCTAAAAGCGAAATTTAAATGGTCATAATACTGCTCGTCAAATGCATTTAGCACTGCAGCTCCTAAGTTTAGACCTGGAATTAACTCATAACCCAGCCGAAAATCTACCAGCTGATAACCTGGCGTTGCCTGATTTTCTCCAAAAGATGTAGCCAGTTCATCTTGCTGACTTACGACTCTTAGGTCGGTGGCAGCCCAGAATTTGTTTTTATTGTATTGCAAGCTGAATTTACTGCGCAAGGGAGGCGTGAGTGGGAGAGATTCGCTAAGGTCTTCGTTTCTCGCGTAGACATAGGCAACTTCGGCATCAAATTGAAAGTTGTTTAAGAAATTCACGCCAAGATTGGCTTCAAAACCAGTTTTATAAGCATCCTCCAGATTTCTGAAGACCTTTGGGTTTAATGGTTCCTGATTGGGCATAAACTTTCTGGTTTTGGTAGGATCTATAATGGCAACGATATAATTCTCGAAGTGAGAAAAATATACGGAAGCACCCCAGTCTAGTCTGTTAATAGCGCCATCAAGTATTTTCTTACCTGTGTAAGCCACTTCAAATTGGTTATTGACCTCAGCATCCAGATAGGGATTACCGATGTATTCAAACGGGTCCTGACCCACCTGGAAGTGATTGATGAACCGTTCTATCATGTTAGCAGAACGCACTCCACGACCAAAAGCAAACTCCAGTTGATTATCTACATCCAGTAGTTTCTTGAGCGATACAGTTGCACTGAAATTGTGCTCTGTTCTGCTTCCTAAACCTGGATAATAATCCTGAAAATCTGATGCAGGATCTTGAATGTCTGAATGGACCAAATCATAACGCACACCAGCGTTAAGTACTGTTGAAGAATTGAGTTTGTAACGTGATTCTGCAAAAAATCCGTAATCATTGATGAACGAATCCTGCCAGATTTTGTCGGTAAAGGCAACGGGAGGATCCAGAGGCATTCCCATAGGGTTTTGTTTGACCAAGCGATTCCGTACTCCATCTCTGCTGATAAGCAGAGCGTCGGTTCCGGTAAACAGCGTCCAGAACTCATCCAGCTTCCATTCCAGTTCAAAACGACCTCCTGCTGTGGTTGCTTCGACAGGAGAAAGAGCTTCTGATACGCTAAAATTGCTTCGTCTGCTATTGCTCATTAGGTGATCTACATAAGAATAGTAGGCTTTGGCCTGTATGTTTCGCAGGGTTTTCCCTGGTCTTTTTTTGAAATAATCCAGGGACAGCATAGAAGAATCGTCGTAATCTGAATCCATGGGTAAGGAAGCATGAAGCACATCTCTACCGAAGGATTGTCTCCAATGTAGCTGAAGACGTTCTAAACTACTAAAGTTATAGCCCATTCTCAGACTGTAATCTATGCTTCTAAAGGAAGAAGGAATTTCTCGGCCAGCACCATCTTTGTAATTGCCAAAATCTCGGTAGCCGTACATACCCACCACATCAAATTTTTCCTCTGCATATTGAAGGCGAAGCATTTGGACTTGAGAGCTGCCATTAGACTCAAAACCTGAAGATGCACTTCCTGATAGGCCATATTTTCCAATCTCCGGACGCTTGGAAACCATATTGATCAATCCGCCAAAAGTAGCACCATACCTCATAGTGTATGGGCCTCGAACCACCTCAATCTTAGCTATATCTTCTGGCATGACATGAGTGGTGATGGGATCCATTCTGTTAGGGCAGGCATGCATCACTTTGGTTCCGCCATCGTATTGAATGTTTAACTGCTCATATTGAGAAGCTCTGAAAGACGGGTCTATAGCGTAATTCCCTCGTTTGATGAGTCCAAATCCATTAATATCACGGAAGAGATCGGCTACATTTTTTGGCTGACTGACTCTTTCTGTTAAGTCTGGTGTGCTGATATTCATCACCGGATCCTGGAAGATTTTCCCTGTAACCAGAACTTCTGGCAGTTCTGTATTTTGAGCTTTGAGAAAAATAATTTCAGGAGATGAGCCATTTATTTTTAGACTTTCAGAGGTATAACCTATATGACTTATAAGGTAGGTCTCACCGATGTGCAGTTTGAGAGTTTTATTTTCAGTGATGCGGTAATCTTCTTCGTTGTTTTGATTAATGGCGTATACTCCGCCCAGGATTTCTTTGGTTTGTGCGTCTTTTACTTCTATGGTTTTGGTTTGCGCATTGAGCATGGTAAAACCAGCCACAAAACAAATGGCACTTAGTATTAATTTCATGTTTAAGCATTTGATGTTTAACTAATTTTTTAAAAAAACGTGATGTTAAACAATCATTGCAGGTGGCTTGAAGCTGCTTTTAAAATATAGAGACTTGTATAGTGAAGTGTAAAAATAGTTGGATTTATTTTTAGAAATAAGAGCATCTAAAATAAGATCAGTATCAAAAAGACTTGGTGTAAAAATAAGTTCACTCTCTAAAAAAATGGAGGTGTTTTTTGGAGTTTCCGTTTCTTTTTTGTCGAGGACATCACTTAGAAAGCATTTACCATCACATTCCAGTTCTGGCTTGTCTGTGTTTTCACAGTAGTTTTCTATAAAGTTATCGGTGAATACTATATAATAGGATAGCCAGAAAACAGACTTTACTGTGAATAGGAGCACAGTAAGGCTGAATAAAAGCGCTAAATAGGGTTTAATAGTTTTCACATTGCAAAAGTAAGTTATGTTTTCTTCAAAGTTCAGTCACATTTGTTACTTATTTAGTTTTAAAACTATGTAAAGTGGGAGGACTCATTTTTTCTTTAAGTAACTTTTGTAGCAATCTGTTTTTCATGTTTGTTTTATTTTTGTAAAAAAATTTTGACCATGGATGTAGAAATTCTATCTCGTATCCAATTTGCCTTCACTGTTGCCTTTCATTATATCTATCCACCTTTGAGTATTGGTATTGGGTTATTGATGGTCGTTTTTGAAAGCATTTATATACGAACAAAAAAGAAAGAATATGAAGTATTAGCAAAATTCTGGACCAAACTATTTGCCATCACCTTTGGTATTGGGGTGGTCACTGGAATTGTCATGGAATTTGAGTTTGGAACCAACTGGGCCACGTATTCAAGATATGTGGGTGATATTTTCGGAAGTGCGCTAGCAGCTGAAGGCATCTTCGCCTTTGCTTTGGAAAGTAGTGCACTTGGCGTGTTGTTATTCGGATGGAATCGTGTAAAGCCTTGGGTGCATTTGGTGGCGACTTGGGCGGTATTTTTAGGCTCAATGTTTTCTGCGGTCTGGATTGTTATTGCCAACTCTTGGCAGCAAACCCCAGCGGGTTACCATATTGTGGGTGAGGGAATGCAGGCCAGAGCAGAAATAGTTGATTTCTGGGCAATGGTGTTCAACCCTTCTTCTGTAGATCGGTTAACTCATGTTTGGCTAGGCGCTTTTTTAGCTGGATCATTCTTGATTTTAAGCGTACATGCCTATTATATCCTAAAAGGGAAGTATGTGGTGCTTTCCAAAAAAGCTTTCAAAATTACCTTGGTTGTAGCAGCAGTAAGCTCTCTTGCACAATTATTCACTGGGCATGGCTCCGCAGAAGGTGTTTCAGAAAATCAACCTGCAAAATTAGCCGCTATGGAAGGGCATTTTGAAGAAGAAGCCGCAGCAGATTTATATCTTTTGGGATGGGTAGATAAGGAAAGTCAATCTGTTACAGGTCTTAAAGTCTCTGGAGGTTTGTCCTTTATGTTACACCAAGATTTTGAAACCCCAGTAACAGGTCTTAACGCTTTTCCTGAGGAAGATCGACCTTCTCAGGTCAATGCTGTGTTTCAGTTTTATCACCTTATGGTAGCTATCGGTATGTTCTTGATTGCTTTGAGTTTATTTGCTTTATGGCAATGGAAAAGAGGTAAACTCTTTGAGAAAAAATGGTTGCTCTGGACCTTTGTGTTTACAGCCTTGCTCCCTCAGCTGGCCAATCAGTTTGGGTGGTTTGCTGCAGAAATGGGCAGACAGCCTTGGGTAGTGTACGGTTTGCTTAGAACTTCAGATGCCCTGTCCAAGAGTGTTCAAGCCAATCAGGTCTTATTTTCGTTAATTTTGTTTTTTGTAGTGTATTTTATTCTCTTCTTATTGTTTATTTATTTGATGAATAAGAAAATAAAGAGTGGACCCAATAGCGATATCGACTTTGACGAAGGAAGTTTAAATAAAGAAATTGCTGATGTAGTTTCAAGTAAATAAATGATGGTATGGAAACGTTTTTAGGTTTAGATTATCCCACTTGGTGGTTTCTAGTAGTAGGTGGATTGTTTTCTGGCTATGCTATTTTAGACGGCTTCGATTTTGGAGCTGGTGCATGGCATATGTTCTTTAGACAAAACAAAAGCAGAGAAACCGCACTCAAAGCCATAGACCCCACCTGGCATGGTAACGAAGTATGGCTGGTCATTGGTGGAGGTACGCTTTTCGCTGGCTTTCCTGTGTTTTACGGTACACTGTTTTCTGCCATGTACACTCCTTTCATATTATTTCTTCTGTTTATCATCTTTAGAGGCATCTCTATCAAATTCAGAAATATGGAGGAAATGCTTTGGTGGAGACGAATGTGGGATTGGGGATACTCCATTTCCAGTATTATGTTAGCCGTGCTACTTGGTGTTGTGCTAGGCAATATTTTGAATGGGATGCCACTAGACCAAGATTTTGAGTACACAGGAAGAGGTTTCTTTGAATTTCTCAATCCATTTTCAATACTCGTAGGCGTGACTAGTTTAGCCTTATTTATGATGCACGGAGCCATCTATTTATTGTTGAAAACTGAAGGCAAGCTGTACAACAGAATACAGCAGTTTTTAAAAATAGGAATCGCTTTTTTCATCATAGCCTATATCATTACAACAGTATATGGATTTTTCAATTTAGAACACTTACTTCAAGTCTTTAATGATAACAAAGCGCTGTATGTAGTTCCATTTCTCGTATTTCTAAGCATTGCCAACGTACCCCGCTTAGCAAGTAAAAAACAATATGGCTGGGCCTTTATATTTACCAGCCTCACGATTGCCTTACTCCTTGTTATTGTTGCTTTTGAATTATACCCACGATTGTTACTGTCCAATTCTGATATTGAAAATAGTATCACCATTTACAATGCAGCAGCATCCACCAAAACCCTCAAAATCATGATGGGCTTTGTGGCTGTGGGTGGGCCACTGGTTCTGCTTTATAGCTATTTCGTTTATAAAACGTTTTGGGGAAAGGTTCAAACAGACGCTGAAGGGTATTAATGTTGATTTTAGCATTATTATTTTACACTCATAAAGCTTTCGTTTAGAGCTATTCCCGCTATCCATTTCAAGTCCGCGACGACCAGCTGGCAAAAAGCAGCATAACCAAAAGAGCTTCCTTTGGTCGCTTTTTGGTTTTGGCTTTTGCACAACATCTCATCTGGCGGGCTTTTCATTGCTATCGGGGCTAAATTATTTCAAGTTTCAAATTAATTATTTCAAATTTTTTAAATTTCGACTACCGACTACCGACTACCGACTACCGACTACCGACTACCGACTACCGACTACCGACTACCGACTACCGACTACCGACGCTTAGGAAACAGAATAAGCTAGTTCATTTCTATATTGGGTTGGAGTTCGTCCCGTAAAGGCTTTAAACTTCTTGTTGAAATGACTAAAGTTATTGAAGCCACTATCAAAACAAACATCCAAAATACTTACCTGCTTTTCGTGAAGCATTTTAGCCGCGTGTGTAAGCCTGTAGGTATTGACAAAATCTACAAAGGTTTTTCCTGTAATTTTTTTGAAATATCTACAAAACGCAGGTTTGGTCATATTTACTTTTTCTGAAATTTCATCTAACGTAATGCTGCGTTGAAATTCGTTTTGTACAAAATTGAATATCATATTAATGCGCTGATTGTCTTCTAGCTTTGCTTCCAAAATATAGCCATCTGCATTTAAAAGCGTATAATTTTTGGTTTGTTCCAGCATACTCAATATTTTGAGCAAGCCAATAAGCCTGTTTACAGGAGTTACGCTAGATAATGCTTCCAGTTTACTTCCTATTTCACGCTTTGCATCTCCATGAAAAACTATTCCATACTGCGCTCGTTGTAAAAGTTTTTTGATGTTTTTAAGTTCTGGTATCTCAAAAAAAGAATCTCCAAGAAATGAAGGTAACATCTGAACAACAGTTTCTCGCTGATTTTTTTCCAGGGTATCTGTAAAGCCACAGTGAGGTAAATTCGAACCTATTAAAATTAAATTTCCATTTCTATAATAAGAGGCATGACTACCAACAAGGCGTTTACCAGACCCTTCGTTGACGTAAACCAATTCCAGTTCTGGATGGTAATGCCAGAAGGTGTCACTCTTATTTTGATTGTCCGCATTGAATCGCTTATAGGAAAAAGAATTACCAAAATTTGGTTCTAGTTTTTCAAGTATTGGTTTTGCATTTTTACTCATAAAAATTCATAATTAGATGAAATATCATAATTCAAAAATACAATTTGTAAATATATTAATCATTTATATATGTTTTATATAATGCTATTAGAATACTTTACTGTTGTTGAAGGGTTAATATAGAACATATTTGTGTTTATTTTGGGCGTAAATAAGCAAATGACGGCTCTTATCTTTGTCATGTGATATTCGAAGATATATGAGTATTAATATAAATATTTAATTATGAAACAGTTTATTAACACATTAGCGATTACTTTAGTTTTTCTAACTAGTATTTCAACTTATGCTTCAAGAGAGTTTAAAGTGGAAGTGAATCAAAATCAAGTTTTAAGCATCAAAATCAATAACATCAATAAAGCAGATAAGTTGGTTTTAAGTGATGGGAGTGAAGTCCTTTTTGAGGACAAATCATTATTTCAGCCTTATATCAAAAATATAAGTCTGGAAAATCTTCCAGAGGGCTATTATTCGCTTTCTCTAGAAGACGATTACATGATTTCTACAAAATCCATTTCCAAGACCAAAAATGGAATAAGCATTTCTGAAACAAGTGTAGCATTCAAGCCTCACTTCAAACAAATTGACGCTGATGCTAGAAAACTGAGAGTAGGATTTACTAATCCTACAATGCAACCAACACAATTTAAGTTGTACGATAAAAATGGAAATCTTATTATTACCCTTAAAAATAACGACGCTGTATTCAATAAAACTCTAGATTTTTCTGAAGTTCCATCTGGAGATTATTCTGTTGCAATTAATAATAACGGAAGAAACTATTATAGAAATATTACGATAGAATAAACTATATCAGAGGCTGGAAAACCCGCAAATGAAAGTTTGTGGGTTTTCTGTTTTTAAACCCTATGGCATTATTCTTGGTATTTCAAATCTGCTAGCACATACACGAATTCGTTTTGATCCTGAAGCATAAAAAGTTAGTTCGACTTTTTAATGTTAAGAAATTTTACACTTTAAAAAAACGAATGATGAAACCAAAAAAATACCCAGGTAAAAACCTCAATCGAAGCAAAACTTTATTCTTTCAAATTGGACTTATAGCGACGCTCGTCTGCATATTAATTTTAGTAGAATGGAAAACAGAAGCGCGATCCAATGTAGATCAGGAAACTGTCACTTACCTTATGTTGGATGATGAAGAAATGCCCAGCATTACAATACCAGAAGAAAAACTCGAACCTGTACCAGAGCCTAAGCCAGATGTGGATGATTTTATCATCGATGAAAATGAGCCGGAAACAAAGGAAGAAACACCAGAGCCCAAAGAACCTGCAAAAGATCCAGTTCCTTTAGGCCTTGATGACATAGAACCCATAGAGGATGAACCTGTCAAGGAAATGGGATTTGATGTGATAGAGGATGTTCCTATTTTTCCAGGTTGTGAGCAGTATAAAGATAACAAGGATAGAAAATCTTGTATGAGCGAACAACTCAAGAAGTTTATCAACAAAGAATTTGATACAGGCTTGGCGTCAGATCTAGGATTGAAGGGCATCAATAGAATTTATACTTCCTTCAAAATAAAAGCCAATGGAGAAGCAGAATTCATCAATGCCAGAGCGCCACATCCAAAGCTCAAACAAGAAAGTCAGCGCGTTATTGAAAAGCTTCCCAAGATGCAGCCTGGAAAACAGCGAGGCAACCCTGTGGATGTGATTTTTGCCCTGCCCATTACCTTCAAAGTTTCAGAATAATTTTAATCGAGAATATAAAACCCCTTGCAAAATCAATTTGCAAGGGTTTTTTAAATATATTAAAATTTAAGGCTAATTCAATTTTTCGTATTCAAATGCTGGATAGCCTCTTATGCCATTGTCATTGGTCAAAGCTGTAAACCTGATTTTATAGATATTTTCATCTCCATCCTGAAGAATAAAAAAGACATCTTCTTTTAAAGTTGGAGAAGAGTTAGGTCCCCCACCAACTCTCCACTGGCTGCCAATTCCTCTTTGGTCTTCAGTGAAATTTTCAGTGTCAACATTATCTATATTGAATTCGTTATAACTGAAACTTGATGTTTCCATCATGAAGGCTTTTGCTCCTTGCAGCCTGTTATTGACAATAAAATCGGTGAATCCATAAGATCCTGCGCCAGTAATTTCGTTGGTAAATACTGTGAATTTTAAATCCCAGGTGATATTTTCATCAACTTGTACAATTTCGTTGGAAGCTAATTTGACATGAGAAAAAGAATTCTGTGACGTCTTATTTATGGTGATTTCCTGGAAATCTGTTTCGTCCAAATTGGCATGTTGCAGAATATAGTTCTGCCCATCTCTTAGGATCCTTATTTTTTTCCAGCCTCTAGCTTCACCAGCAACAGCTTCGCTTCCAGGTTGCGGAGTTTCTGTACCAATTTCGTTTCCAAGATTTAGCAAATAAACTTTATTTTCTGAGTCTGATACAGAAATTTCTGAAATGGCAGTTCCATAGAGCTCTCCATTTGGAGCATCAACATAAGCCATGTTTGCTGGATTAAAGGTACCCACAGCAACCTGACTTTGAAGTTCTGCTACATCTTCAGCAGTTACAGTAGTGATATCTTCAAACTCTAATTCTGCAGCTGCCATAAATAAGGAACCGTTAAGTTTTACTCTAAAGTCGTCTCCATTGTAAAATTTCAAATCCCAGGCCTCTCTGCTAGAGGTTACTGAGGACTGTGAACTCAAATCCAAAAAGACTTGGTTGGGTTGATTAGGGCCGCCAACTTCAGGAGCAAAGTTACCACTGCTTGCCGCTGCTTCAGAAAATGCAACTTCCAAATCTGTATTTCCTCCTGCAATAAAATTTGATAATGACGTTGAGGTAATACTGAAGTTTATAGTTTTTTCTTGTCCTTCAATGGGGTTTTGAAGTTTTTGCAGTTCAAAAGAAACTCCATCATCTCCATTTTCAAATGGAAGTTCCAGAGTACCACTTTCAGACCCTGGAGTGGTTACAAAATCTTCGTTATAATTTGAATTATTAGAACTCCAGCTTAGCTGAATATTTCCAGCTTGCTGTGCAGGATTTGAAAAGACCAAATTGATAGTTCGCTCATCTACAGAGGTTGAGAAGATGAGCTCAGAGTTTTCAAATGCTACTACAGTTTCTGTTTGAGCTGGTGAATCATCATCGCTGCTACAGCTTAGTAGAACAGCAATGCATAAAAATTGTAAGGTAAGTGTTAAGTGTTTCATGGTGTTTAAAATTTGAATTGATATAAAAGTTTAATAAAATAGGAGCGTCCATAGGCTAGTAGAATGTTAGATGGCGCACCCGAATGAGCACCGCCTTCTGTTGCAGTAGTGTTGACTCTATCTACATCCAGAAGGTTCCTGGAGCCAAGAGTGACATCCAGCCGCTTGTTTAAGAATTGTTTCCTTAAGCTGAAATCCATCAGGCCAAAACCATCTTGTTTTCCGCGTTCTAAAGCAGTTTCCCCTGCTTCCGTTTGCTGTTGTACAAATTGATACTGTGGACCATTATATTTAAAAAACAAAGAGCTGGTGATATCTAATTTTGGAACACGATAACTTAAGCTGGTATTGGCTTGAAGTCCGTATAGAAAATCGTCATTAAAATTTTCACGGCTGTCTAAAACTTTTGAAATCCCCGTTAGTGACAACCCAATGTTGGCGGTAAGATTTTGATATTCTAAAGAGGTGGTTAATGAAGTGCCAATGGATTGGAACTTGTCAATATTAATGTACTGGTAGGCAAGAGGAGAAGGGTTGACGATGCTGAGTTCAATCCGGTCTTCTACATTGAGATACCAGAAACTTAATTTTGGTTTCACCTTCAAAGAATAATCCTTATTCCAATAAGCTTTTTTGAGGTGAAAAAATGCGGAATATCCCTGCTCTGGAGAGAGGTTTTCATTTCCCCTTACATCATGATTGACGTCGACAAAATAGGTGAAAAGCTCATCGTAGCTGGGTGTCCTTGGTGAACTTCCTACTACCGCTCTTGCTTGCAAGCCATCGTTGAACACATACTTTGAACTTAATGAAACTGCAAACAGGGGGTCAAAATTATTGGACAATAATAGTCTGGCGCCTGGGCGTATGGAAAACTTCTCCGATAACTCAAATCTGGATGTGACAAAGGCATCGTAGGAGTGTAAGCTTCGACTTACGGCCTCAGATTGAAGTGGGTTTGACATAGGAGAGGTATATCCATCGATGAGGTTGATTTCATAGCCGGCTTGTAGATCGAATGATTCAGTAGAAATGAAATTACTCAGGTTACCTCTGGAGAAGAAGACATTACGAGATTCATATTCATTTTTTCGAATGTTTTCTTTTTTCCCAGATAATAGTCTGTAGGTAAATTGTTCAACATTTCGTGTTTGCTTCTGAAATGAAGTAGAAATATCCAATCTTGTTTTATCAAAAATGAGAGTATTCAAATTGATGTGATGGACCAGGCGCTGGGTGTCAAAAATGTCGTCGTTAGCAGTAGGATTGGAAGTCTGTGTTGATGGATTGAAATTTCTAAATACGCTTTCAGAATAGCGACTTACGGTTTCATCAAAGTATTCAAATTTGTAAAAAAGAGTAGTGTTTTTATGGTTGTAACGCAAAAGTGCTTTGTAATTGGTCTGGACTTTTGGTAACCACTCGTATCCACGTAAACCGTCATTTTCAATATAATCTTGGCCTTGCTTTTCGCCAAATCGACCTTTAAAATCGTTTCTGAAAGCACTCACTTGGGCGTACCAATTATCATTGATGTTATGAGCAACCCGTAAAGATTGAATATGTCTTCCTTGATCGCTTAAATTGTATTCATCTCCAATGCTTTCTTCTTGTATAAAGGGTGTAATTTCCCACTTATATTCAGAATCTTTTTTGGTTATTATATTGATGATTCCAGAAACTGCATTCGCTCCATACTGCACGCCCATTGCCCCTTCTACAATTTCAATTCTTTCAATATCATCTAGGTTAATTTGAGTGAGGTCGGCGTTATTTCCAAGGCCTTCATCACTTACAAGAGGTATGTTATCTACTAATATTTTGAAATACTGAGCATCCAAACCAAAGAGTTGAACACCAGATTTACCTGTGGAAGCATTTGGTACAATGTTTATATTTAGCTGCTGATTTAGGATATCAGCCAGATTATTCGCAGCTAGATTATCTATGGTTTGCCTGTTAATGACTTTAACTTCAAAAACAGATTTATCAACACTCTGTGGATTGATCTGTCCTGTGACCACCACTTCATCCAGATCATTTATGCCGTCAAGATAAGTATCAGATCCTTTTTTGGATTGAGCCAGACCATTAGTAAACCCTATAACAACGAAAGCAAAAACTAGTTTTCTCATTATTTATATTAAGTCTTAATAAAAATACTTTCGCAAATATATTATTATCTTTATTAAATCTAAATAAAAATATATATTTTTGCTTTCAATTTTTAACCTAAAAACTTAAAACAGATGAAAACCAAAGGTTTAGCAATTGCCACTTTTTTATTCACAGCTTTACTAAGCTTACAAGCACAGGAGTCTAAAAAAGTAAAAGACCAAAACGCAATCAAAGAAATGTGTGGATGTTACGAAGTAAGTTTTCAGTATACCGAGACTTTTTCCCCAGAAATCGATTACGAAAAGAAACTGGACTACACAGCTTATGCATTAGAATGGGCTGAGATCGTTGAGGACAAGGAGAATGAAATATCCATTCAGCATCTTCTGGTAATTAATGATTCTACAGTGATAAAGCACTGGAGGCAAGATTGGTTGTTTGAGAACAATGAGATGTTTTCTTACGATACTGGTAATACTTGGAAGTTTTATGATGCAAAAAAGGAGCAAGTTGAAGGACAATGGACTCAAAAGGTGTATCAGGTCGATGATAGCCCAAGGTATTCTGGAAGTGCAACCTGGGTGCATTATGATAATAAAACTTACTGGGAAAATGAAAGTAATTCTCCACTCCCAAGACGTGAGTATTCCAAACGAGACGATTATAACTTGATGAAAAGGGGTAATAGACAGGAGTTGACCAAAGAAGGCTGGATTCATGAGCAAGACAATAAAAAAATTATACAACATGAGGATGGTAGTGAAGAGCTTTTGGTCATGGAAAAAGGTTATAACACCTATGAAAAAGTTGATGATGAGAAGTGTGAAATAGCAAAAGACTGGTGGTCTTCCAATAAAAAATATTGGGCTAAGGTGAGAAAAATTTGGGATGATATTTATGCTAAAAGTGAAGTGCTTGAGCTTAAGAAATCTGTAGACGGGATGCCGTTGTTTATGCATTTAACACCTGAAAAAGCACCATCCAAAAAAGACATTAGGTCTACCATTGAAAAATTCATAGTAAAAGCTTAAGTATGAAGTGGGTTCATTTTTTATGTCTAGCTTATTTTTTCTGCTTTGCATTAGCGGGTCCTCTTTTGAAGATTCCTAATGCACTGCAGCAAAAACTTGAACAAGCTATTGCATCAACTTTTGAAGATGAGAATTTGACTATTTCTAAAGTGGATTATAGTCAGTTTAAAATTCAAAAAAAGGACGAGTTATATATTTTCAAAATTTCAAAAAATGAGAATCTCCTGGGCTATGCTTACTTATCTCAGGCCAATTCTAAACACGATGTTTATGATTTTGTGGTTTTGTATGATGAGGATGTAAAGATTAAAAAGTCTAAAATTTTAATTTACAGAGAGAACTATGGAAGACAGGTAGGCTCACAAAGGTGGTTAAAACAGTTTATCGGTATGAAGCCTGGTGAGAGCTTTAATTATGGGAAAGACATTTCGGCAGTTTCTGGAGCTACCATTACTGCTACTTCCATGACTAAAGCAGTGCAAATTTCACTGGAAGATATGAAGGCTTTTACCAAAGAGGAATTGAAGTATGGCAACTAATCAATCTTTAAAAGATCTGCCAAAAGAAGTCAAACATCTTATTTCTGTGTTTTTGATAGTATTGAGCATAGGATATTTTACTGGAATCACATTTGTAGAAGACACTACTGATCAGTCCCCAACAGGTATCGAGCAAAACTACCTTGGGAATGAGGATGACGATGCGGCTGTGGAAATGAAATTCAAAAAAAGTAAGCAAGAAATCCTAAATATCGTGCATACACACATTTTGTCTATTTCGGTCATTTTTTTTCTCACGGGTCTTTTGGTGTCAAAAACTTCAGTTAATTCAATGCTTAGGAAGCTTTTAATGATTGAGCCATTTGTCTCTATACTTCTCACCTTTGGAGGAATTTATTTGCTCTGGTCAGGAATTCTCTGGATGAAATACGTAATCATGGTGTCTGGAATTGCGATGACTCTGGCATTTATGGGCGCCTTGATTGTCATTTTTCAATCATTATATTTTTCTAAATAAAACAAACCCCCTTTCAAATTTATTTCGAAAGGGGGTTTCCTATAGTTTAGGTAACTATCACTAGTTATATATCGTCAAAACTTACATTGGTAAATGCGGTTGCACTTGTTTTGGGTGCTGCCTCTTCATTACCTGAGTGTTCGGCTTCCAGTTCAGAAGGTTTCGTAAAATCTTTCTGATGACGATCGCTGATCACTTCTTCGCCTTTTTTATCGATGATAAAATTTGTAGTTTCTTCTAAAGCTTCTTTGAAGTTTTCAAAATCTTCCTTGTAGAGGTAAATCTTGTGTTTTCTGTAAAAGAAAGAGCCATCTTCATTGGTGAATTTTTTACTTTCTGTAATAGTGAGGTAATAATCATCTGCCTTTGTAGACCTTACATCAAAAAAGTAAGTCCTTCTTCCTGCTCTTATCACTTTCGAGAAAATGTCTTCATTCTTCATCGATCCTTGTTCACTCATAATGCTTTTGTTAAATAAGATTAATATAACGTTTGTTCAAAAGTCTTAAAAAAAATTAAAAATGCAAATAAATTTTCAATTTTCTTTTTCTGAAAGTTGTTTGTTATACAAGTCTTTGTAATAACCATTTTTAGCGATCAGTTCTGTGTGAGTGCCTTCTTCAAGGATTTTGCCTTCATCCAGAATGATGATATGGTCTGCATTTTTGGCAGATGAGGCTCGGTGGCTTACCACAACCGAAGTTTTGTTGTTGGAAATTTTATTGAGCTTATTAAAAATTTCTTCTTCGGTTTCAGTATCCACTGCAGATAGACAATCATCAAATAGCACGATCTGTGGATCTTTTATAATTGCCCTAGCGATAGAAACGCGTTGTTTTTGACCGCCAGACAAAGTGATGCCTCGTTCTCCTAAAATGGTATCGTAGCCTTTATTGAATTCAATGATATTTTTATGCACGGCTGCATTTTTTGCTGCATTGATGATGTCTTCTTCAGTAGCGTCTGCTTTACCAAACTTAATATTGTCACGTATAGAACTACTGAAGAGAAAGGCATCCTGAGGAACATAGCCTAATTGTTGTCTCAATCCATCCAGATTATAGCTTTCGATGGGTTTACCATCAATTAAAATTTCACCTTCATCTACATCGTATAATCTACCTATCAATTCTAGAATAGTTGATTTTCCAGATCCTGTCTTACCCATGATAGCCAGGGTTTCTCCTTTATTTACTTTGAAGGAAATATTTTTGAGAGCTACAATATTAGTGTCTTCGTAAGTAAAGCTTACATTTCTAAATTCTATTTCGCCTAAAATAGATTCAGAAGAATCTGGGGAATTGTTTTTTACATTTGGAGTTTCACTCAGAAATTCATTGATGCGTTCCTGAGAGGCTTCAGCTCTTTGCACCATTGAAGTGATCCAACCTACAGAAGCTACAGGCCAGGTGAGCATATTTACATAAAGCAAAAACTCTACAATAACGCCTACGCTTTCAATTTCACCATTGATGTACTGCATTCCTCCAAAATAGATAACAAACAGGTTACTGAAACCTATCAATAATATCATTAAGGGAAAAAAGAAGGCTTCAACTTTGGCAAGATTCACATTTTTCTCTTTGCTTTCATCAGATAATTTTTCAAAATCTGAATTGAACCGGTTTAAAATTCCGTAGGACTTTATAACCGCAATTCCGCTAAAGCTTTCCTGGGTATACGTATTGAGGTAGGAAAGGAACCGCTGGATTTCTGCACTTCGCTTATTTATGGCAACGCTTAATTTGTAGATAGCAAACGATAATATAGGAAAAGGAACTAGTGTGTATAAAGTAAGTGTTGGCGCTGCTTTCACCATAAAGTAAATCACAACTACAAATAGGGTGAGCGTTTGTACTCCATACATCAATGCTGGGCCTACGTACATTCTTACCTTAGAAACGTCTTCGGAAATTCTGTTCATTAGGTCACCGGTTCGGTTCCTCTTGTAAAAATCTAGCGACAAATTTTGATACTGAGTATAAACCTCATTTTTTAGGTCATATTCTATATACCTGGAAACTACTATAAAAGTTTGTCTCATCAGGAATGTGAATATGGCAGAGGCTAGGGCAGCTCCTATAATAAGACCAATATTGAGAAGCAGTTTATCCTTCACCACCTCTATGCTAGTGATATCACCATTGACATAATCTTCAATGGCATTGGTCGATTTTCTTATAAGTTGAGGGGTGAAAACTGCAAAAACACGTGCCCCAATAGTGATGATAAAGCCTAGCAGTAGCCTGCCTCGGTACTTATATAAGTATTTATTAAGACTTTGAAGGGCCTTCATCTATAATTTCTTTAGGCTTGCAAATGTAATCAAAAGACTGAATTGCCCTTTGATATAACAAAAGTTTAAACATACATCGGTGTTGAATTTTGAATGGATTCAATTTGTCTTTAAAAAATTCAAAATAGGGTTCCTTCTCTTCTTTTTAATATTATTTTTGCGCTAAAATTTTAGAACTTATACATGTTAACAAGAAGACATATTCGTGCAAAAGTGATGCAATCTTTGTATGCTTTTCATCAAGGCAGTAAAGACTCTATGCAGGCTGAAGAGAAATTTCTCAAAAAGAGCACAGAAGATATGTATAATTTGTTTTTACTTAACCTCGAGCTCTTGGTAAAAGTGAGAAGCTACGCGGAAGAATATTATCAAATTGTCAAGAAGAAATTTCTGGCGACCGAGGAAGAAAAGAATCCCAATAAAAAATTTATCAACAATCAATTGCTTCACAGAATTGCAGGCTCAAATGCACTTAGTGAACTCATAGAAGATCGTAAACTGAATCATTGGGCCAAAGATGATGAATATCCAAAGCTGATCTGGAACAAAATTTTGGAATCCGATATTTATGCGGATTATATATTCACACAGACTTCAAGCTTCAAAGAAGATAAAGAGTTTGTTGTTGATGTGTTTAAAACTATTATTGCTCCAAATGATGATTTGTATGATTATTACGAAGATCATAATTTGACATGGATAGATGATTTTCCAATCGTCAATACAACCTTGTTGAAATTTCTTCAGAAGCAAAAGGAAAGTGATGAAGTGCTTTCCATCCCAAGATTGTATAAAAACGTGGAAGATGAAAATTTTGCGAGAGAATTATTCACTAAAACTCTTCTTGCTAACGAGCAGTTTTCTGAAATCACAAAGAATAAAACCCCCAACTGGGATCAGGATAGAATTGCAGAAATAGACAGTATTCTCATGAAAATGGCTTTATGTGAATTTATGAAATTCCCGTCTATTCCAGTGAGAGTGACTATCAATGAATATCTGGAACTTGCCAAAGAATACAGCACGCCAAAGAGTAGCACTTTCATTAATGGAGTTTTGGATACTGTATCCAAGGAGTACCAAACCAACGGTAAAATTAATAAAGTCGGCAGAGGCTTAATGTAATTGACGAAATTGTCATATTTTTGTAATAAATTTAAATTATTTCTCATGAAAAAATTAATGTTTGCCCTAGTTGCTTTAGCAACATTGTCCCTTACAGCTTGTAAAAATGAAGCTTCAGAAAAAGTGGATCAATCCAAGAAAGAATTGGCTGAAGAGCGTGATACGCAAAAACAATCATTTCCTAAAATGGAATTTGAAGAAAGCGAATACGATTTTGGTACTGTAGAAGAAGGAGAAGTTGTAGAACACACTTTTGTTTTCAAAAATACAGGAGATGCTCCTCTTATAGTTTCTAATGCAGCAGCAAGCTGCGGATGTACTGTTCCAACATGGACTAAAGAATCAATTGCTCCTGGAGATGAAGGTGAGATGCTAGTAAAATTTAATACAAGTGGAAAGCCAAATCAACAAATGAAAGCAGTTAGAATTACTGCAAATACTCAGTCTGGAAAGGAAACTATACGAATCAAAGCATTTGTGAATCCCAAAAATGCTAATGCTGGTTCACCAGTGAAATAATTTATATGGATCAAATAGGAAGTTTACTACCCTTAGTTTTAATATTTGTTGTGCTTTATTTTTTTATGATAAGGCCTCAAATGAAAAAGCAAAAGCAGGAAAAAAGTTTTATTGAATCTATAAAACGCGGAGATAAAGTAGTTACCAAAAGTGGCCTGCATGGAAAAGTTGCAGATATGAGTGAAAAGCTAGATGCTATTATCTTAGAAACAGGTTCTGGTAAAATGACTTTCGATAAGTCCTCTTTATCTTACGAGCTTACACAAAAGATAAATGCTCCCGCAAAAGAAAACAAGCCTTCAAAAAAATAAATTTTGAAGATGAAAAGTGATTTTAAAGCTATCGGAAACGATAGCTTTTTTTATTTAAATTTGAAATATAAAAAAACTGACAATGTCTTTAACTCCATCTAATATGTTGGAACTTGGAACAATCGCTCCAGGTTTTGAACTTCCTGATACTGTTTCCAGAGAAACCTACACTTTACCAAAACTTAAGGGAGAAAAGGGAACTGTTATCATGTTCATATGTAACCATTGCCCATATGTAAAGCACGTGAATGATGAAATAGTACGACTTGCCAATGATTACAGAATTTTAGGATTTAGCTTTATAGCTATTTCCAGTAATGATGTGAAAGCATATCCGCAGGATCACCCAGAACTGATGTTTAAAATCGCCAGACAACTTAATTATCCTTTCCCTTATTTATATGACGAAACCCAGGAGGTGGCGAAAGCTTACCACGCGGCTTGTACACCAGATTTCTACGTGTTCGACGAAGCATTGCGATTGGTATACAGGGGCCAGCTAGATGACTCAAGGCCAAAAAATGGGATACCTACCTCTGGAAGAAGCATTAGGGAAGCTCTGGATGCGCTTCTAAACAACAGGCCAGTTCCGAGTGAGCAAAAACCTAGCATGGGGTGTAATATCAAATGGAGAACTTATTAAGATAAGCCGCTCTAATTCTTAAATAAGATTAATTAATATATAATTAAGTTCAATATCTCAACACAAAACTTAATTTTGCATAAAACATTATAATTATGGCATTAGAAATAACAGATAAGGATTTTCAGGAAAAAGTTTTGAATAGTGATAAACCAGTATTGGTAGATTTTTGGGCAGCTTGGTGCGGACCATGTAGAATGGTTGGGCCAATCATTGACGAATTGAGCACAGAGTACGAAGGAAAAGCAGTAGTTGCTAAAATGGATGTAGATCAAAACCAAGAATTTGCTGCAAAATATGGAGTAAGAAACATACCAACTGTTCTTTTGTTTAAAGACGGAGAAATGGTAAATCGCCAGGTAGGTGTAGCGCAAAAAGAAACCTACAAGGAAGCTATCGATAGTGTCTTGTAGTTCAAACTAAAGATATTTATATTTAAGGCTTGGTCATTGTACCAGGCCTTTTTTATTTACACTCTCATGGATATTAAAACTGAACTCAGAAATTCAAAACTTTCAAACTTGCCTCTACTTGCTTCTCAAGTGGTAGAAGGCTTTATTTCAGGCATACACAAAAGCCCATTTCATGGGTACTCGGCTGAGTTTGCAGAACATAAACTCTACAATACTGGAGAAAACACAAGACATATAGATTGGAAACTCTATGCTAAAACAGATAAACTTTACACTAAAAAATTTGAAGAAGAGACCAATCTCAGGTGCCATTTCATTTTAGACCAGTCGGCGTCTATGTATTATCCTGAAGTCTCTGCGCCATCAGTATCACAGTTGGACAAACTTAGCTTTTCAGCCTTGTCCATTGCCTCCATTATGCAATTGCTCAATAAGCAACGAGATGCCGTAGGCTTGTCTATTTATGATGAAGTGTTGAGATTTCAAGCCACAGAGAAGGGAAGTGGTTTGCATTACAATATGATTTATAATGAGCTTGAAAAAAGCATCAATAGTCCACAAGAAAGTTCAAAAACAAATACCTATCAATTTTTGCATGAAATTGCAGAAAAACTGAAGCGTCGTTCTTTGGTTTTTTTGTTTACAGATTTGCTTCAGCCAGATATACCAAGAGCTGAATTATTTGAAGCTTTAAGACATCTGAAATATAACAGGCATCAAGTTGTCTTATTCCATACATTAGATTACAAGACGGAAGTTCTATTTGAATTTGATGATGCTCCTAAACGCTTTTTCGACTTAGAGACAGGTTCCAAAATCGATTTACACACTCACCAAATACAAAAAGAGTACGTTGAAAAAATGTCAGAATTTATTCAGGAAGTGAAGCTCACCTGCGCTAAATACAAGATAAGATACATAGAAGCGGATATACAGAATAATTTCGAAAAAATTTTATCGACTTACTTAGTTGAAAAACAGAAGCTAAAGTCTTGAAGCTGTTTTTTGTTGAATTATTTTCATCAAACATGTTTGTGTAATTAAAAATTGGGTTTATATTTGCACTCGCAATTAAGCAACGGTCTGGTAGTTCAGTTGGTTAGAATACCTGCCTGTCACGCAGGGGGTCGCGAGTTCGAGTCTCGTCCAGACCGCTTTTTTTAAAGGAGTTGTGTTGTGAATGTGTCAAAGCATTCTAAGGTTTAGAAAATAAACCATCTGAAGTCTTTCCCAACGGAAGGGCTTTTTTATTTTTGATTAATTTTGATGTTTGTATGCTTTATTTTGGGATCAAGCCTAATTGTAGCTCATAATGAAAATTTAAGTCGCTACACTTCAAACAAGGGGCCTTGGAGGTTGATTTATTTGCAGTCATTTCAAGACAAAAAAAGTGCCTTGATACGTGAAAAAAAGTTGAAAAAATATAGCAAGGATCAAATTGAAAGATTGATGCAGTCTCAATTAAATGAAATTCATAAATTCAGGACAGAGGGGTAGATTTTTGGTGAACATACTGCTGCCTGTCATCCCCAAAGCCTTGGGGACGAGTTCGAGTCTCCCACCAAAAGATTGGGGGCAAGCTATCCAGACCGCTTTTTTAAAGGAGTTGTGTTGTGAATGTGTCAAAGCATTCTAAGGTTTAGAAAATAAACCATCTGAAGTCTTTCCCAACGGAAGGGCTTTTTTATGTTCAACTGTTTCTGAATTTATCCTAGTTAGCTTAATATCTGGGATCGGTTGGGTAAGAACGTTTTAAGGCTTATGACTTCTCAGTTAATATAGTTCGTCTCAAACCTTATAAGTCGTAATTAACATGGAAACAAATCGCAGCTTCAAAATGCCACAATTCATCTGATGGATGACGATCGTTATTTTTCAAAAAATAGTAATTAGGTAAAAAAAACGAGGGCTAAAATCTGTTTCCAGATAAGAGCCCTCGCTTATTGGTTTAAATTATTGTTGTTTGGTTCAAAAATTAAAACAAGTAAACTTTAGTCATAATCTAATGTCTATTTACTAAAACAAAAGGTTATTATTTCTTAGTCGGATACGACTAGTTTTAAATTACTCCATCTTCAAGACCTCTTCCAGGTTAAGGTCTTTAATCGAGTTGATGATTAAATCTGGTTTAAAGGCATAATCATTTAGGTTTTCCTTTTTGGTCACTCCTGAAAGAGTCAAGATGGAAGTGTAGCCTAACTGAACACCGCCCAAAATATCTGTATCCATCGTATCTCCAATGATTATGGTTTCTCTTGCTTCAAGCCCTAGATGTTTACGGGCAGCTCGCATCATTACCGGACTGGGTTTCCCAACTGAAAACGCCTTCTTACCCGTAGCTTCTTCTATCATAGTTACAATAGCTTTAATACCTAAATTTGTCCACCCCGGTTTCATCGGTGATGGGTCAAGATTGGTGGCAATCAATTTGGCACCAGATAAAATCATATCCACCGCATTGTTCACCATCTCAAGAGTGAAGTTTCTTCCCTCTCCCACGACAACAAAATCAGGATTATTATTAACCAAAGTGTATCCATGCTGAGAAAGACTTGTTATCAATCCGCCTTCGCCAAGCACATATGCAGATCCCTGCGGCTTCATGAAAGATAAGAAGAAGGCTGTAGCCATCGCGCTGGTGTAGACATTTTTCTCTTCGATGTCTATACCCATTCTTGCAACTTTATTCACTGTATCTAAAGGGGTGCGTTGACTGTTATTAGTCATAAACAAAAACGGAACATTTTTTTCCTGCAACTTGTTTATAAATTTATCAGCACCAGGAATCAAAGTGTCATTTCCATAAATTACACCATCCATGTCGATTAAAAACCCTTTTTTCATGATTGATTTGATTTGTATTGTATAAATTAATTTTGAATATAGTTTTGCTGTAAAAATTAAGACTTTTAATTAAAATTGAACTTATTCTATGCTATATTAAATTCAATTTTAAGTTAAGTTACAGCTATGTCTTCAGTGAAAGGTAAATTGTAAAGCTGGTTAATCTATCTTCGCATTCCTAAATTTTTTCAAATGATAAGTCCTAGAGTTTTAAAACGTAATTTACATCTATCAAATTCACTTTTGATTATAACTATTTGTATTCTGGCCTTGCAAAGCTGTGTCTCTTCTCAAGAAAATCAAGAAGAAAAAACAGTCAGCAGTAGACAGACCACTTTCGATCTAAGAGAAGCACAAGTCCTACCTGCAGATTATGAGTATACAGACCAGGAAACCTTCAAAGTCTTGTCCTGGAATGTGGAACATTTTGTAGATGAGTATGATGACCCGTACATAGACGCAGGACGTGAGAATGAACCAAATCCAGAAATGAAAGAAAAGGTGATGTATCTGGTGGAGGCCTTGAAAAACGAAGATGCAGATGTGGTTATTTTACAGGAGTTTGAAAGTTCAAAATTTTTACGTCAAATAGCAGCAGAACATCTAGAGGGTATGGGTTATGATTTCTTTGCCAGCGCCACAAGCGACAATTGGTATATGAATGTTGTAGTGATGAGCAAATTTCCACTTGGCGTTATGTATGCTTATGGAAATGTAACGACTCCGGTTGTGGATTTTAAAAACGAAGAAGGCCTTACAGAAACGCAAAGTCAACTCAACACAAGAATGTGGTCTCTGGAAGTATTCCCAGCAGCTGATTATGATTTTATATTAACAGGACTTCACCTCAAAGCAGGACGTGGGGAGCGTAATGAGTCGATGAGGTTGGGACAGATTAACTTCCTGAAGCACCAGTTCAAGCGTTTTTTAAGTATGAATCCCTCTCAGAATTTGCTAGTTGCTGGTGATTTAAACAGCACGCTTGGGAGCAAGGAAATTCAAGCTTTGAAGCAGGGTAGTGGGACAGCAGACAAGTTTTACGACCCATTGCCAGAGGAGGTCTTTACACATTCCGTAGAAAATCCATCAAGAAGACTGGATTATATTTTATATAATGGGAATATGGAAAATGAATACGTACAAAATTCAGCTCAGGTTCCCAGCCTGTTAGATGAGGAAAAGTTAAAAGTCCTAAGCGACCACCTGCCGCTAATAATTAGATTTAAAAAAACAGACCAGTAGGGGAAAGGACCACCAAATTCAACTTAAAATAGTTAAAAGAAACGTCATCCCACAATATGATCTGCAGCATAGGCTGCAGGCAGCAAGTCCGGTTTTATTCTAGCTTTAAACCCAAGAGATTCTACATATCCTACAGCGGCAGTGACTACTTTGTTGGATTTATACTTAGGGTCTACATTGTAATCCAGATCAATGGTATCGATCTCAATGCCATGTTCACGCAAATAAAGCGCTGTATCTACAGAGCGCTCAGCTTCTCCCCACAGTCTGGTCCACATGTCCGAAATAAGCGGAACCACTTCCTTTCTATAGATCACATGACAACCAGTAGCTGCCACGTTAAATACCAATGTAGTAGCATAAGTTGTATTTAGTTTATTCTGGCTATCACAACCCAGGTACAGTCTCAATTCGTGACCCTTATACAATTCGTAATACATCTTCACATAAGTCGCCACATCAAAAGGCTCGGTACTAGTCAATTTTTTAAATTCCATCTTCGTAGATTGTTAGTTACAAAACGACACCCTGAATATCAGCTAGTTCTCCATTAAATTCAACTAAAAGTAAAGCTTTTAATCTTACTTTATGAAGGTATCAATCTCCGATTAATTGACCAACATCACATGAGCATAAAAACTCAATTAGAGGCAAGTCAAATTTGTTTTATTTTGATTTTGCCTTTCATATATTTCATGCTTCACAATACATTGCTTAATGCCGATAGTTGCCTTTATGCTCCAGTCTGCAGCGATGACCTACTGAAGGTGTTAAGTCAGCACAATATGCTTTTACCATCTTAAATACTGGAGAAGACATTACTTTACCCGCCAATCACCACAGTCCATGGCTGTACATTCCAATTAGAAATCAAACCATTTTTAACGTACGGATCGTTCTTCGCAAATTCCTCAGCAGCTTTTGGGCTGTAGCTTTTAAAAATAAAAGCGCCACCATCCGCTGGCTCACCTACTGCACCAGCCATAAGCAAGCTACCATTAGCGTGACAGTCTTCAATAAGCTTTAAATGTTCTTCTCTAAAGGGTGCTCTCTTTTCGGTATAATTTTCAACAGCTTTGTAAAAAAGGATATAATGCATCGTATGAAAGATTAAAAGTTAGATGCATCCAATTTACAACATATTCAACTTCAAACTTAACATTGTAATTCTATCTTCAAAAGAAACAACCTCTACCGACAAATTGGATCCAAACAATTTAAGATAGAAGAGAATATGGGGAGCTGGAGTTTAACTACTAAATTTGTTATGAATTAAGAGCGCAACAAAAATTTAATCTATGGAAATTGAAAATTTCATCTATTGCCTGGAAGCCGTTCCAGATGCAGATCGTCATGATACAACAGAAGTAGTTAAGATCCTGGAGAACATAGCATTGACACAAAATATTTCCAGTATATACAAGTCTTGCGATACTATAGAAGGATTGGAAGATAGTCTGAACTTCTTATTGTATGATGATCATCATTTTCAGGATTATGAAATTATTTATTTGGTTCTGCCAGGTGAAGCCAATAACATTTTAATCAACGGATACTATTACAGCATAGAAGAGATCGCAGAATTGTTTGAAGGACAAATGAAAGGGAAAGTTATTCATTTCGCCAACCTAAAGGTTCTTGATCTTACCGATGAAGAATGTCAGTATTTTATTGATGTTACTGGTGCCAGAGCAATCTCTGGATATGGATTTCATTCTGAAAGTGTATCCAGTGCCTATACCATTGACCGTTTGTTTTTTAGTCTGTTTTACGAAAATGATGATTTAAAAGAGGTTGTTGAAAGCATGTTTCAAAAGCAATATAAACTTTGCAGGTTACTGGATTTTAGATTGTATTATTAAGTTTTTAATTGTGGTGACCAATAAAATCAATACTTAAATTATCAGCCGTAAGCTTAAGGATGGACGGCTCACCAGCATTATAATTCCAGATCAGGAACGAGAGAAATCCCTTAGCTTTTTAAAAGACGTCATGAGCAGATCCAGCATTACAGATAAATCCATGACAGATCCTGTGATGCAAACGTATCACAGAAAGCATTTAGGCAAGGATACCAAGAAAATAGTCGTCAAAGTAGCCAGAAAGCTACTGAGTAGAACTTTAGCCGTTATAAAAACAGAAATACCTTATGAAATAGGAGTCATACAATAAAAGATGAAAATTGAAGAATAGAGATAAAATTATAAACCAATAACAAAGCTCACAGTGAACTTAAAGTTCATATCATAAAACAGCTTAGGTGGCTAAGCCTTTAAATTAAAGCTAGACCACATTTGTTAGAAAGTGGATTGACTTTTTTAACTTATACTTCCCGCACGTGCGGTACTGGTGGCGGTAGATATCTATTGACCACACATAGGCGATGACCTGAGCTCGTCGAAGGGATGCGGAGCAAGTTATTATTATTACATTTTATAAGCTGTGAAACAAGCTTCAAACCTTATAAAACGTGATTTAAAGATTAGTAATAAATGAGATAGGGCTTAAAAGAAAAATAGTATAAATTTGAATGAAGATCAGGACGATTGCTTTTCATAGGATGCGCTGTTGTGCGTTCGTTTTTTATTCCACTATATTTATTTTCACTCCGTTAAATTCCGTTCCGCTTTTCAATTTCGCAATATTGTTGAGTTCTGATGTTGGATTCCGTCTTTTTAATTTCAGTTCATTTTTTTCATTCCATCCAACTACTTTATAGCCTTTCGAAATTAATCCTTTTCCAAGGTCAGTTTCATTTTCGTCATTCTTAATTACAGACCAAAAAATACTTGAATATCCTAATCCACCTTTGTCAAATTGATATTCGTAATATTTATGTTTTTTGTTCGGTGAAATCGATTCCGAAAGAATTATCAAATTCGATTCGTTTAAAGAGTGTTCGGAGTTAAAGGCTTCTCCAAGTTTGTTCAAATTTGAGTTAATTTTAATTCCAATTCCGACTATTCCAATCAGTATTATTCCAACAATTATTAAAATCCATTTTTTCATTTAAACTCAAAATATTTATCAAATAACGGTTTTCTTAAATGACGCACAACGGTCTCGGCTATGAGTAGTTGCGTGGGTTTGCGATTAACTTTGCAAGTACACACCAAACTGAAAATCCGCGAGGATTTTCAGAAGTAGGCGAGAACCAGCAATTACTTATAGCCATTGTTGTAAGGCGTTTTTTATTCAGTTTTATATTCTATTTTCACTTCGTTTCCTCGGAAAAACGATTCATTCTCCTTTTTTACAAAATTCAAATTCGGTTCGTGAATTATTTCCAAGTTGTTATTGTCAATCCATTTGGCAGAAACTTTTTTACCTTCTCCATTAAAGTACATTATTCCAGCTCCACCACCAGAATTCCATTCCATTATTCCACTTGTATGGATATATTTTCCATTCGTAAATTCTTCGTTGACTTTAAATTCCTTTGTTCCGTCAACAGTTGAAATTCGGACGAGTTCGTTTGTCGTAAATTCAAATTTCGGTCGAACTCTTCTTTTCGCTTTTGGTTTTTCAGTCGAGATTAATTTCAGAAAGTTTTGTAATTCAGTTTTTCTTTCCTGAATCGTCTTTTCATCTGCGCCAAGTTCTTTCCACAATTCCAAGTCTGTTCCACTATCAATTATTTCTTTTACCTGCTTTAAAATTTCGGGTTCAAGAGACTTTGTTTCCCATTGAGCCAAAGCAAGTCCGAATAATGAATTATTGCGGTCGTCTGAATCTGAAAAATAGTCAGCAAATTCCGTTTTTATTTCGTTTGAAACCCAAACTTGACTTCCTCCATTATTATACTTCTCGAAAAAGTTCGAGTAAATATCTAATGTGGTATCATTTCCTTTTATTTCAGTGTTCCAAACTCCCATTCAGTTTCGATTTTCAAATGCCTTACAACGTTCCTGGCTATGATTTCGTTGCGGAAAAATCCGCAGGATTCTTTCCGTTGTAACCGAAAGATAGCAAAATAGCGTTGAATTCCGCCAAGGAATTCAACCGCAATGAATTATAGCCTGTGTTATGGCAATTTTTTATTCTTAGTTCTTAATATCTGCTTAATTTTTTCAACCTTATTAGTATCAATTCCTGACCATGAAATTTCTCTAGATACCCATCTTGCTTGTTTGTCAGTTTTGTAACGAATTACAAGTATGTTATCCCCAATTTTAGAATCTCCATAAACAATTAAATTATCCGCTGTTAAACCTGGCAATAAATTGAAAATCAGAGAAAAAGGATTACAGCCTTTATTATTTGATAAGCCTTCACCTTGTAAATTAACTCTCCTGATATCTTCAATCGGTACTATAAATTCATATTCGCTTATAATTCCACAGTGAAATTCAAATTTGGAGTCTGTAATTTTTACGTAACCATTTTTATCAAATTCAATAATATATTCTGTGTTCTTATTCTCTCTCAACTTTTTT
This sequence comes from Psychroflexus montanilacus, assembly GCF_020164535.1. Lineage (GTDB taxonomy): Bacteria > Bacteroidota > Bacteroidia > Flavobacteriales > Flavobacteriaceae > Psychroflexus > Psychroflexus montanilacus. The sequence continues at coordinate 135,289 of NZ_JAIQZC010000002.1, read as the reverse complement.
GTCAGTTTAAATTTGCCATAACGGGTTGGCTATGGTTTGTTGCGTGTCTCGGCACCTAATTTAGCAAATAAATCACAAGTAGAAAATCACGCAGTGATTTTCGTAAGTCGGCAGTGACCTAGCAATGAACTATAGCCGGTGTGCCTGTTGCACAACTCGTTTTCCTTGTAAATATATATAATTGATTGGCATTGAAAAGTTTGGAATTGATTATCTTTAGTAATGCAAGGAAAAAAGACCTATCAAGAGAAATTGTTTACTCGATTTTTACTGAGTGAGCGAGTCCCAGCACACAATTTTTATCGCAGGCTAAAGTCAGTGTTGGACTTAGACTATCTGTATGAATTGACAAAACCTTATTACGGTTCAAGCGGACAAAAAAGCATAGACCCAGTTGTGTTCTTTAAGCTGTGTTTAGTGGGTTATTTAGAGAATATTATAAGTGATCGTAAACTGATTGAACATTGTAGTATGCGCTTAGATATTTTGTTTTTTATCGGTTACGATGTTGATGATCAATTGCCTTGGCACTCCACTATCAGCAGAACCCGTCAGCTTTTTCCAGAAAAGATATTTGAAGAGGTCTTCACCAAAGTTTTAAAGATGTGTATTGATAAAGGTATGGTGAGCGGTCATACCCAAGCCATAGACTCGGCTCCCGTAAAAGCCAATGCTTCTATGGACAGTCTGGAACTCAAAGTCCCTGAGCAGGATCTGGAGGGTCATCTTGCAGAAGTTCGTCACATCAGCCATCGAGATAAAGAAGTTTATAGAAAGGCAAAAGAGAACAAAGCCAGTAAGGAGCAACAAAGCATCAGTGCTAATAAGCAAGAGCTGGCGGCCCTAAAGTCCAGAAACAAAAAATGGTCAAAAGATCAGGACTACCGTCCAGGGGCGAAAAACAAAGGGGCTCGCTATACCAGCAATAAGACCCACTACAGTCCAACAGATCCAGATGCTCGCATTAGTGTTAAACCAGGCAAAGCCAGAAAACTGAATTACCTAAGTCAGTTAAGCGTTGATACTGGACACCATGTGATCACCGATATCAGAGCTTATCATGCAGATAAGAAAGATAACCAATACCTTCAGGATATTGTTGGTCGATTACAACCAAAATTACAAAAAACAGGATTGCTTTGGAGGAATTGTATTGCAGATGCAGGCTACAGTAGCGGAGAGATTTATGCATTTTTAGAACGTACAGGATTGCAAAGTTTTATTCCTGCTCACGGGACTTACAGAGGCGGTCCAGAAGGTTTTAAATATAATCAGGAGCAAGATCATTACATCTGTCCTCAAGGAGAGATTATTCCCTTTAAAAAGGTGTTTAAAGATTACCGAACAGCTACCTTAAAGAAAGAATACCGAAGTTCAAGTAAACAGTGTAAAGGCTGTCCGTTGCAAGCAGAATGTTTAGGACGGACAGCCAAAGAGAAGAAGTTCTCAGTGACTTACTACAAAGAAGAGTATGATCGAAACATAGAGCGGGTAGAAAGCAAACAAGGCAGATACATGAAAGCCAAACGGCAAAGTACAGTAGAACCTGTCTTCGGCACTCTTACTCAATTTATGGGATTAAGAAAGATCAATACCATCGGACTACAACAAGCCAACAAGGTGATGCACCTCTCAGCCATGGCTTATAACCTGAAAAAGTATCTGAAATTCACTCAAAAGCGGGTAAAAAGTGGAGCAAAAGCTCTGCGGTCTTTGTTTTCTGAAATAAAAGCCCTTAAGCACTTGATCAACTTTGATTTAAGCCCACTTAATTTAGCGTAAATCAAACCTAATTAAAAATATAAAAGCCCTGAAAAGGGCTTAAAATAACTCATTTTTTTGAGTTTTAGTGGCTTGTGCAACGGTTACCATTGTTGGCAACAGTTTTTTATCCGACATCTTTTTCAAATTCGGCAAAATATGAATAATTCTTATGGGAATTTCCTTTGACTTTAGCCAATTTTGTTCCGTCAATTCTTGACTGAATATATTGGCTTAATTCCTCAAATTTTCCAATTGGAACATTGTAAATTGTCCGAGTTGGTCCAATTTTATATTTCTTTTTTAAGTGAGCGCCAAAAACTCCATATCTTACATTTCCTTTTCCGACTTCGAATTCTTTATATTCATTATTTCTTTTTATTAAATGTCCAATATAATTTGCTTTAACATTATCAAATCCAATACAATTTTCGGGATATTTTGCTTTTTGTTTTTTCGGACTATTTTTAATCGAAATACGGTTGTTGTCTCCAACTACTGCGTTCCCAACTTTTCCGTTAAAATTCACGCTTGATTTTTCTTTCAAAAGCAAGCTTAAAGCTTTCCAGAGATGTCTTAATGACTTTCTCTTTCTCAAGCTTTAGTGGATTTCTAAGATTATTGGTGAAATTCCAGCGTTTTGAAGTGATACTTTGCTTGGTACTCATCGTTAACGTCTGTTGCTGATATTGAATCTTAGCATAGATTGGACATTCGCCATTCTTCATGACCTTATCAGACTTAATAAAATAGATTACTTTTAACATCCCTTTAGGTTTTTAAATTTGAGCAAGATTAATTTAAAAACATCTCGAGTTCCAGTAATATCGGCGAATTCGCTCCGAATTTTTTAAATTTAGTTACCCTATTTTAGGAATCGAACCTAAAATTTCAATAGGGTAACTAATAGGGTAACTAAACTTTGATATTCTATGTGCCTTTTGAAAATGTCTAGAAAATGAAAAACCCTTTAAAGACTGACTTTAAAGGGTTTTTTGATTTTTGAAGTTTCGTTTGAAACTCAATGAAGCGGAGAAAGAGGAACTATCCAGAATTTAATTTTGCTAGCGTTTACGAGGCTTAAAACGCCTCTTCAAATTTGGTGACACCGAATTAGTCCCTTTTTAACAAAGTTTTATAAATTATTGGTACTTATTCGTGAAAGACTTATAAACCATAATAAATGAACCCAATCTGAATTATTTTAATGAAAAAATAGACTAAATTCCTATGAAAGTAAGAATTTAATCTATTTATCAAGAGTTTACTAAAGCTTAATAGTTGACTTCAAAAACCTCTAAAAAAAAACGCCTTTTTATTATTAATAGATATTTTGAGATTCACGAGATTTTTTATAATGAAATTCAATTATATTAAATTTAGATTATTTATAATAAATTTTTTGGTTAAATTTAATTTTATCTTTTCATATACTCTTGCCACTGGACAATTAGGTATTTTTCTTTACCTGATTTTTTCAAATCTAAAAAACCATAATCATAAACGAAAAGATAGATATCTCCTTTACTATTTTTCCAATAGTGTGTAAAAAAGTTAGGATTAAAGCCATCATTGATCAGTAGTTCTTTTCTTACCGTGGTAAATCCACTCAAATTATAGGTTTTCAATACTTTACGATTCATCTTCAATTGTCGGTCTACTTCTAAATAGAAAGCTTCTTTTTCTTGCCGAGTTTCATACTGGTGTATAGATTTACATTTTACAGAACAAAACACCTTATCCGATCTTCCTTTTACGGATGACTCACAAACAGGACAGGTTTTATGATTACTCATTCTTACACGTATATTATACGACTAATATACGTTTAATTATCATAGACTATATTAATATTGACTTATGACTACGCTCAAAAACATCACTTTATGTCATTTGATGATCAATAATCAGAAAATGATAGGCATAAAATTTACGCCAGATAAGGTATTACAGGCGCTTATCAAAAGTTTGGATCATCCTAAGTGGAGCTCTAAACACAATATGGCGTATGTTCTGAATACCAAAACTAATCTGAGTGCTATATTTACTACTTTCAAAGGAGTAGCCTGGATTAATTATAATCGGTTTTTAACCAATAAACCCGTTAACACTTCTAATGAAAAGGTAGATGTTGAATGGTTTAGAACTAGAGAAGTAAAAAAAGGCTATCGCCGTTGTCCAGAGGAATATTTATCAAAGCTGGAACTCAAACGTTACGCAAACAATACCATACGCACCTATGTTAATTTTTTTGAACGTTTTATAAACCACTACTCAACTATCGATCTGCACGCTATAAATGAGATCCACATACGAGAGTATCTAAAAATGCTTATCCGACAGCAAAAATCTAACTCTTATATCAATCAAGTTATCAATGCTATTAAATTTTATTATGAAGTCGTATTAGGTATGCCTAACAGGTTTTACGAGGTAGAAAGACCGCGAAAAGAATACAAACTACCCAACGTGATTTCGAAAGAAGATGTTCAGTCACTTATTGCCAATACCAATAATCTAAAACACCGATGTATTGTTGCACTTCTGTACAGTTCTGGTTTACGTCGAAATGAACTACTCAACCTTAAAATTGAAGATATAGACAGTAAACGTATGCTTGTGCGTGTAAAGCAAGCGAAAGGGAATAAGGATAGAATTACTTTATTGTCTCAAAATGCATTAGAAGATTTACGCTCTTATTATAAAATTGGAAACCCAGAGAATATTTGTTTGAAGGCCAGAAGGGAGGTAGGTATAGTGGGCAGGCTGTGGTTAAAGTTGTGAAAAATGCTACATTTAAAGCTAAATTAAAAATTCCAGTGACCCCTCATATGCTCAGGCATAGTTTTGCTACACATCTCTTGGAAGCGGGAGTAGATTTAAGGCAAATACAGGTGCTACTGGGGCACCAATCATCTAAAACTACAGAAATTTATACACATGTTGCTACAAATACTTTCAAAACAATAAAAAATCCATTAGATTAGTATTCACAAAATGGATATATCACAACTTGTTGGCATATCCGTACGTTGGCTGTAATTTGAAATAAATGAACATACAATACCTTTATAAATTATTGAAAAATCTTAGTTCAAAGACATTTGAAAAGGGAGAAATTGTTATTTATGAAGGAAACAAAATAAATAATGTTTTCTACATCAGAAAAGGTTTGGTTAGGAGCTATTTGATAAATGACAAGGGCGAAGAAATTACTTTTCAGTTGTTTGCCGAAAAGCAAATATTTGGAAATGTTCATACAATATTATTTAATGAGCCTTCCAAGTTTACTTTTGAAACGCTGGAGAAAACAAAGGTATATTTTACAGATTTAAAAACATTTCAGAATTTAAGTAATTCAAATACGGAATTTTTAAAATTTGACAATGGTATTTTTGGTCGACAAATTTTAAAACAAGCTTTTCAAAGAATAGATTCCTTTGTTTTTCTTTCCCCAGAAAAAAGATACCAACAATATCTAAAAGATTACCCAAATATAATAAACCGAGTGCCTGACAAATACATTGCAAATGTGTTAGGAATTACACCAGTTTCTTTGAGTAGGATAAGACAGCGTATTTCAAAGAAAAAATAGTAGTCAAATCATTTATTATCTTTTGTTAATGAGTTTATCCTCTTTGGGGGTATAAATTTGCATCGTTTATTCTAAATATTTATTCAATAGAGAAAAAATTAAAAACTAATAGTATGAATTGGAAAAAAAAGTCACTAGTCGCATTAGGAATATTGCTATTCGTTGTAGCTCTTATTATAATTTTCTCACCTCAAATCCTCAAGAGTTTTGGATACCATCCCGACTATGATAAGGTAAGCTATAACTTCAAAAACAAAAAAGCATTGATTATCACCACAAGCCACGGAGTGTTGGGAGAGACTGGCAAACCCACAGGTGTTTACCCTTCCGAAATGACTATTCCCTATTATGAATTTTTAGATGCAGGGCTTGAAGTGGACATTGTGAGCATAAAGGGAGGTGAAATTCCTATTGAGCCCATAGGCCTGAGATTTCCAATGAAATCCCACCAAGACAAGCGTTATCTGAAAGATGATGTAGCAAAAGAGAAAATCAAGCATTCGCTAAAAATAGACGACATCAACTTTTTAAATTACGACATAATTTTCATGGCAGGTGGATGGGGTGCATCCTATGATTTGGGAACAAGTGAAATGTTGGGTAATAAAATCACGGAGGCGCATGCAGACGGCATTTTACTAGGTTCTGTTTGTCATGGTGTATTGGGCTTCCTCATGGCAAAAGATACCACTGGACGTCCTCTTGTAGAAGGTAAGAAAATGACAGGAGTGACAGACAAACAAGTTAAGGAGTTGGACATCAGCATCACACCTATGCACCCTGAAACAGAGCTAGGGAAACATGGGGCTATCTATCAAAGTAATACAGGGTTTAGAGATTTTTTTGCCACGCTTACGGTAATTGATGGCAATATAGTTACGGGACAAAATCAAAATTCTTCTGGCGAGACAGCACAGAAATTATTAAAAATGTTAAAAGACAAAAATGAATAGCATTATCACAAAGAATAAAAGATTGTGGATCATCTTATCCATTTATTTATTGGCATGCCTTGGGCTGGTTGTCTTTCTCCGCAATCCACCTGATGCTGTTATAAATTATCTCTTTCAAACCGCTATCACTCAAAATAAGTCACGAAATTTTTTTGAAAAAGACGGTTTGTATGTCATTACCACAGGCACAGGTGCACCTATGCCAGACAAAAATAGAACTGGTTCTCAAACTGTTGTCGTAGCAGGTGAGCAAGTTTTGGTATTTGATGCTGGTCCGGGAAGTACACTTAAACTGGAACTATCGCCTGTTGATGTAGGTACTGTAGATGCCCTGTTTATTACCCATTTTCATTCCGATCATATCGGAGGCATTGGAGAATTAATGCTCAAACGATGGGCTACAGGGAGCCCTCAACAACCACTTCCCATCTATGGACCTTCAGGAATAGATGAAGTAGTCAATGGTTTTGAAGCTGCATACCAACTTGACAAGGGATACAGAATTGCTCATCATGGTGAAAAAGTAGTTCCTTCATCCGGATTTGGAGGGGAGGCTCATAGCTTTGATTTGGGTTCAGATTTAATGTCCAGCAAAACTGTTTACAAACAAGGAGAGGTTGAAGTAATCGCTTTTAATGTGGAGCATGCCCCTGTATTTCCTGCCGTTGGATATCGAGTGAATTATAAAGGCAGAAGCATCGTCATTACTGGAGATACCAAGTACACCGAAAGTCTGATACACCACTCTAACAAAGCGGATGTATTAATTATTGAGGCACTTAATAAAAAGTTTGCCACTATGATGGCAAATGCAGGAGAAAATTTAGAAACAAATGTAACTGCCATCGCCACCGATATACAAGACTACCATATTAGTCCCAAAGAAGCAGCAGATGTGGCAAGGGAAGCAGGTGTCAAGCAATTAGTAATTACCCACATTCTGCCACCGGTTCCGAGTGATTTAATGATAAGACCATTTCTCAAAGAAGCAAGAGCAGTTTATGATGGAAAAATTTACATGGTAAATGATGGTACTTTAATCAGCTTGCCAATTAATTCGGATGAAATTAAAATTCAAGAACTATTAAAGTAACCGTTATGAAAAACAAAACGATTTACATAAAAGCGATTCTAATAGTTTTTGGATTGCTTATCCTAAGCAGGATTCCCATCTTAGTCACCGGGAATGTGGATAGGGTCACTTTATTATCAACGGTAGTAGAATTGGCATTTTTTATTTGGGGTATTGTGTTAATTGTGAAGAAATGAAAGAAAACTACAGCCAACAGCACCTACCCAAAAGGCGGGGTTTCGTGTTTCAAAGACAGTTTGGTGGTTAATCAAACATTAGTTTTTCAAAGCAAATTTTGTGGTAAAAGTCCCGCCCTTCGGGTAGCTGCAAAACGTTGGCAGTAATTATAAAAAAACACACAGAAAAAAAATGAAAAGACTATTTAAAATACTAAAATGGACAAGTATTTCATTCATTTCGATATTAATTTTAGGAATTTTATTTGTTAGGTTTTCAAGATTAACAGATAAAATGATTTACCAAACAAATAATAACTATGAAGTGTTTGAAAGCAATTTTAACCACCAAGTATTTCACATTCCACTAGACAATGAAATTAGTATACACGCAGTATTGTTTAAACCAGATTCAATAAAACCGATAGGTAGTATATTTCATCATTTAGGAAATGGAATGACTTTGATGAATGCACAAAATATGTATAAGCCATTACTTGAAAATGGATTTCAAATATTTGCATATGAAAGAAGAGGATTTGCTAAATCGAATGGGAAAGATGATAATAGTGTCGTTTTAAAAAATGATGCATTGGCTATTTTTGATAGATTTCTTGAAATTGAGAATGTTAAAAAAACTGATATAATAATTTGGGGTACATCATTAGGTGGTGCTTTTGCTACAATGAATGGAGCTGAGAGGCAAGACAAAATCAAAGGTGTTGTTTTGGAGGGCACTTTTAGTTCATTTCCTGATATGGGAAAAGTTTATGCACATCTATTAAATTTAGAAAAATTCAAATGGTTAATTCCTGCATTAATGAATAACGATTTTCCATCTGAAGAAGAAATAAAAAAAATCAGCAAGCCAATTGTTATAATTCACAGTATTTCAGACAGTCAAGTACCTTTTGAATTAGGTCAAAAATTATATAATGCTTCAAACAAGGCGAATACTGAATTTTGGGAAATTAACGGGGATCATATTAAAGGTATAAATAAAAACACGGAAGAGTATATTGCAAAGTTTATGAAGATTTTGAAAAAATAACTACTGCCAACATCATATTTGCAAAAGCGGGAGTTTGGTGCTTCTATGAAAGTGAAGTGCTAAATTCAAATTTTGTGCATCTAATGAAGTTTAGTGCTAAAAATCCCCGCCTTCGCAAATATGAGAACCGTTACCTGCAATTAGAAAAAACGACAGAGAATGAAACTAACAGAAGATAAATTTCCGATTTTGAGTTGTGTAGAAAACAATATTCTATCGGACAAACTTCACGATTTTTTGGACAGACAAGTTCCTGACAAAAAAGAACAAAAGGAAATGCTAAGCAGTTTCCCATTTTTTGTAAATAAGAGACTTCAGATAAACTACATTTCAAAGTCTATCCACGAAAAACTGCTGGACACTTCGAATTTCATAAAGGCAAAAGACCTTTTAAAAGGTTCACCTGCTACAGTTGGACTATTACTGCTTCCAGAAACAATTTATCCTGACTTTACAAACGTTCCTGATTATGTGGACGCGGACCCAATTGATTATCCGATTAACGCAATTTTATATAGTTGGTTAAATATGGATGACCACGACAAAATATCCAACGAATACACTTTAAGCGACTTAAAGAAACGAATTAGTGAAGGCGAAACACCGCCACAAGGAGCAAATTGGAATAATTTGATTGAACAATTAGAAAGTGGAGAAGAAGAATGGGGCAATAATATTGACCGAGAATTGCTTATAATGCCAATTTACAATGATGGAACAACTCAAGCAACTAAACAATACGAACTTCAAAGTAATGATGAAATCTATGGTTGGGAATATAGCGAACAAGAAGGCAGAAGTTGGTATGGTAAAATTCACGATTATGTAATGTCATTTATTTTGTTCTACAACTATACTGATACGGAAACTAAAATCATTCACGGAATTGATAGTGGCGAACAGAGACGAGTTAAACTAAATGGAGAAAAGTTTATCAACAGTTCAAAAAATGACATTGAAATAATTGATAGTTCTTACTTCACAAAAATTATTCGGACGGGCGAATTTGGCGTAAGCGGACACTTTAGAGTTCAAAGACACGGAATTGAAAATAGAGAAGCCAAAATAATATTCATTGATGGATATAAGAAGAGTGGATATACGAGAAACGCAAAAATTGAAAAGAAATAAAAGCAGGTAACAAAGAACTGAGGTAAAAAACAACTCTTTTCTTCATTAATTTTAGACATTATTATTCTATGCTCACAGATTCCATTAATGGATTCTGTGAGCTTTTTTGTTCCTTTCATTGTGTGCTATTTACTTTGGCAATACAGACACGTATGTTTCATCATACGGTAACCCTGATTTGGCTATAGCAAAGCATTGTTTTAGTAGCTTGTTGGCCACTGCAATCAGCGCTAACTTCTTACTCTTGCCCTTGTTTACGATTCGTTCGTAAATTTCTCTGCATCCCTTGTTATGCTTACAGGCGTTAAAGGCGCATAGAAACAATAGATTCCGCAGTTTCCTGTTGCCTACCTTACTTATCCGCGCCCTACCTCTCACGCTACTACCAGACTCTCTTGTAGTAGGCGTTATTCCCACATAGCTACAAAGCTGAGAGGCCGTTTCAAACTTAGAGAAGCCATCGGTAATTACAATCAGGAACAAGGCTGTTTTCCGTCCTATTCCTGGCACTGAGGTAAGAAGTGTGAGCTGCTGCTCTTGGTCTTCTTTCACCAAGGATAGGATCTTTTCCTCTATGGCTTTGACTTCCTTATCCAGCTGCTTTCTTTGGCGATTTAAAGACCTGTAAACGAACTTCGAAGGAACTCCCAGAGCTTCTTCTCCGTGGATTTTGTTCTTCACTGCAGTACGCTGCTTTAAATAAGTGTCCAACAGTCTGAACAGCTGCAGGCATTCACTCTGTACTTCGGTAAGCGCATTGTAAATAGGGATCTTGTTGGTCTTTGCATACTCACATATCGCCTTAGCATCACTCTTGTCCGTCTTTACCTTAGCCAGTTTCATCTGTATGAAACGCTTGATCGACAAGGGATTGATGACTGATACGACCACTGAGTTTTTGTACAGAAACTGTGCAAGACGATAATGATAATAGCTTGTAGCCTCCATGGCTACTAATGAGTTCTTTGGTAGTACCTTAAGGAACTTTTTAAAACCATACTCATCATTGTTAAACTGATGGTGACCGCTAAGACTGCCATAGACATCAAAAACATCTTTACTAATGTCAACTCCATAAGTTTCTTTATATTTATTCATAAGAACTGATTTATGAAAGAGCATACTATCCTACTCACAACAACTTAAAAACGAGATCCAGGTCTCACAGAACTGAACGTGGTTGAGATAGTAAAAGAGAGGGGATTATCAATGTTGACGAAGTCTGAGCTTCAACGTATATCATAACCTTAATCCTCTCTTTTGTTCTTTCTGATTTAGATAACAATTTAATGAGAATCAAACTTAAGAAGTATATAAGTAATGCGAGAGAATAGGTTACTCCGCAAAATAAATGTTAACCTAAAAATTAATTAACACAACGAAAAGTTATTGAGTATTTGCCTCGCAATACTCATATACAAACCGTTGTAGCTAATGTAAAAATAACACAACTAAATATGAAAAAATCGAACTACGAAAAATGGGACAAACAAGAACTGAAAAACTTTTTCGGAACACACACAGTAAAAAAAGTAGCTAATATAAATTACGAAATGAATCAAAAAGGAATCCCAATAGTATTAAAAGCTGAATACAATACAAAAACAAGTGAATTAAACAGAGAACAAAAGATACTTTTTGACAGCCTTATAGAACAAGTAAATTTATGGGCAAGTTCAGCTACTTTACCCAATCATCTAATTCAGTACAAAAATACGAGAGCTTATCAGAAATCAATTCTTCTTGATTGGTTTCCAAAAAGCCAAGCGGATAAAAGCCTTTAAATATTTTTATAAATCTTTCTTTTTTAGCAAAAAATCTTGAAAATATTAAATTTCTGTTTTTATCATTAATTTTTGATTTTGGAGTTACAACTTGAATAACTGGTTCATATTGTCTATTCTCAACAGTATTTAAGTATATGTCAACCCACAACTCTTTTTCTTCTTTGCTAATATTTGACCAATTTATAAAGTAGTTAATTGAATCAGAAATAAAAATATTATCGGTGGAAATGGAATCAGAAGGTTCAGTTTTACTTTCATCTTGTAAGTAAATAATTTTATGATTTGAATCTAGACGGGTGTTAAGCTCTTTTAAGTTTAAAGAAGCTATTTTAAGATTATTTTTGTGAAAATCCGAATCTAGTAAATTCGAATCAAAAATAATATTACTATAATCTGACATAATAAGCTAAATTTGAATAACAAACATAACAAAAATAAACACTAGTTACAACAGCGCATAACAAAAATGGCGGTTAAGGACTAGACCCAAAGTTAGTACACAAATTAAAAATAACAGCACAACGAAACGGAAGTTGCTAAAAATCCGCCACTTTCGTTATACACAAACCGTTGCCCACAATTTGAAAAAAACGCTTCAAATATTAATCTTACTGAATTTTGGACTGAATTTATCGGCTCAAAATATTAAAATCAACTCTGATTTTAAAGTTGACTCGACTGAAATTAAAATCATAAAATCTGATTTTGATTATTACGCATACAGTACGTTTGACAATAAAAAAACGGATTCTTTAATTGTAACAATCGGAAATGTTGGTACAAGTGTTACTGCAATAAAAATTGACCTGACCGAAAAACCAAAAGTCTATATCACACTTTGGTCTGATTATGCCGAATTTAACGGAAAAGAGACCTTGGACGTAGAACTTGAATCCTACGATTTGGAATTAAACGCAACTCAATTCAAAAAAGGCGACCGAATTATGGGACGGATTAAAGGTAAGTCTAAACCGATTTTAAACAGTTTCGGCGATTACCAAATCGAATTTGATGGAGAATTTAAACATATTATTGGAAAATTAATGGTCAAAAAGAAACCTGGCGAAAACTATAGAATAATTGATAATGAATAAAAAAACTGTGGGCAACAACGGTAACCGTTGCACAAGCCAATAAAAATCCAAAAAGCAAGTCATTTTAAGCCCTTTTCAGGGCTTTTGTCTTTTTATCAGAGTTGGTTTTACGCTAAATTTAGAGGGCTTAAATTAGAGTTGATTACGTATTGCAGGGTTTTTATTTCACAAAGCAAAGACCGCAGAGCTTTTGCTCCACTTTTTGTTCGTTTTTGAGTGAATTTTAGGTACTTCTTCAGATTATAAGCTATGGCTGAAAGGTGCATCACCTTGTTGGCTTGCTGTAGTCCGATAGTGTTGATTTTCCTTAAGCCCATGAATTGAGTGAGTGTCCCAAAGACAGGCTCTACTGTACTTTGGCGTTTGGCTTTCATGTATCTGCCTTGTTTGCTTTCTACTCGCTCTATGTTTCGATCATACTCTTCTTTGTAGTAGGTCACTGAGAACTTTTTTTCTTTGGCTGTCCGTCCTAAACATTCAGCTTGCAACGGACATCCTTTGCACTGTTTACTTGAGCTTCTGTATTCTTTCTTTAAAGTTGCTGTTCTGTAATCTTTAAACACCTTTTTGAAGGGAATAATCTCTCCTTTGGGACAGATGTAATGATCTTGCTCCTGATTATATTTAAAGCCTACTGGGCCACCTCTATAGGTTCCGTGAGCTGGAATAAAACTTTGTAATCCTTTTTGTTCTAGGTAGGCATAATTCTCTCCGCTACTATACCCTGCATCTGCTATGCAGTTTCTCCAAAGCATTCCTGTTTTATGTAATCTTGATTGTAATCGCCCAACAATATCCTGAAGGTATTGGTTGTCTTTCTTATCTGCATGATAAGCTCTAATATCTGTGATTACATGGTGTCCAGTATCTACGCTTAACTGACTCAGGTAATTCAGCTTTCTGGCTTTGCCTGGTTTAACACTAATTCGAGCGTCTGGATCTGTTGGACTGTAGTGGGTCTTATTGCTGGTATAGCGAGCCCCTTTGTTTTTTGCCCCTGGACGGTAGTCTTGATCTTTTGACCATTTTTTATTTCTGGACTTTAGGGCTGCCAGCTCTTGTTTATTAGCACTGATGCTTTGTTGCTCTTTGCTAGCTTTATTCTCCTTAGCTTTTCTATAGACTTCTTTATCTCGGTGGCTGATATGGCGAACTTCTGCAAGATGACCCTCCAGGTCCTGCTCAGGCACTTTGAGTTCCAGACTGTCCATAGAAGCATTGGCTTTGACTGGTGCAGAGTCTATAGCTTGAGTATGACAGCTCACCATACCTTTATCAATACACATCTTTAAAACTTTGGTAAAGACCTCTTCAAATATCTCTTCTGGAAAAAGCTGACGGGTTCTGCTTATTGTAGAATGCCAGGGCAATTCATCGTCTATATCGTAGTCTATAAAGAACAAGATATCTAGACGCATACTACAATGCTCAATCAGTTTCCGATCACTGATAATGTTCTCCAAATAACCCACCAAGCACAACTTAAAAAACACAACAGGATCAATACTTTTTTGACCGCTTGATCCGTAATAAGGCTTGGTTAATTTGTACAGATCCTCTAAATCCAAAACCGACTTTAATCTGCGATAAAAATTCTCTTCGGGGATGCGTTCACTCAGTAAGAATCGAGTAAACAATTTCTCTTGATAAGTCTTTTTTCCTTGCATTACTAAAGATAATCAATTCCAAACTTTTCAATGCCAATCAACCCGCCTGCGGAACGGGCAGGTTATATATATTTACAAGAAATTGAGTTGTGCAACAGGCACACCGGCTATAGTTCATTGCTAGGTCGTTGCCAACTTCCGAAAATCTTCGCAGATTTTTTATCTGGGTTTTTTTGCTATCATAGTGCCGAGACACGCAACAAACCATAGCCAAACCGTTAGGCACAAGCTAAAAAAACATCCGTAAAAACTATGAGCATTAAGGATTTAAACGAAAAGGTAAAGGACATTATTACGGATTTAAAGGATAATGGAAGATTTCCAAAAGAAAATAATTCAATTGACTATAAGCTAAAATTGAATATTGCTACTACGAAAACACCATTAGAGAATTTTCTGCTAAATTTTGCCAAAGATATTCTTTCGTTTTCTAATTCTGATGGTGGAATTTTGCTTTTAGGAATAGAAGAAAAAGCTGACGGAACACATTTAGATGTTGGACTTGACGTGCAAAACCTTGATATTTTAAAACAAATTGACCTTAACGATGTAACACAAAAATTTGAGAGCATTGCTAAAGTTGGTGTCTCTATTGACCTTCAAATTTTTCAAATAAGTACTAGAAAGTTCTATTCATTAATAATAGAAAAGAACAATCAAGTTTTAATACCAATAAAGGTTTTTCCCGAATTAAAGATAGTTAAAGGTGCAATTTACTATCGTGCTTCAAGTAAAAATGAACACGCTAATAAAAACACAACTGACTTTAATAGGTTTTTACAAATTAAGGCGAACGAAAAGAGCAAAGAGTTTATGGAAATTTGGTCTAAACTTCTGCCAGAAATGGTTGATATAAATCCAAGAGAAGTATTAATAATAAATCCTGCACAGCACAAAATTTATGGATTTAACAGTAAAGATAGAATTCTTTCAGGAAGTGACATTGAGATAGATGAAACTCAAAATGGAGTTTTCAACATTATTTTGAATGCCATATCAGCTGGAGATATAGGAAAAATAACAACTGACGAAGGAAAACCTATTTATAAGATAGTCGGAGAAATTCAAACTAATCGAGAACATATAATTTTAAATAGTCTCGAACAGGAAGTTAAGAAGAAATCTAAATTTAAGTTTACAAATTTACATCTCAAAAAGGCAATATATCATTTAGGTTGGGTGAATGACCCGAATTTCAAAGTAGTGAATCCACCAGACGGAACTGTTATTGCCTCTAAAAGTCAGTATATTTGGATTGAATCTATGGATTTGGTTTCTAATCGAAGAAAAGTATATTTTTCATCAGATGCAATTGGAAAATTGGCTGAATTAATTGATGACGAAACAAAGCATATGGAACTATTTAATAAAAAATTAAGTAAAAAAGCCAGTGCCTAACAGCGCATCCTATGAAAAGCAATCGTCCTGATCTTCATTCAAATTTATGATATTTTTTTTAAGCTCTATCTCATTTATTACTAATTTTTAAATCACGTTTTATAAGGTTTGAAGCTTGCTTCATAGCTTATAAAATGTAATAATAACTTGCTCCACATCCTATGTGTGGTCAATAGATATCTACCGCCACCAGTCCCGCACGTGCGGGAAGTATAAGTTAAAAAAGTCCATTCACTTGCTAAACAAGTGTGATCAAAAGCGAGTTATCCCTTTTGTCACCTACGCTGTTTTGTGATATGGACTTTAAGTTCATTGTGAGCTTTGTTATTGGTTTATATGTTTATCTCTATTCCCTAATTTACGCTTCTATTGTATCACTCCAACCTGATAAGGGATCTCCGTTTTAATCACCGCTAGTGTCCGACTCAGTAGCTTTCTAGCCACCTTAATGATTATCTTCTTGGTATCCTTACCCAAATGTTTTCTATAATACTCGTGCATCACAGGGTCTGTCCTTATGGCTTGCCAGGAGGCTTCCACAAAATAGGATCGTATGAGTCGGTGTGCTCGCGGTGTCATCCCTAAGGTCTTATAATTAGCTCCGCTTTGATGAACTCTCGGGGCAATACCAACATAACCTGCCAGGTGTTTTAAGTTGTTGAACCGTCGTAAATCCCCCAATTCTGATAATATGCCGCAGGCTACTATAGGACCAATTCCAGGGATACTTCGTAAGAGATCATAATCTTTCTTGTGGTGTTTGCGACAATAGGCTCTCAACTTATTTGATACTTCTCTAATTTCTTGATCGATGAATCTGAAGTAACGCATCAGACTAGCAAAACTTTCCTTGCCTGTCGGGTAATCAAACTCAAGGTTATCTATCCAGTTCCTAAAATCATGGCTCCAATTACTATTATCGTACTTTTTTGGTATTGTAATGCCATAGAATAGAAGCTTCATCTTTAACCGGCTCTTGATTTGACGGTAATGCTGAACCAGTTCATTACGCCTTCTAAATAAACTTCGGAACTCTTCACGCTCTTTATCTGGAATTACAATGCTGGTGAGCCGTCCATCCTTAAGCTCACGGCTGATAAGTTGAGCATCGATCTTATCGGTCTTTGTATAACGCTCCTTACCTTTGCGATGAATATCTGCTGGGTTAACAACCAATGAAGTCCAACCATAGCTCACAAAGCAACGATGAGCTTTATAACCACAACATCCTGCCTCATAAGCAGTGATGACCTCATAATCTGGATAGTGCTTCATGACATACTCACAAAGCTGGTCTGGAGAAGGTTCCATGCTAAAGGATTTGCCTGAAAACAAATCGGTGGAACAGTGAACTTTCCAGCTTCGCTTGTGGATATCAATTCCAATGTATAACTTTAAAACGGCAGTAGGTTCAGTTTTCATATCTTATAATTTTATGGTGAAATTTAAAGATACTGGACTTTCTGCTTTTTCATCGATGCTAAACGCAATAAGGGTTAACGTGCCAAACCCAAAGTCGGCACAAAATTATAATAACGTCACAACCGAAAGTAAAAGCGTATTAACCCCTTACTGCGCTTATACAACAACGTTGTGGCTAATGCTGAAAAAAACTTCGAATAAATGATTTGAACTAAAATTTGAGTATTTTTGATTTATGAAAATATCTGAAAAAAACATTAATCGAATTAAGAAACTTTGTAAGCAATACAAAGTCAAAACGTTTTCAGCTTTTGGCTCTGTGACTCGTGATGATTTTAAAGACGATTCTGATATCGATTTTGTTGTAGATTTTGAAGAAACGGATCCTTTTAAATACACTGACTTATATTTTCAACTCAAAGAGAATTTAGAAAAAATACTTCAGCGACAAATTGACTTGATCGAAGAACGTGGAATAAAAAATCAATTTTTCAGAAAAGAGCTTGATAGCACAAAAATTCTGATTTATGGACAATAGAATTAATGCTTGGTTTGAAGACATAATTAAATCTATTGACGAAATATTTGACTTTCTACCCGAAAAAAGAGATTTCTTTGAGTATCAAAAAGACTTAAAAACCAAAAAAGCAGTTGAAAGAAATATTGAAATAATCGGTGAAGCAATAAATAGAATAGTTAAACACAAAGGATCAGATTTTCAAATAAACAACGCTCAAAAGATAATCGGAACTCGAAATAGAATTGCTCATGAATACGATAGCATTTCTGACGAAGTTATTTGGACGATAATAATTCGAGAACTACCTGAATTGAAGAAAGAAATCCAAAGCATAGTGGAAAAGCACTAGCCACAACTGTAGGCTTCCCTATAATTAGGACGTTTAATAATTCGAATTTACTAACTTTTGACCTCCTCCCCCAAAACCGAACTGTATAAATAAGAATTATTTTATTCAAATAGATAGATTCAAAGATAATTTCTGCTTGAAATCAAATTTGTCGCAAATCCTTTCCTAAAAATAGGTGTTTACGGGGCATTTGTCGCAAATCTGTGATTTTGAATATTTTGATTATTTTTCAAACATCTGATTATTAGATATTTAAAATTAAAAAGGAATCCGTAACACCGCATCGCGTGTTACCCTCTTGCTGTGTGTCCTGAGTTATCACTGGAGTACAATAGAACCTAAAAGTTCATTGAAATGATAACATAACTTTGATAATGATGATAGAATTTTATGGAGAAACAGAAACGAGCTAATCCCATTTCAGATGGCAAGTTAGAAGTCTCACGGTACCGTTTCGTAAAATGTTGGCCTATCGAACAAGATGTTCAGGCGTATTGTTCAAACCGCCTTGTGGTGCTTGTTTTAAGAGAACAGGTACTGAGCGACAAGACCTGGTGAGAGTATGGGAGTTGAACGTAAGTGAACCTCTATGGACGTGTCGAAAGTGACCTTTACGGTGTCAAAATCGAGGAGAGAGCAGCTCCGAGAGATTAAGTATGGTGGATACCTGATTACTGACCATACGACACCCGGCATATAGGAGGCAAGAACCATACTCAGGCATTATCAAGGAACAGGAGAACCAATATCTAAATGAGAAGCAAAAATGGTGAAAATCCCGAAGCGGAAGAACCAGAAAGTAGTGACGTTAGGTATTGGGACGGATGAAGTCGTAGTAGCGAAAATACTCTAGAGAACAAGATTAATCATCTTGTGAGCAAAGGACTTCACTCAAGCATGTTTATTTTATTGTATTACAACTTAAAGAAATTTAAGGATGATTTTTAATGAAGAACACAAGACGCAACCTATTAGCAGGTTGCAGGTAAATGAAGCTTTTAAGAGAATAAAAGCCAACAAAGGGAGTGCTGGAGTAGATGGATTATCCATTGAAACAGTAAGTAGTCAACCACGGAAATATCTGTACCCATTATGGAACAGGATGGCCAGTGGGAGTTACTTCCCTAAACCTGTTCGACAGGTACTAATCCCAAAAGGGAAAGGTAAAATGAGACCCTTAGGTATTCCCACTGTAGTTGATCGGGTTGCCCAACAAGTAATTGCATCGCAGTTAAACACAATAGTTGATCACACCTTTAGTCCAAGCAGTTTTGGGTATCGTCCCAGGAAATCTGCACATGATGCCTTGGGCCAATGTCGTATAAATTGTTTACGATATAGCTGGGTCATTGATTTGGACATAAAAGGATTTTATGACAATATTGATCATGAACTGCTACTGAAAGCTGTTCAGCACCATACACAGGAGAAGCATATTTTGCTTTATGTGAAAAGGTGGCTGGAGGCACCAGTGCAATTATCTGATGGAACGCTGCATAATCCAAATGGTAAAGGCACACCACAGGGCGGAGTAATCAGTCCTGTATTAGCTAATATCTTTATGGATATTGTATTCGACAAGTGGATCCAAAAGCGTTATCCTGATATTCAGTTTGAACGTTACGCTGATGACATTGTGGTTCATTGTTACCACTTGCCTCAAGCTAATCGACTTCTTGAAGAAATCGAAAGACGATTCAAAGAGTGTAAACTGGAAGTGAATCAGGAGAAGACAAGAATAGTTTACTGTCGCAGAAATCAGAAGAAAAGACCAAGGTTTAAAGTCAAGTTCCAGAAGTTCGATTTTCTGGGGTATACCTTTAAACCCAGAGTAGTCAAAATAAGGGGCATAATGAAACTAGGTTTCACCCCTGCCATCAGTCAGAAAAGCATCAACAGAATAAATGAAGAGCTCTTCAGGATGAACATTCATAAAATGGTACAGTTCCCGTTGAGCAAAATTGCATCTCTGTTGAGGCCTAAAATCAGAGGATGGATAAACTACTACGGTAAATTTCGATTGGGAGGCCTTAAGAAGCTATTTAGAACATTGCACATTCGCTTGACAAAATGGATACGTAATAAGTACCGTAGGTTTAAGCGAAAGCAGTGGGTCCTTGCGCTACGACATCTACAGAAAATATGCAGGCTCGAGCCTTACCTGTTTGAACATTGGCAATATTCAGGGCTTAAACCTTAAAGTCTTGGCTGAGAGGAGCCGTATGAATTGAGAGATTCACGTACGGTTCTGTGAGAGGTTTAGGGGTGAAATTCCCCTTTACCTACTCGACTTTCCTTTTCGTCCCCCTCGGGGACAAAAATCCATACCTATCGGCTTTTGATTTAAATTCTAGAAATGAGATATAAAACTTTAAAAATGTAAAATTCGTAAAGTTAAAAATTGGCCTTCAGCTTTTTTTAATTAGGCTGCTAATATCATTTATGATATAAGAAAAACCCACGCG
The DNA here is from genome assembly GCF_020164535.1 of Psychroflexus montanilacus. GTDB lineage: Bacteria > Bacteroidota > Bacteroidia > Flavobacteriales > Flavobacteriaceae > Psychroflexus > Psychroflexus montanilacus. The sequence goes on along the minus strand of NZ_JAIQZC010000002.1, from coordinate 114,848 downwards.
TTGTATATGCTATTTGCATTTAGTGAGTGTTAGTTTTCAACCTCACCCTACGGGTGTACAAGCACCCTCATTTTAGATCCTCAATCTATGATTAATTCAATACCTGCCTTTTCAGCTTTGTATTTTATTTTGGTCATGAGGTCACAATAGCTCCAGTTTCTAAAGACAAAACTTTCCTCTTTGGCCAGGTTTACTTTTTCTTGTTGGTTTATGAGAATAAGTGTTCCTGCCTGATGCTTGATACAAAAGTCAATCAGCTTTCTGCTATACAGGTGTAGTTTTGAGTAGACATAATTGGTCTCTTTTTCTCTAAACTTCTTAGTTGCTTTTGTCTTGCGTTTTCTCCCTTTACCTGATTTGCAATAACTAGCTCCTTTCTGTGCCCGTTTTAGGGCGGCTTGTATCGCTAGCCTTCGATAAAGAAACTCTTCTCTGGAGCCAATTTGAAGCTTCGCATTAGTAGTTTTAACCACAATGGGGTATTCCAGAGACAGTGATGCTTCAGCTATGACATTGGGTTTAAGCTTGTATTTTTCTTTTTCTATTTCAAAAACAGCCAGCCAATAAGTTTTATCCGCTTTCATCTTAATGTGGGAGGTACAGAGTTTGATTTCTCCTTTAGCGACTCGTTCCAGTAATTTGCGTTTATCGGTAAAGTCTTTGCCTAAATAGGTCTTCACTGGGATTTGAAAGAGTCTGAAACAAAAGGCTTTCTTTTCGGGATCATAGATGAGTTTGCTCATACCCTCAGTAGTAAAGGGAAAAGCCATGTCCCTTCTAAAGTTCTGTAGTGAGCATTCGCCTTTCCAATAAGCTTCTCTATTCTTTTTAAATTTACTGTAGAGGCTTGCCTTTAGACAGGAAATGATATTAGTAGGCATTTCCCCTTTAAAGCGTTTGGAGGTCACCTGGTAGGTGGTGTTAATCCTGGAGGTATTAAAGATGCCGTACTCATCTTTCTTTTCATCGGCTAGCTTATACTTTATCTCATCGGATAAATAGAAAAAATCCTTGATCATCTCCTGAACATAGAGGTGGGACACCATAAGGTTGGCTACTCTATAGCAACGATTTTGCCACTGGTAAAGTTTACCTATGGCTTCTTTGCGTTCCTCATAGGTAGGCAAGTCGATTACCAGCTGGATCTTTCGGGTGAGTTTGATTGTATCTTTTCCCATGGCTATGCAGATTGTTGTTGATCGTGTTTTAATTGCATAAGCTTGTAGGCTGCCATAAATTCTAGGTGGACTTCCTTTTGGGTCAGGTTGAGTTCTTTAGCGATGGAAGCAAAGGAATACTGCTTTTCATTACGGAGCTTCAAGACTTTTTGCTGTTCTTCGGTCATTTGGCCCTGAACTTTTATAGTCATGGCTAGCTTTGGTTGGTGGTTACCTCCTGTATGGATGATGGTTTTGATGTCCTCAATGGCTTTTTTTATGTCATTGCTTGTTTGGGTGATGCTAGTTCCCATAGCCTGGGCTATCGCTTTATACTGAAAGCCATAAGTTAAGCAGAGTTCGATTAAGTGTTTTCTTTCGGGGCTAAGCAAAGGAAGGATACTTTTAATGCGGTTAAAGGTCTTTTGATCCTCTTCATGATCCTTAAGGTGCTCGTCGTCTTGCTCTGGATCGTGACCGTGCATATGGTCCTGATAGTTCTCGTATTTTTCTAAGCTATTGATCTTTCTATAGAAGTCATTTCTAGGGCGGCAATAATAGTAGATGCATTGTTTTTTCATGACATAACGCAGTAAAAAGAACATGTGTTCTGGGCGTTCGATAGTATCCCTTTTCTGCCATAAGGTGAGAAAGGTATCTTGAAGGATGCTTTCGATGACAAATTCATCATCTATGGTTTGTTTGCCTATCCAAAAGATACTCCGTTCATACCTGGCATAGATCAGTTCCATAGCCTGTGGATCACCTTGTTTTAGTAAATCGTAAATACGCTGTAACATAATAATGTGTTTTTAATTCTTACCCGTTATTAAATTGAAAAACTATATTTTTTTTTAGCAAGGGGAGATATTCAAGCGTTCTATTCCTTATTTATCTGAATTCAAAGCCTTCTCTACCTGCTCCACTTTTTTATAATATTCTGCTTTTAGTTCATCCGCATAAACAGGAGTTCTATCACCATTGAGACAATAGCGTATGTAACGTGGAGTTACCTCATATTTGCACGCGAGGGCTTTTACTACACCAGTGTTATAAATTTTCTTCATAAATTACGTAAGTTTGCCTGTTCATTGGTTTGTTCCAATTATCGGAACATGACCAAATATAGTTGATAATTTTCAACTATACTAATATTTTGAAGATAATTATCTTCCTTATGAGAAATATTTTACAAGTTTTTACTGATATTGCCCAAAAAGAAGGGATTAGTATTACCAGTTTGGAAAAGAAAATTGGTGCTAGCAAAGGTGTTTTATCCAGAGCAATAAGCAAAGGAACTGACATTCAAGCGAAATGGCTCTTTGCTTTGGTTGATAATTATCCCCAATATAGTGCTGAATGGATACTAACAGGTAATGGATCAATGCTACAAAAAGATTCCGCAGACTCAATTTTGAAAGAAACTGATCCAGAAGTTTTACGCGAAAAATTAGTTAATCTTCAAAGTCAATTGGATGCTTTTGAAACAGCAAATAACGCTTTAGTGGATGCCAATGATTCTTTAAAAGAAACGAAATCTATACTTCAGAAGCGTATTTCAGAGCTTGAGGGAAAGAAGTAAAAAGTTCTAATTAATGGTAGCTTATAGTTTGATGATATCCATTTAGACATATCTTTTTTAATAAAATATTTATGCCTGTGTGAATCAAAAAAACTTAATAGTAATTTTTTGGATTATATGTTCTTATAACTTCTCCCTATAGAAAAGACAACTTAGTATTAGATGAAAAAGAAAAAGCCCTATGTTTTTTTATAGGGCTTAAATTATTAACTCTTGTGTTTCAATCGGTCATTAATAATTATCGACCATTTTTCAATTAATTGAAGTTCACCATATAGTTGTACATTAATATCTGAATTGAAAAATTCCATTTTGATTTCTGACTTGTTAATTGAAGTAGGAATGAAGCTCAATTCAAGTCTGTCAATTTCTTTTTGATTTTCGTTTTTGTTATTTAAGCTTTTACCAGTATTAATTACATTACAACTTTGAATTTCATCAAGGTTAACAAACTCCTTTGTTTCATTGTTTTCAATTTGTCTGTAAAAAAATACAAAGTTTTGGGTTTTATCAATTCCAATTGCTAAGCTGCCAAGTATTTCGTATTGGTTTATTTGGCAATTATTTTGGGTAGCAATTTCTGAAAGTGATTGTAGCAATACAGACTCTCTTTTTTTTCTGCTCCTTCTTAACATTACAATCGGAAGAATACATATTGTAATAATAATAGCACCAATAATGATGCTCCCTAAATTTATTTCCATTTTTAAGTCTTTTAAATTCGTTTAATAATAATTGGGCAATGTGTATTACAAAGCCTTTTTAAATTCAGGTCATTCTATTTTAATAAGAACGACTACCTAATAATAAATTACCAAAAATAATGGGAAGGGAAGATAATGTCTGATTTTCGATGCTCTATCAGAAAATTTATTGAAAACCTCCTGTATCGAGAAAATTCTGATTCAAATAACTTTTCAATTGATTTTGTTATTGAAAAATGCTTGTCATATGAGTTTTTGAAATACGTTACAGGGAAATTATTAAAACTGTTGACCCAGTTTTCTGATTGTAAAGTGTGGCAAAAAAAGTCGATTGAAATTACGGCGAGATACTGTTCTTGATTAGTTTTCTGATGATTTTCATAGCCATAAATTACGGGCGGATTGGATACAGCAGTAGCCATAAAGCAATAGATTGCTGTTAAGATTACAACGCCTAAAATTCTGACACTATTTTTCACTTTACAAAAGTAGTTTTATAATCGGTTTAATTTTAAAGCTTACGCTTTGGGATTAAATGAAATAATTTGAAGTAAATAAAAATCCCCAATGCAACGAGTAAAAATCCTATTATATTGGTGATTGTTGTTAAAAAGCCAATAAAAAGCACCAACATTCCTGATATTAGCATACGCTCTGAATACCTTAACAACTCCATTGCTGACAGACTTTCGATATTTTTTGAGTATTTATAAAGTTCCTTGTCTATATGTATTTGGGCGATTACAATCCATATGATAGCTATTTTCAAAATAAGCAAACCAATTGAATTTATTATTGGATGATGAAATTTGTCAAGAGGTAAGAATAAAAAATATAAGCCAGGGAACAATGAATAAATAATTGCCATTAAACCGAAAACAGAAAAAATTAGCCAAAAATAATTACTGACTCTTTTTAACCGATTGTATTTTATAGCATTATTAACTTTAGATGTAGAGTTGGATATTTGAGTGATTTTTCTGAATTGTTTCCAAAAAAATAATAACCAAGTAGAAACAAGTATAAATACTATAATATAAATTTGTAAATTTTGGTCTGTCATCCTTTTTACATTTTAAGTGTTTTGTAAACTTCATCAAAAATGCTAGGTCTGTCAGCAAGAACAATAAGTGTGTCTTTTTCTTCAATTATTGTTGAACCATTTGGAGTTATATAGCTATCATCTCTTTTAATCATAGCTATAATTGCATTTTTTGGAAAGCTTAATTCTACTACTTTTCTATTTACTGCAAAACAGTCTGAAGTTATTAAAATTTCTTTCATTTCAGCTTTAGGATTTTCTGATAATAGTAAATCTGTTGCTGTTAATTTCTTTGCTTGCTCAGGTAATGCAACATTTAGCCACTTTGCAACGATAGAAAGCGTAGTTCCTTGAATTAATACGGATGAGACTGAGACAAAAAACACAATACTAAAAATCATATTTGCTTTATCAATACCCGCTAGAAGAGGGTAAGTCGCAAACACAATAGGGACAGCGCCACGTAAACCAACCCATGAGATGTAAAATCGTCTTCTTAATTTCATTTTAAAAAATATTAGACTAAGGAACACACCTAAAGGCCTTGCAATAACTATCAAGAATAACGAAATGAGTAGTCCAACCCCTATATATGGAATGACTTGGGAAGGAAAAACGAGTAAGCCTAAGGTGAGGAATAGGACAATTTGCATTAACCAAGCCAATCCATCAAACATTTTTAAAATGGTTTTTTTGTGTATTAGATTCTGATTGCCAAGGTAGACCGCACAAATATAAATGGCTAGAAACCCATTTCCCCCTAAGAAATCAGTAGCAGAAAATGTAATGAACATAAGAGCGATAACTAAAACAGGATAAAGTCCTTCAAAGTCAAGTTTTATTTTGTTAATTATTAATTTACTGAGCATTCCAAAGCCAAAACCTGCAATACCACCCAAAATCATTTGTTGAAAAAATAAAGGAATTATAGATGTAAAACTTTGGTCTTGGTTAAGTACTAATGTTAAAAATGCAATAGTCAGCACATATGCCATTGGATCATTACTTCCACTTTCCAACTCTAAAGTAGGTCTAAGATTATTTTTTAGAGCAAGGCTTTTTGAGCGTAAAATTGAGAATACAGCGGCAGCGTCAGTTGATGAGACAATAGAGCCTAGTAATAGGCTTTCGTAAATTGTGAAGTCAGTAACAAACCATACAAAACTACCAAGAGAAATTGCTGTCAATAATACACCAAATGTTGATAGAGCAATTCCTTCTCGAAGTATAGGTTTTACAGATGTCCAATTGGTATCAAGACCACCTGAAAACAATATAAAGTTGAGTGAAACAATTCCTATGAATTGAGCAAGCTTTGGGTCGTCAAAACGAATACCTATGACACCGTCAGAACCCGCCAGCATTCCAATTACTAAAAACAGTAACAAAGTTGGAACTCCAAACTTATAAGAAGTCTTACCTGCTATAATGCTTACAAGAAGTAATAGGGAACCAACTAATAGTATGTTTTCAATTGTTAAATTCATTCTATTTTTTTCACATTTATTGCTCCACAAATGTACTGCTTCTTAGTAAGAAAGTTAATAAAACTGTTTATTCGTTTTCTCCTTTTGTTTAAATCATTTTTGTCAACTTGTCGAATTTTGATTTAGAACTGAATCTTATATCGAAGTAGATTGATTTTTTCTTTTTTTCTACTTCTTTTAATGAGTTAATAACATTGGTATTTCTTGCATTATATAATCAGAACCTACAAACAGAAAACTTTTGATTGTGATTAAAAAGTTTATCAGGTGTAAATTAAAGTACTTAGTTTGATAGGGTTGGAAAAATATTTATTTAAACAAAAAGAGAGATTTCAACATCTGATGTTGTAGTCTCTCTTTTGACAATGACTTTTAAAACTTGTAATAACTCAACTAGTCGCTAGGTTTTTCTGCCTCACTAGCTAGTTTGACTTCGTTAAGCTTTCCTGTGCTGCAATCGAAAATATATCCATAAATGGCAATGTCATTGGGCACCATAGCATTGCCACGAATGCGTTGTACGTCCTCTACAACACTTTTTTCGTTATCGCTAATGGTGAGCCAGTTAATGAATCGTCCTTCGTTTGTTCCTTCTTTAGTATTGGTGTCATGCCATCCGTTTTCATCTACTCTTGCAGGTTTAAGGCTTTGAGATAGCAAATCACCCATAATTTCATTGGTGAAGGTTAGCATCCCACAATCTGTATGATGAATAACAAACCACTCACGTGTACCTAATAACTTGTATGATATTACGAGTGAACGAATAGCATCATCTGTTGCTCTTCCACCAGCATTACGAATAACGTGTGCATCCCCTTCAGCTAAACCAGCATATTTTGCTGGATCAAGACGAGCATCCATGCAAGTAAGGATAGAAAACTTTCTACCTGGAGGCATTGGAAGATTTGCTTTTTCACCAAAATTATTGGCGTATTCAGAGTTGGCAGTTAGTACTTCATTAACCACATTACTTTTTTCATTATTATTCATTATATTTTATTTTCTGGATTTGATTCTAAAGCTAAGGAACAATAGGGTTTGTCTCTAACCTATTGCTTGAAAATAAGTAATTATTTCTATTTGTTTATCAGATCATTTTTTACAATTCCTATTTAGATATTAAGAAAACTATCCATTTAAAACAGATTAAATTTTAAGGGGTGTTTGTTCTTTTCTTCCGTGCATAGCACAATGGGTCAAGTGGGTTTTGTCAAGGCTTTTAGGAAATAAATCAGGAGTGTCTGCGACGTGGAAAAACCAGCCTGACCAAAGGCAGGATGGTTTTCGAGGAAGTAGAAACCTTATTTGTGGACTAAAACTCGTATAGCCTTGACAAGTTCCATAAGCGCCTTAGCCATTCTTTTTAGACCACTTAAGAGCAGAGCGTACAGATAAGTTAAGCGAGGTGAATAAGAGGGATAAACATAGAATGGGTTATGCGCTACCTGTTTTTCGATGACCCGGAAAACAAAGAAGGCTTGATCCATTATCAACCCCTTAAAATGGGTCAGCCAGCGCTTGGATGTTTAGAGATGTTCAAGTGAGGCCAGAAGAAGTCCTCATCGAACATCTGGTTAAGAACATCAAAGCGCTGGTGTGAAGCGGACTTATCTGTTTTTTGTAATGAAATGAAGCGTCCCAACCAGTCCCCAGGTTTTGGGACGGTTAGGTTAGCGTCATGAAGGAAGCAAAACAACAGATAGGTCCAAGACCCTAAGTGAAGCTATTTCCCTGACATGGAGCTTTAGCGGAATACAAGGGAATGGGCTGAGCTTAACCTAAATTGATATGACTATCAAGTCTCTTCAGGAGCTATGCTTAGTTTTCTGCATTATTTTAAATTGTGTATCTAAAAAGGTGATAAGTTTTTTTAAAAAAATAATACTTATTTAAAATTATTATATGGATACAAAATAGGAAACGGAACAATAAGAAGTTTGTGGTCAAGTTTAAACAATATCTCAACTTGTATCATTTTGCTATGTTTTATAAAAAAAATTAATTTATGACTTAATATCCAATACTAAATAAAAAGAAGTAAGGTTAAAACTAAATTTCTATATAATTTGATTAAAATAATATACCAAATTATTGCAAATTGAACTATTAAAAATGAATTTTAATAGTTTTGTAAATAATTGATATACAGTTAACTATAAATAGTTAACTTCCTTTTGCTAAGCATATTTATTCTTAAATAATTTAATCTTAAGTTTTATTTTCAATTGAAAATTTATGGTCTCTTAAATACAATCAAGGCATTGAAAATGATAAAACTTTCTGTGTTTAGAGTTGTTCGATCAGTGATGCTAAGTAAAATATTTGAATCGATTAAAGCTCTAGTATAAACGCCATTTATGTCTGAAAATCTACTAAGATCCGTACACTGATAACTGTAATTATAGAAAGTCGATTTGAGGAAATATTTAAAAAACTAATGAGCAAGATTAATTATATACTTCATTTAAATGCTATACTAGAGCATTTTAATAATGACCACCGTATAAGACAAGGTCACATTGCTTTATACATGGCACTTTTTCAGAAATGGAACCGTTCGTTTTTTAAAAAGATGATCACGATAAACCGTAGTGAAATTATGGAAATGTCAAAATTTAAATCAAAGACCACTTATCATAATCATATCCGTGATCTTGATAAGTGGGGATATTTGGAATATTATCCATCTTATAGTCCTAGAAGGGGGTCAAGGATCAACATGTCCAAATCTGGTACAAGTACTGGACAAGTAATGAACCCTACCGTATCAAAAAATGACCAACAGTATCTTATAACCAGGCCAAAAAATGGTACATTCTTTAAAACAAATAATTTAAAACTAAAAAAACTGACAAAGCCAAAAAATGAACAGGCTGTCATTAATTTTTTTAATAAAAATAATTGGCCAAAAATAGAAGGAATTAAATTTTATGCTTTCTTAAAATCTAAAAACTTTCAAATTGAAGTCGATCCAAAAATCAAACATTGGAAAATGGCTGCAATTAAATTTTCAAAAAATAATTTTGAAAAAATTTAAAATTTTTCGTAGCTAGCCATTATTTGGCTTGGTGAATTTTACATAAAGTTTATATCGAATATTTATCAATATGTTGTAAAATATTATTTGAACTTCTCTCTTAGAATTTTCATATCCCTACTTACTTTCATATCTAAAATTTTAGCATAATGCTGGGTTGTTTTCAAATTTGTGTGTCCTAACATTTTACTCACTGACTCAATAGGCACGCCATTGGTTAGTGTAACTGTCGTAGCAAAGGTGTGTCTTGCCAAATGAAAAGTAAGATTCTTTGTTATGCCTGCTAGAGTAGCAATTTCTTTAATGTAAGCATTCATTTTTTGGTTACTCAAAACAGGTAAAACTAATCCCTTTTCTTTTAAGAGATCATTATCTTCATATTTTTCAATAATTTTTTTTGCAATAGGTAAAATAGGAATATTACTTCTTATATCAGTTTTTGATCTCTTTGTCTTTATCCATTCTTCAGTATCAGACTCTGAAATAATATCGTTTCGATTTAATTTTTTAACATCAGCATAAGCAAGGCCAGTAAAACAGCAAAAAATAAAAATATCCCTTACTTGATCAAGTCGTTCCATTTTTAAATCAAGCTCAATAATCTTCTGAATTTCTTCTTCATTCAGAAACTCACGATCCACAATTTTCAATTTTCCTTTCCAATTGAGGAAAGGGTCTTTGTCTATCCAGTCATTAGCATGAGCTATTCGAATGATTTTTTTAAAATTGGTGATATACTTGATCGCTGAGTTATGAGCGCACCTACGAGTTGATTTTAGATAATATTCTAATCCTGTGATGAATTTATGATCTACTTGCTGAACAGGAATATCATTTTTTTTGTATTTGGTTTTTATAAAGGCTTCTACATGCTTTTTACATGTGCGGTAACGCTCAGCTGTCCCCGCTGCAAAATCTTTTCCAATTAGACTATCAACTTGATCATTATGTTCTTGAAAAATCTCAAGTAGCATTTTCTGACTTTTGTTTTTTCCTTGAAGTAAGTTTCTAAGGTCTATAGCTGAATATGATTCGTTATTGCGTTCAAAATTTTGTTGAATGGTGTAAACTTTGTTCCTCAAAACATTCAGATGTTTATTAATTTCTTTAGCCTCAGGAGAATTACCAAGCACAAGTTGAGATTTTGAGTTCCATCTACTAACATCAACTTTTCGATGAATACTGAATTCAGAGCGTTTGCCTTCGAGAGTTATTCTTAGAAAAATACTAGCTTTTCCTAAGGAGTTAGTTTTACTTTTTTTAATAAAAAAGAGGAGTGAAAGAAATAGTGACATATTTTTTTAGTTAAAAGGTCCACCAATATACTAAATAATATTATCTCAAAAATAAGTTTAAGTGATTAATATACAGAGTTTTATGTTCTTCTGGTGGACCCTTTTTTAAATTTAAAAAGTCCACCGAATTTGCCCCTTTTATTATGCCTATAATTGATATTAAATAAAATGGGATTAAATGAAAAACCCTGTAAATCAACGATTTACAGGGTTTTTAGTGCCTTTTGTAGGTCTTCCAGCGGAGAAAGAGGGATTCGAACCCCCGGAGGTGTGACCCTCAACAGTTTTCAAGACTGCCGCATTCGACCACTCTGCCATTTCTCCAGAATCCATTTGCACGGATTTCTTTAGCGGTTGCAAATATACTAAGCTTTTTGGTTTCTCAAAATTATTGGTCTAAGTTTTTTTGAATTTATTTCTATTGAATTTTTTCGCTTTCGGTGTTTTTAGGATTTGTATCCAGATGTCAGGTCGAGCAGCTTGCCCACAACACTTTGGGTGGCAGTTGAGCCCAACCTTCGATATGAGCTGTACTTCCAACTTTCAAGTTTACTTAAAACCTTCAGTTGATGATGGATACAGACTGGATAATTAAGCCAACTTAATGCATTAAGCAATGCATCACCTGCAATGAAATACTGTTCTACACAAATTCAATAGAGATTTTTCAACTGGTTTGTATGAAAGTCAAAAGTTTTCCTGCTATTTTAGCAGCAAACAACAAACACATGAAAAAAATAATATTACCTCTGGTTTTGACCTTGGCTCTCGCTAGTTGCAAAACCCAAAAAAAAGACATTACAGAAGTTGATCCCATTCGCTTTGCGAAATCGATTACGTCTTCAGAATTGAGTGACTACCTTTATACATTCTCTTCGGACGAGTTTGAAGGTAGAGACACAGGCATGGAAGGCCAGAAAAAGGCAGCTCAATACTTAAAAGACTACTACAATAGTCTAAACATCCAGGGTGGATCCATGGAGGAGGAGCCATACTTCCAAACTATCGATTCTTCATACTTCAACGGTAGGTTTCCTTCCAGCGAGAATGTAATTTCTATCATCAAGGGAAGTGAGTTACCGGAAGAATATCTGGTCATTACGTCTCATTATGATCACGTAGGTATTGGTGAGGATGGAGCCATTTATAATGGCGCCGATGATGATGGTTCTGGAACTGTTGCGATTATGGAAATTGCAGAAGCCTTTCAAAAAGCGGTTTCTGAAGGCTACCGTCCAAAACGTTCTGTGGTTTTTCTTCATGTGACTGCTGAAGAAAAAGGACTTTTAGGCTCGAAATACTATTCTGAAAATCCTATTTATCCCCTGGAAAATACGGTGGCTAACTTGAATATTGATATGATTGGTCGTATAGATGATGCTCATAAAGATAAACCTAACTATGTTTACTTAATTGGTAGTGATAAATTGAGCACCGATTTACATGAGATTTCTGAAGCTGCCAATTCAAATTATGTGAATCTAGATCTGGACTATACTTACAACGATGAGAATGATCCTAATCGCTTTTACTATAGAAGTGATCATTATAATTTCGCGAAGTTTGATATTCCTATTATTTTTTACTTCAACGGGGTTCATGAAGATTATCACAAACCTACCGACACTCCAGATAAAATCGAATATGATTTGTTAGAAAAACGTGCTAAACTGGTATTTTTTACAGCCTGGGAAGTCGCCAATCGTGACGAAAGACCTTTTGTAGATAAGCCTACAAAATAATTTTGATTTTTACTGAATGAAAAAACGGCAACTCATTTAAGTTGCCGTTTTTGTTTTTATTAAATATCTGCAGAGCCTTTGCCTTGTCTTATGAGTTCTGGTTCTGCCTGCGTAAGGTCAATGACAGTGGAAGCTGTATTGTCTCCATAGCCTGCATCTATAACGATGTCTACAAGTTTGTCCCATTTCTCCAGGATAAGTTCTGGATCGGTAGTGTATTCTACGACATCGTCATCATCTTTGATGGAAGTAGAAATGATTGGATTGCCAAGATGTTCCACCAGCATTTGGGCAATCTTGTTGTCCGGAACTCTTATCCCCACAGTTTTCTTCTTCTTGAAAACAGTGGGTAGATTATTATTTCCTGGAAGAATAAAAGTATAAGGCCCGGGTAAATTTCTTTTTAAAATTTTGAAAGTTGCAGAATCAAGCTGAGCAACATACTCAGAAAGATTACTAAGGTCCTGGCAAACAAAGGAGAAATTAGCTTTTTCTAGTTTCACTCCTTTTATACGTGCAATTTTTTCTAAAGCTTTAGTATTGTTAATATCACAGCCTAGTCCATAAACGGTGTCTGTGGGATAAATAACCAAGCCTCCGTCCTTTAAAACTTTTGCAATGCGTTTGATTTCTTTTTCTGAAGGATTTTCTTCGTAAAGTCTGATAAGTTCTGCCATAAGTTCACGTTTTAAGAAACCCTAATTTACAAAATATTCATTCACCAATGGATGATTTTCTTTTGATTGTATTTACCCTGTCATTGATGTAGGAAACGATGGCTCCAAAAATCGCAATGCCATTTAATATTAGCACACTTGCTACGAGTCGCCCCATATTTGTAACAGGATAGTGGTCTCCGTAACCAACAGTAGTAATTGTAATATAACTCCACCATAAGGCGTCTTCCGCAGTTTTTATATTTCCTACATCTTTTTCAATATATAAAACTACAGAGGAGCTCAATATCAAAATAACCGTAGAGGTGAAGACAATAAGTCCATACAAACTGGCTTTTTTATTTGAAATAATAAAATTATACAGAATATTAAATGATTTTACGATTCTCAATATTCTAACAATCCTTAACACGCGTATATATCTAAACTGATCTACAACAGGGATGGAAGAAAGTAAATCCAGCCAGCCATAAGTATAGAAGTACCTCCAGCGTTTCTTTCTCTTGTAGAGTTGAACAAAAAAATCATAAAGAAATACCATACATAGGCCAAAATCATAATAATGAATTAATCTATTTAATTCCGAATCTTGGTCAATAAAGAAAGTCAAACTCAGCAGTGCAATACTGAATAGTGATAGCAAAGCAACAATAAGTTTGGTGACAGATAGCATTAGGAGATTATTTTAAGTTTGGCAAATTTAAGGATAAGGTTTTTGACGCCTCCATTTTCAAACTTAATGGCTGCTTTTTTATCCATACCTGCACCTTCTACTTTCAAAACTTCTCCTTTTCCAAAACGGGTATGTTCTACAATTTGTCCTTCATCCAGTTGGATAGGTTTGGCTTTTTTTGCGGGAAGTTCGTCTCCTTCTGGCTTCACTTTCCTGAGTCGCCTTAATTGCTGTTCGGTAGGTTTATGACTAGGCGGAGGAGTTCCATTCGTAGGTTTGGTTTGCCTCAATTTACTCTTATCAACTTCATCAAAAATGTCTTTGTCGATTAAAGATTTGTATCTATAATCATCTTTTGGGATCATGTAATCCAAATACTGATCATCGATTTCTTCAATGAATCGGCTGGGCTCTGCATCGATTAACTTTCCCCAGCGGTATCTGGAAAGAACGTAAGTGAGGTAGGCTTCTTTTTCTGCTCTGGTTAAAGCCACGTAAAACAAACGGCGTTCTTCCTCCAGCTCAGATCTGGTGTTCATGCTCATGGCAGAAGGAAAAAGGTCTTCTTCAAGTCCTACGATATACACGTAAGGAAATTCAAGTCCTTTGGCCAGGTGAATCGTCATAAGTGCTACACGGTCTTCGTCCGCAGTTTCTTTATCAAGATCTGTTGCCAGGGCCACATCTTCCATAAATTCTGAAAGTGAACCCGTTGCTTCAACTAGTTCTTTTTGGCCTTCCACAAAATCACTGATACCATTTAAGAGTTCCTCGATATTTTCAATTCTTGCAATACCTTCTGGAGTACCGTCTTTCTTGAATTCCTGAAGTAAGCCTGTTTTTTTGGAAACAATTTCTGTGATTTCTAAGGCGTTCAAATTTTCATTTTGAATTTGAAAACTCTTAATCATATTCACAAAATTGGTCAGTTTGGTCTGAGTTCCTCTATTGATTTTGAGATCCAGCTTTTCAATATTTTCGATAATTTCAAAAATAGTGCGCTTGTAGTGATTGGCGGCTAGTGTTAATTTATCGATGGTGGTCTGACCAATTCCACGAGATGGATAATTGATGACGCGTTTTAAAGATTCTTCGTCTTTTGGATTAATAATGAGTCGCAAGTAGGCGAGAACATCTTTTATTTCTTTACGTTGATAAAAGGATAGTCCTCCATAAATCCTATACGGAATATCTTTTCTACGCAACGCATCTTCTATCGCCCTACTTTGGGCATTGGTTCTATACAAGACTGCAAAATCTCCATTTTTGGCACCTTCCTGCATGCGCTTTTCTGTAACCGAACTGGCCACAAATCGACCTTCTTCGGCGTCATTCACCAATCGGTTAACATGAATCTTGGAGCCATCTGTATTCTGAGTCCAAACCACTTTATCCAGTTTGGTTTTATTTTTTTCAATGATAGAGTTGGCCGCTTCCACAATATTTTTAGTGGATCTATAATTCTGTTCCAATCGGTACGATTTCACATCATCATAGTCCTTTTGAAAATTCAAAATATTATTGATGTTTGCTCCGCGAAAGGCATAAATACTCTGGGCATCATCTCCAACCACACAGATGTTTTGAAATCTATCGCTCAAAGCCCTTACGATCAAATATTGGGAATGGTTGGTATCCTGGTACTCATCGACTAAGATGTATTTAAATTTCTGCTGATATTTGGCCAGTACATCTGGAAAACGCGTAAGAAGCTCATTGGTTCTTAAAAGTAAATCGTCAAAATCCATCGCACCAGACTTAAAACATCGGTCCACGTATTCCTGATAGATTTCGCCCATTCGCGGACGTTTGGCCATCGCATCTGCTTCCTGCAATTCTGGATTTTGCTGATAGGCTTTTACAGTGATTAAACTGTTTTTGAAAGAAGAAATTCGGGATTGAATCTGCTTGTATTTATAAATGTCCTTATCCAGATTTTTTTCTTTGATGATGGTTCTGATGAGCTGCTGCGAGTCATTAGAGTCATAAATCGTAAAATTGGAAGGATATCCCAGCTTATCGCCTTCAAACCTCAATATCTTGGCAAAAACAGAGTGAAAAGTCCCCATCCATAAGTTTTTAGCTTCAGGACCTACAATTTCAGAAATCCTGTGTTTCATCTCCCTTGCAGCCTTATTGGTGAAGGTAAGGGCCAAAATATTGAAGGAATCTACACCTTCGCTCATCAGGTAAGCAATTCTATAAGTGAGTACTCTCGTTTTTCCAGATCCAGCGCCGGCAATCACAATCATAGGGCCGTCTTTCTGTAGAACGGCTTCACGCTGAGCTTCATTCAGTTGTTCAATATAATTCTGCAAGAGTTGATAGGTTTTAGATTATTACAGTCAATTCAAAATTAGTGAATTTGAAAGCATTCTTTGTCTTATCCTTAGTAAATTTAATCCTATAAATCTTTTAGTTCACCATAATAATTATATTTGAATCAAAACTAAGAAATGGAGTCTCTCACTGAAATATTGAATTACCTGGCCTACCTTTTGCCTGCGGTCATTGCCGGATTTATTGGGTTTTACTTTTTCAAAACGTATATAGAACACCAGAAGGAAATGCAATACCTGGCCTTGAGAAAAGAGAATAGGAGTGAAGTGTTACCGCTTAGACTTCAGGCTTTTGAGCGCCTGGTTCTCTTTCTAGAACGAATTTCTCCCGGACAGCTTTTATCACGAGTGAAACCCGTTGGTGATAATAAATACGACTACGAAAATCTGCTTATCGCTTCTATAGAGCAGGAGTTTGAACACAATCTTGTGCAGCAGGTTTATGTGAGTCAGCAGTGCTGGGATGCGATTAAAGCTTCAAAAAATTCAACTATTTCTCTCATTCGCCGCACCAGTATGAGTGATAAAATCACCAATGCTCAAAAACTGAGAGAAGTTATTTTGACAGATCTGCTTGAAAAGTCTTCTCCAAGCGATACAGGAATCGCATACGTGAAAAGTGAGATCAAAAAGCTTTTTTAATACCTGTTATTAAAAAAAGTTTTTTCCTTGGTTGAGAAACCATCGGTTAATTTGAGAAGTGCAGATTTATGTCGATCTGATTTCATGAGTGTATCCAGTAATTCTCTGCAGAACTTTTGAAACTGCCACACAGGATGAAATACGCCTTGCATCAAGTCTTTATAATTATCTTGAGTGAAGGTATCGATTTGGTACAAATACCCAAAGGCATGTCGTCTCACCTGGTAAGGATATCCAGAACTGGTATGTTGGCTGAGTTCTTTAAATACTTCGGGCTTTTTTTTAGGTTGATAATCTGGAGTAGCCAGATTAAGTGTCAACCATAATAACCTCACATTTTTATCCTGAAATCCAATCACATCTTGAGTTAAGTCCAGATAACGGTGTTTATCTTCAGGAAATGACATCCATAAATGCAATAAGGCATTTTCAATAGTGTTATAGGATTTATCCTCCAGCAAGCTTTCGTATTCAGACTTTAGTGCTTTAGGTACAGAAGTTAGCGAAGTGGCTACTGCTTGTCTAACGTACAAATTATTGGTTTTGAGGGCTTTTTTATACAAAGGAAGAGACAACTCTAGGTTTTCATTGTTTAACTGGTAAACGGCTTCCTGGCCTATATATTCATTTACAGGGAAGTCCAGAGATTCATCTATTAGTTCTTCTTTCAAGGTTAAGCGGGTTTCTCTATAGGCTGCCAATTTCATATAATCCTGGACAAACTCATTTTTCTTCAGAAATCGAAGCGTTTCTCTAGATTGAAATGCTTTTTGATGCAGCCATCTGTTTTTATAATCAACAAGCGACTGCCCGTATTCAGATTCTACTTCGCTTATGAAGTCTTCAGTATTCACATTTTTATAGGCATGTTTGGTCAGATAGTTCTCTACCGCCTTGTCGAAAACTTCATCACCTACGATATCTCTCAAAATGATCAGCGCCCAGGCTCCTTTCTCATAATAGGTAAGTGAGCTACCCCCTGTTTTTACCAAAACCTGTCCTTTTCCAGTATCACTAAGTGTCTTCAGTTCTTCAGCAGTTTTGTAGATTTTAAAAAAATAATAATCCTCTCCAAAAATCTTTCTTTCCGCTTCCAAAGCATAAAAGGTCGCAAAACCTTCATGTAACCAATGGTGTTTGGATGAGGTCTCGGTCACCAAATTTCCAAACCACTGGTGGGCCAGCTCATGTGCCTGTACGTTCACAAAACTCTTGTCATTTACTCCAATTTCATCCACTACAAATTCTTCAGAAAACGTGTTAAGCGTGGTATTTTCCATCCCAGCATACAAGAAATCCCTCACAGCTACCTGCTTGAAATTTTGCCAGGGATATTTTACATTGATTTTGTTTTCGAGAAAATTAAAGATTTCGTTATGATGCTTATAGGTGGAACTCACTTTATCTGTATGTCTGGTTTCAAGATATAACTGAAGAGGAGTGCCATTTTCACTTTTGGTAGTCGTTCCTCTGAAGTTACCCATAGCAAAAGCGACGAGATAGCTGCTCATAGGTCGTTTCATCTCGAACTTCCAGGATTTATGATTGAGTCGAGATCGCGTTCGCGAAAGCTTGCCATTGGCGACAACTTCGTAATTTTTTGGAGCTAAATAAGTGATATTAAAAATCATCTTATCATTCATGTCATCCAAACTCGGTAGCCAATGCGAAGTATATTTGCCCTGTCCCTGGGTCCAAACTTGCGAATCGTATTCTTTTATATCTGAGCTAAATCCAACAAAATAAACCGTTTGCTTAGGTTCACATTCGTAAGAAAACTCAGCAGTGTATTCATTGTTTTTTTTAAAATTGCTGGTGATCCAGACTTTGTTATTGTCTTCTACGATTTTATAAGGACTATTTTCTATGGGGGTGATGCTCATATTGACACCATCTAGATAAACAGAATCTATATTCTGAAGCGCTTTAAATTTAATTTGAACCTTTCCATTCACGGTGTAATTTAATGTGTCAATTTCAACCTGAGCGTTCATTTCCAAAAAGTCAACTTTTTTGGTTTGTTGGCTAAAGCAAAAATTGATAGAGAAAATAAGGAATAAAAAAATTCTAATCATGCCTCAAAAATAGGATTAAAATAAAAATAGTTAGTAAAATTAGCAACTATCCTACCTAAACACAGACCAGTCCAGTTTTAAGGAAAAAACATTGGAGTAAAGGGCAAGGCTTTGGTCGCCGATATCGGTAAGGGCATAGTCTATCTGAATCCCTTTGTACTTAAAGCCTACTCCAAAGTTGGGTTGGAAACCTATCTCGGTGCCCTGTCCGCCCAGTTGTTCCAGATTTTGGAAATTGCCTACGCCTCCACGGAGATAAACTAAATTGATGTACCCCACTTCAAATCCAAAAGCAGGGGTGGCACTCATCGCTCCAGAGGATATAATATCATTGGTCTGTGCAAACCTCATGTCAAGATTCAAAGAAGTGGTAAGGTCAAAATCCCTTCTTATAGTTGTTGTTTTTGCCACACCAATCTGAAGTTTGGGTAAAGTGATTTCTGAGGCTTCAGGAGCAGCTTGATTTTGACCGTCAATGGCATTTTGGATAGTTGCCAATTCATCATCATCAAAAGTCCAGGTATTGTAAGTTGTTGTAATATCTCTGGCCATAACGCCAAAGTACCAGGATTTCTTTTGAAATTGAATGCCAGCGTCAAACCCAAAACCCCAGGCATTGGCAAAATCACCGATGACCCTTCGGATCACCTTCGTATTTACACCATAAGAAAATCCTTCCAATGGTAAATTTCTCGCATAGGACAACGTAAAAGCATAGTCTGCAGTAGAAAACAAGCTGATGCGATTATAGTCGATATTTCCTTGTTCATCGATAAGTTGTGTGGTGTTCAAAATATCATCTACCCCAAACCTTATGACACTAAACCCAACGGCGCTTTTGCTGTCAATAGGCATAGCTCCAGCCACATAGTTGTAAGTAGCTATATTGGCAAAGTAATTGGCGTGCATAGCAGAAACCTGATTGTCCTCCAGGTGAACTAGACCCGCAGGATTCCAGTACCCTGAGTTGACGTCTCTAGTAGTCGCTGTCACAGCATTGGCCATGCCGAATGCTGCGGCATCCACTCCTATATTCAAGAATTCGTTAGAATACTTTGCTGTTTGAGAAAAAGCAGAACAAGCAGTTGCTAATACAAGTAAGAAGGTAAGCCTCTTCAATGTGCCAATTATTTTAAGACAAATATGCTATAATTAATAATATTAAAACTTATTTTGCTTTTTCTTATTGCACAAAACCCACTACTTTATGAGTTTAATTAAAAGACAAATCCCAAATTTTATAACACTTCTCAATTTATTATCGGGTTGTGTTGCTACAGTGTTGGCAGTTCAAGGTGAGTTGAGTACAGCAACTTTATTTGTTGCTTTAGGGATTTTCTTTGATTTCTTTGATGGCCTTGCGGCGCGAGCTCTCAAAGTAAAAAGTGATTTAGGGCTTCAGCTGGACTCCCTTGCCGATATGGTTACAAGTGGCCTTGTTCCTGGTATTGTAATGTGTCAGCTTATTTCAAGATCCATAGATTCGTCAACAGAGTTTAATTTACTGACCTCACAATCCAATTGGATGGTATACATAGGGTTTATAATTACTTTAGGCTCTGCTTACAGGCTGGCAAAATTTAATATTGATGAACGTCAAACCGATAGTTTTATTGGTTTGCCCACTCCAGCCAACGCCCTTTTGATTCTGAGTCTTGGCCTTATTCTGGACTTTCATCCCGAATCCTTTATTACTTCCTGGATAGATCATACTTACCTTCTTATCCTAATCTCCGTAATTAGCGTTTTTCTACTCAATGCTGAATTGAAATTATTTGCTTTAAAATTCAAGAACCTTACCTTTTCTGAAAACTGGTTTCGCTATTTTATAGTCATGTTTTCTATCGCCGCATTGGTCTTGTTTAAGTTTGTAGCCATACCTGTCATTATTGTAGTATATATATTACTATCCATAGGCCTTCAGGCCAAATCCTGACTTATTTTCTCCTTTTGGTGACTGCAAATAAAAAAATGAATAAAGCCAGGAAATTAGAAATTCTTGGAATATAGTCTCCAGACTTTACGTAAAATGTTTCGCCTTCGTAAAGAGGTAAATCCTGACTTAAAATGGTTTTTTCATCGTAATTGGAATGTTTCAAGACAGACCCATCTCTATCAATAAAACCAGAAATTCCTGTATTGGCACTTCTGGCAACTGCTCTTCTTGTTTCTATTGCCCTTAGTTTTGCATAGTTCCAGTGCTGCAAATGTCCCTGAGTCTCACCCCACCACGCATCATTGGTAATGATCACCAGAGCATTGGCTCCGTTTCGCACATAACCATTTACAAATTCTCCATAAACTGATTCATAACAAATGATAGGAGCAACACCAAAACCATTATTTAACTGAAAAACTTCGCGTTCCTTTTGTGTGGTTTTCATAGCCACAGTGCCGCCGAGATCAATCATGATGTCACCAAGTAGAGGTTTTAAGGTAGATTGGTAAGGAAAGTTTTCTACTCCGACCACCAGTTTGGATTTGTGATAAAATTCGTGTTCACTGTCTTTTTTTTCAAAAACTGCACTATTGAAATCGTTGAACCAAATGCCTTTTCTCAAAAAATTACTTTGAGGAGAAGTTTCATTTTTATCTCTTATGATTTCGTACATAGAGATACCAAATAAAATATTGAGCTGTGGATTGGAGTTTAAGAGTTCGTTTGAAAATCCTTTCGCTTTAGAATACTTGTAATTTTTGATCTCAATGCCTTCGGCAAAAACAGTTTCTGGAGCAATAAGAAGCTGTTCTTTATTCTTAAGCAGAGGTTTTGACAGATCTACTAAACTTTTGGAGATGCCACCGTCGTTGGTGTTATACTTTTCAGTGTAGGGATCAATATTGGGTTGTAGACTTAGAGTTTCTATGCTGTTTTCTGAACCCGTTTCAGGTTTGATGATAAGACTTATGATGATTGGTATGGCAATAATCAAAACGAAGCGAAGACCAGTTCGAAGTAAAATGCCAGAATCTTTATGCTGAACGTAAAGCAATATACCTTTGAATAGAATAAAATTTGATATTAAAACCCATAAACTTCCCCCAAAGCTCCCAGTGTACTCATACCACTGAATCAAATTGGTGTCATTGGCAAACACATTTCCCAGATTAAGCCAGGGCCAGGAGAACTCCCAGCCCAGGTGGACTTTCTCAAAACTTAACCACAGGGCGATAAAGAAGGAGGAAGCTGCTGTGAAAGCGACTCGTTTGGCAATTATGTGATAGATTAAAAAAACAGTGCTCATCAATAAGGAATTGGCCAGAATGGCAAAAATTCCTCCAAAAGGTGTAGAAAAATACAACCAATAAGTGGTGATAATATTCCAAATTAAAAAACTCAGGTAGGCGTGACCAAAGACTCTTAAATTTTTTCTTTTGAGTTGTTTTTGTCTAATATCAAATTCAGCAAAAAGAAGAGGAACAAACCCAATAAAACTTAAAGGACTAAAACCATTTGTAGGCCAACTTAAGGCGAGGAGTAAACCTGAAGCAATGGCAAGAATTATATTTTTCAAACTTATTTTTTTTCAAATTTACTTTAAAAATCAAGGCTTCAAAAAGAATTTTTAATAAACAAAGCTTTTAAAGATGTTCATTTTAAAAGGGGCATATAGATATCTTTTTATAAATTTGACACCAGTCATCCTAAATCATGAAAACTAACCAAGTCACCCATTTTGAAATCTCTGAACGAAAGGTTTTACTAAGAGTATTCGACATAGTTTTTGTTTGGCTGGCCCTATATTTGTCTACAGAGAGCTTTTCGTTTACATACTTTCCGTTCAAATCTGGCGTCTGGATATGGTTAGCGACTTTAGGCTCGTATCTCTTGTTGTTTGGTACTGTTTTCGAAATTTATAATTTACAGAAGGCAGAATCCAGAAAAGCTACCGTTAAAAATGTAGTACTTACAAGTTTACTGGTTACTTTATTTTTCCTGTTAACTCCTGTTTTATCGCCACCTCTTCCAGAAAATCGATTTCAAATCCTTTATTTTTTTGGAATTCTACTTTCAACTTTACTTTTTTGGAGATTTCTTTATATAGGTTTAATTACCTCGCCAAGATTCTTTAAGAGGGTTCTAATTGTTGGAGATGATGTGGATATTGATAAAATCGGTAAGGATTTACTTAAAAATGATCCTAATTATGAGATCAAAGGTTTTATAAGTACCAAGGAAAAAACATCTACTAGTTTTCAAGCCTATAGCCTAAATGAACTTGAACGTGTGGTGAATGATTATAAGGTTGGAGAAATTGTTGTTGCAAATTCTATAGATGGATTGAGCTCAGAATTATACCAGGCTCTGGTACCACTCCTCAAAACAGGATTTCCTATAAAAGCTTATGCGCATGTATATGAGGAAATCACCAGTAAAGTTCCAGTTCAATATATTAATAATGATTTCTACTTTTATTTTCCTTTTAGCAGGAGCAATCAAAATCGACTGTATTTACTTTACCACAGAATTGTTGATATAGTTATGAGTTTGCTAGGTTTAGCCTTTGGCCTGGCTATTCTTCCTTTAATACTAATCGGTAATTTGATTGGGAATAGGGGGAAACTTTTTTACAAACAATTGAGGTTAGGCAAGTCTGGTAATGAATTCTACATCATTAAGTTTAGAACTATGGTGAAAAATGCTGAGTCCGATGGCGCCCAGCTTGCCAGAAAAGGCGATGTAAGAATAACAAAATTTGGAAACTTCTTAAGGCGAACTCGTCTGGATGAAATTCCACAGTTTTTCAATGTGCTGAAAGCAGATATGAGTTTAATAGGTCCGCGACCAGAACGTCCAGAATTTGTAAAAGATTTATCCAAAAAAATACCATTTTACGAAGTCAGGCAAGTTATAAAACCTGGATTAACGGGTTGGGCTCAGGTAAATGCGAAGTATGCCAATTCTGACGAAGATATGATAGAGAAGTTGCAGTACGACCTGTATTATATAAAACACAGAAGCGTCTTTTTAGATTTAAGAATCATCCTCAAGACCATTAGTACTATTATATTTTTTAGAGGTCAGTAATTATTCATCAAATGCTAAAACATCTTTAGAATTGAAACCAATTTTTATGGTTTTACCTAAAACGGGTTCATTCGTTACTACATTGAGATGTTCACCATTATCAAGTTTTAAAAGTAACTGAGAGTGTGTGCCTAAAAATGTTCGTTTTAAGATTTCAGCTTCAGAGACATAGTCACAATCTTGGTTGACTGTTAGACTTTCGTTTCTTATGGCATGACAGCAATCTTCTTTCAATGGACATTTAAAAGCCGTTTGTAAACCTTTATTGAGCTGAACTGTATTTCCAAATAATGAAGCAACATAAATGGATTGTGGTTTTTTGTATAACGCAGAAGCTTCATCTTTTTGAACCAATTTACCATTTTGGAGAATTAAAATTTCATCTGCAACAGCCAGTGCATCCTGAGTATCATGAGTCACAAAAATTGCAGTAACTCCAGTTTTCTTGATGATATTGAAGACTTCATTTCTAAGCCTGTGTCTCATCATTGCATCCAGATTACTAAAGGGTTCATCCAGAATTAAAACCGAAGGTTTGGGAGCTAAAGCTCTGGCCAATGCTACACGTTGTTGCTGGCCTCCAGACAACTCATGAGGATATCTTTTTTCGTATCCTTTCAAACCAACAAGATTTAGTGTCTCTAAAGCAACGTCTTTTTTTGATTTTGACTTTTTGATGCCGTAAACTACATTTTCAAGAACCGACAAGTGTGGGAATAAGGCGTATTCCTGAAATACCATCCCAACCTCTCTCTTTTCCGGAGCGATATTCTTTTTGATAGAGGCTACAAGTTGACTTTCAATATGAATTTCACCAGAATCTAGTTCTTCCAGGCCAGCTATAAGTCGGATTAAGGTGGTTTTACCACTTCCGCTTTCTCCCACAACTGCACAGATGTCTCCTTTATTGACAAAAAAAGAAACATCATCCAGGGCTTTTACTTTTCCCTGATCGTATGATTTTGATAAATTGGATATATTAAGAGTTGCTTGCATTCTTCAAAAGTAATTTATTTAAAAAAATTGCGGGAACTAAAGCCGTTAATATTATGAGAAGAGAGGGAAGCGCTGCAGAACTCACCATCTCATCACTTGCATATTCAAAAGCCTTGACGGCAAGCGTGTTTACATCATATGGTTTCATTATCAATGTAAGTGGTAACTCTTTCAAGATGTCAATAAAAACTAAAATAAAAGCGCTCAAAAGACCAGTCCTGATGAGAGGAAATTCAATTTTGAAAAAAGTTTTAAAATTTCCTTCTCCCAAAACTTTAGAAGAATCTGATAAACTTCTGTCAATTTTTAGGCTTGAAGATTCCAAAGGTTGATACGCTACAGCTAGAAATCTTACAACATAGGCGTAGACCAAAGCAATCAAAGTGGCATTCAAAATCAATTTTGAGGTGATATTTTTTTCAATCAACCATTTGTCTATGTACAAGCTTGGAACCAATACACCAATAGCAATTATTATTCCTGGAATGGCATACCCCAAAACACCGAGTTTGGAGCTTGACTTCAGTAATTCAATTTTATTCCATTTTGTAAAAAAGAGCAGGAGCAAAGCTACTAGGACGGTGATCAATGCCGTTATGAATGCAATCCCAAAGCTTTCTAAAGTGATCGTAATAAATTCAACATTCCAAACTTTAGCAAAGGTTTGTTTTGCCCAAATCAATAGTTGAATTACGGGTAAGATAAAACCTAGACATACCGGTACAAAACAAATAAGACTGAATAAAATTTGGTGTCCTTTTTTAGGCCTTAGTTTAGAACTATAATTCTGTTTAGAAGTTTTGGCAGAGGTGAAATTCATATGTCGTCGCTGCCACTTTTCAAAAAGAATAAGGCCAAATACAATAATCAATAAAATTGCAGAAAGGTAGATGGCAGTTTCAGGTTCGCCTAAGGAGAACCAGGATCTGAAAATCCCCGTTGTAAATGTGCTCACCCCATAATAACTAGCTGCACCATAATCATTTAAAACCTCCATTAGTACCAATACAAGTCCGGCTATTATTGCAGGTCTGGCAAGAGGGAAGATGAGTTTAAAAAAGGATTTGAATTCGCTTATACCAAGCATTCGCGATGCTTCCAGTAAATTGGTTGCCTGTGCCAAAAAAAATGTTCTGCTGCTTACATAAACATAAGGGAAAAGTGAAATGCTTAGAACAAATGAGAGTCCATAAATATTCATGAAATCAATTCTGAAACCGTCTAAGCCTACGGCATCAACAATATTTGAAAAGAGGCCTGAATATCCAAAAACACCTGCATAGGCATAAGCCATTATGTAAGCCGGAACGGATAAAGGTAAAATGAGAAGCCATTCCAATTGTTTTCTAAATGGGAAATGGAATCTCGAAACCAACCAGGCTGTGCTTACTCCAAATACAATGACGATAATGGAACAAAATATAGCCAGTAATAGCGAATTTTGTAAATAGTCAAATAAAACATAATCTACAATATGCCCCCAGCTATCTCCAGGACCATCAAATAATTTGAGGCCAATGGTGAGTATAGGAATTGCAACTGCAGCTAATATTATCAACAACAAAAGAGACCATCGGTTGAGGTCTCTTTTGAACTTGAAAAATCTATGCTTTATGTTCAATTAAATTTATTTCCAGCCAACTTTATCAAATATGATAACTGCCTCTTTATTATTTTTTCCTAATTCGTTAAGTGATAATTTATCCTCCTTGAATTCTCCCCATTCTTTTAAAATTTCTGAAGGTTCCACATTAGGATTAATGGGATATTCATAATTTGAACCGGCAAATATATTTTGCGCATCTTCCTTAAGTAAGAACTCTACAAATTCTACAGCTGAGGCCTTATTTGGTGAGTATTTTGCTACACCTATACCACTTACATTGATGTGAGTTCCAGTTGTTTCCTGGTTGGGAAAGAATATGCCTACACTTTCTCCAGCTTCCAGTTCATTTTCGTCTTCAGAATTTAAAAGTTTTCCTATGTAGTAAGTATTTACTATCGCCAAATCTCCTTCACCATTAGCAACCGCTTTTACCTGGTCTCTGTCATTACCTTTTGGAGATCTTGCCATGTTGTCAACAACTCCTTGAGCCCAATTCTCAGCAAATTCATTTCCTTCATTAGCAATAATTGAGGCTAAAAGCGATTGGTTGTAAATATTTGAAGAACTCCTTACAAGAATCTTATCCTTCCATTCTTCTGAAGTTAAATTTTCGTAGGTTGATAACTCAGTTGAGTCGACTCTGTCCTTAGCATAAGCAATAACTCTAGCTCTTTTTGTTAAACTCACCCAGTGGCCGTCCTCATCTCTTAAGTGATTTGGAACAATGGAATCTATGAGTGGAGAGGAGAACGATTGAAGTAAGTCTTGAGATTTGGCTCTGTATAAACGCCCAGCATCTACAGTAATAAGAACATCTGCTGGGGACTGTTCGCCTTCTAAACTCATTTTTTGAATGAGCTCATCAGCACTGGCGTTCACTATATTAAGTTTGATGTCTGTTTCTTCTTCAAATCGTTTAAAAAGTTCTTGATCCGATTCGTAATGCCTGTGAGTATAAACAGTGAGTTCTTTGGAATCTTCAGTTTTTTTATCGGATTTACAGCCGATCACTGAAACCGAAATAACAAGCAAATAAAATATATATCTCATGGTTTTAATTTTTTGTAAATTTAAACATCTAATCTTATTTAGACTTATTATTAATAATATTTTTTACAAAAAAAATGGCCTCTAGAAAGAGACCATGAAATTTATCGATCATAAAACTTACATAGCGGCAACATGCTTAGTCAATTGAGACTTAAGATTTGCAGCTTTATTGTTATGAATAATATTCTTTTTAGCTAACTTATCGATCATAGAGATGATCTCAGGAAGACTTTTAGTAGCTTCAGTTTTATCCTCTGTAGCTTTCAATCTTCTGATGGCATTACGAGCCGTCTTATGTTGGTAACGATTTCTTAAGCGTTTTGCTTCGTTACTTCTTATTCTTTTTAATGCTGATTTATGATTAGCCATAACTTTCTAAATATAAAATTTTAATAGTAGTCCGTAGGGGAATCGAACCCCTGTTACCAGGATGAAAACCTGGCGTCCTAACCCCTAGACGAACGGACCGTGTTAATAATGTGATTAATGAACTTATAATTTGTAGTCCGTAGGGGAATCGAACCCCTGTTACCAGGATGAAAACCTGGCGTCCTAACCCCTAGACGAACGGACCATTAAATTTGCGAGTGCAAAAATAACCAATTATTTAAATTGCACAAATCTTTTATTCGAAAAATTAATAAGCTTTTGCAAATAATACTCGTCTTGCAGAATTATTTCCAGTAAATACGCACTTTCCGCTTTCTTTTTGACCTTCCAATGGAATACATCGAATAGTTGCTTTTGTCAATTCTTTAATTTTTTCTTCTGTTTCTGCTGTCCCATCCCAATGTGCAGAAATAAAACCACCTTTTGTGTTGAGAAGCTCCTTGAACTCGTCAAAAGTGTCTGCTTCAGTGATATGAGAATCTCTAAATGCTTTTGCTTTAGTGAATAATTCCTTTTGAATATCTTCAAGCAAGCTTTCAACCAAATCCTCTAAGCCTTCTTGATTTTCAAATGATTTAGATAAGGTATCTCTCCTGGCAAGTTCAACTGTTCCTTTTTCAAGGTCTTTTGGTCCAATGGTGATTCTAAGCGGAATTCCTTTCAGTTCGTATTCTGCAAACTTCCATCCTGGTTTATGTGTGGTTCTATCGTCAAATTTGACTCTAATTCCTTTAGACCTTAAAATCTTTACAATTGAATTTGCTTTTTCTGAGACTAAATTAAGTTGTTCCTCATTTTTAAATATGGGTACAATTACCACCTGTATGGGTGCTAGGTTTGGAGGCAAGACCAGTCCGTTATCATCAGAATGTGTCATTACCAAAGCTCCCATCAATCTTGTAGAGACACCCCAGCTCGTCGCCCAAACGTATTCTTGCTTCCCTTGATCTGACGTAAACTTCACATCAAAGGCTTTGGCGAAATTCTCTCCCAGAAAATGAGATGTTCCTGCCTGTAATGCTTTTCCATCCTGCATTAACGCCTCTATACAATAGGTCTCAAGCGCTCCGGCAAACCTTTCGCTTTCAGATTTTACACCTTCGATCACCGGTATTGCCAAAAAATTCTCGGCGAAATCTGCATATAAGGCATTGATGAGTTCTGCTTCTTCAATCGCTTCTTTTTTGGTAGCATGTGCAGTGTGACCTTCCTGCCATAGAAACTCAGTCGTTCTTAAGAAAAGGCGTGTTCTCATTTCCCATCTTACTACGTTGGCCCATTGATTAATTTTAAGAGGAAGATCTCTGTAAGATTGTATCCATCCTTTAAAGGTGTTCCAGATAACGGCCTCAGAAGTTGGTCTTACTACCAGTTCTTCTTCCAGTTTTGCCTCCGGATCTACTCTAAGTTTACCTGGTTTGTCGGGATCATTCTGCAATCTGTAGTGTGTGACTACAGCGCACTCCTTCGCAAAACCTTCAGCATTTTTTTCTTCTGCTTCAAAAAGAGATTTGGGAACAAATAATGGGAAGTAGGCATTTTCATGTCCTGTTTCTTTAAATCGTTTATCAAGCTCTGCTTGCATCTTTTCCCAAATAGCAAATCCATAAGGTTTTATCGTCATACAGCCCCTCACTGCTGAGTTTTCAGCTAGGTCGGCTTTCACAACCAATTCGTTATACCACTTGGAATAATCTTCTTTTCTACTTGTTAGGCTCTTTCCCATTCTATACGGTTTGGCACAAATGTTGTACCTGTGTTAATGATTCGATTTGTTAGCACAAAACTAACTAAATTTGATAATAGTAATAATAAAAACCACAAGTTATGATACAATCAAACAAAATATTCAATTCTGTAGCATTAGGAATGTTATCTGTGGTTTTCTTGACTTCGTGTTCGTCATATAGAAATGTGAATTCTGCTTCTGATGGGATTTATGGGTCTAGCGCACCTTCGGAGGCTAGAAGGTCTGTTTCTAATGAAAATACTTCACAAACTTCTCAGAGAAATACTAGTCAGGCTACTAGATCAACTCAACAACCTGATACTTACTCGAGATACTTTTCGGAACAAAGCCAGATGATTTCTGAAGCAAGAAATTCTAATAATGAAGTATTCACAAATATTGACGATTATTCTTCTGATGATGGGAACTATCCTGAAGAAGAAAAATATTACGAAGAACCAATTTATAATGGAAACAATGCAGGATGGGGTTCAAATCCATCCTCTGTGACAGTTAATTATATTGACAACGGTTTCTGGGGTCCTGGCTGGGGCGGCGGATTTGGTTTCGGCGGTCCATTTATTGGAGGCGGTTTCTACGGTCCTGGCTGGGGCTGGGGTGGTTTTGGTAACCCTTATTTTGGTGGAGGATTCTTTGGCCCTAGATGGGGTTGGGGCGGATTCGGTTTCGGTGGCTTTTATGGCCCTGGATTTGGATTTGGTTATCCTTACTACGGCGGTTTTTACGGAGCTGGTTTTGGAGGTTTCTACGGAAGGGGTTACAATGGTATAGCTTACAACAGGTCAAATAGATTCGGTAGAAATGGTAATGCTTATAGTAGAAACACCAGGTCTCAAGTTTCTTCCAGAAGCGGAAATACAAGGTCTAATCTTTCTAGAGCAAATTCAAGCAGAAGCAACGTATCCAGAGCATCTAGTAACAGATCAAACGTTAGCAGAAGTACAAGAACCAACTCTTCAAGATATTCTAACAGGATAAATAATTCAAGAAATGTTGGGGCTAGGACATCTGGTAATTATTCGAGATCTGGTATAAGGAATTCTAGAAACGTAGATGCTAGATCTAGATCAAATTCTACATACAGAAATACATCTCCGAGAGCAAGATCATATAATAATTCATCTTCTAGAACAAGCAGAAGTAGTGGAGTAAGATCTTCATCAAATAGATCTTCTAGAAGTTCTGGCGTAAGAAGTTCTAGCAGTTCAAGGAGTTCGGGTGTAAGAAGTTCCGGAGGTTCAAGATCATCTGGAGGCAGATCTTCAGGTGGTAGATCTTCAGGTGGAAGAAGTTCTGGAAGACGATAACAGTTTTTAATCATATATGCTAAACCTACACACATGAAAAAACTTATAATTCTATTTATTTTTGTGACTACAAGTGTTATAGCTCAAGATATAACTGATGCAGTACGATTTTCCACCCAAAGTGTTAATGGTACCGCCAGATTTACTGCTATGGGTGGTGCCTTTGGTGCCTTAGGTGGAGATGTTTCTGCTATCAATATCAATCCTGCAAGTTCTGCTGTTTTTATCAATAATAAATTTTCAGGATCCTTGGACCTCTCTACAATAAACAATGATGCATTCTATGGTGGGGGGTTTAATAATTCAACAGAATCAGATTTCGACATGAATCAGTTAGGTGCAGTATTCGTGTTTACTACCAATGATAAGAATGCACTTTTTCAAAAGCTTTCACTAGGATTTTCATACAATAGGACAAATAATTTTGATAATGAATATTTTGTGAGTGGTATTAATGAAGAAAGTGTAGCAGGCTATTTTTTAAATAATGCAGAAGGTGTTCCTTTAGATTTATTGACTCCTCAAGCCAATGAAACCCCAAGACAGCTTTACCGTTTTCTTGGTAGGAACGGTGATTTTAATGCGCAACAGGCCTTTTTAGGATATGAAACATTTGTCATTAATGCTGCAGATCCAGATAATTTGGATAATACTTCTTATGTCAGTAATGTCTTTGGCGAAAGTTCAAACCAGAATTACGAAGAGATCACTAGAGGAAGTTCAGGTAAATATACGATTAATGGCGGTGGTATGATTGGAGATAGAATTCATTTGGGTTTAAATTTGAATTTCCATTTTTTGGATTACAGACGTCAGACGTTATTTGATGAATTTAATTCTGGTCCAGGTGTGAATGAAATCTTCTTTGACAATGACCTGAGAACTCGTGGAAGTGGCTTTTCTTTTCAATTGGGTGGAATTGCAAAACTAACAGATGGCTGGAGACTCGGTTTTACTTATGATTCTCCTACCTGGATGAGTATTTCTGAAGAGCTTTTACAACGTATAGAAACAGTAAGCGGAAATAATCAAGTTGCTATTCTTGATCCTGATGTCTTAAATATTTATCCTGATTATAGTTTTAAAACGCCAGGACGTTTATCTGTGAGTACAGCATATGTGTTTGGTGGTTCTGGTCTGATTAGTTTCGATTATAGCTATAAAGATTTTTCTGCTATGGAGTTTACCACAAGAGGGTTTGGTTTTCAAAATGATGAAATTTCAAATTTGATGACCGGGGCTTCTACATTTAATCTTGGTGGGGAATACCGCATCCAAAATACCAGTTTAAGGGCAGGTTACTTTATTCAACAAACGCCCTATGAGGACGAAAGATTCCTTGGAGATGCCAATGGATATTCATTTGGTTTAGGGTTTAATTTTGGGAATGCTTCTTTAGATTTTTCTTATCAGCGCATCGAGCAAGACCGACAAGGACTTCTTTATTTCACTGATTTTTCTCAGGAATCTGAGATTCAAAGTTTTTTAAACAATTATATGGTTACCTTATCCTTTAATTTATAAGGACAAACTTTATAAGAGATTTTTAATCTCGTGTATTACTCAAAATCCTATTTTCGCTAAAAATTATATCAATGGATGTCTTTTTAGTAATTATAGGATTTATTCTTTTGGTTGTTGGAGGAGAATTTTTGGTCAGGTCTTCAGTTGCTTTATCCTTGAGATTTAATATATCAAAAATGATTATTGGTCTTACGGTCGTTTCTTTTGCGACATCGGCACCAGAATTATTAGTAAGTCTTCAAGCTGCATTATCTGGCTTTTCAGACATATCATTAGGAAATGTTATCGGATCAAATATTGCCAATATAGGATTGGTTTTAGGACTTACAGCTATCATATCATCTATGGATATTGATAAGGATTTTTTAAAGTTCAACTGGCCTGTGATGATGATTCTGTCTGGCTTGCTGTATTTCTTTTTATATACAGGAGAACAGATCACAAGAATAGAAGGTGTAGCTCTGCTTATAGTACTTATTATTTTCCTTTTGGTTTTAATAAGGAAAGCCATAAAAGGAGAAGTAGAAGTAGCCGAAGAAGTCGACGAGACTTTGACCAGGACTTCAGGTTTTAAGATTGTTCTGTGGTTTTTAATTGGAGGTGCAGGGCTATACTTTGGCTCCGAATGGCTTGTAGACGGTGCCGTTGGAATTGCAGAATCTTTTGGAGTAAGTGAACGAGTGATTTCAGTGACGATGATTGCGATAGGAACAAGCGTTCCAGAGCTAGCAGCTTCAGTTATTGCGGCACTTAAGAAAGAAAAAGGCATTTCTTTGGGAAATTTGATTGGCTCCAATATTTTTAACATTGGATCTGTTATTGGGCTTACAGCTGTCATTAAACCTATTTTCCTTCAATCCAAAGAAGTCCTCACAAATGATATCTTTTGGATGATAGGTTTTTCACTTGTTTTGGTGCCACTTATTTTCCTGCCTCCAAAAAATTCAATTTCCCGATACAAAGGTGTTTTAATCTTTTTGGCTTATATCGTATTTATCTTACTTACTTTTCGTAACTAATACAGGGGTGATTTCATAAAATTATTATTTTTTTGAATTTCACCCCCTTAATTTTACATCCTATATCAAAATTATTTACTTTTGAATAAATGTAAAATTTATTTAAAATGGCTATACTAAGATTTGATGCTTTAAAAGAGACTCTGAGAAGAGCTCCAGTAAAAATTAAAGAAAAGGAACGCAGATCCGATCTTTTTGGAAGGAATGTATTCAACCAAAAAGCGATGCGTCAACATCTCACAAAAGACTCATTTGAAGGCTTAAAAAATGCCATTGATAAAGGTGAAAAAATAGACCGTTCATTAGCTGAAAGCATTTCAGCTGGAATGAAAGAATGGGCGATTTCTAAAGGAGCAACTCACTATACTCACTGGTTTCAGCCACTTACAGGATCCACTGCAGAGAAGCACGATGCTTTTTTTGAAACTGTAGATGATGGTTCCGCTATGGAGAAATTTAGCGGTTCCCAATTGGTGCAGCAGGAACCTGATGCTTCCAGCTTACCTAATGGGGGAATCAGAAATACCTTTGAAGCAAGAGGTTATACAGCCTGGGATCCTTCTTCTCCAGCATTTGTATGGGGGCCTACACTTTGTATTCCTACCATCTTTGTTTCTTATACTGGAGAAGCTTTAGATTATAAAACTCCTTTGCTGCGATCAGTCTCTGCATTGGATAAAGCAGCTACAGATGTTGCTAAATATTTTGATAAGAAAGTAAATAAAGTAATCACAACGCTGGGTTGGGAGCAGGAATACTTCTTGGTCGATTCTGCCTTGGCTTCTACACGACCGGACCTTATGATGTCTGGAAGAACTTTGCTTGGGCATTCTCCCGCAAAAGGTCAGCAGCTTGACGATCACTATTTTGGATCTATACCAAGTCGTGTTTTAAACTACATGAGAGATTTGGAAAGAGAGTGTATGCTGCTTGGAATTCCTGTGAAAACACGGCACAATGAAGTTGCGCCTAATCAATTTGAGCTGGCACCGATTTTTGAAGAAGTGAATCTTGCTGTAGATCACAACTCATTGTTGATGCACGTTATGGATAAAATAGCAGAACGCCACCATTTTAAAGTATTATTTCATGAGAAGCCCTTCCAGGGGGTAAATGGTAGTGGAAAGCACAACAACTGGTCACTTGCAACAGATACAGGTTCTAATTTATTGAGCCCAGGTAAGACTCCAATGAAAAACATGCAATTTTTGACTTTCTTTATCAATACGATTAAAGCATTTTATGAAAATGAAGAATTGATAAGAGCAACCATTGCTTCCGCATCAAACGATCATAGACTTGGAGCGAATGAGGCTCCTCCTGCAGTTATGTCTGTATTTATTGGTTCACAACTTACTAAGGTTCTGGATGAGCTAGAAAAAGTCACCAATGGCAAACTTTCTCCAGAAGAGAAAACAGAATTGAAATTGAATGTAGTTGGTAAAATTCCTGAAATATTACTAGATAATACAGATAGGAATAGAACATCACCATTTGCATTTACTGGAAATAAATTTGAATTGAGAGCAGTTGGTTCCACTGCTAATTGTGCGGATCCTATGACAGTGCTCAACGCTATTGTAGCCAAACAGCTTATCGAATTTAAAAAAGAAGTAGACGGTCTTATTTCAAAGGATAAAAAGATGAAAAAAGACGATGCTATTTTCAACGTATTGAGAGAGTATATCAAATCTTCTAATAAAATAAGATTTGAAGGTGATGGTTATGGCGATGCATGGGAAAAAGAAGCTGAAAAGCGTGGCTTAAGTAACTACAGAACAACTCCTGAAGCTCTTAAACCAAAAATTTCTAAAAAAGCGATTGATTTGTTTGGGGAATTGAACATTATGAATGAGACTGAAATCAAAGCCAGATACGAAATTGAAATTGAAGACTATTCTAAACATATCCAGATTGAAGGCCGAGTTTTAGGAGATATTGCCAGGAATCATATCATTCCAACAGCCATTAAGTATCAAAACGTGTTGATAAAAAATGTAAAGGGTTTAAAGGAAATTTACGGAACCAATTTCAAAGATCAGGCTAAACAACAAATGAATATCATCGAAGCTATTTCAAACCACATTGAAAAAATCAACGAAGAAGTAGAGCAGATGATTGAAGAAAGGAAAAAAGCCAATGTTATGGAAGACCCAACCGAAAAGGCTTTTGCTTATTGTAACAAAGTGAAACCTTACTTTGATGATATCCGTTATCACTGTGATAAACTGGAGCTATTGGTCGATAACGAAATATGGCCTTTGACTAAATACAGAGAACTTTTGTTCACTAAATAATAAGAACAGATTATTTACAATACCCAGCTTTGGATTAGTTCCAAGGCTGGGTTTATTTTTTATAAATTTGCAACAAATTTTTAACAATGAGTGATCAAGATAGATATGCAAAAAGAGGTGTCTCTTCTCAAAAAGAAGATGTTCATAAAGCGATAAAAAATATAGATAAAGGAGTATTTCCAAAAGCTTTTTGCAAGATCGTACCAGATTATCTCACAGGAAGCGATGAGCATTGTGTGGTTATGCATGCAGACGGAGCAGGAACTAAATCCTCCTTGGCTTATTTATATTGGAAAGAAACCGGTGATTTATCGGTTTGGAAAGGAATAGCACAGGATGCACTTATTATGAATATAGATGACTTGCTTTGTGTTGGAGCAACAGATCATATTTTGCTTTCTTCAACGATAGGGAGAAATAAGAATTTAATTCCTGGTGAAGTGATTGCTGAGATCATAAATGGAACAGAATCTATTGTTGAAAACCTGAAAACTCACGGTGTAAATATTTATACTACTGGTGGTGAAACTGCCGATGTAGGAGATCTTGTTCGTACAATTATTGTAGATTCCACAGTCACTGCAAGAATGAGGAAAGATGAAGTCATTGATAATGCCAATATAAAACCAGGAAATGTAATTGTTGGGCTTTCTTCATCTGGTCAGGCTACTTATGAGACGGAATACAACGGAGGTATGGGTAGCAATGGACTCACTTCTGCAAGACACGATGTGTTATATTCTAAACTAGCTGAAAAATATCCAGAATCTTATGACCCCTCTGTTCCGAAGGACCTTATATATTCTGGTAGTAAATCACTTACTGATAAGATTTCAAAAGATCTTCCAGATGTTGGTAAACTCATTTTGTCCCCAACTCGCACTTATGCACCGATAGTTAAAAAGATATTTGAAAAACTTGGTAGAAAGTCCATCAATGGCATGGTGCATTGTAGTGGTGGAGCTCAGACAAAAATTCTCCATTTCATTGAAAACTTACATATTATAAAAGATAATATGTTCGAGGTTCCTCCGTTATTCAAACTCATACAAAATGAAAGCCAGACCGAGTGGAAAGAGATGTATCAAGTATTCAATATGGGTCACAGGCTTGAATTTTATCTGGACGAATCTATAGCTCAGGGAATTATAGATATTTCAAAAAGCTTTAATGTAGATGCAAAGATTATTGGTAGGGTAGAAGCTTCAGATAGAAAATCCTTAAGAATTACTTCGGAACATGGTCATTTTGAGTATCAATAGTATTTAATGAATAGAGTTTTAGTAAGTATTTTAGTATTTGGCTTTATTGTACAAAGCCATTCGCAGTCATTTGGTGAAATCCAAAGGGTGGAATCAATTGGTGAACAGATTTTTCCAATTGGACCTGTGCCATTGATTACTACCAGTCTTGATGTCCAAGAGTTTTATAGCTTTACTTTCAATGAACTTATACCAACTACAGGGAGAACTAGTTTTTGGGAGTCTGTAAATAACTTTTCTCTGGATGTAAGTGAAGTAGCGTTTGTGAACTGGAATGCTGGTGGAACAAATTCTATTTCTGGCTTATATGGGATGAGGATTGGGAGAACCTATAGAAATGATGGATTCAGATGGCAAAATCAATTTAGATTTCGATATGGAATCAACCAGCAGGAGGAACAGGAGCTAAGAAAAACAGATGATGATCTTGAGCTAAGTTCTTCTTTTGGCTACGAAGTTTCAAAAAATTCCAAATGGTTTTATTCAGGAAAATTTAGTTTCCAAACCCAGGTCGCCAGGGGATTCAATTATCCAGATACTGAAACCGCCATTTCAGAATTTTTGGCTCCGGGCTATATGTTTGTTGGGGTAGGCGCAAAATATGTTGAAACCGATGATAAGTTTGAACTTTACTTATCCCCATTGACACAGAGAACTACAATTGTAATGAATCAACGCTTGGCCAATAGTGGCTCCTTTGGAGTGAGAGGTGCTACAAGAGATGTAAATGGTAATATCATAGAAGAAGGTGAAAATATAAGAAATGAATTGGGAATTCTCGTTTCAAATCAGTTGGAGCAACAATTATTTGACAACACGGTTTTAATAAGCAGGTCAAGCTTGTACACAGATTATTTAAATAATTTCGGGAACATAGTGATCGACTTGGAGCTTATGTTAAATTTTAAAATTAATAATTTTATGAGAGCTAATCTTGGAGCTCATATTCGTTATGATGACGATATAAAAGTGACTGGAGAGGCTCCAGATGGAAGTGAAATCGAACTCGGCCCTAGAATTCAATTGAAACAACAATTAGCTATAGGTATTCAACTTGAATTATAAACTGAAGTATAGTAGATATATACTAGTTTGTATTAAGATTTTCCTTAGAATTCATTTAAATTTGCACCACATTAAAGAAATATGCTAGACAAATTAAATTTTATAAAACAAAGATTCGACGAGGTAAGTGATTTAATCATACAGCCAGATATCATGTCGGATCAAAAACGATATATCGAACTTTCTAAAGAATACAAAGACCTCAAAGCTATCATGGATGAGCGAGAGGCTTACATTGAACTTAAGAACAATTTAGAAGAGGCGGAAGAAATTATCTCTAATGAGTCCGATCAGGAAATGGTAGATATGGCTAAACTTCAATACGATGAAGCCAAGGATGAATTGCCGAAACTGGAGGAGAAGATCAGAATGATGTTGATTCCTAAAGATCCTGAAGATGCTAAAAATGCTGTTGTAGAAGTGAGAGCAGGAGCTGGAGGAGATGAGGCTAGTATTTTTGCAGGAGATATCTTCAGAATGCTTTCAAAATACTGTGAGCATAAAGGCTGGAAGGTGGATGTTGTGGATTATAGTGAAGGTACTAATGGCGGGTATAAAGAAATTCAATTTGAAGTTTCTGGCGAAGATGTCTATGGAACGCTGAAGTATGAAGCTGGTGTTCACCGTGTGCAGCGTGTGCCACAAACAGAAACACAAGGCAGAGTTCACACCAGTGCGGCTACAGTGATGGTGTTTCCAGAAGCCGAGGAATTTGATGTTGAAGTAAACCCTAAAGATGTGCGGATAGATTATTTCTGTTCTTCAGGTCCTGGTGGGCAGTCAGTGAATACTACTTATTCTGCAGTAAGACTTACCCATGAGCCAACCGGAATCGTAGCGCAGTGTCAGGATCAAAAATCACAACATAAAAATAAGGAAAAAGCTTTTAGGGTTTTACGTTCCAGACTTTATGAAATGGAACTTGCCAAAAAACAAGCTGAAGATGCTGAAAAGCGAGGTTCTATGGTGACTAGTGGAGACCGAAGTGCTAAGATCAGAACTTATAATTATGCCCAAAGTCGAGTAACGGATCACAGAATTAACTTAACGCTTTATGACCTCGACAACATTATCAACGGTGATATTGAAAAGATCATCAATGAATTGAAACTTGTGGATAATACTGAAAAGCTCAAAAATATTTCTGACGACCTATAGCTAGCCAATGCATATTCAAAAGCTTATTCAACAGATTGAAAAGAAAAAATCAATGCTTTGCGTTGGACTGGATGCAGATATGGATAAAATTCCAAAACATCTACTTTCTCAAGAAGATCCTATTTTTGAATTTAATAAAGCTATCATTGAAGCTACGCAGGAATATTGTGTAGCCTATAAGCCAAATATTGCGTTTTATGAAGCTTACGGCATTAAAGGTTGGAAAGCACTCAAAAAAACTATTGATTATCTAAACACATTTTATCCAGAGCAATTTACCATAGCAGACGCCAAGCGTGGAGATATTGGTAACACCTCAAAAATGTATGCCAAAGCTTTTTTCGAGGATTTAAACTTTGATTCGATTACCGTTGCGCCTTATATGGGGAAAGATTCGGTCGAACCTTTTCTTGAATTCAAAGATAAGCATACTATACTTCTAGGTCTGACTTCCAATTCTGGCGCAGATGATTTTCAATTTTTAAAAACAGATTCAGAATTTCTATTTGAACAGGTACTTAAAACTTCACAAACCTGGGAGAATAGTGAGCAATTGATGTATGTCATCGGTGCGACAAAGGCAACACATTTAAAATCAATTAGAGGCATTTTACCCAATCAATTCTTGTTGATTCCAGGCGTTGGAGCTCAGGGAGGTTCTTTGGATGAGGTGTGCAAATTTGGAATGAATAGTAATTACGGACTACTTATTAATTCCGCTAGAGGAATTATTTATGCATCAAACCAAAACGATTTTGCAGAAAAAGCTAAGTCAAAAGCAAAGGCTCTTCAGTCTGAAATGAAAAAATACATAAAATAAAAAGCTTATACTGAAATATGTATAAGCTTTTTATAAAGTTAAGAATGTAGGGATTAATTACATTTCACTTTTAGTGTCTTCCGCTTCGTCTTCTACTTCGTCAGCTCCGTCTTCAACTGCGTCTTCAGTATCTTCGTAGCCATCTTCCATAGCATCACCAGCATCATCAGCTGCATCTTCCATTTCATCACCAGCATCTTCCATTGTTTCTTCTACTTCATCAGCAGCTTTTTCAGATTCGCTTTTTTGTTCTCTACAGCTCACTACGCCAAGACCTAGAAGGGCAGCCATAGTGATAGATAAAATTGACTTTTTCATTTGTTTTGATTTTTGATTTAAACCCAAAAGTATTGAAATTTCTGAAATATATTAAAAATTGCTAGGGTTTTTTATTATTTCTTTTGAGCGATTGATGTGATTATCAAGTGTTTCTTTGTTCATTTTCTTGAGCAGACTCATCATCATATTCATGCGTTGATTGTTTTTGAAATGCTCCTGTTTTTCGTAAAGAAAATTCCAGTATAGGTTATTAAACGGACAGGCATCATCACCTTCTTTTTTACTTACCTTATACTTACAGGATTTGCAATAATTTCCCATCTTGTTGATGTAACTCCCGCTAGATACATAGGGTTTGGTTGCTACAATGCCACCGTCTGCAAATTGACTCATTCCTCTTGTATTTGTCAATTCCACCCATTCTATGGCATCGATATAAACGCCTAGATACCAGGCGTCCACTTCATCTGGGTCTGTCATCGTTAACAACGCAAAATTTCCTAAAATCATAAGCCTTTGGATGTGATGTGCATAGGCATCATCCAGACTTTGGTTGACAGCATGTTTGAGGCAGTTCATATCCGTTTCACCAGTCCAGTAAAAGTCGGGGAGTTTGTTGGTGTTTTGCAATTCATTTTTGGACTTATAACCCGGCATTTCTTTCCAGTAAATCCCTCTCATGAATTCTCTCCAGCCTAATATTTGCCTTACAAAGCCTTCTATCTGTGAAATATCGATATCATCTTTGTGTTCGTAATAATAATCTAAAGTGGTTTCTACGACTTCTTTTGGAGACAGCATTTTGCTGTTCATCGCAAAGGATAAACGGGAATGGAAGAGAAATTTTTGATCGGTATGTAAAGCATCTTCATAATCTCCAAAGTGTACTAGCAGGTTTTTACAAAAATAGTCTAAAACCTCCAGGCATTCTTCTCTGGATGTTGGCCATGGGAATTTGTCTTTGTCAATTCTTCCCATGGTTTTGACATTCATAGCTTCCAACTGCTTTAAAACTCCATCTACGTCTTTATGAAAAGTTTTTGCTTTCGGGATTGGAGGTTTTCCTGTCCATTTTTTACGATTGCTTTTGTCGTAATTCCATTCCCCACCTTCTGGTTTTTTGTCATCAAGCATCATGATACCATGCTTTTTGCGCATATCTCGGTAAAAGTATTCCATGGTCATTTCTTTTTTACCTTCAAAGAATGTTTCAATGTCTTCTCTTTGGGTATAGAAATGCTCAGTGTCATAAGCTTTACTAGAAATATCAAGCTTGTTGCAGAAGGTTTTCAGCTTCATGTCCAGGCGGTACTCATCCGGATAGAGGTACTCAAAATGCTCAATATTTTCTTTATCAATAAGTTTGTTGAGGTTGTCAGGTAGGTCCTGTTCATTTTCCTTGTCATCAATTTGGTAATAAATAACTCGGTGGCCTTGCTCTTCCAGTTCCCTGGCAAAATTTCTCATCGATAAGAAAAAAGCCACGACTTTTTGTACATGATGTCTGACATATCCAGTTTCCTGTTGAGTTTCTGCCATAAAATAGATAACATCATCACTTTTTTCCTGAAACCAGGAATGCTTGTGATTAAGCTGATCTCCTAATATAAATCGCAGTGTTTTTTTCATAACCTAAATCTTTTTATAACTAAAACTTTGTCTATTTGTCTAAAATCTAATATCTCACTATAGCCCTGATGGAAGCGGCATCCTTGTTCTGGAAGTGGCTTAGCCAACTGCAGTGCAAAAAGCGACTGGTAAGAAGCTCTTTTGCAAGCAGAGTTGGGCCGCCACTAACAGAACAAGATAGAGCTGAGAGCAGGTTCTTGGCTTCTAAAACAAAGTGTCTTGCAACCATGTGCGCTGGTATTTTCCATTGGCGTCGTAACGGTCTGCCTGGCTTTTGATGTTGAATTTTCTATCACGTGGATCATTGCCAACGCCAGAATTGTACATCCAATTGCCCCAGTTGCTGTGGACGTCGTAGTCTACCAGCATGGCTTCAAAATAGGCCGCGCCAATGCGCCAGTCTTGTTTCCATTCCTTGGCCCAATAACTGTTGACGTTCTGTCGACCGCGATTACTCATAAAGCCCGTTTCGCGAATCTCGATCATATTTGCATTGACGAATGGCTCTGGCGTATTGCCGTTGATCCATTGATTCAGGGCTTTTTCATGAGTTCCCCAGTCGTAATCTTTGTTCAATACACCACCGAGTTGGAAGATTTTATTGCCGTGTTTTAAGGAAATGTATTTGAAATAATCCCTCCAAATCAGCTCAAAAATAAGCCAGTATGTGTCCTGATTTTTCTTGATTTCCTTTTCAAATCTTTTTACCTCATGGTAAATGGAAACCGCTGAAATACTTCCATTAGCCAACCAGGCCGAAAATTTGGAGCTGTAGTCTGTACCTAATAATCCGTTTCTGGTTTTCTTGTAATATTGCAGCTTTTTGGTGTCCCAGAAGTAGTCTTGCAAGCGCTTCCACGCAGAATCTTCACCTCCTTGAAAAGGAAATGCAGAGCGCTCATCGACTTCAAATTCTTCCAAACCAAGCTCTGTGAGACTCGGAATGGTGGTAGTAATGTCAAGCAAATTGTCTTTTGAACGTGGCTCTGGTACTGGGATTTCTTCTCTAATCTGACTTTGTTTCTCGCATTTTTTCCTAAAGTTGGTATACACTTCTGGAATTTGACTGAAGTCATCGTAAGGCACATCGTCTGGGTGAAACAGAAACTGATTGTAATGATCGATAAAATCTGTGTTGGTCAACACTGATTTTACTTCGGTTTCTACTTGCTTTTCTTCATCTGTCCATTCGGTTTGAAAAAAAACAGTTTTGATTCTGTATTCTTCAGCTAATTTTTCAAAAATTTTCGCTGTCTCATCATGCTCTACCTTAAGGCTGATGTTAAGCGTCTCCAAGTTGGAAGCAAGCTGAGTAACAGATTCTATCAAAAACTTGGCTCTGTATTTTTCAGTTTTTTTGAACCCATATTTGGTAGTCTCATAATGTCTGGGGTCGAAGCAATAGACGCCAATAAGTTGTTCGTCTTGCTGGCAGGCTTCGTAAAGAGATTTTTGATCTTTGGTACGCAGGTCGTTTCTAAACCATACGATGTTTATGTCTTGTTTCTTCTGCATTTTTCACTACAATATTTGACGTTATCCCAATTCTTCTCCCATTTTTTTCTCCAGGCAAATGGTAAACCGCAAGTGGCACAAATTTTCTCTGGTAAATGTGGTTTTTTATGTGCCATTATTTATTCAAAGGTTTCAATTTCTTATTTGGTCTTGCATATTCAAATCTTTCGATAAGTTCAGTTTTTACATAGCCATCAAGGCCGATAATTCCTGCTGAATTTGCCTGTGTTAAATCTAAAAATCCATCTTTTCCCTGTATGCCATCTTCCACTAAAAGATGCTGAATCTCTCCTATGATTAGGCGACAGCCATGTTCCTTGATAAAATATTCGTTCACGTATGTGCAGCCCATCTTGATTTTAGACTCTTTCACAAAAGGGGCCTCAAAACCATCGATGTAGTCTTCAGTCAATCCTACTGCTTTAAATTCTGAAACATCTTCATCATATTTAGCTGATGTTTGGTGCGCTTTATCCACAAAACTTTCATGAATGTGATTTACTGTAAAATGACTTTTTTCTTTAAAATTGTTGTAAGAATGCCTTTCTACCGTTGTAGGTCTTAGCATAAAACTCAACATGGGCGGATTGCTGCCCAAGTGTATCACTGAATTGAAAACTGCTAAGTTGGTGATCCCTTGCTTTGAAATCGTTCCTATTAGATTAGCAGATTTTACGCCACCACAGGAATTAATAAGGTGCATGCGTTCCAATCCTGGTAAATTGATGATATCGTCTTTGGTATAATGAGGCATAAAAAAAGGTCGATGATTAATCGACCTAAAATTAATTATTGTTTAAACTTTTACTGTTAAAAATTAAACAAAATTACGAAGCTTTTTCTTCTTCAAGTTTTGGATAATCTGTGTATCCTTTTTTGCCAGGGGCATAAAAAGTATCCTGATCCCAATCCTGGAGTTCAGCATTTTTTTCAAAACGGATAGGAAGGTCTGGATTGGAAATAAATAATTTTCCGTAAGCGACCATATCTGCTTTACCCTCTTCAATTACTTTATTACCACTCTTTTGGTCAAACCCTGCGTTAATCATTAAATTTCCTTTGTATAAAGGTCTGAAGTGTTCAGCAATATTGCTAACAAGATAATCTTTATCACTCACATCATTAAATGGTTCAGATAAATGAACATAAGCCAGATCATAATCGTTTAGCTTTTTAACAATATACTCAAAAGTAGGAATCGTTTCTTCATCGGCTTCCATTCCAAAAATTCCATCTAGTGAAGGATTTAAACGTAAACCAATTCTGTTTTCTGGAAAATATACTTTAGTAGCTTCAATAATTTCAAAAAGAATTCTAGCTCTATTTTCAATGGAACCTCCATATTCATCAGTTCGCTGATTGGAAGATTTATTAAAAAACTGGTGGATCAGGTAACCGTTTGAAGAATGAATCTCAATACCATCAAAACCTGCATCCACTGCATTCTTAGCCGCTCTTTTGAAGTCTTGAACAGTAAGTTTGACTTCTTCTGTCGTCATGGCTCTAGGCTCTACCGTGTCTTTAAAACCCTCTTCAGTATAGCATTGTGCGTTAGCATTAATTGCACTTGGCGCCACTGGTTTTTCTCCATCATGAAAATCTGGGTGAGAAATTCTACCTACATGCCATAATTGAACGAAAATCTTTCCACCTTCATTATGAACAGCTTCTGTAACTTTTTTCCAGCCTTCAATCTGTTCTGGTAGATGAATACCAGCAGTGTTGATATAACCTCTGGCTTCATAAGAAACCTGAGATCCTTCACTTATGATCAATCCTGCACTTGCACGTTGCTT
Organism: Psychroflexus montanilacus; assembly: GCF_020164535.1. Classification (GTDB taxonomy): domain Bacteria; phylum Bacteroidota; class Bacteroidia; order Flavobacteriales; family Flavobacteriaceae; genus Psychroflexus; species Psychroflexus montanilacus. Next base: position 69,901 of record NZ_JAIQZC010000002.1, on the reverse strand, counting down.
ATAATACTCAGCATGTAAATCTGTAGGTGCATTGTGTTCATTATCGGCTCTATTTCTAGTCATTGGAGCCATGATAACTCTATTTTTCAATTCTAAATCTCCCATTTTTATGGGTTTTAATAAGGCTTGTTGACTCATAATCTATTTTTTTTTGTAAACTTAATGTTTATTGAAATCTACTTCGTTAAGGCAATTATAAAAGAAGATTACTTTTACTTGATTTCGATATAGATAAAAACTATACTTTAAAACAGAGTTAAAGAATGAAAAATACTGAGTCAAATTTAAGTTGGTCTGATTTTCAAAAGGTTGATATACGTGTTGGAACAATTATCAAAGCTGAATTGTTTAAAGAAGCAAGAAAGCCTTCCTTAAAGCTTGAAATTGACTTTGGGGAATTAGGCATAAAACGCTCTTCAGCTCAAATCACAACTCTTTATGCTGCAGAGAAACTCCATGGAAAACAAATCATAGCTGTGATCAATTTCCCACCCAAACAAATTGCAACCTTGATGAGCGAATGTCTAGTGCTCGCAGGTGTAGATGAAGAAGTTGGAACTTCACTTTTATCTCCAGACCACAAAATTGCAAACGGAACAAAGATTTCTTAGTTCTAAGCTTTAGAGTTCAAAATAGTCAGAAAATTGTGCCTGCTTATCTCTTCTGCGCCAAGGCTTTCAAGATGCTTAGTATACACCTGGCAGTCGATCAAAGTAATGCCGTTTTTCTCCATGTTTTTTACTAAAGTGATGAAGCCATATTTGGAAGCATTGTCAACTTCAGTAAACATACTTTCGCCACAAAATACTTTTTTTTCCTTGAGTAATATACCATAAAGTCCACCAACAATTTCATCATCTTTCCAGACTTCAATAGATTTGGCCATGCCTGCTTCATGTAAGTTGATATAACTTTCAATCATATCTCCTGTGATCCAGGTACCCTCTTGCTTGTCTCTATTTATGTTTGCGCACTTGCGCATGACATATTCAAAATGCTTGTTGTAGGTTACTTTAAATGCTTTTTCCTTAAAAAGCTTCTTCATAGATTTTGAAATTTTCAAATTTTCTGGAAACAACACCATTCTAGGGTCCGGGCTCCACCATAAAATAGGTTGTCCTTCTTCATACCATGGAAAAATTCCATTTTCATAAGCAATTTTAATACGTTCTAAACTCAGATCGCCTCCAAAGGCAAGTAAGCCTTTTTCGTCAGCAAATTTGGGATGTGGAAATATAATGTCTTTCGTTAGTTTATACATGTTTCAAAATAAAAGTAAGCCAGCTATAAAGATAATACTGCCAATGATAAATAATAAAAAAGTGAATGGGAAAATGTCACTCGCCCTTAACTTGGTTATAGCGAGAAGTGGTAAAGCCCAAAAGGGCTGGAGCATATTTGTGACCTGATCTCCGTAACTTAATGCCATGATGATTTTTGGCAAAGGTACCCCAAGTTTTAAAGCAGATTCTAGTGCAATTGGTCCTTGTATAGCCCATTGTCCGCCACCACTAGGCACAAAAATATTTACAATCCCAGAACTAATGAATGTGTAAATGGGAAGTGTGGTCTCGGTAGAAATACTAATAAAAAACTGAGCAAAACTTACTGCCAGACCACTCTCTTTCATTACTCCTATGATTCCAAAATACAGAGGAAATTGAATTAAAATACCAGAAGCGCCTTTAATGGCTTCTGCCAGAGATGTTAAATACCGGGTAATAGATTGATGAAACAAAATACCCAGGCCCAACATCAAAAAATTGAGCATATTGGGAGTAAGATTTAGCTCCAAGATATTTTGAAAATAGACGATGAAAAAACAAAGCGTAAGAAGTCCTCCGAAGATTAATGGCAGTACTCTGTTTCTTTCCAGCGGATGCACTTTCTTTTCTTCGGAATTTGATACTGCTTCATTTTTAAGTGTTAAGGTATCAAATTTTAAAGCTGATCTACGCTTAATATTTCTGAAAATAAAGGGAACTACTATTATAATCACTCCAAAAATAATGAGATTGCTCACACTGAAGGTGGTTTCAGCAGTAGATAATTCTGAAGGGAAGTCTAAAGGAATTTTACTCATGATCGAATGCAAGTGTCCTTCTTCTGCAGCTTTTAAAGGAGCAGATCCAGAAATACCACCGTGCCAAACCATCATCCCCGAATAACCTAAAGCTCCAATTAAAGGATAATTGATATCCAGGTTTTCTCTTGCCGATTTTTCTCCAATCTTTCTAGACAGAATAGCTCCAAAAATCAATCCCAATCCCCAGTTGAAAAATCCCATTAGCATGGTACTGATACTTACCAAAACCACAGCACTTTTAGTATTTGTGGCACCTTTAGTAATAAATTCTAAGAGTCTATTGACCGGTGTACTTAAGACTAACACGTGACCTAGAACTAAAATCAGCATCATTTGATAACCAAAAACCAATAGATTTTTATTCCAAAGCCCGGCTTGCCAAGCTTCCAGTGTAGCGACCACTTGAGAATGTTCTCCAGTAAAGCTACCAAAGAGAAACGCCAGTATAAGGGTAACCAATGTAAGCCCAATACTTAGCGTAAAAGGAGAGGGGAGAACCTTGGCAAAAAATAATTCCAGTTTGGAAATCAAGCAGCTTGAATTTTAAATATGGTAAAGTAAAAATAAAAAAAGCTCTAGCATGTCTAGAGCTGTGAATTTATAAAATTGGAAATCATTTAGAAGGGTAAATCGTCTTCGTCATCATCGTTTAAATCTTGAACTGGTTCAAACTGATCGGATGGTGGTACAGGAGGTGAACCTGCAGAACTGTTTTGATCTACATTTTCTATTCTCCAACCATTCAGTGAGTTGAAGTATTTGGTTTCTCCCTGAGGGCTTACCCATTCACGTCCTCTCAGGTTGATTCCCACCTTTACATTTTGTCCAACATTGAAATTGTCCAGCAAGTTTGTTTTGTCCTGAACAAACTCAATCAAAATATGCTGAGGATATTGTTCCTCTGTGGTTACGACCATTTCTCTCTTTCTGAAACCATTACTACCAAATTCCTTGGTTTCTCCTAATACTTTAATTTTTCCTTGTACTTCCATAATTATTGTTTTGCGAGTAATATATTCAGAGCTTTTTCAAGCTCATTTTTTTCTATGTATTCTTGTGCGATAAGATGGATTCGTTTATCCGAGCTTTCTTCTATGAAATGTCCCAAATCATGCTCAGTAATAAACTGTTGAACTTTAGTAGGGTTGGGTAGTTCTTCAATATTTCCAAGTTTTCCTAAGTCATTGCCGGTTAAAATAGAACTCAGCCGAATTGCTTTTGGCAATTGGTCTACACCAATTCCTTTCCTTTGCAAAGGTTTTTCTACTTCAAACATGCCTTGGTTTGCTCTGGAGTACCAATTACCTCCCATTCTAGATACTAAATCTATTTTATGTTGATCGATGTGCAAACCTTCGTCTAACAAATCTTCTCTAATATGGATTTTTACTACTTCTGCAATGACTAGATTGCCTGCACCTCCTTCTTCGCCTAAAGCAATCGTATCGTTAATTTTACACTCGTATTGAACAGGAGATTCCTTGACTCGGGGAGGTTTTACCAGATCCGATTCCAGCATTGTTAAACCCGATTTTTCAAATTCATTTACACCTTGCTCGTATTCTGTACTGGATAAAGAAACTTGTTGGACAAGATCCCAGTTTACTACGTTGATGACAACTTCCTTAGTTTCTAAAGCATTCTCTAGAGTGTGCTTTATAGAGTTGTCCCTAACCCGTCTTACGGGTGAAAAAATTAAAATTGGAGGGTTTGCACTAAAGACATTGAAAAAACTGTATGGTGACAAATTTGGATTTCCATTCCCATCTACACTGCTCACAAAGGCAATAGGACGTGGGCCAACCGAGCCTGAAAGCATTCCATAGACATGTTTAGTTTCCAATTCTGAAGGCAAAAAGCTTTTCATATCTGAATTTTTACAAAGGTAATTAATCTGTTTTGAAAATTCTTTTCTGAAGTAAGTTCACTTCAAAAGTTATTTATTGACCACATTAAACCTAAAAAAACTAAATATCGAATTCCCATATCTTCGTTGTTCTGAAAATGTAGAGATATGTTCCAGACTCATATGCTTAGAATGTTCGATGATTAATAGTCCATCTTCGTTTAAAAGTGACCTTTCTCTTACTGTGTTTTCTATTGTTTCGAATTCTTCAACCGGTAAATCATATGGAGGATCTGCAAATATAAGATCAGCTTTTAGAGGAGTTTTTTCTAGAAAATCAAACACATCACTTTTAATGATGTGAAGGCTTAAGTCAAGATCATCGCAGGTTTTAGTAAGAAATTTGATACAGTCATAATTTGTATCAACCGCTGTGATGCGTTCTGTTCCTCTGGAAATAAATTCAAAAGAAATACTGCCAATGCCAGCAAATAAATCTATGACTTCAATTTCCTGAAAGCGAAGTCTGTTGTTCAATATGTTAAAAAGACCCTCCTTAGCCATATCGGTTGTAGGCCTTACAGGAAGTTTTTTTGGGGCTATAATTCTTCGTCCTTTCAGACGTCCAGATACAATTCTCATAAGTTATAAAAGATTAAAATGCTCTTGAAAACCTTCTTGATTTTCTAAGGATTCGGGTGCTATTTCATTTAAAAATGAAATATGCCTAAGGTAAGTAGAAAGAATTGTAAGTGCTGTATTTTTTTCGGTATTGAAAAATTTACCACTAAACCCTATAGTCATATTTTCACGATCGAATTTTAATTCTTCAATCGTAAATAAAATGTAATAAGCAAAATCCTCTGCAGTTTCAAAAGAAAAAGCATTGGATAGAAGCATTTTTTGATTTTTGAATGCTGTAAAATATATCATCTGATGGCTCACATGTACGTAAATATATTCATCAATATCCTGACTTTTTTTGAACCCCTTATTGATGAGGCCTGTGAGCACATGTGTAAATTCAAAGCTCCCAAAGACTTCGAAAAGATAATTATTAATATTTACATAAGGAATGTAAACGGTATTGGCTTGTATTGACGAAATTTCATCAAAAGAGAAATCATCACCTTCAATGAGTTTGGAATTGTATTTTAAATAATGAGGAAGCTGAGATTCATCGAAGTATTCTTGAGGAATCACAGTGAATTGTGGATTTCCATAAAGGACTTCAAGATCCCGAACTTCTTCTCTTTGAATAAATTCAGTATGAATTTTACTTCTCAACAACTTAAGCAATTCTGAAGCAGAAGCAGACTTTCCAAGTTTGAAATTTTCAAAAGCAAGGGGAGTAGAATTTTCATTCTTCACTAAAAAAGAAAATCCATCTTGTAAAATGAAGATGGATAGTCTATTAGTTTTGTATGAAAAGTTTTCACTCATTAATTATCACCAAAGTTTTTTGGCCAGTTTCCGTTAGTTTTTGGCTGCTTCATAGAACCAACCTGAATGTAAGCGCCATCTACGCCATCTACAGATTTAGTTTGTTTTTCCTGTATAACCAAATCCCTAGGTTGGTCAGCAAGTATGATGTCTTTGGAAGCTTTTACTTCAAAAACTGGAATTTTAGTATCTTCATCTGTTAAGAAACCTGCCTCAATTTCAAATTCTTTATTATCTGTATTTGGAATATACATCAAATTCTTATACCTGTCTGAAGATCCAAAAATGGAGTCTTTTACAGAAGCAAAACCTAGAGTGTCAATGACAATGTCTTCAATATATTGATCTACACCGTAAGTTTTTCTGTACTCTTCATCAAGAAATGTTGTATCTCTTCTTTGGGTAATTACGTACTGAGCAGTATCAATAAATTTAATTAAATCTGGAAAATTGTCTTCAAAATCCCCCACAATTTCTTTGTGAGCCAATTGCACGTCACGAATATCCTTCATCTTTTCGACAACATCTATATAGCGTTCGTCTCTTATTTTATTGAATTCTACTGGTCCGTAGACTGCATGGTATGTAAAGTAGCCTAAAACGCCGATAACAACCCAAAGAACAATTTGTATTACGATCTTCATAACTTGAAATTAAGAATTTTTGATATAAGCAAAACTACAATTTTTTTTCAATCACAAAAGATTAGCACAAAAAAATCGTGCTTATATTTGAATTTTAAGAATCACAACCCCTTTTATGGATAACCAGGAGTTTTACAAAGCACTCAAAACTGATTTTGGACACTCACCCACACCTAAGCAGGATCTTACGCTTCAGCTTTTGTCTAAATTTGTCTTAGAAACATCCGTAGATCGTATTTTTTTATTGAAAGGTTATGCAGGAACAGGGAAAACCACGATCATTGGAACTCTGGTTAAAAATATTTGGAAAGCTAAAAAGAAAGTGATTTTGGCAGCGCCTACGGGAAGAGCTGCTAAGGTGATTTCCAATTATAGCAATCAATATGCACAAACGATTCATCGTAAAATTTATCAGCCTAAAAGCACTAGCGGCGGCGGAGTTGAATTTGTTCCACAAGTCAATAAGCATAAAAATACCATTTTTATAGTCGATGAAGCCTCAATGATTCCAGATTTTCCAAGCGGAGATCAGCTTTTCAATAGAGGTTCTGTATTGGATGATCTTATGGAATACGTCTATTCTGGAGACAATTGTAAATTGATTTTTATTGGAGACACCGCTCAACTGCCCCCTGTGAAATCCAATTTGAGTCCAGCTCTAGATGAAAAAACTCTAACTAATCATTACCAGATGGATGTGATTCCTGTAGAGTTGGATGAGGTAGTCAGGCAAAAACTGGAAAGTAGCATACTTTTGAATGCTACCAAGATCCGGGAAACCATCGAGGATGAAGATTTTGAAAATTTTAAATTTGAATTATCAGAAAAAGCCGATATGGTGAGACTTGTGGATGGATATGAGATCCTAGATGCCATCAATGAAGCTTATGATAATCTGGGCCATGAAGAGACTGCCATCATCGTGAGATCCAACAAAAGAGCCAACCTTTACAATCAACAAATCCGAAGTAGGATTCTTCTTCGGGAAGATGAAATTGCCCCTGGTGATTTCTTGATGGTGGTCAAGAACAATTACTTTTGGGTTAAGCCGAAAAGTGATGCTGGATTTATTGCCAACGGAGATATCGTAGAAATTCTGGAGATTTTTGGTTTAAAGGAGCTTTATGGATTCAGGTTTGCAGAAGTTAAAGTCCAGATGGTAGACTACCCTAAAATGAAGCCTTTTGAAACGGTGATTATGTTGGATACCTTAACCTTAAACTCACCATCGCTTCCTTACGAAAAGTCCAATGAACTTTACCAGGAAGTGATGAAAGATTACGAAGACATCACCTCCAAATACAAGAAGTTTCAAAAAGTAAAGCAAAATCCATTTTTTAATGCTCTTCAGGTAAAATTCAGTTATGCAATAACCTGTCACAAATCACAAGGGGGACAATGGGACACCGTTTTTGTAGAGCAGCCGTATTTACCAGATGGAGTCACAAAAGATTATCTAAGATGGCTGTATACAGCTTGTACCAGAGCAAAAGAAAAACTGTATTTAATTGGTTTTAAAGATGATTTTTTTACCGAAAAACAATTAGAGAATTAGAGATTAATTTATTTCAATATGTCAAAACCATTCAAAGTTATAGCCATGATTCCTGCCCGTTACGAAGCTTCTAGGTTTCCTGGGAAGCTGATGCAGGATTTAGCAGGAAAGCCTGTTATTGTCCGTACTTATGAAGCAGCAAGATCTACTCAATTATTTGATGAAGTTTATGTCGTAACCGACTCCAAAATCATTTTTTCTGAAATTGAAAAGCACGGAGGTCAGGCTATCATGAGTCAAAAAGAGCATGAATGTGGAAGCGATCGCATTGCAGAGGCTGTTCAAGATATGAATGTTGATATTGTTATTAATGTTCAAGGCGACGAACCTTTTATTAATAAAAAGGCTTTAAGTCAGTTGTTGAATGTTTTTGAAACTGACAAAGAAAAGCATATAGATTTAGCTTCATTGAAGGTGAAATTAACTACCGAACAAGATATTATCAATCCAAATCATGTGAAAGTAATCACTGATTTGAATAACTTTGCGCTATACTTTTCCAGATCAGCTATTCCATTCCATAGAGCTAAAGAGTTTGATGTTGATTATTTTAAGCATGTAGGCATTTATGCCTTCAGAAAAGAAGCCTTGATGGCATTTTATAACTTGCCAATGAGTCCGTTGGAGGCTGCAGAAAAGATAGAATGCATTCGTTATTTGGAAAATGGAAAAACCATTAAAATGGTAGAAACTCAGGAAGTGAGTATTGGAATTGATACCCCAGAAGATCTTGAAAAAGCTAGACTCAGATTTAGTTAATGACTCCCTCTTATGGTGTGACGTTTTAGGATTTTCTTACCTTCAACTTTGGATCTTTCAGATTGGATGATTTTCCAGATTGCATCGGAGGCCTGTTGACGAGAAGATTCTAAATCGACGATAGGCTCTGGGTAATCCCTGCCCAATTCAAAATTATACATGGCCTGTTCCATGCTAGTTAGTTTCCATGGCTCGTGTACAAATTCTTTAGGAATCGAATTCAGTTCTGGAACGTATTTCAGAATAAAATCGCCTTCAGGATCGTGTTTGTAGGAATTTTTGACGGGGTTGTAGATTCGTAAGGTGTGAATACCAGTAGTACCAGCCTGCATTTGCAATTGTGGATAATGGATGCCAGGCTCAAAATCTAAAAATAAACTCGCCAGATGTTCTGAGGCATCCTGCCACTTTTGCCATAGCAAGTGTGTAAAAAATGATACTAAAAGCGCTCGCATTCTGAAATTGAGATATCCCGTTTGAGTTAAACAACGCATGCTCGCATCTACCAAAGGAAAACCTGTTTGTCCCTTTTTCCAGGCTTGGACCAAAGTATGGTTTTTAGGATGTTTCAGGACATTGAAGGCAGCATTGAAATTTTGAAATTCAGCTTTGTATTCCATTTCGAATTTCTGAATGAAATGCGCCTGCCAGCGCAACCTGGATTGAAACTGACTGAGAGCCTGCTTATGCTTTGTCTGGTTTTCAATTTCCATAGAAGCGTGAATCACTTCCCGCATGGATAAGACACCCCAGGCGATGTAAGGCGACAATCGGCTGCAAGATTTTCTGGCTAAAAGCGGTTTTGAAATGTGATTTTGATAATTGGGGTAGCGTTCTTCCAGGAAACTTTTGAGGTAACGTAAGGCCGTCTTTCGGCCTCCTTTCTGAAAATTTGTATCTCTTTCTACATGAAGACGTTCGTCTTCAAAATGACCTTTAAGCTTTTGGATGGTTTGAGAATCCACAAATTGTCCAGGACTTGGTGAAAAGGAAATTGGTTCTTGGGTCATGAAAGTTTCCCAGGAGTTCACCCATGTTTTTCGGTTTTTTAATCCGCGAATTACGCCATTATTGATGAATTCTTTCCACTGAATTTTTTCTGAAGCAAACATTTTCTTCAGTCTTTTATCTCTTTGGAAAGTGAGGTGTAAGCCTGTTTCTTGGTGTGAAAAAACCGTTTTAATTTTTAACTGCGAATGCATCTTTCGGAAGGCTTCTTCAGCAGAAGATTTTACAACCAGCACCTGAGTTTGATATGCTGCTAATTCACTTTGAAGTTCATGAAGAGATTCTTTGATGAATCTAAAATGACGTTCGCTATAATGCGGATCTTTCAACAATAGGGGTTCGAAAATGTATAAAAGGAGTACAGGGTGTTGCTTTTGTAGAGCCTCATATAACGGCGCGTGGTCGTGTATTCTCAAATCTCGCTTTAGCCATACTACATTTACCATCCTAACCTCTTCATAACTTTTATTTTTTAACTGCCTCTTTGTAGGTTTCTAAACAACGTTCTCTTGCCAGTCTGTGTTCTACCATTGGCTCTGGATACTTAGCTGTATCCATTTCTGGCACCCATTTTTTTATGAAGGTCTTGTCTTTGTCAAAACGGTCGGTTTGAGAATAAGGGTTGAAAACTCTAAAGTATGGAGCAGCATCAACACCAGAGCCTGCAACCCACTGCCAGCCTCCTACGTTGGAAGACATTTCGTAATCCAAAAGCTTTTCAGCAAAATAAGCTTCCCCCCAGCGCCAGTCGATCAACAAATGCTTGCAAAGAAAACTACCCACGACCATTCGTAGCCGATTGTGCATCCAGCCTGTTTTATTGAGCTGTCGCATGCCCGCATCCACAATAGGATAGCCCGTTTCCCCTTTTTTCCATTTTTCAAACTCAGCTTCGTCGTTGCGCCATTGGATGCGATCGTATTTGGGTTTGAACGCCCTGTTTTGCGTTTCTGGATAATGATGTAGTATCGCCTTGTAAAATTCTCTCCAGATCAATTCATCCAGGAAGGTTTCATTTTCTACGGATAAGGCCTTCTTGACGACTTTTCTGTACCCTATAGTCCCAAATCTAAGGTGCGGACTTAGCCTTGAAGTTCCTTCAACAGCAGGAAGGTTGCGGGTGTCTTCATAATTTTTTAGAAGATCTTTATCCAAATTATAATCAGGAACTTTTATAGAAGACCTTTCAAACCCCATATCAGCTAAAGACACATTGGGTAATCTTGTATTTTTATAAGTATTATCGAGTATATCCTCAGAAGGGAAGGGGTTCACTTCTATGTTTTGAAACTCCTTTTTCCATTGTTTCATATATGGCGTAAAAACCAGATACATGCCGCCATCATTTTTTTCGACTTCTGTTTTTTCAAAAATAACCTGATCCTTGAAGTCGTGAAATTCAATTCCTTTTTCAGCTAAAAGCGCATTGATTTTTGCATCGCGCTTGTAAGCATAAGGCTCGTAATCTCTATTGGTATAAATAGCTTCCACCTCATAATCTTCTATAACCTGATGGATAGCATTTTCTGGAGTGTCGTGATAAGTAGCAATCGAAGAGCCGAAATTATCCTGAAGATGGGACCGCATTTTTTGCAATTCATCATGGATGAACGTGACCCGAGCATCATCTTTTGGCAATTCATCGAGAATGTGCTTGTCGAAGATAAATAAAGGCAAAACTGGAAAATCTCCAGACAATGCGTGATATAAACCCACATTATCCTCTAGACGCATATCTCTTCGGAACCAAAACACTCTTACTTTATCACTCATCTTATTAACTTTAGGTTTGTTTAAACATAAAAAATCTTCTTACAAGATAGTTAACTTGCAAGAAGATTTTTTAAAACTTTAATTGACATCTAACTTACATTCAGACTTCCCATACCACCGTCTACACCAAGAACTTGTCCAGTAATCCAGGTAGAATCATCTGATAGTAAAAAACTGGCAATTTTACCAATGTCTGCTGGTTCTCCTACACGCTTTAATGGGTGTCTTTCATCCATTTTTTCTTTCTTCTTGTCACTACCCAACAATTTGCCTGCTAGTTGAGAATTTACAAGTGATGGTGCAATGACATTCACCCTAAAAGAAGGAGCATATTCAGCAGCAAGGGATCTTGCAAAACCTTCAATCGCTCCTTTGGCGGCAGCTACACTCGTGTGAAATGGCATTCCAGTTTGGACTGCAACCGTGCTGAAGTAGACAATACTAGCTTGCTCAGAGTTTTTCAATTTAGAAAGAACCCCGTGAGTTGTTTTCACTAGACTCATAAAGTTAAGTTGAAAGTCTTCTTCAAACACGTCTGGTTTCATCATCTTGAATGGCTTCAAATTGATGCTGCCTGGACAGTATACAAATCCATCTAGTGTGTCTGGCAAATCTAAATCTGCAATATCATCTGTAAGCGCATCAAATTTATGATACGTCACATCATAATCTGCTAAGTTTTCATCGGATCTTGAGGCCACAATCACATTGTGGTTGGGACTTAGTTCTTTTACGATTTCTAAGCCTATACCTTTAGATCCTCCGATAAGTAAAATATTCTTTTTCATAACTTGTTATTTATTTTGATTTTCAAAATGACCGAATTTTTCGATCATTTTAGCTTCTCTAGCTTTAAAAATTTTATTCAATTTGGGTTTCACAACTAATGGGTGCATCAACCGGCCTAGTGCACCAAAGGGTATTTTGTAGTGAACTAAATCTTCTACTTCAACACCACCTTCAATTTCATGTATAAAATGCTTGTGATGCCATAAAGCATATGGTCCGTAGAGTTGAATATCCACAAAATAATTTGGCTCTTCTACATGTGTAATTTCAGTTACCCATTTTGTTTTGAACCCTGGAAGTGGTGTTACATTGTATTGTAGAAGTTGACCCGTAAACATTTTTCTATCCGCACCAGATAATATTTCAAAACCCATATCATCTGGCATGATTTCTTGAAGGTTTTTTGGATCAGACAGGAATTGCCATGCTTCTTGTTTTGTAATAGGCAATTTCTGTTTGGTGTTAATTTCATATATCATACCTCAAAAATAATTATTTAAATGTTTAATAAAATATCTTTGAAGTTAAACAAAAGTTATTGTTGAAGACTCTTGGATTGAAAAACTGATAAATAAATCTTTATATCTCTTTTGTTTAAGAATAGGATGCCTTTATTTGCACAAAATATAATCCTCTAATGAAACATTTAAGCCTTTTGGTACTTCTTGTGCTTGTGGCTTGTAAAAGTGCCCAGACTGATAAACCATCTCTTCAAGATTGTCCTGGTGGTGGTAATTGTGAAGTTCAAGTTTTTAAAGAAACCAAACTGATTCTGGTTCAAGATTCTGAATCTATATCTGAAGTTTCATTTGGAGATGATCCTGATTTTCAGGTCATATTTATACAATACAAAAACTCAGATAAAAAAGCGGACTATACCGAGGAAATTTATTTACAGATTCCATCAAGTTTTAGAGAGATACACTCTAGAAATCACAGCCTACAAAATCAAAAAGTAATTTTTGGTAAAGTCTGTGAATGCGATGATGCAGGCTTTGAACGAATTAAAAAAGGGGAATTGAAGCTTGTAAACCTTAAAGATTTTATTTCACTACATCTGGAAATTGGTTCCAGTAGAGATCAAATAGTTCAAACAATAGATTTAGAAATCTAATTATCTTTTACGTCACCTTCAAATGGAGGTACACCAGGTGAAAAACTAGGTTTTTTCTTGTCTTTCTCTTTTGTATTCAACTGCAAAACATTGTAAGGAAATTCACTAGATCTTATCTTCTTTCTTTTTTTACAGTCTAAATCGGCATAAATAGCTTGATATTTTTCTTCTGAAGCAGTATCCCAGGCGTATAAGTAAACTTCTCTCACATATCTTAAGATGAGATCATAAGAATCATGATCACCATAAGATCCTAGTGCGATTATAGCTTCTTTAGGGGATTCTGCTTTGGTTTTATCTTTTTCGGGATTTGTCAAAAAATCATAAACGGACTCTTTAAATTGTATTTCAGACATACCCTCATTCCTCTTCCCGTTCATCAATAATTTTCCTTCTTGATCAATAATGAGTGTGAGTAAATTACTTGGCTTTGCAGAAGTGTATTCTTCATTGGACACTTCTTTTTCAATAGGACATGTATTATCTAGCCATTTCTGACTAAATGTAGTGGCTGTAATTAATAAGCTGGCAATTGTAAAAAAAAGAATTTTCATGTCTTTATCTTTTTGACTATGACAAAGATATAAACTTATTTCTCCAATTTCACTAGAGCTGATACATATCATTTTTATTGGTGAATTTCTGTAAGATTTTTGTCATATAATATACACTCATGTCCAAAAATATCTGTTTCCACTGTGGTGATGCCTGTACAACTTCCAAAATTCATTACGATGAAAAGTTGTTTTGCTGCAATGGCTGTAAAACAGTTTATGAAATATTTTCTGAAAATGACCTGACCTGTTATTACGATCTCCAGCAAAATCCTGGAGCTACGCCAATTGAGATAGATGGAAAATTTGATTATTTGGAGAAGCCTGAAATTGTAGAAAAACTAATTGATTTTCAAGAAGATTCTACTGAAATTGTGACACTGTATATCCCACATATTCATTGTAGTTCCTGTATTTGGATACTGGAAAACCTGCATCAATTGAATCCTCAGGTTTTATCTTCTCAGGTGGATTTTCCTAAAAAGAAAGTTACTATTACCTATAAAACTGAAGAGTTTTCGTTGAAACTTTTGGTTGAAATGATGTCCAGAATCGGATATGAGCCTTATATCAGTTTGGAGAATTACGGTCAGACTCAAAATGGCTTAGACCGGAGTCTGATTTATAAAATTGGAGTTGCAGGCTTTGCATTTGGCAATGTGATGTTCCTGAGTTTTCCAGAGTATTTTGAAGTTTCAGAATACTGGCTGGAACAATATAAACCTGTCTTTAGATGGCTTATGTTTTTCTTTAGTCTGCCAGTTGTATTTTATGCCGGCAGAGGTTATTTTGAATCTGCCATCAAAGGGATAAAAAGTAAAATCCTCAATATTGATATTCCTATTGCACTTGGTGTTACAGTTTTGTTTATCAGAAGTACGGTAGATATTATTTTCGATCTGGGATCTGGATTTTTCGACAGCCTTACTGGTTTAGTATTCTTCCTGCTTTTAGGTAAAATAGTACAGCAAAAGACCTATAAATTTATGTCTTTCGAGAGGGATTATAAGTCTTACTTTCCTATAGCAGTAACGAAAATAAATTCAGAAGGAAAAGAAGAAAACACACAGGTTTATGAAATTGAACGAGGAGATAGATTACTGATAAGGAATCATGAATTGCTCCCTGTTGATGGAATTTTGATGTCACCTTCGGCTGAAATTGACTACAGTTTTGTGACGGGAGAAGCCAAACTTGTGAGAAAAGTTTCTGGGGAAAAAGTTTATGCTGGAGGTAAACAAAGCGGAAGTGCTATTGAAGTTGTTGCTGAAAAGTCAGTTGAGCAAAGTTACCTGACCCAGCTATGGAGTAACGATGTTTTTCAAAAAGATTACAATCCAAAATTTCAAAGCCTCATAGATAAAATCAGTAAGAAATTTACCATCGCGGTGTTAACTATTGCTTTTTCCGGATTGCTGTTTTGGCTGTTTTATGATGCCAGTTTAGCCTTAAATGTCTTTACAGCAGTGCTTATCATTGCTTGTCCTTGTGCTATTGCTTTAGCCACCCCTTTTGCCATGGGTAATTTGTTGAGAATATTCGGGAAAAACGGGTTTTATCTCAAAAATACAAACATACTGGAGCAGATGGCAGACCTGGATGTGTTTGTTTTTGATAAGACGGGTACCTTGACAACCAATCAAAAAAGTGACATTTCTTATTCTGGAATGACTTTGTCCGAGGATGATAAAATGGTATTAAAAAACTCATTCAGAAATTCTAATCATCCTTTGAGTAGGGAATTGTATTCTTTTTTGGACAGCCAAAATATTCAAGTTTCAGAATCTTTTGAAGAACATCTAGGGGAAGGTATTGTCTCTTCTTACAACGATCATACTTACAAGCTAGGTTCAGCAAAGTTTGTTGCTAATGAAGTAGATGATGCTGCGTTATCTACAGCAGTGCACATTAGTAAAGATGAAACATATCTTGGAAAATTTGAGTTTGACACTGTTTATAGAAAAGGAGTTGAGCCATTGTTTCAATCTTTGGATGAGCACTACAAACTAATTATTCTTTCTGGAGATAATGAAGGTGAGAAGCCAGTGCTTACCAAAATGCTCCCTAAAACAACTCAGATGTTTTTCAATCAAAAGCCAGATTCCAAAATGCGGCTGATAGAGAAAATTCAATCTGAAGATAAAAAAGTAGTCATGATTGGCGACGGCTTAAATGATGCTGGGGCCTTGAAGCAAGCAGATATTGGAATTGCTATTTCTGAAAATGTGAATGTGTTTTCTCCTGCCTGCGATGCTATTATGGATGCCTCACAATTGCAAAAACTGGATCAATACGTGGACATTTCAAAAAAAGGAATAAAGATCATCAAACTGAGTTTCATATTTTCTTTCCTCTATAATGTAGTTGGATTGTATTTTGCGCTTACAGGACAACTTCAGCCTGTTATCGCCGCTATTTTGATGCCTTTAAGTTCAATTTCGATCGTTGTTTTCACAACTTTGGCTACCCAATACATTTCTAAACCTATTCTTAATAAGTAAATCTTTGAAACATGACTAAGGTCATTTTTTAAGGAAGTCTTCACATGTAATTTTGAAGAAAATTTAATTCATGAATGTCATCTACGGACTTCTCGCCATCAGTATTCTAGTCGCTCTTGTTTTTTTCGGGCTTTTTATTTTCTCAGTAAAAAAAGGGCAATTTGACGATGATTATACCCCATCAGTAAGGATGCTTTTTGATGATGAACTGGTCAAAGATAAAGACGTGAAGGAAAAAGAAAATTCAAACAATCAACAAAAACAATCATAACTATGGAGTTACAGCAATTTCATTACGATAACAAAATCGTAAAAAACTTCCTCTTTGCCACCGTTATTTGGGGTGTTGTAGGAATGTCTGTTGGCCTATTACTGGCATTTATGTTTATTTTTCCTAGTGTTACCGATGGTATATCCTGGTTAAGCTTTGGTCGATTGAGACCATTACACACCAACGCTGTAATTTTTGCTTTTGTTGGTAACGCTATTTTTGCAGGGGTTTATTATTCCACTCAGCGGTTACTAAAAGCCAGAATGTTTAGTGATGTGCTAAGTAAAATTAACTTTTGGGGCTGGCAATTAATTATTGTGGCCGCTGCCATTACCCTTCCTCTTGGTTTTACAAGTTCTAAAGAATATGCCGAACTGGAATGGCCAATCGATATTATGATTGCCGTGGTTTGGGTAGTTTTTGGTTGGAACCTCATAGGTACAATTTTAAGAAGACGTCAGCGACACTTGTATGTGGCCATTTGGTTTTACCTGGCCACCTTTGTGACTGTAGCTGTTCTTCACATTTTCAACAGTTTGGCCTTGCCAGTCAACTTATTTAAAAGTTATTCTGCTTATGCTGGTGTGCAAGATGCCCTTGTTCAATGGTGGTATGGCCATAATGCGGTTGCCTTTTTCTTAACTACTCCTTTTCTCGGATTGATGTACTATTTTGTACCTAAGGCTGCAAACCGACCAGTTTACTCTTATAAATTATCGATTATTCACTTCTGGTCTTTGATCTTTATCTACATCTGGGCTGGCCCTCACCATTTATTGTATACAGCATTGCCAGATTGGGCGCAAAACCTTGGTGTTACCTTTTCAATTATGCTATTGATGCCATCCTGGGGTGGGATGATCAATGGACTTTTGACCCTTCGTGGAGCCTGGGATAAAGTAAGAACAGACCCTGTTCTGAAGTTCTTTGTCGTCGCTATTACTGGATACGGCATGGCCACTTTTGAAGGGCCCATGCTTTCGCTTAAAAATGTGAACGCTATTGCTCACTTTACAGACTGGATCATCGCTCACGTTCACGTAGGTGCTTTGGCATGGAATGGCTTCTTGACCTTTGGTATGGTTTATTGGCTGGTACCAAGATTGTTTAAGACAAAATTATTTTCAGTTGGATTGGCCAACTTACACTTTTGGTTAGGAACTCTGGGTATTGTCATGTATGCTCTGCCAATGTATGTAGCAGGTTTCTTACAAGCTTCTATGTGGAAGCAATTCAATCCAGATGGTAGCTTATTCTACGGAAACTTCCTCGAAACAGTTACTGAAATCATGCCAATGTACTGGATGAGAGCTATAGGTGGAAGTTTATATATACTCGGTAATTTCGTTATGATTTACAACGTGATTAGAACTGTAAGATCGGGTTCTAAAGTTGAAAATGAACTTGCTGAAGCAGCTGCTTTAAGCAGAGGTGGAAGGAGAAAGAGAGGAGAAAAGTTTCATACCTGGCTGGAAAGAAAGCCTATTCAGTTAACTATTTTGGCCACGATTGCCATTTTGATAGGAGGTATCGTTCAGATCATTCCAACATTGCTTGTTAAATCTAACATACCTACCATTACTACTGTAAAACCCTATACACCACTCGAGTTGGAAGGTCGAGACCTTTATATAAGAGAAGGTTGCGTTGGATGTCACTCACAAATGGTTAGGCCCTTTAGAAGTGAGGTAGAACGTTATGGCGAATATGCCAAAGCTGGTGAATTTGTTTATGACAGACCATTCTTATGGGGAAGTAAACGTACAGGGCCTGACTTGTTGAGAGTTGGCGGTAAATATTCAGACAACTGGCACTTTAATCATATGTACGATCCACAAAGTACTTCATCTGGTTCTATTATGCCTGCTTACCAATGGTTGGTAAAAAGTGAATTAAACAAAACTAACACAGAAGATAAAATGCAAACCATGGCAGACTTGGGTGTTCCTTATTCTGATGAAGAAATAAAAAATGCTCAAGCATCTATGCTTACTCAAGGTGAAGAAATTCAGAATAATCTTTACAACGATCCGGATTTTGTTAAAGCATACGAAGCAGACAAAGCTTATGCAGAGGAAAATAATCTCGAATTTGTTGAGATGAAAGATCGGGAAATCGTAGCCCTTATCGCTTACTTACAAAGGTTGGGTACTGACATTAAAATTAAGACTAATCAAGAAGTTACTACTTCTAACTAAAACCATACATCATGTTGAAATTTATAAAAGGACATATGGAAACGATTCAGGGGATAGAAATCTATCCCATCGTTTCTCTGCTTATTTTTTTCCTCTTTTTTGTTGTGCTTTTCTGGTGGGTATTCACAGCCAAGAAAGATTATGTAGAAGAGGTGAGTCAAATACCATTGGAATCTAAAAACGATAATCAATTATGAGAAATCTTTCTTCCATTTTTAGAATTATAGCCTTAGTGGCCATAGCGTGGGGAGGCGTTGAGCTTCTATTTGAAACTGAGCCTGGACAACTTGCAGTTCTAGAATATCCTAAAACCTTACTCTTTATAGGTGTGATATTTTTGGTAGCCATCGCTATAGAGGTTTCTGTCGCTGCCCTTAGATTTACGTTATTTAAATCACTTACAGAGGAGAAACAAGAGAAGTTTTTGGCTTTAGAAAACAAGTTAGTAGATCAGTTAAAAGTCAAATTTGAAAAGCTTCCAAAACTATTAACCAAGTCCAAGCCTATCGAAGAAGAAGGCGAAATTGAACTGGATCACAATTATGACGGCATACGTGAACTGGATAACAAGTTGCCGCCCTGGTGGTTATATAGTTTTTATGCAAGTATCATTTTTGCTGTGGTTTACCTGGCCAGATTTCATGTGTTTGGAGATTATACACAGGTCGAGGAATATCAATCTGAAGTTGCTCAAGCTGAAATTGATATCGCCAGATACAAAGAAATAGCCAAAGATTTGGTCACCTTAGAAACGGTGACGCTAATGGAAGAGCCTGCAGATCTTGAAGCTGGCCAACAAATTTACCTCAATAATTGTGTAGCCTGCCATAAGGTAGATGGAGGAGGTGGAATAGGTCCAAACCTGACAGATGAACATTGGATTTTAGGTGGTGGTATAAAAAACGTTTACCAAACCTTAGTTGAAGGAGGTCGACCTGGTAAAGGAATGGTTTCATGGAAAAATGATTTTAGTCCTTCAGAATTACAACAGGTAGCGAGTTATGTATTGTCCCTGCAGGGAACGACGCCTGCAGACCCTAAAGAGCCAGAGGGCGAAGTTTGGGAGCCTGAAACTGAATAATAATCTTAGATAATCATATAATGGATAATAAGGAACAATTTAGAGATTCCATTGGTACAATGGATGAGGATGGAAAGCGCAGATGGGTTTACCCTAAGCAGCCAAGCGGTGTGTTCTATAAATACCGCAAGTATGTGAGCTACGCTTTGCTATTGTTTTTATTTTCCGCACCATTTATAAAAATAAATGGGAACCAGTTTTTACTATTCAATGTTTTAGAACGTAAATTCAATATTTTTGGTTTCCCATTTTGGCCACAAGACTTTTACCTGTTTGTAATAGCCATGATTATTGGAGTAGTCTTTATAGCACTTTTTACAGTTGCTTTTGGAAGAATATTTTGTGGTTGGATTTGTCCTCAGACCATTTTCTTAGAGATGGTATTCAGAAGGATTGAATATGCTATTGAAGGGGACCGGGGCAAACAAATTAGATTAGATAAAGCCCCATGGACAAAAGACAAAATCCTTAAAAAAGGAACCAAATGGACTATTTTTGCAATTATATCATTCTTAATTGCAAACGTATTTTTGGCTTACCTAATTAGTAGTGATGAACTTATCAAATACATCACGAATGGACCCTCAAGTCATTTAGGTACATTTATACCACTACTTATCTTTACCGCAGTTTTTTACTTTGTCTTTGCTTGGTTTAGAGAACAAGTGTGTATTATAGCCTGTCCTTATGGACGACTTCAAGGGGCTCTACTAGATGAGAAATCAATTGTCGTAGCTTACGATCACAAACGAGGCGAACGTGAACAGGGGCGTCAAAAATTCAAGAAAAATCAGGATCGAGCAGCAGAGGGTGTTGGAGATTGCATTGAATGTGCACAATGCGTTCAGGTTTGTCCGACAGGAATTGATATCAGGAATGGCACTCAGCTGGAATGTGTGAACTGCACAGCCTGTATCGACGCCTGCGATTCCATTATGGAAAGCGTGGACTTGCCGAAAGGACTCATACGTTATGCCAGTGAAGAGAATATTGAGAAAAAAGCCAAATTTCAATTTACACCAAGATTAAAAGGCTATACAGCTGTTTTAACGATTCTCACAGGTTTACTTATCGGTTTATTACTTATTAGGAGTGATGTGGAAGCCAAAGTATTAAGGTTGCCTGGTCAACTATATGAACTCAAGGAAAATGGTAATATTTCCAATGTGTTCACTTATAAATTACTCAACAAAACCAATACCGAAATGGATAGTATTCATTTCAAATTAGCTTCCATGCCCGGAGAAATCAAACTAGTAAAGAAAGATTATTTCAGTATTGAAAAAGGAGGAATGCAAAAAGGAACACTATTTATAGAAATACATCCTTCACAGCTTAAAGATGACAAAAATAAAATTGAAGTTGAAGTCTACAGCAAGGGTCGAATTATCGACAGAGCGACGACCAACTTTATGGGACCACGAACTTTTAGATAAAACATTATGAAATTAAATTGGGGAACATCTATCGTTATTGCTTTTGTACTATTCATTGGATTTATCATGTTCATGGTCGTCCAGATGCTGTCCAAAAAAGAATTGGAATATGATTTGGTCGTAGAATCCTACTACCAAAAGGAACTCACATTTCAGGGAGATCTTGATTCAGCACAGAAAGCTGCAGACCTTACTAATCAGGTAGATATAACTTTGGAAGCTGATAGACTACTAGTGCAGTTTCCTTCAGAATTTGATTTTTCTAAAATCAAAGGAGAACTTTATATGTACAGGCCATCAGACAAGACTTTAGATTTTACAGTTCCACTTCAGATGGACAGCAATGACTTTGTGCTACCAACTGCAGTCCTCAAGCCAGGGCGATGGGAGGTGAATTTAAGGTTTACTCATGATGATGAAGACTACTTTATTCAGCATAAAATCAGTATTTAGATGCTATGGACGGCTTTCATATTAGGATTACTCGGTAGTTTTCACTGCGTAGGGATGTGTGGTCCTATTGCGCTCATGCTTCCAGTTGATCGAAGCAACCCCTGGAGAAAAGCCTTCCAGATTTTCCTTTACCATCTTGGCAGAATTACTACTTATGCATTGATAGGGCTGGTATTTGGCCTTATTGGCGAAAGTTTTGTCCTGTTTGGTTTTCAACAGCAACTATCCATCATCATTGGACTTATCATGCTATCTTCTCTTCTTTTTTCTGAATCTGTTTTAGGGAAGCTTAAGGTGAGCAAGCCTATATTTAAGTGGGTAGGACAACTAAAGTCAGAGCTTGGGTCTTCCTTAAAAAAGAAAGAACTAGACACCTTTTATTATTTAGGTTTTCTGAATGGTCTGCTACCATGTGGGCTTGTTTATATGGCTGTGTTTGGCTCAATTGCCATCACTGGCTTAGCGGAAAGCTCACTCTACATGGTATTCTTTGGACTGGGAACTATTCCATTGATGAGTGTGGTTATTTATGCGAAAGAATGGCTCAATTCAGTTTTAAAATTTAACCCCAAACGCCTCATACCTTATGCCATTGCAATTATTGGTGTGCTTTTTATTCTAAGAGGCCTTGGTTTGGGCATTCCATATGTATCCCCAAAACCTGCTCAAACACAAGTTACTTCTTCTATGGAGTGCCATTAATTTTTTCAATTCAATATTTCATTCTCGACTGCCTAAGAAATCACGAAAACGATTTAGTTTAGTAAAAAGTCGATTTTAACAAAAAAAATGCTTAATTAAACCTGATTTCCTAATAATTTTCTTCATAATTAACTAGTTTTAAGGGATAATTCTTAGAACAATGCTTAAATATAGTTTATGAAGAGAGAATCAATGTACGATAGTAGTTTTGAACACGATGCCTGTGGAATTGGGACCATCATTAATATTGACGGTAACAGGGAACATCAGCTTATATCCGATGCACTTACCATGTTGGAAAACATGGAGCACCGTGGTGGTACGGGTTCAGATCCGGAAACAGGGGATGGTGCTGGAATCCTTATCCAAATCGATAAGCAATTTATTTTAGAAATCGCAAAAGAAATTGAGGCCGAAATTGATACCAATAAGCCTGTTGGAATCGGTATGTTATTTTTTCCAAAAGTGCAAAGTGTTGCTAACCAATGCAAAGAAATTTTAGCCAAACATGCGGAAGAATTAAATCTCGAAATCCTAGGATATAGAAATGTTCCTGTGGATTCTAAAGTCCCTGGAATGGGAGCGAAGCCAGTTGAGCCTTTGATACAGCAGATTTTAATTCAGCCAAAAAACAATATGTCTGATGATGATC
Organism: Psychroflexus montanilacus; assembly: GCF_020164535.1. Classification (GTDB taxonomy): domain Bacteria; phylum Bacteroidota; class Bacteroidia; order Flavobacteriales; family Flavobacteriaceae; genus Psychroflexus; species Psychroflexus montanilacus. The sequence continues at coordinate 47,036 of NZ_JAIQZC010000002.1, read as the reverse complement.
TTGAAAGAAAACTATTTGTTTTTAGAAATTATACGACTCACTACATAGGAAAACACATACAAGGTAATAACAAAGCTTTTTATGTGTGTAGTATGTCTATTAACACTATCATTTATAAAGGCCAATTAAGGACAAACCAGCTTAGAGACTACTTCGATGATTTAAGAAATCCCAATTTCAAAACGGCATTTGCTATCATTCATTCGAGATTTTCAACCAATACATTCCCAAATTGGAAACTGGCCCAGCCGTTTCATTTCACAGCCCATAATGGTGAAATCAATACCATACGAGGTAATGTGACCAAAATGAAATCCAAAGAAGCTAACTTCAAATCAAAAGTTTTTTCAGAAGAAGACCTTCAGCGTTTACTTCCAGTCACTAACCCCGAGCATTCAGATTCTGCAAATTTAGATAGCCTGGTAGAAATGCTGGTGCTGGATGGCAGACCTCTAGAGCATGTGATGATGATGCTGGTTCCAGAAGCCTGGCAAGACAACAAATCCATAGACCCAGAACGAAAAGCCTTCTATAAATACCACGCCTCCATTATGGAGCCCTGGGATGGGCCGGCAGCTTTAATTTTTACAGATGGAAAACGCGTAGGGGCAACTTTGGACAGAAACGGTTTAAGACCTTCCAGATACTGCATGACTTCAACCAACAGACTTATTATTTCTTCTGAAGCTGGAGCCCTGCCTGTAGATTCATCAGAAATTGTAAAGAAGGGAAGGTTGCAACCTGGACGTATGATTCTTGCTGACTTGAATCAGAATAAAGTTCTTTATGATGATGAGATTAAAAACCGAATTGTAAAAGATAAACCTTATCAGGAATGGATTGTAAATCAGCGCATCAAGTTGAGGTTACAACCTGTTCCTGAGTTTGAAAAAGAACAACTCACAAGCGAACAACTTTTACAACTTCAGAATGCTTATGGCTATACATCAGAAGAGTTAAAAGTAATTTTAGCAGATATGGCCGTAAGAGCTACCGAACCTATCGGTTCTATGGGAGCAGACACGCCTTTGGCTATTTTGAGTAAGCAAAGTCAGCATGTGGCCAATTACTTCAAGCAGCTATTCGCACAAGTGAGTAATCCGCCAATTGATCCAATTCGAGAGCGAATGGTGATGTCTTTGTTTACAAGAGTTGGAGAAAGTCTCAATATTCTTGAAGAAACGGAATTACTCACCAAACAAATTCATATTTCTCAACCAGTATTGTTAGATTCTGATATTGAGAAATTTAAAAATTTAAAAGACAAAGGTTTTGATTATGCCTTCATCAATTGCGTTTTTGAAGCCAATGGTGAGCCAGGAAGTCTAGAAAAAGGCATTGATACCATTTGTAAGGCTGCCGAAGAGGCGGTGAATTCTGGTAAAAAAGTACTTATTCTCTCAGATAAATCCATTAGTAAAACTCAAGCACCAATCCCCTCCTTACTTTCTACAGGAGCAGTTCATCACCACTTGGTAAAACTTAATTTGAGAACACGAGCAGGAATTGTGGTACAAGCTGGTGACGTGAGAGAAACGCATCATTATGCAACGCTTATTGGTTATGGTGCCAGTGCAGTTCATCCTTATTTGGCTTTGCAATCCATTGAGCATTTACAGATAAATGGTAAGCTAGAAACTGACATTACTATTGAAGAAGCTAAAGCCAATTACCAAAAGGCCATTGGGTACGGATTGCTGAAGATTTTATCAAAAATGGGAATTAGTACAGTGCAGTCTTATCAAGGCGCTCAGATTTTTGAAGCTTTAGGCTTACATACTACTGTGATTGAAAAGTGTTTCAAAGGAACTATCTCCAGAATAGAAGGTATTGACTTCGATGGCTTAGCAAGAGAGGTTTTAGTGAGACACCACAAAGCCTACCCAGGCAATGAAGACGTGAAGAGAAGTCTTGAAGTTGGTGGAGTTTATCAATGGAAACAACGAGGAGAGAAGCATTTATTCAATCCGCAAACCATTCACTTATTACAACATTCTACACAAACTGATAATTTTTCATTATACAAAAAATTCGCTAAGACTGTAAATGATCAGTTAAAAGACACCTTGACTTTAAGAGGTTTATTCGAATTTAAAAAAAGAACACCAATTCCTCTTTCTGAAGTCGAACCTGCCGAAGATATCATGAAACGATTTGCTACTGGAGCTATGTCTTTTGGTTCTATTTCGCATGAAGCGCATTCTACTCTAGCCATTGCTATGAACAGAATAGGTGCAAAAAGCAATAGTGGTGAAGGCGGGGAAGATGAGGTAAGATTTGAAAGAAAAGCTAATGGGGATTGGGAAAGTTCTGCCATTAAACAGGTTGCCTCAGGAAGATTTGGTGTTACGAGTTATTACCTGACCAATGCTGAAGAGCTTCAAATCAAAATGGCTCAAGGTGCAAAACCTGGAGAAGGAGGTCAGTTGCCTGGACATAAAGTAGATGAATGGATAGGCCGAGTAAGGCATTCCACTCCAGGAGTAGGATTGATTTCTCCACCTCCACACCACGATATTTATTCCATTGAAGATTTAGCTCAGCTTATTTTTGATTTGAAAAATGCTAATCGAAAAGCAAGAATTAATGTAAAACTAGTCTCGCAAGCGGGAGTAGGAACCGTTGCTGCTGGAGTTTCCAAAGCCAATGCAGACGTGGTTCTTATTTCTGGAGCAGACGGAGGAACAGGAGCTTCACCCTTAAGTTCTATTCGACACGCAGGATTACCCTGGGAACTGGGGCTTTCTGAAGCACATCAGACTTTAGTCAAAAATAATTTACGAAGTAGAATTACAGTTCAGGCCGATGGCCAATTGAGGACAGGTAGAGATTTAGCTATCGCCACTTTACTTGGTGCTGAAGAATGGGGGATTTCCACAGCAGCTTTGATTGTGGAAGGTTGTATTATGATGAGAAAATGCCATACCAATACTTGTCCGGTTGGCGTTGCTACCCAAAACCCAGAATTAAGAAAATTATTTACTGGTAACCCAGATCACGTGGTCAATTACTTTAAGTTTTTAGCTGAAGACCTTCGAGAGATCATGTCTCAACTGGGATTCAAAACTGTTAGTGAGATGGTGGGTCATTCTGAAGTGATGAAAGTGAGGAAGGATGTTCCATTTTGGAAACTGAAAGATTTAGATCTAAGTCCAATTCTCTATCAAGAAAATATAGCCGAACAGGTTGGTGTGTTCAAACAGATAGAACAGGATCATGAAATTGATGAGGTTCTAGACTGGCAACTTTTGAAAGACGCTCAACCCGCATTTGAAAGTGGTATTGAAGTTAAAAATTCATGCACAATCAAAAATACAAATCGAGCCACTGGTGCTTTATTGTCCAATGAAATCAGTAAACATTTTAAAGATCAAGGATTAAAAGAGGATACTATTCATTACAAATTTGATGGCTCTGCAGGGCAAAGTTTTGGATCATTTTTAGCCAAAGGTGTCACTTTTGAAGTGGAAGGTGAGTCCAACGATTATTTTGGTAAAGGCTTATCTGGTGGTAAATTAATCATCTATCCTTCTAAGTCGTCTCCATTTAATTCAGATGAAAATATTATCATAGGAAATGTGGCTTTTTACGGAGCAACTTCTGGAATAGCCTACATTAATGGAATGGCTGGGGAGCGTTTTGCTGTCAGAAATTCTGGGGTGAAAGCCGTTGTAGAAGGTGTTGGAGACCACGCTTGTGAGTATATGACCGGCGGTAGAGTCGTTATTTTGGGAGAGACGGGTAAAAACTTTGCCGCAGGTATGAGCGGTGGAATTGCTTATGTGCTTGATGAAAATAATCAGTTTGAGTCCAATTGTAATAAAGCAATGGTAGGGCTGGAAACCCCTTCAGAAGAAAATTTTGAAGAATTAAAAACGCTAATTGTAAATCATTATCAGTTAACGCAGAGTAAAAAAGCAAAACACGTGCTGGAAAATTTTGAGGAAGTGAAGACACAATTCATAAAAATTATTCCACATGATTTTAAGCGCATTTTAGAAGAGAAAAAAGAAAAAGAACAACAACAAAAAATAGTAGCATAATGGGACAGCATGATGGATTTTTGAAATATGACAGAGAGTTGCCAAGCGCAAGACCACCAGAGGATAGAGTAGGAGACTTCAAAGAAATATACGAGCCTTTTCCAGAGGATAAAACCAAAACGCAGGCCGCGAGATGTATGGATTGTGGGGTGCCTTTTTGCCACTCGGGTTGCCCCCTAGGTAATATTATACCAGAGTTTAATGAAGCCGTACATGACGAAAACTGGAAAGATGCGGTTTCCATTTTGTATTCAACAAATAATTTCCCAGAATTTACGGGACGAATATGTCCGGCACCTTGTGAAGCCAGTTGTGTGTTAGGAATTAATAAACCCCCTGTGGCGATTGAGCATATCGAAAAAACAATTGCAGAAAAAGCTCACGAAATGGGTTATATCTCAGCCAACCCACCAAAGCAAAGGACTGGCAAAAAAGTAGCAGTTATCGGCTCTGGTCCGGCAGGACTTGCAGCTGCAGATCAATTGAACAAAGCTGGACACTGGGTGACAGTTTATGAACGTGAAGCTAAAATTGGCGGACTTTTACGATACGGTATACCTGATTTCAAATTAGAAAAATGGGTTGTAGATCGCCGAATTCAAATTATGGACGATGAAGGAGTTCGTTTTAAAGTAAATGCAGAAGTGGGTAAAAGCATCAATCCTGATATGTTGAAAGAAGACTTCGATTCTATTGTGGTTTGCACAGGGTCTACAGTTCCAAGGGACCTGCCAATTCCTGGTCGAGAATTGAAAGGCATTCATTATGCTATGGACTTTTTAAGTCTTCAGAATAAAGAAATTGACGGAATTAAATTCGATGATAAAATCTCAGCTCAAGGAAAGAATGTAGTGGTACTTGGTGGAGGAGATACGGGTTCCGATTGTATTGGAACCTCACACAGGCAGGGAGCTGCATCCGTCCTACAACTCGAACTAATGCCGAAGCCTCAAAGTAAACGCGGAATTAACGACCCATGGCCAATGTGGCCTATGACCCTGAGAACTTCTTCCTCTCATGAAGAAGGTGGAGAGCGTAAGTGGAGTACCTTGACAAAGGAGTTTGTTGGGAATGATAAAGGGGAGTTAACTCATATCAAACTTGTCGATCTGGAATGGGTCAATCAAGGAGGAAGACAGCAAATGAAGGAAATAGAAGGTACAGAACGTTTGATTCCATGCGAACTAGCCTTATTAGCGATTGGCTTTACTCAGCCAGAGAGTCCACTTTTAGAACATCTTGGCGTCTCACAAACCAATTCTGGAATTATAGAGGCTAATAATTACCAAACCAATGTGGAGTCTATTTTTGCAGCTGGTGATGCGCGTAGAGGTCAGTCACTGGTGGTTTGGGCTATTTCCGAAGGTAGGGAAGCTGCAAGAGGTGTAGATGAATTTTTGATGGGAACAACAGAACTGCCCTCCAAAAATGATTCGTTTTTAAGCTTAGAAGTTTAAAACTTTATTTTATTTTTAAACAAAAATTTGAAATCGAATTCTTACGCTACAGTAGATCAAACCGCTTTTCCTCTGATCAATGTGACATTTACTGGTGAAAAAAGCACAAATGCTAATTTTAAGGCCTATCTCAAAGACCTTGAAGATTGTTATTTTTCCCAACAAAAACTAGCCATTGTATTTGATGCTACTCAAGCGGTTATTCCAAAATTTTCACACCAAAAACTTCAGGCAAAATGGCTGAAGCAAAATACGACATTGATGAAGGAATATTGCCTGGGCACAGCCTATGTGATCCCTAGCAAAACCATCCAATGGGTGTTGAAAATGATTTTCCTCCTTCAAAAACAACCTGTTCCTTATGAGGTTTTCTCTACGTATAAGGAGGCTCAAGTTTGGACCTGGAAACAACTTCAGAATGAAGACTGATTCAATTTTCTTCGGAATTTACCATGGTTCACTTTATCCTCGGAAACCTTTCTTAAAACTGACTGAAATCATATAAATCTTTGTTTAAGCCCAGTCTTCATTGAGATGTAGGCTGTATTTTTGTACTTCAAAATAAGTTTAAAATATGATTCATCAACTCAATAAAGTAACTGCGGAAGAAGCCGTTTCAAAAGTAAAATCAGGAGACAGAGTTTTTATACAAGGTGCAGCGATGACACCTTTACGACTAATAGACGCTTTGGTATCTAGATACGAAACCTTGGAAGATGTCGAAATTATGCACCTTCATACAGAAGGTAAAGCTCCTTATACCGAGGAACCTTACTCCAAGGCTTTCAAAATTAATAGTGTTTTTGTAGGTGGTAATGTCAGAAATTCACTTCGACAGGGCAATGGTGATTATATTCCTATTTTTTTAAGTGAAATTCATAGGTTATTTAGACGCTCTATTTTGCCTCTAGATGTGGCCTTTATACAAGTTTCTCCTCCAGATCGTCATGGTTATTGTTCACTTGGGGTTTCTGTAGATATTACAATTCCAGCAATACAAACGGCAAAACTTGTCATTGCACAGATTAATCCTAAAGTACCAAGAACCCATGGGGATGGCATTATTCATATGAGTGAGTTGGATTTTGCCATTGAAGTGGATGAACCTATTTTTGGTCATGAACAGCCGCCGGTTTCAGAACTGGAAAGCAAAATTGGAGCTAATGTGGCTAGTCTTGTAGAAGATGGCGCTACTTTACAAATGGGAATTGGAGGAATACCCAATGCTGCCCTTAAAAATTTAGGAGGTCATAAGAATTTAGGCATCCACACAGAAATGTTTTCGGATGGGATTTTACCACTTGTGGAAAGCGGTGTCATCAACGGCAGCCAAAAGGAAGTAAAAACTGGTAAAATAGTCACTTGTTTTGCCGTAGGTTCACAAAAACTTTATGATTTTATGGATGATAATCCCTTGGTGCATATGAAAGAAGCTGCCTACACCAACGACACAGCAATTATAAGACGTAATCCTAAAGTGACGGCTATCAATTCTGCCATAGAAATTGATTTAACTGGTCAGGTTTGTGCCGATACCATCGGAAAAATGCAATTTTCTGGGGTAGGTGGTCAGATGGACTTCATACGTGGTGCTTCATTATCTGATGGTGGGAAAGCTATAATTGCTATGCCATCAGTCACCAAAAAAGGCGTTTCGAAAATAACACCCTTCTTAAATGAGGGAGCTGGCGTAACAACAACTCGAGCTCACGTTCATTATATAGTTACAGAATATGGTGTTGTGAATCTTTACGGCAAAAACTTAAAACAAAGAGCGGAAGCACTGATTTCAATCGCGCATCCAGATCACCGAGAAAATTTGCAAAAAGCAGCTTTTGAACGTTTTAAATAAGTGTAAAGAATAATAATTGTTTACGACTAAATATCACTAAACTATAAGATTATGAGTCAAAAATTTAATGAAATTATACAAAGCGAAACTCCAGTACTTATCGATTTTTTTGCGGATTGGTGTGGACCCTGCAAAATGCTTGCACCCATTTTAAAAGAGGTGAAAGAAGAGCTAGGCGATGGTGTCAAAATCATCAAAATTGATGTGGACAAAAACGAACAATTGGCTGCTAAATATCAGGTAAGAGGAGTGCCAACGATGATTGTTTTTAAAGATGGAGAACAAAAATGGAGGCAAAGTGGTGTTTTACAGAAAGACGAGATTGTACAAGTTATACAATCTAATGCCAATTAATTAAAGAAATTACTAGCTATAAGGCATCTCGGTTGAGGTGCCTCTTTAGTTTCCTATAACAATACCAAGATTGATAGTTGTAAAAATATTTCTATTGATAAAATCTACATCTGAAGGTGCTGTTTGAATTTTATCCGACAAACTAAAATACACATCTGCTCCCAAACTTAGACCGATGCGTTTATTGGGGTCTAAATAGTAAACCATGTTTATTCCTGAGAGTAAGCCTGTAAAATTTAACCTTAGTTTGTCAAAATTAAGAACACTGTTTGTAAAAGATCTATTTAAAATACTTCCTTCAAAGAGTCCAAATTTAATTTCAGCAGTCAATTTTTTAAATAAAAGGTGTTGATAAAAAGCATAAATAGATTTTGAATAAAATCTGGCAGAAGGAAATCTAGATCCTAAAAACCTCGGGTTATCTATTGAAAACTCATACCGATTCATATTGACACCTAAACCAATAAATTCTTTAATACCAAATCTTACATCTACATTTAACCCAATATCCTGAGAGTAAGCTTGACTTATAAAGTTGTCATCTAATGATACAAAAGCAGAACCTTGTAATCCTAATTGAATAGCTATTGGGTTATCTATACGTCTTTTATTAGTCTGATTTTCATTACTAGTTTCGTCTTGACCAAAAGTTAGTGAAGTCAAAAAGAGTATAAACGATAATAGAATTATTTTCATTCAGAAGGAGTTAAAGTTAGCGCTCCAAAATCAGAATCTAAGCTTTCAGCATCCTCTACAATAAGAAATGGATAACTCCTTTCTGTGTCCTCATCGTAAAATTTGATATGTTGTTCAACATCGATGTAAATCGCTAAATTCAAATTTGATCTTGGGAAAAAAAATTGGAAACGTCCTTCATCATTTGATATATCAAAAACATCTAAATTATCAATCCTGGAAGGATGAAAATCTATGAATTCTAGTTGATCTTGGCTATTTATCGAAGTGGAAACTAGCTCTATTTTGATGCCTTCAACAACTTCACCATTCCTGTCTAGCAGTTGACCTTTGAAGGAAATCATTGTATCGTCTTCTACAACTACACATCCCGTCAATATTGCCATAAGAATTAATAAAGTCAATTTCTTTACCATCCTATAAAAATAGCGAATTCTTTATTACCTGATTATTAAATCTTCAGCGTCAATACAGGCAACTCTGAATGGTTGACCACATCTTCGCCAATACTCCCATTGAAGAAATGTGAAAGTCCTTTTCGACCATGAGTTGGTATAATGATTAAATCTGCTTTAAGATATTCGGAACCATTCAGTACTCCTTCCTGAATGGTATAGTCATTAAAAATTTCTATGAATTTTCTATCAAGTGGCATTTCAACTTTGTTTAAAAACACACGCATTTGCTCGTGAATTTCGGAAGTGCTACTGAATTGATTTCCAGGTAAGTTAACGTAAAGCATGTGCATTTTAGCACTGAAGCTATCTGCAAACTTTTTAGCTTTCTTATAGGGTTCCAAATTTTCAATTTCGAAGTTTGAGGCAAAAACAGCATTTTTGATGTTAATGTCCTTTATTTCATTTTTTACCACCAGGACGGGTATTTTAGAATGTCTTACTACTTTTTCTGTATTGGAGCCAATCACGATTTCTTCAATGCCAGAAACACCACTTGACCCCATCACGATCATATCAATCTGATTTTCGTCTACTAATTCACTGATGGCTACAGATGTAGAGCCTGGTTCTACATGCTCTGTTGTCTTGATATCCTTTAGATAATCTTTATCTAGAAACTGAGAGAATCGTTTCTTTGCAAGCTTCATAAAGAAAATGATTTGCTCATCATTTACATTAAACTGCTCTGCACCAAAGAGGGATTCTGCCAGCTCAATGACATGAAGTACATGTAGTTCAGCATTGTTTTTTTGGGCAAGCTTTGCTGCTACTTTTAAAGCGTTTTCTGAAGGTGTTGAAAAATCGACGGGTACAAGTATCTTTTTCATGAGTTTTGGTTTTAGATAGTCATTGAGAATAATTGTGATGTTGTCTGCTGAGCTTTCAACCGAAGGTCAAAGGCCATACATACATTTCTGATAAAAGCTTTACCAGCAGGATTTACCTTTATAGTATTATCCATGATTTTAAGTAATTGATCTGATTCGAATTCAACTAAATCATTTTTAATTTCAAATTGAAGGTCAATTTCTAAATCCTCTAAATCAGTTTCAAAATGACACATTAAATTTAAGATTTTTCTTCTGATTATCAGATCCGTTTCGTTTAAAATGTGACCTCGTGAAACAGGTAGTATATCATTGTTTAAACTTGAGTAATACGTGTTGAGGTCTTTGTGATTTTGAGAAAATCCAAACCAGCTATCGCTGATAGCAGATACACCAAGACCTATCATTTTATTGGTCTTAGTGGTGGTATATCCCATAAAATTCCTGTGTAGATTTTGATGTTCAAATGCTAAAGCCAACTCATCATTGGGTAGTGCAAAGTGATCCATGCCTATTTCAACATAGCCCTTGTCTTCCAGCATTTGTTTGCCAATTTCATATTGTTGACGTTTCAATTCTGCCGATGGTAAATCCTTTTCATCGTATCCGCGCTGTCCATTTCCCTTTGTCCAGGGAACGTGAGCATAACTATAAAACGCAATACGATCCGGCATCAATTCAATCGTTTTTTCAATAGTAGCAATGACATCTCTCAAACTTTGCAGTGGCAATCCATAAATGAGATCATGACTCACAGATTTGTAGCCTAAAGCCCTGGATTCCTTAGTAATTTTTTTGACGGTCTCAAAAGACTGAATTCTGTGTATAGCAATCTGAACTTTAGGATTATAATCCTGTATACCATAGCTCACACGATCAAACCCAAGATTTCTCAGGGTTTCAAGATGGTTTATAGTAGTATTGTTAGGATGACCTTCAAAGCTGAAGCTAACGTCTTTTGGAACGTCACAGGAGTTTTTAATTGTTTTTAGAAGATATTCTAAATGTTTCGGATCAAAAAAAGTAGGAGTTCCACCTCCAAGGTGTATCTCTTTTAAAACTGGCTTTCCCTCAAGTATTTCAAGGTACATCTCCCATTCTTTCAGCAGGGCTTTTATATAAGGTAATTCTACTTCATGCCTTTTGGTAATGCGTTTGTTACAGGCACAAAAGGTGCAAAGACTTTCACAAAATGGAAGGTGAATATACAGGCTAATTTCTCTGGAGGAATTGCTCTTTTGTAAACTCTTTATCCAAGAAGATGCACTATAAGTTTCCTCATCCCAAAAAGGTACTGTGGGATAACTGGTGTATCTAGGCCCAGGCACATTATATTTCTGAATTAACTCTTGCATGTCTATTGCATTTTATTCAAAAGTACAATGGGATCTAGTCTTGCAAAATGATAAAAATCAGCTATGAACTGAAAATTTAAGTAGAGTCTAACATGCTATCTTTGCAAAAAAGAAATAATGCCAAAACTCAAAGATATTCTTCTTGTTTCAGTTCAATTTTTTTTAATGCTGGTTTTTTTCCTGGATGTCAATTGGTTTTCTATAAGCTTTATAGAGCATCATATCTGGTTTTATTTAGGACTATTGGGTTTAGCTATGTCTGCGGTTGCACTTTTACAGATGAACATTCATTTATCTCCTTTTCCTACTCCAAAAGCAAACTCCAAACTCATTACCAATGGAGTTTTTAAGTTTAGTCGACATCCTATCTATACTGGAATTTTAATGTTTATGTTTAGTTTTTCGTTTTGGCTTGGAGATGGTTACAAATTAGGCATTAGCCTGGCTATTTTAGTTTTATTTTTTTATAAAACTAGCTATGAAGAGGGTCTGCTAGAAAACACCTTTGAGGGATACAAAGACTATATGTCCAAAACTGGCCGGTTTTTCCCAAAACTCTAACTTCTTAGATAACTAGCCCCATTTACATCTATGATGGTTCCAGAACAGTAAGCTGCTTTTTCCGAAGCCAGGAATAAAATCGCATGCGCTACTTCTTCCGGCTTTGCCATGCGATAAAAAGGCGTTTCTTTAAGCATATTCTCCTTTGAGGCAGGCGTAAGTGTTTCTGTAGCCATATCGGTTTCTGTGAAGCCAGGCGCGACAACGGCCACAAAAATTTTATGCGATGCCAATTTCTTGGCCAAAGACTGACTCAAGGCATTTAAGCCTGCTTTACTGGCACCATATGCAGGCTGATCGGGTTCTCCACGAAATGCTCCTCTGGATGACACATTTATTATGTTACCACCACCTGACTTAATCATGTGCTGTGCAGCTAAGTAAGATAAATTTGCTGCGGCAAAAAGATTGGTCTGCAGTGTATTTTCCCAGGCAGAAGCCCAGGCTTCAAAATCAATCTGGTCGACTTCGTGTGTAATAGCTATCCCTGCATTGTTGACTAAAATATCAATTTTACCGTATTGTTTTATAAAATCATCAATCAGGGCTTTCGCTTCTTCTTTCACCGAGATATCTCGCTGTAACAGCTTATGACCATGACCTGAAAGTTCAGAGAGAGTTTTCTCAGCTTCCTGGGTTCGGCTTCTGTAATTGACGCCTACATTAGCACCTTCTGAAGCAAAAGCTATGGCTGCGGCCTTACCAATCCCTCTGGAAGCTCCAGTAATTAATACGGCTTTATTTTTGAAATTCATATTCATAGATTTTTTTGATTCTAAATGTAGTAAGTCTAAAATTTAAAAGACTATTGTGACTTATGATACCTACAAAATTAAATTTAGACTTTAATTTTGCAATTGATTATGGAAAAGTACAAAGATATTTTTTTGGACTCCTTTAGCGGTTATTTCAACTACCTGGTAGATGAAATTCAAAACCCATCTCTAACCAATTATTTCTGGTGGCTGATTGGGCTTTCATTTTTGGTGCTTCTCATGGAAATTATAATTCCCTGGAGAAAAGACCAAAAAATTATAAGGAAGGGCTTTTGGCTGGATGTATTCTATGTCTTCTTCAACTTTTTTATTTTCTCACTTATTGGATACAATGCTATATCCAATGTATTTGTTGAGCTATTCAATGACTTCCTGGCTTTATTTGGAATTGAAAATCTGGTGGCCTTTCAGGTTCAAAATTTTCCCACCTGGTCCCAGTTTTTAATCATGTTTCTTATTGCAGATTTTATCCAATGGAATGTTCATATCCAGTTGCATAAACGCTCCTGGCTGTGGAAATTTCATAAGGTACACCATAGTGTGAAGGAAATGGGTTTTGCAGCTCAATTCCGTTTTCACTTTATGGAAACTATCGTATATAAAGTAGTTCAATACGTGCCTTTAGCGATGATTGGTTTTGGGATTCAGGAATTTTTTATTGTTCACATGTTTGGAGTGCTTATTGGTCACCTCAATCACGCCAACGTTGGTTGGGATTATGGGCCGCTGAAATATATATTGAACAATCCAAAGATGCATATTTGGCATCACTCCAAAGCTTTGCCAGAAGAGCGTCCTTATGGAATGAATTTCGGTTTGACTTTAAGTTTATGGGATTATATTTTCGGAACAGCTCATATTCCTGAAGATGGAAAAAATATAGAGCTGGGTTTTGAAAATGATGAAAATTATCCTCAGGATTTTTGGAATCAGTTAAAAAAACCTTTCAAAGAATAATTTTTATTCGTCGAATAAAGCTTTTAATAATGTCATTATTCCCTTAAAAATCAAATAAATAGCAGCCATACTTAACATGATTCCTAAAATCAATATCGGCCAGTATAATGGTTTGTCCTGATTATTGAAAGCGCTGAACACAATCGAAGGTCCTATAAATATAAGTGGTAAAGCACCTGCCAAGAACTTTACGCCTTTGGCAAGTGTGTCTTTATTGGTGTGTTTCATGATCAATTGCTTTTCTCACACTTCCATGTGTTTTCAATAAATCGGCTGCTTTTTTTTCTGAAATTCCCAGAGCTTCTGAAATCAATAAACTTCCTCTTCGATGGAGTTTAGCATTACTCAGTTGCATATCCACCATTTTATTATCTTTTACTCTTCCGAGCTTGATCATTACTGAAGTAGAAATCATATTCAGTACCAGTTTTTGTGCTGTTCCTGCTTTCATTCTGGAACTGCCCGTGACAAATTCAGGTCCAACGACAACTTCAATAGGATAATCGGAGACTTTGGAAATTGGCGAATGTGGATTACAAACGATACATCCTGTAAGAATTCCAGCGTTTTGACAAGCTTGTAGTCCGCCCACTACGTAAGGAGTTGTGCCCGAAGCAGCAATGCCTATCACGATATCTTCTTTTTGGACATGGTGTTTTTTCAGATCTTTCCAGGCCTGTTCTATATCATCTTCAGCATGTTCTACAGCCGTTCTGATGGCTTTGTCTCCGCCAGCGATTAGACCATTCACGAGTTCTGCCGAAACACCAAAGGTTGGAGGGCATTCGCTGGCATCTAGAATTCCCAGCCTCCCACTGGTCCCCGCTCCAATATAAAATAATTTTCCTCCCTTCTGAAGTTGTTTTACAATGACTTCAACCAAACGTTCGATGGCTTTAAGCTCCTTCTGAACTGCAAGCGGAACTGATTGATCTTCAGTATTGATATGGGTTAAAAGTTCTCCTGTGGACATCTGTTCCAGATGCCTGTAATTGGAAGACTGCTCGGTGATTTTTTTAAACTTGTCTTGCATTACTGAACGGTATAAATGACTGTGTCCACTTCTGAAAGTCCAAAATAACCAAAAATTAATTCTTCTGAATCATTTTCATTTTTGATGTTTCCTCTTACCGTGGCAGGCTGAGTTTCAAAAGGCCCACCTGCGCTTCCTGCCTGTGCGAGTAGAATTTCTAAGAAATTGAAATAGTCTTTAGTTATACCATGTATCTGAATTGTAACTTCCATACCTGGTTCGAGATCTTCTTCGGAAAATAAACCGAAAATCCTGTTTCCGTCATTGAATTCGTCATCAAATACACTAAAGTCTGGAAAGGCCAAAAAAGGAGCGAAAAATTTAAATAGATAATAATTTTCAATTCCTTCCGGATCGGTGTAAAAAGCTTTTAACTCGATGTCTTCACCAGAAAATCCGCCTTCATCATTTTGCTCTATAGATTCTATTTCAACTACTGGTTTCAGAGTTTCTTCTGCAGTATAGACGCTTCCCTCTAGTTCTATTGTGATGCTGTAAGATTCATTGACTTCTGGCTCAAAATTATCGGTGACATATTCACCTAAAGCTAACTCCTCAAAATTAAATTCCACCCCAGAACTGTTTCTTACAACGATATCCGCCCCAGATACCGGATTGGGTTCTTGCTCAAAAAAACCGCGAGTTCGGCTTAGTTTTATGGTTTGGTTAGCACCAGATGTTCCTTTTTCCCACTGGAGTATAGCATCTACAATTAGCCTTGGCTGAGCTTCTTCCAGGTCGACTTCTACCACATCTTCACAAGCGGTAAACAAAATCACAAAACCAAGTAAAATCAAGAGTTTTTTCATGGCTTAAAATTTAAAATTATAACTCACTGAAGGCACAATTCCAAAAATCGAAAACCTCACAGCTTCATTTTGTCCTGTTGTTGAATTTTGCTCAAAGTTAAGTGAGGCCGCATTTCTACGATTATAGACATTGTAAATCCCAAAGTTCCAGGAAGACGACCAGTTTTTGTTTTTCTTTTCTGGCGTGTAGGTGGCAGATAGGTCCAATCTATGAAAGGTTGGGAGCCTGTTGAGATTTCTGCCTTCAAACACCGGAATATTAAGATCTTGAAATTCGAACTGCCCCACCGGGAAATTCACCGGGCGTCCAGTTTGTAGTACAAAATTGGAGTTCAACTGCCATTTGTCATTCAATTCATAGCTGCTCGTCAAAGAAATATCATGTGTTTTATCATAACCGTTGAGGTACCAATCTCCATTATTGATACCAATTTCACTTGGCGTTCGTCCTGGTGTGCGTTGTTCACTTCTGGATAAGGTGTAAGACAACCAGCCTGTGAGTCGTCCTGTGTTTTTCTTAAGGTAAAATTCGAGTCCGTAAGCTCTGCCTTCTCCATTCAAAATTACCCGTTCTATAGCGTCGTTGGCAATGAGGTTAGCGCCGTCTATGTAATCAATTCTATTAGCAATGGTTTTGTAGAAGACTTCTGTTTCCAAGGTGAATGGGATATTTTCAAAATCTTTAAAGTAACCTAAAGCAAACTGATCCAGTTTCTGAGGTTTAACAAAACTTCCACTAGGAGTCCAAATATCAAAAGGAGTAGGTGAGGAGGTGTTGGACAATAAATGTAGATTTTGAACCATTCGGTTATAGCTAGCTTTTACAGAAGTATTGTCATCCAAAATATAAGACAATCCTAGTCTTGGTTCAAAATTGATGAAACTTTCATTCACCCTCGAGGTATTTCCTTGTCTGGAATCAATGGGCTCAGCTTCCACATATATATCGCGAGTCTCGTCATACAAAAGTGGATTGTTATCCTCATAGATATCGATAGTTTCATCTTCCATTCTTAAAAAGGCACTGACTCTCAATCCGTATTGAATATTGATATTGTCGCTTAAGGATTGATTTACCGTCAAAAAAGCTGCATTATCGAAGGCATACTTATTGTTGAGTTTTCGTGGATTGATACCCGAGTCTGCAGTGGTTGGAACAATTTCTCCTGGATTTACAGTGTATTGAATGCTGCTTAAGCCATAAGAAAGACTGAGGTTCGAATTGATTTCATGATCAATTTGATAGCTCAAATCAAAGTTGGAAATACTGTTTTCAAAATTAAAGCCTACCAAAGCTAAATCAAGTTCATAATTATACTGGCTGTAGGAAAAATTTAAATTTGAGGTAATGTTTTCATTAAACTTATGGCTCCAGTCCAATATTCCAAAAGCATTACCATAAATATTGGTAAAACTATCGTTTATATTGACATAATCTAAACCGTAATATCCAGAAAAACTCAACGAGTTTTTCTCGTCAATATCAAAATTGAGTTTTGTGTTCAAATCATAAAAATAAGCTGAATTTGCATTATCAGTTAACTTTAGAAATAAGTGTGCATAGGTTCCTCGCCCACTTATTAGAAACGAACTCTTATCTTTTTGAATGGGGCCTTCCAGAGTTAATTTACTTGAAATCACTCCAACACCTCCTTCTCCTTTCAATTTTTGACTGTTTCCCGTTTTTTGTTTGATGTCCAAGACTGAAGACACTCTACCGCCATAATTTGCAGGAATCCCGCCTTTGTACAATTTTAAATTCTTTACGGCATCTGGATTGAAAATAGAGAAAAACCCAAAAAGGTGTGAAGAATTGTAGATCAAGGCATCGTCAATCAAAATCAAATTTTGATCGGTTGCACCACCTCTTACATTGAAGCCAGAAGCACCCTCTCCGGCATTAGAAACCCCAGGTAGTTGGAGTAAAGATTGTATGACGTCTACTTCTCCAAAAACAACAGGAATTTTCTTTATGCTCGATCCATCCAGCTTGCTTACGCTCATTTCTGGATCACGGATGTTTATTTTTTCAATATTATCCGAAACAACGACTTCTTCCAAATCTTCAGTTTGAGGATCCAGAGTAAAATTTAGAGTCTTATCGCTTTTCAAATTAATTTCTCTACGGATAGTTTTAAAACCTAAATAAGTAATTTTAAGAGTAAAGTCGCCCTGAGCAAGTTTGATGGAATATTCACCCCTATCGTTGGTGACTGTTCCTGTACTGCTATTTTCAACAATGATATTAGCACCAGCAACAGGCTGATTTGTATCATCTACAACTGAACCGGACAATTCATAGCCTTGAGAAAAAGCCGATTGTGTAAGAAAAAAAGTAATGAGAATGGATAGAAGTTTAATGACTTAAGTTTTTTGCCAAATATATTTCACACAGGCTGTTTAAATTCTGAAATTATCTCTAAATAAGACTAAAATTTTCACAATGTTTTAGCATTTTCTTGAGATCGTAAGCCCATCTCTTACGGGAAGTAAGACGGTTTCAATTCTAGGATCTTCTTTTAGCATTAAATTATATTCCAATAAGGCTTTTGTGTCTTTGTCTTTTGGATTAAGTTCTTCTATGACTTTTCCGCTCCATAAAACATTATCTGACAAAATAAGACCACCAGAATTCAATTTTTCTATAATTAATTCAAAATAAATCGGGTAAGAGGATTTATCAGCATCAATAAACACCAAATCAAATTTTGCGTCAATTTCGGGAATGATAGTTCTGGCATCGCCTGTATACTGGAGTATTTGCTTCCCAAAACCGCTTAAATCGAAGTACTTGCGTTGCAAATCATAAAGTTCTTCGTTGCGGTCTATGGTATATATTTTCCCCTTTTCTGAAAGACCTTCTGCAAGGCTTAAAGCTGAGTAACCTGTATAAGTACCGATTTCCAGGATAGATGTCGGACGAACCAATTTCGAAATTAAACTCAACAGCCGGCCCTGGTAATGCCCGCTTAACATTCTGGGCTGAAGCACTTTTTGCCAGGTTTCTTTGGTTAATTGCTGAAGCAGTTTAGGTTCCGCTTCAGTATGAGCTTCTATGTAAGTTTGAAGCTCTTTTGAAATAAAATCCATTAACTAATGATTTTGTTGACTAGTTCTTCTTTTCTCGTTTCATCATCCCCAAAAAGCCATTGCAAGACATTATCCGACCAGATTTCCTCTTTTTCTTTTTCAGTGATAACCTTTTGTTCTAAAGCAAGATCCAAAATTTTCCCTGGATATGAAGATTGTGGTTCACTTTCCATTTCGCCCAATGGATATGGGTCGTCAAGTCCAGCCAGGATTTGAGAGCTTTTTTGATTTTCAAGAAGTAGCTTTAGCGATCGCGTATCGTGAACCAAAGTGTCAAAGAAAATATTTTTGTGACCAACCGATTTTCTAGGGTGGACTTTCCCCTCAAACAGATCGGGTCTGCCATCAAATCCCTGGATGCGTCTTCCCAGGTTGATCTGTGCCAGTTGTCCGCCATGAGCAAAGCATACTCGCATGTTAGGATATTTGTCTGGATAGCCATTTAAAGTCAAAAAGTGATAGGCATCTGCACATTGAGCCAGCATCCAAATCAAATGAAAACGCCAGGAAGTATTTTCCAGTTTGATGAACTTTTCCCCATCGTAAGGGTGAATCTCTACGGCTAAATTATACTTGCTGGCCAGTTCAAAGATCGGTTCATTTTCTTCATCAAATATACACCTCCAGGTCCCGATGCTATCCATATAATGAGTTGGTAAGCACAAGAGCTTGAGATCCAGTTCTTCCACACAACGCTCAATTTCCCATAAGGCTCCACGTACAAAACCAGGATGTACTACAAACCCACAAGTAAATTTTTTCGGATGGTTCTGCTGAATTTTAGCATTAAAGTCATTTTGAAAACGAAGCGCTTTCTTCATTTCTTCAACCCGGAGGCCGTTTCCATAGAGCTGAGATAAATTGAGAACTACAGCATGGTCTATTTTGTAGCGCTCCATCCATTCCAGCTTTTCATTAAGAAAAAAACTAGAATCGGTGACAGGTCGTTTCCAACCTTTTTGGAGCATAAATTTTTTATCCTCATCGATCCAGAAAATTTCCTTTTCACGCATGAAATCCGGAATCTCTTCCGGATAGGGCAGGAGGTGGGAGTGACCGTTAATTCTAAGCTTTCTTTTCATCTGTTTTAGTCTTCTTCTAAGATTTTTTAGTTTACACAAGTCTAACTCTTATGGACATCACACCTCTATCCTCTAATATCTACCCTCTAACCTATTATATCTATGGTCTATAGCTCTACTCTTCAATCAAATTTTTCATTTTCCAGGCTTCAAAGGTATTCAAGATCAAGCCAGCGATGGTCATCGGGCCCACGCCGCCAGGGACAGGCGTAAGATAGCCTGCTTTTTTGGAAACATCATCAAAATCACAATCTCCTACCAATTTCCCAGAATCCAAGCGATTGATCCCTACGTCGATCACAACGGCTCCTTCTTTGATCATATCTGCCGTTAAAAAACCTGCTTGCCCTACAGCTACAATCACGATATCTGCTTTACTGGATTCTTCCTTAAGGAGTTCTTTTGGAGTATGAATATCACAAGAAGTTACGGTTGAGCGCCCAACTTCAAAATCGTTGCCTAGCATTATGGAAATGGGCTTACCAACGATGTTGGATCTTCCAATCACCACCACATGTTGGCTGTTGGTTGGAATATCGTAATACTGCAATAATTTTAAAATACCATAAGCCGTAGCCGGACGCATGGATTTTTGTCCCAATGCCATTTTCCCGAAATTAAGGGGATGAAACCCATCAATATCTTTGTAGGCGCTAATTTCATTGATGATGGCTTTTGGCTCAATATGCTCTGGTAATGGCAATTGAACGATGAAACCATCAAAATGGGATTTGTTTAGTTTTTTGATCTCTGAAATCAATTCAAACGTAGAAATAGATTCATCAAACCGAATTATTTTATGATTGATCTCCGCTTTTTCACAAGCTTTGGTTTTGGCTCTGACGTAAGATTCGCTTGCCGCATTATGTCCCACCATGACGATCGCAATGCTTGGTCGAGATAAATCATAGCCCAGATGTTTCTGATCAATATAGCTATCAATGTCTTCTTTTACTTTTTTTAGGATGTCTCCCGAGACTGCTCGGCCGTCTAGTAGTTTCATGGGTTGAGATTAAATATCAAAAATCAGTTCGTTGTCTTCTGCTTTTGTGGAAATTTCACGCACCAAATTTAATTTTTCTTGAAGACTCATTTCAGCTTTCAGTATATTTTTTCTTAGCATTTCCTGAATCACCAGGTCCTGTGCACGTCCCTGGCTTATAGCCTTGGTGTAGGGAAGGTCTGCTCTAAAGGTCACCAGCGAATATTTAGAATGGTATTCATTGGGAAACTCCTTTTCAAACTCCAGTTCCAGTTTTCGTTTTTCCAGAAAAACTTCATCTGCTGTATGCGATTTCATTTCATGAAAATTATCCAGAGCCAGGTCTGCAATCGCATCAGCATCAGGTTTTCTATGTTGACTAAAATGCTTAAAAGAGGCATCCAGATCAAAATCAGACTCGGCTAAAGCTTTATCAAACTCAACGACATCTTCAAAAGAAGCATTCATGCCCTGCCCGTAAAACGGAACAATAGCATGCGAAGCATCGCCCATCAACAGTGTTTTGCCGTAAGTCCAGGGGAAACAACGAATCGTGCCCAGCGGAGCTGTAGGATTTTCAAAAAATTCAGTTTTCAAATCAGGCATCAATTCATAAGCATCGGGATAAACCTCCTTAAAATATTCTTCAACAATAGCTTCCGTCGTCAAATTATTGAAATTATACTTGCCGCCTTCGTAAGCCAAAAACAAGGTCACCGTAAAACTCTTGTCCTGATTGGGAAGAGCAATCAGCATATTTTCGCCTCTTGGCCAGATGTGTAAGGCTCCTTTTTCTGTAGCGTAATGTCCATCTTTTGTTGCTGGAAACGTCAGTTCTTTATAGCCGTGGGTTAGGAAGTCTTGCGATCGGCTAAATAGAAATCCTTTTTCTCGTTCCATCTGCTGTCGAACTACAGAACCTGCACCATCTGTTCCGATAATGTAATCTGCCTGTAAAGTGTATTCTGAATTTGAGTTTGCGGGCTTAAATCTGGCGTTCGCCTGCTTAAGGTTTACGTTGGTACAGGTGTTTTCAAATTGGATCTCGACATTAGGATAAGTTTCCAACTTATCTAAAAGCAAGGCGTTAAGACCAGTTCTTGAGATCGAATTGATGTATTCCCCTTCTCTTCCGCTGTATTTTGAAAGCTGAGTTTCGCCCTGAAGGCTGTGTAGCATCCTGCCGTACATAGGGATGCACAGACTTTCCACCTCTTTCTCCAAGCCTACCATTTTAAGGCCCTTCAACCCACGGTTGGACAAGGCTAAATTGATGGATCTGCCAGCCGCCAGTTTCGCTTTGCGCAAGTCAGATCGCTTTTCGGTTAGCGTGACTTTGTAGCTTAGCTGGGCCATGCGTAAAGCGAGTAGTGAACCGCAAAGTCCAGCACCAATGATGAGTATATGTTCTTTAGTTGCCATGCAGACAGAGTTTTAAAAGTTGTACAAATTCATATACATCTGTAAACGAATTATAAAGCGGAGCAGGAGCGATGCGGATCACATCGGGTTCTCGCCAGTCGGCTACGACGCCTTGAGTTGTGAGCTGATCGAAAAGGGAGCGGTCGGCATTCTTCATCTGGATAGACAATTGGCATCCGCGTTCTCCCGGTGATCTAGGTGTCAAAATTGAAATATCGGTGTTGTCGAAATCGTCAATGAGAAACTCTAGAAATCCCGTCAGTTTTACCGATTTTTCTCTCAAGTTATCAAAACCTGCTTTTTCAAATAAATTCAGGGATGAGCGTGTGCCTGCCAAAGATAAAATTGGCGGATTGCTTAGTTGCCAGCCCTCTGCGGTTGGCGTAGGGTCAAATCCAACTCTCATGTTGAAACGTGAGTCTTTATTATGTCCCCACCAGCCCACAAAACGATTGATACTTTGGTTTTGGATATGCTTTTCGTGCACAAAACAGCCCCCAATGCTGCCTGGTCCGGAATTCAAATATTTGTAGGTACACCACACGGCAAAGTCAGCGCCGATGTCGTGTAAGTTAGGTTGAATATTGCCTGCCCCATGGGCCAAATCAAAACCAACAGTGATGTTTTTGTCCTGACAACGTTTGGCGATGCGTTTCAAATCAAAGGCCTGGCCAGAGTAATAATTAGTGCTTCCCACCATGACTAAGGCTATTTCATCTTTATGAGTTTCCAGAAGCGCTTCAAAATCTTCGTGTCGGCAAAGGTGTTCACCTTCCCTAGGCTTCCAAAGAATAAGGCCTTCTTTAGGATCGATATTGTGAAATTTCAGCTGAGACTCCACTGCATATTTATCGGAAGGAAAAGCATCGCTTTCAATCAGGATTTTGAATTTCTTTTGAGTCGGTTTGTAAAACGATACCATCATCAAGTGAAGGTTCACCGTTAAGGTATTCATGATGACGACTTCCTCTGGCTTTGCACCCACGATCTTAGCCATGGGTTGTGCCAAATCTTCGTGTGAAGTCAGCCACGGAGTTTCGGCATCGGTATGGCCTTCCACTCCAAATTTTGCCCAGTCGTTTAATTCCTGCTGAACGTAGGCTGAGGTTTGCTTAGGTTGAAGCCCAAGGGAATTGCCACACAAATAGATTTTGGGTGAACCGTCTGCTTTGACCGGAAAATGAAACTGACTTCTAAAGTGATGTAACGGATCGTTTTGATCCTGTTCCGCTGCAAAAGCCCTGGAATTGATGTACTTCATAAATTAATTGACGCTAATATCGGTGAAGTAAATTTTAAAGCTTCCTTCTTTGGTATCGTGCATTCTGGCGATTTTAATGCCGTTGAAGTCATCGTAATCCTCCCAAGTGGTGGCCAGTCTTGGCTCGTCGCTACCTTTGGGCGTATAAGACCACTCGCGGATCATCTTATTCTCGTCAACATAAATATGGTAGGTGTCGCCAGGGGTATAGCCGGCTTCATCTTTGTACATGATGGCAATTTCCTGCATCAGTTCACCAGAAATCGGCGCTTCTACCTGTTCAGTAACTTCATAATCAAAGTTATCGTCCCAAACCAAATGGAATGGAAATAGTAACCAGTATTTATCATTGACAAAACCACGATCGGCAAAGGCAATGTCTTCTTCAAACTTATTAGTGTTATATGTAAGGGTGGTGTCTTGTGTTTTCATGGTGACCTCACCTGTTTTTGGTTTCCATTTCCAGGTACGACTGGAGATATTGTCACCATTTTGGGCATTGAAGGTGTAGGAGATGGAATCTACTTCAGACCAGTTCTCGTAGCCATTGGCAGAAGCGATGTCTTCCAAGATGCCAATTCCTTTATCTGAAGAGACCTCAGAAGTTGACTCAGACTTGGATTCTTCTGACTTATCTTTTTTCTGGTTGCAGGCTCCAAGGAATAGGAGCGACACTAATAAAAGGGAAAGATGTTTCATGTGGATTATTTTTGAGTAAAGTTAGGTGTTGCAAAAGGCTTCTACAAATATAATGAAGAAGACAGGAATTTATTTAACAGGTGTAGGGAGTAAGTTGAAGAGTGTCTAGGCTTGTGATGCTTTAGGTGATCTATAAGCTGTAACAGAATTCAAGATCACTTGCATAATTTTCTTCTTCGAACTAGATGCCAGGGCTCTGCCCCTCGGTACATAAACTAGGTGCTTGTTTTACAAAGATTAGTGGGCTCTGCCCTTTTTTTAAAGACGTAGTCCTAATAGTCTTCATTTCCTAAGTTAATATACATAAAAGGAATATGAGTTCCAATAATTTTTATTATGAAAACATGTGGAAGGAGCGTTAGCCCTGCAATCTTCGTAAAAAGTAAAGAAGTAGATGTTGCAAGGGGCTTTAGCCCTGAAATCTTCATAGTAAAACGAGAGTAGGCAAAAAGGGGCGTTAGCCCTGACATCTTCGTCTCAACAGTGTTGAGCTTTGTCAACTTGTCCCGTGCTTTGGGACAAGTTGACAAGCCTGGACGCTGAATTGAATTAAACTTTAGCGTACAAGTTGGTTATCTTAAAGAGTTCAGGCTATCTTGAAACAAATTCAGAAAAAAAATTACAAATCGAAAGCTTCTTTCAGTTGATCCACATAATCCAGTTTTTCCCAGGTGAAAAGCTCGACTTCACGACGGACTTCCCCAGAATAATCTGAACGGTAGATTTTGGTTTCAAAGCGTGGTTCTTTTCCCATATGGCCGTAAGCGGCAGTTTCTCTGTAGATAGGGTTTCTTAATTTTAAGCGTTCCTCGATCATTCCTGGGCGCATATCAAAAATCTGTCTGATTTTTCTGGCAATGTCTCCATCGCTCATGTTGATGTGTTTATTGGTGGTGTTTACTAAAATAGACGTAGGTTCGCTTACCCCAATAGCGTAGGACACCTGGACCAAAACTTCATCTGCAATGCCTGCGGCTACCATGTTTTTAGCAACGTGCCTGGCTGCATAAGCTGCGGAACGGTCGACCTTGCTGGGGTCTTTTCCAGAAAAAGCACCACCGCCATGAGCACCTTTACCACCGTAGGTGTCGACAATGATTTTTCTTCCTGTAAGTCCGGCATCACCGTGAGGTCCACCAATGACAAATTTCCCTGTGGGGTTAATATGGTATGTGATATTTTCATCAAACAAAGCTTGAGTCTGCTCGTCAAACAAAGCTTTTACTCTGGGAATCAGGATAGATTTGATGTCTTCGGCAATTTTTTGAAGCATGGTTGCATCTTTATCAAAATCGTCATGCTGAGTGGAGACTACAATTGTATCTATGCGCTGGGGTACATTATCGTCGGAATACTCAATAGTGACTTGTGCCTTAGCATCGGGACGGAGATAGGTGATGTCGTCGTTTTCTCTACGAAGTTTGGCCAGTTCGATAAGAAGTTTGTGAGAAATATCCAGTGCCAATGGCATGTAATTTTCGGTTTCGTTGGTCGCATAACCAAACATCATTCCCTGGTCTCCAGCGCCTTGTTCTTCTTTGGAAGCTTTGTCCACACCCTGGTAAATATCCTGAGATTGCTCGTGAATCAAAGAAATTACACCACAGGAATCCCCAGAAAACTGATAAGCTCCTTTAGTATAACCTATATCGTTTATAACGTCTCTGGCAATTTGCTGAACGTCTAAGTAAGTATTGCTTCTCACTTCTCCTGCCAGAACCACCTGGCCAGTCGTGACCAAGGTTTCACAGGCGACTTTGGAAGTTTCATCAAAGGCTAAAAAAGAGTCGAGCAGGGCATCGCTGATTTGATCGGCGATTTTATCGGGGTGTCCTTCAGAAACACTCTCTGAAGTAAATAAATAGGACATAGAATAAGATTTAAAGTTATAGTCGGGAGGAAGGAAAATTAGACTAAAATCTTCAAAATATACTGCTTTAGCATTTTAAAAAGAGGTTGCAATCAGTCAAATCCTTCCTCGGTGCAAACATAATAAATTTGAGTCATTCTAAATTGTATTAAGTTATTTTTAGCAGATTTATACTGAAGATTCATTTGCTTTGTATAAAATTAGAGAATCATGAAAATCAGTTTACATAAGAAACCCAACAGTGACGTTCATTTTGAGGCAGAAAATTCATTGGGTCATACAATTGAACTTTACAATTCTTCGGCACCCAACCCAAAGGCACCAAGTCCAATGGAATTAATTTTGATGGGAACCGCAGGCTGCAGCAGTATCGATATTGTACATATTTTGAAAAAGCAGAATCTGGAGATTAAAAATTTAAATGTCGATGTAGAAGGTTTCAGAAAAGACACCGACCCCAAAGTTTTTCATACGATTAAATTACTCGTTAAACTTGAAGGTGATATTCCAGCCAATAAGGCCAAACGCGCAGCACAGCTGTCCTTTGAAAAGTACTGCTCGGTCTCCAAGATGCTGGATCAAACGGTGGATATTCAGTATCAGGTGGAATTGAACGGGGAGAAGGTTGAGTAATGTAGTAAAGCCCATCCCTAACCCTTCCCCAAGGGAAGGGGACTATTTAATATAACAAGAAAAGTAAAGTCTCCATTCTTGCGAGGAGCTAGTGGATTCCTCTCTCATAGAGTAAATACGGTTTGATTTTGGCTTTGTAGTTGTTCAGGTCAGTTTGCCAGCTTTTTCTTATTTCTTCTGCTGTTTTTCCCTGCTGAATTTGCTCCTGCAAATTTGAATTTCCTGCCAGTTTATTAAAAAAATCGTTGAAAAATGAATCCTGGTCCTGGGTGTGATGATACGCCTGAAGCAACCAGTCCAAATTAAGATAATCGAGATCGCTATGATTTTGAAGATTCTTTCCATAACAAAGTTGATTCTCGTGTTTTGGGTATTTAGCGCCATCCATAGATTTTGGTGTGTATTTAAAATCAAAGAGTGAAGCATCCAAAAATGGTGAACCAAACACCTGAAACTGCATAGTTGTTCCTCGACCCGCATTCACATTGGTGCCTTCAAAAAAACATAAACTCGGATATAAGTTGACGGACTTGGCATTGGGGAGGTTGGGTGAAGGCTTTATGGGTAAATCATAAGTTAATTGTGGAGAATAGCCTCTCATGTCAATAATTTCTAATTGGCACTGGATTCCGTCCTTTAGCCATTCTTCTCCATTGATCATCTGAGCATATTCAGCAATGGTTAATCCATGAACAACAGGAACCGGATGCATCCCCACAAAACTTTTAAATTCGTCTTCCAAAACTGGACCGTCTATAAAATGACCATTGGGGTTGGGCCTGTCCAAGATAAGCAAAGGTATATCCTGTTCTGCACAGGCCTCCATGATGTAATGCAGCGTAGAAATGTAAGTGTAAAATCGTGCTCCTACATCTTGAATGTCAAACACCATGATGTCGATACCTTTTAGATGTTCTTCTTTTGGTTTTTTTTGATTACCGTATAGTGAAATGATCGGAATGCCTGTTTTGGTATCTATGCCATCTTTTATGAGTTCACCAGCATCTGCGGTTCCACGGAAACCATGTTCTGGCGCAAATACGTTTTTAATCTTGATGTTACGGTTCAGAAGGGAATCGACCAGGTGAACGTAATCAGTTTCAGAAGTGAAAATAACCGAAGTTTGGTTACCAACTATCCCTACGTTTTTACCTTCAAGAAATTCTAAGTAGGATTCTGTGCGGTTGGCGCCTACGCCTAGACTGTTATATGTATTAATTTCTGCTTGTTGCGCAGAGCAAGAAATACATACCAAAAGAATAAAATAAACTGTATTTTTGAACCTCTTTAAAATCATATGTCAGCTTGAATTTTGAATATTTTATTTCCAAACGGCTAGTCACCAAAACCGATCATAAAAGTAACATATCGGCTCCGATAATTAAAATTGCTATTTCAGCGATAGCTATCGGTATTATCATGATGTTTATAGCGATTAGCACTGGCTTTGGACTTCAAAATAAGATTAGAGAAAAAATTGCAGCATTCAATGGTCATATTGTGATCAATAATTTTTCCAATAACCAATCTACCATTACTCAAAACCCTGTAACAATAAAACAGGATTTTTATCCAGAATTCTCTGGCATTCCTGAGATAGAACACATACAAAAAGTAGCTACTAAATACGGTATTGTCAGAACGGAAACTGACTTCGAAGGTATTGTTGTCAAAGGTGTAGAGGAGAATTACCGCTGGGAATATCTGGAAGAGTACCTTGTGGAAGGGAAGCTCCCTGTTTTTGACAAAAAGATAAGCAGAGAAGTTTTAATTTCTAATTATTTAGCCAATCGTTTAGGGTTTAAAGTTGGTGATAAATTGATTGTATATTTTCTACGTGAAGACCAGGACCGTTTGCCAAGATCGGTTGGCTTAACGATTTCTGGGATTTTTGATTCGGGCTTTAAAGAATTTGACGAGACCTACATCATTGGCGACCTCAAGCAAATTCAACGATTAAATAACTGGGAGGACCATCAGATTGGGCAGTTTGAATTATTTGTAGAGGATTTTTCAGAAATTCAGGAAGTGGGTTATAAGGTATACGAGGAGGTCGACTCTTTTTTAAACGCCAGCACTATCATCGAATTATATCCTTCCATTTTTGAATGGCTCAAAATGTTTGATTTCAATATTATTTTGATCATAGGCATCATGATTTTGGTGGCTGGGATTAATATGATTACCGCTTTGCTGGTGCTGATTTTGGAACGCACACAAATGATAGGCATTTTGAAAGCTTTGGGAGCAACAGATTGGTCAATTCGAAAAATATTTCTTTACAATGCTGGTTTTTTAATTTTTAAAGGTTTGTTCTGGGGGAACCTTATTGGAATTTCAATTTTATTGATCCAAAAGTTCTTGAAAGTTATTCCTTTGAACCCAGAGACCTATTACGTTTCTGAAGCCCCCATCTATTTAAGCCTGGATTACATCCTTATTATCAATATAGGTACTTTATTGCTTTGTGTGTTGATGCTTTTGATACCTTCTATCATTATCACCAAAATTTCTCCTGTTAAGGCTATAAAATTTGAATAGACAAGATTGGAATTAGTCTAAAGCCAATCATACCGTTTTTGAGTTTTACTTTTTTTATCTTTGCCGCATTAAATAAAAACTATGGATTACGCTGAAAATATCATTGGAACAATTGGTAACACACCAATGGTGAAAATGAATAAAATAGTTGAAGACATCGATGCTTTAGTACTGGCCAAGTACGAAACCTTCAACCCGGGAAATTCTGTAAAAGACAGAATGGCTTTGCAAATGATAGAAGATGCTGAAGCCTGTGGAGCTTTAAAGCCAGGTGGAACGATCATAGAAGGGACCTCTGGGAACACAGGAATGGGGTTGGCTTTGGTCGCTATTGTAAAAGGTTACAAAGTCGTTTGTGTCTTAAGTGATAAGCAAAGTAAGGAGAAGATGGATATCTTAAGAGCTGTGGGTTGTCAAGTTCATGTGTGCCCAACAGATGTGGCCCCCGATGATCCAAGATCTTATTATTCTACTTCGGCTAGGTTGGCGAAAGAGACACCAAATTCCTGGTACGTAAACCAGTATGATAACCCCTCTAATTGTAAAGCACATTTCAAGACGACGGGACCTGAAATTTGGGAACAAACTGATGGAAAGATTACTCATTTTGTAGTTGGCGTTGGAACAGGAGGAACCATATCCGGAGTAAGCAGTTATTTGAAAATGAAGAACCCAGATATTAAAGTATGGGGTATCGACACCTACGGTTCTGTGTTTAAAAAATACCATGAAACAGGTGAATTTGATGAAAATGAAATCTACCCTTATGTCACTGAAGGCATCGGCGAAGACATCTTACCCCTAAATGTAAGGTTTGATGGTATTGATGGCTTTACTAAAGTGACCGATAAAGACGCTGCGGTATACACTCAAAAATTAGCTAAAGAAGAAGGTATGTTTTTGGGAAACTCAGCAGGAGCAGCAGTCAAAGGGCTTTTACAGCTGAAAGAGCATTTCAAAAAAGATGATGTGGTGGTTGTTTTATTTCATGATCATGGAAGCCGGTACGTTGGAAAAATGTTTAATGATGATTGGATGCGTGAGAAAGGATATATTGAATAACACAAAACCGATTACTACTATATAAAAAGCTCCTGAGGAATCAGGAGCTTTTTTTTTGTATAAAAGACCGTGATTCACACATAAAATTTATCCAGATTCGAAACAGCATTTAAAAAAATAAAAGCAATAAATAAAAATTTACATTAATATTTAAATGACATAGCATTTATTGTATATATTTAGCAATTATTAATAATGTTAATGACTTCAAATCAATAAAGCTTATGGACCTACTATTACCAGAACCCCTGATTCACATTTTCCTTTTGTCCTTGCTAGGATTAAACATTATTTCATCTTTTCACATACTTTTAGTTCAGAAGAAATTGATGGATAAAGTTATATTCTTATCTATAATTTGGATTTTACCTATACTCGGCATTTTAGCCTATTATGCTTCTGCTTATGTATTTTATGATGAACAAAAAAGAAATCTTACTTCTTAAGTGTAGGTTGTCTTAGCCCTGATTGCAGCAGAAAGCCCGCAACCCCCAATGCTTTGGGGGGAGGACTTGACGCGGAAAGCAGGTTCCTGGCTCCAAAACCTTTAAAACTCTGACGTAAAGTGAAAGGTAATGTTAGGATATTTTTGCTGAGTCATCTGTAAAGAAAATTCTGAATCGGCGAGAAATACCAACTGATCTGATTTGTCTTTGGCTAGAAACTTCGACTTGACGCGTTTAAATTCTTTGAACTCTTCACTTTTTGGGTCATCGGGCTCTATCCAGCAGGCCTTGTGAACATTGATATTTTCGTAAGAACATTTGGCTCCGTACTCGTGTTCTAACCTGTATTGAATCACTTCGTATTGAAGGGCGCCCACAGTCCCAATGATTTTACGGTTATTAAGTTCCAGGGTGAACAGTTGTGCAACTCCTTCATCCATCAATTGTTCAATACCTTTGTTGAGCTGCTTAGACTTCATGGGATCTGCATTGTTGATGTATCTAAAATGCTCTGGTGAGAAATTAGGAATACCTTTATACTGAAGGATTTCACCCTCGGTAAGCGTATCGCCAATTTTGAAGGTTCCCGTATCATGAAGGCCTACGATATCACCAGGAAACATCTCGTCCACGATTTCCTTACGTTCTGCAAAAAAGGCGTTAGGACTGGAGAATTTCAGATTTTTATTACTACGGACATGCAGGTAAGGTTTGTTTCTTTCAAACTTTCCTGAAACCACCTTCACAAAAGCAAGTCGGTCTCTGTGGCGGGGATCCATATTGGCGTGAATTTTAAAGACAAATCCTGTGAATTTATCTTCTTCTGGCCTTATTTCTCGAATATCACTTTGTTTTGGTCTTGGAGGAGGAGCAATGCTTATAAAGCAATCCAGTAACTCACGAACTCCAAAATTATTTAAAGCCGATCCAAAAAACACAGGTTGCAATTCACCACGTTTGTATTGGTCGATATCAAACTCTGGGTAAACGCCTTGTGCCAGTTCAAGTTCCTCTCTCAGGGTATCTGCTGAATCTGTGCCAATAAGTTCATCAATTTCGCCTGTAGATAAGTCGCTTACCTTCACGGTTTCTTCGATATCTTTTTTGGGATCACCAGTAAACAAATTGACATTCTTTTCCCAGATGTTATAAATGCCTTTGAAGTCATAACCCATCCCGATAGGGAAGCTTAATGGGGTGACGTGAAGGCCTAATTTTTGCTCAATTTCATCAAGGAGTTCAAAAGCATCTTTACCCTCTCTATCCATTTTATTGATGAAAACGATGATAGGAATGTTACGCATTCGGCAAACCTTGACGAGTTTTTCGGTTTGCTCTTCCACCCCTTTAGCAACGTCAATGACAACGATGACACTGTCTACAGCAGTAAGGGTTCTAAAGGTGTCTTCAGCAAAATCCTTGTGACCAGGAGTGTCTAGTATATTGATTTTTATGTTTTTGTATTCAAAACCCAGTACGGAAGTGGCTACAGAAATACCACGCTGACGTTCAATTTCCATAAAATCACTGGTAGCTGTTTTTTTAATTTTATTGGATTTTACGGCACCTGCTTCCTGGATGGCACCTCCAAATAAAAGTAGTTTCTCTGTTAAAGTCGTTTTACCAGCATCTGGGTGTGAGACAATACCGAAGGTTCTTCGGCGATTGATTTCCTTATTTATCTTCATGCGGCAAATTTAATTTTTTATGTGCTGAAATCAATCATATTGACCTATTTATTGATGATTTTTGCTTAATAAAATCAAAAAACTTTGAAATCTTTAATATATATTTGTGTTAAATTATCAACTACATGAGAATAACTACTTCATCTATTATATTCTTATTGATAGTGTTTTTTCAAACCTCTTTAGCCACAGCTCAAGAAGAAAGATCCTATCTGCCTAGTCCTTTTGACGAACTCATGCAAACGCTAAGTTCTTCTGGCGTAGTTGAAGGTCTTATTTATGCAGATTTTAATGGAAATGGTACCAGAGATTCTGGAGAACCTGGATTGGAAGGTGTGCGTGTAATTATTGTAAACGCCAATGGGAATGGTCAGACTACGCCTACAGACTCTGATGGAATATGGTCCGCACAGGTAGTCGAAGGTACTGCTACTCTCATTATGGATGCAACAAGCTTGGATGCAGGGTTCTTGCAAACTGAAGGAACAGATCCGAGTACTGTGCTTGTTATTGCAAACGATACAGTACAGGCAGAAACAAAAGGATTTGCTTTTCAGGGTGACGCTACTGGTCATCTATATTTTGATACCAATGGTAATGGTGTTCAAGACTCTCTGGAGCTGGACATGCCAGATGTAGATGTGTTAGTAACCGATCAATATGGTAATAACCAGACAGTCACAACAGATTCTGAAGGAGACTGGCAGGCTACTGTTTTATTTGGTCCTGTGGAAGTGAATATTGATGAATCTGATGCAGACTTTCCTACAGGAGCTTTTCAAACTGAAGGGACCAATCCCTCTACGCATACAATTCCTAATGGTGAAGTAACATTTACAGAAAATGATGGTTTTTTTGAATCGGGAATACTCTCTGGAATTGTTTATTTTGATGATAATGGAAGTGGAAATCAAGATCCTGGAGAGCCTGGAATAGCAAACATTCCTGTGGAAGTGACAACATCTCAGGGAGATACTATTAATCTGGTAACTGACGGAAATGGAGCATGGAGTACAAGAGTTCCTGAAGGTACTACAGTCTCTCTGATTGATGAAACTGCAGCAGGCTTTCCAATTGGAGCTACACAAACAGATGGAACCAATCCAACAACAACAGAAGTTGTTAACGGCCAGACTTATGAAGAATTTGACGGCTATCTTGGATCAGGAATCTTAAGAGGTCATCTGTACTTTGATGAAAATGGAAACGGGACTCAGGACGTTGGAGAAGCAGATATGCCAGATGTAGATGTTGAAATTATTGACTCCTTTGGAAATGTAACCATCCTCGAGACAGATATAAACGGTGATTGGGAGATCGAAGTTCCAGCTGGTAATACCTTTTCAAATATAGATCAACAGGATCCAGATTTCCCTCAGGGAGCGGTTCAAACCGAGGGTACAGATCCAACTCTAACTTTGGTTGTTGCAGGTTCTGATACATTGTCTGATAATGACGGATTTTTTGAAGTGGATCCAGAACTGGAAGGTACCTTGTTAGGGCACTTGTACATAGACACCAATGGTAATGGAACCCAGGATTCTGGTGAGCCTGACCTGCCCAATATTGATGTTCAAATTACAGATACCTTTGGAAACGTTACTATTTTGGAAACTGATGCTAATGGGGATTGGTCTATTGAAGTTCCCTCTGGAAATACAACTTCAGATATTCTTCAAAGCGATCCTGATTTTCCTGTTGGAGCGGTTCAAACTGAAGGGACAGACCCTACGACCACTTTTGTTCCTGCTGATACTACTATATTATCAGATAACGATGGTTTTTTCTTAAATGACCCTTCTTTGGTTGGAGTTTTAGAGGGGCATCTTTATTTTGACACCAATGGCAATGGAACGCAGGATATAGGCGAACCTGATATGCCAAATGTAGATGTCGAAATTATAGACGTTTTTGGTGATGTGACGCTTCTGGAAACAGATGTTAATGGAGATTGGTCTATTGAAGTTCCAGCTGGTAATACATTTTCAAATATTGATCAGCAAGATCCTGATTTTCCAACTGGAGCCATACAGACTGAAGGTACAGATCCTTCTCTTACCTTTGTTGTTGCAGATGAAACTACACTTTCAGATTTGGATGGGTTTTTTGTTCCAGACCCCAGTCTGGAGGGTACCTTGTTAGGACATTTGTACTTTGATACCAATGGAAATGGAATTCAGGAAATTGGAGAACCAGATATGCCTAATGTGGATGTAGAAATTATAGATGTATTTAATAACGTTACGATTCTTACTACAGATGCCAATGGTGATTGGTCAATCACCGTTCCTGCTGGCGATACCTTTTCTAATATAGACCAGCAGGATCCAGATTTTCCAGCTGGTGCAATACAAACTGAAGGAACAGATCCAACGCTTACTTTTGTACCACAGGATGAAACTGTTTTGTCGGATAATGATGGATTTTTCATCTCGGATCCAGAGCTTTTGGGGACACTCACAGGTCATCTTTATATAGACACAAACGGGAATGGCAATCAAGATACTGGTGAGCCAGATTTAAATGATGTTGAAGTGACGATAACCGATGTGTTTGGAGATACTTCTTCAGTAGTGACAAATGCTAACGGAAACTGGTCTATAGAAGTTCCAGCTGGAAATACAATTTCAGATATTAATCAACAAGATTCTAACTTTCCTGCGGGAGCAGTTCAAACAGAAGGAACCGATCCAACTACAACCTTTGTAACGGTAGGGAATACTACTTTTTCAGAAGATGATGGATTTTTTATTCCAGACCCAAGTCTTACAGGAACTCTAACTGGTCATCTCTATTTTGATGATAATGGAAATGGTACACAAGATGTCGGTGAGCCAGATATGCCAGATGTTGATGTTGAGATTATTGATGTCTTTAATAATGTCACTTTGCTTACTACAGATGTAAATGGAGATTGGTCTATAGAAGTTCCTGCTGGAAACACCTTTTCAAACATCGATCAACAGGATCCAGATTTCCCTCAGGGAGCGGTTCAAACCGAAGGCACAGATCCAACGTTAACTTTTGTAGTTGGAAATGCAACAACTCAATCAGACAACGACGGATTCTTTGTTCAAGACCCAAGTATTACTGGGCTTCTTTCAGGTCACTTATATTTTGATAATAATAACAATGGTATTCAAGATAATGATGAACCGGATATGCCTAATGTTTTGGTCCAAGTAGTTGATGGAGATAACATTACTCAAAATTTAATTACAGATGCCAATGGAGACTGGACTGCTCAGGTTGCTGAAGGTTCTGTAACATCGACCATAGACGTAAATGATCCGAATTTCCCAGAAGGTGCGACTCAAACACAGGGAGATAACCCAACTACAACTGAAGTGAATGCTGGAGACGAACTTTCTGAAGAGCCTGACGGTTTCTTTACAGAAAATCAGTCTGGTATTTTAAGTGGAATTTTATACCTGGATGAAAACAATAATAGCACACAAGATCCTGGAGAGCCAGGTATAGCAAATATTGAAGTAGAAATAGAGGAGTCTGATGGCAGTATTCAAACACTTACTACAGACGAGAACGGTCAATGGTTTGCATCGGTAACTATAGGTTCAACTACATCCTTTATTAATGAAAATGATCCTAATTTCCCAGAAGGAGCAGTGCAAACTCAAGGAACTAACCCTACCACAATTTTTATAGGCTCCAATGCCAATGGATTTGATGTAGATGGATTCTTTGTTGAGGAAACAACCGGGAATTTGACAGGTAAGCTTTATTATGATGACAATGGTAATGGTACACAGGATGCTGATGAAGATGGAATTTCGAATGTGCGCATCTTTATTACTGATGCTGCAGGAACCGAACTTCAGACTGAAACTAATATTGATGGAGATTGGTCCATTGAAGTTTTAGCAGGTGAGACCGTTTCAAAAATTGACACAAATGATAACGACTTTCCAACTAATGTGACACAAACAGAAGGATCAGATCCAACGACAACATTGGTAGTTACTGGTGAAAGTACAAATTCTGACGTAGATGGATTCTTTATTGATGATATACAAATTTTCAATGCTGTTGGCTCAGAAGGCAATCAATTGAATCGTTTCTTCATCAGGGGAATTGAAAATTATCCTAACAATTCAGTGCAAATTTTTAACAGGCAAGGTGTTAAGGTATATGATGCCGAAGGATATGATAATGGAAGCGTCAGGTTTGACGGTTTTAGTGATGGGAATATTACGATTCAAAAGGATAAGCGACTACCACCTGGAACTTACTTTTATATTTTGAATTACGTAAATAGAATAGGTGAAGCCATGAGAAGAAACGGATACTTACATTTAAATTAATACTGAATGATGACTCAATGTCGATTTCTATATATGAGTTTACTGACTTTGCTGCTTCTGTGGTGCAACACCACTTTAGCTCAGCAAGATCCAAACTTTACTCAATACATGTACAATACCATGACTATCAACCCTGCTTACGCGGGGTCTAGAGATGTCTTTAGTGCAGCTGTGTTGCACAGGTCTCAGTGGTTAGGTTTTGATGGTGGACCAGCTTCCCAGACACTATCTGCACACTCACCGATACGCGATGGGAAAATGGGATTAGGATTAAACATTGTGAATGATAGAATAGGGGTAACTCAGGAAACAGACATCAATGCAGTCTACAGTTATGCTATTGAGGTTTCAAGATATACCAAATTATCTTTTGGCCTTAACGCTGGGGTGAATATGCTGAACGTTGATTTTAACGATTTGAATCGACTAGAACCTGCAGATGTTGAATTTTTAAATAATATTGAAAACAAATTCTCACCTCAAGTAGGACTTGGGGCTTTGCTTTATAATGATCAATATTTTGTTGGTTTAAGTGTTCCAGCCCTGCTTAGAAACGATAGATTCTCAGATAATTCAGTAGCAGATGCTACAGTGACAGATAGATTACATTATTATTTGACTGCTGGACTGGTTTTTGATATCAATCCGATGTTGAAGTTCAAGCCCTCTATATTAGTCAGGCACGTAAGTGGTGCACCTTTATTGGCAGAATTGTCATCTAATTTTTTAATTAATGATAAATTTACATTAGGAGCTGCTTATCGATTAAATTCAAACTTCTCGGGTCTTTTTGCTTTTCAAGTAAGTGATTCGATTCTAATGGGAATTGCCTACGATAGAGATACTTCAACATTAACGAATTATAATGATGGATCGCTTGAGTTTTTTGCAAGATTTGAATTATTTAAAAAGTACAAAAGAATGTACACCCCCAGATTTTTCTAAACACATGAAATTGAATTTTAAACATACCTTTTTTTTATTTGCCATTCTTATTTCGTGCCTGGTAAATGCCCAAGAGGATAGATTGAAGGAAGCCGACAAGATGTTTGAAGGTTACGCCTTTATTGATGCTCAGAAGATTTACCTCGAAGTGGCTAAAAGTGGATATAAATCTGAAAACCTTTTCAAAAAACTTGGAGATTCTTATTATTTCAACAATGACCAGGAAAAAGCTTTGGAGTGGTATCAAAAGCTTTATGATCTGAATTCTAATCTTCCCAAGGAATATCTTTTTCGTTATGCGCAGTCCTTAAAAAGTGCAAAGCAATACGATAAGTCAGATCAAATTATGTTAGAGTTTGATGCCTTAAATGATAATGACAGCCGAGTTTCTAAACTTAAAAAAGAACGTAACTATTTAGAGCTTATCGATATGCAGTCGGGTAGATTCGAAATCAATAAGCTTTCTATTAATTCAGAATATTCAGAATTTTCACCTTCATTTTATTCTGATCAACTTATTTTTGCTTCCAATAGGCCAGTGTCCTCTTCAGTAAAAAGAGTTCACGAATGGAATAACCAGCCTTATCTCAATTTATATACAGTTAATCTTTCAGATTCTTTGGAAATTGAGTCTCAGCCCACGAATTTTTCTGAAGAGCTGAATTCTAAATTCCATGAATCTTCCGCTGCCTTTACTAGTGATGGGAAAACTGTTTACTTTACAAGAAATAATTTTTCTGGTAATAAATTAAACAGAGGTGAAGATGGTGTTAGTTATTTGAAACTTTTTCGTTCGAAACTGACAGCAGATAATACGTGGTCCAAACCACAGGAAGTACCGTTCAACAGTGACAACTATTCTGTTGCTCATCCTGCTTTAAGCAATGATGACAAAACGCTGTACTTCTCCTCCGATATGGAAGGGACGCGTGGTATGTCTGATATTTTTAGAGTAGAAATCTTAGGAAATAACACTTATAGTGAGCCAGAAAATTTAGGCGATCTAATCAATACAGAAGGACGTGAGAGTTTTCCATTTATAAGTAAAGACAATTTACTTTATTTTTCTTCAGATGGTCATTTAGGTCTAGGAGGATTGGATGTTTTTGTTGCTGTTATCAAAGATAACGGCGATTTGGGTGAAGTTTTTAATTTGGGAAGACCTATAAATAGCAATAAAGATGATTTCAGCTTTATTATTAATTCAGATTTAAAAAAAGGTTTCTTTGCTTCCAATAGAGGAGACACCGAATCCAATGATAATTTGTACGAAGTCACTCAACTCGAAAAATTGATGACTGCCTGCTCTCAGGTTTTAAATGGTAAGATCTTTACAGCAAATGGTGAAGAAGCCTTGAGTGATGCTAAAGTTGAACTTTTTGATGAGGATTTGAATTTACTTCAATCCACCACTACCAATTCTGAAGGGTTTTATCAATTTGAAGTGGATTGTGATACC
Source organism: Psychroflexus montanilacus (assembly GCF_020164535.1). GTDB lineage: Bacteria > Bacteroidota > Bacteroidia > Flavobacteriales > Flavobacteriaceae > Psychroflexus > Psychroflexus montanilacus. The sequence continues at coordinate 8,356 of NZ_JAIQZC010000002.1, read as the reverse complement.
CGATATGTGGTAAGGGTTTCCAAAGATGGTTTTGCAACTATTGAAGAGTTAGTTAAAACCAATTCAGATTTTGCAACTGAAAATGAACTAGACTTTAATGCAGAACAAGGAGATGAACTTGGGGTTACTAAGGCAGATAAAGGAGACGACTTAAGTCAGTTACTTCAACTAGACCCAATTTATTTCGATATTGATAAGTTTCAAATTCGTCCAGATGCTGAAGTCGAGTTACAGAAAATTATCGCTGTAATGAAGTCTTATCCGGAAATGAGAATAGATGTAAGATCTCATACAGATAGTAGAGCAGGTGATGCTTACAATAAAATTTTATCAGATAAAAGAGCAACTGCTACCAAAGACTACATTGTAGATAAATCTGGAATAAGTAGCAGTAGAATCTCTGGAAGAGGTTACGGAGAAACACAGTTGGTCAATAGGTGTTCCAACGGCGTAGATTGTTCTGAGGAAGAACATGCCTTAAACCGTAGATCGGAATTCATTATTTTAAATGAAAATGAAACTCCAGAAGACATACGAAAAGAATTGATCGCTTCAGAAAAAGAAAAGGCTAAGGCCCCAAAAACAAATAAAAAAGCCAGTTCTGAGACTTCTTTTTATGACTTTCAAAATTCAACTGAAGAAGTTTATACTGTTCAGATTGGCGCTTTTGGTGCATCATCTGATGTCAAATTTGATAAGGTAGAAAACGTGTTTAGCCATGTTTATGACGATGGGTATAAACGCTATTTTTCATCGATATTCAGCACCAGAAAGGAAGCTGATGAATATAAAATTCAATTAAGAAATCAGGGTGTTGATGGTGCATTTGTGGTAGGACTTCGTGGTGAAGAACGATTCTAAAGTGAATAGGTCAATTACTAAATAATTCATAAATAGCATCTTTTCAACGAAGGTGCTATTCTTATTTGCATCGAAATTCAAGTTATTTTGTACTTTTGAGATTATGACAGAAACGGGTACAAATTATGTGATTTTAGTGGATGAAAACGACAATCCGCTAGGAACCATGGAAAAAATAGAAGCGCATGAAAAAGCCAGACTCCATCGTGCTTTTTCAGTTTTCATTTATAATTCTAAAAATGAATTGATGCTTCAGCAGCGTGCATTGACCAAATATCATACACCAGGTTTATGGACGAATACATGTTGCAGCCATCAGCGACTTGATGAATCTAATATAGAAGCAGGCAAACGTCGCTTGTATGAAGAAATGGGCTTTTCTACAGAGCTACAGGAAACCATCTCATTCATTTATAAGGCTCCTTTTGACAACGGGTTAACTGAGCACGAATACGACTACATTTTAGTGGGAGAGTACAATGAAGAACCAAACCCAAACCCAGAAGAAGTGAATGACTGGAAGTGGATGAAGTTAGAAGATATTGAGGCTGATATCAAAGCGCATCCTAAGAAATACACAGAATGGTTTAAGATTATTTTTGAGAAGCATAAAAGTGAAATGGTAAAATCTTCAATTTAAGAATATGAAAGTAACAGTACATCGTAAAGCTCACTTCAATGCTGCGCACAGATTATATAGAAAGGATTGGGATTTTGATAAGAATGAAGCGGTTTTTGGAAAATGTAATAATCCACATTATCATGGGCACAATTATGAACTTATAGCATCAGTTACTGGTGATATTGATCCGGAAACAGGCTATGTCATGGATGTGAAAATTTTGAAAGACCTTATTAAATCTGAAGTTGAAGACGCTTTTGATCATAAAAATTTGAATGAACAAGTGCCTGAATTTGAAAATCTGAACCCCACAGCAGAAAATATTTCTGTCGTGATTTGGAATAAATTAAAGTCTAAGCTGAAGGAAGATCATGAGCTTGAAATCACGCTCTATGAAACACCAAGAAATTTTGTAACCTATAAAGGAGAATAAGATGTCAATAGAAAAAGGTGAGAAGATCCCTCAATTTGAGCTTAAAGATCAGCATGGAAACACATTCAATTCTGAAGATGTAGTTGGAAAAAAACCAGTTGTCATATATTTCTACCCAAAAGATTTTACTCCTGGTTGTACCAAAGAGGCCTGTAGTTTTAGAGATAGTTATGAAGACTTTCAAGAGGCTGGGGCTGAAGTGATAGGCATCAGCAACGATTCAGAGAAATCTCACTCCAAATTCTCCAAAAAATATAACCTACCCTTTATTTTGCTTTCTGATGCAAATGGAAGAGTAAGAAAAAAGTTTGGAATCAAGAAAAGTCTATTAGGCTTAGTTCCCGGCAGAGAAACATTTGTCATTGATGCCAATGGAAAGGTTATGTTCAAGTTTAATAGTCTGGATGCATCAAAGCACATGAAAAAAGCTTTAAATGCTATTAAAAAGCTGGATTAATGCTATATCCACTTAAGTTTCAACCTATTCTTAAAGAAAAAATTTGGGGAGGCCAAAAGTTGCACTCCAAATCTCAAACAAACTTAGGACATCATAAAATAGGTGAAAGCTGGGAGTTGAGTAGTCTTAAAGAGCAAACTTCTGTTGTTTTAAATGGCGAGTTTAAGGGTCAAAATTTACAACAACTTATCCATAAATTTAAGGGAGAACTTATGGGTCAATCTGTCTATGATCGCTTTCAGGATGAATTTCCTATCCTGATTAAATTCATTGAAGCCAAAGAAAATCTATCGGTTCAACTACATCCAGACGATCAACTGGCCAAAAAGCGTCACCAAAGTTTTGGTAAAACTGAAATGTGGTACATTATTGAAACTGATAAAAACGCTAAATTGATTGTTGATTTCAAAGATTCCATAAGCATTGATAAGTACCAGAAGTTGCTTAGCGAAGATGATTTAGAATCTGCGTTAAATTCATTTGAAGTAAAAGAAGGCGACGCTTTTTTTATAAAACCTGGCTTAGTTCATGCTATTGGAGCTGGAGTTTTGTTAGCTGAAATTCAACAAACATCAGATATCACTTATCGTATTTTCGACTGGAACAGGAAAGATGCAGATGGAAACACCAGAGAATTGCACACAGACTTAGCGCTTAACGCTATCGATTTCAGCCGAAAAGTTGACTATAAAATTCCCTATAAGTCAAAACTTAATTCTAAAGTCCTGCTAGTGGATACACCTTATTTTAAGACCAACTATCTAGAGGTAAAAGGGAGTGTAAACTTAGATTATTCAGGTTTAGATTCATTTGTTATCTTAATGAACGTAGGAGCTAAAGATGCTATTTTAGACTGTGGAGATGAAAAATATTTCGTGTCTTCAAGAGAAACTTTGCTTATTCCAGCAAGCCTTAACCATCTTAGGTTAGAATCAAAATCGACCAAACTTTTAGAAATCAGTATTTAGTTTTAAAATTAGTTTACTTTTGCCAAAATTTAATTTTTATAAAATGGCTAGTAAAAAGGAACTAAAAAAAGATTTGAATGACCGTTTCGGTGAAATTATCGACGGAGCATTAATCAATCAGGAAGCAAATTCAGACGATTCAACTTCAAAAACTGAACAACTTGTAGATGATATCATTGCAGAATTTGATCAACTTATAGAGCAAATCAACAAAAAAGACACTGAAAATAGAGGTAAGCACCTCAAATCTGTAAGAGAGTCTATGAATAAAAAGGCTGATGAGTTTATAGAAAGACTCAACAATCTTTAAATTAATTCATACTGAAGTTATTGCTTAAGCCTCTGGGAGACTATCAATAACTTCAGTTTTTACTGTTTCTTCATCATTCTTTTTTCTATCCTCAATCAGTTCTTTCAACTGCTTACCGTACAGTGATTTTTGAATTGGCTTTTCTAATGAGCTATAAACGGTATCCAAATACTTCACATTCGCATCAAACGCTTCAGAAAGGATTACATATGGTGAAACTTCCAGATTTTTGTTGTTTAGAGCAAAATTGACGGTATACAGGTATTTCCTTCTCAAAATGGAATTGTACTTATCATTGATGCTGTCTATTCTCGCTTCGTCCTGCGATTTGCTGGCTTCAAAGTTTGCCTGTATTAATTCTAATTTCTCATCATTGAATCGCTTGACAACCTTACCATATTCCTCAAGTTTTTGCTGGTTTTCAAATTCAGAAATAATTTCCAAATCCATTCCATAATTCTTCAAAGACGTACTTAGGGATATTTCTCCAGGTTCAGCAAAAAAGTTAATCAACTCTGCATAATCTTCACCATTGTTCCTTTCAAGCTCAATGAACAACAACTGTGGTTCTTCAAGATATGTGTTGAATTCAAATTCTGAAGATCCTGAGATTTGAATTGAATCTATATTTACCAGGCTGGAATCTCCAATCTTTTGAAGATAAACGGTTCCCTTTTTGAGACCAGCAATATCTCCTTTAATAAATAAATTCTCTTTTTCTTTTTGACAAGATGCTAAGATGAAGATAATAATAACGATAGATAGAAGATTTTTCATGTACGTGGGTTTGTTATAAGTTTGATGATATTTCCATTAATATTGTACAGCCTAAAGCTGCGTAGGTTCCAACTACATAACCAAAAACTGCAAGTAAAACGCCAACACTTGTAAGTGAGGGATGAAACGCAGAAGCAACTACTGGAGCAGAGGCAGCTCCGCCAACATTGGCTTGGCTTCCAACAGCCAGGAAAAAATAAGGTGCTTTTATTAGTTTTGCAACCAAAATTAGTAATCCAGCATGTATACTCATCCATACGAGTCCAATAACAATTAATCCTGGATTTTCAAATACTGCTGCAAGATCCATTTTCATCCCTATGGTAGCTACCAAAAAGTAAATAAAAATACTGCCAATTTTACTGGCTCCTGTGCCTTCATAAGACTTAGCTTTTGTAAAGGATAAACCTACCCCAAAAGCTGTGGCAATAGTAATCATCCAGAAAAAAGTAGATGAAAAAGAGGCTAAAGCTGAAGTTTTATCGCTAAAGACTTCAAAATTTGCCAATAAAAAATCAGATATGTGTTCAGAAGCCCAATGCGAAAAGCCAACGGCAACAAAAGCAAGACCAAGCATTATCATATAGTCTTTAAGCTCTGGTGTTCTGGAAACGCTTTTGGTATAGGTAGACACTTTTTCTTTCAATTCTTCTATAGCGGAGTTGTCGGCTTTCAACCATTTATCGATCTTCTCAGATCTTCCAATACCAAGTAAGATGATAGCCAACCAAAGATTGGCGACTACAATATCAACTAGTACCATACCGCCGTATTTTTCAGGATTATATTGAAAGATTTCTAGCATTGCCGCTTGATTGGCTCCTCCGCCAATCCAGCTCCCGGCAAGTGTGGATAATCCTCTCCAAACCGCATCAGGACCAACACCTCCGACAGTTTCTGGAGAAAAAAACGAAATTAATATAATTGCTATAGGTCCACCTATGACTATTCCAACAGTACCTGTAAGAAACATAAGCAGGGCTTTGAATCCTAAGTTTTTGATTGCTTTTAAATCTATACTCAAGGTCATCAAAACCAATGAAGCGGGTAAGAAATAACGACTCGCTACAAAATATAGATTTGATGTCGAGTCGCTTATAATATTGAATGAATTGAAAATGGCAGGAATTAAATAGCACATTAGTAGCGCAGGAACTACCTTATAGAATTTATTCCAAAAACCACTTTTTATGCTGGAAGTATAAAAAATCAACGCTATGCAAAGCATAAGTATCCCAAGAACTACAGCGTCGTTTGTGAATAGCGGACTTCGATCCATTTTTAAAATTTAGAGCGTAAAAGTAAAAATTATTAGCAATTTTTATGGCTTATTGATTTTTAAAATAAAGTTTTAGAAATTCAGCTACACCATCTTCTTTGGCGTGTCCAATAGTTTCATCGGCCGCACGTTTAACCTCTTCTCTGGCATTGCTTACAGCTAGGCCTTTCCCCGATGTCTTTAGCATTTCAATATCGTTATAATTATCCCCAAAACTCATCACCTCATTCATTTCAAAATTAAATTCAGAAGAGATTAAAAACTCAATAGCAGAACGTTTTGAAATTTGTTTAGGAGCAATTTCAATGTAAGTATCCTTAGACCTGTAGAGGTGGAGATCTTGGGGGAATCTTTCAGCAAGTTCATCATAGAATTTTCCAATTAACTCAGCATCACCCATACACATGATTTTATGTGCTCCTATTTGCTTAGGTTTCCATAGTTCAAGTACTTCAGCATTCGTTTTAACAGTAGGATTTACTTTGGTGTTATTGATCTCTCTTTTAGCCCAATGGTCCAGGTGAGGGACGTACCAGTCGTCATTGTTATAAAGACTGAGGTGTAAATTATCCGTATTATGATTTACAATCTCCTTTACAAGCTCAATAGGAATTGTTGTGCTCTGTTTTATTATGTTATTTATACAAATAAGCCCTCCATTATAGGCGACAAAAGGGTTTTTAGTAATATCTAGCTGCTTTTGTAAATATCTCATCGCAGAAGGCATTCTAGCAGAAATAAGAACAATAGGTAATTTGTCTTTTAATTTTCCAATTTCAGAAATTGTTTTCTCAGAAAGCTCACGTTCAGCATTTAGTAAGGTTCCATCGATGTCGCTACAAACAAGTTTTATCATTTTCTTTTAGATTGAATTTAATACTGCTCAAATTAAAGAGTTTCGATTGTAAGTTTATAATTTTTAGTAAGATTAATACGGCGTTTATATTAAGAATTTACTGAAGGCTATACGTTCACTTTATACATTTCCATTTATATTTGAAAAAAATTAAACATGAAATACATACTAGTTTTTCTGATACTTTCTCAAACATTATTAGCCTCAGAGGATTGGGGGCAAAATGGCCACCGTATTGTCGGTGAAACGGCAAATCAGCATATTAAATCCAAAGCTAGAAAAAAGATAGATAAGATCTTAAATGGTCAATCTATTGCAGACGCATCAACTTATGCGGATGAGATTAAAAGTGATAGAGCTTATGACCAATATAAGCCTTGGCATTATGCCAATATTCCTTTTGATCAAACTTATTCTCAAGCAAAAAAAAACCCGCAAGGGGACATCGTTTCTGGGATTGAAGAATGTATCCAACAATTGAAATCAGGTGAATTGAACCTGGAAAAAGAGCAGTTCTATTTGAGGATGCTCATACATTTGGTGGGGGATATGCACCAGCCACTGCATTTTGGTCTAAAAGAAGATAAAGGAGCAAACGATTTTAAAGTCAAGTGGTTCAATAAACCAAGTAACCTCCATAGAGTCTGGGATACTCAAATGATAGAAAGTTATAACATGAGTTATACAGAGCTTACCGACAACTTGCCAGAACTTAGTAAGTCTGAAATTGAATCCATAAAATCAGGAACACTCTTAGATTGGGTAGAGGAGAATAGAGAACTGACTAGAAAGGTTTACAAATCTGCGGATCTCGATGAGAATTTAAGTTACAGATATATGTACGACTGGTTTGGAGTTGCAAAAACTCAAATGAAAAAAGCAGGAATTCGTCTGGCAGTAATTCTAAACGATATTTACTCTTAACGCTTGGATATTTTGTTTTGAGTAATCTGCTTTTGTCTGGAAGATTTAAACTTTTTCATGGAGTGTTTCCTCAACTTTCTGTGTTTTGTAGCCCTTCCTTGAACGCGTTTGCGCCACATCCTAAAACTTGAAGGCTTCATTTCTTTCTGCATGATTTTAATGACTTCCTTTTCTGTAACACCAAATTGAAATTCTATAGCTTCAAATGGTGTTCTGTCTTCCCAGGCCATCTCTATAATTCTATCTAACTCTCTTTCTGTAAATTCCTTTTCCATCTTATTATATATATAGGTATGCCCACCAAATTAATACAAATTGAAGTGGTATTCTTAAAATCAAAACCCACCTAGGGACTCCAACTGCATATTTTTTACCACGTAGCATATTAAAATGTACGAGTAAGAAAACAATAAGCATCAATATGATGCCTAAAGCAGAAATGCTTCTTGTGGCATCAAATAATAAACCAACACCCAGAGCAATTTCAAAGACTCCTGAAAGTAGTACAAGAGATTTTCTTGCTTTTAGATACCTGGGCATTACTTTTATATAAGCCTTTGGTTTTATAAAATGCATGATGCCCGCAAAAGCATACATTATTGACATGACTATTAAATCCCAATTCATATTGCAAGTTTATAAATTAATAATATCAACCAAGCCAAAGTCTTTTTTTTTAATCAATTTTTCACAGCCTGCCATTATTTTTTTGCTCTAATAGAAAGGAGTTGTGTGAGTTATGAATTATCTCAAAAAAACCTTCAAAAAAGTTTGGTTGGTAGTGGGAAAGAGTTGTAATTTTGCACCCCGCTAATTGAGGTATTGGAGTAAGGTTAACACAGAGGTAAAGTAGATTTAACTTCTGTTTT
>NZ_JAIQZC010000015.1 GCF_020164535.1 Psychroflexus montanilacus | reverse complement strand
GAGGGGACAAGTTCATTGACATATTGAATTGACAATTATAAGTAGAGTGATTTACTTATAGAATTAGAAACATTAAAAGATTAGACTAATTGTAAGAGATTAGAGTTAATTCCTGAGAAGACAATTTAGAATTGAATTCATTTAGACGTTAAAGACATATAAGATTTAACGATGAAGAGTTTGATCCTGGCTCAGGATGAACGCTAGCGGCAGGCCTAACACATGCAAGTCGAGGGGTAACAGGAGAGCTT
>NZ_JAIQZC010000014.1 GCF_020164535.1 Psychroflexus montanilacus | reverse complement strand
AAGCTCTCCTGTTACCCCTCGACTTGCATGTGTTAGGCCTGCCGCTAGCGTTCATCCTGAGCCAGGATCAAACTCTTCATCGTTAAATCTTATATGTCTTTAACGTCTAAATGAATTCAATTCTAAAATTGTCTTCTCAGGAATTAACTCTAATCTCTTACAATTAGTCTAATCTTTTAATGTTTCTAATTCTATAAGTAAATCACTCTACTTATAATTGTCAATTCAATATGTCAATGAACTTGTCCCCTC
>NZ_JAIQZC010000013.1 GCF_020164535.1 Psychroflexus montanilacus | reverse complement strand
GCACAGCCGGACATAATCCTTTACAACAGTGTAGCCGCCACCAAAGCCATGCTCGTCGCGCAGACGTTCAAATATCCGTTTCGCGCTGTGCCGCTGCTTCACAGGCGCAATGCGATCCGCTGCCAGGACCGCGTCAATCACTGGCAGCAGCGGCCCCAACTTCGGCTTCGCCACAGGCTTGGTCCGCGTGTAGCCCGGCGGCAGCGAGAACCGGCACATCTTCGATATCGTCTCGCGGCTTAGTCCAAAGACCTTCGCGGCCTCGCGCTGGCTATTACC
>NZ_JAIQZC010000012.1 GCF_020164535.1 Psychroflexus montanilacus | reverse complement strand
GTTAATGACCTCCAAATATTGCACCAACTAGTTAGGAAAATAGAAACTAATTCACGAAACCCATGGATTCCAATAGTATGTTAGTTTTCTATATTTTGAGAAATAGGTTGAGTATGGCTACAAAACAAACCATATAAAGTTTATTTGGAGAAATTTTGAGTAACCGAAGATTGTAACTATTTGCCAGGACATAAAGTTCATTTTATATAGTAATTCACCTGCTTCAGGTGGTTCAACGAAGCTCCATGCAGTAATTTGTTCAGTTCTTCTCATTGATCGACTATGTAC
>NZ_JAIQZC010000011.1 GCF_020164535.1 Psychroflexus montanilacus | reverse complement strand
TGGCTGAGACAGTGTCCAGATCGTTGCACCATTCGTGCAGGTCGGAACTTACCCGACAAGGAATTTCGCTACCTTAGGACCGTTATAGTTACGGCCGCCGTTTACTGGGGCTTCAATTCAATGCTTCTCCGAAGATAACATCTCCTCTTAACCTTCCAGCACCGGGCAGGTGTCAGGCCCTATACTGCATCTCTCGATTTAGCAGAGCCCTGTGTTTTTGATAAACAGTCGCCTGGACCTCTTCACTGCGGCCCCCAACAACGTTGGGGGCGACCCTTCTCCCGAAGTTACGGGCCCATTTTGCCTAGTTCCTTAGCCATGAATCTCTCGAGCACCTTAGATTTCTCATCCCAACTACCTGTGTCGGTTTACGGTACGGGTTGCTTTA
>NZ_JAIQZC010000010.1 GCF_020164535.1 Psychroflexus montanilacus | reverse complement strand
TAAAGCAACCCGTACCGTAAACCGACACAGGTAGTTGGGATGAGAAATCTAAGGTGCTCGAGAGATTCATGGCTAAGGAACTAGGCAAAATGGGCCCGTAACTTCGGGAGAAGGGTCGCCCCCAACGATGTTGGGGGCCGCAGTGAAGAGGTCCAGGCGACTGTTTATCAAAAACACAGGGCTCTGCTAAATCGAGAGATGCAGTATAGGGCCTGACACCTGCCCGGTGCTGGAAGGTTAAGAGGAGATGTTAGCTTCGGCGAAGCATTGAATTGAAGCCCCAGTAAACGGCGGCCGTAACTATAACGGTCCTAAGGTAGCGAAATTCCTTGTCGGGTAAGTTCCGACCTGCACGAATGGTGCAACGATCTGGACACTGTCTCAGCCA
>NZ_JAIQZC010000001.1 GCF_020164535.1 Psychroflexus montanilacus | reverse complement strand
TCACGACTCACGACTCACGACTCACGACTCACGACTCACGACTCACGACTCACGACTCACGACTCACGACTCACGACTCACGACTCACGACTCACGACTCACGACTCACGACTCACGACTCACGACTCACGACTACTCGATTATACGGTAAACGAAAAACGCTAAACTGTAAACAACCTTTAACCAGTAAATTTGAAATCAGAGGTTTAGCAAAACTTTACACTCAAATAATTCTGAAAATTGTTGACTGTTATGCTAAAAAAATTACATTTGCAAAAATTAAAATATCCTTACAATGTATTGGACTTTAGAACTTGCCTCTTACCTGAGTGATGCCCCATGGCCAGCAACCAAAGATGAATTGATAGATTATGCGATACGAACTGGCGCGCCACTTGAGGTTGTAGAAAACTTACAATCCATAGAAGATGAAGGCGATACTTACGACTCTATAGAGGAAATCTGGCCAGATTATCCTACAGACGACGATTATTTGTGGAACGAAGACGAATACTAGCGTCCACTTCATATTAAAATCACACTGGAAGTCTCGTAAAGAGACTTTTTTTTTTCGTTACCTTTGAATCATTAATTAATAAAGCCACTTATGGGTGTTTTAGATTCCGTATTGAAAGTATTTGTGGGCGATAAGACCAAGAAAGATCTTAAAGTTATCACTCCAATTGTAGACCAGATCAAAAGCTTCGAAAGTCAGTTTGAAGCCCTTAGCATAGATGAACTTCGTGAAAATACAGCGCGTTTCAAAGCTAAAATAAAAGACGCCACTGCCGATCTTCAATCTCAAATCGATGAGTTAAAAGAAAAGGCGGAAGCCGAACAGGATATTGACGTTAAAGAGAATTTTTATACTGAAATTGATGAGCTTAACGAAAAGGTATACCAAACCACTGAAGAGGTTCTTAACGATATTTTGCCTGAAGCCTTTGCTACAGTAAAAGAAACCGCTAAACGCTTTTTTCACAATACCACTCTGGAAGTGACCGCTACCGAATTTGACAGAAGCCTTTCTGCAGATAAGGATTACGTTAGTCTGGAAGGCGAAAAAGCCATCTGGAAGAACTCCTGGGATGCCGCTGGAAAGCCAGTCACCTGGGATATGATTCATTACGATGTCCAGCTGATTGGTGGTATTGCCATGCACCAGGGTAAAATTGCCGAGATGCAAACCGGTGAGGGTAAAACCCTTGTCGCTACCTTGCCGATGTACCTCAATGCCTTAAGTGGAAAAGGTGTGCATTTGGTAACAGTCAACGATTACTTAGCCAAAAGGGATAGTGCCTGGATGGCGCCTATCTTCGAATTTCATGGCCTAAGCGTGGATTGTGTAGATTATTATAAACCTAACTCTGCAGCCAGACGTAAAGCTTATAACGCAGACATCACCTACGGAACCAACAACGAATTTGGCTTTGATTATCTACGTGACAATATGAGTCACTCGCCAGATGATCTAGTACAACGTCCGCACCATTATGCGATAGTGGATGAGGTGGATTCGGTGTTGATCGATGATGCGAGAACGCCACTTATTATTTCCGGACCTGTGCCGAAAGGCGATGTCCACGAGTTTGAAAACCTAAAACCTCAGATTGCTCAAATCGTTGAAGTCCAGCGTAAGCATTTGACCGGCGTTTTAGCTGAAGCTAAAAAACTCATCAAAGCAGGAGATACCAAAGAAGGTGGTTTTCAACTGCTGAGAGTTTACCGTGGTTTGCCAAAAAATAAAGCACTGATTAAATTCTTGAGTGAAGAAGGCGTGAAGCAACTGCTCCAAAAGACCGAGAATTACTACATGCAGGACAACAATAGAGAAATGCCTAAGGTGGATGCCGAATTGTATTTCACTATTGAAGAAAAAAGCAATCAGATTGACTTAACCGATAAAGGAATTGATTTTCTTTCTGGAGACGATAACAAAGACTTTTTCGTCATGCCAGAAATCGGGATGGAAATTGCTCAAATTGAAAAAGAAGGGCTTTCCAAAGAAGAAGAAGCAGAGAAAAAAGAAGAATTATACAGAGATTTTAGCGTGAAAAGTGAGCGTATTCACACGCTGAGACAACTTCTGAAAGCTTATACCTTGTTTGAAAAAGACACCGAGTATGTGGTTATGGACAATAAAGTCAAAATTGTCGATGAGCAAACCGGTCGGATCATGGATGGACGTCGCTACTCCGACGGGCTCCATCAGGCGATTGAAGCTAAGGAGAACGTGAAGATTGAAGACGCCACCCAGACGTTTGCAACGGTTACGCTTCAGAATTACTTTAGAATGTACAACAAGCTTGCCGGTATGACGGGTACAGCATTGACAGAAGCTGGAGAATTCTGGGAAATCTACAAGTTGGATGTGATGGAAATTCCAACCAACAAACCCATTGCCAGAGACGATAAGCAAGACAAGGTTTATAAAACCAAAAGGGAAAAATACAACGCCATTATCGAGGAGGTGGCTCAGCTTTCAGCCCAGGGAAGACCGATTTTGATCGGTACAACCTCGGTGGAGATTTCAGAATTACTCAGTAGAATGCTGAAGTTACGCTCGGTGCCTCACAATGTATTGAACGCCAAATTACACAAACGTGAAGCCGACATTGTTGCTGAAGCAGGAAAAGGCGGTATTGTGACCATCGCTACCAACATGGCGGGTCGTGGTACGGATATTAAATTATCCAAAGAAGTGAAAGAAGCTGGCGGATTGGCCATTATTGGTACAGAACGTCATGATTCCAGACGTGTCGACAGGCAGCTAAGAGGTCGTGCAGGTCGTCAGGGAGATCCGGGAAGTTCTCAGTTTTACGTGTCTCTGGAAGACAACCTGATGCGTTTGTTTGGTAGTGAAAAAATTGCCAAACTGATGGATAGAATGGGACTTGAGGAAGGTGAAGTGATTCAGCATTCTATGATTTCCAAATCCATTGAGCGTGCTCAGAAAAAAGTGGAGGAAAATAACTTCGGAATTAGAAAGCGTTTGCTTGAATATGACGATGTGATGAATGCGCAACGGGAAGTGATTTACAAGCGTCGTTACAATGCCTTATACGGGGAGCGATTGAGAATCGATATCGCCAACATGATTTTTGATACGGCTGAGGTCATCACCGCCTCCAATAACGCCACCAACGATTTTGAGAATTTTGAGTTTGAATTGATTCGTTTCTTCTCTATGAATTCTCCGGTGACTAAAGCCGAATTTGAAAAACAACCAGTTCAAAAAACAGCGGGGAAAGTTTATAAAGAAGCTTACGAAAACTATAAAAACAAGATGATAAATAATGCTGAAGAAGCATTCCCGGTCATCAAGCAGGTCTACGAAAAGCAAGGCGAGAAGTTTGAGCGTATTGCGGTGCCATTTACAGATGGCCAGAAAACCCTTCAGGTGGTGACCAACTTGAAAAGAGCTTACGAAAGTGAAGGTAAAGAGTTGATTACCGATTTCGAAAAGAACATCTCGTTAGCGATCATCGATGAAGCCTGGAAGAATCACCTTCGTAAGATGGATGAATTGAAGCAAAGCGTTCAGTTGGCGGTTCACGAGCAAAAGGATCCACTTTTGATCTATAAATTTGAAGCTTTTGAGTTATTCAAAGTCATGATTGAAGAGGTGAATAAAGATGTGATTTCCTTCTTATTTAAAGGGGAGTTGCCACAGCGTGAGCCAGAGCAAATCACTGAAGCTAAGCAACGCAGACCCAAAGAACAATTGGAAACAACCAAAGAGGAAATTCAAAACCTCGATGAACGTGCCGCTCAATCCAGAAGGGCAGGAGCACAGGCCAGTCAGCAGCAACAAGTCGTAGAAACCGTTGTGAGGGAGCAGCCAAAAATTGGTAGAAACGATAAAGTGACGATCAAGCATGTGGGTTCTGGCGAAGAGAAAACGATGAAGTATAAGCAAGCAATTCCTTTAATTGATAAAGGCGAATGGGTGTTGTTGAACCAATAAATTCAATCATCAGAAATGAAAAAATTTGAAATTGAATTAAAATGGGCGTCAGCCTTTACCGCTATCAGTATTGCCTGGGTGTATTTTGAAAAATTTTTAGGCTATCACGATGCCAATGTCAGCAGTCAGGCTATTTTTTCGTTTTGGTTGATGGTGCCACAGGCTTTGGTTTACGTAGTCTCCATCCGTCAAAAACGTGAAAAGTATTATGGCGGTGAAATCACCTGGCAAAAGGCTTTTATTTCTGGCGTGGTCTTATCGGCTATTATCGCCGGCCTTTCTCCAGCAGCGGTTTACCTGATGACTGAATTTATTTCACCAGAATTTTTATCTAACATAGTTGAAGTTAGAGCAGAGCAAGGTGTACCTAGAGAAGGATTAGAACAGATCTATAATTTAAACAGTTTAGTCAGCCAGGCCATTTTTAACAACCTGGCAACTGGCGTATTCTTTTCAGCAGTAATTGCTTTGTTTTTAAAGAACAAAAAGGCTTAAAACGGAAAAAGTAGTTGTAAACGAAGTCTGTTTCCAGATTCATTGATGCTATTCTTAACCTCCGCGTAGTCTGAACTCCAATCACTTTCAGTTACGTTGATTTCGTATGTGAGTTGAAGTCTTACAAGCTCTTTTTCTTTATTTTGAGAATAAAACGAATATCCCGCAGTAGGACCTAGATATAATTGGTTGTTGTCCAATTTAGCCAAATCTCCGAAACTTCCAGGATCACCTAAATCGATAGATTCACTTTTGTCAAAGAATTCTAGCTCACTCATAAAATAAGAGGCACTTGCGCCCAAAGTAATAAAGTCGCCGCCGTCAAAATTATAAACTTGCCTTAAATAACGTAAACCAATGTTTCCACCCATGAGTTTGTGCCCTACAGCGCCACTTTCTCGTTCTTGATTGTAAACACTAAAGTCAAGATCAATTCGGTTTTTATTAAAATCTGATGTAAATCCAAATGCAAAACCTACTGGGAATCTTCTTACAGTTGGAACTCCAGATTCGCTTAAAAATGGGTTAATATCCAAGGCATCAGTGTAATTAACTTCTATTCCTGCATAAAAGGTTAGATCTAATGATTTATTGTTTAACTCAAACTTATCATCACCCTGTGCCTTAACTGAACTTGAGGCAAAAAAAGTCAAAATGACTATTGTTAGTGTTTTAATCGTATTTTTCATGATCATTCGTTTTCTAATTCTAAAATTAACTCATCTGTTACATCCAAAGTATGATAAACATTCTGTACATCGTCATCTTCTTCAAATTTATCGATCAACTTTAGAATTTGTTGAGCCTGATCAAGTGGAAGTTCGACAGTATTTAAAGGAATTCTTTGGACTTCAGCATTTTTGGGTTCGATGTTGAGGTCTTCCAGTTTTGAAGACATTTTTCCGAAGTCTACAAAATCGGTGTAGACCGTCAAAAGTTCGTCGTCCTTTTCAAACTCCAAAGCACCACCATCGATCAGTTCAAGCTCCAATTCCTCAGTAGATTGTTCGATAGAAGTGGTGTCCAAAACAAACACGCCTTTCCTGTCAAATAAAAATTCCAAAGAGCCGTTAGTGCCCAGGCTGCCTCCACTTTTACTGAAAATTGAGCGAATGGAGGCCACTGTTCGGTTGGTATTGTCTGTGGTGCATTCTACAAAAATCGCAATGCCGTGAGGTCCATAACCTTCAAAAGTGACAAGTTCGTAGGAATCGGCATCGGCCCCCGAGGCTTTCTTGATGGCGCGTTCTATGGTATCTTTGGGCATGTTCACGCCTTTCGCATTGGAAATGGCATTCCTTAAGCTAGGGTTCGTCTCTGGGTCTGCACCATTGCCGTCCTTCACGGTAACCGTGATTTCTTTGATTGCTCTTGTAAATTGCTTTGCACGTTTTTTGTCCTGGGCGCCTTTTCTATGTTTGATATTTGCCCACTTGCTATGTCCCGCCATGTATTACGAATTTAAATTTTAGTCAATATAATTAATCAAAGCAATAGTGTCAAATTTTCCTACACCATAAATACGTAACATCGAATAACGAATATTGAATACTGAACATCGAATACTGAATACAGAGTACTGAATATGAAGTCACCATTTCAAACTTTCCTACAACCTAATCGCTGTTATTTTGCTCATCAACTAAAAAACTCAAGAACTCAACAACAACTATTTCAAATTTTCCTAAACCCTAATCCCTACTATCTAAATCCTATTTTTACTCAAGAACTCAAAAACTACCCCCTGAAAAAGGGTTCTACCAATACAGTTCAGAAGCAATGGCTTCGGCTGTTTTCTGTTTGAGGAGTTTACGGTTGGGAAGGTTAAGTTCAAGACCTTTGGTGTGGATCAATGGATGAACCACAGCGCGAAGCACTCCTGGACTTCCAGAATCAAAGCCATAGCGAAAGCGTTTTTTGCTGTCTGGAAATGAAATGGGAACGATAGGGATTTGATGCTCTATAGAAAGTCGAAAAGCTCCATCTTTAAATTCATCTAACTTTTTAGAAATATTATCTGGCACACCGCCTTCTGGGAAAATGCAGATGCTTACCCCGTTTTTGAGTCGCCGTTGCGCTTGTAGAAAAGCGTCTTTTCTGCTTTTGGCATTTCCTCGATCTACAAGAATGCAAGAGCGTCTATAAATCAAACCAAAAACTGGCAGCTTGGCAAGTTCACGTTTGCCGATAAACACAAATGGGGTTTTGGAGATATAAATCATCATCATGATGTCGATCATGCTGGTATGATTGGCGGTCAGCATATAGCTTTTTCGTTTATCTAGCTTGGCTCTGTAGGTAGCTTTCGGGAAAAACCCCATACCGTAAAGCACCAATACAGCCCAGATTTTACCGATGAAAAAAGTACCAGGATACCATTTTTCTTTGGAGGTGGTGATAAGAAGAAACGGAAGTAAAACCACAAGAGGCGTGATGACGAGGAGGTAAAACCAAATTCGCCAAACAACTATCAAAAGCTTCTTAATCCATTTCATAGGCGGCAAATTTAATAAATTGAATGGGTTGAGATAAACAAAACATTTATCTTTGAGGCTTTTTGTAATTTATCTCAATCTATGTCTAGGATTTTAACGGGTGTACAAAGCACTGGAACCCCACATTTAGGAAATTTATTAGGAGCTATTATTCCAGCTATTGAAATGGCTAACTCTCCTCAGAACGAATCCTTTCTATTTATAGCGAATTTACATTCGCTCACCCAAATCAAGGATGCAGAAGTTCTGAAAGAAAACACCTATGCAACTGCTGCCACGTGGTTGGCCTTTGGTCTGGATGTGGAAAAAACAACCTTTTACAGGCAAAGCGACGTGCCGCAGGTCACAGAATTGACCTGGTACCTCAATTGCATGTTTCCTTATCAGCGTTTGACGTTGGCGCATTCCTTTAAAGATAAATCAGATCGATTGAGTGATGTCAATGCTGGGTTGTTCACCTACCCGATGTTGATGGCGGCTGATATTTTGCTGTATGATGCTGAATTTATTCCTGTAGGAAAAGACCAGTTACAGCATATCGAAATGACCCGTGATGTCGCCGAGCGTTTCCATGCGCAGTATGGCGAAACCTTTGTATTGCCAGAAGCCAAACTTTCTGAATCATCTAAATATGTACCTGGAACAGATGGTGCTAAGATGAGTAAATCTAAAGGCAATACCATCAATCTGTTTCAAACCGACAAAAAGTTACGCAAGCAAATCATGCAGATTGAAACAGATAGTACGCCGCTGGAAGAGCCAAAAGACCCGGAGACTTGCAATGTGTTTCAAATCTATAAACTCATTGGCTCTGAGGCTGAAATAGCTGATTTGAAATCTAAATACCTTGCTGGTGGCTTTGGTTACGGTCATGCTAAACAAGCTTTATTTGAACTGATACGTGACACTTATAAAGAAGAACGTGAGAAGTTTGACTATTTTATGAACAACAAACCAGAAATCGATAGATTGCTGGGTATTGGAGCAGGAAAAGCTAAAGATGTTGCTGATGAGGTGTTGAATAGAGTAAGGGTGAAGCTGGGGTATTGATATTGCTCTGATATTGCTCTCACGCGATACAATCGCGTGAGTAACCTGAGGATAAAGCATAAGATGAGAAGAAGCCCTACTTAGTTCTAGCGCGATTGTATCGCTCAATAGACTTTTAGGTTTAATTTCTTCTCACGCGATACAATTGCGAGAGAATCCTAAAGATTAGATTTCGAAATGAGTAGAAATTATAAGTTCCACAATCCTGAAGGCTTATACTTTGTAAGTTTTGCTGTCGTGGAATGGCTTTATGTTTTTACAAAAAAAGAATACATTGATATTGTGTTGGATAGTTTATCCTTTTGCCAAAAACAAAAAGGAATGGAAATAGCGGCTTGGTGCCTTATGACCAATCATGTGCATTTGATTTTCAGAAGTGCAGGAGGGCTGCATCCCGCAAATCTACTTGGCGACTTTAAGAGATTTACCAGCAAAGCCATAGTAAAATGCATAGCGAGTCATCCAAAGGAAAACAGGAGAGAATTTTTATTAGGACAGTTTAAGAAAGCTGCAGAAAAAGCCTCAAACGTCAATGACTATCAATTTTGGAGGCATGATAACCAGCCTATTGAGCTGTGGAGCAATAAAGTTATTTCCCAGAAAATAAACTATGTACATCAAAACCCTGTTAAGGCTGGGTTAGTTCTTCGACCTGAAAATTATAAATATAGTAGTGCCAAAGATTACGCGGGTGAAAAGGGTTTGTTAGATGATATAATGGTATTTCGAAATTTTGGAATGTGAGATTGGGAGCTAAGATTTGCGCGATGCAATCGCGCAAAAGCCTTTGGTATACATGTTCTTCTTGGCTTGCTCTAGCGCAATTCTATCGCGCGTAAGAAAGCATTAGGCTTTAGACTTAATTTCTTCTCACGCAATACAATCGCACAATAGCGTAAGTTCTTTTAGTTAAGTCATTATAGTACGCTTCATTATTTAAAATTAAAGCCTTGATTTATTTAGCGTAATTCTCGCGATGCAATCGCGAGAAATCATGACCTCGTTAGTGCGCGATTGTATCGCGCCATTATTTAAAACCAAAGACTCCTTTAGTTGGATTTAATCATTTAGCACTAAAGCTTTAGCTTATCAAAATATCAACATCCAAATCAGGCGAGTTCTTAGCTTAAAAGCCACCTAACTTTTTTCATGAATGCTTATCTTAGAGCAAAATCAAAAGAAAAAAGAAGAATGAAGAATGTATTGGGTACCGAATTAAAAGCTTGTTCTTACGATCCGATGACGGGAGTCTTTAGAGATGGATTTTGTAATTATGCGGAGCAGGATAATGGCTTACATATTGTGGCGGCGAAAGTGACCGAAGGCTTTCTAGAATGGAATAAAGCACGAGGCAATGATTTGATCACACCAAAACCAATGTGGAGTTTTCCTGGCTTAAAGCCTGGTGACTGGTGGTGTGTCTGCATGGGCGTGTGGTTGAAAAGCAAAGAGGCAGGCTATCCTTTGCATTTAAAACTGGAATCTTGTCACGAGAAAATGCTGGAGTACGTGTCTATGGATACTCTGAAAGAATGGGAATATAAGGACCAATAAAAAAAAAGCTGTCTCAAAACCTGATTTAAAGACAAATGTCATATTGAGCGCAGTCGAAACATCTTGAATTTCGATTTCTCGACTTCGCCTTCCTTTGACGCCAGGCGGGCTCGAAATGACAAACTTGAAAGTTTTGAGACAGCTTTGAACGACTTGAATTAAAAAATTCTATTCTAAGAATTTTAATTCTTCAACGACTGCATGTCAATCACAAATCTGTATTTGACGTCAGAACTCACAACTCTTTCGTAAGCAGTGTTGATATTCTGAATGTTGATCATCTCCACATCAGAAACGATATTGTGCTCTCCACAGAAGTCCAGCATTTCCTGTGTTTCTTCAATACCACCGATTAAGGATCCAGCCAATCGTTTTCTTTTCACGATTAAAGCTCCGCCATTCACTCCTTTAAGAGGCTCGATAGCACCTACCAAACACATGGTTTTGTCTCTTTTAAGCAAGTTGAGGTATGGATTCACATCATGACCTACAGGAACAGTGTTCAAAATAAAATCAAAGGAATTGGCATGTTTTTTCATCTGCTCAGCATCTTTTGAAATTAAAATTTCATCGGCACCGAGGCGTTCTGCATCTTCGCTTTTCCAAGGTGAAGTGGTAATCATCACCACATGTGCACCGAGGGCATGAGCAAATTTGATTCCCATATGGCCCAGACCGCCAAGACCTACCACACCTACTTTATCTCCTTTTTGTACATTCCATTGTCTTAGGGGAGACCAGGTGGTAATGCCTGCACATAATAATGGCGGAACAGCTTCGATGTCCAGGTTTTCTGGAACTCTCAAAACAAATTTTTCATCGACTACAATTTCTTCAGAATAGCCTCCAAAGGTATGTCCGCCAAGGTGCTCATCTTTTCCGTTGTAGGTTGCGGTCATTCCGTTTTCACAAAATTGCTCAAGTCCTTCTTTGCAGGAGTCGCATTCCTGACAGGAATCTACCATACATCCTACACCTACTTTTTGTCCTACTTTAAAGTTGGTAACTTCACTTCCTACTTCTACCACGTGGCCAATGATTTCGTGACCTGGAACCACTGGGTATTTTGAGTTTTTCCAGTCGTTTCTTACCTGGTGGATATCGCTATGGCAAACTCCACAGTAGTCTATCTCTATATGAACATCTGTAGGGAGAAGTTCTCTTCTTTTGATGTCCATTTGTTCTAAATCGGCGTCGCTTGCTTTGGCACCATATGCTTTTACTTCACTCATAAGTTTTGTTTTTAATAAAAGTAAGAGTTAAGCTTTGAATTGAAATGACTTTTGACTTCACTTTAACCTAAGTCTTTTTTAAAAAACCTACCTCATTAAATCTCATTAACCTTTAGAAAATGATAGAAAGGACTGTTATATGATATTCCTCATTTCACATAGGTATTTATTTGAGCAAGTTTGCATTAACAAATAATTATAGATTGATTAATTGATAAAAAATGAATATATGAAAGTTTCAAAATTAGTTTTTGCAGTTCTTATGCTTTGCAGTCTTACTGTAGGTTATTCACAGTTCCAGTTGAAGGCTGTTCCTGGGGGTGAAAATTCTATACTTATTGAGGGAACATCCAATATCCATGATTGGGAAATTGATGTTGAAGACTTTACAAGTCAACTAAGCCTTTCTAGCCAGGAGGAGAACCTTCAGGTTGTAGAATCTTTAAGCCTTTCAATTCCTGTAAAAAGCTTTAGTAGTGGAAAAAGTAAGATGGACAAAAATACTTATAAAGCTATGGATGCAGACGCACATGAATCGATAAGATTTCAATCTACTTCAACTTCACAGCTCAAACAAGAATCGGCAGGAGTTTTTGAAGGTATCATCCAAGGAAATTTAACTATTTCTGGGACATCACAAACAGTAGAAATACCAGTGTCACTTTCAAAAAAAGGAAATGGCTTCGTGCTGAAAGCTGAGCATAATTTAAAAATGCAGGATTATGGAATTGAACCACCAACGGCTTTATTCGGAACAATTACCACCGGTGAGGACGTCAATATAATTTTCAACTTATTACATAAATAACAACCTTAAAACAAACGATTATGAAATCACTAAAATTAACTGTACTGATGGGTCTAATGCTGGCCTTTTCTCTAACAGCTTTTGCGCAGAAACGTGACTTGGATAACTTCAGGCCAAGAGATCAGCGCGGTATGAATGTGTTTGAAGCTCCTAAAGATACAGTCACCACCTTCGACGGTGTAAAAGTAAGAATAGGGGGTGCTTACACACTTCAATTTCAAGCATTAGATCATGAAAACAATGGAGCAGTTCCTTTAAAAGCACTAGGTAGTAATTTTAACCTGGCAACGGCTAACTTAGACATAGATGTAGCCCTTTATGATGGTGTAAGAATGCACTTGAGAACTTATCTATCATCACGTCATCACCCAGAACCTTATGTAAAAGGTGGGTATTTATTGGTAGATAAACTTGACTTCGTTAGTGAAGGCTTTATGGCTGAAACAATGAAGTATGTAACTCTTAAGTTTGGCCATATGGAAATTAACTATGGGGATGCACACTTTAGACGTTCTGATAATGCTCAAACCATCTACAATCCATTTATTGGGAACTACCTTATGGATGCATTTACAACAGAGGTTGGACTTGAAGCCTATTATAGAAGAGATGGATGGATCGCTATGCTTGGTGTGACCAACGGTAAATTGAACCAATCGGTTGAAGAAACAAACACGAAACCTTCTTTCTTAGCCAAATTTGGTTATGATAAGCAATACAATGATGATTTTAGATTTAGATTAACCGGTTCTATGTACACTACACAAGAATCTTCTAAAACGTGGTTATATGACGGTGACCGTGCAGGCTCTAGATATTACTTCGTGATGGAAGATGTAGATGCAACTTCTGCAGGTAATTTTAGATCTGGTCGAATTAACCCAGGACTTTCTACAGAATTAACCTCTATCATGGTAAACCCATTTGTGAGATACAAAGGATTAGAGTTCTTTGGATTATACGAAAATGCTTCAGGAAAAGGTTTTGGACCAAATCCTCCAAGTAGAACGTATAGCCACTACGCTGCAGATTTAATTTACAGGTTCGGTGAAACCGAAGACTTCTATGTAGGTGGTCGATATAGTTTTGTAGATGGTGAAGAAGCTAGTGGACAAGATATAAGCGTTGATAGATTACAACTTGGGGCAGGTTGGTTTATGACCAAAAATATTCTGGCAAAATTGGAGTACGTTAAGCAATCTTACTCTGATTTTGATGCAGCAAGCATTCTAGCAGACGGACAGTTTGATGGACTTATGCTTGAAGCTGTAATTAGTTTTTAATTAGCCATTTTAAACCTGTTCTATAACGGACAGGTTTAATTTTTTTATATAGTTTATGAAATCAGTTTACATCTTCGTTCTGAGTTTAGTTCTTTTGGTTTTACAAAAGGATGAAGAACACAGTGTACAAGTGGACATTAAAGATGAAAGTCAACTCTATATTAATGGCACCTCCAATGTAAATACATTTAGGTGTCATTACAAAAAACCAATACAATCTGAGAGCCTTAAAATAGCTTACGAGGATGTGGATAGGGGGTGGCTTCTGGAAGGAGCAACCCTTTTTATAGAGTCGACTTCTTTTGATTGTGGAGGTAAAAAAATCAACAGGGATTTTAAAGACCTGGTAAAGTCAGATCAATTTCCCTCTATAAGAATTGAAGTTTGTCGGCTTTTAAATTATGATGACTTTATAAAAGCTCAGGTGGAAATTTCAATCGCTGAACAGTCCAAATTTCAAGAGATTAATGTCTACACTGAAGAAGGTGATTCCAGAACAGACTTCAAAAGTGTCCTGGATGTCAACATCACTGACTTCAATCTGGAAGCCCCTACTAAAATGATGGGGCTCATAAAAGTGGATGAAGAGATCTTAATACACATTACTCTAAATCTTGAACTTTAAGGCTAGTTAAAGTTCAATGATAACAGTAAAGTTCAAATCTGTGGTGCAGCCCTGCCTAAACTAATAAAAAACCTATACAAAACCCAAACATCAAAAAATCTCTAACGATATAGTGATGTCAATTTGAAGAATGTTTTCTACTTTGCTTAACTAAAATTAACACATGAAGTCTAGAACCTTTCTTTTATTGATCACATCTGTATCTGCTCTTGGCGGATTTTTGTTTGGTTTTGATACAGGGGTTATCAATGGAGCTCAATACTTTTTAAGTCAATATTTTACGTTAGATCCTGCCATGAAAGGCTGGGTTGTAGGTTCTGCCCTTATAGGGTGTCTTGTAGGGGCGATAAGTGCGGGTTACTTAAGTATGAAAATCGGCCGGAAGTACTCTTTGATCATTTCCGCCATACTCTTTACGCTTTCTGCTTGGGGTTCTGGTCTTCCCTCTTTTCTCCCAGAATCTGTTACTCTTCTTGTGTTTTTTAGGATTCTTGGGGGCTTAGGCATTGGTATAGCATCAATGTGTGCTCCCATGTACATTGCCGAAATCGCCCCTTCACATAAGCGAGGAAGTCTGGTGACTTTCTACCAACTCGCGATTGTTATTGGATTTTTTATCGTCTTTTTAGTGACTTATTTTATTGGTAATAATTTGAGTGTCGAACAAAACATTGCTTTTGGTTGGCGCCGCATGTTTTGGTCTGAACTTATCCCTAGTGGTTTGTTTTTAATATTGCTGTTCTTCGTCCCAAAAAGTCCACGCTGGCTCTATTTAATGAGAAGACCTGAAGAAGGCTACGGCACTTTAGTAAAAATTCACGGATCCGAACTGGCTAAGAAAGAGGCTAGTCAAATACAGGATTCAATAGATCAAAATACTGAAAAACCTAAAGTCAACTTTTTTTCTAAGGCTATTTTAAGTATTATTTTGATTGGTACTATTTTTTCTATGCTTCAGCAATTCACGGGAATAAATGCGGTGCTGTATTACGGAGCAGATATTTTTGAAAAAGCTTTAGGCTTTGGTAAAGACGATGTCCTACTTCAGCAAATTCTTCTTGCGTTCATCAACTTGATTTTCACATTCATCGCGATGTTTTCAGTGGATAAATTTGGAAGAAAACCATTGATTTATATTGGCAGTGTCGGTATGATTGTTGGCTTTGCCTTGCTAGGGATAACTCTACAGCAACAAAGCGTAGGAGTTTTATCTCTGATTGGGGTTTTATTATTTATCGCTTCTTTCGCTATGTCCATGGGTCCAGTAGTTTGGGTTTTGTTATCAGAAATGTTCCCTAATCGCATCCGAAGCGCAGCTATGTCTATAGCTGTTGCTGCACAATGGGCATCCAATTATTTAGTATCTCAGTTTTTTCCAGTAGTTTCTGAAAGTGAGACTAATATGAATGGCTTTTGGAATGGATCATTACCTTATTTTATTTTTATAGGATTTATTATCTTAACCATTATTTTCACATATAAATTTATTCCGGAAACCAAAAACAAATCTCTTGAAGAACTTGAGGACATATGGGATTAATTACTCTAAGTGGTTAATTGTAAATATTTTGTTTGCTCTGAGCTTTTCATTAAGTTCAATAGCACAGGAACTACCCCCTGTTCTAAACTTTTCCACAGAAGACTACAATGCAGATAACCAAAATTGGTCCATCACTCAGACTCAAAATAAGGATCTATTTTTCGCCAATAGCAAAGGCCTTTTAAGATTTGATGGGGAACGTTGGACATTACTGGGCTCACCCAATAAAACCATTTTAAGATCTGTTTTTGCCGACGATGATAAAATATACAGCGGTGCTTATATGGATTTTGGAGTTTGGGAAAAAAAAGGTCAAAATGATTACGAATATAAATCCTTATCTCAAGACCTCGAATTGATTGAAGATGAACAATTCTGGAAAATAGATAAGCTCAATCAACTCATTGCTTTTCAATCCCTAAATTCTATTTATTTATTTGATGCAACTTCAGAAAGTTTCAAGGTGATAGAGTCTGAATTTGGAATTCATAAAATGGTTATAATTGATAATATCTTGTATTACCATAAGATAAAAGAAGGTGTTTTTAAACTTGTAAATGGAAGAGAAGAACCTGTAAATACTTCTGAAATTATAAAGAATAGCTTAGTGATAAATATTTATCAAATAGATAATTCTTTTTATGCCCAAACTCAATATAATGGCATAATCAACTTAAAGGATAATTCCTCTTATTCTCCAAAAGATACTTTTGATAACTGGTCAGATATTTCCGTTTATAACAGTATACAGACTGAAAATGGTGATATTTATTTGGGAACTATATCCCATGGTTTATTGAAACTATCAAATAATAAAATTGATTTTCATTTAAACCAAGAAAATACCTTAAGTAATAATACAGTACTGAATTTGTTTCAAGACATAGACAATCATATTTGGTTAGGACTTGATAATGGTATTAATTGCGTTAATACAAGCTCTAAGATCTCTATTTATAATGATGGAAATGGTGATTTAGGAACTGTATACTCTTCAATCAAACATAATGACACTATTTATTTAGGTACCAATCAGGGTCTTTTTTATAGGGGTGAGGACAGCAAAACTTTGAATTACATTAAGGGAACAAAAGGTCAGGTATGGTCACTTTTTAAACATGAAAATCAATTATTTTGCGGACATAATTCTGGTACTTTTTTGATCAATGGTACGGATGCTAATTTAATAAGTGATGTGCAAGGTACTTGGCTTTTTAAATCAGTTGATGACGAAACCATATTATCTGGAAATTACAACGGACTGCATAAATATAAAAAAAGTAGCTCGGGTTGGGTTTATGATCAAAAACTCAAAGGATTCAATATTTCGACAAAGTACTTTGAGTTTATAAATCCTCAAGAGATCCTCGTAAATCATGAATATAAGGGTATTTACAAGTTAGAACTTAACGATAGCCTTACGCAAGTCAATTCTGTTGAAAAAGATTTTTCAGTGCCAAAGGGCCTCTACTCTTCAATTATCAAGTACCAGGATAAAATTCTTTATGCATACAAAAACGGTATTTTCAACTACAATGAAGAGCAAAATAAATTTGAAAAAGACAGTACCTTATCTAGTCTTTATGCTGATGGTGAATACTCTTCTGGAAGACTTGTAAAAACGGAAGATGGTAAAGTTTGGGCTTTTGCTAAGTCTGACATTATACAATTATTACCAAGTTCTCTTCAGGAAGGTTATGTTTTCAAAAAAATACCGATTAATCATAAAACAAGGCACCAATTATCAGGGTATGAAAATGTTAGCTTACTTGCTCCTAATACCTACTTACTTGGAAGCAGCAATGGTTATTTAAAGCTTGATTTGAATAATTATACACCGCCAAGGTCTAAGGTTAAATTGAAAGACGTTATAGTTTCTACAAAAGACGGAAAGTTTGTATCAAAAGCGGATTCTGAGAACAATGAGTTTGCTAATAAAAACAACTATATCGATTTCCTTTTCACTTCCAATAATTATAAGTCTATTTATAAGAGTGAGTATCAATATAAATTAGAGAATTATAACAGTATTTGGAGTGACTGGAATAGTCTTAGCAAAGTGAGTTTTGAAAATTTACCATATGGAGAATACACTTTTAAAGTTAGATCCCGCAATGGAACACAAAATGTAAGTGAAATTGTTGACTATGATTTTGTCATCAGCAAGCCCTTTTATTTGTCTAACAAAATGATTCTATTTTATGCTGTCATTTTATTAATTGTAGGCTTTTTTGTTCACTCTGTCTATAGGCAATATTATAAAAAGCAAAACAGGCAATTACAAGAAAAAGCAAATAAGGAGCTTGAGTTCAGAGAACTTGAAGCACAGCGTAAAATCATGCGGATTAAAAATGAACAACTAGAACAAGATATAGAAAATAAAAATAGAGAGTTAGCGATATCCACGATGAGCATCATTAAGAAAAATGAATTTTTAGCCGGTATTAAAAATGATTTGAAAGAAGTCAAGGCTAAAGAAGACAGAAAACTTGATAAAGTACTTAAAACCATTAATAAAAACCTTAATAACTCAGATGACTGGAGTTTCTTTGAAGAAGCTTTCAATAACGCTGATAAAGATTTCCTTAAGAAAATTAAATCTAAGCATCCATCTTTAACTCCCAATGATCTAAGGCTTTGCGCTTATCTACGTCTTAATTTATCCTCTAAAGAAATAGCACCACTCTTTAATATATCCATAAAAAGTGTAGAAGTAAAGCGATATCGTTTGCGTAAAAAAATGGATCTACCAAGGGAAAAAGGCTTAACAGATTATATTCTGGAAATTTAATACCAATACAAAAGATTATACTAACCATACATTGGCTATACAAAACTACTTTTTGAACTTATCTATATCGTTATAGTTGATATTTTAACATATAGCTTCACATCAACAAATTCAGCTATTCAGTAAGATTAAAGCCTAACAAAACACGGGTTTTAACATGATGTAGATTTTTTGTAATACAAAAAAATCTTGTTGAAGTATCCTAAAAGTTATTTTTACGTTAAACAATTTAATGATATGGTTAAAAACTTTTTAATAGCGACTTTATGTCTATTATCCATGTGGGTATACTCACAAGAAAAAGACATTGAAGGAAGCGTTGTAGACAAAGAATCCGGAACTCCTTTATTAGGTGTTAACGTTGTTGTTGAAGGTACTTCTCAAGGAACAACTACAGACTTTGATGGTAATTTTGCTTTATCTGATGTACCAAATGATGCCACACTTGTATTCTCTTATTTGGGATTTCAGACATTGAAACTGAACGTAGCAGAAGCTAAAGGTTTTGAAATTCAACTGGTATCTGACACAGAGGCATTAGATGATGTCGTCGTCATTGGTTACGGCTCAAGCAGTAAGCGAAATATAACAGGAGCCGTTACTAAACTGGATTCTCAAAAAATTGAAAAACTGGACCCTGTAAATGCTGGTACAGCTTTACAAGGAACCATCGCTGGTGTTAATGCTTTGCAAACAGGAGGTTCTCCCGGTGCGGATGTTAATATTAGGATACGTGGTGTCGGGACAAATGGTGATAATAAACCACTCATTATTCTTGACGGTTTTCAATATGAAGGACCTTTAAATAGTATAAATCCAAATGATATAGAATCCTTTACAGTGTTGAAAGACGCACAAGCCTCTATTTATGGTTCTGCTGGTTCTAACGGTGTGGTTTTGATTACTACCAAACAAGGGAAAAAGAATCAAAAGGCAAAAATCAAATATGATGCTTATTATGGTGTACAAGAAACCACAAGAGAATTACCTCTGTTGAATGCAACAGAATATGCCCTGTTGCTAAACGAAAGCTATACCAATTCTGGACAGGTTTCTCCAATTCAAAATTTCAATAATCTTGGCGCAGGAACAGACTGGCAGGGCGCTGTTTTTGAACAAGCTCCGGTGATGAGTCACAATATTTCTGCTGAAGGTGGAGGGGAAAAAGTAACATATTCCATATCTGGATCTCATTTAGACCAAGATGGTATCGTTGGTGGATCCAAATCTGGATTTCAAAGAAGTACAGCAAAATTATCACTCAATGCTGACTTGAGAGATAACCTTACAGTTAGCACATCTGTGTTTTTCAATCATACCAAAAGAAATTTATTAAATGATTTTGGATTGGGTTCTGTTCTTTTCAATGCGATAAATATATCTCCAACCATAGACCAATCTGTAGATGATCTAACTGGGCAAATCGACCTTGGTAATGAGGTAATCAATCCTTTAACTCAAATCGATAATACTTTCAATCAGGTTATTAATAACCGACTGAGTGGTACGTTTCAAATTGATTATGATTATGCCAAGAACTTAAACTTAACGGCAAGAATAGGTTTTAACTCCTCAACAGTGAGAGGCAGGCAATTTTTACCAGCGTTTAATTTTGGACCTAATAGAGTTTTTAATAGGGATGAAAGTCAAATCAACCAAAATATAAATTATAATAATGATTATACATTTGACTTGTTTAACACTTATAAAAATACTTTTGATGACGTGCATGGTGTAACTTTTTTGCTTGGTACAACAGCATACAGAGAATACGGTCAAGGGCTTTCTGGTTCTAATGTTGGGATACCAAACAATAATCCAAATTTTGGAGATTTAGGACAAGCAATAGGTTCTGGAGACCAGGAAACCAATACTTCATTTACTTTCGATTTTAGAAGGATATCTTATTTTGGAAGGCTAGAATATGATTTTGATAACAAATACCTTCTTTCTGCAATTTTAAGATTTGATTCATCTTCAAGTTTTGGACCAAATAACAGTACAGCTGTATTCCCATCCTTTTCAGGTGGTTGGGTAGTTACCGAAGAAGACTGGTTCGATTATCCAGAAACCATAGATTACTTTAAAATAAGATCAAGTTATGGTGTCCTTGGAAACGATAGAATCCCAACATTCGGTTATTTATCTTTGCTGAATGGAGAGGCAACTTACGTTTCTTCAGAGGATGGAAGCTTAATTCAAGGCCAGGCTTTAGGTCAGCTCCCTAATCCAAACCTTAAATGGGAAGAAGCAAGAAAGTTTAATATAGGGTTTGATACTTCTCTTTGGAATAACAAATTCAATATTACATTGGATTACTACAGAAACATCAGGGAAGACTTACTTATTCCTGGAATTCCGGTGTCTGGTATTTTTGGAACATTTGCGCCTGGAGCATCATCTCCTACAATCAATGCTGGTACTGTTAGAAACAAGGGGATTGAATTTTCTGTAGATTATAGCGAATCTTTCTCAGATGACTTCACGCTTTCAGCTGGATTCAATGTGGCTACAGTAAGCAACGAGGTTAAAAGAGTGTCTGGAGCAGCATTTTTAGAAGGTGGTGAATTTGGCGTTGGACAGCCCGCTCCTTCCAGAATGCAAGAAGGTTTGCCATTAGGTTATTTCTATGGTTATCAGACCGATGGAATTTTTCAGTCTCAGGCAGAAGCAGATGCGCATCCAGATCAGCAAGCTTTAGGTGGGGTTGCAAGAGCAGGGGATATTCGTTATTTGGACTTGAACGATGATGGGGTGATTGACGAAAATGACAGAACTAATTTGGGTAATCCTATTCCTGATGTCACTATGGGTCTTAATTTAACTATGAATTATAAAAACTTAGACTTTTCAGTTTATGGGTTTTCAAACTTAGGGCAGGAAATGGTTAGAAATTATGAAAGGGACCAACCCAACGTAAACCAATTGAATTATAGGTTAAATAGATGGACAGGGCCTGGAACTTCCAATACAGTTCCTAGAGTAACTACTCAGGGGACTTCAAACAATGCTTTTTCAGATTTCTTTGTGGAAGATGCTTCTTTTGCAAGAATTCAAACCCTCAGTTTAGGATATACCTTTCCTAAATCGGTATATGAAAAATCTGGGTTAAGTAATTTAAGAATTTATGGTAAAGTGGATAATGTTGTCACTTTTACAGAATACAGAGGATACGACCCAACGGCTTCTACTGGAGCACCAATTGGTGGAGGAATAGATCTAGGATTTTACCCTTTACCAAGGACGTTCATGCTAGGTGTAAATGTTGAATTATAATAATGATGAGATATATGAAAATTTTAAAATTTAAATCTGCAGTAATAACAGCCATTTCTTGTGCTTTACTGTTATCATGTACAGAAGACTTTGCTGAGATTGACCCACCATTTCAGGTGAATTCTGATAGCTTCTTTGAAAGCGAACAAGACTACAGAAACGCTATTGTAGGAGCATATGATATTCTTCAGTCTACCTACGTTAATGTGATTTTAGGTGAAATTGCTTCAGATAATACTAATGCTGGAGGTGAAAGTGCAAATGACGTGATAGGATGGCAACAGGTAGATAGAATGAGTCATACGCCAATCAATGATAATTTAAGAGATATTTGGAATTTCAATTTTGCGGGGGTATTGAGGTCAAGTTTTATTATAGAAAACGAAGACAGAACTGATTTTCCCGGTAAAGATGTCCTAGTGGCTGAAGCTAGATTTCTTAGAGCATACTTCAATTTTGAATTGGTCAAGTGGTTTGGAGGAATTCCTATCAAACCTGAAGGAAGATTTGAGCTTGGAGAAGAATTAACTATCCCAAGAAGTTCAGTTGAAGATGTATATGCCTATATAGAATCAGATTTAGGCTTAGCTCTGGAGGGTCTTAATCCTACACCTTCGGAGCCAGGAAGAGCTACATTATATAGTGCAAAAGCACTGTTAGGTAAAGTCTTACTATATCAAGATAAATTTGGACCTGCCGCAGGAGAACTTAATGATGTTATCAATTCGGGGCAGTATCATTTGTACGGGACTGAAGGCGATGAAGATTTTGCAGATTTGTTCGAATTTGAAGGTGAGAATAGTGCAGAAGCTGTTTTTGAAATTCAATACACAGGTGTAGAAGGAGCAGGATTTGGCTGCTTGCAATGTAGTGAAGGTAACGTAATGGTTGGCTTTAGTGGAATTAGAGGTTACGAAGGACCAGTATTTGAATCTGGATTTGGTTTCAACTTGCCACGCCAAGAGGCCTTTAATGCTTTTGAATCTTCAGACTTGAGGAGAGATTTATCAATACTGGATATCGAAGCCTGGGCTGCTGAAAATGACGGAGTCAATTTTACCATAGGTAATCAAGACCCACAAACAGGGCATACAGGGTATTACAACAGGAAATACATTCCAAGAATAAATGACAATGAACCTGATGCTAACCTTACTCATCCTAATAATTATAGAGCCATACGTTTCGCGGATGTTTTATTGATGGCTGCAGAAGCTTTAAACAGGGGTGGAATTGATGATCAGCTGGCTTTAGATTACGTTAATCAAATTCGAGATAGAGCAGGATTGCCAGACACCGATGTTTCTGGTAATCAACTAACTAATGAGATTTATCGTCAAAGACGACTAGAACTTATAGGTGAGGGACATCGCTTTTTCGATCTTGTAAGAACAGAAAGAGCAGTTGAGCGAATTGACGGTTTTTCAACTGGAAAAAATGAAGTTTTCCCAATTCCATTAGAAGAGATTCAATTTTCACAAGGCCTTTGGGATCAAAACCCTGGGTATTAAAATATCAAATTATGACAAAATATTTTCATATAAATTGTGCCATCCTTTTTGCAGTCCTTTTGATAGGATGTTCGGATGATGATCGGCTGGAAACCGTAAATGTTGGTCTTCCAGAAAATATAGACGCAACATTCAATTTAACTCAGGATAATTCTGGGGATGTGACCATCATTCCTACAGCAGACAATGCGAATACATTCACTATAGATTTTGGAGACGGAAATGTTTCAGACACTATAAATGTAGGTTCTAATGTTACACATACCTTTAGCGAAGGTGAGTTTGATGTTACAGTAGAAGCATTTAATTTGATAGGTCAGTCTTCTGCAATGACTAAACCTTTGCAGGTTTCTTTCAATCCCCCAGAGAATCTGGAAGTTTTAGTAGAAAATGATGGGGTTCAGTCTAATACAGTCAATGTTACCGCAACTGCTGATTTTGCTTCTAGTGTAGAAGTTAACTTTGGTGAAGATGTTGTTGAGGACTCTGTTGTAACTGGTGAAATTGGAGAAACACTTACTTACACCTACCAACAACCTGGAATTTATACAATTACCGTTGTTGTATCCGGCGCTTCTTCTGTAACGACAACCTATACTGAAGAGGATTTTGAAGTGATTGAAATTTCAGAACCTACAGTGCCTGCTCCAGTTCCATCACAACCAGCTCAAACTGTAAAATCTATTTATAGTGATGCTTATGACCCTATTAATATTACAGAATTTCCAACCGAATGGTCTGATTCTGGTTTTGAAGAAATCCAAATTGAAGGCGATAATATTATAAAATACGCCAATCTTGCCTTTACAGGTATTGTTACAGATTATGAGAATCCTACCGATTTAACAGATATGGATTATGTCCGTTTTGACTACTGGACACCAGATGCTACTAGTTTAGGTTTCAAACTTGTGAATACTACAACAGATCCAGCTCAAGAAGATATTATAGAAGTTGGCACACCAACTCAAGGAGAGTGGGTAAGTGTTGAAATACCTCTAGATGATTATGATATGGATCGTTCTAATGTTACGCAACTCTTGTTCGATGCGCTAGGAAATAGAGCTACAGTATATATTGATAATTTATATTTCTATCAAGATACACCTCAACAGCCTACCGAAGCTGCACCAACACCAACTCAGGACGAAGCAAATGTTATCGCGATTTATAGTGATGCTTATAATGCCATTACTTTGACTGAGCTACCTACTGAATGGTCTGGTTCGAATTATGAAGAAATAAGTATAAATGGAAATAGTACAATGCTATTTACAAACTTTGACTTCTTAGGTATTGTTTCAGATTACGAAAACCCTACAGATTTATCAGGAATGACCCATATACATTTTGATTACTGGACCCCGAATGCAGAGAGTCTTGGAATTAAAATTGTGAATACTAACTTAGATCCAATTCAGGAAGATGAAGCCTCTGTTGGAGATGTGACACTTGGGGAATGGATAAGTGTTGATATCCCACTAAATGATTTTGATATGGACAGGTCTCAGGTCACTCAGTTTATCTTTGATAATCTGGTGCCAGACGATGCTAGCGCAACAGTATACATAGACAATTTTTACTTTTACAATTAAAATAAATTTAAATGAAAAATTTTAGGCATTTATTATTAAGCTTCTTTGCACTTGCGATGATTGCGAGTTGTCAAGACGATGATAGTCAATTTGGAAGCGTAGAAGCTCCCAGCAATTTGCAAGTAG
This sequence comes from Psychroflexus montanilacus, assembly GCF_020164535.1. Classification (GTDB taxonomy): domain Bacteria; phylum Bacteroidota; class Bacteroidia; order Flavobacteriales; family Flavobacteriaceae; genus Psychroflexus; species Psychroflexus montanilacus. Next base: position 1,416,134 of record NZ_JAIQZC010000001.1, on the reverse strand, counting down.
AATATTCTATTGTAAATGCAGATGCTGAAAATGAATTTGGAGACGGAAGTGGGCAAGTCATGTTTACTGCTTCAGCAGATAATGCATCCAATTTCAAATTTGTTTTTGGAGATAATGTAGTAGCCAATGTAACTGATGGAAATACGATGCACTCCTACACTAGAACGGGTATAAATACGTACACAGCTACAGTAATTGCTTCAGGAAAAGGCGGGACTACAACTAGCGCCAATATAGATGTAACTGTTTTGAGTACCTTTGACGACCCTCAAACCAAGGAATTCTTAGCAGGAGGTGAAGGCGAGTCCAAGACTTGGTACATTGCCAAGGAAGTGTCTGGCCATTTGGGAGTTGGCCCAACAGATAGTGCAAATCCTGATTTCTTTGCAGCTTCTGCAAATGGTTTGGAAGAGTGTTTTTATGACGACAATTTTACTATTTCTCAGACTGATGAGGATTTGTCCTTCATACATGAAAACCAAGGAGTCTCCTTTGCCAACGCTGCATTTAGCCCTTCTGGAGAAGATCAATGTATAGATATTGATGTTACAGGTACTAAAGTTATAACTTTATCTCCTTCTACTTCAAACTTGCCATCAGACTTGACTACCGGTACTCGGTTAAATGTTAGTGATGAAGGTTTCTTTGGTTATTTTATTAACTCTAGTTCATTTGAGGTTTTGGAGATTACTGAAGATTACATGCATCTAAGAGCACTTTCTGGTCAAGCCGATCCATTGGCCTGGTACTTTAAGTTAACCACTAATCCTGATGGAACAGTTGGAGATGGGAGTGGTGACAGTGCAAATACTCTTGAAACGGAGTTTAATGACCTTGTTTTTGAAGAAGAATTTGATGTAGATGGTTCACCTGACCCAAGTCTCTGGAATTTTGAAATAGGCAACGGTGACGATCAAGGTATCCCTGGCTGGGGGAATGAAGAGCTGCAATATTATACAGAGGATAATGCTATTGTTGAAGATGGAGTTTTGAAAATTACTGCCAAAAGAGAACCGACTAATGGATTCGATTTCTCATCAACACGTATGACAACATTAGATAATTTTTCATATAAATATGGTCGTATCGAGGTAAGGGCAAAACTTCCAGAAGGTGGCGGTACATGGCCAGCGATATGGATGCTTGGAGATAACTTTCCTGAAGTTGGCTGGCCAGAAACCGGAGAAATTGACATTATGGAACATGCAGGCAATCAGCAAGATGTCATCCATGGTTCTCTTCACTTACCGGGTAACTTTGCAGGTAATGCTATAAGTGAAACAACTACAGTGGAGGGAGCCTCTCAGGAATTTAATAATTATACTGTGGAATGGTCCCCTGAGCGTATTCTCTTTGCAGTCAATGATGTTGTATATCATGAGTATCAAAATACATCCGAAACACCATTCAATGCTTCATTTTTTATAATTTTAAATGTTGCTATGGGGGGGACATTTGGAGGTGATGTAGACCCTGACTTTACAGAAAGCACAATGGAAGTGGATTACATAAGAGTATATCAATAAAAATAAACACATGAAATTACTAATTTTGGGTTTTGTTGCCATCCTTTTCATAGGATGTCAGCAAGACCCTTCCTTATCTAATAAAACAGAGGAATCTAATATAGATCAACAAGTGGAAGAACTTTTGGCGGAAATGACTTTGGAAGAAAAAATTGGTCAGTTGAACCAATATAGCGGGTTTATGGATTTTACTGGACCTCAACCCAACAAAGGCAGAACTGCTAAAAAATTAGAACATATCAAAAATGGCAAGGTTGGTGCTATGCTGAATGTTCATGGTGTTGATAATGTCAGAGCGGTTCAAAAAATGGCAGTAAAAGAATCTAGGTTGGGCATTCCACTTCTTTTTGGATTTGATGTGGTACATGGGTATAAAACTATTAGTCCTATACCTATTGCCGAAGCCGCAAGTTGGGATCTGGAAGCTATGAGACGCTCTGCCGAAATTGCTGCAGAAGAAGCTTCAGCTTCTGGAATTAACTGGACGTTTGCACCAATGGTCGACATTTCCAGAGATGCCCGCTGGGGACGTGTCATGGAAGGCGCAGGAGAAGACCCTTATCTCGGTAGTCAAATCGCAAAAGCTAGAGTGAAGGGTTTTCAAGGAGAAGACTTATCTAAAACCAACACTATCGCAGCTACTGCCAAACACTTCGCAGCCTATGGCTTTGCTGAAGCAGGTAGGGAATACAATACTGTAGATATAGGGACTTCTACGCTTTACAATGTGGTTCTACCACCCTTTAAAGCTGCTGTTGATGCAGATGTAAAATCTATTATGAATGCTTTTAATGTGCTCAATGGTATTCCTGCTACTGGAGATAAGTTTCTTTTGAGAGATATTTTAAAAGACAAATGGAATTTTGACGGTTTTGTAGTTTCAGATTGGGATTCGGTTGGTGAAATGGTAGCTCATGGTTTTGCAGAAGACGGCCGTGAAGCAGCTAAACAAGCTGCTATTGCTGGTTCTGATATGGATATGGAGTCTTATCATTTTGTTGAAGAATTACAAAGTTTAGTGGAAGATGGAGAAGTGGATGAGGAATTAATAAATGATGCTGCGAGGCGTATTCTTAGAGTAAAATATGAATTGGGTCTTTTTGAAGATCCTTACAAATACTGTTCAGAGGAAAGAGAAAAAGAGACATTATACAATCCTAAATTTCGAGCTGATGTTTTAGATATAGCTAAAAAGTCCATTGTTCTTTTAAAAAACCAAAATGACATATTACCTGTAAAAACTTCTGGCCAAAACATTGCTGTTATTGGCGCCTTGGCAGATGATAAAACTTCTCCTTTGGGAAGTTGGAGAATTGGAGCCGATGACGAAAGTGCTATTTCTGTATTAGAGGGTATAGAAAAATATGATCAAAACAAATATACTTATTCTAAGGGTGCAGATGTGGTTACTGGTGAAACTCAATTTACAAGAGAACTTAAGGTGAATACTACTGATAAAAGTGGCTTTAATGATGCCATCTCTATTGCAAAATCAGCAGATGTGGTGATTATGGTACTTGGGGAACACGGTTTACAAAGTGGTGAAGCCCGAAGTAGAACCAGATTAGATTTGCCAGGGGTTCAACAAGAACTTTTGGAAGAAGTCTATGAAGTCAATCAAAACATTGTTTTAGTGCTTCAAAACGGTAGACCACTAGCTTTACCTTGGGCAGATGAGCACATCCCTGGCATTGTAGAAGCTTGGCAACTAGGCACAGAAAGCGGTAATGCAATTGCTGAAGTCCTCTTTGGAGATTACAACCCAAGTGGAAAGTTACCTATGACTTTTCCTCGTCACGTGGGTCAAGTGCCAATTTATTACAATAAAAAATCTACAGGAAGACCAGAACTTCCATCCCCTGGTGAAGTATTTTGGTCGCATTATACAGATGAGCAAAATTCATCCCTATATCCATTTGGCTTCGGGTTGAGTTACACTTCATTCAGTTTTAAACACTTAATTATTGAAAACAATCATTCTGATGATGGTACCGTATCTGTTTCTGTAGAAGTGTCTAATACTGGAAAGCGTAAAGGTAAAACAACAGTTCAGTTATACCTACAGGATGAATTTGCAAGTGTTACCAGACCAGTTAAAGAGCTAAAAGTCTTCGAACAAGTAGAGCTAGATCCGGGAGAAAGTAGGGAGATTAAATTTCAACTCAGAGACAAGGATTTAGGATTCTATAATAATTCTGGTGAATTTGTTGTGGAAAAAGGAAGTTTTAAAGTTTATGTTGGCGAAGATTCTCATGCAGATCTTTCTGGCGAATTTCAATTATAACTCATTCATATATTTTTATTTAATTTTTTTTGATCTTTAGTTTTGTATTTATAAAAAGTATGTTAAACGATAACGTTTGCGTAAAATTGACCTAATTCAGTAAATATGCTTAAAGTTATTTGTTAAATCAGATTAATTAAGACCTTAACATTTCTCTTTTGAAACCAAACATTAGCTATACAACAGAGCAAATACTAGAATCAAAGTTTCTTTATAACAGACTTCAATTATCTAGAAGTAAGGATATTGCTACATTATTGCAGGATTCGTCAAGAATTTATATATTTATTACGATGTATATTTTTTGTAGTGTGCTTTTTTAAAGGATTATCAATCTAATCCTTTAAGTTTATAAAATGAATTTCTTAAATTCTTTAACATGAAAAAAATTCTTACAGCATTTTTTATTTTAATGGCTACTTTTTTGAGTTTCTCTCAAGGTCAAGAAGTAAAGGTCATATCGAATCCTGAGGGTATGAAACTTCAGGTTGACGGAGAAGATTTTATTGTAAATGGTATGAACTGGGATTACTTCCCAAGAGGAACTAATTTTAGTTATAGTCTTTGGGAACAATCCGATGAGATCATAAAAGCTGCACTTGATGCAGAAATGGGACTACTCAAAAATATGGGGGTCAATACCATTCGACTGTATACAGGGATTCAACCGAAATGGATACAATATATCTATGAGAATTATGGAATTTATACGATGCTTAACCATTCTTTTGGTAGATACGGCTTAACTATAGATGGGGTTTGGACGCCCGTTACAAAGTATGATGATCCTGCTACACAGGACCTACTTTTATCTGAGGTTACCGAATTGGCAGAAGAGTATAAAGGTACTCCTGGGCTTTTACTTTTTCTATTAGGAAACGAAAACAATTACGGGTTATTCTGGGCTGGCGCTGAGACCGAAGATTTTCCTGACGAGGAAGACCAAATTAATGCGGTAGGAGAAAATCGTGGTCGACCAATGTATAGACTGATGAATGAAGCTACAAAGCAAATAAAGTCTATAAGTGATTCAGTTCCAGTAGCCATCTGTAATGGTGATGTGTTATTTTTAGACATAGTTGCGGAGGAATGTCCAGATGTTGATATCTATGGCACGAATATGTATCGCGGAGCTTCTTTTGGAGATGCTTTTCAAAAAGTAAAAGATGTTTATGGCAAACCTATCCTTTTTACTGAATTTGGTGCAGATGCCTTTAACGCTATAGAAAATCAAGAAGACCAAAAGTCTCAGGCTTACTATATGGTAAACAATTGGAAAGATATTTATGCTAATGCGGCAGGACTTGGTCTTGCAGAAAACTCTTTGGGAGGATTTACATTTCAATTTAGCGATGGCTGGTGGAAATATGGTCAGACCGAAAATTTAGATGTTCACGATAGTAATGCATCTTGGGCCAACGGCGGTTACGAAAGAGATTTTGAAGAAGGCAAAAACAACATGAACGAGGAATGGTTTGGGGTTTGTGCAAAAGGCCCTACCAATGCAAGAGGTCTGTATGATTTGTATCCTAGGGCTGCTTATTATGCCTTAAAAGAAGCTCATGAATTTAATCCTTATCAGGGAGAAAAAGACTTGTCCTCTGTCGAGCAATACTTTAATGATATTAGTTTAATGGATGCGGTCTTAAAAGCCAGAGGCGATAAAGCGGCGCTAGGAGGTGGCGATTCCGAAAAAGTGGGTATTAGCAGAGTTGCAGCTCATCTTTCAACATTCTACACAGGAGGAAGTTTAATCACAACGCCAGATAATCCTGATCCTACCTCTACTTCTTACCCGAATCAATTAGGATTTGACCAGATGCAGTCGTATTTTATTGGAGTAGGAGGTAAACCTGCTGCCAATGTCAATTTCAATGTTGATTTTAACATCGTTGGTGATGTGGCTGAAAATCCAATTAACGAGATTTTCTACGAAAATAGAGCTCGCCCCATTAGAGTATCTACGCCAGATGGCGAAACGATTATTCAAGATAATAATAACCTTCAGGTTTATCAAGCTGAATTTGAATGGAATAACGAATTATTTGATTTACGTGGGTTTTATAGAACAGGTCATTATCATTGGGGCTATGAAGGCGATTTTTTTGGCCTATACCCCGAAGCGAATTATGGACCTAACCTAGATATTTACGGCGGGGTGATTTCAGGAATTGAAATTGATGCTAAAGGAGAATTAGATGGTCTGAAAGCTGCTATTGGTCCACAATTGTGGTGGGGTGCTAACCCAACTATGCTTTACAAGTATAGTAAAACCATCAAAAAATGGGATGTAACGGGAATATACCATAGAGATTTAGAAACTGAATTGGAATTTGACGAAACCGGGCGCAGGGTTTTGGATCAAAATCAGGTTCGAAGTGGTGTAATTCCTCCATGGCCTCAGGAAAGAGCCACTTTGGCTTTAGAAAGAGACTTTGGAAAATTCGGAATCACCCTTGGTGGAATTTGGGCGGGTAGTCCGCTTAATGGAAGTACCTACCAGGATATAAATGATAACGGTGATGTAGTAGTTGATGAAGTAAAAGCTAGTGACAACTGGGGTGGTAAAGCAAAACTAACCTACGAGGGCGGTAAGTTCAACTGGTATGCACAAGGCGGTGTCCAGGGTCTTGTGGCCAATGGTGGTGCAGATCCAACTATGACGTTCACGGGATGGAAACTTAAAGATACGGGAAGTGGAAACCAAGCTAATTTTCTTTCTGGCTTTACTTACAACATTGGAAAATGGCAAATTGCACCAAACTTTTTATGGCAGGAGCCTTTGGTAGATCCTATGCCAAATAATGGAGATGCGCCTGGCCGTTTAAGAAACGTGATCGACGATCCTTTTGCCGTGAGATGGAACCGAGAAACCACCGCAGGTGAAATTTTATTCACTTACGATCCCACACCAGGAACTTATATGTATGACTGGGATAACAATAGATCTGAAGATGCTGAATTTGCCATGAGCGCTGGTTTTGTCTTTAGACACTTACCTACCACAATGGATGCGCATATTGGATTTTTAGATACACGAGAGTTTTTTCCTTTTGAAGGTTCTGTTCCTGCAGAAGACCTTTGGGAAGCTCATGCTAAAATTGTGTCTAAGTTAAGTCCAGATCTTGGCTTAGTAGGAACATTTTATTATGGAAATGGCCAGGCCAACGGTGTTTCAGATCGATTAGTAACTGATAGATTTGGCGCTAATCTGGATGTGAGGTACAAAAAATACTGGATAGTAGCTGATGTAAAAGTAAACGATTGGGGACCTTATGATTACCATAGAGACTTTAACTTGACATTCCCCTTACAAACCATGATAGATTTGTCAACAACACTTAGCAAACCAGAATGGTTCATCTTACCCACCACACAAATTGGTATAAGAGGAATTTGGAGATCTTTAAATGAATTTTCACCAAGATTTTCTCCCAACGCCACACCTATAGGCTCGTTTGATACAGAACCAATAGTAAGCCCAGTTGGGTTTCCAGACGGTTCTGAATGGGAAGTAATGACATATATAAGATTTAACATCGGTAAATAATATTAAAATGATACATAACAACTATTTTCAATTATTAGGACTTGTGTTACTATCTATGGTAGTACTAACAAGTTGCGAAAGAGATGTTTCAGATGATGCTATACTCGCTACATTTCCAACTACTGCACAAGTTTTCGATGATGCTCCAGTAGGTCTTACAGATGAGTTTTTTGAATCCTTTGATCCAGCCATAGGAGCAAATGTAAACGGCTTTAACACTGATGATTCTGAAGCCTATGAAGGTACTACCTCCATTCGTTTTGATGTGCCATCTCCCAACGATCCAGATGGTGGATTTATAGGTGGGATATTTAGAGATCTTGGAGAAGGAAGAAACTTGACGGAGTATGATGCACTCACCTTTTGGGCTAAAGGTTCTACAACAGCTTTATTTGAAGCAGGTTTTGGGAGTGATTTTGTGGAAGATAAATTTAGAACAGCTACCAATTTTGAAGCATCGACCGATTGGAAAAAATACATTATTCCAATTCCAGATGCTTCTAGGTTAGTTCAAGAAAGAGGTTTATTTCTGTTCTCAGCAGGAACAGAAAGTACTAATGGAATGGGCTATACCATTTGGATAGATGAAATTAAGTTTGAAACTTTAGGAACTGTAGCTCAGCCAAGACCTAGAATACTAAATGGAGAGAATACTCTTGCGCAGACCTTTATAGGAGGAAATTTACAAGTAGAAGGCCTCTCACAAACCTACAATACTAGTCGAGGGGATGTTACGACAGACGTTACACCAAATTTCTTCGAATTCTCATCGTCTGATGAGAGTGTTGCAATTGTAGACGAGGTTGGTAGAATAGAAGTTTTAGGTTCTGGTACTTCTGAAATATCGGCTACTTTGAATGGTGTTGAAGCTGGAGGTTCTTTGACTGTAGAATCTTTGGGAGACTTTGTGTCAGCGCCAACTCCAACAAGAGACCCACAGAGTGTTATTTCATTGTTTAGTAATTTCTATGAAGACAGACCGGTTGATTTTTATAATGGATTTTACGAGCCATTTCAAACGACAACGTCAGCAGATTTTACTATTGATGGCGACGACGTACTTTACTATCTCAACTTTAACTTTGTAGGTATAGAATTTAATCAAGGTGTGCCTACTATTGACGGTAGCTTAGCTACTCACCTTCATTTTGATATATTTATTCCAGTAGACCCGCCACAAAATACAGCGCTTCGGATTAATTTGGTAGATTTTGGACCAGATGATTCGTTTGGTGGAGGGGATGACACAACTCTGTCTGAAGGCTTCACAAGTGGTTTAGTCGCTGGAGAATGGATTTCAATAGATTTTGATATTACTGGGCTTAACCCTAGAACTAATTTAGGTCAAATTATTTTGGATGATTTTCAGGGGAGAACACCACCTTCAGAATTTTATGTAGATAACATCTATTTTTATAGAGAAGATGGAGGAAACATTAATCCTGAATAATAAAGGAATTTGATGTTGACTGCGACTAAGGTTAATGATTAAAAAAGAAACCATGAAGAATAATAAAATAAAATTTTCAATACTAATTCTTTGTATTGCAATATTCAGCTTCCAAAGCTGCGATTTAGATGAAACTCAAACTGTGACAACGCTTAACAATTTAGTCATGGAAGAGGAATTTGATGGCAACGAATTAAATTCAGAACTCTGGTCATTTGAACTTGGTGATGGTTCTGGAGAAGGTCTGCCTGGCTGGGGGAATAACGAACTCCAAAATTACACCGACCGTGAAGAGAATCTAAAGGTCGAGGGTGGTATCTTAAAAATATCTGCACGTCAAGAGAATTTTGAAGGCTCAGACTACACCTCTGCAAGAATTATTACCAAAGCTAAATTTGAAAAACAATACGGCCGTATAGAAGCACGCATGAAGATGCCATGGGGCACAGGAATATGGCCCGCCTTTTGGATGCTTGGTGCTAATATTGACGAAGTTGGCTGGCCTCAAACAGGTGAGATTGATATCATGGAATATGATGGAGGTGAACCTTCTGTGGTACATGGAAGCGTTCATGGACCTGGCTATTCTGGAGGAAATGCCGTTACCAAAAGCTATGAATTTTTGGACGACAGACTCGACACCGATTTCCATGTCTATGGAATTGAGTGGGGTGAAAATTATATCAATTACTATGTCGATGATATCCTTTACAATCAAATTACACCAGAAAGTGAAGATTTAACAGGAGAGTGGGTTTTCAATAAACCTTTTTACATTATTATCAACATGGCCGTTGGTGGTTCTTTTGTAGGTCCTCCTGATTCAAGTACGGTGTTCCCGCAAACTTTAGAAGTGGATTATGTAAGGGTTTACGATTAAGTAAAACATAAAAACCAAGTTAAAGATTACAAAAGCGGTAAACGGAAATTTTACCGCTTTTATAACTGAATAAATAATAAAAGAAACTAATTGAATATCTATGACCCAAGACAAGATAGCAGATAACTATGCCTCTAAAAATAGTGAATTGGAGCAAGTAAGATTAAAAGAAGAAAAATTCCTTAAAATCAACAATAGCGACACTTTAAGGCCTTTTTTTATGAGTATTGTAAGTGATTCCAATCACTGGATGTTTATTTCCAGTAATGGAGGGTTAACAGCTGGAAGAAAAAATGCTGAATTTGCTTTGTTTCCCTATTATACGGATGATAAAATCACTGAATCTGCTCACTACACAGGAAGTAAAACGATTTTTAAAGTACAGGTTAAAGACCAAATAAAAGTTTGGGAACCTTTTTCAAACCGCTTTGTTGAGCAATATGAAATTACCAGAAATCTCTACAAAAATATCTACGGGGACAAACTGCTTTTTGAAGAAATCAATCACAGCTTACAACTAAAATTTACTTATAGATGGTCTACTAGCGATCAATTTGGTTTTGTTAAAGAATCTCAGCTGCATAACCTTGACAAGAAATCAGTCGAAGTTGAGGTTCTGGACGGACTTCAGAATATCTTGCCAGCACAGGTAGACACCGCATTACAAACGCAAAGCAGTAACTTAGTCGATGCCTACAAACGTAGCGAACTAGATAAAAAAACAGGCTTGGGGATTTTTGCACTCAGTGCTGTACCTGTAGATAAAGCTGAGCCAAGTGAAGCTTTAAAGACCAATGTAGTATGGTCTTTGGGCATCGAAAACCCTACTTATTTGCTTTCATCTTTGCAACTCGAAAACTTCAGAGCTGGAAAAAAACTTCATGAAGAAACGGATGTCAAAGCTGAAAAAGGGGCGTATTTTATCAACAAAACACTTCAGCTAGATGCAGAAACTGCTAAAACCTGGCATATTGTAGCTGATGTGAATTACAATCATTCTGCTGTAGTACAACTTCAGCAGGATTTACAACAGGATAACTTGTTAAGCCAAATTGAAAAGGATATTCAATTAGGTACAGAAAAGTTGTTTCAACTGAATGGAGCTGCGGATGGTCTCCAACGTACCAACGATAACTTAAGAGATATTCGTCATTATTCCAACACCATGTTCAACATCATGCGTGGTGGAATCTTTGACAATAATTATCAGATAGAGCGCTGGGATTTTATAGCTTACCTGAGTAAAGCCAATAAAAACTTAGCTTCCAAATTTTCTAAAGAATTGAAGGCTTTGCCAACTCAATTCACCTTAAGAGATGTAAAAGCACTTGCAGAATCTTTAAATGACGATGACTTTACCCGACTTTCTTTGGAATACCTGCCGCTGAAATTTAGCCGAAGACACGGAGATCCAAGTCGTCCATGGAATCAATTCTCTATCAACACCAAAGATGATCAGGGCAATAAGATCTTGGATTATGAAGGTAATTGGAGAGACATATTCCAAAATTGGGAAAGCTTGGCGCATTCGTATCCTGAGTTCATTGAAAGTATGATTTATAAGTTTTTAAACGCTACTACTTTTGATGGTTACAACCCCTACAGAGTGACCAAAGATGGTTTTGACTGGGAAACCATAGAGCCAGACGATCCTTGGTCATATATTGGATATTGGGGCGATCATCAAATTATCTACTTGCTTAAGTTTTTGGAATTTTGTGAGGATTACAAACCCAACAGTTTAGCTGGCTTATTTAATAAATCACAATTTGTGTATGCCAATGTACCTTACAAAATCAAGTCTTATCAAGACATTTTACAAGATCCAAAGGACACCATTGAGTTTGATCATAAAGCGGACACAAAAATCAGAGAAAAACGCAAAGAAATTGGAGCTGATGGGGCTTTACTGGAAGATAAAAATGGTGAAATCATCCACGTCAATTTCATCGAAAAAATATTAGCTACAGCTTTAGCTAAATTGAGCAACTTTATCCCTGAAGCAGGGATTTGGATGAATACCCAGCGGCCAGAATGGAACGACGCCAATAATGCCTTAGTAGGGAATGGTGTTTCTATGGTGACTTTATCTTACCTAAGACGTTTTTTAGCTTTTTTTGAATCTGTTTTTGATGAAGTAGAGGCTTCAGAAGACTACAGTATTTCAGAAGAACTGGCTCAGATGTTTGTAAAAATGCAAGCTACATTCAGTAAATATAAAGATGTAACCATTGGTAAATTTACCGATGTGCAGCGCAAGCAAATTTTAGACGAACTTGGAGAAGCGGCAAGTGTTTTCAGAACAGATGTGTATAATTCTGGTTTCTCTGGAAATAAAACTAAAGTTTCAGCAGAGGATATCAGTGATTTTATAAAGACGAGCTTAGTTTACCTAAAGCATGCTATCGAAGCCAATAAACGTACAGATAATTTATACCATGCCTATAATTTGATGACGGTAGAAGGTGACAAGGTGTCGATAGATTACCTTTCTGAAATGCTTGAAGGTCAGGTCGCTGTGTTGAGTTCCGGCTATTTAAATTCAGACCAGGCTTTAAGCTTACTCGACGCTTTAAAACAAAGTGCACTTTTTAGACCAGATCAATACAGTTATTTACTATATCCGAATAAGGAATTACAAGGCTTTTTGGAACGTAATCATGTGCCACAAGTTTCAGTTAACTCTTCAGAGCTACTGCAGCAATTGGTTAAAGATGATCATAAAGGAATTATTGAAAAAGATGCAGAGGGCAATTATCATTTTAATGCTAATTTCAATAACGCTAAAAAGCTCAAAGAAGCCCTACATGCTTTAGAAGATGAAGCTTATTCCGCTTTAGCTCAAAAAGAAGAAGATAACATTCTAAAAGTTTACGAAGAGGTTTTTAATCACAAAGCCTTTACTGGACGTTCTGGAACATTTTATGGCTACGAAGGTTTAGGATCGATTTATTGGCACATGGTGTCTAAGCTGCAACTGTCAGTGTTGGAAACCTGTACTCAGGCCATAAAAGCAAATGCTTCAGCAGAAGTTGTTGGTAGATTATTGGAGCATTATTACGAAATCAATGAAGGAATTGGCGTACATAAATCGCCTAAATTGTATGGTGCTTTCCCAACCGATCCTTACTCGCATACACCGCAAGGTAAGGGGGCTCAGCAGCCAGGTATGACAGGTCAGGTGAAAGAAGATATTCTAAGTCGATTTGGAGAATTGGGCGTGAGCATTCAAGCAGGACAACTTCAGTTTGAACCGCATTTATTGCGAAAGACAGAATTTTTAGATGAAAAACACACCTTTAGATATGTAGATGTGGCTAATCAAAAGCATCAACTTCAATTAGAAAAAAAATCCTTAGGTTTTACCTTCTGTCAGGTGCCGATTATTTATTCGATTTCAACTCAAAACACCATAAAAGTTGAATTTAGTAATGGTGATTCAGAAGAAATTCAAGGTCTTCAAGTGTCTCAGGAGATAAGTCAGGATGTTTTTAAAAGATCGGGACAAATCAAGACGATTCATGTTCAACTAGAAGAGCGTATTTTAAAATAAAATGATATGAAGTCAATAATTCAGAGTCTTTTAGTTACAAGCCTTGTTTTATTGGCTTCTTGCCAGCCATCTCAAAAAGAGGAAACGTCTATGCAAAATACACATAATTTAACGGCAAAAGAACTACTGAGTAATCCTGACTACCTGGCTATTTCTTACGGCGGTTATAGAGAAAATACAAGAAATGTACAACCTAAAGTAAGTCAGCTCAAGCAAGACTTAAAAATTCTGCAGGCTATGGATATCAAAGTTTTGAGGACATATAATGTTCGCTTGCCTCATGCTGCAAACGTTTTAGAAGCCATAAAACAACTTAAAGAAGAAGATGCAGAATTTGAAATGTATGTGATGCTCGGGGCATGGATAGATTGTAAAAATGCCTGGACCGAGCTACCTTTAAATCACAATGAAGAAAGTGAGTATAATGCCTCCGAAATAAAACGGGCGGTAGAACTTGCCAATGAATATCCGGATATTGTCAAAATTATTGCAGTGGGTAATGAAGCCATGGTAAAGTGGGCAACCGCCTATTTCGTTCAGCCTCATATTATTTTAAAGTGGGTCAACCATCTCCAGGATTTGAAGAAAGATGGGAAATTAGATAAAGACCTTTGGATTACCAGCTCCGATAACTTCGCTTCCTGGGGGGGTGGAGAAAGCCAATATCATACGCCAGAACTTGAGGAGCTGGTTAAAAGTGTAGACTACCTCTCCATACACACCTATCCTATGCATGATACGCATTATAACCCAATTTTTTGGGGAGTTCTACATAAGGAAAAGAACCTTAGTAACACCAAAAAAATAGACAAAGCCATGAACCGTGCTTTGAGTTATGCAATTTCTCAATACGATAGTGTGGCAAGTTATATGAAAACTTTAGGAGTCGACAAGCCAATTCATATAGGCGAGACGGGCTGGGCTAGTTTTTCTGACAGACACTACGGTCCCGAAGGTTCAAGGGCTACAGATGAATACAAACAAGCCCTTTATTACCACAAAATGAGAGCATGGGCCACCGAAAATAAAGTCAAATGTTTCTATTTTGAAGCTTTTGATGAACCCTGGAAGGATGCACAATACCCTAATGGTTCCGAAAACTTCTTTGGCTTATTTACTGTAGAGGGCAAAGCCAAATACGTGCTTTGGGAAGATGTTGATAAAGGCACCTTTAAAGGCTTAAAGCGTGGCAAAAATAAAATCACCAAGACCTACGAAGGTAAGTTGGAAGACCTCCTGCTGGATGTAGACATGCCTCCGGTAAAAAAAGAAATTATGCTCAATCATTAAGCTAATTATGAAAACTAAATTTTATGAAGTCTTTAAAAATTTTAATCGCAAACCTAATTGTCCTTATGATTTTTAGTTCCTGTGCTGAAAAGCAAACTGAAAAGGAAACTGAAGTTGAAGTGGTTGAAACCTCTAGAAGTGGCAATCAACTTACTACATTGGATAGTTTTAGTTCAGCAAAACCAACGTCTAAAATCACATTAAACCCTAAGAAAACCTTTCAGACGTTTACGGGTTTTGGCGGATCTTTTACAGAGTCTTCTGCTTACCTTTTGAATCAGTTAGGAGCGGAGAATCGTCAGAAAATTATTGATGCGTATTTTGCAGATAGTGGTGCTCGATATTCTTTAACGAGAACGCACATGAATTCTAGTGACTTTTCGCTGGGGCAGTACTCCTACGCGCCAGTGGAAGGGGATACGCTTTTGAAAAATTTCAGTATTGAAGAAGATAAAGATGATATCATTCCGATGATTAAAGACGCCATGGCAGCTTCGTCTGAAGGCTTTAATATTATTTCATCGCCTTGGACGGCTCCGCCATGGATGAAAACCAACAACGATTGGGTAGGTGGTGAGTTGAAACCAGAATACTATGACACCTGGGCATTGTTCTTTTCTAAATACGCAGATGCATATAAAGCTGAAGGCATAGATATTTGGGGTTTTACGGTTGAAAATGAACCTCACGGGAACGGTGATAATTGGGAAAGTATGCACTACACCCCAGAGCAAATGACTGAATTTGTAAGAGATCATCTTGGTCCACAACTGGAAAAAGACGGCAAAGCGGATTTAAAAATTTTAGGTTACGACCAAAACAGGGCAGGTATCAAAGAATGGGTGGATGTGATGTATAAAAATAAAGAAAATGCTAAATATTATGATGGTACTGCTATTCATTGGTATGAAAGCACGTTCAAGATTTTTGAAGATGACCTTCAGTATGCTCACGAAAAAGCTCCAGATCAATACCTGATTCAAACCGAAGCTTGTGTAGATGCAGAAGTTCCAAAATGGCAGGACGACGATTGGTACTGGCAAAAAGAAGCGACCGACTGGGGTTGGGATTGGGCGCCCGAAGACCAAAAGCATTTACACCCAAAATACCGTCCTGTCTATCGTTATGCAAGAGATATTATAGGCTGCATGAACAACTGGGTAGATGGTTGGGTAGACTGGAATATGGTTCTAGATCGTCAGGGTGGTCCCAACTGGTTTGAAAACTGGTGTGTAGCGCCCGTTATTGTGGATCCGGAACAAGATGAGGTGTACTTTACACCGCTGTATTATACCATGGCACATTTCAGTAAATTTATACGGCCAGGTGCCAAGCGCATCGATTTTGAATCGACCGATGAAGACTTACAAGTAAGTGCGGCTACCAATCCAGATGGAAGTCATGTCGTAATTGTCTTTAATCCATCAGAAGAAGAAAAAGTATTCGCCCTGAATTTGGATGAGGTTTCTAAAACGATTTCTATAAGTCCGCAAGCGATCCAAACGATTACACTTAACTAAACCTCTGTTTTATGTCTGAAGTAAAAACTCCAAAAGATTTTAAAGTACCAGTAGGTCAAAAGGCTGCCTTTGGTGCTGGGCATTTTATTTTGAATGTGCTGCCAGGTACTTTAGGCGTTTTTATTCAGTTTTTTTTACTCACGGCATGGGGTGTAGATCCTTTATGGGCCGGTTTACTAGGCGGGTTACCTAGAATCTTCGATGCCTTTACAGACCCTATTATGGGTTTTATCACCGATAATACAAAATCCAAATGGGGACGGAGACGACCTTATATATTTTTCGGCTCTATTTTAAGTGGTATCCTATTCTTTTTGATGTGGCAACTGGATGATAATGCATCGCAGACGTATATCATTTGGCATGTGATGATTCTTCAGCTTTTGTTTTTAATTGGCAATACTATGTTTGCGACCCCACTTGTGGGTTTGGGATATGAAATGACTCCCGATTATCATGAGCGTACGAGGCTGATGGCTTTTTCCAATACCATGGGACAAATAGCATGGATGATTGTTCCTTGGCTTTATGTGATTATTCCAGATTCCGAAACCTTTAGTACGAAGCCTGAAGGAGTAAGAACCATGGCGTTTATTGTAGGTGCGATGACCATTGTTTTCGGCGTGTTACCAGCCTTATTCTGTAAAGGGATGGATGCTGGAAATATGGAAGATAGGGAAAGGATAAGTTTTAAAACTTTAGCTAAAAATTTAAAAAAGCTTAAAGAAGGGATTGTACAAGTTTCTAAAAACAAACCCTTTATGAAGCTTTGTGGAGCTACGTTTTTGGTCTTTAATGGCTTTCAGCTTGTGGCTGCTTTTGGGGTATTTATCATTGTGTTTTATATGTACAATGGCAGTTACGAAATGGCAGGAACCTGGCCGGCTTGGTTCAATACTATTAATGCTATCATTACTGCCTTTATCGTCATTCCTATCATTTCTAAAATAGCCACTAGAATAGGTAAACGAAATGCCTTCTTGCTATCTACTTTTTTATCCATTGTTGGTTATGTTCTAAAATGGTGGGGGTTTGATGTAGAATTGAATGCACAATTCAATGAAACAGCTTTAGGACAAAACCTTACTGAAGGTCTAGGTGTCGTTTTCAACTATCTTAATCCTTATTTAAATAGTATAGGGGCGAGTTGGTTTACCATCAATGTTGAGGACGGAGTGCCATGGCTTATCTTCTTACCCATTCCACTTTTTGCTTTTGGTATGGGTGGATTATTTACCTTGATGATGTCCATGACAGCAGATGTTTGTGACTTAGACGAATTGGAAAATGGCTTACCTCGAAAGGAAGGTACTTTTGGAGCGATTTACTGGTTGATGGTGAAGCTGGGCCAATCTATTGCGCTTGTGTTGAGTGGAGTTATACTGAGCATCGTTGGTTTTAACCCTGATGCTGATATACAAACTATCGAAACTATGTACAATCTAAGGATTGCCGATATTATTGTGCCTGCTGGTACTGCTGCTCTAGCGTTTTTCGTAATGTGGAGCTATAGATTAGATGAGAAACGTGTAAGAGAAATTGGAAAAGAACTCGAGCAAAGGCGTGTGAAACCAAAAGTTTTACCTACGAGTGGATATTTGGGGCATCCTAACTATTCTTTTGAAAAATTAAATCTTCAATCAGATTCTAGGTTTGATTTAGATTTCTCGAGCAAGTCTAGTCGAGATATCAAAAGCCTATTTAATTCAACATTGAAGAATGGTTTACATGGTATTTGTTTTAGTCCATATGAAGAAGGTCAAGATTTGGACGATATACTTTCTGAAGAACAAATCAGAAGGCGGATGCGTATCATACAGCCCTATACTCAATGGGTGAGGTCGTTCTCATGTACTCATGGCAACGAATACATTCCCAAAATTGCTAAAGAAAACAATTTGAAAACCGTTGTGGGCGCCTGGATTAGCAACGACAAAACCAAAAACGAAGCTGAAATCCATAATTTAGTTAAGCTTGCAGAGGAAGGAATGGTTGATATTGCAGTGGTAGGCAATGAAGTTTTATTAAGAAACGAACTGAGCGAAACTGAAATTTTAGAATTCATCCAAAAGGTAAAAGATTTACTACCCGATGGTATACCAGTGACGTATGTAGATTCCTATTATATATTTGACCAATATCCATTATTGATAAAAGCCTGCGATATCATTTTAATTAATTGTTATCCATTTTGGGAAGGCGCAGATATTGAAGTTGCTACCGCTTATTTAAGATACATGTACGATTTGGTAAAAAAACAAGCTAACGGTAAGTCTGTTGTTATTTCTGAAACAGGCTGGCCAAGCGATGGTGAATCTACAGAAGATGCCAAGCCCTCAAAAGCAAATGCAATGAAATACTTTATCAACGTGAATCATTGGGCCAACCAAAAACACATTGATGTATTCTATTTCTCTTCGTTTGATGAGTCCTGGAAGATTCATCACGAAGGCGACGTTGGACAACGCTGGGGACTATGGGATAAAAACGAAAAATTAAAATACAATTAAACTATGTCTTATAGAAAAGAACAACAAGTAACAGCACAACAAGAACGATTTTTAGCTTCTATACAAAACCTGGATTTTGTTCCGGATGTTCCATTAGAAGAACTTCATGATCTATTTAATTCTATCATGAAAGACGGGTTTCATGGTATTTGCTTCAGTATGTACGAAGATGGACAAGAACCTGGCGACAACATTACCGAAGAACAAGTACGAAGGCGAATGAAAATCCTTAAACCACATATTAAATGGGTGCGTTCGTTTTCTTGTATTGAGGGTAATGAATTTGTGCCCAAAGTAGCCAAAGAATTAGGAATTAAAACATTAGTCGGAGCTTGGATTAGTGACGATAAAGAAAAGAACAGAGAAGAATTGGATGCCCTTATAAAAATGGCTAATGATGGACTTGTTGACATTGCTGCCGTTGGCAATGAAGTTTTGTACAGAAACGATATTCCTTTAGAAGAA
Source organism: Psychroflexus montanilacus (assembly GCF_020164535.1). Classification (GTDB taxonomy): domain Bacteria; phylum Bacteroidota; class Bacteroidia; order Flavobacteriales; family Flavobacteriaceae; genus Psychroflexus; species Psychroflexus montanilacus. The sequence continues at coordinate 1,397,106 of NZ_JAIQZC010000001.1, read as the reverse complement.
TTAAAAGAACATATTAAAGAAGTAAAAGATACTATTCCCTCTCATATACCAGTTGGTTATGTAGATGCCTACTACGAATTTACAGTGCACCCGGACTTAACAGACATGTGTGATGTAATTTTATCCAACTGTTATCCATTTTGGGAAAAATGTCACCAAGAATATGCATTAACGCATATGCAGCAAATGTATGGACAGGCGCTTAATGCAGGAAGAGGTAAAAAAGTGATTATTACCGAAACAGGCTGGCCGAGTAAAGGAGAAAACTTGGGAGGAGCAGAGCCCTCCTACGAAAACGCTTTGAAGTATTTCATTAATACCCAATTATGGTGTAAGAAAGCAGGCATTGAAAACTTCTATTTCTCCTCCTTTGATGAGTCTTGGAAGGTTGGAGATGAAGGGATTGTTGGAGCTTATTGGGGGATATGGGATAAAGATGAAAAGCTAAAGTATTAAAAACTGGCTTAGATTATAGACTAAAAACCTCTACAATAACTATACAGAAAATAACATAAACCTCCTAAAGACAAAGGTTTGCAAGGTTTCTGAAAAATTTTCCACAAAAAGATTTTAAAATTAATCTGTAGATTTTTTGTAGTGTTCAAATTGAGAATTTTGTAAAAATAAATACCTATTTTTAAGAATAACAATTAATTATAAACCTTAAATTTAATAATGATGAAAAGAATTACAAGTTTTTTAATGATTTTGATGATTAGCTTTATTGGCTTTTCTCAACAAGAGGTAGTGGAAGATTTTGAATCTTCACCATCAGTCGCTGGTTTCGAAGGTTTGGGTTCTGCCACTATTATATCGGACCCTACAGCAGCTGGAAATGGAAATATATTTGAACTTATAACATCGACAACTGGACAAGTATTTCAAGGCGCTGAAGTGCTGTTGGCAAGTGACAGTTCATTAGATCTAACTTCAGATATCACTATATCTGTTGATGTTTGGTCTGAAGTTGCTTTTTCACCTATGGTAAAATTAGAGAGTACTGAAGGTGCTCCTCCTGCAGCTAATACCCAGAATCATACAGGAAATGGTTGGGAGACTTTGACTTTCACGTTTGATACAGGATCTGACGGGACAGCTACAGCTGATGGAACTTATACTAAAGTTGTATTTTTTCCAAATAGAAATGCAGCAGATGATGGGTGGAGAGACCCTATAATTGAAGGAACATTTTATTTCGACAACATTACAGGAGTAAAAACATCTGTGGATGAAGGACTAGAGGATATCGAAACTCCAGCTACTGATCCAACAGAAGCAGATGCTGATGTTCTAAGTATTTTTAATGATACTAATAACTTTTCTAATACTTGGGTTTCAGACTATTCTTTTGGTGAAGCTTCTTTTGTAGAAATCTCTGGAAATGAAACCATTAAAATAGACTTCTCTATCGCTGGATGGGGTCAAGGTACAGATGAGGTTACAGATATCAGTCTATACGATAGAGTTCATTTTGATTATTATGTGGATGACAGGCTTGAACCAGGAGAAATGGGTGAGCAAGTTATTTTTACTCTAATTGATAATGAAGGTGCAGTTACTGAATATAATTATGAACTTACACTCGCTGGAGCTGATGGTACTTTAGAATTAGGTACATGGGTGAGCGTAGATGTTCCATTATCGTTTTTTGAAGATAAAGGATTTAATAAAGAATTCTTCTTTCAATATAAACTAGGAACGTCTTCAGATTTGTATTCTCAAATTGTATATTTTGATAATATTTATTTCTCAAGCGATACACCTTTGAGTAATAATACTTTCAGCAAAGCAGAATTTAAAGCATTTCCAAACCCTACAAGAGGCTCTTGGAATATCCAAACCACTGAAAATATGAAATCTATTCAGGTGTTTAATGTAACTGGGCGTTTAGTCAAAGAGGTTCAATTAAATGCTTCCGAAGCTCAAATTAATAGTAATGGATTATCAAGCGGTATTTATTTGGCAAAAATTTCAAATGATGCCGATCAAACCAGAACTATTAAATTAATAAAAGAATAAATTTTAAAACTTAGTAAAATAGCGTATGTTTGATATTAACAAGCATACGCTTTTTTTATGGTCACTTTAAAAGAACTTGCCAAACAACTTAACGTTTCTGTGTCTACTGTATCCAAGGCACTTCACGATGCCAAGGATATTGGTGAAGATACCAAGAAACGAATTAAAGAAGCTGCAGAACTTTATAACTACAGACCCAATAAGACAGCTCTTGCATTGAAGGTCAATAAAACCAATACTATTGGTGTGGTTGTTCCCGATATTCTCAATCCATTTTTTGCTAAAGTTCTTCACGGTATAGAGGAATATGCTACAAAGAAGGGATACGATACCATTATTTGTGTAAGTCACGAACAATTAAAAAAAGAAGCAAAAAGTGTAGACTTGATGTTGCAAGGTCGTGTGGATGGATTTATCATTTCCCTTTCTACTGAAACGCTTTCCAGACAAGACTTTGTCCATTTGGACCAGATCAATCTCAATAAAAAAGGGCTAGTTCTTTTTGACAGAACCACCTCAGAAATTGATTGCGATAAAGTGGTTATCAATGACCAAAAATCAACATACGATGCTACACGAATTTTGATATCCAAAAAGAAAAAGAGAATAGCTTTTGTTAGCACCATCGAAGATTTATCTATAGGATTACTTCGTAAAGGCGGGTATCAAAAAGCTTTAGTTGATCATGGGTTTGAGCCAGATCCCGATTTAGTTCTTGATCTTACAGGGTCTCAGCATCCCCATGATTTAATCAAAGCTTTTTTATCCCTTCATGAGTTTGATGCTGTTATTTCAGCAGATAATACCTCTTCACTTATGTTTCAAAGCATTGTAAAATCAGAAAAACCAGAGTTAATGGATGATATCATGCTCATTGGCTTCTCAGATGAAAAAAGTGCTTTGCTGAGCTATCCAAGAATCAATTATATTGATCAAAAAGCCTCCAAAATTGGAGAAAAAGCAGCCGATATGCTGATTCAAAGGTTGGAAGACAAAGGATCCGAAAACAAACCTATCACTTTTGAAATGCCTTTTGAAATTCATATTTCCTAATTTGTTTTCAATAGAATTGCTTGATAATGAAAATCATTAAAGAATTTAAAGAGTTCGCCGTCAAAGGCAATATGTTTGATATGGCTATCGGTATTATCATCGGTACTGCTTTCAGTAAAATTGTCAATTCATTGGTTGGCGACCTTATGATGCCACTGTTCAGTTTTTTTACGGGAACTATTAATTTTCAAGACCTTTCTGTAGTGTTGCGTGACTCTTATGTCATTGATGGCATAACCAAGCCGAGTATTGTTTTGAAGTACGGACTGTTCATCCAACATACCATTGACTTTACCATTATTGCAATCACCATATTTATGGTAATTAAGGCTATTAACAGATTGCGAACTAAATCTGAAGATGAAACCAACCCAACTGAAGTCACCCCTAAAAATATCCAGTTGCTTGCTGAGATTCGCGATTTGCTTAAAGAGCAGAATAGGTCTTAAAATTTCTCTATTACTTAACGCTCCATTAAATAGACAAATTCAAACAAAATCCTAAACTTTAGTATATTTACTCACTAAATAAAGGAAATGGGATTTATCACTGCTACTGAAATTGCCACGGGGCTTAACCTATCCAAGTTCGGAATCCTTGGTAATGTCATGGGAAGCTTTATCATGCAAACGACACGTATTTCTGAATTGAACGAAATCTACGATCAGTATGCGCATTTGGAAGGAGTAAAATTTATTAATGCAGTTTTACTTCATCTGGACGTTCATTTTGAAATCCCAGAAAAAGACCTGAAACGCATCCCTAAAACGGGGCCGTTTGTCACCATATCCAACCATCCCTTAGGAGCCATAGATGGCCTTATTTTGCTTAAACTGCTTTTGGAACAACGTCCAGACTACAAAGTGGTGGCCAATTTCCTGCTGCATCGCCTTGTGCCCTTAAAGCCTTATGTGATGCCTGTCAATCCTTTTGAAACTAGAAAAGATGCCAAGTCCAGCGTAGGAGGAATTAAACAGGCTTTATCACATATACAGTCGGGAAGTCCTTTTGGGGTTTTCCCTGCAGGCGAAGTATCCACACATTTAGAGGGAAGAACTGTTGTGGATAAACTCTGGTCAGCTGAAGCGATACGCTTGATCAAAAAAGTTCAAGTTCCTGTAATTCCAGTATATTTTCACGCCAAAAATTCTGCCTCTTTTTACCGTTTAGCCAAGTTGAATGAAAACCTGAGGACCGCAAGACTCCCTGGAGAAATGCTTAAGAGAAGCAATCGACCTATAGGCGTAAGAATTGGGAATTCAATTTCTCTAAAAGATCAAGATGCTTATGAAGACCTTACGGAGTATTCCAATTTCCTTAGACAGAAAACTTACTTTTTAGCTAATTCCTATGAAAAAAAGAATTTGCTACAAAGTTTTCCGAAGCAGATCAAGTTTCCCATCAAAAGACAGCCAAAGTCTATTGCAGACGAAATGGCCTCTGAAGCTTTGGAAAGGGAAGTCGAAGATTGTCGGGATCATTCCAGACGGTTGCTGGTAAGTAACAATTACGAAGTCTTCATCGCAGAGCGAAAGCATATTCCTAATATCGTCCTGGAGTTAGGCAGGCTTAGAGAAATTACTTTCCGTTCCGTTGGAGAAGGGACCAATAAATCTTTGGATCTCGATAAATATGATGACTACTATCAACATATGTTTCTATGGGATAACCAAGCCAATAAAATTGCTGGTGCTTACAGGATGGGTCTAGGGAGCCAAATATATCAAACGCATGGAATTGATGGATTTTACCTCAACGAGTTATTTCGATTTGAACCAGAACTTCATAAAACTTTGAGTGAATCTATAGAAATGGGCAGGGCGTTCATTACTGCAGAATATCAGCAAAAACCAATGCCTCTGTTTTTACTTTGGAAGGGAATTGTGCATTGCACCCTTAGGTATCCGGAACATAAATACCTCATAGGAGGAGTAAGTATTAGTAATAAATTTTCGAATTTTTCAAAATCGATGATGATCGAGTTTATGAAATCCAACTATTACGATCCCTATATGGCTCAGTTTGTGAGGCCTAAAAAAGAATTTAAAGTTAAGCTGAAGGACATTGACAAAGATTTCGTTTTTGACTCTACTAAAGCCGATCTGACTAAGTTTGATAAAATTATTGATGAAATTGAACCTGGTAATTTGAGGCTTCCTGTGTTGATCAAGAAGTACATCAAGCAAAACGCAAAAGTAGTAGCATTTAATGTCGATCCACTCTTTAATAATTCTGTTGATGGCTTGATGTATATCCGCATAGAAGATATTCCAGAAAGCACAGTAAAACCTGTGATGGAAGAGTTTCAAGCTGAATTAGAAAAGCAAAACAAAATTTAAATTATATACATATGTCGATATTCACTAAAATCATTTCAGGGGAAATCCCTTCCTATAAAGTTGCAGAAACCGATGAATTTCTAGCCTTTTTAGATATCAATCCCAATGCTAAAGGTCACACGCTGTGTATTCCGAAGAAGGAAGTCAACAAGATTTTTGAACTTGATGACAAGACCTATTTGGATCTAATGGCGTTTTCAAAAAAAGTTGCTCACGGGCTCGAAGCTACCGTGGAGTGTAAACGCATTGGTATGGCTGTGGTAGGCCTGGAAGTTCCGCATGTACACGTTCATTTGATTCCCCTGCAAACCATGGACGATATGCGTTTTGAAAAGAAAGAAGCGTTTACCGAAGAAGAATTTAAAGCTCTGGCTAAGTCCATAAGCGAAAAGGTGAACTTGTAAATGCAGGAAATCGAACGTAAATTTCTAGTCACTTCCAGAGCTTATCAACAACAGGCTTTTAAACGTACGAGAATAGCTCAAGGCTTTTTGAATTCTCACAAAGAACGAACGGTAAGAGTTCGAATTACGGATGAAAAAGGATTTCTTACCGTGAAAGGTAAAAGCTCAAGTTCTGGACTGTCCAGATTTGAATGGGAAAAAGAAATTGCCCTAGATGAGGCTAAAGCCTTACTTCAGCTTTGCGAGCCTGGTCAAATTGAAAAAACCCGATTTTACATCAACCTAGGAAGACACATTTTTGAAGTCGATGAGTTTCATGAGGAAAATCAAGGCTTAACTATAGCCGAAGTGGAATTAACTTCAGAAGATGAAGAGTTTGAAAAGCCAGACTGGCTTGGGGAGGAGGTGACAGGAGATGTAAAATACTACAACTCCATGCTATCCAAGCAGCCTTATTCAAAATGGTAAATGCATTCATGAAATTATGCGTCTGGACTTGCTACTATTGTCATAATCCCAAGTGATAATTTCTTTTCCAAAAGTCGTTTTGGAAGAAAAGCAAGCATTCCTATGATGAAAGGTATAATCTCATTCTCCATGTTTTTATCCCATTCGATCCCTTTTTCTTCCATTTTACTCATCCACTCTATGAGGTAAGGATCCATAGTTCCATAGCTGAAACTTTGTTCCACTTTCCATCCACTTTTGTTGAGCATTATCTCTAGATTATTTGGCGAAAACAAGGACGTATGTCTGGGAGTGTGCCAGCCGGCCCAGTGCTTTCTGAATTTTTTTCTACTTGACGAGTCAAAATTGGGAACTTCAATGATCAGCTTTGTAGAAGATTTTGAGATGGACTTTAGATAACTCAGGTTTTCCAAAGGAAAATAATCGTGTTCCAAATAGTGCCACATAGTGATGATATCCGGTCTTAATTTTTCAGATAAATCCCGAACTTCACCGATCTGTAATTCTATATTTTGGTATTTATGGTTTTGGTTGCTCCAGCCTTCATTGGAGAAATCAATTCCTAAAGTTTGACAGTTGTATTTCTCTTTACTTAGTTTCAAAAAACTGGGTTGACCACAGCCCACATCCAGCAGTAAAGATGAAGAGTTGAGTTTTTGGACACTATTTACAAATTTCAATTTTCTTAAATCAAGCTTCCTGAGACTGTTATTTACTAATTTTCCATATTTACCCCATGCTTCTGCACCCCGATAAGGCAAATAATATTTTGTATAGTAATTCTTAAGCTGCTCCGGCGAGACTTTTGGGTTTAAAAAGACAAATTCGCAATCTGTGCATTGGTCAAACTTAAAAACCTGCTTATCGGAATGCATTTGCGCAGAAGTAGATATAAAATGTTGTACTTTTTCTGAACTGCAAACGGGACAGTTTTCAATTTTTCTCATGAGCACAAACTTAATCTAATACTATTCTGTATAGATTTAAACAGTTTGTAAATTCCACTTATAAAGCATTGTGTATAACAGATAAGAAGTAGACAAATTAATTTTTAAAGCTTTGACTTTTTGATGTAAAATGAACTAAAGGAAAGTTGATTTTAATCTAATTTTTCCAGTAGCCAGCTTATTATTAAGTGTTGTTTTGATACTATATCAATGACATCTGCTAAATAAATTATTCAGATATTAATATGGAAACTAAATCATTCTTTACTTCCAAGCGAAAGCTATTATGAACAGATTTTATTTTGGACTTAAATGCATCTAAGCATAACATCAATTTCAAATTGAATGCTTCAGCGGCTAGTTCATCAATAGTTGCCTTAGGTCTTTTATTTTCTTTAAGGACTTCCTTTGTTTTTATTTATTCAATCATCAATGAACTCAGACGATTTAGTTGCTTAGAGCTTGTTTTTTGCTTTCCCACATTTCTTCTTCGAAGGTTGAGATATTTTTATACAACTCAACTTTTAGTTTCAAGACTTCAGACCTTAACTCCTGTCTCTTTTCTCCTGAAGCTTCTTGATATCCTTTAAGCGTTTTGTCAAGTTCCGATTTTTTCTCAGCTAATTTCTTTTTTTGAGCTTCGTATTGATTTTGAAGTTCGCCGCTAAGATTCTTGTACATTAATTCTGCTTCTTTGGTGGTCACTTCAAGGTGTCTTTCGAATTCATGAATGTTACCATTCAAATCATCCCAGCGTTCAGAACCATAGTCTTTTGATTTACTGATGACTTCATTTGCTTCTCTGTTGATGTCTTTAGTAATCGTTCTATTTTTTTCATTAGAATTACAAGCAATCATAATCGAAAAAAGCAGAGCTGCTGAAAATATCAATTTTGCTTTGTTGTATTTATGAGAAGGAATTGAAAAGCTAGTAATTCCGTGGTTGAAAAATTTCATTCTGTTTTTGTGATTGGAATTCATTGTTTTGATTTAGACAAACTATAAGATACATGAATAAAGTAACTTAATCTCACAATATTTTATCTCATCTTGAAATTGAACACAGATATTTAATAAAACTTATAAACCCTCCTATTTACTATCTCGTTAAGACTAATTGAAAATAAAAAACTCCCTATCAGGGAGTTTTTTGAATCTTTACTGTTTATTTTTTGCTTCTATGCTAAGAGTTGCATGAGGTACTAAAATCAATCGCTCTTTACGAATCAATTTTCCTGTTTCACGACAAATACCATAAGTTTTATTTTCAATACGGATTAAAGCATTTTGAAGATCACGGATAAATTTCCCCTGTCTAATGGCTAGTTGTGAGTTAGCTTCTTTACTCAAGGTGTTACTTCCATCGTCGAAAGACTTGAAGGTGGGTGCAGTGTCTTCTGTATCGTTGCTGCTGCCATTCCTGTAAGCGTCTTCATAAAGCTCTAATTGCTTCTTTGCTTTTTCGATTTTTTCTAAAATCAGCTTTTTAAATTCTGCAAGATCTTGATCAGAATAGCGCTCTTTATTTGTAGTTTGTTCTGCCATTTTACTTTTGTTTTTCAATTGCTAAAACGGTACTTACATCATCAAATTCTATCTGTAATCCGTCTTTTACGTTTGGAGTTAAATTAATATTATCGGTTAGTGTTTCAGTTTTTATATAGTCTAGATTCTGATGAACTGCATCAGAAACTTTGCCACTTTCTTTGAGTTGGATGTTAATTCTATCGGTTACTTCCAGTCCTGAGTCTTTTCTCAAGTTTTGAATTCTATTGACCAATTCTCTGGCGATGCCTTCGTTGACCAATTCATCATTCAGCGTCACATCCAGAGCAACAGTGAGTCCATTACCACTGGCAACTAGCCAGCCCTCAATATCTTGTGAACTAATCTCTACTTCTTCCAGGCTAATGCTTGTTGCTTCTGCATTAATCTGCAATTCAATACTTTTATTTTTTTCTAATTCCGCAATAGCTTTCGAATCCATCTTCTGTATGGCCTGCGCCACATGCTTCATATCTTTTCCAAAACGAGGGCCTAAAACCTTGAAGTTGGGCTTGATGTCCTTGACCAGGATTCCTGAAGTGTCGTCTATAAACTCAATGGTCTTGACATTAATTTCTGACTTGATCAAGTCTGAAACTTCAGCGATTTGCTCTTTTATGTTCGGATCCAAAACAGGAATCATGATGCGTTCTAAAGGCTGTCTCACTTTGATCATTTCCTTTTTTCTTAAGGATAAAGCTAAAGAGGATATACTTTGTGCCATCTGCATTTTGTGTTCCAAATCCTTATCAATTAACTCAGGATTTTGCTTTGGAAAATCGGCCAAATGTACGCTCTCTTTATGTTCCCTAGCACATGTTGATGTTAAATCTTTGTAGAGTTGGTCAGAGAAAAATGGCGCCACTGGTGCAGAAAGTTGTGCGATTGTTTTCAAACACGTGAATAAGGTTTGGTAAGCCGAAATCTTATCGGTTTTGTACTCGCCTTTCCAGAACCTTCTTCTGCTGAGGCGAACGTACCAGTTACTCATGTTTTCCTGAACAAATTCTGAAATGGCTCGCGTTGCCTTTGTAGGTTCGTAGTTGGCGTAATAATCATCTACGGTTTGAATAAGCGTATTCAGTTCTGAAAGTATCCAGCGATCTATCTCTGGTAGCTTTTCCCTTTCAATGTCTTCTTCTTTATACTGAAATTGATCCAGATTCGCATACATGGAAAAGAACGAATACGTATTGTAAAGCGTTCCGAAGAATTTTCTTTGCACTTCTCCAATACCTTCCAGATCAAACTTTAAGTTGTCCCAGGGATTGGCATTGGAAATCATATACCAGCGCGTCGCATCGGGACCGTAGGTTTTCAAAGTTTCAAACGGATCGGCGGCGTTACCTAAACGTTTGGACATTTTCTGTCCGTTTTTATCCAAAACTAATCCGTTGGAGACGACATTTTTGTAGGCCACATCATCAAAAATCATCGTGCCGATAGCATGAAGGGTGTAAAACCAGCCTCTGGTTTGATCCACACCTTCTGCAATAAAGTCGGCAGACCTCCAGGTATTTTCTACTTTTTCTTTGTTTTCAAAAGGATAATGCCATTGGGCATAAGGCATAGAGCCTGAATCGAACCATACATCGATCAAATCTGCTTCGCGCTTCATGGGTTGACCTGAAGCGGAAACCAAAGTAATCTGATCGACTGTGTTTTTATGTAAATCTACTTTGTCGTAGTTGTCTTCGCTGTAATTATCCACCTCAAAGCCTTCAAATGGATCTTTGTCCATCACCCCAGCGTTTACTGCTTTTTGGATTTCTTCTTTGAGTTCTTTTACAGAACCAATGATGATTTCTTCTTTACCATCTTCCGTTCTCCAGATAGGCAATGGAATTCCCCAGTAACGCGATCTGGATAAGTTCCAGTCGTTGGCATTAGCCAACCAGTTGCCAAAACGACCTTCTCCTGTGGCAGCAGGTTTCCAGTTGATGGTTTTGTTAAGCTCGTGCATTCTGTCTTTGAAGTCAGTCACTTTGATAAACCAGGAATCCAAAGGATAATATAAAATTGGTTTATCCGTTCTCCAGCAATTGGGGTAGGAGTGGACGTATTTTTCAACCAGAAAGGCTCTGTTTTCTTCCTTCAGCTGAATGGCAATCTCCACATCTACCGATTTTTCTGGAGCTTCGCCTTCTTCGTAATATTCGTTTTTAACGTATTTGCCAGCAAGATGGCCAGCTTCAGAACGGAATTTCCCTTTTAGATCCACAAGAGGAACCAAGTTGTCATTGTCGTCTTTCACCAGAAGTCCCGGAACTTCAGGCTGAGCCTGTTTACAAACCATAGCATCATCTGCACCAAAAGTTGGCGCGGTGTGCACGATTCCAGTTCCGTCTTCTGTAGTCACAAAATCTCCGGCAATGACTCTAAAGGCATTTTCCGGAGTGTGGTAAGGTTGTGCAAAAGGCATCAACTGCTCGTATCGAGCTTCGATAAGACTTTCTCCTTTAATTTCAGCAACAATTGTATAAGGCAGTTTCTTAAGTGAGTTAACTAAGTCAATTGTATCTGTTAGTTGATCTAGATTACCAGAATCTTTCGTAACCGACTTAAGAATATCATATATATGTTCATTATCCTTTGTCTTTTTAGGGATCGTATTTGAATCAACAAGAAATTCATACAAATCTTCACTTTCAAAATATTTTTTACCTAAAAGATTTTTAACTAAGTTCTTAGCAAATATTACATTGATAGGCTCGAAAGTATATTGATTGAACGTTTTAACCACTACATAGTCAATTTTTTTACCAACAGTTAATGCAGTGTTACTAGGTAAGGTCCAGGGTGTGGTAGTCCAGGCCAGAAAGAAAATATCTCCCTCTATCTTTTGAAGGTTTTCCGGTAAGGTCTCTTTGATGGCTTTAAACTGAGCAGTGACTGTTGTGTCCGATACATCCTGGTAAGTTCCGGGTTGGTTGAGTTCATGAGAACTCAATCCAGTTCCTGCTTTTGGAGAATACGGCTGAATGGTGTAGCCTTTGTAAATCAAGCCTTTCTTATAAATTTCAGAAAGTAACCACCAAACCGTCTCCATGTATTTGGACTTATAAGTAACATATGGGTTTTCCATATCGACCCAGTAGCCAATCTTTTTGGTCAGGTCGTTCCACACATCGGTGTAACGCATGACGGCTTCTTTACAGGCATTGTTGTAATCCTCTACAGAAATTTTGGTGCCTATATCTTCTTTAGAAATGCCGAGTTCTTTCTCTACTTTGAGCTCCACAGGCAAGCCATGAGTGTCCCAGCCTGCTTTACGTTTGACTTGAAATCCTTTTTGTGTTTTGTAACGGCAAAAAATATCCTTGATGCTTCTGGCCATAACATGGTGGATACCAGGCATACCATTGGCAGATGGAGGACCTTCGAAGAAGATGAAAGGTTCTGCGCCTTCGCGCTCATCTATACTTTTATCGAAAATGGCATTTTCATCCCAAAATGTCATGATGTCTTCTGCGACTTTTGGAAGGTCAAGTCCTTTATACTCAGGAAATTTGTTGCTCATTTTTGCTATTTTTCAAATGATTTGCGAAAATAAGGATTTATTCCAAATTGACCCTCAGTCTTGTGAAAATCTGAAATGAACTTAGCGTTAAATTACCAGAGGAGATGTAATTCTCATATTCACTTTTTGAGCGAGTACATTTTAAAAGTGTTACTTTGGGGCTTACCCCTAATCCCGATAGTAATCGGGAAGGGTCGGGCTTTTCGTTGCAATCTACCCCCTTCCCCCAAGGCATTGGGGGAAGGGGTGTAGGATTTCCACTGCAATCCCTAAGCCAGAGTTAGGTAGTTTTTATGTTTTGAAATTTATTTTAATACTCTATACTAGACCCCACAGTCCCCAATGCTTTGGGGACTGTGGGTATGTACTTAATTAAGTAGTCAACTTCAAACTTTATACGGATTGGTACTGTCTTAAAACGCGTTTAAAGCTCTAGAATTTAGTCTTCCTTAAAATCTTCAGTTGTATCTCAAAACCAGCCCCTGCGCATTAAGCTAACTCATAACGCAAAGCAATGTATCGCAAAGCTTAAAAGACAACGCAAACAAATTCAATTTAAACCCTAAAAGAGCGCATCCACTACGTCTTCGATTTTGGCAACGCGAATCACATTAATTTTGTAATCGTTTCTTGGGAGTTTGCTTTGTTTGGAAATAAGAATCGAAGCAAAGCCTAATTTTTCAGCTTCCGTCACCCGTTGTTCCACTCGAGTGACGGGACGAATTTCGCCAGCCAGACCTACCTCGGCGGCAAAGCAAATGTCTTTGGAAATGGAAACGTCTTCGCTGGACGATAAAATCGCTGCGACGACCGCCAAATCTATGGCAGGATCGTCTATACTGATGCCACCGGTGATGTTGAGGAACACATCTTTGGCACCAAGGCGGAAGCCTGCACGCTTCTCCAAAACCGCCAAAACCATGTTGAGTCGCTTGAGGTTATAGCCTGTGGCAGAACGCTGAGGCGTCCCGTAAACCGCAGAACTTACCAGGGCCTGAATCTCGATCATCATAGGGCGCATGCCTTCCAGAGTGGCGGCGATGGCAGTGCCGCTTAAGTGAGTATCCGTTTTGGAAATCAGCAAGTCTGAGGGATTGGAGACCTCAATTAATCCGCCTGCCTGCATTTCGTAGATGCCGAGTTCGTGCGTAGAACCAAATCTGTTTTTGTGTGCTCTTAAGATTCTGTACGCATAGTTTTTGTCACCTTCAAACTGAAGAACCGTGTCCACCATGTGTTCCAGAACCTTAGGACCAGCGATGCTCCCTTCTTTGTTGATGTGACCGATGAGGATAATGGGAACATTGGTTTCTTTGGCGTATTTGATGAGTTCTGAAGTGCATTCCCGAATCTGCGAAACACTTCCCGGAGAACTGTCAACATAGTCAGTATGAAGCGTTTGTATGGAGTCTATAATCAAGATTTCCGGCTCTATGGCTTCGATTTGAGAGAAAATCAGCTGAGTTTTAGTTTCAGAAAGTATGTAACAGTTGGAGTCTTCATTCTGGATGCGTTCGGCCCGCATTTTGATTTGCTGCTGACTTTCTTCGCCAGAGACGTAAAGGACTTTTTGTTTGAAACTCAAGGATAACTGAAGCAGTAGTGTGCTTTTTCCCACACCTGGTTCGCCACCTAGTAAAGTGATGCTACCAGGGACGATGCCTCCTCCCAGCACACGATTGAATTCCTGGTTGGAGGTGGGGATTCTTATTTCTTTCCCAATCTTGATGTCATTGATGCGTTGGGGTTTTGAAATGCGTTTGGGCGCAGAAGAACTGGCAGGTTTCCAGGTTTTTTCTGGTTTGGAGTCTATGACTTCCTCTACCAGGGTGTTCCATTCTTTACAGGCATTGCATTGTCCCTGCCACTTGGCGTATTGAGCGCCACAATTCTGACAGAAAAAGGTTGTTTTGGTTTTAGCCATAGTTTAGTATCCGTAGGTTCTTTTGAGTTCATCGGCTTTCCCAAGTAGCACATCGCTGTTGAGATAGCCTGCGCTTTCAAGCCCATAGGCAGACTGGTATTCTTTAATAGCGCGCTTGGGCTGACCATTTTTCTCGAAATATCGGCCTTGAAAGTAGTTATACAAAACAGTTCCAGACTTTTCTTTTCTGGCCAGCTTACTCAAGTTTTGATAATCTTCCCATAATTCCTTTTCTTCAATAGCATCAGCTGTTTTAAGGAAATCTGCCGTACGTATTGGAACTTTGATAGCATACAATTCCTGAATCGTTAAATATTTATCTTCCAGAACATTACTAGGCGAACTAGCATTTAAGTATTTAGATTCATATTCGTAATCTGAAATAGGGCCGTAGGTCGAAAAAATAGAAAGCAAAGCATCGGGGATTGCATCTGCGACAAAACTATAATGGTCCGCATCCTCAAAAACTCTGTATTGATAATTAAAATTAGGATTATTGCAAATGGATAAATGGGAGTTTAAAGTTTTGGCCTTTGTCTTAAGGCTTGGCACATCGTGTTCTGAAGTGGCCAGGTAATACCAGATTTTTTGATCTATTTTGTCCAGTTTCTTTTTTATCCGCTCTGGTAATTTAGGGGTAACATCAGGACTTAAATTGATGTAGCCTGTAAAAAGTGGATTTTCCTTTAGGATATAGAAGTTTGAAAAATTAGCCATATAATCCAGTCCTGCGATTATTGAAAAAGGTGTAGTTCTGTAATTGTCATCGATGTACTTTAGCACCTCATAACCAATAAATTCAAAGAAATCCGCACCTGTGGTAGCTGGCAATTCATCTTCTGGATCAATGTTACCGTCTTTATCTCTGTGGCCAGTTTGATTGATCCCTACCACAATAGATTCTGGAATAATCTCCCAATAACTCAGATAATCAACATTTCCAGCAAACGGCTCAAACATATAATCTCCATCCAATACAATAATTACCGGGTATTCCTTTTGGTTTGAATTGTAATTTCTTGGAAGTTGAATTTTGATTCGTCGTGTTTCCTTTAAAATCGAAGAATTCACTTCTATGTATTCTGTTTGAGAAAAACAAGATGGGTTAAAGATAAAAAAACAAAAAAGGGAAAGTAGGATTAGTCTCATATTAAGTGGTTTAAACCGCTAATGTACTAAAATTATCTTCTGTTTAATAGAGGTAAAACCAAGAAGGATAGGCCGCCCAAGATAATGACTAAACCTGTTTGAGTTCCCCACATGACCCAGCCGAAAGCTTCTCCAGTTGCCGAAGAAACATCGAAAGCATTGAAGGCTAGTCCTATGGCTATAGGGTAGAGGCCAATGCCGCCGTTGGTTACTGACATGGCAAAGGCTCCAAAGATAAAAGCTACAAGTGTGGCTTCTAGTCCAAGTTCTTGAGTGTTTGGAAATGCAAATTTAAGAACGTAGAACATGCCCACGTACAACCCCCAAATGATGAAGGTATGAAGTAAAAAATAAGCTTTTTTCTTCATGGAAAATACACTTTTCATTCCCTTGAAAAGTTCTTCGATAAATCCTCTTATTTTTTTAAAAAGTGGAATCTTACTATGCTTAATAATTCTTAAGCCTATAATAAGGGATAAGATAAGTGATACAATAATCAAACCACCAAAAAATGGATTGATATCCTGCTCTTTAAAAAATTTAAAAATCTTTTCGCTCTGAGAAAGGGAGGCAAAGCCTACTATAGAAAGAAGCATAATCAAGTCCACAAGGCGTTCTGTAATAATGGTACCAAAGGTTTTTTCAAATTTTACATTCTCGTAAGTTGCAAGAGTAGCTCCTCTCAGTACTTCCCCAGATCTTGGGATCCCTAGATTTGCTAAATAACCAAGCATCAACGAGAAAAAGCAGTTGTGAAATTTTGGAAAAATTTGAACTGGTTCCAGCAGGAATTTCCATCTGTATGCTCTGGATAAATGTGAAACAAAGCCCATGGAAAAAGAAAAAATCACCCAAACTAAATCTACATTTTTAATATTGAGCCAAAGTTGATCTAGTTCTTCTGAGGAGAATTTAGATAATGAATACCAAATGAAGAAAATACCTAAAGCCATTGGACCAAGAGTCTTCACCCATTTTTTAATGGCTTTTTTCATCAGTTTTAATTCAATAAATTTCTATCGTTTGGAAATACAAGTTTTGGTTTGAATGTTTTTGCTTCCTCGGGAGTCATGATAGCGTAAGCCATCAAGATAAGAATATCTCCAGGGGAAACTTTCCTTGCTGCTGCGCCATTTAACGTGATCTCACCACTACCTCTGCCACCAGGGATGGCATAGGTCTCCAGGCGTTCTCCATTGGAATTATTAACCACTTGTATTTTTTCCCCTTCTACAATGTTGGCAGCATCCATAAGGTCTTCATCTATGGTTATGCTTCCGATATAGTTGAGGTCGGCACCCGTTACTGTAACGCGGTGAATTTTTGATTTTATAAGATGTATTTGCATAGTCTTAATTGAGAGCCATATTATCAATCAGTCTCACTTCACCAAGAAATGCGGCGATAAATGCTCTATAATTATAATTAGAATCTTTAGTTTTGGTAGGGATCAGATCGTTTTCTTTTACTATAGAAAAGTATTCAAGGTCGAAGTGTGGATTAGATTTAAACATTTGCTCAACCTCATTTTCAATACTTTCTATGGAATTTTTGCCAAACATATGTTTTGCTTTCATAAGAGCTTCATAAATCAGTTCAGCTTCTTTCAATTCCGCTTCGCTAAGACGAAAATTTCTGGAGCTTTGCGCCAGTCCAAATTCATTTCGACTTGTTGGGCACCCAATAATATCTACATCTTGCTCTGTGATTTCAACAAGTTTTTTGACAACTCTCAGTTGCTGATAGTCTTTTTCACCAAAAAAGGCTTTATGAGGCTTTATAATGTCAAAAAGTCGTTTTAAAACACTCCCAACCCCATCAAAGTGACCCGTTCTAAATTCGCCTTCCATATGATTGACGAAATTTCCAAACTCAAAAGATTCGGCTTCAACTTTGTCATCGTATATGTCTTCAACTTCGGGAGTAAAGACAATGGTTTTTTCATTGTGTGCTTTTAGAAATTCGGCATCTTTGATTACATTTCTTGGATACTTCTCCAAATCTGAAGAATTATTAAATTGAGTAGGATTTACAAAAATGCTCACTACCACGATATCGCAATGCGAATATGCAAAATTGATTAAGGAAAGGTGGCCTTCATGCAGCGCCCCCATAGTGGGTACAAGTCCTATTGTTTTTCCTTCATTTTTAGCAATCTCTAAAGTTTCTTGGAGAGAGGATTTCGAATTTATAACCACGAGTAGTGTATCTGTTTTGGATTTGCAATATTAATATTTTCACGGGAATCCGCATAAATTTTTGTAAATTTGCCAACTTTTTGCCATTAATCTTTAATGTAAGAATTTTATGAAAGATAAACGCATACTATACGTTTCATCTGAGGTTGTTCCTTATTTGCCAGAAAATGACATTTCTTCGGCAGCTTTTGAAGCTCCTAAATTAATCAACGCAGCGGGTGGTCAAACCCGTATTTTTATGCCAAGATTTGGTAACATCAATGAGCGTAGACATCAGTTGCACGAGGTGATTAGGCTTTCTGGGATGAATTTAGTAATCAACGATTTGGATATGCCGCTTATCATTAAAGTAGCTTCCATTCCTAAAGAAAGAATGCAGGTTTATTTTATTGACAACGAAGATTATTTTAAAAGAAAGGCAACTTTTTCTGATGAAGATGGAGAACTGTTTGATGATAATGATGAACGCGCCATCTTTTTTGCAAAGGGAGTCATAGAAACAGTTAAAAAACTGAACTGGTCTCCAGATATCATTCATGTTCATGGTTGGATGTCTTCATTGCTGCCAATGTATCTGAGACATTACTATGGTAATGAGCCTTTGTTTTCTGAAGCAAAAATTGTAACCTCTTTGTACAATCAAAGTTTTGAAGGAACGTTAGATGAAGAAATGAAAAAGAAAGTATTGTTTGATGGTATTGAAGATGATGCAGTAGCTCATCTAGACTACCCAACCCACGATAATATTTTGAAAGTAGCAATTGATAATTCTGATGGATTAGTGATAGGAAGCCAGGAAATTTCTGACGACTTGAAGGCTTATATCGAAAAATCAGAATTGCCAACGCTTCCTTACGTTAAGCGTGAAGAAATGGCAAATGCTTACCAAACTTACTATCTAAGAGATATTTTAAACGAAGAAGAAGATTAATTTTATGTCGAAATTTGCATTAAGGAGTTTAGCTTCTATTATAGTACTATCCTTTCTACTTTCTTGTGAAAATGAGTATTCTGAAGTTGGAACAGACTTTATCAACAGTATTGAAGTCCAGCCTGCTTATGAATCAGAAAATGTAATTGCATACAGCGAAAAGCATAATTCCATCAGGACCAATGGTTTCAGGAATTTATTATTGGGTAAATATGCTGATCCAGTTTACGGATTGTCTGAGGCAAAAATCTTAACCCAGGTGAATCTTTCTCAAACTAGACCAGATTTCGGCGAAAACCCTATAATCGACTCTGTGGTGATGACTCTGCCTTTTTTTAGTAGGCAAGTTCAGCAAAATGAATATGAGCTGGATTCGGTTTATGGCGATGGGAGTTTCAGAATCAACATGTTTCAGTCCAATCAGTTTTTGAGAGAATTAGATCCTGGAGAAGATGGAGATTTCCAGGACAACCAGCTTTATTTTACCGATCAGTTAGAAGAATTTCGTCCAAACATTAGCACAGATACAGTTGTTTCCTCTCAGGTAATAAAACCTTCAGACTTGACTGAGCCAGTGATTTTGTTTGAAAGAAATGAAGAAGGAGTAGCCGATACGTTAAGCTTGTCTCCACGGATCCGAATCCAAATGCCAATTGAACATTTTGAAGAAAGAGTATTGAATGCTAGCCCAGAAGTTTTAGCTAGTAATACAGCTTTTAGAAACTTTCTCCGTGGATACATGATTGAAGCTGAGCAACAGCAGCCAGTCTTGAGTATGTCTATGTTTGACCTTGAAAATGAAGATGCAAATATTACTATTTATTACCGCAATGAAACTGAAGAAGTTAATGATGATGGGGAAACCGAAATCATAACTACTTACAGTGAATTTGCTTTAAATTTTAATGGAACCAAATTGAATCTTTATGAGAATGATTTCAATGTGGATCTTACCAGTCAAAATACAGAAGAAGGGGAAGAGAACATTTACCTCAAAGGAGGTGAAGGGTCTTCTGGGGTTATTGAGCTATTTTCTGGTCCGGATTCTAATGGAAATGGAGTTTCAGATGAATTGGAAGAGTTAAGGTCTAATAACTGGTTAATCAATGAAGCAAACTTAGACCTTTACTTAAATGAGGAAATTGCTACAACTTCCAAAAATAGAATTAATAGAGTGTTTCTTTTTAATTTAGATGATGAGGAAGTCTTAGAGGATTT
Source organism: Psychroflexus montanilacus (assembly GCF_020164535.1). GTDB lineage: Bacteria > Bacteroidota > Bacteroidia > Flavobacteriales > Flavobacteriaceae > Psychroflexus > Psychroflexus montanilacus. Next base: position 1,377,391 of record NZ_JAIQZC010000001.1, on the reverse strand, counting down.
TATAAGAGATCCAACCGCCTCTGATAATAATCCAGGTCAGTCAAGGCAAGTGCATCTTGGTCCGTTAAGAGAGGATGAAAACGGAGATTTGTTTTATAGAATCAGGTTGACTTCTTTTATCACAAATATTCTTAATGAAGATAATACGGATTCTACAAACGTAAAATTAGGACTGTATGTAACCAATAATGTTGAAAATTCGAGCTTAGTCAGGACCAGAAACCCAGAACTTGGAATATCTGAAAATGTACCTAGAAGCATGATGGAAACTCCACGTGGAATTGTTATTCATGGAAACCGGTCTGCAGATCAATCCAAAAGACTAAAACTTAGAATTATTTATACTGAAACTAACTAATACTTTATTATGTGTGGAATTGTAGGATATATTGGTAAACAAGAAGCTTATCCAATTGTACTGAAGGGCTTGAAACGCTTGGAATATAGGGGTTACGATAGCGCCGGCATTGCAATTTACGATGGTAAAGATCTCAATATTTGTAAAACCAAAGGTAAAGTAGCCGACCTGCAAGAAAAGTGTGAAGCTGATATACCTTTAAAAGGCACAGTAGGAATAGGCCATACACGTTGGGCAACCCATGGAGAACCCAATGACGTGAATTCTCATCCCCATTATTCAAATTCAGGAAATTTAGCAATTATCCATAATGGGATCATAGAAAATTATGAATCTTTAAAAACTGAACTTCAAAACAGGGGATATTCATTTTCTTCCGATACAGATACTGAGGTGCTTGTCAACCTAATTGAAGATATCATGACCAACGAGGAGGTGAAATTGGGTAAAGCAGTCCAGATTGCACTTAACCAAACGATTGGTGCTTATGCTATCGCTGTTTTTGATAAGACTAAACCAAATGAAATTGTAGTTGCAAGACTCGGAAGCCCACTGGCAATTGGTGTTGGTGATGATGAATACTATATAGCTTCAGATGCTTCACCATTTATAGAGTATACCAAGAATGCTATTTATCTTGAGGATGGAGAGATGGCTGTAGTGAGATTAGGTAAGCATGTCAAGGTGAGAAAAATTCAAGACGATACTCTGGTAGACCCTTACGTTCAAAAACTTCAATTGAATCTGGACCAAATTGAAAAAGCTGGTTATGAGCATTTTATGCTCAAAGAAATCTATGAACAACCAAGTGCTATCAAAGATACTTATCGTGGCAGAATGCTGGCAGATCAGGGAATTATTAGGATGGCAGGGGTGGATGATAATCTTGAGAAATTTCTCAATGCCAAGCGAATTATCGTTGTTGCCTGTGGAACATCCTGGCATGCAGGATTAGTTGCAGAATATATTTTTGAAGACCTGGCGAGAATTCCAGTAGAAGTGGAATACGCTTCAGAGTTTAGATATAGAAACCCAGTCATCAACAAAGATGACGTAGTTATCGCTATTTCTCAAAGTGGGGAAACAGCAGATACAATGGCAGCTATAAAGCTGGCAAAAGAAAATGGTGCTTTTGTTTTTGGAGTATGTAATGTAGTAGGTTCATCCATTTCCAGAGAAACTCACGCTGGAGCTTATACTCACGCAGGACCAGAAATAGGTGTAGCTTCTACAAAAGCATTTACTACTCAAATTACAATTTTGAGTTTAATAGCCTTAAAACTTGGAAAAGCTAAAGGTTCAATTTCAAATTCAGACTACCATATGTATTTGAATGAGATGGAATTGATTCCTTCTAAAATTGAAAAAGCTTTAGAATCAAACAAACATATCATTGAAGTTGCAGACGTTTATAAAAACGCGAAAAACTGTCTTTATTTAGGCAGAGGCTATAACTTCCCAGTCGCCCTTGAAGGTGCACTTAAGCTCAAGGAAATTTCTTATATACATGCAGAGGGTTATCCTGCTGCAGAAATGAAACATGGACCTATTGCTCTTATAGATGAACAGATGCCTGTGGTAGTGATTGCTACAAAAAAGGGTCATTACGAAAAGGTAGTGAGCAATATCCAGGAAATTAAATCCAGAAAAGGTAAAATCATTGCTATTGTTACAGAAGGCGATACATCAGTGAAGAATATGGCAGATCATGTCATTGAAGTTCCAGAAACTTTTGAGGCACTCACGCCTTTACTCACAACCATCCCTTTGCAGTTATTTTCCTATCACATTGCAGTTATGCTAGGTAAGAACGTAGATCAGCCTAGAAATCTTGCTAAATCTGTAACAGTAGAATAGATAAAATCAATTATTTATAAAAAAGCATATTGCAATAAAAGATTTATTTAAATAATATATATTTGCAAAAAATTTTAAATACAGATTTTCTTAGAAAATTCAATAAATAAAGTCCTTAGATAATGTCTAAAGTTAAAGGTAAAATTACTCAAATTATTGGTCCAGTTATCGATGTAGAATTCGAAAACACTAAAGACTTACCAAGAATCTACGATTCTTTGGAAGTAAAGCGTGAAAATAAAGCAGACCTCATTCTTGAAGTACAATCTCATATCGGAGAAAACTCTGTAAGAACCATTGCGATGGATTCTGCAGACGGTTTAAGTCGAGGAGTAGAAGTACTCAGTACAGGTAGTCCAATACAAATGCCAGTTGGCAAAGATGTATACGGTCGACTGTTCAATGTAACTGGAGATGCTATCGACGGACTTGGAGATCTTCCAAAGTCTGGAAAAGATGGAATGTCTATTCACAGAGATGCACCAAAATTTGAAGACTTAGCTGTATCAACTGAAGTTCTTTTTACAGGAATTAAAGTAATCGATTTGATTGAGCCTTACTCAAAAGGGGGTAAAATTGGATTATTTGGTGGTGCAGGTGTTGGTAAAACAGTACTTATTCAGGAATTGATTAATAATATTGCCAAGGGCCACGGTGGTCTTTCTGTATTTGCAGGAGTTGGTGAGCGTACAAGAGAAGGAAATGATTTGCTTCGCGAGATGCTAGAATCTGGCATTATTAAGTACGGAGACGACTTTATGCATTCTATGGAAGAAGGCGGATGGGACTTGAAGAAAGTCGATAAAGAAGGAATGAAAGAGTCTAAAGCGACTTTCGTGTTTGGACAAATGAACGAGCCTCCTGGGGCGCGAGCTAGAGTAGCTTTATCTGGTCTTACAATTGCGGAATACTTCCGTGATGGTGCTGGCGAAGCTCAAGGTAAAGATGTTCTTTTCTTTGTTGATAATATTTTCAGGTTTACACAAGCAGGTTCAGAAGTATCTGCACTGCTAGGTCGTATGCCTTCTGCAGTAGGTTACCAGCCTACATTAGCTACCGAGATGGGTGCGATGCAAGAGCGTATTACTTCTACCAAAAAAGGGTCAATTACTTCTGTACAAGCGGTTTATGTGCCTGCGGATGATTTAACAGATCCGGCTCCAGCGACAACCTTCTCTCACTTGGATGCAACAACAGTTTTATCTAGAAAAATTGCTGAACTTGGTATCTATCCTGCGGTAGATCCATTGGATTCTACTTCAAGGATTTTAACTAGAGACATACTTGGAGACGATCATTACGATTGTGCACAACGTGTCAAGGAATTATTACAGAAGTATAAAGAATTGCAAGATATCATCGCCATTCTGGGTATGGAAGAACTCTCTGAAGAAGATAAATTGTCTGTTTCTAGAGCAAGACGTGTACAAAGGTTCCTTTCACAACCATTCCACGTGGCAGAACAATTTACAGGACTTAAAGGTGTCTTAGTGGATATTAAAGAAACCATCAAAGGATTTAATATGATTATGGATGGTGAACTTGATCACATTCCAGAATCTGCTTTCAACCTGAAAGGATCTATCGAAGAAGCTATCGAGGCAGGAGAAAAAATGCTACAAGAAGACTAGAAAAATAAAATTCAATGCATTTAGAAATAGTTAGTCCAGAACAAATTATACTTAGTGATGAGGTGAAATCTGTGAGTGTTCCAGGTATTAATGGAGAGTTTCAGATTTTAGACAATCACGCCCCTGTGGTTTCAATTCTTAAAGAAGGGGCTATCAAATTAGATACCTCTGTCAATTTACCTAAAGGGTCCAAAGACAAATTCTATGAGAATGAATCCAAGTTGTATTTTGATATTTCAGGTGGCGTCATTGAGCTTCAGGACAATAAAGTGGTAATCCTTATCGATTAGCTTATCAAACTTATTTTAAACAAAAAAGGCTAATCTTATTGATTAGCCTTTTTTGTTTTATAAACCATTATATCAAATTGACATTTCGGGAATGTCTCCTTCTATAATTAACTCTCCTTCTGTTGCTTTTTGTATGTCTTCTACACTTATGCCTGGCGCGCGTTCTAGAAGTCTGAATTTCTTATCTACAATATCCAGAACGGCCAGATTGGTAACAATTTTGGTAACGCATTCAACACCCGTTAAAGGAAGTGAACAGGTTTTTAGCAATTTAGAATCTCCTGCTTTATTGGTGTGCATCATAGCTACGATGATGTTTTTGGCAGAACCAACCAGATCCATTGCTCCTCCCATGCCTTTAACCATTTTACCGGGGATTTTCCAATTGGCAATATTTCCATTTTGAGCAACTTCCATAGCGCCTAAAATTGTTAAATCTACGTGCTGTCCACGTATCATTCCAAAGCTCATTGACGAGTCAAAAAAACTAGCTCCTGGTAAGGCGGTGATGGTTTGCTTACCTGCATTAATCAAGTCTGCATCAACTTCTTCTTCCCTGGGGAAAGGGCCCATACCCAAAATTCCGTTTTCACTTTGGAATTCCAATTCTATATCATCACGGACGTAATTGGCAACAAGAGTAGGTATTCCAATACCAAGATTGACGTAAAATCCATCTTGTACTTCTTGAGCAATTCGTTTCGCAATTCCGTTTTTATCTAACATGTTGTTTAATTTTATGATTTGAGAATTTTTCAAATTTCCAAATTGACTTATTTCGTCGTTCTCTGCTCTATTCGCTTTTCAAACTTTTCTCCTTTAAAAATTCGCTGAACAAAAATTCCTGGAATATGAACAAAATTTGGATCCAGCTCACCTGGCTTCACGAGTTCTTCAACTTCTACAACTGTGATTTTAGCTGCGCCACACATGACTGGATTAAAATTCCTCGCTGTTCCTTTGAAAATCAAGTTGCCTGCTTCATCTCCTTTCCAGGCTTTTATAAAGGCAAAATCCGCTTCAAAAGCTTTTTCCATGATATGAGGCTTACCGTTGAAGTCTCTCACTTCTTTACCCTCTGCGACTTCTGTTCCATAGCCTGCAGGAGTATAGAAAGCGGGAATTCCATTTTGAGCTGCCCTGCATCGTTCGGCAAGTGTTCCCTGAGGAATTAATTCTACGTCCAGCTCACCGCTTAGCATCTGGCGTTCAAATTCTGCGTTTTCTCCTACATAAGAAGAAATCATTTTCTTGATTTGCTTCTTTTTTAAGAGCAAACCAAGACCAAAATCATCGACACCTGCATTGTTTGAGATACAAGTCACATTTTGAACGTTACGCTTAACGAGTTCTTGTATAGAATTTTCGGGAATACCACTCAAGCCAAAGCCGCCAAGCATGAAGGTCATTCCGTCCTGAACTCCCTCCAGTGCTTCGGTTACGTTATTTACAGTTTTATTGATCATTGCTTATTTATTTAGGTTGAAAATACAGAATTTTAAATCGCTTTCCAATTTTAAAAGTCTGAAGCTGAAAGTTACATTAAGGTATAGGTATTTTCTCGAAGTATTAGTTTTAAGACGACTTTAAATTCAGAAGGGATAAATATTATGTAATTTTCAAAAAAAAGTTGAGATGGCTCATAAAGAAAATGATTTACAGTACGCAACCAGTCCTTATTTGTTGCAACACGCTTCCAATCCAGTACACTGGGAAGAATGGAGTCCAGAAGTACTTGAGCGGGCTAAGAAGGAAGGTAAGCCATTGTTGATAAGCATAGGTTATGCGGCTTGTCATTGGTGCCATGTGATGGCTCATGAATCTTTTGAAGACAAAAAGGTAGCCGAGCTGATGAATGCGCATTTTGTTTGTATTAAAATCGACAGGGAAGAGCGTCCAGATATAGATCATATTTATATGGAAGCCGCACAAATGCTTACTGGACGTGGAGGCTGGCCACTTAATGCATTTGCGCTTCCCGACGGCAGGCCTTTTTATGCAGCTACCTATTTCCCAAAAGACAATTGGAAGAAAGTTTTATCTAATGTTGCTAGAGCTTACTCAAACAGCTACGAGCAATTGCTGGACACAGCAGAAAAGTTAACTGAAGGCATTCAGTTATCACAAGAGCTTTCTCATGTGGAAGAGAAAAACATCTTCAAAAACTCCAATTACAGAGATTTTATAATGAACTGGCAGAAGATGGTTGATTTGGAAAATGGAGGATTTAAAGGAGCGCCTAAATTTCCAATGGCGAATTCCTGGCAATTTTTATTGCAATATTACCAGAAAACTGAAGATCATTTTGCTGCAGAGGCTTTAACTAAAACACTAGACGAGATAGCTTTAGGCGGAATTTATGATCAGATTGGAGGTGGGTTTTCTAGATATTCAGTCGATGATAAGTGGTTTGCACCGCATTTTGAAAAAATGTTGTACGATAATGCCTTGCTCCTGAATTTGTATGCCAATACTTTTAAACTGCTTCCAAAACCTCTTTACAAAAAGGTAATTTCTGAAACTGTTGAGTTTACGAAAAGGGAATTGATACATCCTGAAGCAGGATTTTATTCAGCATTGGATGCAGATAGTGAAGGTGAAGAAGGCAAATATTATGTCTGGACATTTTCAGAACTATCAGAGTTACTTTCTGAAAAAGAATTGAAACTTATTGAAGAGTACTACAACATTTCCAAACGAGGAAATTGGGAAACATCCAAAAATATTTTGTTTGCCCAGCAATCACCACAGGAATATGCAAAGTCTCAAGACCTGGATAGTGTTTCGTTTGAGTTAGATCTTCAAAACCTAAAAGACAAATTACATCAGTATCGTCAAAAAAGAATCCGTCCAGCACTGGATGATAAAATTATTACGTCCTGGAATGCCATGATGGTCTCTGGTCTTGTACAGGCATACACGGCTTTGCATGATAAGGAACATTTGGACTTAGCAGAATCAACTATAGAATTTCTTTTAAAATCCAGATTTCCGGATAGAAAAAAACTCTTGAGAACGTATAAAAACGGAAAATCTATTACAGGCTTTCTTGAAGATTATGCCTTCACAGTGGAGGCCCTTATTCAGTTGTATCAGGTTACCTTCAAAATTGAGTATCTCGAGTCAGCAAAACAACTAGCTGAGATTTGTTTTAAAGAGTTTAAAGAAGACGCTTCTCCTATGTTTCAGTATACATCTAAACATGGAGAACAGCTTATATCTAAAACCTATGAAATCAACGATAACGTGATTCCGGCGTCCAATTCTTCATTAGCCAAATCCTTGTTTCTGCTTGGTAAGTTTTATAATAATGAACACTATATTGATACGTCCAAGAAAATGCTGCAGCAAGTAGAATCGAAATTGTATAAATCTGGACCTTATTTTGCGAATTGGCAAATTCTGTATGGATGGATGACCTTTCCTTTTTACGAGGTGGCCATTATGGGAGATAAAGCTCAAGCTAAAGCACTTGAACTTCAATCCAATTTTCAAAGTAACTGTATTTTCCTTGGAGGACAAGCAGAAAACTTGGAGTTATTAAACCACAAACTCCCTAAGTATCCAGATGAGACCTTAATTTATGTCTGTGAAAACAAAACCTGCCAACAGCCAACAACTCATGTTGAAACTGCAAAACAACAGTTGAAATCTCAAAAACATTAGTCCTTGTACATTTTGATGGTAGTTTCGCCTTTTACATTTTTTGTAGCTCGAAACATGCCAGGGGTGTTAAATTCCATAACTACTCTCCCTTTGTGATCAATACCAACGATACCTCCAGTTCCGCCAAGATCTGTCAATTTCTGTTGAATAACCCTTTTGGCAGCTTGTTCCAGGCTAATTCCCTGGTATTCCATCATTGCTGAAATATCGTGTGCAACTACGTTTCTAATAAAAAATTCACCATGACCTGTAGCAGAGATAGCGCAGGTTTTATTGTTGGCATAAGTGCCAGCACCTATAATTGGTGAATCTCCAATCCTCCCAAATTTTTTATTGGTCATCCCTCCAGTAGAAGTTCCTGCAGCTAGATTACCGTCTTGGTCTAGCGCGGCACAGCCAACAGTTCCGTATTTTTCGTTACTTAGGTAAAACTCATTTGCAGAGACGCCTTGTTCTTTGGCTTTAGAAGATTCCAGAGCTTTTTTTCGATTTTCAGTGATGAAATAGGAATTCTCCACAAATTCAATGTCATGGAGTTTTGCAAACTCCTCAGCTCCGGAAGCGCTTAGCATCACGTGATCCGATTCATTCATCACTTTGTAAGCTAAATCAATAGGATTTTTAATGTGCTGAACACCAGAAATAGCTCCAGCATTTTTAGTTTTTCCATCCATGACAGAGGCATCCAATTCGGCAATACCATCTGCGTTTAAAACAGCGCCTTTACCTGAGTTGAAGAGTGGTGAATTCTCCATAACGTTGATGGTTTTTTGTACTGCTTCTAAGGCGGTACCCCCATCTTCAAGGATTTTATGACCCACGCTGATGGCTTCCTCAAGTTTCTCCTCATAAGCTTTTTGAAGAGAGTCTGTCATATTTTCTTTCTTGATGACCCCAGCTCCGCCATGGATGACAATCCCGAATTTAGGCGTTTTAGGTGGATTCTTTTCTTTGCTGATTTTAGGTGAATCGTGGCACGACAAAAGAAAAAAGCTGGCAAGTAGTAAAATTGTGTATTTCATAAGTTATAAGTTTAATAAGTAGTCTAAAGCAGATTTATCAATATTTATCAAGTCGGAGGAAGGCAATCGCTTTAAAAGCCTTTGCCACCGCTTATCTTTCATAAATAAACGTTCAAATATAGGTATTGACATTTTAACTTGGTCAGAATTGACTAAAGCAACAGCTTTCCAGAATTTGATCTCATCGTTGGAGGGGAGAAGCTTTTCCGCTGCATTATAAGCCTCCAGGGCAGATCTCGCATCCTTATTTTCCATAGCTAGGTCCCCTTTTTCCATAAATTCATATGCTCTTTTGCTATTGAGAAGACGAGAAAGTTCTTCAACAGGGGTTTTATGATCTTCTACTCTCAGGTCTATTTTTTTGTCTTCCCAGGGCTGTTCTGGTGCTTCTTTTCCAACTACAATAAGGGCAGAAGATTGCTTCCCTCTTATATCACCGCCACTGGCTTGAGCTGCTTTCATTGCAGCTACAACACGTTCTGCAAGTTTGAGAGAGTCATTTTCTTCAAATGCTTTTCTCATGGCATAGACCACATTGTCATCTTCCATCATATTAGCCTGTATACTATAAGTATCTTCTACCAGATGAAGAGCAGCATCCACACATTTTTTTCCAGTGAATGCAGCAATAGAACCGTCTTTGGAGAGCATAGCCACTTGTCTAAAAGCTGCTCCCTCGTCTTCTTGTTTTATATGGTCCAATGCTTCTTGAGCAGAAAGGCCCTTTTCCATCAGTTGTAAACCTTCATAACCGTAGCGTTGATTTACGAAAGACTGGGTAGCGACCACACCAACACCAGATTTTCCCCAGGGTACTGCCGTGCCAACAGAAAACCAATGACTTTGAACGCCTACTGCCATATCCCCTGTTTCAGGGTCCTGGGCGACAATAGAAAAAGTGTGAGCAAATTTATCTGAGTTTGCAGGCTTTTGTGCAGATGTCTTTACATAAAAAAGAGCACAACAACCCACTAAGAGAATTTTATACATTCTTATATTTTTTTTAAATTTATATATTATAATTGATCAATTTCTATTAATTACGCCTATCTTCTGAAAAAAAAATTAAATAACTATCAATACATGTCACAAGTATCATTTCAATTAGAACAAGTATTGAACTTCTTTGAGTTTCCTGCCTTTCTTATTGAAATTATCAAAGGTAAATTTAAAGTTATTGCTTTAAATAGTAAACTTAAAACATATTCGGACGATAAGAAGGATTTTCAAAATGAAATCGACTTAGAAAATTTTTTAAAATCAACTTTTGGATTTCAGTCTGAAGCTTCTTCAGCTTTTATAGTTAAGTTGGATCAATTGCATAAATCAAATACAAAAGACTTCATTGAAATTAATTCTAAAAAAGGAACTTATAAATTTGAATTTCAATTTATAACTCTAGATAACCATGACTATTCTTTTATAAGTCTAGTATCCCAACCAAAAACAGATTTAAAAACTTCAGAACTTGACTTTTATAAGCGTATTTTTGATTCCTTACCTATTGGAATAGGTGTAAATAGTATAGATGATTCTGCTTCGCTTTATGTAAATCAAAAGCTTACTGACATCTATGGCTGGAGTATTGAAGATCTAAAGGATGTAAACAATTTTTTTCTAAAGGTTTATCCAGATGAAGCTTACCGGAAAAAAATATCTGGAATGATACTAAAAGATATTGAGTCTGGAAACCCAGAGCAGATGCAATGGAAAAATTTAAAAATTACTACAAAGAGTGGAGATACTAAAATCGTAAATGCAAAAAACATTCCTCTTTATGATCAAAATTTAATGATATCTATAGTTACAGATGTGTCTGAAAGCTATAAGATACAAAATGAACTGAACAGTGCTAAAAATAGATTTGATCTGGCAGCGCAGGCAACTTCTGATGCAGTTTGGGAGTGGAATTTAAATGAAGATGAACTTTATTGGGGAGACGGATATGAACGCCTCTTTGGTTACAAGATAAAAGATAATAAAGTGTCAAAGGAGTTTTGGGAATCTAAAATACACCCTAATGATTTTGATCCCTTTTTTGAGAGTCTTGACCAAGCCCTAAAAGATTCAAACTTATTCAAATGGACATTTGCTTATCGCTTTCAAAATCATAAAGGAGACTATGCTCACGTAAGAGAAAACATTGTTATAGTAAGGGATGATGAAGGAAATCCAATTCGACTGGTCGGGGCATTGCAAGATATAACAAAACCACTGAAACGTGAAAATCATCTTGACTTGCTTGAGAAACTGGTCGGAACTACAAAGGATTCCATTATTGTTACCAAAGTGAAAAGCAACAGTTTTTTTGAATCTGAAATTGTTTACGCCAACTCCAGTTTCCAAAACTTATTTGGATTTGAAATCTCAAGTATCTTAGGCAAAACGCCAGAGGAATTTTACGTAACTCTAAAAAATCGGGAAAAGTTTACCAAAATAGAAGAAGAGCTTAGTGAATGGAACTCTATTGATGAAGATATCCTGAGTCTAACTAAAGATGATATAGAATTCTGGAACAACATTTCTATATCTCCAATTATGAATGATGAGGGTTGGTATACACACTGGATGATTGTCAATAGAAATGTCAACGAAACAAAGACAAATGAAGAGAAGCGGGAACTCCTTATGTTCACTCACCAGAGTTTTCAAGGTGATGAAGCAATAGAAAGCATCTTATGCAAAATCTCACTTAAGATAGAGAGCTTAATAAGAAACAATTTCTGTGAATTTTGGCTGGTAGACCATTATTCTAAAAAATTGACCAGATCTATTGGTTTTAAAAATGGAAAACTTTTAAATCAGGATTCAAAATTTACGGATTTCAAATCAAAAGATTTTGCTCAGGAAATTTTTGAAACTGCCCAAACAAAAGTTCAAACTCATGATAGTATTGTCATTACTGAAGATAATGAAATTGTAGAACTGAGTTACGGTTTTCCAATACAATCCAGAGGAGAAACTGCAGGTGTAGTGATTTTTGGATTTCCAGACACCTACTCCAGGGCTGAAACACTTCACACAATTTTTGACGAATTTTCAGTGCAACTTGCCAATGAGATTTCAAGAAAACGAACAGAGAATGAACTGAGTACTTTTTTTGAATATACTCCAGATTTTTTATGTATTGCTGGAGAAAATGGATATTTAAAAAGAGTCAATGCACGTGCAAGCGAAAGTCTTGGCTATAGTCGTAAAGAATTTATGAACACTCCGTTTATGGATTTTATCGCTGAAGAAGATCGACAAGTTGCAATGAATTTAATCATAAGCGCCAAAAATAATAAAGGCTACTATTCAAATGAAATTGGTATTATAACTCAAGATGATTCTATATTGAGAGTAGACTGGACTGTTTTTAGTCTTGAAGATAGCGAAGACGTTTTTTGTGTTGGGACCGATGTCACTTTATATAATCATAACTTGAGTCTATTAAAGACTCAAAATGAGAAGTTTCAAATTTTAACTGAAACGGTTACAGATGCAGTCTGGGATTTTGATCTTGAAAAACGAGAAATGTCCTGGAGTTTGGGTTTGAAAAAACTGTTTGGATATAATCCTAATGCGTTTGGTAAAGCAGAGGAAGTTTGGTTAGAAAAACTTCATCCAAAGGATAGGAAAAGAATAGAAAAATCCTTTTATAGCTTTTTAGAAAATAAAAATGAAAGTAAATGGGTAGAAGAGTACAGATTAAAAAGGAAGGATGGGACTTATGCACATGTGTTGGATACGGGCCAATTTATAAAAAATGAAATCGGTAAAGCCATAAGAATGGTCGGGACTCTACAAGATATTTCAGAATACAGAGAGTATCAGGCAAAACTTGAAAACCTAAATCATCAGCTTATAAATCAGGCAAAATCACTAAGCAGATCCAATAAAGATCTTGAAGAGTTTGCCTACGTGGCTTCTCACGATCTGCAGGAACCGCTTAGAATGATTACAGGTTTTATGACAAGGCTAGAGGAGAAGTATGGAGAAGAGCTGGATGAAAAAGCAAAAGAATACATTAATTTTGCTGTGGATGGTGCCAAGCGAATGCGACAAGTCATACAGGGTCTGCTTACATTTTCGAAAGTAGGAAGACATGATATTACTTTTTCTGAAGTCAATTTAGAACTTGTTTTGAAAGAGGTAAAACTGCTTTTATCTGAAGCTATAAAAGAGAAAGAGGCGGAGGTTTGCGTTGGGGAGATGCCAGTGATACTATCTGTTGAATATGAATTGAAGGAAGTCTTTTTGAATCTTATAGAAAACGCTGTAAAATACTCCAAAGAAAATTTAGCACCAACTATCAGCGTCTGTTACAAAGAGAATAAAAATCAGCATATCTTTGTAGTTGAAGATAATGGAATAGGGATTTCTGAAGAATACTATGAAAAGATATTTGGAGTTTTTCAAAGGTTGCATGGTCATAGCGAATACTCGGGTACAGGTATAGGTTTGGCCATTGTCAAAAAAATTATTAACAATTTAGGAGGAAGTATAAGTTTGGAGTCAGAGTTAAATAAAGGAACTAAATTCTTCATCAAACTTCCAAAAAAGTCATTAAAAAATGAAAAAACCTCCCATACCGAAAAATGAAGTGGAAAGGCTTAAAGAACTACAAAGCCATAAACTTTTTGAAAATTTCTCTGACGAAGACTTAGATCTTATTACTAAACTGGCATCAGATATATGTGGAACCAAAGTTTCCCTTATTACACTTATCGATTCCAAAACTCAGGTCTTCAAGTCAAGACATGGGATAGAACTTACCCAAACGTCTAGAGACGTTGCTTTTTGTGCTCATGCCATCAACAAGCCTGAAAAGATGCTTATCGTTAACGATGCTACTCAAGACGAGCGTTTTAAAGATAACCCACTAGTGAAGGGTGAACCTAAAATTGCTTTTTATGCTGGCATGCCACTTTCTACCAAAGAAGGGCTTGCTCTGGGTACGCTTTGTGTAATAGATTCCAAACCCAAAGTCCTTTCAGCATCGCAGATTGAAGCCTTAAAATCGTTATCAAAACTGGTAGAGCGCTTGTTTGAATCTCGCAAGAAATCTCTTGAACTTGAGAAGGTGCATTCTCAACTTAGGTTGCATCAGAGTCAAACAGAGGAAATCGCTTATGCGATTGCTCATGATCTCAAAAACCCTTTGGACAGCATCCAGGGCTTTTTGGAACTTTTACAGCAAGATGCAAACACTAGCTTAGGTGAGGAAGCACTTCAATATATTGATTATACGAAGCAGAGTACTCAAAAGATGACGGAACTTATTTATGAAATTCTAGCTTTTGCAAAGCTCACAACTTCAAGTGAAGAAAAACAAATGGTTGAGATAAAGCCTATTGTACAAAATATAATAGACTTGAATTTACCAACAATAAAGTCAGAAGGTATCAAAATTGAGTTCAGTAACCTGAAAATCATCTACACTTCTAAGATGCTATTTTCTATTGTACTGAGAAACCTGATAGGAAATGCCATAAAATACAGGTCCGCAGATAGACCACTAGTGGTGAAAGTCAGCATTCAAGACCAACTTGATGAATGGATTATAACTGTAAAAGATAACGGTAAAGGCATCCAAAAGAAAAACCTTGAAAAGATTTTTCAACCTTTCTATAAAGAAGACAGAAATAATAGTTCGGGTGTAGGAATGGGGCTGGCAACTTGTAAAAAAATTGTATTAACTTTAGGTGGGAATTTTGAAGTGAATTCAGAATTTGGAAAAGGGAGTACTTTTAGTTTTAATATTCCCAAATAAATGATTGAGTTATGCAACCTTTCAAAATTTTATTGGTAGAAGATAATAAAGGTGATGTCTTGATGCTTTCCGAAGCCTTTGAAACATCAAACTTGAAGTACCAACTCATGGTTGCTAGCGATGGTAAAGCCGCTATGGATCATTTGTTTAAGAAATCTCTATTTGAAACTGAGGTTACTCCAGATCTAATTTTACTGGATCTCAACCTCCCTAAATTTAGTGGTTTAGAAGTGCTCAAAACCATCAAAAACCACAACGATCTTAGAATAATTCCAGTGTTAATTTTTACAACGTCTTCCCTGGATACTGATGTCAATGCCTGCTACTTGAATTATGCAAATTCTTATATCACAAAGCCTCAGGATGCTCTTGGATATACAAAAGCGGTTTCAAAAATTGAGGATTTTTGGATGAAATACGCTAATCTTCCAAGTTTACCACTATCATGACACTCGCAAACAAAGCGCTTAAGATTTTAATTGTTGAAGATAATCTTGGAGATTATACTTTGGTAAAGGAATACCTGGAAGAGCGTTTTGAAAACATTACTTGTGAACTGGCGATCAACTACTCTGATGCCAGAAAATTACTGTTAGCTCATACTGATTTTGACGTTATTCTGCTTGATTTGATTCTTCCAGACGAATCCTGTACTCAATTGATTCAAAAAATTATTGCAATAGCCGGTCGAACTCCGGTTATCATAATGACAGGTTCACTCAACCTTGATTTTTGCATGGATTCACTTCAGTTGGGAGTTTCAGATTATCTATTTAAAGATGAATTAAACACGAATACACTTTTCAAAAGCATTAGCTATACCATAGAAAAGCAAAAAACCCACCTCCAGCTTCTTGAGTCTGAGAAGAAGTACAGCGACTTATTCAACCTCTCACCCGTGGCGATGTTTGTGTATGATATAGATACCTTAAAAATTATGGATGTAAACGCTGCAGGAGTTCAGCTTTACGGATACGCCAAAGGAGAGTTACTTAGCATGCAGCTTGACCAATTATTTTTCAGTAAAAATACTGATGCTTACCTGGAAGCCTTTGAAGAAACAAATCCTAAAAACAAATTCAGTTTTGAAGACCATTTAATACTTAAAAATAAATCTGGTAAAGAAATAAAAGCTGAAATCACTGTTAAGACTCTTCAATCTCGAAATAAAAGCGCCAAACTCGTTGTTGCGAATGATATAACAGAGCGACTGCTTCATTTTGATGCCTTAAATGCACAAAACAAAAAACTGAAACAAATTGCCTGGCAACAGTCTCACGAAATGAGGTCCCCTGCCTCAAAAATTTTAGGTATTATTGAACTTTTTAATACAGAATTGTGCTCAAAGGATGAGCAGAAATTTCTGATAAAAGAAATCGAGATTACTGTGAAAGAGCTGGATGATGTCATCAGATCTATCTCTGAAAAAGCTAAGCAAGTCAACCCCAAAACCTGAGTGAAAATGGATTTAGAAGTTTTAAATGTAGATGACGACAAGATGGTATTATTTATACATGAGAAAATGATGGTTCATGCAGGATTTTCAGCTTCTCCTAAATCTTTTGAAGATGGTTACGCCACCTTAAATTATATTTCTGAAAACAAAGCAGAAAACAAAAGGTTTGTAATTTTTCTGGATGTTAATATGCCAAAGCTAGATGGCTGGGAGTTTATGGATGAACTGGATCGATTGGGGCTTACCAGTTACTGCTATATTTTTGTAGTTACGTCATCTATAGACCAAACAGACAAAGAAAAGGCAGACACTTACAAAGCTGCTGTAGGTTTTGTAGAGAAGCCTTTAAGCATCAATAAACTCAAAGACCTCAAAAAAACCAAAGAATTGGTACCCCTTTTTGGTGAAAAAATTTAATCCTCAAGATCTTCATCACCAGTATAGGCGTCATATTCAGGATATAAGAAATTATTGTAGGGAAAACGCGTGATGTGAATGTCTCTTACAGTATCGTATACTTTTTTTCTGAATTCTTCAATGTTTTCTTTTTCAGTCGCTGAAATAAACAAGACGTTATCTCCTTGTCGTTGCATCCAAGTTTTTTTCCATTCCTCCAGCGTGTAATGCTGGTAAGACCTTTCTGTCATTAAATCCTCCTTGTCAAAATCTTCGGGTTCGTAGCTGTCAATTTTATTGAATACCATGATTATTGGCTTATCTCGGGCTTCTATATCGTCAAGAATGCTATTGACAGACTCTATGTGATCTTCAAAATTTTCGTGAGAAATGTCAACGACGTGTAATAGCAAATCAGCTTCTCTTACTTCATCCAAAGTGGACTTGAAAGATTCTACAAGTTGAGTTGGTAGTTTCCTGATGAATCCTACAGTGTCTGTCAACAAAAAAGGGAGATTTCTAATGACAACCTTTCTTACTGTAGTATCAAGAGTCGCAAATAGTTTATTTTCAGCAAATACCTCACTTTTACTTATCACATTCATTAAGGTGGACTTTCCAACATTGGTATATCCTACCAGAGCAACTCTTACAAGGCTTCCTCTGTTTCCGCGCTGGACAGCCATCTGCTTGTCGATGGTTTTCAGTTTTTTCTTAAGTAAAGTAATTTTATCCCTTACAATACGTCTATCGGTCTCGATTTCAGTTTCCCCGGGGCCACGCATGCCTATACCACCTCGCTGGCGTTCTAAATGCGTCCAAAGTCCTGCGAGTCTTGGCAGCAGATATTCGTACTGAGCAAGCTCTACCTGTGTGCTGGCATAGCTAGTCTTGGCTCGCTGAGCGAAAATATCCAAGATCAAATAGGTTCTGTCTACGACCTTACATTTCAATATTTTTTCAATATTTTTTTGCTGTGCGGGAGACAATTCATCATCAAAAATAGCAGTACCAATTTCGTGCTCCTCTACATAATCCCTTACCTGTTCAAGTTTACCTTTACCAATGAAGGTTTTTGGATGTGGAACGTCTAGCTTTTGCTGGAAGCGTTTTAGGACTTCACCTCCTGCGGTGTAGGTTAGGAATTCGAGTTCGTCGAGGTACTCTTTGGATTTTTCTTCATTCTGAAATTGATTCACTATTCCAATAAGTACTGCGGTTTCGTATGATGTATCTTGAGCGTCTAGCATATATAAATTTGATTGGCAAAATTATGAAAAATACTTCAGTTCTATTCTTACTTTAAGATTTCCAAAATTGATAGTTGAAAGTGCAAGGCTTTATATTTTTAACTTTTAGAACTAATTCTAGATTAAATACTAAAAATTTCCTTAATTCGTTTATTATAACAAAATCAAACTTTTATGAACCTCAAAAGATACCTTATAGTTTTCTCTTGTTTAGCCTTGTTTTATTCTTGTAGCTCAGATGATGATGAACTTGACATGGCACAAAATGAATGCAAAATCACTCAAGGAATTTCACCAAACCAAGATGGTGTGAATGACAATTTTGACCTGTCCTGCCTGGCAGACCGTACAGGAATTGCAACTCTTGAAATATTTGACCGAAATGGTCTGAAAATTTACGAAAGGGCGAACTACAGAGATGAATTCGTCGGTCAAAACGACGATGGAGATGATCTGGTGACGGGAAATTATTTTTATGCTATAGCTTTTGAAGCTGAAGATCCAGAATATGGTACTAGCAAAGAAGGTTCACTCTACATCAATGTTGAACAATAAAATTAAATGTTTTATAAAGAAAATTTTTCTATGAAAACTAGATACATACTTATTTTAGGAGCTCTGTTGATGTTGGCAACTCAGGATATTTCTGCTCAGCAAGACCCACAGTATACTCAATATATGTACAATATGAATGTCATAAATCCTGCGTACGCTGGTTCTAAAGAGAGCTTGTCGGTAGGGGCTTTGTATAGAGATCAGTGGTCTGGCGTACAAGGGGCGCCGCAAACCTTCACCTTCAATGCACACTCGCCATTAGGAAAAGGATTTGGAGCGGGACTTTTTGGAATCAATGATCAAAATGGTCCGGTAGATCAAACCAATGTATTTGCAGACCTATCTTATACCTTAGACCTGGGTAAATCCAGTAAATTAGCTTTTGGTTTAAAAGCTGGAGCGACCTTTCAAAGTATTGGTTTTACAGATCTCTATTTTCAGGACGAGATGGATCCAGCTTTCCAGGAAGATGTAGATGAGACTTACGCCAGTGTAGGTGGAGGTCTTTTGTTTTATACCGATAAGTTTTATGTGGGACTTTCTACGCCAAATGTCTTAAGATCAACGCATCTGGAAACCAACGGGAATGAATTTGGATCTCAAGAACGTCATTATTTTCTTACAGCTGGTTATGTTTTTGAAGTGAATGATTTTATCAAATTCAAACCTTCTACTTTTATAAAATCAGAATTCAGTTCAGCTGTTTCATTTGATGTAAATGCTAATTTTATGTTTTATGACAAGTTTGAAGTTGGTGCTTCCTACAGGTATGAAGACGCTATAAGTGCTCTGGCGAGTGTAAGACCTACAGACTGGATGCAGGTTGGATTTGCTTATGATGCGACTCAGTCCAGCCTCAGAGAACCTTCCTATGAAGCTTTTGTCATTTTCGATATTTTCTTCAAAAAGAAAACTTACGTTTCGCCTCGTTATTTTTAATCTGAAATAATTTCTACAATGAAAACCATATATATACTTAGTATCCTTTGTTGCTTAACTAGCTTGAATTCCTGGTCTCAAAACAGCGATACCAAAAAAGCCGATCAGCATTTTGATCGTTTTGAATATGTAGATGCTATCAAAGACTACGAAAAGCTAATTCAAAAAGGAAAGGCTAATTCTTATGTCTATAAGCAATTGGCAATTGCCAATTTTAAGACATCCAACTTTGAAAAAGCTGAACAATTTTATAAGCGATACCTTAGAAGCAACCGAAATGCTGAAGCAGAAGTGTATTATAATTATGCCCAAACGCTTTTGATTAATCAAGAGGATGATAAGTACAAGCAAGCCATGCTTGATTTTGCTGAAAAAGACCCGCAAGACCCCAGAGCTAAAGCTTTCCTGGAAAATCCAGACTACCTTTCAGACTTGCAATCTATGGAGCCGAGATTCGAGCTCAATAAGCTTAGCCTCAATTCAGAATATTCAGATTTTGGAGCTTATGAAAATGGAGGAAAACTTTATTTTGTATCAGCAAGAAACGAATCTAGAAAAACTTACGGATGGGACAAAGAGCCAGCTTTAGATATTTTTGTAGCAGATAACGTTGCAGGTACCTTTAAAAACCCAAAGGAAATCGAAGGCGATATCAACACAAAGTTTCACGAAGGAACCGTAGCCATCACTAGTGACGGTTCAACAATTTATTTCACAAGAAATGATTATTTAAACGAGAAATATAAAAAAGATGAGAATGGGGTCAACCATTTGAAAATTTATAAAGCTAGTCTTGTTAATGGCAGTTTTCAAGATGTCGAAGATTTACCGTTTAATGATGTAGCGTTTTCTAATGCCAATCCCGCATTAAGTCCAGATGGAAAGCAGCTTTATTTCTCCAGCGACAGACCTGGAGGATATGGATCTTCAGATTTGTATGTTGTAGATATTAATGAGGATGGAAGTTTTGGCGAACCAGAAAACCTGGGAGGAACCATAAATACTGAGGGAAGAGAAAACTTTCCATTTGTTGATTTTGCAAATGTACTTTATTTTTCAAGTGATGGGCATTTAGGTCTTGGAGGTCTGGATGTTTATTATGCCCAAAAAGATTCTGGTGATTTTTTGCCACCACAAAATTTGGGTCTTCCACTAAATAGCAATGCAGATGATTTTGCATTTACATATAATGCCAATGTTGAAAAAGGCTATGTTTCCTCCAACAGAACTGATGATAAGAAGGCCAAACGTACAGATAATATTTATTCGGCAAACTTGATTTATCCACTGGAACAGACTTCAGTTCTTGTCGAAGTAGTTGATGCTAAAACCAATGAGTCCATAGAAGATGCTCAGGTTATATTTTATGGAGAAGATCAGAAAGAGTTCTCAAGGAACAGGACTTCATCTAGTGGCATAAGCAAAAATTTCCTGCCCACCGGCCAGCGTTTTGATCTTCAGGTCAATATGAAAGGCTACAAAAGCCAGTCAAATTCAATAGATGTACCTCAGGCTCAAATGCTCATGAGAGTTGCTCTGGATCCAGAAATGTCTGCTGCAGAGGCTGAAATGCTTATTTTGCAAGAGCGTATCTTTTTTGATTATGATGATGCTAGTATTCGACCAGAAGCAGCTTTAGAACTCGATAAATTAATTTCAATTTTGAAAGAAAATCCTGAGCTGAACATCAATATTATAAGCCATACAGACGAAAGGGGGTCAGACTCTTATAATATGGAATTGTCACAAAAAAGAGCAGAAAATACAGTAAAGCATCTTGTGGATAACGGTATAGACGCTTCTAGGTTAACTTCGGAAGGAAAAGGTAAAACTGAGCCTGTCAACGACTGTAGCTCTGGATGTAGTGAAGAAGAACATGAAGAAAATAGACGATCTGAATTTGAAGTTGTAGAATAAAGCTAATAATCACAATACGAAATCCCTTCAACTTTTTGTTAAGGGATTTTTTTATATTTACTAGCACTAAGTCGTCTATTATGGAAAAAACAAAATGCCTTTCTTGTGGTGAACCCATTTCGGGAAGAATAGACAAAAAGTTTTGTTCAGATTACTGTAGAAGCACTTACAACAATCGGTTGAATAGTGAATCGACCAAAGTTGTAAGAAATATAAATAACGCTCTAAAAAAGAACTACAGGATTTTAAAAAGCATAAATACAGAACAAAAAACAAAAACCACCCGAGATAAATTACTTCAGAAGGGATTCAATTTCACCTATTTTACAAGCCTTTACACTACCAAAACCGGTAATGTGTACTACTTTGTTTACGACCAAGGCTACTTGCCACTGGAAGATGATTATTACGCCCTTGTAAAAAGAGATAGATGAGAAAAAGCGGTTACAAAGCGATTATCAGTTTGCTAGTGATAGCAGCTTCAGTATGGTATATTTTTTACGACTTGTACCCTTCAGAAATTACAGATTTATCCACTCAGCCTACAGAATATTCTACCCTGCGAGCCTTTGAGCATGTTAAAAATATAGGCGATGAACCTCACTATATTGGTTCCCGAGCCCACAACTCCAAGCGGAATTACATCGTCAATGAGCTGGAAAAACTAGATCTTCAAGTTCAAACTCAGCAAGGGTTTATTTTATCAAAAGGTGGAGTGCTAACTGCACCAGAAAATGTCATCACGAGAATATCAGCAAGTGATCCAGATCCAAATTCCAAAGCTTTATTACTGTTGACGCACTACGATTCTGCCGTGCATTCCTCTTCCGGAGCAGCCGATGCAGCTTCTGGAGTAGCTACAATACTAGAAGCAGTTAGAGCTTTTAAAGCCTCAAATCCTACATTTCAAAATGATATTATAATCGTTTTTTCTGATGGGGAGGAAGTTGGACTTTCTGGCGCCGAACTTTTTGTAAAAGAACATCCCTGGATAGAGGACGTTGGACTGGTTCTTAATTTTGAATCGCGAGGAAGTGGTGGACCCAGCAATATGATTGTAGAAACCAATTATGGGAATTCCAAACTCATCGACCTCTTCGGAAACGCACAGGGCGATCACCCGCTAGCCAATTCGCTGATGTATAGCGTTTATAAATTATTACCCAACGATACAGATTCTACCATTTTCAGAGAAATTGCCGATGTACCTAGCTTTTTCTTTGCTTTTATCGACGATCATTACGACTATCACACAAGTCTAGATGTACCCGAACGTTTGGATAAGCGATCACTTGCGCATCAAGGCGACTACCTGATGGCAACCCTTTCAAAATTTTCAAATTCAAACTTGTCAGATTTAAAGTCAGAGCAGGACGATGTTTATTTTACAGCAACGGGTGTGGGGCTTTTACATTATCCGTTTTCTTGGGTTTGGATTGTTTATGGTATTGGTTTTATCTTATTTGTCGGTTTGCTTTTCTTTGGTTTTAGAATCAATTCTTTGAATAGGAGAGAAGTATTTTTAGGCTTTGTGCCTTGGCTGTTAAGTTTGATTATCGCTGGATTAGTGACTTTTTTTGGCTGGAAGTTAATTTTACAACTGTATCCAGACTACAATTCCATGTTGCACGGTTTTACTTACAATGGTCACGATTATATTGTGGTTTTTGTAGCGATTACCCTCTTCATCACGTTTACGATTTATCAATTATTCGACGACAAGCTGAATCCTAAAAATTCTATAGTCGCGCCAATTTTCACTTGGTTTATTGTTTTATTTCTTTTGAATATTTATCTAAGAGGAGCTGCTTTTTTCATCATCCCTCTTTTATTTACGCTATTGGCTTTTTTCTTGATGATAAGATTTCAAGTGCCGTCATATCTTTTTCTACTGATTTTAATACTACCATCTTTAAGCATCATAGCACCATTTATCCAGTTTTTCCCTGTAGGTCTGGGATTAAAGATGAGTGTCGTAAGTGCACTTTTTACAGTCTTACTGTTTGGAAATATGCTTCCTGTATTTGGTTATTTTTCAGTAAAAAAAGGCGTGGCTACAATGGCATTACTTGTGGCTCTCGGTTTTTTTATAAAAGCACATCTGGATTCTTATTTTACTGAAAATAGTCCACGTCCCAATAGTTTAGTTTACACTCTGGATACTGAGTCTGACACTGCATTTTGGAATACGTATGATGATGATTTGGATACCTGGACTTTGCCTTATTTTGAAGCATATGAGGAATTATCCACGCCATTAGATTATCAAAGTAAATACGGCACATCATTTACAAAATCCTCCGAAGCAGAACTAAATCCCATTCCAAAATCCGATCTTGACATTCAGAGCCTTGAAGCTTCAGAACCTCACTTGAAAAAATTCAGAGTAAGTTTGAATTTCAACAGAAGTTTAAATAGAATTGTGGTTTCAGAAACAACAATGACCAATTTTGAAAGCTTTGTAGTCAATGGTAAATCTGCCGATTCATATAGCGATAAAACCAATGCTTACCACGTGCACCAAAACCGATTCAAATCCAATGTGATTGATTATTACGTGGTAAACCAGGAACCTTTGTATTTTGAGTTTGAAATACAAAAAGATAAGTCTGTGGAATTTGTCATCAATGAAATTAGTTTTGATTTATTGACTCATCCGGACTTCTCAGTTAAAAAGCGACCAAAGGATAAAATCTCTAAACCTTTTGTGGTCAACGATGCCATAATAGTAAAGCAAAAATTGAGTTTGTAATGAAAAAACAACTATCAATTTTTGGCTGTGGCTGGCTGGGTTTGCCGCTTGCAAAACATTTCATAGAACAAGGCTGGAGCATTAAAGGCTCTACAACTTCTTTAGAGAAGCTGAAAGTTTTGGAAGATGAAGGCATTTCACCCTTTCAGATTGTTTTGAATGAAGATCGAATTGAAGGAGACTTTTTTAATTTTTTAGCAGATTCAAATATTTTAATTATCTGTGTCCCGCCAGGATTAAGGCGACACCCCAATTCAGACTTTGTTGCGAAACTCAAAAGGGTAACGGAGGCAGTTTCAGAATCAGGCATCAATAAAATACTTTATGTGAGTTCCACAGGTGTGTTTCAGGATCACGAGTCTTTACCTACTTACACAGAGCATTATCAGTTTACAGCTGCAGAAGTTGAAAACAGCCAGCTAGTCCGGGCAGAACAGTTGCTTTTGAACTTGAAAACGTTACAAACGAGTGTAATCCGTTTTGGAGGTTTGCTAGGCGAAGACAGACATCCAGTGAATTACTTGTCTGGCAGATCTGATATCAAAAATCCTGATGCTCCTGTCAATTTAATTCACCTGGAAAATTGTATGCTCCTGATTTCTGAAATCATTCGTCAACCAAAACTGGGGATGGTATTTCATGGGGTTGAAGAAGTTCAACTTTCTAAACAAGAGTATTATAAAAAAAAGGCTGAAGAATTGGACTTGCCAATTCCAGAATTTGATCTTGAAACTCCTTCAATAGGGAAACGTATTAGTATGAAGTGGACGGCTAGAGAACTGGGATTACATTTTTCTAAAAAAGTTTGACCTTAATGATCGACCTTTATCAAAGATGAACACAACTCTCAATTATCTCCCCCATGAAATACTATCAGGCTGGGGAAGAACCCATTCATTATGAAAGAAATAATCCCATTCTATGGTGGTAAGATCAAGTTTTGGGTCTATGAGAAAAGCAGCTTTTCTGCCGTTTAAACTCACTTTTACTCGGGCGTAAATCTCGATAGGAATATCTTTTTCAGCGTATTCTTTTTTCAGTCTTTGTGTAAATTGGTAAATACCATCGGGTTTTAAAAGATTACGCCTTTGTTTAGTTGTAAGATACTCGTCCAGTTTGACGTATTCAGTTTTACCTGTGTTGAGGTTTTTAATTTTAAAGCTGGCAAAGCCGCCTTTTGAGCGTAGCATCATCCTCCAACTTAATTTGTGCCCTTCTTCTGTCCAGAAGACGTTACCCTCGATGAAATGATGCCTTACAGGCAGAATGAGCTGAACTGTAAACCAGATCGCGAAAAATGTTTTAAGCAGAGGCGCCAAATGAGGAGTCTTTACTTCAGCATCCTCATAAAAGGCTTTTGACTTTAGAAATTTTCTATGGATGTATTCCTTTGGAAAGAAAAACACGGTAAATGCTAACGACATATACGGGAAAATCCCAATTTGAAAAACGATACTATTGAAAAGATGAAAGAAAATACTAGCTATGAACATAGCTTTTCTGGTACGTTTCCAAAGCAATAGCGGTACAACAAGCAAGTCGAATAAAATACCAAAAATGCAAATGCTCATGTGCACCCAGGGTTCCTGGAGCAGGTCGCCTATGAGCCAATAATGGGCTCTTCCTTTCATGAGTAGTTCAGGAAATGTCCCGTCCAGCCAGTCCGGGTATAATTTTGCGAGACTCGCATAGGTGTAAACAATCCAAATCTGACCAATAATAAAGAGCACAACCCAATTGGGCATGCTGATGCTTTTGAGCTCAGGATTCTTTTTTGCATCTATAGAAAAGTAGTTATGCGCAGGAACAATACACATAAAAATCAACAAAAGTATAAGCAGGTAGTAATGGTTGTTGTAGGAGGTTTTTTGCATGAAATACACGCATGACCAGAGCAAGGTGTAAGCAATAATGCTAAATCGGTATTTGAACCCTAACATCACAAAGATGCCAAACAAGCCCATCAATCCAAAGTAGAAATACATTCCAGGACCAGGAAGGGGCTGAAGGAAATCAAAACCAATAAAATTGAAAGTAAACTGAGGCTCTACAAGCGTTCGCCTTACCCAACCTGTGGCAATAGCTCCCCAGGCCTCCAGAGCAATAAGCAAACCGAAAAAAATTCTAAACACAATAAGTGGAGAATTATCAACCTGCTTAAAGAGGAGCCTATTCATTGTTCAGTACTTTAATGTAATTCCTGGCAAAAACTTCATCTGCTTTCATGGCTTTGATCAAAGCTTCCAAACCATCAAATTTCACCTCGCTTCGTATACGTTTCAAAAGTTGAATGTGGAGATGTTTGCCATAAAGGTCCATGTCCAAATCAAAGAAGTAGGTTTCTATGCTACGCTCCTGACCGCCAACTGTGGGGTTGGTGCCGATATTCATCATTCCAAATCTTTTGTCACCGTCTATAACCGAAGCCACTACATAAACTCCTTCTTTAGGAATTAGTTTATAAGATTCTTCAATTTTGAGGTTGGCAGTGGGGTAGCCCATGTTTTTACCAAGGCCTTTTCCACGTATCACTTCTCCCGAAAGAAAGAAAGGACGAGTGAGGTATTCGTTGGCTTTTTCAAGATCGCCTTCTTCTAAGGAGCGCCGAATTTTAGTAGAACTCACCGCCACATCTTCTATGTCTTGCTTGGAAATCTCATCCACTTCAAAGCCGAATTCCTTTCCAAATGCCTTTAAATCGTCAATATCTGCTGTTCTGTTTCTGCCGAAATGATGATCGTAACCAATGACTATTTTTTTAGCATTGAGTCCTTTTACCAAAATGTCTTCAACATATTCTCTAGCGGTAAGCCTGGAAAATTCAATCGTAAACGGATGAACAATAAGATGCTCGAGCCCCGTTTCTTTCAAAATGATTTTTCTTTCTTCTATGGTATTGATCAGCTTTAAATCTGCACTTTGCTGAAGGACCATTCTTGGGTGAGGATAGAAGGTAAGGAGCGCTGTCTGCAGATTCTCTTTTTGTGCAGAATCGACCAGGCGCTGTATGATTTTTCTGTGACCGAGGTGAACCCCGTCAAAAGTCCCAATCGTAACTACTGTTGGGATGGATGCGTCAAATTCTGAAACCTTATTGTAAATCTTCACGTGTGTCTATTTTCCGTTAAAGCTGTTCATGGTATTGTGAATCCCAGCTGTTCCAAATGAAAGAATCAATTCTGATGACGTTTCCAGGCGTTCTTTTAGCTTGTCTTGTTCTTCTGAAGTCCATTCGCTAAGCACATAGTCTACTTGATTTCCTTTCGAAAACTCATCACTTATGCCAAAACGAAACCTCGGGTAGGTTGTGGTTTGTAATAAATCCTGAATGCTCTTTAAGCCGTTATGCCCGCCATCGCTGCCTTTTGCTTTCAGCCTTAAAGTTCCAAAGCTTAAATTGAGATCATCTGTGATTACCATTAAATTTCCAATGGCTATTTTTTCTTTGTCCAGCCAATAGCGCACTGCTTTGCCGCTTAGGTTCATAAATGTGCTGGGTTTGATAAGGACAAATTTCCTACCTTTAAAATTGAACTCCGCTTTGTCGGCGTAGCGATCGGCTTCAAAAGTAATCTCTCTTTTTTCAGCTAAAGTATCCAAGATCTTAAATCCAATGTTGTGTCTCGTATTTTCATACTTAGGGCCCGGATTACCGAGTCCAACAATCAAAAACTTCTTCATAGGGTCAACGTCTTCTGTTGTTTTGTTTTTGGATAAAAGTTTAGCAAAAAAAGCTCTCATCTAGATTTTTTGTAAAAATAAAAAAGCATCCTGAAAAACAGGATGCTTTAAGTAAATTATAAATCCGGGATTTATTCTTTGCTTTCTTCAGCAGCATCATCGCCACCTTCAGCAGAGCTTTCTGCTCCTTCTTCACCTTCTGTTGCTTCGTCGTCATCTTCGTCTTCGTCAACACCGATGAGTGAAACGTTTCTAGAAGTTCTTACCTGACAGATAACAGTGTTGTCTGGGTGCATGATTTTGTAATCTTCGCTAGCAACTGCAGTAACGTAAAGTTTTTGTCCAATTTTAAGAGGAGTTACGTTAGCAACGATATAATCTGGAAGATTTTTGGCCAGACCTCTTACAGTCATACGTCTTAAGTTAAACCTTAAAACACCACCATTTTTCACACCTTTAGGAACACCTTCAGAGTGAACAGGAATTTCCATAGTAATTTCTTGCCCTTCGTGGAATTCGTAGAAATCAATGTGCAGAATTTCATCTGTCACAGGGTGGAATTGAATGTCTTGAAGTACAGCATTGGTTTTGTTACCCTCAAGGTCAACAATTACCGTGTGTACATCGGGAGTGTAAATCAACTTGTTGAAAGACACTTCTGGCGCAGAAAAATGCACGATATTATCCCCCCCGTAAATAACGCAAGGGACCTCTCCAGCATTACGTAAGGCTTTCGTAGCTTTCTTGCCTACGCTTTCTCTTTTAGATCCTTTGATCGTAATCGATTTCATAAAAAAAATTAAATTAAATTAAACTACATTAAAAACTTACTGCTTATAGACTTGTTGTAATGGACGGCTTTCATCACATCTGCAAACAAATCTGCACAGCTTAGTACTTTTATTTTTGGACTGTCTTTTTTCAACGGAATACTATCCGTAACAATCAATTCTTCAAGTTTGGAATCCTCTAGCTTTTCGTAAGCATTGCCAGATAAAACGGGGTGCGAACAAATCGCTCTCACACTTTTGGCGCCTCTTTCCATCATCAGGTTGGCGGCGTGCGTCAAGGTTCCTGCCGTATCTACCATATCATCTGCTAAAACCACATTTTTGCCAGTCACATCCCCAATCAATTCCATATGTGAAATTTTATTGGCTTTAGCTCTTTGCTTGTAGCAAATCACCACATCACTTTCCAGAAATTTAGAGTAGGCATAAGCTCTCTTGGAGCCACCCATATCTGGAGAAGCAACCGTAAGATCGTCTAGCTTGAGGCTTCTTAAATATGGTAAAAACACCGTAGACGCATACAAATGGTCCACAGGTTTTTCAAAAAAGCCCTGGATTTGGTCGGCGTGCAGATCCATAGTGATGATTCTTGTAGCACCAGCCGTTTCCAGCATTTTGGCTACCATTTTGGCAGCGATAGGAACTCTAGGTTTATCTTTTCTGTCCTGCCTGGCCCAGCCAAAATAAGGCATTACTGCCGTTATGTGTCTGGCCGATGAACGCTTGGCAGCATCGAGCATCAATAGCATTTCCATCAAATTGTCTGCATTTGGAAACGTAGAACCGATGATAAATACACGCGAACCTCGAACGCTTTCTTCGAAAGAGGGTTGAAACTCGCCGTCACTAAAATGCATGGTATTCACACTACCAAGTGGAATTCCATAAGATTTTGCAATCGACTCTGCTAACACAGTGCTTTGAGAACAAGCAAAAATTTTCGCGACTTTTTCTACGTCTGCCATAACTGTTTGACCTTTTGAGGGATATTGGATTTATGGATTGCAAATTTAGATAAATAATTGAAGTTGGATATAAATAAGCGTACTATTTTATGTAAGGAAAGAAATATTTTTATATTTTTGCACTTCCAAAATGCCTAGGTGGCGGAATTGGTAGACGCGCTGGATTCAAAACCCAGTATCTTACGATGTGCGGGTTCGATTCCCGCCCTAGGTACAAAGCCTTCCTTTCGGGAGGCTTTTTTATTTTGATGCAACACCAACTACAAGAGAGTTTCGACCTGCCTGCGTTCCTTGGAAGGCAGGTTCCCGTCCTAGGTACAAAGCTCTCGAATTTTTTCGAGGGCTTTGTAATTACAACCTGAAGTTGTATTTTCCTTTTTATTTTTCAATGACCTACTTTGTATATGCTTTAGCCAGTCTAGGACATAATTATATTTATGTAGGACTAACCTCGAATGTTATTGAAAGGTGTCAAACTCATCAAAAAGGTTTAAATAAAACTACTCGACCTTACGCCCCTTTCTTGTTGATTTATACTGAAGAATGTACTGATAGGAAAGAAGCTAGAATAAGAGAAAAATACTGGAAGGGGGGAAGTGGCAAAAAGAAATTGAAAGCTATGAGAGATTTGTTATTATGAGGGTTCGACCTGCCTGCGTTCCTTGGAAGGCAGGTTCCCGCCCTAGGTACAAAGCCTTCCTTTCGGGAGGCTTTTTTATTTTCAGGATTTTCCTTTTTCTTTTTTTTTGATTTTGCTCACGTTAACTTTTATACCTCGCGATACATTGCTTAAGGCCTTTCATTAGCTTTCAATATCCAGCTTGGTGAGGAATATGTACTAATGAAGTTGAAGAGAATGTTTTAAGCCTGAAGATTAAGCTGAAAAAGAGAATACATATCTAGGTTTAGTTTTAATTTTAAAAACTATACTTTTAACGATGTAAGCAGAAAATGAACTATGCGTAGTCCAAAAGATTTAGAAAAATTAGCAGTTGAAAAATATCTAAATGCATCCAATCAATCCTTTGAAATTGAAGAATTTGAATCTCCTGATTTTATTTTAAAAGGAAAAGGGAATAAAATCGGATGTGAAGTAACTGAATTCTATCCTGATTACGCTTCAAAAGGATCAAGTTTACGAGAGCGAGAGAGTTTTTTAAATGAATTACATCAAAAAATAAGAGTAAAATTATTTGAACAATTTCCTCGAGGTTTTTTATTTTCAATTAATTACAAATCTATAGCTTCCAAAAGAACTTCTATTGATTCAGAAGTGAATACAGTTAGTTTAAATTTAAGTGAACATATTGAGTCTGAACAAATAGATGAACCTTCTGTAAATATTAGACGAATATTTATTAAAAAAATTGGAGATTTTAATACTAAAATATCATCTTTTATCGCTTCAGATTTCACTCCGCCTATAGTTGAATGGTTTATACCTATAATAAAAGTTAAAACAGAAAAAATACAAAAATGGAATGATACATATGACCAAAAATGGCTTTTAATTTCAACTGGATTATCAAGTTCAGGTGATGTATCGCTAAGGCACATTAAGGATACTGAGAAATTAAAATCAGCATATTGGGATAAAATCATAATTATCGATATCATTTTTGCCGATTACGTTGAAATTAACTCACACTCTAGTTAATAAACTTCATTAATTGAGATTAGTACAAATATCCCAAATACTAAATATTTCTACAGGACCGAAAACCTCCAACTTTTATACATCCTATAACAGGCTTTTCGACTTTATCATCCTAGTTTAGTACTTAAAATTTGACGTATGAAAGCTATAGGATTTAAAGAAAATTTAGACATAGAAAATAAGGCAGCACTTCAGGATATTGAAGTGTCAAAACCCAAAGCTAAAGGCAGAGATCTTTTGGTAGAAGTGAAAGCTATATCTGTAAATCCAGTCGACACTAAAATCAGAAAAAACAGAAAGCTTAGCCATGGAGAACACGAAATTATAGGCTGGGATGCAGCTGGTATCGTAAAACAAGTCGGTGAGGAAGTGTCACTATTTAATGTTGGGGATGAGGTTTGGTATGCTGGTGACCTCAAAAGACAGGGAAGTAATGCAGAGTTTCAATTGGTGGATGAGCGCATTGTAGGTAAAAAACCAACCCAACTTTCCTTCGCCGATGCCGCCGCTATGCCTTTAACTTCTTTAACGGCCTGGGAAATGCTTTTTGATCGAGTACAGGTAGACAAGCAAGATGCCAGTAAATCCATTTTGATTGTCGGTGCTGCTGGTGGAGTAGGGTCGATTATGGTTCAACTGGCAAAAAAGCTAACCAAGTTGAAAGTGATTGGAACCGCCTCTCGAGACGTCACCAAAAACTGGCTTAAAGATCTGGGAGCCGATATGGTGATTGACCATAGCAACAAATTAAGCGAAGAATTTAAAAAAGAAGGACTTTCCGATCCAGATTATGTGATCGGTATTAATGCAACAGGAGAGCATTTTGATGAAATTGTGAAAGTTATCAATCCTCAGGGAAAATTTGGATTTATAGACGATCCTAAAGTAGTGGACGCTACGGCATTCAAACCCAAATCAGTGTCTATTCATTATGAATTGATGTTTACCAGGTCTTTATTCCAAACTCCAGATATGATCGAACAGCATCATATTCTGAATAAAGTGTCAGAATTAGTCGATGATGGAACGCTCAAAACCACCAAGGGAGAACATTTTGGAGTGATAACTGCAGAAAATCTGAGAAAGGCCCATCAATTGCTTGAATCTGGAAAATCTAAAGGTAAAATTGTGTTGGAAGGGTTTTAGGGAAAATAAAATGAGAAGTTTAATTCTCTTATTTTAGCACTAGATTCTAATCGAAAAATTAAGTGAACCTAATCGATATCCATAGCTTTAAGTCTACAGTAATTAGACTTACCCTATTATTTTGGATTCTTTTTAAAGCTATGTCCTTTAATTTATGGTTATCCTGGGAGCGTACTTTTCCGGAACTTCCTGTCCTTGATTTTCTGAGTCATATCCCTGATCAATTATCAGATTCAATTGCAATCCTGAGTGTCTTAGCTTTGATCGGTGCCCTCATAAAACCAACAAAAGGTTTTTTAATTGTTGTACTCGCCTTGGAGATTTTTCTAATGAGTCTGGATCAGATGCGGTGGCAACCTACACTTTTCCAGTTTTTGATCACATTAAGTATATGCGTCCTCAAACCCAAAGCATTCAAATCCTATTTTTTCTTATTGCTTTCAGCAACTTATGTATTCAGTGGACTGCATAAATTGAATTTGGGTTACGTCAACTTTATGTGGGGTAAGTTTTTTCTCATTGACTATCTTGGAGTCCCCCCAGAAATCGCCTATCATCGGTTAGTAAAGTCTGCAGGGCTGGTTTTACCTCTCATTGAAATTTTTGCAGGTCTGCTTATATGGACGAGGTATAGAAAGCTTGGCTGGAGACTTTTGATAATAATGCATCTTCTTCTATTATGGGCTCTGGGTCCACTGGGGATAAATTTTAATTCTATCATCTGGCCATGGAATGTGCTAATGATCTTTTTCGCAATTTTATTTATAAAAGAACATGCATTCAGGGTTAATGTAAGACATTTCATGAATTTGAAAGGTGCTTTTTATTTACTGTTCTTAGTGCTATTACCAGTCTTAAGTTTTTTTGGTAAGTATTCACCTTTTACTTCTTTCAGCTTATATAGTGGAAATTCAGATTACTTGTATTTGAATTCAAATTGTTTGTCCGCTAATGCAACCTCGTTCAAATCAATGGAATTTGAAGACAATACTTATATAAGTATCTTCGACTGGTCCATGGAAGAACTCAACGTTCCAATGGTTCCTTACTTGCCAGTTTTTAAGGAGTTTAAGTTTTATTATAATGAAAAATGTTCTGGAGAATCTAAATATAAGATTAGATCTTATCCTTATAAACTCGAGGATAGCTTTGAGTTTTAAGACGAATTCGAATTTATTTTGTGATATACAGCACATAACTTTAGTTCTATTTTAATACCTAAACCAAAACCTATCCTTTAAGTTTGATCTTATTCAACCTTAACAGCTTCGTTTTTTCGAACTAAAACTTAATATCATGTCAACTATAAAAACCATCAACTTAAAAAATAGACCTCAGGGTAAGCCACAACTTTCAGACTTCGACTTTACAACAGCCGAGGTAGCAGAACTAAAGGAAGGGGAAGTTTTGCTAAAAACAACCTATGTTTCTGTAGATCCTTATCTCCGAGGCAGGATGGTAGATGCAGAGTCTTATATTGAACCTTTTGAACTTAACAAACCTATCGTTTCTGGTTGTGTTGCAGAGGTTTTGGAGTCCAAGGATTCTGCCTTAAGTGCCGGAGATTTTGTGACAGGTTTGCTCGAGTGGAAAGAGCAACAAGTGACTAAAGCGGAACAGCTGAAAAAAGTAGACCCTAACCAAGCACCACTTTCTGCTTACCTGGGTGTTCTTGGAGCTACTGGGCTTACAGCTTACTTTGGACTCACCGATATAGGCAAGCCTAATAAAGGCGAAACCCTTTTGGTCTCTGGTGCTGCAGGAGCAGTTGGAACTGTGGTGGGGCAAATCGGTAAAATTCTGGGGCTACGCATCGTGGGTATTGCTGGTACCGATGAAAAGATAGAGATGATCAAGTCTGAATTTGGGTATGACGAAGGCATCAATTATAAAACCACCGGCAATATGAAAGAAGCTATTGCCAAAGCCTGTCCTGATGGAGTAGACATTTATTATGACAACGTAGGCGGGGAAATTTCTGAAGCAGCACTTTTCAATATCAATAAATTTTCACGGACGGTAGTTTGTGGTGCGATTTCAGTCTACAACGCAACCGAAATGCCAAAAAGTATAAGCGTTCAGCCTTTTTTGATCAAAAAAAGCTCATCGATGCAGGGCTTTGTTATTTTTGATTATAAAGACAGGCATCCAGAGGGTATCCAACAATTAGCAACCTGGTTGAAGGAAGGTAAGCTTCAATACGAAGAAACTATTCAGGAAGGCTTTGACAACATACCTCAGGCGTTCTTAGATCTTTTTGAAGGAAAAAATAAAGGAAAGATGCTGGTGAAGGTTTAATAATTATGAATTTCAAATTTATGATTTCAAATTTCTGAGCTTATTCAGAAAAATTTAATTTTTGACCAGTTGACCAGTTGACCAGTTGACCAGTTGACCAGTTGACCAGTTGACCAGTTGACCAGTTGACCAGTTGACCAGTTGACCAGTTGACCAGTTGACCAGTTGACCAGTTGACCAGTTGACCAGTAAATGGAAAATTTGAAATTGATTTCACTGAAACAATTTCGTTTCAACACGTCTGCAGTAAGGATTTGTTTTCTGAGCATACTCAAAACCTAAATCCCACCAGGCTTTCATTTGTTTAGGATCAAAAATTAATGAATTTTTGGTTAGCATTTCCGGGGGGTGGTAGAAATTCAGGTCAACATGCTCGTGCTTGCTTCTCAATTTACCCAAGGTAAGATCGTTCCGGATAATTTGGTCCAAAAGAAAATCAAATACACGAGTTGTAAGGTCCAGAACATTTTTTACAGGTTGTTTCTGAATCTGATGTTCGGTCTTAAGTACAATGACGTCCACCTCAGAAGCTCCGCGGTTGATGGCTTCAGAAATAGGGACAATATTGCTTAAGCCACCATCTCCATAGTCATAATTATTTTTAGTCATCAGACTCATAAAGGGAATTACATTGGCAGACGCCCAAATCCAATCGCAGAATTCCTCTCTGCTAAAATCTTTTAGGGATTTATATTCCACGCTTCCAAGGCTTATGTTGGATACTGTAACTACTACATCAACCTCTTGAAGCCTCATCTTTTCAAAAAACTCGGGAGTTACAGCATCTGTAATCAACTTTTTTAAAGCTTTACTTTCTCCAAAAGTTTTAGAGCCTTTCAAAAATCCTAGCAATATGTTGAAATGATTAATTTTGATTTCAAACTCATTGTCTTTCCTTTTGATGATAAAAGGATTTCGACTAAAAATGGACTGCTGAGTGACGGTGGTATAAATCTCTTTAAGTTTTGAAATTTCACCAATAGACAATAGAGGGACGAGAAGGCTTCCTGTGGAAGTTCCTAAGAATAAATCGTACTCATTTTTACATTCAGAAATGAGGTATTCTGCTATACCTCCAGCAAATGCTCCTTTACTACCACCTCCAGAAATGACTAACGCCCTCATTATTTTTCAATTGAATTCATTTCAGAAAAATATATAAAAAAAGCCTATTTCCACATTGAAATAGGCTTTTTCCAATCAAAACAAAATCAAATTACATTTGGTCACTAAAGAATATAGAGTTGAGGAAGAGTTTGAAAGTTCCCAGCCAAAATGCTCTAAAATTGGTGTTATCTGTAAAAACCATCACATGACCTCTGCCATATCGGTTGTGTTTAAAAGGAACGGTGCCCTTTATGAGTTCAAGGTTTTCTTTATTGATGTAACCACTCAATAGGGGGGAATCCGTGTATTGAATTGGATTGTTGAAACTCAGTTTATCCGCCTCCAGCATCATATTGGAGTTTCTGAAAATCGCCAATTCATCGTTATTGTATCCGTATAGCAAAGGATGAGACAAGTCGACCTTAGTATTAAAAATAGCACCTCCTATTCGTTTCGCTCCATAAAATTCACTTCGCTCACCAAAACTGATGTCTTTCGCAACAACTGAGTCATTTTTGGTTTTAAAGTCAATCATTTCTTCATTCTTTAACCAGTTAGCTGTGCTTTTGTAAGCGATGATACTTCCGCCATTTTTCACCCAGTCTTTCAATTTAGTTTTTCCAGATGAATTTAGAGCGTTACCATTAGAACTTGGGATGATAAGATGGGTATAGCTATCCAGGCTTGCTCTGTTGAAGTCTTTGGTGTCGAGTTTTGTCACAGGAATTTCAAACCTATAATCCAGCATGTGCCACATTTCACCGGCATCATAAGACCTTACTCCATCGCCAACTAGCATGGCTATTTTCGGCATTTCCATATGACTCATATTTGGACTTCCAAGATTTATACCTTGAGTCAGTCCCGTTTCCAGAGCAGAAATTTTAACATGATTTTCTTTCTGAAGGGAGTTCAAAATGCTGTAAATCTCATCTGCACTTTTCTCCTGATTTTGAACTGGAATCATGATCGTACCATAATCAAATTCTTCTGTCTGAGATTGAAATGGTTTTTTAGCAACTTTCACCCTGATGTCTTCTTTCATAATTTTATGAAGGACTTTGGCGGAATTGAAATCACTCCACCTCATCGCATAGGCATAAGGGGACTTCTTTAGGTTTGAAGGGGTTTCAAGTTTTGCTTCTGTGATTTTATCTCCTCTGTTTATGGATTTAACTTCTGCAAAATCAACATCAAAAGCATGTCTAAAACTCCAAGCCGACACATCGTAGAATATGCTGTCTTTAAAACTTGTTCGTTCCTCAAACATGGCTTCCACAAGTCTGTGTTGCAATTGGTTTTTTGGTATGATGTAAGACGAATTGGCTTCAAATGCTTTGCCGTCTATAGTTTGGTCTTTATCAAGTTTGTAAAGCTCAATTTGATGTTGATGCAAAACTTTAGCCAGTTCATTAGCTAGCACTGGATCTCCCTTTCTGCCAAACACATAAGCCCCTTTTCCTGCTTTTTTATCTGCATTTCTGTAGAATTGATGCTGAAGACCTAGTATCTCATCTTTCAATTCCAGTGAAGCTTTCAAGGTTGAAAGGGCCGTGGTAAATTGATTTTTGATAGTGAATTGGAAGCTTAACAAACCGTTGTCGGTCAATTGTCCGGAACCTCTAGAACTACCTTGTTCAAAAAGAATTCCTATAGATCCATTGATGTCTGGAAACGTAGAGCCTTTTCCATAGTAGAAATCGTCAAAACTTTCTTTGGAATAATATAGTGAACCAATACTATCTAAAGCTTTGGCATGGTAGTTACCAATTTTTTCAGTTAAATCCTGATTGAGTTGAGGTGTAAGTGGGTTGGTTCGCTCAGGAATTCCAGGCTGGAAGAAAAACGAAGAATTCGAGCCCATTTCATGATGATCTGTAAGGACATTGGGTCTCCAGTTGTAGAAGGTTTTTACTCTCGCCTGACTTTCCAAAAGCTGAAGGGGTAGCCAGTCTCTATTAAGGTCAAACCAGTAATGATTCGTTCTGCCTCCAGGCCATATTTCAGAGAACTCTCTGTCTTGTGGATCTGGATTCAGGTTGGTACTTCTGTTGGTATTGGTCCAGTAGGCAAATCGCTGTAGACCGTCTGGATTGAAACTGGGGTCGAGAAGAATAATTGTGTTTTCCAGCAACTCATCGATTGCTGGGCCTTCTGCAGCAGCCAAATAATAAGCCAAAATTAAAGCAGCATTGGTTCCACTTGGTTCATTACCGTGAACAGAAAAACCTTGGTTAACAACAACTGGCATAGAGCTTAATTCTGATTCTGAAACTTCACCAGAAATGATCTGAAGGTGTTTCTTCCTGATATCTGAAATATTTTTTTGATTTTCTTTTGAAGTCACCGTAAGTAGGAGTAAAGGTCTTTTTTCGTAAGTAAAACCTCTGTTTTCAATACTTATCCTATCTGAAGATTCGGCAATAGCGGTCATGTATTGTACAAGTTTATCGTGCGTAACGTGCCATTCTCCTGGAACATAGCCTAGAACTTCGCTTGGTTTTGGGATGTCTTGATTGTAAGAAACCTCTGTGGGTAGATAATCTTCTAGTGCGATAGATTGAGCTTGCGCAGCTATGCCTAAAAATACTGCAATAGCAAACAATAGATACTTCATAAATCTAAGTTTTTGAATTAACGTTAATGGAACTTAATTTTTAGACCTAAACTATTAAAGAAAGTTAAATTGAAGGGCTGAAAAATTTAATAATACCAAATTTCAGTCTTAAAAGCGAAGTCTGAATACAAAATTAGGTGTAAAGTTCAGTCCTCTTTGTCTGTAAGTCTCTATGTTTTGATTACCATCTAGCCCATAGAATTGATTAAAGATATTTGAATTACCAAAAAGATTCCAAAATGAAATTCCGGTTAAAGCTTGAACATTTTTAAAAAGGGGGAATCTATAAGTAGAAGAAAAATCTACCCTGAAGTAGTCTGAGAGACGCTCTGCATTAGGATCCTGGAAAACAATTTGCTGAAGTAACGGAGGTTGGTTAGCTGAGGGTAATGTTGTTGTGACTCCTGAGTGCCAGTTGAATCCCGTAGAAATTTTTAATCCGTTTTTTTGAAAACTCAACCCAGCAGAAACTACATGTCTCATATCGAGGTTATTTCGAAATGTAGATGGTAGTAATTCTTCAAACTGATAATTGTTTTCTGAAAGACTATAACTCACCCAGCCAGAAATGGGTTCAAAACTTTTATTGATCAATAGATCTACTCCCTTTATCTCATAACTTCCATGGGATTGTATAAAGCGAAATTGATTTTGGAAACCTTGCCCTTGAGTGGTTATGCCATCTACCTTTTTGTAGTAGAAATCTGCGTTGATAAACCAACTTGGTTTGATGTAATTTAGGCCTGTAGATACTTGCTGACTTTGGATCACAGGTCTGTTGTTTGGATTGGAGAGCACCCATCGTCTATTCTCAACTCCAAGAAAATCAGTTTGTAAATCTATACTTTGTGATGTGGTTTGGCTTTTTTGTTCAGCCAGAACTTCAAGAAACAAATCATCCAGGAATTGATAGCTCAAATTGAATCTGGGTTCAATTACCGTTTGGTCAAATTTTGAAAAATGATTTAACCTTCCACCCAGATTTAGATTGAGACGATTATTTTTGGATTGATAATTCAATTGAGAATAAATGCTATTGGTCAAAATTGAATTTTGAGTTTCTCTGAAAAAGCCCGGATTATCAATATTTTCAGAGTTTAGAATCCCAGTTTCATTCAACTGATAACCGCTTTCCATGGCAAAGTTTGTAGAGAGCTGAGTTTGAAAATTTAATCTTACTCCAATTTCTCTTACTTCGTTGATTTGTTCCAAACTTTGATCATCCAGGAGATTGGAATTAACAGAAGTTTGATTATATCTGGAGGTGTAAAACTGAACTTGAGACTTTGTAGAAGTAGACCAGTTTCTTTCGTAATACACCCCTCCGGCAACATTGGTCTGTCCGAGATCACTAGACCTTGTATTAATTCGGTTTCCTTCTACATCAAACCGATTCAAAGAGAATTCGTCACGGGCATAGAAAAAATTAGCTTTCAAATAATCTCTTTTACTGAGCTGATGTTTGTAGTTGAATGTGGCATCGTAAAATGAAAAATCATCATTTTGTTGAGAGGTAGGAGTTTCAAAATTAGTGACCTCTGTATTTTGAAAAACTTTGTCAAAATAACTATTGTATGTAGGACTTTCCCAAATTGAATTTATAGATCTTCTAAATGAAAATTCTACGGATGATGCATTGGTAAGTGGCGCTTCTATAATAGCATCTGTATTTATAAGATTAAGTCCAATACCAGCTTTAAAATGGTCCACGATAGAGTCGCCCGTCTCCATATCTATAAGGCTAGACACACCATCACCATATTTGGAGGAGGTTCCATTTTTAATAAGTGTGACTTTTTGTGCCATGTAGGGGTTGAAAGCAGAAATCATCCCAAAGAAATGAGAAGTATGGTACATTTTGATCCCGTCCCAAAGGAATAAATTTTGATCATGTGTGCCTCCTCTCACATTTAAGTATGAAACACTTTCTTTACGACTGGTAATTCCTGGTAAGGCTTGTAAACTTTGTAGAACATCTGGCTCTACAAGTCCAGGCAAAAGGCCGAACTCTTCGTAATTGATTTCCAGACCTCCTGAGGCGAATTTTTGGATGCCACTCGTCAAAAAGTTGCTTAGAAGGACTTCGTCCAATATTTCAAAAAAAGGTGTAAGTTTTAGATCATAACAATCGAAATCTTGTCTCGTGTCTATGTTAAATTGTTTGTTTACAAAGTCATCAGCGATTACCGTGAAATTTACTTTTTTAGTATTTACAGGGATTTTAAAATATCCCTTTTGATCTGACTGAAATGTAAAATTCTCTGATTTCAAAACTGATTTAGAAATCGGTTTGTTGCTTAGTTCATCTGTAACTGAAATACAGATAGTTTTCAAATAGGGTTTTGGAACCACCAGAATATTGGTTTCCGATTGAATAATGTAATCAAAAGGAGTCTTTTTTTGAAGATGGTTCAGATGTCCTTTTATGGTTTCAAAGGTTTCAGTTCTGTTTACTGCAACGTTATCGATTTGGTCGTCGGCATAAGAAAAAAACACATCATACTCAGTTTCTAAAACCTTTAAGTAAGAAACTAAATTTTCAGGATTTTTGAGGGATTGAGCCCTTAGCTGTTGACTTAAAACAAATCCTAATAAGAGAATGAAGTATAGCTTTGTTAATTTCACTTATTCGTAAGAATGACCTTTTTATCTTTAATGTTGTAGGTCAAATCTAATGGCAAAGTAATAGATTTCAAAGCAATTTCTATGTTAGAATGAGTAAAACTTCCAGTATAAAGTCGCGAAGTGTTAATACTTGAGGTTTCAAAATCAACATCATAATAATTTTCAAACTCTTTTAAAACGTCTTCTAGTGGAGTGCTTTTGAGTATGGTTGAATTTCTGGTCCAGTCTGGAGTTTCAAAATGAGTTTGAGTTTTCTTGACTGAATTACGGGTTAAGACGAGCTGGTCATTTTCTTCAAGAATATGCTGCTTATTATCTATAGTAACACCAACAGAACCTTCAAAACATGTGACTTCAAAACCATAATCTCTCGACTTAACATTGAATTGTGTGCCTAAAACTTCAATAGCTCCATGGGAAGTATTGACCGTAAACTTCTCACCTTTTTTAACTTTAAAAAAAGCTTCGCCTTTTAGCGTTAAGTTCCGGTTTTGGCTCCACTTTTGGGAGTCGTAGCTCACAGAAGAATTCGCACTAAGGTTGATTTCAGATTGATCTGGCAGGTGGATGACTTCAGAAGCAGCAACCTCAGTTGTATAAGTCTCAAGTGCAGTTTCTTTATTTAGTAATTTGACTACAGCAAACACAATAATAAAAACAGCGATAAGCGCTGCAAAAAATCTGGATGTGAAATGCTTAGATGATTTGGATTTGGTTCTAAATTTGAGGTGTTCTAAAGATTCAGCTTCATTGAATTTCGGGGCTTTAAAATGACTTGCCTTTTCTGAAAGTTTGACGTAAGAGGAATAGGCGTCTAGTTTTTTAAACGCCTCTAGCTCTTCAGGACTCAATTCATCATTGAGCCATTTCTTAATTAGTTCTTCCTCTTTCATAGCAATTATTCATTTATATGACAATCTAAAGCTGACATATCCTACCTGCATTGTGTTAAATTCCGTCAACTTCTTTTCTTAGCTGATTTAATGCTGTGTAAATCCTTTTCTCAACAGCCTTTTTGGATATGCCTAAAAGTTCTGCTATTTCTTTATGTTTTTTTCCTTCCACTCTGTTAAGCAGAAATGCGACTCTTTTTTCTTCTGTTAAGTGAGATAAAGCTTTTTGATACTTGTCCAAATATTCTTTTTCTTCCAATACAAACTGAGGATCTTGATGATCTGAATCTTTGTGATTAGACTTTATTTCATAATTTAGAACTACTTTCTTGTGTTTAATCACATTAAGCGTAGTGTTATTTGCCACAGAAAATAAAAAACTCTTAGCCTTTTCGGGAATAATTTTATGACAATTCTCCCAAAGCTTCATAAAGGCCTCTTGAACTTTATCTTTTGGATTGTGCTGTTCTCCAAATTTGTAATAAATAAAATCATGTAAATCTTTAGCGTACCTTTGGTGAAGTTTTGAGAAAATTGACTCTTCGCAGCAATTTTCATATAAAGGTTTGGCTTTTTTCATAAAGGTCAAAAGTATAAAAATAGTTAATTGAGTAGGAGTTTTTTTATTTTAGTTGTTTTATGTTGGAAACAAGGACTTTATGAATAAATTTTACAATTATATATTTTTACTATTTCTATTCGTCTTTGTGGGTTGCTATGAAGATGATTCACAAGTCATTGAATCTCGTGATGCCTTGCACAGGTCATCGGTTTTGACTCCATTGATAAAATCCATCACCCTCCACAATGCAAATTTTGATGATCATATAGATAACACGTCTTGTTTTAGTTTAGTATTTCCTTATGAAGTTAATATAAATTCGAATAGAAGAACTATTTCATCTATACAAGATTTAAATTCGATTGATGAAAATGATCAGGTCCAAATTTTGTTTCCTATATCTATTGTCTTCTTCGATTATACTCAGCACAAAGTGAATACCACTTCAGAATTAAGTTTACTAACTAATTCTTGTGAAGAAAAATTTGATATTGAACACAATCCTTGTTTGAATTTTGATTTCCCAATTGTCATCAAAGAATTTAACGAGCTAGATGGTACTTTCGAAACGCTCAATCTTATCAGTAATGAAGAACTCTTTCAGTATGTAGACAATTTACACGATTCTGACGTTTATGAAATAGATTATCCAATTTTGCTTTTAGACTCTAATTCAGACGGACATGTGATTAATTCTAATTCTGAATTTGAAGAAGCTTTTGAAGCTTCTCTCTCCGGCTGTCAATGATTTTAAGTTAGCTTTAATACTAATTGCAGCCTTAAGTTAAATACTTATTAAATGTACGATCAAAATTAGTTTCAGTTACTGATTCGATGTTATTTCACAAAAAAAATAACCCATGAAAATAATTTCAAAACTTTTACTTTTATCTATGGTTTTAACCATAATCATGTCTTGTTCAGACGATGATGATATCACGGTAGTTGCTCCTGATGGGGATGATACAATAGCACAGATAGTAGAAGAAAATCCAGAATTTTCTAATCT
Organism: Psychroflexus montanilacus; assembly: GCF_020164535.1. Taxonomy (GTDB): domain Bacteria; phylum Bacteroidota; class Bacteroidia; order Flavobacteriales; family Flavobacteriaceae; genus Psychroflexus; species Psychroflexus montanilacus. Next base: position 1,334,196 of record NZ_JAIQZC010000001.1, on the reverse strand, counting down.
TTTTGCAGCTTTAGAAGCTGCAGATCTTTTAGATGCATTTGCAGGGGAGAATGAGTCAACCTTATTTGCACCATCCAATGCAGCTTTTACTCAATTCCTTGAATTAAACGGTTTTGCTAGTCTTGGCTCTGTCCCGGAAGATGAACTAAGGCAACTTCTTTTAAATCATGTCTTAGAGGGGACAAATCTTGCTGCAGATTTTTCCACAGGATATATCCCTTCCTCAATTGTAGGTTCAGCATCAGAAGAAAATCTGAGTTTATTTGTAAATGCTGACGGTGGAGTTGTTATAAATGGTGTAGCAGAGGTTACCAATGGAGATGTTATCGCTTCTAATGGTGTTATTCACATTGTAAATAATGTCATAGGCATTCCATCTGTTGCTACTCAAGCTGCAGCAAATCCAGAATTCTCATCTTTAGTTAACGCATTAGAATTAGCAGAATCTGAAGATTTAAATTTTATTCAACTTCTTTCTGGTAGCGGAGAAAATTCACCTTATACTGTATTTGCTCCTACCAATGCTGCTTTTGAAAACTTGCTTGGAATATTAGGAGCGGAAAATTTAGATGAACTTGATTCAGAAACTTTAGCAACTGTGCTAAGCTACCACGTAATACCTGGAAATAATGTAAGATCTAGTGATTTGTCAACAGGAATAACAGCAGAAACATTTCAAGGTGAAAGTTTAGAATTTGATTTAAGTGATGGAGCTCAAATTATTGATGCTTCAGGAACAAATGCAAATATTGTTGAAACAGACGTACAAACAAACAACGGTGTTATACATGCAGTAGATAAAGTATTGCTCCCTCAGGAGATTATTGACATGATAGACCCTACTATTACTGGTGTGGCTTCTATGAACAGTGATTTGTCTAGCCTTGTAGAAGCGCTTGAATACACTGGTCTGGATGAAATTCTCGCCAATAGATCTGAAGATTTTACTGTATTTGCACCAACGAATGAAGCTTTTGATACATTTTTAGATGGTGCTGAGGTAACAGAACTTCCTGTAGAAACGGTAGAGCAGGTTTTGTTGAATCACGTGTTGTCTGGAATATCTTTTTCGGACGATTTAGAAACTGACTATACAACCTCCTTAGCAACCTATGGAGAGACTGAAAATAATTTAAGTTTTTATATCAATACAAATGATGGTGTCGTATTAAACGGAATATCGACGGTTACTACGCCAAATGTTGAAGCAGCAAACGGTGTAGTTCATATTGTCGATCGGGTAATAGATTTGCCAACGGTGGTTACTTTTGTAGAAGCTGATCCAAACTTTGAGAGTCTATTGGGAGCACTTACAGATTCTGGACAATCGGCAGAAAATTATGTTGACCTTTTATCAACACCTAATGGTACTGATCCTACACCATTTACGGTATTTGCACCTTCCAATCAAGCTTTTTCAGATTTATTCATAGAACTTGGTGTAACTGGTCTGGATGAAATTGATCCTGCATTATTAACTTCAGCGCTAAATACACATGTAGTTTCAGGATTCAATAGAAGGTCTGAAGATCTTACAGATGGAACCATTAACACCTTAGGGTCGGATATTATTATAAATACCACTGATGCTTCTATTACAGATCCAAGAGGCAGGTTAAGTAGTATTGTATCTTTTGATGTACAGGCTGCGAATGGTGTTGTTCATGCTATAGATACCGTTTTGCTTCCTGAGGAAGAATAAAATAAGGAGTACAGTTTAATCATAAAAAAGTTCAGCAATCGCTGAACTTTTTTTATTGGGGATTTTAAAATTTGAAAAGGCTTAACTGCTTATTTGATGTTAAGCTGAATAGTTTTAAGTTTTCGTTTTATAAAATCATTTTGATTGTTAATTAAATGCTAAACGTCGATTTTCTGGTAGTAACTTTTATCCTCACTTTGTCTTATAGGTGAATCAAAAAACAAAAAACCTATGAAATTACTATCAAAATTTATGCTTTTAGCTGTTTTACTGACAACAGCAGTCTCTTGTTCAGACGATGACGATGCACCTGTAGTACCACCACAAGGAGATACACCAAATTTAGTTGAAGCTGCAGAAGCTGCAGACCTTAATCTTTTATTAGATGCAGTGAATGCTGTAGATGGACTTGGCGAAACTTTATTAGGTGAAGAAGCAATCACAGTATTTGCTCCCACAGATGAAGCTTTCGGAGCAGCTTTAGAAAGATTTGAAGCTGAAAATTTAGATGAACTTGTTGCTGCTATTGGAGGAGTTGAAAATCTTGAGATTGTACTTGGATTTCACGTTGTACCTGCAGTTGCTTTTTCAACTGATTTAACTGAAGGCGAACAAACATTCCCTACACTGGCTGGTGACCAGGAAATCACAGTAACCAGATCAGGTAGCAGTGTAACTGTAACAGACTCTGAAGGTACGACAAGAAACGTAGTAACTGCCGATGTGGAAATCGAAAACGGTGTAGTACACGTCATCAATGGCGTTCTTATTCCAGAACTTCCTGAACCACAACCTACCATTGCTGATTTAGCTGTTGGGAATGATGATTTATCAAGCCTGGTAGCTGCCTTGGAATATACGGGTTTAGATGAGGTTGTTGCAGACCCTTCAGCAGACCTGACTGTATTTGCTCCTACAAATGCAGCTTTCGAAACCTTTTTAAATGGAGCTGAATTGACAGATTTACCAGTTGAAGCTGTAACTCAGGTTCTGTTAAATCATGTTTTATCTGGAGCTCAATTTTCTTCGGATCTTGAAACAACTTACACTAATTCTTTGGCAACATATGCTGATACTGAAGATACGTACTTAAGCTTTTATATCAACACAGATGATGGAGTGAGAATAAATGGAGTCTCTTCTGTAACTGGAGCTGATAATGAAGCTTCCAATGGTGTAGTGCATATTGTAGATACGGTTATAGATTTACCAACAGTCGTAACTTTTGCAACAGCAGATCCAAATTTCAATAGTCTTGAAGCAGCATTAACTGCAGATGGTCAGCCAGATTTTGTTGCTACTCTTTCAACTCAGGGTGAAGCACCAGCACCATTTACTGTTTTTGCACCAACAAACGATGCTTTTGATGCATTATTAACTGAATTGGGTGCAAGCGGACTTGGAGATATTCCGGCTGCTACACTTACAGCTGCATTAAATAGTCATGTTGTAGCTGAAGCTAATATAAGATCTACAGATCTTGTAGCTGGGCCTGTAACAACATTAGGTGCTGAACTCCAATTAAGTTTAGACGGTGAAACACCAACTTTAACTGATCCAAATGGAAGGGAAAGCAATATTATTGTAGTTGATGTTCAAGCAGCTAATGGTGTAGTACATGCTATCGATAGAGTTGTTCTACCAGAATTAGAATAATATTTTTATTCATACACAAAAGAAAAGGTTCAACGCAAGTTGAACCTTTTTTTGTTTTATGATAGTAGGTTGACTTAGACATTTAAATGTTTTGGCTTTACACCATATTTTCTAGTATCTTCTTTTGTCAATATTCTATAATCTTCAGTTTTAGTGAGATGTTCCAGCGGTTTTAAAAGATGCTCTGGAAGAGCGGTAAGCTGTCTTGAGCTTAAGTCCAGCCAAGAGCCCATCATTTCACATCTGGCGCAATTTTCTCCTTTTTGATTGTAAATGTTATGTTCAAATTGAAAAAACATACCGTCCTCACTTAGGCCTTTTAGTTCCAGACTTACACTCACATGATCTTCTGGTTTTAACTCTTTGAAGTAAAAAATATGCTCGTAAAAGACAATAGGTCCAAGATTATGCTTAACCAGTTCTTGCTGAGAAAAGCCATTTTCTACAAGAAAAGCCATTCGAGTATGACTCATAAAGTTTTGATAGGATGAGTTAGCCAGATGTCTGTTGGCATCTAGATCGCTCCACCGTATTTCAAATGATTTGGTGTACATTGTTTAAAAGAATTTTGTAATTAAAATAATTGCAGCACTTAAAATTGTTGCCATCAGTACTCCTCTGGCTCTGTAGTCCTGTTTTTTTTTGATAAACACGAAAAAAGGTAAAAAATTTAAGATCGCTCCTAAGGCTATGATAGTTCCTAAAACACCTTCTTCCGAGGCTCTTCCAAGAACGACTTCAAATTCCTTTTGCATCACCAGGCTAATGTATAAAAACATACCTGCTAGATTTGCTGCGATACCTACCAAAAAACCAATGGCAATTTCTTTCTTAATCATGAATGCTCCAGGATTTTAAATCGTTCATAAATTCATGAGCAGTTAAGTCAAATTTTACGGGAACAATTGAAACATAATTATCTTCCAGTGCTTCCACATCAGTGTCATGCCCTTCATCCTGATTCACAAACTCTCCAGAAAGCCAATAGTAATCTCTTCCCTGTGGGCTTTGACGCTTGTCAAACTGCTCCTGCCAGCGAGCATTAGCTTGTCTGCAAACCTTCACTCCTTTCAGTTTTTCATCACTTACTTTTGGAAAATTCACATTCAAAACAACACCTTTGGGCAGTCCGTTTTTGATAACACTTTCTGTAATGCGTTTTACAAACTTTGTAGTATGGTCAAAATTGGCTTCCATTGAATAGTCTAGTAAAGAGAATCCAATCGCTGGAATTCCTTCTACACCAGCTTCTACCGCTGCACTCATGGTTCCTGAATAGATAACGTTGATAGATGAATTTGATCCATGATTAATTCCACTAACACATAAATCTGGCTTGCGTCTTAAAATCTCCTGAGCACCAATTTTGACACAATCTGCTGGAGTTCCAGAACAGGAAAATTCTTTGATTTGAGAATATTTATCGATGGTGACAGGATCGCAATAAAGATTGTCACTTATTGTTATGGCGTGACCCATGCCGCTTTGTGGTCTGTCTGGAGCAACTACTACAACTTCTCCAATAGTGTTCATAATCTTGATAAGATGTCTAATGCCAGGAGCTGTAATTCCATCATCATTAGTAACCAGAATCAGTGGTTTTTCTTCTTTTTGCATTGCTTAAATTTTATAATAGCTAAAATAAACATTTCATGATGTAAAACAGCCAAGAAAGACGTTTAACAAATTATTAGCTAGCTATAAATTATGTGGTATAGTTTTTACTGTAAATTGGAAAATATTACCTTAGTTTTGATTTAATGAACTCTGATACAATGAAACGATACAATTTAAGCAATAATCTAGTTATTTTATTTTTAGTAACTCTCTTTTCAGTTACTTCTTGCAGCTTCACAACCAAAGAATTTGATGAAGATTCTGAAAAAGATGAAGTTCTTATCGAGCTGATTACCTATGTGATTGAGCAAGGTCATTTTGATATGAAAGACATCGACGATGATTTTTCAACAGCTGTTTTTAAAGACTATATTAAAGGTCTGGATCCTATCAAAAGGCATTTTTTGGAAAGTGATTTTAAAGAATTAAAAGCTTTTGAAACCCAAATAGACGATCAGATTAAAAATAAAAATCTGGTATTTTTTGATCTTTCCGTAGAACTTTATAAAAAACGTATGGAAGAAGCTAAAGGTTTTTATGCAGAATTACTGGAAAAACCGTTTGATTTTAATACCGATGAAACCATCAATACCGATTATGATAAAGCAGATTATGCTAAAAACAATAAGGAATTAAAGCAAAGGTGGAGGAAGCAGTTTAAATTCTCTACCCTTTCAACATATCATGATCTCAAAAAGGAACAAGAGCAAAAAAAGGAAGATGGGGAAGATGTTGAAGAAAAATCGGATGAGGAGCTGGAAGCTGAAGCACGCGAAATAACCAGAGAATCCATCGAGAATTACTTTGAAACCATGTCCGATCTGGATAGAGAAGATTGGTTCAGTCTATACATCAATTCCATAGTAAGCCAATTCGATCCTCATACTAATTATCTCGCCCCACAGGATAAAGATAGATTTGATATCTCAATGTCTGGAAAACTGGAAGGAATTGGAGCCAGACTCCAAAAGCAGAGAGATAATGTGAAAATTGTTGAAGTAATTTCTGGAGGCCCAGCCTGGACCAACGGAAAATTGGAAGTTGGAGACCTTATTCAAAAGGTGAAACAAGAAGATGAAGAAGAATCTGTAGATATTCGCGGAATGCGTTTGGATGATGCAGTAGATCTTATAAAAGGTCCTAAAGGTACCCAAGTCACACTTACAGTGAAAAAAGTAGACGGAAGTACTGAAATGATAAGTATAGTTAGAGATGTTGTAGAAATTGAAGAAACTTATGCCAAGTCATCAACTGTAGAAAGAAATGGAGACCTTTTTGGAGTCATTAATCTCCCTAAGTTTTACTTTGATATGCAAAACTACAATGAAAGAAATGCTGCTTCAGATATCAAAAAAGAATTAGAAAGACTCAATGAAATTGGAGCGGAAGGTTTAGTCATTGACTTAAGAAACAACGGTGGTGGATCTCTGTCTACGGTTGTGGATATTGCTGGTTTTTTCATTGAAAAAGGCCCAATTGTACAAGTGAGAGATGCTAAAAATAATACAGAGGTCTTAAAAGACAAAGACTCCGATGTGGTCTGGGATAAGCCACTTGTGATACTTGTGAATGAACTTTCTGCATCAGCATCTGAAATACTTGCAGCGGCAATGCAAGATTATGAGAGAGCAGTTGTGCTGGGAAGTAAACAAACCTATGGTAAAGGTACTGTCCAAAATGTAGTAGATCTGAATCGCTGGATGAGAAATAGCTCTTTTGGTGATATGGGAGCACTCAAGATTACAACTCAGAAATTTTATAGGATAAACGGAGGCTCAACTCAACTAAAGGGGGTAGAAAGTGATGTTGCTGTTCCAGATAGATATTCTTACATAGACATTGGTGAGAGAGATTATGAAAATCCAATGCCTTGGGATAAGATTGCTCCTGCAAATTATAAAGTGTGGAAAGGTTATTCAAACCTAGATGAGGTTATAGCAAATAGTCAAAAGCGACTTAGTAACAACGCCCAGCTTCAGTTGATCGATGAAAATGCGAAATGGATCAAGACTCAAAGAGATCAAAATAGCTATAGTTTAAGTTATGAAGGTTATAATGAGGAAATGACTAAAGTCGAAACTATGGCAAAAAAGTTTGACGGAATCAATAAATTCAAAACTGATTTGACTTACAAGTCTTTACCTTATGAAGAATCGCTCATGCAAAATGATTCTTCACTTACTCAAAAAAGACAAAGATGGCATGAAAGCTTATCCAAAGATGTGTATGTGGAAGAAGCTATACACGTTTTACAGGATTTAAAAGTGGACAGAAGTTCAATTAAGCTTGCAGCAAGAAAGAACTAACATTTTGTAAACTCAAAACATTTGAAAGAACATACTTCTTTACAAAGTTTAGCGCTCCAAAAGTTTAAAAAAAACCTTTGGGGCGTTTTAAGTTTCTGGTACATCCTCCTGTGTTTGTTCGTTGGAATATTTGCTTATTTTCTGGCTCCAGACGATTCTGAAAATGCCAATTCTATGGCGCTAAGTATTCATTCCAAGCCACCAGGATTTTCGGTTCAGGTACTAGAACTTCCCAACCAGAATGAACAAGGCCAGCCCTGGTGGTCGCAATCCTTTTTTGGAAAAGAATCCTCCAATGAGCTTATTCCAATCGAATCCTTCAGAATTGAAAACGGAATACTCTATTACCAAGAGTATGGAGTCAATGATCCAGCACTTGAGAACGAGCTTGATCTTTCAGACTATGCGTCAGGATTTGCTTCAGAAAATACTTATAACAAAACCTACTGGCTAGGTACGGATAAGTACGGTCGGGATTTATTGAGCAGAATGTTGATCGGCCTTCGGATTTCCTTTTCGGTAGGATTTATATCTGTATTTATATCCTTATTGCTGGGCTTGTTTTTAGGATCCATTTCAGGGTATTATGGTGGTAAAATTGACGCAGCGGTGATGTGGCTCATCAACGTGACCTGGTCCATACCCACCTTACTTCTGGTGATTGCTATCACCTTAGCCTTAGGTAAAGGCTTCTGGCAGGTCTTTATTGCAGTGGGTTTGACGATGTGGGTAGAGGTGGCCAGAGTGGTGAGGGGTCAAATTATGAGTGTGAAGTCTTTGCAGTATGTCACCGCAGCTAGAGCTTTGGGCTTTAAAAACCCAAGGATAATCATCAGACACATTTTGCCAAATATTCTGGCGCCTGTGATCGTTATTTCTGCGGCCAATTTTGCAGCAGCTATTTTGATAGAAAGTGGCCTTAGCTTTTTAGGTATAGGAGCTCAGCCACCCACTCCAAGTTGGGGTGCGATGATCAAAGACCACTACAGCTACATCATCTTGGGTAAAGCTTATCTGGCCATCATCCCAGGAATTGGCATTATGAGTTTGGTAATGGCTTTTATGCTGATAGGTAACGCCCTGCGCGATGCCCTTGATGTGAAAAGTTAATACATATTTTTAAGCCTGTGGAAAAGTCATTTTCTTTTCCAAATTCTAAAAATTGTTTGTTTAGATAGATCTTAAGTTGTTCTAATAAGCTTTCATTGAGTTTTTTAGCAAACCTAAATTAATCTAATTCCTCACCTTCAGTTGGAGTTCTAAACCAAGCTGGATAATAAAGCTAATGAAAGCATTAAGAAATGTATCTCAAGGCGTAAAATCCATCGAACACAAATTCAATTTAAACAACCTGTCTTGACTTCATAGTATAACTTTAGTCGTTGAGTTTTAAAACCGCCATAAAGGCTTCTTGAGGAATCTCGACATTGCCGACCTGGCGCATACGTTTTTTACCTTTCTTCTGCTTTTCCAAAAGCTTACGCTTTCTGGAAATATCACCTCCATAACATTTGGCGGTGACATCCTTTCTCAAGGCTTTTACCGTTTCTCTGGCGATAATTTTGGCTCCAATGGCTGCCTGTATAGGAATGTCAAATTGCTGCCTAGGGATGAGTTCTTTCAGTTTTTCACAGATTTTCTTACCGATGTCGTAAGCATTGTCCACGTGAAGTAATGCAGAGAGGGCATCCACTGTATTTCCGTTAAGCAGGACATCCACTTTTACCAGTTTGGATTTACGCATACCAATGGGTGAATAATCAAATGAGGCATAACCTTTAGAAACGGTCTTTAATCGGTCATAGAAATCGAACACAATTTCAGCAAGAGGCATGTCAAAACTCAACTCCACGCGATCCTGAGTTAAATAGGTCTGATTCGTAATTTGGCCTCGTTTCTCAATACAAAGCGACATCACCGGACCTACAAAATCGGATTTGGTGATGATACTGGCTTTGATATATGGCTCCTCTACACGGTCTAGGTAAGTCGGCTCGGGTAAATCGGTAGGATTGCTTACCACAATTGGTTTTTCCTTGTCCTTAAGTGTGTAAGCGTTGTAAGACACGTTGGGCACCGTCGTGATGACTGTCATGTCAAACTCTCTCTCGAGACGTTCCTGGATAATTTCAAGGTGAAGCATGCCCAGGAAGCCGCATCTAAACCCAAAGCCAAGTGCTGCAGAACTTTCGGGGACAAAAACCAAAGAGGCATCGTTCAGTTGGAGTTTCTCCATGGCCGTTCTTAGGTCTTCATATTCGTCGGTTTCAACAGGGTAAATACCAGCAAAAACCATGGGTTTGACGTCTTCAAAACCTGCAACGGCATTTTTGGTAGGATTTTCTGCATCGGTAATGGTATCCCCAACTTTCACTTCTTTGGCATTTTTGATGCCTGTGATGAGGTAACCCACGTCGCCAGCCTGTATTTCTTTTTTCGGAAACTGAACCAATTTCAGCGTACCAACTTCATCTGCAGAGTAATTCTTGTCTGTAGCGACAAATTTTATGTTCTGACCTTTTTTGATACTGCCATCAAAAACTCTAAAGTAAGTCTCGATTCCGCGGAAGGGATTGTATACCGAGTCAAATACCAAAGCTCTTAGCGGAGCATCCGGATCTCCGCTTGGTGCAGGAACTCGTTCTACTATGGCATTGAGGATTTCTTCTATGCCAATTCCTTCTTTGGCACTGGCTCTTATCACATCTTCACGAGCACAACCGATTAAGTCGACGATATCGTCTGTTACTTCATCTGGATTGGCGCTGGGAAGGTCTACTTTATTAAGGACAGGAATGATTTCCAAATCATTTTCCAGTGCAAGGTATAAATTCGAAATGGTTTGTGCCTGTATGCTTTGCGCTGCATCTACAATCAATAAGGCGCCTTCGCAGGCCGCAATAGATCTGGATACTTCGTATGAAAAATCGACGTGGCCCGGAGTGTCGATAAGATTGAAGACATAATCTTCACCTTTATAATCGTAAACCATCTGGATGGCGTGACTTTTTATAGTGATGCCGCGTTCGCGTTCCAAATCCATATTGTCCAGAAGCTGCTCTTTGCGTTCGCGTTCGGTTACAGATTTGGTAAAATCCAGTAAACGATCGGCAAGCGTGCTTTTACCGTGGTCAATATGAGCAATGATGCAAAAATTTCGAATATTCTTCATAGTCCGTTTTTCCTAATCTGAAGTTCGAGTCACTTCAGAATTTAATACGGCAAATATACAGGAATTGTTTGGCTTAAAAGAAGTATCTGAAGCACTGTTAAAAGCTTTATGTGATTTGTTTATAATTCCCTAATTTTGCAATAAAAAGTTGTGGCTAAGATAGATAACATAGACCTCGGTGAATTTCCGCTTCTTCTTGCTCCTATGGAAGATGTAAGTGATCCCCCTTTTCGTGCCTTGTGCAAGGAATACGGGGCCGACATGGTATATACAGAATTCATTTCTTCGGAAGGATTGATTCGCGATGCTGCGAAAAGCGTAATGAAGCTGGACATCTATGAGAAAGAAAGACCGGTAGGTATTCAAATATTCGGTGCGAATCTGGAGTCAATGTTGCGTTCTGTAGAGATTGTTGAGAAGACCAAACCTGACATCATCGATATCAATTTTGGCTGCCCGGTGAAGAAAGTCGTCTCCAAAGGTGCTGGTGCAGGTATTCTAAAAGACGTCGACCTCATGGTGAAACTCACAGAGGCCATGGTCAAAAAAACCAATCTTCCTATCACCGTTAAAACCCGTTTGGGCTGGGATCACGATTCTATTAAAATCTATGAAGTAGCCGAGCGACTGCAAGATGTGGGTTGTAAAGCAATTTCCATCCACGGACGGACGAGAGCGCAAATGTATAAAGGTGAAGCCGACTGGAAGCCTATTGCCGAAGTGAAAAACAACCCAAGAATGCACATTCCTGTGTTTGGGAATGGAGACGTAGACACGCCAGAAAAAGCTGTGCTCATGAGAGATGAATACGGTCTGGATGGTGCTATGATAGGCAGAGCTAGCATAGGGTCGCCCTGGTTTTTTAAAGCGGTGAAGCATTATTTTGAAACTGGAACGCATTGCGAGCCACCATCTCTTGTAGAGCGAGTGGACATCGCAAGACGCCATCTTCAAATGTCGATCGACTGGAAAGGGGAAAAGCTTGGTGTATTTGAAACCCGTAGACATTATACCAATTACTTCAAAGGCATACCCCACTTTAAGGAATATCGAATGAAGATGGTCACCTCAGACCATGCTAAAGATGTTTTTGCTACATTTGATGAGGTGGAAGACAAGTTTGCAGATTATGAGTTTGTGGAGTAAATATTCGTTTCGAATTTATTCTGAATTTAATTCCGTTCACTTAAATTTTTACACATGAAATTTAATGTTATAGTCATCTTCATGACGATGCTTGGCTTTACGACACAAGCCCAAAGTTTTGATGATAAAGCCCATCAAATTTTGAAAAACTTCTTAATTGAATATCCCAATCAGACCCAATTTTCTGTTGCGATAATCGATGCAGATAAAACCCATTATTATGGTCAGGTTAAAGTTTCAGATACCATAAAACAGTTGGATAATAGTAATTCTGTTTTTCAAATCGGTTCTGTAACCAAGGTGTTTACATCTACACTACTGGCCAGGTTAGTTATAGATAAACAAGTAAAACTTACAGATACACTGCAGAAATTTTTCCAGTTCCCACTGATGGAAAATGCAATTACTTTAGAAGAATTATCCAACCACACCTCAGGTTTGCCAAGACTCCCTTCAAATTTGAATTTGGCAACTGTAAACATTGAAAATCCTTACAAATCTTACGCAGAGGCAGATTTAGAATATTATATGTCGACTGAAATGGAAGTTTCAAAAAGCAAATCAAATTCTTATCAATATTCTAATTTAGGAGCAGGAATTCTTGCTAAAGCCTTAGAAAATCTAACGGATAAAACCTATCTGGAATTGCTTTCAGAAGAACTTTTTCATCCGTTGGATATGAATCAGTCAACATTAGTGAGTAAAACATTTGATAAAAATTTGGTACAAGGTTTAAACCCAGAAGGCAAGCCAACACCAGTCTGGGAAATGGGAGAGTTTAAAGGGGCAGGGGAAATCCTGTCCACAACCAATGATTTATCCAAATTTGTAAAAGCTCATTTTGGAGATCAGGAAGATGCTTTTGCTTTGACGACCCTGCCTACTTTTTTGGTTAACGATAACTTACGTATCGGATTAGGCTGGCATATATTAGAAGATGAAAGCGGTTATGATTTGTATTGGCACAATGGAGGAACTGGTGGCTACTCTGCTTCCGTCTATATGGTCCCAGAGACCCGGAAAGCAGTCATTGTGTTGACTAACGTGTCTGGTTTTCACCCCAAAACTTCTAATGTAGATGCAATGGGCTATGAACTCTTAAGTATGTTCTGAAATTCCTTTAAATTTATAAGTCTAAAACAGTTTAATAGCTAGGTTAACCTATTAACTTCATATATAATATTTTTAGAATTAAATAATTCAATTATATTGCACCTATATTTACCAGTCCATTTTGATTCGGAACACCTTCATCCTGTTTAACTTAGTCTCAAAATGAAAATATCATGATTCGTAATTACTACAATGAAAAGTGGAAGGACATTGTATTCGATGATAAAATTGCCGAATACGAAAAGTATAAAATTTCCAATTACGGAAGAATCTTAAACTGTAAAGGGCCAGAAGAGGTGCTCGTTAAAGAATCTTTTATTAATGGATATCAAACCCTGCCCTTAAAGCAAGAAATCAATAAGAAATCTACCAGCCGTTATGTGCATAAACTGGTAGCAGAACATTTCCTGGAAAGAGGAGATGGAATCTACGTGATTCACCTTAACTACGACAAAAAGGATAACAAAGTCGAAAACCTGAAATGGGCTACCAAAAAGGAAAAAGAGGTACATCAATTCAGCAATCCTGACTACATAAATCGACCAAAGAAACGAACCTATTCTAAACTTACGGAGTCACAAGTAAGGTTGATTAAGCGAAAGATTCACGATCCGAATCGTCGTACTCGGATGAAGATGATCGCCAAGCAATTTGGTATTTCTGAAATGCAGCTTTATCGCATCAAAAGTGGTGAAAACTGGGGATCTATCACGGATTATTAGGGTTTATCTAAAGTCAAACTCAACCCACACAGGAACATGATCTGAAATTTTTCTAGCAGATTTTAAATCGGGGAAGAATTCATAAAATGAATAAATTCCACTTTCTAAAATCATAAAAGCATTAGTGTCTACAAATGCATTGTCATACTCTGATGCCAGGCATTCACCAGCTTTGCATTTCATTTTGAGTGTGGTTTTTTGTTTGACCAGGGCAGGTACAAATCCCATAGATTTTAGTGGGTTGAAAACTGTATGAGATTGTGGTAAGTTAAAATCCCCGAGGAAAATAAAGTTTTCTTCAGGATACAGGTTTGGATATAATTTTAAATGCTTCAGTTCTTTTTCGGGCTGTTTAGACTTTGGTAAGGCGTGAATATTTACCAGAGTAAAGATTTCACCCTTGTACTTGAAGGTTATAAAATAAGGTTCGCGTTCAAAATCTTCAATGCAATCTAGGTCAAGCCATGCTTTTTTATGTAACTTTAATCGACTAGGTTTCCATAAATAAGCATAGCGCTCAGAGCTGTAGGTTCCACCTTCCGTAGGTTCGCTTACGGTATAATCCCATTTGGACCCAGTTCTGTTCAGTTCGTCTGCAAGCCTGGCAACAGCCTGAGCGCCACCACTCCCAGCAACAACTTCCTGTATGGCAATGACATCATAATTTCTCATGGTTTTCGCCATAAAAGCAATAGATTCCCCAGATTTTGACTTTCCCATATGCCTGATGTTCCAGGAAGCCAGTTTGACCTGGCAAAAGGCTAGGTTGCTAAACAGAAGAACCGAATAGCAAATTAGAGTGGATAGATTTTTTTTCAAAGTCAATTGAATTAATTTTAGTATTGCCCAAAGGTATTTTAATTTTGAGCTTTTAAGACAATCAAAAAAACAAAAGCTTCTGAAAGATATGAAAGTCTTATATCAAAACTGATAAGCTTTATTCAGAACTCTATTCAAAGCACTTTACTAAACATTACAAAGGGAAGCCAACCAAAAAATATTTGAAACTAAAGAAGCAAATTCAAGAAGCTGAAAGTATACCTTATGAAGATGTAGAGCAATTTATGATGGTTTAAATATTAAAAGGCTAAATTGTGATTTATAACCTAAAACAAACTATTATGAAAAAATTATTTAAAAAAAGCTTAATTATAATGTTGTTCATTAGCTTACTATCTTTCAGTCAAGATAGAGTGAACTCAATACCTGATTTGGATATTGGCGAATTCAATTTATGGATAAAGGGAGAGAGTTTTAAAGGATATAATTATGACAATAAAACTAAAAATTGGACTGAAAGAATTGGATATTTGAAACTAGGAGAAAAGGAAACTTTCATTGAGATTAATGAAAAGTATGATAAAATTGAAGAAGCAAAAAGCATGACAAGCCAGAATGTTATTCAATTAGGATTAATTCCTATAAAATATTTAAATGAATCTTTTGTCGGTTTAGCCCTTGAAAAATTCACTGGGAGATATAGGTATCCAGCTATTAAAGAGGATTGGATAATAAAAAGAAGTTATTATGTTTATATTTTCGAGTTTGAAGAGTTTGAGAAAATATTTAATCTTAGAGAAAGTACATCAATATTAAAAAGTGTATTTGGAACTTACGGAGATCCCGTGCAAAGTGATTTAAAATTTCAATCTACATTTGAAAACTTGTTGTTTTTATTTGAAAAGTCTAAATTTTATGAAAAAGACCAAATCTTTAAAATAGAAAAAACAATCAGTAATAACTCTGAAGTGTTTAGATTTTTAATTCCTGATAAAAGAAGTACAGTAAATAGTTACAATTTTGAAGAAAATTATTTTGAAATTCCTTTTGAAAATTTAAACGAACTTAAAACTATCTACGAAAATAAAATTAAAGATTAATGAATTTTTAAAAACAAGACCTGAACTAAAGACTGGTTAAACCCAGTCTTTTTTGATTTAAAAAACAACCCTTATTTGCGTTTTGTGATACAAATGTGTTACAACTACAAACAAAAAAAGCCCTACATTTCTGTAAGGCTTTGATTTTACTAGTGGTCCCACTTGGACTCGAACCAAGGGCCACCTGATTATGAGTCAGGTGCTCTAACCAGCTGAGCTATGGGACCGATGCTGATTGTTTTGGACGGCAAAAATAAGTATAAGTTTATTATCAGCCAAAATAATTGTTGAATTAAAATTAACTTTAATCTTCACACAATTCAATCAAAACACCATGACTGCTTTTAGGATGCATAAATACTATTGATTTATCATCTGCACCGGCTTTGGGTTCATCACTAAGTAGCTGAAAGCCTTCTTTTTGAAGTCTGTTCATTTCAGACTTAAGGTCATCTACGTAAAAGGCGATGTGATGAATCCCCTGCTTTTGTTTTTTTAAATAGTTTCCTACCGGACTATCTTCCCGAGTAGCACCAAGCAGCTCAATTTTGCTTTCACCACATTCAAAGAAAACGGTTTTAACACCTTCTCGCTCCACTGTTTCTGTTTTATAAGGTGCTGCTTTAAATAAAATCTCGTAAGTTTTAGTTGCTTCCTCTAGGTCATTGACGGCAATACCGATATGTTCAATTTTTTTAATCATAAGTATAGTCACAAAATTTCACTACAAAACTAGCATTTATATATTTATTCTAACTTTGCAATATGGAATCAAATAGACAAAAGAAAATTGCTGGAATCCTTCAAAAAGATTTAGCTGAAGTCATACAGCTTGAGCTAAAGGCTGCCGGGACTCAAAATTTAATCATTTCTGTTACCAAAGTGAGAGTGACTCCAGATTTGCTTCAAGCTAAAGCACACTTGAGCATTTTTCCATCAGAAAAATCAGAGCAAATTGTTGAAGAAATCAGAGCAGCAAAATCTAAAATTAAACACGAAGTCGCTCAAAGGACCAAAAACCAACTGCGGCGT
Organism: Psychroflexus montanilacus; assembly: GCF_020164535.1. Taxonomy (GTDB): domain Bacteria; phylum Bacteroidota; class Bacteroidia; order Flavobacteriales; family Flavobacteriaceae; genus Psychroflexus; species Psychroflexus montanilacus. The sequence continues at coordinate 1,317,850 of NZ_JAIQZC010000001.1, read as the reverse complement.
ATGCCAGAGCTTTCTTTTTTTAATGATGATTCTATAGAATATATCAACGATTTGGAACAAGCCTTCAAAGGAAAAAATGATCCTATAAAAAACCCAGATTTACTAGACAAGCGTAAGAAAAATTGAATGTATCGTTTTACATCGCAAAGCGTTATTTCTTTTCCAAAAGTTCCAATACGGCCATCAATATCATCACATGGATTGCTTCTATTGGGGTGATTGCAGGTGCTTTGTCACTATTCGTAGTTTTATCCGCATTTGCCGGTTTAAAAGAATTTAGTTTATCGTTTACCAATAAATTTGATCCAGATCTTAAAGTTGTTCCGGCTTCCGGAAAATTTTTTCAAGTAGATTCTATACAAAAAGAAAAACTCAAAACTCATAAGGATATTGCTTTGTATGCTGAAGTGATAGAAGAACGCGTTTTGCTAAGCTTCAATAACAAAAATACACCTGCTTACATCAAAGGGGTGGACACTACTTTTCAAACAATAAATGATATCCAGAATGCCGTGTTTCTGGGACAGTGGCTGGAAGACAACGCGAATCAAGTTGTGCTTGGGAATGACTTGTCACGTAAACTTTCAGTAGGAGTTCGGGATTATTCTGGGTTTTTGAGCCTTTATGTTCCTAAACCTGGTAAAGGACAAATCCTTGATGTGAAAGATGCGTTCAGGACTGGTAATGGAACAGTAGTAGGCATCTATTCTATCAATGAAGAACTGGATAAAAAATTTGCTTTTACCGATATTGGCTTTGCAAGAACTTTGCTACAACTTAAAACCAATGAGGTATCTGCATTGGAAGTGAAAGTCGCACCTTCTGCAGACTTAAACTCAGTTAAAAAAGATTTGAAAAGTATTTTTGATCAGCAGGTCGATGTGAAAGATCGAATACAGTTAAATGACAGTCTCTACAAAATGTTGAATACGGAAAACCTTGCTGTCTATTTGATTTTCACTTTGGTGATTATTATTGCGTTATTCAATGTCATAGGTTCTATTATTATGGCCGTTTTAGAGAAGCAACAAAATTCAAAAACGCTGTTGAATTTGGGGCTTACTAAAGTTGAAATCCAGCGCATATTTTTCTTTCAAGGGGGGTTGATGAGTATAGCGGGAGGGATAGTTGGTCTTTTGCTCGGGATACTTTTGGTTTTATCTCAGCTTCAATTGGAGTGGATCATGATAACACCAAGTTTAGCTTATCCTGTAAAACTAGAATGGATCAATATTTTGATTGTTTTTATAACCATTTCAGGATTAGGCTTTTTAGCCTCTTATATTTCTTCTCAAAGCGTCAAGCGTTCTCTTCATTAACTTTTGCCGTTTTTTTTTAAGTTGCTAAATTAAAGTGGCTTAAACTGAAATTTCGAATTAATTCTACAAGAAATAAAAGTTTTTGCAAATAGTTTTGTCCAAAATTTTTACTGATGAACAAAACTACATTTTTAGGATTTTTCTTTTTCCTATTTATATTTTTAAATTCTTTTTCACAGACCTGTATTCCAAATTCACCTACAGATCCTGTAGAAGGAGAGTTTGGAGACAACGAATGGATTGCCTATGCTTATAATCACAGTAATTACGTTACTTCCAACTTTGATTTATCAAATTACAGAGGATATTATGTAGATTCAGGGTATGGTAACAGTGGGATAAATTTTGATTCCTCCAATTCATGGGGACAAAATTCTAATCCTGGTACATCTTCAAATTACCAAGGTTGTTCAGTTACTAATGATTTTCACAATGTTAGATACATGCGGAAAGGGTTTCCAGAGGGAAATTATGTCATTGATGTAGCTTCGCAAGCTGGAGGGGATGGCCATGACGATGCCGCTGTCTTATTAATAGATGGGGTTGAGGTTTGGAACAATACAGGATGTTGTGCTCCTCGCTTGAATGTTTGGACTGGGGCCTTAGACGCTGATTCTGAAATAGAATTCATTTGGTCTGAAAGGACTGGTGCTTCCTATGGAAGATTAAGATTTACTGAGACAAACCCACCTTCTGGAGGGGAAGGAGATTTTGGAGATAACGAGTGGCTAGTTTCTGCTTACAATGGCACAAACTTTAATACTTATGCGGGAATTTATTCACAAACTGGATTGGATTTTGATAGTAGAGATTTATGGCCTGCAAATGGATCGCCTTCTCAAGCGCCAAATTATAGTGGTGGTTCTGTTGCTGGCAATAATCACTCTTATACATATAAAAGGAGAGGTTTCCCTTGTGGTATTTACCAATTAAATATTCCTGCTCATGACGATGATGTAGTTCTAATTATAGATGGTGAACAAGTCTTTTCTTCAGCATATGTTGGTGGAAATAGGATTAATGATGTTTGGCAGGGATACTTAGGTCCAAATTCAGAAATTGAATATAGTATTGTTGAATTTGGAGGACAATCTTACGGTAGTTTAGAGTTTATAGATATAGCAGGTCCCAATCAATTTATTTGGACAGGTGATGTAAATTCATCGGTAACAAATACGGATAACTGGTGCGGAGGAGTTTTACCATTGAATAACGGAACCTCAGATATATATATTCCTGAGAACGTACCTAATTTCCCAATTTCTAATTTGAACTCTTCTATCAATGACATTCTTATTGAAAGCGGAGCTGCTTTGACCCTGAATTCAGATTTACAATTGAGTGGTAACCTTATTAACGATGGAACCTTAAACGGAGCAAACGGTTCTTTGGATTTCATAGGTCCAAATAACCACAGTATTTCAGGAAACGGATTTGAGATAGAAAATCTTTCTATGGATAATGATGTTACCTTTAGTTTGAATCTTGGCGAAGTCATTAGTCTTTCAGATATATTGACCGTCGATGGCGGCACACTAAATACGAATGATCGCCTTAGTTTAACGTGCGACTTCACTTCAGGCAAGGCTGCTCAGGTTGCCCCTGTACTAGGAGCCATTGTAGGCGAGGTTACTACAGAGCAATGCTTTCCAGCCAGGCGAGCCTTTAGGTTTATTTCTTCTTCAGTGACCGGAGCTACTATTAGAGATAACTGGCAGGAAGGACAAAATAATATAGGACTCAATTTTCCAACAGATAACCAAAATTCTAATCCAGGCTTTGGAACTCATATAACAGGATCAACGTCTGGAGCTAATGGCTTTGATGCCACAGGAAGTGGTAATCCTTCCATGTTTACCTTTAGTAATAATACACCAAGGGGATGGAATGCAGTTGCTTCAACAAATCAAGCTCTAGAGGCTGGCACTCCATACCGATTATTTATAAGAGGGGATAGAGGTATAAATGTTACTAGCAACTCTTCACTTCCAACTGATACTAAATTAAGAGCTACTGGTGCATTATTAACGGGGACAACTACTCAGAGCATATTATCAAATGTGGCTGATGTGGCTAGTTTTATCGCTAATCCTTATCAAGCTCAGGTTGATATGAACTCGGTTATTCAAGCTTCTAATAATATATCTAATTTACAATATTACGTCTGGGACCCTACATTAGGTGGAGAGCCAACAGTGGGCCAAGAAGGGGGGAGAGGAGCTTATGTGACTGTTGATCCTTTAAACGGTTCTAATAGCTTTACACCATCGGACGGGAACAAGGGCTCAAATGCCAATCAATACCTGCAACCTATGCAGGCTGCTTTTGTGATAACACAAGCTGACGGACCGGCCTCTGTAACTTTTGAAGAATCAATGAAGGCTGTAGAACAAGTGCAAACTGATGTTAAGTCTTTATCGGAATCAGAATATATCAACATCCAGTTGTTTGATGCTGCATCATTTGCAGAAGGCAATACACCATCTGACGGTTTGAAAATCAAGTTTGATAAATCATACAGTATAACAACTGAAGATGATTCTCCAAAACTTAGTAATCTGGATGAGAACCTGGCCAGAATAGAAGGCAATATATATTCAGCTATTGAGAGACGCCCATTTCCAGAGTCTGAAGAGAAGTTGGAACTGTTCATCAATCAGTATAGAAGAGAAGCGTATGTGATGAAATTTGACCTGACCGATAACTTAAACACCAAAGTTTATATTGAAGATAAGTATTTGGAGGAGGTCACTGAAATCACTTCATCATCGAACACCTATGCCTTCACAGTAGATGAGTCAATTCCAGAATCTAAGGCTTCAGATCGATTTGCTCTAGTCTTTGAACCTGTGAGTTTATCTACACCAGAGGAGACTATAACAAGCTTAAGTCTTTATCCTAACCCAACTCAAGGTAACTTTAGCATCTCGGGCAGAGACTTGGAGCAAGGAGCAGAGCTAGAGATCTACAACATGATAGGTCAGCAGGTGTATAAAAGTAGCTTAACCGGTCAGTCTACCATAGAGGTGACAGATTTTAATGCTACTACAGGCATCTTCCTGGTAAAATTAAAAACCAATCAAGGCGAGAAAACCTTCAAACTGATAAAAGAATAAGGATATGAAACTTCACACTACACACTATATAACACTAGCTATTGTTGTACTTCTACTTTTGGCAACAACAAGTGGATACGCACAGGGAATGGGAGATATAGGCTTCCCGGATGATGTAGACGATGAGCCAGTGGCTCCTATCAACGGACTTATTGCTTTAGGCTTAGCTGTTGGCGGATACTTAGGAATTAGGAAAGTAAAAAAATAAAGCAGTAAAATTAGTTTAAAAGCTTTTAGAGCCATCTTTAACTTAGATGGCTTTTTTTATTTTTCAGAATGTTATGTCAATATTAATTATTTATGCTTGTGTAATATCGAACTAATTCTACAAGAGTTTAAGAAATGTAAAACTAGATTTGTATTAAATCTATCTATTATGAACAAGATTACATTCTTATCACTTATACTTACTCTTTTCTTATTTGGCTTTGCTCAAGGTCAAGTAACGCAAGTATTTACAGATTATGAGGGCTTTTGGCAATCTAGTAATACATCAATAAACCCTATTAAACCAGAAAACTCTCATAATGTTCTTGGATTTAGATTTAATTCAGCAAACTATTCTACAGGAGTAAATGATGCCCGTCTTGATCAGAACGGTATCACTTATACACCTGCAAACTTTCGAGCTCTCCCATTTAACTCTTTGCCTACAAGTGGTGGTGGATCTTATTTCATTGCATTAGGTCAATTGTTTGATGGGATCAATAATGGAACAAATAACAGTGCAACAGAGCCTTTTATGGCTAACATGAGTGGTCAAGGTTTGACTCAGTTTCTTACGAATGGCGATAAAGGTTTAAACTTAGCTTCTGGTTTTTCAAATATACCAACAACAAGTGATTTCGAATTTAGATTGAGTACCAATGGAATTAATCCAGTCGCTATAGGGGATGGCGTTCCAGATATTTTGGTTTCACAAATTGCTCAGCCCACTTCAACAGCAGATATAGCTCGTCTAGTAGATGCCTCTGGAAATACAGTAGGAAATCAAGTAAGCTTTAATCTTGACAGCTCGGCATCACCTAAAATTGGAGAATGGCAAATCGATTTTTATAGGTTAAACAGTACAGCAGGAATCACTAATACACAAAGGGATATTCGTTTTAGAGCTTTTGATGTTTCAGATTTTGGAATTACAGCAGCCAATGTAGGGGATGTCGTTGCAATTAGATACACATTTAGCGGAGATTCAGATCCAGCTTTTATAGCTTATAATGAAGAATCCTTAGCAGTTGCTAGAGAAATAGATGTTGTAAGCCAGCCTTTAGAGTCCGATTGTGATGGTACTATGAGTCAGGACTTTGTGGTACAAATTCGAGATTTTAGTGGTGCTCCGGTTGAGCAGGCAGGATTTGCAATCACAGCCTCTATTGAAACAGGTCCTGGAGAATTGCTTGGAACTGTAACCAGAATCACAAACACTTCTGGTCAAGCTACGTTTGATGATTTGGTTTTCGAAATTGGTGATTTTCATTCCATCCGTTTTGAAAACACGAGTATGGAGCCAGGTATAAGTAGTGTCGTAAATCTAGATGGGAGTTGTACAGATTCTGAATGGAATGGTTCATTTTCAAGCGAGTGGAATAATGCCTCCAACTGGACGCCAACTGTCATACCTAATGCTAATTTCAATGTATTAATTCCTTCTGGTGCTCCCAATTATCCAGTTTTACAAGCAAATGCAGGTGCTAAGAATTTAGTGATGGAAGATGATACGAGTATTAATCTTAATGGTAATATTTTTGCAATTTCGGGAGATATCACTTTAGGAACAAATTCAACTGTCACTGGAAGCGCTCCTGGATCCAATCTTTATTTTTCAGGAACTGACCCCCAAACAATACCTAATAATTTTATTGATGGGGACCTTGATATTTTAACCATAGAAAACGTTCAAGGTGTCACAAACGGAAGTGCTTCTGAAATTGTTTTGAAATCAATACTAAATGTTATAACAGGGGATTTTACTACCAATGACCAACTGATTTTGGCTTGCCAATTTAATCCTGTTCGTAAGACGGCTCAAGTAGCTCCTGTAGGAGGATCTATCACAGGGAATGTAACAGTGGAGCAGTGTTTTCCAGCCAATAGGGCTTTTAGACTGGTTACTTCTTCAGTGACAACAAGTAGCTCGTCTATAAGACAAAACTGGCAAGAAGGTGCTCTTGCTTTTGACGATACTACAGTAGAAAGTGGGTACGGTACACATATTACAGGTGTTGGAGTACTACCAGGAAATCAAAATGCAACTATAGATCAAGATGGTGATGATGGTTTTGATTACAGCCCATCTGGCAATCCATCTATGTTTACTTTCGATAATATCGGAAGATCTTGGACACCAATACCTTCAACAATGGGAGACTTAACAGCTGGAAATCCATACCGATTGATGATCAGGGGAGACAGATTTATAGATATTACTGATAATGAAACACCACCAACTGATACTAAACTTAGGACTAATGGTGAACTCTACACGGGAACTCTAAATGTCTCGTCAATAAATCCAAATAGCGGATTCTTTAGTTTTGTTGGTAACCCTTACCATGCGCAAGTCGACATGGAAGCAGTTTTAAATGCTTCCACAAACCTAAGACCTTCTGTGGTTTACGTCTGGGATCCAACTGTAAATGTAAGGGGATCTTATGTTACTGTTGCAAGGTCAGCTGGAAACTGGTCAAATAACAATGGAGGTTCCGATGCAACTAGATATCTTCAACCCATGCAAGCTGTTTTTGTAGAAACCAGTAATTTAGGAACAGCACCATCGGTTAACTTTTCAGAATCTCACAAAGCAGTATCCCAGGATCAAACAACTGTGTTTTCCGAAAATGAACAAGAATTTTTGCAAATTGATATGTACTCACAAGAGTCTTTCGTTAACAAAGAGTATACTTTAGATGGTTTGAAACTATTATTTAATGAAAATTTCGAAGAAGGTGTTCAAGACGATTTCTTAAAATTAGCTAATCTCGATGAAAATATAGCGCGAATCAATGAAGGATCTTACGTTTCTTTAGAACAGAGACCTTATCCGAAAAGTGAGGAATTACTTCCACTATTTTTTGTTGACTATAAACACACCAATTACGTTTTAGAGTTTAAAATGACAGAAGGTTTAAAAAACTTCAAAATCTATGTAGAAGATAATTATCTGGATACTTTGAAAGAAATAACACCATCAGATGATACTTTCAACTTCACAGTAGATGAGTCAATTCCAGAATCTAAGGCTTCAGATCGATTTGCTCTAGTCTTTGAACCTGTGAGTTTATCTACACCAGAGGAGACTATAACAAGCTTAAGTCTTTATCCTAACCCAACTCAAGGCAACTTTAGCATCTCGGGCAGAGACTTGGAGCAAGGAACAGAGCTAGAGATCTACAACATGATAGGTCAGCAGGTGTATAAGAAAAGCTTAACCGGTCAGTCTACCATAGAGGTGACAGATTTCAATGCTACTACAGGCATCTACCTGGTAAAATTAAAAACCAATCAAGGCGAGAAAACCTTCAAACTGATAAAAGAATAAGGATATGAAACTTCACACTACACACTATATAACACTAGCTATTGTTGTACTTCTACTTTTGGTAACAACAAGTGGATACGCACAGGGAATGGGAGATATAGGCTTCCCAGATGATGTAGACGATGAGCCAGTGGCTCCTATCAACGGACTTATTGCTTTAGGCTTAGCCGTTGGTGGATATCTGGGGATTAGAAAAGTAAAAAAGTAGACAAATTCTACATAGTTTTTAAGTTTAAAAACCACTCAAAGCCTGAGTGGTTTTTTTGTACAAATTGTTCTACAAGTTTTCTATGTTAGGGTCAATATGTGTTAAATATCATCAAATACGCAACCTATCTTTCTGATTTCGAATTAATTCTACACGATAAGCTGAGCTTACCTTATAATTTTACTGAAATATAAAATTTTGAGTAAATTTATTTTTATTAGTCTGTTCTTTACTCTTTTTACAAGACCAGTCGGTTATTCTCAGTCTGAATTGAATACCTCTAAAGAGGATGTTAAGTCAGTATTCATCTTTGAAGGCAACTGGAGTAACCCCAATAACTGGGAGGACGGTCATTTACCTTCCTCATCATCAAAAGTGATTATTGAAGCTAATGCTGTTCTGCATAATTCTGTAATTATTAATGAGCTTGAAATAGATGACGACATTTCTCTCACATTAGAAACATTATCAAGTCTATCTGTCATTAAGAATATTGATAATGAAGGAGAAATTAAAGGCGATGGTGAACTTATATTAACGGGCTCTTTTGCACAATTTATCGAAGGGGAGGGTAGTTTCAATAATATCCGCATAAAAAATAATTCTACAGTTCACGTTAATGACGAAATATATGTTTACGGAAATCTTTTCGTTGACACAGGTAATTTAGTTACTAAGAATAACCTCTATCTCAAATGTGATTTTGAAACCCAGCGTACAGCTCAAGTTGCTAAAGTACAGGGCCAGATAAGCGGGAAAGTTAAAACGGAACAATGCTATCCGGCAAGAAGGGCTAATAGGTTAATAAGCTCTTCCGTAAATACAACTTCTTCCATAAGAAAAAACTGGCAGGAGAATGCAGACAGTTATAACGATGATAGTGTTGTAGATGGTTACGGTACACACATCACGGGTATAAATCCAGGGAATGGTCCAGCTCATTTGGACCAGGACGGAGAACATGGCTTTGATTTTAATCCCTCAGGAAACCCATCCATGTTTCAATTTGATAATCAATCCGGTGAATTTAATCCAATAAGGAATACAGATCAAAACAAGTTGGAATCTGGCACTCCATACATGCTTCTTGTGCGTGGAGATAGAACAGTGAATATTTATTCCAATTCTGCAACTCCAACACCAACTCGACTCAGGGCCTATGGTGAATTGCTTACAGGAAATTATAGTACAAATAATTTATCTCATTCAAGAGATGGGTTTAGCCTGATTGGAAATCCATACCATGCTCAGGTTGATATGAATTCAGTATTAGCCAGGTCTAAAAATTTGAGAACCGACGTTTACTATGTGTGGGACCCTAAACTAGGGGGTATACAAAACCTTAATCAGGAAGGGGGCAGAGGCGCATTTGTAGTTGTAGAACTTCCCACTGGAACCAACTCTTCCAACTCGGAGGCCAACCAATACTTACAGCCTATGCAGGCAGCTTTTGTTCAGACTTTAGAGGATAATACTGCTACTGAACTCAATTTTTCTGAAGACGACAAAGTTGTAGAAGAAGTCCAAACTGAAATTCTTTCACAAACTGATGAGCACTTTCTGGATATTCAATTGTTTAACCAGGAGTCCTTTGATTTGCAAAGTACACCATCAGATGGTTTGAGGATAAATTTCGGTAAAAACTATTCTGAATCTATTGGAGATGATATTTTGAAACTTCCGAATGTGGATGAAAATTTTACAAGGGTAAAAGATGAAACACTGCTGGCTTTAGAACGCAAACCCTTACCAGAAGATGAAGAAATTTTGCCTTTATATATCGATCAATACCGAAGAGCAAATTACGTTTTGAATTTTGAGACTTCAGATGCGTTTCCAAGTCAGATATTCTTAGTAGACCATTATTTAGAAACTGAAAGCTTGGTGACAGAATCTTCTTCGACTTATAATTTTAGCATAGATCAGTCCATTGCAGAATCATCAGATGAAAATCGATTTTCACTAAAATTAATCCCTAGGAATCTATCTACGGCGAATCCTCAATTGCAGCAAATTAGTTTATACCCCAATCCAACCAAAGGCGTCTTTAGTATAAATGGCTTAGAAAGATTTACTAATCCAGAAGTAATTATCTATAATTTAATGGGGCAGCGGGTTTATTCTCAAAAGTCAAGTAATGCCTCAGCAATTCAAATTAATAATTTCACAGCTAGTGCAGGAGTTTATTTAGTGAAACTTACTTCAGATCAAGGTGAACGGGTTTTTAAGCTTGTGAAGCAAGGTTGATTATATTTAAAAAAAGAGACCATTTCAAAGCTGAAATGGTCTCTTTCAATAAATTTAGAAAATCAGGTTTTTATTCTTCCATTACCCTAACGTTATTCTCTCTGTCTACGTCAGCCATTAAACCAGAAGGGTCTATTTCAATTTTGTCTACTGCATATTGAGTTGTTGGGATTTCCAATTCGTAGGTAGGATAAGCCCAGGCCCAATCGTCTACAACTTTTCCTGCATCAGGTTTTTGCCATCTCATAAGTCTAAAAGGAACATAGAAAGTTTCAGAACTTCCCCCTTTATAATCTATTTTAACCTCCAACGGCATAGGGATAAGTCCAATACGTTCCAGTGTGACAATTGTTTTGCCTTCTGTAACGTTCACGTCTTTAATACCATAATCAACCGTATTCGTAGTTCTCGTCCAGTCGTTAAGGTACCAGCTCAATTCTGCACCGCTTACTTTTTCAGCAACACGTATAAAGTCATTTGGCGTTGGATGTTTAAATTTCCAATCATCAAAGTATCTATTCAAAGTCTTCTTTAAGTTGTCTTCACCAATCAAATACCCCAATTGTCCTAAAAACACTGCTCCTTTAGAATAAGCAGAAATCCCATAGGCTTGGTTGAATTCATATCGGTCTGCATGAGTAGACTGTGGTTGCTCATAGCCAGAATTTGCTAAACTTACGTAACCTCTGTAAGTTCCTTCTAATGGATTCTCTTTGTTTTGATCCATAACTTCATTCATCGCAAGCGAAGAGATGTAGGTTGTAAAACCTTCATCCATCCACTCGTGTTGGGCTTCATCTGTAGCCAGGATATGTTGAAACCAGGCGTGGGCCATTTCGTGAGCAGTCACACCTACCAAACTTCCAAACTCTCTTTCACCAGTAATCAAAGTACACATGGCGTATTCCATGCCACCGTCACCGCCCTGGATGACAGAATATTGATCGTAAGGATAAGCTCCTATGTGTTCATTGAAAAAATCTAAAAGGTCCGAAGTTTTAGACTGTAAATTTTTCCAGTTCTCCTTAATTTCTTCATTGTCTTTATATAAAAAATGAAGCACAGTTCCGTCAGTTCCTGTTACCTTATCGTGAATGTATTCTTTATCCGCAGCCCAGGTAAAGTCATGTACATTTGGTGCTTTGAAATGCCAGGTTAATTTCTTGCCTTTTCTTTTCACCTTTGTGCCTTCAGCTTCATATCCGTAACCAACTTCATTTGGGTTTTGAATATACCCTGTTCCGCCTAATATGAAATCTTTATTGATTTTTATCTTCACATCAAAATCTCCCCAAACACCGTGGAATTCTCTGGCGATATATGGATCTGCATGCCATCCTTCAAAGTCATATTCAGCCATTTTAGGGTACCACTGAGTCATTGAGAGCTCAACCCCTTCAGCATTATTTCTTCCTGATCTTCTAATTTGAACTGGTACTTGACCTTCAAACTCCATCTCAAAAGTTGTAGACTCACCAGGCAAAACAGGTTGATTTAATTCAACTTCCAGGACGGTTCCTACCAGTTTGTGATTCAATTTTTTTCCATCCTGCTTTAGCGATTTGGCTCTCATGTAGCCTATTTCGTCGTCGTTAAGTTTAGAAATACGATCTTTCACTCTGCCGTCTGGATCTTGAATGGTTCTAGACCTGATGTCCATTTCACTATTAGGTTGAAATGCATTAAAATACATATGGTAAAAAACCCTTTGCAATGTATCTGGAGAATTGTTGGTGTAAACAAGTTGTTGTTCACCATCATATTGATAGTTCTTGTCGTCAAAATCAACTTCCATTTTGTAGTCGACGTGTTGTTGCCAATAACTGGTATTGTTTTGACTAAAAATTGCTGTAAAAGCAAATAATAAAGTAAAGGTAAATGTGGTTTTGAGCATCTCTTATTTGGTTTTTGAAGCTAAAATAATAGCATTATACATATTGACCATTTTTCCTGAAACTGAAATTTCATTAAATGGTTTTGTTTCATTCGGATCTCCCCCAAGTATGACTTCTTGTTCTGTGCTTAATCCAGAATCCATAAGGATTTGTTTGACTTGCGCAGCACTTAATTTTGGATATAGGGATCTTATCATAGCGGCGACACCTGCAACATTAGGAGCTGCCATAGAAGTACCCTGCAGAAATTCATAAGTATCTAAAGGTGTCGTGGCATAAATTGAAGACCCTGGAGCGAATACATCAACACTATTCTTTCCATAATTTGAAAATCCAGAAACCAGGTTTCCTCCATACTCAGATGTAATTGAACCTACATTGATAAAATTATCTACAAAATCTGTTGGATCCTCAGGAGTCTCATCATTGGGGTAAACCCTTTTTTCGTCTAGATTTAATCCCTCATTTCCAGCAGCATTCACAATCAATACGTCATTTTCTGAAGCGTACTCAATTGCTTCCATGACCCACTCCGGATGTGTAGAAAAGTACTTTCCAAAAGAGGTATTAATAATACTCGCACCGTTGTCTACTGCATACCGAATGCCTAAAGCAATATCCTTATCGTACTCATCTCCATCGGGCACTGCTCTTATAGGCATGATGAGTACATTTTCCGCGACACCTTTGATGCCTTTTTCATTTTTTCGATTTGCTGCAATAATTCCAGCTACGTGAGTGCCATGCTTTGCATCTTTCCGGTCTTCATTTGGACCGCTAACTTTGTTGTTACCATAGATTTTTGTTGAAAAATCATCTGCATCATCACCAAGATTTTTTTGCCTGGCATTGAGGTCCAGATTGAAATGGTATTTGGATCTATTGCCAAAGTACTCCATCGCTTCTGCCAGCTGATCCTGAATATTTTGGAGATCTTCATCAATATTGTTCATTACATTGAGCAATAACATTTTTTGATTTAATGAAGTGTCGTCTTCAGGTTTATAAGCAGTTACATTATCAATTGTCAGTTTATCAACCTCAAGCTCATTTTTGAGTGTCTCTTCTGCTTCCTGCAATTGGTTGTTCATGGTGACATACCTGTTTAAACTTTTTTGAGTATCACCTACTTCTTTGTCAAATTCAGCTTTAGCTGCTCTGTATAGTTTAAAATCTTTAAGTCTGTCCTCAGGAATATCTGTTGCATTTTTGCCTTCAAATTCCTCCTGATAATCTCTGACAATTCTCGTGTATTCTAAATTTTCTTCAACGACATCTCCCAAAAAATTCCATCCATGGATATCGTCTACAAAACCATTGTTATCGTCATCTTTGCCGTTGTCTGGGATTTCATCAATATTGGTCCAGATAACGCCTTCCAGGTCTTCATGTTCAATATCAATTCCGCTATCCAACACAGCTACAATCACTGTTTTTCCTTCGTAATCTTTAATAAGTTCCTGGTAAGCTCTATCCACACTCATTCCTGGAATAGTATCCTTTAAAAGATCTTTACTTCCCCAAATCTCCAGCTCCTCATCTGTAAGTTTTACCTTTTTTTCATTTGTATCCTGAAGATTTGGAATGGGTTCTGAATTGATTTTCGGGCCACTTGCGCAGCCTATTAAAAGGCCAGTAGCTAAAAGGCTTAGACCTCCTGCTTTAAAAAATGTATTGTTCATAGTTGTGTTTGAATTTAATTGGTAAAAAGTTCATTGAAGGTAAATTTAGAATCTAGTCTAGCTCCTTTTTCTGTGTCCTTCAGGTTGATAATTTCATTGTGAGCATCGTGCTCGAGGAATATGTAATAGTTGTTTTTAACAGCCTCTTCCAGGAAAAGTTTTTTCTCATCTAAAGTTTTTAAAGGTCTGGTGTCAAATCCCATGACGTAGGGTAGTGGAACATGACCGGCGGTAGGCAGCAAGTCTGCTGCAAAGACTAGTTTTTTGTCCTTGTACTCTATAATAGGAATCATTTGCTTGTCTGTATGACCATCAACAAAAAGCACTTCGAAACCTAAATCCTTGTAGAGATGTCTATTTTCTGTCCTATTTAGAAAATGAAGCTGACCGGATTCCTGCATAGGCAACAGATTCTCTTTAAGGAATGAAGCTTTTTCTCTGTCATTTGGCTTGGTGGCCCACTCCCAGTGCTCCTGGTTGGTCCAGAATTTAGCATTTTTGAAAGCAGGCTCGTAACCTGTTTTATCTTTGTTCCATTGAATACTTCCTCCGCAGTGATCAAAATGGAGATGCGTCATAAAAACATCGGTAACATCATCTCTATGGAATCCATGCTGCTTAAGTGATTTATCGATTGAATGATCTCCCCACCTGTGGTAATGGCTAAAAAATTTTTCGCTTTGCTTATCTCCCAGGCCAGTATCTATTAGAATAAGTTGTTTTCCATTTTCGATAAGTAAACTAGTGGCAGCAATATCGATCATATTGTTATTATCTGCAGGGTTGGTGCGCTGCCATAATGATTTGGGAACAACACCAAACATGGCACCACCGTCTAGTTTAAAATGGCCAGTTTCTATGGGATATAAAGTCATAAGGTATATTTTAGAGCAAAATACTAAAAGAGTCTTAACTTTGAAATTCGAGTCTCTCGGATTATGCTATTTTTAACGACTCAAATTTAACGTTTATGATTGAACTAGCAGGAATTATTATACTTGGGATTTTGGCTCAGTGGTTTGCATGGCGATTCAAAATTCCTGCGATTTTACCGTTGATACTTATAGGGCTTTTGGTTGGACCAATTGCTTCACTTTATACCGAAGATGGTTCTAAACTAATAGAACCAATATGGAATGGCGAATCTGGTTTATTTCCAGGTGAAAGTTTGTTTTATTTTGTTTCACTGGCTATTGGTATCATTCTGTTTGAAGGTGGACTCACGCTTAGACGAGGTGAAATCTTAAATGTCGGCCCTGTCATTGTGAAGCTAATCACAGTAGCTGTGATAATTACTTTCGTTGGAGCTGGTATGGCAGCACACTGGATTTTAGGACTAAGCTGGCAGATTTCACTACTCTTTTCCGGACTTATTATTGTCACAGGTCCAACAGTAATCACTCCTATCTTGAGAAATATTCCTCTTAAGAAAGATGTATCCACCATTTTGAAATGGGAGGGAATTTTGATTGATCCTATTGGTGCTTTAGTAGCTGTATTGGTATTTGAATTTATTTCTGCAGGAGGAGGTGAAGCCTTTACGACTACTGCTTTGGTAGAATTTGGTAAAATTGTTTTATTTGGATTTACCTTCGGGTTTACCTTTGCCAAGGCACTGGCGTTTTCTATCAAATCTAAAATCATTCCTCACTATCTGTTGAATGTGTTTACGTTGGCTACAGTTCTGGGAGTTTTTGTGTTAGCAGATCACTTTGCGCACGAAAGTGGACTTCTTGCAGTTGTCGTTATGGGAATTATTATGGGAAATACTAATTTACCTAATCTAAAGGAATTACTGTACTTTAAGGAGTCACTAAGTATTCTGCTCATTTCCATCTTGTTTATTCTATTGGCGGCCAATATCAATTTTGAAAACCTGATGATGGTTTTCAATTGGAATACCCTAATTTTATTTGCAGTGGTGGTTTTCGTAGTGAGACCACTTGGAGTTTTCATGAGCAGTTACAAATCTACGCTGCAAACCAACGAAAAACTATTTATCAGTTGGGTAGGACCTAGAGGTATCGTAGCTGCTGGTGTAGCTTCTCTTTTTGGACTAAAACTGGTCGATCAAGAGGTCACAAATGCTGAACTGATTACACCTTTGGTTTTTGTGATTGTTTTAGGGACAGTTCTTTTAAATGCTACTACAGCAAGACCCTTTGCCAAATTGGTTGGGGTATTTTAAAAGATTCTCAAGGCATCTTAATTGTAGGTTCATCATCTTTTTCAAGGATAATTGCCAAATATTTGAAGGATAATGAGAGGCATGTTGTGATAGTCGATAATAATAAAAGTAATATCGATAAGGCAAAAGAGATGGGTATTGAAGCTATCAATGCCAATATATATTCTGATGATTTGATTGATAATGTAGAATTGAGTGATGTAGGATACTTGATGGCCTTAACAGGAAACACAGCTGTAAATAAGAAGGCTATTGAAAACTTTTCCAAGCAATTTGGTGAGCAGGGGACTTACCGCGTGATTTCTTCAGAAGAAATGGAAGATCCTGAAAACAATCCAGACCATGGTTTATTCTCTCAAACTGATGATTACATCAAACTGGTCAACCTTACCAGAAAATATCCTGAAATTCATGAGATTGACTTGAATTCTAATGAGCATTTCCAAGGTCTTATTGAAATAAGTAAAGTCGAGCCTGAAATAATACCATTATTCATTAAAACTCCAGCCGGCAGATTGCAAATTTTACCAAATGATTCAAAATCAGTTGAGGTTGAATCTAATTCTAAGCTGGTTTATTTAGGTAAGTCTTTCAAAAAAGAACCTTCTACAATGGTTTTGGAAGAACAGTCCATCAAAGAAGATTCTGGTAAGGCCTCCAAGAATGAGGAAGAGAGTAAATCAGAAAGTGAGTCTTAAATCTGGAGGATTATGCAAGAACAAGAGCTCCTTAATTTGATTATGCTTCAAAACCTTTCCGGGATAGGGCAGATAAATGCAAAGAAACTGCTGGAGCATTTTGGAAGTGCCACCCAGCTTTTTGAAGCAAATATCAAGAAACTTTCAGAAATTGATGGAATTGGGAAAAAGCGTTTACAAAGCATTAAAGATTCTGTTAGCCTGAAGGAGGCTGAGCAGGAGCTTGAATTTATCAAGAAAAACAATATAAACGTCCATTACTATAAGGATGATGATTATCCTTCCCGACTAAAGCAATGTATAGACAGCCCAATTTTACTTTTTTCCAGAGGAAATATCAATCTTAAAAATAAGTTGATAATTAGTATTGTGGGGACGCGTCAGATTACAACGCATGGAATTGCTTTCTGTGAACAGTTTGTAAGTGATCTGGCTCCGCTCAATCCTGTTATTGTTTCTGGCCTGGCCTACGGTGTTGATATTGTGGCTCATAAAGCTGCTTTGGACCATAATCTTCAAACTGTAGCTTGCCTTGCTCATGGCCTCGATCAGATTTATCCAAAGGTGCATCAAAAGTATGCCGCAGCTATCGAAAATAATGGCGGCTTTTTTACAGATTTTTGTAGTCAGGATACCTTCGATAGAAAAAACTTTTTAAGTAGAAATAGAATTGTTGCAGGGCTTAGCGAAGCCACCATCGTTATAGAGAGTGCGGAAAAAGGAGGTTCTCTGGTAACAGCAGATATCGCAAATTCTTATAATAGGGAGGTGTTTGCTATTCCAGGCAGACCTCAGGATAAATTCAGTAAAGGCTGTAATATGCTCATCAAGCAACAGAAAGCGCAGATGATAACCAGCGCAGCCGATCTTATTTATTATCTGAATTGGGACATAGAGACCAAAAAAGAAAATAAACAAACTCAACTTTTTATTGATTTACAGGGTGAAGAAAAGCTTGTTTTTGAAAAGCTTAAAGAAATTGGCAAAGCAGAAATTGATGCCTTATCTTTGGCTTGCCGTATGCCAACCCATAAGTTGGCTTCAATTCTCATAAATTTAGAATTATCTGGTTGTGTACGACCACTGC
Source organism: Psychroflexus montanilacus (assembly GCF_020164535.1). GTDB lineage: Bacteria > Bacteroidota > Bacteroidia > Flavobacteriales > Flavobacteriaceae > Psychroflexus > Psychroflexus montanilacus. The sequence goes on along the minus strand of NZ_JAIQZC010000001.1, from coordinate 1,299,872 downwards.
CAGGAAAGCAATTTGAAATAATTTAAAAATAAAACGCATGAACACATTAACAAAAATTTTAGGCATAGCAATACTAGCAGTAATTTTTTCCTGTCAGCAGAAGCAATCTGAAGAATCTAAAGCATTTGACAGTCAGATGAAAGAAACGATTCAAATTCATGATGATGTGATGCCAAAGATGAGTGAAATCAATAGCTTAATCACAAAACTAAAAGCGCAAAAAGAAGAGATTGAAGCAGCGGATGAGGTAGACTCAGATGAAGTGGAGATGCATGAAAATGCAATCAAAAGTTTGGAAGAAGCTCATGATCTTATGATGTCCTGGATGAAGAATTTCAGCAATTCTTTTTCAAGAACAGAAATCAACACTGGTCTTACAACAACAGATAAAGATAGTATAAAAGCAAAGCAGAGTCAGCTGGATAACCAATACCAGTCTGCAAGAGAAATGCAAAAAGCCATTACTGATGCTTTAGAAAATGCTCAAAAGATTTTGTCTGAATAATTCTTAGACATTCAATTGATAAAAACCAGTTTTTACTGGTTTTTTTTATGAATAAAAAACTTCTAATAGCTTATAAAATAGGAAAATCCTATACCAATCATTCCAAATAATTATGTTAAGTGATATGGTAAATAGAGCCTTAAATCCTATATTTGTAATCAATTTAAATAAACTTATTAAATATGATTAAAGTAAGTGAAACGGCTAAGCAAAAGATCATGAATTTGATGGCTGAAGACGGCTTCAACGTGCAAGATCATTTTGTGAGAGTTGGCGTGAAAAGCGGTGGCTGTTCTGGCTTATCTTATGAGTTAAACTTCGACCAAACTCAACTGGAACAGGATAAAGTTTTTGAAGATAACGATGTGAGAATTGTTATCAATAAAAGTAGCTTTCTATATTTAGTAGGAACGACTCTGGAATATTCTGGAGGATTGAACGGGAAAGGATTTGTGTTTAATAATCCTAATGCACAGAGAACATGTGGTTGTGGTGAAAGTTTTTCACTATAAACCAACTACCTTGTAGATATTTACTTAAGGTAGGGAAGTGAAATATTTTACATTTCGATCTTAAGGTCGAAATTTAAACCCTCAGTGAGGGATTAAAAACTAAAGATTATGGCTTATACAGAACAAGAACTCGAGAAAGAACTTCAAAATAAAGAGTACGAATATGGTTTTTATACAGAAATGGAGGCAGATACGTTTCCTCCAGGTCTTAATGAAGATGTGGTTATTGGTATTTCTAAAAAGAAAGGTGAGCCTGACTGGATGACACAGTGGAGACTGGACTCTTACAGGCATTGGTTAACGATGACAGAGCCAAACTGGGCTAATATTGGTTATGAAAGACCAAATTATCAGGCAATTTCTTATTATTCAGCACCAAGTAAAAAACCAAAATATGATAGTTTGGATGAGGTTGATCCAGAAATGCTAGAGACCTTCAAAAAGCTGGGGATTTCTATTGATGAGCAAAAGAAATTAGCTGGAGTAGCTATGGATGTGGTTATGGATTCAGTTTCTGTAACAACAACGTTTAAAAAGACTTTGGCTGAAAAGGGTATTATTTTTTGTTCAATTTCCGAAGCCATTAAAGAGCATCCGGAATTAGTCAAAAAATATATAGGAAGTGTAGTTCCTTCGAAAGACAATTACTTTGCAGCATTAAATTCAGCAGTGTTTAGTGATGGGTCATTCTGCTATATTCCTAAAGGGGTAAGATGCCCAATGGAATTGTCAACTTATTTCAGAATCAATCAGGCAGGAACAGGTCAATTTGAAAGAACACTTGTTATAGCCGAAGATTCTAGTTATGTAAGTTATCTGGAAGGTTGTACGGCGCCATCTCGTGATGAAAATCAGTTACATGCAGCAGTTGTAGAACTTGTAGCGATGGATAACGCTGAAATAAAATACTCAACTGTTCAAAACTGGTATCCTGGAAATAAAGAAGGAAAAGGTGGAGTTTATAATTTTGTTACCAAACGTGGACTTTGTGAGAAAAATGCCAAAATAAGCTGGACTCAGGTAGAAACTGGTTCTGCAGTGACTTGGAAATACCCAAGTTGCATCCTGAAAGGTGATAATTCTACAGGAGAGTTTTATTCTATTGCGGTAACTAACAATTTCCAGCAGGCAGATACAGGTACAAAAATGATTCACCTAGGTAAAAACACTAAAAGTACAATCATTTCTAAAGGTATTTCTGCAGGAAAATCTCAGAACAGTTACAGGGGTCTAGTACAAATCAATAAAGGTGCTGAAAACGCCAGAAATTTCTCTCAGTGTGATTCACTGCTGATGGGTAATAAATGTGGAGCGCATACTTTCCCATATATCGAAGCTAAAAACAAATCAGCTCAAATCGAGCATGAGGCGACAACAAGTAAGATTGGTGAAGATCAAATTTTCTATTGTAACCAGCGTGGAATTGATACTGAGAAAGCCATTGCATTGATTGTAAATGGATTCAGTAAAGAAGTTCTCAATAAATTGCCAATGGAATTTGCAGTAGAAGCTCAAAAATTACTTGAAATTTCTTTAGAAGGTTCAGTTGGATAATCTCTAAATTATGAAAAAGTATCTTTTAGTAATCGCCGTATTAACTTTGATGTTAGGATCTTGCAAGACAGATTCAAAAACATCAAATTCTGAGGAAAAGAATTTGCAAACGGAGTCAAATTCAAAATTTAAAACCATTTCAGGAGAATTTATTTACACAGATTCGGTTGCGGTTTTTAAAAAGAAAGATGGTATTTATGGCGTTGTTATGAATTCACAAGCCAAAGATTTAGTAGCTCAGGCTCGGGCTATGAATTCAGATCCATTTGCTTCTTTTGATGTGACTTTAAAAGTTGACATCAAAGATAATCCTGAAAAAGATGCCTGGCCTCAAGTTATTGATATTCAAAATATAGTTAAAGTTCAACCGTCGTCAAATGACGATAGTTTAAGATTAGATAAATAAGATCAAGATATGTTAAAGATAAAAAATTTACACGCCAGCGTTGAAGGTGAGATGATATTAAAAGGTATCAACCTTGAAATTAATCCAGGAGAAGTTCATGCTATTATGGGACCTAATGGGTCTGGTAAAAGTACATTGGCTTCCGTCATTGCCGGAAACGAAGATTTTGAAGTGACAGACGGTGATATTCTTTTTGAAAAGGCAAATATTTCTGAGTTGTCTCCAGAAGAAAGAGCTCATAAAGGAATTTTCCTCTCATTCCAATACCCTGTAGAAATACCAGGGGTCTCAGTGACCAATTTTATAAAAACATCAATCAACCAGGTAAGGAAATCAAGAGGTCAAAAGGATATGCCAGCCAATGAGATGCTGAAAAAAATCAGAGAGAAATCCGCTTTACTGGAGATGGATAGAAAATTCCTTTCCAGATCACTTAATGAAGGCTTTTCCGGTGGTGAGAAAAAGCGAAACGAAATTTTCCAAATGGCTATGCTAGAGCCAAAATTGGCAATTCTAGATGAAACCGACTCTGGATTGGATATTGACGCCTTAAGAATCGTATCTGACGGTGTTAATAGGTTGAGAACTAAAGAAAATGCAACCCTCGTCATTACACACTATCAGCGTTTATTAGACTATGTAGTGCCAGACGTTGTTCATGTATTGATGAATGGTAAAATTGTGAAAACTGGAGGTAAAGAGCTGGCTAAAGAGCTGGAAGAAAAAGGTTATGACTGGCTAAAAGAGGAACGTGCAGAAATGTCCTCATAATTACCTTCATAAAAACCCAAACGATTGAAAACTATGGAACTTAAAGATAAATTAATGTCCTCTTACCTTGCTTTTGAAGAGCAGGTCGACTTGGAGAACGATATCCATGACGTAAGGAATAAAGCTATAAAGTTCTTTGAACAAACAGGTTTTCCTACCAAAAAGCTGGAAGCCTGGAAGTACACGTCTCTCAACTCAATTTTGAAAGAAGACTACAGCATATTCCCTAAAAAAGAAGACGCTATAGATTATAAAGACATCAAAAAATACCTGATTCACGATATTGATACCTACACTATCGTATTTGTGGATGGTATTTATTCATCGCATTTATCGAGAACAACTCACGATAAGTTGGATGCTTGTCTCATGTCTTCTGCTTTAGACAAAGAAAAGTACAAGCCAGTTATTGATAAATACTTCAATAAAATAGTACCTGAAGAAAGCATGACTGCATTGAATACTGCTTTTGCTAAGGAAGGCGCTTACATCAGAATTCCAAAGAATGTAGTGGCAGAAAAGCCTATTCAGGTGATGAATTTTTTCACTAGTAATGAGGCGGCTTTAATGGTGCAGCCAAGGAATTTGATCATCGCAGAAGATGGTGCTCACGTTCAGATTATAGAAAGACATCAGAGTTTAACAGAACATCCCATACTCACCAATTCTGTAACTGAAGTGTATGTGGGTAAAAATGCTGAAGTGGATTATTATAAAATTCAGAATGATAAAACCACGTCTTCGTTAATTGATAATACATTTATCAAACAGGAAAGAGACAGCAAATGTTCTATGCATACTTTTTCATTAGGTGGTAAAATCACAAGGAATAACTTGAAATTTTTCCAGCAAGGAGAAAACTGTAATTCAGTCCTGAAAGGTGTAACAATTTTGGAAGGTAAGCAGCATGTAGACCACAATACATTGGTTCACCACACACAACCTAATTGCGAAAGCCATCAGGATTATAAAGGCATTTTTTCCGAAAAATCCGTAGGGGTGTTTAATGGAAATGTACTTGTAGATCGTGTTGCTCAGAAAACGAATGCATTCCAAAGCAATAATAACATTTTGATAGACGATACGGCAACCTGCAACTCCAAGCCACAGTTGGAGATCTTTGCAGACGATGTGAAATGTAGCCACGGCTGTACCATTGGTCAATTGGATAACGAAGCTCTGTATTACCTAAGAACGCGCGGTATTCCAAAGAAAGAAGCCAGAGCTTTAATGATGTTTGCGTTTGCCAACAATGTTTTAAGCAGTGTGAAAATACCAGAAATCAAAAAAAGAATTACTAAACAAATTGCATTGAAACTCGGAGTTGAACTTGGGTTCAATCTTTAAGATTTCAATTCAGTCAACTTGTTTAGAAGTAAATTAAACGAAACGAAACATGACGAATACTTCTGAACAAATTTTAGATATAGATACAATCCGCAAAGATTTTCCAATTCTTCACAGAGAGATAAATGGAAGGCCTTTGGTTTATTTTGATAATGCAGCAACTTCACAGACACCAAAGCAAGTGATTGACTGTATCGTAGATTACTACGAAACCAAAAATGCCAATATCCACAGAGGGGTTCACTCTCTGTCACAAATTGCTACGGACGCTTATGAATCTGCCAGAGAGACAGTGAGAAAGCATTTCAATGCGAAATTTGCTCACGAAATTATTTTAACGGCAGGAACAACTCATAGCATCAATCTCGTAGCCAATGGTTATGCTTCTATTTTGAAGCCTGAAGATGAAATTCTGGTTTCTGCGATGGAGCACCATTCCAATATTGTGCCCTGGCAAATGCTTTGCCAAAAGACAGGATCAAAACTGAAAGTGATTCCTATGTCTCATAAGGGTGAACTGGAAATGGATACCTATAAAGAATTGCTGAATGAAAACACTAAATTGGTTTTTGTCAATCACGTCTCTAATGCTTTAGGGACAATTAATCCAATTAAAGACATCATTGATTTAGCTCATGGTGTAGGGGCTAAAGTTTTGATAGATGGTGCTCAGTCTGCACCGCATATCAAAGCGGATGTCCAAGCTTTGGATGTAGACTATTACACAGTGTCTGCACACAAAATATGTGGGCCTACAGGAGTGGGTATGCTTTATGGAAAAGAAGAATTATTGAACATGTTACCACCTTATCAAGGTGGGGGTGAGATGATTTCTGAAGTTACCTTCGAAAAAACAACCTATGCAGGTTTACCGCATAAGTTTGAGGCAGGAACTCCAAATATTTCTGGAGGAATTGCTTTTGGAGCAGCTTTGGATTATATGAACGACATCGGCTTTGAAGCGATTGCAGCCTACGAGATGGAATTACTTAAATATGCGACTTCAGAAATTGAAAAAATTGATGGAGTAGAAATTTATGGAACTTCTCCAGAGCGTAAAACTGCTGTGTTATCTTTCAATATTGAAGGACTGCATCCTTACGATATTGGTACACTTTTAGATAAAATGGGAATTGCAGTAAGAACTGGTCACCACTGTGCTCAGCCGATCATGGAATTTTATAAAATACCAGGGACTGTTCGTGCATCTTTTTCATTTTACAATACCAAAGAAGAAATCGACTCTTTTATAACTGCTTTGAAAAAAGCAAAATCCATGCTATTATGAAACGCACCTTAACTAAAAACCTTGCGAGTATTGCTTTATTATCTATTGTTGTAATACTTGGCTCCTGTAAAGCACAAAAAATGAAAACAGACCAATTAATGCCTCAAGATTACGTGGTAACTCAAATAGGAGATAGGGAGGTTTCGGAATCTAAACTGACTTTAAAGGTGAATCCAGAAAATTCTACAATCTCAGGATATTCTGGTTGTAATAACTATAGTTTCAATTATAAACTCAATGGAGAGGAATTGGATATGGGATTTGCATCTGCTACCAAGATGTATTGTGATGGAGAGATGGACATGGAAAACTTATTTTTTCAGAAAGCAGCATCTGTAACTCAGTTTGAGAATTCAAAAGAAGAAATTAATTTAAAAAATAAAGACGGAGAAGTCGTCATCAAAGCTAAAAAGCAAGAAAAAAGTGAGTAGTATTCAAGAAAGACAAGAAGAGATAATTGAAGAGTTTAGCATGTTCGAAGATTGGATGCAACGCTACGAATACATGATAGAACTCGGTAAATCTCTGCCACTTATCGACGAAAAACATAAAACTGAAGAAAATATAATTAAAGGATGCCAGAGCAGAGTTTGGGTGTATGCCGAAATGGACAATGATCAGGTTGATTTTACTGCAGATAGTGACGCCATCATCACCAAGGGCATTATTGCTATTTTGATAAGAGTATTTTCTGGACAGAAGCCTGAAGACATTATCAATGCCGATACTAGCTTTATAGACGAAATCGGCCTTAAAGAACACCTATCGCCTACCAGAGCCAACGGCTTGGTAAGTATGATCAAACAAATGAAAATGTATGCTATTGCTTACAATAGCCAACAAAATAATAAAGCTTAAGATTATGGCTGAAGAACGAAATACAGAACAACTGGGAGAAGATATTGTAAGAGTTTTAAAGACTATTTACGATCCCGAAATTCCTGTTGATATTTATGAATTAGGTTTGATTTACGATGTTTTCGTAAATGAAGATAACGACGTAAAAATCTTGATGACCTTAACTTCGCCCAACTGTCCGGTAGCAGAATCTTTACCACAAGAGGTGAAGGAAAAATCTGCTTCCTTGGACTGGGTAAATGAATGTGAGGTTGAATTGACATTTGACCCGGCCTGGTCACAGGAATTGATGAGTGAAGAAGCAAAGTTAGAATTGGGAATGTTATAAATTATGGCAGAAATCGTCAATAAAGTAGCTCAGAGTTCACTTAAAACTTTCAATTTGGAAGAATATTATCCAGATGGAAACCGTCAAATGATCGACATTAAAGATTGGTTATTTGAAGGAATAATCTTGAAAGAAAAGGATTTTAGAGAAACTTTAAAACATCACGACTGGTCCCAATATAAAGACACCTATGTAGCTTTGCATTGTTCTAGTGAAGCCATAGTGCCAGGGTGGGCTTACCTGCTTATTACTTCGTATCTGCAAGGGATCTCCAGAAAGGTAGTTTACGGAGATTATGAATTATTGAATTCTATTCTTTTTGAAGAAGTCTTAAGCGACCTCGATGTTTCAGAATACCAAGACAAACCTGTTATCATCAAAGGATGTTCTCATAAGCCTGTGCCAGAAAATGCTTATTTGATGGCTCTACAAAAATTACAGCCGGTCGCAAAATCCATTATGTACGGAGAAGCCTGTTCCGCAGTGCCACTTTACAAAAGGCCTAAAAAATAAGTTTTGCTTCATTATCACAAACTGATTTATTTATAACCTTATATGATATAATTATTTACATTTGTAGCCGTAAAAAGCTAAAAAATGAAATTAACAAGTCTATTAAGTGCGCTACTCATCTGTTTTGCAATTTTTATTACATCAGCCCAATCCGATCCCAACGCCACTACACCAAAAGACTCTATCTGGAATTTTGAAGGAAACTTCCAGTTTTTAATCAATCAGGCTGCCTTCAACAACGACTGGCAGGGTGGGGGAACCAGCAACTATTCTGCAAACGTGGTTATTAACTACGATATCAATTACAACAAAGGCAAATATGCCTGGGATACCAAGTTCTTAGGAGACTACGGTATCAATAAGACTAAGGACCAGGAATTTTATAGAAAAACCAATGACCGATTAGAAATTAATTCTACCGTTGGTCGCCAAATTGGAGAATCCAAGTGGTTTACGTCCGCCTTTGTAAATTTCAGGACACAATTTGATAGTGGATATACCTTTGGAGAAGATGTTGATGGCAATGAAACCAGAGAATTGAGGACACAATTTATGTCTCCGGCCTTTACTCAATTGGGTTTGGGTGCCTTGTGGAAAGAAAGCGATGACATCCGTGTTAACCTTTCGCCAGTGACTGGACGTATCATTACTGCCAATAGCAGATTTACAACTACACCAGGTTATGTAGATGGAGATTTCTTCGGCTTGGACGAAGGCAGTACCGTTCGTACAGAATTTGGTGCTTCCGTGAATGCTTTTGTAAAGTTCAAACTCATGGAAAACATCACAGTAGGTAATGTGTTAGGGTTGTATTCCAACTATCTGGAAGATCCTCAAAATGTGGATATCGACTATACACTCAATCTGGTGATGAACGTCAACAAATACATTTCGGCCAATTTTACTTTCCAGGCCATTTATGATGATAATGCCGTAAGAGGATTTCAGGTAAGAGAAGTACTGGGTGTAGGATTTAATTACGACTTTTAAATTTGTTGGGCGCTTAGTCCTGCTATCCATTACAACGCCACTAGCTGTTTTTTACAGTTGTAAGCTGTTGTAAGGCTTTTCCGTTGGTCAAGCTCACAACAGCACAACTTTATAAAAAAAAACAGCTAGAGGGGTTTCCATTTCTATCAGGAGCGCGAGGCTAGCCGTAGTTTTTCAGGCATTACCGTGGATCAATTTCCTCTCTGGAAGCTAATTCAGATTTGATTCGCTTTATATTGATGATTTGTAAGGGAAGCACAGCCAAACAGGAAATGGCTACTACTGTTAAAGCGATAAAGGTAGAGTTATCTTCTTTCGTGAGCAGACCATAAATGCAAATTCCAAGTAAGAACATGGAAGTCGTGAAAAGCATCAGTCCCATTACTTTATATAGAATGAGGTAGTCTTTTAATTGTTTAGTGGTTTTGGTTGTAAAGGAGTTGTTTTTCATGGTATTGGTTTAATATTTAAAATTATATAAGCATTTGCAAAGCTTATCGGTGTTGCTCAGAGTTTTTGTTCCCTAACTTTAATAGTTCAAGAAAAAGATTTCCATCCAATCCTAATAATTTTACAAATGCAGGCTAGGTTTTTATTCCTTTCAATTTTATGATTTTAATCTTTGATTAAACTCAAACCCTTATTTATATTTCAATCTCCGCTAAAAATATAAGCTCATTAGTTTCTGCATTTTCAGATTCTACATTTTGAGTGTCATAAGTCAGTTCAACAGGAACGAAATAGGATATTCCACAAGGAAGCTCTTCTAATCTAGCGTCAAATTCCAGAAGGATTGATGTTGAGCCGTTCAAAGTGATTGTATACTCAAATTTTGATTCTCTGGGGATGAATAGTGAAAGAGTATTATCGTATTTTGTTACATCAGCGTCAGTTTCGCCAAATTCATTGGGTGGAATATATATAAAGTTTGGATTCGGAAAGTCTCCTTCTACAGTTATATTTTCGGGGTCGATTGTTCCATTTTCGATGAGGTTGGCTCCAGTTTCATCGACTAATCGAATGTATAACTCCGGAAACAAAGGGTCAAAAAGTAAACAGTCAATTCCGTTGTCATCGTCATTAGAACAACTTGTCAATAAAGTTGAAATTAACAAAAGGGTGAGTAGTTTTTTCATGGTTGGCTAGTCTTATGAGTTGGTATAAAGTATTAATCTGTTGTTTTTAAGATAATTTCAATCGCTTTATCCAAGAGCTCATCTTTTCCTTGTCTGATGCCTTCAACTGTGGGTTTAACTTCGATGTCTGGTACAATTCCAACCCGCTGAGTTTCATTGCCATCTGGATAAAACACTCCAATCCCTGATATATATGTTTTTAATCCTCCAGGAAGCTTAATTTCAGAAATATCACCATCTGCTCCTGCAGTTGTGCTTCCAAGGATTGTGGTATTGTCTCCAGCTCTTAACGCCATCGCAGTGTATTCAGCTTGACTTTGTGAGAATTCGTTCACTAAAACAATCAACTTTCCTTTGTAGGTATCGCCTTGACTAGGGACTTCAAGTTTACTTTTGAATCTAAATTCACCTGGGTTATCAATATTACTTTCAGTGAATTTGACAAAAGGGGTCGATGAAGAAACAAAATAAGAGCCTAAGCTATAAGCAACAAATGTTGAAGGATAATTACGGATGTCTACAATGATTCCTTCAGTGTCTCTAAACTCTGCTTTTATTTTAGAAATATCCTCGTTTTTAATGTTCTGAAGTGTCAAATAACCTAAGTTATTAGCTAACATTTTGAAAGACTTGCCTTCATTTTTTTTATACCAGCGAAAAATGTCAAGACTATCTTTTGGATAAAGCCGAAGTGATTTTTTTTGAACGTTTGCGTTTCCTGATTCATATTCAATTTCAACTTGATCAGAATTTGACCGTAAGAGATCTATTGACATATCTCTTAATCTTGCTGCTTCATTTGAGGCCGGATAATACTTTGACTTTTCCTCTATCAGCTCATCTATTGCCTTTCCATTAATCTTGGTAATGATGTCACCAATTTCCAAACCAACTTCTTTTTTTAATTCTTCATTATAGTAATCGGTTACCACCAATTGGTCTTCAATAAAACGCAAGTGGACAGGTGGATAGTTTGTTCCTTTCCATTCATCAATTTTATCACCTCCACCCCAAAGATTAGCGTGAGTGTCTTTGATATCACCGATGAGCTGTAGAGCAGCAAGTTCGTAGTCTAACTCGTCTTCAGCATTAATAAATAGTGGAATGTATTCACTTAATTTGTGGTTCCAGTCTTCATCCATTAAGTGTTTATAAGGAAAAAAATAGTTGATCATATTCCAATACCTATATAGTGATAGTAGTCTAAACCCCTCATCGGGGAATGGCATATTAGCATAGGCGTTTTCGTTTTTAAATTCGGGATTTCCGACATTTGATAACTTACCAATATAGAAGTGTTTGCCCTGTGAACGATTCTTGTAAACAAAAAGCAATTTGTTTTTCAATTCTTCATTTTGGTTATCAATCCAGTCTAAATCAGGTTTTAAAAAAGCGTCTTTATCGGTTGATTCACATGTTGAACATTCTTCTATGTCACCTAAGGAATCTATCCAATCAACCAGTAAGTTATCTCTTTCTGTTAGATTTTTAGTCTCAATATATTTTGGTAAAAATCTAAACAATTCATAATCCCAATTATAATCTCCTTTGGCGATTTCAGGATGATGATACTTGAGAAAGCCCCACACTCTTCCTAATAATTCGAGGTTATCAATGCCTTTATCGGTGAGTTCCGGAAACTCAATTAGCGATCCTTCATCAAACTCTTGGTCTAGTTCTGCTTTTGAAATTTCCTTTTCAACCTCTTTTAAAGTTTGAATATTTTCACCATCAATTTTTACCACAAAATCATCAAACCAAGCTTCTCCTTTACCAGTAAGAATTCCAGCTACAAAAATGGTTTCTGTTTCTTCCGGATAATCAAGTGTGATGCTATAGTTCTGCCAGTCGTTTGTCCCAGAAATGTTTTGGTCTTGCATATTATCAAATGCCAACGTACTTCCGTTACCATCAATTCGCAATAGCAATCCTGCAAATCCGTTTTCTACATTTGCAGTTTTCATGTACCCATCAAGTTGAATGCTTTTTCCAGAATATTGTGCTGGAATTCTATAAGCAATACTTCCAAAAGTACTTCCCTTATCATCTGAAGTTATTTTTCCTGATTTTTCACCTGAGTGTGTAACTGAATCTATTTCTAACTCGTAATTCCCCCATTTGGACCAGCCATCAGAAAGTGCTGTCGAGTCACTCTGGGTCTCAAAACCAAGATTAAATTTTTCAGTCTTTTCATTTTGACACGCAATGGTCAGGACGCTTAGTAGTGCTAGGAGTAGTTTTTTCATCGAAAGGTCTTTTAAAGTTTTTTCTAAAGATTGGTTTTTATTTTCAAAACTAAATAACTTTCATGTATAAACGCAATTTTCCTTTCAACTATTTATAAAGTTGAGGATTCAAAAATTTTGATGTGGGGTTCACTTTCTTACCAGCATTAAGCTTTTCGTGTCAGTGTAACAAGAGCTACATTTTCAAGCCCACAAGCATTCATTTTTTCAAGCCTACCAACAGAGCTATAAATTCTTCCTGGCGATCGATGAAAACGCTGTGTGAGCAATTATCGAGGTACTTGACTCTACTAGATCCCAAAATCTGACGAATGTCCTCAACTTGCGCTTCGGAATATAAGCCATCGTCTTTTCCGTAAATACCATACATCTCAACGCTCTTGTCTTTCAATGTTTTCAAATTGTCTTTCAAGTTAATGCTGGTGTAGGACTCGTTTTTCCAGAAGTTCATAGGAGCGGAATAACCGTATTGGGAAGCGTATTTTACAGCCAAAGTATCTGCCCTCAGTCTTTGGTAAAGTTTCTCTGCTCTTTCATTTCGCTGACTTGGCGTATAAAACCCATTTGCCATGGCGTGCATAAAACTATAAGCTGCATACGGGTAAGACAGGGTATCCATTTGCTCCAATTGAGCGATATAGCTCAGGTTTGCTGTATCGTCGTTTTCCTGGTAAATCGCTTTTGATGATTTAATGATGGTCTTCAAGGTGCTCTGCATGGAAATAGGAACACTAGCCAAAATCAGGTGACTGACTTTTTCAGGATATTTTTCGGTAAAATAAGTTGCGACAAGCCCACCAAAGCTATGTCCTACAAGCCTTGCCTTGTCCAGGTTATAAGTTGAATATATTGCATTCAAATCTTCAAAGGTTTGAGCAAAGGTAAAGTCAGCTTCCAGATGTTCGTTTCTTCCCTCACCGCGCCTGTCATAGGAAATCACAAAAAATCCCTCTTTGGCCAGGTCTTCTGCTGTGGCTATTTCAAAAGGAACGGCATTGTATCCAGGACCGCCATGTAAGAAAATAACCGCAGGATTTTCTTTATCCCCAAAGCTTTGGACGTTTAACTCCTGAGCTGTCATGAAGTTGGCGAATAGGAACACACTTAGGGCAAAAAGGGTGGAAGTGAGGCTTTTCATTGGGTTTTTTGGTTACTAGGTTAGCATTATAAGGATGAGTAAGAAAGTCAGGACTCCAACTCCAACGGTAAACCGACCTAGTTTTTTTGATTTGGTCCAACCTGATAAGGAAATCATTGTAATTAAAGACATGATACCAAAAACCAGTGCAACTCCACCTATAATAGATGGGAATTTTAAATCACCATTCGTTACTTTTAAGGGAAACCCGTTGGTTGTCATCATTAAGATTTTTGTCATTGCAAAGAGGGATACCAAAAAGAAACCCGCTGCTAAAACTGCAGTTTTCATTATAGTTCTCTTCAACCGATTATTGTTAGAATCTGCTACTAAAAAGTTGGCAACCACAGCGATGGAAAACCCACTCAGTAAAGAACTTATCAGTATGACTTGATCTGCGAGTTTATTCCAATACTCAAATGACATTTCTTCCATACCGATTGGTTTTAAACATTAGTTTTTTGCTTTATAGAGTTTTGAGGGAATAAATATAGTCTCTTGAAACCAAATAACTTTCATGCATATAAATCAATTTTCCTCGCAATTGTTTCATGATCGATAAGCTTATGTGTTCTACGAAAGTCTCTTGTTTTATTTTAATCAGAGCTAAATTTTCACAACTAGTTATAAATCATAAAGCCCTGAAAAGGACTTAAAATAACTTATTTTTTAGAGTTTTAATGGCTTGTGCAACGGTTACCGATGTTGTCTACCGTTTTTCTATTCAATTGTTAATTTTTTACTTACTAATATAGAATAAGCTTTATCAAAATCAGAAGATACAGTATTCCAATCCGATTTTAACTTTTCTGGCCTTTTTATAAAATTCAAAAACTTTCTACCTTTATGAAGCATTGTAGTTTCAAGGTCAGTCAATTTTTTTAGTTCAGATATTCTATTGATTACGTTTTCTAAAGTAACCCGATTCTTTGTTAGTCTTTTATTATTCAATTGCATTCTTAAAGACAATTCATAAAGAGCCGCTTTTTCGAAATAGATGTCTGATAAATCGGAATCATTAATTTCTCCAAATTTAAAATAACATTTTTTATAAAATTCTCTTAAGGATTCTCCTGATTTAATAAGACCAACATAATCAATGTCATTTTCTTTGATATTAGTCTCTTTTTCAATTCGACCTTTATTGTAAACAACAATGAAGTCAATTTCTTTTCCGATTGACGTTATAAAATCATAATAATCTCCGTGTCGAATTGCAGAAAATTCAGATTTGAAGTCGGAAGTGTCAAGTTCATTTTTTAAAACTTTATACATATATCCAACTACAGATTGTATTATCAATTTCATTTTTTAAAGGTATATAAACTTTTTCTGCATATGATATGGCTTAAGGCGATGATTAAAAAAAAGCTTTTCAATTGAGGATTAATTTTTATTAAAATACAAAAATTTCCGTTCTGATTTAAACTCCAGCCATATGGTATATGCAATGTTCTCTTTTCGTTATTTATTTTCAATACGATAGTCGTTATTCAAATTATCTACGTGGTTAATAAAATGAGTAATATTCCCAAGTCCCCATTGGTTACTTGTCGCAATAATGGAGTCACTCAATTTAATTAGTTCATCAGATTTCAAATAATGCCTTTTATGTCCTGTTCTGTCATAAATTTCTTGGGCATTTTCCTTTGTGTCGAAAACTCCAATACTACCTTGTAAGATTTGCGGAAAAACCTTTTCTAATTTAGCATATGAAATTGTTGGGTTTTCTTCTACAAAAGTTCTAACTACTCTATTAACCAATCTTGCTTTATTATAAATCTGCCCTTTAAATTCAAATTTTGAAAAGTCTCTGCTTGTATAATTGTATTTGAAAAAAGTGTCAGTAATAACAAATATTTCATTTTTTATACTTCTAAACCTTCTAAGAATCATACCTGCAATAGGTATTCCATTAGCAGTTGTATAGCCATCCTGCAATCTACGTTGCAATTCAGGTGATATTGATGAGCCAACTAAAACTCCAATCCAATTTGGATCACTTTCAACTTCAGCCCAAAATTCGGGGTGTTTCTTTAAAATCTGATGTCTTTCATTCAAATAATCTTCTAGTTGACTTAAGGATTGGTCATTTATCTCGTTAATTTTCAACTCTATTAGAGCGAGGTAATCAAGACCATATTTAGCTAAAATATCAATTCTACCGTCTCGGTCTGAAGTTTTTCTCCCACTCTTCAATGCGATTTCTGCATCCAAAACAGTAACATCAGCAAAGTTTTCCGTATCCAATTTTAAAATGTCTCCATTCTCCATTAAATAGGCTTCCATTGCCAATTCCTTAAGAAAAGGATAGTTTTTTAATTCGATATTATTTGCTGTTATCTGTCTAAATATTTCCATCTACCGGTTTTGTTTCCATAACGAATGCAAACTCATTATAAGTTCCTAAAATACACGTTTACATCAAATATTTAGAACATAAACCCATATTTATAGGATTAGAATAAATAATGTAAAAATATAAATCCAACTCGATCGAAAATGCAAAAGCCCTGAAAAGGACTGAAAACAACTCATTTTTTTAGAGTTTTAATGGCTTGTGCAACGGTTACCATTGTTGGTAATAGTGATTTAACCGTAAATTCATTTAAATCTATTCTGCAACTCAGGAGTCATCTTTTCCCAATAATCTTTTTTTAATGATAATACAATCACACCATCTTCTGCAAGTGAGCCATATTTTTTAACACCTTCTGGCCCCCTTAGCACATTGACTGATCCAATCCATTCTGGCCTTAATTCTCTTATAACTTTCTCCTTAGAGCCTTCGTCTTCAAAGAGTTTCATAAACCGTTTTTCATTTATCTGTATGATGTATAATGGATTTGTTGTCGTTTTGACTTTACAGTCAAGAGTGATTAGTGTTGTCTTTTCTTTTATAGAATCATTATTCTGACCGGTCACATTGATGAAGACAATAAAAATTAAAACGACAGTTAAAAGAGGGTTTTGCATCAAGATATTTTTAAAGTTGAATTTTGTGTATGATTTTGCATTATTGCTAGCGGTCTGGCTATGATTAGTGGCGTGTTTTAGCACTTAATTTAGCAAATAAACACCAGATAGAAAATCTGTGAGGATTTTCAGAAGAAGGAGAGAACTAGCTATTACTTATAGCCATTTTAGTGATGTCGTTTTTTTACGCAGATATTGGTTTCACGTTGATTTGTCCACCAATGGCTTTCAATACTTTCATTATTGTTCCAAATTGTGGTTTTGCTCCGTCGGATAATGCTTTGTAGAGACTTGGTCTGCTCATTCCTGTTTTCTCCGCAATTTTAGTCATTCCGATTGATTTTGCAATATGTCCAATTGCTATTATTAAGTCAGAACTGTCTCCATCTTCAAGAACTGTATTCAGGTATTCAGCAATCATTTCTTCGCTGTCTAAATAGTCCGCTATGTCAAATCTTGTGGTTTCCATTTCAATCATTTTTTATTTTGTTCCAAATTCTTTTCGCTTTTTCGATATCTTTTTGTTGAGTCGATTTGTCTCCGCCAATAAGAAGAATAACAATTTTGTTGTCCTTTTCCCTAAAGTAAACACGGTAGCCTTTAGCGTAATTTATTCTCATTTCGCTAATTCCGTCTCCAACAGGTTCACAATCTCCGAAATGTTCATCTGCTTCAAGTTTCTGGATTCGGAAGAGAATTTTAGATTTCGCTCGAATGTCTTTCAGCTTTCTAATCCACTTGTCAAATTCAGTTGTTTTTTCGGTAATTCTCATTCATCAACTGTATCCAAATAGATACAAATATAGAATAAATTTTGAATTTAAATTGAAATTTTTGTGAATTCTAAAAATTCGTCTTAATTGCACAACAATGTTCTGTGTATGGACAGAAGGGCAGATTCGAAGCACTTAACTTTCGGTTAAGCACGAAGTTTGATACGAGCTAAAACCCTTAAATTTAATAATGTCTAAAATTAATGAAGAAAAGAGTTGTTTTTTACCACAGTTCTTAGTTACCTGCTGGCTTTATTTAATTCATCATCATTTTGTAGTGTGCAATATGACTTATTTTTTTAGAATTTAGTGGCTTGTGCGACGGTTACCGATGTTGCACATAGTATTCTCTATTATTCTTTTTCGAATTTACCATTGTTAGCATTAACTATAAATATTTCTTGTTCGGTGTTCTTAATTTCTTTTAAATCACCGTTTACAGACCATTCATTTTCTAATACTGTTTTTGTCAACTCAATTCTATTTCCTTTAATATGATGTTCTAAAATTATTGAACCACCATAATCCGCGAAATTTTGTCCAATTCTGATTTCATCAGTTTTTACACCTGATTTAAATAAAGCCATATTTATTATTTCGCACTGACCTCCAGCTCTACAATCTATTTTATAAATGAATCCAAGTATATCGTTTTTAAAATCAACTTTTTTAACTGTTTTGAATTCGTCTGAGCTTTGATTGTTATTATTAATCTCAAAATATTTAACTAACGTTTCGTCACTAATCTGATTTCCTGGCTCATTAAATAATTCAATTAGAGGTTTTAAATTCTTACTTTCAATTTTGTCATTTTCATTTTTAGTTTCAGTGTTAGAGTTACAGGAAATAACATTTGAGAGTAAAATTATTAAAACAATAATTAGTTGATATTTTTTCACAGAAGTTAGTTTTAAATATTATGTGTAACGGAAAGTGTATCTTTCAGTGGCGACTTAAAATGCACAAGTTTTTCGGTTAAACTTTAAGTTTCTAAAAATACACAAAACTCTCGTTTCAGCACAAATCTCGCCATTTTTGTTATGCGCTGTTACCCAACGTTTTTATTCCGCTATTGTAAAAACAGCCGATTGGATTTGATTATCAAAAATTTGAACAATACCATTTTCTTTCGTGTAAAATATAGTGTTAGTGAATGCAGTATTAAATGTTTCCAAAACATATGTTTCAGAGTATTCTACGCCATTAACGTTTATATTTGTAATCTCACCATTATATTCAAATCCAAGACTATTAAATTCAGTTGTAGATAAATATTCACCGAAGCAATCACCGGTTCCAATTGAGAATTCAAAATTCCCATTGCTTCTTGCTTCAACCAATACGCTCACAGAGTAACAATTTGATTGATCAGAAAATCTGAATGTGCCCCGTTCATAATATGTATCTCCACCTGCATCTAAAATTGTTCCTGTACTTGGGCCACTTCCGTCAACGTAACGAATGTCTTTTGATATAATTTCAAGTTCTATAATTTCATCAGTTATTAAATTCTTAAGTTGGAAAGTATCACCTAATTCAAATTTAATCAACTCTTTTGCATTTTCACTTAAGTCAATATAACTATCTGAAGGTTGACAAGATGCAAGTAATATTAAAGCTATTAATGAAATATTTATTAACCTATTCATGTTTGATTTTCTGTTTGTTTAAATGTTGGGTAACGTCTTGCGTATATGGTTTGTGGCGGGATAACAAGCGCTCGCCTTTCGGTTAAACTTTTAATTTTCTAAAAATACTATAATTTTCGATTCAGTACAAAATCCGCCATAAACTATATACGCTGTTGCCAACTGTATTTTTTCGCACTTTTGATTCAGCGGAGACTTTGGTTTTCAGTAAACTGATTTTCGATTATTCATTATTCAAATCGACCGTCAGCTAAAAAATCAGTTAAGACAGAACGAAAACAGTCTTTTACATTTGGCATTCAGCCAATTAATTCGGCTATTTTTTTTCAGATTCAGGTTATTTTTTTGGCAATCTATTCAGAGCAATTTAGTCAGCGCAAATTATTCGGCAGAGTCCATTCAGATTTTGATTTTCAGCTATGATTTGAGGGTTTTACCAAAAGTTTGGTTTTCGGCAATTCATTCGTCAGTCAAATGAGTGAAATTTATTCAGCGTTTTTTTTAATCCGATTTCGATTATCAGATAATTTTCAGATCTGATTTTATTCCGCAATTCGATTTTCAATTTGAGTTCTTTTTTTTTAATATAGTTGGCAACTAGTATATATCCTCTAAAACTAGTAACTTTTTCGCATAAAATTGAGTTGACTAATAAAAAACTTAGCAAAATTTAGGTTTTAGGAGTATACACCTGTCCGCGATGAGGTTTGAGGCGATCTCTTAAATCTTTCATTTGACTTTCCTCCACTACAAGAAAAGCGATGTGATGAAACTCATTCACAGGTTCAACTCCTGTGATATGACCTTCCATCGCATTCATCTTTATAAAATCCCTTAGGTGGATCTCATGGTGCTCGGCGGTCTTTTCTGCATTGGGTCCGCGGAAATCCCATATTAATTTAATCTGTCTGCTCATTTGATTTTATTCAGCTATGGTTTTTAAAAGTGATCTGACGTCTTCAACGGTATTCACGTAATTTTTAGCTTTGGTCTTTCTTACCCCTACTTTTATGGTTTGTGCTTTTTCAGGAAGCTCTTCAAACATAAACTCATCGGTCCAGTCGTCCCCAAAAGCAAAGATATGTTCTGAAGGGAAGTGATCCACCAGGTTGGAGGAAGCACGACCCTTATTTACCTTACTACTTTTGATTTCAATCACCTTATTACCTTCCAGAAGGGTAAGATCAGTATTGGAAATAAAACTGGTCAGTACTGTTTTGATTTCTACCAGTCGTTTTTGTGCCAATTCCACATCGGTATTGCGGTAGTGCCATGCCAGAGAATATTTTTTCTTTTCGACCAGTGTCCCCGGGGTTCTGTCTACGAAGGTTTCCAAAACAGGCAGAACATCTTCCATCCAGTCGGTTTTGAGCCTTTCCATCATTTTCCAGTCTTCCCCTTCCAGTCTCATGGAAACCCCATGATCGGAAACTAAGGTGTAAGGCGTATGGCCAAACCACTCGTTTAGGGTTTTCTTATCTCTTCCACTTATGATGACTAGCTTTGTATTTGGTTTGGAATTTAAATTTTTCAGGAGCTCATAAAGCTCCGGGTCTGGTCTAGCATCTTCTGGCTGATTGGTAAAGTTAACCAGTGTTCCATCGTAGTCCAAAAACAACAACTTTGAAGCTGTAGATGTCATTTGGGCTTTGAAATCAGTCAGGTCTTTCTCATCAACCTTTTTGGCCTGGATGGTATGATAGACCTTGTGGACTTGATTTAGCGAATTCATAAATTCATTGGCCCATTTTCTTACACTATATCTGGATACACGCTTTTGTAGCGCTTTCATTCTTTGTTTCTGCTCAGGTTTTGGCATTTCCAAAGCCTGCTTTATGCTATCGGCGATTTCCTCATAATTGAAAGGGTTGATGAGTAAAGCTTCATTCAGTTCCTTAGAAGCACCTGTCATTTCACTTAGTACCAAAACGCCATCTTCCCGTGTCCGTGTGGCTATATATTCTTTAGCCACCAGATTCATGCCGTCTCTCACGGGAGTGATGAGCGCGACATCCGAAGAGGTGTAGAGATCAATCAGGTTTTCGAAAGGCAAAGCTCTGTAGAAATACCAGATCGGGGTCCAGCTTACGGTGGAAAATTCTCCGTTGATTCTGCCTACGAGCTCATCGGTTTCCTGTTTCAGTTTTTGATATTGTGGAACCTGCGAGCGTGAGGGCACCGCAAGCATAATCAATCTGATCTTTTCCTGAAACTCCGGGTATTTTTTTAAAAAATATTCAAAGGCTTTGATTCTGTTGGGAATGCCCTTGGTATAATCCATTCGGTCAATAGACAAAATCATTTTGACACCATCTTCATTTTGTAAATGCTGATCCAGGCGCTTCTGGATTTCAGATTTATGGTCTTCATCCATTTTGTCGTGATCCAGGGCGGCTTGTTCAAATTTTTCATAATCGATTCCCATAGGGAAAGAATCGACTTTTATAATTCTGTTCTTGTAGGTGACTTTATTAAAATTTACCTCCAAACTTAGAATTCGCTTGACCGAACTCAGAAAATGGCGTTCATAATCATAAGTATGAAAACCGATGAGGTCGGCACCCAGCATACCTTCAAGAATTTCTTTACGTTTTGGGAAGGTCCTGAAAATCTCGTAAGAAGGGAAGGGGATATGATTGAAAAAACCGATAGAGATGTCTGGTTTTTTTGCTTTTACCATCGCAGGAACGAGTAGCAGTTGGTAATCCTGTATCCAGACCTTGTCGCCATCTTCCACATGCTCTAGTACTTTGTCAGCAAATTTCTGATTGACTTTTTTATAAGCCTCCCAGGATTCCGGGCTATACTCTGTATACTCTATAAAATAATGAAATAAAGGCCAAAGTGTTCGATTGCTAAATCCATAGTAGTACAAATCCAAGTCTTTTTGGGTAAGGTTGACTGCTACACACTGCTCTTTGGTAACAGCTTCGTTAACCTGTTTCTCCAGTTCTGGTGTCAGTTCTTCTTTGGTCATTCCACTCCAGCCTATCCAGATGCCATTGCCTCCTTTGTGTACAGTTTTGAGACCTGTGGCTAGTCCTCCCACACTTGGGGTAACTTCCAGTTGATCATCTTCAAAACTTACTTTAAGAGGTAACCTGTTTGAAACTATAATTGTTTTATTCATATCAAAAAATTCCTTTAGGTCGAATTATTTCCTTTATTTTTATAAAAATAAGATTTTAATCCCTCATAGAGGGTCAAATTTTTAGGGGGTTTGCTCCAAAATTTAAATTTATTGTTAAACCAACCCCTTTATTTGTTGAAGGAGTTAGTAATTTGGTTAAATAAACTTTAGGTATGAATAATTTGAATTACGGAATTATAGGAAATTGTAGAACTGCTGCATTAGTTTCAGATACAGGATCGCTAGATTGGTGCTGTTTGCCAGAATTTGATTCGGCTTCAGTTTTTGCTAAGCTACTGGATGAGAAAAAAGGAGGACAGTTCGCATTTGAAGTGGATGATTCCTACACTATATCTCA
Source organism: Psychroflexus montanilacus (assembly GCF_020164535.1). Lineage (GTDB taxonomy): Bacteria > Bacteroidota > Bacteroidia > Flavobacteriales > Flavobacteriaceae > Psychroflexus > Psychroflexus montanilacus. The sequence goes on along the minus strand of NZ_JAIQZC010000001.1, from coordinate 1,277,394 downwards.
AACTTATTTAAAGGATACCTGTATTCTTAAAACTGAATTTGTTTCTGAAAAGGCTAGCTTTGAACTTTATGATTTCTTAGCCAGGTATGCCAAAAAAGACAAAAACTACCATGCACCGCCTGAGGTGATCCGTTATCTCAAAGTGACTAAAGGAATTCCAAAGTTAAAAATAGATTACTCACCAAAACTGGAATACGCTTTGAGTAACACAGAAATTTATATCAAGAAAGATTTCATCGTAGCGCTTACCGAGGCAGATGAATTTGATACTTTATTTCTATATACCTCACTTCCTAAGGAATCCGTGGTCAATTCAGAAGAAATAGAGCTTACTGAAGATGCTTTTTTTGTCATGTCTTATAATGAAAAGATCGATCTCCCAAGCATGGCTTCGGTGACCTTGGATTTTGAAAGAACAAAACTGTACTGGCTTAACTGGAGTTTTAATACCCCTCGTTTCGGTTCTTATGATGATATGATCTTGAGAAGTGCGATGACCCTAAAGCTGCTTAGTTACGAAAAAACTGGCGCCATCCTCGCTGCAGCGACCACCTCTCTGCCAGAAACGATTGGTGAAGTAAGGAATTGGGATTACCGTTTTTGCTGGATAAGGGATGCCTCCATGGTTGTGAAAGTAGTGTCTCAACTTGGTCACACCAGAATGACTAAGCGGTATCTCCAATTTATTATTGATTTGATTCCAGATAAAAACGAGAAGCTGCAGATCATGTATGGGATCAATAAAGAAAAAGAACTTACAGAAAAAAAGCTGTCTCACCTTTCCGGCTACAATGGATCGCAGCCAGTGAGAATAGGGAATGCGGCCTACGCTCAAAAACAAAATGACATTTATGGTATTTTGGTGGATGTGATTCATCAGGAGCTGGTGAAATTTAAATCCGATACCGATAACAAAGAAGAATTGTGGACCATCACCAAAGGAATTGCCTGGGTAGTGGGTAAACACTGGCAAGAGCCAGACAAGGGCATATGGGAATTTAGATCGGAAGACCGTCACTTTACATTTTCCAAAGTCTTGTGCTGGGTTGCTATAAACAGAGCTATTAAGATTTCAAAATTATTCAATAAGACTTCAAAACTTGAGCGCTGGAAAACGCTGGAGCAAGCTATCAAAAATGATATTCTGGAAAATGCGTGGAATGAAGAGGTACAGGCATTTACTCAGTCTTATGGATCTACAGATCTAGATGCTTCTGTCCTGCTGATGGAAACTTACGGATTTATTGAGGCTAAGGATCCAAAGTATGTAAGTACCGTAAAGGCTATAGGGAGAGATCTCACGAATGATGGCCTCTTGTACCGTTATAAAAATAAAGATGATTTTGGACTGCCAAGTTCTTCATTTACCATTTGTACGTTTTGGTACATCAATAGTTTGAATAAAATTGGAGAAGTAGAGGAGGCCAGAAGGCAATTTGAACGACTGATAGGATTTTCCAATCATTTAGGGCTTTTGAGTGAAGACATTGATTTTAAAACCAAACGTTTATTGGGAAATTTCCCACAGGCTTATTCGCATCTGGCACTAATTGAAACAGCTATTAATTTATCTAAAGCAGTTTAACTTAAAACTCAGAAAACCTTCTGTCAAGAAGAAAATTGTCATCGGTTAAAGTGTTAAGGAAAGCGATAAGTTGTTCCTTTTCAGTTTCAGAAAGAGAAATCCCTATTGAGTTGCTTTGCTGGAAAACAGAATCAAGATTTTCTGTAAGTTGAACGCCAGAATCATAAAAGTCTAGGACTTCTTTAAGTGTCTTAAAACGACCATCATGCATATAGGGTAAGCTTACAGCTATATTTCTTAAGGAAGGAACTTTGAATTTGTATTTGTCGGTTTCAAGACCAGTCACTCGTTTTCTGCCTATATCATTATACCTGGGATCAATAGGTAAACCATTATTTCGGTAAGATTGATCAGTGAAAAGAATGCCTTCATGACAACCAGAACATTTGGAATCAAACAAGGCTTTACCTGCAGCTTCAGCTTCAGTGAATACGGCGTTGCCCTCTAGGACTTTATCGTATTTGGTATCTGCAGAAACCATCATCACCATAAACTGAGATAAAGCTCTGAACATGTTCTGCGTATTGACCTTTCCATTTTCAAAAGCTATTGAGAAAAGGTCAATATATTCCTCGTCACTTTCAAGTTTGTTCAACACATTGGTGACCGTTTCATTCATTTCTACATCTGTAGTGATAGGGATAATAGAAAATGCATCTAGGTGAGGTGCTGCACCGTCCCAGGAAAACTCATTAAAATAGGCCAGGTTAACAAGAGGTTGTGCATTACGGGTTCCTAAAGCTCCATTGACGCCATGGCTAACTTCGTGGGTGTGATGCGTGAAGGAAAATTCCTGAATATGACAGAACCCACAGGAAATAACACCTGTTGAGGATAACCGGCCGTCATAAAATAGCTTCTTGCCTAATTCGAATCCTTTTTCTGTTGGAGGGTTTTCATCTAAATCGTAAACGGGTTGAGGAAAAAAATCGGGTTGGGGAAAATCCAATGCTTTGTCTTCTGAAATTGGAACATAAGTATCCTCATCGCTGTTACAAGCCAAACAGAAATACAGACAAAAAATTAATAATGACAATTTCATCCTTAAATTTAATTAGTGCTGTGAGTTGGCTTCAATGAAAACATCTGACTTGCATTTTCAGCAATTTTTGGCGCATTTACAGGGTCTACCTGAATATCTGATTTATCATTGATCCTGATGTCGTGAACAGCATTGAAAAGTTTGGATATATCAGTTTCAATGGCAATGAGATCTTTACGCGTAAGATCCAAATCAAATTGAGTAGCCGATAATTCAACGGTTTTATAATTATCTAGATTTGTCCCGTGACTACCGATATGAAACAAGAAATTATCCTGATGGCTTTCGTTCTCTATTGAAAAATCACCTTCTATTTTGAAAAAGATATAGCCAGCTGACCAGCTCCATAACATCTGGTTTTCTTCTGCAGTAGGGACAAAGTTGTCTACCCCATTCAAGGGGTAATTGGTTTGATCTATACCAATCCCAAATTTGAGTGTTTGAAAGTCTTGAGCAGGAACATTGTTTAAAACAATAATTTGGCTTTCTGGTTCACTTTCGTTGATTAAAAAGTAACTGTTATCTTGAGGATAGGTGAACACCTCTCCATTCTCTTTTACCAATTGAATATTGCTGATAATGTATTTGAGCTCATCAATTGAGTAAGATTCGTTGGATGTGTTTTGATAATTTCCAGTTCCAAGATTAATTCGATCCCCAGCTATTTTATTCTCAAAACTTATTGTAATATTCTTGGTGTCGCCATCGTTACTACAAGAAGACATTAACAAAGCGAAACCTATTAAAGTGATGATTTTTTTCATTTTACTTCAGTTTTAGAATGAATGCATCTTTATCTCCCTTATTGATTATGAAGTCGTTATCCTCACTTTCACTACTTCCAACTACAAATATTTCTCCTTTAGTATTTTGAGCAGCATCGTTTCCGAAGTCTAAACCAGTTCCACCAATATTTTTTTGCCATTTTAAATTTCCACTACCATCAATAATAAAAGTCCATACATCATTTAATCCATAATTTGATGAGAGTTGATCGGTTTGACTTTGAGAGCTGCTTGTGACAAAATACTCATCATTCCCTATGGGTATTATCGATCTGCCTGCATCAAAGTTGGGTCCTCCATAGGTGTTTTCCCAAATTTTATTTCCTTCGTTATCAAATTTAATTACCCAAACATCAGCATTCCCCTTTAGATTAGAAACGTCTTGGTCATCACTTCGGGTATCACCCACCAGCATAAAGTTATTATCGTCTGTTTGAATCACATCATAACCCACTTCTATACTACTTCCACCAAAATTCTTTTGCCAATCCAAATCTCCATTAGAGTTTGTTTTAACTACCCATACATCGTAGCTTCCTCTGGGGTTTGTAATATCAAAATCGTCACTTTCAGAATGCCCAACTTGAATAAACCCACCATCTTCCGTCTGTAAGCTGCCGTAGCTTCTGTCATTATTGGTTCCTCCAAAATATCTTCTCCATTCCATTTCGCCTTCGCCCGAAAGTTTGATTCCCCAAAATTCGCCTACTCCATGCTTTGGTAAAGCAGTTTCGTGATTGGTCTTTAAGTTATTAAAATCATCATTTCCTTCACCTCCCGATGCTGTTACATCAAGGAAGCCAGTAGCAAAATATCCACCGTCTTTGGTTGAAGTAATGCCATAACCTCGATCGTTTCCAGAATAGCCTATACTTCTTTCCCATTGTATGCTGCCATTAGCATCTAGCTTTACCACCCAATAGTCTTGAAATCCAAAGTTTTGGGAGACGTCACCATCCAGACTTCTGGTGAAACCATTTACAATGAACCCACCATCTGAAGTTGAAATCATGTCCTGTCCGCGGTCATCATTGCTGCCCCCAAATACTTGCTGCCATTCTATGTTGAGGTTTTCGTCAAATTTGACCAGCCAGTAATCGCTATCTGTAGCAGATTTCCCTACCACATCTCCATCATTACTTTGGGTGAACCCAAAAGCTGCTGCGCCTCCGTCAGGAGTAGCAACTACCGATAGAAAATCATCCTGCTGAGATCCGCCTATGGTTTTAGCAATACTTACTTCGCCAAGGAATTCCTGTGCCTCATCCGTTTGTTCTTCAGCCTGGTCGTCATCACTAGAGCAAGAGATAAGTATGGCTATAAAAATGAGATATATAATTGATTTTAGCATTAGTTAATAACAAGTTTTCTGGTAAATGAATTGTTGATTTTAAGCATATAAAGGCCAGTTTTCAAAGACTCCACGTTTATTTGGACATCCTTCTGATTTTTATAGGTTTGAGAAAATACTTTTTGTCCCATTAGATTGTAAAGCTCAATTAATTGAATCGCTTCTGATGGAGTTTGAATCTGAACGAAAGTTTTTGCAGGATTAGGAAATATTGAAAAGTTATTTTGAGCAAAATCAGTTGTATTAAGCGTGCCTGACTTTCTGATCAGAAAAAAACCTCTGTTGATATCACTCACTACAATATTACCACTTTCAAAGTAAGGGTAATTACTCCAAACGCCTCGGAAGCCCGCATTATCATTTTCAGGATAAGTATCAAAATAATCAATTTCGTTTATGTCTTGAGAGCCGATAGAGGTTATATCAACCATTCTAATACCAGCATTATAATTAGAAAGGAAGAACGTATTTCCATGCACATATCCGTTATGATCTATTGCAGAAGAAGGTCCAAAATAGTTGAAGAGGAAGCTAGGATTGTCCAAATCTTCCAAATCAAAAATGATGGTTTTTGTATCGAATCCAAAATTTGCTTCATCAAATTCATCACCAAGTAAAAAATAGCGGTGATCTTCAGTTAGCCAGCCTTGATGCGTATAGCCAATATTGCTATATGAAACGGTAGAGATTAACACTGGATTAGAAGGGTCGGAAACATCTACAAAAACGACTTCATCTTCATTGCTTCCCAGAAATATTTCTTTACCGGTATAATCACTATCCGGGCCTTCATAAGTGACTACCTGGGCATCATGGGTGTAAAAACTTCCGTCATAACCTCCAGCAAAAATAGGATTAAGTGGGTCTGAAATATCTACAATATGTGCTCCTCCATTAAAGGTTGAGGAGCCTACAGCATAAGCATAAGGTTCAGACTCATTGATGATAATATTGTGTGCATTCCCAAAACCATCGTAATGCGCATCATTATCAAAGGTGGTGGGTGCATTAGTGACATTTCTCAGTCGAGTTAGATCAAACACCTGCATACCATGACCGCTAGCTTCCGAAACCACAAAAGCAAAATTGTTGTAAACTTTGATATCTCTCCAGCTACTAGACTGAGTATGAGTAGGGAGTTTGCCAAGATAAACTGGTTCGGTTGGGTTTGAAATATCAATAAAAGCCGTGCCGTTGGTTAAGCCCATTAAGGCGTATTCTTTGCCGTCCTCAGGATCTGTCCACCCCCATGAATCGTTTCCAGAGCTTGCAGAAAGTTCATTTAGGTCAATATGAGCCATTAAATCGTAATCATTGCATGGATAAGACCCTGCAAAGCCATTTTCACAAGGAATTTGGGAATACATCGTTGAACCAAATAAGAAAGCAAAAAAAACAGAGTAAATCTTTTTCAAAATAAGAATTTTATCCAAATATAGCGGAAAAGATTTAATTCGTATAAACGTCTAATGTTATGAATATAGGACTCTTAGCTTTAACTCTCAACTATCCAAAACCTTTAACTAACTTTGCATTTCAAAATAAAAATGACATGTTTCAAAATAGTAAAGACAGCAAGACAAAACTATCAGAACTAGGGGAGTTTGGTCTAATTGATCATCTTACTCAATTTCTAAAGGTAAAGCATTCTTCGACCGTGAAGAGCATTGGGGATGATGCTGCTGTATTAAATCATGATAAACATACGTTGGTCACAACCGATCTTTTAGTAGAAGGGATTCACTTCGACCTGGCCTACATGCCATTAAAACACTTAGGCTATAAAGCAGTGATGGTCAATTTATCAGATGTTTATGCGATGAACGCACAGGCTGAGCAAATTACGGTTTCCATCGCTTGCTCAAATAGATTTACAGTAGAAGCTTTAGAAGAGTTATACAGCGGTATTACTGCTGCAGCAGATTTGTATAATGTGGATGTTGTAGGTGGCGATACTACCTCAGCTATAAAAGGTTTAACCATAAGCATAACGGCAATGGGCCAGGCCAAGCCAGAAGATATTACCTACAGAAGTGGGGCCAAACCCAACGATTTGCTGGTGGTTTCCGGAGATTTAGGTGGAGCTTTTTTAGGACTGAAAGTTTTACAGCGTGAGAACGAAGTGTTTAAAGTCAATCCTAATGCTCAGCCCGATCTTGAAAAATATACCTATATTGTAGAACGTCAATTGAAGCCTGAATCTAGAAAAGATATTGTGGAACTTCTAAAAGCACTTGAAGTAAAACCTACTTCCATGATTGATATAAGCGATGGTTTATCTTCTGAATTGATGCATTTATGCAAACATTCGAAAGTGGGAGCTAATTTATTTGAAGATAAGCTGCCTTTGGATCCACTTTGTATTTCAACCTGTGAGGAGTTTGAATTGGATTCTACGACAGTAGTGCTCAATGGGGGAGAAGATTATGAATTGCTTTTTACGATCGATCAATCTGATTTTGAAAAAATAAAAGCAAATCCCAATCTTACTGTAATTGGTCACATGGCAGAACAAAGCGATGGTATACATTTGATTTCAAGAATGAATACAAAAATCCCGATAAAGGCCAGAGGCTGGAACGGGATGCAGGATGAGGACTAATTAAAATCGGCTGTCATGACAAAAAAAATATTGATTACAAAATCTAAAGTAGAACTAATGGGAATTAAAAATTTATTAGATTCTGAAGGAATTGAGAATTTCGAAATTAATAATGTAGATCCCGGTTTTGCAGGAGTATTTGGCGATTATGAACTTAAGGTTAATGAAAAGGACTTTGAAAAAGCAAGAGAAATTATAAAGCAATTTCAATCTGAATAGTCATCCAAGATGAGCATTTGGTTAATTTTATTTGAAATCCAATTGCATGCTCATAATTATAACTAATTTTAGAAAAAATTAATGATGAAAAGACACGCAACAGCAATTTGGAAAGGAAGCATTAAAGATGGAAACGGATCACTTTCTTCACAAAGTGGAATCTTAGAAAACACGGCTTACTCATTCAATTCTCGTTTTGAAGATGGGAAGGGTACCAATCCCGAGGAGTTGATTGCTGCTGCTCATGCGGGCTGCTTTGCAATGCAGCTTTCCGCTTTCTTAACAGAAGAAGAGTTTGTGCCAGAAAGCCTTGAAACTAAAGGAGAAGTAACTTTCAAAGATGGAAATATCACTCAATCTCATCTTACACTTAAAGCTAAAATTGATAAAATTGACCAAGGTAAATTTGATGAACTAGTACACAAGGCCAAAACGAATTGCCCTATATCAAAGTTGCTCGACACCGAAATTTCAGTGGAAGCTGAACTCATCTAATCAAGATCAAAATTTTATAAATATGCTGTTGAACGTTCAACAGCATATTTATTTAAAAAAATGTCGCAAAGGATTTTTACATTTAGAATGCTAAGTATTCTAAGAGTTATACTCTTTGTGAAATATCGATATATTTGTAAAAAATAAATTATAGCATGCTAGGAGCAGTACTTTTAGGATTTTTATTCTCTTTATTTCTTGTGTTTGCTGGATCTTATTTCAGGGGAAAACTTGCTGTTCTATCTTCTTTAATTCCAATTAGCTTATTTATTTACTTCCTCACGTTTTTACCTCAGGTTTCTGCTGGTGAAGTAATTTATGAAAACCATGAGTGGATACCTAGTTTTGGCGTCAATCTCAGTTTTACTCTAGATGGTTTAGCCTTGCTATTTGCGTTAATGATTACAGGAGTGGGTTCGCTGGTTTTTCTATACACGGCTGCTTATCTTAAAGACCACAAGTATCTGGATCGTTTTTATGGTTACTTAAGTCTGTTTATGGCTGCCATGTTGGGTCTTGTACTTTCCGATAACTTGATGTCTCTTTTCATTTTTTGGGAGCTTACCAGCATTTCATCATTTTACTTGATTGGATTCAATAACGACAAGGCAGATTCTCGTAAATCTGCACTTACAGCCTTAGGGATTACAGGAATCGGGGGTTTATTACTACTTGGTGGTGCTGTGTTGCTAGGCGATGTAGCGGGGACTTACCGCATTTCTGAAATGCTTATGTTGCGGGATGTAATTACAGATAGCCCTCATTACCTTTTGATTTTACTATTAATTTTTGGTGCAGCATTTACAAAATCTGCTCAATTTCCATTTCATTTCTGGTTACCTGGAGCTATGAAAGCACCAACGCCAGTGTCTACTTATCTGCACTCAGCCACTATGGTTAAAGCTGGGGTGTATTTGTTATTTAGGATGACACCCGTCTTGAACGGTGGAGAGATATGGCACACGATTTTAATTAGCGTTGGGGCTGTGACTATGGTGTATTCAGCATTCCACATCATTTTCAGAACCGACCTGAAAGGTATTTTGGCTTATTCTACGATTTCAGCCTTGGGAATTCTGGTGTTTTTAATTGGGATAGGAACTCAGGCCGCACTTATTGCTGCAGCCGTTTTTATAGTTGTTCACGCTTTATATAAGGCCTCTTTGTTCTTAATTACAGGTATCATTGACCATGAAACAGGAACACGAGATGTTACTCAACTAGCTGGTTTGCGAAAAGTTATGATGCCTGTAGCTATTGCTGGTTTTGTAGCAGCTCTCATTAGCGGCGGTGTACCTCCAACTCTCGGGTTTGTAGGTAAAGATTTAATATACGAGGCTACACTTCATTTTAAAGACAATGCAATATTTCTCACAATCATTGCTATTTCCACCAATGTGCTGTTGTTTTATGCTGGTTTTGTAGCAGGAGTAAAGCCCTTCATGGGTAAGTTGCCAGAAAAATTTGAAAAGTTACATCTTCCATCTCCATTGATGTGGCTTCCACCTTTAGTTATGACATTGGCTGGTCTTGTGTTTGGATTATTCCCGGGATTGATAGAGTCTGCTTTTGCCAAGCCAATCGCTATGACCCAAGCCATCGAGTTTGAGGATTTTCATCTTAAACTCTGGCATGGATTCAATACTATATTAGGACTTAGTGCCATCACTCTTTTGCTTGGCACAGTGCTGTATTTTACATTAAAACCGAAACATGCGTTGGAAAATGCCATCGCAAAACTAGACGTGATAGCTCCAAAAGATTTACTTCTCAAGTTGTCTGAAGGCTTTGCTGTTTTTTCCAGGTTATGGACTAATTTTTTCCAAACTGGGTACTTAAGGCACTACTTGTCCATTATTGTGGCCTTTCTTATACTGTTGTTGGGTTATCTCATATTCACAGACTTTTCATTAGAAATTGATTTTTCAACGCTCACAGAGTTGACCATTTATGAAATATCTATCCTACTGATGTTATTGTCTGGAGTTTTATATACAGTGTTCACTAAATCTAGATTGGCCGCAGTTGCTGCACTTGGTGTGGTTGGTCTGTCCTTTAGTTTGCTATTCTTGTTTTATAGTGCGCCAGATTTGGCGATGACTCAATTTTCCGTTGATACACTTACAGTAATATTGTTTGTTTTAGTGCTGTATAAATTGCCTAAATACCTAAAACTTTCAGACACAGGACTTAGAATTAAGCACGGAGTTCTATCGATTAGTTTTGGAATTTTAATCACTTTGCTTATTCTGAGAGTTCTCAACGAACCTAAAAATACAGAGATTACAGAATATTATGCTGAAAATGCCTACAAATTGGCTCGCGGTAAAAATATAGTTAATGTAATTTTGGTTGACTTTAGAGGAATAGATACGATGATTGAAATATCAGTATTAATAGTAGCTGCCCTAGGTGTTTTTGGATTGCTTAAATTAAGATTGAAATCGAGAGACAAAAAATAAATAAATGAAAACGATAATTTTAAAATCTGCATCAAGTTATCTTTTGCCAGTATTATTGCTGTTTTCAGTTTTTATACTGTTGAGAGGGCATTACCTGCCTGGTGGAGGTTTTGTAGGAGGACTGGTGGCTGCCATTGCATTTGTACTTGACGCGTTCTCTAATGGTTTGGATAAAACAAAATCAGTTTTAAAAATTCATCCAGGTTTCTTAATGCCACTTGGCTTGTTGATTGCTTTCTTGAGTGGTGTATCTCCTATCATTTTCTCAGATTTACCGCTTATGACTGGACTTTGGGTAGAAAATCCAATTCCTGTTATTGGTGCCATAGGTTCAGCTTTATTTTTTGATCTTGGCGTATATCTCGTGGTGATAGGAGCCTCCTTAACCATCATTTTTACAATTTCAGAATCAGCATAAATGGAAATAATATTAGCAATTATTACTGGTGTTCTTTATGCTTCCGGCATATATATGATTATGCGAAGAAGCATGGTCAAGCTTATTCTAGGCATTATTCTTCTGGGTAACGGAGTGAATCTTCTTATTTTTCTTTTAGGAAGAATTACAAAAGGAGAACCCCCTATAATAGACTCTGCAGAAAAAGTCCTGGAAGGCGTTTATGCCGATCCCATACCTCAAGCCTTAATCCTCACTGCCATTGTGATTAGTTTTGGATTACAGGCTTTTGCCATTATTTTGGTAAAAAGAACTTATAAAGTATTGAAGACAGACGATCTAGATCAACTTAACACTACAGACGAAGATTCATGACAAACGACATCATCATACTGCCACTCGTAGTTCACTTGTTTTTTAGCATCCTTTTGATGTTTTTTTGGAATAAAGTTAATTTCCAAAAAGTTGTAAGTATTGTTGGAAATGCGGTTGCCATGGTAGTTGCTATTTGGGCATTTATTTTTGTCTATAACAATGGGACACATATTGTGGAATCCGGAAACTGGTCTGCTCCGTTTGGGATTGTTTTTGTGGGGGATATGCTGGCAGTTACACTGGTCTTGCTTACTGCTATCGCTGGCTTTGCGGTTTCTGTTTTTTCAACAATTTCAGTCATAAAAGCCAGATTGCGATTTGGTTATTTCAGCGTGTTTCATTTTCTATTGCTGGGACTTAATGGAGCTTTTTTAACTGGTGACATTTTCAACCTCTATGTTTGGTTTGAAATTATCATTATTAGTTCTTTTGTTTTAATCAGTATCGGTGGCGAGAAGAACCAGCTGGAAGGGGCAGTAAAGTATTTTGCGCTCAACTTCTTTGCTTCTATGATATTCCTTACCGCCCTTGGAGTTCTCTATGGACTTGTAGGTACGTTGAATATGGCAGATATTTCTTTAAAGATCGCAGAAGTAGAAAACACCACTCTTGTCGAGATTAGTGCAGTTCTATTTTTGGTAGGTTTTGGAATCAAATCCGCGATTTTTCCTCTTTATTTTTGGCTGCCAGCCTCCTACCATACTCCACCCTCGGCAGTATCGGCCATATTTGCTGGATTATTGACCAAAGTTGGGGTTTACGCACTTATACGCGTCTTTACCTTAATTTATGGAGGTGATTCGTTCTTGACTATTTTACTCCTTACCTTAGCGATCATGACCATATTCAGTGGAGGAATTGGTGCTATTATTCAGAATAATATCAAGAAAGTCTTTATGTATTTTATTATATGTCATATTGGTTTCATGATAGGTGGTCTTGCATTGTTTACTGAAGTAGCGATGGCTGGTGTTATCTTTTACTTGATTCATGATATTATTATCAAAACCAACTTATTTTTAATCAGCGGTTTGATTTATAGAATCAAAACCACCACCAATATGAAGAAACTGGGAGGTTTGTACGCCAACTACCCTAAGCTAAGTTTGCTTATAGCTATTCCTTTATTCTCCCTGGTGGGTATCCCGCCACTCTCTGGTTACTGGCCTAAAATATCACTCATCCTGGCTAGTTTTAATGCTCAGCAGTATTGGTTTTTTGGGGCTTTGATTTTTGGGAGTTTGATCACCCTCATCGTTATTGCCAAACTTTGGGCAGAAGTCTTTTGGAAAGACCAGCCTAAGCTTAAATTTCCAGAGAAGTTTATCTATTTTGATCAATTAAGAATTGGGCAAAAGTTCACTTTTATATTTCCAGTTGCGTTTCTAACTTTTGTAACTTTATATATAGGATTTGGCGCAGAGCACATTCAGCAGTTGTCACAAAGAATTGCATCAGAGCTTATGAATAATGAATTGTACATCAATGCAGTTTTAAAAAGATAAATCCAGATGAAAACTAAATTTCTTTCAAACATACTACTGACACTGATCTGGGTCTTCTTAACCGGGGGGTATGAGTTCAATAATTTTTTATTTGGATTCATCCTTAGTTTCATTATACTTTGGATTCTGAGCGGCTCCAAAGACAAAAGCAGTACTAAATACTTTAAAATTATCCCTAGAATTATAAGTTTTATCTTATTCTTTATCTGGGAACTGACAAAGGCCAATATACAGGTTGCTTACGAAGTGGTAACTCCAAAATTTAGTATGAAGCCAGGCATTGTAGCTTTGCCACTTGATGCAAAATCTGACTTGGAGATCACACTTTTAGCCAACTTGATAACACTCACACCTGGTACACTGGCACTGGACGTCTCTACCGATAGAAGTGTCCTGTATGTGCATGCCATGTATGTGATGGATAAAAAGGAATTTATAGCTGATATCAAACAAGGATTTGAAAGACGCTTACTAGAAATATTGCGATGAACGTACACGATTTTTTATATTACATCATTTTACCAATACTTTCCATATCTTCACTCTTGGTATTTGTTAGATTTATCAAGGGACCCAGCATTGTAGATAGGGTAGTTGCCCTGGATTTATTAATCACGATAAGTATTGGTATAATAGCTATTTACAGTATCTTGAGCGATAAGCCTACTTTTTTGGATATATCTCTGGTTCTCGCACTCATCGCCTTTTTAGGAACAGTTGCTTTTGCATATTACCTCGAAAAACGAAATAAAAATGACTGATATATTAGTATACATTACTTCAGGCCTGGGAGCGCTCTTCGTATTATTAGCAGCAATCGGAACCCTTAGGATGCCAGACCAGTATTTGAGGATTTCAGTAAATACCAAGGCAGCAACCCTTGGTGTAGGATTACTGCTCACCGCTGCTGCATTATTTTTTCTCGAAATGTCTGTAACAACCAGAGTTATTGCGGTTATTATTTTTATATTAATCACTGCTCCAGTTGGCGCGCACCTTATCGGTAGAACTTCATATTTTCTTGGGAATAAGCTCTGGGGGAAATCAGTAATTGATGATCTTGAAGATAAATACAATAAGTCTACACACGAGCTGAAGGGTCACGATAATGAGGATGAAAAAGATGAAAAACCTAAGCCGAAAGCCTAATATTTCACTGCCAGATTCACTTAAGCAAAAATTAGTTCAGCGAAAAGATGAAGGGGCTTTAAGGTCAATTCAAAAACCAAACGCTTCATGGATAGATTTTTCTTCCAATGACTACCTTGGATTTTCCAGAAATACATCTATTGCTGAACTTGCCACAGAAAAAAGAAAAGCTTATCCCAATGAACTTCATGGCGCTACTGGCTCAAGACTCCTCACTGGGAATTACGAAATGATTGAAGACTTTGAGTCCTACCTTTGTCATTACTACAAGACTGAAGCCTCCACGGTTTTCAATTCTGGATATGATGCTAATTTGGGACTTATTTCCTCTGTTGCTCAACGTCAGGACTTAATTCTTTACGATGAATTAAGTCATGCATCTATCCGAGATGGAATCACTCTCAGTAAAGCTAAAGCTTATAAATTTGAGCACAACCATTTAGAAGATTTGGAGAAAAAGTTAGCTAAGTTTAAGGATCAATTTGAAACCATTTACGTGGTCACAGAACATGTGTTTTCCATGGATGGAGATAGTGCTGATGTAGATCGCATAGTTGAGCTATGCGAGCGTTTTGGAGCATACTTAATTTTAGATGAAGCCCATTCTATAGGTACGATTTCAAAGCGTGGCGCGTCTGAATTTTCAGAGTCCATTTTTGCTCGAGTCATCACCTTTGGAAAGTCTTTTGGATCTCACGGCGCTGCCGTCTTAGGGACTCAAGATCTAAAGCAATACCTTATTAATTTTGCTAAAAGCTTTATTTACACCACTGCACCAAGTGTAGAAAACACTTCCAGGAATTGGGCTGCACACGAGTATTTAAAGCAAAATCCTGAAGATTTTGAGCAGTTAAATTTCAACATCAATTTCTTTTTGGATCAGATTCAATCTCAAAACCTATCGAGTTACTTTATCAAAAGTCAGTCGGCAATTCAGTCTTGTGTGATTGGTGGTAACAAAAAGGTAAAGTCCATATCACATCAACTTCAGCAAGATGGATTTGATGTTAGGGCCATTTTATCTCCAACCGTTCCTAAAGGAAAAGAACGACTTAGATTTTGCTTACATAGTTATACTACTAAAGAGGAAATAAAGAAGGTCTTAAACCATTTGACAAATTATTTGATTAAAAAATAAAAATGAATAATACTTATTTTATCACAGGAATTGGAACTGAAGTTGGAAAAACTATAGCTTCAGCCATCGTGACAGAAGCTTTGGAAGCCGATTATTTTAAACCTATACAGGCAGGCGATCTTGACTATTCTGATACGCATAAGGTCAAAGCCTTAATAAGCAACTCAAAGTCTAAGTTTCACGATAATACCTATGCCTTAAAAACTCCTATGAGTCCTCATGCCTCAGCAGGTCTTGATAATATTGAGATACAGCTCGAACATATCAAAAGGCCTAAAACTAAAAATAATCTGGTAATAGAAGGTGCAGGTGGTTTGCTGGTCCCGCTAAATGCTAAAGACTGCATTATCGACTTGATTGAAACTTCAGATAAAATTATTCTGGTGTCAAGGCATTATCTAGGCAGTATCAATCATACCTTACTGTCTGTTGAAGCTCTAAAGAGTCGAGGGTTTTCAAACATCGGTATCCTATTTAGTGGTAACGAACATCCTACTACAGAAAGCATTATTTTAAAGAAAACCCAGGCTATGTATTTAGGCAGAATCAATGAGGAGGAGGAATTTTCTAAAGACGTGATTTCAAAGTATGCTCAAGCGTTAAAGCTGAATTTAGAGAAATTTTAAGCTTGTCTGCATTAAATTCAGTAGAAACTATTTGTAGCTTTAAAGAGCTTAACTTTGTAGCAAATACATAGACATGAAACTTTTTGGCAAGCATATTTCATTACCTTTTACCAAACCTTCAATCTCCAAACGGGATCAAAAGCACATTTGGCATCCCTTGACTCAGCATAAACTAAACCCTGAGCTTCTGGCTATAAAGTCGGCCAGAGGAGCAGTGCTGAAGGACGAGTCTGGTAAAACTTACATAGATGCTATTGCTTCGTGGTATACCAGTATGTATGGGCATTGTCATCCGTATATTGTAAAAAAGGTAAAAGCTCAAATGGAAACTCTGGATCAGGTAGTTTTTAGTGGATTTACTCACGAACCTGCAGTTGAATTGTCGGAGAAGTTAGTGGAGATCTTACCTAAAAATCAGGATAAATTGTTTTTTAACGATAATGGCTCCACCGCGACTGAAATCGGTATAAAAATGGCTTTGCAATATCACCACAATCTGGGGAACGATAGGAAAGTGATGCTGGCGCTGGAAGATGGATTTCATGGGGATACGTTTGGGGCTATGTCTGTGTCTGGATTATCGGTATACAATGGAGCTTTTGAAGATCATTTCATCGAAGTTGTAAGACTTCCTAAGCCTAATGGAGCCAATAATGATGAAGTCATTGCCCAACTGAAATTGATTTTGGAAGAGCATCCTGTCGCTGGATTTATTTATGAACCTTTGGTGCAGGGAGCCGCTGCTATGCAGACCTATGATCGCAAAGGTCTTGAAGACGTTTTAAAAATTTGCAAAGCCCAGGACGTGATTTGTATTGCTGATGAGGTGATGACAGGGTTTGGAAAAACCGGGAAACACTTTGCTTCAGATTATTTAACTGAAAAGCCAGATGTGATGTGCCTGAGTAAGGCTCTTTCTGCAGGAATGGTTGGAATGGGAATTACGAGCTGTACCAAAAAAATTTATAAGGCCTTTTATGCGGATGAGATTTCTAAAGGACTCTTTCATGGACATACCTACACTGGAAATCCCTTAGCCTGCGCTGCTGCTATTGCAGGTCTGGAACTTTTACAATCTCAAGACATACAAGAGTCCATAAAGAACATTATGAGTTTAAATCAGATGTTTGCTGATAAAATGCGAAAGCATCACCTGATTGGAGAGGTTCGGCAGATTGGTGTGATTCTGGCTTTGGATCTCAATGTTGAAATGGAACGTTATGGCAATGCACGAGATGAAATGTTTAATTACTTTATGAGCAAGGGGGTTTTTCTGAGACCATTAGGCAAAACTGTATATATACTCCCGCCTTATGTGATTACGGAATCTCAGCTAGCCAAAGTTTATGCAGCAATAGAGGATTATCTTGAGGTTTTGGAAAAGAAACACGTTTAAATTTTTATGAATTTCAAAGTTTCTTTTAAGTTGTTATCATCTGTAATCACAAGGAGGTAAACTCCCTCAGAAAAGGAAGAGGTGTCCAGAACTGTAACTTTATCCTGATTTTTTAAAGTTCCTTTAGCAATCTGTTGTCCGAGAAGAGAATAAACTTTAAAATTTAATTGGTGTTGGTAATCACTTAAGGATTCAATGTTTAAAACATCTCTGGCTGGGTTTGGGTAAATTTGGAAATTTTGTGAAGTGAATTCCTCATCCGAAAGGGTTTCGGTTCCAATGATTAAACCAAATCTAAATTCTGGTTCGCTTTCTGCTACCTGGTAATCAATAACTACATCTTGATTTGACTCTAGAGGGTATTCTTTATCCAAATAGAAATCCTTTAAGATGATTTTGGCCTCATGAAGATTTGAGGTACGTAGATTTAATTTATAATTCTCTTTTCTTTTTTGGTAAGTATGCAGCATGACGGTATCCTTGGATATAGGAAAGCTCCGCTCTTCTATACTCAGGTAGCTGCCTTGTGAATAGATGGATAGGTTTTCATCTAGATTCCATAGTTTTTTCGCATCTTTTTGATCTATCCCTGAATTTGCTCCGTGTCCTAGTTTTAAGCTTATAGCATCTTTGGTTTCACTTTCATGCTGTAATTTTAAATCAATTCTTGTAGACAGGCCCAACGTACCGACCTGAGGTTCAGATACCTTTTTATCTTCTTCTTTGAAAGTTAAATTTAAGGTTGTTGGGGCTATGTTTGTAGCTTCGATAAAAACAGCCTGCCAGGGCTGGATATATTGGTTGGCTTCAGAGCCCTGTATGTTTGTTCCTCCTGGTAACTCAACGGTAACATACCCTCCGCGAGAATTCAAAGTTGGATCATATACATAAATGAAATTTGTATTCAAGCCTTCATTTCGATTAAGAAAAAGGTTGGCATCCATTGCTGCATGATATGGATTTCCTAATAGAATAAAGCTATTTTCTGATACTATCGGGATGCTTTTTTTGAAGTTTAAAATTGTTGGATTCCCTGTAAGCCTTAAAGTTGTTTCGGGTCCTACAGCAGAATTAGAACTTAGACTTGTCGCTCTACTTCCTCGAGTTAAAAGCGAAAAACGATCTCCTTTATCCAGCGTATTTATATCAGTATTGTCGATAGAAGTCCAGGTCTGAGTATCGGCATTCCAAATAAAAAATGAAGAATTACCCGTTAGTGTAGCATCAAATCCGTTATCACCTGTTTTGGATCCTGTGATGTGAGTTCCAAATCCTGGAATGGTATCTGTGTTATCAGCTGGGTAATTGGTTCCTGTATTGTTTTGTCCTTCTTGTAAGTTCTTTAAAATACTTTCTGAAGTAGCAACAGGCGAAGAGAAATACCGGTGAGCTCTGTTAGATTTTGGTATAAAACGCTCAATAACCATATCACCAGCAATGTCACCTCCAGTATTTATGCCTATTTGGGCCGTCAGCGTATCGTTGCTTTTTAGGGTGATTTTAGCATTCGGAAAAAAATTACCCCCGTGTATTTCAAAAATTCTAAAAACATCTTGATGTCCTCCAGTAATTTCAGCTTGACTGCCACTTTTATGGATATTGAAATTTTCCAAAATTCCATCACCTGATATAGTTTGAGCATTGCCGCCAACAAGTTTCAGAAATCCAGTCCCAACTATACTTCCGTTATTTTTGAAATTACCAGCAACAGATAAATCAACCTCATTAGTTAATGTGATCCGAGTGTTCTCTTCAACAAAAACCTGAGGATACAAAGTATTTGATACAAATGTGAAAATAATTAACAAAAGTGTCGTTTTCATAAAGCAATATTACTAAATTCGTATCAATATAAAGATGTAAAATTATGAAAAATAGCTTTTATTTTATTCTTATTGTTTTTATTTCCATACATTTTGTAAAGGCGCAGGTAGGAATAGGAACAGATACACCATCAAATTCTTCTATTTTAGATGTTGAATCTACAGAGGAAGGAGTTTTGCTGCCTAGGATGACATCAGCCCAAAGATCTGCTATTCCAGGACCAGCCAACGGGCTTACTGTGTTTGATACAGATTTACAGGCTTATTACTTTTATAATGAAAATGAATCGTCATGGGAGAGTTTAAGTTCTGCGCGATTAGAAAGAGATAATTATGTCTTAATAAAATCACAGGAAGATTTTCCTGATGCTTCTGGGGGAGCTATAACTCTAGACTCAAATACCTTTTATGAAATTAATGGTCCTGTAAACATAGATACTCCTTTAAATTTAAATGGTGCCTACCTAGCAGGATTAGACGCTAGTGAAGACGTATTGATCAAAAATTCAGGTAATATTTTTGAAGGTAATGGTGGTAGTATTCGTAACCTATCAATTACAGGTGGTGCAAACGTATTTGCTTTAAGTGCTGGATCATCCTTATTGGTACAAAACACAATCATAAGTAACATGGCTAGTGTAGGAACTGTTTCTGGAATAGGTTTTGTTTTTCTAAGTAATGTTCAGTATATCAATAACTCAAACGGAGTGGTTTATTCTGATATAACGAATTTATTACTGAATAATCAAGCTTGGCAGGCTGGAAATTCCGGGACATTTGAA
Organism: Psychroflexus montanilacus; assembly: GCF_020164535.1. Taxonomy (GTDB): domain Bacteria; phylum Bacteroidota; class Bacteroidia; order Flavobacteriales; family Flavobacteriaceae; genus Psychroflexus; species Psychroflexus montanilacus. The sequence goes on along the minus strand of NZ_JAIQZC010000001.1, from coordinate 1,257,662 downwards.
AAGTTTGAAGGAGATTTTCATTTGATTCAGAAGGCAAGTGGATTTTCGATTGCTGATACAGGAGCTGTGGCTATAGATGTTTCATCCAATCCAAATGTGGATGAAGGTGTTATTACAGGGACTGTATTTTCGGGATCATCTGTCACTAAAATCAATAAGTATACATCAACACCTTCAAATACAAATTTCACAAAAAATTGGTTTGTTCAGGCGCCTGGAATTAAAGATGAAAATGACGATGTTGCTACAGGAAATATTTATTATGACGGTGATTTAAACACAGGATACGGATTGACATCAGCTGCAGTGGGTACAGCTTTTAAGCTGACTGGTGGTGCGGTCACTTCAAATCTCTTAAGGTTTTCATCAAATGCAGTGAATCGACTTAGATATGAAGGTAAAGAGGCCAAGGCTTTTTCGATAAATGCTTCTCTATCTGTTCGAGGAACGAATAGGCAGGGTGAATTCTATTCTTTTTTTATAAGAGTGAATGGAAACACAACTTTAAATAGGACAAACGCTATCTTTTATGTTGATAATATCACCAATGTGTCTAGCATTTCTTTATCAGGAACAGTCGTTTTAAACCCCAATGATTATGTTGAAATCTGGTGTCAAAAATTAACAGGTACCCAATCTGGAAACTTGACTATTTTTTCCCAGAATCTAAATATTAATTAAAACACAAAACCAACAGAAAAACTAAAAATACTGTTGTACTGGTCACCAGGGGTTTCTTTATCAACATCGGTTATACCATTGGTATATCTTGCCTGTACCATAAAGTTTTGATTCAGTTTGTAGCGTAAGCCACCTGCTAACGCAAAGTCTACACTTTCGTATCTGTCATTTTGGTTAATGTTCTCTGTTTCACTTATGAGTTGTTGTGTATCTCCCAATCTTACAGTTTCTTGTTCCAATTCAGCATCTACTAAGTAACCAACTTGTACACCACCTTCTACCCATAAGTTTTCAACGACATTATAACTCAATAAAACAGGAAGGTTGATGTATTGCATTCTTAAAATTTCATCAATGTCGATTTCTTCATTAGTCGTTTGATCAATGTCACTAAATTCATTGGAAAACCCCTGCTCAGAATATAATAGCTCTGCTTGTATCCCAAATTTTGGTAGAATTTTATAAAGTCCATACCCTCCAATATTCATAGAAGTCCTTGTCTCGTAGTTAGATACATTGTCTCCTGAAATAGTGGATAAATTAATTCCTCCTTTGAAACCATATTCAAAATACTCTTGTTGAGCGCTTAAGGTTGATATCGAAAAAGTTAATAGAATTACAAGTGTAGCGTATGTAAGTTTCATCGTGTAAATTTTACATAAAATTAGACTTTTTCAAACGTTTAAATGTAGCCTTAATTCAATTTTAACCTTGAAAAGCAATTAGTAACCATTGTTACAATAAATATGACCAACAAGGCTTTAATTTGCATAAAAATTTAAAACTATGGAATGGATTACCAATCCTTGGCCCTGGTATGTATCAGGTCCGCTTATCGCATTAGTGATGTTTGCTCTGCTTTTTGTAGGGAAACAATTTGGAATGTCTTCCAACCTCAGGACCGCTTGTTCTATTGGTGGAGCAGGGAAAGCATCAGACTTTTTTAAGTTTGACTGGAAAAAAGAACGGTGGAATTTAATTGTTGTTCTTGGAGCCATCATTGGCGGATTTCTTTCAGCTAACTACTTATCTGACAATACAGTCGACATTAATCCAGAGATTGCCACAAAACTTGAAACTTACGGCATCACAAGTACAGGAGATGCTTACTTACCCACTGAGATCTTTGGTGCCGAAAGTCTGAGCGATCCCAAAATTCTCGCTATTTTATTAGTAGGAGGGTTCTTTGTTGGATTTGGGGCAAGATATGCAGGAGGCTGTACATCCGGACACGCAATTTCGGGTTTGAGTAACCTTCAATTACCTTCCTTGATCGCGGTGATAGGCTTCTTTATTGGAGGTTTAATTATGATCAATTTTATATATCCTTTAATTTTTTAAAACCATGAAAACATTAGTCTATTTAATAATAGGAACCTTTTTTGGTATCGTTATGTACAAGTCTGAAGCAGCCTCCTGGTTTAGAATCTATGAGATGTTTGAGTTTGGCGCTTTTCATATGTACGGTATCATAGGGTCCGCCTTGGCTATAGGAGTAATTGGTACTCAAATTATCAAACGCAACAATATTAAAGCTCTAGGTGGGCAGGACATGGAATTAAAACCCAAAGCCATGAGTATTCCTCGCTATCTCATTGGTGGAATCCTTTTTGGACTGGGATGGGCACTTGCTGGTGCTTGCCCGGGTCCAATGTACGTCTTGGCCGGTGCGGGATTTGGGTCTATCCTTATAGTCATCTTTGGTGCTCTTTTGGGGACTTTTATTTATGGTATATTGAGAAATAAATTACCACACTAGCCTTAAAATTGATGATTTTTCAAAAAAGCTCTGTGAAAACAGAGCTTTTTTGCATTTATAATTAAACCATTTACAACTTAAAGGGTCTTATTTAAAATTTCAGTTGATAACTTTCAATTGTTTAAATCAAAAAAATTAATTATGTTGAAAAAATTACTTTACTACACGTTTGTAGCAGGTATGGTTGTTTCGATGTCGTCATGTTCTATCTTACAAGGTAAGAAAGATGATAAATCGGCCTCAAAATCACCGAAAAAGGAGTCCAAAAACGGTGTAAAACCTTACAGTAAAATCATTACTGGCAAAGCTAAGTCGGATGAAGGCTTATTTACAGTGCATCAGGTAGATCAGGATTACTTCTTTGAAATTCCAGATTCCCTTTTCAATAGAGAAATGTTGATGGTCACACGTATTGCTCAAACTGCTCAAGGCATTGGTTTTGGTGGAGGTAAGCAAAATGAACAGGTTCTTCGTTGGCAAAGAAAAGGTGACAAAGTACACCTAAGAGTGGTTTCCTATGATATTGCTGCTGCAGATTCTCTCCCGATAAATGAAGCTGTTGTGAATTCTAACTTTGAGCCTATTCTGTATTCTTTTGATGTAAAAGCTTACAAGAAAGATTCAGTTAATAACAACACAGTTATTAATGTTACAAATTTGTTTCAAAAGGACGTAGAAGCGATTGGTCTTCAAAGTAGAAGAAGAAAGCCTTACAAGATTTCCAGGTTAGATGATAGTCGATCTTACATAGATACCATAAGAAGTTACCCGAAAAACATCGAAATAAGACACGTCAAAACTTACAATGCCGGAGAGCCACCTTCCAATTCTAGTACAGGTTCTGTTTCGTTAAAATTTAGTAACTCTATGGTTCTTTTACCCAAAGAACCTATGAAAAGACGTTACTTCGACCAGCGTGTAGGCTGGTTTACAAGTAAACAAACCGATTACGGTTTGGACAATCAAAAATCTGAAACGGTGACTTATCTGGACCGTTATCGTCTGGAGGTAAAAGATGAAGATATTGAGAAATTTAAAAATGGCGAATTAGTTGAGCCAAAAAAGCAAATTGTTTACTATATCGACCGTGCAACTCCAGAAAAATGGAGAAAATACATCAAACAGGGGATTGAGGACTGGCAAGTCGCTTTTGAAGCTGCAGGTTTCAAGAATGCTATTATAGCCAAAGACCCTCCATCTAAGGAAGAGGACCCAGACTGGAGTCCGGAAGATGTGAGATATTCTGTTGTAAGATACTTAGCCTCTCCAATTCCTAATGCAAACGGACCTCACGTAAGCGATCCGCGTTCTGGAGAAATTTTGGAATCGGATATCAATTGGTATCATAATGTGATGACATTGCTGCGAAATTGGTTTTTCGTACAGACCGCTGCCATCAATCCAGAGGCAAGAGGTGTTGAGTTTAAAGATGAGGTGATGGGGCGTTTGATTCGTTTTGTCTCCTCACACGAAGTTGGTCATACTCTAGGTTTACCTCACAATATGGGAAGTAGTGTAGCTTATAGTGTTGAAGATTTAAGAGATCCAGAATTTACTAAAGAATTCGGCACTGCACCTTCGATAATGGATTATGCCAGATTTAATTACGTAGCACAGCCTGGTGATGGAGATGTTTCATTAATGCCAAATGTTGGTCCATATGATAAGTATTCTATTGCCTGGGGATATAAACCCATCTTAGACAAATCTCCTGAAGAAGAAAAAGAAGTTCTCAACCAATGGATTCTTGAAAAAGCTGGTGACCCTATTTACAGATTTGGTAAGCAACAATCTGGAGGAGTTATCGATCCAAGTTCACAAACCGAAGATCTTGGTGACGATTCTATGAAAGCAAGTGCTTACGGAATAGAAAACCTGAAGCGTATTGTTCCAAATTTAATAGAATGGACTGCAGAAGATGGTAAGAATTACGACGATCTAAGTGATCTTTATGATCAGGTCTATGGTCAATATAACAGATATATGGGTCACGTTGCTGCCAACATTGGTGGGGTTTACGAGTTCTATAAAACTTACGAACAAGAAGGCGCTGTTTATATTCATACGCCTAGAGATAAGCAAGTAAGAGCCATGGAATTTCTTCAGGAGCAGCTATTCACAACTCCCGAATGGCTAATTGATCAGGATATTTTCAACAAAATTCAATTTGATGGCTATCTGGATAAAATCAAATCTTACCAGGAAAGAGCTTTGAATAACGTCCTTGATTTTGGTCGTTTCGCTAGAATGATGGAAAATGAAGAAATCAACGATGATGCTTATACTATCGTTGAAATGATGGAAGATTTGAGAACTGGACTTTTCAGTGAATTGAGAACTGGACAGGAAATTTCCAGAATAAGAAGAAACCTGCAAAGATCTTATATCTCTAGATTGCATTATTTGATGACAGAAGAGCAAGCTAGTATTCCTGCTCAGTACAGAAGGTACATTAGCAGAAGTAATATTGATGTAGAAACAAGTGACATAAGACCACTTGTTAGAGCTGAATTGAAAACTCTACAAAGAGATATGAGAAGAGCTATCAATAGAACTAGAGATACCATGTCTAGATATCACTTAGAAGACGGTGTAGAGAGAATTGAAAAAATTCTTAACCCCGATGCTTAGCCGCTGAGTGTTTTCATTTTTTAAGCCACTTTCACGTGAAAGTGGCTTTTTTATTCATCCAAACCTTTACTTTTAAAACAAATTAAAACTTATGAAATTTATATTTATATTTATAACTTTATTGGCTTTAACCTTATTCAGCTGTCAAAATTCTACGGATAAAGAAAAAGAAAATCTGGCCGCAGAGCCTGAAACTGAAGCAGTATCCATTTCAGCTGAAAGAATTAACAATAATTTTTGGAACAGACTCGCAAAACTGAAAGGAAAATCTTTTCAAGGTGAAGTTTTAGAAGCTCCAGAAGGCGATGACTTTAGGGGAAAGAAACTGGTTATGCACGTTTTGGATGTAAAGAAAGATACCATCTATATTCCATTCAATGTTGGCGATAACCTTTCAAGAACCTGGATTTTGACTAAAACTGATAAGGGTATCCAGTTGAAGCATGATCACCGTAAAGTAGATGGAAGCGAGGATGAGGTCACCATGTACGGTGGAGTGACACCTAATACTGGTTTTGATGGTTTAGCGATGTTTCCAGCAGATCAGGAGACTGTAGATTTGCTTCCTGGTACTGCAACAAATTTATGGTGGATCACAGTAGACGAAAAGCAATTCACTTATAACCTGAGGAGAATAGGTTCTCCTGTCAAATTTTCAATTGGATTTGATTTGGAATCGCCAATAGATACACCACAGCCTTCCTGGGGTTGGGAAAATTATGTGGTAGAGTAAATCGATTTTTTTGAGACCTTTATATTAAAGATATAAAAAGCCCCTCTTTTTAATTCAGTAAAAGAGGGGCTTTAATTTTAGAAATAAAGTTTTTATCGGTTTCTGGAGCTCCTGCTACTATTTGATCTTGAGCTTCTTTCAGAATTATGTTTAGTTCTAGTAACTGGTGCAGGTTTGGTCTGAACCGAATTTCTACCAGAAACTTCACTTTTTCTTCTGTTGCTACTTCTAGCCTTATCTGGCCTAGTAGACCTTTGGGAAATGCTTCTATGGCTAGTAGTCCCACTAGATCTGCCAGAGACCTGGTTTCTTCTTACATTGGGCCTTTCTTGAGGTACTGCTGCTCTATTCACTCGGGAAGAGGCATCTCTATTAGCGCTTCTATGGACTTCAGAAATAGATCTGGAGTTTTCCCTTCTTGTTGTATTTGCAGTTGAAAGTCTTGAATTTCGACTGGCATTAATTTCCTTATGACGTCTTTGAACATTTGATCTGAGGTTTCTTTCAGCCCTGGTTCTAGGTGATTGCGCATAAACTTGAGACCTTGTAGAATTAGCACCTCGTCTATAGTTGGTTTGGTGCCTGTTAAAAGTAAAATGACGATTATTATTGATATAAGGTCTATAATATATATGTCTTACTGGCACATAGAATTGTCTGTAAGGATAGTAACCTATCAAATTAAATTGTGCAGCAGGCATTGCATAATAGTTATGCCAAGGTCTCCATACATAGCTTCTATTGATATGGTTTATGAATCCGCTTTGTCTCCATAGCATATTATTTCTATAAAATAATTGTAACCCACCGATTCTATTCAGCCTCCCAAAAGAAGTGTAGTCCATATAAATACTTCCAACCTGATGTATACGGCCAAAATTATCATAGAAAATTGGAGTGTTTTGAATTTGTATAACAGCTCCGTAGCTATCGTATTGTACGTAAGGATTGTAATTATAACCCGTGTTAAAACTGAAGTTCACATTTGAAGTTCTAAATCCAGCTGATACATTGGGTCCGGAATTTGGTATAAAAAAATCAAATTGACCATCTTGAAACACAGAAAACTCAATACCATTTTCCGTGAAAATGAAAGCTTGATTCGAGTTCGAGTTCCAATCATTTGCCCATCCAGACATACTTGTAAAAATGAACCCTGCGAGTAATACTGCTAATCGTTTCATGGCTAAAGGTTTTAATGTTATATAACTATAAAACCAAAGTCTGTGCCACGATTTATAAACTACTAATAGTCAGATACTTGCATTATATTGCAATTGAACTATTCACAGAATTACTCTAAATAATTCGATTGAAATTAATTTTATAAGCCACTGGGTGAAGATTGGTTATAAAATCAACTCAGGTTCCTGTTTTTCCAGTTTTAATCTATTTTCCGCAGTATCAATGAGTTTTTTTGCCTTATTAACAAGGTACTTTTGGAAGTAGTGCTTCTGCTTATTTTGAGTATTGGTCATTACAATAATGACAAGATCTTGATTAGGGTGATATTCCAAACCATTTCTGAAGCCATCCCAGAGACCGTTATGGAAAATAACGGGTTCATTAGCTTTCTTTTCAAGTCTGAAACCCATCCCATAGCGTTCATTTTTACCGCCCTTATCCCTTCCAAACATCAAGTCAACGTTTTCTTGGTTAAGAATCTTACCGTTTTTGAGATCGCGAAACCAAACATGTAAATCTTCAGGAGAAGCGTAAATTCCCTTGTCACCCACAGCATTGTTGTGAAATCCTGCTGGTAATTCTATAAAAGATCGTCTATAGGGTTGGTAGCCACTTAATATAGAAGACTTGTTTAAATCATTTTTCTCTACAAAAGTTTCATCTAAGCAAAGTGGCAGCAAAAATTCTCGTTTTAGAAATTCCCCAAGGCTTAACTTGCTTACTTGTTCCACAATAGCACCTAGCACTACATAGCCGGTATTGCTGTAGCTAAAGTATCTGCCAGAAGGAAAATTTAATCTGGCTGCATGTGCATTTATAAGGTCAACAACCTCAAGATTATTTGGAGCAACCTCATTATCCCAGTATTGCTCTGTAAGATACATATAGTTCCATAATCCAGACCTGTGCTTCAGTAAATCCCTTATAGTAACAGTTTCAAATTTAAAATTGGGTAAATATGTAGAGACCTGGTGATCTATATCAATCATTTTCTCTTCATGAAGTTTTAGGATAGCAGCTGCCGTATATTGTTTACTTACAGAAGCTAACTGATAGGACTGTCCGGGCTGCATAGGGATTTTTTGGATTGGATTTTCATAACCAAAATCTTCCTTGTAAAGGATTTGATCTTTATAGGCTATCAATACAGAACCATTTATCCTGTTGCGTTTTGCTCTCTTCTGAATTTGATCCTGTAAAACTTCAAGTTCTGTAGAAAATAATGAAGCGTAATCTGGAGTTGAAGGCTTAGGTGCCGGTTCCATTACTTCCGAAGTATCTTCAGTAAAGGTTTCAAAATTGCTAAAAGCAAAGTTTTGAAACATGGTGTAGGAGATTATCACAGCCAGTGTGGTGAATAATAAGAACCTAAAAACGAATTTTGAATTAAATTTCATCTGATAATTAAACTTCATTTAAAGTGCAATATATTATAAAATATTGCTGGTATTTTTTTAACAATACAATTTTAACTAAAATATTCCAAATACCCTGACTTAAAGCCGCGTAATAACTAGACTTTATAAAAAGTAAGGAACATAAGTATAAACGAAGAAACTTTAATTATCGTTCATCTTTATGACAATTAAGTTGAAGCAATTCAAAATTTAAACTTCAGTTAGTTCCTTGTTCCAGACTTTGGATAGTTTTTTGAGTGATTCAAATAGGGTCTCAAAGGATGAGATCACGTAATAATCTTCTTGCATGATATCAGTTCTGAAAACTTTTTTGATAATAGCTTCAATGGAGTAATCCAGAAAATTAGCCTTCATTTCGTGGATTTGATTAGTTTCTCCATAAGAAGATAAAATACCAGCACCGTAGGATTGAATTTTACCTTTTTCTTCGATAACACCAAATTCAATTGTAAACCAGTAAAGACGCTGAAGTTGTAAGAGCTTTTCTGGCTCATCCAGAAATTGACAGCCAAGTTTGCCAAACTCATATACAAATTCAGAAAAAATAGGGTTGCTAAGAAGCGGAACGTGACCGTAGATATCATGAAACATGTCTGGCTCCTCAAGGTAATCTAAGCTATCCTTGGAGCGAAGCCAGGTTGAAGAGCAGAACTTGCGTTCAGCTAGAAGTTGAAAGAACTCTTCCACAGGGATAAGTCCAGGGACTACTTTTAGCTCCCATTTCGTCTCCGACTCAAACCATGTGTTGATTTTTTCAAAACTAGGAATTTCTTCAGCATTTAAGACCGGCGACATATGCTCCAGCGCATCAATATAGGCTTGAGAAGCCTTGCCAGGAATGTTGTCTTGCTGTCTGGTAAACAAAGTTTGCCAAACCCATAGATCTTCATTAGTGTACTTAGACATGTCTTGCATCTGCTTATTTTTTTAAACAAAAATCCCGATTCATCATGAATCGGGATTGCTAGGGTGTATTAATTAATTTATACCATTAACCGATTCTAGTTGTTAGAAATGGATAATAGCAATAATATGTTTTGTTTGTAATCATGACCCAAATTTAGATATTATCTGATTGTGGACAAATCAACAAATGTTAAACTGAAAAAAAATACTTTCATAGTACTGCATTCTGTTACATTTTCTAACTTTATTTAAAATTTTGAGATATGGCTAAAATGTATAAGTGGGGAATTATCGGTTTAGGCAAAATTGCTCATAAGTTTGCTTCAGATTTGTTGGATGTAGAAGGAGCAGAGCTCTATGCTGTCGCATCCAGAACCCAAACTAAAGCCGATGATTTCGCTTCAAAATTTAAAGCTGAAAAATCTTATGGTACTTACGAAGACCTTGCCAAAGATCCTAATGTGGATGTTGTTTACATTGCTACTCCGCATGTTTTTCATGCAGAAAATACACTGATGTGCCTGCAACATAAGAAAGCAGTTCTCTGTGAAAAACCGATTGCTATGAATGCGACTCAGTTTCAACCTATCATGGAGGCTGCTAAGACACATTCGCAATTTTTAATGGAAGGCTTATGGACCAATTTTATGCCGCATCTCAAGAAAGTACAAGAACTCAATCTTCATAAAACTTATGGGAACTGTGTCAGCATTGAAGCGGACTTTTCATTTAAAGCTGAATTTGATACTGAAAAACGCTTATTTAATAAAGACCTGGGTGGAGGGGCTTTGTTGGATATCGGTATCTATCCCGTGTACTTAGCCTTAAAGCTTTTAGGGCTTCCACAGCATGTAGATGCAACTTGTGAGTTTTCCTCAACCGGTGTAGACGTTTCCAATGAGATCCATTTTGATTATGCTTCTGGGGCGACTGCAAAACTTTCATCGAGTTTTGCGAGAACGTCACCCTCAAAAGCAAAAGTTTACTTTGAAAACGCTACTGTAGAATTTGGTTCCAGATTTCATGATACCGATCAACTTGATATCAAAACAGACTCTGGTGTAGACCATATAGATTTCAATTATCCATCTCACGGTTATCAGTTCGAGATTGAGCATGTGCAGGACTGTTTGGCAAAAGGATTAACACAAAGTACGGAAATGCCACTGCAAGCTTCTTTGGAGCTGATTTTAACTTTAGATAAAATCAGAAAAAAATTAGGTTTGATTTACAAAGAAGACGATCAATAATCCAGTAACATTTATTCAGAAGCATATTTTTATATAATGAACCAAAGATTTAAATTATTTCTATCAGCAATGTTTTGCTTCATATTTAATTGTTATTCTCAAACTAGTGAAAAAGACGATGAAAATCGGTTATACAATTCGGTATGGTATGCAGAATCCAATCTTCATTCTGGTGCAGACTCGTTAAGGTTTATATCAAATAAACAAGTTAAATACTACCTTAGTGAATTAGGAGCTGATTTTATTTCAGAATATAAGATCGAGAACAACATTTTAACGATTTTAACAGATTTATCAAGCTTTGAATCTGCAGAATCCAATTGGTTTAGTCCAAATTTGAAACTAAGATTTAAAATCATAAAGATTCACTGGAACTTATATATCTCGCAAATTTTGAAAAAAAGTGGATTGAAGCTTCAGAAATGCGTTACCAAGTTTTAAACAATTTTAAAAAAAAGAAGGATTAGATTTTTTGCCAATTGCAGAATTTTAAACATTCAAATTTCATTTTTAGACTTAAATTTTTATAGCCACCGTTTAATGTTGGCTATTGTTGAATAAAGTTTTACAATGCGATGATTTTATACATTCAAAAAAATTGCACAAGGCTTGCGAATTGCTAAATTTGCTGAAAATTTGAACACCAAAGCATTATGTTGGAAGTTAAGCACATCCGAGCACATCAGGAAGATTACATACAGGCTCTGAAGAAAAGAAATTTTGAAGCTGAAGCGGTTTTTGAATCTATCTTAAAGTTAGATGATAAACGGAAAGCGACTCAAAAACAACTGGATGAAATTCTTTCAGAATCCAATTCACTTTCTAAAGAAATTGGAATGCTATTTAAGTCTGGTGAAACAGAAAAAGCTAATGCCCTAAAAGAAAAAACAGCGGGACTTAAAGAAGATTCCAAGCGTCTAGGTGAAGAAATGAGTCAGGCGGCGACAGAACTTCAGGCTTTACTTTATCAAGTTCCCAACATTCCACATCCATCCGTACCAGCAGGGAAAAGTGAAGAGGATAACGAAGAAATCTTTAAAGAAGGAGAAATTCCTGTCCTGTCAAAAACAGCGCTTCCTCATTGGGAGTTAGCTAAGAAATACGATATCATCGATTTTGAACTGGGTAATAAAATCACAGGTGCTGGTTTTCCTGTCTACAAAGGCAAAGGAGCCAGATTACAAAGAGCTTTGATTTCCTATTTTTTAGATAAAAATATAGACGCTGGCTATAGCGAAGTCCAGGTGCCGCTATTGGTTAATGAAGCTTCCGGCTATGGTACTGGGCAATTGCCAGATAAAGAAGGGCAAATGTATCACGTTGGGAATGATGATTTGTATCTCATTCCAACGGCTGAGGTGCCGATTACCAATATCTACAGAGACGATTTACTCAATGAAAACCAATTGCCAATTCAGCTCACAGGCTACACGCCTTGTTTTAGAAGAGAGGCCGGAAGTTATGGCGCACATGTGCGTGGGCTCAATCGCCTACATCAATTTGATAAAGTGGAGCTGGTCAACATTGTAAAACCAGAAGAATCTTACCAAATTTTAGATCAAATGGTGGAGCATGTCAAATCAATTTTAAGAGATTTGAAATTACCTTACCGTGTGTTGAGGTTATGTGGTGGGGACTTAGGCTTTACTTCTGCGCTTACTTATGATTTCGAATTGTTTTCCACGGCTCAAGACCGTTGGTTAGAAATTTCATCGGTATCCAATTTTGAGACTTTTCAAGCCAATCGCTTAAAAATAAGATTTAAGGACAATCATAAAAATAAAGCTTTGGTCCATACTTTGAATGGAAGTTCTCTGGCTTTGCCAAGAGTTTTAGCTGGTATTCTGGAAAATTATCAAACAGAAGATGGTATTGTTATCCCAGAAGTCTTAAGGCCTTACACGGGGTTTGATAAGATATCCTAAGGCTGATAAATTTAAGTTCTCTAATTCACCTTATTTTAATATTGATTCACCTAGGTGATTGGTAGTGACTTTATGCTGAAAAATTAAAAACCTTATTCTTTTTGGTATTTAAGGTATGCACAGCTAGGCAATAAAATCTGCTTTCAAACTGAAAGCTTTCTTGAATTAGAAATCTTTCTCAAAAATGTCGACACCGAAAAATATTTAGGTAAATTTGAACATGTTTTTACATGTACCCAGATCTTTTACAATGAAATCTTTCTTGACGCTTGTGTCGATTCTTGTTTTTACATTGAGTTTTGGTCAAAATGAAGAACTAGCCAAGAATTATTTTGACCAGGGAGAGTACGAAAAAGCCGAAGCTGTTTATGCCAAACTGCACAGAAACAATCCTGGTCATCAAAACTGGTTATTGGGTTATGTGGAAACTCTACAAGCTCTGGATAAGATAGATCAGGCAGAAACTACACTTAAAAGATATTTGTCTGATGTAGGGGAATATCCAAACATTCAGATAGAACTTGGTTATTTGTACCAAAAGCAAAACGATACTATCGCAGCCAAAAATTATTATCAAAAGGCTATATCTCAAGTAGAATCTAGACCTGGCTTTGCCTACTCAGTCGGTAATGTATTTCAGAAATATGGCTTGCTCGATCTTGCTGTGGAAACTTATGAAACAGCTCAACGCATCGAGCCAAAAAGTAACAACAGAATTCAACTGGCCAGAATTTACGGTGAGCAGAGTGCATTCAAAAAGATGTTTGAAAACTACATGGATTTGATTATTGAAAACCCAAGTTACTTTCAAATCCTCAACAGAAATTTTGCTCAGTACATTTCTGAAGATGCAAGCAATGAAGCCAATCAGGCTCTGAGGCGTGTGCTGCTTCAGCGCAATCAAAAGGAGCCTGATGTAATTTATAACAAAATGCTAAGCTGGTTGTTTGTTCAGCAGGAAGATTATGCAAAAGCTTTCGCTCAGGAAAAAGCCATTTTCCAAAGGTCGGATAATCAATCTCTAGGGAGATTGATAGATTTAGCCTTAATCTCAAAAGAAAATAATGACTTACCCAGTGCCAGAGAAATTTTAGAATTTGCCATCTCAAAAGCTGCAAGTGAACGGGACTTACTTTCAGCAGAAAGAGAACTTTTACTTATCAAAAGATTACAGGCAAAACCAGAAAATTATGAAGAAATTGAAACAGCCTATTTAGATTTTCTGTCTAAAATTGGAAGGAATAGGGATAGTTTTATAATCCAAAAAGATTTGGCAGAGTTTATTGCTTTTCAAGAAAAAGACATTAAAAAAGCTTTGGATCAAATACAAGTAATCAATTCTCAAAACCTGTATCAACAGCAGTCAGCAGAGTTGAAATTACTGGAAGCAGATCTTAACGTACAGGAATCTAAATTTAACCAGGCCTTATTGCTGTATACCCAAGTCGAAAGGATGATTCCTAATAGCGATATTGCCAGGGAAGCAAAATTTAAAGTGGCCAAAACCAGTTATTTTACCGGCGACTTTGACTGGGCTCTAACCCAACTAAAAGTTCTAAAATCGTCGGCTTCGCAGCTAACTGCCAACGACGCACTGGAATTATCCTTGCTTATCAAAGATAACAGTCAGGAAGATTCTACCAGAACAGATCTAAAACTAGTTGCAAAAGCAGATTTGCTTCAATTTCAAAATCAGCCTGAAAAGGCGTTAAGTATGTTGAAACCTATACTTAAGGATTACAAATCACCTTCTATTGTTGACGAGGTGCTTTTCAGAGTGGCCAACTTGCATCTGCAGAAAGGTGAAGTTGAAAAAGCAGCGTTTTACTTACAGCGTATTATTGATGAATTCGGAGATCAGATACTGGCTGATAATGCCAACTTCCAGCTAGGAAAACTATATATGGATCATCTAGACGAACCAGAAAAAGCAAAATCTTATTTTGAAACTTTAATTTTTAATCATCCCGATAGCATCTTTTTTGTGGAAGCCAGACAACGTTTCCGAATGCTGAGAGGAGATCAAATACAATAATATGTTTATTTACAACGTAACGACAAATATTGAAGAAAAAGTCCACGATAAGTGGGTAGAATGGATGAAAACCAAGCACATTCCTGCTATGCTGGAAACAGGCAAATTTGTAAGTGCTACGATGAGTAGAGTGGATGTCGTAGAATCTATGGGCGGTATCACTTATTCTGTTCAATATAAAATTGAAGATAAAGCGACATTGGAACGGTATTTTGAAGAAGACGCTGAACATTTACGCGCTCAAACCAAACCTTTTGAGGGACAATTTGTAAGCTTCAGAACCGAAATGGAAATTGTACACGAACAATAATGAGCAACAAAGAAAGAACATCTATAGACGACGAGGTTTTCAAAGCGAATTTTGAACAAGGGGTGCGTGAAGTCAAAGCTAAAAAACATCTCGGACAGCACTTCTTAACCGATGAAGATATTTCAAAACGCATAGCTCAGACTTTGCAGAATGATAACTATACCAATCTGCTGGAAATTGGTCCGGGCATGGGTGTTCTTACCAAATATTTACTGGGCAACTACGAGCAATTTATTGCCATGGATCTCGACAGAGAGTCGATTGCCTATCTCAATTCCACCTTCAAAAGAGAACATAGGATCGAGGAGAAGCCCAAAGCTCTTAAGGTTGTAGAGGCAGATTTTTTGAAAGCAGATCTAAAAACCTATTTTGGTGAGGAGCAATTTGCAATTATAGGCAACTTCCCTTACAACATTTCAACTCAAATCGTTTTTAAAGCTTTGGAGTACAAAACACAGATTCCAGAGTTTTCTGGCATGTTTCAAAAAGAAGTGGCAGAACGTATTTGTGCTAAAGAAGGCAGCAAAACTTACGGTATCTTATCGGTACTGACTCAGGCTTTTTATACAGCCGAATATTTGTTTACAGTACCGCCAGAAGCGTTTGAGCCACCGCCCAAAATTCATAGCGGTGTATTGAGATTACAGCGCAAAGAAAATTATGAGTTGCCTTGCCAGGAAAAGCATCTTCGGGATGTGGTAAAAACGGCTTTTCAACAGCGAAGAAAAACACTACGTAATAGCTTAAAAAAATTCAACTTATCACCAGAATTACGAGAAGATTCTATCTTTGCCCAGCGCCCGGAACAATTGAGCGTGGAGCAGTTTATTGAGTTGACTTTAAAAATAAGCAAAGATGCCGTTTGAACTCACCAAAGAATTAATAGACAAAATTGAATCTCTTATAGAAGAGAACAACGACCAGGAGCTGCAATCGCATCTGGAAGAATACCACCATGCCGATATTGCGGAGATTCTGGACGAGTTGAGTCTGGACGATGCTACTTACATCATCAAGCTGCTGGGAAGTGATCAAACTTCTGAAGTCTTAATGGAGATGGACGAAGATGACCGGGAGAAAATTCTTA
Source organism: Psychroflexus montanilacus (assembly GCF_020164535.1). GTDB lineage: Bacteria > Bacteroidota > Bacteroidia > Flavobacteriales > Flavobacteriaceae > Psychroflexus > Psychroflexus montanilacus. The sequence goes on along the minus strand of NZ_JAIQZC010000001.1, from coordinate 1,241,742 downwards.
AAAACCTCAATGCCAAGGAGATAGCAGAGGAAATAGAAGAAATGGATACTGATGATGCAGCAGATATTATTTCTGAATTGTCTGAAGACATCAAGACCCAGGTCATCTCCAATATCAAGGATAAAGAGCACGCCGAAAATATAGTAGAGCTTCTCAAGTATGACGAAGATTCTGCCGGTGGTTTGATGGCAAAAGAATTAATCAAAGTCAATGAAAACTGGAGCGTCACGGGCTGCATGACCGAAATGCGTAACCAGGCCGAAAATGTGACCAGAGTTCACTCCATTTACGTGGTGGACAACAAAGGAAAACTGAAAGGGCGTTTGTCTTTAAAGGACTTGATAACCGCGCCCAGCAAGGCTGAAATTGCCGATGTGTATATCACAAATGTAGATTACGTGGATGTGCATACCCCAGGCGATGAAGTGGCCAGAGTGATGCAAAAGTATGATCTGGAAGCGATTCCTGTAGTAGACGAATTTGGAAGATTGGTAGGAAGAATCACCGTAGATGATATCATCGATTTTATAAAAGATGAAGCCGATAAAGATTACCAGATGGCTGCTGGTATTTCTGAAGATGTAGAAGCAGATTCCACAATCTGGCAGCTTACCAGAGCAAGATTGCCCTGGCTTATTTTGGGACTTTTTGGTGGTTTAGGAGCTGTTTATGTGATGCAGGGATTTGACTCTGCTCTGGAGAAATATGAAATTTTATTCTTTTTTACCCCGCTTATTGCTGCGATGGCCGGTAATGTTGGCGTGCAATCTTCTGCCATCATTGTGCAAGGTCTGGCCAACGATTCTGTAAAAGACAGTCTTGTCAAACGTTTATTGAAAGAAGTAACACTTAGCATTATTAATGGTACTGCACTGGGAGTCTTGGTCATAGGTTTTGGAGCCCTCACTTCAATGGCATTTTTGGTAAGCATAACCATCGCCATCTCCATACTTTCAGTTATTATTATGGCAGCTTTGATTGGGACATTCGTGCCTATCATTTTAAACAAACAAGGCATAGATCCAGCCATTGCTACAGGGCCTTTTATTACGACTAGTAACGATATTATCGGGATTTTAGCCTATTTCTACATCGCCAAATTAATACTGAATTTTTAGAGATGACACCTATTCCATTTCAAAAAGAATTGAAAGTTGCACCAGAGCATCTGGATGAACAAAACCATGTGAACAATCTGGAATACATGAAGTGGGTGTTGGACATTTCGGAAGCGCATTGGATAGCTAAAACGCCCTTAAGCATTAGAGAAAAATACGCTTGGTTTGTCGTAGACCACTACATTCAGTACAAGCAGCAGGCCTTTTTGGGAGAAGAACTGGTCTTGACCACCTGGATAGAAAATTACTCCAAAGTGAAATCAGAGCGATGTGTTCACATCATTCGTCAATCTGACGGCAAAACCATAGTAGAAGCCAGAACCAACTGGTGTTTTATAGATCAGCAGACCAAGAAGCCTACATTAATCACACAAGAGGTGGTAAAACCTTACTTTGAATTTGAATCTGTTTAGCTTTATACTTTAGCGATATTCAGCTTAAAACTTAAGTCCTATGAAGATATTACACCTAGATAGCAATCATCCACTAATGATTCAGGAATTGACCAGATTGGGTTTCGATAACACTGAAGATTTCACGAGTAGTAAAGCTGAGGTAGAAGCCAAAATTCATGAGTTTGATGGCCTCATCATCCGTAGTCGATTCACCATTGATAATGCATTTCTGGATAAAGCGACCAACTTGAAGTTTATTGGACGCGTAGGGGCTGGGCTGGAAAATATAGACGTGAATTACGCGGAGCAAAAAGGTATTCAGCTATACAATGCTCCGGAAGGTAACCGCAATGCAGTGTCTGAGCATGCGTTGGGGATGCTTTTAAGCTTATTCAACAAATTAAGAACAGCGCATAACGAGGTCGTGAACGGACAGTGGAGACGAGAAGCTAATCGTGGGTTCGAGCTGGAAGGTAAAACCATTGGCTTGATAGGCTACGGAAACACCGGAAAAGCCATGGCCAGAAAACTGAGTGGCTTTGACTGTGAAGTCTTGTGCTACGATATTTTAGAAAACCTTGGGGATGAGAACGCCAGTCAATTGAGTTTAGATGAGTTGAAGTCCAAAGCAGATGTTATTAGCCTACATACGCCACAAACATCTGAAACGCTCGGCATGATCAATACAGAATTTATCAATTCTGTAAGCAAGCCTTTTTGGTTACTCAATACTGCCAGAGGTAAAAGCGTAGTCACAGAAGATTTGGTCAACGGATTAAAATCGGGTAAAATCCTTGGCGCAGGTTTAGATGTGTTGGAATACGAAAAAACTTCCTTTGAAGATTTATTTTCTGCAGACCATCAACTGCCAGAAGCTTTTCAATATCTTATGAAAGCCGATAATGTGCTCTTGAGTCCGCATGTGGCCGGCTGGACGTTTGAAAGTCATATTAAACTCGCTCAGACGATTGTGGATAAGATTAAGAAAATAGCCCATCCCTAGCCCTTCTCAAAGGGAAGGGAACTATTTATAGGAAGAGTAAAAAGTTCCTCTTCTTTTGGAGGGGGCTAGGGGGAGACCATTTCTCCCTCCCGATGGCTATCGGGATTGGGAGGGAGTTAGAGGGATGCTTTTGGCTTTTTTACTTCTTCGACGTCGTTTCAATCTCCGAACAATTGATTTCGGTGATGTAGCCTTTTCTAATTTGATTATGCAAACTAAGGAGAACCTTTAAAAGGTTACTTTCTTAAGCTGTAGTTGATATATTTCACCTGGCTATTCTCAAATCTTTTTCAAATCGAAAAGCCTAACTTTAAAATGATAATGATTTTATAGTTGATCTCCTACAAAAGAAGCAATATCTATACTTTGGCGATTTAACTGGTTTAGGTTGATAACTTTATACTCTCTACTTTCATCTTTTGAACCGTAATTTCTGTAGATCGTAAACCTTACATAACTTGGATTGTAAATTGACGAATTTTCTTCATATCCTTTTAAAGATATCTTCATATCATCCACATCAGATTGATTTCGTAATATAAAGAATTCAGTATGATATCCTGTTTCATTTTCAAAATTCAATCGATCAAAATCTGATACTACATTATGTGAAGAACTAAGATATTTATTTTTTGAATTGATGTATTGAATGTCGAAGGACGAATTAACATCATTCCAATCTATCACTACAAATACATCAAAAGTTTGAGCTACCCTGTAATATATTTCATCAATATGCTTAAGGTTCAAATTCATTTTATGCTTTGTCAATAGATGTTTTAATTTAATTTCAGCTAATTCAACAGAAGATTCATCTAGAGTTAACCCTGGTATTTTATTTTCAATGATACTTGTGTAAATTTCTGAAGCCTTATTATATTTTTTCGAATTTGTGTAACTTTGAGCAAGGTCTAAATAACTCTGTATGGAGTAAGGCTGAAGCGATCCTATTTTTTTACGTATTCGAAACGCTTTGTCAAAAAGATTATATTCTTCATAAGTAAAAGCCAAGGATTTCAAAGCTTTTACATTAGTCTCCAACAAACTTTCAAGGGTATCAAGAGCATTGATCGCTAACTCTTTCTCTCCTTTGTCATAATAATACTTAAAGCTTTCAATGAAGAACGGTACATTTTGTTTAGTATATTTTCCGATGGCTAACTCCTCATTTGAGGATGAATTGAAATCGAAGATCTGTAAATCATCCAATTTTAATGCTCTCGAATTGTCTTGAGTATACGTTTTATTAAAGATCAAATCTTCAATTTGCTTTCTATCACTTGCTTTGTCCGCATAACTTCCAACTTTTGTTGTAACTAATATTACTCCGTATCGACCTAAAGTTCCATATCTAGCTGTTCCTGCTAAACCAGGTATTACTGTAACACTCTCCACATTATTAACATCTAACATGCTACCATCTAGTGGATCGGGAACTCCATCTACAACTACTAATGCACCTCCTAAAGGTGCATTTATAGAAGGAAAACCACCTCTAGTACCAGCTGTTCCTAGACCAGGAAACCTACCTTGGATAAGTTCACTAAAGGTTAGTGCCGCTCTATTGAGTTCATCGATAGTTTTTGTATAATTAGCATAGCCAGACGTTCTCTTTTTTATTTTACCAATAGGTGTGTCTATCTCTGGGAACGACAAATTATCGATTTGTTTTTTCTTAGAAATTTTTACCGTATCAAGGTCAATATAACGTCTGGACATTTCAACTTGTAAAAACCCTTCATCTGTTATGGTAACTTCTTTATTTGGTGCAGAAAAATGACTAAAAACTAGGTTGTCTTCCCTATCAGCTTTGATACTGAAGGAACCATCAGAATTTGATTGTACCTCATCTAAAGAGTTGTTTACTCTAATAGTCGCTTTGTTGAGCGGCTTGCCGTCTCTTGTGACAATTCCAGAAATCCTTTTTTCGTTTTTATCTTCTACAGGCTCTTTGTATAAATCAAATTTAAGTTGTGGTAGGACTTTAAAACCTACCCCAAAAAAAGGGAGTTCATCAAGTTTAGCATGAGCAGCTACTTTTTGAAATCCAACAAAATCTTCTGATAGGCCTATTTTTAATATAAAATCTTTATCAAAAGAATCTACTGCTTGTATTCCTATGTGCAAGTCCTCAAAGGAATTTAATTTTACGGAGTCCAATTCAATAATTTGCCAGCCCGATGCTTTAATGGTCTGATACACTTCTTTGTAGTCGTTAGTTTGAAAGCGTTCTTCACTTAAACCATCGTAAAATTTGAGTTTTACCTTTAAACTATCTGCATTTTTAAAATCTAAATAATACATTAGGGGCTTCCTTGTGTTCATTTCTAAACTAGCTAGTGAGGTCACAATCTCTTTGCCATTTGTAGAATTTGTTGTCCAAAATCTTGGATAATCAACAATGTCTGGACTTTTTGTATCATATACTTTTTGAGTAGACTCAAACTCAAACCTGGAATTATTCTTATCTTCTTTTGTTAAAAATAAAAACTGATGTTTAGAAAAATGCTCTTTGACTAAAGAGAGCTTCATTTTAACTGGAAAATATCCAGCGGATTTAAATAAAAGAAAGTCATTTTCGTCGAGATCGGATTTTTTAACTTTTAATTCAAATAAGCCATTTCTGTCACTTATAACTCCTTTCTCTAAATTCAAAAAACCAATTTCAACATAGGGTACAGGTTTTTTTGTCTCGCGATCAATGACATAAGCTTTTATAGAAACTTCTTTGTCTGTGGATTTTATATCAGATACATTACTAAACAGATTTGTATAAAGTAAGAGCAAGGTGAGGAGTGATAGGATTTTCATAATGTTTTTATTAAAATATAGTAGATTACTAAAGATAAAGCTTGAGTGTAAAAAAATTTCTTAGTATATCCCAATTTTAATATAATATTAATAAATTCAAAGTAAAATCTTAAAGTAAAAAGATAACATCATAGTACAATAGTTACGATAGGCTGAAATTTTAATCTACACTACTTGCCTTGTGGGAAAAATAAAAAAAGCCTCTGCTAATCTCCCAAATCCCATCCCTTCCCGATGGCTATCGAGACCCCCAAATGACGAAAATTAAAAAACTCCTGCTCTAATTGTAGAGCAGGAGTAAAAGTTATTCCCCCCTGGAGGGAGTTAGAACGAGGAATTTGACTGTTGCCTATTTCTGGCTTGTAGGTACAATCTCCGAACAATTGACTTCGGTGATGTAGCGTTTTTCGCCGTCTTTGGTTTCGTAAGAGCGTGGAGCAAGTTTACCCCTCAATAAGACTTCCTGTCCTTTCTTGACGTAAGTTTCTATAAAGCTGGCGGTCTTGCCCCAGGCGACGATATTGTGCCAGTAGGTGTTGGTAATTTTTTCTCCGCTGTTATCGTAATAGAATTCATTAGTAGCGAGTGAGAATTTAACTAATTTCTTTCCAGAGTCTAGATTAACAACTTCCGGATCCTGGCCTAAGTGGCCCATTAACTGTACGTGATTTTTTAAAGTACTCATAACAATAAAATTTAAATGATTCTAAAACTGACTCGGATTATCCAAACCAGATCGAGGTTACTTTCCATCGACAAGGCAAAGATGCGACAGGAGTTTTGTTGTAGTCGTCTGTTATCCAGTTACTTTCTTTTACTTACGCTTACAAACGTTTGTAGTCGTTTGCAAACAATAAAAATGAATAGATAATTAAGTTAGTTGTCGATAAATAAGAAAATCCATTCATTTCAAAAATCAGCTTTCAAAACACACTTTTTCCACTAGAATATTAGTTAAAAAGAGAGATGTTTTAACTATAAATGCCACCTAATGTTCCATTAAAATTGAGTTGACACGAAATTCTTTTACAAAATTCAAGATAAAAATGTACGGTTTCCCCTTAACATAAGTACGGTCGAACCGTAATTGTGAAAGAAATATTAATAATATCTTTATCATCTGTTACAAGTATCAGCTTAGTATAAGCAAAACCGGATATAAATGTAATAATCCAAATTGATTGACATAACAGGATTTGCTAAGCATTAAAAAAACCAATCTTTTAAATAACTAGAGTTATGAAACACCTTTTTTTCTTAATCGCATTAGTTGCTTCCTTAAGCCTCAATGCCCAAATCACCAAAAACAATTGGCTGGTGGGTGGAAGTGCAGCTTTTTCATATGTAAAGCAAAAGTCGGGTTCAGAATCTGAACAATTTAACTTTGATTTATCTCCAAATTTCGGTTACTTTTTTTGGGATAGAATAGCTGTAGGTAGTAAAGGTGAATATATTAGAAATTCGAATCTTAACACTTCTGGTTCCTCAGAAATTTTGTTTTTATCACCTTTTGCTAGATATTATATAAGTGCTGTAGAAAGTATTAGTAATTTTTTTGTTGAAGCTTCGTATGGCTATAATCTAATTAGTAATAATAATTCTGAACAATATTCTATTAAAGGAGGTTTAGCTTTATTCTTAAACAGCAGTGTTGCCTTTGAAATTGCAGTGAGTTATGTTGACAGAAACTCTAAAAGTCAGTTTGTTGGAAGTCGTCGTATACTTTTAGGTTTTGGACTACAAATACATCTAGAAAAACTATAAACTCATCTCATTATGAAACATCTTTTTTTCTTTTCAATATTATTGCTTTCACTCTCTTTAAGTGCTCAAATCAATAAAGGAGATTGGTTAGTAGGCGGAAATGCTAGTTTTGATTACTCTGAAAGTAAACCTGGAAGTATCAATCCTGCAAAGGCCTTTACTTTTGATATTGCACCAAATGTCGGTTATTTTATCATAGATCAATTGGCATTGGGAACAAAGTTGAATTATTTGAGGAATCGATTCGAATCAAATGATTTTGATGGCACTTTTGAGAGTCTTTTTCTCACGCCTTTTGTTAGGTATTATATTTTAAAGTCTGATAAGATGTTAAATCCTTTTGCGGAAAGCTCTTACCGCTTCAGTATTCTTAATTCTGAGAACAGTGAACAATTTACTGTAGGGGGTGGACTTGCAGTGTTTGTGAATCAAAACATTGCTTATGAAATTACTCTAAATTACTTAAATACCACAATAAACAATGCTGACAATAATCTAGGTTCTCAGGGTCTTATGCTAGGCTTAGGCATTCAAATCCATTTATAAACACAAAAACCAATGATTATGAAACACCTTTTTTTCTTAATACTACTAGTTGCTTCCTTAAGTCTTAATGCCCAAATCACCAAGAACAATTGGTTGGTGGGTGGAAGTGCAGCTTTTTCTTATACTGAAAATGATAACGAAATCAATAGTCGAAATTTTAGGTTAAGCTTATCGCCAAACATTGGGTATTTCTTTTGGGATAAATTGGCTTTTGGACTCAGGCCTAACTATTTTTTTAATAGGGGCAGATCAGATTCTGGTAGAAGTAAGTCTGAGAGAATCATGCTAGCTCCATTTGCTCGGTATTATTTGCTAGAGGCAGAAAGAAAAATTAATGTATTTGTAGAAACTGCTTATAACATTAATATTGACCTTTTAAGTAACAGGGGTAGTCCAGAAAGTTTTGAAATTAAAGGTGGTTTAGCCATTTTCCTAAATAGCAGTGTTGCCTTAGAAACTTCACTTAGTTACAACAACTCCAATTCAAAAAATCAATTTGTTGGAAGTCATAGTTTGCTCTTAGGTTTTGGGCTACAAATACATTTAGAAAAGCTATAAACTCATCTCATTATGAAACATTTTTTTTTCTTTTCAATATTATTGCTTTCACTCTCTTTAAGTGCTCAAATCAATAAAGGAAATTGGTTAGTTGGTGGAAGTGCAACATTTGCATATTCTGAAAGTAAACCAAACGATATAAGTGATTCCAGGTCTTTCAATATTAATTTATCCCCAAGAGTTGGTTATTTTTTTTGGGATAGATTAGCTTTTGGTCTTAGAGCAAATTTTACTCGATCAAGAACAGAAAGAGAGACAAACACTAATAGGTTCAACCGCTATTTTACAGCTCCTTTTGCCAGATATTATATACTGGAATCAGATAAAATACTTAACCCTTTTGTAGAAAGTTCTTATGGATTTGATGCCATAAATTCAGATAACTCTCGAGAATTTACTTTATCTGGTGGATTGGCTGTTTTTGTAAACAAAAATATCTCTTACGAAGCATCTTTAAATTATATAAATACCATTAACCCTTCAAATGAGAGAAATAAAGGATCTCAAACTGTCCTATTGGGAATAGGCATTCAAATCCATTTATAAACATGAAAACCAATGATCATGAAACACCTTTTTTTCTTAATCGCAATAGTTGCTTCCTTAAGCCTTAATGCCCAAATCACCAAGAACAATTGGCTGGTAGGAGGAAGTGCAGCTTTTTCTTATACAAGAACTAATCCTGAAATAAATGGAAGATTGTTTGAAATGAATTTATCACCAAATATTGGGTATTTCTTTTGGGATAAATTAGCTTTTGGATTAAGGTCAACCTATAATTTAACGAGAGGTAAATCTGATTTAAACAGAAGTAAAACAGAAAGGGTAATGTTAGCTCCATTCGTTCGCTACTATCTACTAGAAGCAGATAGAGATATAAATTTATTTGTAGAAAGTGCTTATGGTGTCCAGATTGATATTCTTGGGGACAGGAGAAATCCAGAAGAGTTTTTGATAAAAGGCGGTCTTGCCATATTCTTAAACAGTAGTATAGCTTTTGAGATTGCACTAAGTTATATCAACTATAACTCAAAGGATCAGTTTGTAGGAGATCACACGGTACTTCTGGGTTTTGGTTTGCAGATTCATTTGGAAAAACTCTAAAATATTTAATTATGAAGAAACTGATTTTAGGTATATCATTATTAATTTCAACCGCTATATCTGCGCAAGTCAGCCAGGGAAAATGGTTGGTAGGAGGAAACGCGTCATTCTCATATACAGAAAGTAAATCTGGAAGCACCAATCCCTATAAATCTATCATCATTGATCTCGCACCAAATGTTGGTTATTTTGTTATAGATCAATTGGCTTTGGGAGCAAAAGTAAATTACAGAAGGAATCAGAGTGAATCAAATGATTCTGATGATACGTTCGAATCCTTAAACATATCACCTTTTGCAAGGTATTATATATTTGAGTCAGATAAGATGTTAAATCCTTTTCTCGAAAGTTCTTACCGCTTTGGGGTTTTTGAGTCTGACAACACTCAGGATTTTTCAATAGGTGGTGGATTAGCGATTTTTGTGAATCAAAATGTTGCTTACGAAATCACTCTCAATTATGTAGATACGAGATTGAAAAATTTTGAAAATAACACTATACAGTTTCAAGGCCTTATGCTAGGCTTAGGCATTCAAATCCATTTATAAACATAAAAACCAATGATTTTGAAACATTTTTCATCAATCATGTTTCAGTAATTATTTGTGTAACAGGCCTTAAAGAAGATTTCAAATTTTATCTTCATAGAATAGCATCCCCAAAGAAATTAATTATACAAAGCGATAACGTAAAGCCTCTCCCAACCTCCCCAAAGGGGAGGAGGAAAGATACCCATCCCTTCCCGGTAGCTATCGGGATTAGGAGGGAGCTAGTGGGAGGCTATTATTCCCTCTTTGGGGGTTAGGGGGCTTACTTATTTCTGACTCGTCGGCACAATCTCCGAACAATTGACTTCGGTGATGTAGCGTTTTTCGCCGTCTTTGGTTTCGTAAGAGCGTGGTGCGAGTTTACCCCTCAGTAAGACTTCCTGTCCTTTCTTGACGTAAGTTTCTATAAAGCTGGCGGTCTTGCCCCAGGCGACGATATTGTGCCAGTAGGTGTTGGTGACTTTTTCTCCGCTGTTATCGTAATACGACTCGTTGGTAGCGATAGAGAATTTAACTAGTTTCTTACCAGAGTCTAAATTTACGACTTCTGGATCCTGGCCTAAGTGGCCCATTAACTGTACGTGATTTTTTAAAGTACTCATAACAATAAAATTTAAGTGGTTTTAAATCTTGGCTTAGTTTCTCTAAACCAATCGATGGTGTTTCCAATCGACAGGGCAAAGATGCGGCGGGAGTTTTATTGTAGTCGTCTGTTATCCAGTCACTTCCTTTTACTTACGTTTACAAACGTTTGTAGTCGTTTGAAAACAATAAAAATAAATAGATAATCAAGTTAGTTGTCAATAAGTAAGAAAATTCATTCATCTTAAAAATCTGCTTTTAAAACTCACTTTTTCCACTAGAATATTAGTTAAAAAGGGGGCTGTTTTTTCTATAAAAGCTACCTAATGCCCCGTTATAATTGAGTTGAGACGAAATTCTGTTAAAAAATACAAGATAAAAATGTACGGTTTTCCCGTAACATAAGTACGGTCGAACCGTAACTCGGTTGTTTTTTATCCCTCTATATTTGTAATAACATAAAACACAAACACTTAAAACTTAGAGTCATGAAAAAAATTATCGGAATTTTCACAATGGTATGTTTATTTTTCTTCGCAGGATGTTCACCAGAATCTTTTAGCGACGATCAATACGAAGGTCAAACTCCGGAAGAAATATTTGGAACTGGTGGAGAAAATAGAGCGTATAGAGCAACCAATACTCCTCCAGACGACAGTGATTTATAAATTTTAATTTTAGTAGTTTAGACAAGATTTTAGGATAGACTTAATGAAGCACTGGATATTTTATCTTGTCATACTTACTTTAGTTTTTGGTTGTCAATCACCTTCAAAGCAAAATTTAGAAGTTAACCCTCAGCTTAGGGACTCTATATTAACTTATTTGAAGAATGTTGATAACAATAAAAATAAACTGAATAGTTTAAAAAAGTCATTTCAATTTATTCAACAAATTGAAAATGATAGTTTACAAATCAAGTATTTAAAGGCCCTAGATTATAGAGCTTTGAATTCAGATGAAGGAGATTATTTGAGGATAAATTCTTTAGGTAGAGAAAAATCTGTCAAATATAAAGACACTTTATCCTTGGCTAATTTTTACTGGAATTTAGGTGATCATTATTTAAATAAAAATCAGTCTCAAGAAGCCTATTATGCGTTTAATGAGGCTCAGTTTTTATATAACCAAAAAGGGGATTTATCCAACTATGCTCAAATGCTTTACAATTTAGCATTAATACAAAGTCAAGCAAAAGACTTTACTGGGGCTGAGGTAAATTTAATTAAAGTTGCTGAAATTTCTCAGGAAACTGGAAACTTTGAATTGTTATACAAATCATTCAATCTATTAGGGATTACCAATTATAATCTGCAAAATTTCAAAATATCTATAAAATACTATAATGATGCTATTCAAGCTTCGGGTAAAGTAAAAGATTCAGATTTGTATCGAGCTGCTACCTTTAATAATATTGGAAATGTGTACGAAAAAAAAGGTGATTTTGAGTTAGCGATCAAAAACTATCGTAAGACACTTTCAGTCAAAGATTTATACGACAGAGATCCTTACCTCTATGCCATGGCTTTAGATAACCTGGCTTACAATCGCCTGGAAACGGGTGAACTTCAAAATGTTTTACCAGATATGCAGGAAGCATTAGGCATTCGGGAGAAGATTCAGCATTTAGCTGGAATATCTATCAGTCAAATTCACATTGCAGAATACTATCGGTTTACGGGCAATCAAACCAAGGCTGTTGAATTTGCAGAAGCTGCTAATACCACTGCCCAAAGCAACAGAAATAACCGAGATATCCTGGCGTCATGGAAACTATTGGCAGACCTGCAGCCCGAAAATAGTTATACATTTACATCATCTTATATCGACTTAAGCGACAGCCTTCAGGTCGAAGAGCGTAAAATTCGAAATAAATTTGAACGTATTCGCTTTGAAACCGAGGAAGTGCTGCAGCGTGCAGAAATGCTGGAGGAGGAGCGAACCATTATATTTCTTATCTCTTCGCTCATCATTATCATGGGCAGTTCTGTATTTATATTTTACATACAGCGCTCCAAGAATAAATCTTTAAAGCTGGAGCGTGATCAAAAGATTGCAGATGAAAAAATCTATGAACTTTTGCTTTTACAAAGTGCCAGAAAAGACGAAGGCAAGCGTGAAGAGCGCGATCGCATTGCCAGAGAACTGCATGACAACATACTTACAGAGTTATATGCCAACCGCATGAACTTAATGTTTTATAAGTATAAAGTTGGTATAAAAGGAGACGAAAAATTCGGCCAGCTCACCGATAACCTTATGGATGTTGAAAAGCAAATTAGAAACTTATCTCACGAACTGTCCAATACCTATTTTGATGAACATAAAGAATTTGGTGATCTTATTCAGGATTTAATCCAGAAGCTTCAGCTGGAACGCACCCATAAGTTGACCGTTGATGATTCTGTCAATTGGTCTAAAATCGCTTCCAATGTAAAAATGCATACCTATCGCATACTTCAGGAATCGGTCATGAACATTCAAAAGCATGCTAATGCAAGTTTTGTTTTTATCAAATTCAGCATCAATGAAGAAGCCAATAAAATAGAATTTGTCGTAAAAGATGATGGTAAGGGTTTTAATAACAATAAAAAACCGGGAATTGGGTTGAAAAATATCAAATCTCGTGTTCAGGATATAAAAGGTAAAATAACTATAGATTCAAAGAAGGGAGCTGGTACAAAAATCAGTATTTTTATCCCCATTAATACCTAGATTATGCCTCATTATAACGTGTTACTTGTGGACGATCATCCTATGATTATTGCTGGCTTTGAGCAGGCTCTGGACATCATAAACGATCATAACAAAAAAATGAAGTTCAGAAAAGATTCGGCCCTGGACTGTACTAATGCTGCAAAGTATATCTCAGACTCAGAAAACAAGTATGATCTTATTTGTCTTGACCTTTCACTTCCTGGAAGCAAGGATGGCAAATACAATTCTGGGGAAGATTTGGCTACTCTGGCAAGAAAGCACCAGCCTACTGCCAAATTGTTGATTTGTACCATGCTGGAAAACAACTACAAGGTTTTAAATGTCATGAGACGAATTGGTCCAGATGGATTTCTGGTAAAGTCTGATACCAATCCCGATATATTGATTTCAGCTATTGAAAATTTACTGAAAGGCAAAACCTTTCAAAGTGCTACAGTACATCAGATGTTGAAAAAGACCTTAGAGTTTTCTCATAACATCGATGAGGATAACCTGAAAATTCTTTATTTTCTGTCTCAGGGCATCTTGACCAAAAATTTACCTGAACATATGGGCCTTTCCCTTAGTGCTATTGAAAAACGAAAAAAGCAAATGAAGCAGTTTTTTGATATTTCCAATAGGAACGATAAGATCCTTCTCGAAAAAGCAAAAGAAAAGGGATTTTTATAAAAATCCCTTTTCTTGGTTAAGTTCCTGTAAAATGAAATAATTGTTCTTCGTTGTATTTCCAGATGAAATCCGTGAAACTACTTCAATTTTCACTTTATTTTATTCGCTCAATAACCTTGAGATTTCGTCGAGTTTAGGTGTCAAAACCACTTCTATACGTCTGTTTTTGGCTTTGCCCTCTTCAGATGAGTTTTCCACAAGAGGTGCAAACTCTCCTTTACCGGCAGCGGTAATGTTCTGCGGATCTATGTTTCCATTTTTTAGAAGCAATTTGGAAACTTCAGTTGCTCGCTTGGTCGATAAATCCCAGTTATCATTTAGAGGACCATTGCCGCCATAAGGAACATTATCTGTATGTCCTTCAATCAATACAGCGATATCTGGATTTTGGGCCAAAACTTTTCCTAGCTCTTTTACTGCTTTTTGGCCTTCACTACCTACTGTCCAGCTTCCAGAAGCAAACAGGAGCTTGTTTTCCATTGAGACGTACACTTTACCATTTCTCATTTCAACACTTAGGCCCTGGCCTTCAAAATTGGTTAGTGCTCGAGAAAGATTGTCTTTCAGGGTTTTCATTTTTTGTTCCTTTTCCGCAATAAGTCCTTCCAGCTCTGCTACGCGCTGAGACCTTGCCTGCAGGTCTTTTTGCAGCTGTTCCAGTCGGTTTTGCTCTTTGGCAAGAGTTCTCTCTTTATCTTCCAGTTGCTGAAGCAGTTCTCGGTTTTGTTTAGAATTTTCAGACAAAGCCTGAGAGCTGTTTTGTTCTAGTGCATCGTAGGATTTTTCTAAATTATCTAAGGCTTTTTTGCTTCGCTTTAGGTCTTCTAAAAGATCATCGCGCTGATTTTTTAAAATCTCGATGCGATCTTTGGAGTACGTCAATTCATCTTCCAGAGCTATTTTTTCTGAATTTGCTTCTTCAAGCTTTCTGTTGAGTTGATCATTAGTTCGTTGAAGCGAGCCCAGTTGATCTTCTAATTCTAAAAATTTCTTTTGACTCACGCAGCCTATTAAATTTAAGCTCAAGAATCCAATAAAAAGGTATCTCAATAATTTCATTTGGGGTTGGATTTAAAGGTTAAAACGTAGATTCATTTGTTTTATTTCAATTCTAAAAGTACTGGACAATGATCGCTATGCTTTGCTTCAGGTAAGATGACCGATCTGGATATTTTATCCTTGATTTCCTCGGCTACAAGAAGATAGTCCAAGCGCCAGCCTTTGTTGTTTTGCCGGGCGTTGGCCCTGTAGCTCCACCAGGAATATTGCACGACATCTTCATTTAATTTTCTAAAGGAATCTACAAATCCAGATTCATCGATAAATCTGGACAGCCATTCCCTTTCTGCAGGAAGAAATCCCGAAACTGTTTTGAGCCTTACGGGATCGTGAATGTCTATGGCTTCGTGGCAAATATTGTAATCTCCACAAATCACAAGGTTTGGTATCTTTCTTTTAAGATCTTCAATATAGATTTTGAAATCATCCATATAGGTGAATTTGTAGCTTAGCCTATCGTCATTGGTTCCAGAAGGGAGGTACAAACTCATGACCGATACTTCATCAAAATCTGCTCTCAGATTTCTGCCTTCTCTGTCCATATAGTCTATACCTGTTCCATATTCTACATGGTTTGGTTTGGTTTTAGAAAGTATGCCAACGCTGCTGTAACCTTTCTTTTCTGCAGAAAACCAATAGCAATATTTGTAGCCAATTTCTTCAAAAATAGAATCGTCAATCTGCTCTGGCTGAGCCTTTGTTTCTTGAAAGCAAACCACATCTGCATCTGCTGCTTTCAACCAATCTACCAGTCCTTTTTTGAGTGCGGCTCGTATGCCATTAACGTTGTATGAAATAATTTTCATGAAAAGTTTTACATCAAAAATAAGCAATACAGCTATACTTTATTTATTCTTTTCCTATATTTTATTCTGAAAGTCACCTTCACTTTATTGATTTGGCAAACAATTGAAAATAAAGCCTTTTCAATTTTAGCTGTTAATTATTTACAAAATTCCTTCGCTTTGTTTTCCAGTAATAGATATGTGTCTTACATTTGTATCAGGATGAAGTTTTTTCATAATAGATTGGTTAGTTAAGAAAAGCCTTGAACGCTAGTTCAAGGCTTTTCTGTTTTTGGTCATGTTTAAACCAAAAAAAAGACTTTCAAAAGAAAGCCTTTTTTAGATAGTAAAGATTCTAGTCAAATTTTATAAGGTAAGTATTCTTTTTCCCTTTATTGATTAACACGTATTTTCCATTGATCAGGTCTTTTTCAGAAAGGGCATAATCCAATCCGACTTTAGATTTATTGACAGCTATAGAATTCTCCTTGAGAGCCCTTCTAGCTTCCCCATTAGATTTAAGAAAATCTGTTTCAGCAGAAAGTGCTGCTATCATATCAAATCCATCTTTGAGTAGATCTTTCTTCAGTTCTTTAAGAGGCACACCCTCAAACACGTCGAGAAAAGTTGCTTCATCGAGCTTGGCAAGATCTTCTTCCGTACTTTTTCCAAATAGTACCTGAGAGGCTTCTTTGGCTTTCTCCAATGCTTCCCTGGAATGAACCGTCGCAGTGATTTCCTCTGCAAGTCTGCTCTGAAGTGCTCTTAAGTGTGGTTGTTCTTTATGCGATTTGATCAGGTTTTCAATTTCGTCTTTTGGTAGGAAAGTGAAAATTTTGATGAATTTTTCGGCATCTTCATCACTGGTGTTGATCCAGTACTGATAAAATTTAAAAGGAGATGTTTTTTTAGGATCTAACCAGATATTTCCTGTTGCTGTTTTTCCAAACTTGGTTCCATCAGCTTTTGTAATCAAAGGGCAGGTCAAGGCAAAGCCTTTTCCTTGATCAATACGTCTTATCAATTCTGTTCCTGTAGTGATATTTCCCCATTGATCGCTTCCGCCCATTTGAAGGGTGCAATTTTGGTTTCTGTATAAGTGTAGAAAGTCATAACCCTGGACCAACTGATAAGTGAATTCCGTAAAACTCATTCCTTCTTTGGATTCCGCAGATAATCTTTTTTTGACAGAATCTTTGGACATCATATAGTTTACGGTAATGTGCTTACCTACATCTCGTATGAAGTCCAAAAATGAAAATTCTTTCATCCAATCGTAGTTGTTTACCAGTTTTGCAGAATTTTCATCATCGGTAGTAAAATCCAAAAACTTAGCTAGTTGTTTCTTGAGAGAATCTTGGTTGTGTTGAAGAGTTTTTTCGTCCAGTAAATTTCGCTCCTGGGATTTCCCAGAGGGATCACCTATCATTCCGGTTGCACCACCTACCAGAGCGACAGGCTTATGGCCAGCGAGCTGGAAGTGCCTTAACATCATTACACCCACCAAGTGTCCAATATGAAGTGAGTCTGCAGTAGGATCTATTCCGACATAGGCAGCTCGCGGAGCTTCATTGAGATGTTCCTGGGTGCCAGGCATTAGGTCGTGTACCATTCCTCTCCAGGTCACTTCTTCTATAAAATCCTTTTTCATGCGTTGTTATGATTTGTCGCAAAGATATTATAATGTAAAAATTATCAACTTTCGAAATTCGTATATTTACCAAATGAATTTACTCTCTGGTGCAACTGGACTTGTTGGAGCTCACTTATTGGCTCAACTCATTTTGAACAAAGCAAAAACCCGTGCTTTGTACAGAACTGAAGAAAAAAAGGAACAGGCCATTGCCGTTGTTTTAAACTACTCTGTTTCTGAAGACGATATTTCTGAACACGTGGAATGGATGCAGTGCGATATTTTGGATATTCCAAAACTGGAAGCAGCATTTGATAGGATTACTCATGTCTACCATTGTGCTGGTTTTATAAGCAATAGTCCTTCCGATTATAAGATGATGCGAAAAGTCAATATTGAAGGTACTGCCAATATGGTAAATCTCTCTACTGATTTCAATGTGATTAAATTCTGCCATGTAAGTTCTATTGCTGCTTTAGGGACACCTTTGGTAGGAGAGGCGGTCACAGAAGAAACCCCTATGGCAGAAGATCAGAAGCCTTCGGCCTATGAGATTAGTAAATATGGAGCTGAAATGGAGGTATGGAGAGCTTCACAAGAAGGTCTGGATGTGGTCATTGTGAATCCGGGGATTATTCTTGGAGATGGATTTTATGATTCTGGAAGCGGAACGCTTTTAATGAAACTAAAGCAGGGTTTAAAATTTTACCCTCCCAAAAAAACTGGTTTCGTTGGAGTTTATGACGTTAGCAAAGCTATGATTCAACTTATGAGCAGTTCAATTGTCAACCAGAGGTTTGTTCTGGTGTCAGAAAATTTATCATTCAAAGAGGTGGGCAATCAATTTTCAAAACTTTACAAGACTTCACCTCCAAAAATCGAAGTAAAACCCTGGATGCTATACCTGGCCTGGTGTTTTGAAGTATTAAGATCCTTTTTCACTTCATACAAAAGACAACTTACCCTTGAGGTTATTCCTGGTCTTTTTGAAGATTCTTTGTATTCTTCAGAAAAAATAAAACAAGAATTGAACTTTAAATTTGAATCTTTAGAAGAGTATTCAAAAACAATTCATCAGCGTTCTTAGTCTTTCTCGTCTATTCTTCTGATAATCTGTTTTTCCTGAACTGTGTCTAATTTTCTAATGGAGTCTCGTCTTTTTCTTTCAAGTTTTTTTAAGCTGTCTCTCGCTTTAGTTATGGAATCATAAGACTGTTCAAGTCTTGAAATACTATCTTTTACCTGTTCGTAAATTTCAAGGTTATCGTCAAATTTCATATTGTAATACTGGATATTCTGTTTAAGTTCGATGCTATCCAGTTTGTATTTTTTTGATAAGAAGTCAAACATCTTAATGTCCAAATCTTTAAGTCTTTTTTCATTCACGCCAGAAGCTGCATCCAAAAGCACCATGTCGTAAAGAAGATCTTTCATCTCGGACTTGCTGAGAAGTTTTTCGGGCTTCTCTATTTTTTCGACATTTTGACAGCTGGTAATAAAAACCAAACCCATTAACATTATGATTCCAAATTGCCTCATCTTATCTGTTGAATTCTAAACGTTCACCGAATAAACCTTCATTGAATTTAAAGTTCTCAAAAACCAAATGTCCATTTACGAAAGTATGAGTTACTCTAGATTTGAAGGTGGTTCCATCAAAAGGAGACCAGCCACATTTATAAAAGATGTTTCTTGAATTCACTGTCCAGGGTGATTGTGTGTCTATAAGTACTAAATCTGCCTTGTATCCTTCTCTTATATAGCCTCTTTTGTCAACATCAAATAAGATAGCTGGATTGTGACACATCTTTTCTACAATTTTTTCTAAAGACAGCTTCTTTTGATGATAAAACTCCAGCATTGCAGGTAGAGCATGTTGAACCAATGGTCCCCCGCTTGGAGCTTTAGTATAGACATTGTTCTTTTCTTCTTTGGTGTGTGGGGCATGGTCGGTAGCGACTACATCCAAAAGATTTTTATCCAAAGCTTTTAGCAATTCGGCTTTGTCTTTTGCTGTTTTTACAGCTGGATTCCATTTGATGTAGGTCCCTTTTTCTGCATAGTCAGATTCGTCAAACCAGAGGTGATGAATACAAACTTCAGCCGTAATTTTCTTCTTCTGTAAAGGGAGTTTATTGGAAAATAATTTCAATTCTTTTGCTGTAGAAAGGTGGAACACATGCAATCTTGCTCCTGTTTTTTTTGCCAGCTCCACTGCTTTTGAAGAAGACAGATAACAAGCTTCTTCGCTCCTTATCTTCGGGTGTAAATGGATAGGGATATCATCTCCATATTGCTGAACGTGTGCATCTAGATTTCTCTGGATAGTACCTTCATCTTCACAATGCGTCGCAATAATTAATGGAGAATGTTTAAAAATCTCTTCCAAAACATTTTCATCATCTACCAGCATATTTCCAGTTGAAGAACCCAGGAACAATTTAAGAGCTGCAGTGGTTTTTGGGTTTACTTTTTTAATTTCCTCAAGATTATCATTAGTCCCGCCAAACATAAAAGAATAATTGGCGTAAGAATTGTCTTTAGCCATAGCAAATTTTTCCTCCAACTTTTCGATAGTGGTTGTTTGAGGATTGGTGTTTGGCATTTCAAAATAGGAGGTAATACCTCCAGCTACAGCAGCTCTAGATCCAGTAAGTATAGTTTCTTTATGAGTTAGACCTGGTTCTCTGAAGTGAACCTGGTCATCTATAATTCCGGGAATGAGGTGCTTTCCTCCAGCTTCAATGATTTTGATATCACTTGATTTTGCACTTATGGACGTTGATACTTCTACTATCAAATCATCTTTGATGTGCACATCGCCCTCAAAAATTTTATTTTCGTTGACGATTTTTGCGTTTTTGATTAGGTATTCTCTCATCATTCAAATTTTACCAAAAAGGCTTTTCATTTTTAAACTAATTACTCCAAGAACAGCCTCTTTTATGATACCACTGCTCATTTTTGACTTGCCTTTAGTTCGATCTGTAAATATAACAGGGATTTCTTTGAGTTGGAAGCCTTTTTTATAAGCTTTAAACTTCATTTCTATTTGAAAGGCGTATCCTATGAATTTTATTTTGTTTAAATCAATGGATTCCAATACTTTACGTCTGTAGCAGATAAATCCTGCGGTTGTGTCTTCTATTGGCATCCTAGTAATAGCTTTCACATATTTTGAAGCAAGCCAGGATAACAATACCCGTTTCATAGGCCAGTTAATAACATTTACACCTGTGATGTATCTCGAACCGATGGCCATGTCGTAATCATTCTTAAGACATGAGTTATAAAGCCGAATAAGATCGTTTGGATTGTGTGAGAAATCGGCGTCCATTTCAAAAATATAGTCGTAAGGCCTCTCCAGTGCCCATTTAAATCCATGTAGGTAAGCTTTTCCAAGCCCGCTTTTGGAAGCTCTTATTTCCAGATGCAGTTTTCCTTGATAGTCCTGCTGAAGTTTTTGAACCAAAGCCCAGGTTCCGTCTGGAGATGAATCATCTACTACCAAAATCTCGAAATCTACAGGTTGAGAGAAAATATTTTTAATGAGTTTTTCAATATTTTCTATCTCGTTGTAAGTTGGGATGATGACTAATTTTTGAGGCATCAAATCTGCTTGAAGGTTGGTGGACAAATATATATTTTACCAGCTAAAAGTCGCCTATAAAAGTTCATTTTAATTTACATTTGCTTCAAAATTCACAATTGTTTCTAGCAGTAAGACCTATTCAAGACCACCATTGGGTTGTAAGCATAACGTTAATTGTGCTTATGTTTCTGGTAGCTGTTAAGTGGAATAAAACCACATATTTTTACTCTTATTTAAATTCTTTGTTTACTTCAGCTTTTTATTCCAAGAAATTTGTTGAAAAACGGCGAATTGAATTAACAGAAGTCATTTTATTTGTAGCAAGTTTAATTGGGATATCATTTTTCCTATTTGTGAGTTTGAATGGCAATTCGTTCTCAATTTTAACGTATCTGCAAATTTTTTTCTTGGTAACTATCGTGCTGCTAAGTAAATACCTTATTGAAAAAATAATTGGTGATCTTTTTGAGTTAGATCAACTTATCGGCAGATATTTGTTTTATAAGCAGGGAGTATTAAGCTGGATAAGCTTATTCTTGCTTTTTCCTGTGGGCTTGTATTTGTATTTCCAAGAAACAGATAATAATATCTTAATTCTTATCGTCATAGGGGTTGCCGTGCTGATTTATACGATAAAGCTCTTTTCATTTATTGGCTTATACCAAAAACACATTTTAACTTATTGGTTTTATTTTATTTTGTACCTTTGCGCCTTTGAAATTGCACCTTATTTAATTCTTTTTAAAGTTGTTAAAATCAATTGATTAGGCTAGTGCAGTAAAAAACTAAGCTATATGAAAGTGAAAAATATTCTTATTTCACAACCAAAACCTAACGTAGATCACTCACCCTATTCTGAACTCGAAGAAAAGCATAAAATTAAAATTGATTTTATTCCTTTTATTCATGTTGAGCCTGTAGATTCCAAACAAGTAAGGCAGCAGAAAATTGACATTACAAAATTTACGGCTATCATTTTGACAAGTAGAAATGCAGTGGACCATTTTTTCAGAATCGCTGAGGAGATGAGGTACAAGATACCAGATAGCTTAAAGTATTTTTGCTTAAGTGAAGCTGTGGCTTATTATCTTCAAAAGTATGTAGTGTACAGAAAACGTAAAATTTACGTAGGGAAGAGAACATTTCAAGAGCTTGAAGCGAGTATTAAAAAGCACAAAGATGAAAAGTTCTTATTGCCTTCTTCAGACATGTTAAAGCCTATTGTTCCCCAGCAACTCGATAAATTAGGTGTGAACTGGACTAGAGGTATTTTTTATAAAACTGTAGTAAGCGATTTGTCGCATTTAAGAGAAGTATCTTATGATGTGGTAGTTTTCTTTAGCCCTAGTGGAATCAAATCCCTTTATGAAAACTTCCCTGACTTTGAACAGAAAGATACTAAAATTGCCGCTTTTGGAAATTCTACCATAAAAGCTGCTGAAGAAAAAGGTTTAAAGGTTCAAATACAAGCACCAACACCAGAAAACCCATCTATGACGATGGCCATCGAAAACTATATAAAAGAGCATTAATTTGTAATTTAGAAATAAAAAAGCCTTTTAAAACTTGGTTTTAAAAGGCTTTTTTGTTGTGAATGATTTAGCTTAGAACCCATAACGTTGAGGACCGCCACGTCTTATTTCTTCTGAAGCATAAGACTCAAATTTTTGAAAATTCTCTCTAAAAGCATTTGATAATTTAAAAGCCATCTTATAGTAGGATTCATCATTATTCCAAGTGTTTCTAGGACTTAATAATTGTGTCGGAACCCCAGGGCAGGATCTTGGTTGTGCTACTCCAAATACAGAGTGAATGTGATATTCATTATAATTATATAAGCCCAAATGACCATTCAATGCTGCGTTGATCATCGCTCTGGTATATTCCAACTTTATTCGCTTACCTACACCATAAGGACCACCAGACCAGCCCGTATTAACCAACCATACGTTAACGCCAGCTTCTTTCATTTTTTTACTCAACATATCTGCATACTTTGTAGGGTGCAAAGGCATGAAAGGAGCACCAAAACAAGCAGAAAAACTTGGTACTGGTTCAACTACTCCCGCTTCTGTACCCGCTACTTTTGCAGTATATCCAGATATGAAGTGATAAGCTGCCTGTGCCGGAGTTAATTTTGATATAGGAGGTAGTACACCAAACGCATCAGCAGTTAGAAAAAATATGTTTTTTGGATCTTTACCGATGGATGGTTTCTTAATATTATCAATATGATAAATAGGATAACTTACGCGAGTATTTTGTGTAATTGAAGTGTCCTCAAAATTCACGTTACCGTTAGGGCCCACAATAACATTTTCTAGGATTGCACCTTTTCTGATGGCCTTATAAATTTCAGGCTCTTGTTCTTTCGATAAGTTTATCACCTTGGCATAGCAGCCACCTTCAAAATTGAATACCGTATTTTCATTAGTCCATCCATGCTCGTCATCACCTATTAAACTTCGATTTGGATCTGTAGAAAGAGTTGTTTTTCCTGTTCCGGAAAGTCCAAAAAAGATAGCCGTATCTCCATCTTTCCCCACGTTTGCAGAGCAATGCATGGGTAAGGTGTTCTTCATAACTGGCAAGATGAAATTAAGGGCAGAGAATATGCCTTTTTTGATTTCTCCCGTGTAGCCTGTCCCACCAATTAAAGCAACTTTGCGAGTAAAATTAAGAATTGCAAAGTTATGAGCACGAGTCCCGTCCACTTCAGGATCTGCCATAAATCCAGGAGCATTGATGACCGTCCATTCTGGTGAAAACTGCTCCAATTCTTCTTCTGTGGGTCTTAAGAACATATTGTGTGCAAACATGTTGCTCCAGGGAAGCTCGTTAATGTGCCTTATGTTGAGTCTGTAATTATCGTCTGCACATGCGTAAGCGTCTCTTACGAAAAGTTCTTTGTCACCAAGATAATCGACAACCTTATTGTAGAGCTTATCGAACTGATCCGGATCAAAGGGAAGATTGATTTCACTCCACCACACTTCATCTTTGGTGATGTTGTCTTTTACGATAAATCGGTCTCTGGGCGAGCGACCTGTGAATTCTCCTGTGTTCACTGCAATTGCACCAGAATTGACTTCTACACCTTGCCCTTTCTCAAGAGTGATTTGATGTAATTCTTCAGAGGAAAGTTGGTAATGAACGTTTTTTGAAAGGATGCCATACTTTTTTAACTCAATCGTTTTCGTAATTCCTTTTAGATTACTCATAATTTTGTTGTGTTGTTGTTATGGCATACAAATCTAATGAGTTTAAATCTAACTAAAGAAACTAATTCTTATAAATTATTACGTTTTTTTATAACGTTGATAAAGACTAAAGCCCAACTCAAAATAAGAAGTGTACCGCCAATTGGAGTTATCCAGGCGATCTGCTTGAAATCGAACGAGGTGAGGTCATTGGTTGCTAACCCGTAGATAGAACCAGAAAAGAAAAGAACACCGATTAAAACCAGCCAAAATAACGTTCGATTTAACTTTGAAGTGGTAAAGTTTTGAGAAGATAAAAATAAAAGGAAGAGTGCATGATAAATTTGATACTTAACACCTGTTTCAAATGTATCTATAGCATCTTCAGAAATAAGATTTTCTAAACCATGTGCCGCAAAGGCTCCCAAAATAATTCCTATAAACCCAAGACTACTTCCCAATAAAATTAACTTTTTTTGCCCCTTCATTTCTATGTGCTTAATATTATGTACTTTCAAATTTCAACCAAAATTAATCATTAAAATTCATAATTGATCATGAGATCCATCTTAATCATAGGCGCAGGAAAATCTACTTCATCACTCGTTAGATTTCTGCTTGGCGAATCAAAAAATCAAAACTTCAAACTCATCATAGCAGATAAAAACAAAGTAGCAGCTCAAAATCTGGCTGCAAATCATGAACGGGCTTCAGCAGTTGCCCTGGATATTTTTCAAGCTTCAGAGCGAGAACAAGCTATTCAAAAGGCAGATATTGTTATCTCCATGCTGCCTGCTAGATTTCACATAGAAGTAGCTAAAGATTGCGTAAGATTCAATAAAAATATGGTGACTGCTTCTTATGTATCTAAAGAAATGGAAGCTTTGGACGAAGACGTCAAGCAAAAAGGGCTGACCTTCATGAATGAAATAGGAGTAGATCCTGGCGTGGACCATATGAGTGCCATGCAGGTCATTGACAGAATTCGTTCCAAAGGTGGAAAGATGTTGCTTTTTGAATCTTTTACTGGTGGATTAGTGGCTCCCGAAAGTGATGATAACCTCTGGAATTATAAGTTTACCTGGAATCCACGAAATGTTGTTGTAGCTGGTCAGGGTGGTGCTGCAGAATTTATTCAGGAAGGGCAGTATAAATATATTCCCTACCAAAGACTTTTTCGTAGAACTGAATTTCTTCAGATTCCCAAATATGGCCGTTTTGAAGGCCTGGCCAACAGAAATTCTTTGGCTTATAGAAGCATTTACGGTTTAGAAGACATTCCTACTTTATATAGAGGGACTTTACGACGAATTGGTTTTAGTAAAGCATGGAACGTATTTGTTCAGCTAGGCATGACAGATGATACTTATTCTATGCAAAACACTGAAAACATGAGCTATAGATCATTTGTAAATTCATTTTTGCCTTATTCACCGACAGATTCAGTTGAATTGAAATTGAGGCTCAGCTTAAAAATCGATCAGGACGATTTGATTTGGGATAAACTGGTGGAGCTCGATCTTTTTAATTCCGAAAAGAAAATCGGAATTAAAGACGCTACACCAGCACAGGCTCTGCAAAAAATCCTGGAAGATAAATGGACGCTAAATCCTGAAGATAAAGACATGATTGTAATGTATCATAAGTTTGGATACGAACTCGATGGGGAGAAAAAACAAATCGATTCTACGATGGTGAGTATTGGCGAAGATCAGACTTATACAGCTATGGCCAAAACGGTAGGCTTACCCGTTGGTATTGCCACTTTGAAAATCCTGAACGGAGAAATAGACAAGCCGGGTGTCTTGCGACCAATACATCCAGAGGTTTATAATCCTATTTTGAAAGCTTTGGAGGATTACGATATCAAATTTGAAGAAACAGAACGTCCGTATTTAGGCTACAATCCGGACCAGCTTACTTAGGCTTATGTTAGTTCGAAAGCATTGCCCATCACCACCATGTCCGCGCCAGCCTTGTAAGCTTTTTCCATTTGAAATTCGGTTTTGATGCCGCCACCAACAATTAATGGGATAGTTATGTTTTTTTTGACTTCAGAAATAATTTCTGTGGAAACCGGACATTTAGCACCACTGCCAGCTTCCAGGTAAATGAGTTGTTTGCCAGAGAACTGTCCGGCCAAAGCCGTGTGTACCACAATTGAAACTTGATCTTGAGGAATGGCTTTGGTTTGACTTATTTTCAAAACTGAAGTGGGAACTCCACCGTCAATTAAGATATAGCCAGTTGGAATAAGCTCTAAAGACGAATGTTGAAGTTTTGATATGCTTTTGACCTGCTGGTTGATAAGATATTCTGGATTCTGCCCAGACAGTAGACTCAGAAATAAAAGAGCGTCTGCTCGATCAGTAATTTGGTTGACATCACCGGGGAATAAAACTATTGGCAGATTCGATAATTGCCTGAGTTGATCGATAACCACTTCGGTTTGTCCATTTTTAACTTCACTACCACCTACAAAAAGATAGTTGGTTACTTTTGGAATTTGGTTGAGAAAAGCTTCGGTTGATGTGAGATCAAATTTATCAGGATCAATTAAGATGCTCAACAGTTTTTTTTGAAGAGAAACCGCTTCAGTAATAGACTCAAAAATAGGCTTGAATGTTTTATTATTCATGAGCTAGAGCATAAACACAGGTGAAATTTTCAAACTCAAGAAAATTAAGTGTGTAATAAGTAATATTTTGGTTGTGAGTAACTCTGGCCGTTGTTTTTTGTTCTGAAATATCAAAGTCCTCTACAAAAATATCATGCAGAAATAATAATCCTCTTTTTCCATACAATTTATAGAGTGACTCTTTAGCACCCCAGACGATAGTGAGTTTTCTTATCAGGTCTTCTCCTTCTCCCAGGGCCTTGTATTCTTCGATAGGCGTGAATTTTGGGGCGATGAGTTTGATTTTATCTCTCTGCTTTTCGATGTCAATACCTACTTTTTTATCAGAAACGATCACGGCAGTAAATTCAAACGAATGGGTAATGGATATATGTTTTCCGTCTTTGAGGTGAGGTTTGCCTTTTTCATCATAACTCAAATCAAAATCAGTGTAGCCAAAGTTTTGAAGCAAGTGACGAATACTCATAAAGCCTTTCTTGTGAATCATGGATTTCATCCCGTCATATCTTTCCCTGCAGTAGTCGCTGAGTTTTACTCCATTTTCAAGAAATTCTAAAGGTTCTTCAATTTTCCAAATTAGTGCGGTAGTATGTTCATCTACTGTTATTCTTTTGTAAATCGGCATAGAGTTATAACGGGTTTCCTTAATTTTGTCCAAAAATATAATAAAATAAATTATGAGTACGGAAACACTACCTTATACTCCTTATAAAGTCAAAGATATTACTTTGGCGGAATGGGGAAGACGCGAAATAGAATTAGCCGAGTCAGAAATGCCAGGATTGATGGCATTACGGGAAGAATTTGGTAAAGAAAAACCATTGAAAGGTGCTCGTATCGCTGGATGTTTACATATGACTATTCAGACTGCAGTCCTTATCGAGACCCTTGTAGAACTAGGAGCAGAGGTAACGTGGAGTTCTTGTAATATATTTTCAACTCAGGATCACGCTGCAGCTGCTATTGCAGAAGCTGGTGTAGCTGTTTATGCCTGGAAAGGAATGACAGAGGAGGAATTTAACTGGTGTATTGAGCAAACCTTATTTTTCGGTGAAGACAGAAAACCTCTCAACATGATTTTGGATGATGGTGGTGATCTTACCAATATGGTCTTGGATGAATATCCTCAACTAGCAGAGGGCATCAAAGGCCTTTCTGAAGAAACAACAACAGGCGTTCACAGACTTTATGAGCGAATGAAAAACGGAACACTTCCTATGCCTGCTATCAATGTCAACGATAGTGTGACCAAATCTAAATTTGATAACAAATATGGCTGTAGAGAAAGTGCTGTAGATGCGATAAGAAGAGCGACCGACTTGATGCTTGCAGGAAAACGTGTGGTAGTTTGTGGTTATGGTGATGTAGGTAAAGGAACTGCAGCATCTTTTAAAGGAGCTGGTTCTATTGTCACTATTACTGAAATTGATCCAATTTGTGCCTTACAAGCCGCGATGGACGGGTTTGAAGTGAAGAAACTGGAAACGGTTGCTGAAAAAGCTGATATCGTGATCACCACTACTGGAAATAAAGATATTATAAGAGGTGAGCATTTTGAATCTTTTAAAGACAAAACACTGGTTTGTAACATCGGTCATTTTGACAACGAAATCGATGTGGCCTGGTTGAAGAAAAACCATGGAGATACCCGTGTCGAAATTAAACCACAAGTAGACAAATATACGATCAACGGGAAGGATATTATTCTTCTTGCTGAAGGAAGATTGGTTAATCTTGGTTGTGCAACAGGTCATCCAAGTTTTGTAATGAGTAATTCATTCACCAACCAGACTTTAGCCCAATTAGAGCTTTGGAGAAATACCGATCAATACAAAAATGAAGTATATATGTTGCCAAAACATCTTGATGAAAAGGTCGCCAAACTTCACTTAGAAAGAATCGGTGTTGAATTGACTGAGTTAAAATCTGATCAGGCTGATTACATTGGAGTGGAAGTGGAAGGTCCATTCAAACCTGAATACTACAGATATTAATTTAGAATTGAAACATTCAATTTATAAAAACCAAGCTGTAAGGCTTGGTTTTTATATTTTTATAGAAAAGCATCATTTCCTTGTGAACCAAATTTATAGAATGAAAGTTATCTTATTGCTAGTACTATTACCATTTATAACCTTAGCTCAAAATGCATTCGAAAACGGCAAGCAAGCTTTTGAAGATGGAAAATTTGACTTCGCTGTTTCTAAGTTGGAAACTGCTGTAAAAACCGAGCCATCCCATAAAATGGCAAGAGATTATTTGGGTCAGGCTTATGCAAAACTGGAACGTTGGGAAGACAGTGCTGAGGTGAATAAAACTTTAGTTGAAGATTATCCTGATGAGGCGGAATATCACTTTAGATATGGTGGTGCGCTTGGGTTGGTTGCCAAAAATGCCAATCCATTTAAAGCTGCTAGTCTTATCGGTGATGTCAAGTTTCACTTAAAAAAAGCTGCTGAGCTGGATCCAGAGCATATCAATTCGCGCTGGGCTTTGCTGCAGATGTATCTCGAACTTCCGGGTATACTTGGTGGTAGTGAAAGTACCTCACGTGAATATGCTTCCCAATTAAAAACCATAAGTGCAGTAGATGGTGCTTTGGCTTTTGGTTTTATAGAAAGAGAAATGGAAAATTATCAAAAAGCTGAAACGCATTACAAAAAAGCGATTGAGTTGGGTCAGTCGGTGACAACTTACAAAGAATTGGCAGAGCTTTATAAACGCTCTGGAAATGACTTAAATTACTTTCAGACTTTAGAAAAAGGAATCCAAAAATTGAATTCTGTCGACTTAGCTTCAGTGTATGTCGATAGAGCCCTTACGTTGAATAAAAATAAGCGGGAAGCTCTAGATATTCTAAGCGCCATAAATCTTTCTGAATTAAATTCAGAAGAAATAGAACAACTCAACCAACTAAAATCCAGACTGAATTAGGGAAATTTTAGGGAGGATTGCAGGCAGGAACATTTTCATCTAGCATGGAAACCTTTATCTTTGAATTAAATAAACACATACATGCATTTACATTTTATAGCGATAGGAGGGAGTGCCATGCATAATCTTGCGATGGCTCTTCACGAAAAGGGGGATTACATCACAGGAAGTGACGATGAAATCTTTGAACCTTCAAGATCTAGATTGAAGGCCAAAGGTTTATTGCCAGAGGAATTTGGCTGGTTTCCTGAAAAAATTACTTCTGAAACTGATGCTGTAATATTAGGAATGCATGCCAAAGCTGATAACCCAGAGCTGCTGAAGGCTAAAGAACTTGGTCTCAAAATATATTCTTATCCTGAATATTTATACGAACATTCCAAGAATAAAACACGAGTTGTTATAGGAGGTTCGCATGGTAAAACAACGATTACGGCTATGATTTTGCACGTGATGCATTATCATGATAAAGAAGTAGATTTCATGGTGGGTGCCCAACTGGAAGGTTTTGACACCATGGTTCACCTGACCGATGAAAACGATTTCATCTTGTTGGAAGGGGATGAATATCTGAGTTCTGCTTTGGACAGAAGGCCAAAATTCCATCTGTATGAACCTAATATTGCACTTTTGAGTGGCATTGCCTGGGATCACATCAACGTGTTCCCCACCTTTGAAAATTATGTTGAGCAGTTTGAGATTTTTCTGGACACCATGACCAATGGGAGTACTTTGGTTTACAATGAAGAAGACGATATTTTAACTCAGTTGGCTCAGAAGGCGACAAAACCCACCCGAAAACACGCATATTCTACACCAGAGCATAGTATTGAAGATGGAGATACGTATCTTGAGACTGCTGAAGGCCCTATGCCTGTAGAGGTTTTTGGTAAACACAACTTGCAAAATATAGCAGGAGCCAAGTGGATTTGCCAGCATATGGGTGTAGATGAGGATGATTTTTATGAAGCCATCACCAGTTTTACTGGAGCATCCAAGCGTTTAGAGAAAATAGCCAAATCCAACAAAGCAGTTGTGTTTAAAGATTATGCACATTCTCCGTCTAAGGTTTTGGCAACGACAAAAGCTGTGAAAGCTCAGTTTTCTTCTAAAATTGTTCTGGCTTGCCTGGAACTTCATACCTACAGCAGTCTGAATGCTGAATTTCTAAAAGAATACAAAGAAGCTCTCAATGCAGCCGATGAAGCCGTTGTATTTTATTCGCCAAAAGCGCTTGAAATTAAACAGCTGGAGGCCATCACTGAAGACCAAATTTTCAAGGCTTTTGGAAGAAAAGATTTAAAGGTTTATACCGATCCGGAAGCATTTCAGGAATTTCTGAAATCTAAAACCTATATGGATCATGTTCTGCTCTTGATGAGTTCCGGAAATTATGGAGGTTTGGATTTTGATGAAGTGAAAAACTGGATACAGTAATTCTGAAGGATAGCAAATTTTATAATCTCGATGATCATAAATACGATCTCACAGTTGTCTATAATTTGTGAGGTCTATTTTAACTTCAATTGAACTCACTAGAACTTACCTTGCTTAGATGACGAAGAACAAAAAAATTAAATCTTATTATGATCAACCTTTACATACCAAATGGCCTCATCAATAATTTAATTGTCCTATTTTTAGTCGGATTATTATTAGGCTGTAAGACTAAAGAAGATGATACTAAAGAAGTTACCAGAGTCGTCACTGCAACAGCTTACAATTCTGTAGAAAATCAAACTAAAAAAGGAAATCCATACCTTACCGCCTGGGGCGATACTTTAGAAGCTGAAGAGAAAGCTATTGCCGTCTCTCGCGATTTGATTCAACTGGGTTTGGATCACAACCAGGAAGTCGAGATAGAAGGTTTTCCTGGGACTTACATTGTAAAAGACAAAATGAACAAGCGCTGGACCAATAAAATTGACATTTACATGGGTCTGGATAAAGAAGCGGCGGTAGACTGGGGTCGGCAGGAAGTTGAAATCACCTACTATACGGATGTGGAAATAGAAGAGGCTGCTGAATAACTTAAAATTTCAAGTGCTTTAAAAAATTGGTTAATCTTCGGGTCTGACTTTCCTGCATCATAGATTTAGCCTTCTCAAAGTGGGCTTTAGATTTATCCTGACTCATCTTGAACCGAGCATGATAAGATTCTATCGAAATTTCAAAACCCTGAATGAAGTGTTTCAGTTGATCGATTTTGGGATGCGTGTACTCCAGTTTAAAATCATCATCCATTTGATCTGTCATATCCACAAGACTTTTGATAAGCCTTTTGTCTTCCACGTAAGTTGCCTGCCCCTTGACGTGCACTTTGGCAAAATTAAAAGTCGGAAGTTCGTCGGTAGGAAATGCTGAAGGCGATATGTAAGCATCTCCTGCATGAAATACCAATTCAACTTTAGAAGTGTTGAGGTGTTTATACTGTGGGTTGTCTTTATTGATATGACCCAAAAGTTTGTTGTCTTCAATGATGAAAGGAATATGAGAGGTGAAAATTTCATTTTCAAAGCTGGTGATAAGAGTCGCCAATGGGAATTCCTCGATAAAATGCTTGACAACGATCCAATCCTTTTCTGTGAAATGTTCTGGTAAATAACTCATGAGTCTTGATCTAAATTGAGTTTTCAAAAGTACAACCTTCTCCAGATTCTTATTAAATTTTGATTCGATTAATTATTATCATCACTTTCATGGTTTCCTCTTTATTTTAGTATTGATTATATTTATCTAAATCTTAAGCACATGCCATCATCCCCGAATTCCTTCAGTATAAAACATTGGTCGGAAGACGACAGACCTAGAGAAAAGCTAATTCATAAAGGAAAATCCAGCCTTAGTGATGCAGAGCTTTTGGCAATCTTAATAGGCTCTGGAAACCGAGAAGAAAGTGCTGTTGAGCTATGTAAACGTATCCTTCATACCTCAGAAAACAGTTTGCATAAGCTGGCTAAAACTAATCTCAAACAGCTTCAGGAGTTTAAAGGTATTGGCGAAGCCAAAGCCATCAGTATTATGGCTGCGTTGGAACTTGGTAACAGGCGTGGAGCAGAACCTATGGAAAAGCTTAATAAAATCACCTCAAGTAAAGATGTGTTCTCAATAATGCATCCGTTTATAGGGGATTTGGACCACGAGCAATTTTGGGTCCTGATGCTCAATAATTCCAATAAGGTGATCTACAAGTTTCCATTAAGCAAAGGAGGTATAACCGCAACTATGGTAGATACACGATTGGTTTTTAAAAGTGCACTGGCTCAGGGGGCGACAGCACTTATTCTCGTACATAATCATCCTTCGGGAACCTTACAACCCAGCCAGGCCGATAAAACCATAACCCAAAAGATTAAAAAAGCAGGAGAACTTCTGGACATAAAGGTACTGGACCATATCATTGTGACAGAAAAAACTTACTTTAGCTTCGCTGACGAAAGCCTGCTATAAGTTATGGAATTACTGGTTTATATACCCAAACAAACACCAAGAATCAACTATATTTTTAGACACATTTGTGGACGGATTTTAGGCTTCAAGGTGAAATTTTGTTCCAAAGTGGAAGACTTTATCGCTTTTGAAGGGGTGAAATTTTCCTATGCCAAAAAACGATTGGGGAATGAGGTATTTATCCAGAAATTTGGACTGCTTGAAGAGTCGGGAATCAATGACCTCAATTTCAGTATGGATATTTGGCAGGATGTTCCTTGTTTTTTTAGGGTGTCTTCAGAAAGCGATATCCCGTTTGATATTTTTTCAGCATCCTTTTACCTGGTGACCAGGTACGAGGAATACCAGCCCCATGTAAAAAATGATGTGGACTCTTATCCTATCGAAGAAAGTTTAGCCTATCAGCATGAATTCTTGAAAACGCCAGTAGTAGACGTCTGGGCTTATAAGCTAAAAGCCATTTTAAAGATTAAATTTCCGGATCAGAAGTTTCCTGAAAAGAAATTCAAAAGTCATTTTTTGATTTCGGTGTCCAAAGCCTTTAAGCACAGACATAACGGCTTTGTAAGGTTTGTAGGCGCAACGCTTAGAGACCTATTTCAGTTGCAGTTGAAATCTATGTTTGACAGATTCAAAACTATGCTGAGGTTTCAACAGGATCCTTATGATATCTACGATGAACTCATAGACTTTGCAAAGGAAAATAGATTGCAGCTGGATTTTTATTTTCAGTTGAGCAATTACTCACGTTACACCAAAAGCATCAGCTACAACAAGCGAATTTATCATAAACTGATTAAGTCTATGGGAGATTACGGCGATTTGGGCTTGCTTCCAGGATTTGAAGCTTTGTATAGCTTTGAGATTTTGAAAAAGGAAAAGAAGCGCTGGCAGAGCATTGTGAACCGGAGTTTGTCCAAAGCGCTTATCAAAAATTATCACCTTAATTTTCCAGATGCCTACTTGAATTTCAATAAACTGGAAATTGAAGAGGATTTTTCTATGGGCTATCAGAGAAATATTGGCTTTAGAGCAGGTACCTGTACCTCTTTCCAATTTTATGATTTAAATCTGGAACAGGTCTCAGGACTTGTAGTTCAACCTTATGTTCTCAATTCCAATGTGTTGAGAAACCTGGATGTTTATGAAAAAATTGAAGAATTAAAACAATTAAAGTCATCTATAAAGGCTGTAAATGGTCAGATGAACTTTATATTTGAAAATTCAGATTTTGCAGATCGCAGTTTTAAAAATGCCATCTTTGCAATGATGAAAGAAATGATATAGATGAAAGACATTACCGATATATTTTTTGATTTAGACCACACTCTTTGGGACTTTGACAAAAATTCTGAACTCACGTTTGCCACTATTTTTGAAAACTACAGAGTCGACCTTCCGCTTAAAGATTTTCTCGACGTTTATTTACCCATCAATAGAAAATACTGGAAGCTTTTTAGGGAAGGTAAGATTGAGCAGCAAAACTTGAGGTTTAAACGCCTAAATGAGGTGTTTGAAATACTCAAATTCAGGGCTTCAGACCAAATGATTAACGATTTATCTCAAGCTTATATTGATTATTTGCCTAACCATAATCATTTGTTTCCGCATACTTTTGAAGTGCTGAGTTACCTGCAGCAGAAGTATAAACTGCATATCATTACCAATGGCTTTTACGAAGTACAGCATAAAAAATTGGGCAATTCTAAACTCAAGCCTTATTTTCATACCGTTACAACTTCAGAAGACGCAGGTGTCAAAAAACCAAATAAAATTATTTTCGAATATGCCTTAGACCTGGCAAAAACCAAAACTCATGCAAGTGTCATGATTGGTGATAATCTGGAAGCGGATGTGGAAGGAGCCAAATCCTTTGGAATGGAAGCCATATTTTTTGGAAAAGATCCAGATTATAAAGGTCTGCAAATTCAAAATTTGAACGAATTAAAAACTTTATTTTAGAATGAGAACAAGTATACTTTTTATCCTTCTGGTTTCGATGTCAATAGGTTGGAGCCAAACGAACAATTTGAATGCCTATGAGTACGTGATAGTCCCAATGGAATTTGACTTTCAAGATGAGCCCAACCAGTATCAAATCAATATTTTATCCAGAGTGCTATTAAAGGAAAGCGGTTTCAAAGTATTTATGAATACCGAAGAGCGCCCAATGGAGTACCGTGGCAACACTTGTGAACCTCTTTTCCTGGAAGTTGAAGATACCAGTAAATTCTTAAGCATAAGCACCATTGTGAGACTTAAAGATTGTTACGATAATATTTTATTTGAGTCTGAAGAAGGAAAGAGTAAAATCAAAGATTTCAGAGAGGGCTACCAACAGGCATTGAAGAGAGCATTTTCTTCCCTGTCTGAAGTCAATTATATTTTTGATCCTTCTCTACAGAAGACTGAAACTAAAACAGCTATTCTTAGACAAAAAGAGGATAAGAAAAATTCTGGCTCAAAAGAAGAAGCTTATCCAGATAAAACTATATATAAATTTGGCGGGCAGACATACTGGCTGGTCAAAAATGGAAATAAAGACTATAGGCTATTAGCCAATTCAGGAAAAGAAAATTATGCGGAATTGCAATTAGCAGATAAAGGCAGTTTTCTTTTTAATTCTGGTGACATCAACGGGGCTGCTTACTTCGATGCTGAAGGTAATTTGAATATAGAATACATGGATGAAGATTTAAATGAAATTCAAAACATGGTGTTCAAAAAAATAGATCAGTAATCATACTTTCCAGCCCATTTTTGCTTTAAAAACTCTCTTAACTGGTCTTCTCTTTTGTTTTTGCCAGGCTTGTAAATGACCTTATTTTTTAAGTCTTCTGGCATAAACTCTGCTTGTACGAAGTTATTTTCGTAATTGTGAGCATACTTATAATTATCACCGTAGCCAAGGTCCTTCATCAGTTTAGTTGGTGCGTTTCTTATGGATAAGGGCACGGACAAATCACCAGTGTGTTTGACCAGCGCCTGCGCCTCATTTATAGCCTGATAGGATGCATTACTTTTGGGGGAAGTGGCCAGGTAAATCACGCACTGGCTTAGTATAATCCTGGCTTCTGGAAAACCAATGGTATTTACTGCCTGGAAGGTATTGTTGGCCATGATTAAGGCTGTTGGATTGGCATTGCCTATGTCTTCACTGGCCAGAATAATCAATCGTCTGGCAATGAATTTCACATCTTCTCCACCTTCTATCATTCTTGCCAGCCAGTACACGGCTGCATTGGGATCGCTGCCGCGTATAGATTTGATAAACGCAGATATGATATCGTAGTGCTGTTCACCGGATTTATCGTACCGTGCTGTTTTCTGTTGAATCTTCTCTTCGACCAGAAGATCTGTGATGACAATGGGTTCTTCATCTACAGAATTGATGACCAGCTCAAACATATTCAAAAGTTTCCTGGCATCGCCACCGCTAAGACGGAGTAGAGAAGTGGTCTCTTTAAGTTCAATTTCTTTTCTGGATAAAAACTCATCCTCTTTCAATGCTCTTTGCAAAAGCTGAATCAAATCCTCTTTAGAAAATTCATTCAACACATAAACCTGGCAGCGGGACAATAAAGCTGGAATGACTTCGAAACTCGGATTCTCCGTGGTGGCTCCTATAAGTGTAATCCACCCTTTTTCTACAGCACCTAATAGAGAATCTTGCTGAGATTTACTAAATCTGTGAATCTCATCAATAAATAAAATCGGATTTTTTTGCTCAAAGAGGCCCTGGTCTTGTTTGGCTTTTTGAATAACTTCTCTCACATCTTTTACTCCACTACTTATCGCAGAAAGCGTAAAAAAACTACGTTTGGTTTCTTTGGAGATCAAATTCGCCAGCGTTGTTTTCCCTATACCTGGCGGACCCCAAAAGATGATGGAGGGGACAAGATCTCGTTTTATCATTTGCGAAATCGTCCCTTGTTCACCAACAAGATGGGATTGGCTTAGATAGTCAGATAACTGTTTTGGTCGAAGACGTTCTGCTAAAGGTGCTTTCATAATTCAAAATTAGGAATTAATTTTTGACCTCAATCCCTGTTAGTATATCTTATGATTTCAAATAGCGTTGATTCTTTTTTTCGATACTTTTGACATATGAATCAAAGAGATTTTATTGTTCAGCATCATAGAAATTCCATTGTAGCAGCGATCTTATGGCCGCTACTGCTTGTGTTTGTGCTTTGGGTTGTGTACTGGATAGAAATCAAATTCAGGTTCGATTTTACAACTTATGGAGTGTACCCCAGAGAAATCAAAGGTTTGTTTGGTATTTTGGCTTCGCCTTTTATTCACAGCGGTATAGAGCACTTGTATAAGAACTCTATTCCCATACTTGTGCTTACTGCCAGCTTGTTTTATTTCTATAAAGATATTGCCTGGAAGAGTCTTCTTTACGGCTTGCTAGGATCTGGGTTGCTCACCTGGATCATTGGAAGGTCTTCTTACCACATTGGAGCTAGTGGGATGGTTTATTTCCTGGCTTCTTTTTTATTTTTCAAAGGTCTAAGATCAAAAAATTACAGACTAATAGCCTTATCTCTAGTCGTAGTGTTTCTTTATGGCAGTCTAGTGTGGGGAACGATGCCCGGTAAGCCAGGTATTTCCTGGGAGGGGCATTTGTCAGGATTCATTATGGGGTTTTTAGTTAGTTTTATATTAAAATCCTCACACTTTAGTAGTTTGCCTTCCATTGAAAAGCCAAAACCTATTTCTGAAAAAGAAGATGAGTTTCTCAAGCAATTTGATGAGCATGGAAATTTTAGGCCTTTGGATCCCGAAGAGGAGGCCACAAACCAATTTACACAAGATACGACCGGGGGTGAATCAACTGTATATAAAAATAAGGATAATTAATACTTCTACCTTACTAAGACTTCAGTCTTTGTCTTACAGTCTCATATAGAATTACACCACAAGCCACAGACACGTTCAAAGATTCGATTGAGCCAAGCAAGGGTAGCTTCCCTTTTTGATCTGCCATTTTGAGAATGCTGGGTTGTATGCCTTCGCCTTCTCCGCCCATAATGATAGCTAAAGGTTTATGAAGTTCTAATTCGTAGATAGAATGTTCTGTTTTTTCGGTGGCAGCTACAAGTTCTACTCCGGATGACTTGAGGTAGAAAATGGCATCCTTAAGATGGTCTACCTTACAAATTGAAATGTTAAAAGCAGCACCAGCTGAAGTTTTGATGGTTTCATTGTTCACCTGAGCGCTTCCGCTTTTTGGTAAAATTACAGCATCTACTCCCGTACACTCAGCGGTACGCAGGATAGCTCCAAGATTTCTTACATCTGTAATTCCATCCAAAAGCAAAAACAGAGGTGTCTCTTTGGTTTCCAGTATAGCTTCTACGGTAGATTCAAAATCTTGATAGGAGATTTGTGAGGTGTGTGCTATAACTCCCTGGTGGTTTAAGTTCTCAAATTTCCTAAATTTCTGTATGGGCACATAAGATACCTTTACGGTTTGTTGCTTTGCCAAACCTTCAATTTCTTTGAGTTTAGGATTGTCGGAATCTTTTAGCAAACTGATTTTTTCAATGTCTTTGTTTTGCTTTAGCGCTTCTACAACGCTGTGAATTCCAAAAATGATATGAGAATCTTCCATGATATAAAACTTAAAAAGGGATTGACAAAATTATGTCAATCCCTTTAGTAATCCTATGAATACCTCTTATTCTTTAATGATTCTTTTTTGAAGGCTTTGTTCTCCATCGTTAAGATTAAGAATATAAATACCTTTGGAAAGTGAACTCATGTCCAGATTCAAAGTACCGTTTGCATTTAGGTCTTCAAAACTTAAAATTTCACGACCTACCATATCATATACTGAAACCTGTACATCTTTCGAAAAACTGACTTCAGAAGAAGAAATGTTAAGGGTGTTTTTGACTGGGTTTGGCCAAAAGGTGATGTCCTGTGAGTTGAAAGCTTCGCTGGATAGGGGTTGCTCCACACCATTCAAAATAATAAGTGTGTAATCCTGTTCACCATTTCTTAATTCACCCTTATGATTTACTATAATATCAAAAGTACCTTGCTCTTCAATTTCAATAATTTCAATGTTATCTACAGTATTTACCCCTTTGGAGGCAGCTGCTTCCACATTGGTAATATCGAGTAACCAGGGGAAATATTCCAGTTCTGAATCTTCCAGACTTACTACTTTTAAGTCTAAATCGTTCACTAGCCTCGGAGTTCTGTCATTGAAGACTCCATTATCTGCAGTTGGTCCAGCAGGATCGTTCCAGGCCATTGCCACTTTCATAGGTATCCCGGAATTGTTTTCTACCCTTATGGTTTCTGTTCTGGAATCTATAAGTGTTCTTTCAGTAATAATATCCTCTGTTGCATTATTGATGATGGCTTCTGCAGCACGTTTTGAATTCATTACCCCCCAGCCAAAAAATGGATCCGGACCTTCTGGTCCTGCATCATCTGCTGTGACAGATATTAAGCCCTTTAGGGTAGCGGATAGCATGTATTGGTCATTCAATCTTTCATAAAGTTCCTGCAGCAATAAAGCAGAGCCTGCTACATTAGGAGATGCCATTGAGGTTCCTGTTGCAGTGCCGTATTGATTGTTTGGTGCAGTAGAAGTAATACCAGTGCCAAGTCCTGCAATATCTGGTTTAATTCTACCATCATCTGTAGGTCCTTGAGAACTTCCTGGATTGATGGTTGCATTGGTCATCACGCCAGTCTCGTTATCCAGAAACACATTGGATGCATTGGCTACAATAAGCAGGTTTTTTGAATTGGAATTTGTAGTCAATTTGTCGTACCCTTCCGCAATACCTCCTTCATATTCTACTCTTCCGTCATTTCCTCCGGCTAATACCGGGAGGTAGTAAGGATAGTTGTTGGTAAGATTATCCCAAACTCTGGCAGTATTGTTGTAAGCACCTGCCAGCCATTCATTCCCTTCGATATTTTCAATCGGCACACCATAGGAGTGATTGGAGATAAGCATAGCTTCATCTCTGGCTGCACGCAGTGCTTCACTTACATCCGATACATTATCGTATGCACTCATTGTGGCAAATATAGCCATTCCCTGAGCCCCTGTATTTTCTCCCCGTGCTATGAGCGTACCTCCTACATGCGTGGCATGAAAACTTGTGCCAATACTATCTACTACTTTTATTCTGGATTCTCCTGCTCTGTCCCCAAATTCCAGATGGTCTGGCTGAGGTATACCACCTACTTCCCAGATCCCTATATCCATTCCAATACCTGTGAGATTAAGACCCAAATCTCCTTCAGGTTTTATAAAGTTGGTTCTGGTAGACCTTGCTGCTCTGATGTTCAAATCTTCAATGTAGATGGCCTGACCGTTTATAACATCCCAAAGTCTTTTGCCTTGTTCTTCTCGAAGAGATAAAGGATTTTGAGCGATAAAGGTGTTGACCCTTTCCCTTTGTTCTGATTCATAATTTAACACGTCTACCAATACGTCGTTTTGAGCATTTACTTGTAATAAACTGAACAAAACGACCATTCCAATCGTAAATAAATGTTTCATTTTTTTCTTTTTTTGCCTAAAGATATGGAAATTAAGAGCTTAGTACAAGTTTTTACTTATAAACATAAAAAACCCGCTTCATTTGAAGCGGGTTTAGTACTTAAATAAATTTAAGTGTTAGTTTCCTGTTTGTTTTGTAAATCTTAAATTAACTAAATAACCTCCTGTACCACAGTCACCATCTGGCTCAAAGTCAAGAAGATCTAAAAGAATTTCTTGATCATTTTCCAAATCAAAAGTGGAAGGAACTTCTGGTGAAGATTGTCCAATTGCAGGTGCTCCTGCTGCACATGCTAAACCGCTACCAGTTCCTTGAACAAATATTTCACCACAAATTAAATCTAGTGTGATTGTAATTTCACTTGCAAAACTTTCAGGGAAATAATTGTATGTAAAAATTCTTTGTGCTCCACTTCTCTCAATATTCACAGTCTGTGGCTCACTGTCAAAAGCAGGTCCATTACCACCAAAGAAAGGATTTTGTTGTTCACTTATTTGTTCTACAGTATACTCACCTACAAAATAGTCTTCAGGAATAAAACAAGTGACATTGATATTATATTGAAATGGAGAACGGAAAAATGGTCCGCCTGTTACAACATTATTAGCATTGGTGCTGGTAAAGACTCTACCGTCATTCATCACCAGTTCCAATCTTACATTGAAACGGTCTCCTCCTGTATAATCCTCTTCGGTTAAATCAAAGAAGTTGTTAACATCAACTTCTGTAAACTGAAGATTCAACTTAGGATATTCGCCACTGTTATCAAAATCTCCTGGATTTATAGTTGTGAATAAAGCTTCATCTCTAGACTCATCTCCATCTTCTGGATTATTATCTCTAAAGCTCATAAAGACATCTACCTTTTCAAAATCCTGTCCTCTTTGATCAATCACTTCTGCAGCGATGGTAACCAAGTTTTCAACACCTACGTTGAATTCCAGACTAGTTTCACTTTCTACAGTTTTTAATACTGTACCTCTTGTGGTCCCATCAAAAAGCTCGTCGATGGGTCTATCTGTGTCGCTACACCCAACCATAAAGGCAAGAGCTGCAACGAGACTTATTTTACTTAATAGTGTTTTCATTTTATATATTTTTTAATTATTTACTGGAAAACCACTTACTGGATTGTCATCCCAAAATACTCTTACGGTCAAATCTTCTTTTTGAGATACATTAGGGTTCGCTTGTATTTCTGATGTAGGATACCATAGAGATCTAGGAAAAGGCCCTGGGTTAGGTTCAATGTTTGGCTGAA
Organism: Psychroflexus montanilacus; assembly: GCF_020164535.1. Taxonomy (GTDB): domain Bacteria; phylum Bacteroidota; class Bacteroidia; order Flavobacteriales; family Flavobacteriaceae; genus Psychroflexus; species Psychroflexus montanilacus. Next base: position 1,199,836 of record NZ_JAIQZC010000001.1, on the reverse strand, counting down.
TATCTCTAGGAGAACCAGTTCTTCTATAATAGTTATAAGCATCGGTTCCGTTACCTATCAATGAGATAAATAATTGCTCACCTAATACATCTAGTCTGTCATTAACATCAGCAGAGCTATTGAAATCAGCTAAAACTGAAGCAACATAATCTGCATCAAGTGAAGCATCTGGAATCGTAGTTTCGTCAAAAGATTGAGCGCTTCTACCTGTGAAAGTTCTTACGTAATTGATATGCTTAGTAATTGCACTTTCTAATAGTTGATCTGCAGATCCTGATCCGCCAAAAAGTGCAGCTTCAGCTCTCCAGAAATCAACAGAAGAGGCAAGGATAATTGGCGATACACCATTTCCATCAGCACCATAATTATTACCATCTATGATTTCAAAACTACTGTCATCAAATCGTCCACCTGCTGGGTAAATACCAAATGCAGTTCTTAAGAATCCGTCTGGTGGTAATCCATCAGCGCTTCCGTGATCTCTTCCCCATAAACCTTCATTGTTATCTATGATACAATAAACGACGTTATTGTTGTCATAGTGAGGAGGAATGGTTTGCACAGTACAACGTTTTTCATCACCGTTAGGCGAAACGTTTGAAGCAACATCATCTACTTGTCTGTAGAAGTAATATCTGGTTCTTGGATCTCTTACATCCTGTCCATTTACCATTCTATCCATTAACCAGTTAGACATGTAATGTAAAGTTGGACCACCTGGAGCGTATTGATCGTTATAAAGCGGATGTCTTGAGTTAGGATTGTCTAAGTTGCTTCCGAAATTGAAAACAAAATCTTCTCCTTCTTGAATATAATTCCCAGTTGAAGCAATTGCATCAAATTGGCTGATTGCATTTGGGTTAACTAATCTTTGCTGAATAAAAATTTTCATTTTCAGTGTATTAGCTAATTTTACCCAGGTCTCATAATCATTATCATAGTAGAAATCGTTTGCTAATTCAACCGTGGTTGGTTGTTCAAATTTTGTAATAGCATCGTCAAGTAAATCCAAAGCAGCTTGATAAACCTCACTGCCCTCATCTATGGCAGGAGATAGATTGGACTCATCAAATCCTTCAGAGTAAGGGATGTCTCCAAAATAATCTACAAGAGTTACAATTAAATAGGCTTCTACTACATCACCAACTGCTCTGTGTTTTTCGAATTCCCCTTCCAATCCTTCAATTTGAGTATTCATAGATCTGATATCATTTAAGATATCAGCATAAGCCTGATTCCAAACCCCACTAAATGTAGCTGGGCTATAAACGTTTGCGTAGTTGTTGCCAAACATGTTTCTGATTCTTGTAAACTCAGATCCATACTCACCAATTGCTTCAGTAAACGTACCTAAACGCACCAGTATAGCATTCATCGTTAAGTCGATATCGGCCTGACTAGGGTTTAAAAAATTCGGGTTATTTCTTTTGTCTAAGTCTATGGTTTCACAAGAGTGAAGCGTCAACAGACTTATCGCCAGAATTATAAAATATTTTATATTTTTCATTGTCATAATGTTTTAAAATGTTGCTCTTAAAGTAAATCCATATCGTTTTCCGCTAGGACCGTTTATAAAGTCTAAACCTCTACCGTTACCAACACCTGTACCTATAATGTTAGGATCAAAATTAACACCGTCTGGAGTATTAGGGGCATCAAAATATAAGTTGTATCCAGCTAAAGATAATGATAAACTTCCAAAAGGAGTAGTTTCTAACCAATCCTTAGGAAAAGAATAAGTTAAAGAAACTTCAGCAAGACGGATAAATGAACCATCGTAAACTCTGGTTTCATCAGGGCCTTGTAGACCTACCACATCAAAATAGTAAGATGAGTTATTGATTTGAGTTGTATTAACTTGCCCTGTTGTTTCACTTACACCAGGTAGGATATAAGTATCCAATCTGTTATCAGTATCTGTCGTTACACCTCTACCTAATAATGTACCAATGGTTTCAGAATATATGTCTCCACCATGTTGGTAGCTAATCAATGCATTCAAAGACAAATTCTTGTAGGACAGCGTAGTTGAATAGTTCATTAGGAAGTCTGGTGTAGCATCACCAATTACATTTGGACCCTGGTCGACTACATACAAACCAGAAGAATTTACTAGTGGATTACCATTTTCGTCTCTTGCAATGGAGGAACCAGTAATAGAGCTAAATGGAAATCCTTCCACAGCTGAGTTACCAATACTATTTGTGAAACCTGCATATACAATTCCACTATCCTCTGGATCTGCGCCAGGCTCTAATCCTAAATCGGTAACATCTGAACGGTATTTTGTATAATTTATATTTACATCCCAGTTGAAACCTGTTCCTTCATTTTGAATGACTCTATAGCCTAAATCCCCTTCAAATCCATAACCCTCAAGTTTACCAATGTTGAACTGAGTCAAAGTAAATCCTGTACTTGGTGCAAGAGGTCTGTTGATAATAAGGTCTGTTGTATTTCTTTGAAAATAAGAAAAGTCAAAAGTCAATCTGTTATCTAAAGCTCTAGCTTCCAAACCTACTTCATATTCTTCAAAAAGTTCTGGACGTATCTCTGTATTTGCCAATGTTCTTGATAATGAGTTGTTGGCAATCGGAGATGCGCTACCTTGTGGAGTAAAGAACCTTGCATTAAGTGGCAAAGTATTTACTGTTGGGAAACCTTGTGCAAAACCAGCAGATGTTCCGTAGCCAGCTCTAACTTTCAAGTAATTTAAGCCGTTCTTGCTTCTCAAGTCTGTGAATGCAGAAGTAGGTAAGAAGGAAACACTTGTACTTGGGTAAAATTGGGAATTATCAATTTGGTTAGACACCCAATCATTTCGAGCCGATAAATTGAAGTATAAGTAATCTTTATATTCAAAATCTGCTGTTCCATAAAGACCTATTATATTTCTAAAATTCTGAGATTGTTGTGGAGTTTGTTCTCTAAAGTTAAAATGTCTAAAGACATCAAACACAATTTGTCCAGAACTGTTTACACCATCCTGATCAAATTTATTATATCTAGCGTTACCACCAACAGTAAAATTCAGGTTGATGTCAGACGTTAAATCATAATTACCATTGACTTGGAAGTTGTGATCCCAAACGATGTTGGTATTCGTGAATGAACGGTAAGAGCCTAAAACACTTCCGGCATTAGCTCCGATGTTTTGTCCGCTTTCATTACGCTCAGAATATACATCAAGACCAACACGGTATAAAAAGTTAAAATTATCGTTGACATCATAGGTGATAGTATTGGAAGAATTCATTCTCGAAGTCACCTGATTAACAAAACTGTTATTAACTACCCAATTAGGGTTGACAATACCTTCATCTGCTCTGTAATATACACTGGCTCCTGTAACTGGATTTTGAAATGGTAAATCCATTAAAGGGATGTTCGTAGGTGTGTAAAAGACATCTGCAAATACAGAAAGTCCTGTACCTGTAACACCTGAACCTGAACTTAAAGCTACAGGAGGGGTTTTGAAATCTGTTCTACTTACATTGATGGTACTGTTTACAGTAAATTTATTGGATAACAAGGCGCGACCACCTACAGAAAAGTTTGTTCTTGTAGTATTGTTCCCAGGTGTAAACCCATCATCATCCAAATGACCAAAGTTAACATTGTAGGATAATTTACCATCATCAGATGTACTGGCAACGTTTACAGAGGTATTTCTGACAACACCTGTTCTAAAAAACTCACTTACACCTCTATTACTTGCTTCCCATGGTAAAGTTTGTCCTTGAAATTCTGGAAAAACATTGGCTAAATTAGCTCTGTTGTATGGGTGAGTGTAGGTTCCGTCTGGGCTTATACCACTTGTAGAAGCTCCCCAGCCTCCAAAACCTTCCTCGTAGAATCCTGGTCCCCAGTTGGAGAAAAAGTTACCAAAAGCACCGTCGAATCCGTTACCAAAACGTTCAGAGTAATCCGGTAATGAAGCAATTTCGTTGAAGAAAATACCTTGTGAAACTGTAATCTCATTTTTCTTTTTGGTTTGACCTGCAGAACCTGCTTTGGTGGTAATTAAAATCACACCATTTCTACCGTCCGATCCGTAGACTGTAGCTGCAGCAAATCCTTTTAAGACTGAAACACTTTCAATAGCATTTGGATCCAAATCCAAAGATCTTGAAGATCCGGAATTACCATTAACAAAGTTTCCTGACGCGTTGGTGTCATTTGAGATTGGTACACCATCAACGATGAATAAAGGTTGGTTTGAGTTGTTGATAGATAAAAAACCTCTAATGTTAATGTTGGTTGCTGATCCGGAAATACCACTTGTGCTGTTTATCACAACCCCAGAGGCTTTACCATTAAGCACACGACCAAGGTCACCTTCAGCTCTTTGCTCAAGACCCTCGGATTCAACTTGACTTACTGCATAACCAAGAGATTTTTTCTCTCTTGAGGTACCAAAACCCACAACTACTACTTCGTCCAGTGCTTCACCAGATTCCATTTGAAGATTGATCTCAGTCTGATTACCGACCTTTACTGTTGCGGTAGAAAAACCTATATAGGTAAATACCAAACTCTGGTCTGCACTAGCCTCAATGGAATAGTTTCCATCAAAATCTGTCTGTGTACCATTAGTTGTCCCCTTTACTAATACGTTTGCTCCTGGAAGGGGTAGCCCGGAGTCGTCAGTCACCGTTCCGGTCACTGTTTTGGTCTGTGCAACTGCTACCTGCACAACCAACGCTAAAAATAGCGTTAAAATTCCACTTAACTTTGTTCTCATTTTTTTGTTTATTTGAATTAGCCAATGCCAAAAATCAAAAAATAAAGTTAATCCCACAACTTAAATTGGCATTATTTTAATATTTAGAATGTTAAAAGTTAACATCTAGATAATATAGATTAGAAAAAAGAGGTGAAGCTAATGTGGATTTTTGAGTTCGAAAAGGTAGTCTCCTGGCTCTCGGATATAGCATTGGCAAGGACTAATTTAAAAATTCCAGCTTTAGACCTTAAGCCTAATCCTATTCCATATCCTAAGATATTTTCGTTAAATCTGTCTAATTTATTTTCGTAATTTCCTAAATCAATTACCGTATTCGCAAATAAATTAGCATCTAGCAGGTACCTATATTCTGTTTGAAGTACTGCAAATCGATTTGCGATAAGCGAATTTTCAGCAAATCCTCTTATTGAATTCACTCCCCCAAATCGAAATAACTCGTTGTTAAGAAAACTATCCGATATTAAGATCTGACTGTTAAGATTAATATAAATTCTATTTCTAAGGTTAAGATCGATTTGATGTTGACCTCTAAGTGTTAATTTATACTGGTCAGAATTTAGCGTGCCTTGCCTTTCTCCAATGGAAACCTTTAAATTCACAAACGTATCTTCATTAAAACCTTGTCTTGAATTTAATTTTAGGTAACTGAATCCTAACCCGTAAAATGTAGACTTGAAGTTGACAATATTTGAATCTGGCGAGAAGTCTTCAGGTTCCAGGCTAGTGGAGTTGGTGAACTCAATTCCGGCTTGAGCACTGAATTTTTCGTTTAACTGATAGCTAAGATTCAGATCCTGAGAGCTATTGGAAAAAGAGGAATCTCTTCTAAATAGTCGTAGTCCACCTTCCAGGCTAACTGGAGATTTGAAAACGAAGGGAAGGTTGATGTTGCCTTCAAAAGTTTGCTGACCAATGCCATCATTTTTGTACACTACCCCTAGGCGTTCTCCAAAATTGAGGTTATTGAGCAAAACCATATTTAAATAACCGTTAAGCTGAAAACCCTCCTCTTCGGTATTGCCAAAACCTAGAAATCCGTCAAAACTATTGGAATTAACTTTTTCCAGGTATACAAATAGTTCAGTTGAGTCTTTTTTGAACAGTACCTCTGTGGGTTTTTTTACTTCTATAAATGGGATGTTATTCAGTTGTTCTGTTTTTCTCTGTAGTTCAGACTCGATAAAAAGTTTGCCGGTTTTTAGGTTGGAATACCTGGCCAGGTAAGTTTTGGACAGTGACGGGTAGCCTCTTATATTAATTTTGTCAATCGTTCTTTTTTGCCCTGATTCTACTACAAGATCAGCTTCAAGTGAAGTAGTGCTAATTATTTTAATATTAGAGAGTGATGTTTTTCCAAACGAAGAACCTTCCGCTTTCATCTTAAGTACTATAAAATTCAGCAAATCCTCTACTTCAGGATAGCTTAGGCCTATTTTATTGTTTTTAGTAGTTAGAGTCTTGGGTAGTAGGTGAGCGTCATTTTCATCTACATATATATATAAGGAATCTATTTTTTGATTTAAATCAATTTCTGCTTTAAGGGTTTTGTTGGTTATACTTTTTTTTTCTGCTAAAAAGGGATAACCTATTTCTCTAAGGCTGTCTAGTTTGGATTTCAAGCTTCTTTCGGCTTCATCAAAGGAGTTGAATTGCAGCTGAGAAGAATAAGTGGAGTCTTTTTTTGAAATGACTTGAAGTGTTACCTCCTGTGAGCACATCAAATGGATACCTCCTAAAAGAATTAGAAATAAATAAATGTTTTGGCGCATAAATTAAACGGGCTTCGTAAAGAATCAAGTATCACAACCTCTAAAAACGGATTTGAAGTCTCAATATTACCAGGGAGTTTCTAAATAATGACTTGTCTTTACAAGTGTAGGCTTTTTCAATATCTCTTACCTGCTGAAAATTAATCTATTAATATTTGTTTTTTAAAATTATATATCTACATTTGCAAACCTTAAAAATAAGAGATTTTTTAAAACAATTTAAGTAAAACTATGCCAACAATTTCACAGTTAGTAAGAAAAGGAAGACGCAAGATGACTAAGAAGAGCAAATCGGCGGCTTTAGATTCTTGTCCTCAAAGACGTGGAGTATGTACGCGAGTTTACACAACTACACCAAAAAAACCAAACTCAGCAATGCGTAAAGTTGCTCGTGTAAGGTTAACTAATGGTAAGGAGGTAAACGCATACATTCCAGGTGAAGGACACAATCTACAGGAGCACTCGATAGTATTAGTTAGAGGCGGGAGAGTAAAAGATTTACCTGGTGTAAGGTATCATATTGTTCGTGGTGCTTTAGATACAGCAGGAGTAGAGGGTCGTCTACAACGTAGATCCAAGTATGGTGCAAAAAGACCTAAAAAATAATCAGAGTTAAAGTTTAGACATGAGAAAAAGACAGGCCAAAAAACGTCCCATACTTCCAGATCCAAAATTCAATGATCAGTTAGTAACACGATTCGTTAATATGATGATGTGGGACGGAAAAAAATCAATTGCTTTTAAAATCTTTTATGATGCGATGGATATCATAGAAGAGAAAAAGCAGGACGAAGAAAAATCTGCTCTAGAGATTTGGAAAGAAGGATTATCTAATGTAATGCCACACGTCGAAGTAAGAAGTAGACGAGTAGGTGGAGCAACATTTCAGATTCCTTCTCAAATTAGACCAGATAGAAAAATATCAATCGCTATGAAATGGTTGATAAGCTACTCAAGAAAGAGAAACGAAAAAACTATGGCAGCTAAATTGGCTGGCGAAGTTATGGCAGCTGCAAAAGAAGAAGGTGCAGCGGTTAAGAAAAGATTAGATACGCATAAGATGGCTGAAGCCAACAAAGCATTTTCACATTTTAGATTCTAAATAATGGCACAAAGAGATTTAAAATTTACTAGAAATATTGGGATTGCTGCTCACATTGATGCTGGTAAAACAACAACTACTGAGCGTATTCTTTATTATACTGGTATAAGTCACAAAATAGGAGAAGTCCATGATGGCGCTGCTACTATGGACTGGATGGAGCAAGAGCAAGAAAGAGGTATTACTATTACTTCTGCTGCAACACACTGTACATGGCCTTACAGAGATCATGAATACATTGTGAACATAATTGATACTCCAGGTCACGTTGATTTCACTGTTGAAGTGGAGCGTTCGTTGAGAGTTTTGGATGGTGTTGTTGCTTTGTTTAGTGCTGTTGATGGTGTTGAGCCACAATCTGAAACAGTTTGGAGACAAGCTGATAAATATAAAGTTCCACGTCTTGGATTCGTTAACAAAATGGACAGACAAGGAGCTAATTTCTTCAATGTATGCAATCAGGTAAGAGAAATGTTGGGTGGAAATCCAGTACCTCTTCAGGTTCCGATTGGAGATGAGATCGACTTTAAAGGAGTTGTGGATTTGATTTCTAAGAAAGCTATCATCTGGAATGAAGAAGATTTCGGAATGACTTATGAAGAAATCGATATCCCGGCTGAACTTGAAGCGGATGTTACAAAATACAGAACAGAATTAGTTGAAGCAGTAGCTGAATATGATGAACAGTTGATGGAAAAATTCTTCGAAGATGAAGATTCTATCACTGAAGACGAAATCATCGCCGCTTTAAGAGCAGCGACTATTGATATGTCTATCATACCAATGATGTGTGGTTCTGCATTCAAAAATAAAGGTGTTCAAGCTATGCTTGATGCTGTAATGAGATATTTGCCTTCTCCGGTAGATGTTGAAGCTATTGAAGGTGAAAATCCTGAAACTGGTGCTGTTGAGACTAGAAAGCCTCACGTTGACTCTCCGTTTTCTGCCTTAGCCTTTAAAATTGCTACAGATCCTTTCGTAGGTCGTTTAGCATTCTTTAGATCATACTCAGGTAGATTAGAGGCTGGTTCTTACGTGTTGAATAACCGTTCTGGTAAGAAAGAACGTATTTCAAGAATGTATCAAATGCACTCCAACAAGCAAGAGCCTATCGATTTTATCGAGGCTGGAGATATTGGTGCTGCTGTAGGATTTAAAGATATTAAAACTGGAGACACACTTACAGATTTAGATCACCCAATTGTTTTGGAGTCTATGTCCTTTCCTGAGCCAGTTATTGGTATAGCTGTTGAGCCAAAGACAAAAGCTGATGTTGAAAAACTTGGTGTTGCACTTGGTAAGCTAGCTGAAGAAGATCCAACCTTCCAGGTGAAGACGGATGAAGTCTCTGGTCAGACCATCATTTCTGGTATGGGTGAGCTTCACATTGAAATTTTGGTAGATCGTTTAAAGCGTGAATTCAAAGTGGAAGTGAACGAAGGTGAGCCACAAGTAGAGTACAAAGAGGCTGTTACTAAAACTGCAGATCATAGAGAGGTTTATAAGAAACAATCTGGTGGTCGTGGTAAATTTGCTGATATTGTTTTTGAAATGGGGCCTGTAGATGATGATTTTGAAGGACCAGGATTGCAGTTTGTTGACCAGATCAAAGGAGGTAGAATTCCAAAAGAATTTGTTCCTTCTGTAGAGAAAGGTTTTACGGAAGCTATGAAAAATGGACCTTTAGCAGGATTTAGAATGGATACATTGAAAGTGACTCTTAAGGATGGATCTTTCCACCCTGTGGATTCCGATCAGTTGTCTTTCGAACTTGCTGCAAAATTAGGTTTCAAATCTGCTGCTAAAAGTGCTGGTGCAATTGTACTTGAGCCAATCATGAAAGTAGAAGTGGTAACTCCAGAAGAAAATATGGGGGATATCGTTGGTGACTTGAACAGAAGAAGAGGTCAGGTGAACAACATGTCAGACAGATCTGGTGCAAAAATCATCAAAGCTGATGTGCCGCTTTCAGAAATGTTTGGTTATGTGACTACGCTTAGAACTTTATCTTCTGGTAGAGCAACATCAACAATGGAATTTTTAAGATTTGAAGAAACACCTGCAAGTATTTCTGAGAAAGTAATCAAGAGTGCTAAAGGTTTAAACGAATAATTAGAGCTTATTATGAGTCAAAAGATAAGAATTAAACTAAAATCATACGACTACAATTTGGTAGACAAGTCTGCTGAGAAGATTGTAAAGACGGTGAAGACAACAGGTGCTGTGGTTACTGGACCAATTCCATTACCAACTAAGCGTAAAATCTTTACGGTATTGAGATCTCCTCACGTTAATAAGAAAGCTAGAGAGCAGTTTCAATTAGATTCTTTCAAGAGATTGTTGGATATCTATAGCTCTTCATCAAAAACAATTGATGCTTTGATGAAGCTTGAGTTGCCTAGCGGTGTAGAAGTAGAGATTAAAGTATAAGTAGATTCCCGTGAAAACGGGAATCTCAATATTATTCTCACGGGTTGAGAATAGACATGTCCCGAGCGTTTGACGAGGGAAAAACGGAAGAAAAATACATTCAGGACGACGTATTTTTTGTCCTGAATTTTTTTTAAATAAATAGTAATAATCAAAAATTAATTATGTCTGGGTTAATAGGAAAAAAAATCGGCATGACTAGTCTCTTCGACGAGAACGGAAAAAATATTCCGTGTACTGTTATAGAAGCTGGTCCATGTGTAGTTACCCAAGTCAGAACCAACGAGGTTGACGGGTATGAAGCGCTTCAACTTGGTTTCGATGACAAATCAGACAAAAATGCCACTAAAGCAGACCTAGGTCACTTTAAGAAAGCTGGCACTTCTGTCAAGCGTAAAGTCATGGAATTCCAAGGATTTAAAGAAGAGTATAAGTTAGGTGATCACATCACTGTGGACTTATTTAAAGAAAATGAATTTGTAGACGTAAGTGCTACATCTAAAGGAAAGGGATTCCAGGGTGTTGTAAAACGCCACGGCTTTGCAGGTTCTGAGAGAACTCACGGACAGCAAAGTATGTTGAGAGCTCCTGGTTCTGTTGGTGCTGCCTCATATCCAGCTCGTATTTTCAAAGGAATGAAAATGGGTGGACAAATGGGAAGTGAAAAAGTAAAAGTTCAAAATCTAAGAGTGTTGAAAGTTGTACCGGAAAAGAACTTGATCGTGATCAAGGGATGTGTTCCAGGACATAACAACACTTATGTAACTATTCAGAAGTAATGAAAGTATCAGTTTTAGATATAAAAGGAAAAGAAACAGGTAGAGAGGTAGAACTTTCTGAATCTGTTTTTGGATTGGAGGCAAACGATCACGTTGTGTACCTTGATGTAAAGCAGCACTTAGCTAATAAGCGTCAGGGAACTCACAAGGCTAAAGAAAGAGCTGAGATTGTTGGTAGTACAAGAAAGATAAAGAAACAAAAAGGTACTGGTACAGCTCGTGCTGGTAGTATCAAATCTCCAATTTTCAAAGGTGGAGGTAGAGTTTTTGGTCCTAGACCAAGAGATTACCACTTCAAGTTGAATAAAAAGTTGAAGAGATTGGCTAGAAAGACCGTTTTGTCTCAAAAATTCAAGAATAATCAATTGATGATTGTTGAAGATTTTGGCTTCGAAACTCCAAAGACTAAAGAATTTATTAATGTTCTTGATAATCTGAACATTAGAGATAAAAAATCTTTACTTGTCTTGGATGAGTCGAATAAAAACGTATATTTGTCGTCCCGTAATTTGAAATCTGCTAAAGTTGTAAATGTCTCAGAATTAAACACTTACAATATTTTAAATAGCAACGTTTTATTAATTACTGAAAGCAGATTAGAAGAATTACAAAATAATCTCAACAAATAGTAGCTATGAGCATTTTGGTAAAACCAATTATTACAGAGAAAGCAACAAATGAAAGCGAATTAAGAAATGCTTTTTCATTTGTCGTAGATCGTAATGCCAACAAAATCCAAATTAAGGAGGCTGTTGAGTCAGCTTATGGCGTTACGGTAGAGAAAGTACGTACATTAAACGTTATTCCTAAAATCAAATCTCGTTATACAAAAACAGGTATGGTTACTGGACAAACTTCTGCGTACAAGAAAGCTATAATTAAAGTAGCTGAAGGAGAAACAATTGATTTGTATAGTAATCTATAAGCTTAAAACATGTCGGTTAAAAAATTAAAACCAAATACACCAGGACAGAGATTTAAAGTAGCTAATGGCTTTGATGCCATTACTGCAAGTAAGCCAGAGAAATCTTTGCTTGCCTCTCGTAAACGTTCAGGTGGACGAAATAATCAGGGAAAAATGACCATGCGCTATATAGGTGGTGGTCATAAGAAGCGTTACAGAATCATCGACTTCAAAAGAGATAAGAAAGATATCCAGGCTGAAGTCATGACTGTAGAATACGATCCTAATAGAACTGCATTCATCGCCTTGTTACAATATGAGGATGGAGAGAAGAGATATATTATCGCGCCAAGCGGAATTAAAGTAGGTCAGAAAATAGTTTCTGGATCTTCACAAGTTCCAACGGAAATTGGTAATGCAATGCCATTATCACAAATTCCATTTGGAACTATCATATCTTGTGTCGAATTAAGACCAGAACAAGGAGCTGTAATGGCAAGAAGTGCTGGAACATTTGCTCAATTGATGGCCAAAGAAGGTAAGTATGTGACTATCAAGCTTCCTTCTGGTGAGACAAGAATGGTATTGGCATCTTGTATTGCTACAGTAGGCGCGGTTTCAAACTCAGATCATCAGCTTACTATATCAGGTAAGGCTGGTAGAAGCAGATGGTTAGGTAGAAGGCCAAGAACTAGACCAGTAGTGATGAACCCAGTCGATCACCCAATGGGTGGTGGTGAAGGTAAATCTTCAGGTGGTCATCCAAGATCAAGAAACGGTATTCCTGCTAAAGGATTTAAAACACGTTCTAAGACTAAGTCTAGTAATAAGCACATCATAGAGCGTAAAAAGAAATAAGATATGGCACGTTCATTAAAGAAAGGACCTTTTGTCCATTATAAATTAGATAAAAAAGTTGCTCAAAACTTAGATTCAGGCAAGAAGTCTGTTATCAAAACATGGTCTAGAGCATCCACCATTACTCCTGATTTCGTTGGTCAGACTTTCGGTGTACACAATGGAAGACAATTCGTACCAGTTTTTGTAACAGAAAATATGGTGGGACACAAACTTGGAGAGTTTTCTCCAACTCGTACTTTCAGAGGTCATCAAGGTTCCAAGAATAAAGGAAAAAAATAATTGAACAATGGGAGTAAGAAAAAGAAATAGAGCAGAAATGCTCAAGGAACAGAAAAGTCAACTTGCAATTGCAAAGTTGAACAACTGTCCAACATCTCCACGTAAAATGAGACTTGTAGCTGATTTGGTGAGAGGTAAGGATGTTGGTCATGCTTTGCAGATATTAAAGTTTAGTACTAAGGTGGCCTCTGGTAGATTGGAGAAATTACTTCTTTCTGCTATCGCTAACTGGCAGTCCAAAAACGAAGATGCAGATCTTGAGCAAGCTGGAGTTTTTATACAAGAGATAAAAGTTGATAGTGGCAGTATGTTAAAACGTCTTCGTCCAGCACCACAAGGTCGTGCTCACAGAATTCGTAAACGTTCAAATCATGTCACTCTTATACTAGGAGAAAAAAATAACACTGAAAGCTAGATAGACTATGGGACAAAAAACAAATCCAATCGGTAACAGACTCGGTATCATTAAAGGATGGGAATCCAACTGGTACGGAGGCAACGATTACGGTGATAATCTTGCAGAAGACTACAAGATTAGAAAGTATATCCATGCACGTTTAACTAAAGCTAGTGTTTCGCGCGTAATTATTGAGCGTACGCTTAAACTTGTAACCGTTACTATCACTACTGCTAGACCTGGTATCATTATCGGGAAAGGCGGCCAAGAGGTAGACAAGTTGAAAGAAGAGCTTAAAAAAATTACGGATAAGGAAGTTCAGGTCAACATTTTTGAAATCAAAAGACCCGAATTGGATGCCCATCTTGTCGCTACCAGTGTGGCCAGACAAGTAGAAAACAGGATTTCTTACAGAAGAGCTACAAAAATGGCAATTGCAGCAGCTATGAGAATGAATGCAGAGGGGATTAAGATTCAAGTATCTGGACGTTTAAACGGAGCTGAAATGGCTCGTGTTGAAACTTATAAAGAAGGACGAATTCCTTTGTCTACTTTTAGAGCTGATATTGATTATGCTTTGGTAGAATCTCATACTACTTATGGTAGATTGGGTATCAAAGTATGGATCATGAAAGGTGAAGTCTATGGAAAACGAGAGTTATCTCCATTGGTTGGCCTAGCTAAAAATGAGACTAAAGGAAAAGCGAGACGACCTAAAGCACGTCGTAGAAAATAATCATTAAAGATTAAGATAAGAAATGTTACAGCCTAAAAGAACAAAATTTCGTAAGCAGCAAAAGGGACGTATGAAAGGGGTCTCTCAAAGAGGTCACAGGCTTTCAAATGGAACTTTTGGAATCAAATCTTTAGATTCTTCTTTTGTTACTGCAAGACAAATTGAGGCTGCACGTATCGCAGCAACGCGTTACATGAAAAGGGAAGGTTCTATCTGGATTAAAATATTTCCAGACAAGCCTATTACCAAAAAGCCTCTTGAAGTCCGTATGGGTAAAGGTAAAGGTTCAGTAGAATATTGGGCAGCTGTTGTACAGCCAGGTCGTATTTTATTTGAAATCGGTGGTGTTCCTCAAGCTGTCGCAAAAGAAGCTTTGAGATTAGCCGCACAGAAATTACCTGTTAAAACAAAATTTATAGTCGCTAGAGATTATCAAGAATAAATAAAGATGAGACAATCTGAAGTAAAAGAGCTTTCGGTAGAAGAATTGCACGAAGAATTGACAAACCATCAGACCAAATTGGCTGATCTGAAAATGACTCATGTACTTTCTCCTTTAGAAAATCCTTCTGAGATTAAAAAAGTCAGAAGATCAATAGCGAGAATCGCTACCGAAATCAACAAAAGAGAATTAGATTAATTCTACTTACAATGGAAAAAAGAAATTTAAGAAAAGAACGTATCGGTGTTGTGACAAGCAACAAAATGGATAAATCCATTGTCGTTTCTGAAGTCAAGAAAATAAAGCATCCAATGTATGGTAAGTTCGTTTTAAAAACGAAAAAATACGTTGCGCATGATGAAAAGAATGACTGCAATGACGGTGATACAGTAAGAATTATGGAAACTAGACCTCTAAGCAAGACAAAACGCTGGAGATTGGTTGATATAATTGAAAGAGCTAAATAACTATGGTACAACAAGAATCAAGATTAAGAGTAGCAGACAATACTGGTGCTAAATCAGTTTTAGTTATTCGTGTCCTAGGGGGTACGAATAGAAGATATGCTTCGGTTGGCGATAAAGTTGTAGTCAGCGTTAAAGAAGCTACTCCAAATGGAAACATAAAAAAAGGTGCTGTTTCTACAGCTGTAGTTGTGAGAACAAGTAAAGAAGTAAGACGTCCAGATGGATCTTACATTCGCTTCGATGACAACGCTTGTGTTTTATTGAATCCAACAGGAGAAATGAGAGGTACACGTGTATTTGGTCCAGTTGCCAAAGAACTTCGTGAAAATCAGTTTATGAAAATTGTTTCACTTGCACCTGAGGTGCTTTAAATCTATCATCATGAAAAGAAGTAGAATTAAAAAAGGTGATCAAGTAAGAGTAATTGCTGGTGATCATAAAGGAAAAGAAGGCAAAGTATTAGATATACTTGTAAAAAAAGATAAGGCCATTGTTGAGGAAGTCAATATGATTTCCAAACATCAAAAGCCCTCTGCAACAAATCCACAAGGTGGAATTACTAAAAAAGAAGCTCCTATTCATGTTTCTAACCTTTCCCTTATCACAAAAGATGGTAATACGACAAGATTGGGAACCAAAATAGAAGATGGCAAAAAAGTAAGAGTTGCTAAGAAAACAAATGAAGTGATTTAATTATGAGTTACGTACCAAGATTAAAAGAAGAATATAACAGCAAAATACTTCCAGCTCTTCGTGAAGAGTTTAGTTATTCAAATACTATGGAGGTGCCAAGACTCAAAAAAATTGTTTTGAGTAGAGGTGTTGGTGCAGCGATTGCAGATAAAAAATTAATAGATCACTCTATTGAAGAATTTTCTACAATTACTGGTCAGAAAGCTGTTCAGACTATATCTAAGAAGGATGTTGCCTCTTTCAAATTAAGAAAGGGAATGCCAATTGGTGTTAAAGTAACCCTTCGTGGTTATAGAATGTATGAATTTTTGGATAGATTAATTACTTCAGCATTGCCACGTGTTAGAGATTTCAATGGTATTAATCCAGATGGATTTGATGGTAGAGGAAACTATAACTTAGGTATTACTGAACAAATTATTTTTCCTGAAATAAACATTGATAAAGTAAATAGAATCGCAGGGATGGATATTAGTTTTGTGACGACAGCTGAGACTGATCAGGAAGCAAAATCATTATTGACAGAATTGGGATTACCATTTAAAAAGAAATAATTATGGCAAAGGAATCAATGAAAGCCCGTGAGGTGAAACGCCAGAAAACGGTTGAGAAATATGCTGAAAAAAGGAAAGCTTTGAAAGAAGCTGGAGATTATGAGGCTTTACAAAAACTACCTAAAAATGCTTCTCCAGTGAGAATGCATAACCGATGTAAGCTTACAGGTAGACCAAAAGGATACATGAGACAGTTTGGTCTTTCTAGAGTTACTTTTAGAGAGATGGCCAATCAAGGTCTTATCCCAGGGGTTAAAAAAGCAAGTTGGTAATTAATTTAAAAATGCAATAAAATGAATATTGATCCAGTTGCAGATTATTTAACTAGAGTTAGGAACGCAGTTTTAGCTTCTCATAGAGTTGTTGAAATACCGGCTTCTAACCTAAAAAAGGAGATCACAAAAATTTTGTTCGATCAAGGATATATCTTAAGCTACAAGTTTATTGATGATGATACACAAGGTATTATCAAAATAGCTTTAAAATATGACAAGTTTACAAACGATCCTGTTATCAAAAAATTACAGAGAGTAAGTAAGCCTGGTTTGAGAAAGTATTCCGGTTCTGAAGACATTCCTAGAGTTCTTAACGGACTTGGAATTTCTATCGTTTCAACTTCTAAAGGAGTTATGACGGGAAAGCAAGCTCAGAGAGAACATGTTGGAGGTGAAATCCTTTGTTACGTATACTAATATAAAAAGACAAAAATTATGTCAAGAATAGGTTACAGTCCAGTTAGTATTCCAGAAGGCGTTACAGTTGATTTAACAGATGATACTATTACAGTTAAGGGTAAACTTGGAGAGTTGAAACAAACTTTCAGTGAGATTACAATCAAAATTGAGGATAATGAAATCCATTTTGAAAGACCTTCTGATAAGAAAACGCATAAAGCTAAACATGGTTTATACAGATCGCTTGTATACAACATGATTGAAGGAGTTACTGAAGGCTTTACTAAAGAGTTGGAACTTGTAGGTGTTGGTTACAGAGCATCCAATCAAGGACAAAAATTAGATATAGCTGTTGGTTTTTCTCACAACATTGTTATAGATTTGGCGCCCGAAGTAAAATTGGAAACAATTTCAGAAAAAGGTAAGAATCCAATTATAAAATTATCGTCATTTGACAAACAACTTGTATCACAAGTAGCTGCTAAGATTCGTTCATTTAGACGACCTGAGCCTTACAAAGGAAAAGGTATCAGATACGTAGGTGAATATATAAGAAGAAAAGCAGGTAAATCAGCTTAATTATGGGATTTTCTAAAGAAAAAAGAAGACTTAAAATACGCAAGCGTGTAAGAAAGACAATTACTGGAACACCAGTTAAGCCAAGGCTTTCAGTGTTTAGAAGTAATAATGAAATCTATGCGCAATTGATTGACGATGTTAATGGAGTTACGTTAGCTTCAGCATCTTCAAGAGATAAAGATATTGATGTTGCTGACAAAACGAAGTCTGAGGCTTCGATTGTTGTTGGTGAAGCCATTGCTAAAAAAGCATTGGATAAAAATATAGATTCAATATCTTTTGACAGAGGTGGTTATTTATATCACGGAAGAGTAAAATCATTAGCCGAAGGTGCTCGTAAAGGAGGCTTAAAATTTTAAATTATGTATCAAGATTATAAAAATGTTGAAACAGTAAAGCCAGGTGGACTAGATCTTAAAGATCGTCTAGTTGGAGTTCAACGTGTGACTAAAGTTACAAAGGGTGGTAGAGCATTTGGATTTTCTGCTATTGTTGTTGTAGGTGATGAAAATGGTGTTGTAGGACAAGGCTTAGGTAAGTCTAAAGAAGTTGCTGATGCCATTTCAAAAGCCGTAGAAGATGCTAAGAAAAACTTGGTAAGAATTCCTTTATACAAATCTACATTGCCACACGAGCAGTTAGGTAAGTATGGTGGAGCCAGAGTTTTCTTATTGCCTGCTTCAGAAGGTACTGGAGTTATCGCTGGTGGACCTACTCGTATGGTTTTGGAAGCTGTTGGTGTACATGATGTACTCTCAAAAAACCAAGGTTCTTCCAATCCTCACAACATGGTAAAAGCTACTTTTGATGCGCTTTTAAAATTGAGAGGAGCTGAGCAGATTGCTAGACAAAGAGGAATTACCCTCGAGAAATTATTTAATGGTTAAGACCCTAATTATGGCTAAAATTAAAGTTACAAAAACCAAGAGCGCAATTAAGCGTCCAAAAAACCAGAAGCTTACTTTAGAAGCAATGGGTTTGAGAAAAATCGGCCAGTCTAATGAATTTGAAGTTTCAGATTCTGTGATGGGTATGATTAATAAAGTTAAACATTTAGTTTCTGTACAAGAAATAAACTAATACTATGGAATTACACAATTTAAAACCTGCCAAAGGTTCTGTTAAGACCACAAGCAAAAGACTCGGTAGAGGTGAAGCGACTGGAAATGGTGGAACAGCTGGTAGAGGACATAAAGGTGCAAAATCACGTTCTGGTTATTCTAGAAAGATAGGTTTTGAAGGTGGTCAGATGCCTTTGCAAAGACGTGTTCCTAAATTCGGATTTACAAATCCTAATAGAGTTGAATACCAAACGATTAATCTTGATCGATTACAAGAATTGGTAGACAATAAATCTATTTCAGATGCTGTAGATTTTAGTATGTTACATGCTATGGATCAAGTCAACAAAAACCTACCTCTAAAAGTTTTAGGTAGAGGTGAATTGAAAGCAAAATTGAAAGTTTCTGCACACAAATTTTCTGCTTCAGCAAAATCTGCTATTGAGGCAGCTGGTGGAGAAGCGATCACTATTTAACTAATCACCCTATGAAGTTTTTTGAAACATTAAAGAATATTTGGAAAATAGAAGAATTGAAAAATAGAATTCTTCTCACTTTAGGTTTATTATTGGTCTATCGTTTTGGTGCACAAATCGTTTTACCTGGGATTGATGCTGCTCAATTGGCAAGCTTATCTTCACAAACCGATGGTGGAATTCTTGGTTTACTCAACGCTTTTACAGGTGGTGCATTTTCTAATGCATCTGTTTTTGCATTAGGGATAATGCCATATATCTCAGCTTCTATTGTTGTCCAGTTAATGACAATCGCCATTCCATATCTTCAGAAACTTCAGAAAGAAGGGGATAGTGGTAGGAAAAAAATTACTCAGATTACAAGGTGGTTAACCATTGCTATTACTTTGGTACAAGGTCCTGGTTATATTATCAATCTTTATAATATTTTACCATCATCTGCATTCTTAATGGATAGCACGTTCACATTTGTGGCTTCATCAGTAATCATTCTGACTACTGGTTGTATTTTCGCAATGTGGCTTGGTGAGAAGATTACAGACAAGGGAATTGGTAATGGGATATCCCTTTTGATCATGGTAGGTATCATTGCTACACTTCCACAGGCGTTTATCCAAGAATTTATCTCTAGGGTAACAGAATCTAACGGAGGTCTTATATTGATCTTAATTGAATTAGTTATCTGGTTTGTTATAATTCTTGCCTCAGTAATGTTGGTGAGAGCAGTTCGACAGATACCAGTTCAATATGCTAGAAAAAACGCCTCGGGCAAATTTGAAAAAGCCTCTGTAGGTGGTGCTAGACAATTTATTCCGTTGCGTTTAAACGCATCTGGTGTGATGCCAATCATATTTGCTCAGGCCATTATGTTTATACCAGCAGCTGTCGCAGGATTATCTGATACGGAAATGGCTCAGGGCATTACTGCTGCATTCCAAGATATGTTTGGTTTTTGGTATAACCTGGTCTTCGGGATTTTAATCATTGTTTTTACTTATTTCTATACAGCGATCACTGTACCAACAAATAAGATGGCTGATGATTTAAAGCGAAGCGGTGGATTTATTCCTGGGATAAGACCTGGTGCTGAAACATCTGAATACTTAGATAGAATCATGTCGCAAATCACTTTGCCTGGTTCAGTATTCTTAGCTTTGATAGCTGTATTTCCCGCCGTAGTAGTATCCTTACTAAATGTACAGCAAGGATGGGCATTATTCTTTGGAGGAACTTCATTACTAATTATGGTAGGTGTTGCAATAGACACCATTCAACAAGTAAATTCGTATCTATTGAATAGGCATTACGATGGATTAATGAAATCTGGTAAAAATAGAAAAGCAGTCGCATAATTATGGCAAAACAACCCTCGATAGAACAAGATGGAACTATTATTGAAGCATTGTCTAATGCAATGTTTCGTGTGGAACTTGAAAATGAGCATATAGTTACAGCTCACATATCTGGTAAAATGAGAATGCACTATATCAAACTTCTACCAGGTGATAAAGTAAAATTAGAAATGAGTCCTTACGATTTATCTAAGGCTCGTATAACCTATAGATATTAAATACTATGAAAGTAAGAGCATCAATAAAAAAGAGAAGTGCTGATTGTAAGATCGTTCGTAGAAAAGGACGTCTTTATGTCATCAACAAGAAGAATCCTAAATTTAAACAAAGACAAGGATAATTATGGCTAGAATTGCAGGTGTAGATATACCAAAACAAAAACGCGGAGTTATAGCTTTAACCTATATCTTCGGAATCGGTAAGAGCAGAGCTCAAAAGATTCTTAAAAATGCCGGTGTCGATGAAAGTACTAAAGTTTCAGACTGGAATGACGATCAGATCGGTAAAATAAGAGAAGAAGTAGGTAAGCATACTATCGAAGGAGAATTAAGATCTGAAGTACAAATCAACATTAAGCGATTAATGGACATTGGTTGCTACAGAGGAATCAGACATAGATCTGGACTTCCATTAAGAGGTCAAAGAACTAAGAACAATTCTCGTACAAGAAAAGGAAGAAGAAAAACAGTTGCTAACAAGAAAAAGGTAACTAAATAATAAGTAAAATGGCAAAGTCAACAACAAAAAAACGTAAAGTAGTTGTAGATGCATATGGCGAAGCTCATATTTCTGCCTCTTTTAATAATATCATCGTTTCGTTAACTAACAAAAACGGCGACATTATTTCCTGGTCATCTTCTGGTAAGATGGGCTTTAGAGGTAGCAAAAAGAATACTCCTTATGCTGCACAATTATCTGCTGAAGATGCAAGTAAAGTTGCACACGAAGCAGGTTTACGTAAAGTAAAAGTATATGTAAAAGGTCCAGGTAACGGAAGAGAATCTGCTATCAGATCTTTACATAACTCAGGTATTGAAGTTACCGAAATTATCGACGTAACTCCAATCCCACACAATGGATGTAGACCTCCAAAACGCAGAAGAGTCTAATCAACATTAATCTATATTACTATTATCGAAGGATAAGACCTTAATTCATAATAGAAAAATAATAAATACTTAACAATGGCAAGATATACCGGTCCTAAAACCAAAATAGCAAGAAAATTTGGCGAATCCATTTTTGGAGACGACAAATCTTTTGAGAAAAGAAATTACCCTCCCGGACAACACGGGAACAACAGAAGAAGAGGCAAGAAGTCTGAGTACGCTGTACAACTTATGGAAAAGCAAAAAGCTAAATACACTTATGGTATTTTAGAAAAGCAATTCCGTAACATGTTTAACAAGGCAAACAGATCCTCTGGAATTACAGGTGAGATCTTGTTGCAATTATGTGAATCTAGATTAGATAATGTAGTTTTCAGATTAGGTATTGCTCCATCGAGAAGTGCCGCAAGACAGTTGGTTTCACATAAGCATATTACTGTGAATGGTGAACTTGTTAACATACCATCTTACCAAATAAAACCAAACGATGTTGTTGGAATTAGAGAGAAATCTAAATCTCTTAACGTAATCCAAGAATCTCTTTCAAATAATAAATCTGTTCACGAATGGATGACATGGAATAACGAGAAGATGCAAGGTACCTTTGTAAATATTCCAGAAAGATCTCAGATTCCTGAAAAAATCAATGAGCAATTTATCGTTGAATTGTACTCTAAATAATAACTGACAACACTCAAATTTATGGCATTATTTAATTTTCAAAAGCCCGATAAGGTTATCATGATCGATTCTACCGATTTTGAGGGCACTTTCGAATTTAGACCATTAGAACCAGGTTATGGTTTAACAGTAGGTAACGCTTTGCGTAGAGTGCTGTTATCATCTTTGGAAGGTTTTGCAATCACTTCAGTAAGAATAGAAGGTGTTGATCATGAGTTCTCTACAATAGAAGGAGTCGTTGAAGATGTTACTGAAATCATTCTTAATCTAAAACAGATAAGATTCAAAAAAAGAGCAGAAGATGTTGATAACGAAACCGTTTCTATCTCTTTCTCTGGTAATGATAAAATGACAGCTGGTGATTTTCAGAAATACCTTACTGGATTTGATATCTTAAATCCAGATCTTGAAATTTGTACTATGGACAAGAAAGTCTCTCTTAATCTTGAACTTACAGTTCAAAAAGGTAGAGGGTATGTTCCAGCTGAAGAAAATAAAACTTCTAAAGCACCTATAGGAACAATTTTTACAGATTCTGTCTTTACACCCATCAAAAATGTAAAGTATAGTATTGAGAACTTTAGAGTTGAACAAAAAACTGACTACGAAAAATTGATTTTCGAAATTAGCAGTGATGGTTCAATCCATCCTAAAGATGCACTTACTGAAGCTGCTAAGACGTTAATTCACCACTTCATGTTATTTTCTGATGAGAGAATCACACTTGAAACTGAGGAAATGTCTCAAGCTGAAACTTATGATGAAGAATCCCTTCACATGAGACAGTTGCTGAAAACTAAACTTGTTGATTTAGATCTGTCTGTAAGAGCATTGAATTGCCTTAAAGCTGCTGAAGTAGAAACTCTAGGCGATTTAGTTTCTCATAACAAAAGTGATTTGATGAAGTTTAGAAACTTTGGTAAAAAGTCACTTACTGAACTAG
Organism: Psychroflexus montanilacus; assembly: GCF_020164535.1. Taxonomy (GTDB): domain Bacteria; phylum Bacteroidota; class Bacteroidia; order Flavobacteriales; family Flavobacteriaceae; genus Psychroflexus; species Psychroflexus montanilacus. Next base: position 1,176,801 of record NZ_JAIQZC010000001.1, on the reverse strand, counting down.
AAGAACTTGTTGAAAATAAAGGTCTGGACTTCGGAATGGATCTTTCTAAATATAAACTTGACAAAGACTAGCTTTGTTAAGCACCAAATACATTAATCATGAGACATAGAAAGAAATTTAATCACTTAGGAAGAACATCCTCGCATAGAAAAGCAATGCTTTCTAATATGGCATGTTCCCTAATTGAGCATAAAAGAATAAACACTACAGTTGCTAAGGCTAAAGCTTTAAGAACATTTGTAGAGCCATTAATCACAAAATCTAAATTGGATACGACTCATAATCGTCGTTTGGTTTTTTCAAAACTAAAAGACAAATATATGGTTGCAGAACTTTTTAGAGAAGTTGCTCCAAAAGTAGGAGAGCGTCCAGGTGGTTATACACGTATTATCAAACTTGGAAACAGACTTGGTGATGCTGCTGAGATGGCAATGATAGAGCTTGTAGACTTCAATGATGTTTACACACCAGGTAAGAAACAAGCTAAGAAGAAATCTACAAGAAGAGCTGGTAAAAAAGTAAAAGCTGAAGACCAGGTTGAGTCTTCAAATGATTCTGAAACAAAAACAGATGAGGCTTAATACCTTACATATACTATTATTATTCAAAGGGATAAACTTTTACTAGTTTGTCCCTTTTTTTATATTTACGCTTATGAAATATAACTTAAAAACACCCGCAGTTCTTCTTCTAGCCGATGGAACTGTTTTTCACGGAAAAACCACTGAACCATTCTCATCCAATAGACTCGGAGAGATATGTTTCAATACTGGTATGACTGGCTATCAGGAAATCTTCACAGATCCTTCTTATTTTGGACAAATAATGGTTACAACCAATGCCCATATTGGTAATTATGGAGTAAACTCCGAAGAAAGTGAATCCGATTCTGTAAAAATCTCTGGTTTAATTTGTAAGAATTTTTCTTTTACACCTTCAAGAGTAAATTCTGATATCTCTCTCGAACGTTTTTTAGAGGATGCTCATTTACCAGTTATTTTTGATGTAGACACCAGGGCACTTGTATCTCACATCCGTAAGCATGGTGCCATGAATGCGATTATGTCTACAGCTACACATCACCTTGATGGTCTAAAAGATGAACTCAAGAAGCATCCTTCAATGAAGGGCCTTGAGCTGGCTTCAAAAGTTTCTACAAAAGAAGCTTATACTATGGGAGATAAATTATCAGAACATAGGGTTGCGGTTCTTGATCTTGGTACCAAGAAAAATATATTAAGAAGGCTAGAGGAAAGAGGGGCGTACATCAAAGTCTTTCCATACGATTCTTCTTTTGAAGATCTTATGGAATGGAAGCCTACAGGTATTCTTATTTCCAACGGACCCGGAGATCCGGAACCTCTCACTTCGGCAATAGAATTGGCAAAGGATTGTTTAAAAAATGAAATTCCAACTTTTGGAATATGCCTAGGTCATCAAATTATCGCATTATCAGTTGGGATTCCCACTTTGAAAATGCATAATGGACATAGAGGAATTAATCACCCTATTCAAAATCAAAGGACCGGTAAAAGTGAAATCACTTCACAAAATCATGGATTTACAATTGATAAAGAGTCTACAGTCAATAATCCTCAAGCTGAAGTTTCACATATTCACTTGAATGATAATTCGGTAGCTGGTATCAGAATAAAAGATAAACCTTGTTTTTCTGTACAATACCACCCAGAAGCTGGACCTGGCCCAAACGACGCCACCTATTTGTTTGATGATTTTTTCGATCTGATGTCAAAAGAGAAAATTGAAGCATAAAAAAAGTGGGCAGATGCCCACTTTTTATTTTTTATAAACCTATAAGACTAAGGTAAAAGTACAGTATCCACGACGTGAATCACACCATTAGACTGGTTGACGTCTGCGATGGTTACAGTTCCAACGTTTCCTTTTGAATCTTTTATTTTTACTTTCTTACCGTCTAGCATAGCTGTAAGAGTTCCGCCACTCACAGTTTTCAATTCAGCTTTACCGTCCCCTTTTTCGATAGCTGCAATGACATCTTTAGCGCTGAATTTCCCAGCAACAACATGGTAGGTCAATACAGTTTGTAGTTGCTTTTTGTTTTCAGGCTTTAGTAAAGTCTCTACCGTTCCTTCAGGTAGATTTCCAAAAGCAGCGTTTGTAGGAGCGAAAACCGTAAATGGACCTTCACTTGATAAGGTTTCTACAAGTTCCGCAGCCTTTACAGCAGCTACAAGTGTAGTGTGGTCTTTAGAATTTACTGCATTTTCAACAATGTTTTTGTTTGGATACATTTCAGCACCTCCTACTTTTTTGTTCTGAGCAAATGAAACGGTTGTTACCAGTAAGCTCATTACTAATACTAGTTGCAATTTTAAATTTTTCATGACATTTATTTTTATATGTTATTTAAATGTACGTAAGTAAACCGCCTTCGGTTTTTTTAATCCGATTATTTAACTTGATATTGTATGTGATTTATTTCAAGATATTTCCCAAATTATTAATTAGCTATAACGTTTTAGCTCGTTTCTAAGGCTTGGACATGGAAGTGAAAATTATTTAAATAAGGTTTAATTTTGTAAATTGCAACAAACCAAAAAAAATAGATAAAAATGAGCTCAATATTAGACATACATGCTAGGCAAATATTTGATTCCAGAGGTAACCCAGCTTTGGAAGTAGACGTGATTACTGAAATGGGAACACTTGGAAGATTTGCAGTTCCTTCTGGAGCTTCTACAGGAGTTCATGAAGCCGTCGAACTTAGAGACGGTGGAAAAGACTACATGGGTAAAGGAGTTTCCAAGGCAGTTGAGAATGTAAATACGACCATTGCAGATCGTTTACTTGGCATCTCTGTATTTGAGCAGTCTGAAATCGATCAAATTATGATTGATCTGGACGGAACCGACAATAAATCGAAACTTGGTGCTAATGCCATTCTAGGGGTTTCACTTGCTGCTGCCAAAGCGGCTGCCAATGAATTGAACCTGCCTCTTTACAGGTATATTGGAGGAGTGTCTACCAATACGCTTCCAGTTCCAATGATGAACATTATAAATGGAGGGTCTCACAGTGATGCACCCATCGCCTTTCAAGAGTTTATGGTAATGCCAGTAAAAGCTGAAAGCTTTACCCATGCTTTGAAAATGGGAACTGAAATTTTTCATAATTTAAAAAAAGTGTTGAAAGACAGAGGTTTGAGTACTGCTGTAGGAGATGAAGGTGGGTTCGCTCCAAAATTAGACGGAACAGAAGATGCTTTAGACTCTATCAAACTGGCAGTTGAAAACGCAGGATACAAATTTGGCGATGAAGTTATGATTGCTTTGGACTGTGCTGCAGCTGAATTTTACGAAGATGGAAAATATAATTATAAGAAATTTGAAGGTGAATCTGCCAAAACTATGTCTTCAGAGGAGCAGGCAAGCTATCTTGCAGAACTTTCAGAAAAATATCCAATTATCTCCATTGAAGATGGAATGGATGAAGATGACTGGGAAGGATGGAAAATCCTTACAGAAAAAATCGGAAACAAAGTTCAGCTTGTAGGAGATGATTTATTTGTAACCAATGTAAAACGATTACAGAAAGGAATTGATAACAACATTGCTAATTCAATTTTGATCAAAGTCAATCAAATAGGAACGCTTACAGAGACAATTGCAGCTGTAAATCTTGCTCATAATGCAGGCTATACTTCAGTCATGTCTCACAGATCTGGTGAAACTGAAGATAATACAATCGCAGATTTGGCAGTTGCTTTATCTACCGGACAAATCAAAACAGGTTCAGCTTCAAGAAGTGATCGTATGGCTAAATACAATCAGTTGATAAGAATTGAAGAAGAGCTTGGAGATAACGCCTATTTTCCAAAACTCAATGCGTTTAAAATCAAAAAATAATTGATTTAATGTAAATGTAAATTATTTATTAAATTAACTTAAGCTTAAGCGTTAACAGGTACTGTGTGTAGTTTGTTAACGCTTTTTTAAGTTCATTTTTTGTAAATTTGAAATTCATCAATAAAAAGTAAATAACATATATGGACGCTAAAATAAATTTTGACGGGAAAGACTACTCATTTCCAGTTATTAAAGGTAGTGAAAACGAATATGCAATAGACATTTCTAAGCTGAGAGGCTCTACCGAAGGCCTTATTACTTTAGATAGAGGTTTTAAAAATACAGGTTCTTGCGAGAGTGCGATTACTTTTCTAAATGGTGAGGAAGGTATATTGAGATATCGGGGTTATGCCATAGAAGATTTAGCAGAGAATGCAAGTTTTCTGGAAGTAGCTTACCTGCTTATTTTTGGCGAATTACCAAATAAATCACAGCTTGATAGTTTTTATTCAGATATCAAGAAAGAATCTCATGTAGATGAAGATGTCAAGAAAATTCTTGACGGTTTTCCTAAGTCAGCTCACCCAATGGGTGTAGTGTCTTCTTTAACAAGTGCACTTATTGCTTTTAACCCTACTTCTGTAAATGTAGAGTCTGAAGAAGACATGTATAAAGCTATAGTAAAACTTTTAGCAAAGTTTCCAGTTATTTGTGCCTGGGCTTTGCGCAAATCTAAAGGTCAGCCCTTAGATTATGGAGATAACAATTTGGATTACGTTGAGAACGTCTTAAAAATGATGTTCAAAAAGCCAAATGAAGATTATAAAGTAGATCCTATAGTTTCTTCTGCTTTAAATAAATTACTGATTCTTCACGCAGATCATGAACAAAATTGTTCTACTTCTACCGTAAGAATTGTTGGTTCTTCTCACGCAGGCTTATTTGCTTCCATTTCTGCTGGTGTTTCAGCCTTGTGGGGACCACTTCATGGTGGCGCAAATCAAGCAGTTATCGATATGCTTGAGGGAATTAAAGAAGATGGTGGTGATACTAAAAAGTATATGTCTAAGGCTAAAGACAAAGATGATCCTTTCAGGTTGATGGGCTTTGGACACAGAGTTTATAAGAATTTTGATCCTAGAGCTAAAATCATCAAAAAGTCAGCAGATGAAGTTCTTGGGAATTTAGGTGTTCAAGATCCAGTACTTGACATTGCGAAAGGCCTGGAGAAGGAAGCTTTGGAAGATGATTATTTCGTCAAGAGAAAATTGTACCCTAATGTGGATTTCTATTCAGGAATCATCTACAGAGCTTTAGACATACCTACCAACATGTTTACGGTGATGTTTGCGCTTGGTAGACTTCCGGGATGGATTGCACAATGGAGAGAAATGCGTCTGCAAAAAGAGCCTATAGGAAGACCCAGACAGGTGTACACGGGCGAAACTCATAGAGAGTTAAAGCCAATTGAAAAAAGATAAAAAAACGATTATTTAAAAAAGTTGAAATGAAAAAGATATTTATGTTACTACTTTCTGCAACTCTACTTGCTAGTTGCGGAGGAGACGGAAAAAAAGAAGAAAAGAAAGATGATTCTCTGAAGTTGAATAAAGCTGTTGAAGCTAAAGAAGAAAAAGAAGATGGCGTCACAAAGGTCTACTTGTCAGGTAGTGATCAAATGAAATTCAACAAAAATGAAATTAAAGTGAACGCTGGTGACAAAGTCATCTTAACTTTTGAGCATGTTGGTAAAATGTCAAAAGAGACAATGGGGCATAACTTTGTATTGTTGAAAAAGGATACTAATGTTCAGGAATTTGGTCAGGAAGCCTTGGAATATAAAGATAACGACTACATTCCAGAAGATTCAGACGCTATCATCACTCACACCAAAATGCTTGGTGGTGGTGAGAAAACTGAAATTACATTTACAGCACCAGAAAAAGGCAACTACGATTACATTTGTAGTTTTCCTGGACATGTTGCTTTGATGAAAGGGATTCTCACAGTAGAGTAACCTTTTCAAATACTGATTATAAAAAATGCCTTACAGAGCTTCTGTAAGGCATTTTTTTATGCATTTATCTTAATACATCTTTTAGTACTTTATCGGTGCATCATCCTTTGGGAGGCTATTTTTTATAAACTCCCTTATGTCATCATTCGCATTTTTGAGATCAGCTTTACGTAAATACATCATGTGTCCGCTTTCATATGTTTTAAAATGTAAGCGGTCTTTCATTTTTCCGCTTTCGTCGATGTGCCACATGGTATATTTGGCATTAAAATAGGTTGTAGCCCCATCAAACAAACCAGATTGAATCATCACTTCCATACTTGGATTTTGAGCCATGGCTTGTCTTAATTCCTTTCCGGTATTATTTCGAGTTCTATCCCAGGGATAAACACTCCCAAACATATTGTACTGTAAATCGGTTTTATAATTAAGCTCGTTTTTAATATAGTGGTTGATAGCGGGAGTAAAAGACTGAAGCCAAGACGTTAATTCTGAATTGTAATCTGGTCGTGTTCCAGCTTCTTTTGCATCCAACCCAAGATATCTCGAATCTAAACGTCCTACTGTAAAGCCATCATCAATCTTAAGTGTTTTCCAAAATGTGTTAAAAGGAACCTCTAAGTTATTTTGAAGAAAGACCTTTTCATCAACACTAGAATAATAAGACATTTTCTCCACGATGCTCTTTTTCTTTTCAGCATCTAAGAATCCACCCATAGTTAGGGCTGGTATGAGTTCCTGAATTGTGAAATCTTCAACTTCATCCAGCATTTCCAAAATTGGTTTATTCTGTAACTCTGGAGCTAACTTGTTGTGATACCATGCAGCAGCAGCAAAGTAAGGAAGTCTGTTGGCCACTTCTATTGGACCATCTCTTTCTATACCAAGCTCTGTAGGAGATACCAGAATAACTCCATTGATATACATCCAATGTGAATTCTGAAGTTTGTTGGCTAAGCCAGAAACACGTGTAGTTCCATAACTTTCACCTATTAAATATTTTGGGGCTAGCCATTTGTCTTTCCTGGTCACAAACGTGTTGATCCATTCGGCTAAATAGTCTACATCTGCATTCACGCCAAAAAATTTCTTTTTATCAAAGCTTCCCTTTTCATTAAGAATCGGTCTAGAGTGTCCTGTATTGACAGGATTGACGTATACAATATCTGCCACATCAAGAATACTGTGTGGATTTTCTTTAAATCCATAGGGCTGTGTTGGGAATCCTTCATCACTAATGTTGAGTGTTCTTGGACCCGTGTAAGCAAGGTGCATCCATACTGATGCCGATCCAGGTCCGCCATTGAAGGAGATAACCAAAGGCCTTAGATCTTCTTTTGTATTTTTTTTGTCGTTTACTTTATAATAGGTGAATTGAAGACCGGCAATTGGTTCTCCCTTGTCATCCCAAACTGGTTGCATTCCTGTTTCAGCTGTATAACTTATTTTTTTGCCGTTAACAGTGACTTCATGATTTGTTTTTACTGTTTCATCAACGTTAAATTCAACCGATTGGCCCAATGTAAGGGTTGAACTCAAGATTGTAACTACTGCTATTATTTTTTTCATAGTTTTAAATTTTGCCCTAATATAATTAAGTTTAAGAAAATGTCCAGATAAACTAATTGTACTTGCCGATAAAAGGCTTCTCTCATTTTAATTATTCTGAAATTTTTATCTAAAAGCTGAAAGCAGGATAAGCTCCACATAAAAAAGCCGCTTCTGGGGAAAGAAACGGCTTTAAATTTATTCTGTATGGGTGATTTTTACATCATTCCTGGCATTCCGCCTCCCATTGGTGGCATTCCGCCGCCACCATTATCGTCTTCCTTTATGTCCACAAGAGCGCATTCTGTAGTGAGAATCATTCCTGCAACAGACGCAGCGTTTTCTAAAGCGATACGAGTCACCTTCTTAGGATCAATGATACCAGCTTTGAGCATGTCTACATAAGTGTTGGTTTTTGCATCGTAACCTTTGTTTCCTTCCAGAACCTTGTTAATGACCACAGAGCCTTCACCTCCTGCATTTTCAACAATCGTTCTCATTGGAGATTCGATAGCTTTGGCAATGATGTTGATTCCTGTTTGCTCGTCGGCGTTTTCTACTTTTACGCCTTCCAGAGCTTTTAAAGTTCTGATCAAAGCAACTCCACCTCCAGCAACTATGCCTTCTTCTACAGCTGCACGCGTTGCATGCAAGGCATCATCTACACGGTCTTTTTTCTCTTTCATTTCTACTTCTGAAGCTGCACCTACGTAAAGTACTCCTACACCGCCAGCTAGTTTTGCCAGGCGTTCTTGTAACTTTTCTTTGTCGTAGTCGCTAGTAGTAGATTCTACTTGAGCTTTAATTTGGTTCACACGGTTTACGATGTTGTCTTTCTCACCTGCACCGTTTACAATTGTTGTGTTGTCCTTGTCTATGGTTACGTTTTCTGCAGTACCAAGCATATCTAAAGTTGCGTTTTCCAGTGTGAATCCGCGCTCTTCAGAGATGACAGTACCACCTGTAAGTATGGCAATATCTTCAAGCATCGCTTTTCTACGGTCTCCAAATCCTGGAGCCTTTACGGCAGCAATTTTAAGAGAACCTCTCAATTTATTGACAACTAGCGTAGCTAAAGCTTCACCTTCTATATCTTCTGCAATAATCAATAATGGTTTTCCACTCTGAGCAGCTGGTTCTAACACAGGAAGTAAATCTTTCATAGAATTGATCTTTTTATCCACAATCAAGATGTATGGATTGTCAAGATCTGTTGTCATTTTTTCACTGTCTGTAACAAAGTAAGGAGAAAGGTAACCTCTATCGAATTGCATTCCTTCTACAACATCAACGTAAGTTTCAGTTCCTTTAGCCTCTTCTACAGTGATAACACCTTCTTTACCAACCTTTCCAAATGCCTCAGCGATCAGTTCACCGATCTGGTCATCATTGTTCGCTGAAATAGAAGCAACCTGTTTAATTTCTTCTGAGGTATCTCCAACAGACTTAGCCTGCTTTGTTAACTCTGCAACAACAGCTTCAACTGCTTTATCGATTCCTCTTTTTAAATCTAACGGATTTGCACCAGAAGCTACATTTTTCAAACCTTCTTTTACGATAGCTTGAGCTAGAACAGTAGCAGTAGTTGTACCGTCACCAGCAAGGTCATTGGTTTTGGAAGCAACTTCCTTTACCATTTGAGCGCCCATATTTTCCAATGGATCCTCTAGTTCAATTTCCTTGGCTACACTTACGCCATCTTTAGTGACCATAGGAGCACCAAATGATTTTCCTATGATAACGTTACGACCTTTTGGTCCAAGTGTTACTTTTACAGCGTTAGCTAGTGCGTCAACACCTCTCTTTACACCGTTTCTTGCTTCAATATCAAATATTATATCTTTTGCCATTTTATTTAGTTTTATTGTTGATTATCTGGTTTATACTATTGCAAGGATATCATCCTCTCTCATGATAAGGTAATCATGATCTTCATGCTTTAGTTCTGTTCCTGAAAACTTTCCATAGAGCACCATGTCTCCAACTTTTACTGTCATAGTATGGTCTTTTTTTCCGCTTCCTACAGCGACAACCTTCCCGCGCTGCGGCTTTTCTTTAGCGGTTTCTGGAATGATGATTCCAGAAGCTGTTTTAGTTTCTGCGGCTTGAGGCTCTATAAGCACTCTATCTGCCAATGGTTTAATGTTTACTGCCATTATAAATAAGTTTTTAGGTTTAATTTTACTTTTAATAGACTAAAAGTGTGCCAACAGAAAACATCTGTCATCAGGCAAAAAAAAATGCCAGCTTGTCATAAGCTGGCATTTTAAAATGTTTTAAAAAAACTTATTATTCCTGGTCTACAGGAGGTAAGTCGTTGTTTTGAGTATTCTCTACAGGTGTCTGGTTTCCATCTATTAATTTTGAATCTTCTCCAGTTCTATTACTGATGATGGTCACATTAGATAATAAAATCAATATTAATAGTAGTGTAGCGAGGGCCCACGTACTTTTATCTAAAAAGTCTGAGGTTTGCTTCACACCCCCAACTTGCTGAGAACCGCCCCCACCAAATGATGAAGATAAGCCGCCACCCTTAGGGTTTTGTACCATGATAACAACAATTAGCAAAAATGCTACAATAACGATTAGGATTAAAAATATGGAAAATGTACTCATTATTATTTATTTTCTTTAAGTCTTTCTATTTCTTGAATTTGGTCTGCAAAGAAAGTACTTTTTTCGGGATTATTCAAAATTAATATCTTAAATGCTTGAATGGCTTTATCGTAGCGTTTTTGTTCCATGTAAACTCTCGCTAAAGTCTCAGTCATAAGGCTGGAAGAGGGTTCATGTCTCGCTTTTATTTTTTCAGAAGTTTCATAAGATTTTGTAGGTTCAATTTTTGGATTGTTCCTTATAAATTCGTCAATAATCTGAAATTGAGGGTTTTCTAAAAACTGTTGTGTAGGCTCTTTTTGTTCCTCCAGGGGTTGAATTTGAGTCAATTTTAGCCATTCTTTAAAAGAATGCGTTTCGGAAGTATTAAATTCTAAAGGCTTGCCAGAAGTTGTTTTGTCTTCAGTGGTTTCCTTTTCTATAAATAGTTCCGGATCGTTAATTTGATTTACAACCTCTTCATTGATTTCAAATGTATTGGATTCTCTCTCTTTTTCTATCAGTATATCGATTCTTTTTGCAATTTCAAGTTGATTGAATTCTTCGGAAGTAATAAAATCAAATAGAACAGACCTGTCTTGCGTTCTCGCAGCTGTTTCTTTTAAAAATCGATTGTAATGAAAGCTTTGGTTGTGTTTTAATAATTTCAGCTTAATCGCATATACTGGTTGGAAATAAGGGTACTGCTCTATAGTCTCGTTGATTAAATCTAAAGTGTTTGCTTCAAATTTAAACGGAGTGTTGATTAGATCAAGCAAGGTCTCTTTTTCCATTACCAATTGGTTAGCGACGCGTTAAAAACATCTTGAGTAATTCGAGTGAATATTTCGTCTATTGCTTCATCCTTTTGACCTCCTGTCAACTGGCCATCTCCAGGAAAATCAAAATAAAACGAAAAATTTTGCTCGAAGTCTTTTTCAGGGTCCAGTGTGTTGTAATACCTTACATTCACTGCAATAGTCAGTCTGTTTTCGGCCGCTCTACTGTCTGCTGTTGCAGTCATTGGCGCAACGTAATATCTCGTGATTTCACCTTCGTAGACCAAGTCCCCATTGTTATTTACCAGGCTTAATTTGGTTTGATTTTGGATTAAATCCTGTAATGCCAGTGTAAAATCTCTATCAATTCCCGGTTCTACGAGTTGTGCAGTATTTTGAAAAAAATTGACCTGAAAGGTTTCTGCATTTCCAGTATCTGCCCCTGTGAATGAATAATATTTACAGGACTGCAGGCTCAATATCAATAGTAGAGCGAAGGAAAGTTTTATCTTCATTATAAATCGTATTGCTTTATTTTTCTATACAAAGTTCTTTCGCTTATTCCCAATTCGTCTGCTGCAGGTTTTCGCCTGCCATGATGGCGATCTAGCGATTTTTTGATAAGCTCAACTTCTTTATCCTGTAGTGAGAGCGTTTCTTCTTCTTCAATCTCTTCGGCATAATCGTAAGGATCTTCAAGTTTTGGCTCTGCTTCCCTGTGTTTCTTTTGGTTTGGAAGTTGCAGAATTTCTAATTGTTCCTCGTGAGATTCTTCAGAAAATTCTTTTTCAGAAGCTGAATCGCCGTAAACCTTTTTAATCAGGTTAATGTTTTCTTCTTTGAAGCTTTCATCATTTCCGCTTTCCATCAATTCCATGGTCAATTTCTTAAGATCATTGAGATCGTTTTTCATGTCGAAAAGAACTTTATAAAGAATTTCCCTTTCATTACTGAAATCGCTTTTGCTTCTTTTTTCTTCTGAAATGACCGAAGGTAGATTGGAGCTATTTCTTGGCAAATAATGAATTAATGTCGCTTCATCTACTTCTCTTTCAGTTTCTAAAACTGAAATTTGCTCAGTGACGTTTTTGAGTTGCCTGATATTTCCTGGCCAGCTGCAGTTTTCTAAAGCTTTTATGGCCTTTTCAGTTAGTCTTATGGTAGGCATCTTGTACTTTAAGGCAAAATCTGAAGCAAATTTCCTAAATAATAAATGAATATCTGCACGACGTTCCCTTAATGGTGAAAGGTGAATTTCAACCGTATTTAACCTGTAATAAAGATCCTCCCGAAATTTATTTTCCTTAATCGCCTCAATCATATTCACATTGGTCGCGGCAACAATTCTCACATTCGACTTTTGAACTTTAGAAGACCCTACTTTTATAAATTCTCCGGTTTCTAAAACCCTTAGTAACCTTACCTGAGTGGTTAAAGGCAACTCCCCAACTTCATCAAGAAAAATAGTGCCTCCATCGGCTTCTTTAAAGTAACCGTCACGTGCCTGGTTGGCTCCAGTAAATGCTCCTTTTTCATGTCCAAATAATTCAGAGTCTATTGTCCCTTCGGGAATAGCGCCGCAGTTTACAGCGATATATTTAGCATGTTTTCTGTGAGACAGAGCATGTATAATTTTAGGTAAACTTTCTTTACCAACCCCGCTTTCACCAGTTACTAACACCGAAATATCTGTGGGTGCGACACGTATAGATTTTTCTATTGCTCTATTAAGACTAGGATCATTCCCTATAATTTCAAAACGCTGTTTAACAGCTTGTGGTGATTCCATATTATGAGTATAATTTAGGATGAAATAGATTGCATACGGCCATATCCTACTGCTTCACCAATTAAAGTTGCACTTGTACAATCTTTCATTTTTACAAGCACATAATCACCAACCTTGTAATTTTCTTTTGGAAAAACAACGGTGGTGTTTTGGGTATTTCTACCACTCCACTGTAAGCTGGATTTTTTAGATTCCTTTTCAATCAGAACTTCTTCTGTTTTACCCAGATGTTGCTCTGTTCTAAGTCTGGAATGTTCTTGCTGCAAGTCAATCACTTCCTGAAGTCTCCTTTTTTTAACAGGCTCTGGAATGTCATCCTCAAACTTCTTAGCTCCAAGTGTGCCTGGACGTTCAGAATAGGCGAACATGTAGCCAAAATCATACTTGACGTATTTCATAAGGGACAAGGTATCCTGATGGTCTTCTTCCGTTTCTGTAGGAAATCCAGTAATCATGTCTTGAGAAATACCACAATCAGGAATGATAGCTCTTATGTTGTCAATTAATTTGAAATACTCCTCTCTTGTGTGCAGGCGGTTCATTTTTTTTAATATTCGGTCGCTTCCACTTTGTACGGGCAGGTGAATGTAATCACAGATGTTGTAGTGTTTTGCCATAGATTCAATTACATCCATAGTCATGTCCTGCGGATTGGATGTTGAAAAACGAATACGCATCCCTGGTTGTGCCTTGGCAACCATGTCCAGCAAATCAGCAAAATTTACCGCTGTGGCTTTTTGCATCTCTGTGGCATTTTTAAAGTCTTTTTTCAAGCCGCCACCGTACCATAAATAACTGTCCACATTTTGTCCTAATAAAGTAATCTCTTTAAAACCTTTAGACCATAAGTCGTTCACTTCGTCCAAGATACTTTTGGGATCACGGCTTCGTTCTCTGCCTCTTGTGAAGGGAACAACACAGAATGTGCACATATTATCACAACCTCTAGTGATAGACACAAAAGCTGATACGCCGTTGCTTTGTAATCTTACAGGAGAAATGTCGCCGTATGTTTCTTCTTTGGAAAGAATGACATTGATGGCGTCTCTGCCACTTTCAACTTCGTCCAGCAAGTTTGGTAAATCTTTATAGGCATCTGGACCTACCACGAGATCCACTATTTTTTCTTCTTCAAGAAATTTGTGTTTCAATCGTTCAGCCATACAACCCAGAACTCCCACTTTCATAGATGGGTTATCTTTCTTGATGGCATTAAATTTCTCGAGTCTTTTTCTTACGGTTTGCTCTGCTTTGTCTCTGATGGAACAGGTGTTCACCAGAACGAGATCAGCTTCAGCTAATTCTTTTGTTGTATTGTAGCCTTGTTTATCTAGAATAGATGCTACAATTTCGCTGTCGCTAAAATTCATAGCGCAACCATAGCTTTCAATATAAAGTTTTTTTGAATTGCTTTTGTTTTCTTCTTTAACCAAGGTTTGGCCTTGCAGGGTTTCGTCAATAATCTTCTCCATGTAAAGCTGTAAAATTTTGGCAAAGATACACGATATGGATTTACTGACAAAGTGTCATTTTATTCATTTTTGAAATTCATTTTAAATCGAAAACAAGTTCGGCAGCGCGAGTGCTAAAAAGTTACTTTAGAGACGTTATTAAATCCAAATCCAAAAAATCGTATACTTTTGCAATATAAATAACAACCAATGGCAAAAAATCTAGTAATTGTTGAGTCTCCTGCCAAAGCTAAGACTATAGAAAAATTTTTAGGTAAAGAGTATAAGGTGGCTTCCAGTTTTGGCCACATAGCTGATTTGCCTTCAAAAGAACTTGGGGTAGACGTCGATAATGACTTTAAACCCAAATATGTAGTCAATAGTGATAAAAAAGATGTAGTAAGAAAGCTTACCAAGATGGCAAAAGATTCTGAAGTTGTCTGGCTGGCCAGTGATGAGGATAGAGAAGGAGAAGCTATTGCCTGGCATCTTGCCGATGAGCTCAAGCTAGATAAAGAAAAAACCAGACGAATTGTTTTTTCTGAAATTACAGAATCTGCCATCAAAAATGCCATAGAAAGCCCAAGAGAGATTGACTACAACTTAGTCAACGCTCAAAAAGCAAGACGAGTCTTGGACCGTCTGGTAGGTTATGAACTCTCTCCTATCTTATGGAGAAAAGTGAAAGGTGGATTATCTGCAGGTAGAGTTCAGTCTGTATCTGTAAGACTTATTGTAGAACGTGAACGCGAAATCTTAGATTTCAATCCTGAAGTCTTTTATAGAGTTGATGCTGAATTTAAAACTGAAGAAGGATCTAGTTTTAAAGCTAAACTGCCTAAAAATTTAGAATCCAAAAAAGAAGCCGAAGCTTTTTTAGAAGCGCAGAAACAGGCTAGTTTTGAAGTAAGTGATCTCACCAAAAAACCAGCTAAAAAATCTCCAGCTCCGCCGTTTACAACCTCTACGTTGCAGCAGGAAGCTGCCAGGAAATTGTATTTCTCTGTAAGCAAGACCATGAATATGGCACAGCGTCTTTATGAAGCTGGACATATTACTTATATGAGAACAGATAGTGTGAATCTATCAAAACAGGCTAAGCAAAGTGCCGAAGATGAAATCAAAAGTGCTTACGGAGATAAGTATCATAAAGCCAGAAACTATAAAGGAAAATCCAAAGGGGCTCAGGAAGCTCACGAAGCGATAAGACCCACCAATTTTGCAGTGCATCAAATTGATGCTGAACGTGACCAGCAAAGACTTTATGAGTTGATTTGGAAACGTGGCATTGCTTCACAAATGAGTGATGCAGCTTTAGAAAGAACCAATGTCAGAATTTCTTCAGATAAAGATGAACGTGAATTTTCAGCCAACGGAGAAGTTGTGAAATTTGATGGTTTTCTAAAGGTATATCTGGAAGGAAAAGACGAGGAGGATGAAGAGCAAAGCGGTCTACTTCCGGCAATGAAAGTAGGAGAGTCGCTGTTAAACAAATACATCCAGGCGACAGAGCGTTACACGAGACCACCTTCGCGTTATACTGAAGCATCTTTAGTAAAGAAACTAGAAGAACTGGGGATAGGAAGACCATCTACGTATGCACCAACAATTTCTACCATTCAGAATAGGAAATACATAGAAAAAGGAAATGTAGATGGAACTGAACGAAAATACATTCAGTATACCTTCAAAAATAATGACATTAAAACGGAAACGCTTTCAGAAAAAGTAGGAAGTGATAAGGGGAAACTGGTTCCGACTGATGTTGGAATGGTTGTAAATGACTTTTTGGTGAAGCATTTTAAAGGGATTCTGGACTACAATTTTACGGCGAAGCTTGAGCAGGATTTTGATGAGGTTGCTGAAGGAAATGCCAAGTGGACCAAAGTGATGAAAGATTTCTACATTCATTTTCATCCCAATGTGCTGGATGTTGCTGCTAATGCCGATAGGGAAGTTGGTGAGAGAGTCTTAGGTAAAGACCCAGAAACAGGTAAGCCTGTAAGTGCCAGGTTAGGTAAATTTGGACCCATGGTACAGATTGGGTCTGTAGAAGATGATGAGAAGCCAAGATTTGCCAGTTTAAAACCAAGTCAGACGTTAAACTCTGTGACCTACGAAGAGGCGATGGACTTGTTCAAGCTTCCGAAAGAGTTGGGTGAATATAAGGGTGAGGACGTTGAAGCAAACATAGGTCGATATGGACCTTATGTTCGTTTTGGTAAAAAGTTTGTTTCATTAGATAAAGACGAAGATCCTTTGGATGTGACTTTAGACCGGGCTGTCGAATTGATTAAAGCAAAGGAAAAGGCAGAAGAGCCTATATATTATTATAAGGACAAAGGCGTTCAAAAGGGAGTCGGTCGTTTTGGTCCGTACTTGAAGTGGGATGGAATGTTTATTAATGTGAACAAGAAATACGACTTCGATAATTTAAGTGAGGATGATATCGTCGAATTGATCGAGGATAAAATTCAGAAGGAAAAAGATAAATTGATCCACCACTGGGAGGAGCAAGGCATCAAATTGGAAAAAGCAAGATGGGGTCGTTATAAACTATCTAAGGGAAAAACGAAAGTAGAGCTTCCTAAGACAACAGACGCAGAAGGTATGGCGCTGGATGAGGCTGAGGCTATTTTGGAAAAAAATACCAAAAAGAAAAAGCCGGCCAAGAAGAAAACTGCGACAAAAACAAAGAAAACACCAGTTAAAAAGAAAACAGCATCAAAAACCAAAAAGGCAACAACTAAAAAATCAACCAGTACCAAATCTAAATCATCGAAATAACTCTAATTCTAATTAATGGCATTTGAATTTCTAGCACCTGTTAAACCTGAATTACAGGATACCATTCATTCTTTTTCAAACCAAACCTTATCGAATTTCGTAAGTTTTTATGATGGTGAAGAAGAAATCGATTTTGAAAATGTAGAACTAGCTATTATTTGCGTAAAGGATTCCCGAAATAGCAATTACATAGATAAGTCCGATTTCTTCTACGACGAAATAAGAGCTGAGTTATACAATATGTATGTGGGGAATTGGAAGTTGAAGATACTGGATTTGGGGGATGTTGTGATGGGGGATGAGTTTTCGGATACGGCTTATGTATTCAAGAATATTCTTTCTCAGCTTTACAGGAAATCTGTTATTCCTTTGATTTTAGGAGGTAGTCAAGACTTGACATTTTATCAATATAGAGCCTTCGACGGGATAAAGTATATGGTAAATTTATCAACAGCAGATCATAAATTTGATTTAGGTAACTCAGACATGCCTATGGATGGTCAATCTTATGTTGGTAAAATGATTATTGATGAGCCTTACAATCTGTTCAATTACTGTAATCTTGGTTATCAAACCTATTTGTCACCTCAAGAAGAGATAGATTTGATGGATAAGCTTTTCTTTGAAGCAGTTAGGCTTGGTGAGCTAAAGCATGATTTCACAAGGGCTGAGCCGGTTTTGAGAGACACAGATTTATTTAGTATTGATATTTATTGTGTTAAATCTTCAGAAATTGCGGATGCAAGTCATAAAAATATTAACGGATTCAGTACATTTGATTTATGTAAGTTATCAAGATATGCAGGAATGAGTGACAAGTTGAGCTCTTTTGGAATTTATGAATTGCAAGCTATGAAAGCCTCTGAAAGCCTGACTCAGCTGGTTTCACAAATGCTTTGGTACTTTATGGAAGGTTTTAGTCTTCGATTGAATGAGAAGGTAAGCGAGCAAAGCTCAACATTTACAAAATACAGTGTTCCTATTGAGGATGAAATCTTAATTTTTTTTAAGAGTGAGATTTCTCAAAGATGGTGGATCAAAATTCCAAATGAAAATAATAATGCTCATAAACCTTCGTTATTAGCATGTGATAAACAGGATTACATAGATGCTACATCATCGATCATACCAGATCGCTGGTTCAAAGCAAAATATAAAAACAGCCTCTAATTTGAATTTATTTTAATTATTGTTAAGAAAAAAATTGTTTATTTATACACAAGATTTGAATTTAATCACTTAATTATGAAACTTTATTTTACATCTTCTAAAGGTTTTTATATCGCAATGCTCGCCTTTTTGGTGATGAGTTGTGGTAAAAGCGATAAAGGCCAGCTTGTAGGAGTGGAAGGAAAGAAATGGTATCCTGAAAAACCCTATGGAATGGTCTTAGTAAAAGGAGGTTCCTTTATCATGGGAAAATCTGATGATGATCTTGCAGGTGTTCAAAATGCTCCTCCCAAAACGGTGACTGTTCCTTCATTTTATATGGATGAGACTGAAATCACTAACTCTGAATACAGACAGTTTGTCCATAGAGTTAGAGATTCTGTAGTAAGACAAAAACTTGCTGAAGCTGCCGAGCTATCTGGTGGTGATGGTGGTGATGATGGTATTCAAAGGTTTGCATTTAAAAATGCCTCGCAGGGCGATGATGCAGATTTATCGCCTTATGAAGAGTTTTCTAAACATTACGATCCTTTAGACCAGGCTTTAAATTGGGATCCAAAAATTATATGGGATCCAGCCGAATATCCAGATGAAGATTATGTATATGTTATGGATGAATTTTATTTATCCAATGACCAATCTTACAATGGCCGTAGAATGTTAGATGTTAATCAATTTAAGTACAGCTACAAAACTATGGATATAGATGCTGCTGCCAGAAAAAAAGGGGAACGTACTAGTTTCATAACAGAAGAAGAGGTTATGGTTTATCCAGATACTACTGTTTGGATCAAAGACTTTAGTTATTCTTATAACGAACCTATGCACAACGATTACTTTTCTCATACGGCTTATGACAATTATCCTGTTGTAGGAGTGACATGGGGACAGTCCAAAGCTTTTGCCAATTGGAGAACCAAATACTTAAATGATTTTAGGAAGCAGAAAAAAGAAGCTAATGTCAACTTCTTTAGATTACCATCTGAAGCAGAATGGGAATATGCCGCTAGAGGAGGAATAGAAGGAGGAACTTACCCCTGGGGTGGTCCATATGCTAAAGATGACAGAGCCTGCTTTTTAGCAAATTTCAAACCTTTCCGAGGTGATTATGCAGCAGATGAAGCCCTTTATACTGTGGAAGCAGATGCCTATGAACCCAATGATTTTGGACTATATAATATGTCTGGCAATGTAGCGGAATGGGTAAATACTTCTTACGATCCTGCCTCTTACGAATATATGTCTTCGATGAGTCCAAACGTAAACAATAGTGTCAACAAAAGAAAAGTAGTAAGAGGTGGTTCCTGGAAAGATGTTAGCTATTACCTGCAAGTGAGTACCAGGGATTATGAATATGCTGATTCTGCTAGGAGCTATGTAGGTTTCAGAACGGTACAGGATTTCTTAGGTAACTCCCTTAATTTAAAATAATAAAACTAAAACTAAACAATCAAATTTTCAATCATGGCAAACTCAAAATCAAGTAAAAAAGCAATGAATATGGTTTATGGCCTTGGAGCGGCTGTTGTAATCTTAGGTGCATTATTTAAAATTATGCACTGGCCATTTGGTAATACAATGCTTATTGTAGGATTAGTTGTAGAAGCAATTGTATTTGCAATTTCTGCATTTGAACCTGTTGATAATGAATTAGACTGGTCTAAAGTATATCCAGAATTGGCACAGGAAAACCCTGCCACTAAAGGAAAATCCAATAAACCAACAGTAGAAGATGAGCAAGGTCTGCTTTCTAAAAAGCTAGACGACATGCTTAAAGAAGCAAAAATTGACTCCAAACTTATGGAAAGTCTTGGTGAAAGCATCAAAAACTTTGAAGGTGCGGCCCGCAACATTCAGCCAACGACAGATTCTATGGAATCTCAAAGAAAATATAGCCAGGAGTTAACGCTTGCTGCTACGCATATGGAGTCTTTAAATAATCTATATAAAGTACAGGTGGAATCTGCTTCCAAGCAAGCAGAAGCTAACCAGGCAGTTGCAGATAACGCAAGTAGATTGAAAGAGCAGATGGAATCTTTAACAGCAAACCTTAATTCCCTTAATGGAGTTTATGGCGGTATGTTGAGTGCAATGAGACCGAAAGCATAATTTAAATTTCTTAAAAGAAAAGTACTATGGCTGGAGGAAAACAGACACCAAGGCAAAAGATGATTAACCTGATGTACTTGGTATTCATTGCGATGATGGCACTGAATATGTCCAAGGAAGTCTTAACTGCATTTGGACTCATCAACGAATCATTGACAGAGGCAAACGAAAGTTTTGTTGAAAAAAACAAAGCTGCTGTTGCTGGATTAGAACAGAAAGCAAGTGAATCACCTGAACAATTTAAGGAAGCTAAAACTTTAGCTACCTCTGTTGCTTCACTTACAGATTCTTATTTTCAGTATTTGGGAACTTTAAAGGCAGAGCTTCAGGGCACTGTAGATGATCCCAAGGATTACGAAAGTATGGATAAAACCAGTTACCTGGACGAAAAAATGATGTCTAGTGGTAACTTGACCAAAGATGGCCAAGAATTTATGAATCAAATGGAGACATACCATAACGGTATGATGGAATTACTTGGAGACAATCCTAAATACCAGCAAATTTCAAGTGCAATCAATAGAAAGTTTAATGGTAAAGATATTGTAGATAATGAAAATGTCAAGAAGAAATACATCGAATACCATTTTGTTGGTTATCCATTAGTTTCCTCTATTACTAAAGTTTCTGCAATGCAAAATGACTTAAAAGTTTATGAAAATGAGCTTTTATCACTAATGCTTGCAGGAGAATTGGCTTCTATCGCAGAGGTGAATACTTCAAATTATGCAACATTACTTGAAGCTCCTAAATCTGCATTTTATTCTGACGAAACTTTTAACGGATCTGTTGTTCTAGGACGAACAGATGAATCTACAAGACCTAATAAAGTTAACTTAACTCTTGATGGAAGAAAGTTAGTTGAAGGCAAAGATTTTGATCTAAAAGGTGGTAAAGTTCAGCTTAAAGTTTCTGCTGGAAACGTCGGGGAACACAAAATTGAAGGAAATCTTATATTTACCCAGGATGGAGAAGACACAGAAGTTCCAGTATCTCAAAAATATCAGGTGATACCAAAACCTAACCAGGCGATTGTATCTGCTGATAAGATGAATGTGGTTTACCGGGGTATTGAAAACCCTATCACCGTCTCTATGCCAGGTGTACCAGGTAATAAAGTAAATGCTAGCGCTCCTGGTCTAAGAAAAGTTAGCGGATCTCAGTATATGATGGTTCCTCAAACCGGTAATGAAGTGAAAATAAGCGTAGTAGGAGAGATTGATGGAAAGAAATTTCCTTCGTCATCTACATTTAGAATTAAAAGTTTACCAAGACCTACACCTACTGTAAGGGGACAGGTGCAAGAAGGAGGAGCAATTCAAATGCCTAAAAATGCATTAAAGGTATCTCCGGTTGGTGCTACTTTTGAAAACTTCGATTTTGATATTACACCAGTAGTAAAACGATTTACATTAAGTATTCCAGGACAGCCTTCAGTTGTTGTGAACGGAAGCCGACTAGATCAAAAAGCTCAGGGTCTTTTAGACTTGGCTAAAGCTGGGGATATAGTCCAAATATTTGACATTAAAGCCGATGTTCCTGGCGTGAACGTTAAAAACATGCCTGCAGTATTGGTTCAATTAACAAATTAAATTTTAATGATGATGTATTCTAATTTTAAAGTCTTTTTATGTTCGGTTCTTGTTTTGAGCGGCAGTCTTGCTCTGGCACAATCGAACATACTAAACGCCTCTAGACCCTCACAAGTCGGTGTTTTGACTGAAGATCAAAAGAATTCTGACGATGATAAACCATTGGAGTATGGTTATATCGGGGACAGAGATATCTTATGGTCCAAAGTAGTTTGGGAAAAGATTGACTTAAAGCAAAAAGTGAACTTTCCGTTATTATATCCTACACAGGATGATGCTTTTTCAGCAAACAGACGTTCTCTGTATAAAGTTCTTTTGGACGGAATAGAAAAAGGAGCTGAGGATTCAACTTCTGTAGATGCCATTACTGAAGTGTATGCTACAAGTTATTTCAATAAAAAGAAATCCTATGAAGACATATTGGGATCTACAAAATCTGTTTTCTTGCCAGATGTCGCTTTAGATATTCTAGGTCAATATGGGGTAACAGGAACCGATAATGTGCAAGTATTTATCAATAGATCTTTGGCTGGGACTCTTTCAGATTACCCAGACCTATATCCACAGGAACTTGTTGACCAGATGGAACCTTATTTGATTCCAACTGAAATAACCAGTAGAGATATTTTAGAATATCACATTAAAGGTATGTGGTACTTTGATAAACTTCAAGGTGAAATGAGATACAGACTTCTTGGAATTGCTCCTGCTGGATATGATATCCAAAGTCAGAACCAAAGTTTCTCTGGAGATCCTCAGATTGTACCTTACTTTTGGGTGTGGTTTCCAGATGCCAGACAGGTTTTGCATAAAGCAAAAGTGCTCAACAATCAGAACAGCTCTATGCCATTTAGCTTTGACCATCTTCTGAATTCCAGACGCTTTGATGCGGTAATCTACAAAACTCAAAATGTGTACGAAGACAGGGAAGTGGCAGAATATATACAAGACAATGCTTTACTTCAGCTTTTGGAGTCTAATAGAATCAAAGAAGAGATTAGAAATTTTGAACTAGATATGTGGAATTACTAATTCCTGCTCAAGTTTAAAATCTTAAATTAGCCCTTACACTTTTCGTAAGGGTTTTTTATTTTATAAAAAAAGGCTGAGTGGTGTTAATCACATAGATTAGCCTCACATAAATTAAAACTAAAAGGAAGGATGAAAGATGTTTTGATAGTTGGATTTGGAATTGCTGGTTTAACGCTTGCAAAGCGGCTTGAACTTAAGTCTAAAACTTTTGACATTATATCGGATGAAAGTCAGCAATCGTCCAAAGTTGCGGGAGGTGTGTTAAATCCCGTAGCTTTAAAACGCTACAATTTAGCCTGGAATGCTGAAAAACTAATGCCTGAAGCTATTCAGTTCTATAGTCAGTTTAATCAAAATTCAACGTACTTTGAAGCTATTACTGTCTATAAATTGTTTTCATCTATTGAAGATCAAAACAACTGGATTGTTGCCTCAGACCAGCCCAGGTTAGAGCCTTTTTTGAATTCAAAAATTCAAAGTCTAGATGCTCAGGTTCAAACAAATTTTAAATCTGGTGAAGTATTGCAATCCCATTTGCTCCATCTCAAGAATTTACTTCAAAATGAAAAATTAAGATACTCTGAGTCTTCTCAGTTTTTTTCTAACACCTTTAGATATGAGCGTCTCAGTTTCAACAGAACTAATGTTGAATATCTCGGGGTGGAATATAAGTCTGTTGTGTTTTGTGAAGGCTTTGGAGTTGCAGAGAATCCGTTTTTCAACTGGCTTCCTATTTACGGTAATAAAGGGGAGTATCTGATTTTTAAATCTGAACGACTGAATGCCAATTCAACTATCTTAAAGTCGAGAAATTTCATTATTCCCTTGGGAAATGATCTCTATAAGTATGGAGCGACTTATTCCAGGGAAGGTCTTAACGATAAACCATCCCAAGAAGCGCGTATGGATTTGGAAAGCAAACTATCAGAAATGATAGACTGCGATTTTGAAATTGTAGATCAGGTGGCGGGAGTAAGGCCAACTGTGAGAGATCGGAAGCCGATTGTAGGGCAGCATCCTGAACACAAAAATTTGTTCATTTTAAATGGATTTGGAAGTCGAGGAGTTATGGCAGCACCTCACTTATCCAAACAATTGATAGACTTTATTTTTGAAAATAAAGAAATGGATAAAGAAATTAGTCTTTCTAGGTTTTTGAAGTTTTATGCTTAGCATCTTCATCATAGGATAGAAACATATTTATCCAAATATTTCTGGCTAACCTCATGATTATCGGTCCAAGTAAGACAAGTACCACGATTATGGATATAAATGACGGAACTACTTCTAGTCCAATAAAGAAATATGAGGTGATAAATGCAGCAACGGCAAAGGCAACACCAATGCCGTAACTTATATACATTGCGCCGTAAAAGAAGGAAGGTTCAATCTTGTACTTCGTATTGCAAACAGAACATCTTTCATGCATTTCATAAATTTTATTCAGCTTGTAAGGATTGGATTCCACGTACATCTTTCCTTCGTGACATACAGGGCATTTTCCAGTGAATATGCTATATAATTTGGTTCCTTTCAGCATTTTGAATAAAGTTTAGCTTTACAATACAAAAATACTAATATTTGCAGAAATTATAGGTAACATATGCTACACATTCATAACCTTTCTATTTCTTTTGGCGGAGAGTATCTTTTTAAGGAGATCAGTTTTAAGCTGAGTGCCGGAAATAGAGTAGGTCTCATTGGAAAAAATGGTGCTGGAAAGTCTACTATGCTTAAGATTATTTCTGGTGAAATGCCTTTAGATCAAGGGCAGATTGCCAGAGATAAAGAGATAAATATTGGTTTTCTGAAGCAGGATATCGATTTTGAAGAAGGCAGAACGGTTTTGGAAGAAGCTTATCAAGCTTTTGAAGCCATTAAAAGTATAGAAGCTAAATTGGAATATATTAATCAACAATTGGTGGAACGCACCGATTATGAAAGTGAAGGCTATAATCAATTGATGATTGATCTTAATGATTATCAGCAGCAATATGAAATTCTTGGTGGTTACAATTATCAGGGCGATACCGAGAAGGTGTTGAAAGGTCTTGGGTTTACTACTTCAGACTTTGATAAGCAAACCGACACTTTTTCTGGTGGGTGGAGAATGCGTATTGAACTCGCAAAATTACTTCTTCAAAGCAATGATATACTTCTGCTCGATGAGCCAACCAACCATTTGGATATAGAAAGTATTTTATGGCTGGAAGGGTTTCTTCAGAACTTTGCTGGATGCGTCGTGATTGTATCTCACGACAAAATGTTTTTGGACAACGTGACCAATAGAACTATTGAGTTGTCGCTTGGTCAAATTTACGATTACAACAAGCCGTATTCAAAATTTAAAGTTTTAAGGCAAGAATTACGTGAACAACAATTGGCTGCTCAAAAAAATCAGCAGAAAGAAATCGAACAGACTGAGAAACTCATCAGCAAGTTTAGAGCCAAAGCTAACAAAGCTTCCATGGCACAATCGCTTATTAAAAAGCTTGAAAAGACAGAAGTTATTGAAGTCGACGAAGAAGATAATCAGGTGATGAATGTAAAATTTACCAGTTCTAAAAATCCTGGTAAAGTGGTTATTGAAGCTGAAGACTTATCAAAATCTTTTGGAGAGGATACTGTGTTTAAAAATGTGGATTTTTTGATAGAACGCAATTCCAAAATTGCTTTCGTAGGACAGAATGGCCAGGGGAAATCTACTTTGGCTAAAATCATTGTCGGTGAACTTGAGCATGGGGGACATATCAAGCTCGGTCATAATGTGGAGATTGGGTATTTTGCTCAAAACCAAGCCGAATATCTGGACGGTAATAAAACGGTATTGGATACCATGATAGATGCTGCCAATGAAAGTAATAGAAGTCGAGTGAGAGATATTTTAGGTTCATTTTTGTTTAGAGGAGATGATGTCACTAAATATGTGAAGGTACTATCTGGTGGGGAGAGAAATCGGTTGGCGCTTGCCAAAATGTCTTTATCGCCCTTCAATGTGTTGATTATGGATGAACCTACCAACCATTTGGATATTCAATCCAAAAACGTTTTGAAAGCAGCTTTGAATAATTTTGAAGGAACATTGATTTTGGTTTCTCACGATAGAGATTTCTTGCAGGGTCTGGCAGATTCTGTGTACGAGTTTAGAAATAATACGGTAAAAGAATTTCTCGGGGGTATCAACGATTACCTTAAGTATAGAGAGCTGGAATCTATGAGGGAAGTGGAGAAAAAAGACAAAAAACAGAAAGAAGCTAAAGCAGAGTCCTCCTCTAAAAACGATTATGAATTTCAGAAGAAGCATAAATCACTTCAGAATAAATTGAGTGGAGTGGAGGCTGATATTTCCAAATTGGAAAAAGAGATCAAAGCTATTGATCAGCAACTTGAACTTAACTACGAGGACACCATCAAAAAAGAGAACTTTTTTGAAAACTACAATGCAAAGAAAAGCAAGCTGGAGGCCTTGATGAAATCTTGGGAAGACCTTCAGTTAAAAATCGAAGAATTATAGAATTCGCCTTAAACCTTTTACCTTAATCTTGGTCTTAAAGTCATCATGAGAAAAATAATTTTAGCCGTACTAGGAGTACTCTTAATTGTCCTAGCGATTTTCGTCGCAAAGTTTATCATAGATAGCAACGTGAAGGACAAGCCTGAGAATGTGAAGTCTGAAAAACCTGTCATCGTTTACAAAGTAGAAAACACGACTAATCCAGTTAGATTAACTACCAATGGAACAGTGAGGGCGCTCAATAAATTCGAAATTTTTGCTGAGGTGGAAGGTGTTTTTATGAAGAGTTCAAAAAGTTTTAGGCCAGGTCAGTCTTTTAGGAAAGGTGAGTTGCTACTACAAATCAACGATAGAGAATTTGCAGCAAATGTACAGGGAGTCAAAAGCGCTTTATATAGCTCGTTGTCGTCCATTATGCCAGATTTAAGGCTGGATTATCCTGAAATTTATCCAAAATGGAAAACATATCTGGATGAATTTAGCATGAATTCATCAACTCCTGAGTTACCTGAATTTGAAAATAACAAAGAGCGTTATTTCATTACAGGCAGAGACATTTTATCAGATTATTACGCCCTTAAGAATCTGGAAGAACGTTTGGTTAAGTTCAATTTGAGAGCCCCTTTCGATGGTATTCTAACCGAAGCTTTGGTGAATGAAGGGACTCTGGTTCGGCCAGGTCAAAAACTTGGTGAATTTGTAGATCCGTCTGTTTATGAATTGATGATTGCTTTGAAGCAAGATTACATTCAATACATTGATGTAGGCAATGAAGTTGAAATGAAATCACTCAATAATAGCAAAACCTTTGAAGGTGAAATTACTCGCATCAACGCACAGATCGATCAAAGTTCTCAAAGTGTACAGGTGTTCATCCAATTTAAAAATGAAGAAGCCAGAGAAGGGATGTATCTTGAAGCTTTGATTAATGCAAATGAAATTGAAAATTCTATTCAGATTCCGCGTGAACTTGTGATCAATAAGACTCAAGTGTATGCTGTGGAAGATGGTTTGCTAAGGTTGATAGAGATTACTCCAGTGCATTATGACAAGGAACAAGTTATTGTGCAAGGGATTCCAGACGGAACCCAAATTTTATCTGGTGTTGTACCAGGAGCCTATTCAGGAATGAAAGTTTCAGTAGAAAAAGAAGAATCTTTGTAAGTATTAGACCGTGAGAAAACTCATTTCCTATTTTATAAAATATGACGTCGC
The DNA here is from genome assembly GCF_020164535.1 of Psychroflexus montanilacus. Lineage (GTDB taxonomy): Bacteria > Bacteroidota > Bacteroidia > Flavobacteriales > Flavobacteriaceae > Psychroflexus > Psychroflexus montanilacus. Next base: position 1,149,373 of record NZ_JAIQZC010000001.1, on the reverse strand, counting down.
CGTAAATGTGGTCATTTTCGCATTTATCATATTTGGTATTGCTGGCGCTTTAAGTTTGAAATCCTCCTTTTTTCCGCTTGTAGACTCCAAAATCATTCAGATAAGTGTGAATTACCCTGGCTCCGCGCCCGAAGAAATTGAGGAAGGGATTATACTCAAAATTGAGGATAACTTGAAAGGGCTGGAAGGTATAGACCGGGTGACTTCTGTTGCCAGAGAAAGTGGCGGATCTATCACTGTTGAGATAGAGCAAGATGAAGATATAGACGTCATGCTTACTGAGGTAAAAAACGCTGTAGACAGGGTGCCTACTTTTCCAGTTGGTATGGAACCTCTTGTGGTTGCCAAGCAGGAAAATGTGCGGCAAACTATAGATTTTGCGATATCCGGTGATGATATTTCCTTGAAAACACTGAAAGACATTAGTTATCAAATTGAATCTGATTTGAGACGACTGGATGGAATCTCACAAATAGAAATTACAGGATTTCCAAATGAAGAAATTGAAATTTCACTTTCAGAAAACCAGCTTTTAGCCTACAATCTTACATTTCAGGAAGTAGCGGATAAAGTTGCTCAAAACAATATTTTGACTACTGGCGGTACAATAAAAACTTCAGCAGAAGATTATTTGATTAGGGCCAATAAAAGAAACTATTACGCAGATGCCTTAAATGATATTGTTGTGCGATCTGATTCTTTAGGTAATATTGTAATGCTTTCAGACATTGCAGAGGTAAAAGATCAATTTGAAGATACTGCTAATGTATCTTTTTTCAATGGAAACGTCTCTGTTAACATAGCGATAAGCAACACCAATTCTGAAGACCTGATTTCCACAGCAGATCAAGTGAATGCATATGTCGAAGACTTCAATGATAAGAACAACAACGTTCATCTAGATGTGGTCAGCGATAATTCGATAACCCTTAAGCAAAGAACACAATTATTGCTAGAAAACGGAGCTGTTGGAATTCTATTAGTACTCTTCTTTCTGTCTTTGTTTCTGAATACGCGTCTGGCTTTTTGGGTATCGTTTGGTCTACCAGTTGCCTTTTTAGGTATGTTTGTTTTTGCAGGACTCTTTAACGTGACAATTAATGTTCTTTCTCTTTTTGGGATGATCATTGTCATTGGTATTCTTGTGGATGACGGCATTGTAATTTCAGAAAATATTTATCAGCACTATGAGCGTGGTAAGAAGCCAATTCAAGCTGCCATAGATGGAACCATGGAGGTATTGCCCCCCGTCATTTCTGCCATCATTACTACCGTTTTAGCTTTTGTGACCTTCCTGTTTTTGGAAAGTAGGATTGGAGAGTTTTTTAGTGAAGTGTCAACAGTTGTGATTTTAACTTTAGTGGTTTCTCTGGTTGAAGCTTTTATTATTCTCCCCGCTCATATAGCACATTCTAAAGCCTTGGTAAAAGATGCAGATATTAAAAATGAAAAAAAGAATTTCTTCAGCAGAGCCTTTGGAAAGCTAAGATCTGTCAATAAGGTTGGGGATAAAATCATGAGGTACCTGAGAGACAGGTTCTATGCCCCTATACTCAGATTTTCACTCAAAAATCAAATCTTTTCCTTGGCCATTATCGTGGCTTTATTCATTATTACCATAGGGGCGATAGGTGGTAACATTGTAAGGATTACTTTGTTTCCCAGTATAGCAAGTGACAGAGTTTCTATAGATTTGCTTATGGCTGAAGGTGTGAATCCTGCTAAAACAGATTCTATTATTTCTTACATCGAAAAAGCAGCCTGGAGAGTTAATGAAGATTTTACAAAGCGCCAGTCTGGAAATAAACAGGTTGTAGAAAATATCATAAAACGTGTAGGCCCTGGAAATAATAAAGCTTCCTTACAGGTAAACCTACTGCCAGGTGAGGAGCGTGATTTTTCATCCCCAGAAATAACCAATGCCATAAGGGATGAAGCGGGAACTGTCCTGGGCGTGGAAAATCTAACTTTTGGTTCTGGGGGAAATTTTGGTGGTTCGCCAGTTTCAGTGTCTCTGCTTGGAAATAACATTCAGGAATTGCAGGCTGCAAAAGAAGACCTGAAGAAGGAAATGGAAGATAATCCACTACTCAAAGATGTTACTGATACCGATCCGGAAGGCATCAAGGAAATAGACATCACCTTAAAAGACAATGCTTTTGCTTTAGGTCTAGATTTATCTGAAGTTATGCGTCAGGTAAGAAATGGATTTTTTGGAGCATCTGCACAGCGTTTTCAAAGAGGGCAAGACGAAATTCGAGTTTGGGTAAGGTATGATCTGGAAAACAGATCTTCCATCTCCAATCTTGAAGATATGCGCTTAACGACACCTTCAGGAAATAGAGTGCCTTTTTCTGAAATCGCTACTTATGAAATTATACGAGGAACTGAGTCAATAAGCCATTTAGATGGATTGAGGGAAATTCAGGTGACTGCAGATATGGAGGATCCCAACGGGAGCTCAACTGAAATTCTTGGAGATATTAGAACCAATATTATGCCAGACCTGTTGAATAAATACCAGTCGCTTTCTGTGTCTTACGAAGGACAAAATCGGGAAGCCGGTAAGCTAACAAATTCAGCTAAAGGCGTATTACCCATCGTCTTATTTTTGATTTACGCTACAATAGCCTTCACCTTTAGAAGCTACAGTCAACCGCTTATTCTTCTGCTTTTGGTTCCCTTCAGTATTATAGGCGTTGCCTGGGGACATTATATTCATGGATTTCCAATTAATGTTTTGTCTGCTTTAGGAATTATTGCTCTTATTGGTATTATGGTGAATGACGGCTTGGTGCTTATTGGTCGATTTAATAATAATATTCGAGATGGACTTTCTTTTGATGAAGCTATCTTTAATGCTGGAAAATCAAGATTTAGAGCTATTTTCCTCACATCATTAACCACTATCGCTGGTTTGGCGCCTTTGATTTTCGAAAAAAGTCGTCAGGCTCAGTTTTTAAAACCTATGGCCATTTCCATTGCTTATGGTATTGGAATTGCCACTGTACTTACGCTTATACTACTGCCTATTTTCTTATCCATAAGCAATTACATCAAGCTAGGTGTCAAATGGATTCCAAAAGGCGAAGTAGCCGACAGAGTCACTTTAGAAAGAGCTTATAAAGAACAACAAGAAGAAAAAGCACATGAGAATGAGGAATAAACTAGTGATCTTTTTTGTTTTGTGCAGTACATTCATGTTTGCGCAGGAGACTCGAAAAGACACATTGTTAAATAAAAGTGAGGCTATTGATCTGGTACTGAAAAAGAATTTTGATATTGAAGTATCTGAAAATGACCTGGAAATTGCTGATAATAATCAAGGGATCTTAAATTCCGGATATTTACCAACTTTATCTTCAAATTTCGGATATGACTTTAGTTTGCAGGATCGTTTAGCAGAAATTGAAGGTCGAGAACCATTGGATCAAAATGACCTGGAAACCCAAAGCTACAGAGCGAGTCTGGATTTGAATTACACAGTTTTTGATGGTCTTGGACGTTTATATAACTACAAAAGCTTAAAAGAACAATACAATCTTTCAGAACTTGAGGTGAGGGAGACTATTGAAAATACCCTTATCCAAATGTTTACGGTGTATTATGAAGTCGCTCGACTATACGAAAATGTTCAAATCCTTGAGCAAACTATGGAAATATCCAACGATAGGGTGAAGCGCTCCAATTATCAGTTTGAATTTGGTCAAAGTTCCAAGCTTGTAGCGCTTAACGCGGAAGTAGATGCCGCCAACGATAGTATTAATCTTATTGATGAAAGACAAAATCTAGAAAATACCCGACGAGATTTAATGCTGATTTTAAATACAGAATTTGAATCTGAATTCAAAGTAGATACCTTGGTGAAATTCATTCCAGAATTACTTATTTCTGAATACATAGAAGAAGCGGAAGAAAATAATGTATCGGTTTTAAAAATTGAAAGGAATCTAACCATAAGTGATTATGATATCAAAATCAGCAGAGCCGGTTATTTCCCTCAAATTGATTTGTTTGGCTCTTATGGCTGGAATAGAAATATAAGTCCAGAGTCCCCTTTCTTTCCTGGTTCTGTTCAGACTACAGAAGGTGTTTCTGCGGGGGTGAGTTTGTCCTGGAATTTATTTGATGGTGGACAGACTGCAGTAAGAGTTCAAAATGCAAAGGTAGGTTACAAAACTCAGGAGGTCCTAAAAGACCAAATCAAGTTTCAGGTAAAGAGAGATATATCCAATGCTTTCAATAATTACAAGAATCGCCTGTACATTTATGAGTTACAGGAGCAAAATGTGATTACCAATCAAAATAATTTTGATCGTTCAAAAGAACAATTCAATATAGGGCAGATTACTTCTATTGAATTTAGGCAGGCTCAAATTAATCTTATAAACGCTCAAACCAGTAAAAACTTAGCAAAATACGATGCGAAAATTGCAGAACTTCAATTGTTACAGCTTACTGGTCAACTTTTAAACATTGACTTTTAATGTTTGAGCATCACTTCCAATGTCCATATTGCTGGGAAGACATCAGCATGTTGTTAGATCCTTCAGTGAGGCAGCAGACTTACATAGAGGATTGCGAAGTCTGCTGTAATCCCATTCAAGTGACAGTTCGTTTTGAAGACGAAGAACTTCAAGAATTCCGTGCTGAAGATATTGAGCAATAAAATTCAAATTTTGTTTTGTGGAATTGATAATTCGACTTATATTTGCAGTCCGATAACGAGAAAGTAAAACTTATATCGCGGGGTAGAGTCCCGAAGTATAGGGAGTAGCTCTTAGGCTCCTATCCGCCTAAGGCGGACACAGGTTCGAGAGTTAAGAATAAGAAAGTTCTAAAACATATTAAAAATATATATCGCGGGGTAGAGCAGCAGGTAGCTCGTCGGGCTCATAACCCGAAGGTCACTGGTTCGAGTCCAGTCCCCGCTACTACGAGAAAGCTTCACAGCAATGTGAGGCTTTTTTTGTTTAAAAAATTGTATTTGAAGATTGGTTTACCTATTTAATATTAAAGTTGAACCTAAGACTTTCAAGTATAAAAAAAACCTGCAGAAGCAGGTTTTAATTTTCAAGTTTTTTCTTTACTTAAGAAGGCATGATCACTTTGTTGATGGCGTGAACAACTCCATTGTCCGTTTCAACATCAGCTAGAACTACTTCAGCTCCGTTTACAAGTACTTTGCCGTCTTTAAGATGAATAGTCACCTCTTCACCGTTGACTGTCTTCGCTTTCATTCCATCTGTAAGGTCGCTTGACATAACTTTACCAACAATAACATGGTAAGTAAGAATGCCTTGCAGTTTTTCTTTATTTTCTGGTTTTACCAAAGTCTCTACAGTTCCTTCTGGCAATGCAGCGAATGCATCGTCTAGTGGAGCAAATACTGTAAAGGGGCCTTTTCCGCTTAAAGTATCTACTAATTCAGCAGCTTTTACAGCTGTAACCAATGTGTTGAATGATCCGTGATTTACGGCTGTCTCTACAATATTCATATCTTTTGTTTTTAGATTATGTGTAATGTTACAGCTTAATCCACCTAGAGATGGTTGTGTTTATGATAGTAAAACGTTAATTAAAAATAGAAAGATTCGGTATACTTCGAGTTCATTTATTTTAAAACATAACATACAACTTACAGGATAAGTTTGATCATTGTTTACGATTTAAATTGGATTGAACTTTCACTACTTTCAAATAGATTTGGGTTTCGATTTTATTTTACCTAAAAATTAAAAGAGTTTTATCATACATGATTTAGCTAAATTTAGTATTTACTGATTTTGACATCTTAATTAATCATTTGCTATCGTATTTTAAAGGTTAAATTCCTAAAGATCACTCATTCAGACATTCAAAGCTTCCAATAGGACTTCCGTCTGGGATCTTGGGAGATGGAATAACTTCAAATTTTTCGGGTTTCTTCATGAATTTTTCAATTCTATAAAGCAGTTCATCTGAGATATCTGAATCGATCTTACTAAAATCTTTTTTTAAATCTCTTAAAGTTGAATTTACAATGGCTTTGGTTTGAGGGATACTATTATTGCTGGCAGAAAGATTCATCATGTGTTTCAAGACGTTGAAGCTGATACTGTTCTGTACTTCCATTTTGTAATCCGACTTGTTTGCTTTGCCGAAGGTGCTTTTGATCAACTCCTCCAACACCTCTTCCAAGCCTAAATTTGAAGAGTCTAAAGCTTTCTGCTGAATCAGTCGGTTAGCCCGATCAGGGTGAAGTAATAAACCTAAAGTCATATCACTGGCTGTAGCAGCGGCGCCTAAAGCATCAAAACTGATACCGGTGTTGCTTTTGAAAGACTCCCTGCTTCTGGAATGCCCAAATGCACGTGGTGGGAATAAATCCAAAATACGTTCAGGAACAGCCAGAGTTTCTGCATCCAGGGTCTTTAGTATGGCCTTAAGTGCCTTTTTTTGATCAGATTTTGAAATGCTTTCCACAATTTTTAAATCATCACCTTTGGTCGCGTAGTTGTAATCCAAACCGCCAATTAATTTTGAAGTGGCTTCAGTTTGATAGCGATGGTAAAAATACAAAGGCACAAATACATCTTCCAGAACAGAATAGGCTTCACCTGTTTTGATGTTGTCTTCAGAAAAATTAGCTATAGCCATTTTGCGGAGTTCCAATACTCTGTTTAATTCTTTGGAAGCCTCCTTGCCGTTATCCCACAAGTGGGCATAAGCATGTGCTCCTCCCTTAGCTCTTGCATCGGTATCGCTAATGAATTGTAAGCCTTTATTTCGGGCACTTTTCAAAATGGAATCTAAATATTGCTTTTCCGTTTGATTGGTGTTAGGATCTCCATAGCTATAAGCCACGGTTAATTTGTCCCACTCTCCAATACTGGTGTCATAAGCTTCAGAAAAGTCTATTTGATTATCTTCAAGTTTTAGGTTGGGATGTGGATAATCCATCACGCTGGCATCTGCATTAGCACTCGCAGCAAAATTATGAGCAAAACCGAGGGTGTGTCCCACCTCATGAGCAGACAACTGACGTATTCTAGCCAAGGCCATCTCCAGCATTGGCTCGTAATTCTCATCAGATGTTTCAAAAGGGCGATTCATCAAAGCCTGAGCAATCATAAAGTCCTGACGAATCCTTAGGCTGCCTAAACTAACATGGCCTTTCAGAATTTCACCTGTACGCGGATCTACTACGCTGGCGCCATAACTCCAGCCTCGCGTAGACCGGTGAACCCATTGGATCATATTGTAACGTAAATCCATAGGATCTGCATCGGCAGGAAGCACTTTTACTTGAAAAGCATTCTTATATCCAATGCCCTCAAAAGCCTGGTCCCACCATTTGGCACCCTCAAGCAAAGCAGATTTAACAGGTTCTGGCGTACCTGGATCGAGATAATAAACGATGGGTTCTTTAGCTTCGCTAACTTTAGCCTCGGGATTCTTTTTCTCTAAACGATGACGAATGCTGTAGCGCTTAGTCAACGGTTCATAAATGGGTGTGGCATAATCCTGATAGGAAATAGATATCGACCCGCTCTGGGGGTCAAATAGGCGAGGCTCGTAGCCCTCATCTGGTAACTGCACAAAGCTGTGATGCTGCGTCACAGTCAGGTTGGAAGCATCAGGGGCAACCGAATAAACGTTCCTGCCTTCAGCATCACCAGAGAAAGTGAGGAGGGCTTCAAATTCTGTGTTTTTTGGAAAGGCTTTGGTACGTTGCATCGCCAGAGCACTTTTGCTTTGGTCCAGTTTATAGCTACCTTGTTTTTGTTGTTTCAAACGTTTGGAAACCCCGTGCGCATCCTGCATCAAAAAAAGAGTAAAGTCGATAAGAAATGATCCGTCCTTTTCTTCTTCAATTTTGAAACCATGCAATACGGATTTTGCAAAAGCCTGCTCAACGCTTCTTTTTTCCAGCTCATTATCAGTATTTGCTCTATAATCTTGATTGGGCTGAACTAACAGCAACTTATGTCCCGCACGCTGAAATTTTACTATGGCTGTACCACCTAGCTGTCCTCGATCCAAACCAATGTCATTGGAACCTAAACCACTGGTTAAGGAATGTACATATATGAATTCCTGATCGAGTTGATTGACCTTTAAATAAATTTTATCCTCTTTTTGCGAATACCAGAAATCAAAGAAACCTTCTTGTTTAGTCAGGTTGTCTTTGTCTTTTAAAGTCTCGAAGTCTTGCCCCTGTAGTGATGAAGCGAACAATAAAATGGAGATGGCAATAAGTGCTTTCATGCTGTGAATGTTAAAAAATAATTATATCGAATATAAGATTTACATACAAAATGAGATAAGTAATAGTACACAAGATTGAAAAAGTGGCCTAGATAGAAATAAATCGAATTCGTGTAATGACTATAAATGTCAGTAAATTGCTAAATGATAAGTTATAAACATAAGTCATTAATTGATTTTTTTGTTTCAGGTTTAAGGGCTATCATTTCCCATGTCGTTATTCTCTAACTATTTTTTTAATTATTTTTTTTGCTGTTTTACTAAGCAAGTTTGGAGTTTTGGGGCCGCTTTGATTTGTCATTATAGATAAGCCTAACTTTAATTTAGGATAAATAAATAACCAGTTTTGAGTTCCAGTAGTACCACCGTGGTGATTATAAGAGGTTCCATACTTATCATTCCGGACTCTCCAGAAATAAGCTACTTTCAGAGTTTTTCCCTCTTCGTGTAATACTCTATGAGACTCAGCGGCTATTGTATTTTCTGGGTTTAAGTATAAATCTATGTAGTGCATCATGTCCATGATTGTCATTTTCGCACCGCTTCCTGTTGCCCAGAGGGAATTGAGTTGAGGTGGAGATAATTTTTCGTTATCCATCCAGTATCCCCTTACTAACGTTTGCATGTTTGCTTCGTAAGATTCAGTAAAAGAAGAGTCCATGCCGTAGGGGTTTGAAAAATTCTCATACAGCAGTTCATCAATTGTTGTTTGATATATGCTTTCCAAAATGTACCCAACCAATTCTGCTCCTACATTGGAGTACGAGTAGACAGATCCTGGCTTTGTGGTTATAGAAACTTGTTTTAAATCTTCAAGGAATGTTTGCTTGGTGTAGGATTTTTCCAATTCGTAATAATCCTGAGGAACCTTTTCGTTGAATTGTTGGAACACTTCCTCCATTTTGGCTGGCAGGAACATTGGTAAACCACTCGTATGGCTCAGCAAATGTTTTACGGTGATGGGTTTGCCTTTATATTTTAAGTTGGGGTAATCATCTTTAAGGTAAACAGAAAGCTCATCATCAAGGCCCAATTTATTTTCCAGCACAGCTTTTGCAGCCAAATATCCGGTCAGAGTTTTAGTAACAGAGCCTATTTCATAAATTGACTCATCTGTAGGTGTTAAGCCTTTACCTTTTTCAATCTCTCCAAAATGTTCAGTATAAATGTAGCCGTCCTTCAAAATGCCAATGGATGCAGAAGTGATATTTTTGTTTTTAATAAAGGCTCGGCCATGTTTCTGAATGATTTTTAAAATAGCTTCATCGTCACCTTCCATCTGTGCAAAAGATTTTTCAAAATTAAGCGTTGAAATCACAATCAATAAAATGAGTAAAAAATACTTCATCTTCTCTTTTATTTTGAATAAATCAACCAAAACTTAGGGATTTGAGGCTATTGCAATTTGTTCTTCTCTTGCTGGTTAAAGGTTTTCTACACCTCATTTTTTCGGATTTTGTAGTTTATCGCATTTGCCAAAATACTTAGCCTTTATAAAATTAATTTTTTATTTCAAACAAGTTCCAGATGAGGGAAATTTTGTTTTTTGATTATTTAAACAACTGGGGATAAGACTTACAATGCCTATTCACATGTCTCCATTATTTGTTGGATTTTTAAATTAGAATCTGGTATTAAGCTTTGAATTGCGGCTGATAAGATTGGGCGAATTCAACTCCTGGTTTTGCATCTCTTCAATTAAAAATTATTCTATAGTTATTTATGTATTAAATGCTTCATTTTCAATTCTTTCAAATAATGAACTGGTGGAATTATGCTTAAAATATCATTATTGAATAAGTGATAGCAATTTATTTGTGTTTTTATTAACTAAAATACAAGCAACATTAATGAAAAAAAATGTAAGTAAATTTAAGTGATGTCAGTATTGTCCTAATAAACAGCATTTTAAGAAATTGTGGATAACTTTTTAAAAGCTGGTTTTTTGTTAAAAAATTAGTGTAAGGAAGTATTGAATCATAATTTTATCATAAAAATTAATCAAAATAATTATGAAACCAAGCATTAGATCACCGGTAAAATTATGAGTCTTGAGACCTATTATTTAAAATCCAAAACACACTTAAAACACTAAAAACATGAAAAATTTATTAAAAACATTTAATTTGCTAATAGCCTGCCTGGCCTTAGTATTTATGTATTCTTGCCAAGATGAAGAGAGCGAGAGAGCCTCTGAAGAAGCAAGTGGCGTTGAATTTTTATTATCAGGCCACAGAGTAGACGACGTTAAATCTGACTCCAAATCTGGAGATACAGCAAAAGATGCAGAGGCCTGCGATATGGCTTTCGCTTCATATGCAATCTTAGAGCTTGGAGGTATGGACTACACCATAGATTTAAAAACTTGGGGTGATAGCTATAAAACAGATCTTATAGAGCTTGATCCGGGAACTTATCAGGTAACTAGTTTCCAGCTTTATGACGGGGACGATAACCCGCTTTACGCAACACCAACTTCAGATAGTGAATTTGGAGCATTCGTAAGTCAATCTTTGCCTTTTGAAGTCACTGTGGAAAATTATAGAAAAATCGAGTACGATATCGAAGTGCTTTGTATTGAAGAATTTACTCCTCCACAATTTGGTTTCATATTCTGGGATGTGAGTATCAAAGAAGTTAAAAACCTATGTGTATTTACTAATTTCTGTGAGCCAGATTCAGGACATGCTGTTGCTTCTCTGGAGGCCTTTATTTATCCAAATGAAGATTCTACTTCTGAAGCAGACTTGATCTGGAGTGGTTCGGCTGACGGTGATTTTGACAGTGAAACTGAAGAAAATGAGCTACTTTGCTTAAAATTCCCTTACGATCCAAGTATTCCAACAGAAGATCAGTCTTACTTTATTGAACTTTATGTGAATGGTGTACTCTTCGAAGGAACAATGCCATTAGACAGAGTTGATGAAATCAATGCTGAAGATGGATACTTACACCTCAACGAGAATTGTGATGGAGATTTTGACATCTTTAGTAACTCCTTCAATATTGCGTGGGAAGATCTTGATGACAATGAGTCTGAAAATGATTGTGATTACAACGACCTTATAGTAAAAACAACTACGTTTACAGATATCAATACAGGTAACTTAAACTTTAGATTTGAGCCAGTTGCCAGAGGTGGTGGCTACAGCCATGCTTTCAAATTCTGGTTGCCTGGAACTGGATATGTCATTTCTGGTGACTATACAGATATTCAGGAAATATCTGGAAACACAATGATAGAAGTTTACCCAAACACAAGTCAGGCATTTTCTCCAAGTGGAAATTTTGTAAACACTACATGTAGTGGCACTTCTGGCGCAGGTGATGTGAAAACAGTTACAGTAGAAAGTGCTCCTTCTAGTTTCGTGTACTATCTGCTTAATCCTTTTGATGCTAACTTAAATGTGAACGGTGGTCCAAATTATGATTTAACCATCGGAAATCTTTTCGCTCCGTCCACTTTTATTAAAGATGGTGTAGAATTGGAAAATGGATTAATCACGCCTTCAAATTGGGAATGGGTTGTAGACGGTGTAGACATTAGAACTGTTTACGGAAATAATTTCCAAACCAATTTCACGCCTACAGGAAATACCCAGAGTTTATATGTGAATTGCCCTTAATAGTTAGATTTAACAATGAGAAGGCTTCTGAAAAGTAGCCTTCTCATTTAATTTAAACTTGGAACTCCCATAGATTGAGATTTAGTTTTTTCATAAAGTATAAATATTACTTATGGATTTACAGATAACATAACACTAAACAATCTGTTCAATCGAACAGATTAAATAAAATATTACAAACATGAAAAATTTATTAAAAACATTCAATTTACTAATAGCCTGCCTGGCCTTAGTATTTATGTACTCTTGTCAGCAAGAAGATGACTCTGTATCCGGAGAGGAACAAGGTGGCGTCGAATTCATTTTAAACGGAGACAGGGTGAGTAATAACAAATCCGACAATTCTAAAAGTGGTAAAAATGATGCTGAATCCTGTGATATGGCTTTAGCCTCTTATGCTATTATTGAAATGGCTGGAGAAACTTATACCATTAACCTTCAGGCCTGGGGGGATAGTTTTAAAACTGATCTTATCGAGTTAGATCCAGGCTCTTACGAAGTGACTAGCGTTCAGCTTTATGATGGGGACGATAACCCGCTTTACGCAACACCAACTTCAGATAGTGAATTTGGAGCATTCGTAAGCCAATCTTTGCCTTTTGAAGTCACTGTGGAAAATTATAGAAAAATCGAGTACGATATCGAAGTGCTTTGTATTGAAGAATTTACTCCTCCACAATTTGGTTTCATATTCTGGGATGTGAGTATCAAAGAAGTTAAAAACCTATGCGTATTTACTAATTTCTGTGAGCCAGATTCAGGACATGCTGTTGCTTCTCTGGAGGCCTTTATTTATCCAAATGAAGATTCTACTTCTGAAGCAGACTTGATCTGGAGTGGTTCGGCTGACGGTGATTTTGACAGTGAAACTGAAGAAAATGAGCTACTTTGCTTAAAATTCCCTTACGACCCAAGTATTCCAACAGAAGATCAGTCTTATTTCATTGAGCTTTATGTGAATGGTGTACTCTTCGAAGGAACAATGCCACTAGACAGAGTTGATGAAATCAATGCTGAAGATGGATACTTACACCTCAACGAGAATTGTGATGGAGATTTTGATGTTTTTAGTAACACTTATAACATTGCTTGGGAAGCTCTTAGAGGTGATGACGACGAAAATGATGCAGATTACAATGACCTGATTGTACAAACTACATCATTTACAGATATTAATACAGGGGAATTAAATTTTGTATTTGAGCCACTTGCCAGAAGTGCAGGGTCAGAACTCGCCTTCAAACTTTGGTTGCCAGGTACTGGTTATGTGGTTTCAGGAGATGCCGCTAGTGTGGATACTTCAACAGGGGATACTGAGATTGTCGTCTATCAAAACACAAGACAGGCTGCATTTGGTTCTAACAGTGGTTTTGTAAACGCCAGGTGTAACGATGTTACAGGCAATGGGATTTTAAAAACGGTAACTGTAGATGTTTCAAATGCTTCAGATTTCACTTACTTCCTTTTAAATCCTTTCGATGCGAATCTTGGTGTTAATGGTAATGATGGTGTGTTTGATCTTGCGATGGGCAATATGTTCACACCTTCAACTTTTATAAAAGATGGACAGGAGATGAAAAATGGTTTGATTACTCCTAAGGACTGGGAATGGGTAGTAGACCGAGTTGACATTAGGACTGTTTATGGACCTAATTTCGAAACTAATTTTACCCCTACAGGAAATACACAGAGTTTATATGTGAATTGCCCTTAAGGATGAATTGGTCAAACCAAAGAGACATTAATTAATCATTGTCTCTAAAGAGTGAAGGCTGCCGAAAGGCAGCCTTCTTTTTTATTTAAAAAAGTATTCAAAATTTTGATAGAATACCGAATGATTAATACTATTCAAATAGTATGGTTTCATCTTCGCAGGTTATTGCTTTTTAGAATGTCTTTAGGGTTTAATTGTATGTATCGTTAATTTTTTTACTTGGGATTTTGCCAACCCCACATAAATTCACCTAAAGCATAATCGATACATGCAATTGCAATTATGATTAAAGCTAAATAAGAAACGATATTCAAAATTTTACTTCTGTTATTCGTATACCTAATTTTTTTAGGATTAATTAGACTTGTTATAACTATGGCTATTCCCAAGCCTAAAGTTCCACCAATTAAGTAATTAGAAACTATAGTTTTAAAAAATAAATGCAAGATAACACCAATCGTTAGAGCAATAATGCCAAAGATTAATTTTTTGTTCATAATGGATTTTAGAAGTAACAAAAATTTGAAATTAGGATCTGAATATCTTATCAGTTTTCTAACCAGTTGACTGCACGTTGTATGATATCTTCATCGGCAGTAACTTCATCTGGTTCTACTGGCATCCCAAACTTGTTTTTATTTCTATCTGCTAAAAAAGCAGCTGTTAAATTAAGTACAGAGCCATCACTTAAATTGAATCTTGAATTTGCGGTTGAAAGTCCACAAGTTGGAGTTCCAAAACTTCTTGTGTTTTCTCTGCCGATAAAACTAATGGCCATAACTTCGCCAGAACTAGCAATTCCATTGTCTAATAGTACAGCAACCTTAGGGTTGTCAGTGATTAATGTGTAAAAATCATCTAGCTGTGTCAAAAGATTTCCATTCGAGACAGAAGCTCCATTTTGATAACCCCATGAGGTTTCGATCTCATCTGCATCAATAAAATAGCCAGCAGTCCCCTCACCTAAAACAGGACCTACGCCAGCTAACATGGGCCACATATTTCCGCCGCTATTACTTCTAAGATCAATGATCCAGCCCTCTGTATTCGAATTGTCCTGACTACTGATTTGGTCTTGAATTTCTTTAGCAAATGAAATGGCTTCAGAACTGTTTGAGGACCCAGAAAATGCAGTTACTCTAACGTAGCCAATGGTTTCAGGAGTTGAAGCCTCATCAATGTTTTGAAAATTACAGCGTATTGAACCTTCAGATAAGACTGTTCCATCAGCTCCTCTGTAAATGCTATGATTGTCTTCAAGCAATCTTAAGGCCCTTTTGATTGCTGGATAAGTATCCTTTATGTTTTGTGCATTTCCAGCCCTTTCCAGTACATCTTGTCTGAAACTTGACCAATCAATCTCATTCTTATTGATGGAGTTGGATTCCATTATGTCTAGCATTTCATCTAAGAAGTCTTGTGCCTCGTTAGAAATAACGGCGGGTTCAGAATCGTCATCGCTACAAGAAACCAAAAGAAAGATAAAAAGCAATAATGGAGTGAAGTGTAATTTCATTTTAATAGATTTTCAATCATGTTAGTTGATTATAAAAATACTCTTTTTTTCAATTTTAAGTAATAAACTATGAATAAATATCAAGTTTTGAGTATGCATAAATGCTTTTTTGAGCCTATTATGCTTAAATGTATGAATAATTGAATATTTCGTTTTCACTAATTTATTGAAAAGCGTGAATGCTTGTAGAATCAAATTCGGTTGGTAAAAATGATTCAAATACATCTGAAAAATTCAACTTGGAAAGGAGCAACACTTAAGAATAAACGTATAATTTATTATTTTCATAACTTTAAATAAAAAAGCTATGCCCGAATTACCAGAAGTCGAAAATTACAAGGTATATATAGACAGTACCGCTTTGCGTCAGCGCGTTGTTGCGATGGATTGTCGGGATTCGAGATTGCTTAAGCAGTCCCAATCCGTTTTTGAAACGCATTTGATCAATCAGGAATTTAAGGCCACACAGCGCATTGGTAAATATTTGTTTGTGGAAACGACTGGTGAGAAAACACTAGTCATTCACTTTGGAATGACAGGCAGGCCAAATTATTACAAGAGTGAAGATGACCGACCTCAATATGGCCATATACAGTTAACTTTTGAAAATGGATTTCATTTTGCTTTTGAGAATAAACGCAAATTTGGCTGGTGGGATCTCACCAACTCTATTGCTGAATTTAAAGCTGAACACCACCTAAGCGATGATGCCAGAGATTTGAAGCTCGACGATTTTAAAGCTTCGCTTCAGAATCGAAAGACCGACATCAAGAAAATCCTGATGGATCAAAGTGTAGCGGCTGGCGTTGGTAACTGGATGGCCGACGAAATTCTATACCAGGCCAAAATGCATCCTGCTAAAAAAGTGGATGACATGACTGGTGAAGACATTGAGCGAGTCTTTGAAGCTATGAAAACCGTAATTGAAGTGGCTATCAAAAACGATGCGCATTACAGCGATTTCCCGGAGTATTTCCTGATGCATTTTAGAAAAGAAGGTGCCACCTGTTTTCATACTGGCGTAAAAATTGAAAAAATGAAAGTTGGCGGACGGACGACTTACTTCTCACCGGAGTGGCAGAAACTCTAATGATTGACTATGTTCCTGAAATGTATGAGTTGCGAAGAGTTTTTCTTATACATCAGATCAAAAACTTGAAGGGTGAGGTTGCCTGTTCACCTTCAGTAGATCATTTCCTCCAGACTGAATTTATAAATTTACCCTTAAGCCTAAGGCAATGTATCGAAAAAGACATTAAGCTACTCTGAGTAAATTCAGAAGAAAAGCTACTACTTTGTCATCAGTTTTTTCTCGACGATGGTTCTATGAGGGAATGGAATTTCAACGCCTTCCCTATCAAATCGTTTCTTGACACTTTCTAGAAGGTCACAATGCATCACAAAAGATTTAGCAGAATTTTCCGCCCAAACCCAGGCTCTAAGATTTACTGATGAGTCCCCCATCGACATAACTCTCACGGTCACTTCAGGTGTGTTTTTTTCGATGTCATCTTCGGTACGAACATCAAAATAATCAGGATGCTGATGAACTTCTTCAAACATGATTTTTTTGGCTAAATCTATGTCACTGTCATAACTTATCCCCATTTCTAAAAAGCGGCAGATTTTTTCGTCACCTAGATCCGAATTGGTTACAGCCTCGTTACTTATGACTGAATTTGGTATGATAATTCTTCGGTTTTCAAAATTTCTAATGACGGTATGCCTTAGGGTGATGTCCTCCACAATTCCAGACATGGTATCTCTGATGATGAGACGGTCATTGACTCTGAAGGGTTTGAAAATAACGATAAAAATACCTGAAACAATGTTAGACAAGGCCTGCTGAGAGGCAAAGGTAACGCCCAAAGCCAGTATACTTGCTCCTGCAAGCAAGGAGGTGGCGATGGTTTTGAGCTGAGGTACAGAAATGATAGCAAAACTAAACCCTATGATGTAGATCATCGCGGTAAGAAAGTGACCAAGAAAATTATATTTAGTTGGATTGTTCTTTAGGTATGCGGCTCTTTTTCTTAAAAAAGCAAAATAAAACTTATTGAACAACAAGGCTATGATGAAAGTGATGACAACAATGGCCAGAGGTATTCCAAATTTTAGAATTTTGTCTAAAGATTCGCTGAAAATTTCGTTCATGGTAAGAGATTTAGGTAGAAATCACATCTTGATTTTTTCATTCTAAAACAATCAAATGTATTTATTTTTTAAAAAATGAATTGAAATGTCCTAAAATTGTTAACTCACTTCTTTTCTTAATACTTCCAGTGGAGGTTTCCTGATGACGCTCAAGCTATTGCTTAAACCAATAATAAGTACCAGTAGCACAATACCTGGGAATATAACCAGAAATGGAACAAGGGACGGTACAAAAGGGGATTCAAACACCAGCCAGGCCAATAACTGACTACTTATTAACGACAACAACACACCGGACAAGCCTCCAAGAACACCCAGGTAAATGTATTCCAGTGCATTAATTGTTATGATTTGACTGCTTTTGGCGCCCAAAGTTCGTAGCAACACACTTTCTCGTATACGCTGATACTTGCTGGTACGAATCGCGCCTAAAAGTACGATGATACCCGTCAAAATGCTAAAGAAGGCCATAAAATTGATGATCCAGGAAATTTTTCCAAGTAGCATTTCAATTACATTTAAAACTTGTCTTAAATCTATAATCGACACATTGGGGAATTTACTAACGAGCTCCTGTTGTAATTTAGCTGAATTTTCTTCGCCTGAAACTTTGGTGGTTAAGACGTGAAACTGTGGAGCTTTTTCCAAAATACCTTTGGGAAAAACCAAAGAGAAATTCAATTGCATTCTGGACCAGTCTACTTTCCGAATACTTCCCACAACTGCGTTTTGCAAAACACCTTGTACATTGAAGACCAGTTCATCACCAACTTCAACTCTGGCATCTTCAGCAAAATTATCACTCACCGAAACCGGTACTGGATTTTTATCTGCACCTTGTCCAGTCCAGGAGCCGCTTTCAATGACTTCTGATGCAATGAGTGAATCTCGATAAGTCGTTCGAAATTCATGATTCAGTACCCAGCGGTTGATTTGTGAAGTAGAGTCTTTTCGAATTTCATTGACAGCTTTTCCCTTGATGCTTTGCACCCGCATGGTCACAATAGGAATATCTTCCAAAACAGGTAAGTTGTTACTTTTTATCGTTTTAGCTAAATTTTCTCGCTGATCGCTTTGCACATCCAGCAAAATCATATTAGGACTATCAGACTGAGATTCTATAGAGGCCTGAGCCAGTAATAAATCTTTACTGAAATACAACGTGCTGATTAAAAATGTCCCAACACCAATGGCAAGGACCAACGTGAGGGTTTGGTTTTGAGGCCTGAAAAGATTCAGTAAACTTTGTCGGGGAACAAATCCCCAGGTGTGTGGGAAATACTTGCGAATGCCGCGCATAAACAAATAGGCCACTCCAGCTAAAATAGAAAACGTCGCTAAAATTCCACCAACAAAAGCAAGTGAGTATTTCCAGTCTTCCAGCAACCAGAGTGAAAACAAAAAGATAAATAAAAAGATACTTGCAGAAACTAAACTAATGGGCTTCCTGGATTTTTTGGATTTTTCCTTGATGACTCGTAAAGCCTGCAAAGGTGAAATGTAAAGTGTACCGATGAGCGGATATAAAGCAAACAGTACAGACATTAAAACTCCTAATAAAATCCCCATTACAATCACTTGTAGTGAGAATGTAATTTCCACATCTACCGGCAGGAGTCCATCCAAAAGCCATGGGAATAGCTGTTGAAGCATCAATCCAAGTGCTGTTCCGATAACACCTCCAATTAAGCCCATCACGGCAACTTGTATCAGGTAAATTAAAAAAGTCTGTTTTTTACTAGCGCCCAAACATTTTAAAACGGCAACCGCACGTAATTTTTCTTTGATGTAAATATGAATAGCGCTGGCTATACCAACGCAACCCAAAAGCAAAGCAATAAAAGCCACAAGATTAAGGAACTTGCCAAAATTTTCATACCGACGACCGAGTCGGTCGCTGGTAGAAGTATGGGTGTCGAGATCGGCATCTTCTGCATCCAGCATTGGACCCAACTCTTTGTCTAGCTTGTCCATGTCGGTGTTAGAGACTGCCTTAAAGTAAAACTCATAGTCGATTCGGCTACCGGTTTGTACCAAGCCAGATTCTTCAATAAATCGATAGGGTATCAACACTGGAGGCGCTACAGAGCTAAAAATAGTGGTACTGCCAGGAACACTGTTGAGTTCTCCGGCAATAGGCAGGGTAACCTTACCTATTTTGATACTGTCCCCTGGCTGGAT
Source organism: Psychroflexus montanilacus (assembly GCF_020164535.1). Taxonomy (GTDB): domain Bacteria; phylum Bacteroidota; class Bacteroidia; order Flavobacteriales; family Flavobacteriaceae; genus Psychroflexus; species Psychroflexus montanilacus. Next base: position 1,129,932 of record NZ_JAIQZC010000001.1, on the reverse strand, counting down.
TCCCAGCTGAAGCATCACTGTGGCATCTACCAATGCTGCTCCTCTTTTTTGATAAGTATTGGCTGCCTCTTTGGGTTGGGTTTCCAATTCACCGTAAAACGGAAATCCACCTTCAATGCCGCGCACCTGCATCAATTTGGTGGCTTCATTTTGTGGAAAAGCCGCCATGGAAGCAAACTTGATTTCTCTGGCTTCCGCGCCGCCAAGCGAGTCCATGATTTGCTGGACACGTTCGTTAGGTGGATCGTCACTGTCTATTTTGAAGTCAGCGCCCATCAGGGCTTTTGATTCAGAAGAAATATTGGCTTTAAGCGTTTCTCCAAAGGATTGAATGGACACGACAGCAGCAATCCCCAGCACAATAGATGCCATAAAAAGGACTAATTTTTTACCGCTGGCTTTACCGTCACGCCAGGCCATTTTAAAGAGCCAGTTTAAGCCAGATTTTGAGGTTTTGGAATCACTCATTGGACTTGCTTTTCTTTATTTTCAACAATTTTTCCTCCTTTAAGTCTGAGGATATGCTGAGTTTTATTTGCCAGTTCGATATCGTGAGTAACGATGATAAGAGTTGTTCCAGATTCTTTATTAAGATCAAAAAGGAGTTCTTCCACTTTTTCCCCCGTCTCAGCATCCAGATTTCCTGTAGGTTCATCGGCAAACAAAATGGAAGGTTTGGTAGAAAAAGCCCTAGCCAAAGCCACGCGCTGCTGTTCTCCTCCAGATAATTGAGAAGGATAGTGGTGAATCCTGTCGCCCAAGCCTACTTTTTCCAGCAGATCTTTACTGGTTTTTAAGGCCTTTTTATCACCCTGCAGCTCAAGCGGAACAGCGACATTTTCTAAAGCGCTAAGCGTTGGCAGCAACTGAAAATCCTGAAATACAAAACCGATATGTTTATTTCGCAGCAAAGCACGTTCATCTTCACCTAATGCGCTCAGTTCATTTCCACACAGCTCGATTGAGCCAGTATCAGGACTATCAAGGCCGGCACAAAGTCCGAGCAAAGTTGTTTTTCCACTTCCAGACGGGCCTACAATAGCAAATGTTTTTTGTTCTTCTACTTCAAAACTGATGTCTTGTAGTACTTTAAGATTCTTGGATCCGCTGGAATAGCTTTTCTCAAGATGGTGAACGTTTAATATCTTTGCCATGCTGAACTGTATTTAAGTCTGTTTTTTAGAATGAAGCAAAATAAAGAAACAGTTTGGTTATAAACCCCGTTGTTATGAGAAACTTAAGTCGTCATATTGCAATTCTATCGCTAATGCTATTGTTTTCCTGTGGAAATAATTCTGAAAAGAAATCTGAGGAAACCACTACCCAAAATCCTACTACTCCAGTAGAGACCCAGCAAGAAGAAAAAAATGTCATTTTATTTTTTGGTAACAGTCTTACAGCGGGCATGGGTTTAGAACCTTCTGAAGCTTTTCCGGCACTTATGCAAAACAGACTGGATTCACTGGGGTACAATTACGAAGTGGTGAACGCCGGCTTGAGTGGGGAAACCACCGCCAGTGGAAAGAACAGGATCGACTGGGTGCTCAATCAGAAGGTAGATGTGTTTGTGTTGGAACTGGGAGCCAACGATGGTTTACGTGGTATTCCTTTAGCAGAAACCCGACAGAACCTTCAGGAGATCATCGACATCGTAAAAAAAGAAAATCCGGATACCAAAATAGTGTTGGCCGGCATGCAGATTCCGCCCAATATGGGTCAGGAGTACACCTCAGAATTTAGAAGCATTTTCCCGGAACTCGCCGAGAAAAACGATATCGAACTCATTCCTTTTCTTCTAGAAGGTGTCGCAGGAAACGAGGACTTGAACCAGCAGGATGGTATACACCCCACCGCGGAAGGCTACAAGATTGTTAGGGAAAACGTCTGGAGTGTTTTAAAAAACCTTGTGGAAAAGGAGTAAAGTATTTTAAGACTTCTTTATTCTGAATTTGCTTCTGCTAGCTGTTTTGTTCTGCAATACATTGCTTAATATCTTGCGTTAGTCTAGAGTGTACAGCTGGTGAGAAGGTGTTTCTGAAGGCGGCGTGAAAGATGTATATTTTAGATGTCGGCTGAAACAGGGAGTTTTAAGATCTACTGCTTTTTGATTCAAATGATGTGAAGCACTTTCGGTCAATATTTATTAAGTTATATCTCTAAGACTTGCGCTTTAGAAACTTTCATTCAATTCTCTAAACATTTGGATTGTATCAATAGATCTGACATTAAATTGATTGCAAACTTCAGGTATTTTTATTCTGTTTTTTCTTTCAGGTTGGCTTTTTTCATAAGTAACAATAGTCCACTTATTACTCATAGCAAAAGCAATTAGCCAAGGGTCAGCAAAATCTTTTAAAACCGAATAACAATTGGGTATAATCATATTCTTTAACTGTTTATTTGGATACAAGTTTTGACCTAGACTAAGAATCTTCTTTTTATTTGGCGCTTTAGTTTAGGAAAAAATATTATTTTAGGCTATTATTAAGAACTATGCTAATAGAATTAAGCCTTTTTTGGGATAGGATATCATCCTGGCTTTTTGGCCTTCTTAATACTTAAACAATTCATTCAATCACAAAAACAGAATATTTTTTATGAAAAGAAGAAAGTTTGTTCAATTAAGTGGTATGGGTGCCGGTGCTTTGATGATGCCTTCCTTGATGTTAGGAAACAACGTCTCTGCCGAGCAGCTTTTGATGCAGGGGATGGATATCCTTACCAAGCGGAAACTTGCCGATGTAGCTTTGAATACCGCCAAATCTCTCGGCTCGACTTATGCCGATGCCAGGATTGGTCGCTATCTCAATCAGTACGTATTCACGAGAGAAGACAAGGTACAGAATGTAGTGAATACCGAGTCGTTTGGTATTGGTATTCGCGTGATTGCTAATGGCACCTGGGGATTTGCTTCTACCAACAGCGTCACCGAAGATGGTATTATGAAAGCTACTCAACAGGCAGTGGCTATCGCCAAGGCCAATTCTAAAATCCAAAAGGACCCTGTGAAGCTGGCTCCGGTTCAGTCTCACGGCGAAGTCTCCTGGAAAACGCCAATTAAAAAAGACTTTAAGGAAGTACCTGTTTCAGAAAAAGTAGACCTCTTGCTAAGCGCAAATGCGGCGGCGATGGAAAACGGAGCTAATTTTGTAAATTCTGCCTTGTTTATGGTGAATGAGCAAAAGTATTTTGCTTCTACAGAGGGTTCTTATATAGATCAGGACATCCATAGAATCTGGCCAACTTTTGGCGTAACAGCCATAGACCGTGCTGCGGGAAAATTCAAATCCCGTGATGCCATGAGTGCTCCTATGGGTATGGGCTATGAATATATGGACGGCCTTGAATCTGAAAAGCTGGAAGGTCCATCAGGATTGAGATTGTATCGCAATAGTTATGATATTGTAGAAGATGCTACTTTGGCGGCTAAGCAGGCCAAAGAAATGCTTACAGCAAAATCGGTGCAGCCTGGAAAGTACGACTTAGTGCTGGAGCCTAACCACTTAGGATTAACCATTCATGAATCTGTAGGTCACCCACTGGAACTTGACCGCGTGCTTGGCTATGAAGCCAATTATGCAGGGACAAGCTTTGCCACTCTGGACAAATGGAAGTCTGGTGACTTCAAATATGGTAGTGATATTGTGAATCTTGTCGCCGATAAAACTCAGACCGGTTCTCTTGGTGCTGTGGGCTATGATGATGAAGGTGTAAAAACCAAGAAATGGGATCTGGTGAGAAACGGTGTACTGACTAATTATCAGGCCATTCGCGACCAGGTGCACATGATAGATCAAAATGAATCTCATGGCTGCTGCTATGCTCAAAGCTGGAATGATGTTCAGTTTCAACGTATGCCTAATGTATCATTGGAACCTGGAAAGCAAAAGTATTCTATAAAAGACATGATCAAAGACGTGGAAAAAGGCATCTATATTGCAGGCCGCGGTTCCTATTCTATAGACCAGCAGCGTTATAATTTTCAGTTTGGTGGAACGGTGTTCTATGAAATCAAAAATGGGGAAATTGTAGGTATGCTGGACGATGTTGCTTACCAGTCCAATACTCAGGAATTCTGGAACTCCTGTACCAAAATTTGCGATGAAAATGATTACAGAATGTTTGGATCTTTCTTCGACGGTAAAGGACAGCCCTCTCAGGTAAGTGCTGTTTCTCATGGAAGTTCTACCTCAAGATTTGATGGCGTTAATGTGATCAATACAGGTAGAAGTGTTTAATCGAAGTTTACTTTAAAAAAGCAATTTAAAAATGGCAATATATACCAAAGAAGAAGCAAGACAAATCATGGAAAAAGCCTTGAGCTTTTCTACCGCAGATGCTTGTGTAATCAATATGGGAGGTAGCGAAAGTGGAAACATTCGTTATGCCCGAAATACAGTGTCTACTTCCGGGCATCGTTCCAACCAAACCATGTCTGTGGAAGCCAGTTATGGAAAGAGATCTGGTACAGCTACTGTAGACGAATTTGATGAGGAATCACTAAAAAGTGTAGTAAGAAGAGCTGAAGAGCTGGCTAAACTTTCTCCAGAAAATCCTGAGTTTATGGCACCACTAGGCCCTCAGACTTATGATGAATCTATCACTTTTGTAGAGGCTACAGCTAATATCAAACCTGAATTTCGTGCGGAGGTTGCTGCAAAAAGCATCAATCCAGCTTCCGAAAAGGAAGTGACAGCAGCTGGTTTTCTAGATGATTCTTCAGGGTTCAGAGCTATGCTCAATTCCAATGGATTGTTTGCGTACAACAAATCAACTAATGTTGATTTTACAGTCACCATGAGAACTAATGATGGAACAGGTTCTGGTTGGGTTTCTCGTGATTTCAATGATGTAAATAAATTTAATCCTGAAGAAGCGGCTAAAGTAGCTATCGATAAAGCGGTAATGTCTCGTGAAGCGAGAGCTATAGAGCCGGGAAAATATACCGTTATTCTCGAACCTGCAGCTTCTGCAGATTTGCTGAGAAATATGTCAGGTGCATTTAATGCACGTACTGCAGATGAAGGACGAAGCTTTATGTCCAAAGATGATGGTACCAAAATGGGAGAAAAGATAGTAGATGAGCGCGTCAATGTATGGAGTGACCCTTTACATCCAGATGTGCCAACTTCAACCTGGAATGGTGAGGGGATGCCACTTAAAAAAATGAAATGGATAGAAAACGGAGTCGTCAAAAATCTTGCTTACAGCAGATACTGGGCTGGACAAAAAGGCGTAGATGCAGTGCCTTTTCCGTCTAATTTTATCATGGAAGGTGGTGATGCTACTCGAGAAGAACTTATCAAAAGTACCAAAAGGGGTATTTTGGTTACCAGACTTTGGTACATCCGTAGTGTAGATCCGCAAACTTTATTGTACACGGGACTTACCCGTGACGGAACATTTTATATTGAAAACGGAGAAATTAAATATCCCGTAAAGAATTTCAGATTCAATGAAAGTCCGATCATTATGTTGAACAACCTGGAAGCTCTTGGCGAACAGGTAAGAATGAATGGAAACCTGATTCCGTACATGAAAGTGAGAGATTTTACTTTTACAAGCCTCTCAGACGCGGTATAGTTAACTTTCAAACGTTCAAAAAACTGATTGTGGTGACCTGTTCATTTCAATCAGTTTTTCTTTTTTTTAATTAGCGAGGCAGATCTAGGTAAAAGTCATAGGTCTAAGTTTTACTTTTTAGAAATTCATTAGTCAAAATTAGTGTTACAGATTTCTGTTTTGAAAACAAGAATTCGCTTGCGCATAGTTGACAAATCAACACGTGTGATGTTTTATTTCAATTTTAGAATGTAACTTTCAATTATAAAAGATAATAGTACGTATCTATCCATGAACAGTTTTTTCTTTACAAGACTTCAATACGAATCCGGAGACTGGGACGTGGATCAGCGTATGCCTTCCAATCTGCTCAATTCTTTGGTGGAATACACTACCTTGAAAGTGAATACGGTAGAAAATATTGTTCCTTTGAGTAGCGATGAGATTTTTAAATGTCCATTCTGTTATATTTCAGGTCATAAGCTGGTTCAATTTACCACCAAAGAAAAAACGAATTTTGAAAAATACGTTAGGAATGGAGGTTTTGTGTTTGCCGATGATTGTAATCACGACATCGATGGGCTTTTTGCTAAATCTTTTGAACGTCAAATGGCAGACATTTTTGGTCCTGCAGCATTGTCTAAAATTCCAAATGATCATGAACTGTACAATGTATTTTTTGAATTTGAAGACGGCCCACCCACCACATCTCAGGAACTCAATGGCTGGGGAGATGATTTGGTGCACGAGTATTTAAAAGCTATCCTCATAGATGGCAGAATAGGAGTACTCTATAGCAATAAGGATTATGGATGTGAATGGGATTACGACTTTAGAAACAAACGATTTTATAAAATAGACAATACCCGTTTTGGGGTAAATATTGTGATGTATGCACTTACATCTTAAACGAATATAGATATGGATGAATCACTAGCAGATTTGGAAAGGGAAGTCCAAACCCTAACCAAAAAACTACAGGACCTTAAAACTGAAATCGCCAAGGTAATTATAGGTCAGGAAGAAACCGTCGACCAGTTACTCATCACCTTTTTGGCAGGAGGCCATGCGCTTTTGGAAGGCGTGCCAGGCCTTGCCAAAACACTTATGATTCGAAGTTTATCACAGGCGATTGCACTTGACTTCAACAGAATACAATTCACCCCAGATTTGATGCCATCAGATATTATTGGAACCGAAATCTTAGAAGAAGACCAGTCGACAGGTAAAAAGTTTTTTGAATTTAATAAAGGGCCAATTTTCGCGAACATTATTCTTGCCGATGAAATTAATCGAACCCCACCCAAAACTCAGGCAGCGCTTTTGGAGGCTATGCAGGAGTTTGAAGTCACCTATTCTGGAAAAACGTATAAACTGGAACCCCCTTTTTTCATTTTGGCTACTCAAAACCCCATAGAACAATCGGGAACTTTTCCACTTCCGGAAGCCCAGCAGGATAGATTCTTGTTCTACATAAAAATAGGTTACCCCACCGAAACAGAAGAAAACCAAATCCTGAAGTCCACCACAGGTTCTAAAAAGCAAGTCATTAATCCTGTGCTAAGCGGTGCCGAAATTTTAAGATTACAGGAATTGGTGCGAGAAGTTCCCATCAGTGATGAGCTGATTACTTATGTCAATAAACTGATTCGAGCAACAAGACCTGAGACGAGCAGTAATACATTTGTAAAAGACTGGGTAAGCTGGGGAGCAGGACCAAGAGCAGGCCAGGCCTTAATTTTGACAGCAAAAGCCAGAGCTTTACTTCAAGGTCGACTGGCAGTCACCCCTCAAGATTTGGAGCATTGTGCCTATCCGGTCTTGCGCCACAGAGTGATTGTGAATTTTAAAGCTGAAGCAGAAGGCTTAACTTCAGATGAAGTGACAACTGAGTTATTAAAATCCATATTTCCAGCCAAAATATAACAAGAGTGAAGCAGGACTATCGACAGTTGCTTAAACCAGAAATCATTAACAGCATAAGTGGTCTGGCTCTTATTTCCAGAGTAGTTGTGGATGGTCATTTGTCGGGATTGAACCACAGCCGGAGACTTGGGTCGGGGATGGAATTTAGTCAGTACCGAGGTTATGAAATTGGAGATGATTTACGACTTTTAGACTGGAAAATGCTGGCACGCTCTGGAAGGTATTACATCAAGCAATCAGAAATAGAAACCAATATCTCGGTCAAATTTATTCTTGATGCCAGCCATTCCATGCAGCACCAGGAAGGTGGAATTAGTAAAATGGATTATGTAAGAGTGCTGACTGCTTCTTTGGCCTGGCTGGCACAGTCCCAAGGCGATGCTGTGGGTTTATTCGCGCTGAATGACCAGGAATTGCATACGCTACAGCCTCGGGTTCAGAAAAAGCATTTCAATCGCCTGTTGCAGGAATTGATTTCTATCCAAACCCAGGGCAAATGGCCAAAGCAGTCGAGTTCTTTTGATAGTATTCACGATAGAAGCCGTAAAGAATTGATTTTTTTTATTTCAGATTTACACGAGGAATCTTCAGAATTGACCAACGTCATCACGAAACTGAAAACTTCCAGAAATGAAGTCGTGGTCTTGCACATTTTAGGCAAAAATGAATTGGAATTTAATTACAATGGCGCTTTGACTTTTGAAGATCTAGAAACCGGAGCAAAACTTGAAATCGATGCTGAAAAAGCACGAACTCAGTATCTGGAATCTTTTCAAAATTCCATTAAAAAGACTAAAGAGGTGCTGCTGGCCAATGCCATAAGTTATGAACTCCTTCAAACGGACGAACCTCTTGGAGAAGCTCTTCAATTGCTGTTGAAAAGGCGAAATAAACTGATGTAATATGTTTTTTACAAATCCTTCATTTTTATGGGCTTTACTCGGACTTGGCATTCCAGTAGCCATACATCTGTGGAGCAAAAGGCAGGGAAAAAACATACGCGTTGGAAGTATCAAGTTTCTGCAGGAATCCAATTCCCAAAGAAGTAGAAGCATACAGCTAAATGAGCTTTGGCTGCTTTTACTCAGAATGTTACTGATTGCACTCTTGGTTTTCATCATAGCCGAACCGCGCCTGACTAGCAAAATTGAAAATTCTCCCATCACATATTTGGTTGAAGCCTCTTTATTAGAATCACCCGAAGTGAAAACACTAGCGGATAGCTTAAATGCTCAGGCTGAGGTTCGTTTTTTGAAAACTGACTTTCCAGAATACAATTCAGAACGTTTAGAACCTAGTAATTCAGGACCACCTAATTACTGGCAACTGGCTAGAGAAATGCAAACTTTTAAAACCGATAGCATTGTCGTGTTTACCAATGCATTTTTAAGTGGAATTAAAGGAAAGCGTCCTGAAATTACTACACCTATCAACTGGGTTAATCTGAATCCAGATCAAACTAAAAAACCTTTGGTGGGCGTGATTAAAGATAAAAATGAAGCAGAATGGATTTCGGTAAAAAGTGATACGGATGTGTTTAAATTTCAGAAAGAAATTAAAAATATGACTTCTGAAATCAGGGATTCAATTTTAGTCATCGAGAAAGATACATTACAGATAAGCATGTATTCCGAAGAGCAATTCAGTTCTGAAAGTAGATATCTAAAAGCCTCATTTTTAGCTCTGGAAAAATACCTAAATCATCCCTTCAAAATTAAAAATATAAAGGAAAAAGATAGTTTATCGCCAAGTGATCTATTGGTTTGGTTAAGTGATCAACCTGCGCCAGATACAGAAGCTAAAGTTTTGAAGTTTAGATCAGATGCTTTGGCAGGTGAACTTTTAGAATCCGGAAACTCTGAAAATGAATACTATTTAACTTCAGAGCTGACTTCAGAAAATGTTATTGACGAGCATCTGGGCGATCAACTCCTTAAGATGCTGAATCTTTATCCTGAACTGAGAAAAGAAGCAGGTGCTTATGATCGCCGAGTGATGAATCTCGAGCTTTTAAAACCTAATTTTACAGAAGACACTACAACTGATAACAAAGATAAAGGCAGAGAGGTTTCCAACTACTTGTGGTTGGTTTTGGTAATTTTATTGCTATCTGAACGCGTACTGTCAAGATACAGAAAACAATGAAGCAAACAGGGAAAGACATATTAGCTGGATTTCAAAAGAAATGGCAGTTCCTGCTATGGCTGGAAGTTGTGCTGTATGCCACTGGCTTTTCTGTTTTAAGTTGGTTGTTGACTTTAAGCTGGTTGGTTAGCATTCTAGGGTTTGTGATGGTTTTTGCAGTGCTGCTGATCCTAAGACAACCCTGGAAAATTGATTTATTAAAAGTTAGTCATTATATCGACTCACAGTCTAATCAGCTTGAATATAGCAGCGGTTTATTACTACAGTCTACAACAGAATTATCCGGTTTGGCAAAGCTTCAGCAGCAAAAGATTTCTAAGGCTATTAAAGCTGAAATTAAAAATATACAGCCCAGACATCAGCTGAAAAAAGCACTATTTAGTTCTATAATTATGATTGGTATAGGTGTTTTAGTATTCTACTCAGGTGTTACTAAAAATTTAAGTTTCAATCAAAATACCCTACCGAAGGAAGAGCAAATAAGCTTCAAACCAACTGATTCTTTAGCCGTCAAAATTCAACCACCGGTTTTAAACACACAGGAGGTCACCATTCATTATCCTGCGTATACAGGTTTAAGAGCAAGAACGACATCAAACATGAATATTGAGGCCGTGGAAGGCTCGCGAGTGAACTGGAAGCTGAGCTTTGAAGGCGAGGTAGACAGTGTTAGCCTGGAAAGTATGGGCAAAGGTCGACTTTTGAGAAAAACTAAACAGGGATATACAGGAGGTACAGTTTTGGAAAGTTCAGGCTTTTACAATTTCAGGTTTACCGATACCAAGGGGGCAACCTACACCTCAGACTTGTTTGCCATAGAAGTGACCAAAGACAAGGCACCGGTAATCGTTTTAAATGATTTGAAACAGTTTACTGCATTTAATTATAATGACAAAAAAAATATCAGTTTCCAGACTTCTATTACAGATGATTTTGGTATTGATAATGCCTATATCATTGCAACGGTGAGTAAAGGAACTGGAGAGTCTGTAAAATTTCGTGAGGAGCAGTTGAGTTTTGACCAGAGCATTACAACTGGTAAAAAACAAGTGAACCTCACTAAAAGTTTAGATTTAGAAGACATAGCTATGGAGCCTGGGGATGAACTTTATTTCTATGTGGAAGCTCGAGATTTGAAACGACCGCTGGCTAATGTTTCCAGAAGTGAAACGCATTTTGCCGTGATTAAAGACACTACAGATTATGGGCCAGGCGTAGATGCCGGACTTGGCGTTGACCTCATGCCAGATTATTTTAGGAGTCAACGCCAATTGATCATAGATACCAAAAAACTGATAAGTCAGCGGGGCCAACTTTCAACAGAGGAATTTAACTCCACCAGCAATGATCTAGGCTTCGATCAGAAATCTCTTCGCTTGAAGTATGGTCAGTTTATGGGTGATGAAGCAGAAGGAGGAATGGGAAGTGGTGGAGAACTTTCAGATGACCACGATCATGAGGAGGACCCTCTTGCAGACTATTCTCATAATCACGATGGGGATAATGAGCATAATTTAGTGGAAGAGGAACATGACCATGACCATGATCACGATGATACTGATGAAGAGAAAGATCCGCTGGCAGAGTATCTCCATGATCACGGCGATCCAGAGTCTTCGACATTGTTTACCGATAATCTTAAAGCCAAACTCCGTCAAGCTCTGAATATCATGTGGGACGCTGAGCTGCATCTGAGACTTCACGAGCCAGAGAAGTCATTACCTTTTCAATATGAAGCTTTAGAGCTGATCCAGGAAATTAAAAACTCTGCCAGAATTTATGTCCATCGCATCGGATTTGACCCGCCACCCATCAAAGAAGAAGCTAGGCTGTCTGGTGATGTTGAGGAGGTTAGTAATTACAGCAAAGCAGAAGACTTAGAAAGAACAGAAAACTTTTATTTTATAAAACAAAGTATTTTGAGATTGGAAGAGTTTAAAGGGTCGAATGCTGAACCTAAGAAGTCTGATAGACAGCTTTTTGAAAAGGCAGGGAATGAGCTGGCTGACAAAGCCATTGCTGAACCTGGAAGATATCTGCAAACTTTACAGCAATTAAAGAGATTGAAGGATGAACCACAAATTGATCAGCAACTGATGTTTGAAGTCCAAAAAGGACTTCTAGAAGCCTTGCCTAAACTAACACCTGAGCCAATGCAAAAAAGCAGTTTTAATGGAAAACTCAATGAATTTGTTTTGAAAGAATTACAAAGAAATGAGTGATCATCTTACATTTTTGAATAGCTCCTGGTTTTGGCCTGTATTAATCTGTTGGCTTATTTTGATCCTGGTGTTTGTCTGGAAAGAATGGAAAACCTCTGGAAGAAAACACCTGATTTTGAAAATTTTCCTAAGCCTGTTGGCGGTAACCTCTTTGGCCTTATTGGCCCTAAAACCTGCTGTTCCAAAAGAAATAAAAGAAGGACGAGTCATCATTATTACAGAACATTATAACCAAAATCAACTTGATAGCTTAAAGAAAGAATACCGGAAAAGTAAAGTTTTAGATTATCGAAAAGAAAAGGCCTTGTCAGGTTTGACCGATTCAAAAGAAATTTTTGTCTTAGGCAGCGGTGTAAATGTTTATGATTTGTGGCAACTTGAAAATACTCCTGTGACTTACTTTCCCGGTGAGGAGGTGACGGGACTTATAAAATTAAATTATAAGCAGGATCCTCAGGTAGGGAAGCGGCTCCATGTTAGAGGTCGATTTTCCAATCCTAAGCCTGGAAACCGTTTGGTTTTAGAAGATGCTGCAGGAACAGCTTTAGATTCTGTTGTTTTTGATGCTGAAGACCATATAAATTTCGAGCTTTCAACTGACTTGAAAGTTTCTGGAAATTATGTCTTTAGCCTATCTGAAAAAGATTCCATAGGTAAAGTGCTTAACCAAAATCCTTTGCCTTTAAAAGTTAAGGAAGCAAAAACCCTGAGAATCTTGATTTTGAATGCTTATCCTACGTTTGAAATTAAGTATCTGAAAAACTTTTTAGCCGAATTAGGCCATGAAGTGATCGTTAAAAACCGCATCACCACAGGCAGATTCAAATTTGAATTTTTTAATACAGAACGACAAAATATAGGTCGATTGAATTCTTCTAACCTTGATGATTTTGACTTACTTATTTTGGATTCAGAATCTACAAAAGCGCTTTCCAGGTCAGAACAAAATGCAGTGCAAAAGTCGATGAGAGCATCAGGTCTGGGCATTTTAATGCTGGGAGAAGCCAATGCCTTAACGAATCTGGGCGATTTTTCAGTTTTCGAATTTCAGCGGGTTTCTGCGACAGAAGTTGTGCTGGATGATCTGGATGGAGTCACAGTGGGCAGGCAGCCTTTTCAAATCAAAAATGACTTTGGAGTTGAAGATATTCACAGATCTAACTCTTCGATTGTAAGCGGGTATCAACGCATGGAACAGGGAAGGCTGGGAGTGACCTTACTGGAAAATACCTGGGAATTACAACTAGAAGGTAAACAGGAAGCCTATCAACATATCTGGACAGACATTGTTGAACAGCTGAGTAAAAGAAATTCAGAAATGCTAACCTGCCAACCTGAAAAGCTTTTTGCGTTTAAGGACGAGCCTTTTACATTTCAAATAAGAACCTCGCTAGACGATCCGAGAGTTTTAGATCAAAACCATCGCTTGCTTCCACTTAAACAGGATTTGACTTTAGCAGAAGTATGGAGTGGAAAAACTTTTCCTAAAGAATCGGGCTGGCAAAAATTGAGGGTGGAGCAGGATTCTACTTTTGCTTTTGATTATTTTGTTCACAATCCCGAGGATTGGCAGACTGTAAAAGCTTATCAAAACTCATTAGAGAACCAGGAGTTTTTTCAAAAGGAAAGTGTGATTGACAAAGATTTCAAAAAAAGTCCAATCGCGATTAATCCGATTTGGTTTTATGTGCTATTCCTCCTTGCGATTGGTGGTTTATGGCTGGAGCCAAAGCTTTAAAATCGACACCTTCAGAAATTATCCCTCCCAGCAGAATCATCAAGTTAACTACCAGTTTAAAGCAATGTATTGTAGAGCATAAAGCTAAGACGAGCAAAATCTTCTAAAAGGATGGGATTATTATATATCAATAAATGTATAATCGTTAATTCGTCTTACAGAAATAGTTCCATAGGTTTTAGGACTCAATATTTTCTTTCTACTAATGAGCATGATCTTTACTTTTTCATCTGATTCTATGTAGTAGAACCTATACCCAAAGACCAGAAAAACAGGATTAAAGTAAGAAACTCTGGAGACATATGTGAAAATGATAGTAATTCCAAATATTACCCAAAATGTAGTTAAGCCTTTTACACTCAGTGCTACAAAAAAGAAGGCGAAATAATTGTCTAAAAAGTCATTGTTGGAAGGATCAATCGAAATTACTTTCGTTATGGTTGATTTTTCTAAACACTTGCATAAGGCTAAAGCAATCAAAATGGTTACAAAAGGAATTAAAGCGTAAATCACATGAATAATCCATGAAAAAATTCCTAGTTGTTTTTGTAACGGGTTGATGTCATTCTGAATTAGAAAAACAACTAAAAAAAAGGACACCGAACCAAAGGTTAAAAAAAGTCTTAGGATAAAATTCATAGAGCTTTAATTTCAAATGATTTATACATAAAACAAACCTTTCTCATGTGGTATCAGAGTTTTTTGGTAAATTGTTGATATTCAGTAAAGCTACTCTAAATAGATAAGCTCAACTGAATTATTTAATAAACCTTTTCAGGCTTTAATCAACTCCGTCATCATCTTTACTAAACAAATAACCGAGAGGGTGAAGAATTCTGATTTGAAGAAAAATAAGTCCTAAAATTCCTGTAATAGGAATGGCTAAAATCATACCCGTAATTCCCCATACAGAGCCACCTATTATAATAGACAGGATAATTATGAAAGGATGTAAATCCAGTTTATCTCCAATGATAAAAGGCTCAAGTACATAGCTTTCTACAAATTGAGCAGCACTGTAGGTGATGATAATTCCTATCAACACATTGATATCACCTGTTGTAAGATAACCGAATACAATAGCAATGGTGACACCTATGGCATTTCCTAAGATGGGGACAAGGGTAAGTAATGCCGCTATCATGCTTACTAAAATAAAATTATCTACTCCGGAAATTCCAAATCCAACAGAATATAAAACGGCAAGAATTAGAATAAGAATCAGCTTGCCAAACAAATACTGTTGAGCAACGTTTCCTACCTTGTGAATTACTTTATTGACTTCACTACTTTTAGTGACTGAGAATAATTTCAAAATGAATTTTTTGAAATGTGTTCTGTAATTCAATAAAAAGAAGGTATAAATTATAGTAAGTAAAAAATTTCCCAGGAAAAATAATATACCAGTGAAAATGGTAAAGACTTGTTTTCCTGCATCTTCTACATTTCCTTCAATCATTTTTTTACTTTCCTCATCTGTTGTACTTAAGTCCTCTTCACTAAAAAGAGTATACTCAAGAACAAAAGCCTTCACTTGCTCTACTTTAGGCTCCATGGCTTCTTCGATTTTTGGCCAGCTATCAACGAAATTTTGGATTTGAAAAGAAATCAGGGTTAGGAAGCCTAAGGATACCAGAAAAAGGACAAAAACACTTATCAATGATGAAATGCTCCTATTCATCTTTCTTTCTAGTCTGTTGGAAAGGGGTAAAGTCACTAAGGATAAAACGACCGCAGTTAGCAATGGAGCCAGAAGTCCCTTCGCTTCTATTAAGCCTAAGAATAAAAAGTATAGGCCTATTATTCCTGCAGAGCTATATAAAAGTATTTTTTGGCCTCTTGTCATTTTATAAAAGATATATTTTGAAAAAGTACAAAACGAAAGGGCGCGGCTACTAAAATGTATTGTTAAAAGTATTAAGAATTGATTAATATCTACCTTTAGCGTATTTAATGTCAATATTTAAAATGAAATTGACTAGTGATAAATTCTACCTTTATACGAGTAGTATTTAGGAACTCGATTTTAATGATGTTTCGTGGTCCAACACTTCTAAAGTTTTTGGAGAAAGCGGAGGTTTAAAAAATGTAAGACTAGGTCGAGGACCATATAATACGTTTGACTCCAAGTCTTCTTTCTTGCGCTGGCCCTTAGATCACTATTTTGTAACTCAGGAATTTAGCCTTATTGACCTGCAGCGACTTCCTGAAATTGGATCTGATCACTTTCCGCTTTATGTCAAATTTGTACTCGAACCAGAAGGAGTCAAAATTGATATCAAATAATTAAGGCTTCAATACTGAAGCCTTAATTTAGAAATTCTCTATGGGTTTTATTTATTTTAAACTCTTTCAAGTTTGGTTGGAATAAACGTTTCCGAGGCCTGCCACTCTAGATTATGCTTGTATTTGGAGATTTTATTTTCTTTTGTCGGGTCAATCACAAATAGATAAATCCATTCATTATCAAGCAATGATTTGAGATTATTATTTTGTTGAAGAATGGTTGTGACTCTTTCCTTCGGTGCATTGATAAAAACTGAAAGTCTCAAAGGTTTATGGTAAAATTTTTCATCTGTTTCATTCACAGACTGTAGGGGTAAACCCATTTTTAAATCTCCTCCGTTACCCTGCATTACGCCGAACTTTCCAGTTACATTGTGTGATATCTTTGAACCGCCACCGTAAGTCTCGTTATCTACAGTTGAGAAGTAATAATGATTGTTGATCCATTGAGTTACGACCATAGGTCCCTGCATGATCCCTTCCAGAGCTTTTCCTTCTAAGTCCATCTCCCAATCGTAAGAATGTAGAAAGCAGTTTCCATCAAGATTCATTTTTTGGGTTAATTTTCTGGGTCCTATAACAAAGCCAGCATTTTTCGCAAGTCCCCACTCGGGTCTGGTTTCAGACCAGTCGTTGGTTTTGACGTGAGCGGCACTTATACTGTGTTTGGAAACACCCAATCGTTCTGAAGTGGCAGAAACCTGAGCTTTTATCAGATTCTGCTTTAGCGCATCTAATTTTTCTTTGTGAGAGGTTGGTAATTCAGAATCAAAAATTACAATTTCATCAGTGGTAGTGTTATGTTCTGCCCCAAGGAAAAAAGTAGAGTCAGGGATTTGAATATTAAAGTTTTTTAGAGCTTCCCTCACTTCGGATTGATTGGCGAGTTTGGCCAGCATTCTTGCATTATGTCGACCTGGACTTGCTGCACAGGCACCACAATCTAAACTTGAGCCAAAAGGATTATTGGCCGTGTGACTACCGTGTCCTACGAAAAGAACAAGTGGTGAAAAAGTTTTCCACCCCATTAAGTCAAACGCAGACTTTACAATGGCAGTTTTTTCTTCCAGGCTGATATCTAAAGACTTAAGTTCTTTTTTTTGCGAATTCAACTTTGGCTCACAGCTACTTTCAAAAGAATCTTTTTCTTTTTTTTCAGGATTATAAAGACGTCCAGGAATTAAAGTTCTGAAAAATAAAGTCAGTCCATAAAATACGCCCGAGCCTTCCACAAACCCAAAGGCAGAAGGGAGCATATTTTTCATTCGTCTTAGAAAATAATGAGTAAACTTAGTTTGCTCCTGTTTTTTGAGATAATTTCTGACTTGCGGGCTATGATCTTCTTTTGGTTCTTCTGTTACTTTATAAGCTGAGTCCAGGATAGGCGGACAGGATTTCTTGATAAGTCCATCCTCCAAGTTTTGATAGTCCATCGCAATTCCAAAGAAACCTGCATATCCAAAGGTTTCATAATGACCTGTGGATTCAATATGCCTTCTAATTAGCTCAGAACGTGTGTCAATACAGAACACCAGTTGCGCATCTTCAATATTTTTACTGGCCTCTGCTTTACTTGTTTTTGCAGAGATGTCAAGCGAAGTTTTTATGTCTTTTATAAACCTTTTTTGCCAGGTCAGCTCCCAGGCTTTCAGCCACAAATACTGATAATTTTTCGCTTTATTTTCATGACCTGGGGTTTCTTTTGAAGAAAGAAATTCGAAGTTTAAACTTCGAGCAATCAACAAGCGAACTGCTAAGTAGTCTTGCAAAGTAATACTGAATTTTCTTTGCCAGTCTGAATTGGTTTCCGCTCTATATTTAATGTAACCCGTCCAGCCTGGTAAAGCGGAAAGGTGACGTTCAAAAACTCTGAGCTGATCTTCTTTTGAATAGTATTTGAGTAGTTGTCTTAAAGCTTCGCAACTGTCATCTGGCAGAGAAAAAGAGGGATCGAGTTTGATCTCTTTATCGTAACGTACTAAAGATTTCCATGCACAATAAAATCCTTTCTCCTTGTTTGGCATTTTCCAATCCGCAAGACCTTCATCCATATAAGCCATGAGCCATTTGATTACCAGACTATCCAGTTTATGACTCGAATTTTTAATTTTGGATTTGTTTTGAGACTCAATTGCTTTCAGACTTTCCTCAGGAGAGAGTTGTAAATTATTCTCAATGAAGACGCGTTCTAGTTCCTGTTCATCAATTTCTCCCAGTTCCAAAGCAGATTTTAGCGATGCTGCACTTGGTAGAAGGTCCCCTCCAATAAGTTCTCCAGCATCTTTGATGGCTATTTTGAAAGGTCTGTTTTCGTAACCTGTCAGAGGATTGGAAGTCACAAACCCATACAGTGGCCATGTTTTGCCAATTACAGCAGAAGCTAAATCAATTTGTTGTAGTATAGTTCCTTTTGTCATGAGCTTATTTTTTGTAATAATGGATTGTTTTCCTGTAAGGCTGAGATAAGTTTAAAAGTCTAACATAGAGCCACGGTAACCTGGTATGTACTCCTAGTTTCATGATGAAAAATCCAATCAGGAATATTACTCCAAAAATGATTTCTAACGGATTGAGTATTTGCGGCTGTTGTATCATTGGCATTTCAGACATCAAACGGGTTATGCCATTGAAAACCAAAGCATAAACACTAATGCCGGCTATAAAAATTCCACCTGAAACTGCAAATTTTTGAAGGTATGTGAGGCTGTTTTCTTTCACGATATTATAGGTGGCTTGACCAACCGTGATTGCCACAATAAGCGTTAAGAAAACACTGCTATCTGTAAGATTGGTTTTGCCAGTAAGTAGTGAAAATAAGAGTGCTCCCAGAATTCCAAATACAACTACAACTATAGCTTGAGGAAAAGTGATTCTTATTCTAGGGGTCTCCCGGGGAAAGGTTTGAGCAATATGTTCGCCAGAGGATAAAAACAAATAGGCTTTATAAAATCCGTGTAATATCAAATGTGCTACAGCAGCATTAAAAAAACCAAGACCACACTGCATGATCATGAATCCCATTTGTGCTATCGTAGAGCACGCCAGTTTATGTTTTACGTTAACTTGAATCAATTTCATGAATTGGGCTAGTATAGCAGTAACACCCCCAATTATGAACAAAATCCAAAGCGAATTAGAAACGATAAGAAGTGGTGCGAAAAGAGTAAGCAAAATCCCAGACCCATTAACGAAGCCAGCATGCATCAATGCTGATGCGGGAGTAGGCGAGGTCATTGCGGACAACAACCACTTGTGAAATGGAAAGATTGCAGATTGAATGATGGCTGCAATAATGATGAGTACTGAAGAAATAAAGAACAGTGAAGATGAGTCTACTTCTGATAATTCCATTAGAAAGGTCAAGCTAAAATTATTGGTAGAATAACTTAAAATCAAAACTCCAACGGAAAGAAAAAATGAGCCTGCAAGAAAATATTTTAAAGTAAACTTCTCAGCTTCTTTTGCTTCTCCCCAGGTTTTATTTACCCCAATCAACTTCGCCATAAAAATCCCCATGGCAAGCCAGGAGCTTATTAAAAGCAGCACATGATTTGCCATCACAAAAAGCATAACCGATAAGGTGAATCCAAAACTCAAAATTGTAAATCGGTTCTGAAATTTGAACCCCCTCAGGTAATTTTTAGAATAACTGCTCACGATTGAACTAAAAAACAAAACAGTAATCCAAATCAACAGCGTAAAACTGTTGATTCTCAATACATCTGAGTAATTCCAGTCGGGCGCAAAAATTTGATAGTATGCGATAAGGCCAATGCTCAATAGGAGTAAAGACCAATAGATGCCTGGAGAGATTTTAGAAAGGAATGGAATAGAGGATTGTTGATAAGACCTTAGTTTATCTTGCGAATCGCTTTCGATTAAAAAGGTTTCATGTTCCATAGTTTGGGCTTACTTTTTTAAATAAATTCTTGAAGTACTTTAGGAATTAATCGATTGGACTTAAGCTAAGGAGTCCATCAATTCTTACGTTTTTGCCACTTTTTTTGATTTGAGTTATATAAGTATCTAAAGCTTTTTTTTCATCTTCCAGTTGCTGAATACGATCTATAAAAGGTTTTGGATCGTTATCATGATTTTTCTCCCAGTGTTGAAGGTTTTCAATTTTGTGAAAATTGATTTTCTGGTCAATCATCGCATTCAATATGTCTGAGGCCTGGGTTGGGGTAAACTCACCATCAATAAGTTTTATCTCTTTTTTGTCAATTTGTAAAGCTTGCTTGGTTTCCATGATTGAAGTTTATTTTGATTTATGATGCAAATATTATATTTTAGATTCATTAATCTTTATTTATATATTTTATATAAAACATAAAAATATGTTATGAATTATACCTTACATCAGTTGCTCATTTTTTCTGAAATAGCCAATAGCAAAAGCATCACAAGAACTGCAGAGAAGCTTCACCTCACTCAACCTGCAGTATCTATTCAACTTAAAAACTTTCAGGATCAATTTTCAATTCCACTCACAGAAGTTGTTGGCAGACAGCTCTACGTTACTGATTTTGGTAAAGAAATTGCCTTAGCAGCAAAAAAAATTCTGGAAGAAGTAGATGCTATCAATTACAAAACCAGCGCTTTTGAAGGTAAGTTGTCCGGAAGAATTAAAATTTCTATCGCCTCTACAGGTAAATACGTGATGCCTTATTTTTTGTCAGATTTTATTAGCCAGCATAGTGGAGTTGATTTGGTAATGGATGTTACCAACAAAGCTAAAGTGATAAGGAGTTTAGAAAAAAATGAAGTTGATTTTGCTCTTATATCTGTTTTGCCCAAAAAACTCAAAGTCAACTCAGTTGAACTGGTTAAAAACGATCTTTTTTTGGTCGGAGGAAAGCATTTGTCCAAAGAGGATATGTTAGATAAGGAGCAGTTACTTTCAAAATTCCCTCTTATTTACAGAGAGGATGGTTCTGCGACTCGCATCGCCATGGAGAATTTTATTTCCAAAAGCGGGTTTCAAATCAGGAAGAAAATTGAGTTAACTTCCAATGAAGCAGTGAAGCAAGCAGTTATGGCAGGTCTGGGAATTTCTATAATGCCACTTATCGGTATTAAAAATGAGCTTAAAGAAAAAGACCTTCAAATTATCCAGGTTGATGACCTTCCTATCTCAACATCATGGCAGATGATTTGGATGAAATCCAAAAACTTAACACCTGTTGCCAAGGCTTTTTTAGACCACCTGGAACTTCAGAAACAGGCTGTTATAGACAGGGAATTCAACTGGATAAAAGCTTATAATTCAAATTGAGTGCAAGTTTATAAGAATTAAAAACTATTAAACTCTGAATCATTTTATCATGAACAACACATTTTTAAAGGTCTCAAAGCAGTTTTCGTTAATTGTACGTTGAAAAAATCTCCACATACAAGCCACACTCGCCTTTTGATGAATGTGTCTATCGAAATCATGAAAAAAAAGGAGTTGAAGTAGAGGTGATAGGGCCGGCAAATCATTATTTGCCAGTAGGCGTTCAGCCTGACATGTCGGAACATGGTGAAGATATAGATGACTGGCCAAAGCTGTAAGAGAAAATCATTGAAGCGGATATTTTGTTTTAGGAACTCCTATTTGGTTAGGAGAACGTTCTTCTATCGCTACCAAAGTTATCGACGGTTGTACGCCTGAGTGACTATCATGATGAAAAGGTCAGTATGTGTATTATGGAAAAGTTGGAGGTTGTGTGATTACTGGAAACGAGGACGATGTAAAATACTGTGCGATGGGAATGTTATACGCTTTGCAGCATTAGGGGATATAGCATACCTCCACTATCCGATGCAGGTTGGATTGGAGAGGTTGGTCCTGGGCCAAGTTATGGTGACAACGAGTGGAATGGAGAAAAACTTTATGAAACTCAGGGCGTCAACTCAAACTTCACCAATAGAAACACAAGGTTTATGACTTACAACCTCTTGCATTTAGCTAAAATATTAAAAACTAATGGTGGTTATCCAGCTTACGGCAATTCCAGAAAGGACTGGGATGCTGGGACGCGATGGAATTTTGAAAATTCTGAATACCGCTAATTCCAATGCGTTAGTTTCTGAAAAAGCTCCTCAAAATCATTGCAGATAAAATCTGGCTCTTTATTTATTGGGTATAAAAATTTTCCAGGTCTGGATATAAATGCTGTTTGTAATCCTGAGTTTTGCGCTCCAGCGATATCCCAGGCATGAGCAGCTATCAGCATTGCATTTTTAGCTTCAGTTTGCTCGTGTTTCAAAACAAACTGATAAGTATCTGGATGCGGCTTAAATTTTTCAACCAATTCTACACTATACAAGGCATCAAATATGGAGTCCAGACCAGAATACTTCATTTGTTCTTCCAAGGTTTTGAGTCCACCATTTGTTAAAACAACAAGTCTAAACCCTTCTGACTTTAACTTTTTCAAAGCTTCTTTAACCTCTGGATGCGGCTTTAGTTTTTTGATGATGTCCAATGAAGATTTGATGTCTTCTTCTGAAATAAGTTTTGAATGCTTTTCAGCAGTCATCCTCAAAGTTGCGGTTCCAATGTCACCAAAATCGGTATAGTTTCCCGTCAAGGTTTCTACCATTGCAAATTGAATCAATTTTGAAAACCAGTCTTCAAAGGCTTTTGGAGAGTCTAAGAGTGAGTTGATACGTTTTTTCAACGGCTGTAAATCCAGTAGGGTTTCATTCACGTCAAAAACTAAAAGCTGCGGTCTTTTTTTCATAACTGAAGTTTACATGGCTCGGTGTTCTTTAGTTCTGGATTTATAAGCTTCGTAATTTTCCATCACCGTTTTATCAATTTCCAATGGATCATTTAGGTTGGTATCTACATCTTTAAGTCGTTTTTCTCCTCCCAAAATCACATTTATCTTTTTGTTTAGCAGTCCATCTATAGACTTGGTAGCCACAAGTTCTGTACTATCCATGTGATCAACTTTTGCATTGGTCATCATACCTGTATCGGTGGCTGTTGGATAAACCGTCATCACGTGTACGTTTTCAAAAATCAACTCTCTACGCATGGCTTCAGAAAAATGTTTGACACCTGCCTTGGTGGCGGCATACACCGAGTAGAAAGGTTTGGCGATCAACCCAAGGCCAGAGGAAATATTCATGATTCCAGCTTCTTTGCTTTTTAAAATCAAAGGCAATGCTTTTTTGGTCAAAAGAATAAGTCCAGTCAGGTTGATGTTGATTTGATTTACGATATCTTCGTCAGAAATGTCCTTCAAAGCTCCAGCGCTTACCACGCCAGCATTATTGATAAGCAAGTCAATACACTCCCAGTGGGAACTCACTTGTTCCAGCAAATGCTCAATATCTTCTAATTTTGAAACATCTCCAGCAACGAGAATGAAATTTATCCCTTCAAATTCTTTTTGCAATGCATCTAGTTTGCTTTGAGACCTGCCTATCACAGCAAAATCTTTTACACCACGATCGACAAATTGTTTAATTAGTTCTTTTCCAATTCCGGCGCTACCCCCTGTAATCAATACTTTTTTATGTTCAAGCTCCATAGATTGTATAATTTTTTAATGAATAATTGGAAGGTAAAATCTTAGTTTTAAATCCAAAGGCTTTTAGCTTTATTTTATCTGTTTTAGGATTATTTTTTTCAAAATTCTTATTCAAATTTCTTAGGTAGATTTCGCTAGAGATACCTTACATGTTTTGCGATATTCAGCTTTTAAGTAAATCTCAACTTTCTACCAGCATCCTGGCTGTAAAGAATTAGCTATAGGTGAAGACGTAGATTGAACACACAAAATACCTGAAGTCTTTGAGGACATTTAAAAATTTAAAATGCCTATTACAATGATCACAAAATAAAATCCCTGATTAATGAATAATCAGGGATTTGAAGCTGTTTAATATTTCAAAATAAATTAGTCATCGCCAAGCATAGCAAAAAACTTATCTAAGTTAGGCATAATGACAATTTGTGTTCTACGGTTTTTAGCCATATTGTCTTTGTTATCATTTGGTGCAATTGGGTCATAACTAGAACGTCCAGCTACAATTAACTGTTCTGAAGGTACGTCGAATTTACTTTCCAATCGTCTTACAATGGCTGCACTTCTTCGCGCACTCAAATCCCAGTTATCAACAATGTAACTATCTTTTTTTACAGTTCTGTTGTCAGTATGACCTTCAACCAATACTTCCAAAGAAGGTTCAGATTTTACGACTTCTGCAATTCTTGAAAGAATCTCATCCGCATCATTTCCTACTCTAAAACTGCTATCTCCAAAGAGTAGATTATCATCGATGTTGATTTTTACCATAGTTTCTTCAACAGAAACATTTAAGTCTTTTCCAGAATCTCCCATTTTCTTAGAAATGTTGTGAGAGATTGCGATGTTTAAAGAATCCTTAAGCGATGTTGCTCCAGAAAGTTTAGAGGCAGGAACGTCTTTCAGAGTTCTTCTCATCGCTTCCTTGTTTTTCTCAGAAAGCACTAGGCTTTCGTTAGGAACACTTACCATCATTCCGTCTTTTTCTGTTTGCAAAGACGCAATTTTGGAATTGTAACGCTCTACTCGCATTTCAATTTGATCCATTTGGTTTTCCAGCTCTTCCTTTTCGGTACGAGTCTGCATCAATTCAGATTTAGTTTCGTCCAGATTGTTTTCCAATTCGGTGTATTTCTTTTTAGAAACACAGCTCGATAAGATAGCTACTGTACCTAAGGTTAAGACTATTTTTTGGGCTTTCATATTATTTGTTTTATTTAGTTGATGTAAATAACGGAAATTTGCTGCAATATTGTCTTACATAAGCCTTAGTATTTCATTAAAATAAAGTGAAGACTTTATTAATTTTAAACTTTATTGCTTAAGTATCAGGGTAAAAGCGTTTCAAAGTATCAGCTGAAATTCCAAATTTGAAGAAGATTACCAATAAAACATCTATGGCCAACTGAGTGATGACTCCCTTTTTTTGAAATCTCCGGTTGGATGTTGTCACCGAGGTCTTTAATTTTCTGAATTTACCCTCTTCACGAATTCGCTTTTGGATTTCCACATCTTCCATAAAGCTGAGGTTTTTGAAACCTTGTATTTTTTTGAACGTTTCCGTTTTTATAAATAAGGCGTGATCGCCGTAAGTGAAAAATTCTATACTAAACTGACTGCACCAGTGGTAAAATTTGAAAATTGGGTGGGAACTCTCCATCTTGAGGCGGAAACTCCCTCCTACGACCTCAGGCTTCTCCATTAATTTGGAAACATCAGCATAAAAACTAGTTGGCAAGAAAGTATCTGCATGAAGAAAAAGCAGCACCTCTCCTTTAGCCTGTCCTGCACCGTGATTCATTTGCCTGGCTCTGCCTTTTTTGGATTGAAAAACTTTGATCTTTTTAAAGCCTCTGGCAATTTCTAAAGTTTCATCCTGACTGCCGCCATCTACAACGATGACTTCAAAACGGCCTTTAAGCTTTAAAGTATGTTCAAGGACTTCAGCGATATACTTTTCTTCATTCAACGCTGGTATAATGATACTAATAAGCATAAAGCAATGTATCTAAAGGCATAAAACTAACTTCTATCAAATTCAAAATAAAAATTCTCTGTGCTGAAGTACCTGATACGTAAATATAAATGTAAACACTAAAGCAGAAAGAAATTCGATCACTGTGGAGGCCAAAAAACCGATCACAGAGCCGAATGCAGCCCTTAACGCCTGTTTCTGTTTCATTTTTGAAATGCTAATTTCTGCCAGGAAGGCGCCTACAAAAGGAAAGACTAGAATGCTGAAAGGTACGGGAGTAAAAAGTCCTATCACCAGACCGGTTCCTGCTCCAAACATCCCGTACTTGCTGCCGCCAAACCTTTTGATGCCCAGTAAAGGGATGAAGTAATCCAGCGCAAAAATAACCAGAGTGACACCCAACGTGATCCACAAAAGCTGTGGGCTCAGGTCCACTTCTGGCACAAAATAGAGGAGGAGGATCCCCATCCAGGAGATGGGTAAGCCTGGTAAAACTGGCAAAAAACTCCCAGCAATGCCTACAAGGCAACAGATAAAGCCTAAACTGATCAAAAGTATGCTCATATTTTCTCCAAAATCGAACTTAAACTTAAGGAAATCGCTGGTGTAAATCTTACTTTTGAAGAAATAAATTTGATGAGCTCACTTTATATTCATATTCCCTTTTGCAAGCAGGCTTGTCACTATTGCGATTTTCATTTTTCGACTTCGCTAAAGCATAAAGGTCAGTTGGTTCAGGCGATTTGCAAAGAACTCAGCATGCGAAAAGACGAGCTTCCAGCTGCGGTAGAGAATATTTATTTTGGCGGAGGCACGCCAAGCTTGCTTTCTGAAACGGATTTGAATTTGATTTTTAAAACGATTTATTCTGAATATAAAGTAGTAAATAAGCCAGAAATCACCTTGGAAGCCAATCCAGACGATTTGGATTTCGATTATTTGAAAATGCTGTCTGGAACTAAAGTCAATAGGCTGAGCATCGGTGTTCAGTCGTTTTTTGAAGAAGATTTGAAGCTGATGAATCGGGCGCACAATGCCAAAGAAGCAGAATCCTCTATTTTACTGGCAAAGCAGTTTTTTGATAACATTTCCATCGATTTGATTTACGGTATCCCCGATATGTGTGTTGACCGCTGGAAAGCTAATTTGGCAAAAACTCTGGAACTCGACATTCCTCATATTTCCAGTTATGCCTTAACGGTGGAACCCAATACGGCTTTGAAACATTTTATCGATAAAGAAATCATTCCACCGGTGGATGATGATTTAGCCAAGTTGCATTTTGACATTTTGGTGGAAACCATGCAAAGCAACAATTTTGAAAATTATGAATTTTCCAATTTTGGAAAGCCAGGCTATTTTTCTCAAAACAATACAGCTTACTGGACGGGTAAATTTTATCTGGGCATTGGCCCCTCTGCGCATAGTTTTGTCAATACCACTCGGAGCTGGAACATCAACAATAATTCGAAATACATCAAAGCTATAGACGCCGGAGAATTGCCTGCAGAACGCGAAGAACTAACGACTACCGATCGCTACAACGAATACATCATGACCCGCCTTCGCACCAAATGGGGTGTGGATCTAAAGGTGGTCGAAACCGAATTTGGATTGAATTACGCAGCCTATCTGATGGAGCACATACAGGAGTTTCAGCAGCAGGGTTTGCTGGCGTTAGATAAGGATATACTAAGAGTTACTGGTGAAGGAAAATTCTTATCGGATGGGATTGCGTCAGAGCTTTTTATGCTGAATTTGAAATAGTTTTTATACAATTAAAATGAACATCGAAGAACTTAGAGCCTATTGTCTCAGCAAACCCGAAGCGACCGAGGATTTTCCGTTTGACAACGACACAATTGTTTTCAAAGTCAGGGGCAAATTATTTGCCCTCACGTCTTTAAAAAAGTGGGAAGCTGGCGACCATAGCGTCAATTTGAAATGCGATCCCGAAAAAGCTGTCGACTACCGGGAACACTATCCCGATGAGGTTTTCCCTGGATACCACATGAACAAAAAACACTGGAATACAGTGGTTGTTGATGGGCCGCAGTTGTCGCAGAAATTCATCCTGCATCTTATCAACCACAGCTACGAGCTGGTGGTGAGTAAGTTGCCCAAATCCAAGCGCCGGGGCTTGCTGCCTTAATCGTTAGCGATAACTTCCTGAAATTTTAGTTGCTAATAGCTCAATACTTCTATTTTTGCAATTCAATTGTGATGCTTATGCCAACTCCAGGATCTATTTATTCTGAATTTATTTCTCGATACACCAAAGATTTAAAAGCGATAAAAACTCAATTATTCTGGTCCAGCATGCTGCGTCTGGCCATTTTTGTAGCGATTGCCTTTTCGGTGTACTTCTTTTGGTCCTCCACCAGAGTCGTTATTGGCTCCATCATCCTTGGAGTCATCATCTTTCTCATTTTAGTCACCAGACATTCTAAAATTCAGTACCAAAAAGCGAAACTCAAAGCTTTGCTTCAGCTCAACGAAACCGAACTCAAGGTCTTAAAACGTGAATTTTCTGACTTACCCACCGGTGATCAGTACAAAAATCCAGAGCATGAATTTAGCCAGGATATCGACATTTTCGGTAAACACTCTTTTTTTCAATACCTTAATAGAACGGCCTTAACCGAAGGCGAAGAAAATTTAGCAGCTAAGCTCACGTCCAATTCTATCGATCACATCGCATCCAAACAGGAAGCCATTCGTGAATTAGCTGAACAAGTAGAACTAAGGCAAAACTTTACCGCGGACGCAAAGCTCGTCGATACTGAAACCAAAGCCAGTAGTATCGTCCGCTGGATTACGAGTTATAAGACCTTTGTTCCTAAATGGATGTCCTGGTTTCCAAAAGCGTTTTCAGTACTTTCGTTAGTGGTTATTGCAGCTTATTTTTTCAATGTGATTTCTGGAGCTCAATTGTTGCTCTGGTTTATAATTGGCTTAGGAATTACAGGCGCTTTCTTAAAACGCATCAATGAACTTTCCAGTCATGTGAGCCAGGCGCAAAGCACATTTCAACAGTATTTTAAACTATTAAAACTGATTGAGGACGCCGAATTTAATTCTGAGTTATTAAGCTCTTTTCAGTCCAAAATCCATTCCGAGGCTGCGAAAGCAAGTCAGGTTTTGAAAGTGCTTTCCAAGCATATTGATGGATTGGACCAACGTAATAATATTCTGTTGGGCATTGTTTTAAACGGTTTTATGCTCCGCGATTTGACGCAATCTTTAAAAATTGAAAAATGGATTTTAGCGCATGCTAATCAAGTCGAAAGTTGGTTTGAAGTCATTGCAGAGGTGGATGCCTACAATAGTTTGGCCAATTTTCATTTCAATCATCCCGATTATGTCTTTCCAGAACTTAAAGCCAGCGGAAGCTTTACTAAAACTGAAGGCGCTGTCCATCCGTTGATCGATCCCAAAGATGCGGTGAGGAACGATTTTGAAATAAAAGACAATCAGTTTTTCATCATCACAGGCGCTAATATGGCCGGAAAAAGTACATTTTTGAGAACGGTGTCCATTCAGATTGTGATGTCCAATGTGGGACTTCCAGTTTGTGCTGCCTCCTGTGAGTATGTGCCAACCAAACTCATTACTAGTATGCGTACGGTAGATTCTTTGGCAGATGAAGCCTCGTATTTCTTTGCAGAATTGACTCGTTTGAAATATATTGTTGATGAAATCCAAACCGACAAATACTTCATTGTTCTGGATGAAATTCTAAAAGGCACCAATTCTACCGATAAAGCGATTGGCTCCAGAAAGTTTGTAGAGCGCTTAGTTAAAGCCAAAGCTATTGGGATCATCGCCACTCACGACTTAAGTTTGTGTGAAGTCTCCGATGAATTGCCTCAGGTACAAAATTACTACTTCGATGCTGAAATTATTGATGATGAGCTCAACTTTGACTACACCTTGAAACGCGGCATCTGTAAAAACATGAATGCCTCTTTCTTATTGAAGAAAATGGATATTGTGGAGTAGGTGTTTTAAAGTTCAAATATTGTACATATATTTGTACATATCAAAACACTTTATTATGCAAATCACAACTGTTTCAGATTTTAGAAAAGATATGAAGGCCTATTTGGATAGAGTCGTGAAAAATGTAGAAACTCTAATTATTAACAGAGGCAAAGATTCAGGAATTGTCGTGATGTCTTTAGAGGAATATAATTCGTTGATGGCAACAAATCACGAATTATCATCCAGAAAAAATGAATCAAGATTAGATTCAGCGATTGACAAATTGAAATCAGGAAATACATTTAGCAAAGATTTAATCGAAGATTAAAATGAAGTATGTTTTTGTTGACGAGTCCTGGGAAGATTATTTATACTGGCAAAAAACAGATAAAAAAAAGCTGAAGAAAATAAATCAACTTTTGAAAGATATTGCTCGAAACCCTTACGGTGGAAAAGGAAAGCCAGAACCCTTAAAGCATAAATATTCTGGATTTTGGTCAAGGCGAATCGATAGCGAACATAGACTCATCTATCAATACAAAGAAGATGAAATATTAATAGCTAAATGTAGATTCCATTACGATTGATTTTTTTTAACTATATTGATTTATCCACTACCTACTATTTCTACTTCTTCACCCGTTTTTCATTTTGTTTGATAAACGCATCCCAACCAGTGTAAGGGGTGCCAATATTGGGTTGTCCGCTGTTATAGAAATGACAAACGGCTGCAGCAAGTCCATCGGTGGAATCTAGGTTTTTGGGGAGTTCTTTGATTTTGAGCATCTGCTGAAGCATCTTGGCCACCTGTTCTTTACTGGCGTTTCCATTGCCGGTAATCGCCATTTTAATCTTTTTGGGAAGGTATTCCGTGATAGGGATTTCCCTGGAAAGGCCAGCTGCCATGGCAACGCCCTGAGCTCTGCCAAGCTTCAACATAGACTGAACATTTTTCCCGAAAAAAGGGGCTTCAATCGCGATTTCATCTGGATGGTAAGTGTCGATAAGCTCAATGGTGCGCTCAAAAATCAATTTTAATTTGGTGTAGTGGTCATCGTATTTTTTGAGCATGAGTTCATTCAGTTGCACAAACTTCATTTTTTTGTTTACAACTTCAATCACGCCAAATCCCATAATGGTGGTTCCTGGATCGATGCCTAAAATGATTCGTTCTGTCGCCAATAGCTTATTTATTTGTTATTTTGTAGAATGCAGTTACCTCACAAAACTAAGCAATTCTGGAGCTCAGCCATCAAGCTTTTGGTAGTAAGTCTTAGTTTTTTTGTTATTTATAAAGCTCTTGAGGACATTAATTCGGTTCAATGGCAACTCGTTTTTGGTCATTCTTATTTAGGACAGCTACTATGTATTGCTTTCTTTTTCTCACTTCTGAATTGGTCATTGGAAAGCTTAAAGTGGAAAACTTTACTTAAAGAGTACAGCCCTATTCAGTTCAACAGAGCTTTTTCAGAGACCTTGAGAGCGCATGCGGTCAGCATAATTACGCCAAATAAGATTGGTGAATTTGGGGCTAAGGCCAGTTTTTATCCAAAACAACTGAGAACTTTAGTTTTAAAACAAACCTTAACCGGGCAACTTTACCAACTCATAGTGACTTGCTTGTTCGGGATTTTGGGAGTAGTGTATATGTTTTCAGAATTGTCAACTTCATTGAAATTCTCCATAGGTATTGCTTTAGCAACGATTCTGATTTTTAGTATCTGTTTTATTATGATAAAACCGTCAATTAAATGGTTAATTAAGTTCAAAGATTATATCATTTCATTAGCAGACTTATCTAATGTCATCCATCGTAAAGTTCTATTGTTTTCGGTGTTGAGGTACTTGGTTTTTAGCCACCAATTTTTCTTGTTGCTTTACATATTTCAACCCGAACTGAGTTACATTCAAGTGATGCCCATCTTGTTTGTGATTTATCTTGTGAGTTCTATTGTACCCACGTTTTTGATTCTGGATGCGACTTTAAAGACAAGTTTAAGCCTGATTTTACTTGACGGTATCATAGCTCCAGAAGTTATTTTAGCAGTGAATGTACTGATGTGGATTTTTAATTTTGGAATCCCTGCTTTTATAGGTAATTTATTGATTTTATACCCAAAGCCTATTTCCCTTAAACCTAAAAAAGTACTATGAGTTGGCTTGTAGTATTCTATCTTATTTTAAGCTTGTATATCGTATACATGATTTGGTTGGTCAGGGGACTGTCAAAACTCAGTCTAGCTTCTCAAGAACTATCAGACAGGCTCACGACCAAATTCTCTGTGGTTATACCGATGCGTGATGAAGCTGAAAATTTGCCTGTTCTCTTTCGATCCATTTTAGAATTGTCTTATCCTAAAGATTTATTCGAGATTATTTTAGTGGATGATGCCTCTCAGGACGCCTCCTGGAGATTAACCAGAGCATTTCAAGCTCGCTATCGTGAGATTAAAATCTATCTCATATCAGGTTCAGAAGGAAATTTTACCCCTAAAAAAAACGCCATCCATAAAGCGATTTTGATAGCCTCTCATCCCTACATTTTGACGACAGATGCTGATGTAATGTTGCCAAGACATTGGCTGGAGACTTATGATACAAGACTTCAACAAACCAACGCCGACTTGGTGGCGGGTGGAGTAGTGGTGACCAAATCGGCTTCTTTTTTGTCGCATTACCAGCATTTTGATATGTTGAGTTTGCAGGCTTTTGGCTTGGGGAGTTTTGCCAGAAATCGTCCAGTGATTTGCAATGGGGCCAATTTGTGTTATAAAAAACAGGCTTATCTAGAGGCTGATGTGAATCAGGGTAAAGAGAACATTGCCAGTGGGGATGACGTGTTTACGCTGCAAAGCTTTAAGTTAAAAGGTTACTGCATCGAATATGTATCCACTCCTGAAAGTGTGGTCTGGACTAAAGCCGTGGAGACTTTTTATGAGTTGTGGCAACAGCGAAGACGCTGGGCTAGCAAAACGAGTTCTGTAGACAGTTTGTATTTGAAAAGCGTCGGTGTTCTTGTGACTTTAATGCAATTGGTTTTGGTGTTGAGTTTGATTTTTGGCTTCTGGGATTCAAGATCTTTTGGATTTTTAATCAATGCGTTTATGTTGAAATTCATCATAGATGGCTGGAGTTTGTCCCGAATGGCAAAACTTCAAAACCTCGGATTTTGCTGGACAGATTTTTTGAAGGTTAGTTTGGTTTATCCGTTCTTTACTTTGTTTTTTGCTTCAACCAGCTTGTTCGGTAAGTTCGACTGGAAAGGTAGGCGGTATTCTGAATAGTATAGTTTGTATATAAACTAAAAACAATCCAATGGAGGACTAATGGTATTTCAGAGGCTCTCTTTTTGTATGTCGAACTCTTAAAATTCTTATTTCTAAAGGTGTGACTTGGTAAGCAATTCGGTAACTATAAATTTCAAAAGCTCTTATGCTCCCATCGTTATTTTTTCGATACTTATCCAGAGGGTGAATTTCTGGACTATGCTTTAGATTCTCGGTTTCATGGAAGATATCATCACGAACTTTTAGTGCAGATTGGAATGACTCTTTTTTGATATAGTCGTAAGCCTTCTTTAGCTGTTTAAGAGCTAAGTCAGACCAAAGAACTTCTACCATTTTTCCGCAATTTTTTTAGCTTCTTCCTGTGTGTTAAAGTTTCCGTTCTCAACATCTTCAATAGCTTCATCAATTTCTTTATTGTATTGTTTTAAAGAAATTCTTTGAGTCTCTTTGGATTCTTTGTTCAATACAGTTTCAAGCTTTTGAAGGACTTTTTCGTCTACATCAAATAACTTTTGAATAAACTCATATTTTCTTGCTTCTAGATCCATTGTGTGTAGTTAGTATAACAAATATACAATTTATATAAATCGTATAGAATTTCACGGTTTGCTTATGTGGCTCTTTTTCAGATTATAACCTGAAAATTAATCTATTATCAAGTCTAGTCGTATGACTTTTAGTACTACTTCACATCATAAGGACTCACTTCAAGATGATAGGCAGTTCTGTATGCAAGGGGACGGGGACACTTCTCTTCTGAGCGGGATAAACTTCAGGCAATTGAGAAATAGCTTCTTTGAGCCAGGTTTCAAGTTCAGGGTTTTGAGAGGCAATGTGATCTGAAATTTTTAAATCTTTGATTTTGGTGTCACCTTCAGCAGAAATGTGAAGCTTTAGGACAACAGTGTCTCGAATACTGTTGGAAGTTTTCAATTGATACTGACTCAGATGATTGCCAATGTTGTTTTTAATTTCAGTTTCAAAACAGGTTTTGCTTTTTGATTTAGAGGTTACAGAGCCACAATTTTGAAATGTAGGATAAAAATCAACTTCCTTCCAATTGATAGATTTCATTTCTTCTTCCATAATCTGCTCTGCAGATTGCTTTTTCAGGTCAAAATCTTTGCAGGAACACAATAGCAAGATCAAAAAAAGGCTTGTCCATAACTTCATAAAGTAAATGTAATGAAAAGCTGTTTAAGTAGAAGTTTTGTTTTTGGATTCTATCCACAAGGACATGTATTTGGTGCTTTGTGTGGAATGGTGCATCAAAATTTGGCCTACAAAATTTTGCTGTCTGTGTAATTCTAAGTCCTTTTCAAGTTTCTTGAGTCGTTTAAAGAAATTAGCTGCAAACACTCGACGCTGAAAACGCTTGTTGATAATTTTAAAACCATTTTTTTGTCCAATCTTCCATCGCTTTGGCATCTTATACAATAGTACAGCCTTTCTTGCGATTTCTTCAGGAGAATTAGCGATTTCTCCACACCAGGGAAGATCTCCGCAAAGTCCTTCTGCGCCTATAGTTGTCGTGATGGAGGGTGTTCCTGCCTGCATAGCGTCTATAAACTTGCCTTTGAGACCTGCGCCAAACCTGAGTGGGCCTAGTAAGACTCGGGCTTGTTTTATGGCATCAATGGCATTTGGTGCTCTGCCTTTGATTAAAAATCCATGTTTAGAATTGTGTAATTGTTCCACCTTTTGTGAGGTGTAAGCGCCGTAAACATGGAGTTCTGCGTCTGGCAATTCTTTCCTGATGAGTGGCCAAATCTCCTCTTTTAAAAACAAGGTTTTATCCCAATTGGGTGCGTGTAAAAAA
The DNA here is from genome assembly GCF_020164535.1 of Psychroflexus montanilacus. Lineage (GTDB taxonomy): Bacteria > Bacteroidota > Bacteroidia > Flavobacteriales > Flavobacteriaceae > Psychroflexus > Psychroflexus montanilacus. The sequence goes on along the minus strand of NZ_JAIQZC010000001.1, from coordinate 1,095,465 downwards.
TTACCGATGCTGATAAAGTTTTGACGTTCTTCGTAGGTTGGAAGATTCTCGATATCGCTATCTTTCATGGGTTTTAAGAGGAAGGGGAGGTAGAGTAATAGCCCTTTGTTGACTTTAAATTGATTCACAAGCAAGTCCATTTCGGATTTGGAAATGATCAAACTCAGGTCACTTCGCAAAATAGAAGCAATTTCTCGCTTAGCGATATCGGTATAGAGGTACTTTTTTTTGAAGGCTTTTTGGTCTTTGTAAGCCTGCTGCCTTGCTTTTCTTAGGAAATGGAGGTCTTCTGTATCAAGAATCCGTAAGGCTTTAGGGCAATGCTCTGCCACTCGCCACCCAAACTGCTCTTCCATCATAAATCGGTCAAAAAGCACATGAGTAGGTTGCTCTTCTTTCAAAAACTCATCAAAATTGGAGTCGTTAACTTGAATTTGCTTTTGAGTAATACCGAGGTGTTCCAGGTTTTCAGCATTCTCTGAAAACTTGGCCGGGGAAGCATAAATCACCTCAAATTTCTTTTTCAGAAATAAGTCGATAAGTTGCATCATCCGCCCACCAGCTGCCGAAGAATTTGGCTCTGGCCATACAAAACCAATGATCACTAATTTTGAATTCACCATAGATTTTACTTTCAATTTTTGCGAAAATCGGAATTAAAGCTTGTTTTTTAAATGAAGTTATGAATATTTTCTCATTACTTTTTAAGTAGGTAGGGGAGGTTTCAGCTCAATTTTTCATCCTACCTTAAATCTCACAGCTTCATTAACTCAAAACCTCCTACAGCACAGAGATGTACAGACTTTCTAACTGAAAACTAAAACAAGAAAAGCTTTGCTTTGGGGTTTATGCTTTTATAAAAAGAAATTCCACACCAATCCAAAGCGGATGGCAAAGTCTCTATAAGGTTGCCTTGGCGCAGCAAAATTTGAATTTCCTTCAAAAAGCGTCGTAAAGTTTTCCAGTTTGAAATATATACGAGCTTCTCTGACTTTAGCGTTTAAGAAAAAATCGGCTGTGTAAAACCCTTCTAATTCCTGAAAATCCTGGATGGCAAATTCAGAAAGAATAGGGTCATAAGCCTTGCTCATAAAGCCGGTGAAATAGTTTAAAGTCAATCCTGTTTGCAGGTACAAAGCTCTGTCAAAAAGGTAATTGTCGTAAAAGAATGAGTTCCTTGTTACAAATTCTGGAACAGGAAAAACCGATTCGCCATTAAACACATTTTGATACATTACTGTGTTTGCTAAGTTGAAGTGACCGTATTTAAAGTCCTTTTCAGCTTTAATTTTCAGATATCGTATTTGTTGGTCAGTCTGAAGTGGCCTTACCAGACTATCAACAGCCGAACCTTCGGGAGTTCTTTCAAAGCCAAAATAGGCATGGTTATCTATTTGAGTTAATGAAGCTACAACTCTGCCATATTTTTCCGACTTAGCTTCAGCTTCAAGATGCTGGGTGTTTACATTGTCAAAATTTGGATTGTACCAGTTGTAATTTTCATAATCGCTTTGGTTTAAGATCCAGTTGAAATTAGGAGCCGTAGAACTCAAATCCAATCTTGCAGAAAACTGAAGGGAGTCTGAAAATTTTGTACTGGCTTTTCCGTGTACTTCGTACCCACCATCATAATCTCCAGTGATGTTGTAAATGGCTTGACCTTCGAGTTTGAATCCTTTATAGGTTTTTAAATAGGTTCCTCCAATGCTTAAAACATCTGTTTTTAATCGATTGGGGATGACTCCGTCTTCAAAAACAACAGACGTATTGTACCCATAATTAAGGTTGCTGTGTTTAGCCATGAATCCAATTTTACCTAAATATTTTTGGTAATAGGACAAAATCATCGTGTTGGAAACATTTTGGTACTCTACTTCGTCTTCTAAATCTGAATTTTCAAAAGTGGCTCCAAAGAATTGAGGAGTTGAAGCGCCTTGGTTATATCTATATTCCTTATCCGTGAAGTCCATGATATGATTCAGGCGTATTTGCCCGTTTTGAGTTGAATCGTTTCCTGGTCTTATATTATAATATTGATTTAAATAAAAACGCTTTGCATCTAGTTTGTTTTCAGCATTCCTCAGCCTGACTTCTGCCGAAGCTCTATTTTGAACCTCTTGGATTTCATCAATGTATTGCTGATTTGCCCGGTCTGTTAATCCACCGTTCTCTTGATTCAAGATGTCCTGAGCTGCAAAATGAGACCTCACAAAATAGCGATTATTTTTTGTCCTATAATTTAACCCAATCCTTAAATTTCCAGTACTGGCCAATTCACGCTGATAATTACCCAAAGATCGCAGACCTTTATAAGCGATCGAAATGTTTAAGTTAGGTTTTAGATTAGTTGCAAAACTGGCATCGAGATTTTGCCCCTGTTGGAATACTGTTCTAAAGTAAAGCTCTGTTAAAGGAGTTGGTACTTCGTAATAAGGAATGTCTTCAACTTCAAGGTAGTTGAAGTGTTTAGCTCTGGCTCCAAATCGAGGTAAAGCCTGCAGGTCCTGAAAATTATAGCCTAATTCTGTATAAGGTCTGCCAATATTAGCAAATGGTAAAAGTTCAAAATCATCTTTTCTTAGGTAGTTATAGGCATAGTCTTTTCTAATACTTAGTGTTGTATCCACATAAGTTGTATCGTTGCTAATGCTTATGATTTTGTATTTTGAAATGTGTGGTTTTTCACGATCATCCTTTACTGAAGTTGTGGTTTCACCACGCTGATTATTTTGGCCCTGTTGAGTTTGATTACTTTGTTGTAATCTCAAATCCTGAGCTTGAGACCAAGTTGTGAAAAGTAAAATGAAAAAAAGATAAAATACCGACTTCATTAGCAGTTTTAAAACGTGAGCAAAAGTATCATTTTTAGTTTACTTAAGATTTAATGTCATTTAGAAATCAATTTAGAATTTCAGAATTTTTATTTTTGTTTCTGAAATTGATTATGCTCCAACTAAATTTTCAAGACAAATACCTGGAATGTGGAACAGATGAAGCTGGTCGTGGCTGTTTGGCTGGTCCCGTGACAGCCGCCGCTGTTATCCTGCCCAAAGATTTCCATAATACCATGTTGAATGATTCTAAGCTTTTGACATCCAAAAAACGTGAACTCTTGGAAGTTATTTTAAAAGAAGAATCTTTAGCTTTTGGAATATCTCAAGTGGATATGGAAATTATAGACGAGATCAATATTTTAAATGCGTCCATTCTTGCTATGCACCAGTCTATTCAGCAGCTATCTCCACAGCCGGAATTGATTTTGGTAGACGGAAATAAATTTAAAGCCTATAAAAAAATTCAGCACCAATGCATTATTAAAGGCGATTCAAAGTTTTTGAGTATCGCCGCAGCATCAATTCTCGCTAAAACCGCCAGAGATGCATTTATGAGAAAAATAGACAAAGAATACCCAATGTATGGATGGGCTCAGAACAAAGGCTACCCTACTAAAGCCCATCGAAGGGCCATCCAAAAATACGGCATTACAAAATACCACAGAAAAAGCTTTAAATTATTACCAGAGCAGATGGAATTAAAATTGAAAACCAATTAGATTATTTTAGTTTTAATACTATTTTTCAACTTAATTTTGTCTTTTGAAATTGTCTAGTTTATGCGTTACCTTTTTATAATTATTTGTTTTTCAATAGGTTTAAGTTCTTGTGATTTTGACTCTGATTCTGCTCAAGGAAAACTCATCGATTTTATTCCATCTAAATCTGTTTTGATTTTAGAATCCGAAAACCTTTCAGAATCCATTGAAGAATTAACCTCTACAGATTTGTTTCAGAATAATTCCTCTTTACCTGTTTTTAAAGAACTGGAGGGTAATCTAAGATTCACTAATTATTTTGACCAAAGTGCTGAAGCTTTTCTGGCAGTCACTCCCATTGGTGAACGTGAACTCGCCACCTCTTTAATCATCGAAGACAAATATTTAAAACTCGATTCTGTTCAGTTAGCAAAGCAGAACACTATAGACTATGCTGGTAAAGTAATTTCAGAATTCAAACTAGAGGAGTCAACGTTTTTTTCTACCCTAATCGAGAAGGTCAGAATTTCTTCAGAGTCGAAATTGATTATTGAAAATGTCATCAGAGCTTACAACAACCAGTTTAAGTTTGATGAAACTTTTTATAAAGCGCACAAAGCAGCCACAGGAGAGACTTCAGTTTTTATAGACCTGGAAGAAGCTGATTACTTATATAAAAATGAATTTAAAACATTAACTGCCAAATCCATTAAAGGCTTAGGTAAATGGCTAAGCTTAGATCTTGATGTATCCAAAGGAAGTTACAGATGGTCTGGAGCTATATTGAGTGATAAAGCCTCCAAAAAGCTTGATCTCTTTGACAGAACTTCTCCTTCAAATTTTAGACTTCATGAAGTTACTCCTGCCAATGCAACAGGGTTTTTAAGTTTATCGTTTTCAGATTTTAAAGTGCTTCAGGAAAACAGAGCTGCTCAGGATTACAAGGCTTCCTCTGTATTCAAATTTATGTTTCAAAACACCAAGGAAGTTGGAGCAATCGAGTTAGAAAATGGTTCTTTAGTTTATGATATGGTAAGTTCCGATGTGACCAAGACTTTAGATTCCCTTTCTAAAATGACTCAGCAGGAAACCTCCTTTAGAAATCAAACCATCTATAGTTTTGAACCGGAAAACGTGTTTGCGGATTTTTCTCCACTATTTTCCAATCACAAATTTTCTGTGTTCACAGTTTACGATAGCCATTTCTTGTTTGCTAAAGACCAAGATGTCTTAGAAAATATGCTGGTTAATATTAATAATCGATCGGTTTTGAGCGAATCTTCATCGTTCCAGGCGGCATTGGATAAAATGAGTTCCAAAGCACACATGGTTTGGGGTGGACAACTAGATGCCATGGTGGATCGACTGGAGAAATCTGCGACAGAAGAATTTTCTTCAAACCTTAAAAACTTCAATACTGAGGGATACAGTTCTGTAATAATGCAAGCTACTCAGGAAGATAATTTTGCTTTTGTAAATGGAATTTTATCCAAGACCAATTCTGAAAGTAAGTCTAAAGAAGCTATAGAAGTAAAGCGTATAAAACTTGAGAACACAATTACTTCAGATCCAGCGTTTTTCATCAACTGGAGAACACGACAAAAAGATATTGCAGTTCAGGATGAAGAAAATAAATTACATCTTCTGGGTAAAGACGGAAACACCATCTGGACTAAAACTCTGGACAGTAGAATTGTAGGGGAGATCCATACTTTTGATATCTACCGAAATACAAGGCTTCAAATGGCTTTCACGACTCAGAATAAACTTTATGTTGTTGATAAAAATGGAAATAATGTATCTCCATTTCCTCTGGACTTTAAAGATTTCATCACTGAAGGTTTGGCCATTTTTGATTACGATAACAATGGTAAATACAGGTTTGTAGTCGTTCAAAACGATGAAGTATTGATGTATAATAAAGAAGGAAAACTAGTGAAAGGCTTCGATTATAAATCTAAAGGCAGTATTAAACGAACTCCAAAACACATAAGAATTGGGAGGAAAGACTATATTTTGGTAGAAAATGATCAGGGGCTTAATATTCTTAGCAGGACAGGAGCAGAGCGCGTCAAACCCAAACAAAGAATTTCTACTTCAGGAAATCCCTGGGGTTTGCATAATAAAAGTTTTGTTGGGACAAGTGATGTGGGGCAGCTTATAGAAGTGTCTGAAAATGGAAGTGTACAAACCACAGATTTAAACCTTACCGATAATCATTTTATTACCGTAAGTCCGAAACACGTTGTGACGTTTTCTGAAAATAAATTGAGCATAAACGGCGTGAGTAAAACCCTGGACTACGGTCTCTATTTGTCACCGCAGATTCATGAAGACGCCAACAGGACCTATTTCAGTATTGTCGATCAGCAGGCGAGTAAAGTCTATTTATTCGATGAGCAAGCTGAATTGGTTTCTGGTTTTCCCGTCTTTGGAAACTCACAGATCGATATAGATCTAAAAGTTCCCAGTGAGATTAATTTTATCGTCAAAGGCGACGATAATGCCGTGTTGATTTACAATAAAACGCTTTAAGACTCCATCAATTTGGCCTCAAATAACTTGGCAAAATGTTTTTTGAGTTTAACTTTCACTTCCTCCACAGGGATTTCAGCTTTGCCAAGCTCCACATTCAAGGAAGTCACAGCTTTGTCTTGTATGCCACAAGGCACAATGTTATCAAAATAACCTAAATCGGCATTCACATTAAAAGCAAAGCCATGCATGGTGACCCAGCGTGAGGCGCGCACGCCCATGGCACAAATTTTTCTGGCGAAAGGTGTACCTACATCCAGCCAAACACCTGTTTCTCCCTCGCTACGCTCAGCTTTGAGGCCGTATTCAGCCAAAGTGAGAATCACCATTTCTTCAAGAAAACGCAGGTATTTATGAATATCGGTAAAGAAATTTTCAAGATCCAAAATGGGATACCCTACGATTTGTCCGGGGCCGTGATAGGTGATATCACCACCGCGATTGATTTTATAAAAGGTCGCGCCTTTCTCGGCTAATTGCTTTTCATCGAGCAGCAAATTGGCCAAATCTCCACTTTTACCCAGAGTATACACATGCGGATGTTCAACGAAAATCAGGTGATTTTCTGTAGCTAAATCGGTTGATTCCCGTCGGTTTTGAACCTTTATGTTGAGTACTTTTTGGAACAATTCCTCTTGAAAATCCCAGGTTTCTTTATAATCGCGTTGTCCTAGTTCCAGGACTTTTATGGCTTTATTCATGGATTTAAAATTGTACTACAAAGGTACACTTTATAGCGTAGACCTTGGTTTTATTCTGAAATTGCCTCTATTTCTTTAACAGTTTTTCGATATCCAGCTTAGATGCATGAGGTTCATTAGAAGATCCATCCGTTGAGCGTGTAGACTAATAATCAATGTTAAGGATTGATGTAGTGATAACTACTGAAGGGTAAAGTAGCTAGTATTTTATTTTTACATAGACTTTAGATCTCAGAGTCCTGCCCCCAAATCACTTTGTTTAAATCCTCTTTTAGATTTTCATGCTTTAATTCGCAAACTACTTTCCAAATAGGGGCGCTAGTCCTGATATCTTCATAAAAAAAGTAAGAGACAGAAAAAGGGGTGTAACGCTGACATCTCAATTTGAATTGGATTCAAATAATATTTAAAAGGATATGCTCTCCAAACTATCTCATTGATAAAAGCCAAGGTGGTGAATTTTTAAATTTATCAATTTTAAAGAAATCAGCTGCTGATTCATGTCATAATAAGTCACTGCGTCAATGCGACTGACCCTCCATTTTATCTCGAAGTATTGTGTTATTCAGATATGTGGGCACTACAACCAAAATCTAATCACTTATTATGTTTGATTGCATTCAAGTATTTTTTGATATTAAGAAATTCAGTTTTTAGTATTTACTCAAATAAATCTTCTTCGATTCCTTCAGACAAACTTCCTCACCCAAGACGTTTCTTCAGAATAAAAGGAAACATAAAGCTAAGGATCTAAAGAATGAGGTCAACTTGTATTAAATCCTGCCTGCGTGATGCAGTCAGGCAGGTCAGAATAAAAAGAAAAGACTGGAACAAATCTTAAAATCTTTAATCCTGGGTTTATAAAAGAAATTGTTGGATTGTCTTTATCTTTGCGCCTTTAGAAAATTATACACTCATGCAATTATCAGAACAAGAACGCGTAAGGCGAGATAAACTGGCTACTCTTAGGGAAATGGGCATCAATCCGTATCCTGCTGCTCAATTTGATTATACTCATACTTCCAAACAAGTGAAGGAGGATTTTGAAGAAGGCCAAAAGGTAGTGGTTGCTGGTCGTCTGGTCTCCCGTAGAATCCAGGGAAAGGCGTCGTTTGCTGAGTTACAGGATGGGGAAGGCCGCATCCAGGTGTACTTTAACCGCGATGAGATTTGCACGGGCGAAGACAAGACTTTGTACAATGAGGTGTATAAAAAATTGCTGGATATCGGTGATTTTATAGGTATAGAAGGAGAGTTGTTTACGACTCAGGTGGGTGAGAAAACCATCAAAGTTTTGGATTTTCTGCTCTTGAGCAAGTCTTTAAAACCGCTTCCACTGCCTAAAAAAGACAGGGAAGGCAAGGAGTATGATGGGTTTCATGATGCTGAGCAGCGCTACAGACAGCGCTACGCCGATTTGGCGGTGAATCCTGATGTGAAAGAGATTTTTAAAAAACGCTCGGCTTTATTTACAGCCATGCGGGATTTCTTTAATGCGCAAGGCTATATGGAGGTGGAAACCCCAATCTTACAATCCATTCCGGGTGGTGCTGCGGCACGTCCTTTTATTACGCATCACAATGCTTTAGACATTCCATTGTACCTGAGAATTGCTAATGAATTGTACCTGAAACGCTTGATTGTAGGTGGCTTTGATGGTGTGTATGAGTTTTCCAAAAATTTCAGAAATGAAGGTATGGATAGAACGCATAATCCAGAGTTTACAGCGATGGAAATCTACGTGTCTTACAAAGATTACAACTGGATGATGGAGTTTACCGAAAACTTGCTGGAGCATTGTGCGATGCAGGTGAACGGAACCACAAAAGCTAAGTTTAAAGAGCATCACGTCGACTTTAAAGCGCCATATAAGCGTGTGACGATGACCGATGCCATTATAGAGTTTACGGGATTTGACATTACGGGTAAGTCTGAAGAAGAGCTGAGAAAAGCTGCTCTTGACATGGGCTTGGAAGTGGATGAAACCATGGGAAAAGGTAAGCTGATTGATGAGATTTTTGGTGAAAAGTGTGAAGGCAACTATATAGAGCCTACGTTTATCACCGACTATCCCAAAGAGATGAGTCCGTTGTGCAAAGAACACAGAGACAATCCAGATTTGACCGAACGCTTCGAACTGATGGTGTGTGGGAAGGAAATCGCGAATGCGTATTCAGAATTAAATGATCCCATCGATCAGCGGGAGCGTTTTGAAGAGCAGCTGAAATTAGCCAAGAAAGGTGACGATGAAGCGACTGAGTTTATTGACTATGATTTCTTAAGAGCTTTGGAATACGGTATGCCGCCAACCTCTGGTTTGGGAATTGGTATGGACCGATTGATTATGTTCTTGACGGATAATCCTTCGATTCAGGAAGTCTTGTTCTTCCCGCAAATGCGTCCGGAAAAGAAAAAAGTGGAGCTGACTGAAGAAGAAAAAACCGTTTTGGAACTTTTGAAACAAGAATCTCCTCAGGAGCTGGAAAGTATCAAATCCAAATCTGAGCTAAGCAATAAAAAGTGGGACAAAGCCATAAAAGGATTGAGAAGTAAAGATCAGGCTACGGTTGATAAAACTGACGAAGGTTTGTTTGTGAAGTTGTTGTAAGCAGCAAAATACTTAAGACTGATTCTCTATGCTCTCTGTGTCTCCATGGTAAAAAATTAACCATAGAGTCGCAGAGAACGCGAAGAAATAAAAAAGTTTTGTCACCTCGATTTAGGAGAAATCTTTTCATCTCGGCTTGGTGAAATATCCTTCACTTTGTTGCACTCCATTCAGGATGACATCCGTTCTTTAAAGCTCAATCTTATTAAACTCATAATCGCTGAAAGTCTCCAGAGTTTTCTCTAAAGCATACTTCATGTTAGTTTCCGCTTTCAGGCTGTCGTGAAAAACGATAATGCTGCCTGGTTTTGCATTTTTTTTTATTCTAAGAAAACAGTTTTCTTTTGAGACTTTTGCATCATAATCTTTGCTGATGATGTCCCACATGATAATATGATCGCCTTTCTCTAGGATTGATTTTGCCTGGGCTGAGGTGCACTTTCCGTAGGGTGGGCGAAAAAGATTAGATTCAAATGTATTTGATCCTATTTCATCTTCACAACGCTTAACATCTTTCAGATACTCTTCAGTTGAAGTTTTCCAGCCATTGATATGGTGGAAGGTGTGATTACCAACAGCATGCCCCTCAGCAACAATTTGTTGAAACAGTTCAGGGTGCTTTCTGATGTTATCTCCAATGCAGAAAAAAGTAGCCTTAGCCTTATGCTTTTTTAGTTGATCCAGTACCCAAGGGGTAACTTCTGGAATGGGTCCGTCATCAAAAGTGAGGAACATCTCTTTTTTAAATGAAGAGATGTTCCAGACACGTTTGGGAAAGATTTGTTTCAGGAAGTCATTTGATTTCAAATCTTTTATTCATTTGGAATTTGATCAGGCCTTAATAAACCTTCACTTGAACTGTCCTTTTCTATCTTCTCGATATCATCTTCATTTAATTCATCCAGCAAATCTTGGTCAACATTTTCGGATTCAGAATCACTATAGAAATGGCTAAATTTCTCTAAGTAAGTATTGAATTCAGCTGCTTTATCTTTTACCATCTCCGTGTCTTGGTGAATGATAAGGATATCAACTAAGCTTCTGTATTTTTCTATTTCAGTAAAAATTTCCTCAGCGTTGTCAATTTGATCTTCATATGACATGCCTGCATAATAAGACAACCATTCCTGATAATTGGTAGCTAACTGCTCCCAAATTTCCCTTGCTTTTTCAGGTTTATCAATTTGATAATACCCAGTTACAAAAGGTTCAACAAGTTGATAATACTGGTAGTGTTTTACTGGAATATGCGTCATTCCTAAATCCAAAACATCTTCGGCTTTACTCAACTTATTTTTACTGATTAATTTTTCTGCAAGCCTTGCCAGATTACTTCTGTACGTGATGGCATTTTTACGGGTCTCCGGGTCGTGGTAGATGTCATCACTACCACTATTTCCCCAGTCCCAATTCATCACAATGTCATACATTTTATCCTCATCGATACGTCCCATATCAAAAGGATTTTTTGGGTTAACAGGTGTTTTGATAGGAACCAGTTTATAAGTAACTCCTTCCAGTTGTAAATAATCCTTCATCCATAAATAATCTTCATCTCTAAAGCTACCACCCGTAAAATAGATTGGACGTTCCCAATCGTTATTTGCAAGTAAGTCGAGCATCATAAGGTTAGGCTTATAGACAAGATTGTCTTCTAAATTGATAAAAATATTAGGTACAATAAGATCAGCATCTTCCTGTTTTACGATTCCGTTTCTCAAAACCTTTTCTTTGTTGACGGGAACTCTTATGTTTTTAGTAGGAAAAATATTGACCGTTTGTCCACTTTGGAGTTCAGCTTTAGTGGTCTCATTGTCACTTTTGATATACTGAATAAACTTATTGATACTTAGTGTATCACTTATCCTTGGATCTTCCTGATACCAAATAGCATCGTTGGTTCCATATTTATAATCTTCATGCACGAGAGTGGTTTTGATAGCTTCACTCTCGTAAGCTTTTCTTCTCATCTGGTCAATGTACCAATCTGTTGCAAAAAGGCTAGTGTTGATGGTTCTCACGTCGGTTCTATAGCCTTCAATTTCCTGTGCATACCACAAGGCAAAGGTATCGTTATCCCCAATTGTAAATAAGATGGCGTCTTTGTCTACAGAATCCAGGTATTTTTTGGCCATGGCCAAAGTCGTGTACTTATTGGAGCGATCGTGGTCATCCCAGTTTTCTGAAGCCATCAGTACAGGCACTGCAAACAAGCAAATCACCCCAACAGCAGGTGCAACTAAAGTAGGCGTAATGTATTTTTTTAAGTAGTGAAATAGAGCATAAACGCCTAATCCAATCCATATCGCAAACACATAAAATGAACCTACTAATGCATAGTCTCGCTCTCTGGGTTCAAAGGAGCGCTCATTGAGATAAATCTTTAGTGCTATTCCAGTAAATAAGAAAAAGACGGTAAGCACCCAAAAGCGTTTGACGTCCTTGGACGCATGAAAAAATAAACCTATAAGTCCCAAAATAAGAGGTAGGAAATAATACGTGTTTCTTGCTTTATTATCCGCCAGATCTGAAGGAAGATTTTTTTGACTTCCTAACCTGTTTTCGTCTATAAAGTCAATTCCAGAGAGCCAATTACCATCAAAATTGGTGTACTTTCCTTGGTTGTCATTTTGCCTTCCTGCGAAATTCCACATAAAATACCTCCAATACATATAACCCATTTGAAATTCGAATAAGTAATGGAAATTGGAAGCAGTGGAAGGTTTCTGGATGTCCAGATATTGATTAAATCGTTTCAAAAAGCTGATGTAGCCATCTGATGAGACTTCACCTTTGTTATAATCAGATTTAAAGGTGTTGACGATAGAAACTAACTCTTGTTCACCTCTATATTCTGGTTTTATAGAGAATTCCAAAGGACCCGTAAACATCATATAATTAGACGCATGCTGAGTACTCCACATCCTTGGGAGAAAGGTTTTATGCGCCGCATCTGAGTTTTGTTTGGCATTTTTATAATCGTTGATAATGACGTATTCGCCTTTTTCTTCGTCTTTTTCATAGATAGGATCATCATCGAGATAAGGATTGTCTGGGTCTAAACCAGCAAAAAGCTCAGTGAATTGAGGGCCATAAAATAGATGAGTTTCAGGGTATTGATCTCTGTTGTAATAAGCTAAAAGTTGTTGGGCACTACTTGGGTCGTTTTCATTGATTACAGTACCAGCATTTGCTCTTATGGGGAGCATTATCCAGCTGGAGAAGCCTATGAAAACAAATAAGATGCATAAGAGCACGGTATTGATATGGATATAATTCTTTTTCCTTGTATAAGTCAATCCAAAATAAAAAACAGCGATGGCCAATAAGCCTGCAATGATGGTTCCTGAATTGAACGGCAGACCAAAACTGTTAACGAAAAATACCTCCATTTTCGCAAAAAATGTAAGGGCATAGGGGAGAAGTAGTTTAAAAATAAATAGCAAAATACCAACCACAACAAGGTTTGCTACTATAAAATTTTTAACGGTGATTTTCTTGTAGTTTTTAAAGTAGTAAAGAAAACCAATGGCTGGAATCGTCAATAATCCCATAAAGTGAACGCCAAAAGACAGACCAACAATCAAGGAAATCAGGATGAGCCAGCGATTTCCTCTCGGTTTATGCATATCTCTTTCCCAAAGTAAACCTACGTAGAACATAGCTGCCATGATACAAGCTGCCATAGCATAGACTTCTGCTTCCACTGCACTAAACCAAAAACTATCTGTAAAGGTAAAGGTGAGGGCTCCAACCATACTGCTGGCCAAAATAGCCATATCTGAGGCTTTGGTTTTCACACCTATAGTTGCGGTAAGCTTTTTCAGCAATAATGTTATTGACCAAAACATGAACAAAATAGCAAAGGCACTGGCAACACCAGACATCAGGTTAACCATAAAGGCTACCTGACTATCGTCTGAGGCAAACATGGAGAAGAAGGCCCCGAATATTTGATAAAATGGAGCGCCAGGTGGATGACCTACCTGTAGTTTTGCTGAAGTGGCTATATATTCTCCTGCATCCCAAAAACTTGCTGTAGGTTCCGCAGTAAGATAGTATGTGATGAAGGCTACCAAAAAGGCAAACCAGCCTAATAGTTTATTCCAAAGTGAGAAGGCATGCTTTGTCATTGAAAATAATTTTGGACGAAAATAAACAATTATGAAATCTTATAAACGTATGAGTTTGAATATTATTTGTCGCTATTTAGGTGAATTATTCAACACCAAATTTTCTTGAATAATTTTTAAAAAAGGGTTTGCTCATATAAAAGTTAGTTTTATATTTGCACTCCAATAATTATTGGCCTATGGTGTAACTGGCAACACGTCTGGTTTTGGTCCAGAAGAGTCTAGGTTCGAGCCCTAGTAGGCCAACTTTATTCTAATCCGATTTCTTAGTTGAGATCGGATTTTTATTTGTGATACACAGTTTTAAGGGCGAGAAGCCTGTCCCGAGTCCCGATGAGTATCGGGATAGAGGGGAGCCCTACCTGCCAGACCAGATTTATAGGCTGGGTAGGCCAACTTTATTCTAATCCGATTTCTTAATTGAAATCGGATTTTTTATTTTTGGTAGATTGAGCCAGGACCCAGAAATCATCAATTTAAAGGATGACAACAAAATGGCAAAGTTCTCATTGGCTATAGATAAAAGCTACAAGGACAAAAGCGGACAAAAAGTAGAGCGCGCCTACTGGCACAACATCATCGTAAGAGGTGGCTAGAAAAAAGTTGAGGAAGGTTACGTCAACAAAGGTCAGGGGATTGTTGTTGAGGGCAAACTCACTAACCGCTCATGGGAGGATAAAGACGGTAACAAAGGGTATAATACTGAGGTTATCTGTAATGATTTACCTATGTTGACAAAATATATATTAAATAAATGAATGTAAAAGATGAGATTTGTTAATAACTAATTTCCTTTTTTATTAACAATTACATTCATTTCTTCAGAAATGAACTTTCCATCACCGGCAATGCCCTCCACAAAGAACTTTAATCTTTCATTTCCAGTATCCAATATTTTGAACTCAATGGTCCCCATTTCATCTACCTTTAAGTTTGGCTTCCAATCAATGACCCCGTATTTCTTGAAAAAATCGTTTTTGTAGGAGGTGTATTTTGGGGTGTAGAAACGCTTATTTTTTCTGAAGGTCAATGGAAAATCGACAGTCTGTGCCACGGGTTTACTTTTCATACCCTCAAACTGCTTAAGTGGATCTGTGAAGACACGGATTATACCATCTCCTCGCCCGAGTTTATCAATAACAATATAATCCACTGTTCTCATATCAAAACTTAAGAATAAGTCAAAATTTGGTAGTAAATGTCCATCTAAATATACTATTGGTTCTCCATATGGTGGCCTACTATTTCCAACAATTAACCTCGTTCCCGTTTTTCTAACAGTATAACCTTTGTAGCTTAAATACGTATCAAAATTGATATATTTAGAGCGTTCCGTATTATCGAAAATATCAACAATACCCATAACAAACTTTCTAGTAAGCTTTTCCATCCGCTGCTCTTTCTTTCTTGCGGTAATGACCACCTCGTTTAGCACCTCAGTATCATTAAAGGCATCTAATAGTATGGGCTGGTCCTCGTTGCCTCCAAATTTGATATCCTCGCGTATTGGATATGATGTGATATAATTATCCAGACTTGGAATGCTCGTCGGGCTAAAGCTGTAGGAGAGGCTGGGCTTTCGCACCTTGTCGTTCTTGGCCACCACCCCGACGCTCAATTGCTCTTCCTCAAACGGGAGCAAGTCCTTTAAGGTAAACACTCTGTTCAGCTGTTGCGCATCGACCAACACCGTGCCACTATTCTCCATAGGATAAACCATATATTGCCTAGCATTCGGGTCCGTACCTTTCGCAGTCACCGTAATCCCCTTCTCAAATTCAAAGCGCATCTGCGGCGGGCTGTTAAATATACTGGTCCAATCGAAGCTGCTCCAGCCCTGGGTGAGCAGGAGCATGTCAAGCTCAAAGCGCTTCCTTGCGTCGACCTCCCTGAAGTAATAGTCCGCACGTTCTACAAAGCCCCTTACGTAGGGCTGGAGGTAGAGCTTCGATACGATGCTATGGTTCGGCTCGTAGCTCCCAGTACCCTCTGGAAGAACCGAAACGCTGATATTAAGGGAACTGTCAATTGATCTTATTGCTTCAGTGTAGAAACGCACGTTGATGGAGTCTTTGTCCCTAGTTATCTTAGGGGCATTTAGCCCAACCGTACCAATCCCCTCGTGCTTGAAAAAGAGACGTTCCAACAATGGCTCTTGCTTCTCGTTAAAAACGGTAAACACATTCATGCCAGAAAACAGGTCTGCATAGTTAAACAGCATAGTGACCTCTTGGCCCGCGGAGAAATCAAAGTTTATAGCACGTATGCTATCGCCATTATGGAAACTGAGCCTATATGTGTTTCCCTTTATCCTCTCCATGGTACGCTGGTTGGTCCTCAAGCTGAGCGCAACGCGGCTTCCCAAATCGGTTAGCTGAAGGTTGATGCCCTCCATTTCGGCAGGTCCCAGCGAAAAAGTATTATTATCGCCTTTGCCAAATTTCACTTGATAGGCGTTACCAAGCTTCGGAATCAAAAGAAATTTTGAGATCCCAAATCTATTGGTCGTGAAAGAGCCTACTTCACTGCCTACCTCATCGTATACCCTACCCTCAAGGTCCGGTACGCCCCTGCCAGTATTATCCTTGACCACAACCCCTACGATGTTCTCAATTCCATAGATGAGGTGCCCACCCTCGGGAAGGAACTGCGCGTCCAGTCTGTAGGCCTCAACTTTACGTTCACCGAGGGTTCCGCCATCATCGGTGTTGATAACCTTCACATTCTGAATGTAAAAGTTCTGCTCCTTAAAATTCTTCATCCAGTTGGTATAGGCCTTAAAGAGATAGTTGCCTGTGGCCAGTGTGCTGTCGATGTCAATCGAACCTACCGCAACGCCGCGCTCGCAAAGCAGAAGACCGGACTTGACCGTATTGCCGTTTTGGTCGTCAAGGGCGTAATAAACGTTGGTTGTGTTGGTTGAGGCGCGCTTGGTCTCCCTATTCATTACATAGACCTGGAAACCAAGGGTCTCACCACGAATCAGCTTGCTCTTGTTGAGGTGAGCGTAAGAAATCTCGCGGGGGAGCTCGCTGTAAGTTTCGAAAGCTTCTATAAGCTTGTCTTTTGGCTGCTGAGAGATTGCGTATACTGGATGAAGTAATAGGAGAATAGGAAAATACAATTTGGATAAAATACTTTTCATAAAGACGTTTACAGGTTTATTCTTTTAATTTCTTATATAAAGTTACCAGCACTATTGTAGGCTTCCCCTTTTTAGGACACCTTAAAGTTCGATAAATAATTATTATTTAAGTCAGATTTGATGAAGAATTTAAATTCTTCATCAAATCTGGGCATATATTCTTTAGGGGATTTATTTCCCAAAGATTTATGTGGATGGTTAAAATTATAGTCTTCCCTCCAGTTATCACTTACCTTTTGTAATTGATAGGTATCATTGAAGTAATAGGCATCTAGTATATCTTCTCTAAAGAAACGATTAAAGCGTTCTATATATCCATTTTGCATAGGCTTTCCAGGTTGTGTATACTTGATTTCTATAAAGTTCTTTTTACACCAGTTCATAAAAGTCTTAGATATAAATTCCGGTCCATTATCACACCTCACATACTTAGGTGTTCCTATTTCCTCTTTTAAGTATTCAAGGGTTTCTACAACAGCTCTTGCTGGGTAGGATAGTCCTGCTTGAATAGCTAAGGCTTCGCGATTACAGTCGTCTATAACATTAAATACTCTGAGCTTTCTTCCGTCAGTAAGAGCATCACTCATAAAATCCATGCTCCAACACTCATTGAGTACATTAGGTGCTTCTAAAGGTTGTTTTACACGTTTAATTAAACGTTTTTTATGTTTGCGTCTTAAACTGAGTTTCATCTCACGATATACGCGCAAGACACGTTTCCTGTTCCACTTTAAGCCTTCACGACGGATTTTGTGATAATATTCATCAAAACCTCTAGTGGGATAAGATTCTGCAAGTTCTGTGAGCTTGTCAATCACTTCACTGTCATCTTTCTTGCTCTGATAGTACCACATTGACCTACTTAACCCTACAACCTTACAGGCACGTAAAATAGGTACGGTGAACTCTTTAACAAGGTATTTGACACGAACTCGCTTGTCGGATGGCTTTAGAACTTTTTTGACAAGATATCTTTAAGCATTTTATTGTCTAAACTCACATCAGCATACATCTGTTTAAGCTTGTTATTCTCTGTTTCAAGCTCTTTTAGACGCTTAAGCTCTTGCTGTTCCATACCACCGTACTTCTTACGCCAGTAGTAAAATGTGCTCTTGTCTATACCCAGTTCCCTAGATATTTCACCTACGGATCTTCCTTGTTGATTCTCTTTTAAAGCCTTTATAATCTGGCTCTCGCTAAATTTGCTGCTTCTCATGGTGACAGTTTGAATTTAAAGTTAGTAAATTCGAATTATTAACTGTCCTATTTTTGGGGAAGCCTACAGCCGGACTTTTAATTTTTAAAACTATTTCTCTTTCTAAATCAGAGGTTTTTTTCATTTCTACTTTGTTTGGGTTCCAATCTCCCAAGTTTTGTTGATTGCCTGCTATATAAACTTTGTCGTTTTTGTTTTTTACTTTTAGTCTTATTGTAACTTCATATTTTTCCTTGCTCAATTCACTTTCTTGTTTTTTCTGAATAGTATTAAAGTAATGTTTTAAAGCACTTTTCAAACTCGGTGGAAATGTATTCCAATGATTGTAATTTGGAAAACTATCAATTTTAACTGTTAAGTTATCTTTTTTTAAGGAATCTCTAAAAAATGAATAAACCTTTTCTCTTGCAGGTTTCCATTCTTGCCAATAGTCAACACCTTCATTAGCGTTACTCAAATATATGAAGGTTGATTTACCAATTTTTGAGTAGTCAAAATCAATAATTTCTTTCCTTAGCATTTCATCTTCATAAGCAAAGTTTGGTGAAATAGCAATATAACTACTATACAAATTAGGTTTACTAAACATTGAGCGTATAATAAAAGAAGCACTTAAAGAATGTCCTATTGCGATATTGTTATTTAGTGTTCGATAATTTTTATCTACATATTTTTTAACTTCATCAGATACGAATTCTGAAAAATAATCAAAATTACCAGAATATTTTCCATATCGATTTTTCGATTCGTTACTGCTCAAAACAGGTAGTAAGTCATTATTTCTTGCATAGTCAAGTTTCTCATTGTAAGGCGAGGTTACTCCAATAACTATGAATGATGAATTACTGTTGTCAGTTAAAAATGAAATTATAGAAGTTGTATAGTCAAAAAGCTCACGATTTTGGCTGTCAAAAACATACATTACATTGAAATATTCGTTCGTTCTCCAATCATAGTCAATCGGCGTATAAACCAAAATTTCTCTTTCTTGATTCATTATTTGAGATTGAATTTTTATATTTTCAACTCTGGCAATTGATTGGGGAGTTGTTATTTCCCAAATAAAGATGAGAAATAAAGATGTTATTATTTTAAATTTCATTTATTGTCAGTTTGGTTTACAATCACACACAACTTAGGGATAAGGATACTGTTATCTATATATCCATTTGTCAATCACTAATCTAAGGGATTTTTTATTGTTTTAAAAGTATTTGTAGCTACATGAGTGTAATTTCTGTAGTTTTTCAGGATTGGTGTCCTAGTAGCCCCTGTATTTGTCTAATGTCAACTCCAGCCTCTAAGAGATGCGTAGCAAAACTATACCGAAGCATATGAGGAGTTACTGTTATTTTGATATTTGCTTTATACGCTGCTGTCTTTACCACTTTAACTACAGATTGACCGCTGTATTTTCCTCTTTTCTGTCCCTCAAACACATACTCCTTAGGTTTCCATGATTTATAATAGCTTCACATGTCGGTTGTATTGCTTCCAAATCATATAAAGAATTTATATAAAAAAAAGCTGATTGCAATAATCAGCTTTAATTTGGTGTCTGATTTCTCAAACTTAGGATGTAACATAATAGATAATATCTTTCTATGCTATGACACAAAAATAATCCTAAATTCAAGTGAAGTCAATACCTGCTATTAGGTATATTTTCAAAATAAAGTATTAAAAAAGCTCCGTAGTATTTACGGAGCTTTCTGTTTGAATTTATAAAAAACCTATTATTTAAGCTTTTTCTTCACTTCCACCTCTTGGTAAGCTTCTAAGATATCTCCCTCTTGTATGTCGTTATAGTTTTTCAACTGCATACCACAATCGTAACCTTTAGACACTTCCTTCACATCGTCTTTAAAACGTTTTAGCGAAGTAAGAGTGCCAGTATGAATTACAATACCATCACGAATTAATCTTATTCCAGAGTTTCTGTAAATTTTTCCTGTTAAGACCATACAACCAGCGATAGTTCCAATTTTAGAAATCTTGAAGGTTTCTCTGATTTCAGCTGTACCTGTGATTTCTTCTTTCAGTTCTGGTGAAAGCATGCCTTCCATCGCATCTTTAATGTCATTAATGGCATCGTAGATAATAGAATACATTCTGATATCTATTTCTTCATTATCTGCAAGGGTTCTTGCATTTCCTGCAGGCCTCACGTTAAATCCGATAATAACTGCTTCTGAAGCAGAGGCCAGAAGAACATCACTTTCTGTGATTGCTCCAACACCTCTGTGTATAATGTTGACTTGAATTTCTTCCGTAGAAAGTTTTTGTAAACTGTCTGTCAATGCTTCTACAGAACCATCCACATCTGCTTTCAAAATAATATTTAATTCTTTAAAGTCTCCAAGTGCAATACGTCTTCCAATTTCGTCCAGAGTGATGTGTTTCTGAGTTCTAACACTTTGCTCTCTCTGTAATTGGTTACGTTTGGAAGCAATATCCTTAGCTTCTCTTTCATCTTGCATCACTTGGAAAGTATCACCAGCCTGTGGCGCACCGTCCAGTCCAAGTATAGAGACAGGAGTAGAAGGACCTGCTTCTTTTACTTTGTTGCCACGTTCATCTTGCATGGCTTTTATCTTACCACTAGTAGTTCCTGCAAGAACATAATCCCCAATTTTTAAAGTACCTGTTTGTACTAAAATTGTAGAAACATATCCTCTACCTTTATCAAGGTAAGCTTCTACTACACTACCTTTAGCTAATCTATCAGGATTTGCTTTTAGGTCCAACAATTCAGCTTCAAGCAATACTTTTTCTAACAGTTCTGGAATACCAGTACCTTGTTTAGCAGATATTTCTTGCGATTGAACCTTTCCTCCCCAATCTTCAACAAGAAGGTTCATGTTGGCTAAAGATTCTTTGACTCTATCTACGTTTGCTGTAGGTAAATCTACTTTGTTAATCGCAAAAACGATAGGAACTCCTGCTGCTTGAGCATGAGAAATCGCTTCTTTGGTTTGAGGCATAACATCATCATCTGCTGCGATAACGATAATAGCAATATCAGTAACTTGTGCACCTCTGGCTCTCATCGCGGTAAACGCTTCGTGACCAGGTGTATCCAGGAATGAAATGGTTTCTCCAGTTTGAATTTTTACACTGTAAGCACCAATGTGCTGCGTAATTCCACCAGATTCCCCTGCGATGACGTTTTCTTCTCTAATATAATCCAGTAAAGACGTTTTACCGTGGTCAACGTGTCCCATAACGGTCACAATAGGAGCTCTTGGTCTTAGATCTTCAGGGTTTTCTTCAATAATTTGTGTTGTATCCTCTACTTCAGCACTCACAAACTCAACATCAAAACCAAATTCTTCTGCTACCACACTTAAGGTTTCTGCATCCAGACGTTGATTCATCGTTACCATCATGCCAAGGGACATACAGGCAGATATAATTTTAGTCACAGGCACATCCATCATAGTGGCAATTTCGTTGACACTTACAAATTCTGTTACCTTAAGGACTTTGCTTTCTTTTTCTTGTTGATCGAGATCGTCCTGAGAACGCTGTTTGTGCTGGTCTCTTTTGTCTCGTCTATATTTCGCGCCTTTTTTACCAGAAGATCTTCCTTGAAGTTTCTCTAGCGTTTCTCTTACTTGCTTTTGAACTTCTTCTGGAGTTGGTTCTTCTTTTGGAGCTGCTTTGGCACCTCTCCTTGAAGAAGGTTTTGCTCCGCCTTTCTTGAAATTTGGTTTATTAGTTCCTGGTGAAGTATTTGTTTTGGAAATACGCTTACGCTTTCTGCGTTTGGAAGCGGCTTCTTTTTCCTTTTCTTTCTCTTTTTCCTTTTTGGTTGGTGTTTTTTTGAACTGATTTAAATCAATTTTTTCACCTGTAAAGTTTGGTCCAGATAGTTTGGTGTATTGTGTCGTGTGTTTGACATCTTCAGGAGACTTTTCTTCTTCCTCTGCTTGTTTAGCCTGAGGCTTTTCCTCCACCTTTTTAGGGTCTTCTTTTGAAGAAGGTGTAGCTGGTTTTGAAGACTTTTCAGGTTGCTCAGATGCTTTTTTGCTTGCGGATTTCTTTTTGTTTGCATCTTCAAGCTCAATTTTTCCTACTTGCTTTAAGCCAGAAATTTTGGACTTAGACCTAATAGTTTCTTCTTTTTCCTCAGCAGCTTTTTTAGATTCTTCGGCTTTAGCTTTTTCTTGATCTTCCTTTTCTTTTGCTTTCGCAGCAGCTTCTGCCTTCTTCTTGTTTTCTTCTGATTCTCGCTCTCTTCTGGCTTCCTCTTCTTTTTTCTTTTCAAGTTCCTGCTCCCTTGCAAGACGCAACTCCTCCTTTTCCTTTTTGCGTTCTTCACTCACTTCTTTAGAAGCTACTTTTTTGCTTTTATCAGTTTCAAATTTGTCTGATAAAACCTCGTAAACTTCAGAAGATATCTTCGTAGTAGGTCTTGCTTCAATCTCGTAACCTTGAGTATTTAAATATTCCACAGCTCGATCTAGTGAAATATTAAATTCTCTCAGTACTTTATTTAATCTTGTTTGTTTTGATTCAGCCATAAATTGCCTCTAATATTACCTCTTATATATTGTTACAAAGATGAGTTTAAATAATCTATTCTTCAAACTCTTCTTTTAAAATTTTGATCACGTTCATAACGGTTTCTTCTTCCAAATCCGTTCTTCTCACGAGATCGCTTACATCTAATTCTAAGATACTTTTGGCAGTATCCAAACCTATTCTACTAAATTCTTTGATGACCCAGTTTTCGATTTCATCTGTAAATTCAGTCAATTCTACATCTTCTTCTTCAATACCATCTCTGAAGACTTCAATGTTATAACCTGTTAATTGTCCTGCAAGTCTAATGTTGTGTCCTCCACGACCAATAGCTTTAGACACTTCTTCTGGTTTTAAAGTGACTTCAGCATATTTTTTCTCTTCATCTAATTTGATGTTAACAATCTTTGCCGGACTTAGGGCGCGTTGAATGTACAGCTGTGGATTGTTGGTGTAATTGATCACATCTATGTTCTCATTACCCAATTCTCTCACGATGCCGTGAATTCTGGAACCTTTCATCCCTACACAAGCACCAACAGGATCTATCCTGTCATCATAGGTATCTACGGCAACCTTAGCCTTTTCACCAGGAATTCTCACAGCATTTTTAACGGTAATCAAACCATCAAATACTTCAGGGATTTCTTGTTCAAATAATTTTTCCAAAAACATTGGAGAAGTTCTGGATAGAATAATCATAGGTTTATTGCCCTTTAATTCTACCTTCTCAATAACTCCTCTCACACTGTCTCCTTTTCTGTAGAAATCAGCGGGGATTTGATGTTCTTTAGGAATGATAAGCTCGTTACCGTCATCGTCCAGAAGAATCACTACATTGTGTCTTACGTGATGAACTTCTGCAGTATAAATCTCGCCGATTAAATCTTGAAAATACTTAAAGGTATTTGTACTGTCGTGTTCGTGAATCTTAGAAATCAAGTTCTGTCTCAAAGCTAAAATAGCTCTTCGCCCCAATTGAAAGAGCTTTACTTCTTCAGATACATCCTCTCCAACCTCAAAGTCAGGTTCAATTTTTCTGGCATCAGTTAAAGAAATTTCAGCATTATCATCTTCTACTTCTCCGTCATTTACTACAATTCTATTTCTCCAGATTTCTAAATCTCCTTTATCTGGATTGATGATGATATCAAAGTTATCATCCTGTCCAAATTTCTTCTTCAAAGCATTTCTGAAAACATCTTCCAGAATAGCCATTAATGTTACTCGATCAATTAATTTATCGTCTTTAAATTCAGAAAACGAGTTGATCAAATCGATATTTTCCATAATATCTTTATTTGTTAAAATTTATTATAACTTGAGCTTTCACAATATCTTCGAAAGCTATTTTTGCTTCTTTATTCACTTTATGTTTGCCTTTTCCTACTGGTTTTGGCTCTTTTGCAGTCCATTTGAGGTAAATTTTATCATCCTCAACACTTATCAGGTCTGCTTCAATGGTTTGATTCTTGGTTTCTACAGCTAATTTTCTACCCACATTTTTTTGATATTGTCTCGGGTAAAGTAGTGGTTCTGTTGCTCCGCAGGAAGCTACTTCTAGTGAAAAATCTTCAATCTCTCGATCCAGATTATGTTCAATAGCTCTGCTTATGTTTACACAATCTGAAATCGATAAATCTCTGTCTCCATCAATAATTACTTTGATGTTATTTCCTCCAGAAATTTGTAAATCAATTAGAAATAGACTTTCATCCTCCTGAAGACCTTGGTTCACTAAGGCCATTATTTGCTCTTTTTCTAAAGCCATTCTATACTTATAAAAAGAGGGGACTAAATTTGTCCCCTCATATTCAAAACTTTGCAAATGTAATAATAATTTATCAGTTAAAAAAGAGGCTGTTTTTTTATAATTTAAAGTATTTTAGTATACTCCTTAACCTTATGTCATGAAAAGAATTCTTGTTCCTACAGATTTTTCTCAACAGGCCAATAATGCGCTAAAAGTTGCTGCTCAAATCGCTAAAAAATACGATAGTGAAATCTTTTTACTTCACTTGCTAGAGTTGCCATTGCAACTCATTGATCCTGTAAATGAAGGAGTAGGGGGAGATCTTCCGGAATCTATGTTTTTTATGAAACTCGCTCATAAAAAGTTTACTGAGACTTTCGATAAGATGAGTTACTATCTGGATGGAATCAACGTACACGAAACAGTAGAGTTTGATGAAGCATTTGACGGGATCATGTCCATTGCTAAAAAATACGATTGCGATCTTGTAGTGATGGGTTCAAACGGGTCTGATGGTTTGCAAGAGATATTTATTGGGTCCAACACCGAAAAAGTCGTCCGATTCTCAAAAATACCCGTACTGGTTATTAAAGAAGAAGTGCCCATTTTTAAAATAGATAGATTTGTTTTTGTTTCAAATCTGACATTATCCAATAGAAAAGCATTTAAAGCTGCCTTGGATTTTTCAAGACTTCTAGATGTTGACCTGCAACTTGTCTATATTAATACGCCGCATAAATTTAAGACAACTGCTCAGCTGGATTTGATGTTTAATGATTTTACCAAATCTATCTCTTTTCAACCCTCTCAGTTTCATATTTATAATGACGTCACTGTAGAACGCGGTATACGCAATTTTGCTTCCAAAATGGACGCTGATTTAATAGGAATTGGAACTCACGGGAGAAAAGGGATTTCCCATTTTATGAGTGGAAGCCTTGCAGAAGATCTGGTCAATCACATTAAAAAACCCATAGTTACTTTTAAAATATAACAATCATAATAAGGCTTTTTTGAGTCCTTCCAGGTGGAAGGTCCATACATAGTTCCAAAAGGATTTTGTTTGATCCCTCTCAACTTCTTTTAATTTATAGCTATCATCAACATCTCTGTTTCTTATAAACACATTGCTTAATAAGCTAGCAAAATTGTTTTTCCCGCCATCTTTTTTGAGCACATTCAATTTTAGTTTTTTATACGCAATTTTAAAATCTCCGTTCATATGTGTATCATTTCCAGAAAAGCTAGTTTCTATTTTATTGATTTTGCCATCTAACTCCATCCGCATAGCTGGGGCAAAAAAATTATTCACAGATTTGTCTTCTACTTCTTGTAAAAGCGTAGAGAGGTAAAAGGTTTCGTGATCTGGCACAAAGCTTAAGTTGAAGTAAATTTCAGAATCCTTGGAAAATTTAGCCCTTAATTTGGCCTCTATATCAGGATTTTCAACTTTTAAGCCGTTATGGAAATTTGTTATTTGACCTCTTATCGCATTAAATTTTAACTGGCCTGGTTCTCTTTCTTTATCCAATAACTCTTCATACGTAAGGTTCATTTCAGTAATAATAAAAGAATCGATGGCGAGTTGGAATTTTAGATTTCTTAAAGCTTCGCTATACAAAGGTTTGATACTATTATCAGGCTTTATAGTTTTATCTCTGTAAATGTTAAATCTTGTTGAATCGATCTCAATTTTCTGAACTAAAATATTGAATAAACTGTCTTTCTTTTTGAGTCCAAATCCAGAAACCTTTAAAGTTTTGGCACTTAAATCCATCAAATCTGTTTGTTTTTGAATTTGATCGACGTAATTGGTTTTAGTAAATTTTGGTTTTAAATAAAACCCTTTAAGGGTTAATGAATTTTCCTCAAATACGAACTGCTCAGATCGCAAATCATGTAATTTGTCTAAATTATAGCTAATAGATTGAGCCTTTACTTTTATGGACTCGTTTTCTAACCATTTGAATTCCTCGTCCAATGGCCAAGAAATATCTTCAGCACTCAGATCTAAACGAGACACTTTCAAAATAGTTTGATCCTCTTCGTCAATACGGACTCGAGCCTCTTTGAGATTCACACTATTAATGCTTACAATATCAATTTTACTTTCCTTTTTCTTTTCTTTTTTTCGGCCTTTTACGATTACTAATTTAATATCAAAACCACTAGCATCAATGCTTTGAACAATAACCTCTTTATTGATAAGGTAGTGAATGATGTCTACGTTTAAGTTGATGTCTTCAATTTTTATTTGTTTGGTATCCTCATCAAAAGAGACATCACTTAAGCTCATACTTCCGGCAAAAGCATTTACACTGAGGTTTGAATAAGTGAGAGCTGATTCTTCAGCAAGTAAACTTTTTATTTTTTTGGAGACAAAATAATTGGTGGTGATAAACCCAATGATTATTAAAATAATAACAACTATGGCGTATCGGAAATAAGTCTTCATTTTTGATAGATTGAGTAATTGAAATTACGCAAAATAACTTTAACCTGTCATTGTTTTACAATTTTCTGGAGTCGTGTAAAAAGAGAAAAGGAACTTCTGGTCGTAACAGGGATTCTGGAGAGGTGCTAAATAATTCCTTGAAGATACTCAGGTTTTTTGCCATGACCATGACAAGGTCAAACCTATTGATATAGGCGACTTTCAAAGTTGATTGGATCTCTTTCACGCTTTTAAATTCTAATGAATTAATCACTTTTGAAATCAAATCTTTAGAATGCCTTTTATTAGGTCCCAATGTCTTGTGTAGACCAGTAGGAATCAATGAGAGGTGGGTCTGGTTGACAAATGATAAGGAGGTCAGTATATTAAATATACTGTAGTCTGACGTAATTGAAAAATCTGTTGGCAAAAGTGCAGTTTGAGGTAAACTCAAATGTGCCTGTTCCGGCACCAGGACTACAGAACATTTTACTTTGGTAATAATTTCTAAAGTTTTCTTATCAAAAAATAATCCAGTGTTGAAAACTTGTTTAGTCGAATTACCAAGCATAATTAAATCTATGCGCTCATCAATAATGACAGAGCGAATACTTTCTATAAAGGATCCTTCAATAAATTTTGTCGTAATGCTATTGACGCAACCTTTTTGCCTAAGAAGGTCCTGGTCTCTCTTAAGCTTTTGGCTAAAAATAATATCGCATTTTCCACCACAATCGCCTTTGTGGCAAGGTGACTTGATGTGTAGAATAGTAAAGCTGGCTTCTTGATTTTTGAACAGCATAGCTGCGTAATCCAACATGTGGGTGGATGATGAAGAAAAATCCGAAAGCAATACTACATTCATAGACGTAAGATTCTATGAGTGCAAATGTATAGGGTCAATAAAATTCAAAATATGACAAAAGTCAGATTAGCTTTTATTGAATAGCATTTTTTAATATTCAAACAATTTGCTCCAAAGCTTCAAAGTCATTTATTTTTATGTTGCGGCCTTCCACATCAATAATTCCCTCTTTTTTGAAGGTAGAAAGTGTGCGAATGAGGCTTTCTGAAGCAATACCAGCGACAGCAGCAAGGTCTGCTCTGGAAATTCGGATTTGACTGAGTTTGTTTTTTTTCAAACGTTCGGAGAATAGTAAAATGCTTTGAGCAGTTTTTCTTCTTACCGAGCTGTATGCCATATCCATCAGTTGGGATTTGGTTTCGCTTAAATGATCACCTAGCTGGTCAATGAATTCAAACATTACCTGGGGGTGTTCATTAAATAACTGCTTTACTTTGTCTATAGAAATTTCAAAAACGGAAGTGTCTTCCAAAGCCGATGCAAACTCTGAAACATGAGATGGCTTCGTAAAGCTCAAATTGCCAAAAATATCATTTACTTTTTGAATTGATGTAATGAGTTCTTTTCCGTTTTCATCAAGTTTAAAGGTTTTTACAACTCCTTTTTGAATCAAGTAGATTGAATTTGAGATATGTCCGCTTTCAAAAATCGAATCACCGGCTTCATATGTTTTTAGCTTTTCCTTTTTGAAAAACTCTTTTAGTGCTTCAAAAGAATGTATGCTTGAATTTGAAGATTGCTGACTCTGATTTGAGCTGAGAATGTCTGCTTTAGCTAGTCTGCTTTCGATAGCATCTACCAATTCCTCCTCTTCAAATGGTTTGGTAAGGTAATCATCAGCGCCTAGATTCATGCCCCTTCTTACATCTTTATGGTCTGTTTTAGCTGACAGAAAAATGAAAGGGATGTGTCTCAAAACTTCATTTTTAGATAGGTTTTCCAGGACCTCATATCCATCCATTTCTGGCATCATGATGTCACAAACCACAACATCAGGTCGAAAAACAGGTGCTTTTTCTATGCCAATCCTTCCGTTGGAGGCAGTCTCTACCTCATAATTTGATAATTCAAGCAGTTCTGCCGTATTTTCTCTTACGGTTTTATCGTCTTCGATTAAAAGAATTTTTTTACTCATGGACTTTAGGTATTTCTATGTAAAATGTAGTACCGACACCTTCTTTAGACTCAAAACATATAGAACCATTCAAATTTTCCAGATGAACCTTAGCTATGTTCAATCCTATGCCTGTTCCTTGATTATTTAATGCATTTTCTGCTCTAAAATAACGTTCAAAAATATGCTTTTGATCATTCTTTGGAATTCCCATTCCTTCATCCCTTATTTTGAATTTTATCATATTAGGGCCAGAACAGTCAACTTCAAAATGAATTGTGGTATCTTCTGAAGAATACTTGATAGCGTTGCTTAACAAATTGAATAAAACCAATTCCAGAACGTGTTTGTCTTGCTTAAGGCTTTTGTCTTCAAGGTTTTGTGGGTAGATGATTTCCTGCCCATCTTTCAATGTGACATTGGCATTGTAAATAACTTCATTGACTAAGGTTATCAAACTGAATTCTTCAAATTTGTAAGTGACTTTTCCAGATTCCAGACGCTCTATAGAAAGAAAATCATTTAAAATACCAGTGAGGTAATGTACTTTATTTTTGATGGTATTAAGGTGCTTTTCTCGCTTATCTTGCTGTTCTGTTTGAGTGTATTTTTTGGCCAGGGTAGACGAGGTTAGAATTCCACTTAATGGTGTTTTGAACTCATGTGAAACCAATGATAAGAATTTTGTTTTTAGTTCATTGAGTTCTATTTCTTTTTGAAGCGCTTGTTTTGTTTTCGCTTCAGCTTGTTTTCTTTTTTGAATTTCACTCTCCAGCTTAGAATTGAGATGTTGCAATTCCTGAATGGTAAA
Source organism: Psychroflexus montanilacus (assembly GCF_020164535.1). GTDB lineage: Bacteria > Bacteroidota > Bacteroidia > Flavobacteriales > Flavobacteriaceae > Psychroflexus > Psychroflexus montanilacus. Next base: position 1,066,091 of record NZ_JAIQZC010000001.1, on the reverse strand, counting down.
TTTTAATTCTTCTGTACGCTGCTCGATCTTACGTTCCAGATTTTTGTTTAATTCTTCAATTTCGTGTTTTTGAGTCTGCCTTTCTGTAATGTCGCTTATCAATGACATCACATAGCGTTTGCCTTCAAATTGAAACGGATTAAGCCCAGCTTCAACTGGAAAAATGTCTCCATTTTTTTTTAGCCCATAGAGATCTCGTCCATGGCCCATCTGCCGTTTTTCAGATTTTTCTATGAACTTATCCACATGTTTATGATGGTTTGGCCTGTAATTTTTAGGGATAAGAATATCCAGATGCTTTCCTAAAAGTTCTTCTTTGGTATAGCCAAACATAGTTTCTGTTGCAGAATTGACTTCTACGACATGTTGTGTGTCGTCTACTACAATAATTCCCTCAGATATTCCTTCAAATAGAAGGCTGAAGATTTCAGAATTTTTTTGAAAATCGGTTTGGATCAAGAGAAATTAGTTTTATTAAAATCTGTAACCTACATTGAGTCCAGCTCTAAGTACGAAATCAAAATTTCGCTCAGAATTGAATTCGTTAAATAAATTTCTTCCGCCACCAAGGAAAGCTTCTAAAACAACTCCTCCTTTAGATACCAGTTTGTAGCCACCACTCAGTCCTAGTGCAAGGTCAGTAACATCATCATCAACTCTTCCGCTACCGTCAGCATTGGGAACTCTGTCCTCTACATCATTCAAATTGGCGAAGACCTCTCCAAAAAATCCATCAGCATGGTTTTCTCCAAAGTAAAATCTATAATATCCGGTAAGGTTGTAATTGATGTTCCACTCCACATAATCATCGAAAGGAATCATCAAGTTCACTCCAACTCCAGATTCTTCGCTGATGAGGTATTCGTAAGTGACATCAAAATTCCCTAAGATAAGGTAACCCAAATTGATTTTGGGTTCGTGAAACTCGGTGTATGAGAATGATGATTCCTCAGTTTGAGCAAACATATTTAGAGAGAATAAAAGAATAGTAACAATAAATAATTTTTTCATGGCTTTTGGTTTTTAGGCAAATATAAGGCTTCAACCTAAGTTTGGAAACCATAGGTTAGATTGAATTGCGTATTTTTGTTGAAATTTAAATCAATTCATATCGAAACTAAAACACATAAGGCAGGGTTTGTTAATATTATAGGTAATCCAAACGTAGGAAAATCTACCTTGATGAATGCCTTTGTTGGTGAAAAACTATCTATTATCACAAATAAAGCTCAAACAACACGACATAGAATCTTAGGTATTGTAAGTGGCGATGACTTCCAGATGGTCTTTAGCGATACGCCTGGAATCCTGAAGCCTGCTTATGAACTGCAGAATTCCATGATGGATTTTGTGAAGTCTGCCTTCCAGGATGCAGACGTTCTTCTTTATTTGGTTGAGCTGGGAGAGAAGGCTTTGCAGGATGAAGCTTTTTTTAAAAAACTACAACATGCGGAGATGCCGGTTCTTTTATTGCTAAATAAAATTGACAAAGGTAATGAAGAATTGCTTTTAGAACAGCAGAAGCACTGGAAAGAACAGCTACCAAATGCTGAAATTTTTGCAATTTCTGCTTTAGAAAATTTTGGTGTACGAGAAGTTTTTAATCGAATTTTAGAACTTCTTCCTGAATCTCCAGCGTTTTATCCAAAAGACCAGCTCACGGACAAGCCTGAACGCTTTTTTGTCAATGAAAAGATCAGAGAAAAAATCCTGATGCATTATAAAAAAGAAATTCCTTATAGTGTAGAAGTGGAGACTGAAAGCTTTGAGGAATCAGATTCGATTATTCACATCAGAAGTGTTATCATGGTGGAGCGTGAATCTCAAAAAGCTATTATCCTGGGTCATAAAGGTTCTGCCATCAAACGTGTAGGAACAGAAGCTAGGAAGGATCTCGAAAAGTTTTTTGATAAAAAAATACACCTGGAAACTTACGTAAAGGTGAATAAGAACTGGCGGAATGATGACCGGCAGTTAAAGCGCTTTGGGTACAATCAAAACTAGCGGATAATTTCTGATAACGCCTTGAGTAGCAGCTTCGATTGTGGTGTTGCTTTTTGCCGGTTTTGTCGAGCAAATATGTAAAGACCTATCCAGGCTAAAGCAATTAAAGACATCAAAATATAGACGATACTATTGGAATTGTCTAAGGTAATGTTGGTGTAAAACCATACTAGTAAACCAGTAAAAGACAGTCCGAGAAAAAAATGAACGAACATAAACATCGTCCATAGATTAGGGTCCGGACCAAAAGTACAATGTAAAATACATAGATTTTCTTTTTGTTCTACCTCTATGTGTAAACGAGGTGAATAGTAATGTCTTTCAGCTTCGGGAGTAGATAACCAAACGTGCTCGTCTAGATGTTTAACCTCAATATTTTCAAAAGTTTTCTCTTTTTTATGCTCGAAGAATTGATCGATAATTTCTTTGTTTTCAACTTCAACCTTAAAGCTTGGTTTGAGCTGAAGTTGATCATTTAATTCTTCAATTTTTATTAATTGAGCCATAACTAGTTTAAAAGTCAAAAAGTAAACAAAATTTTCAAATTGAATTTATACGCCTTCAAAAGTTGTGTAATATTATTGACATTTGTAAATTCTGAGTGCTATTTGATTGACTTTCAATTTTTAACTAAGCCTTAGAGTGTAAAAAAGACCTTACTGTTTTGAGAAACCTGTGAGGTTTCAAAAACCTCACAGGTTTAGGATTTTCAAAGCGTTGGAGTCGCTTATGATGATCGAGGAAGTAGAATAGAACTCAAACTCCACGCCGACTTCAGTTTTGTCGTATAACCCAGGATGCTGCATCACGTTATCTAGATGATAAAGCTGGATATCTTTTACGATTAAGTCAACGTGCACAAAATCAGAAGAAAAAAGGGGGAAAATACTTATATTCTTGCATCGTTATTTAATGTACCTTTGCAAATTATTTAAATTACAGAAATGAATAGCATTGTAGCCGTTGTTGGCCGACCAAACGTAGGAAAATCCACCCTCTTTAATAGAATGATAAAACGCAGAGAAGCTATTGTGGATTCTGTGAGTGGTGTGACGCGTGATAGGCACTACGGGAAGTCTGACTGGAATGGGCGTGAGTTTACACTTATCGATACTGGGGGTTATGTAATAGGGAGTGATGATGTGTTTGAAAAAGAAATCGACAAACAGGTTGAACTGGCTATCGATGAAGCGGATGTAATTGTATTTGTTGTAGATGTCATCACAGGGATTACACCTATGGATGAGGATGTGGCCAAATTGCTTCGCCGAGTGAATAAACCGGTGGTACTTTGTGTAAACAAAGTTGATTCCAATAAAAATAGAACCGATGCGCTTGAGTTTTACAACTTAGGACTTGGAGAATATTATACAATTTCCGCAACAAGTGGTGGTGGAACCGGGGAATTGCTAGATGCAATTGTAGAGAAACTTCCAGAACGTGAGGTGGAAGTTGATGAAGATTTACCAAAATTTGCCATTGTAGGACGGCCAAATGCGGGGAAGTCTTCATTTATAAACGCGCTGTTAGGTGAAGATCGTTATATCGTCACCGATATTGCAGGAACGACAAGAGATTCTATTGATACACGTTACAATAGATTTGGTTTTGATTTTAAACTTGTGGACACTGCGGGAATTCGTAGAAAGGCAAAAGTAAAAGAAGATCTTGAGTTTTACTCGGTGATGCGAAGCGTGAGAGCTATAGAAAATGCTGACGTTTGTTTGATAGTTTTGGATGCTTCTCGAGGTTTTGAAGGTCAGGATCAAAGTATATTTTGGCTGGCAGAAAAGAATAGAAAAGGCGTCGTGATTTTGGTCAATAAATGGGATTTGGTTGAAAAAGAAACCAATACTATGAAGGATTTTGAAGCTAAAATCCGTCAAGAAATTTCTCCTTTTGTGGACGTGCCGATTGTATTTATCTCAGTTCTAAATAAACAGAGAATTTTTAAAGCCATTGAAACGGCAGTTGAGGTTTATCAAAACCGAAGTAAAAAAATTAAAACCAGAGAGCTTAATGACGTCATGCTGCCTGTGATTGCTGAAAATCCTCCACCTGCTTTGAAAGGCAAGTATGTGAAGATTAAATTCATCACGCAGTTACCCACACCACAACCTCAGTTTGCTTTTTTCTGTAATCTTCCTCAATACGTGAAGGAACCTTATAAGCGTTTTCTGGAAAACAAATTGAGACAGGAATTTGACTTCAAAGGGGTTCCTATCTCTATTTATATGAGGAAAAAGTAAAGGTATTCACTTCATTTTATAAATAATTTAGTTTTTTATAACTAAATTAAACGTTGAGACATTACTTGAGTCTTAGTAGGGTATTTTCACCAATTTACTATGAAAAAAATCCTCACTTGCTTAGGTATAATGTTTTGTGTTTTGACTTCAAAAGCACAAGACTTTACTCTAAAAGGAATAGTTGTAGATAATACTTCTAACCCACTTAGTTCCGCAACAGTTTTTGCAGAAACCCTTGGAGATTCTACTTTATTGAATTACACCATAACGAATAGTGAAGGTGGCTTTGAGTTAGCTGTTAAAGCAAAAGAAGATCAGGCTCGACTTAACATTAGTTTTACTGGGATGCAGTCTTATGTAAAAATTGTTAAGTTAAACACTTCAACAATAGATCTTGGGGAAATAAAATTAGAGGAACTTACTAACAATCTCGATGAAGTTCTAGTAAACGTAAATCGTTCGCCGATTACCATTAAGAAAGATACTTTAGAATTTAATGCAGCGTCTTTCAAAACACGTCCTGATGCTAATTTGGAAGAGACACTTAAGCAGTTGCCCGGTGTGGAAGTGGATGTGCAAGGGAATATTACTGTAAACGGGAAACCTGTTCAAAGGATTTTGGTAAATGGGAAAGAATTTTTTGGGAATGATCCTAAAATTGCGACAAAGAATTTACCCAAAGAAATTATCAACAAAATTCAGGTGGTTGATACCAAAACTCAGTCTCAAGAATTTACAGGTGAAGAAGGAGATTCTGAAAATAAAACCATCAATATTACCATTGATGAAGATAAAAATAGAGGTTATTTTTCCAGAGCAACTATAGGTGGAGGCACGGATGACAGGTACGAAATGAGCGGTATCGCCAATTATTTTGAAGACAAATTGAGGTTTAGCGTTTTGGCAAGCTCCAATAATATCAACAGTAGTGGATTCACCTTTGACGAAGTTTTTGATGCGATGGGTAGAAGAGCAAGAACTATAACAAGAAGTAGTGGTGGGGGTTTTGGTATTAATGGTATTAACTTTGGAAATGATTCCGGAATTACAAAATCCGAAACTGCAGGGCTCAATTTTGTTAATGAATGGGGCAAAGAATACGAGGTTTCTGGGGATTACTTTTTTGGGAGTAATAAAACCGACACGAGGACTTCAACTAGAAGAGAAAATATCCTTCCTGATAGAACTTTCTTCACAAATTCTGAGAGCAATTCAAGAAGAGATAATAATTCTCATAGAGGTAATGTCAACTTTACATTCAAGCCGGATACTTTAACAAGGATCAATATCAGACCTTCTATAAATATAAATAAGGGTACAAACCAAAGTTCAAGTTTATCGGAATCTCTGGCAGAAGATGGAGGTTTGATAAACAATTCTGAAACTGATAATAGGAATGATAACTTGAATTTTACGTTTAGTAATGATCTTTCCATCACTAGAAAGTTTGGGAATAGAGGTGCGTTCTTGAATTTTTCATTCGAAAATGAAAATAATAAGAGTGAAAGTGATAATTTTTTCTTTTCTAGTAGAGAAACTTTCGGAACGAATCCAACGACAGAGATTCAAGACCAGTTAATTTCAGAAGATAATAATTCTGACACCTACGAGATAAGGTCTCGCTATCGCTCTGTAATGACAGATAACTTATTTCTTGATATCGCTTATTCTTATGAAATAGAGTCAAGCAAAAATGAAAGGAGTGTCCTGGATTTTGATGAGAACACAGGAACCTATTCAAATTTCAATGCAGAATTGAGTAACGAGTTTAAAGTCAAAGGGGAGACCCATATCCCAAATGTTGGCTTAAGGTATGAGGGTGATAAATTAAGGACAGGATTCAATGTAGGACTGCTCAATACACAATTGAGAACAGAGAATTTAATTCGAAATGTAGGGTTTAAGAATGATTTTAATAACCTGTTTACAAGTGCTAATTTGAGGTATGAATTTGAACGTTCAAAACGAATTAGTGTTTACTATAGAAACAGCAATAATATTCCTTCAATCCAACAGCTTCAACCGGTACGGATACAAACTGATCCTCTAAATATCATTGAAGGAAACCCGAATCTAAGGCCATCTTTCGATCAAAATATTAATGTAAGCTTCAATAATTTTGATTTTAAGTCAAGATCAGGTTACGGGTTTTACATGTCCTATTCATATATTCAAGATCAAGTTGTTTCAGTATCTGTGACAGATCAAGACCTTCTTAGGACAACGACATTTGATAACATAAGTGGCGGACAAGATGCGAACGCGAATTTTTATTATAGTAAACAATATAAAGCAGAGAACAAAGACACTTATAGACTAAGAGGAAATATTTCTGGCCAGTATTCAAAAACATTAGGGTTTACTAATGCTCAGCAATTTGAAAGTGAAAATTACGTCGTTTCACCAGGCATTGGACTTACTTATGAAAAAGATGAATTTATAACCTTAAATCCAGGTATTAGTATCGATTATAATTTAAGGAACTATAACATAAATGCTAACAGGAACGAAGAGTTCACAAACCTGAATTTCTCCCTTCAGACGACCACTTATTGGCCAAAAAATGTGGTATTTGGAAATGATATCACATATTTTAAGTTTGGTAATGTAGCAGCAGATTTTAGATCAACATCTTTACAGTGGAATATGAGTATTGGATATCAGTTTTTAAAGGATAATGCTACTTTAAAATTTAAAGTTTATGATTTGCTAGACCAGAACATAGGTACCCGAAGACAAACAGGAGATGATTTTGTTCAAGACACAGACCAGTTGATTTTGGAGCGTTATTTTATGCTGAGTTTCACTTACAAGCTCAGTAAATTTGGTGGAAAGGATCCAAATTCTCGAAGAAGGCGTTTTTGATAATAACTGAATATCCTTTTTTAAATTTATTATGATTACTGTATAAGCTGTGATAGATCCTCAGGATTAAAACTTAACTCCTGCATTAACATAGTGATACTTTCAGGACATATTTTAGCTATATTTGTTGTTAACTTAATTTTGGAATTATGGGAATTTTTATTGTCATTGGCGTTATAGTTGTCTTAGTCATATGGATTATTGCTATTTATAACAACCTCGTAAATCTTAGAAACCGCAGAGAAAATGCATTTGCCGACATTGATGTTCAATTGAAGCAACGTCATGATTTGATACCGCAACTGGTCAATGCAGTAAAAGGCTACATGACTCACGAACGCGAAACTTTAGAATCGGTCACTAATGCCAGGCGTAACGCTATAAATGCAAGTACAGTAAATGATAAAATTGCCGCAGAAAAAGAATTAGGCTCTGCATTGCAGGGTTTAAATGTTCAAGTTGAAGCCTATCCAGACTTGAAGGCTAACGAAAATTTCATGCAACTACAAACCGAAATTTCAGATATCGAAAATAAACTGGCTGCTGTAAGACGATTTTTTAATTCAGCGACCAGAGAGCTAAATACGGCTATCGAAAAATTTCCAAATCTAATTTTTGCGGGGATGTTCGGTTTTAGTCGTCAGCCTATGTTCGATTTAGGTGAAGCAAGATCAGGTCTGGATAAAGCTCCTGAGGTTAGCTTTTAAACAACATTTTTTATGGCAAAGTTTGTGGGTATCCAAACCCAAATTAGGCGTAATAATTTTCGTTCTACACTTATTTTAATTGCGTTCCCAATTCTATTACTCGTGGCTGTGTTTGCTGCAGTGTATTTCCTAACTTTTGATGAATTTGGAGATCCCCAACCCGAAGTTGCTTTAGACATTTTCACAGGAGCAATTCCTGCTACTGTTATCATAGTAGCAGTTTGGTTTTTGATAGCTTACTTTTTCAATACCAAAATGATTTCTATGGCAACAGGCTCAAAAACACTGAGCCGTAAGGAAAACATGCGTGTCTACAATTTAGTAGAAAATTTATGCATAAGTGTAGGAATGCAAATGCCAAACGTAAAAATTATTGAAAGTAAAGCCTTGAATGCCTTTGCTAGTGGAATTCGTAAAAAAGACTATACCGTTACACTAACCCGTGGACTTATCGATAAGCTTGATGATGACGAACTGGAAGGTGTTATTGCTCACGAGTTGATGCATATCCGCAACAAGGACGTTCGATTGCTAGTGGTAAGTATCATTTTTGTGGGCATATTTTCCTTTGTGGTCCAAATTGCATTCAGGAGTTTTCTTTACGGAGGAATGTCTAGACGAAATAATAAGGATAGCGGAAAGGCTATGATTATCATATTAGCCATTGCTGCTGTGGCTTATTTTGTGTCTTTACTTTTCAAATTTGCTTTAAGTCGTAAACGGGAATATATGGCAGATTCTGGAGCAGCAGATATGACGAGAAAGCCTTGGGCACTAGCTTCGGCACTAAAAAAGATAGCACCCAACCATCATGTAGATGATGTGAAAAGTGAAGACGTCCAAGAACTATTTATTGAAAACACACCTAAAGATGGTAAAGTTGGATTTCTAGGAGGCATTGGAAAATGGTTTTCAACGCATCCACCTATTGAGAAGCGAATTCAGTTTTTGGAGCAATTCTAGGGCCTTAATATTAATTTAAAACTATTAAGTTCTTTAAAGTAACAAATCGAAATAGTTTTTAGTCATTGTGATTTAGTTTTTTTTAAAATTACCAACTTCCACCAGCACCTCCGCCGCCGAAGCCACCACCGCCAAATCCACCACTAAAACCTCCTCCACCGCCAAAGCCACCAGATGAGCCGCCAAAGCTTCCACCGCCCATACTTCTCCCCATACTGCCTAAGATGAGAAAATCAAGGAAATCTGGGCCGCCACGACGATTATTGTTGCCTTTACCAGAACCGCCACCTCTGTTTTTTCTGGCGATAAGTATAAAAATAACTATGAAAATGAGAATAGGAAAAATAGCAAATGGCCAGGTGCTTTCGCTCTTTGATTGCTTAACTTCGGAGGCATCAAATCTTCCAGCGAGAACTTCAAAAATGGCTGTAGTTCCCTTATCTATTCCTTCATAATAATCAGCTTTTCTAAACTCTGGAAGGATAATGTTTTCAATAACTGTTTTAGTGGTTGCATCTGTTAAGTATTGTTCAAGTCCATAACCCGTCGTGATCCAGATTTTACTATCATTTTTTGCTATCAATATAAGAAGACCATTATCTTCCCCTTTCTGACCTATACCCCATTTCTGAGCCCACTCTGCTGCATAAGTTCCAATGTATTCGCCATTAAGAGTTTTGATTGTTGCCACAACTATTTGTGTAGACGTAGTATCTGCATAAGTTTCTAGCTTTTTCCTGAGTTGACGAACCTCGTTATCTTTAAAAAGATCTGCACCGTCATAAACAGACATTTCTTTTGAAGGTTTTTTGGGGATTTCTATCTGAGAATAACCACTGGAACCAAAACTTAAAACGGCAAGTAAAGTATATAAAAATAGTCGTTGTACTGACTTCATAGATTAACCTTTAGAGATTTCGTCATTCAATTCGTTAGTGTCATCAGATTGATAAGGGAAATGTTGTTTCAGTTGTTCTCCAGCTTCCAATATGCCATTAATCAGGCCTTGCTTATAGTTGCCAGATTTAAATTGGCTTATGATTTCATCTTTAGTACTTTCCCAAAACCCATTTGGAACGACATTATTTATGCCTTTATCACCTAGGATTACAAGTTGATGGTCATCTATAGATACATAAATTAAAACTCCGTTAGAAAGCTCTGTTTTATGCATTTCCAGCTTTTCAAAAATTTCAAGCGCATGCTCAAATCTATCACCATCACAAGTGTGTTCAATATGGACACGTATCTCGCCTGAGGTATTCAATTCTGCCTTTTTGATGGCTTCGACAATTTCCTTTTCTTCTTCAGGATTTATAAACTCAGAAACTTTCATGAATTGTGTTTTAATTGAAATCAAACTCTACTTCTCTCGCATTTTCAGAACCTTCATCTGCAGAATATCTAGACATTTCATCAAAATTGAACCAGCCAGCAAAGATAGAATTTGGAAATACTTTGATGTGAGTGTTGTACTCTCCAACTGAAGAGTTGTAGCGATTTCTTTCTACGTTAATTCTGTTTTCGGTCCCTTCCAATTGTGTCTGAAGATTCATAAAATTTTGATTGGATTTCAATTCTGGATAGCGCTCAACACTTACCAATAATCTAGATAAAGCAGAATTTAAACCACCTTGAGCCTGCTCGTATTGTTGTATGTTTTCTTCTGTAAGATTATCAGCATTTATGTTTACAGAAGTTGCTTTAGCTCTAGCCTCGATTACATCTGTTAAGGTATTTCTTTCAAAATCTGCAGCGCCTTGTACCGTTTTAACCAGATTTCCTATTAGATCGTTCCTGCGTTGATAGGCGCTTTCTACATTACTCCATGCTGTTTTAGCTTCTTCTTGTAGCGTAACAGCAGTATTATTGAAACCTTTAGTCCAGCTGTATAAGCCAAAGCCTACAACTGCAATTATTATAACTGGGATTAACCACTTTTTCATTCTTTTTATTTTTAAAGTTGATTTTTTATAGAGATAAGTTCAGCTTTTATGGCTTTCAATTTGCTGATTAATTCAAATTTGGAAAGGGTGTCTTTTTTGTCTTCACGAAGGTGTGTCTTTGCACCCTCAAGTGTGAATCCACGTTCTTTTACAAGATGGTATATGAAGTCTATTGTTTTAAGATCCTCCTGGGTGAATTTTCTATTTCCTTTTGAATTTTTTTTAGGTTGAATTTCATCAAATTCTTTTTCCCAAAAACGTATAAGTGATGGGTTAACATCAAAGGCCTTGGAGACTTCCCCAATAGAATAGTAAAGCTTTTCTCCAAGCTGGTGTTTCATCAGTCTAGAGATTGATTTTCAAGCGTAGACTGGTTTAACATGATGTCATACTCCTCGGCAGTTAAATCACCATGATAGAAGTTTATAGGGTTAACGACCTTACCATTTTTGTGAACTTCATAGTGCAAATGGGGAGCCGTAGAAAGTCCTGAATTACCAACATAGCCAATAATTTCTCCACGTTTTACCTTTTGTCCAGGCCTTACATTAAATTCATTTAAGTGTGCGTAATAAGTTTCGTAGCCAAATCCATGATCCAGCACAATCAAATTTCCAAATCCACTGGTCTTTCTTGCTTTTTTCACGGTAGCATTTCCTGTTGCAAATACCTCAGTATTAGAGGGTGCAGAAAAATCCATTCCGTTATGCATTTTTCTGTACTTTAAGATGGGGTGCATCCTGATACCAAATCCAGATGCCATACGCTTTAAATCATCATTTTTGACAGGCTGAATAGCTGGAATAGAAGCCAATAGTGCTTCTTTGTTTTTTGCTAAAGCCGCTATTTCATCAAGTGATTTGGATTGAATCACCAGACGTTTGGCGAGTTGATCAAGATTTTTAGTGGTTTCTGTGATAATTTCAGAATTTTCAAAACCTTCTAGATTTTTATATCTATTGATACCTCCAAAACCAGATCTGCGTTGTTCTTCTGAAATGGGATTGGCTTCAAAATAAACTCTGTATATGTTGTTGTCACGATCTTCTACATTTTCCAACACATCCACAACATCCTCCATTCGCTTATTCAAAAGTTCGTATTGAAACTTCATGTTCTCAATTTCTCTTTTGTATGCTTTTTCTTTGGGGGTTTCAACATTTGGAATGTTGAGGTAAACCAGCGCTAATACGAAACTTGTAGCAATAATTCCTAATAAGAAAAGCGTACCCAGGGCAAAATTTTTCCCTTTCTTGGGTTCAATTTTACGGTAGGATAAAGTTTCACTATCGTAGTAATATTTTACTTTACTCATTCTTTAATTTTATAGTATTTTTGCTCCTATTGGGTTGCAAACTACTAGTAAGTAACTTACAAATATAACTTAAATTTGAAACACCTTAAAATAAATTCAGCTCAGACTTTATGAACTCTATACTTCTTCGACGTCAATTTTTAGAATTTTTTGAAAGCAAATCTCACGCCAAAGTAGATTCAGCACCGATTGTGCTGAAAGATGATCCCACCTTGATGTTTACCAATGCTGGAATGAATCAGTTCAAATCCTACTTTTTGGGGAACTCTGAACCGAAATCAACACGTGTTACAAATTCTCAGAAATGTTTACGCGTAAGCGGAAAACATAACGATCTGGAAGAAGTAGGAAAAGATACTTATCACCACACTATGTTTGAAATGCTGGGCAACTGGAGTTTCGGGGATTATTTCAAAAAAGAAGCTATAGATTGGGCGTGGGAGTTTTTAACTGAAGTTTTGGAGATTTCTAAGGAGAATCTTTACGTTACTATATTTGAAGGTGATCAAGCAGATGGATTAGCAAAGGATACCGAAGCTTATGAGTTTTGGAAAGCGCTGGTGAATGAAGATAAAATTTTACTAGGCAATAAGAAAGATAATTTCTGGGAAATGGGTGACCAAGGGCCTTGTGGACCTGCTTCAGAAATTCATGTTGACTTACGAACTGAAGCAGAAAAGAAAAAGGTTCCTGGAAAAGACTTAGTAAATCAAGACCATCCACAAGTGGTAGAAATATGGAATTTAGTCTTTATACAATACAACCGTAAAGCTAACGGAAGTTTGGAAATGTTACCCTCCAAGCATATCGATACCGGGATGGGTTTTGAACGCTTATGTATGGTAATGCAGGGCAAAACTTCCAATTATGACACAGATGTCTTTACGCCACTCATACAAAGCATCGAAAAGATTACAGGTAAAACTTATGGCAAATCCGAAGAAATCGATATTGCTATACGAGTAATTGCAGACCATGTGCGAGCTGTAGCTTTTGCCATTGCAGATGGACAATTACCAAGTAGTACGGGGGCTGGTTATGTCATTCGTCGTATTTTGAGACGTGCAATCCGATATGGGTTTACTTTTCTGGATGTAAAAACGGCATTCATTTATCAGCTTGTAGATGTACTTTCAAAACAGATGGGAGAAGCATTTCCAGAAATTTCTAATCAAGCCGAACTTTGCAGAAATGTGATTAGAGAAGAGGAGAAGTCTTTTTTAAAAACCCTGGAGCAAGGCCTAGGATTACTGGATAATTTGATGGAAGCGTCTTCTTCAAAAACGATAAGCGGTCAAAAGGCCTTTGAACTTTACGACACATTTGGTTTTCCAATCGATTTGACGAGTCTGATCTTAAGTGAAAAAGGCTATGAATTAGATTTTCAGGCTTTTCAGGAAGAACTGACTAAGCAAAAAAAACGCTCTAAAGATGCAGCGCAAACAAGTTCTAGCGACTGGACGATAGTCATTCCTAATGAAAGCGGAAAATTTGTAGGGTATGACCAGACTGTAGTTCATACTCAATTAATACAATATAGGAAAGTCACTTCCAAAAAAGACGGCGAACAGTATCAACTGGTGTTTAAGAAAACACCGTTTTATCCTGAAGGAGGAGGGCAAGTTGGAGATAAAGGCTACTTAGAATTTCAGGATGGGAGTAAGGTTTATATCCTGGATACCAAGAAAGAAAACAATCAAATCATCCATTTTTCTAAAACCTTACCATCCTCTACAAACCAAGAATTCAGAGCTGTAGTGGATGTTACTCGAAGACAGAAAACAGCGGCAAATCATACTGCGACTCACTTATTGCATCAGGCATTAAGACAAATTTTGGGGACTCACGTGGAGCAAAAAGGCTCTATGGTAAATTCAGAATATTTAAGATTTGACTTTTCACATTTTTCAAAATTGACGGACGAAGAACTAAAAGCTGTAGAAGAGTTTGTGAATGCCAGAATTCAAGAAGCTTTAGAGTTTGAAGAGGAACGACAAATTGCTTATGATACTGCTATCGAGAAAGGGGCTATCGCTCTTTTTGGTGAGAAATATGGGGATAAAGTACGGATGGTGAAATTTGGCGAGTCGATGGAACTGTGCGGAGGTACTCACGTGCAAAACACCTCAAAGCTTTGGCATTTTATTATCAAAAATGAATCGTCGGTGGCATCAGGAATCAGACGTATCGAAGCTATTTCTTCCGAAGCCGCTAAAGCGTTTTTAACCAAAGAATCTCAAATATTAACTTCGGTTAAATCTATTCTGAATCAGCCACAGGATATTTTGAAGTCTGTAGAATCCCTTCAGGAAGAAAATCTAAACTTAAAGAAAGAAGTTGAGCAACTGAATCAACTGAAGTTGAAGCAAATTAAGTCGGAATTACAGTCTCAACTCAAAGACATCAATGGGGTAAATTTCGTTTCTCAAAAGGTTGATCTCGATGCTGGCGCTATGAAGGATTTAGCTTTTCAGATTGGAGGGGAAAAAGAAAATGTATTTATTGTGTTAGCTTCGGAAGCGAATGGAAAAGCTTTGTTGGCTTGTTATATTTCCAAATCCATAGTAGAATCTGAAGGCTGGAATGCGGGAAAAATCATCAAATCTCTTGGTAAGCACATTCAAGGTGGTGGTGGTGGACAAGCTTTTTTTGCAACTGCTGGTGGAAAAAATGCATCTGGGATTCCTTCAGCTCTGGAAGAAGCTAGGTCTATCGTAGAACAAAAATCAACTGCAGGATAATATGAAATTATCAACTGTTGTTCCTTTACAACCCATACCGCACCTTATAGATTACGGCTCAGAATTGTTGTGTTTAGGATCGTGTTTTGCGGAACATATCAGTCGAAAATTAGATCACTTTCATTTTAAAGTTAAGAGCAATCCTTTTGGAATTTTATTTCATCCAGAAGCGATTCTGAATGTGGTTGAAAAAGCTGTAACGGATAAGGAATTTACAGAAGACGATATTTTTCGACATAACGAAAACTGGCATTCTTTTTTTTCTCACTCCAGATTAAGTAGGAATTCATCAGCAGAAACTTTAGCAGTATTAAATTCAGCAAGAAAACAACTGAAGGAAGCGGGTGAAAAGTCCAGCCATATCATCATCACACTTGGAACTTCATTTATTTACAGAGAAAAATCATCACATTTAGGTGTCGCCAATTGTCACAAATTGTCTCAGGATCAGTTTGAAAAAGAACTGACACCAGTGGATGAGTTGAAGATAATTTTAAGTCAGCTTCTTCTTAATTTTAAAACTCTCCATCCAGATGTAAAACTCATTTTCACAATTTCTCCTGTGAGACATGTTAAGGATGGGATTGTGGAGAATCAACGAAGTAAGGCGCGTTTAGTTTCAGCTTTGCATGAGGTTTTAGAAGAAAGCTCAAGTTTCTGTTTCTATTTTCCATCTTATGAATTGATGGTGGATGAATTTCGCGATTACCGATTCTATGATCGGGATTTGATACATCCTAATACTTTAGCAGTAGATTTAATTTGGGAGAGATTCAAATTGAATTTTATTTCTGAAGCTGTTTACGCGGATATGGATAAGGTTGAAAAATTACAAAAATCTATAGCGCACCGCCAAACAGTATCCAAAGGCGAAGCTTTTGAAAAACTCAAAGCCTATCAATATAAATTGAAAGAGGAATTGATCAAAAAATATCCTTTTATGAATTTTGACAATTTATGACGAGAAGACAGGAGATATTGAGTGTAGCCAAAACCTTATTTAGAGATAAAGGTTACAGATCTGTGAGTATGCGAGATTTGGCCAAGGCTATGGATTTTAAGGCGGCAAGTTTATATAATCATATCAGTTCTAAAGAAGAAATCTTAGCTGAAATTGTACTTGGTGTAGCGCATTATTTTACGCGTGAAATGGAAATCGTCAAAAGCATTGATGTTGACGCCAAAACACGACTAGAGGCTGTCATCAATCATCACATTGATTTGACTTTGCAAAAACCTGAAGCTATCGCCATTGTAAATAACGACTGGATGCATCTGGAAGGCAACAACTTTGAAGAATTCTTGAAACTTCGCAATGCTTACGAACAAGATTTACGCGATATTATTAATAAAGGAGTGGAATCTGGAGAACTGAAAGCTAAGAACGTAGAGGTGATTCTCTTTTCACTGCTATCCACCTTAAGAACACTGCATTTGTGGTACAGGAAGCGGAGCGGTGTGAACGGTCAGCAATTAAAAAATGACATCACCGAAATTCTTCTTAATGGAATTGTAACAAAAGCTTAAAGTTAAATACCATAAAAAGTTTAATTTTGAAGCTTAAAAACCTTTCTTAATTATGCAATCTTTATCCTTAAAGCTATTCTTATCTATTTTTTTACTTATTGGATTTACAAGCCAAAGTCAAATAATAAGTCAATACGTTGACACTAATTCTGGAACGTTTCCAAAGGGAATTGAGATTTGGAACAATACTGGAGCAGTTCTTGATTTTACTACAAGTAATCTTATAATTCAACAAGGTACTAATGGAGCAGCGCCTACTGATGCTGTAACTATCAATACTGGTACACTGGCCGTTAATGAAGTTTTAATAATAGGAACTTCAGATATGCAGGTAGCAGCAGATGCAAATTCAGTAAGGTTTGTTTTAAATAGCTTCACATTTAACGGCAACGATGCTTTAGTAGTTCAGTATAATGGAATAACAACAGATGTCTTTGGAACACCTGGTACCGACCCAGGGTCATCTTGGTCTGGTAACGGTGTCTCAACTGCCGATCAAAATCTTCAGTTGATAGAAGGTGTTTCTTCTGGAGAACTTTCTGGCTTTACAGACCCAAGTACACGTTTTGAAACTGTAAATGCAGACCCTAAAGGTATAAATGGATTGGAAGGATTTGGTATTGCTCCAGTCGGAACAAGTGATCCCAGCTTAAAGGCATCGGTAGTTTCTTTAAGTGGTTTGGTTTATCCAGAAAATGGCGGTCCATCTGTTTCTCAAGAAATTTTTATAACAGGTAATAATTTAGATGGATCAGATGTTTTAATTCAACTTCCTACAGGCTCTGATTTTGAGATTTCTCAAACACAAAATGGAACTTATTCAGATCAGATAATTTTCCCTGGATATAACGGGTCTGCCTCCAGTGTTTATGTTAGGCTCAAGCAAGGTCTGATAGTTTCCAATTATTCAGATGTATTGGAGATTTCAGGTGGAGGTTCATACACTACAGGAGTATATCTGGATGGAAGTGTATTGGGAGATGCTTTTATTCTTTATGAGTTTACAGGTGACTCACCAAATCCAACCTACAGTCCTGGCAATGCAACCTTAAGTAACTTTGGAATTTCAGAAAACAGTTTAATTTATGGTACAACTGGCACATGGTCTGGCTCTGGCATACCATATGCTCAGGGGAATTCTGGTTGGGGTGCAATGTCACCAGATGTTGCTAAGAATTTCTTTTTCGTATTGAACCCAGATGCTGGATTCAGAGCAAATCTTACAAACATTTCTTTTGAATGGAGAACAACTGGTGCAGGACCTTCTGCAATTACAGTTGAAATCAATGGAATTGAAATAGCAACTTTTAATTCGGGCTCTAGTGAACAAGCTATATTTAATCAAAACTTAAGTGGCTTTAACGATTTATCTGAAGTGATTGTCAGGATAAAAGGATGGGACAATGGTTCAAGACCAACTTCAGGTGGTGGGCAATTTAGAATTGATGACGTAAAGATTGATGGCGAAATTATAAGCAAACCTTTCGATTATATCTACGAGAATGGAGCCTGGAGTCCAGAGTCGCCAATAAATATTTCTACAAACCAGGATGATATCTTAGTTGTCGATGGTAATCTATCAATAGAGCAAGATTTAGTTTCAAATGATTTTCAAATCTTAAGTGAAGCAACAGTTGATTTCGCAAGTACAACTACTTTGAATGTCACGGGAAACCTAAGTGTAAACGGCAACCTAACCTTCAAAAGTGATGTTACAGGTAGTGCGCAATTGTTACATTCTACGACTTCTAATATTATAGGAGACATTGCTGTTGAGCGATTTATACCCGCTAAACGTGCATTTCGATTCTTGAGTTCACCAGTAGGCGGGGAATCTTTTGCCAACTCATGGCAGCAGGACACTCACATCACGGGCGATGGTGGAGACGCCAATGGCTTTGATAATACCACAACCAATAATCCTTCATTGTTTACTTACGACAATCAAATTACCAATCCAACGGGTGGGGCAGGTTGGACGGCAGTTAGTTCAACCAATGAAGTTTTAGAAGCTGGAAAGCCCTATAGATTAATGGTTCGGGGAGATAGAACTATTAATTTAACTGATAATGAGGCAGAACCAACGATTACTACGTTAACTTCTAAAGGGCAGATGTTGTCTGGAGAATTGACTACTGGAAATCAACTTCAGGAGTTATCTCAATTTGTTGATACTTTTAGTTTCATTGCCAATCCATACCAAGCTGTTGTTGACTTTACAGAACTTTCGACTACAGGTATTACAAACTTCATTTATGTGTGGGATGCTAAAATTGGGGGTGATAATGGCAAAGGAGGTTATGTTACAGTAGATCTTTCAGGTTTAGCTCCAGATCCATCTTCATCCGAGGCGAGTGAATTCATTATTCCAGGACAAGCCTTTTTTGTGAAGAATACAGAAGAACTTACGGAAACACCTTCTATTACATTTACTCCTAATGCTATTGCATCAGGACAGCCACAACCTGAGATTTTATCTGAAAATACACAAGCTTATATCAACATAAAACTCTATAAAGCTGAGGATTTCATTAATGGTTCCATGGAGGCAGATGCAGCTGGTTTAAGGTTTTCAGAAGATTTTACAACACCTCCTTCAGATGAAGATGCTGTAAAATTTATCCAGTCAGGAGAAAATATTGCTATAATCAATCAAAAGATACTTTCTATTGATAAAAGAACATATCCTGAAAATGAGGACATCATTCAAATAGCCATAGGCAATTATCAGCAACCAGACTATACATTGAACTTCAATTTTGATGCTCTACCAGAAAATAAGTCCTTGATTCTAATTGATAACTATCTTCAAGAAGAAGTGGAAGTAACTGAAGGGTTTTCTTATAATTTTAGCGTTGACAGTTCAATTGAAGAAAGCGAAAATGAGTCTAGATTTCAATTGAAATTTGTCCCTGTAACCCTAAGTGACAAGGATTTTGAATTGTCAGACTCCGTAAGAGTTTACCCAAATCCAGTGAAAGGACTGTTGACCTTAGATGGACTAAAAGATAATGAGATAGAAGATGTCCAAATCTATTCTGTTTTAGGGCAAGAATTGTTTATTAACTATTCCATAGAAGATGAAAAGGTTCAAATTGATGCCTCTGGATTGAGTGAAGGCCTTTACTTTATCAAGATTGAAACTGATCAAGGTTCAGCCTCAAAAAGGTTTATAAAAAACTAATTTAAAATTGTTTTTCAAAGTCCTCAATCTAAACTTGGGGACTTTGTTAGTTAACAAAACCTTTGTTTATTTTAGGCCCATGTATTTAAAACTTGGAAAGCCCTTATTAGATTTTGTCCTGAGCCTGATTGGGCTTCTTCTCTTAAGTCCATTGTTGGTATTAATTTCGGTTTCACTTTTTTTGATTCACAAGTCCAACCCCATTTTCTTTCAAGTTAGAATAGGTCAGTTTGGTAAAAAATTTACGGTATACAAATTCAAAACCATCAAAGACAATGGACAGTCGCATTCATTTTTGAAATTGCTTCGAAAAACTAAAATCGATGAATTTCCACAACTTATCAATGTACTGAAAGGCGAAATGAGTCTGGTAGGGCCCAGGCCAGATGTCCCGGGGTATTACGATCTTTTGAAGGGAGAAGCAAGAAATATTTTAAAACTAAAACCTGGATTAACAGGCTATGCTTCCTTGAAATTTGCAAATGAAGAGTCCGTGTTGAGCCAGCAAAAGGAACCGCTTAAATACAATGATGAAGTCATTTTTCCTCAAAAAGTAAAACTGAATCTTCAGTATTACCAAAACGTTTCACTTTTGTTTGATTTAAAAATCCTTCTAAAAACGATACTTTTACCTTTTCAGAACTAATCTAACTTTATGTCTTCAGAATTATCAAAAATCTGGTTATCCTCACCGCATATGGGTGGCCAGGAACAGGAGTTTGTAGCCAAAGCTTTTAAAGAAAACTGGATCGCGCCCTTGGGGCCAAACGTGAATGGATTTGAAGCTGATCTTGAAGATTACCTGGGAAAGAATAAGCATATTGCTGTGCTGAGTAGTGGTACAGCGGCAATACATTTGGCATTGGTCCAACTCGGCGTGTCTGAAGGCGATGAGGTGATTTGCCAGAGTTTTACCTTTTGTGGCTCTGCTAATCCCATCATGTATCAGGGGGCGACGCCAATTTTCGTAGATAGCGAAGCTTCGACTTGGAACATATGTCCGAAAGCCTTGGAGACAGCTATTTTGGACAGAATAGCCAAGGGTAAGACGCCTAAAGCTATCATACCGGTTCATCTTTACGGGATGCCTTATTTGGTTGAAGAAGTGGCTGCAGTAGCTAGAAAGTACGATATACCGATTATTGAAGATGCTGCAGAATCTCTGGGTTCCACTTTTAAGTCTAAAAGTTGCGGCACCTTTGGAGACTTTGCCGCTTTGTCTTTCAATGGTAATAAAATCATCACTACTTCTGGTGGTGGCGCTTTGGTTTGTAAGGATAAAGTTTCCAAAGAAAAAACCGTTTATTTTTCCACTCAAGCCAGAGATAGTGCTCCACATTACCAACATTCCGAAATCGGATTCAATTATAGGATGAGTAATATTTCTGCTGGAATCGGTAGAGGACAGATGCTAGTTCTCGACGAACATGTGGCTTTGAGAAGAGGAATGCATGAGTTTTATAAAACTTTGTTTGAGGATATTGATGGAGTAGAGGTGTTATCCGAACCAAGTGAAGATTATTTTAGTAATCACTGGCTCTCGGCCATTTTAGTACATCCTGACAAAACCGAAGGAATCGATAGAGAGCAATTGCGTTTACATCTGGATACCTATAATATTGAAAGCAGACCCCTTTGGAAGCCTATGCATTTGCAGCCAGTGTTTGCCAACATGCCTTACTATGGCAATAAAGTTGCAGAAGAATTATTTGCTAATGGACTTTGTTTGCCTTCAGGCTCTAACCTCACTTACGAAGATAGAGAAAGAATCAAATCAGCTATTTTAGAAGTATTTAAAAAATAGAATTATGGACATTTTTGAGATTATAGAAAAAAGACGTTCGGTTTTCCCAAAACAGTATAACGATGAACCTATTCTGAAAGAAGAGCTGGATAAAATACTTTCTGCAGCCAATTGGGCTCCAAACCATAAGCATACAGAACCCTGGCGTTTTAAGGTTATGCAGGGTGATAGTAAGTTGAAATTTGCAGAATTTCTGGTTGAAAAAAATGCTGAAGTAGAAGGGAAGCCATCATCCTTTAAAAGAAAAAAGATTGTTTCCAAATTTGAAGAATCGCATACAGTCATCGCGATTTGTATACAGAAAAGTCCGAAAGGCAAACCTCCGGAATGGGAGGAAATCTCCGCTGTGGCCATGGCAGTTCAAAACATGTGGTTAGCTTGTACAGAACTCAATATCGGTGCTTACTGGAGTTCGCCTTCACTCATTCATCTGGTTGATGATTTTTTTAATTTAAATGATGGAGAATCTTGTTTAGGATTTTTCTACATGGGTAAATACGATGGAGAACTTGAAGAAGGCAAGCGAAAATCAACAATTGATACTAAAGTAGACTATTACTTGTAGAGTTGAAGTTTTTTTGGCTTTAATAATTTAACATCAATTTTTCGGATATTAAACTAACAATCGTTAGTTTTGATATTAAATCAATAATTGATGGCTAAATTTTTTCCGTTAAAAGTAAAAGACGTTTATAAGGAAACCGATGATTGCTCTGTAGTGACCTTCGATATTCCAGAAGACTTAAAACCTGATTTTATATATCATCAAGGGCAGCATTTGACTTTGAAAAAGGACATCAATGGTGAAGATGTGAGACGATCGTATTCACTTTGCTCAAGTCCTGTGGATGATGAGTGGAAGGTCGCTGTGAAACAGATTTTTGAAGGAAAATTTTCAACCTATGTCAACCAAGAGTTGAAAGCCAATGATATTTTGGAAGTGATGCCGCCAAGCGGAGACTTTGGGGTGGATGTCCAGCAGGACAACGATAAAACTTATTTATTTTTTGCTGCAGGCAGTGGGATTACACCCATTCTATCGATGATTAAAACGCATCTGTCTAAAGAACCGAATGCTAATTGCAAGTTATTTTACTTGAATAAGAATGCGAAATCCATTATATTTAAAGAAGAAATTGAACAAATTCGTAACCGTTACTTTGGAAGATTTGAAATTTTCTACTTTTTGACCAGAGAACAAAGAGATATTGAATTGCTGAATGGTAGGTTTACTCCGGAGAAAATTCAGTTACTGGCTAATACTGTTTTTGACGTGAATGAAGTGAGTGATGTATTTGTTTGCGGTCCAGAGCAGATGATTTTTATGATTCGGGATGAACTCACCGCATTAGGTCTTGAAAATGATAGAATTCATTACGAATTATTTGTTTCGGGACTTTCAGAAGAAGATAAGAAGCGAACAGAAGAAGCTTTGGCTAAGCGAAAAGAAGGGACTCAAATCACGATTATGGATGGTGGAAAAGAGTTTCATTTTGCCATGACCAAAGATTACGATAATATCCTGGATGCAGCTTTGGCTGCGGGAGCAGATTTGCCATTTGCCTGTAAAGGTGGCGTTTGCAGTACATGCAAGTGCCGAGTGATGGAAGGTAACGTGGAAATGAAAGTGAATTATGCTCTGGAAAAAGATGAGGTTGCACAAAACTTGGTATTGAGCTGCCAGGCCGTGCCGACTTCAGAAAAGGTGACTGTAGATTTTGATGTGTAGAAGTGAGGTGCTAGTATAAAGTATACATGAAAGAGAAAGGAAAATAGAAAAAAGAGAATAGAGAAAAGAAAATTTGAAATATCATAAGGTTATGAAAAATCAAGGGAAAAAGAATGTAAGAGACGAGCAGATGAAAAGCTTAGAAGAGATTTTTGAAGCTAAAATTGCTCGTGATGAAAAGATTGAGCCTAAAGACTGGATGCCGGAGAAGTATCGTAAAACACATATTCGTCAAATTTCACAGCATGCACATTCCGAAATTGTTGGGATGCTGCCAGAAGGAAACTGGATCACCAGAGCTCCGTCTTTGAGAAGAAAAGTGGCCTTATTGGCAAAAGTTCAGGATGAGGCTGGGCATGGTTTATACCTGTATTCGGCTTGTGAAACCTTAGGAATTTCCAGAGAAGAACTTTATGACCAGTTGCACTCAGGAAAAGCTAAATATTCAAGTATTTTCAATTATCCAACTTTGACTTGGGCAGATATAGGAGCGATAGGCTGGTTAGTTGATGGGGCGGCGATTATCAATCAAGTGCCGCTTTGCAGTACTTCTTTTGGCCCTTACGCCAGAGCCATGGTGAGGGTATGTAAAGAAGAAAGTTTCCACCAAAGACAAGGTTATGAAATCATGATGACGCTTTGCAACGGAACTCAAGAGCAAAAAGATATGGCACAGGATGCACTTGATAGATGGTGGTGGCCAGCGTTGATGATGCTGGGTCCTACAGATGATGAATCTACGCATACCGAGCAATCCATGAAATGGAAACTGAAACGCAAAACCAACGATGAATTACGTCAGCAGTTTATAGATCAAACGGTGCCACAAGCCGATATTTTAGGGCTTAAAGTTCCGGATGAAGATTTGAAATACAACAACGAAACCGGTCACTATGATTTTGGTGAAATTGACTGGGAAGAGTTTTGGCAAGTTGTGAAAGGTCATGGTATGTGTAATAAAGAGCGAATCTCTGCCAGAAAAAACGCCTGGGATAACGGAGAATGGGTGAGAGATGCAGCAGTCGCTTACGCCGATAAACAGGCAGAGAAGGACGTGAAGGAAGCGGTTTAAATCTAGATTCAAGATTTTGGATATTAGACATAAGAGAGGATGGAAAAAAGAGAAAAGAGAATAGAAAAAAGAGAAGAGAGAATAGAGAAATGATAGTAGAGAATATTTTTTATTTTACTCACGACTCACGACTCACGAACGAAATTCCGCGTCTTAGCGACTTAACTTATAATTAAAAAATAACATTCAATGTCAAAAAAAAACTGGCCACTTTGGGAAGTGTTTGTAAGAAGTAAAAACGGATTAGAGCACCGGCATTTCGGGAGTTTACATGCCCCCGACGCCGATATGGCGCTCAAAAATGCCAGAGATGTATACACCCGCCGAAGTGAAGGCGTAAGCATTTGGGTGGTTGAGTCCAAAAATATCAAAGCATCCAATCCAGATGATAATGGCGAAATGTTTGAACCCGCAGCCGATAAAGCCTATCGTCACCCGACTTTTTATGAATTGCCAGACGATATCGAGCACATGTAGATTAATGAGATTTAGCTCTCGCTTTTAAAGACCATTGAAATGACAAATGATAATTTAATACACTACATCTACGGCATCGCCGATAACTCACTTATTCTAGGTCAGCGTATTTCAGAGTTGTGTGGTCATGGACCCACTTTGGAAACCGATATTGCTTTGACCAATATTGCTTTGGATTTATTAGGTCAGACCAGAAGTTATTACAAATATGTGGCGGAACTTTCCCCAAAAGACATTAGCGAAGATGATGTGGCTTTTCTAAGAACAGAACGAGAATATAAAAACGTGCTTTTGGTTGAGCAGCCCAATACTGATTTTGCTTACGTCATTGTTAGGCAATACTTCTTTGATGTATTTCATTTTATGCTCTTGAAGGAATTAGAAAATTCAAAAAATGTCAATTTCCAAGCGATAGCCAAAAAAAGCCTGAAGGAAGTGTCTTATCACAAGCGTTTTTCTGGAGACTGGCTCAAACGACTTGGTGATGGAACTGAGGAAAGCAAACTAAAAGCTCAGCAAGCCGTCAATGATTTGTGGGTGTATACCGATGAGCTGTTTCATATGACAGCCAATGATAAGAAAGTGGCAGAAGCAGGCTATGGTGTGGATACGACAACTTTAAAAGTACCCTACTACGAGACGATAACAGCTTTACTCAAAGAAGCTACACTGGACATTCCAGACACTAAGTATTTCCAGAAAGGAGGAAAAAATGGAATTCATACAGAGCACATGGGATACATTTTGTCCGATATGCAGTATATGCAACGCACCTATCCAGATATGAAGTGGTAGGTTTTAGACATTAGATTTAAGAACTTAGATTCTAGACCTTTGATTTTTAAAATTCTCAATTTATAATTCAAAATTTTAAAAGTGTAAATGACTCAAGAAGCAGACATAGATATAGAGCTATACGATATCCTTAAATCGGTTCCCGATCCAGAGATTCCTGTGTTATCTATCATCGATTTAGGCGTTGTTCGTTCTGCGAAATTGCTTCCCAATCACGTGGCTAAAGTTGAAATTACACCCACCTACAGTGGTTGCCCTGCCATGGATGTGATTGGCGACGATATTAAAACTGAACTCCAAAATCATGGTTACACCCCGCAGGTCAAACTCATTTTGTCCCCAGCCTGGACCACCGACTGGATGACGGAGGAAGGCAAGCAGGCGCTCAAGGATTACGGCATCGCTCCACCTATGGATGCCACCTCAGACAAAGATGCGCTACTCGGGAACAAACGCGTTATCCCTTGTCCGCAATGCGAGTCCAAAAACACAAGATTGGTAAGTCAGTTTGCCTCCACTGCCTGCAAGGCGATGTTCAAATGCGAAGATTGCGAAGAAACCTTTGATTATTTTAAATGTTTAATTTAAGCTGTATTTGGCGGTTACCCTCGCTTAGGCGGGGTCGGGCTTTCGGCAGTCGCTTTCTTGCTCCCATACTTTGGGGAGCAAGAAGAGCTCCAACAGACGCCTCAATCCCTAACCGAGGCCTATCCCAAAAGTTCTGTTATCAAGATTTTCATCCGAAATGTTTTCAGCTTAAGTCTACTGAATCACTTTCAATTTCGAGATTGTTTAGAGACCAATTTCGTAACTTTTCAACTTAAAAATCACTAAAAAATCAAAACCATGGATTCCAGTATATTAATCACTATTCAAAATCAAGTGGCCTATATTACCTTCAATAGACCCAACAAATTCAATAGTTTCAATCGGGAGATGGCTTTTGCATTGCAAAAAACATTGGACGACTGTATTCGCAATGAGGAAGTGAGAGCTATCGTTTTAACAGGTGAAGGCAAAGCCTTTTGTGCAGGTCAGGACATTCAGGAAATCACCGATCCAGATCAGCATCCAGGATTTAAAAAAATATTAGACGACCATTACAATCCCATCATCACCCGCATCAGAAATATTGAAAAACCAGTCATTGCCGCTGTCAACGGTGTTGCAGCAGGAGCAGGAGCTAATATCGCCTTAGCTTGTGATATTGTCGTCGCTAATGAACAGGCGAGTTTTATACAGGCTTTTTCCAAAATTGGTCTCATTCCTGATTCCGCGGGAACCTTTTTTCTTCCTAGGCTCATAGGTTTTCAAAGAGCCTCCGCTTTGGCTATGCTTGGTGATAAGGTAGATGCTGTAGAAGCCGAACGTATGGGTATGATTTATAAATATTATTCTCCAGAAACTTATCAGGATGAAGTAAAAAATCTAGCGGAAAAGCTGGCCAAAATGCCCACCAAAGCCTTGGCCTATACCAAAAAAGCATTGAACAAATCTTTCAATAATTCCTTAGAAGAACAACTCGCTTTAGAATCTGAATACCAAATCGCCTCCGCCAATACAAAAGATTACGAAGAAGGCGTTTCGGCGTTTATGGAGAAGAGAGAAGCGAAGTTTCAAGGACATTAATTTCAAAATTCAAATTCATTATTTTTTATTTCAAATTTTAAATAACTAATTATGACAGCTTCGGAATTGGAAAATAGATTAATAGATTTTGCGGTAGCATGTATTAAGCTGACAAATAAAGCTAAAAAGTCGTTTGCCTCTGAGCATATGAATAGTCAATTAATCAGATCTTCAACAAGCGTGGCTTTAAATTATTCTGAAGCACTCGCAGGTTCATCATTCAAAGATTATATCTTCAAGATGCAAATCTGTTTAAAAGAATTAAAAGAGTCTAAAACAAATTTGCTTATTCAACAGAAATCTGAATTATATCAAGAAACTGAATCAATTAAAACTCTAATAGAAGAAGCTGAAGAATTAATTAAGATATTCTCAAAAAGCATTGCTACTTCAAAAAAGAAAAATGGATTGAAATAAAAAATCAATTTTAATTAACTAAAAAATTTGAAATAACAATTTTGAAATAATAAATACAAAATATTAATGAAAGTAGCCATAATAGGAAGTGGAACCATGGGAAGCGGCATAGCACAAGTAGCGTCAACGGCGGGTTGCCAGGTTCAGCTTTACGATACAAAACGGGAAGCCTTAGATAAAGCCAAACAGGCTTTGGAGAAAATCCTCAATCGGTTGATTGAAAAAGGAAGAATCGATGATGCAGAGAAAAGCAGAATTCAGTCGAATATCTCTTACGAGGAAGATTTAAAATCTTTGGCCAAGGCTGACTTGACCATTGAAGCGATCATTGAGAATCTGGAGATCAAGCAAAAGGTGTTTAAAGAACTCGAAAGCTATCAAAGTGATGAGGCGATTATCGCCAGTAATACGTCGTCTTTGTCAATAGCTTCCATCGCTTCTGCTTTGGAGCATCCAGAGCGATGCATTGGGGTCCACTTTTTCAATCCAGCACCATTGATGCCTTTGGTGGAAATTGTGCCTGCAGTGCAGACGTCTCAGGAGGTTTTTGATAAGGTCTTTTCAACGATTCAGGACTGGAAGAAAGTCCCCGTAAAAGCTCAGGATACCCCAGGCTTTATTGTGAATCGCGTAGCACGTCCATTTTACGGTGAAGCTTTGAGAATTTACGAAGAGCGTTTTGCAGGGGTTCCCGAAGGAGAAGCTGGTTTTGCCACAATTGATTGGGCGATGAAAGAATTTGGCGGATTTAGAATGGGACCTTTTCAGTTGATGGATTTCATAGGTAATGACGTTAACTATACTGTGACTGAAACTGTTTTTGAAGCCTTTTACTTTGATCCACGGTACAAGCCATCATTTACCCAAAAGCGCTTTGCTGAGGCAGGTTATTTAGGTCGAAAGTCAGGAAAGGGTTTTTACGATTATGACGAAAATGCAAAAAAAATTCCGCCTGTTAAAGATCAGAAAATGGGGCGTAAAATTTTTGACCGTGTGTTGGTGATGTTGATCAACGAAGCTGCTGATGCTTTATTCCTGAACATTGCCACCGCCAAGGACATTGACTTAGCCATGACCAAAGGCGTGAATTATCCGAAGGGGCTTTTGAAATGGGCCAATGAAAAAGGCATCGACTGGTGTGTGGAACAGATGGATCATCTTTACGATACGTATAGAGAGGATAGATACAGATGCAGTCCGTTGTTGAGGAAGATGGCAAAGGAAAACGGGAGGTTTTAGGTTTCTAGTTAGTGAGTTTTTTAGTCTTTTAGTTGGTGAGTAGTTGATAATATATTTCTGTAAAATTTTAGATAAGTGATGAATAGTAAATATCATTTTAAGTTTGAAGAGTTGACAATGTACCAAAAAGCACTTGATTTTGCTGATTTAGTAAATGATCAGATTAAAGAATTTCCGAAAGAAGAAACTTATAGGTTAGCCTCTCAATTTATACGATCAGCAGATTCGATCGCCTTGAATATAGCAGAAGGTTCTTCAAGTACAAAGCCAAATTTTAATCGATATCTTCAAATGGCATGGGACAGCGCTCACGAATGTGTAGTATGTAGTACAAAAGCCAGACGTAGAAAATTTATAGATAAAAATACTGATGAAAGAAATCGCGAACATATTACTGAATTATCAAAAATGATAACCTCATATAAAAAATATTTAAGTACAAAATTCAAATAAAAATCAGAGACCATATATACGACCAACTCAAAAACTCAAGTATTCAACAACTAATTGGCTACCCTAAATGAAAAATAACTCAGAGACTCATAAACTAAAAGACTCAGAAACTATCCCTAAAAAGATGCTCTCCCAAGATCCATTCAGCACCTGGCTGGGAATTGAAATTTTGGAAGTGAGTTTAGGGAAATGCAAAATGGGTTTGAAGATACGACCAGAGATGCTAAATTCCATGCAGAAAGCTCACGGTGGTATTACCTATGCTTTAGCGGATACCGCTTTTGGTTTTGCGGCCAATACTTACGGGAAGTATGCGGTGTCTATCGAAACGTCTATCAATCATATTGAAGCCCTGGGAGTCGATGATTATATTACGGCAGAATCGACGGTTGAGGTGACTAAAAATAGACTTGGATTTCATTATGTTGAAGTAAAAAAAGGAGAAGAAATTGTAGCGCTTTTTAAAGGGGTGGTGTATAGAACTTCAAAAGAGTGGGACTTAACTAATGACTAAAAACATTAAATTGAAAACGGATTTGCGTTAAGGACCTGCCTGTTCGGCAGACAGGCCTCTTAACGCCCAAAACAGATAATAAACAAATTAACTATGGACGCATACATTATAGACGGGATACGAACCCCAATTGGTAACTATAAAGGCACCCTTTCACCAGTGAGAGCAGATGATTTGGGCGCTTTGGTGATCAAAGAAATTTTGAGCAGAAATTCATCTATCCCCAAGGAAGCTTTTGATGATGTCATTTTAGGCTGTGCCAATCAGGCTGGAGAAGATAACCGGAATGTAGCCCGAATGTGCTCGTTATTGGCGGGTTTGCCACATTCGGTGCCTGGAGAAACCGTCAACAGATTATGCAGTAGTGGACTTTCGGCTATTATTCATGCCAATCGAGCGATAAAAGCGGGAGATGGTGAATTGTTTATTGCTGGCGGTGTGGAACATATGACTCGCGGGCCTTACGCCATTGCAAAACCATCGACAGCTTATGGAAACGATGCTAAAATGTACGATACTAGTTTTGGATGGCGGTTTGTGAACCCCGAAATGCATGAAATGTACGGCACTGACGGTATGGGAGTAACCGCTGAAAACCTGGTCGATATTCATAAAATTTCTCGTGAAGATCAGGATGCGTTTGCTTTCAATTCCCAAATGAAAGCTACGAAGGCTCAGGAAAGCGGCCGTTTGGCCAAAGAAATTATCGCTGTTACTATTCCAAGACGAAAACAAGAGGACTTGATTTTTGCAGATGATGAGTTTGTCAAGCCACAAACCCAACTGGAAATTTTAGGCAAACTCCGACCAGCCTTTAGAAAGGACGGCAGCGTCACTGCGGGAAATTCGTCGGGCTTAAACGACGGGGCAGCGGCTACGATTGTGGCTTCTCAAAAGGCCGTTGAAAAATATAATCTGAAGCCAATGGCCAGAATTTTAAGTTCAGCGGTTGTGGGTGTTGAGCCAAGAATTATGGGTATTGGCCCTGTGGAAGCGTCCAACAAAGCCTTGGCAAAAGCAGGCTTAACAATGGAAGACATGGACATTATCGAATTGAATGAAGCTTTTGCAGCACAGTCTTTAGCCTGTATTCGCGCCTGGGGATTAAAAGATGACGATCCACGAATTAATCCTAATGGCGGTGCCATTGCGATTGGTCATCCACTCGGAGTTACTGGAGCCCGATTAGCACATACCGCTGCACTTCAGCTTCAATTGATTGATAAAAAACATGCTTTAGTTACGATGTGTGTAGGTGTTGGTCAAGGTTATGCCGCTGTGATTGAAAAAGCATAAATGTGTTGAGGGGAGCGAAATCCTCAGTAGCGAAGCGGACGTGATGTTGGTGTTGGTCAGGGTTATGCTGCTGTGATTGAAAGGGTTTAATATGCTGAGTAAAACAAAATCCCGAGAATAGAGCGATTCGGGATGAATAAAATGATTTTTATCATATTTATATTTTGTAAATATGATTTGTAAATAATTACTATATTTGAATAAAACCTTTAAAGATGGCAACTTACACCTCAACATTACCCGATAAACTTTTAACAGAGCTTGCAAAGGCTTCAGAAAATCTGAAGATGCCTAAAAACAAAATCATAGAAAAGGCTGTTGAAGTATATTTAGAAGAATTAGATAAAGCAGCTTATAGAAAGTCTTTTAAAAGAGCCGCCAAGGATAAAGATATGTTGGCTATGGCAGAAGAAGGTATGGCAGATTATTTTCAAATGCTGTTAGATCATGAAAATGAAGATTAGACAAAAGGAAATTTGGAAGGTATATTTTGATCCAATAGTAGGGAGTGAACAAGCTGGAAATAGACCTGCTGTCGTAATTAGCGGTAATACTATGAATGAATTTTTCAATGTTGTTATAGTATGTCCTATTACTTCTTCCATCAAAAATTATAAAGGGCATCCCATTTTGACACCCAATGATATTAATGGTCTAGATAAAGAATCTGAGATCATGGTATTTCATGCCCGTTCTTTATCTAAATTGAGATTCAGAAAAAAAATTGGTAGAATTTCTAATAAAGAACTAGAAAACATTACAGAAACATTGAATAAAATTCTAAAATACTAAACATGCAAACCACACAAAGTTATATTCAAGGCCAATGGACACAAGGTAAAGGCGAAGGTCAACCGATTTACGATTCCATTACTGGGGAACAGTTTACTTCCATAAACGTTGAAGGCTTCGATGTTCCAGAAATTTTGGACTATGGTCGTGAAAAGGGGGATAGGCTTCGTAAAATGACTTTCCAGGAACGTGGAAATATGCTGAAATCCTTGGCGTTTTATCTTCAGAAGAAAAAAAGAGCCTTTTACGAATTGAGCTACCGAACGGGAGCGACCAAAATGGATTCCTGGTTTGATATTGATGGTGGTTTTGGGAATTTGTTCGCCAATGCTTCCTTAAGAAAGTTATTTCCCAATCAGCCCTTTGATGTGGAAGGCGATCCCATCGATTTGTCTCGTGGTGGTCGCTTTATGGCGCATCATATTTTAGTGCCTAAAGAAGGCGTGGCGGTGCATATCAATGCGTTTAATTTTCCGGTGTGGGGCATGTTGGAAAAATGTGCTGTGAATTGGATGGCAGGCGTGCCGGCAGTGGTTTTACCTGCTCCACAATCCGCTTATTTAACGGAGGCAGTGGTGAAAGAAATCATCGCTTCAGGGATATTGCCTGAAGGGGCCTTGCAACTGATTTCAGGAACCGAGAAAACGATTTTAGAGAGTGTGACTTCTCAAGACATTGTGACTTTTACAGGTTCTGCTTCAACAGGTCGAATGTTGAAGAATCATCCGCGATTACTAGATGAATCCGTTCCTTTTACCATGGAAGCAGACTCTTTAAATGCCTGTATATTAGGAGAAGATGCTGTTCCAGGTACTCCTGAATTCGATTTGTTTATTCGGGAAGTACGCAATGAAATGACCGTAAAATGCGGTCAGAAGTGTACCGCAATACGTCGGGCTATAGTACCGGAATCACTGATTGAAGATGTGCAGATTGCTTTAGGAAAAGCCTTGGATAAGGTCACCTTGGGCGATCCAAGACTTAAGGAAGTCCGAATGGGAAGCCTTATCGACAAGCAACAAGTGGAAGCGGTTAAAAAAGCAGTAAGTGAAATTTCCAAAACTGCTGAGATTGTTTACGGCGACTTTGATGCTGCAGAAACCCTTAATGCTGAATTTGAAAAAGGCGCATTTATCAAACCGATTTTGATGCGTGAAGACCATCCGTTCAAAAATGAAGCGGCTCACGTTACCGAAGCTTTTGGTCCTGTAAGCACTTTGATGCCTTATAAATCCTTAGAAGAAGCGATTCAGCTTTCGAAAAAAGGGAAAGGGTCTTTGGTGAGCTCTATTTTTACTAATGATGATAATACTGCAAGAGAGTATACCATCAAAGCTGCGTCTCATCATGGTCGAATTATGTCTATTAACCGCGAATCGGCTAAGCAAAGTACAGGGCACGGAGCTCCGTTGCCAAATCTGGTTCACGGCGGTCCAGGAAGAGCAGGCGGTGGAGAGGAAATGGGAGGAAAACGCGGCATCAAACACTTTATGCAACGTTGTGCGATTCAGGGAAGTCCAACGACTTTAACTGAAATTACGGGTATTTATCAGCCTAAAGCTAACTATAAAGACTCCGAAAAGCATCCGTTTGCTTACCATTGGGAAGACATTCAGCCAGGGATGTCGCTAAAAACCCATAACCGAACCTTAACCGACACCGATATCATCAATTTTGGAAATTTGACCTGGGATCACTTTTATGCTCATACCGATATCACTTCTTTGGAAGGCAGTATTTTTGAAAAACGAACCGCTCACGGCTATTTTATTATTTCGGCAGCAGCCGGATTATTTGTGTATCCCAATAAAGGACCTGTCGCGGCCAATTATGGATTAGAAGAAATCCGATTTTTAAGACCTCTTTATCATAACGATACGATTAATGTAAGATTGACTTGCAAGGAGAAAGTAGATCGTGACCAAAAAGGAAAAGAACTGCCAGGCGGAATCGTCAAATGGTACGTGGAAGTCTTTGATGTGGAAGCGGTGGAAGAAGAGGATAAATTAGTCGCTATCGCTACTATTTTAACGATGGTTCAGAAAAAACAAGACACCTTTCATGAAGTGGATAAAGAGTTTGTTGAAAATAAACTGAAAACACTTTCAGAAGAACATCAAGCCAAATGGGGAATGATGACACCTCAGCATATGGTGGAACATTTAGAAATGACGCTTCACATTGCGACTGGTGAGATTTCTAATTTTGAAATCGCCACTCCAGGAGAGCACCTTGAAAAAGTACAGGAGACGTTGTATAATTATGAGAAAATGCCCCGTGGCTATAAAATGCCTTTGATGAAAAAAGAGGGGTTGGAGGATTTGAAACATGAGAACCTAGAAGAAGCCAAAAAAGCCTTACTAGAAGCCTATGAAGCTTTTGAAGATTTCTTTAGAGAACATCCTGAAGCTGTGATGAAAAACGCAGTTTTTGGAGACTTAACTGCTTTTGAATGGAAGCTGTTGAATAGAAAGCATTTTAACCATCACTTTGAGCAGTTTGGGTTGATATAGTCTTAAAACTGAAGTTAATCCAATTGTAAATCAAACTAACAATCATTAGTTTTGAAGAATATTCGAAAACGATTGAGAAATACACTAAATTATGACTAAAGCCTACGTAAAGAAAGACATAAAGGATAAAATTGCGACGATTGAATTTTTCCATCCAGCGCACAATTCATTGCCTAGCGACATTTTAGCAAAGTTAGCGGATACCATTACCGAAGTTGGTCAAGACGATGAAGTTTTGGTGATCATTTTAAAGTCAGGCGGGGACCGTACCTTTTGTGCTGGAGCCAGTTTCAAAGAATTGATATCGATCAATGATGAACAGACTGGCGAGCAGTTCTTCAGTGGATTTGCCAACGTGATCAACGCCATGCGAAAATGTCCAAAATTTATCATTGGTCGCGTTCAGGGCAAAACCGTTGGAGGTGGAGTGGGTCTGGCTTCTGCGATGGATTATTGCATGGCCACCCAGTATGCAGCTATTAAGCTTAGCGAACTGAATATCGGTATCGGCCCCTTCGTCGTTGGGCCTGCTGTAGAGCGTAAACTTGGCGTGAGCGGGATGTCTCAAATTGCCATAGATGCTAATACTTTCTATTCAGCAGAATGGGCAAAAAATAAAGGCCTTTTTGCACAAGTTTATGAAACTACTGAAGAACTGGATATTGCCATTTCTGAATTTGCCAAAAATTTATGTGAATACAATCCTGAAGCGGTAAAGCATATGAAACAAATGTTTTGGCGAGGCACTGAAGATTGGGATGAACTTTTGAAAGAACGCGCAAAAATTAGTGGTAAGCTGGTCTTGAGTTCGTTTACGAAAGAGAAGTTGAAGAGGTTTAAATAGAGATGAGTCTTGAGAGGTGAGTGATATGAAAAGTGATTATTATTTTAAATTTGAAGATTTAAAAGTTTATCAAAAAGCAATAGAATTTGGTGAACAGGTTAATCGTCAAATAGAAAATTTCCCAAGTCATGAAACATACAAATTAGGTTCACAATTTATTCGAGCAGCTGACTCTATCGCATTAAATATTGCAGAAGGTTCAGCTAGTACTGATGCAAATTTCGTGAGGTATTTAAAAATGGCTTGGGATAGTTGTCATGAATGTGTTGCAGCATCAACTAAAGCCAGACTTAGAAGTTATATCACTTTTGAAGTTGATGAGCAAAACAGAAAGCAAATCACTGAAATATCTAAAATGATCTCAGCTTTGATTAAACATCTTAAAAATAAACCATAGTTTAGATACAAAAGCAACTCACCACTCACCACTATCAAACTGTTCTTTATGATCTACAAATTTAAAAACCACATACCAGTTGTACACGAATCCAGCTTCGTACATCCACAGGCAGCTGTGACTGGGAATGTGATTATAGGTAAAGATTGTTACATTGGACCAGGTGCGGCGATACGTGGGGACTGGGGAGAAATCATATTGGAAGATGGAGTGAATGTACAGGAAAACTGTACTGTACACATGTTTCCAGGTAAGAGCATTACTTTGAAAAAAGGAGCGCACGTGGGGCACGGGGCTATCATTCATGGAGCAAATCTTGGTGAAAATTGTTTGATAGGCATGAATGCTGTTATCATGGATGATGCTGAAATTGGCGCTGAATCTATCGTTGGTGCCTTGGCATTTGTGAAAGCGGAGACTAAAATTCCAAGACGCAGCTTGGTGGTTGGAAATCCAGCTAAAATCATCAAAGAAGTCTCAGATGAAATGATTGCTTGGAAAACTGCTGGAACGCGTTTATATCAACAATTGCCTACAGATTGTCATGAAAGCCTGGAAGCAGTTGAGCCATTGAGAACGATTCCTAAAAACAGACCCAAACAGGAAAATTTTTATAAGACATTAAAAGAGTTTAAGAATGATAGTGAGTAGTCGGTAGTGAGTAGAGGTGAGAAAATAGAAAATCTTTGCGTCTTAGCGACTTGGCGTGAAAAATTCTGAATTATGAGGAAGCAAGAAGTAAGAAAATAGAGAAAGGAAAATAGAACAGACTATTCGAATTATTCCATCTACGATAAAAATTAATATAAGCTGAGAATTTAGTAATGTAAATAAATTAAAAATTGGTGCCTTGCGGCTTTGCGAGATATCAAGATAGATGTATAAATAGAACTACAACTTGGCTGGCTTTGCTTACAAACTTTGCGAGCTTTGCGTGAAAACTAAATAAACATGAGTAATCCAAATAAACTTAATACCTCAACTAAAGAAGAATTTAAGCTTCCCAAAATGGGAGAAAGCATTACTGAAGGTACCATCCTCAATTGGATAGTAGGCGAGGGAGATAGTTTTCAAGAGGGAGATATTCTAGTTGAAGTAGGTACCGATAAAGTAGATAATGAAGTGCCAGCGCCATTTTCTGGTCGTTTACTAGAAATTAAATACGAAGCCAATGAGGTTGTCAAAATTGGGGAAGTGATTGCGGTTATTCAGGCATTAGATGATGCAGAATCAGGTTCAGGTGAAAAGGAGAAATCGGCTCAAGATCGAGAAGCAGAAGTGGCTCAAGAAAAGCCATCATCAAAAAAAGAGAAGCCAAAAGCGAAAAAAGCATCAAAAGAAACTTCGAATGTGGAATGGAAGCCTAGTGCCAGGGGAAATCAATTCTATTCTCCTTTGGTCGAAAATATAGCTAAAGAGTACCACATTAGTTATGAGGAGTTAGCAAGAATCCCTGCCACCGGTGAAAATGACAGGTTAAAAAAATCTGATATTTTTAAATACATAGAAGACGGCAGACCAGCTCAATTTGCTCAGCCTGAACAGGTAGGGAAGTCAGCTGGATTTCAGGTGCCTGACTTGACATTTGACAAAGGAAAAGGCAAAATTGTGGAGATGGACAGGATGCGACAGATGATTGCCGATCACATGGTGTTTTCAAAACATACCTCTCCTCACGTTACCGCTTATGTGGAAGCAGACATGACCAAGCTGGTAAAATGGCGAAACGAGAACAAAGCTAAATTCCAGGAAGAAACTGGCGAGAAGTTAACGTTCACGCCGCTTTTTATTCAGGCTGTAACCAAAGCGATTCTGGATTACCCCATGATTAATTCCTCCTTAGACGGAACTAACATCATCGTCAAAGAAGACATCCATATCGGAATGGCAACGGCTTTACCCAGTGGAAATTTAATTGTTCCAGTAGTGCGACAGGCGGATCAAAAAGACTTAAAGACTTTAGCAAAAGACGTCAATGCTTTGGTAGTAAAAGCCAGGGATAACAAACTGACTAGCGATGATACTAAAGGCAGCACCTTCACGATTTCCAATGTAGGGACTTTTGGAAGCTTGATGGGAACACCGATTATCAATCAGCCCGAGGCTGCGATTTTAGCAACAGGGATTATTAAAAAGAGAGCAGAAGTTATAGAGTATGAAGATGGCGATAAGATCGAGATCAGACAGATGATGTATTTGTCCCTATCCTTTGATCACAGGATTGTGGATGGTTATCTGGCGGGAAGTTTCTTGAGGAGGATTGCGGATTACTTGGAGGAAGATAAAAAATGAAAAAGACGTTTTGAAACAGGACATTTGGATACAAGACAAAATAAAACAAAATGAGAAGGCATAATTTTAAAAAGCTACTCATATGGCAAGAAGCGATGGAATTGATAGATCTTAACTATGAGCTTACTAATTCACTTCCCGATTTTGAGAAGTTCGGATTAAGAACTCAAATGAATCGTTGTTCTGTTTCAATAGCATCTAATATATCTGAAGGATCGAGTAAAAGAAGTAATAAGCATTTTGCTAAATTTTTAGGTGATAGTTTAGGTTCAGCCTTTGAGTGGGAAACTCAATTGATGGTCTGCTACCGTCAAAAATTCATCTCTAAGGATGATTATTTAAGACTTGAGAATAAAATACAAATGTTACAGAGTAAAATTTCAAACTTCATTGATAAAATAGAATCAGATACTTGACTTTTTTAATTATTATCCATTAAGTCCTGTTTCAAAACATCTTGACTCTTGACTCAAAACGACAAAATTTAAATAAATGAAACTAAATAAAAATATATTCAAAAAAGCATTTCAAAATTTAGTGACTGCCAAAGCTATGGCAGAGCTGTACGAAGAAAACTTTAAGGTGGTGTCCAAATACGTACATGCCACTTCACGGGGTCATGAAGTGATACAGACGGCGGTAGGCATGCAACTAAAACCTCAAGATTATGTATATCCGTATTATAGGGATGATTCCATTTTGCTGGCAATTGGCATGCAGCCCAAAGACTTGATGCTGCAGCTGTTGGCCAAAAAAGACGATCCGTTTTCTGCAGGCCGAACCTATTACTCGCATCCCAGTTTGAAGGATGCCGACAAGCCTAAAATACCTCACCAAAGTTCAGCTACGGGGATGCAAGCTATCCCCGCCACCGGCGCAGCGCTAGGAATTAATTACCGCGAAAGCGGTAATCTATTTGATGAAAATGAACGGTATAGTTTTTCAGCCTCTGATTCAAAGGAGACAGATTCCCGCATCCGCGAGAATCCAGTAGTCGTCTGTTCTTTGGGCGACGCCTCCGTGACCGAAGGTGAAATTGCGGAAGCTTTTCAGATGGCTGCTCTGAAGCAATTGCCCATCATCTATGTCATACAAGACAACGGCTGGGACATTTCAGCCAATGCCGAGGAAACCCGAGCACAGGACGCCTTTGAATATGCCAAAGGATTTCACGGGCTGGAAGCGATTAGCATTGATGGGACTGACTTCATCGAATCTTATTCAGAATTTCAAAACGTTCTGGAGACCGTAAGAAATGAGAGACGGCCATTCTTAGTCCATGCCAAATGCCCATTGCTCAATCACCATACTTCTGGCGTTAGAATGGAATTTTATAGAGATGATCTGGAGGAATCCAAAACCAGAGATCCTTATCCAAAACTAAAACAGCAACTCCTCGACAATGGCTTTACTCAAGACGAACTAGACGCCATCGAAAAAGCTGCAAAAGCAGTTGTGGAAAAGGAATACCAGGAAGCGCTAAAAGCTGAAGATCCTAAACCAGAAGATCTGTTTACACATGACTTTGCGCCCACCCCTATAACCGAAGAGAAAGGCGAACGCTCCCCTGCAGGTGCAGAAAAAGTAGTGATGGTAGATTGTGCGCTTTTTGCTATCGAAGAGCTGATGACCCAATACAAAGAGTGTTTGCTCTACGGACAAGATGTCGGAGGCAGGCTAGGAGGCGTGTTCCGAGAAGCGGCTACGTTAGCTCAGAAGTTTGGCGATCATCGTGTGTTCAACACGCCCATTCAGGAAGCATTTATCGTGGGCTCAACGGTAGGGATGTCTGCAGTTGGGCTCAAGCCCATTGTTGAGGTTCAGTTTGCCGATTACATTTGGCCTGGACTTAATCAGTTGTTTACCGAAGTGAGTCGCAGCTGCTATTTATCAAACGGTAAGTGGCCAGTATCCATGATTTTGAGAGTGCCCATTGGCGCTTATGGCAGTGGTGGGCCTTACCATTCCTCATCGGTAGAAAGTGTGGTGAGTAACATTCGCGGACTCAAAATCGCATACCCCAGCAATGGCGCCGATCTGAAGGGTTTGATGAAAGCCGCTTATCACGATCCCAATCCTGTGGTTATTTTTGAACATAAGGGTTTGTATTGGAGCAAAGTCCCAGGAACCAAAGGCGCGACTAGCGTGGAGCCAGCTGAAGATTATGTATTGCCCTTTGGAAAAGCCTGGGTGTTACAGGAAATCTGGCCGCAGGATGACAAGGAAACCCTCAGCATAATCACTTACGGCATGGGCGTACACTGGGCGATGAATGCTTCCCAGGAACTCGGACTACAAGATCAAATCGAAATTGTTGACCTGCGCACACTACATCCTTTGGACGAGGAAACCATCATGAAATCGGTGAAGAAATCTAAAAAATGCCTGGTGGTGACCGAGGAACCTTCAGACAATACATTTGCCAGAGCTTTGAGTGGTAAGATTCAGGAGCAGTGTTTTCAACATCTGGATGCGCCAGTCATGACGATAGGATCCGAAAACATGCCCGCGATTCCGCTAAACTCCATTTTGGAAGAAACCATGATTCCAAGCACCGAAAAAGTAAAAGTCAAAATTCAGGAATTACTAGATTATTAATGATTTGGGCGTGCCCCTCGCTTTTAAACAATAGCGGGGTCGGGCCTGTCTGCCGACAAAGGCAGGCTGCCCATTTCAATTCCTCCCCCCAAAGCTTTGGGGGTTGTGGGATTTTCACTTGCATCCCTTACGCGGGGCTTCTACCAATTTAATCATTAAATATCCCAAGCCGTTTTTACGGATGATTGACCTTTCATTATAACTATGAGGTGATGTTTTTCCATCATCAAGTAACTAGCTTTTTTAAACTAGGCTACAATTTTTTTAACGAGTGGATGGCGGCATAGGGATAGAACGAAAAGCGCGTAATCCCCAAAGCTTTGGGGAGCGTACTTGTAGTGATAGCCCGGTAATGCCCCAAGTAGTAAACTGTATTATAGCTCTTTTAGGTTGGTGTCTTAGATTTAATTATTTGGTTTTGATGGACTTATCAAATGGAATTTTTAGCTGATAAAAAACATCTTCATCTTTTAAATCATCAACGATGTCCAGGCCATATTCAATTTTACGATGGTCGGCATAAAGATAAGTTCCAAACAGCCTGTCCCAAATCGAAAACATATTTCCAAAATTGGTGTCCGTCCAGGGTAATTCTTTGTGATGGTGAAATTTGTGCATAGTGGGAGTGACAAAAAGATAACTTAAGACCTTGTCTGCCTTGCCTAAATTGATGTTGGCGTGAGTGAAGTAGGTAAAGAATACACTCAAAATCCTGTAAAACAAATAATAAGCTATAGGCATTCCCATAATCAGCACTGTAAATAAAGCAAAGCTTTCTCTGATGGTAAAGTCGAGTGGGTGATGCCGAGTTCCTGTGGTTACATCCACTTTGGTATCGCTATGATGAATGATGTGTAGGCGCCACATCCATTTCACTTTATGTAGGAAATAATGAACCCCGTATTGCGCTACTAGATCCAAAGCTAATATGGCCAAAAGCAGTTCAATAACAGGCGAGGCATCTATCCAATGCAAGACACCAAATTGGTTGGCATCTATCCAGAAGAAAACGCCTAAAGTAAGCGCTCCAAAACCAACGTTGATCCCCATCGTAAACAATAGGAATATGAAATTGACTCCTGCGTGTTTCACTTTTTTGTATTTGATGGCAGTTAATCTATAATAACCTTCCAATATCCAAAAAAGAGCTAAAACACCGACAACCCAACCCAGTTTCATCCAAATTGGCATTTCTTCAAAAAAAGAGAGAAAATCTATCATAGATTTTAATTTGATAGCACTAAAAATACAAAATCTTGATAAAATTGGATTAATACTTACATTTGTTTTGTAACTGGTTAAGACATAAATTTACTTAAGTCTAAGGTAATTAAGATGAAAAGCATCCATTTCGATAATTTGTCTTCTAAAAAGCACTATTTACCAATTTTGTTCGGTGTAGGAGTGTTGCTTGTTTTGTACTTTATTTTTAAAGGCACGAAACATGAGAAGCTTTTAATTTTAATATTGAATCTTTTTGCTTTTATTTCGCTATTTCGTATGTTTTGGTATAAGGCGCATGTTCAATACAATACGAGTAGAAGAATTTTAACACGAATTAACAGTACTTCTCAAATCAATATCATATTTGATAACCTTACCGATATTGAGTATGCTAAAGATAAACTCATTTTAACAGAAAATACGAAGACCCATAAAATTGATATAGAAGACGTTAATCCAAACGATGTTCAAAAATTGATCAATTTAATGATTCAGCGTTCTGAAGCTTTCTACAAAGATTCATCACATCTGAAGTATTATGAATAGAATAAAATTCATTTATGAAACTAGGTCAAATCGCATTTTTATGTATGTTTTGTCCGTTTGCCTTTTAATGATTTCAGCTATAAGTCTTCTGGTTGAAAGCGATTTAAAGGATTTTTTTTAGGACTTATGTTCGGTATAATTTCCGTTTTATTGATTTTATTTATAAGCCTTTTTACTTATAAAAACGTTGTCTACGGAAATGACAAGTACTTACTTGTAAGAATAAATACCTTTTATTTCAAAACAATAGTTCTGGATCAAATCAAATCTCAAGAGGTAAACGATAACTATCTTCAAATTCATCTTTCAAACAAGACAATTCAAATCCACAGAGCAGGAATTGACCCACAGGATATAAATCATCTACAAACGATTATTTCAAAGTCTGTGAAGACATTTTAACGTGAGTTCTTTCAATAATTCTAAACAAAAGTGCCTTGATAATTCAAGGCACTTTTGTTGACTATAAATTGTCACGACTTATTCTTCAATAATGATGTTTTCATGTTCTACGCCTAATTCTTTTAAGTCATTAACAACACTTTCGATCATTGGGTCTGGTCCACAGATGTAAAACTTTTGCTGTAAATTGATGATGTGTTTTTTCAAAAAGCTTAAATCGATTTGCCCGTGCGCAAACCGGTCCGTTTTCTCATTAGACAGGATGTTTATAAAATTATCTCCAAGCATGTCACTGAGTTCATCTTTTAAGATGATATCGGCTTTGGTTTTGTTGGCAAAAATGAGTTTGTTATTTTCATTTCCTTCTCCATTTTGGTGCCTGTCTCTCAAAATAGCAATGAGAGGCGTCAAGCCAGCACCACCAGCGATAAAGGTTCCTTCACCCCGGAAATAAATATTCCCAAAAATGTCGGTTTGTAGCAATTCGTCTCCTTTCTTAAGGTCCAACAATTGTTCAGTCACGCCATTATGATCGGGATAAGTCTTGATGACAAACTCTAGGTGATCTTGAGCTGGTAAGCTGGTAAAGGTAAAAGGCCTGCCTTCTTCTTTCCAGCCTTCTTTGTTGATGAAAAGTTCGGTGGCCTGACCTGGCTTGAATTCTAATCCTGAAGGTTTATTCGTTCTAATCTGTAAAACATTAGGGGTGATCTTTTCTATGTGTTCAATTTTTAAAGTATTCATTTTTTATTTTAAATTTAAAAAAGGCATAGGTTTTACTTATGGTGATTAAGAATAATCGAGCTTTTTTTTAACATTCGAATTCCTTACTTGATTTGAATGTGTTACGAGATCAAATACTTATCTTACATCGAGCTAAAACGATAAAACTTTGGATACTACATTTCTTGATACCCTAAAGGACTTTCTGCTAAATTCATTATATAGTATAGGCCCAAAACTCCTGTATTCAATTATAAGTATAGTTTTTGGCATTCTCGTTATAAAGTTGATCATGAGGCTTTTGAAAGCTGCTTTAAAAAAGTCTAACGTGGAATTATCTCTAAAAACCTTTATCGAAAGTCTCTCTATTTTCGTTTTATATGGCTTGTTATTCACACTTGTAGGCTCTATTCTGGGTGTGAAAGCCACTTCGTTTTTGGCAATTTTTGGAGCTGCGGGAATTGCGATAGGTCTAGCCTTGCAAGGCAGTTTAGCTAATTTTGCAGGTGGTGTTTTGATATTGGTGTTTAAGCCTTTTAAAGTCGGTGATTTGATCTATGTCAATTCTAATCTTGGCTTCGTAAAGAATATCGATATACTTTACACCAGAATTAAAACTTTTGACGGTAGAATCATCACCATGCCTAATGGCAATGTAGCAAATAGTGATGTTGACAATCGCACGATGGATCCTTTAAGAAGGATAGATTTGAAATTAAAATTCGCCTTCGATATAAAAATGGAAACGATTAGGCCAATCATTCTAAAGGCTTTGAAAGCGCATCCTATCGTTGAAAAAGATCCTGAACCAGATGTTTGGTTAGATGAAATTGGAGAATCTGAAATACGAGTAACTGCTAGATGCTGGGTGAAATCTGAAGATTATTGGCCAACCTATTGGGAACAATTAGAAGCCGTAAAATCTTCCTTGGATAAACAAGGAATTGAAACCCCTATTCCTCGAAGAATCATTTATCAGGGGGGAGAATATAAGACCTCAGAATCATTACCTAAACAAAAGAATTAACTAACTCAAAGACTTTTTAATTCGGTCCATAGCTTGTTTTATGTGATCTTCACTTGCAGCATAAGAAATTCTAATGCAATTTGGATTGCCAAAAGCTTCTCCTGTAACTGTGGCTACATTGGCAACTTCTAGTAAAAACATAGAAAAATCGGTTGCATTTTTAATCTCTTTTCCGCCATATGTTTTTCCGAAGAAAGAAGAAACGTTTGGAAAAACATAAAAGGCTCCTTTAGGTTCGTTACATTCAAATCCAGGAATAGTTTCAATCAAATCTAAAATCAACTTACGTCTAGACTTGAATTTATCGATCATGTATTGTATTTTTTCTAAAGGGGCATCTAAGGCTGTAATCACTGCTCGTTGAGCAATACAATTAGCTCCGCTTGTGACTTGTCCTTGTAGCTTTTTACAAGCATTAGCAATTTTTTCTGGAGCACCGATGTAGCCGATTCTCCAACCAGTCATGGCAAAGGCTTTGGAAACACCATTTACAGTGACAGTTCTATCGTACATTTCTGGTAATTCAGCAATAGAAAAGCGTTCTTGACCAAAATTGATATGTTCATAGATTTCATCACTCACCACAATGATGTCTGGAAAGTCTTTGAGAACATCTGCCAGGGCTTTTAACTCTTCTTTTGTATAT
Organism: Psychroflexus montanilacus; assembly: GCF_020164535.1. Taxonomy (GTDB): domain Bacteria; phylum Bacteroidota; class Bacteroidia; order Flavobacteriales; family Flavobacteriaceae; genus Psychroflexus; species Psychroflexus montanilacus. The sequence continues at coordinate 1,021,161 of NZ_JAIQZC010000001.1, read as the reverse complement.
ACAGAACCACTAGGATTACATGGTGAGCTGTACCATAGCATTTTTGTTTTTGGAGTGATAGCAGATTTCAACTGGTCTGGAGTCATCTTAAAATCCTGTTCAATGTCTGTTTCAACTTCTACAGGAACACCGCCATTTAATTTCACGATATCACTGTAACTTACCCAATACGGACAAGGAAGAATGACTTCATCTCCAGGGTTCAGCACTACAGAAGCAATATTGTAAAGTGATTGCTTAGCCCCTGTAGATACAACAATTTGATTTAGATTATAATCTAAATGATTATCTCTCTTGAACTTTTTTTGAATAGCCTTTTTCAATTCCTCATACCCATCCACAGGAGAGTAAGAATTGTAATTATCGTTTACGGCTTGTATAGCAGCATCTTTAATAAAATCTGGAGTATTGAAGTCTGGTTCACCCAAACTTAATCCAATAATGTCTTTACCCTCAGCTTTAAGTTCTCTTGCTTTAGCAGCCATCGCTAAAGTTGCTGACGTTTCTAATTTTTGAATTTTATCGGAAAGTTGAATCATAAAAATAATTAGTTAGGATAATTGTGGCTCGCTTCCAAGCATTCTTAAGTGTCTAAAATGTGATTTTACAGCTTCTCTGGTAGATTCATATTCGTTATAGGGCAAATTGAATTCTTTGGCTGTTTCTTTTACAATTTTACTTATTTTATCGTAATGAACATGGCTTATGTTTGGAAAAATATGATGTTCCACTTGATGATTTAGTCCACCACTGAACCAGTTCATGATTTTATTATTGGTTGCAAAATTTGTGGTAGTAAATAATTGATGTATTGCCCAGGTATTTTTCATTTCTCCAACTTCATTAGGCATTGGCATTTCGTTATTTTCTACCATGTGAGCTAATTGAAAAATAACACTCAGAATTAATCCTGCGGTGTAATGCATCACAAAGAATCCAATTAAAACTTTCCACCATACAATCCCAATCATGATAGGAATCACTATCCAAATAGAAATGTATAAAATTTTAGTGACGGCAAGCATGCTCCATTGTTTCCATTGACTTGGCATCTTCCCGTAAGATAACTGGCGCTTTAAGTAACGTTTTGTTTGTTTAAAATCTGATGTTAATGCCCAGTTGAAAGTGAGCAATCCATATAAAAATACAGAATATATATGTTGAAACTTATGAAAACGTTTCCATTTGGCATGTTTTGAAAATCTGATAATGCCTCCTGCATCTATATCTTCATCGTGACCGTGAATATTAGTGTAAGTGTGATGTAAAACATTGTGCTGCACTTGCCAGTTGTAAACATTACCAGCTAAAATGTAAATGGAACTTCCCATGAACTTGTTTACCCATTTTTTTCTGGAGTAAGTTCCATGATTTCCATCATGCATGACATTCATGCCAACACCAGCCATACCAGCTCCCATCAAGACTGTGAAAAGCAGTTTCCACCAATCTGAAATGTCTAGAAATAATATTAAAAAATAAGGACTTAAGAACAAACTGAACATTACGATCGTTTTTAAATGTAATTTCCAGTTTCCAGTTTTCTTTATATTATTCTCACTGAAATAATTGTTAACCCTTTTGTTTAGGGTCCTGAAAAATTTTTGAGGATCCTTTCTTGAGAATTTAATCGTTGGATTTGTCATCTTAAAAATATATGAAACAAATATAAAAATTTATCTATACCAAGCCTTTTGACAATTGCCAATTGTGTTGGATTTATAAGAGTTTAATCGGATTTCAATTGATTTTGTTTGTAATAAAATAGAATAGCACCAAAATCAATAGTAGAACTCTTATTTTTGCCCTCAAAAATTAAACACATTGAAGCTAATAAAAGACTATTTCCCAAACTTAAACGAAACCCAGTTACTTCAGTTCGAAAAGATCGCAGAAGTATATAAGGACTGGAATCAAAAAATTAATGTGGTATCAAGGAAAGATATCGACGAGATATACATTCGTCATGTACTGCATAGTCTTGGAATCGCTAAAGTGCAAGAGTTTTTGCCAGGCTCCAGTGTTCTGGATGTTGGAACTGGAGGAGGTTTTCCAGGTATTCCCTTGGCTATTTTATATCCTGAAACTCAATTTACTTTGGTAGATAGTATCGGTAAAAAGATAAAAGTAGTTGAAGAGGTGGTTGAGGCCCTGGACCTCCAGAACGTAACTCCTATAAACGATCGTGTCGAAAATATCTCAGGTGAATTCGATTTTATAGTCAGTAGAGCCGTAGCTGTTATGCCTAGTTTTGTCCACTGGGTGAAAGGAAAAATTGCTAAAGAATCCAAACACGATAGGAAAAATGGAATTCTATATTTAAAAGGTGGTGACCTTTCTGAGGAACTTCTGCCCTATAAGACTGTAAAAGTGTATGAACTTTCCGAGATATATAAAGAAGATTTTTTTGATACTAAAAAAGTGGTTTATCTTCCAATGAAGTACCGTGGATAGTCTTAAAAGCTCGAGGCTTTGGGTGGTAGGAAGCATTAGCTTTTAAGTTCATGATACGATATGCTTTATTCAGTCTTCCTTATTCAGTATTTATGCCTGAAGTTTTGAGGCTTTAGGTGATAGGAATTAGTTTTTGAGTAGATAAGCTTCTTTAAACAGCTTTCACCATTTTGGTTGATACACTAATTTGCTTTTATCATCATTGTTTTGAATCCTAATTATAGAGGATAAAAAAAGCCTCCAATTCTAACACTGGAGGCTTCAATTACAATAATTTATTTATTCATTATCCCATATGTGGATAAGTATAGTCTGTTGCGGGAACAAAGGTTTCTTTTATCAATCTTGGTGAAGACCATCTTAATAAATTAAACTTAGAGCCTGCTTTATCATTTGTACCACTGTTTCTGGCACCGCCAAATGGCTGGCGTCCAACAACTGCGCCTGTACATTTGTCGTTAATGTAGAAATTACCAGCAGAGTTTTGCAAAATATCTGTGGCAACTGCCGCTGCATAACGATCTGTTGATATGATGGAACCTGTTAAACCATACTGACTTGTATTATCTACTAGGTGAAGTGTGTCTTCATATGCATTATCATCATATACATAAAGAGTCAATACTGGTCCAAACAATTCTTCGACCATAGTCTCATATTGTGGATTTGTGGTTACGATAACTGTTGGTTCTACGAAATAACCTTTAGACTTATCGCAATTTCCACCGACAATGATTTCAGCTTCGTCACTTTTCTTAGCTCTTTCGATATATTTAGACAATTTATCGAAAGATTGTTCGTGAATAACAGCCCCTATGAAATTACTCAAGTCGCCAGTAGAGCCCATTTTAATGGATTTCACATCTTTAACCAATCTTTCTTTGACTTCTGGCCATAAACTGCTAGAGATGTAGGATCTTGAAGCAGCACTACATTTCTGCCCTTGAAATTCGAAAGCTCCTCTCAACAAAGCTGTAGCGACTACCTGCGGGTCTGCAGATTTATGTGCCACAATAAAGTCTTTACCACCAGTTTCTCCTACAATTCTTGGGTAAGTGTTATAATTATGTATGTTTTCACCGATTTTAGCCCAGATGCCTTTAAAGACATTGGTACTTCCTGTAAAATGGATACCGGCAAATTCTTTTCTAGCTAAAATTTTATTGGTGATCATTTCTGGATCGCCAATAATCATGTTGATCACGCCATCTGGTAAGCCTGCTTCTTTAAAAACCTCCATAATGACTTGTGCGGATAACATTTGACTATCACTTGGTTTCCAAACGGCGACATTACCCATCAATGCAGCACTTGATGGTAAATTACCAGCGATAGCTGTAAAATTAAAAGGAGTAATAGCATAAACGAAACCTTCTAATGGTCTGTGTTCAAGCCTATTCCATTCATTATCTGCAGACTCAGGTTGTTCTCTGTAGATTTCAGACATATATTCTACATTGAATCTTAAGAAATCGCAAATTTCGCAAGCAGAATCAATTTCAGCCTGAAAAACCGTTTTGGATTGACCAATCATAGTTGTTGCATTCATTTTATCCCTGTAAGGGCCTGCAATAAGATCAGCAGCTTTCAGAAAAACAGCAGCTCTTTGTTCCCAAGGTAACTTAGCCCACTCTTTTCTAGCTTCCAAAGCAGTATCAATAGCTTGCTCCACATGTTTTTCTTCAGCATTATGATAAATACCAACTTCGTGTTGGTGATCATGTGGTGGTCTTATGCTTTTAGTATGTCCAGTTTTTATTTCTTCTTTACCTATATATAAAGGAATTTCTGCTTTTTCGTTATAAATTTTCTTATACATCTTTTCTATGGATGCTCTCTCTGGAGATCCTGGTGCATAAGTTTTTATCGGCTCATTTATTGCGGTTGGCACCTGAAAATATCCTTTTCCCATAATGTTTATATTTAATTGAATTTATTTCCGTAAATATAAAGTTTATAGATCATTATGAAAATTAATCGTGATAAGCTTTTATTAATACCTGTTAAGAAGACTTAATTGATAATATTCTCACTATTTCCAAATCCGGTACCAATGACTTTGTCAAACCTTGCACCAATGTCCCTGTAGTATACAATTACCTGATATTCATTTTCTGTAATGTCATGATCACCACTTATAAAGCCTTCTATAAACTCACCATTTTTATCTAGATAGACGTACTTGTAATTGTAGAAACCCTGTTTTAAAAGTAGATCATTCGTGAGCATATTTTTTCTGGTCTCATCAGGTGTCATCAATGTACTGTCGTCGAGTACATAATTATTGAAGCGTCCATATATATGAACTTCGCCACCATCTAAATCTTTATAATTCTGAAGTGAAAAATGAACTTTTGCATACTCAGATTCAACATCGATATCATTTCCCTGGACAGTATTTATTCTGAAAGCACCATTTATATCAGGGTTAAATGTATAAGCTCTTCCATCTCTTACAAAATTTGGATAAAGAAACGAATTATAGAGGTCATTTAGTTCTACTCTCTCAATTCTCAACGTTCCTTGTCTGATGTCTTTATTGTCAAAATTCAGGTATTCATTACCGCCCCAAAAAGATGATTCCTGATCATACCTATAAACTAGTGTGTTACCTTGAGTAAATTGTGGTTTGAGGTCATAAATAGCTGTATTGAAATCATTGTTTTGAACTACAACAGTTTTTACAGTTTGTTCTGGATTTCTGAAAATAAAATCATCTCTGCCTATTTCGAAATTAATAACTTGTTTTTTCTCTATAAATTCAAGATCTCTAGATCGCCTAATGGTAATATTTACATTGACTAAATCTTCGTATACGATGAATTTTCTTGAAAAAAGGAGCTGTTTGTCAGCATTGAAGATATTGAGCATGTAATTGCCACTAACTTTAAAACGCCTCGTATTATCATTAGGTAGATTTAATTCATGATGAGTGTAGGGCTGAAGCGTAGTAAAGGAATTTCTAAAATCAAATAGCCTTATGTTATCAAAACCTTCCAAATATTCATTTTTGGCCAAATCTGAAGGAGTCCAGTCAAAGTTATAATGCTCAATTTCATAATAATAATCATTTTCAGCTGCGGTCAAATCATCAAATTTAAGTTGCAATGATTCTCGCATCGATATAACAGGTGTCCCACTAAATTCACTTTCGGAACCGTAAAATTCAATTGTTTTGATGAAATCTGGAGGAAGTGTTTCGTAAACCTGTTGGCTGTATATTGAAGAACTTATAAAAGTTATTAAAATAAGTAGGCTCATTTTTTGATTAAAGTGTTCAAGTCTTAATTTTGAATAATTCATTATGTTGTTTAGATTGAGTATAAATAATAAAACTATAATATTTGTTTGCTTTAAGTATGTAAGTTAAATTATTAAATTTGCAAACCAAAATAAAATTTTATTTACAGATGCCCACAGACGTAAAAATTAAAAAGGGTTTAAAGCTTAATCTTAAAGGTGAAGCAGAAAATTCGATAGAGCAAGCACAGAAACCAAAAACTGTTGCTTTAAGACCTTCAAATTTTCACTCCTTAGTTCCTAAGATGGTTGTAAAGGAAGGAGCCAGATTAAAAGCTGGTGATGAAATTCTTTTTTCCAAATACTCTGATAAGACTAGAGTTGTTTCTCCTGTAAGTGGAACACTTAAGGAAATAAAGAGAGGCGCTAAACGTAAAATTTTAGACGTTATTATAGAGGCTGACGATACTTTTGAATACAAGGATTTTGGCATTATGGATCCTTTGAAAACAGATTCGTCTGAAGTAAAGAACAGAATATTTTCAACTGGTCTAGGTATTTTTTTAAACCAAAGGCCTTACAATATACCAGCAAATGCAGAGGATACTCCAAAAGCAATTTATATTTCTGCATATGATACAGCACCTTTAACGGCTTCTTTTGAAGTTGTTTTACAAGATAAAGTAGAACATTTTCAGACAGGAATCAACGCATTGACAAAGTTAACGGGAGGTAAAGTATATTTAGGAGTTGATAAAAATTCAATTAGTTTTTTAAATGATATAGAAAACGTTGAATTATTGACCATTTCTGGACCACATCCAGCTGGAAATGTTGGAACTTTGATTCATGAGACTGAACCTATGAATAGAGGCGAGAGGGTTTGGACAATCAACCCGGAAGACGTAGCTATCATTGGAGAACAATTTAATACAGGTAAATTTAATGCTGAAAGAACTGTCGTTGTTACAGGTACTGCAGCAAAAAATAGAAAATATTTCAAATCAATTATTGGAGCTGAAGTTTCTTCAATTTTAAAAAATGACTACGAAGAAAATTCTAGAATCATAAGTGGTAATGTATTAACGGGGGAGAAGATTGAAAGCGATAGTTTTATCAATTTCTTTTCGAATACATTGACAGTGATTCCAGAAGGAAATGAACATAGAATGTTTGGATGGTTGCCATTTAAAGACAACAATATTCATTCAGCGTCTAAAACATCATTGTCTTGGTTATTCCCTAATAAAAAATATGATGTGAATACCAATTTGAATGGTGAAGAGAGAGCTCTTGTAGTTACAGGAGAAATGGAAGAAGTAATGCCTTTGGATATTTTACCTATGCAGCTTATAAAAGCTTGCATGGCAGGAGATATAGAAAAAATGGAAAATCTTGGTATATATGAAGTAGTTCCAGAGGACTTTGCGCTGGTAGAATATACCAACACGTCTAAAATTGAAGCGCAGGAAATTATTCGCAATGGTTTAGACATTATGATAACTGAAGTAGGATAAATTTATATTATTAACTATGAATTGGATTAGACAGAAAATTGATCAAATTAAAGAGCCTTTTGAGCCAGGTAATAAGCTTGAAAAGTATCGTCCAGCAGTAAATGCGCTAGATACTTTCTTGTTTGTACCAGATCATACGACAAAAAAAGGAGCACACATTAGGGATGCAGTAGATTTGAAGAGGACGATGATAACAGTTGTGTTAGCTTTGATTCCAGCTTTGATTTTCGGCATGTGGAATGCTGGTTATCAGCATTATACTCAGCTAGGTGAGAATCCAGCTATATTTGAAGCTATACTGCATGGAGCCTATAAAATTGTTCCAATGATAGTCGTTTCATATGCCGTCGGTTTGGGTTTAGAATTCGCTTTTGCGATTATGAGAGGGCATGAAGTGAACGAAGGTTACCTAGTTACAGGTTTGCTTATTCCAATGATAATGCCAGTTGATATCCCGTTATGGATGGTGGCTTTATCTGTAATTTTTGCAGTATTGATAGGTAAAGAAGCCTTTGGTGGTACAGGTATGAATATTTTGAACCCTGCCTTAACCGCTAGAGCATTTGCATTTTTTGCGTATCCGACTTACATGTCTGGAAATAAAATTTGGGTGAGTGAAGCCTCAAACGTTGATACTATTTCTGGTGAAACTATTCTAGGTTCACTTGCAGCAAATAAAGAAGTCACTTATAATGCTGCAGAAATGTTTACAGGAGTAATACCTGGTTCGATTTCTGAGACCTCCACCCTTTGTATTGCAGCTGGAGCATTAATTTTAATTTTAACAAAGGTTGCAGACTGGAGAATTATCCTAAGTGGAGTTATAGGGGCAGCTGCAATGGGATTGTTATTGAATGCATTACCTTCTTTAGGTGTTGAGGGTAACGGGCTGACAAATTTCGCTTGGTACAATCACCTGATAGTTGGTGGCTTTGCATTTGGAATCGTATTTATGGCAACAGATCCGGTGAGTGCTGCGCAAACCATGAAAGGAAAATGGATTTACGGAGCATTAATTGGCTTAACTGCTATATTGATTCGTACCCTGAATCCTGCCTATCCCGAAGGAATTATGTTGTCCATATTACTTTTGAATGTATTTGCACCTACTATAGATCATTATGTGATACAAGGTAATATTAAGAAAAGACACAAGCGTTTATCAATGAAAACCGTAAAAACAGCTTAACGATGAACAAAAACAGTAATGCATATACATTTATTTTTGCAATAGCGATGGTTGTTATTGTTGCAGTCACACTTTCATTTACTGCGACTTCACTCAGCCCGATGCAAAAAGAAAATGTTCGTCAAGAAAAAATGCAAAGCATTTTATCTACAATTGGTATTGAAACTGAAAGAGCAAATGCTGAAGAGCTTTTTAATAAGCATATTACTCAACAAATTGCATTAGATCATAATGGAGAAGAAAAAGAGGGTGTTGTCGCTTTTGAGGTTGATTTAGCTAAAGAGTTATCAAAACCAGTTGAAGAGCAGTCATTTCCTATTTATTTAGCCAACTACGAAGGCTCTGAATTTTACATTGCGCCATTAAGAGGTAGTGGTTTATGGGATGCTATCTGGGGATATATTGCTCTTAAAGATGATGCAAACACAGTGAAGGGTGTTATTTTTGACCATAAAGGTGAAACTGCTGGTCTTGGTGCTGAAATAACCACAGATTGGTTTCAACAAAGATTTGTTGATGAAAAGATTTTTGATGAGAATGGGAATTTAGTTGGCGTTAATGTCGTAAAAGGATATAGCGGAGGAAACAATAAAGATGATAACAAGGTGGATTCTATATCTGGTGCCACCATCACAGGTGATGGTGTTACTGATATGCTTTCAAATAGGTTGAAAAATTATTTGCCTTTCTTCAAAAAAATAAAGGATATTAAAGTCGTAACAAGATAGATATGAGCTTAGAAAAAAATCAAAAGCCTCAAACTGAAGAAGAAAAAAAGAAGAGTGAAATGCTTCTCTTTTTATCAAGTTCTGAAGAAAAAGAGCATTTCTTATCGAAGGCTAACAGGAAAATATTAAAGGACCCTTTAGATGATAACAACCCTATTACTGTTCAAGTGTTAGGGATCTGTTCAGCATTAGCGATTACGGTGCAATTAAAACCTGCTATCGTAATGTCATTAGCTGTGGTATTCGTTATGGCTTTTAGTAATGTTATCATTTCTATTTTAAGGAATTCAATTCCGAGTAGAATTAGAATTATAGTTCAGCTTGTTGTAGTGGCTTCTATGGTAATACTTGTTGATCAAATCTTAAAAGCCTATGCGTTTGATGTAAGTAAACAGCTTTCCATTTTTATTGGATTGATTATTACTAACTGTATCATCATGGGTAGACTTGAAGCTTTCGCTCTAGGGAATGGGGTTTATAAATCTTTCCTTGACGGAGTAGGAAATGCAGCAGGTTACGGTCTTATCTTAATCATTGTTGCCTTCTTTAGAGAGCTTTTTGGATCAGGAAAATTACTTGGTTACGAAGTTCTTGGCCATAAAGGGGTTACACTGGCAGAATCAACTGGACTGTATGCTTTAGGTTACGAAGACAATGGTTTCTTTTTACTTTCTCCTATGGCTCTTATAGTTGTTGGAGTTCTTATCTGGATACAAAGAGCTAGGAATAGAAAATTAATTGAAGAAAATTAAAAATAGATGGATTTAGTAAACTTATTTGTAAAAAGTATCTTCATAGAGAACATGATTTTTGCCTATTTCTTGGGTATGTGTTCCTATCTAGCAGTTTCCAAAACAGTTAAAACAGCGGTAGGACTTGGTCTTGCAGTTATATTTGTATTGTTGATTACAGTTCCAGTAAATTATTTATTAGATAACTATCTACTCCAATCTGGTGCACTTACCTGGCTAGGGCCACAATTTGCTGAGGTAGATTTGAGTTTCCTTAGCTTTATCATGTTTATTGCTGTTATTGCATCTATGGTTCAATTAGTAGAAATGATTGTTGAAAAGTTTGCCCCAGCTTTATATGGATCATTAGGTATCTTTTTACCACTTATTGCAGTTAACTGTGCTATCCTTGGTGGATCTCTGTTTATGCAACAAAAAGACTTTAGTGGTATAGAAGGAGCAGCCGTATATGGGCTAGGTAGTGGAATTGGATGGTTTTTAGCTATACTTGCTATTGCAGCCATTAGAGAAAAAATCGCTTATTCAAATGTACCTGCACCTTTAAAAGGGCTTGGGATAACATTTATTATTACAGGATTGATGGCGATAGGATTTATGAGTTTCATGGGAATTAAATTATAAACACAGAGGATTATGACAGTTATATTAGCGAGTGTTGCAGTATTCTTAACATTGATATTGTTGTTGGTAGTTATACTATTATCAGCCAAGTCAAAATTGTCCCCATCGGGTCCAGTTAAGATTAATGTAAATGGAGAAAGTGATTTAGAAGTTGGTTCTGGTTCTACACTCTTGAGTACATTGAGTGATAATAAATTGTTTTTACCTTCTGCATGTGGTGGAGGTGGTACCTGCGTCCAATGTAAATGCATTGTGAAAGATGGAGGTGGAGCAATTCTTCCAACAGAAGAACCTCACTTTACAAGAAAAGAAATTGCAGAAGGTTGGAGACTTGGTTGCCAGGTAAAGGTTAAACAGGATATGAAAATTGAAATTCCAGAAGAAGTTTTTGGAATTAAAAAATGGGAAGCTACTGTAGTTTCCAATTATAATGTGGCCTCATTTATCAAGGAATTTATTGTTGAAATCCCTGAAGATATGGACTACAAAGCAGGTGGGTACATTCAGATTGAGGTTCCTCCATGTGAAGTTAAGTTTGAGGACATGGATATTTCTGCTCATCCTGAAGAACATCCAGGTGAAAAAGACAAATTTAAAACTGAGTGGGATAATTTTAAACTATGGCCACTTGTTATGAAAAACACTGAAACAGTAGAAAGGGCATACTCGATGGCTTCTTACCCTGCAGAAGGAAAACGAGTCATGTTGAACGTTCGTATTGCTACTCCACCATTTGACAGAGCTAAAGGCGACTGGATGGATGTAAATCCTGGTGTTGCTTCTTCATACATCTTTGGATGTAAAGCTGGTGATAAAGTGACTATTTCAGGACCTTACGGTGAATTCTTTATCAATGAAAGCGAAGCTGAAATGCTTTATGTAGGTGGAGGTGCCGGTATGGCTCCAATGCGTTCTCACTTGTATCATCTTTTCAGAACTATTAAAACTGGAAGAAAAGTGACTTTTTGGTACGGTGGAAGATCTAAGCGAGAATTGTTCTATACCGAGCACTTCAGAGCATTAGAAAGAGATTATCCAAACTTTAAATTTTATCTAGCTTTATCTGAACCTCAAGAAGAGGATAACTGGAAAGAAAAAGATGGTATTGATGGAGATGGAGATGGTTTTGTAGGCTTTATTCATCAGTGTGTAATTGATAATTACTTAAATCATCATGAAGAGCCAGAAGATATTGAATTATATTTTTGTGGACCCCCATTGATGAACCAAGCCGTTCAAAAAATGGGTGAAGATTTTGGAATTCCAGATGAAAACATCAGATTTGATGATTTCGGAGGATAAATAAAATTTACCAAATTAAACCCAAACATGCATTGTTTGGGTTTTTTTATATCTAAACCGATGGGATTACTTTCAGAACAACAACTTCACAATCTTGCTATGAATGTAGTAGGTAAAGATTTAGAGGACATGGGTTACGAATTTTTAGCAGTGAATAGTAAAAAATCGAAAAACCCTCAGTTTGTAGCGACTAAAGATAAAAAGCTGATTTTTGTTGTAGTGAGAGCCGTAAAATATCCAGAAAATCCTGTTTTGTATGATGAGGAGCTTATGCAGAAAGTATCAAAACATGGAGTCAATTTTAAAGCTAAAACATTTTATGCAGGTGTTGGTATTGCAAATTCAATCAGCTATGAACTTCCTGTAGATTCAGAAGAAGACTATGTTCTTAATTATTCAGGATTAATAGAAATTAAATGAAACACTTATTCGTTTTTACTTTATTGTTTTTGATTTCTTGTGGAGAACCAAGCACAGTCCAAACTCTTCAAGGAGACGCTCTTGGGACTACGTACTCTATAAAGTATTTTTTGGATGATGGTGAAATTCAAACTCAACAGATTGATTCACTTTTGAATGTAATCAATACATCAATGAGTACCTATATCCAACATTCTGATATATCTAAAATTAATTCAGGCGATACCACAATTGTTGTTGATGATCATTTTAAACAAGTTTTTGAGACTTCTAAAAAAATCTATAAAGACACAGACGGTTACTTTGATCCCAGTGTGGGTTTATTAGTTAATGCCTATGGATTCGGCCCAGAAGGTTATTCTGAAGAGGTAAGTGACCAGGAAATAGACTCACTTCACCAATATGTGGGATTTCATAACATCCAGCTTAGACCTGATAGGATAGTGACATCAAATTCAGATATTTTATATCTCGATTTTAACGCTATTGCCAAGGGTTACACAGTTGATGTTTTCGCTGACTATTTAAAATCTAAGGGGTCTCAGAATTTTTTAGTTGAAATAGGAGGAGAGGTTGTTGTATTTGGTGAGAATCTGGATAATAATCGTCCATGGAAAGTCGGTATCGAAATGCCGCTTGAAGATGGTTCCAGGGAATTAAAATATGGAGTTAATTTGAATAACGAAGCCTTGGCTACATCAGGAAACTATAGAAAATATAGAGTAGACCCTGACACTGGTTTTAAATATGTTCATACGATTAACCCTAAAACAGGCAGGTCTCAAAAATCTGATATCTTATCAGCTTCTGTAATTGCCAACACATGTGCAGAAGCAGATGCCTATGCTACTGCATTTATGGCTATGGGCTTACAAAAGGCTAAAGAATTTTTGACTTCAGGTACTGGTTTAAAAGTCATTTTTATTTATAGTGATGAAAATGGTAACCAAAAGTCTTTTACATCTAAAGATCTGAAGGATTCTATAGATGAATTTTAAACTGGTTTAAAGCAAACGGGTATGATTTCACCTTTCTGAAGTCGATAATAATCTATTTCAGAATCTTTCATTTCGGCCGTATAGTCTTCTTCATTTACTTCAAACCCAATAGATCTAAGTTTGTCAAAAAAATCAAGGCCATAAACACGCAAGTGGTCATATTGTCCAAATATTTTAGCTCTCTCTTTTGGATCTACAATACTATTATCCTCAAACGTAGTCTTTCTGTCTAAGTCCTGAGGAATTTGAAGTATTGCCATTCCTTTAGGTTTAAGTATTCTGTAGAGCTCCATCATAGCTTTAGTGTCGTCTTCAATATGTTCTAAGACATGATTGCAAATAATTGTGTCGAAGCTATTATCCTCAAAAGGAAGATCACAGATATCTGCTTTTACATCTGCTATAGGAGAGTTTAGATCTGTAGTCGTGTAGTCTAGATGCTTAAGGTTTCTAAACCTTTTATAGAAAGCCTGTTCAGGAGCAAAGTGGAGAACCTTTTGTTGTTTGGTAAAGAAATCTGTTTTATGTTGTAGGTATAACCAAAGTAAACGATGCCTTTCCAGTGATAAAGTGGAAGGACTTAAAACGTTTAACCTTTGCTTTTCATAGCCATAAGGTAAAAACTTCGAGAAGGTTCTACCGTCAATAGGATCCTTAAATGCTTCACCTCTATAAGCTAATACTAAAAGAGGTTTCAAAGCTAAGCTTACTCGAATTAAAAAAGGTCTTGGAAATAAATTGAGTATGACTTGAAAGGGCTTCTTCAAAATTAAAGTGAGGTTTTATTTATTTCTGGATTTGAGCAAAAATAAAATATTAATTTGGTTTAGTTTCCATGCTTTTATTTTCATATGCTGATACGTCTTATACAAGTCTACTGGGTTCAATTAAATTAGCCTTGATGCTAAGGAAAATATACACTTTTTTCTCAAGTTCTTTTATTATTCAGAACAAAGCTTTCAGCATAAGAGCTTTAGAAAAAATTTCTTTATGGTACCTTCAATAAGATTTTAGTTTATCGATTTTGAAACATCTGGATACTGCATTACTAATAAATAGTAAAATTTTATTTTTAAATCAATTCAATTGCTAATATAGTCGCAAAGAATAGTAAGTGCTTATACTCGATTGGTAACATGTTGAAGAACTTCTGTCGAAAATCCATTATGAATAAACCATTATTTTAAATAGCAGAGAAGGTTTTGCCATTAGGACCATCACTATCTATTAAAACAGGTTTCAAAGCGCCAGGTAAGATTTCTTCAACTGAGTGATCTGCAAATTCACCACCTAGATCCGTTTTAATCCACTGAGGGTCTAGAGAATTAATTCGAACACCAGTACCTTCTAGTTTTACGGCAAGATCGATAGTTATTTTAGAAGCTGCCCACTTTGAAACACTGTAAGGAAGCAATTCAGGTTGATCTTTGATGCCAGAAACCAAATTCACTACCCTGCCAAATTCTTTTTCAACCATAGACGGGATAAAGGCACTACATATCTTGTAAACACTCAGCACATTAGTCTTCATACTTTGCATCCATTCTTCCCAGCTGTGAGTCCAATACTCTTCTTTATAGTTTGTCATTATGGCTGCATTATTGAACAAGATATCTATGGAGATGTTCAGATTTTTGACTTGCCTTATAACGTAATCTATACTTTTTTCTTCAGATAATTCTCCGTAAACAACGTAAGTGTTCACTTCATAAGGTTTAAGTAGTTCTAGGGTTTTATAACAGTTTTCTCTTTTTCTGCCATGAATAATGATGTTACATCCTTTTTCGGCAAGTCCTAAGGCAATTTGTTGTCCAATTCCTCTAGAAGAACCTGTTATGAATGCGTTTTTATTTTTAATGCTAATCATTTAAAAGTTTTACAGGAGAATATTTAGAATTAAAATATAATGATTATAGGAATAATATAAAGTTACGAAATACTAATAACTTAAAATGAAAATAAACTTTTAAAAAAATTTAGTCTAGAAGTGATTCAAAGTTAAAAAGTGCCCAGAGCGGGAGTCGAACCCGCACGCCCTAATGGACACATGGCCCTCAACCATGCCTGTCTACCAGTTCCAGCACCTGGGCATTATGAAAGCAAATATAAACTTTAATGGTTTATCTAATATTACAAGCTTCGAATAAGTTTTTAAAGCTTAGGTAAGGAATAAAAAGTGATCTGGCTGGGGCTCGAACCCAGGACCCTCTCCTTAAAAGGGAGATGCTCTACCAACTGAGCTACCAGATCTTAATAAAATATAAGAACTTCGTTTTAATAAGATTCCCGTGACAAGCACGGGAATTAAAGTGATCTGGCTGGGGCTCGAACCCAGGACCCTCTCCTTAAAAGGGAGATGCTCTACCAACTGAGCTACCAGATCTAATGCGTCTTTTTGCGGGTGCAAATATAATATCTTCCTTTGTTATTTCAAGGAAAAATAAATTAAATTTGAAACATTTTTAATTTGTTCAATTTAGGAGTTTATGAAAGTTATTTTACTAGGATATATGGGTGTTGGCAAGTCAACTTTAGGACAACTTTTAGCTGAAACTTTAGACTTGCATTTCATTGATTTAGATTCTTATATAGAAAAAATGGAAGAATTATCTATTTCGGAGTTATTTGAAAGGAAGGGTGAGATTTATTTCAGAAAAGCAGAATCAATTGCTTTAGAAGAAATTATCGCTAAAAAAGAAGACTTTGTTTTATCCTTAGGCGGTGGAACTCCCGTTTATGGAAACAATATGAAAAACATCATAGAAGCTCCAGGGGTGACTTCGGTTTATTTGAAACTTAATATTCATCATCTTGTAGAAAAATTATTTCAACAGAAAGAATCAAGGCCACTCATTGCTCACTATACTGATAAAATTGAATTTGAAGAATTTGTGAGAAAGCATCTCTTTGAAAGACAGCAATTTTATTATATGGCCGATCACGTGCTGGATGTGACCGATAAAACTCCATCCAAAAGTCTTGAAAACTTAATTGAATTATTTAATCTTAATACCTAAATAAGCTCTGCTCTGGCAGGTTTGTTAAAATTCACTTCAACTCGTTCGTTTAGTGAAGTTGACAGCGAGATGCCCTTAAAGTCAGCTTTTATAGGATACTTTTTATGATTCCTATCTACTAAAACTGCTGTTTTAAATTGTTTGAGAGGAACGTCTAAGAAGTGCTTTGCAGCAAACATAAGTGTGGAGCCCGTATTTAATACATCATCTACTAGAATCACACTTTTGTCTTTATATTCTGAAGAATCTATGGATACAGCAACACTTTGAAGAGGGTTTTTCTTGTTGATTTTCACATGAGCCAGCACGGTGTTCTGTTTTGTTAGTTTTTTAATTTCATCTGCAATCAACTCTGCAAAGACAGCCCCGTTTCTTTCAATACCTGCTATTATTATAGTCTTGTCATCAAGACAAGTTTCAAGTATTTGTAAAGAAATGCGCTTGGTTTTTATTTTGATATCTTCTTCAGATAAGATTAAAGTTGCTTCTGTATTCATACTATTCTTCTATGTCGTCTTTGATGTTTTCTTTGAGGTCATCTATTTCTCTTCTATCTTTTTTAGTAGGTCTTCCAGAACCTTTTTTTCTGTAATAATCTTGAGAATATTTAAGCAAATCGAGTTTTTCTAAATTTTCTTTAGGTGTAATGTCATTGCAGTAAATGCTTACCAGTTTGGCGCCTACTCTGGATTTTGGTAAGTCTAATATTTCAATTTGATAATTGATTTGATTTTTTCTAACTTCAATTTTGTCGGTAGGGTAAACGTTACGGGATGGTTTCACAGATTCACCGCCTATTTTGACATGACCTTTTTTGCAGGCATTTGTGGCAATGCTTCTTGTTTTAAAATATCTTACTGACCATAAGTATTTATCTACTCTCATCAAATTCAAATTTATTTCTAAGCAAAAATATAAGAAAATCGTATCTTGCCCCCAAAATTACAGTTAAATGAAAATACAGAATTTAGTTTTAATATTCACCTTGTTTGCAATAATATCATGTAGTTCAGATGATGATGATGGAGGGGTTGAAGTTGTGGTTAGAGATGTTGAAGAAGTGAAAGCTGAAAACATGGAGCAGATTGAAACTTTTTTAGAAACACATTATTATGAATTAGTAGACAACCCAGAAAATCCAAATTTTCAAAGTATTGTTTACAGAGAAATTGGAGAAGATGATACCGATAAAGAACCTGTTATGGAATCTGAGTTTTTGAAATCTAAAACTGTGAGTCAGCTTGAAGTAGATTACACTTTATATTACCTTCAACTTAGAGAAGGAGCTGAAACCGTTAGAAAGCCAACTTATGCAGATTCAGTATTGGTAACCTATAACGGGTTTTCACTCAACAATAGAGAAACCTTTGACAATTCACCAAATCCAGTATGGTTCGACCTGACCAATAATATTATCGGTTTTTATGAGGTAATGGATGAATTTAGGGGTTCAACAGGTATTGATCCGGATCAACAAAATTCTGACGGAACAGTTGTGTTTAACGATGATTTTGGAATGGGCTCAGTTTTTATACCTTCAGGGATAGCTTATTTTTCGGCACCACCACCTAATTCTGGTATTTCTGCTTACGAACCTATTGTTTTTAATATTCAATTATATAAATCTTTAGAGTCAGATCATGATCGAGATGGTATTCCTTCATGGATGGAAGACATTAATGAGAATCGAAGACTAAATGACGACGATACAGACGGAGATAGAGTGCCAAATTTTGCAGATTCCGACGATGATGGAGATGGAGTACCCACTCGAGAGGAAATTGACTTTGATGAAGATGGAAATTTGATTTTACCATTTCCAGACTCCAACGGAAACGGCACACCTGATTACTTAGACCCTACCTTTCCAGAGAATAATTAGTTATCACACAAAATTTAGCTAAATTATAAAGCCCTTAAAACAAAGTTTTAAGGGCTTTATTGTTATTGATATAACTCTTATTAAATGCTTCTTTCTGTATCGAAGTTTTCTAAATATTCTTTCATCCGCTGGATGAATTGTCCACCTAGAGCACCATTCACAACTCTGTGGTCATAGCTGTGAGATAGAAACATTTTGTAGCGAATCCCGATGAAATCTCCCTGTGGAGTTTCAATAACTGCAGGAACCTTTCTTATGGCTCCTAAAGCTAAAATTCCAACCTGTGGTTGATTAATGATTGGTGTGCCCATTACACTACCAAATGTTCCAACATTGGTAACGGTATACGTACCTTCTTGAGTTTCATCTGGTTTAAGCTTACCATCTCTAGCCCTGCCCGCGAGGTCATTTACCTTCTTGGCCATACCAAGTAAGTTAAGTTGATCTGCGTCTCTAATTACAGGAACAATTAAGTTGCCATCTGGTAAAGCTGCTGCCATTCCAAGATTGATATGTTTTTTCATAACAATTATATCACCGTCTACAGAGATATTAATTTTGGGAAAGTCTTTTATAGTTTTGGCAACAGTTTCCATGAAAATAGGCGTAAACGTTAATTTTTCACCTTCTCTTTTTTGGAATTCATTCTTGTGCTTATTTCTCCAGTTCCAAATGTCCGTAACATCTACTTCGATGAAGGACTGCACATGTGCAGAAGTTTGTGTACTGGCAATCATGTGGCTTGAGATGAGTTTACCCATTCTACTCATTTCTATAACCTCGTCTTCAGCATTAATATTTACTGGTGTATTTACTTTAGGAGGTTGAGGAGCTTCCGTTTGTTTAGGTTGCTCTCTTTTTTTAGATGAGCTTTCATCTGGAGTAGATTGAGGTGAAGAAATCCTGCCTTCTTTTTTATCTTGAACATACGCTAAGATGTCATCTTTTGTCACTCTTTCGTCTAGTCCAGTTCCCTTGATACTTTCAAGTTCATCTAAAGACACATTTTCTTTTTTTGCAATATTCTTTACTAGCGGTGAGTAAAATCTTGAAGATTCAGAGTAATTTGTAGTAGAATCAGCAGTAGATTTCGCTTCTTTTACACTGTCTTCAACAGCAGAAGCTGCTTGTTCCACCTCTATTGACTCATCATCTTCATCAACATCTTCCGAGGAGTCATCATCGCTGCCTTCCACTTCTATAATTGCAACTACTTCGCCAACTTTGACGACATCATCAACTTCAAATAATTTTTCTACCAATACCCCATCATACTCACTTGGGACTTCAGAATCAACTTTGTCTGTAGCAATTTCTAAAACTGCCTCATCAGCTTCAATGGTATCGCCAACTTCTTTTAGCCAGCTAGTAATGGTTGCCTCGGCAACACTTTCTCCCATTTTGGGTAATTTTAATTCTTTTTTTGCCATATATGTAACCTAATAGGTGTTTTTGTATTTGAATTTGCAAATTTAGTAAAATTGTACCAGTTAGATTGCTAAGTTTTTATCTTCTTAACTCAGATCAATCACCTCTCCTTTCCTGTATTTACTCTCACTACCAATCATATATTCGTAATTTCTTGGTTTAATTCTGAAAGCATTGTTCTTGGATCTGTATTTTGTTATGATATCGATGCACTCCTTATACTCAATTTCATTAGCATCCATAATGATAAAGCTATCCTTAACTTCTGAATTTATTACAGAATCAAAATTGACGTTAGAGTAAAATTTAGTTTGAATTCTATTCTGTAAGCATTTATCTTTCGAAAGAAGGTGTACTATTTTAAATTCTTGGTTTTGAACTTTAATAGCTTTCAACCTCATTTTTTCTATAGCCATAGTAAGCTTTAGAGTCTGCTTTACAAGTTTAAATGATCTTTTGTAATTTTTGAAATGCTTCTTGTAAAAAATATACATGGCATTAAAAAACCTATTTAAGTAGACTTGATCTTTGGTTGTGCTTTCTCCTTTGAAATGCAAAACTTTTGTCGAACCCAAATAATAATTCTGATAACCTGCTTTTAAAATTCTATAACTCAAATCTATATCCTCTCCGTACATGAAGTAATCTTCATCAAAACCACCAACCTCTTTATATATCTCTGTTTTCATAAACATAAAAGCACCAACTAAAATATCTGTAGGACCTTCTCCTTGGTGTCTCAGGCTGTGATTATAATAAGAAGAACAATTTCCCGTGAGTTTCTGTAAGACTACACGTGGTGTAGGGACATTCCGTTTGCTTTCTTCCAAAAACTCTCCAGATCCATCTATAAGTTGTACTCCAATAGCTCCAGGATTTTTTAAGCCCTGGTAGTAGTCAAAAAGGTTTGTAAAGCAATTTTCAGGAACAACTGTGTCAGGATTTAAAATACAGAGAAATTCACCTTTAGCTATTTGTACCCCAATATTATTCCCTTTAGAAAATCCTAAATTTTCGCTATTGCTAATAAAAGTAACTTTAGGGAAGTACATTTTGACCAACTCGCAGCTTTCGTCTTCAGAATTGTTATCAACGACAATTAGCTCTGCTTCAATATTTTCAGTAGCTTTTGTAAGACTATCCAAGCACAACATCAGGTGATGTGGGACTTTATAGTTTAATATGACAACAGAGAGTTTCAATAAATTTTAATTTTTCAATGAATTTTCAAAGGGTACTCGTTGTAAAATACTCCTGCCAAGAGTGATTTCATCTGCATACTCCAATTCATCTCCTATTGAAATTCCTCTGGCAATAGTAGATGTTTTCAAATGTTGTTGAGATGACTTTATTTGCTTATAAATATAAAAATTGGTTGTATCACCTTCCATAGTGCTACTTAACGCAAAGATAATTTCGTTGACCTCGCCCGTATTGATTTTAGAAACCAAACTTTCGATATTTAGTTGATTAGGGCCAACGCCGTCCATGGGACTTATTTTACCCCCTAAAATATGATACATTCCTTTGTACTGGTCGGTATTTTCAATAGCCATCACGTCTCTAATGTCTTCAACCACACATATGATAGAGTGATCACGAGATTTGTCTTTACAAATCCCGCAAAGTTCTTGGTCTGATATATTATGACAGCTCTTACACTCCTTTACTTTAGTCTTGAGATCAACCAAGGCAGTTGCAAGGTCTGTAGTTTGTACTTGAGGTTGTTTTAATAAATGCAAAGCCAACCGAAGTGCTGTGCGCTTACCTATTCCTGGTAGCATTGCAATTTCTTCTATTGCTTTTTCAAGATACTTAGATGAAAATTCCATACCGGGCTAAAATACAATTTTGAGTGTTCTTTTTATAAAAATCTTAAGAAAACATTTGTATTTTCGCCAGCCAAACTCTGAAATATGCAAGCTTACCAGATTCTACTTCTCGTTTTAGCTTATTTTGTCGTCCTTATACTTATATCCTTTTTAACCAATAAAAGCGGTAGTAACTCAGAGTTTTTTCAGGCCAACAAGCAGTCTCCCTGGTATTTAGTAGCTTTCGGAATGATAGGTGCTTCTTTGAGTGGTGTGACTTTTATATCCATCCCAGGCACCGTAGCTTTTAGTAGTTTTAGCTACTTTCAAGTTGTACTCGGATACACTATAGGTTATGCGGTTATAAGTTTAGTTTTAATGCCGCTTTATTACAGGTTGAATCTGACTTCAATTTACACGTATCTGGATACCCGTTTTGGAAATAGCGCATACAAAACAGGCGCTTCTTATTTCATTCTATCCAGAATAGTGGGAGCCAGTTTTAGACTTTTTTTGGTAGCCAATGTACTTCAGCTTATTGTGTTTGATGCTCTGGGTATTCCTTATTATGTGACAGTGAGTATCACAATTTTATTGATATGGTTATACACCTTTAGAAGTGGGATTAAAACTATTGTTTGGACAGACACTTTGCAAACCTTGTTCATGCTTATTGCTTTAGGAATCTCCATTTACTTTATTTCAGATGCACTCCAAATAGAAAATCTTTGGACTTATGTAGGTACTCATGATAATTTCCAGATTTTCTTTTTCGATGATTATAAGAGTTCAGATTTCTTTTTTAAACAGTTCATTTCAGGAATGTTCATTGCTATAGTTATGACAGGTCTGGACCAGGATATGATGCAAAAGAACCTAACCTGTAGAACACTTGAAGATGCTCAAAAAAATATTTTTTGGTTTACACTTGTCCTCACGGTCGTGAATTTCTTATTTCTGCTTTTAGGCTTATTGCTTACAGATTATGCAGATTTAGCAGGAATAGTAGAAACCAAAGACGATTTATTCCCTGCTGTAGCCACTTCAGGAGCGCTAGGAGTTGCTGTGGCAGTAACTTTTATTTTAGGGCTCATAGCAGCAGCCTATTCCAGTGCCGATAGTGCGCTTACTTCACTTACTACGTCCATAAGTATAGATATCTTAGATATTCAGAAACGTTATTCTGAAACTTCCCAAACCAAAGTTAGAAAACTTATTCACATTATCATCTCTTTAGTTTTGATTGCTGTAATGATGATTTTCAAATATGCTATTGCAGATAAAAGCGTGATCAATAAGTTATTTGAATTCGCTGGATATACATATGGACCTTTACTTGGTTTGTATGCGTTTGGTTTGTTTACAAAGTGGAAAGTTAAGGACAATTGGATACCGCTTATTGCTATCTTATCTCCAATACTATCCTATGTCATCAGTTCTTTAAGCTTTTCTTTTCTGAATTTTGAATTTGGTTTCTTTATCTTGATTCTGAATGGGTTTTTAACCTTTTTCGGCTTAATATTGATTCGTTCCCAGCAAAATCAAAGTGCAAGCATGTAATGTTTCAATGTTTTTTCCTTTAAGCTTATTTTTCAGCTCAGGATTCTCAGTCCCTGGATTGAAAATGACGCGCCTGGGAGCAAGATCGATTAAAAAGTCTTCGTATGTTTTTTGAATCTTGGGGTTTATGTAGAGGGTAACTGTATCAATGTCTTCTTCTGTAGATATCTCTGTTTGTATGTCAATTCCTTCTACAAGACCTTTTTGCTTGCCAATAGCAACAACATCATGATCTTTTTGCTTCAAAGCCTTTATGGCTTGGTTGGAATACCTACTTTTTTTTTCTGAAGCTCCTACAACGAGTGTTTTAGTTTTCATGAGGCTATTTTTTTGTTTAAGTAAGGTTTAGGTTTGATTATCAATCTGTTAAAGTCTGTTAACAATCGTAACAAAGCGTGTTTTTGTGCGTTTATACTATAAAATATTCTTACTTGGATTAGCCTCTGGTAAACTCATTTTTTATAAATAAAAAGGTAATCGTAAAGATTGCCTTTTTTAGTTTAAAATTATCTGATCCCCCTTTTTAAGGTCAAATTTCTCTACGACCCCAGCTTTGACTTCTAATACAAAAAGAGAAGGTATTTCAGAAGAGATGAGTTCTTCGGATAGTGGCATCGTGTTCAAATTAAAATCTACAATTTTCATGTTTTTATCAAAGTAGATTAAATCCAGTGGCAAAAACGTATTTTTCATGTAAAAGGAAGGCCTGGTAGCTTCACTTGTATAGATAAAAAGCATCCCTTGATTGTCTTTCATTTCTTTCCTATGCATCAAGCCCGTTTCTTTCTCATAGTCAGATTCTGCCAATTCAATTTCAAAAGCAGTGTCTAAAGTGTCTTCATCCTGAATAAACCTTAGAAGAGTATCTTTTTTGAACTCAAAACCTATTGTAATGTCTTTGTTTTGATTTTGATCTGATTGACATGAGAAAATCGAAAAAATAAAAACTAAGACTGAAATTAATCTAAGAAACTTCACTTGTCATCGCTTTTTTATTTGAAAAGTAAATGATTCCTAGGCCTATTAAGATCATAGGAATGCTCAATAATTGTCCTGTATTGAATACCCAGTCAGCCCTCTCAGCAACCTGTGGTTCTTTTACATATTCTACTATAAAACGTATGGTCCAGAGTAAAGTAAAGAAGATTCCAAAGAGAACACCCATTTTTTGCTTTACTTGTGTTTTCCAGAATAGAAGGGATAAAATTCCAAATAGGATAAAGTAACAAACAGACTCATACAATTGTGCTGGATGCCTCGCAAAATTTTCTCCTAGCTGAACAAATACAACTCCAAAATCTGACTGGGTTGCCTTGCCAACAATTTCGGAATTTAAAAAGTTTCCAATTCTCACAAAGGCACCGCCAAAGGCAACAGGCATCGTAATACGGTCCAAAATCCAAAAAATTGATTTTTTGGTTACTTTTTTACTGTAGAAATACATTCCAATGGCGATACCAATGGCAGCTCCATGGCTGGCAAGACCTCTAAAACCAGTAAATTCTATTTCTGGAACAAAACTTACAGGTAGAAAAACAGAAAGCGGATCTTCTAAAAATAATTCTGGCTGATAAAAGATGACATGGCCTAGTCTGGCTCCAATTAGAGTTGAAAGTATAGTATAAATGAGGAGTTTGTCTAGTTTTTCTAGAGAAACACCTTCAGAAATAAAAATTCGTTTAGTAATATAAAACCCAGCACTAAAGGCAATGAGGAACATTAAACTATAATAACGAATTGTAATAATTCCTAAATCGATTCCTAATGAAGGATCCCACTGGATAGCTTGGAACATGTTTAAATTATTTGATGGCTAATATACAGATTATTGAAATGTTGACCTTTCATCTGGATGTTTTTTGGGCTTTGGAACAGGATCGTAACCAGACTTCCCCCAGGGGTGGCATTTTGAAATTCTCATGAGGCTCAAATAGAAACCTTTAAGGACCCCATGAGTTTTGAAAGCTTCTAAAGAATAGTGAGAACAGGTGGGTTGAAATCTACAGCTGGGTCCTAAGAGTGGTGAAATAATCCATTGGTAAAGCTTGATGAGAATTACAAATGGAAAAATTAGCACTTTTCGCCACATGGCTTATGAATGTATCTGAAATGTTGTTCCTTCTCGGCTATCTTTTAGCTCAACATTCATTTCTAAAAGCTTGTCTCTTATTTTATCACTGGTTTCAAAATCTTTATTGAGACGCGCATGATTTCTCATTTCTATCAAAAACTGAATCAACTCTTCAAAATCATCAGTATTGCTACTTGCTTTAGAATTTTCCTCCAGATCTTCAAGTCCCATGACATCAAAAATAAAGTCATTCATAGTCTTGCTAAGCAATTCCAGACTCTTTTTGCTCAATTTTATTTTTTCAGATTTAGCCAAATTGATTTGCTTTACAGCTTCAAACAAATGAGCAATAAGAATTGGACTATTAAAGTCATCATTCATTGCTTCATAACATTTGTCTCTCCATGCCGAAACATCGAAGTCTGAAGTTGTTGAGGTTTTGATAGTTTGAAGCGTAGCAAGACTTTCCATCAATTTATGAAATCCTTTTTCTGCTGCAGATAAAGCCTCATCAGAGAAATCCAGAATACTTCTATAGTTGGCTTGAAGCATAAAAAACCTTACGACTGGAGCAGTATAAGATTTGGATAGGTTTTCATTTTCACCTGTAAAAAGCTCTCGTGGTAGGATATTATTTCCTGTACTTTTAGACATTTTTTTACCATTGAGCGTCAGCATATTGGCGTGCATCCAGTAATTGACGGGGTCTTTTCCATTAGAAGCATGGCCTTGTGCGATTTCACACTCATGATGAGGAAATTTTAGATCCATTCCGCCACCGTGAATGTCAAATTGATCTCCAAGGTACTTGGAACTCATGACTGTACATTCCAGGTGCCATCCAGGGAAACCAACTCCCCAGGGTGAAGGCCAGCGCATAATGTGTTGTGGTTCAGCTTTTTTCCAAAGTGCAAAATCCTGTGGATTTTTCTTATCAGATTGACCAGCAAGTTCTCTGGTGTTGGAAATAAGATCTTCAATTTTTCTACCACTCAGTTTTCCATAATATTGGTTTTCGTGATATTTCATCACATCAAAATAAACGTTACCGTCTACCTCATAAGCCAATCCCTTATCTATAATTGTCTTGATGGTTTCAATTTGTTCAATAATGTGACCAGTAGCTGTAGGTTCTATGCTGGGAGGGAGGTTGTTGAATTTTTCCAGGATTTGGTGAAAGTCTACACTATATTTTTGAACCACTTCCATCGGTTCAATTTCCATCAGCTTCGCTTTTTTAGCAATTCTGTCCTCGCCTTCTTCACCATCATTTTCAAGATGACCAGCATCTGTAATATTTCTAACGTATCTAACTTTATACCCTAAATGCTTCAGGTAACGAAACACCAAATCAAAAGAAATGAAGGTCCTGCAGTTGCCTAAATGAACATTACTGTAGACTGTAGGTCCGCAAACATACATGCCTACATAACCTTCAGTAAGTGATTTGAACTCTTCTTTTTCTCCAGAAATGGAATTGTATATCTTTAAAGACTGGTGCTCGTATAAAGCCATTAGTTAAAATTTTGTATCCAATTTTATGTAATTGAGAAGTTCTTTTCTCACATTTTCATCTTTGAATTTGCCTCCAAATTCGCTTGTTACCGTACTGCTCTCAATGTCGTTGATGCCTCGACTATTCACACAAAGGTGTTTGGCATCAATTATGCAAGCTACATCTTCAGTATTCAAAGCTTTTTGTAGTTCTTTTACGATTTGCATGGTCAATCGTTCTTGTACTTGAGGACGTTTTGCATAGTAATGCACAATCCTGTTCATTTTAGAAAGACCAACCACTCTTCCGCTTGAGATATAAGCTACGTGTGCTCTTCCTATAATTGGCAAAAGGTGGTGCTCGCAAGTTGAGTAAACGGTAATGTTTTTTTCAACAAGCATTTCACCGTATTTGTAATTGTTTTCAAATGTAGATGCCTTGGGTTTTTTTTCAGGACTCAGCCCTCCAAAGATCTCATTCACATACATTTTGGCAACTCGTTTTGGAGTTCCCATCAAGCTATCATCTGTCATGTCCATTCCCAAAGTTTGCATGATCTCATAAACGTGACCTTCAATCTTCTCAATTTTATCCTTGTCAGACATTTCAAACGCATCATCTCTTATAGGATTCTCGTAAGAGGTAGCTACGTGATTATCTCCGATTTCATCCGTCAACTCATTGTGTTTGTGTTCGCACATTTCTTAAAAAATTAGTGGCTGCAAAGATAGCTTTTTTACGCTTTTCGATACTGTAAGTTTCTTCTTTATCAGCTTTTCACAAATAAATTAACTAAGCTTTTGTATTTATTCTGAATTTGAAGGCGTTTCAATAATGAATTAGCGAATTTACTTTGGAATTGGGGAGTAGTTGACGCCCTTTGAGGAAGTCTAACTCAATTATGAAATTCAACTGAATGATGTTTCCTCCAAGTTTTTCTATCAATTGACATGCTGCAGCTGCAGTGCCGCCTGTAGCGAGTAAATCGTCATGAATCAAAATACGCTCGCCGCTTTGAATGGCATCTTCATGAATTTCAATAGTATCACTTCCATACTCAAGATCATAGGATTGAGAAATCGTCTTTGCTGGAAGTTTTCCTGGTTTCCGAATAGGTACAAACCCAACTCCAAGAGCTTTGGCTATAAGCATTCCAAACAGGAACCCGCGGGATTCTATGCCTACGACTTTATCTACAGGTTTTCCATCCAGACCTTTTATCAATTCTGAAACTGCAAAGGTACAGGCTTTGGAGTCCATGAGTAGGGGAGTGATGTCTTTATAGGAGATTCCTTCCTTAGGAAAATCTTCAATAGTTCTAATATAATCGGTGAGTTGCATGATAATTATGGTTTTATGTTTGGTAAAAGTATAAAAAGAAATATATTTGCACTCCCAAAACGGCCTCGTGGCGCAACTGAATAGCGCATCTGATTACGGCTCAGAAGGTTGCAGGTTTGAATCCTGCCGAGGTCACGACAAGCACAAAACCACACTTAAAAAAGTGTGGTTTTTATTTTTATGCAAACGTCAAAAGTTTAAAGCTTTTGTAAGTGCAGGATAAAAATAAAAACTTATACTGCGATAGCAGTGGTTTTGTATTTCCAGCATTGAACTCATTCAGGATATCCAATCCTGCTATGCAAACGTCAAGAGCCACTAGTATTTGTAAGAGAGGAGATAAATAGAAAACCAAGGCTGCGATAGCAGTGGTTTTGTATTTCCAGCATTGAACTCATTCAGGGTATCCAATCCTGCAATACAAACGTCAAGAGCCACTAGCATTTGTAAGAGAGGAGATAAATAGAAAACCATAGCTGTGTTAGCAGTGGTTTTTATACCATGCAAGTGCATGAGCATACTGGAAAAAATAAATTAAAAATTTCCATATTTCCTAGGATTTCCAGCATTAAACTTATTGTGGATATTAATCCTGCCAAAATCACTTTACAAAGTCTATACCTTTGTTTAAAGACGGTTTGGGATTATTTGTTTTAGGGCAAGATTCATATCCAATCCTCTATCTATTCATCATTTAATGCTGTTTTTATTTCTAATTTATAAAACCAAAAGCCATCTCAGGTTTGGAGATGGCTTTCAGCTAAAAAACATAAACAAAGTGAAAAAATTAATTTTTAATTCTAATCGGTATTCAACATTACAGGAGCTTTACCATCTGTAATTATAATTTTTGCATTTGGAGATCTACTCAACTCTCTAAAGGCTTCAATACTCTGAAATTGAATAAGCATCGGAGATAAGCCTTCATTGATGATCGCTTGTGAGTCACGAATACCTTCTGCTTCAACCCTTTTTCTATTGGCTTCTTTCTCTTCCCTTTGGACCAGAAATTCAAGTTCCTCTATTTGCTGTTCAGCTCTTAATTTATCTTCGATTGCAGAAGAAAGTCTGGCTGGAAGATTTATACTTTTCAATAAAACGGCTTGAATATCAAATCCTTTTTCATTTAAAATTTCATTCATGTCTGCCTTGATGGATTCTTCAATTTCATTTCTTTTCAAGCTATGCATGTCTTTTGCAAAGTATTTTGCAGAGATATTAGCAGAAGAAGATCTCAAGGTGTTGATTAACACATCCCGCTCAAAGTTTTTTCCAATGTCTCTTATGATATTTGGCGCTTCATCTTTTTCAATGTTGTAGAGTACTGAAACTTCAGAAACAATAGTGAGTCCTTCTTTAGAGGGTAATAGTAGAGTCTGTTCAACATTGTTGGTTCTTACAAGTACTTTTAGATAAGTTGTAGTTATAGGGTTAAATAGACGGAAACCTTCTTCTACAGGCTTATCACTCAATTTACCAAGTCGTTGCTTTACTCCAACTTCACCAGGCCTGATGACTGCGCAGCTACTTAAGAATAGTGCTGCAAATGCGATACTTAAAATAGTTTTTGTTTTCATGATATTTGTTTTTAATCAAATATCAACCTGTATGCCATTTTATATGAAAAATGAGATTTTGGGGAATTTTTATAAATTATTATTAGCTAAATGGTATTTAAATTAAATTATTAATAATATACATAAATATTATTAATAATAATTAAAAGATTCTGTACAAAAACAATACACTAACATAGCTCAACTAAATGTATAAATGTCTCTATTGATTTTTTGAGGAATTCTACTTAAATATAATTGAGGAGCTGTTCCGTAGCCTCTTCGGAAAAAACCCCTCTGTAATTCATCGCTATACTTAATGGATCCATATGGAGTAAAAACCTGGTGGCATTGTCATTAATATCCACTAAAGGGTTGAAAAGTGAAGCCTTGATAAAAGGTAAAAAAGGCTCTAAGTCTTTATCTATGACGCTTTCAAGATTGTGCTGAATGATGAGCTCTGGCTCAAAATCCATGATTTTTTCAAGAAAAACTTCATTAGGAGTTTGTAATAAACCTAAATAAATCAAGTCTGGGTGAATCAGATTTTTGTACTTCAATCTGAAATTTTCGATGAGGTTGATGCGCTTCATAATAGGGTTTTAAAATTGTAATACTGTCTTTTTCAGGATGATAGTATTTTTAAAATTTGATAAAACTAACCATATTTATATTAAATATCAAAATTCTTTTTTAATAAATTTTAAATGATGATCCAATTAGCCATATTGTATATAATTCGTATTTTCAGCCTAAAGTTAAATATCATAATTACTAGGTTCTATGGCTATACAAAGGTTGGTTTACCTCGCATTAATTTCAGTTCTAGTTTTCTCTTCCTGTAAAAAAGAAAATTTTCCAGAGTTTCAGATATGGGTTCCATATGATGAAACTGGTTTGATAAAAATGAATGCAGATAATGAATCTAAACAGCTTCAATATGAACTTATTCAATCCAAAGTTTCAGACAGAAATGATTTGATCGAAACAGTAACTTATCAACTTGAAGGCTTTTCTAAAGAAAAATATATTCAATTGTCTGATTACATTTTAGATCAGGATATAGCAAGCCTCCAAAGCCAAATTTCTGAAGGTTTGTTTTCTTATAAAGAGTTGACACAATGGTATTTGTACAGGATTGCTCTTTTCGAAAGTGATAAAGAGCTTGCGCTTAATGCAATGATCTCTATCAACCCCAAAGTAGTTGCTCAGGCTGAAAAACTGGATAATTCCACCAAAAGTGAAAAGCACCCTGTTTATGGAATGCCAATTATTTTGAAGGACAATATCAACACCAGCAATATGCCGACCACCGCTGGAGCCGTTGCTTTATTGGATAATCAACCCAAAAATGATGCTACAATTATAAAAAATTTGAAATCACATGGTGGACTTATTTTGGGTAAAGCGAATTTGAGTGAATGGGCCAATTTCCTATGCGATGGTTGTCCAAATGGCTATAGCGCTGTAGGAGGTCAAACTCTTAATCCTTATGGTGCAAGAAAATTTGATACTGGCGGCTCAAGCTCTGGAAGTGCTGTGGTAGTAGCTGCCAATTATGCTGTAGCAGCAGTGGGTTCAGAAACCTCAGGGTCTATTTTGTCTCCATCAAGCCAACAGTCGGTCGTTGGTTTAAAACCTACTATCGGTATTTTAAGTCAAGATGGTATTGTTCCAATTTCGGGTACATTGGATACACCCGGACCTATTTCTAAAAACCTGATCGATAATTCAATTTTATTTTCTGCCATGGCATCATCTCAAGATAACACTTCAGAATCCAAAGTGCCTTGGGAAATAGAGCCCTTAAATGACCTTGAAGGTATTAGACTTGGGGTTTATAAATCCTACATGAAGGATTCTTTATATCAAAATGCAATTCAGGATTTAAAAGGACTTGGAGCTGAAATTGTTGAAATTGAACCAGAGCCTATGAGTTTTGAGGGGTTTAGTAATTTGTTGAGTGGCGATATGAAAATTGATCTCAAAAATTACCTCAACTCTTATGCATCTGATGAAGTTAACGTAGAATCTGCTTACGATGTCATGCAATTTAATAGGCAAGATTCTACACTTAGAATTCCATACGGACAAGCGAGATTTGAAGGAATTGAAGAGCTAAAGTTAACAGAAAAAGAATTGATTGATTTGCGAGAGCGCTTACTTTTATCGGGCATCAATTATTTTGAAAAGCCAATGCAGGCCAACGGACTCGATGCTGTACTATCTATCAATAATTACAATGCTGGTCAGGCTGCAGCTGCCAAATATCCGGCTCTTACTGTTCCTATGGGATACACTAGCAAGGGTGAACCCAAAGGTCTTACTTTTATAACCAAACCTTATTTAGAGTCTGACATTTATAGCTATGCCAAACTTTATGAGGAGGTTTCTAAACACCGAACATCTCCGAAATTATACCTTAACTAAATATATTTTTCATGAATTTTATACGTCTAAGTTTACTCAGCCTTTTTCTTTGTTTTGTAAGTCAGTTGCATGCTCAGGTTGCAAAAGATCATTTCAATTATATGGATCTATTCGATCTGCAAATGGTCTCCAATCCTGAAATTTCTCCAGATGGGAAGACAATTATTTACGAAAGACATCAATTTGATGTAATGACCGATAGTAGATTAGTGAATCTTTGGCAAATTTCTTTTGATGGTGAAAATCACTATCCAATTACTTCGGGTACCAAAAATTATGGGAATGTAACCTGGTCTCCTAAAGGCGACAAATTTGCTTTTACATCCAATCAAGATGGTTCCAATCAACTCTATGTGTATTATTTGGAATCTAAAACAACGGCTGCACTCACCAATTTTACAGAGAGCCCCTCAAATATTAGCTGGTCCCCAGATGGAACACAATTACTGTTCAGTAAATTTGTGCCAGAAGCTTCAAAGGCAATTAACGTGCAATTGCCTTCGCCTCCCTCAGGAGCAAAGTGGGAACAATCTGCCGATGTAATAGATAAAGCAGTCTACAGAAGAGATGGAGGTGGATACGTGCAGGACGGATATCGTCATCTTTTTGTGATTTCTGCAGAGGGCGGTACTGCCCGCCAATTAACTTCTGGTTCTCATCAATTTAGCTCACCTTCATGGGCGCCAGATGGCAAGCATATCGTGTACACTGTCAACAAGTCTGAGGATGCCGAGTTGGATCCAAACAATGAACAAATTTATCAACAGCATATTTCTACGGGAGAAGTAAAACAACTCACCGATAAGCGAGGGCCTTTCAATTCACCAACAATTTCTCCAGACGGAAAATATATTGCCTATACAGGTTTTGAAGATGAATTTGTTGGTTATCAACTTACTCAACTTTATCTGATGAATAGAGAAGGTGAAGAAGTACAGGTGCTGACCCAGGACTTCACTCAAGATATTTCGTCAGTAAAATGGTCAAAGGATAGCAAATCAATTTATTTCAGATTCGATGAAGAAGGAAATAGCAAAGTTGGAAAAATTGATCTTAAAGGGAATGCTACTACCGTTGTAAAAAATTTAGGTTCTGCTAGTATTGGCAGACCTTATGGAGGAGGGAGTTATTCGGTTTCAGATAAGGGTAATGTAGCTTTTTCTCACGTCACGACTTCAACTCCATCAGAACTTGCTGTTGTGGGTAGGAGATCAAATGCTAAGCCAGTACTTTTAACCAGGTTAAACGAAAACCTCCTTCAGTCAAAAAAGACTGGAAAAGTTGAAGAATTTTGGGTGGACTCTTCAGTGGATGATTTCAAAGTTCAGGGGTGGATACTTACTCCTCCTGATTTTGATCCATCTAAGCAATACCCTATGATTTTGGAAATTCATGGTGGTCCGTATACCAATTATGGTTCTCGTTTTTCACCAGAATTACAGTTTATGGCAAGCAGAGGTTATGTGGTAGTATATACTAATCCAAGAGGAAGCACAAGTTATGGAGAAGATTTTGCAGCATACATCAACCATAATTATCCTAGCGAAGATTATAACGACCTGATGGACGCTACAGATTATGTTATCGATCAAGGTTACGTAGATGAAGAAAATGTATTTATCACTGGTGGAAGTGGAGGTGGAGTGCTTACCGCTTGGTCTATAGGTAAAACAGATCGTTTTCAAGCGGCAGTCGTTGCCAAGCCAGTCATCAACTGGTATAGTTTTGTTTTAACTGCAGATGGTTCTCCATTTTTTTCCAAATACTGGTTTAAAGATAAGCCATGGGAATCTCCAGAGGATTATCTGAAGTTTTCACCCATTTCTTTAGTTGGGAATGTTAAGACACCAACCATGCTACTTACGGGTCAGCAGGATTACAGGACACCTATGAGTGAAACAGAGCAGTATTATTCTGCTTTGAAATTGCAAGGTATTGATGCAATAATGGTTAGGATTGCTGGCTCTGGCCATGGAATTGCTGGCAAACCAAGTAATTTATTCAGGAAGGTAGGTTACATAACAGGATGGTTTGATAAATATAAAAAGTGATGATTATTCTGAACTTGTCAGTTCAAAAATGTGAGTTTGAATCCAACTTGATTTAAAGTTCTCTGATATTGATTCAGTACATGTTTAATATTTAATAAAATTAGGGTGAAAGCTAGGGCGTGAGCTTATTTGTTTTCACCTTTAACTTTTTATAGCTGATGTCTCAAATTACCACACTTACAGTCTTAAATTATAAAGGATTTTCTGAAAAATTCTGGGCCTTGTCCATGATGCAGTTTGGTCATAAGTATATGAAAACTGTAGAAGGCCAAAGTTTTTATAAGTTGATGGGAAGTGGTAAAGACAATTTCAATCCTTTTCCTGACTGGAATGTTTATGCTGTTCTTCAGGTCTGGGATGATAAAACCTTTGCTGAAAATTTCTTTGAAACACACAAATTGAGCCGATTGTATCAAAAGCATGCCGAAAAAATGGAAGTGCTTTATCTGGAAAGCATTCAGGCGCGAGGGGAATGGAATGGTAGTAATCCTTTTACATCTACTGTAAAATCCAATGCTATTGATGAATCAGATCAAATTGCAGTCATTACAAGAGCAAGTATCAAAACTAAAATGTTGTTGAAATTTTGGAAGTATGTTCCAGAATCTCAAAAACCCTTAGAAAACACTAAAGGTTTACTTTACACCAAAGGTTTTGGAGAATTGCCATTTGTAGAAATGGCAACTTTTAGTATTTGGGAAAATATCGATTGTCTTCAGGCTTATGCTTATCAAAGTCATGAACATATTAAAGCCATTCAAAAAACAAGACAATTGGACTGGTACAGCGAAGAACTGTTCTCAAGATTTCGACTTCAGGATAAGGTCGTTTTGAAGGGTGCTTAAGTAGTTAATCCGCTTTTCAAATGTCTCATAAAGCCTTTAATGAAGGGTGATGAACTTAAATTGACTATGATTTTTAGGTCTTCTTGAAAAGAAGAGTCTTCATCTAAAAACCTGAATATGGTTTGGATAGAATTATTCTTGTACATCCTATAAAATAACTCCTCGCCAAAGTGATTTTCTTTGCTGAGTACTTCAAGAAAAATTTTATCGTAATGCTTGTATTTTTTTGGAGTAGAATCTTTGTAGAACTCTCGATTTGATTTTAAGAACTTTATCAAATTTTGACTTTTCCTTTCACAGTTTTTGAAGGAATAGCCAGAAGAAGCTTTCACCCAGCCGCCAGCAGTTCCTATTTTAATGACATACTGCTGATTGAAATCTTCGAAAGGGAAATTCGTCATAGGAATTATCCCTTTTTCAGTTTCTGAGATTGTATACTCTTCTATTTTAAGTTGTTCTTTGATGTATTTTTTTAAGTATTGGTCATAGGTAGATTCACTTACCAAATCGGGGCTGAAATAGGTAAACTCAACAAGTGCTTTCGTTTTCGAAAAAGGTAAAATATAAGTAAAACTAGTGCTCTCACCGTCTTTCAAATCATAATCCATCATAGTGAATTCAGAATCATCAAAAGCAGGACTTTCTGTTTCTATGATCCAGCCTTTGAAATGCTGAGCGATGTTTAAATAATTTGCGTCTTCCAGAGAATAAGAATCAGGAATTCTGCTGTCGAAAACATATTTCGCTTTATAATTATCATTTTTGGAGCTCACTATTGCCCCTTCTTCAGATTGAACTATTTTCTGAACTTGTTCTGTTTTCCAAATAAAACGGGGTTCCTTCAAGGAGGTTTTGGCATACGAATAAAAACTCGAAGACCTAAGTGTTTTGTATTGATACTTTCTTAGGTTTAAATTTATAGTTTCACCATTTGCTCTTACTTTTCCTTTATTCCAGGTTTTAGAAACTAAAGCATCCCATTTCCCGCTTCCAGTTTCCCAAAAACTCCAGGTTCTGTCGTTTTTATTTTTTTCTTCTTTATCTAAAATTAGTATAGACTTGTCTTCAAAAAAAGCATCATCGTTCATAGCTAAAGCTAGATTTAATCCAGCTGCACCAGCGCCAACAATAATGTAATCATAGTTATAGGTAGACATAGAAATAGACAAAAAACACGAGTTGAACCAAATATAAATTTAGCGAAATTAAGAACTGACCTTTAATTTTAGCCAGATGAAAGATGAGATGAAAAATAAATGAAATTATGCCCCAGGCGATGTAATTATCTACAGGAGCATATCCTCCTGTAAACTCCCAAAAGTCAAAAATAGGGGCTACTTTTTCCATGAATAAATCCAGAAAAAGCATCATGAAGGTACCTAATAAAGATTTCAAAAAAATATGGTCTGCTAGTTTGTTGGCAACTGCTCCGCAAATAAAAGTAAGCATCGCCCAGTTGACTCCAATAAGAACGGGGACCTCAAAAATTTTAGGACCAAAATTACTACCATAGGCATATTCTCCAAAGAATAACCCAAAAGTCACGCCTAAATATTCAGCAAGGATTCCTACAGCTCCAAAGAGCAAAAAGAAAAGCCATTTCTTATAAGAGGTTAGTGGATAAAAAAGTATCAAAACGATAAACATGATCCACAGGTTGAGCGCAGTTCTACTCGCAAACCAGTCTTGAAACCCTAGGCTAATGCCAACAATTCCAGAAATGTGGAATAGCCACAATAACCCTATTGCAATTAAAATATACTTCTTCTCGCTAAAAAGGCTTTTCATTAGTTTATGTTAGGCATTTGGAACAAAGTCTGAAACGATTTTGGCTGAGAGTAAACATAATGGAATTCCCCCGCCAGGATGAACGCTACCACCGCAAAAGTATAAGTTTTTTATCTTAGAACTGAAGTTTGGATGCCTTAAAAATGCAGCAAATTTATTATTACTAGATGTCCCATAAAGTGAACCTTGGAAAGAAGATGTGGCTGCTTCAATAGTTTCTGGTGTTTCTACGTGTTCCACCTGGATGTGATTTTGAATTTGAACTCCCAAACACGTATTGATTTTCGTAATAATCTTTTCTCTAATATAAGTAGTTTGTTCGTTCCAGTCTTGTCCGCAATTGGTTGGAGCGTTCACCATAACAAACCAATTCTCAGATCCTTCTGGAGCGTCTCCATCAACTTCTTTGGAAGTAATATTGATGTAAACTGTTGGATCTTCTGCAAAATATTTTTTATTGAATAAATGGTCGAACTCTTTTTGATAATCCTCAGTAAATAGAATATTGTGTAAATCGAGTTCTTTAAAACGTTTGTTTACACCCCAGTAAAAAATGAGCGCTGAGCTGGACCTTTCCTGGTCTAGAGTCTTTCTCGGAGGTGTTGCTTTTTTCAACAAAGAATTATAGGCAGAATACACATCCATATTGCATACTACTAGATCATATTCAAGCTTTTCTTGGTTGACTTTTAAACCTTTTATTCTTTCATTTTCGTAAAGAATTTCATCTACTTTTTGGTTGAGATGAAATGAAATGCCTACATCTTTTGCCAATTGAGTTAGACTTTGAGATATGTCATGCATACCATGCTTTGGAATAAAGGCTCCATAATTCATTTCTAAATGTGGAATCATGGACATGATGCCCGGAGTTTTATAGGGCGATGATCCGTTATAGGTGGCAAATCTATTAAAGAGCTGAACCAGCTTTGGATGATCAAAATACTTTTCATTCACTTCGTTAAGGCTGCTATCCAAATGAAGTTTGCTCAAGTTCGCTATTGCTTTTAAAGTATCTTTTGAAAGGTAAGTACTGAACTTATGAAGTGATTTTTCAAGAAATAATCTCGAAGTTAGATCGTATTTGGTTTTTGTGCTTTCCAAATAGTCGCTGAGGTGTTTTTCAGACTCATTGAAGGTATCTGAAGCATCTTTTATAAAATCTTTCTTATCAGCCTTTACTTGAAATTGTTGACCATCTTCCCAAAAATAATTACAAATGATATCTTTCTTTTTGTATTGAAAATAGGTGGAGGAGTCAATATCAAACAAGCTGAATAATTCATCAACCAAATGCGGCATTGTGAAAAGAGAAGGACCGTAATCAAACCTAAAATCACCTCTTTGGAAACTATGCAGTTTTCCTCCAGTATAAGAGTTTTGTTCGAAGACTTCTACGTCATATCCTTTGGCTTTAAGCCTGAGAGCTGAAGCTATTCCAGCAATGCCAGAACCAACAACTGCAGCTTTTACTTTCATCTATTTTTTATTTTTAAGAAATCTCATAGGTGGTATAAGCATACCGAAGCATTCTCCTTCATCTTTACCTAGATGTTTGTGGTGAATTTTATGTGCTCGCCTTATCCCTTTAGCATACCAGTGATTTGCTTTTCTAAACAATTTGAAACGCTGATGAATAAATATGTCATGGACTAGAAAGTACGCTAAGCCATATCCGGCTATTCCTGCACCTATAGCTACTGCAAACTGAAACTCTGCAACCATAAAAAAGTACATGCTTACTACGGCATAGAATACAAAGAACAAGTCATTTCTTTCCCACCAGCTTTTGTGATCTTTATGATGATGATCTTTATGGAGAACCCATAAAAATCCATGCATAACATACTTATGCGTAAACCACGCCATAAATTCCATTCCTAAAAAAGTTGCAACAAATACAACAATCCATATCAATATATCCATAATCTTAAACTAAATTAAATCTACATGAAATGTAAGATTTTGCAAGCAGGCTGGCTTTTTGGTAGTTTGGTACTCTTATTCTTTTATTCTTTATTTCTAGCGATGGCGTATTTTTCAATTTCTGAAGAAGTTTTGAATAATAAATATAAGCAGTATAAACTCCCAACTTTGCCTCAACTGGTAATTTTCCAATTCCCCTCAATCCAGCTTGAAAATCTGCATCAATTTCAGAAATAATTGCATTTTTAGTGTTTTCATCTAGTCGACTCAAATCTGCATTGGGGAAATAAGATCTTTCCAATTCTTCGCAATCTGCTTTCAAATCTCTTAAAAAGTTTACCTTTTGAAAAGCAGAGCCTAATTTCATCGCATCATCTTTTAAGTTCTCATAAGCTTCTGTATCTCCTTTCACAAATACCTTTAAGCACATCAATCCAACAACATCTGCACTACCATAAATGTAAGCCTCGTATTCTTCCTGCGTGAGGTAATTTGATTTATGTAAATCTTTTTCCATACTATCCATAAAAGATTCATACAAGTGAGGATCTATATTGTATTTATGAACAGTTTCCTGAAAACTATTTAAAATAGGGTTGAGACTTATTTTATGATTGATAGCTTCATACATTTCTTTCTGAAAACTCTTAAATAACGTCGACTTATCATAGTCGTGAAAGGTGTCTACGATTTCATCTGCAAACCTCACAAATCCATAAATATTATAAATATCCTGTCTTATGGATGGTGCAAGCAACTTGGTAGCTATCGAAAAAGAAGTGCTATAGGAGTTGGTAACCAACTTACTACAATCTCTCGACACTGTATCAAATAATGACTTCATTACTTTAATTTTTTTCAATTAATTCAGATACCAATTTACCTGAAATTAATGCTGGTGGAACGCCAGGACCTGGAACTGTAAGTTGACCAGTAAAGAATAAATTCTTCACCTTTTTACTTTTCAGTTTTGGCCTCAAAAAGGCTGTTTGTAATAAGGTATTTGCCATTCCATATGCATTACCCTTGTAGGAATTGTAATCTTCAACGAAATCATTCACACAAAAGGACTTTTTAAATATAATATTTTTCTGGACTTTTTGCTCAGTCAAAGATTCAAACCTTGTCATGATTTTGTTAAAATATTCTTCCCTAAGCTCTTCTGTGTCCTCAATTCCTGGAGCGATAGGCACCAAAAAGAAGCCATTTTCATGCCCTTCTGGTGCGGTACTTGGGTCGGTCTTGGAAGTGAAATTTGCATAGAACAAAGGCTCCTTTGGCCATTTTGGGGTAGTATAAATATCTTTTGCATGTTCATTAAAATCAACATCAAAAAATAAATTATGATGTTTTACATTATCGAGTTTCCTATCAAAACCTATGTAAAACAATAGAGAGGAAGGGGCAAAAACCTTTTTACTCCAATATTCTTCAGAATATTGACGGTGTTTTTTGTCCAATAAAGTTTCGGTATGGTGATAATCTGCACCAGACAATATGGTATCGAAGTTTTTAAGTTCCCCATTCACTTCTAAAGCTTTGGCCGTTTTATCTTCGACAATAATTTTATCAATATTGGCATTGGTATTAATTTTAACTCCAAGCGATTCAGCCAATTTAACCATGGCAGCAATCACCTCGTGAAAACCACCTTTGGGGTGCCACGTGCCCAAACCAAAGTCAGCATAATTCATGAAGTTATAGAAAGATGGTGTTTCGCTGGGTTTTGCGCCTAAAAACAAAACAGGAAATTTAAGGATTTGCTTCAGCTTTTCATTCTTAAATTCTTTTTCAACATCCTTATCTACAGTGCTAAAGAACTCACCCAATTTTGTTACTGTTTTTGGCGTTACAAGTTCTAAGGGAGATACACCAGGCTTATATACCAAATCTTTGATGGCTATATCGTAATTTTTTCGAGCATTATCAATAAACTTTTTAAGCTTTTTGGCTCCGTTTTCTTCTTCTTTATCAAAAATTTTGTAGATTTTATCCAGACTATCTCCAATCTCAATAGTTTCACCTCCTTCGAATACAACTTGATATCCAGGGTCTAGTTTATCTAATTCATAATAATCTGAAGGTTTTTTACCAAAGTCTGCAAAAAATCTTTCAAAAACGTCAGGCATCCAGTACCAGGAAGGCCCCATATCGAAAGTAAAACCTTGTTCTTTAAAGCGTCTTGCTCTCCCGCCAAGACTATCGTTTTTTTCAAAAACTTCAACGGTATTACCACTTTGGGCTAAATAACAAGCTGCAGCCAATGAAGAAAAGCCAGAACCAATTACCGCAATAGATTTACTCATATTATAAATTTAGTGTCAATTCTGAAATATCTCTAAAGGCTCTAATACCTTCAGGTAATTTCACATTATTATCAATAAGCTCAATAGATTTTCTGCCTAATAACCAATATTCACATAAACCATCTGGGCAAATGTGTTCCTTAAAGTCTTGTAAATATTGCTCGATATTATCAGGTTTTACAGTGAGATAACTTATAAAAATTGTGTTATCGTATAAAGTTGAAAGATACGTCAAATCTTTCATAGGTAAGCTTTGACCTAAAAATATTACCTTATATCCATGAGATAATATTTCATAATTGGCATAATATAAACCTATATCGTGAATTTCTTCATCTGGAAGAAAAAGAATAAAGACCTTATCTGTTTTTGAGGCTTGTTCTTTCTGCAGATTTTCAATATTTATAAATAGTTTCTGCTTAATGAGATTGGAAATGAATTGCTCATGAGCTGGAGTAATAGTTCCTGCTTGCCACAATGTACCAATTTCTATCATCAATGGTATAAAAACTTCATTGTAAATTTCTGAGAAGGTTTTATTGATAAGAAGATTTTCATAAGTTCTTAAAAATAATGGCTGATCGAAATTCATCATGGCCACTTTCATAGATTTTAACGCTCGATTAGAATTACTTTTACTAGTTGTAATACTTTGTACGAGTTCTGAAATTTCAGGATCTTCCATCTTAGAAATTCTAGAAATCTTGTATCCATTCTCGTTTAAAAACGCAATGTTCAATATCTTTTGAAGTCCTGTAACTCCATAATTTCTGATATTGGTTTCTGTGCGTTCAGGTTCTAAAACACCGTATCGCTTTTCCCACATACGAATAGTATGGGCTTTAATACCGCTCAACGATTCTAAATCTTTAATACTGAAATTTTGTTTAATGTTTCCCATGACTTTATATAACAATAATCAAAAATATAGATTATTATCATACTTTGTTTAAAAAATGAAGTTAAAACTTAAACAAATTACATCAAGGGAAACTTTGAAATCAAAAAATTATCTAAATTTTTTTGGGAAATGTAGAGAGTTGATTTGTAACTGAATTAATTTATAGCTTTGAAATATCGAGTCTGTAAGGATCTTCTTCATCGGTTTGGATGCCCAATGCTTCATGCACATAATCAAATGT
The DNA here is from genome assembly GCF_020164535.1 of Psychroflexus montanilacus. GTDB lineage: Bacteria > Bacteroidota > Bacteroidia > Flavobacteriales > Flavobacteriaceae > Psychroflexus > Psychroflexus montanilacus. Next base: position 979,291 of record NZ_JAIQZC010000001.1, on the reverse strand, counting down.
AGACAGTAATCTTGGCTGACCGTCGATTAAAGCCACATCGTGTTCAAAATGAATACTTGGTTTACCATCTGAAGTTAAAATTGTCCAGCCATCTGGTAATTGTTTGATGCGCTTTGTTCCCATATTGATCATAGGTTCGATAGCTACAGTCATGCCTTCTACAAACTTTTTGCCTCGTCCTCTTTTACCGTAATTAGGCATTTGCGGATCTTCGTGCATGGTTTTTCCCAGGCCATGACCTACTAGTTCTCTCACCACGCCATACCCGTGCTGCTCTGTATGCTTTTGTATTGCATAGCCAACATCTCCAACGCGGTTGCCTTCAACAAACTGAGCTATACCTTTGTATAACGACTCTTTTGTGACTTTAATCAACTTTTTGATATCCTCATTTACTTCTCCAACCTCAAAGGTATAGGCATGATCACCATAGTATTGATTCTTTATTGCTCCACAATCTATAGAAACAATATCACCCTCTTCCAAGGGTTTATTATTAGGAATACCATGTACAACCTGAGCATTCGGGCTTACACATAATGTATTGGGAAAGTCATACAAACCGAGAAATCCTGGTACCGCTCCGTGATCTCTTATAAATTCTTCAGCCAACTTATCTAGATGAAGAGTGGTGACCCCTGATTTTACCTCTCTAGCAACCATGCCGAGAGTTTTAGAAACTATTTGTGCACTTTCGTACATCAATTTTAATTCTTCTCTAGTCTTTGTAATTATCATTTATTTCTTTTTAAAAATGGATTCAAAAAATCCCTTCTTTTTAGATTTTAGTTGTCTTAATTCTTCATCGTCTCCAAGGAGTTCTCTGTAAATTTGCCCCCAGCCCAAAAAACCACCAACATTTCTGTCATCTATAAAAATATCTGCATTTATTTTTCTACTGATGTCTTCAGTATAGACTTCTTCAGGATAGCTTTTATTCACTGCATAAAATTCAATTCCGTTTTTTTTGCAAAACTCTACTGCTTCTTCTAACTTTTCACCGTCTCTGTAAGTCCAAAGTATAAGTACAAAGCCTCGTTTTTGGAGTTTTTTTAAAGTCTCAAAAGCAAAAAGTTTTGGTTTACCAATGGAAGGATACTTATTATCTACAATAGTTCCGTCGAAATCTATAGCTAACACAGGTTTTTTGGAAGAAATCATAAAGTGTAATTAAAAATCATAGACATGTTTATAATCTTGTCTAGAAAATATTTTAAGCAAATCTTCTTCTAGAGTTTCTTGTGGAAACTCAACAAATCGATTAACTTCTTCACCACTATTATCATAAACAATTATAGTAGGAACATTGAACACGTTTAGCTCCTTTCTTTTTTTATCTGAGATGTTGGGGACGACCTTATCTTCATCAACCCCCACAAGCTTAAGATTCTTATAATCAAAATTGATCTGATCTAAAATTTTGATAAATCCCGGGAACTCTCTCTGACTATCTTCACACCAAGTTCCCATGTAAACGGAGATCTTAAATTGATTGTTTTTTACAACAGATGCAATTTTCTGTACGACTTCAGCTTTTGGTGTGTAACTCTTATATCTATTTTCAAACCACTGTTTATTATTGGTAGATTTTAAATCTTCGAGTTTAAATTCACCTAAAATAAGTTGGTTTTGTTGACCTATTTCACTATTAAGAGAATTGTCTTTACTTGTTGAGTAACTTGAAGTTCCTATTGCAATTGCTAATGCAAAAGATAACGAGAGTATTTTTCTCATGCTAATAATGAATGTTGAGTCATTAACTCAGGTTTTTCTATGTCCATTAAGTCTAAAATAGTAGGGGCAATGTCCCCTAAAATTCCATCTTTTATGGATTTAATATCTTTATCAACTAAAATAATTGGAACTGGATTAGTCGTGTGTGCAGTGTTTGGAGATCCATCCTCGTTTATCATTGTTTCGCTGTTACCGTGATCTGCAATCACAATAACTGAATAGTCTTGTTTTTCTGCTTCGGTTACAACGTCTTTTAGGCATTGGTCTACAGTTTCACAAGCTTTTATAGCGGCATCAAAATCTCCGGTGTGACCAACCATGTCTGGATTGGCAAAATTTAAACAAATGAAATCCCCAGTTTTTTCAGAAATTTCCTTTACAACCTTATCTCTTAGCTCAAATGCACTCATCTCTGGTTGAAGATCGTACGTAGCCACTTTTGGAGAATTCACCATGATCCGTTTCTCGTCTCTAAAAGGCTCCTCACGACCACCAGAAAAGAAAAAGGTTACATGAGGATATTTTTCTGTTTCTGCTGCCCTTATTTGTGATTTACCGGTAAATTCCAAAACTTCTCCAAGAGTTGCTTTGATGTTGTCTTTTTTGTAAACTACATTAATGTTTTTGAAGGTGTCGTCATATTTGGTCATGGTGACATAATATAAAGGAATAGACTTCATATCATAATCATCAAAATCTTCCTGGCTCAAAGCTTGCGTTAGTTGTCTTCCACGGTCAGTTCTAAAATTGAAAAATATAACGACGTCTCCTTCTGAGATTTTCCCAACTGGTTCATTATTAGAAGTTAGTGCAATTGGTTTTATAAATTCATCTGAAATTCCTTCATCGTAACTTTTTTGTAAAGTTCCAAGAGGATCTTCGGTGTAAGTTTCTGCTTCTCCTTTGACAATAAGGTCATATGCTTTTTCAATTCTTTCCCAGCGTTTATCTCTATCCATCGCATAATACCTCCCTATTATGCTGGCAAGTTTTGTATTAGTTTTTTCAAAATGAGGCATCAGGTCCTCTACATAACCTTTCCCAGAATGTGGATCTACATCCCGGCCATCAGTGAAAGCGTGGACGTATTTTTTTGTAATACCATAATCATGAGCAGCTGTCGCCAGACCTTTCAGATGGTTGATATGGGAGTGCACACCACCATCGCTTACCAAACCCAAAAAATGAACTGCCTTGTTATTTTTCTTAGCATAATCAAAGGCTTGCTCCAAGGCTGGTTCATTCTTAAGTGTATTTTTTTCAACAGCCATATTTATTTTTACCAGATCCTGATAAACAATTCTTCCTGCTCCAAGGTTCATGTGACCAACTTCAGAATTACCCATTTGTCCTTCAGGTAATCCAACATTTAGTCCATCTGTCCTTAAAGTTGCATTTGGATATTTTTTATAAAGACTATCCATAAATGGAGTGTTGGCTTTGTCTACAGCAGAAATCTCTTTGGATGGAGAAATACCCCAGCCGTCAAGTATAGTTAATATGACTTTTTTGCCCATAAATATCAATTTTTTGCTAAAATAAGAATTATTGGTAGATACATAGTAGAGTTTAAGAAGGCATTAAACTCGTGTGAATTCCCATTCCATAATTTTTAAAATAAGAATCTATAAATGCATAAGTCATTTCGGATTTGCCTTCAAATTCTAATGTATGCCATGCTTTTTTATAATCTTTCCCCATTTGCAGTTTGAGGTATGATTTTGAAACAGGGGCGAATGAATAATGCCACGGTTCATAATTGAACCCACTTCGAGCTTTGTCTTTAGTATATACCAATTCAAAACCAAAATCACTGCTGTAGCGATCCATCCAGGATTTTAAATTGGAAAAGGGCGCCTCTCCATGGTAGTTATTTTCTTGAAGTAAACCTCCTTTCGGCATTTCTGCAGCAGCATCAATAATATCTATATCAGTTCCCCAATGATGACGTGAAGTCCCTGGAATAGAGGAGTAGGTTATAATTTCTGAAATTGCATCAGCTGGATTTTTGGTTTTAGAAAATTGCTTAAACTTTCTTTCCCAAATTTCTTTTTGTCGTTGAAAACTCCTATAGCCTGAAACAATTTTGATATCGATCTGGTCTTTTAAAGCGGCTGACCTCATCAAGGAAAAAGCCTCATAAGTTTTTTCCTCTAATAAAACTGGTTTCGATTTTAAATGCGATTCACTAATGCCTAATAGATTCTCAATCTTTATATCCCCTGTAGACATAAACTTAAAAAATCTAGAACTGAGTTGAAATTGAGACGCAATTCCAGCTAAAGCTGCAGTTTTGATAAATCCTTTACGATTCATGTTAGCGTAACTTTTTACACATTACAAAATGTGGACCTACGTCTGGAATATGAAATTCTTCTGAAATGATCTCAAAATTAAGTTTATCGTAGAAATTGGCAGCACTTGACCTTGCATTACACCACAGTAAGTTAACCTGCATTTTCCTGAGCTCATGCTCAGCGAATTCAATTAGTTTTTTGCCAATCTCTTGGCCCTGGAATTTTGGATGAACTGCCATGCCTCTCAATTGATACTGATATTCATCCAGATGGTCATCTATTTTAGCTTCAAATAAACTTAAAATCCCAACACACTCTGAATTTATAAAAGCACCAATGTGTTTGGTGCTTTTTAAATCATCCCCTTCCATATGACTTGAACTTTTTGGCCTTCCTTGTCTCAACGCAAGATGCCTCAAATCTATAGTCTCAGCTGAGGTAATATATGTAATCTGAAGAGGCATCTTTATGATAAGATACCGTCTACAATACCATAATCTAAAGATTCCTGTGCATTCATCCAGTAATCACGCTTAAAATCTTTCATCACTTTGTCAAAATCTTGTCCGCAGTTATCTGCTAGAATTTGAGCACTCAATTCTTTGATTTTGAGAATTTCCTGAGCTTGAATCTCAATATTGGATGCTTGTCCCTGAGCTCCGCCCATAGGCTGGTGAATCATGATTTTGGCGTGTGGCTGTATAAAACGTTTTCCTTTTTCACCACCAGACATTAATATTGAACCCATAGATGCTGCAAGACCACTGCATATGGTAGAGACTGGGCTTTTTAGTGACTTCATGGTGTCGTAAATAGCAAACCCATCGGTAACGTAACCACCTGGGCTGTTGATGTAGAACTGTATTTCCTCATCGCTTTCCATATCCAGATACATCAATCTATCTATAATATGTTTTGCACTTTTACCATCTACTTGTCCATTAAGAAAGACTTTTCTTTGCTCTAAAAATTTTTTATCTATAAGATCTTGAACTTTTCCTGACTTATCGCTCATGTTATTATTTTTTTGAAATGTAAAATTAAAATTATATTCCTAAAGCAAACCAATAATTTGAAGAGTATTAACTTAACTCTAGTTCCTGTGTTAGCAATATAAAAAAAGACCTATATAAAGGCCTTTTAAGAAAAATTGATTTAGTATTAATCTAGTTTTATGATTTCTGTATTTGGCATTTCTTGCATTATGGCTTCCATGCTATTCAACTCTGAATTATTTTCGCCAAAAGCACCAGGAATCACAACTATTCTGAATCTCTTATTGAATACATATTCATCCGGAACTGTATCTAAATTAAAATTATTATCAGTCAAGAAAACTTCGACATCAAAACTTGTGTGGTTATAATTATAGACTACTTGTGATCCATCATCAAAGAAAAAGATTGCAGGTAGTGGAGTCCATAAATCATTACCATTAATCCTGTCTTCAGATAAAAAAACTTGTACAATATCACTTTCAGGTATTTCACCTCCTGGAAATTCAAAAATGAAAGTATATCCATCCTGTGGTCTCAAGTCCCTTTCAATTTCATAAACTGTTGCAAATTCTAGTCCACCGTCACGCCCTGGAGGGCCTTGCGGACCTCGGTCGCCTTCACAGCTTAAGGTAAGGAAAATAAAAGCTAGTAATAAACTAATTTTTTTCATTGGTCTTGGTTTTCAAAATTAATACTTAGCGAATTGACACAATACCGCTTTCCAGTTTCGGTAGGCCCATCATCAAAAATATGACCAATGTGTCCGCCACAATTAGAACATAATATCTCAATGCGAATCATGCCGAAGGTAGTGTCTTTTTTGTACTCTATAGCACCTTCAACCGAACTATCGAAACTTGGCCAACCGCAGTTGCTTTCAAATTTGGATTCACTATCAAACAGTAGCGCACCACAGCCATTGCAATGGTATTTTCCTTCTTCAAAATGTGCATTATATTTTCCAGAATGTGGGGGTTCTGTCCCTTTTTCTCTCAACACATGGTATTCTTGTTCCGAAAGTTGCTCTTTCCACTCTTGCTCAGTCATTTCTTTTTTATCTGACATCCTATGATTTTTCTTTTGGTTTAAATTTTAAAGCTACACCGTTGATGCAGTGTCTTTTACCAGTAGTTTCTTTGGGTCCATCATCAAAAATATGACCGAGATGTCCTCCGCAATCACCGCAAAGCAATTCTGAGCGCTCGTATCCCAATTTCCTGTCAGAACTAAATGCTAAACTATTTTCTATAGCTCTGTCAAAACTTGGCCAGCCAGTCCCACTGTCAAATTTATGTTTGGTTTCATACAATTCGTTACCACACGCAGCACAAACAAATACTCCTGGTTCCTTTACATCATTAAGCGGGCTTGAATATGGACTTTCTGTGCCTGCTTTTCTAAGAATTCTGTATTCCTCATCAGAAAGTTCTGCTTTCCATTCACTTTCAGATTTTTGGACTTTATACTCTTTAGACTTTTCATCTTTTTGGGCTTCTGACTTGCAAGACACAAGGAAAATTAAAACTAATGCTAGAGATATCTGTTTCATAACTTATTTTTTTCTAAAATTAAAACTTAATCATTTGTCACCAACTAATTTTCACAAATCAAATACATTCAGTAATCAATTTTATGATTAGTTTTGATAAAAATTAATATCATGACTAAGTTCAAACTTTGTACCAGTTTTTTAATAGCGTTCATAATCGTAGGTTGTGGGCAGAATCCCTTTACAGGTAAAAGTACACTTGCTTTAGTTCCTAATTCACAAATTCTGCCAATGTCATTTGAGCAGTACAATCAGGTTTTGGAAGAGAGTAAAGTCATAAAAGAAGGTGAGCAGGCTCAAATGATACAGAGAGTTGGGCTTAAAGTTGCCAATGCCTCAGAACGCTGGTTGGCAGAAAATGGGTATCCAGAATATACCGACAATTATAAATGGGAATTTAATTTAATAGATGATGAACAGGTGAATGCCTGGGCAATGCCTGGTGGTAAAATTGCGTTTTACACCGGAATTCTTCCCATAGCTGAAAATGAAGCAGGTGTTGCTGCTATAATGGGCCATGAAGTAGCGCATGCTCTTGCAAACCACGGTCAGCAGCGTATGAGTGCTGGTCAAATTCAGCAGGCTGTAGGTGCAGTAGGAACTATTGCGCTAGGTGATGATCAGCAAAGTCAGCAGATCTTTGCAACCGCCTACGGGTTAGGTTCTCAGGTTGGAGTTATGTTGCCCTTTAGTAGAAAACATGAGACTGAAGCTGACGAAATTGGAATCAAACTGATGGCTATTGCAGGATACGACCCGGATGAGGCAGCTAAGCTATGGATGCGTATGAAAGAAAATTCTGGTGGAGGAGGTCCTCCTCAATTTATGAGTACTCACCCTTCTAATGATTCCAGGATTCAAAATTTAAAAAATTTGGCAGAAGATGCTAAAAAAGAAGCTGCCAAATTTGGAGTGACTTCTTTTCAAAATTAAATTTTGGAGCCAAAAGCACTTCCAAAAGGTCATAAAAAGCTCATTCATGCATGGGCTTTTTATGATTGGGCCAATTCTGTTTATCCCTTAGTAATAAGTTCTGCTATATTTCCAATTTATTATGGAGCGATTACTCTTTTAAAAGATGATAAGGGTCTTGTTATAGATGATTCGGTTCAATTTTTAGGCTTTAGTTTCAACAATGATGCATTAATAAGTTATGTGACTGGCTTAGCTTTTATAGTCATTTCCTTGATGAGTCCGCTTCTTGGAGGGATATCAGATTATATTGGAAATAAGAAGAACTTTATGAAGTTTTTCAATTACCTCGGGGCCTCTGCCTGTATAGGTCTGTTCTGGTTTTCAATAGAAAATTTATGGTTTGGACTTATCTGTTATTTCTTTGGTTTGATAGGATTTTGGGGAAGTATTGTGTTCTATAACTCGTATCTACCAGATATTGCTTACAGAGATCAACAAGATAAGGCTTCAGCAAAAGGATTCTCCCTCGGTTACATTGGAAGTGTAATTTTATTGATTTTTTGCCTTGTGTTGATTTTATACTACGAGTTTTTTGGGTTCGAAAGTGAATCTTTGCCAACACGTATTTCTTTCATTTTAACTGGCATTTGGTGGATAGCTTTTAGTCAGTATACCTATTCTTATTTACCAAAAGGTAATCGAAAAGGCAATGCAAAAACCAAAGATTTGCTGTGGAATGGCTTTAAAGAATTGAAAAACACCTACCAGAAAATAAAATCTTCATTTGGCTTTGAACCTTATCTTAGAGCTTTTTTCGTTTATAGTATGGCAGTTCAAACTATCATGTTAATTGCAACTTACTTTGGAGTTGGTGAAATACAGTGGCCTGAAGGTGAAGCTACAACAGGACTCATCGTAAGTATTCTTGTTATTCAACTTGTTGCTATTGCTGGTGCAAATTTAGCCTCCAAACTTTCTGAGAAATATGGGAACATCAACATATTGATAGGGATCAACTTCATTTGGATAGGCATTTGCGTGTTTGCCTTTTTTATCACCCAACCTATTCAATTTTACATCACAGCCTTTTTTGTTGGACTGGTAATGGGAGCAATTCAGTCTTTGTCCAGATCTACATATTCCAAATATATTCCTGAAGAAGAAAAAGATACTGCTTCGTTTTTTAGTTTTTATGAAGTAACTGAAAAAGTCGGGATAGTGATAGGTATGTTTTTATATGGATTTATAGCTCAAGTAACTGGAAGCATTAGAAATGCTATACTTTTTTTAATTTTATTCTTTATTGGAGGTATTGTCTTACTTTTTAGATTAAAAGTAAAAACCAAAATTTAAGAATATGGCTTTTCTATGGCATCTTACAGCTCTGGAGCTAAAAGACAAGGTTCTTGTAACAGGTACAGCGCTTAAAAATAGGACCAATATTGATAAGTCACCTAAGTCTATTTTGGCAAACGCCTGGAATGTATTAAGTTCTTATCGAAAAAAAACCTACAAGCTTAAAGAAATCTTGATTGAAACTCAAGATCAAAACTATTCCATCGTAACAAGTCAGAAGGGTTATTTCTTTGAGATCCTCCCTTTGAAAAATGTGGAGGACTTTAAAATCTACGATGAACAGCATAATCAGCTTTTTATTCATCAAACTCATCCACACTATTTTCAGGATTTATCTACTTCAATAGAAGTGATTTCAGATATTGACGACACTGTAATTCATTCGCACACAGCGTCTGCCTTAAAACGTATTTTTACTATCCTATTTAGGAGGCCAAAGCGTCGAAAAAAAGTTTTATTTAGTAATTCCTTACTTGATTTCTTTGACGAAAACAAATTCAGAATTGTATATTTATCGAAAAGTGAAAGTAATCTTTTTGGATTGATTACAGCAATTTTTAGATACAATGAAATACCTGTCGGCCCTTTATTTTTAACCCCTTACCTTAAATTTAAATCCCTTTTCAAGCCTAATAAGGGGCAACACAAACTAAATTTTCTACACCAAATTATTTTAAATTTACCTGAAAAGAATTTCGTATTAATCGGCGATGATACTCAAAAAGACATGGATATTTATAGGGAAATCGTGAATGCTTATAAAGGTCAAATTACCAAAGTCTACATACGTCAAACCAGTTTTTATGTTGATGAAGATCAAAAAGCAAAATGGAAAGCACTTCAGGACACGGGTGTTGACTGCATGTATTTTCAAGATGACGATGATAGTGATCTTGAAATTGAAGAACTTAAACATTTACTGAAGCTTTAAAAATGGACATCCTTCTCGTAATTAACCCTGTATCTGGGGGAAAGAATAAAAATGATTTTATCGATTTTGCTAAAAAAATGATGATAAAGTCAAATTTAGATTACCATATATATAAAACCTCAGGTAAGGATGATTGCAAAGAATTTGACGAAATTATAAGTTCTTATTCCCCGAAAAAAGTAATTATTGTAGGTGGTGATGGGACTTTGAATATGTTTCTACAACCACTTATGGAGTATAAAATTAAGGTTGGTTTTATACCCATGGGGTCAGCTAATGGTATGGCAGTAGAGCTTAACTTGACGAATTCTCCAAGGATACTATTCGAGAAATTCCTGAAATCTGATCGGACCACCAATCTGGATCTGCTATCGATCAATGACAATTTCTTATTGCTACATCTTGGGGATATAGGCGCCAATGCTAATCTTGTATACAACTATGAAAAAGATGGTTCCCGAGGGATGCTGACATATGCCAAACACTTTTGGACAGAATTTCAAAACCCTAAGAGTTTTGAGTTTGAAATTGAGACAGAACAGATGGAATATCAAAGAAAAGGAGTAATGCTGGCCATCTGTAATGGAAGACGATTTGGTACTGGAATTCCTCTTAACTCCATTGGTAAAATGAATGATGGTTTCTTTGAATTTGTTTTAGTGCGGGCTATGGACTTTTCAGACTTGATAGGAGCCGCTTTGTCTAAATTTGATGAAGATTATACCACCGAAAATCTGGAAACGATTCAGGCTAAATCTGCTAAAGTAAAATTCAAACAACCTAGACTCCTGCAAATTGACGGAGAAGTTATCGAAGAATTTACTGAAATCAACATCAAAGTATTACCAAATTCATTGACTTTTATTCAATGAAAAACGCTAGTTTTATTAAAACTAGCGTTTTGCATACTTTTAGTTTGTTATTTATTTTCCTTCCTTAAAAGAATCAAATTCACTTTTATTATTTTCTCTAGGCCATGTGTTGTTAGAAGTATCCACATCTGCAGTTTCTTGCATAGGGTCTACGACCATTTTCACGATTTCTTTTTCAGAAAAGATGGCTTTTTTTACTTCAGAGTCATTTTTTCTCCAAACCTGGACTGGATATTTTACAGTTTTGGATGTGCCGTCTGCGTAATGAAATTCAACAATAATTGGCATTACCAATCCTCCAGGTTTGTTGAAAGTGATTTCATAAATGTGTTTCGGATGCTTCATTTCATCAATCTCAGATTGAGTGAAATTATCCATAAGATATTCACGAAGTTTTGGAGCGTTTTCGAGAGGATCGCCCTCTTTCATTGACGCTTCAAAATCTTCACTATCTGCAGATAACAGATAAACAGCATCTTTGGTGCGCGGGTCATTTTCCGGATCATCTATACCATATCTGGCCAATAGAGCTTTTCCTTCGGTTGTGGGGTTACTGGTGATGAAATAATTTTCTACATTTTCAATGCCAATATCTACATAATCTGTGGTGTAGAACCATCCTCTCCAGTACCAATCAAGGTCAACAGCAGAAGCATCTTCCATAGTTCTAAAGAAATCTTCTGGCGTAGGATGTTTAAACATCCAGCGTTGTGCAAAGGTTTTGAAAGCATAGTCAAAAAGCTCATTTCCCATAACCGTTTCTCTCAATATATTCAAAGCAGTAGCAGGTTTGCCATAAGCATTGTTTCCAAGTTGATATACCTGTTCAGGATTGGTCATAATTGGGGAAATAAAATCCTGATTTCCCTTCATGTAATTTACGATTTTTGAAGGCTCACCTCTTCTAGAAGGGTACTTTTCGTAAGTTTCTTCATTGCCCTGTAGAATTTCTGGGTGTTTTTTGGCAAATTCCTGTTCTGATAAATACTGCATAAATGTATTAAGACCTTCATCCATCCAGCCCCATTGTCTCTCATCACTATTTACAATCATTGGAAAGAAATTGTGGCCAATTTCATGAATGATTACACTCATCATTCCAAATTTCACTCTATCCGAAACAAATCCGTTTTCGTCTGGTCTTCCATAATTCCAGCAAATCATAGGGTATTCCATCCCCTGGCTTTTGGCATGAACAGAAATGGCTTTGTGATAAGGATACTCAAAAGTAAAACTGCTATAAGTTTCCAGCGTACTTGCAACTGCTCTGGTAGACCAGTCTTCCCAAAGCGGATTTCCTTCTTTTGGGTATAGAGACACGGCCATAACATCTTTATCGCCAACTTTTACAGCCATCATATCCCAAATGAATTTTCTGGAAGTTGCAAATCCAAAATCTCTTACCATATCGGCTTTAAATTCCCAGGTTTTTGTTTTGGTTGCATTTATTTTTTCATTGGCAATGGCTTCTTCTTCGGTGACAATCACTACTGGTTCGTCATAGGAAGTTTTAGCTTTCTCATAACGATCTAGCATGGTTTTGCTAAATACTTGCTTCCTGTTTTGTAATTTTCCAGTTGCATCCAGAATATGATCTTCTGGAACAGTAATTTTTACATCATAATTCCCAAAAGGTAAAGACCATTCTCCACTTCCCCAGAACTGATAATTCTGCCAGCCTTCTTTGTCATTGTAGACTGCCATTCTTGGAAAGAATTGAGCTATAACATAAGCTCTGTTATCATCTTCTTCAAAATACTCATAGCCAGAGCGGCCTCCATTCACAGTATGGTTGTTTATTAAATAATCCCACTCAATAGAAAATTCATAAGACTCACCCGGCATAAGAGGTTTGTCCATATCCACACGCATCATTGTGTAATTTATGGTATAAGGAAGCTCTTCGCCATCTTTATGAACTTTTTGAATATTAAATCCGCCATCAAAATCTGCTTTCATATGAGAATTCACAAAACTACCAGCAGGAGTTACAGGAGCAAATTCACTACTATTCCTTTCTTTTGCAGGACTGTCTTTTGCTCTTATATTTTGATCAAGCATCACCCATAAATATTGCAAGGCATCTGGAGAATTGTTGGTATAGGTAATGGTTTCCTTACCATACAGACGCGTATTTTCATCATCTAGAGTAATGTCCATTTCATAATCCGCCGTATTTTGATAGTATTGGTGACCAGGTGCCCCAGATGCAGTTCTGTAAACGTTTGGGGTGGCAAACTCATCATAAAGTTGTCTAAACTTGTTTTGATTGGTATGCCCTTCTTGCTTCTCTTCCTCTTTTTCTTCCTGGGCATATCCAGAAACCGATAAAACAAGAATAGATAATAATAGACTTGTGTATTTAAATAAATTCATATGCAGTGGGTTATTTAGTGTTATAATTTATTTTTCTTTTTGAAAGTTCTTTTTCTAAAATGAAACTTTTTTTAAAATCATTTGATTTAAAATGAATCATGTTTTTTTGGTCCTCAAATAAATCAGTTAACATTGAATTTTCTACAGATAAATATTCAAAGTCGTCAATATTTTCTACCTCAAGAAACAAATATACCATATCATCTTCATATTTTCTACCTAGATACTTTAAAGGCAATCGCCCTTGATTCGTTTCTAAGATAAACTTGGTTTGAATGTATTTTTTAATATATGTGTCTATCTCTTCGACTTCGAATCTCGGTATAAGTTTAAAATCCTTCTCATACCTTGTGTTGATAACATTTTCCAGATCATCAGTAAAAACTCTGGAAATGATTTGCAGACTTTTTTCATCCTGAACATAATTGATATCTGTAACGCTCAGGTAAAATTCGTGATATGAAATTGTAGGTGTTGAAAACGACAACCAAATACATAAGGCAGCAATAAGCTTCATTCTTGAGTCTCTTTTAATTTTAGGTATGCAATAGCCTTCAACTTTAATTCGTCGATCAAAGCTAAAGGATCATTTTTATTGACAATAGACATGGTTTTAAGATCTTCAGCACAAAAATATGCGAAATCCTCAATATATTTTTCTGGAATCTTTAAGTCTTTTGTGATAAGATCACTTGAAACCTGTCTCATGATTTTGATTTGATTTGACCTCACAGTTGCATTTGCCTTGCGCTGCTTTAGCCGTTTTGTTTCGCCGGTGATGGCATAAATAAGAGGTGTAAGCATTCCAGTACTTGAGATGTAGAGTTCTCTGTCTATTTTTTCGAGTTCTCTAGGTACGCCAAACCCAAATTGTCTCTGGTCTACGAAATTCACTTTCACCTTATCAATATCTTTTGTCAAATCCCCTGAAAGATTATATTGGTTAAGAGTAACCTCTGGAAGCTCATTAACCTGAAGTTCCAGAAATATAGAGGTGTCATTTTCTAAATTCTTTTTATCAACCTTAATGGTGTAAGTTCTGTGTTGAAGAGAGGTGAATAAAATGGAATCCCCAACCCTTGCTTTTATTTCATAGTTACCTTTAGTGTTGGAAACACTGCCTATTTGTTGATCGATATTGATGATATTGACCTGATACTCACCAATGGAATCTGCGTAGATTCTCCCTTTCATCAAAGTTTCTTGAGCCATCAAAAGAGAAGGGAAAATCATTATTAAAAATAGGATCTTTTTCAAATTAGTCTCTATCTTTAAAATCTTTTGACTTCTTAATCAAGAAATCTATGAGATCTAATTCGTTACCTTTTTGGAGCATTTTTTTAGTTAAACCTTTGTCTTCTACGTAAAAAATGAATTCGTTGATGTTTTCTTCATCAATGTCGAGATTCTCTTTGAAAAATGAATCTTTATACATTTTTCTTACCATTACATCTACATCTCTGGGTAGTTTGTGGTCCTCAGCAACTTCTTTAGAGGAAAGTATTTCTCTAAATATATTGGCTATGTTTAGTCCGTTTTTAATGAAACGTTCTTCTGTGGTATAATTCTCAGTAAGTGTTTGTGATCGTATTGTTGGTTGTTCGCCTTCATACTCATTGATGACTTTTTCCGATTTTGGAGCTTCATAAAAATTAACTTCCACTTTTTTAACATCAACTTCTATGTTTCCTTCCAGATCGTAAGGTTTTACTATAACTTCATCTAAGGTATTGACCTCATCATTAATCTTGATAGTCATTTTTTTGTTTTTCACAATATTTTCGTCAACAACTACAGTAAAGTTTTGATACTGTATAGCTTCAAATCTTAACCGATCTCCTTCTTTTACGGAAATTCCAAATTGACCATATTGATTGGTAATAGTACCTTCTTTAGAATTTTGGTTGGTGATTTCTATTTGAGAAACTTCTCCATCCAGTGGTACTATAACTTCACCAGCTACAAAAACGCGATCGCCGATTTGTGCAGAGAGGTTTTGAATAAAAAAAAGTATGATAAAAGTAGAGATCAGTCGCATATGTTATTTTTTGTACAATCTACTTAAAAATTCAGATATGCAATCCTAATTTTGCTACTAAATTTATGTTAAGCCGATAAAGTAGAACTAAAGACAATTAGTATATGCAAGCTATCATTGCGAGTACTTCCACGATACATGGAAGCTCTTATTTGGAATATTTGAAACCAGCTTTAAAAACTCACTTTGACAAAGTTGATGAAGTATTATTCATCCCATTTGCAAGACCTGGTGGAATTTCTCATCAGCATTACACAGAAAAGGCTAAGAAGGGTTTAGAAGATATTGTTCACATCGTAAAGGGATTGCATGAGTGTAAAGACATGAAGAAAGCAATTTCTGAGGCCAAAGCAATTTTTGTTGGTGGTGGAAATACTTTTCTTTTGGTAAAACAATTACACGATCTTGGTTTAATGTCTGTCTTAAAACAAAGCATAATAAAAGGAACTAAATATCTTGGAACCAGTGCTGGTAGTAATATTTGCGGAGTTTCTATGCAAACAACCAATGATATGCCTATCGTTTATCCCCCATCTTTTGAGACCCTTGGAATACTCAATTTTAACATCAACCCACATTACCAGGACCCCGACAGTTCGTCTACTCACAAAGGAGAGACTCGTGAGACTCGAATTAAAGAATTTCAGAACTTGAATCCAGTTATTGTAGTTGGGCTACGAGAAGGGAGTTGGATAAAAATGGAAGGTTCTCATATAATTTTAGAAGGTAATCTGCCAGCGATAATTTTTGAACCAGGAAAACAAGCCTACGAATTAAGTCCAAAGAGTCTTATTAACTTTTAGTCCATGGATTATCAATCAATTTTAAATGTTATTCAAAAAGAGTTTACTCCAAAAGAAGGCATGGGGAAAGTAGCTGGCTACATCCCAGAATTATCCAAAGTGGATCCGCTTAAATTTGGAATTTATCTCTTCTGTCAAGACGGTGCTTCATTTCAGTTTGGGGATAGCCAGGAAAAATTTTCAATTCAAAGTATATCTAAAGTATTTACACTTACAATAGCTAAAGAACTTTTGGGTAAAGAGCTTTGGAAACGCGTAGATGTAGAACCTTCAGGTACAGCCTTTAATTCTCTCACTGAATTAGAACGAGAACATGGGATTCCTCGTAATCCTTTTATAAATGCTGGCTCTATTGTTGTTGCAGATGCCTTACTTAGCGTTCTTGACCATCCTAAAGACGATTTATTGGAATTCGTGAGAAAGTTATGCGGTGACAATGATATACACTATGATGAGTCTGTTGCAAAGAGCGAAAAAAAACACGGTTACAGAAATAAAGCTTTGGTGAACTACATGAAATCTTTGGGAAATATAAATAATGACACAGACAAAGTTTTGGATTTTTACTTTTACCAATGTTCTATTGCAATGACATGTGAGCAACTTTCCAAAGCCTTTATGCTCTTTGCAAATGAAGGGAAACATTTTCAAACTCAGGAAAAAGTCATCGACCGCCAAAGCGTAAAGCGTATCAACTCTATCATGCAGACTTGCGGGTTTTACGATGAAGCTGGAGAATTTAGTTTTAGAGTTGGACTGCCAGGGAAAAGTGGTGTAGGAGGGGGTATTGTGGCTGTACATCCTAAACAATATTCGGTTGCAGTCTGGAGTCCCATGCTCAACAAAAAAGGAAATTCTGCCCTAGGAATGAAGGTGCTGGAAGAACTAACCTCTTTAACAGGCGTTTCTATTTTTTGATAAGCTTATCTAAGTTTTAAAATTTTATATTTCGCTGTCTAGTCTTAGACCAGTATATTTGCAATATGATAAATTTACCTCTTTTTATTAGTGGTGCAGAAATAGCTTTTATTCTGTTTATTCTGATTATGGTTTTCGGGGCCGATAAGATTCCTGAAATAGCTAGATTTTTTGGGAAAACAATGAAGTCTTTTCGTCATGCTACAGATGAAATAAAAACCGAAATTACCAAGCAGAAAAAAGAGCATAATTTTGACTTTGATATCAAAAAAGAAGTGGAAGACCACACCAAATCTATTGAATCTAAAACTTCAAAATTGAAAGATGAAGTTGAAGATGCGATTGGTCCCATTAAAAGACGGTTTTAATGGAGTTAAATCCATCTCGTTGGGATTGGGATTTAATGGTTTTTTTGAATAATCTTAGTCCAGATGCCTTAGATCCTTTCTGGATATTGGTCACCTATTCCAAGCATTGGATCCCATTCTATGTTTTTCTTATTCTATTGTTTTTCTATAAATCCAATTTAAAAAAAAGTTTACTTGGTATCCTTTCTGTATTCGTAACAGTAGGTGTTACTCACTTGGTTACAGAACTTACCAAATTTTTTGTAGCCAGAGATAGACCAAACATTACTGAAGATCTCATGGATTTAATAAAAATTCTATATGAGCCTTCAAATTATAGCTTCTTCTCTGGTCATGCATCAACTTCATTTGCTGCAACTGTTTTTATCTTTTTAGTTCTAAAATCGAAATATAAATACTTAGGGCTTATATTTATTTGGCCAATCCTATTTTCATTAAGTAGGATATTTGTGGGCGTACATTTCCCGAGCGATGTCATCGTTGGAGCTTTTGTAGGGACTATGCTCGGTATTATTTTCTCGAAACTCTACTTTATATCAGAGCCAAAGCTACTGCGTGTACGTAATCAGGATAATGCTTAAAATCGCAATTGCGATTCCTATCCAGTTTTTGATAATTACCCTTTCTTTAAAAAAGGCGATACCTAAAAGTGTTGAGAGCAAAACGATACTTACATTATTTATAATGAAAATGCTGGAGCTATCCAGCCCATCAATTCTGAGGGCCAAAATGAAAAAGTAAATTGAGAAATAATTAGGAATTCCCAGCAGCACACCTCCTAAAACATCTTTGCTTCTAAAACTTGTTTTAACCTGCAGTCTCCTGATTCCAAAAAACAGTATGCCTGTTACACAGGCAAAGAAAAATGTATTGGCAGAAAATAGTGAAACTTCATCATTCGGGACATAGGTGTTTTCCAAAAACTTGATGCTGCTTTCTATAATTCCACTACCCAGAAAGACCATCAACGGAAAAATAAAATACTTCATATCAATACTCAATCCGTCCCGTTTTCTAACGGAAACCAAATACACAGAAATCAAGGCCATGACAATCCCTATAATTTTAAGCAGACCTAAGGATTCGTCGTAATAAATAATGACAAAAACTACCGGAATGGCGACACTCATTTTGCTAGCAACAGATACGACAGACATTCCTCCCTTTTGAGTGGTAATTACCATAAGTGAAAAAACCAGAATGAACATAGCTCCAAGGGCCATGGAGCCAAGGAACCAATTTTTAGAAGTTACTTCTAAAAGCGTTTCAAGAGAAAAATTTCCTTGAAAGATTAGTCCAAGAATAAAAGCTATAAAATAATTGACAATAAGTGCATTGAGCGTTGTGATCTTGTATTTTCCAAAGAGTTTGAACACAATATAAATTGCACTGGACGATAAAATACTTAAAAGTAGTGCTATCAAAATAGATCTGATTTTTTGGAAAATAATTCTGTGACTTCTTCTTTTCCTGCATCAAGATGCCATGTATGGATGCCAAGTTTTTTAGCAGAAAGTGTATGCTCCAGTGTGTCATCAACAAATAAAGTGTCTGCAGGGTCTAAATTATTTTCTCTCAAAACAAATTCAAAAATGGCTTCATCGGGCTTTCTGAAGTGTATCTCATGCGTCAAATAAAACTTATCGAAACAAGACTTAAATTCCTCAAAAACAGAAATGTGTTTCTTTACCCAGTCAATGTGTAACTCGTTCGTATTGCTAAGTAAAATAAGCTTGTATGAACCAGATTGCTTCAGTTGTTTTAGAAATTCCAAACGTTCTTGAGGAAATTCAATCAAAATCGAGTTCCAGGCAAGTTTAAAATCTTCTACTAAAAGATTGCTAAATCTTTTAGTGTAGTGTTGAATGAATTCATCTGTAGAGATTAATCCTTTCTCATAAGACATGTTAACATTGATGAGTTCCGCATCAAGTTCAGAAATGCCTTGAGCTTTCAAATGCTTATCGGTCGCCGATTTATCTAAGGTGAGAAATACATCACCAAAATCAAAAATGATAGTTTTAATCATTATAAAAATAATTGAGTTGATCGCCTTCTACATCAACAGTTCGAGTTGCCTGTCTTTCTAAAACAGGTCCCTTTATTCCTTTATCGATATCATTCTGACCTGTAAAAACTCTAGCTTCGTCCCACAATCCAGCATCAATAAAACCCTGAAGCGTTTTACTACCCCCTTCAATAATGATGGATTGTAGCTCAAGTTTATATAACTCCTCTAGGGCTTGAGTCAAAACCTCACAATTAAAATCCAGACCTATATAGATTAAATTATCCTTATTTTTCTCTGTAATGCCTTTGTCATGAAACACAACAGTTGGTTGAGATTTATCAAGCAATGATAGATGCCCTGGGAGTTTTAAAGATTTATCAATCACTACACGAGTGGGGTTTGTGCCGTTCCAATGCCTTACATTTAGTTTTGGATTGTCTGCCAGTGCAGTTTGAGTGCCGACCAAAATGGCCTGTTCCTTACTTCTCCATTTATGAACAAGTTGCTGAGCATGAGAATTGGTTATCCAGAAAATTTCATTTGATTTTTGTTCAAGAGGAGCAATAAATCCATGCTTGGTTTCTGCCCATTTCAGGATGACATACGGTCTCTTTTTTCTGTGAAAAGTAAAAAATCGCTTGTTTAAGGCTTCACATTCTTTTTCACAAACGCCTACCACTACATTTCTTCCTGCAGCAAGTAGTTTTTTGATACCTATACCTGCCACTTTTGCAAAAGGATCCAGAGTGCCCACAACAATGTTGGGGATTTTTTTGGCAATAATAAGATCACTGCAAGGCGGTGTTTTTCCAAAATGGCTACATGGCTCTAAGGTCACGTATATAGTTGATTTTTTCAGTAAAGATTCATCTTTTACCGAGGCAATCGCACGCACTTCAGCATGGGCGTCTCCAGACTTAATGTGCCAACCCTCACCAATTATCTTCTCATCATGTACTATAACACAACCTACCAGGGGATTTGGATATGTAGTTCCCAATCCGTTTTCTGCCAGTTCAAGGCATCTTTTTATATAAAATTCATTCCTGTTCACAGCGTAAAAATAGAAAAAGACTTAAGCTTTCAAGTCAAAATCATTTGCTTTTTCTCAAGTTTATTTCGGTTGATTTCTTCTGAATTTGTGCCGAATTAATTTCAATTTTTTAAGATAGTTACACCTATAACTTTTAAATTCATTTATTTTAGCGTGTGGTTTTTCAAGCCATTCTTGAATTATGGAATTCAAATCTATTTTACCGTTCAACTGAAACTTGAGATGACAAATATTACAATTCGCCCCATTCAAAAAGATGATAACAAGAAAGTGGCTGAGATGATCCGCCATGTATTGGTAGAACAAGGGGCTCCAAAAGTAGGGACAGCCTACGAGGACAAAGCTTTAGACCAGCTTTTTGAAAACTATCAGAAAGATAGATCGGAGTATTTTGTGCTCTTGGAAGGAGAAGAAATTTTAGGAAGTGCCGGGATTTCACCTTTAGAAAATGGGGAACCACAAGTTTGTGAACTTCAAAAGATGTATTTTGATCCAGCTGCTAGAGGAAGAGGCTTGGGAAGTCAAATGATGCAGGCTTGTTTAGATTTTGCAAAAGCCAACGATTTTAAAGAATGCTATATTGAGACCCTGCCAGGAATGAAAGCTGCTCAAAAGTTATATCAAAAGACAGGTTTTGAATACATCCAGGTTAGAATGGGGGACACTGGTCATTACTCCTGTTCGGTATTTATGAAAAAACAATTAAACTAGATTATGAAAAAAATAGCAATAATTGCTCATGATGGAAAAAAGCCAGAAATGGTCAATTTTATCAATAAAAATTTGGATAAACTCAAAAAGGCAGAGCTTATCGCTACTGGTACAACAGGGACGCATGTAGAAAATACAGGCCTTAAAGTTGAAAAGAAACTTTCTGGACCCATTGGAGGAGATGCGCAAATTGCAGGACTTGCCGCAGAGAAAGGTCTTGAGATGATTTTGTTCTTTAGAGATCCATTAGGGAAACATCCGCACGAGCCTGATGTGCAAATGTTGATGAGAATTTGCGATGTACATAACATTCCTATTGCTACCAATCCAGCCACAGCTCAATTGCTGGTAGATGCTTATTTTAAAGATTAATCTTTAGGAATAGCTTTCAAAATTAAGTTCATAATTTCCTCTGGACAGCGCATAGGTCTTTTGGTTGATTGATTTACAAAAACCAAGATGGTTTGCCCTTTTGTGAGCAATTCATCGTTTTGATTTTTGATCTCATAATCAAAAGTAATAGAAGCGCCTGGCAAAACGTTAAGGCTCGTTTTGACTTCTAAAATGTCGCCAAATTTTGCTGGTTTTTTATAATCTATTGTTAATCTACTTAGCGGCAACATCACTCCATTATCTTCCATTTTTTGATAGTGCATGCCCATATTTCGGAGCCAATCTACTCTGGCTTGTTCAAAATAAATTGGATAAACAGCATGGTGTACGACTCCCATCTGGTCGGTTTCTGCGTACCTCACTTCAATATGAGATAGGGTAGAAACTGGTCTTATTTCTTTATAATTTTTGCTCAAAATTTATATATTAACATCTCTTTAAGTATAGGCAGAAAAAACGAGAATTTCAACCTGAATTTAATTTTTTTATTAAAAAGTTTGTTCACATATTTGTCGTCCGATTGTAGTTAAACCGCTTCAATAAAATTGAATTTAAATACAAATACTTTAAGCTTAACTATGTCAAAATCAGCAACTTCGGTATGGGATAACTGCCTTAACTTCATTAAGGACAATATCTCAGATCAAGCTTATAAAACCTGGTTCCAACCGATAAATGCTGTAAAACTTAATGATAATGCTCTAAGTATTCAAGTTCCCTCAAAATTCTTTTATGAATGGCTTGAAGAGCATTATGTAGATCTTCTTAAAGTTGCTCTCACAAAAGAGCTTGGGAAGGGTGCAAAATTGGTTTATGTGATTCGGATGGAAAATGCAGAAGGCAATAAACAACCTTTCACTGAGAAAATACCAAGTACACAACGATCCAATGTCCATTCTCAATCCGTAGATTTTCCTGCTCGACAGAAAAATCCTGAATTAAAAAATCCATTTGTGATTCCAGGAATAAGGAATCTCAAAATCGACTCTCAATTAAATTCAAATTATAGTTTTGATAATTTTTTAGAAGGAACTTCTAACCGATTGGCTAGATCTGCGAGCCTTGCAGTTGCTAATAAGCCTGGAGGAACCTCTTTCAATCCATTGCTTATCTTTGGTGGAGTTGGTCTGGGTAAAACTCATCTTGCTCATGCTATTGGATTGCAAGTGAAAGATAAATTTCCAGAAAAGACAGTTCTTTACATTTCTGCTGATAAATTTACACAACAGCATATTGACGCAGTTTCTAAAAACAACAGGAATGATTTTATTCATTTCTACCAAATTATAGATGTTCTCATTGTTGATGATATTCAATTGATTTCTGGTAAAAAGGGAACTCAGGATGTGTTTTTCCATATTTTCAATCATTTGCATCAAAATGGAAAGCAAGTTATTTTAACCAGTGACAAGGCTCCTGTGGATATGCAAGACATTCAACAGCGTTTGTTATCTAGATTCAAATGGGGGTTGTCGGCAGAGTTGGAACAACCAGATTACAATACGAGAATCAAAATTATAAAAAACAAACTCTACAATGATGGAGTTGAAATGGCAGATGAAATCCTGGATTATGTTGCTTCCAGAATTACAAACAACATCAGAGAACTGGAAGGTGCCATCATTTCTTTGATAGCGCATTCTTCATTTAGTAAAACTGAAGTTACTATAGATCTTGCTGAGCAGATCGTCAAAAATTACGTCAAAAATAATAAGAAACCAATTTCTCTAGACGATATTCAAAATGTAGTCAGCGATTATTTCCACATTGAAATAGAAGAGTTGCAGTCCAAAAGCAGGAAGAGAAATGTCGTTCAGGCCAGACAAATTGCTATGTATTTTGCTAAAGAAATCACTAAAACTTCACTCACCAACATAGGAAGACATATTGGGCAAAGAGACCATTCTACGGTTCTGCATTCTTGTAAAATTGTTTCTAACCTTCAGGAATCTGATAAGCAATTCCGCAAATTCATTCAAGACTTAGAGATTAAATTCAAGCAACTATGACTAGAATCTTGATGGTGTGTTTAGGCA
This sequence comes from Psychroflexus montanilacus, assembly GCF_020164535.1. Taxonomy (GTDB): domain Bacteria; phylum Bacteroidota; class Bacteroidia; order Flavobacteriales; family Flavobacteriaceae; genus Psychroflexus; species Psychroflexus montanilacus. The sequence continues at coordinate 955,931 of NZ_JAIQZC010000001.1, read as the reverse complement.
ATATTTGTCGCTCTCCATTGGCAGAAGGCATTTTGAAATCTAAACTAGACCCTTCAAAATTTGAAGTCGATTCTGCAGGAACCTCTGGTTTTCATGAAGACGAGTTGCCGGATCAGCGCTCAATAGAAGTAGCAAATAAGAATGGATTGGATATCACAGACCAGCGAAGCAGAAAATTTTTAAAAGAAGACTTGAAATTTTTTGATTATATATTTGTCATGGACACTTCCAACTATGAAGACGTAATAGCGTTGGTAGAAACAGATGAAGAGAAAAACAAAGTCAGTTTGATTTTGGATAAAATTTTCCCTGGCGAATCTCAAAGCGTTCCAGATCCTTATCATAATTCCATAGATGGTTTTAATCAGGTTTACGATATGTTGGAAGAATCTTGCACCGTTATAGCAAAAGAATTGGAGAAATCTTAATTTAGCTTCATCAAAACAAAGAAATGGAAAACGTTCAGAACAAAGGGAAACTATACCTGATTCCAAACCGATTGGGAGATTTGCCACCTTTGGAAGTTCTTCCACTTTCTATTCGTAAAGTGATAAGTGAAATAGACCATTATATTGTTGAAAACGAAAAAGTGGCCAGGCATTTTATAAAAAAAATAGTGCCTTCCAAATCTCAACCCAACCTAGATTTTAAGCTTCTTAATAAATTCACCTCAGATTTAGAAATTCCAAATTTTCTGGACGTCTGTGACCGTGGAATTCACATGGGTTTATTGTCGGATGCAGGCTGTCCTGGGGTTGCAGATCCTGGTGCTCAAGTTGTTGCTTTAGCTCACCAAAAAAATATTCAAGTAGTACCTTTGGTTGGTCCATCCTCCATTTTACTGGCTTTAATGTCTAGCGGCCTTAATGGGCAAAGCTTCACTTTTCATGGATATTTACCTATTGATAACCAGGAACGTAAGCATTTTGTAAAAAAAATAGAACGGGCTTCCATAGAAAATGATCAGGCTCAGATCTTTATCGAAACCCCTTACCGGAACAATAAATTATTAATTAGCCTTACCTCAATATTACAAGCTTCCACTAGAATTAGTGTTGCTGTAGACCTTACTTTGTCTTCAGAATTTATTAAAACACAGACTGCAGCAGAATGGAAAAAAACTTCCATAGATTTGCATAAAAGGCCAGCTATCTTCATTATTCAAGGTTAAGGTCTGTATTTTTTACCAAATTTTATTCCCATTGGAAAAAGACGCTTACAAAACTATAAACCGAGCAGGATCAGAAATCCTCTTTAAGGAAAAGGCAAGTAAGTTTTTTGGATATACGTTTCCAGTTGTTTCTGAAGATGAGGTTGAACGAGCTATTGCCGATCTTAAATCTAAACACAACAAAGCAGGTCATTTTTGCTACGCCTGGCAAATGGGCGAAAACTACGAGCATTTTAGAGTCAACGATGACGGTGAGCCCTCCAATTCTGCGGGGATGCCAATTCTTGGGCAGTTGCAAAATTTTGAAGTGACCAATGTTTTGGTAGTAATTGTTAGGTATTTTGGAGGAACAAAATTGGGTGTTGGAGGATTGATTTCTGCTTATAAAACCGCAGCTAAGATGGCTTTGGAAAATAGTAAGATAATTTCCAAAACCATCAATTTGAGTTTTGAAGTAGCTTGTGAGTATGATAAAATGAACCTGGTGATGCGATTGGTGAAGGAGTATGACCTTGAGATCATTGAACAAGACTTAAAACTAAAGTGCAAATTCAAAATAGGGGTAAGGAAAAAAGAATTTGAAAGTATCTACGAGAAATTTGAAGCTGTTTTTGGTTTTGAAGTGTCGAGTGAATTTAAGCCTGAAGACAAATGACAGATCTGAAACAACTTAAGACAGACTTTGTTGAAGAACTTTTACCTGTTTATGACAAAGCCGAAGTTTTGACTATGTTTTCCTGGCTGGCTGAGGATTTACTGGGTCTGAGAACCCATGATTTACTACTCAACACTAAAATGGAGTTGAAAGAAAGCCAACTTTTGAAATTTGAAGAAGCTAAATCCAGGCTAAAGGCACAAGAGCCAATTCAATATATTTTAGGCTATGCAGAATTTTTTGGCTTAAAGCTAAAGGTCAATTCCAAGGTTTTGATTCCGCGTCCAGAAACAGAAGAACTTGTGCAGTGGATTCTGGAAGACCATTTGTCTAAAGACCTTCAGTTATCGATTATAGATTTAGGTACAGGTAGTGGCTGCATTCCTATCGCGCTAGCCAGGCATCTGCCACAAGCCAAGATAAAAGCTTTAGATATTTCAGAAGAAGCTTTAAGTCTGGCAGCATCAAATTCCGAAGAAAATGGAACACAAATAGAATTTATACAGGCCAATGTATTGGAACTTGAAACGCTTCCCGAGGTAGATATTGTTGTTTCCAATCCGCCTTATGTGAAGTTTGATGAGCAACAGCAAATGAAAGATAATGTTTTAAAAAACGAACCTCATTTGGCATTGTTTGTACAAAATGAAGATCCGTTGATTTTCTACAGAAAAATAGCTGAATTGGCTTCAAGTGCTGTGAAAAAACCTTTGGTGTATGTGGAAATCAACCAGTACTTGGCTCAGGAAACTGAAGATTTGTTCAAGCGTTTTGGATTTGAACATATTGAAATCCGAAAAGATTTTCGCGGGAATGAGAGAATGCTAAAAGCCTATTAAACTTGCTTAATAGCTTGATTTGATAATTGATTTTTCTAGAATTTAGCTTAAATTTAAATCCAAAATTAACTTTACTAATTTCAAATCTTCATGGACGTCAAACAGAAAATAGAACAGCTAAGATCGGAGCTTCACGAGCATAATTACAAGTATTATGTATTGGATAATCCAGAGATTTCTGACTATGATTTTGACATGAAATTGAAAGAATTGCAGGAGCTTGAAGAAAACAATCCTGAATTCTCCGACCCTAATTCTCCAACCAAGCGAGTTGGCGGAAAAGTGACCAAAAATTTTAAGACTGTTGTTCATGATTTTCCGATGTATTCACTGTCCAATTCGTACTCCAAAGAAGACCTTGACGACTGGCAAACGCGTATACAAAAGATTATAGAAGAACCCGTTGAATTCACCTGCGAACTCAAATACGACGGTGCTTCTATAAGTTTAACCTTCGAGAATGGTGAATTTTTAAGAGCTGTTACTCGGGGTGATGGCACCCAGGGCGATGAAGTTACGCATAACGTAAAAACCATTAAATCGGTTCCTCTCAAACTGAAAGGTGATGATTATCCGCAACGATTTGATATTCGAGGTGAAATTGTTTTGCCTTACGAAGGCTTTGCCAAACTCAATGCAGAGCGAGTAGAGCAAGGTGAAGAACCTTATGCCAATCCTAGAAATACAGCTTCCGGAAGTTTGAAACTTCAGGACAGCGCCGAAGTAGCTAAACGCCCTTTGCTTTGCTTGCTTTATAATTTAACTGGAGAGCATCTCGGTGTCAAAACCCAAATGGAAAGTTTAGATAAAGCCCGGGAATGGGGTTTTAATGTGCCCAGGGAAGCCAAACTAGCCAAATCAATTGATGAGGTTTTTGCTTATATCAATTACTGGGACGAACACCGTCGGGATTTGCCTTACGAAACCGATGGGGTGGTCATCAAAGTCAATAGTCTTCAACATCAGGACGAATTGGGTTACACGGCCAAATCTCCTCGCTGGGCGATGGCTTATAAGTTTAAAGCCGAGCAGGTGTCTACAACTTTAAATGAAATCACCTATCAGGTAGGTAGAACTGGAGCCATTACACCTGTTGCCAATCTGGATCCCGTTCAGTTGGCTGGTACGACCGTAAAACGTGCTTCTTTGCACAATGCAGACCAGATTGAAAAGCTAGACATCCGGGAAGGGGATGTGGTGTTTGTAGAAAAAGGGGGAGAGATTATTCCAAAAATTATTGGAGTTGATTTTAAACAGAGAGATCCGGATTCTCAACCTACTGTGTATATTCAGGAATGTCCAGAATGCGGCACTGAACTGGTACGAAAAGAAGGGGAGGCTTTACATTTTTGTCCAAATACAGAGGGTTGTCCGCCACAAATCATTGGACGTATTCAGCATTTTATCTCCAGAAAAGCTATGGATATAGAAGGGCTTGGCGGAGAAACTGTTGCATTGTTGGTGAGAGAAAATTTAATTGAAGACTACGCCGACCTTTATACCTTAAAAAAAGAAGATATTTTGCCCCTGGAACGTATGGCCGAAAAATCTGCAGACAACTTGATCCAAGGAATTGAAGCGTCGAAAGAAGTGCCCTTTGAGCGAGTCTTGTTTGGGCTTGGTATTCGTTATGTGGGCGAAACCGTTGCCAAAAAACTGGTAAAAGTGTTTAAAAGCATTGATGTGCTGGCTTCAGCAAGTTTGGAAAATCTTGTGGCCGTTGATGAAATAGGCGAGCGAATTGCTCAAAGTGTAGTAGAATTCTTTCAAAACGAAGCCAATAAAGAGCGTATCAGCAGGCTTCAGCAATACGGCCTTAATCTTGAAATTTCTGAAGAGGAAATGGAAAATCAAAGTCAGAAGTTAGCAGATCTAACCTTAGTAATTTCTGGCGTTTTTGAAAAAGTCTCGAGAAAAGAGATTCAAAAATTGATAGAACAACACGGCGGTAAAAATACCAGCTCCATCTCTAAAAAGACAGATTATCTTGTCGCTGGTGACAATATGGGACCGAGCAAACGCACCAAAGCTGAAAATCTAGGCGTAAACATTATTAGTGAAGATGAGTTTTTGGAGATGATAGATGCCTCCCTCTAGCTTCCTCCCAAGGAGGGAGAATCTATACGCTTGTTATAGTTTCCTTTCCTTTGGGAAGGTTTAGGGATGGGGATTTCCCTTTTAAACTTCAATCACCAAGCTTTCACTTTCACTTGTGCCCTTGTCATCAAAATAGAAATCAATGCGCCCTACATTGATGCCAGCCCAGCCCACTTGATTCACCAGGACTTTTTTGCCTTCTACATTTTCTACAACACTAGGCTTCTCAAGAAATGTATGCGTGTGTCCGCCGATGATCAAGTCGATGTTTTTGGTTTTTGCAGCCAGCTTCAAGTCATCAATTTTTTCAGATTTGTAGCTATACCCCAGGTGAGATAAGCATATGACCAGGTCGCAGCCCAACTCCTCTTTTAAAATCCTTACCTGTTCCTGAGCAATTTCTACAGGATCGATATAAACAGTTTCTTTGTAAAGGTCTTTGGACACAAGTCCTTCCAGTTGGATGCCTAAGGCAAACACACCTATTTTAAGTTGATCAACTTCATAAACCTGATGCGGTTTCACCATACCAGCAAGGCTTGTGTTTTTTAATTCATAATTGGCGTTGAGCATGTCGAATTTGGCATGTTCCAGTTGAGCCGCAATATTGTCTATGCCGTTATCAAACTCATGATTACCAATAGTCGAGGCGTGGTATCCCATTTTGCTCATCAATTTAAATTCCAGCTCTCCTCCGTAAAAATTGAAAAAAGGAGTGCCTTGAAAAGAGTCCCCCGCATCCAGAATCAATGTATTTGGATTTTCAGACTTCACATTCTGGATATAGCTGTGCCTTCTGGAAACCCCGCCAAGATTGGGGTATTTGCTATCGTTTGCAGGAAAGGGGTCAATGTGGCTATGCACATCATTGGTGTGTAAAATGGTAAGGTGTTTCGAAAACGGCTTTGGTTGAAAGGCACTCAAAACGCCCAAGCCTCCTGCAGCCAAAAAACCAGTTGCTGCTCCAGTGGTTTTTATAAAATGTAATCTCTTCATCGCTTTAGTTTTTGAGTTGAGAAAATCGCTCATCACGCATAGGCGCAATGGTGTCTTTCTTTTTGAAATAATCGATAAATAAGTTTCTGAGTTTGTAATCTAAAGTTTCCACGTTTTGTGCTCTTAAGAAAAATTCCATGCGGTCTCCTCCTTTTATCAAGTAATCGGAGGTGGCTACGTAGTAGGTTTTCTTCTGAATTTGCTCTCCGTTCACCTTAGCCTCGCTCAAGTTGCCTTCAGCATCCACGATCACTTGAAGTCCTGCGATGGGGTGAGCTACTTTACTTTTTGCCAGGTACTCTACCATTGCTTTAAGTTCATCTGAAGCCAATTCTGCAACAGCCACTTCATTTTCAAAAGGCATAATGTCGTAGGCGGTTCTCGTGGTAATATCACCGGCATTGATGCCAGATCGAATGCCGCCATAATTTAAAATCACAAGGTCAATAAATTTTCCGGTTCTTTTTTTAAAAACAGGACCTGCCATTTCCATAACCGCATCTGCCATCATGTTCCCGATAGGCGTATTTAATTTATAATCGGTCTTGCTCATGGCTTTTGGAGTATAAGCCAGAACCCCTTCCATTTCTTCTGCAACTCTTTCTCTGTAAGGAGTGATGAAATCTTCAAGTTCCTTGCTCTTTTCAATAGAATCTGAAATCTGGATTTGTTTTCCTTCAACTTGTTTGAGCTTTTGTGGTTTATCTGCACAAGAAGTCAATGCCAAAACCAAAAGAAGTATATAGAATCTTTTCATTAAAATCAAATTTGGCGTAAATATAGTCTGTTTCGTAAATTTAAAGGGGTGTTAGAATTGACTATATGATTAATTAAGACTAGTTTTTTATTTATGGTTTTCAAAACACTTTAAGAATGATATTTTGGTATTTTTGCAAATCTGTTAAAATAAACTATGGAAATCCCACTACTTAAAGAGATTGTTGTTGTTTTAGGTATTTCGATTGTCATCATTTTGGCCTTCCAAAAGCTAAAAGTGCCTTCTATTCTTGGATTTTTATTTGCAGGTATTATTGTTGGGCCAAGTGCATTTAACTTATTAAGCTCGTCTCACGAAGTGGAGTTACTTTCAGAAATAGGAATTATTTTCCTTCTTTTTATTATTGGTATTGAGTTGTCCTTTAGTGGATTGATGAAAATAAAAAAAACAGTTTTTATTGGTGGTGGACTCCAGGTAGGAGGAACCATACTGATAACTGCTTTAGTTGCCATGGCCCTGGGTGTTGAAATTAATACGGCCGTTTTTATTGGTTTCCTGATCTCTCTAAGTAGTACCGCTATAGTCTTAAAAATGCTGCAGGAAAAAGGAGAAATTAAATCACCTCATGGTAGAATAGCACTGGGGATTTTGATTTTTCAGGATATTATTGTCGTCCCAATGATGTTGTTAACGCCAATATTGGCCGGAAAGTCTGAAAACGTAGGCGAAACCTTACTTATTCTTTTGGTTAAATTAATAGGTGTTGGTGTAGTTGTGTTTTTACTTCAAAAATACATCGTACCGTTTATTTTCAAATTGGTGGTTAAATCCAAAAATCGAGAATTATTTATACTAACAACTATTGTATTCTGCTTTGGTGTGGCCTGGCTAACATCTTCTGTTGGTTTGTCTCTAGCACTCGGAGCATTCTTTGCTGGATTGATTATTTCGGAATCTGAATACAGCCACCAAGCCACGGCCAACGTGCTTCCCTTCAGAGAAATATTTATAAGTTTCTTTTTCATCTCTGTAGGTTCACTGCTCGACATTTACTTTTTTATGAGTAATGTAGTTTACATCCTTTTATTTGTACTCGCAGTTTTAGTGATCAAGATGTTGATTGTAGGCCTTGTAGCTTTGGGTCTCAAGAACCAGCCCCGAACTGTTTTCATGTCTGCTTTTAGTATTTTTCAGGTAGGTGAATTTTCGTTATTGCTATCTACAGTAGGTTTGCAAAACGATATTCTGCCAGATGAACTTTATCAATATTTCCTTGCTGTTTCTATAATAACTATGGCTTTAACGCCATTTGTCTTGCAGAAATCTCATAAAATGTCAGAATTCTTATTAAGAGCAGCTATTCCAAAACGCGTGAGAAAACGAATGAACAAGCGTAAGATAGATGATAGTAGTCAGGAGATTGATCAGGAACACGATTGGAAAGATCATGTGGTTATTGTAGGTTATGGGATCAATGGTCAAAATATTTCCAGAGTAACATCTCATATTGATATTCCTTATGTCATTGTGGATATGGACTACGATGCTATTAAAATGGCTAAAGAAAAAAATCAACCTATCGTTTTTGGTGACGCATCAGATCCTGAAATTTTGAAACATATCAATATTCAGAAAGCGAGGGTGGTGGTTATTGCTATTTCCGATCCAAATGCCACCAAAAAGATTATTTCTTCAGTTCGATTATTTTCTCAAACAGTTTACATTATTGTGAGAACTCGTTATGTAAAAGAAATTGAGGAAAACATGAAAGTAGGTGCAGATGAGGTTATTCCTGAAGAGTTTGAAACTTCAATTGAGATTTTTACACGAGTTTTAAGACAGTACATGGTGACTCAAGGCGATATAGAAACTATAGTAACCAGCATCAGGTCTTCAGACTATGAGATGTTAACGAGTATCAAACCAACTTCAACCAATGCTGTTTTTCAGCAGTTGAACATACCAGATAAAGAAGTGGCTACACTGCATGTACAGCATGGAGATAATAATATTGCTGGAGCTACCATTCTTGAATCTGGAATTGGAAAAAATTATAATGTAACCGTTCTAGCCATTAAACGTGGTAGAAAATACATTTCAGATATACAACCCAGCACCAAAATTGAAATTGATGACTTAGTTTACATTTTTGGAGCATCAAGGGATATCAATGCTCTCAATAAGGTGATAAAGTTTTAATTTTGGCGTAACAAATTCAGAATAGATAGTCCAATAAGAAATATATATCATGAAAAAAATAGTTTTAGCTTTAGGTGTTTTAATCAGCGTTATCAGTTGTAAAACCGTTTCTCAAAAAGAAAACGACCTTGTAGTAGTAGATGTTTTTCTTCACGAAGTCGAAAACGATAGAGTGAAAGTCTCTGTAGATCCAGGACCAATAAGTTCTGACTCCATTAAGTTTTATCTGCCAAAAACAGTACCAGGAACTTATGCTATCAATGATTATGGACAGTTTTCCAGTGATCTTGTCGCTTTAGATTACGATGGAAATGAAATGGAAGCGACTCGAAATGATGATAATACATGGGTGATTACAAACTCTTCCAATTTTGATAAGCTTACTTATTATGTAGACGACACCTTTGATATGGAAGGTGAAGGAGGTGTATTTTCGCCAGCTGGAACCAATTTTGAAGCAGGAGATAACTTTATGCTTAATCTCCATGCAATGGTAGGCTATTTTGAAAATGCTAAAGAAATTCCATACAAAATCAATATTCAAAGGCCTTCCAATCTTGCTGCATCAGCCTCACTACCCGTGATTAATCAAACTGATAAAGAAACCTATGTTATAGACGAATTTGCAACAGACAGATACTTTGGAGTAATCGATCATCCTATCTTATATTCTGAACCAGATACGACCAGTTTCGACATAGAAGGCATGAAAGTTTTGTTGAGTATTCATTCACCAAATAGTGTACATTCTACTGAAGATTTAAAACCAGCGCTGGAGAAGATGGTTCAGGCTCAAAAATCTTTTTTAGGAGAGATAGACAATACTAATGTGTATGCTATTTTATTGTATTTGTCTGATATGGAAAATCAAGATGCACGTGGCTTTGGTGCTCTAGAACACCATACTTCTACAAGTGTAGTCTTACCAGAAACAATGGCCCTGCAACAACTTGAAGAATCAATGACTGATGTGGTTTCACATGAGTTTTTCCATATCATCACTCCACTAAATATTCATTCCAATGAAGTGCATTACTTCGACTACAACAACCCTAAGATGTCTCAGCACCTTTGGATGTATGAAGGCGTGACTGAATACTTTGCTAACTTGTTTCAGATTAATCAAGATTTAATTTCTGAAGAAGACTTCTACCAGCGAATGAATGAGAAAATCCAAACGTCCATGGCTTTTGATGATACGATGTCGTTTACAGAAATGAGTGCAAATATACTTGAAGATGAATATAAAGACAGTTATTATAATGTCTATCAGAAAGGGGCACTGATAGGTATGGCTTTAGATATTCGCCTTAGAGAATTAAGCAGTGGTGAAATGGGTATTCTGGATTTAATGAAAAAATTAATTTCTAAATACGGAAAAGATACGCCATTTGAAGATGATGAGTTGATTTCAGAAATTGTTGATATGACCTATCCTGAAGTACAGGCTTTTTTTGATAAATACGTTTCAGGGAATACACCTATTCCATACGATGAATTTTTTGCAAAGGTTGGTGTAGAGAAGTCTGAAAGCTTAGCAAAAACAGGATATTTTTTAGATGGGAATACCCCTTTTATTGATGCTAATCAAGATGATGGTACTGTTTTCTTTAGAGAAAGTTATCCTATGAATTCATTCTTTAGAGATCTGGGTGTTCAAGGTGGAGATGTTATAAAATCCATCAATGGTACTGAATATAGTTTAGAAAACATAAGGCCACTTATTATGGCATCTATGGGCTGGGAAGAAGGAGAAGCGTTTAAAATGACTGTGGTGAGAGATGGTGAAGAAATGACTTTTGAAGGTGAAGCCACTCAGCCATATACCAACAAGACGTCATTACAGTCTGTAGACCTTGAAAGCGATAATCCTAAATTCAAACTTAGACAGGCTTGGCTTAAAGGGTAATTTTTTAAGTTCGCGAGTTCAATAATCTCTTATATTTGATATAAAATCTAAAGGTGGTTAATTCATTACAAACTTATTTTCTAAATAAGAAACTGGAGTCCAATAAATCCGAAAAAGCTTCGGAAATTAAAGGATCTAAAGTTGGTATCTTATTTAATGATGATGTTTCAGATAAATATCAACTTCAGCAGCTTATTGAAAAGAATTTTGATGTAAAGCCCTCGGAAATCTATTTTCTAGGGTTCAGCAGGCATAGGTATGACAGAGTTGAAAAGCCTGATTTTGTTTTTATACAAAAGGACTTTTCTATATTTGGCCAGCCAAAATCTAAAGTAATTTCTGAATTTGTAAATCGCGACTATAAGTTATTATTCAATTTTTTTGGAAAGAATGAGTTGTGTTTAGAGATTGTTGCACAACTTACCAAAGCCAGACTTAAAGTAGGTTTGAACGAATCCAATGCTGAAATCAATGACCTTTCATTGGCTGTAGATTCCAGAAACCTTGATTTTTTTAAAGAAACTTCGAAATATATTAAACAAATAATTTAAATAACAAATGACAAAATTCTTGGGAACAGGAGTTGCATTGGCAACTCCTTTTACTAGCAGTAATGAGGTAGATGAAAATGCATTAAGACGCTTAGTTCAATTCCAAATCAAAAATGGAGTAGACTATCTTGTGGTAATGGGAACCACAGCAGAAAACGCAACTTTGAGTAAAGCAGAAAAAGAGCTGGTAAAGACCACTATAAAGCAAGAAAACAATGGTAAGTTACCATTAGTTTTAGGCCTTGGGGGAAACAACACTGCACAAGTGGTAAGCGATTTGAAAACAGAAAATCTAGATGGTTTTGACGCTTTACTTTCAGTTTCTCCATATTATAATAAACCAACGCAGGAGGGAATTTATAAGCATTTTGAAGCTGTATCGAAGGCTTCACCGCTCCCTATTATTCTTTACAATGTCCCAGGAAGGACAAGTTCCAATATGCTGCCTTTAACGGTTACCCGTTTGGCAAATGACTTTGAAAACATCATAGGTATAAAAGAAGCTGCTGGAGATATAGTTCAAGCTATGCAAATATTAAGAGATACACCATCAGATTTTCTTGTGATTTCAGGTGACGATATGATTACTTTACCCATGTTGCTTGCTGGTGGAGCAGGAGTCATTTCAGTAATGGCTCAAGGATTTCCTGCAGAATTTACCAAGATGGTAAATTTGGGTCTTTTGAAAAAAACAAAAGAAGCCTATGCCATTCAATTTGAGTTGATGGATGGAATCGATCTTATTTTCAAAGAGGGAAATCCGGCAGGAATTAAGTCTGTTTTAGAATTAAAAAAAATAGCAGAAAACAATGTAAGATTGCCCTTAGTTGAAGCGAGTTCAGAATTGAAATCAGCCTTGAGCGTTTTCATAAATCAGTTGAAATAATCCGGTATTTATTGCGTTTTTATTATCGAAGATTTATCCTTAATTTTGCACGATATTTAAGTTTATGAAACGAATTATAGTTCTTTTGGTAATAGTTCTTGGATTTTCCTCATGTAGTGAGTACCAAAAAGTCTTAAAAGAAAAAGAGGTACAGCCAAAATATGAGTTATCAAAAAAGTTTTACGAAAAAGGAATAGAAACCGGTAAGAGTAAATACCATAGGAAGGCTATACGTTTGTTTGATCAGATTTTACCGCAATATAAGGGTAAACCCTCTGGGGAGACAGTCACTTATATGAATGCAAATGCTCACTATCTCATTGGGGATTATTTTTTATCGGGCTATATGTTTGAGCGTTTTACAAAATCTTACCCAAATAGTGAAAAGGTAGAAGAAGCTTTTTTCAAAAGTGCAAAAAGTTACTATGAAGTCTCTCCTATTTATAGCAAAGACCAGGAAGACACTAATAAAGCTTTAGCAAAACTTCAATTTTACATCAATACTTATCCAGACGGGGAATTCTTTGAGACTTCCAATGCTATGATTCAAGAATTGAGTTTGAAAATAGAAAAGAAGTTTTACGAGATCTCGAAACAATATCATCATACTGAACGCTACAAGGCTGCGATTCAGTCCTTTGATAATTTCAATTTAAGATTTCCAGGTTCAAAATTTAGAGAGGAAGCTTTCTTTTATAAATTTGAATCTGCATACATCTTAGCTATAAATAGTATATCTTCACTGGTTCCAGAACGTTTGGCGGAAGCTAAAGTATATTATGAAGACTATATCAAATATTATGGAGACTCAGGAAGTGAACTTTCTGAACAAGCTAAGGTTTATGCAAAAGACATAGAAGAACGTACAAATACACAAACAGAATTATGAATTCAAATATCAAACACACCAACGCTCCAATAAGTACAACCACAATCAATAAGAATAAGGTTGATGCTGCTACCGGAAACATTTATGAAGCAATTTCAATTGTTTCTAAGCGTTCCAATCAAATCAACGTAGAGATGAAAAAAGAGCTATTGGAGAAACTCGATGAGTTTGCTACTTATAATGAAAACCTTGATGAGGTTTTTGAAAATAAAGAGCAAATTGAAGTGTCCAAGTACTATGAGAGACTTCCAAAACCACATTCTATAGCAATGGATGAGTGGTTGGACGATAAAATCTACTATAGAAACACCAAAGAAAATACCGAAGAGTAATAAAGATTGCTAATGAGTATTTTAAGCGGCAAGCATATCCTATTAGGAATTACGGGTGGCATTGCCGCTTACAAATCTGCTTTCTTAGTCAGACTTCTTAAAAAAGCGGGAGCAGATGTGAAAGTAGTGATGACTCCAGAGTCAGAACAATTTGTTACACCGCTTACCCTTTCAACTCTTTCAGAAAATCCTGTAGTTTCCTCGTTTACAGATGAAGAAAAAAACTGGAACAACCATGTAGATCTCGGTTTATGGGCAGATTTAATGTTAATAGCCCCGGCAACAGCCAACACTTTATCCAAGATGGCTTCTGGAAGTGCAAATAACCTCTTGATTACCACATACCTTTCAGCTAAGTGTCCGGTTTACTTTGCTCCAGCAATGGATCTAGACATGTACAAGCACAACACTTCCAAGGAAAGTATTGAAACCTTAATCAGTTTTGGGAACAAGTTTATCAAACCCGAATCTGGCCAGTTAGCCAGCGGACTTGTTGGTGAGGGAAGAATGGCAGAGCCAGAAAATATTGTCAATTTTATTGAGCAAGACATCCTCTTGCAGTTACCCTTAAATGGTAAAACTGTTACTATTACTGCGGGACCAACTTACGAGGCCATTGATCCTGTCCGTTTTATAGGAAATCATTCCAGTGGGAAAATGGGATTTGAACTTGCACAGCAAGCCCTGGATCTTGGAGCAAACGTAAATTTAATTTCGGGACCTACCCACTTGAAGCTCAATCACAGCAATTTGAATAGAATAGATGTAGTGAGTGCTCAGGATATGTTTGAAGCTGCAACTTCATGCTATCAAACTTCTGATATTGTTATTGCAGCTGCTGCAGTTTCAGATTATAAGCCCAAACAACAGTTTGGACATAAACTTAAAAAGAGCGAAACGTCTATGCAAATAGATTTGGAACCAACTCAGGATATTTTAAAATATCTGGGACACATCAAGACCCATCAAATTTTAGTTGGATTTGCTTTGGAAACCAATAACGAAGAAGAGAATGCAAAAGCAAAATTGAAGAAAAAAAATCTTGATTTTATCGTTCTAAATTCATTAAATGATAGTGGTGCAGGTTTCAAAACAGACACCAATAAGGTAAAAATCATAACAAATTCAGAAATCTTTCGTTTTGAAACTAAACACAAATCTGAAGTAGCAAAAGATATTTTGGGTCATGTTTTGAAAATTGCAAGTCTATGAATGTAAAATACCTCATATTTATCTTCCTATTTCCATTCCTGGGTACATCTCAAGTTCTGGAAGCTGAGGTAGTTTTGGATGCTCAGCAAACAGGAAGGAATCAGTTATCTATATTCTCCACTTTGGAAAGGGATTTGTCTGAATTTATAAACAATACCCAATGGACCAGCTCTACTTATAAACCACATGAGCGCATCAAGTGTAGTTTTAATGTTATTATACAGGCTTACGATTCTGACAATTTTCAGGCAACAGTTCAGGTACAATCTTCAAGACCAGTTTTTGGGTCATCTATGAATTCGATTTTGTTGAATATAAAGGATAATGACTTCAACTTTACTTACAAAGAGTTTGAGCCACTTAATTATAATCCAAATGTGTTTTCTAATAACCTTGTATCTACGATAAGTTTCTATGTTTACACGATCTTGGGTTACGATGCCGATAGCTTTATAGAAGGTGGTGGAGATGAATTTTATGAAGAAGCCAGGAAAATTGTGAATGCTGCCAGTCAAAGAGGAGGAAACGGGTGGACAGAATCTGGTGCATCACAAAGTCGTTTTGGTATCAACAGGGATTTACTTTCAGGAAATTTTTCAAATTACAGAAAGGCTCTCTATGTGTATCACAGGCAAGGTCTGGACTTAATGCACAAGGATGTTGAAAAAGGAAAAGAAAACATCCTAACAGCCATCAACTTGATATCTGAAAATTCTAAAAGTAGACCAAATGCAGCCTTATTCAGAATTTTCTTTGATGCAAAGTCTGATGAGATAATGCAAATCCTGAGTGGTGGACCAGAAATGGACATCAATTCTACTGTGAGCACCTTAAATCAGGTTGCTCCTGTGCACAATAGGAAATGGCGAAGGATAGGTGAATAAATGTGACTGAGATTACTCAATATTTAGTAGATTAGCTCTTGGATTTAATCGTTTAAATTTTCACTTGTGCTTAGAGTTCTTGGGATCAAAAATTTTGCTCTTATTGAAGATATCAGTCTTGAATTTACAGATAACTTTTCAATTATCACTGGTGAAACCGGTGCTGGTAAGTCCATTATTCTTGGAGCCCTTTCCTTACTATTAGGAAAAAGAGCAGACCTAAACTCTATTCGAAATTCTGAAAAAAAATGCGTGATAGAAGGTCACTTTTCCGTTGGAGCGTTTAGTCTAAAGACATTATTCGAAGATTTGGATTTGGACTATGAAGAAGAAACCATCATAAGACGTGAAATCCTGCCTTCGGGAAAGTCCAGAGCATTTGTCAATGATACTCCGGTAAAACTTTCTAGTTTAAGTGAACTCGGTGTACATCTTATCGATATTCACAGTCAGCATGAAACCTTATCTATTGGGAATCAGGATTACCAGTACGATGTTTTAGATACAGTAGCTCAAAATTCAGAGTTAAGAGAAACTTATTCTCAAAATTTAAAATTGCTGAATACGTTTAAGAAAGCATTTGATGAACTAAAGTCAAGACAGATAAAAGCAGATGAAGCCTATGATTATAATGTGTTTTTACTTTCAGAATTAACTGAAGCTAATTTAAAAACTGGCTTACAGGAAGAGTTAGAATCTACACAGAGTAAACTAAGTCATGTTGAAGAACTTCAGGAAAAGTTAGGTCAGTCTTATCAGCAGCTTGACGAAGAGTCGATTGGTGTTGTCGCACAGCTAAGAGAAATCAATATGCAGTTAAGGAAAGCTTCTCAGCTAGATCCTAACCTTGGTGAACTTCACCAAAGAATCGAGAGCATATTGATAGAGGCAGAAGACATCAGTTCTGAAACTCAAAACCAGCTTGAGTCTTTGGATGCTGATCCTAAGACCTTGGAGGAAGTAAATGAAAAATTACAATTGATTTACAGTCTTCAAAAAAAGCATCATGTATCGGATGTAGCAGGGTTATTGGAAGTCAAAGAGAATCTCGAACAGCAGGTTTCTGTAAAAGAAAACGCTGAAAAAGAACTTAATCAGGCTGAGCTACAAATTACTGAACAGGAACAAAAGCTTTCAAAAATTGCCAAAGCACTCTACGAAAGCAGAGAAAAAACAACCAGCATTATAAGTGATGTGGTAGAGAAAATGTTGAGCGAGTTGGGAATTCCTTACGCTAGACTGCTAGTGAAAGGGAACTTAACCAGTACTTTCAACTCTAGAGGGGCAGACCATTTTGAATGGTTGTTTTCTGCCAATAAAGGCAGTGAGCCTCAAGACATCAAGCGGGTAGCATCAGGTGGCGAATTATCCAGAATTACCCTTGCTGTGAAAAGCTTGCTGGCTCAATACGACAATCTTCCGAGTATTATTTTTGATGAAATTGATACAGGTGTATCTGGAGATGTGGCTACAAAAATGGGAGTTATTATGAAGAAAATGTCAGGTTCTCTTCAAGTTATTTCAATCACTCATTTACCGCAAATAGCAGGTATGGGGCAGCAGCATTTTAAAGTTTATAAAACTACTGAAAACGAAACCACTCAATCCAATATAAAGGTTTTAAAAGACAAGGAACGAGTTATCGAACTTGCGGAAATGCTTGGAGGAGACAAAACTTCTGAATCTGCACTAGCTCACGCTCAATCTTTGTTAAAATGATTAACTTTACAACATTCAAACAAACATAAGACTATGTCATATAATTTATTAAAAGGAAAACGCGGAATTATCTTTGGTGCTTTAGATGAAAACTCTATAGCGTGGAAAACAGCAGAACGTGCTCATGAAGAAGGAGCTAGCTTTGTTTTAACCAATGCTCCTGTGGCCTTACGAATGGGAACCATCAATACTCTTGCAGAAAAAACAAATTCTGAAGTCATTCCAGCAGATGCAACAAAAGTTGAAGATCTAGAAAATTTGATCGAGAAATCACAAGAAATCCTTGGTGGGAAAATTGATTTTGTACTTCATTCTATTGGAATGTCTATCAATGTGAGAAAAGGAAAACACTACACCGATCAAAATTATGACTGGACTCATAAAGGATTGGATGTCTCGGCGATGTCTTTTCATAAACTGATGCAAACCCTTCATAAAAAGGACGCGATGAATGAGTGGGGTAGTATTGTAGCACTTACCTACATGGCGGCACAGCGCGTATTTCCAGATTACAATGATATGGCAGATAATAAAGCATATCTTGAATCCATAGCAAGAAGTTTCGGTTATTTCTTTGGCAAAGAGAAAAAGGTAAGAGTCAATACCATTTCTCAATCTCCAACACCAACTTCTGCTGGACAAGGGGTAAAAGGGTTCACAGGCTTTATGAATTACGCCGAGAAAATGTCACCCTTAGGAAATGCTACAGCATTGGAGTGTGCTGATTACACCTTGACGTTATTCTCAGATTTAACCAAAAAAGTAACCTTACAGAATTTGTTCCACGACGGTGGATTTTCTAATATGGGTGTGAGTCAGGAAATTATGGAAGCAATGGAGGAGTAAGGATAATTTGTACCATTTATTATTAATAAAGAAAGCTCTCAAATCAGAGGGCTTTTTTAGTTAATAAAAGATTAATTCTATTAAAACAAAGTTAAGATATATAAGGTTTAACATAGTTAGCTAAATGTTTAAAATGAGTTTAACTAGTTTCATGCTAAACTTAAAATTTATATAATTATGAAAAGAATTACAATGATCTTTTTAGGATTAGTATTTGTTTTTTCTGCAAATGCTCAAGATTTAAAAGTGGCAACTTCAAATGAAAAAGTAGTACAACCCGAAGTCCCAAAAGCAGTAATATTTGATCAATCGGATATCACGACTTCTGGTTTTTCATCTATTTTTGCAAATTTAGAAGGACCTGAGGGAGAGGCTGTTTATGCGACTGATGATTTTTCGCTTCCAACTCCTACTAACATAACTTCAATAACAGCTTACGGTTTTGCAAATGGTTATGATTCTCCACAAAATTTTTTAGACTCGATTACAGGTGTAAATTTATACATTTACTCTAATTCTGCTTTAAACACTCCTGACGGAGACCCTCTACAATCCGGTACAGGATTGTTAGAATTAGAAGATTTAGATCCGAATGGAACTTCTGTTAATATTACAAGCCCTAGCCCAGGTCAATTTAATTTTAGTATTGATATACAAGAAGCTTTAGGTTCAGATTTTGAATTACCTGCAGGAAATTATTGGCTTGTTGTTGCTCCAAATATGGATGTATCTGTTGCTAATGGTGATTTTAATTGGAATTGGTATGATACTGCTCAGCCTAATGCTGGTGTAAATGAGGGTCATTTATTAGCGCCTAAATTTGATGTCAACGATTGGCTGAGTTACTCAGATGCTGGCCTTAGCCTTGGTAGTACAGCATTCATAATTGAAGGAGATGTTGTTGGTGAATTTGCTCAAGTTCAAGTTGTGCACAATGCGCCAGACCCTGCAGCTTCTGTTGTGGATGTTTATGTAAATGGGGATTTAGCTATCGATGACTTTGAATTTAGGACAGCTACATCATTCTTAGCTCTACCAGCAGGGGTTGATTTAGATATTGATATAGCACCTGGAACAAGTACAGATGTTTCTGAAAGCTTATTCACTGCCACTGTAAATCTTGTAGAAAATGAAAACTATATAGTTGTTGCTGATGGAGTTTTAGATCCGACACAATTTGATGATTCTGTGAATGCTATAGATTTTAATCTTGAAGTATATGCAGGAGCAAGACAAGAAGCAGCTACATCAGGTAATACAGATGTATTAGTTCACCATGGTGCTCCTGATGCGCCTACAGTAGATGTAGTTAATCAAGCAGACGGTAATGTATTAGTTGACGATATTAGTTATCCAGAGTTTCAAGGTTATTTAGAATTACCAACAGATGACTATTTAATTGACGTTACTACAGCTGATAATTCAACAAAAGTTGCTGGATATCAAGCTTACTTAGCTGATCTAGGCCTAGATGATGCAGCTATCACTGTATTTGCTAGTGGATTTTTAGATCCTTCTGTAAATCAAGACGGTCCTGCTTTTGGTCTTTGGGTGTCTTTAGCTAGTGGAGGTCCATTAGTAGAATTGAACGACGAAGACTTTGTGCCATTTCCAGCTCCTTACTGTGGACCATTGGATTATGGTAGTGTTGAACCAATTACCAATGTTGAATTTGGTGGCATTGAAAACAGATCTGACGCTTCTTTAGGCGGCAGTCCTGCACATGAAGATTTTACTGAAATTTCATCTGACGTATTGATACAAGAGGAGTCTTACGATATAATCTTAGAAGGTAATACAGGTGGTAGTTTTGAAAATGCTTTTGTTGTCTTTATTGACTGGAATCAAGATGGAGTATTTGATGGTGAAGATGAGGTAATAGAAATCATACAAACAATTGATAATTCAAACGGTGAAGATGGCCAGCAAGCTATACAATCAATTGAAGTTCCTGCTAATGCTTTAAATGGTGAAACTAGAATGAGAATTAAAAAGTTTTTCTTTGTTAATGATCTTCCTAGCGATTATTTAGATCCTTGTGTAACTAGTTCAACTTTTGGACAGGCAGAAGATTATACCTTAAATGTAGGTACTTTATCAAATGATAACTTTGATTCTAAAGACTTTAGCTATTATCCGAACCCAGTTAAGGATGTGCTTTCTATATCTACAGCTTCTACTGTAGAAAATATCAAAGTGTATAACATGCTAGGGCAACAAGTTAAAGAAACAGCTCCTAATTCTTCTAATCCACAAATAAACTTAAGTGAATTCAACTCTGGTGTTTATTTAGTGTCGTTAGAAGTAGAAGGAAATATTCAAACTTTTAGGGTTATGAAGCAATAAGCCGCTTTATTTATATAAATAATTATTAAATCCCGGGATTTTATCCCGGGATTTTTTTTAGCAAAAAATAAAATATTTTAGCAAAAAATTATAATAAATGATGTTTTAACAGAATAATTAGTTAAAAATTTAAGTATTTCGTCTATCATTTGATAGTTATTTAACTATATTAGTTATGAACTTAAAACCTTAAATTTTTTGATTATGAGAAAAATTACATTATTAATGACATGTGTGTTTCTTTTTTCCACGGCCTTTGAGTCCACGGCACAGGAAAGAAGCATCAATGAGTTGATTCAGTCTTATGAAATCAACAAAAACAGCCCGAATAACTATACTCAATTCTTCACAATTGAAGAAATGAAGAAACTTAACGCCTATCTAAAAGATCAAACTACTCCTGAAGTTATCAATCAGAACCTTAAAAATGGCGTATTAGCATATGGTTGGGAATCACAAGCTAATGGTTATGGTAGTTACGATATAAGCAGTCCTAATGATTATACCACTATATCAGGTGGTGCACCGATTGCAGATGGAGATTTTGAAGGTGCTGGAGCTATTGATCCTTTCAACAATACTACTGGTTATACCGCAGACAACGTGGGAAACCTCTATGCTCTTGATGTTTTGACTGGAACTTACACCCCAGCAGGAAATACTGGTTTAGCAACTGGTTTCACAGGTCTTGCTTACAATCCTGAGGATGGAGTTCTTTATGGCGTAGATAGTAACAACTTATATCTCGTGGATCCTGATACTGCTGATGCAACTTTGATAGGATCATTGGGGCTGCCTGGAAATGACGCTAATCCAACAGGTATTGCAATAGCCTTAGCAATTGACGGTTCGGAAACAGCATATACCTATGATATTGTTTTAGACATAGCTTACTCGATAGATTTGAGCACAGGAGCAACTACCGCATTAGGCCCAATTGGTTTTGATGCCTCTTTTGGTCAGGGAATGTTCTATGATCAAGCATCAGATCAAGTGTACCTTGCCGCTTTTAACGTTGTGGGAAACCTTTCTGAACTTCGCATTTTAGACACTACTACGGGAGGAACCACTTTAGTTGGTGAAATAAGCCCTGGTGCCGTAACACAAGTTGGCTGGTCTTCTGTTCAGAATGCACCTCCTTTGGAATTTCCATTACCTTACTGTGGACCGATTGAATTTTCTTCCGGTGTTGAACCAATCTCAAATGTTGAGTTTGCTGGTATTGAAAACAGATCAGATGCTTCAGTTGGAGGTTCGCCAGGACACGAAAATTTCACTTCTATTAGCGGTGATGTATTAGCTGGAGAGTCTTATGAGATTGCTTTAGAAGGGAATACAGATGGAGCTTCATTTACTAATAGATTTGTAGTCTTTATCGACTGGAATCAAAATGATATTTTGGATGATGAGGGAGAAGTTTATGAAATTACTGAAACTATTCAAGGCTCAACTGGTGAAGATGGTCAGCAGGCAGTTCAATTGCTTGAAGTTCCAATCGATGCTTTAGAAGGTCAAACCCGGATGAGGATTAAAAAAATATTTGGAACTACCAATTATTTAGATCCTTGTTTAGGCACTACCTTTGGTCAGGCTGAAGACTACTCTATAAATGTAACGACTC
Organism: Psychroflexus montanilacus; assembly: GCF_020164535.1. Lineage (GTDB taxonomy): Bacteria > Bacteroidota > Bacteroidia > Flavobacteriales > Flavobacteriaceae > Psychroflexus > Psychroflexus montanilacus. The sequence goes on along the minus strand of NZ_JAIQZC010000001.1, from coordinate 934,061 downwards.
CAGTAGCAAGAGCTCAGGTAGTGCATAACTCTCCAGATCCTTCAGCTGAATTCGTAGACGTATATTTAGGATCTACTCTTTTACTGGATGATTTTGAATTCAGAACTTCTACACCATTCGTGGACGTGCCTGCAAATCAGGAAATTACTTTAAGTGTAGCGCCTGGAACAAGTACTGATGTATCTGAGGCTTTATACAGTGTTGATGTAACACTTGTTGATGGAGAAACTTACATAGTAGTTGCCGATGGAGTTTTAGATCCATCTCAATTTGATGATTCTGTAAATGCCATTGATTTTGCCCTGCAAGTATTTGCTGGTGGAAGAGAAGCAGCTGCAACATCAGGAAATACAGATGTATTAGTTCACCATGGTGCTCCTGATGCGCCTACAGTAGATGTTGTGAATCAAGCAGACGGTAATGTATTAGTTGACGATATTAGTTATCCAGAGTTTCAAGGTTATTTAGAATTACCAACAGATGACTATTTAATTGACGTTACTACAGCTGATAATTCAACAAAAGTTGCTGGATATCAAGCTTACTTAGCTGATCTAGGCCTAGATGATGCAGCTATCACTGTATTTGCTAGTGGATTTTTAGATCCTTCTGTAAATCAAGACGGTCCTGCTTTTGGTCTTTGGGTGTCTTTAGCTAGTGGAGGTCCATTAGTAGAATTGAACGACGAAGACTTTGTGCCATTTCCAGCTCCTTACTGTGGACCATTGGATTATGGTAGTGTTGAACCAATTACCAATGTTGAATTTGGTGGCATTGAAAACAGATCTGACGCTTCTTTAGGCGGCAGTCCTGCACATGAAGATTTTACTGAAATTTCATCTGACGTATTGATACAAGAGGAGTCTTACGATATAATCTTAGAAGGTAATACAGGTGGTAGTTTTGAAAATGCTTTTGTTGTCTTTATTGACTGGAATCAAGATGGAGTATTTGATGGTGAAGATGAGGTAATAGAAATCATACAAACAATTGATAATTCAAACGGTGAAGATGGCCAGCAAGCTATACAATCAATTGAAGTTCCTGCTAATGCTTTAAATGGTGAAACTAGAATGAGAATTAAAAAGTTTTTCTTTGTTAATGATCTTCCTAGCGATTATTTAGATCCTTGTGTAACTAGTTCAACTTTTGGACAGGCAGAAGATTATACCTTAAATGTAGGTACTTTATCAAATGATAACTTTGATTCTAAAGACTTTAGCTATTATCCGAACCCAGTTAAGGATGTGCTTTCTATATCTACAGCTTCTACTGTAGAAAATATCAAAGTATACAATATGCTAGGACAGATGGTGAAAGAAACTGCGCCAAAGTCTGCTAATCCACAAATCAACTTAAGTGAGTTCAATTCTGGAGTTTACTTAGTTTCATTGGAAGTAGAAGGACGTGTAGAGACCTTTAGAGTGATAAAGCAATAGCTTATCTCTTTCAAATTTGACTTAATCCCGGAGCTTTGCTTCGGGATTTTTTATTTGTAATATCTTTACACCATGGTAGAACTTCATTTTTCTTTTATAATTCCTGTTTACAATCGCCCTCAAGAAATTAGGGAACTTTTGGAAAGCCTTCTAAAGGTAGACGGTGCTTTTGATATTGTCATAATTGAAGATGGTTCTCAGGAAACCTGTGAGAATGTTGTAGATGAGTTCAAATCCCTTTTGAACATTTCCTATTACTTCAAAACCAATTCAGGTCCCGGGGATTCCAGGAACTTTGGAATGAAGAAGGCTAAGGGGAACTACTTTATTATCCTGGATAGTGATGTCATCGTTCCTTCGGATTATTTGCAGGTAGTCAGCGATCAATTAAGGGAGAGGTATTTAGATTGTTATGGAGGAGCCGACAAGGCTTTGGATACCTTTACGAGCACTCAAAAAGCTATTGATTACGCTATGACATCACTACTAACAACGGGAGGAATCAGAGGTAACGTAAGGTCGAAAATTTCAAGATCCTATGAGCCCAGAAGCTTCAATATGGGTATTTCAAAATCAGCATTTATCGAATCTAAAGGATTTGGAAAACTACACCCTGGAGAAGACCCAGACCTCTCAATACGTTTGAAAAAACTAGGCTTTAAGGTTGGTTATATTGATGGGGCTCATGTCTATCATAAACGAAGGGCAGACCTATCAAAGTTTGCTTCACAGGTTTTTAAGTTTGGACTCGTAAGACCAATCCTCATATCAAGATATCCAGAGAGTGCAAAGCCCACCTATTGGTTCCCTAGTGTATATACTTTCTTACTCCTACTGGGGATCATTCTATTGGTATTTAAGCTACATTTCATCCTATATTTTTTTGCCTTGTACAATGTTTTAATTTTTGTAGATACTTTAATAGATTATAAAAACTTAAAAATTGCAATTTTGAGTATACTGGCTACCAACCTTCAATTTTTAAGTTATGGTGCTGGCTTTACGCTGAGTTACCTTAAAATTCATATCTTAGGACAAAGTCCTGAAAAAACATTCCCAAAATTATTTTTTAATTAATGAGTAAATTCAATCAAATTGATAACCTAAAAACCAATCTCAAAAAAAGGAATTATAAAGCCTTTTTCTTTTTTATCATCTTTACGCTTTTCATTTGGTCATTTGTTCAAATGTCAAAAACCTATGAACATAGCATAGCAATCACTTTCAGTTTGGAGGATGTTCCGCAAGACATCATCATAGAGAATAGCTCTAAAACCTTATCAGCTGAAATTCAACAAACAGGGTTTAAAATATTATCTATCAATCTCTTCAACTCGTCTATAAGTTTGGCTTTTAATGAGCTTGATTCTCTTCAGAATCAATATGGTTACGATCTTAAAAAAAATAAAGTTCAGATTGCAAAATCTTTGAAGCTCTCTTCAGAAGATTTGAAGTTGAGTCAGGACAGTCTAAGGTTTGATCATTACAGGCTTTCTACTAAAAAATTAAAACTAAAGCCAAATTTTAAAATTAGTTTTGGTAAAGGCTATGATTCTATTGGAAGCTTTAAATTTGAGCCAAGTTTTATTGAAGTTTCTGGAAATGATTCCATTCTGAAAGGTTTTGAATATATTTCTACCCAAGAAAAAATTCTACGAAATGTTTCAGATACTATATCTGGAAGTATTGAAATTCAAAAAATAGACAGTGTTTCAATAAACTATTTAGTAGAAACTGTCAATTTTACCCTGCCTGTTGCAAAGTTTACAGAAGGAACTTTTGAAATTCCAATACACATTGAAAATGCAGACATTAATGGTGAACTTGTTATTTTTCCAAAAACAGTCAATGTCAATTTCAAGACAAGTCTTTCCAACTATGAGCGCATTGATGAATCAGGGTTTAAAGTCATAGCCAACTACAAATCATCTGAAGATTTTATGTTACTCGAACTTGTCGAGAAGCCTAGACTCGTAAAAAATGTCTCTTTAGAGAATTATAAAGTCGATTATCTGATTAAAAAATAAAGATGAAAAAGATAGGTCTTACTGGTGGAATAGGAAGTGGGAAAAGCACAGTTGCAAACATGTTCAAAGAGAATAACGTCCCCGTATTTATCGCAGATATTGAAGCTAAAAAGATACTAGACAAGCCTGAGGTTGCTTCTGAAATAGCTAAAACATTTAATTTGGATCTAAATTCAGAGGGCTTAATTCATAAACCAGATTTGTCTGCTATTGTTTTTAATAACACAGAAGCTCTAAATAAGCTGAATTCCATTATTCACCCCAAAGTTCATACTAAATTTGAAAATTGGCTCAAGAAACAACAGGCTGCTTACATCATTTACGAAGCTGCTATTATATTTGAAAAAAAAAGGGCTTCAGACTTTGATCACACCATTCTTGTGACAGCACCAGAAGATACTAGAATTGAACGCGTTATGGCAAGAGATGGAGTAGGTAGAGACGATGTAAAGTCAAGGATGAAGGCGCAGTGGTCTGAATCAAAAAAAATAAACCTGGCAGATTTCATTATTGAAAACATCAATTTAATAGAAACTCGGCAACGGGTTAAGGAACTTCATAAGAAGTTTTCAAATATTTCAGATAAATAGGAGGATTGTCTTGTTAACTTTCGGTTAAACAAAGAGAAAGCGTTTTGTTAAAACTGTAATTTTGGCAAAATGAATCAACGTATATTTACATTCATAATTGTATTGATGAGTGTTTCCTTAATAGGAATCATCTTCGTTCAGGGCTACTGGATCAAAAACACAGTAGAAAGTAACGAAGAACAATTTTCTATGGGTGCTAAGCAAATTCTCATCAACGTTGTTCAACAACTGGAAAAAGAAGAAGTTGATAAATATTATTTCAAATTTGCTTCACTTGCAGATTCTGAAACTCCTATAAAGACTCAACTTACCGAAATATTTCAAATCCCGGATGAAGGCTTTTCTACCGAGTATTTTACTTATTCCAATCAATTATTTCAAGAAGATTATAAAGTAGCTTCTCCGTTTTTAGCAGAAAATCAGGACTCTATTGAATTTAAAAAGTTGGTTAATCGCAAAGTGACTGCCGTAACCAGAAGAGATGGAATAGATGGAAATACAGCGAATGCCCTTGAGCGTTTTGAACGTATAAACAATCTTGAGGAAGAGCAAAAATACTTATGGTTGGATGCCATAAAAGAAATGGCTTCCAAGATTCCGATACATAAGCGTGTAGATACTTTGGAAATAAAAAAATTGATAGATGAGCAAATGAAAAAGCGAAATCTAAAATCAGATTATGATTTCGGTATTTACAGCAATGCATTGTCAACCAAAGTCCGGACTGCAAGTTTTGAACTAAATTCACCTTCCACCTACGGAGTTCCTGTATATAGTTACAACGATGAGTTTTCAGACTATCAGTTGTTTATCAACTTTAAAGATAAGAATCAGCAAATTTTATCATCAATAGCGTTGATGGGTGGTCTTTCTGTAATGTTTACATTGGTGATTGTTCTAGCCTTCTCTTCTGCGATTGGTCAGTTGATAAGACAGCGACAAATTTCTCAGATCAAAACGGACTTCATCAATAATATGACCCATGAGTTTAAAACACCTATAGCAACCATCAATCTCGCATTAGACTCAGTTAAAAATCCTATGATTTCCAAAAATCCTGAAGCTGTCGACAGGTACATGAATATGATTCGGGAAGAGAATAAGAGAATGCATGCGCAAGTAGAAAACGTATTGAGAATCTCTAAGCTTGAAAAAAACGAGCTTGATATCGATAAAGAGAAATTAAATTTACATGAAATAGTTGAAGATTCTATAAGCCATATCAGTTTGATCGTAGAGGATCGTGGAGGTGAGATTGAAACTGATTTTAAGGCTAGTAGAGATTCAATTTTGGCAAACGATTCTCATTTTTCAAATGTTATTGTCAATATTTTAGACAATGCAGTAAAATATTCAACCGATGCTCCAAAAATCGAAGTATCTACAGAAAATGTAAATAATTATGTCGTTCTGATTATTTCAGATCATGGAAACGGAATGTCAAAACAGGTTCAGAAAAAAATATTTGATAAATTTTATCGGGAACATACCGGAGATGTTCACAATGTGAAAGGGCACGGACTAGGTCTTGCTTACGTGAAGCGTATTATAGAAGACCATCACGGTGAAATTTCTGTCAAAAGTGAAAAAGGAAAAGGAAGTTCATTTATAATTAAATTACCATTAATATCATAAATATATGGAAACTGAAAACAAGAAAATTTTATTAGTAGAAGACGATCCAAATTTTGGAATCGTATTGAAGGATTATTTATCCATGAATAGTTACGAAGTTACGCATGCCAAAAATGGTATGGAAGGCTTTGAGAAGTTCAAAAAAGGGAATTACGATCTATGTATATTAGACGTTATGATGCCTTACAAGGATGGATTTACATTGGCTAAAGAAATTAGAGCCAAAAACGAAGACATTCCTATCATTTTCCTTACAGCGAAAGCCATGAAGGACGATGTGCTTAAGGGCTACAAAGTAGGTGCAGATGATTATCTGAATAAGCCATTTGATAGCGAAGTGCTTTTGATGAAGATAAAAGCCATCATGCAGCGCAAAAATTCCGACACACTTGCTGACAGTAAGCAGTTTGAATTCACAATTGGTAATTTCCACCTCAATTCTAAATTGAGATTTTTAACCTATAAGGAAGAAGAGCCGATAAAACTTTCTCCAAAAGAGAATGAGTTGCTGCGTTTGCTGGCACTTTATGAAAACGACCTCATGCCTAGAGAATTGGCATTGACTAAGATCTGGCGAGATGACAATTACTTCACTTCCAGAAGTATGGATGTCTATATCGCCAAATTGAGAAAATATCTGAAAAAAGATGATACTGTGGAAATTTTAAACATTCACGGTGAAGGTTTCCGTCTTGTTGTAAAAGGCTCAGACGGGAAAGGTGCTTAAGTAATATTAAGCCTCTTTTTTCAGTTCCAAGATGATATAAAAGACTAATCGTTATGTACGATTAGTCTTTTTGTTTTCTATAGTGAAAAGGATGTCTTCTAAAGGCGTTTCAAAGTGAAACCAGTGTATGTCTGGATCTTTCTTGAACCAGGTGAGTTGCCTTTTAGCAAATCTTCGGGTGTTTTTTTTGATTTCTGAAATGGCTTCTGCTAAGCTTAATTTACCGTCGAAATAACTAAATAACTCTCTGTATCCAACGGTTTGTAAAGCATTAAGATGCCTGGACGGATAAAGCCTTTTGGCCTCTTCCACCAGTCCTTGCTCAATCATCATATCCACGCGTTTTTCAATTCTACGGTAGATCACCTCCCGTGGAGCATCCAAACCAATTTTAATCACCTCAAATGGGCGTTCTTTTTTATCTTGATTTTGAAAAAAAGTGAAGGATTTTCCAGAGGTTTCTACCACTTCCAAAGCTCTGGTGAGTCGTCTTGGGTTTGAGATTTCGATCACGTTGTAAGCTTCAGGATCGTTTTCCTTCAGCAAAGCCTGCAATTTTTCAAGACCTTCAGTTTCAAAAATGGAAGTATACTTCTGCCTGATTTTCAAAGGAATTTCAGGAAAAGTATCAAGTCCTTCTGTTATTGCTTTTTGGTAAAGCCCACTTCCACCCACCAGAATGGCTTTGGACTTCGTTTTAAAAATTGTTTGAAGCTTGGCAATTCCATCCGCTTCAAATTTCCCAACATTGTACTCATCTTCAATTGAAAGGTGTTGTATAAAGTGATGTTGAGCCTTGGCAAGCTCATCCTCAGAAGGAACGGCAGTTCCTATAGTCATTTCCTTATAAAACTGCCTGGAGTCTGCTGAAAGGATTTCGGTAGAAAACTGATTGGCGAGCTTAAGGCTCAGGCTGGTTTTACCAATAGCGGTAGGACCGACAATGCAAATCAAAGTGGGTTGATCAGTTTGCATCTTCAATATCTTTCTTTTCCTTTTTGCTTTTGTTTAAAGAATATCCGCATTTGTGACAGAATTCAGCATCATCTCTATGTTCATTTTCGCCACACTCATAGCAAACCTGAGTATTGGTTCTAGTATTTTCTTTAGCCATTTCAGCGGTAACAATTCCTGTAGGAACAGCTATCACTCCATAACCTAAAAGCATGATGAGGGTTGCAATAAACTGACCAAGCGGTGTGACAGGGTGAATGTCTCCAAAACCAACAGTGGTAAGGGTAACAATGGTCCAATAGATCCCTCTAGGAATAGAAGTGAAACCATGCTTAGGACCTTCTACTAGATACATTACAGTACCAGCAATCACAGAAATAATAATGACACTGTATAAAAAAATAAAAATTTTCGGTAAACTTCTTTTTAGTGCAACGGAAACTTTAGAGCCTGCACCAGAATATCGTACTAACTTAAAAACTCTAAACACCCTTAGTAATCTCAAGGCTCTAAGAGACAGTAAAGCTCCTGAACTTGCAAAAATCAAAGAAACATAAAGTGGTACTGTAGATAGAAAGTCGACGATGCCGTAAAAACTAAAAATATAACTTTTGGGCTTTTTGATACTGATGATCCTCAGGATATATTCTATGGTAAAAAATATAGTGATGATCCATTCTAAATTCACAAATAGGGTGTGGTATTCTATACTGATGTGGTCAACGGAATCTAAAACAACAAGAACTAAGCTCAGTATGATGACGATTAATAAAGCAACATCAAAAGCTTTTCCTGCTTTTGTGTCTGCTTCATAGATTACTTCATGAACTTTTTCTCTCCAACTCATAGTAAGATTCTAAAAATTAATAATTTTCATCGTTTTATGAGATTTCCTTAAGTAACTTTGGATGATATGCTGCGCATCTCTATCGTTGGGCATAGGATTGATGATGTTCTTAAGAATTGACATATTTTCAATCTGGAAATTGAGTTCTGTATATCCGGCTCCAGTAAGCTCCCCATTTTCAATTAAAACCACGCTTTTCTCACCATGATGCCGACCTCTGTCTTGGATAATCATGTTTTTGTTCTGGTAGTCATAAAAGTCGATCAGCTGCTTTACGCGCTCATTATAACTTTCTGGAGTTTCTTCTTCTACACAAGCTCCATGGCATTGCTTGATGGTATAATTGAAACACGCCCCTCTGGTTTTGTGCAGTCCCGTTAACTTTTGGCAAAGCTCATAAGTTTCCAGTGCTCGCTCCATAAAAGCTTTGCCTTGTTGGTAATTGGTAAAGCTTGTGATGTAGTTTTCTTTGGGTTTGATTTTTGAAATACACAAATTCACATAGCCATTATGATCTGTAAAAGCATACAAGCCATGCGTAAATAGATCTTTTTTGAGTGCCGAGTTAAATTTAGGCTTCAGTGCTTTGATGGACTGATTTTCCTTCAGCAATGCCAAAAGTTCGTTGCCTGTTCGTTCAAAATCAACCGAAACTACGTGTTCCTGGATTTCTTTAGATTTTGGCGCATCACTAGTAAAGTGCTGGTTAGCCCGCTTTTTCATGTCCTTGCTCTTGCCAACGTAGATGATATCGCCCTTGTTATTAGAAAAATAATACACCCCAACGGCATTGGGTAAATCGTCAATTAAACGAATCAGTTTTTGATCAACGCTGCTTATTGAGTTGAGTTTTAGGTTTGAGCTTATGATTTCCTTGTTTACATCCTTTTCCAGCAAAAGCTTGAACAACTTTACCGTTGCCAGGGCGTCACCACTCGCTCGGTGCCTGTCTGTGATAGGAATGCCCAGTTTTTTCACCAGCTTGCCTAAGCTGTATGAGTCAAAGCCAGGTAATAGTTTTTTGGATAATTTGACGGTGCATAAGGTTTTTCGGTCAAAATTGTACCCCAACCTATCAAACTCCAGACGCAACATTCTGTAATCAAATTTAGCGTTGTGAGCCACAATGATGCAGCCTTCGGTAATTTCAACAATCCGCTTAGCGACTTCATAAAACTTTGGGGCATGATGCAGCATTTCGTTGTTAATGCCCGTGAGTCCTACCACAAAAGATTGAATTTTCCGTTCTGGATTCACCAAAGAGATGAATTGATCCACCACTTCATGACCGTCGAATTTATAAATAGCAATTTCTGTGATTCCCTCTTCGTTGTATTTTCCTCCAGTGGATTCTATGTCTAGTATGGCGTACAATCTAAGCGCGTAAATTATCTTGAGTAAGCCACAAAAATAAAGATATAATTCTGTTTCAAAGCCTTATAGAGGAAAGTTTAAGTACAGCTTTACAAGGTTTTTTTCTTTTCTATTCTGAATTTGACACTGCGAATTTAATAGCTTTACGACAAAATGGCATGTATTTGTTGATTAAAACGGACAGTTTGGCGCATAAATAGCCTAAAACCTTTTAGATGTTGAATCTAAGCCTGAAAATACATCTGAAATCTCCATTTTTTCACGCCAAAATCAATTTGGTACTCATTTTGAAAAAAGTATAATAAACAAAGAAATTAACCTTTAAAAATTTATAAGTATGTTACCAACACGTTTTGCAAACCAAGAAGTAAGTCTATTTGATAGACTGTTTAACAACGACATGTTCAACAGAGACTTTTCTGAAACAAACACCACTCTGCCTTCTGTCAACATCAAAGAAACTGAAGATAAGTTTGGTGTAGAAGTAGCCGTTCCAGGCTTCAATAAGAAAGATTTCAATATCGAATTGAACAACAACGAGTTGACTATTTCATCAGAAAAGAAAGAAAAAAATGAGCAAAAAGATGGCGAGCGCTACACGCGTAGAGAGTTTAGTTATCAATCGTTCAGAAGAACATTTACTTTACCAAATACAGTGGATGGCGAGAAAATTTCAGCTCAGTATAAAGACGGAGTATTACATGTAGATATTCCAAAACGCGAAGAAGCGAAGCCAAAGCCACCAAAGCAAATTGCGATCAAGTAATGCTTTTGGAATAATTAGAATTAGCCAAATTTTTAAAGACCCTGAACTTGTTTCAGGGTCTTTTTTTTGGGATCTGCTTGTTATCCTGAATGTAGCAAAGCGGATCTAATAACAACTAGCAGATAAATTAGTTGTCCTGACTTAAAATTACGTAAGATGAGGACTAAACGTATCAGAATCAGAGTTAGATTCTACTTCAAACTAATCTCCGTGGCCTCCGTAACTTTGTGGTGAATAGCAAGAGGTATGGACTCGATAGGTTTTTTAAAAAGCAGTTTTCAGAGAACTTTTATTTTTAGATAGATTGAAGATGACAGGGCGCTGCCCCTTCACTTTAATTGAAGTAGGTCGAGTTATTAAGATTAGAGGGCGCTGCCCTCAAAACATAGCCTTATTACCCTTATCCTTTGAAATCTTTTGCATAGAATGTGACTTTTCGTAATAATCTCTGCGTTCTCCGCGTCTCTGCGGTAAAAAAATTATAAAGAATTAATGCTTTTTGTCTCAGGTGTATCTCTACCTTAATGCCTTGCCCCAAAAATCGAACTTCCAATCCTTACCATATTAGTCCCGTGCTGCATCGCGATTTTGTAATCACCACTCATCCCGATGGAAAGAATACTAAAATCAGCTTGAGTTTTTGAGGTTTCCTCGTAGAGGTCCTGCAGAACTTGAAATTCTCTGTGGATTTGGTCTTCATCCTCGGTAAAAGTAGCCATGGCCATTAAGCCTTTCAACTTGACATTCTTTAATTCTGAGAGTTTTTCATCCTTAAGAAAAGCTCGTAATTCGTCTGGAGACATGCCATATTTGGAATCTTCTTCAGCAATCTTCACCTGTAATAAACAATTGATCACACGATCGTTTTCTTTTGCTCGCTTGTTGATTTCTTTCAGCAGTTTCAGTTTATGTACAGCATGGATGAGATCCACGTAAGGTGCCATGTACTTTACCTTGTTGGTTTGGACGTGACCCACCATATGCCATTGGATGTCCTTGGGCAAAGCTTCCCACTTGTCGGTCATTTCCTGGACTTTGTTTTCTCCAAAAATACGCTGACCAGCTTCGTAAGCTTCCATTAAGTCTTGGTTGGGTTTGGTTTTGGATACCGCCACCAGGTCAATATGCTCGCCCAATTCTTCAGTGAATGTTTTGATGTGTTCTTTTATAGTGCCTTCCATAGCTTTAGTTTCAAAATTCATAAATCGTAATCCCACTTCTCAATCGCGGTTCGATAAAGGTAGTTTTGGGCGGCATTTTCATGCCTTCGTCGGCAATGGTTTTCATTTCTTCAATCTTGGCAGGATACATACCAAAGCCAACTTCAAATTCGCCATTATCAATCATGCCCTTCACGTAAGCCATATCTTTTTGTCCCTGGCTATATTCGAGTCTGGAATTATTTCTTAAATCTTCGATCCCCAAAATAGGCTTTAAGATGGTTTGATACAAAATCTGTGCATCGAGCTTGGATAAAGCATCGTTGAAATCATAATTTCTAAACCTTAAATTCAATTCGTAAAAATCTCCATCCAAATACATGCTGAAGTGATGAGGCTTGGAGGGCTTGTAATAATTCTGCTTTAGATTTTCAATCTTGAACTGCTCATCCAGCTTGATCAAAAACTCATCTTTGCTCAAACCGTTCAAATCTTTCACCAATCGGTTGAATTCATGAATTCTCAAATGACTTTCAGGAATGAAAAAGCCCATAAAGTAATTATATGCCTCAGTTCCTGTGTGTGCTTCATTTTCAGCCTGGAGCTTTTTCTTTAAATCAATAGATGACAAACTTCTGTGATGACCATCAGCGATATAAATATGCTGCATGGCTTTAAATTCAGCTTCAATTTGCTTCTGAAGTTCTTCCTTTTCAATTACCCAAAAGTGGTGCGTTTCTCTGGAGGTAGTGGTGAATTCATATTCTGGTCGTTCTTTCATCAGCTCTTCAGAAATCCCTTCCAGCACCTCATTGTCAGGGTAGGTAAGCAGCACAGGATCAGCATTAAACCGAACGGTTTTTAAATATTCAGTAAAAATATCTACTTTTTCTTTGAGCGTATCTTCGTGTTTTCTGATGATGTTTTTCTCGTAATCTTCAGTGCTCGCCGCTCCTACAAAACCTACAAACTGAATTTCATTACGGTAGATGATTTTGTGTAAATAGTAGCAAGGCTTTTCATCTTGTTTAAAACTGCCGTCCTCTTTAAATTCTTCAAACCTGTTTTTGACCAGTCCAAAACGCTCCTTTCCAGAAATCTCTTTGTTGTATTTGTACCCAGGATTCACAATATGCAAAAATGAAAACGGATTGTTGTCCAACCGCGCTTCTATTTGAGCTTTGGTGTAAGTATCATAGGGTTTTGAAGCAATTAGACCTACTTTATCTCGAGTAGGTCTAGTCGCTTGAAAAGGTTTTACAATCGGCATGTCTTAGGATACAAATTGTGAAGATACTTTTTCTGCCTTTTTACTTTCGCTGTAGTCGTAGAAGCCTTCACCAGATTTCACACCTAGTTTGCCAGCTCTTACCATATTGACTAGCAGTGGGCAGGGCGCGTATTTAGGGTTTTTAAAACCGTCGTACATGACTTCAAGGATGGAAAGACAAACGTCCAATCCGATGAAATCTGCTAACTGTAGTGGGCCCATCGGGTGAGCCATACCCAGTTTCATGACGGTGTCAATTTCTTGAACCCCCGCTACATTGTTGTATAAGGTTTCAACGGCCTCGTTGATCATCGGCATCAAAATGCGATTGGCTACAAATCCTGGATAGTCGTTGACTTCCGTTGGAACTTTACCTAGCTTTTTAGCCAATTCTACAACGGTGTTAGTGATCTCATCACTGGTGTTGTAACCTCTAATGATTTCTACCAATTTCATGATTGGTACAGGATTCATAAAGTGCATGCCAATCACTTGTTTTGGTCTGCCAGTAACTGCGGCAATTTTAGTAATCGGAATGGAACTTGTATTGGTAGCCAAAATAGCTTCAACAGGACAAATTTTATCCAGTTCTCTGAAGATATCCAGCTTGATGCTTTCATTTTCTGTCGCCGCTTCCACCACCAAGTCAGCGTTTTTGGCTCCATCAGCTAGACTCGTAAAGGTGGTAAGGTTGGCTAATGTTCTTTTTTTGTCCTCTTCACTTATTTTTTCTTTGCTCACCATACGGTCTAAATTTCTCGTGATGGTCGCAATTCCTTTGTCTAAGCTGTCTTTAGAAACATCGATTAAGTTGACTTTATAATCGAATTGGGCGAAGGTGTGTGCAATACCGTTTCCCATGGTTCCTGCTCCTATAATTGAAATATGTTTCATGAATTTTATATTTTGAAATTTTTAGTTATCAAATGCTTTTATGATTTGCATCGCCACCCGTAAAGCTTCTGTACCTTGCTCTAAAGTCACAATCGGCGTGGTGTCGTTTTCGATAGCCTCTGCAAAGGTCTCCAACTCATCCAATATGGCGTTGTTGGTTTCGATTTCAGGATTATCAAAATAGATTTGTTTTTTTACGCCCTCCGCATTCTGGAGAATCATAGCAAAATCATCTGGCTCTTTGGGGGCGTCTTTCATTTTTACGACTTCCGTCACTTTTTCAAGAAAATCAACAGATACGTATGCGTCTCTTTGGAAAAAACGAGATTTACGCATGTTCTTCAACGAAATTCTGCTGGCGGTTAAATTGGCCACACAGCCATTTTCAAATTGAATTCTGGCATTGGCAATATCTGGAGTTTCAGAAATGATAGCAACTCCGCTGGCGTTGATGTTTTTCACTTTGGACTTGACCACACTCAAAATGGCGTCGATGTCGTGAATCATCAGGTCTAACACAACCGGCACATCCGTTCCCCGAGGATTAAATTCTGCCAGTCTGTGAGACTCAATAAACATGGGGTTGTCAATTTTATCAATCGCCGCTCTAAAGGCGGGATTAAATCGCTCCACATGTCCTACCTGGCCTTTAACCTTATAGTTTTTGGCAAGTTCAATCAAGCTTTCAGCTTCTTCAACCGTAGAGGTGATGGGCTTTTCAACAAATAAATGCACACCAGCTTTTATGGCTTGTTCGGCGGTTTTATAATGATAGGTCGTGGGCGTAACGATATCGATCACGTCTACTTCCTTGAGTAAATCCTCGTAGTTTTCAAAGTAAGGATAGCCAAATTCTTTTTCAATGGCTAAGGCATGAGTTTTATTGGTATCGTGAAACCCAACGAAGGTATATTTTTTGGATTCATTGAGCAATCTCAGGTGAATTTTACCGAGATGTCCTGCTCCCAAAACGCCGACTTTTAGCATAAATAGTATGATTTTACACAAAAGTAACATTTCTTTTTCAGTAAACTGAACTCCCTGAAGTCTTATAGGATTTCTTTTAGATTTTACGAATACTTCGGCTACTGATTATAAAATGCTCAGCAGCATAGGTTGCAATATAAATCAGCAGGACTTGACTTATAAAATAAAAGTTTAGTTTTATAAGGAAGAATCAATTCCAGTCATGACCATGAAAAGTTACACGATTATTATTCAAATATGTCTTATTCTGATTTGCTTTCAATCTAGTTTGCTTGCTCAAGAAAACGATATTTTTATTAAGGCGGGCACTATGTATGATAGCAAGACCAATGCGCTTGTAGAAAACAAATGGATTCACGTGCAGGGCTCTAAAATCAATTCTGTTGAAGACTTTATAGAGGTTCCGGATGACGTTGAATTTATTGATTTATCAGATTATACAGTTCTTCCAGGATTGATAGATGCTCACACGCATGTGTTATTTTCTCAAGAAGCAAGTGAGGATTTTGCCGAACACAGTGTGAAATCTCTCATGATGGAAACCGATGCCTTGAGAGCTTTGCGGGGATTTAAAAGGGCTAAATCTTATTTAGACGTAGGAATTACCAGCATCAAAGATTTAGGGAATTCAGGACTTTTCTTGGATGTAGCATTGAGAGACGCTATAGAAGAAGGAACAGTAGCTGGGCCGCGCATCTTTGCTTCTGGTCCTATTATGGGCGCCGCTGGAGGGCAGATTTATGGGGTGTCTCCACAGCATCAAGACTTGATTGATCTGGAATACCGTATTATCAAAAGTGTTGACGATGCGAAAAACGCTGTTCGAGAGCACGTGAATCAAAATGTAGACCTTATCAAAATTTGTGCAGATAATCTCCCAAACAATACTGTTTTATCTGTCGAGGAAATGAAAGCAATCGTGCAAACGGCCCATTCACACAAGCTTACGGTTACTGCGCATTGTGTCACCAATGCTTCCGCTTGGAATGCTGTGGAAGCCGGCGTTGATGGTATTGAACACGGGTTTAATATCGCTGATTCTACCTTAACCAAAATGGCTGAAAAGAATATTTTTCTAGTTCCTACCGAAAATAGTCGAGCTTATATGAATACCTATGCTCAACTCCTCGGGCACAGTTCTGGTGAGGAGTTACCGTGGATAAACAAATACCTTCAAGCTATGGAAAATAGATTGTCTAAAGCTATTCAGCTTAATGTGCCTATCGTGGCAGGATCTGATAACTATACTGACATAGGGACTACTCGTGGGCAATCTTCTCAGGATATGTTTAGAACTTACTATGAAGCTGGAATGTCTCCGCTGGATATTTTGCAGTCTGCAACCTATATTTCAGCCGTTCATTTAAAAAAAGAAAATGAAATTGGTCAGCTAATTCCAGGTGCCAATGCAGATATTATTGCTGTAAAAGGCAACCTTTCAAAGGATTTCGTCAACAGCATCGAAACTATTGTTTTTGTCATGAAAGGCGGGAAGGTTTATCGAAACGTAGCAGAATAAAAATCTTTACACAATCTTTATAATTCAATAACTAAATTTGAAATAAAAATTGGATTTACTTCGAACTCGAAAATATTCTAAGAAAAATCAATATTTGATTAGTGTTTTACTCATAGTAATCACTTCCATATTGTGTTTTTTATCTGTTGAATTCATCGGTTATAGAACCGTTGCGCTTATATTACTTCTCGTAGTTTCTCTTAACGCTATTCTTTTTGATATTCTGCCAGTAATGCTCTCTGCTTTGCTAAGCGCATTAATCTGGAACTTCTTTTTTATACCACCAATTTTGACCTGGCGAATTGCTACGCCAGAAGATGCGTTGATGTTCTTAATGTACTTTGTCATTGCTTCCATCAATGCTGTTTTGACCTACAAAATTCGGCAGTTTGAACAAAAGGAGCGCCTGGAAGAAGAAAAAGCCAAAGCCATCCAACTATACAATACCTTGCTTAATTCATTATCTCATGAATTGAGAACGCCTATATCGACGATTATTGGTGCCATAGACACTATCAAAGATAACAACACACAGCTTTCAAAAGAAAATCAAAACGAACTGTATTCAGAAATCGAAATTGCAAGTTTTCGCCTGAACCGACAAGTTGAAAACTTACTTAGCATGAGTAGGCTAGAAGCAGGTTTTATTCAACCTAAAGAAGACTGGTGTGATCTAAATGAGCTTGTGTTTTCTGTTATCAAAGACAATAAAGATGATGCAGCTCACCATCAGATTAAATTTGAACCGAATGAAAATTTACCCTTATTTAAACTGGATAGTGGTTTAGTTGAGCAAGTTCTATATAACCTTGTTCATAATTCGTTACAACATACGCCAAAAGGGTCGACAATTAAAATTCAAATAGATCATAATTTGACGCATTGTTTCATTGAAGTTTCAGATAATGGCAAAGGCTTTCCGAAAAATGAAATTGATTATGTCTTTGATAAATTTTATCGATTAAATCATACCGCAACAGGAGGAACAGGATTAGGACTTTCCATCGTGAAAGGCTTCACTGAAGCTATGAAGGGTTTGGTTATTTTAGATAACCTGAAAGAAGGCGGGGCTCGTTTTACAGTAAAGATCCCATGTGAATTTTCAAAAAATCTCAACACTTGAAATGAATAAAGCTGAAATACTTATTATCGACGATGAACCACAAATAAGGAAGTTGCTTCAAATAAATTTGGAAAGCAATAATTATAAAGTAGTACAAGCCAGCACAGGAAAAGAAGGCGTGGTTTTGTCTGCAAGTCATCCTCCAGATCTGATTTTGCTTGACATTGGTTTACCAGATATGAGTGGTCACGAAGTTTTGTCTGAATTAAGAGGATGGTATAACAAGCCAATTATAATTCTTTCGGTCCAAGACAATGAATCTGATATTGTGTCTGCTCTAGACAATGGTGCGACAGACTACTTAACTAAACCTTTTAGGACTGGTGAGCTTTTAGCCAGGATCCGATCTGCTATTAGACGAAATCAAAATACAAAGAATGAGTCTACACTTATTTGCGGAGATGTTGAGATCGATTTAGTTGGGCGCATTGTAAAAAGAAAAGATGAAATGATAAAACTCACGTCAACCGAGTATAATCTACTTGCTTTATTTGCTAAAAACGAAGGCAAAGTATTAACGCATCAATATTTGCTTAAAGAAGTTTGGGGGTATAGCTACCAAACCGAGACCCAATACTTGAGAGTTTTTGTTGGGAGCCTAAGAAAAAAAATTGAAGACAACCCCAATAACCCGCAGCATCTTATTACTGAAAGTGGTGTAGGTTACCGTTTTCAATAGGAGGTTTTACTTCAAAAATCAAAAGTGTTATTTTCATTTTATTCCTCTTTATAAAATCTTTATATAACTTCAATAAACCTTAATTTTTCATATATCCATTTCGTCTGAACTTTGTATTCGTAATCAAAAATGAATATTTATTCAGCATATGGATCATTTCAAAATAGATAAGGAAACTACAAAATTGATTTTAGGTGTATTTAATAAAATCAATTTGCTTAAAAAAGCTTTGCATGAAAATCATCATCAGTCTAAGGAACTTCTAGAAAGCGGACAAGTTCTCAATAATATGATGAATAAGGCTCTAGAATCTCCTTCTCAAACCCTTTTAGAATCAAAATTTGGTTTAATGATAGAGCATGTTAAGCAACTCAGAACCTATTCTGATGCACAACACAACCTTCAAAATTCTCAAAACTTAACTCAACTATTCAATCTTCTCTTAGTCGATTTAACATCGCTTCAAGACAAAGTTGAAGCAGAACTCTAGGATTATGTATAAAACATTTATTAAACAGATTGCTAGCCTTCAAATCATATTAGGATTAGTCATGATAGTGCCTTCTGTTGTCGCAATTATTTATCAGGAATGGTATTCTCTCGCTGGTTTTTTAATAGCCGGAACTTTAACAACCCTTCTAGGGTATTTAGTGTATCGCCTTCTAAAAAATACTGAGGAACCTAAGTATAAGCATTCATTGGCTATTGCTGCCACAGGATGGTTGATGATTATGATTTTTGGGGCACTTCCTTATTTACTTATAGCTTGGATCACACCCTTAGCAGTCATGCAGGAATTTGTTCCCGTTGGCCAAGACTACACATCCAGTCTTTTAAACTTCAGAAATCCTCTTCACTGCCTTTTTGAAAGCACAAGTGCGTTCACTACCACAGGACTTACCATGGCTTATCACGAACCCTCTGTTGGAAAAGCCATGCTTTTTTATCGCTCTTTCTCCCAGTGGGTGGGTGGTGCTGGCTTTATCGTCATGTCTCTGGCGGTGTTCAAATCATTGCCTGGTCATGGAGCTGTTTTATTGTATGGCTCTGAAGCTAGCGGAACCAAACTTAGGACAAACGTGATACAGACCGCTAGAGCCATTTGGAAAGTCTACTTTTTTGTCACTATAGCAATGATAGTCTATATAGGTATTGGTACGCATTTCATATTACCAGATTACCCGCTTGCAGAAAATATTTTTGATGCTGTCAATAATGCCTTGACAGGTCAATCGACAGGGGGATTTAGTGTATTGGACGATAGTATCGCAGGTTATGAATCTGTCAACATGGAAATACTTTTTATTTTACCTATGCTGCTTGGTGGTTTATCTATACCCTTTTTCTACCGTTTTCTTTTTCAGCGTAAAATAGGTGAACTATGGGATGATATTCAAACCCGTTCTATCATCATTGCTTCTATTATTGGCGGTGTGGTTCTCTCTTTATTTTTGATGCACTCAGAAGTCGTAGACCATCCTTTTAGAGAAGGTGTATTTCAATTTGTGAGTGCGCTTACTACCACTGGCTGGCAAACTTCAGATATCGGAGCCTGGGATGATTTATCTGTACTGTTTATTGTAGCAGCAGCTATGATTATAGGTGGATCTGCAGGTGGTACCGTTGGGGGTATTAAAATTATTCGCGCTTTACTACTTCAAAAGGGACTTCGCTGGCACATCAATAAAATATTCTTCCCAAAAGATGCGGTAAAAGCCGTAAAATTTAATCACAAACTACTGCTTCCAAGGGAAATGAATTCAGAATTGGCTAGAGCAGGAATATTCACCTTTATCTATATTTTATTTGTCTTTTCATCCACATTATTCACGCTTTATTTTATGAATGGTGACTTCACTCTATCTGATGCTATTTTTGAAGCTGCCTCCGCTCAAGGTACAGTAGGCTTGAGTTCTGGTATTACAGACCCTTCTATGTCACCAATCTTAGAAAGCATTTATATTTTTCAAATGTGGGCAGGAAGAATTGAAATTATACCCGTCTTAGTCCTTTTAAGGGTTCTCATCTACGGCACTAAACCAAGAATTATTTAATCTTAAAACTAAATACTAAAATTATGCATATTATTATCATAGGTTCTGGAAGAACAGGAAAACATGTTATCGAAGCTGCAGTGAAAGATAACCACGATGTCTTTGTTATTGAGAAAGATAAAACTACTGCTGAATGGGCTGCAACTCATTTTGACTGTGTAGTCATTCATGCCGATGCTACAAGCATTGAAGCCCTTAAAGAAGTAAAAGCTGAAAAAGCTGACGCAATTGTTGTCACTACCAATGATGACGCAGTAAACTCTCTGGTTATCTTACTCGCCAAACAACTTGGAGTAAAACGTCTGGTGAGTTCTGTTAATAACGAAGAACACTTACCTGTTTTTGAGCAAATGGGAACAGATACCGTAGAAAGTCCTTTTCGTTTGAATGGGAAATATTTATACAGAACTGTTCAAGGTCCGAATGTAAAAGAATTTTTAGATTTGGGAGATGGTTTTGAAATCCTGGAATTAAAGGTGGAAATAAACTCAAAAATTTCTAATCGTTTGATTAAAGAACTAAATGAGGAAAAAATCTTACCTAAAGACTCACTTATTGTGATCATAAAGCGAGATAATGATATTATCATCCCCGATGGAGATGTTCGCATAAAAGAAGGTGATGTGGTCGTAGTACTTTCTAAAAGCAATAAAGTCACAGAGGTTTCAAACCTTTTTGGAAAAAAAATATAAGTATGAAAATTTTTAATCAATTCCTTTTAGCTCTTTGTTTTGTTTTTAGCTCGTTAACTGGGTCCAGCCAAACGGATGATGCTAAAAGTTGGGAAAAGAAACCAGAATTAAGCCTATCTGGTTTTGCAGATATTTTTTATGTGTACGATTTTAATCAGCCTCAAGGAACCCAGCGCCAGCCGTTTTTGTTTAACCACAACCGTCACAACGAATTCAATCTGAACCTAGGTTTGGTTCAGCTGAAGCTGAATCATGAAAAATACAGAGCCAATTTTGCTTTGCAAACGGGAACTTATGCTAACGATAACTATGCGGCCGAGCCCGGACTTTTAAAAAATATCTTTGAAGCCAATGTAGGAATTTCACTGAGTTCTGAAAACAATCTATGGCTGGATGCTGGTGTACTTCCTTCGCATATTGGCTTTGAAAGTGCCATTTCTATGGATAATATGACGCTGACCAGATCTTTATTGGCTGAAAATTCACCTTATTTTTTGACTGGAGCAAAACTGACTTACAACCCGGATGAAAAATGGGAGTTAGCAGCTTTAGTTGTGAATGGATGGCAACGCATTCAGCGACTGGAAGGTAATTCGCTGCTGTCTTTTGGAACGCAAGTGAATTACAGTCCTACCGATAACTTGAGCTTCAACTGGAGTACCTTTATAGGCACAGACGATCCAGATGCTACAAGACGCATGCGTTATTTCAATAACCTTTACGGGCAATTTCAAGTGAGTGATAAATTTGAACTCATCGCTGGTTTTGATCTTGGAGCCCAACAGGAAGCGAGAGGGAGTTCAGCTTATGACTTCTGGTTAAGTCCAGTTCTTATTGGTCAATTAACTTTAGATGAACAATGGAAAACGGCCTTCCGGGCTGAATACTACCAAGATCAAGAAGGAGTCATTATACCAACTAACTCTTTGAATGGGTTTAAAACCAGTGGGTTTTCATTAAACCTGGACTACTCTCCTGCAAAATCAATCGTCTGTAGAGTGGAGAGCCGATTGCTGAACAGTCAAGATCCCATTTTTGAAACCGACTCGGGTTCAAGTCAGATCAATTTTTTTGTAGCAGCTTCTATCGCGATCAAATTTTCGGAATTGGTAAGTAACTAGGGAGTAGCTGAGGTAAGTTTTTGAGCTTTTGGATTTAATGCCTAGAAAAGCTTAGTCCGTGGTTTTTTACATCAATTTTTTTCTAATTTTACTGAAAAACAGATCAAAACCTAAGCACTTGGAAGACAGTTACAGACAGCAAGGCAAACGCAAATTATTGGTAGAATTGATTCGGGAAAAAGGTATTAAAGATGAAAAGGTGCTAAATGCCATCAATGCTATACCTAGGCACTTGTTTATGGACAGTAGTTTTGAAGACCACGCCTACCAGGATAAAGCTTTTCCTATTGCCGCTGGACAGACTATTTCTCAACCCTACACCGTAGCTTTTCAAACTGAACTACTTCAGGTGAAGTCTGGAGAATCTGTTTTGGAAGTAGGGACGGGGAGTGGTTATCAGGCGGCGGTGTTATGCGAACTCGGAGCCAAGGTTTACACGATAGAACGTCAGCAAAAACTCTATAAGAAAACGAAAAATTTTCTTCAGCAACTCGGTTACAGACCAAAATTTATGAGTTTTGGAGACGGATATAAAGGCTTGCCAGACTATTCTCCTTTCGATAAAATCATTGTTACCGCTGGAGCGCCGTTTATTCCAAAACCGCTTTTATCTCAACTTAAAGTAGGAGGCAGGCTGGTGATTCCCGTTGGTGAAGATCCACAAATTATGACCTTGCTAAAGAGAACTTCAGCTACTAAATTCCAAAAGGAAACCTTTGGTGAGTTTCGGTTTGTGCCCTTGTTGGAGGATAAGAATTAGTTTTATGAGAATGATATAAATACTGTAGGTTCTCTTTTTTACTCAGAGAGCGCTAAGAATAAGGCTAAGAAAATTAAGATAAGAACTCTCTCTTGTAATTCAGAAAGAGAAGCCTTTTCAGCTTCGATGAGGAATCTTTGCGTTGATTTTAGAGATTTTTTAATTAATTATTCCTGCACTGTTTGAAGTTCGAGCGAAGTCGAGAACAAACTGTAAGATAAATATTGAATACAGAACATCGAATATTAAATACTGAAGTATTTTTTAATTTGTCTCTTGTCTCAAAACTAATCCACCACAAAGTCACAGAGGTCACAAAGTTAAAGTAACTCAAAAACATCCTTGTTTCAAGTTCGAGCTAAGTCGAGAACAAATTGTAAGATAAATATTGAATACAGAATATCGAATATTAAATACTGAAGTATTTTTTAATTTGTCTCTTGTCTCAAAACTAATTCACCACAAAGTCACAGAGGTCACAAAGTTAAAGTAACTCAAAAACGTCCTTGTTTCAAGTTTGAGCGAAGTCGAGAACAAATCACTTGATATATACCAAATACAGAACATTGAGTGCTAAATACTGAAGTATTTTTTAATTTGACTTCTTAACTTAAATACCCAAAATACATTTCCTAAAACCTATTATCTAATAACTAATACCTTTGATACTCAGAATGACAAGAAAAACATGCTATACGATTCTATAACGCATCCAGCAGTTTAATTCCAAATACAAAAGCACCGCTTTGCCATCCATCCTGATAAGGCTTGACATAATCTAATCTGAAAAATCTAAACTGACCAAATCCTAAATTATCCAAGCCAACAGAAAATTCTGAATAAGGTTTGTTGGCATCGGTAAATAAACTTTTGGCACCAATTACCATATTGTAGTTCAGCCGATTGAGTAAGGGGATTTTATTCAGAACGTAACCTTTGAAGTTATGTTCCAGATGCACATCGGCGTAATCTGAATTGGTAGACAATTCGTAATACGGCAGAAGGTTAAACTGGTTGAGGTAAGTGCTGGAAGTACCCACTCTGGTTTGATTGCCATTAAAATGTTTAAAATCCAAAAAGGAGATGTTCTCCGCATTGAAAAACAAGCCGCCGTTTAAACTATAACCCAGCTCACCAAATCTGGAAATGGTCTTGGTTTGCGTAAGTCTGGCTTTTATGAGATCGTAATTAAAATCAGAGATGTCTGAAGCAAATCCTTTTTCATAACTAAAACTCAATACAGGAAAACGGTTACTGTAGGTATCGTACTTTCCGTTGGGGGTTTCTATGTACTTTTGGTCAAAATTGACACGTCCTGCAAGTTGAAATTTTCCGATATTATGTGAGGGGAATAGCAAAGAACCAAAAGCTTCTGGAGCCAACGGATTATTGGCTGTGAACCCGCCATTACTGTTGCTTATTAGCGGTGAATTGGTGGAGTTGGTCAAGGCGCGTCGTCTTTCAAACTCCAGGCTAGCACTCATCCGTAATCCATTTATAACCTCCTGACTATAAGTAGCTTTACCAAATACTTTCTCGTAAAGTTTTAGATAATTTCTTTCAAAAAAGACAGAAGCTATCGAAGATAAACGCTCATTTATAGGATTGGTAGAATTGATTTCCTCCACTTTAGTTCCACCAGATAGACTTAAAAAGGGTTTTGAAAAATTATTAAACTTTTTGGTGAATTGTCCGTAGGCTCTCAGTTTTTCTTCGGAAAACCCATAATCCAAAAAGGCTCTTGCTTCCCAGAATTGGCGATAGGTTCCTGCGGTGTCTTTTTGTCTAAAATGGATATTGGATTTCAAATTAAAGCCTTGTACCGTATTGTAATTGAGGTTGGTGAGTCCTGCAAATCCTGCCTCACGATTGGTCGTTGAGTTTTGCCAGGAATACCCGAAAATTGGATCGGTTACGCTGAATTTGTTTCTGGCAGTATCTACAGAATCTTTGTAAGCTTGAGAATTCTTGAGGGTTTGGATGCTGTCTTTGAAGCTGTAATCCTTAAGTTCTAGTTCCGTTAATGGAACTGGCCTGTTTTTCTCCCAGAACAAACTGTCCTTGGTATTGGCTTCCTTGTCAAAAACGATGATAGCATTGCTGAAATCCTTTTTGGTAAGATTCGGGTTAAAGTCATAATCCTTGTATGACGCAACAAAATTCCCTCCTCCAGAAATACCAAAAATGCCCCAGCTAAAGGAGATGTCCTGCGAGATCAGTACCCAAAACGCGTTATCTTCACTGTAACTGAACGTCTGGTTGAGGTTGATTTCTTCAATCACCTCAATCTGGAGGGATTTTCCAGTGGTTTTCAACTCTACACCATACACTTCCCAGGTGTCTTCCAGAATGTAAATATGTCCGCTGAAGACGGCATCATTTGGTCGTTTTGGAATGACTTTAATTTTATTGACCAGAAATCTATCATTCTCATAAAAGGTTCCCACCAACTCATAATCGTAGTAATTCATGGCGAAATTAGCGATAGGGGAGACTAAATTGTTTCCAAGGTCCAAGGTATTTTCGTAAACTGAAAAATTAAACTCTTCAGCAGAATTAAAACTAAAGCCTCGGTCGTTTCCACTCACTTTGGAGGCCATTACATTTTCTTTGAATCGATTGGGGGCTTGGTAAGCGATTTTGGAAACCGTTTCGCTTAAATAGACCATACCACTTCTGGTGGAATCCAAGCCACCGCCTAGGTCGCCCACTTCCTGGCCAAGAATTTTTTCTGGTGCATTTTGAATTTCCCAAATCCCTTTAGAATAAAATTCGGCTTTGTATTCTTTGATTTTAGCCAGATTTTCCTTGCGTTGAGCTATGGCTTTTCTGATGATCGCATAAGCAGGATCTTCATTGTTGCTAATCACCACATCATCCAGACTCGTCACTTTTTCGGTGAGTTGAATTTCTAAATAGTTGTCATCTTCAGCAACAGTTTTGTTTACAGTTTCAAATCCTAAGAATTTAAAGACTAAAACCTGTTTTTTGGACGCGTCAATGTCAATTTTGAATTCACCGTTGGCATTGGTCGTGGTTCCGTTGAAGGTGCCTTCTACATAAACGTTGACGTTTTGCAAGGGAGAATTTTCAGTATCAGTTACTTTACCAGTGATTTGAGACTGGCATACAATTGAACAGAATAAAAAAGACAGGAGGAGAAGTTGGTGTTTCATTTAGTCAGGTTAGAGAATACTTAGGTGTTGTAAGTTTTATTGATTCTGTTAAGCTTACGTTTGGTGTCGCGGTCTTTAATAGTTTCACGCTTATCGTGTAATTTTTTACCCTTGCACAAGGCAATTTGTAGCTTGGCAAAGCCTCTGTCGTTTAAGAAAAGTCGAAGAGGAATGATCGTCAATCCGGTGTTTTTGACTTCTTTGTACAGTTTTTTTAGCTCCTGCTTATTCAATAAAAGCTTTCTGGCATTTTTGGCCTTATGGTTGAAATGGGTGGCATGAGAATATTCCTGAATATCCATATTGATCACAAATAATTCACCTTTATCATTGAATTCGCAAAAGCTTTCAGCAATATTGGCTTTTCCTTCTCGAATCGACTTGATTTCGGTACCCGCTAAAACAATTCCAGCCGTATATTTGTCCAGAATTTCATATTGAAATCTTGCTTTTTTGTTCTTTATGTTGACTTTATTTTTGACCATAGCGTTGAAATAATTCATTCAAAAATAAGACTTTTGAAAGGATAGAAGGAAGCTACGACTAATGTTTATCTATAAATTATACAATTCATGAAATATCTTTTTGGTTTTTTTATTTTAACTCTCCTAGGTTGTCAAGACTCTAATTCTAAACTTACTGCTGATGAAATTGTCGATCATGCGATTGCGTATTCCAACAAAACTAAACTCGATAACAATGCTCTGGAATTTGCCTTTAGAAACTATAACTACAGCTCTACACCAACCTGCGACGGATTGAAACTGGAACGTGAGTCTAAAGTTGAGCCCATCAGAGACGTGCTTTTCAAAGATGAGCTTACCCGTTATAAAAACGATTCTGTAGTCAATCTTGCAGATACAACAGCCTTTAAATACTACGAATCGGTGAACTCGGTTCATTACTTCATGCAGCTTCCTTTACGGCTGAAGGACGAGGCCGTCAACTTAACCGATCTTGGTGCCGAAGAAATTGACGATGACTCCTATTACAAGCTGAAAGTGACTTTTTCAAAAAATGGCGGCGGCGTCGATTTTGAAGATGTGTATATCTACTGGTTCAATACTGAAGATTTTTCTATGGATTACCTTGCCTACAGTTTCCTGGTTAATGGTGGCGGTTTGCGTTTTAGAAAAGCTATCAACAGGAGAGTCATTGATGGGGTAGTGTTTCAGGATTACGAAAATTATAAGCCTAAAGAAAAGACCAAAGATCTCGAAAATATAGGGCAGATGTACGATCAAGATCAAGTTGAGTTGTTGTCATTAATCGAAAATGAAGACATCAAACTATCTCCTATCCATCTTGATTGTAACTAAAGTCTTCTGGAACTTTTTTAGTTATCAATGAATCTTTAGCGTTTAGGTCCTCATCGATGCTAACTTTGAAAAATACGTCGTAGTTGCTTTCATCCAGATCGTCATACTTGTTTTTAGATAGAATTTCGTTAACAAACCTTGGGCTGGTATTGCTGTGTCCAACCACAAGCACATTCTTACCATAAGTGGTTTTCCAGAATTCTTGATGAAATAAAGTATCTCTTGACGCCTCATAACTTTGAATATCACCTTTAAATTGGTGAATAGTCGGAATCAAGGTTTGGATGGTTCGGCTAAAGTCTGTAGAATAAAACAGATCCAATTCTTTATCTGAAAAATAGGTCGCTAGATAATTGGCTCTACGTATGCCTTCCTCTGTAAGTTGCGGGTCTTTATTATTAGAATCTGTCGTGTCTTTTTCGGCATGTCTTACAAAATAATATGTTGTGGCTTGTGGTTCTTTTCCTTCAGGAATGTCAAATTGAAAGTTATGATCTTTGGACTGTTGACAAGAAGTCAATAATACAATGCTAAGTAGTAAACCGAAAAGTGATAGAGATTTCATTTAATTTTCTATTAATTCTAAAACAATAAATTGATTGAGCTGTGGGCCAAAACTACTAAAATTATCGTCTGATGCAATGATTAAGGTCTTGTTTCCATTAGGTAAACTCGGTCCAAAACACAAGCCCTCCAGGTTATCAATAATCTTATCCGTCAACTTTGATTTGATGCTTTTGAAGTCAAATACCAGACTTTTTTTGGCGTAAGTGATGTCTTTTGATGTGTTTTTGAGTTGTTGAGTATTTTGAATATCTGTTGCCTCACTGATGTCGAGGAGAAAGAGTTTGACCTTATTGCCCTGACTTTTATGGCCTGCTGAATACGATCGCTCCAGTACTAAAAATGTTTCCTTTTCAATTTGTAAGATTTCAGTTAGTCCGTTGATCGCAAAGGGGAGAAGTGGAACTTTGGTAATCCTGTCCAGATCCATGGCGTATTGGCGAGTGATCGCGTTGGCTTCTCTATCAAAATAACTCAACCGAATGGGAGAATCTGTAGAGTAAAGTTTTGGGGCTTTGCCATCTTCTACCAAAGGGAGCTCATTGGCAAACCAAAATCCATGAGAAGTTGTGCTCATGCTCAATCCTTCAAAGACGCCATTGTGTCTGGGTTGATTTTCTCCTTCAGGTAAAAAATAGTCCGGTAACGGATAGTCTTTTAGGAATTCGCCTTCGGAAGTTACTTTAAATAGCTTTGGCGGTAATCCTTTGTCGATATTCCCTTCAGTAGAAATCAAATAATCTTCAACATCAAAGCGAATAGACTCCATGTCCAAAGCGTTTTCTTCAAAAAAAGCATCTTTTTCCAGCTTTACTACAGAAGTAAAGATCAACGTATCCAACTTGGAGTCAACGAGATTAAATTCAGCTGAAAAGATAAGTGGATTGGACGGGGAATCGTTGATCATGAGGAGTCGTCCGTCTTTGTAATCTATGCCAGAAATCCCGCCGTAGGTTTCGTTTTTAAATTCAAAACCTGAGGGAATTAGATATTCATCGAGGAACTCAATTTTGTAGGTTTGTTCTTACAATGACTTAGAAGTGCTGCAACTTGCGAGGATTAGCGAAATCAAAATAATTCTGCAAAGTTGAGTTAAATAGGAAGTAATTAACATTTAATATAGGATTGTGAAGTAAATTGAATATAGTAACAATAAAACATAATATTATGAACTTAGATCAATTAGAAGGAAAATTCAAAGAGAATAAAGGTAAGTTAAAACAAAAATATGCAGAGCATATTTCTGATGACGATTTACAATATTCAGAAGGAAAATTTGAAGAAATGCTAGGTAAACTACAAGCTAAAACTGGCAAAACAAAGGAAGAGCTTGAAAAAGAAATCAATAATTTCTAGTGATTTTTTTCTTTAAATAAATAAGCCCCGTTTCAATAGAAGCGGGGCTTTGTTTTTTACTTCTTGTTGACTTCTACCAGTTCAACATCAAAAATTAAAATAGAGTAGGGCGGAATAGGGCCGGCTGCTCTTTCATTATAAGAAAGGTGAGGAGGAATGATAAACCTTGCTTTTTCTCCTCCCTTAAGAAGTTGAAGCCCTTCATCCCAACCAGGGATAACCCGACCAGCACCCAACTCAAATTCGATAGGTTCGCCTCTATCGTAAGAGGAGTCAAATTTGGTATTATCGGTTAGGAACCCATTGTAATGGACCTTTACAATATCGCCAGGTTTAGGAGAAACTCCATTTTTAATGCTTTTCTCGATTTTATATCTCAAGCCGCTTTCGGTTTCTACAAAGCCTTCAGATAGTTCTTTTAGTATTGCTTCTCTTTCTTCAGCTTCTTTTTTCAACTTACTTTGGTGAGCATCCATACCGCTTTTGAATGCCTCAACTGCATCAAAGTTTTCGGCTGCACTACCTTTGCGAATAATGTTTACCTTTTCGATGTACACTTTATCCACAGGTCTGTCCCGCCCGCCAGTTTCTACTTCGCCAATGGCATCTACGACTTCTTGGTTTTTAACTACTTTACCAAAAACCGTATGTAAACCGTCAAGATGCGGAGTTGCTCTCAGGGTTATAAAGAACTGACTCCCATTAGTCTCTCCTGAGTTCCCGAAAGGTGCTTTTGTATCCTGACCATCACTATTGGCCATGGATAACACCCCTTTGTCATCGTGGGTATAATTACCATCGGTTTCGTCTGGAAATTTAAATCCTGGGCCGCCTTGCCCTGTTCCTCTGGGATCACCACCCTGTATAATGAAGTCTTTGATAACTCTATGAAATATCAAGCTATCGTATAGCGGTTTGTCACTGTAGCGCTTTTCTGTCATCGGGTGAACACCTTCTGCTAGTGCTACAAAATTACCAACCGTCATGGGGATGTCTTCATAATGAAGCTGTGCTACAAAATCTCCTTTTGAAGTTTTGAATTCTGCATAAAGTCCATCTTCTAATTCCGCATATTTTGAAGAACAGCCAATCGTCATTAAAATTGATGAGGCAACCAAAAATAAATTAGGTAATTTCATAGTATTCAATTTATTAAGAGACACTTTTGAGGGATTATGGTATAGTTTGACTATTACTTATTGACTTCCAGAAGTTCAACTTCAAACTTGAGAACTGAATTTGGGGGAATTGGTCCGGTCTGTCTCGCGCCGTAAGCCAATTCTGATGGAATCACTAACTCAGCTTTCTCCCCAGTTTTGAGTAACATAATACCTTCATCCCAGCCAGGAATAACTCTACCAGTTCCCACAGCAAATTCTATAGGCTGATCTCTATCTAATGAAGAATCAAACTTAGTTCCATCTAAAAGATAACCAGTGTAATGGACTTTTACTTTATCGCCAGTAGATGGAGAAGTGCCATTTGGATTTTCTTCTGTTACATTATAGCGTAATCCACTTTCTGTCTCGTCAAATCCTTCACTAGCTTCTTGAAGTTGTTTTTCTCTTTCAGCTATAGCTTCTTTTTCTGCTTCTTCGGCTTTTTCGATTCCTTTTTTATAAGCTTCTACTGCATCAAACTTTTTAGCATCACCACCTTTTCTAATGATATTTATGGTTTCAATAACCACATCTTCCACCGGCTTGTCTCCTGGTTTTTTGGTTTCAACTTTACCAATGCTATCCACAACTGCTTCACCTACAACCAAGTTCCCAAAAACACTGTGTTTTCCATTGAGATGAGGTGTTTCAGTTAATGTAATAAAGAACTGGCTGCCATTGGTATTTGGGCCAGCGTTAGCCATTGATAAAACTCCCTTGGAATGAGTCAAAGTTGAGTCTGTCTCATCTGCAAATTTATAACCTGGACCACCTTGTCCGCTTCCTTCCGGATCTCCACCTTGAATCATAAATCCGTCTATAATTCTATGAAATGTAATGCTATCGTAGAATTTCTTTCCTTCATATTTTTCATCAACTCCAGGATGTTCACCTTCAGCTAACGCAACAAAGTTTCCTACTGTCATTGGGACTTCTTCATAATTTAGTTCTGTAACAAAATCTCCCTCAGAGGTTTTAAATTCAGCATATAAGCCATCTTCCAAATCGGGATATTGTGATGAGCAACTGTAGATTAGCAGTCCTGCTAAAGCGATAAGTGATAATTTTAATGTTTTCATTGTAAGTGATTTTTATTCAGTTTCGGGTTTAATTTCGTTTAAAGTGACTGTAGCTTTTAAAGCTACGTGGGTTCCAATTTTATCATTATCTCCATAATAGCCGTAAGCTTGGTGAGAGGGAAACAAAAAAGTAACAGTTTCGCCTTCTTTCATCAATTTTAAGCCCTGGCGAAGACCTGTAAATATTTCTTCTTTGTCGATGACATAAGCCCTTTCCCCTAATTCTTCTCTGGAGTATATGGTGTCTCCTTGTAACGTGAGCAAGTTATAATTGAACTCTACTTCGTCACCAAATTTGGGGGTAAGGCTATCTTTTTTATTTTGATTGTGGTAGTAATACCAAAATCCATCTGCAGATGATATATACTTATTTACAGAATCTTTTTCAATAAGCTCTTGAATATAAGATTCTTCCTTTTTAACGATAGCCTTGTTCATTTTCAAAGACTTGGTTGTAAAACTTTCGGAAGCCCTGCTAATTGGTTTTCTTGGTTCAGGTGATTTACATCCTTGCAGCAAGAATAGAAAAAACACTAAATATAGTATCGACTTCATATGAGTTCTTCTTTGTATGTATTTAATATGTTTTCAAATTCTACCAAAGTCGAATTTAGGTCCAAATCGCTTTTTCCACCTGCTGCATTTTTATGCCCGCCACCATTATAGTGCGTTCTTGCAAACGTATTCACGTCAAAATTTCCAATGGATCGGAAAGATATTTTAATGATGTTTTCTGCTTTATGTTCGATGAATATCACAGCAAATTTAATTCCTTTTAGGGATAATGCATAATTTACAAAACCTTCAGTATCTCCTTTTTTAAATCCATTTTGATTTAAGTCTTCCTGAGATAAGTAAATATAGGCTGTGCTTAAATTTTCAAGTACTTTTAAATTCTGAAGCGCTTTACCGAGTAAGTGAAGTCTACTTACTGCATTGTTATCAAACGTATTTTGATGAATCTGACTGTTATTTGCACCAGCATCAATCAAGTCTGCAATAATTCTGTGGGTTTTGCTAGTTGTAGATGGAAACCTAAAAGATCCAGTATCCGTCATGATTCCTGTATATAAGCAACTTGCAATTTCTGCTGTAAGCCTTTTTTCTGAGTAGTCTGTCGTTATATACTCGTATACAAGTTCACAAGTGGATGCAATAGAAGTGTCTGATAGCATGTAAGAAGCGTAGTCTGCAGGTTCCTGATGGTGATCTATCATGACGAATGTGGTGTCTAATTTGACAAGGAAATCTCCAAGGTCTCCTGTTCTGCCTAGATGATTGAAATCTAAAGTAAAGATAACATCCGAATCGTTTAATTGCTTCTCACACTCTTCTTTATCAGTATCGTAGCATAGAACTTTATCTATGCCCGGCAACCATTTGAGAAAATCTGGAAATCCGTTAGGCATGATAACTTGAGAAGATATTCCAAGTTCTTTCAAAAATAAAGAAAGACCTAGGGTAGATCCCAAGGCATCTCCGTCTGGATTTTTATGACCAATGATGCACACGTTTGAATTTGAATCTAATTGGCTTTTGAGCCCAGAAATTGTATTTTTTCTCATAGGACTCAAATGTACAAATTCTTAATAATGCAATAACACTGGAATTTCTAGATTTGCCTAAAATATTTAATCATGAGAAATACATATTGGCTTTCAGTTGTTGTTTTTATTTCAGTATTGTCCTGCAAATCAAATTCAGAAGAAAAAAATTCAGAAGAAAAAATTCAAAAAGAACAGAAAACAAGCTTCAGAATAGCTTTGGGTAGCTGCAACCGGCAAGATAAACCTCAAGACTATTGGTCGGTCATTCAAAAAGATTCTGCAGATATATTCATTTGGGGAGGCGATAATATATATGCCGATACACCGGATATGGAATTGATGGAATCTATGTACCAAACTCAAAAAACCAACGAACACTATACTGCTTTCGTTTCCAGTCTGCCAAATGCTCCAATTGGAGTTTGGGATGATCATGATTACGGCAAGAATGATGCAGGTAAAGAATGGGAGTATAGAGATGAAGCTAAGAAATTATATATGGATTTTTTGGATATCGATTCTACTCATGCTATGGCTAGTAGAGGTGGGACTTACCAATCTAAAGTTATTGAGGTTGGAGATAAACGTATCAAATTTTATCTGTTGGATACACGTTATTTTAGAGAGGGGTTGATTGATGCTGAAAACTCAGATAAACGTTATCAGCCCCATACTTCCAAAGATTCCACTTTGCTAGGAAAGGAGCAATGGGACTGGTTGGAGCAAGAATTCAAAACCTCAGATTCTCATTATAACATCATCGTGAGCAGTATTCAGTTTTTGTCTAGTGAACATGGTTTTGAATCCTGGGGAAATTTTCCTCACGAGGTTGAAAAAATGCAAAATTTGCTTGAAGAATATGAACTCAACAATATTTTGATATTAAGTGGAGATCGACATATTTCAGAATTTTCTCAGAAAAATAGTGAAGGAATGAATTATCCTTTAACTGATTTCACTTCAAGTGGTTTGACGCATTCGTATTCATCGTATGACGGAGAGCCGAATTCTTACAGAGTAGGTGAGGTGGTTGCTGAGACCAGCTATGGAACAGTAGATTTGAACTTTGAAACACAACAAGCTGAATTGAATATCAAATCCACCGAAGACGGTCGTGTATTACAGAATTTAAGGCTGGATTTTCAAGAATGAGGCGGTTACCCAAAGTCCTTAGAAAATGTTTACTTTTGCACTCAAAATAAAAATAACATTACGATGGCAGGAACTAAAACATTCACAATGCTTAAGCCAGATGCAGTATCTAAGGGCTACATTGGTGATATCCTAAAACAAATTACAGGTTCAGGTTTTAAAATTGTGGCGCTTAAAATGACGCACATGACAGAAAATGATGCTAAAGCTTTTTATGAAGTTCATAAAGAACGTCCGTTCTACGGGGAGCTTGTAGACTATATGACAAGTGGACCTATCGTCGCTGCTATTCTTGAAAAGGAAAATGCTGTAGATGATTTCAGAACTTTAATTGGCGCCACCAATCCGGAAGAAGCAGCAGAAGGTACAATACGTAAATTATACGCGACTTCTATCAGTGAAAATGCTATCCACGGAAGTGATAGTGATGAAAATGCTACTATAGAGAGTAACTTCCACTTTTCAGGCAGAGAGCAGTTTTAATCTGATCTTACAAAAAACAAAAAAAGGCTGTTCCATTTGGAACAGCCTTTTTTTTATGAGTTAGGTTTAGGTTATTTTGCAATATTAATCGCGCGTGTTTCGCGAATAACAGTCACTTTTACCTGACCTGGATACGTCATATCCGTTTGAATTTTTTGAGAAATTTCAAAAGATAAAGCAGAGGCTTTCTCGTCGGTAACTTTTTCACTCTCTACGATGACTCTCAATTCTCTACCCGCTTGTATGGCGTAGGCTTTCTTCACACCGCCAAACCCAAAGGCAATGTCTTCAAGATCTTTGAGTCGTTTGACGTAAGAATCTAAGACTTGTCTTCTCGCGCCTGGTCTAGCTCCGCTTATCGCGTCACAAACCTGAACGACTGGAGAAAGCAATGATGTCATTTCCACCTCGTCGTGGTGAGCACCTATAGCATTGCAAATCTCTGGCTTCTCACCATATTTTTCTGCCCATTGCATACCAAGGATGGCGTGAGGAAGTTCTGTTTCCGTTTCAGGAACTTTACCAATATCGTGAAGTAAACCTGCACGTTTAGCCAGTTTTGGATTAAGGCCAAGTTCTGAAGCCATGATGCCACAAAGTTTGGCAACTTCTCTGGAGTGTTGTAGAAGATTTTGACCATAAGAGGATCTGTATTTCATTCGACCTACCATTTTTACAAGTTCAGGATGTAGTCCATGAATACCTAGGTCGATAATGGTTCTTTTACCTATATCAATAATTTCTTCGTCAATTGCTTTTCTGGTTTTTTTGACCACTTCTTCGATTCTGGCCGGGTGAATCCTTCCATCTGTGACCAATTTATGAAGGGATAATCTCGCTACTTCACGACGTATTGAATCGAAGCAGGATAGGATAATAGCTTCCGGAGTATCATCCACGATTATTTCTACTCCAGTAGCGGCTTCAATGGCGCGGATATTACGACCTTCACGACCTATAATTCTTCCCTTTACATCATCGCTTTCCAGGTTGAACACAGAGACACAATTGTCTATCGCTTCTTCTGTACCAACTCTCTGTATGGTGTTAATGACAATTTTCTTGGCTTCCTGCTGTGCCGTCAATTTCGCTTCTTCTACAGTATCCTGTATCATCTGCATGGCCTCAGCTTTTGCTGTTTCCTTAAGCGATTCCATAAGTTGAGCCTTGGCCTCATCTGCACTTAAACCGCTTAAAACTTCAAGTTGGTTAATTTTCCGTTGAAGAATTTTATCAATTTCTTCTTGTCTTTTTTCTAAATATTCCGTTCTGTAAGTGTAGTCCTTAAGCTTCTCGTCGAGTTCTGCGTTCAGTTTTTTGTTTTTGGACAACTCGTTAGAAACCTGAGATTCTTTGTCTTTCGTCCTTTTTTCTGCTTCGCTTATTTTCTGATCTCTGGAGAGTATAACTTTTTCATGCTCAGATTTTAGCTCAATAAATTTTTCTTTGGCCTGAAGGATTTTGTCTTTTTTGACGCTTTCTCCTTCTTTTTCAGCTTCTCTTATTATTTTTTCAGCTTCTTTTTCAGCATTTTTTAAAGTGCCTGTTGCGCTTTTGCTGTCAATGGTTTTAGATATGACAAATCCTATGATAAGTCCTGCAATTGCTGCTATTATAATAAATGTAATTTCCATAATTGTATATATAAAAAAAGCCTGTATTAGCCTAGTTTTGTATAAAACTCCGTGTAAACAGGTTTAGGGATACTCAGCTGATCAAGGATCCGCTGCACCGAAGTGGCGGCTTGCTTTAGCAACTGAAACTCACCCTTTTTAATTAGTAAATGTTGAGTTTATCAAAAATGTACGACTAATACAGGCAGTGTCGATTTATGTAATGAACGTTAGTTTAACTGGCTTTTGAGCATAGCATCCAATTCCTCGAGTTTTACCTCTACAGTCTTCAATTCTGAAGAAGACGACAATTGGTTTTGTTCGATTTCTGCAGCAAATTGTAGGGCACTCATGGCCAAAACATCTTGTTTATCTCTTACTGCATAGTCTTGCTCAAATTTCTTGATAACCTCATTTACTCGCTTGGCAGCTTTTCTTAAGCCTTCTTCTTGTTCTGGTCTTATGGTTAATGGATAAACCCTATCTGCTATTGATAATTTGATTTTAAGTTTACCTTGAGCCATGTTATTCTGCCAATTGAATGATGCAACTATCTATTTCCTTGATTAAACTATTTATTTTTAGTTTGGTCTCTCTTTTATGCTCGGTACTGCCTAGCATTGCGTTGGCTGTTCTGAGTGTTTTATTTTCATGTTGTAATCTATCTATTTCTGAATTCAACTCAGTAATAGTATTTGATGTAGAACTAAACTGGTGTTTCAACTTTTCGTGCTCAACCTTTAGTCGGTCATGACTTGAAATCAATTTTCTCAAATTGACTTCTAAAGATTCAACGCTGGATACCAATTTACTCATTTACAACTTTCGCATTGCTTTAAAGCAAATTTAGCATCTATTAATGAATATGACAACCTTGATAGCATAAAATTCTAAATCAATTACAAGAGCATTTCGCATCAAATTCCAAAACATGGACTAGTTTTGCAAAAAAAATATAAAGAATGACCTCAGAATTTATTTTTTATCTAATTGTAGGACTCATCATCTTCAACTTCTTTCTAGAAAGCATTTTAGATTATCTCAATTACACTCAGTTTGATGCTCAATTGCCATCTGGTTTGCAGAATATCTATGACCAAGAAGAGTATCAAAAATCCCAATCCTACAAAAAGGATAAGTTCAAGTTTGGAGTCTTTCAATCCTTATTTTCGCTAGTATTGATCCTTGTTTTCCTGGCTGTTGATGGCTTTCAAATTGTGAATTCTATAGCCGAAAGTTTTTCTGATAATTCTATTGTAGTGTCTTTAATTTTCTTCGGAATTTTGTTTTTAGGAAGTGAAATTTTAGGCTTGCCCTTTAGTTATTATTTCACCTTCAGCATCGAAGAACGCTATGGCTTCAACACCTCTACTGTTGCTTTGTTTTGGAAAGATAAATTTAAATCGATGTTGCTTTCCATCTTTTTAGGCGGGGTTATTTTAGGTTTAATTTTGGTCTTCTATAATTACGTGGGCATAGATTTTTGGTGGTATACCTGGATATTAGTTGCTACTGTTTCTGTATTGCTGAATATGTTCTATGCTAAACTTTTTGTGCCTTTATTCAATAAACAAACTCCACTTGAAGAAGGCGAGTTAAGATCCAAGATAGAAACTTATGCTTCCAGAATGAATTTCAATTTGAAAAATATTTTTGTGATAGACGGCTCTAAGCGAAGCAAAAAAGCCAATGCTTATTTCTCTGGGTTTGGAAGCGAAAAACGAATTACACTTTTTGATACGCTAATAGAGGATTTGGATGACGAAGAAATTGTTGCTGTTTTAGCACATGAGGTTGGACACTATAAAAAAAATCATATCATCATCAATCTGGTGGTTTCAATACTAACAGTTGGTTTCACTTTATGGGTATTGTCATTATTTGTTAGTGAACCTGTTTTAGCTCAGGCTTTAGGAGTCGAAGAGCCAAGTTTTCACATAGGCTTGGTCGCTTTTAGTTTTCTTTATGCGCCAATCTCACTTTTAACAGGTATCCTTACTAACATACTCTCAAGGAAATTTGAATTTCAGGCAGATAATTTTGCCAAAGCAACATATAAAGGAGAGCATTTAGTATCTGCTCTGAAGAAACTGACTAAGAAAAGTTTAAGCAATCTTACACCGCATTCAGCTTATGTATTTTTTCATTTTTCTCATCCGCCTTTATCAGAAAGACTTAAAAATTTAGAAAATAATTCGTAATTTCAACTCAATTAGAGATCAAGGCTATGGAGATTACAGATGCTTACTTAGAACAAGAAAATAAAGAGATTACCAAAGAATATAAAGAGCTATTACGCATCAGTTACAGAACTCTCAGCTCAAAAGATAAAAAGCTTATACGTAAAGCTTTTGAAACGGCTGTTGAAGCACACAAAGACCAAAGGCGTAAATCTGGAGAAGCTTATATTTTTCATCCTATTGCAGTGGCCAAAATTGTGGCTTACGAAATTGGTCTGGATGCCACATCTATTGCTTCAGCTTTACTGCATGACGTAGTGGAGGATACTCGTTACACTTTATCCGATATTGAACGTATGTTTGGTGAAGTTGTAGCCAGAATTGTAGATGGCCTTACCAAGATTTCCAGCCTTAAGAAGGACGGGGACATTTCCATGCAGGCAGAGAATTTTAGGAAAATGCTGTTAACTCTTAATGATGATATACGCGTGATCATCATCAAAATTGCAGATAGACTTCACAATATGCAAACTATGGATGCCATGCGTCCAGATAAACAAGTGAAAATAGCAAGTGAAACCCTTTACATTTACGCCCCTTTAGCCCACAGAATCGGCCTTTACAATATTAAAACTGAACTCGAGGATCTTAGCTTAAAGTACACAGAGCCTGAAGTTTATAACGACATTCTGGATAAAATAAAGGAAAGTAAAGAAGAGCAAGACCAATATATCGAGGACTTTTCCAAAATAATTTCTGATGCTTTGTCTAAAGAAGATATAGATTTTGAAGTGAAAGGTCGACCAAAGTCCATCTACTCCATCAGAAAGAAAATTTTAAATCAGAACATTTCTTTCGATGAAATTTACGACAAGTTTGCTCTCAGAATCATTTACGCTTCAAAGCCAGATAATGAAAAATTCCTAGCCTGGAAGATTTACTCTATAGTCACAGATCATTTCAGACCCAATCCAACTCGACTAAGAGACTGGATTTCTTCACCTAAAACTACAGGCTATGAGGCGCTACACATCACTGTCATGGGACCCAAAGGGAAGTGGGTGGAGGTACAAATACGAAGCGAGCGCATGAATGAAATTGCTGAAAAAGGCTACGCTGCTCATTATAAATACAAGCATAAAGATGAAGCCCAGGATGAACAAGGTCTGGATTTATGGCTCAACAGGTTGCAGGAAGCTTTGGAGAATAATGAAATGAATGCTGTAGATTTTGTGGAACAGTTCAAACTAAATCTCTATTCCAAAGAAATTTTTGTTTTTACTCCCCAAGGAGATTTGAAATCTCTACCTAAAGGAGCTACAGTTTTGGATTTTGCCTTTGCTATCCATACCGACATTGGCTATCAAACTCGGGGTGCCAAAGTGAATGGTAAGATTGTGGCCTTAAGCAGAGTTTTGAAAAGTGGCGACCAAGTTGAAATCATTACCTCTTCTACAGCTAAACCGACCAAGAACTGGTTGGATTATGCAACGACAGCTCGAGCAAGGACAAAGATAAAATCAGCCTTAAAAGAAAAGCGTAAACTGATAGCCGCTGAAGGAAAAGAAATCTTGAGGCGTAAACTAAAATCTCAGCGTATCAGTTTGAATGAAAGAACAGTGAATGAAATGGTGGTGTTCTTTAAATTGAAAACAAGTCTGGATTTATTTTATAGAGTAGGTGTTGGAACCATAGATAATAAGCAAATCAAAGATTACGCCTCTTCTAGGAGTAATGCTTTGGTATCATTTTTTAAAAATAAAATTAAGCGTTCACCTAACAAAGATAATTCCCATGAAGAGGATGATGTTACTAGTAATTACGATCAGCTTGTCTTTGGTGACGATGAACAGAAACTGGATTATAAGCTAGCTGCTTGCTGTAATCCTATTCCTGGGGATGATGTTTTTGGTTTTACGACTATCAAGAAAGGTATAAAAGTTCACAAGAAAAATTGCCCAAACGCCATCCAGCTTCAAAGCAATTATGCTTACAGGATTTTAAAGGCGAAATGGATCGATTCCTCACAGGAAGAATTCAGCGCTACTATAAAACTGACAGGAATTGATGATCTGGGTCTGGTAAGTGTCATTACCAATGAAATTTCAAAGAATCTTCACGTAAATATATTAAGTATTGCCTTCTCAAGTAACGATGGAGTTTTTGAAGGAAAACTGGTAGTGAAAGTGAAAAATATTTCCATATTGACTACGCTTATGGAAAGATTGAAAAAAATCGATGGTATCGATAAGGTTAAGCGTGAATAAAAGCATATTTTTGTAACTATGGTAAATAAAGACAACTTAAAAAACGATTTAGCTGTTGTAAAAAATGTATTCACCAAATTTTTGGAGAACAACGGACATCGTAAAACTCCAGAACGCTACGCTATACTTCAAGAAATCTATGAAAGTGATGATCATTTTGATATAGAATCTCTTTACATTAAAATGAAGACAAAAAATTATAGAGTAAGTCGGGCTACATTATACAACACCATAGATTTACTTTTGGATTGTGGTTTGGTAAGAAAACATCAGTTTGGTAAAAACCAGGCTCAGTATGAAAAATCTTACTTCGATAAGCAACATGACCATGTGATATTGACAGATACAGGTGAAGTGTTAGAATTTTGTGATCCACGCATTGAATCCATAAA
Source organism: Psychroflexus montanilacus (assembly GCF_020164535.1). Classification (GTDB taxonomy): domain Bacteria; phylum Bacteroidota; class Bacteroidia; order Flavobacteriales; family Flavobacteriaceae; genus Psychroflexus; species Psychroflexus montanilacus. Next base: position 893,155 of record NZ_JAIQZC010000001.1, on the reverse strand, counting down.
AAAAACAATAGAAGAAGTGTTTGAAATTTCTATAGATCGACACTCATTATATTTCTACGGAACAAAAAACCAACCAAAGACAGACTAAAACATGGCAGTAGACTTACTACTTGGACTCCAGTGGGGAGATGAAGGCAAAGGAAAAATTGTTGATTATCTTACCCAAAATTACAACATTATAGCAAGATTTCAGGGTGGGCCCAATGCAGGCCACACTCTAGAATTTGACGGGATTAAGCACGTTTTGCACACCATTCCATCTGGTATATTTCATAAAGATGCTGTTAACGTAGTTGGGAACGGAGTTGTAATTGATCCTGTAATTTTTCAAAAAGAAATCAATGCTCTCGCAAAATTTAATCTCGACTTTAAAGAGAGCTTGTTAATATCCAGAAAGGCCCACATTATTTTACCAACGCATAGACTACTTGATGCGGCTTCAGAAACCTCAAAAGGTAAAGCTAAAATAGGCTCGACCCTGAAAGGAATTGGTCCAACATATATGGACAAAACTGGTAGAAACGGATTGCGAATAGGTGATTTAGAATTCGATAACTGGAAAGAAAAGTATAGGCAACTTGCTAATAAACATCAAGCATTGATCGAATTCTACAATGTAGATGTTCAATACAATTTGAAGGAACTAGAGCATGAATTTTTTGAAGCTGTAGAAGCCATTAAGACCTTAAAATTCATTGATTCTGAAGAATATCTTCATCAGGCGCAAGTTAATAATCAAACTATATTGGCGGAAGGTGCACAAGGATCCTTATTAGACATTGACTTTGGGACTTATCCCTTTGTCACCTCTTCCAACACTACAGCTGCAGGCGCTTGTACAGGTTTAGGAATTGCTCCGAACAAAATCAAAAACGTATTTGGAATTTTTAAAGCCTACACGACAAGAGTTGGTAGTGGGCCTTTTCCAACAGAATTATTTGATGAGGATGGTGCTAAAATGGCCAAAGTTGGTAATGAGTTTGGGGCAACAACTGGTCGCCCGAGACGTTGTGGCTGGCTTGATTTGGTCGCCTTAAAATATGCGGTACAAATTAATGGCGTCACTGAACTGATGATGATGAAAGGCGATGTGCTAAGTGGCTTTAAAACTTTAAAGGTTTGTGTCGCTTACAAATACAATGGAAAAGAAATTCAGCATTTACCTTACAACATAGAAGAAGAAAATTTAGAGCCGGTTTATAAAGAATTTAAGGGCTGGAAAGAAGATATTTCTAAGCATTCCTCTTTTGATTCACTTCCGCAGGCATTGAAAGATTATGTTAAATTTATTGAAGATGAATTAAATGTTCCTATCAAAATTGTTTCTGTTGGTCCAGACAGGAAAGAAACTATAGTAAGATAATAGATGAGAATAGAATTACAAAAAACCTCTAGATACCTGGAGGTTTTTTTGTTTTGAAAATAATAAAAGGTTGATTTTTAAAAACTTAACAAATCATTTTAGTTAGTTGTATCAAATTGAAAGCTTTCTTTATCTAAATTGTAACATATTATAATAAAACTCTTAAAAAAATATGGCTAATTCAAATTTTGACAGAATAGACGCTTTACTTCATCAAACCACCTATCTCGATAAGGGGCAGCTTGTGACCTGGGAGGGAAAAATGGATGAGGTACATTCCAGCATATCTTCAACAGCAGATTACAAGCCTACTTTACTGGGGACAGTGCCTCATATGGATGAGGATACTGCTTTAGGTGTGTTGGATTCTGCTGTTAATGCTTATGACCATGGGAAAGGCGAATGGCCAACCATGAAAGTTAAGGACAGGATGTCGTGTATGAAAAACTTCGTTGAGCTCATGGAAACCAAACGTACAGAAGTCGTGAAGCTTCTCATGTGGGAAATAGGTAAAACGCTTCCAGATTCAGAAAAAGAATTTGACAGGACTGTAGAGTATATATATGATACTATCGAAGACTATAAACAGTTGGATAGAGACAGTGACACCTTTGAAAAAGTAGGAGGTATAAATGCTCACATCAGAAGAGGTCCACTTGGTGTGGTGCTGTGCCTAGGACCTTACAACTATCCTTTAAATGAAACCTTTGCGCTGCTTATTCCAGCTTTGATCATGGGAAATACAGCTGTTTTTAAACCTGCTAAACACGGGGTCTTATTATTATCCCCACTTTTAGAAGCCTTTCAAAAAAGTTTCCCCGCTGGAGTTATTAATGTGATATATGGGCGCGGTAGAGAAGTAGCCGCACCAATCATGAAAACGGGTAAGATCGATGTGTTGGCGTTAATAGGGAATTCCAAATCTGCCATAGCACTGCAGGATCAGCATCCGCATAAAAACCGGCTGAGATTAATTCTCGGTTTGGAAGCCAAAAATCCAGCCATCATTCTTCCTGATGCGGATTTAGACTTAGCTATTGAGGAGTGCATCAATGGAACGTTATCCTATAATGGACAACGTTGCACCGCTTTAAAAATAGTCTATGTCCACGACGACATTAAAGAGGAATTCAACAAGCGCTTTTCAGAACAAGTAGACGGCTTAAAATTTGGTCAGCCCTGGGAAGATGGTGTGAAATTAACGCCTTTGCCAGAGCCTGGCAAGCCAGCTTATATACAAGAACTCATCGATGATGCTCAACAGAAAGGAGCTAAAATTCTCAATGCAAAAGGCGGAGAGACCTCAGAAAATTATATATACCCGGCGGTTTTATACCCTGTAACAGAGTCGATGCGCGTCTATCAGGAAGAACAATTCGGTCCTGTGATACCCGTAAAGTCATTTAGTGATATTCATGAGTTACTGGATGAAATCGCTACTTCAAACTATGGACAGCAAGTAAGTCTATTTGGTGAAAATGTAGAAACTCTAGCTCCACTTATAGACGTTTTGGTCAATTTAGTCTGTAGAGTCAACTTGAATAGTTCATGTCAACGTGGCCCTGATGTCTTACCATTTACAGGACGAAAGGATTCTGCTGTGGGCACCTTGAGTGTACACGATGCCTTAAGGTCTTTTTCCATACGAACTTTTGTGGCTTCCAAGGACAATCCTAAAAACAATGAGATTTTAAAGAAACTCTTGAAAAGCAAAAAATCAAATTTTGTAAATACGGATTATTTGCTTTAGATCAAGGCATAAAATAATTTGTAACGGAAATATGTTTTACAGAGATAAGCTATAAAACATATTTCCGTTTTTTATTTTAATGACTATGCCCGCCACCACCTTCACTTTCTACAACATCAAATGCTCCTTTAGTTAAAAAGCTGTGTTTTGATGTTATCGTTTTAGTGTTTAAAATAGGTTTAAAACCATTCTGAGGTGCCGAAGTTTCTACTTGGAGCATGTCAAATATATACCTTTCCTCAGTTTGATCAACAAGGTTTAGAACATATGACTTGTCATTTTTTTCAACAAAAGCGGTTTCTGGTAAAGCCATCAGCTTTTTGGGATCGTGGTCAACGAAAGCCTCTACATACATGCCCACAGCAAAATTTTGATCTTCATCATCGGGATGCGCATGAACTTTTACCGTTCGGTTTGAGCCGATTTCTGCGCCGACCAACTTCACCTCCGCCATGAACTCCTCATCGGTCTGTTCTGGCAACCTGAAGCTAAGTGACTGTCCTTTTTTGATTTTTAGAATATCTTTTTCAAACACGTCTAGTTCTAAATGAATATGGTCTGTATCTAAGATTTCCATCATCATGGTGGATTTGCTGACAAACAGGCCCTGAGAAATGGATAATTTTGAAATTTTTCCAGATAAGGGCGCATAAATGTGAATCTCAGAATTGAAGTTCCCGCTTTTTACCTTGTTTAAAGGGACGTTCATCAATTTTAAAGTTTCTTCAAGACCAGCTACGCTAGCCTTCACCCCTCGATAATCGCTTTTGGCCTTTTGAAACACCTTTTCAGAAATGACCTGGTCTTTAAATAAATTCTTCTTTCTGTTGAATTCAGCTTCCAAATATTCTAATTGAGTAACATCTTGTAAATACCGCTGCTGTAGTTGAATAAACTCCGGATTTTCCAAAGTGACCAGCAGATCTCCTTTTTTTACGGTATCGCCAATCAATAAATGGGTTTTACTCACGTAACCCTCAAAAAAAGAACTTATAGAAGCCCTGTTTTCAGGAGGTACGTCTATCATTCCCGTGATTCGAAAACGATCTGAAAATTCTATAGTGTCAATAGTTCCAAGTTCAAAACCTCCGTTTTCAAATTGAGTTGTGGTGAGAATGATTTGATCATCATCCACTTCAGTTTCTTTTTCTTCTGAATTTGATTCGTTGGAATTGCAGCTCAGCACCAACAAGCTTAAACCGAGTAGGAAATATATATAAGGCGTCTTCATATTAAGTTAGTTTAAAGTGAGATAATTAAGAGAGATGACGATAGCATTGAAGTCCATAAGCTGCTGCAAATACTCTAGTTTGATCTGTTGAGCTGTTTCGAGACTTTGTATAAATCTGAAGAAATCAATTTCCCCATTTTTAAAAGATAAATTGGCTGTTTTGAAAATTTCGTCGGCTACTTTCAGTTGTCCATCTTCAAAAGTAGCCAAACTTTGATCCTGACTGGAAAGAGAGTTGATAAGCGCTTTTTGCTTTTGCTCTAGCTGAATTTTGGTTTCTTCCTGAGCCACAGCCATCATTTCATTTTCCAATTGTCGAGCTTTTATTTTAGATCGATTTCCAAAGAACAACAAGGGGATGTTCAATCCTATTTGATAACCTTCAAAGTTTTTGTCGATGCTAGAATTGCTTCGCATAAAGTAACTTGCACTTATTCCAGGCAACAATTCATTTTTAGCAAGTTGTTCACTGCGTTTGGCTTGTTGGGTTTGTAATTCACTCAACACAAAATCGGGTAAATTTTCAACACCATTGAGGTTGTCTAAGGTGAATCGGTGTGGGGTTTCACCTTCAATAGAAAGTTCAACGTCAGACTGAACAAAAGATCTTATCTGGTTGGAGGTATTCACTAACTGACTCCTGACTTTTACAAGCTGAGCTTCAACTTGCTTTTGTTTTGACTGAGCAGTTATTTTTTCCAGATAAGTCGATTCCCCCTCTTCAAATTTTCTGCTGGCCATCCTGGAAAAATCTTTATAAATACTGTCCAGGTACTTATAAATCTGAAGCCGCTCTTTAATAATCGAATATTGCATATAGCTGATCTCTAAATTTTTGAGCTTCATCCTTTCCTCAATTGAATATGAGGTAGCGGCAAGTTCAGTAGTTACTTTATTCAGTTTTAAGCGGCTATTGTAAACTGTGGGAAAATCAAAATTTTGGATAATACCCCATTGGTATAAAGGTCGATTAGCAATCGGGTCGGCTTCAGCTTCATCATAATTTTGATAAATTTGAGCCTTATTAAACGTAAAGGCTTGGCCTTCGGCTGCTTCAGCTCGATTTATATTAAGTTGAGAAGCATTTAGGCCCCTGTTGTTGTCAAGCATTTCAGTTTTAAGCTGATTCAGTTCAGGGTTTTGAGCCTGACTTGAGAAGATGCCACCAAGTCCCAAAAAGATGACTAAAATTGTGGTTTTTGGCATTTTTATAGATTTAGATTTTCCTTCAAAAATATAATACAACACAGGAAGGATAATTAGCGTGAGTAGGGTGGAAGTGATGAGTCCGCCAATAACTACAGTAGCCAATGGTCTCTGCACTTCGGCTCCTGCACCCGTAGAAATAGCCATAGGTAAAAATCCTAGAGCTGTAGAGCTGGCTGTGAGTAAGACTGCTCTAAGTCGGTCTTGCGTAGCTTCAATGATGTTGTCTTTATTGAGCTCTTTGTTGTCATTTTGCAGGTCTTTAAAATATTCAACCAAAATGATCCCGTTCAAAACGGCAATTCCAAACAGAGCAATAAAACCAACCCCTGCCGAAATGCTAAACGGCATATCTCTTATCCACAGTAAGAAAACACCTCCAACGGCAGAAAAAGGAATAGCTGTAAAAATAAGTAAGGCGTCTTTATAATCTCTTAAAGCAAAATAGAGCAGCACAAAAATAAGTACAAGTACAATCGGAACAGTGATTTGCAAACGTTTGGTGGCGCTTTGCAGATTTTCAAATTGACCTCCGTAAGTCAAGGTGTAGCCAACAGGGAGGCTTAGGTTATCATTGAGGATGCCTTGAATATCTTCTACCACCGAGGCCAAATCGCGATTTCTTACATTTACGCCCACTACAATCCGTCGTTTGGTTTCATCTCTGGAGATTTTAGCAGGCCCTTTAGAATAGGAAATGTCGGCCACTTCGCTCAACGGAATTTTGCCTCCGTTTGGAGTATCTATAATCAAGTTTTGAAGGTCTGAGATATCTCTTCTTTTATCTTCCTGTAAGCGCACAACCATATCAAACCGCTTTTCGCCTTCAAAGACTACTCCTGTTTTTTGTCCTGCAAATCCAGCGGAAATGATGTTGTTCAAGTCTTCAATATTCAACCCATATCTTGCAATTTTAGAGCGATTAAAATTCACCGCCATTTGTGGTAAGCCTACAATTTTTTCAACAGAAATATCTGCAGCTCCATCGACATCGTTTATAAGCCTTTGGATCTCATTTCCCTTTTGGGCCAGGATATTTAAGTCGTCTCCAAAGATTTTAATAGCGATATCAGATCGCACTCCTGTGATTAATTCGTTGAAACGCATTTCGATAGGCTGCGTAAATTCGATGTCCATTCCTGGAATGATAGCTAAGGCTTCTTTAAATTTTTCGGCTAGTTCTTCTTTTGTTTGGGCACTGGTCCATTCGTTTTTAGGTTTAAGCCGAATGATCACGTCAGAATCCTGCATAGACATCGGGTCGGTTGGTACTTCAGCAGCGCCTATTCTGCTTACAACTTGTGTTACTTCAGGGAAATTATCCAGGAGAATCTTTTCTATGTCGGTAGTGCGTTCAATCGTACTTGAAAGGGATTTACCTGTCTTCAGGATAGGTTGAATCACAAAATCTCCCTCATCCAGCGTAGGGACAAATTCACCTCCCATCTTTGTAAAGGTGAACACCGCTAAAACGACTATAGCTAGAGCTGAAATCACAACAAGTTTTGTGTGGTCTAGAGCCCATCTAACCGAAGGGATATAAACTTTTTTGACCTGATTTAAAAATCGAGTCGATAGGTTTCTAGCTTTCAGTTGCTTAGGATTTAAGAATAAACTACAGGCCACTGGAATCCAGGTTAAACATAAAAACATAGCTCCCAATAAGGCAAAGCCAAAGGTTAATGCCATGGGTCTAAACATTTTTCCTTCTACACCCGAAAGCGTAACAATAGGAATAAAGACAATCAAGATAATAAGTTGTCCAAATATGGCAGAATTCATCATTTTGGAAGCTCCCTTCAGGCTTATCCTATCTTTTTCTGAAGTGTAGCTAGCCCCCGTTAAAGATTTGAATTTCTCAGATTTCTGTAACATCTTAAAGGCGACAAATTCAACAATAATGACTGCTCCATCTATAATAATTCCAAAATCTAAAGCCCCTAAACTCATTAAGTTAGCATCGATATTAAAGATATACATCAAACTAATGGCAATAAGAAAACTCAATGGAATAACTGAGGAGATAATTAATCCTGATCTCAAGTCACCGATGAGCAAAGTCACAATGAAAGCGACCACCAGAAAGCCTAAAAATAGATTTTCTGCAACTGTAGAAGTGGTTTTGCCAATGAGTTCACTTCTGTCTAGAAACCCGTTGATATACACACCTTCGGGCAGACTCTTTTCAATCTGTTGAAGTCGGTCTTTTACGGCATCAATAACCTGTTTGGAGTCAGCATCTTTAAGCATCATGATTTGACCGAGTACTTTTTCGCCTTCACCATTTCCAGTGATAGCACCAAATCGTCTCGCAAATCCAAAGCCTACTTCTGCGATATCGCCGATGAGTATGGGAGTTCCATGTCTGTTTTCAACACTTATATTTCGAATGTCTTCCAGACTTTTTACCAATCCGTTTCCTCGTATAAAATAGGCTTGTTCTTCTTTTTCAATATAGCTTCCGCCGGCAATACTGTTGTTTTTTTCTAATGCTGTAAATACCTGCTGAATGCTAATATTTCTGGCTTGAAGCTTTTCGGAAGAAATGGCAACTTCATATTCCTTCAGGAATCCACCCCAGGTATTGATTTCAACAATGCCAGGAATTCCAGAAAGTTGGCGTTTCACAATCCAGTCTTGGATGCTTCGGAGTTCCATGACGCTAAACTCGTATTCATAGCCAGGTTTGGTCTCCAGCGTATATTGGTAAATTTCTCCAAGGCCAGTGGTAATAGGTCCCATCTCTGGAGTTCCGAAATGTTTGGGGATGTTTTTTTCTACTTTACTAAGTTTCTCCGCTATAAGCTGGCGAGGTAAGTAGGTGCCCATGTCATTTTCAAATATGACAGTAACTACGGATAAACCAAACTTGGAAACCGAACGTATTTCTTTTACCCCTGGTAGATTGGACATCTCCAATTCAACCGGATAAGTAATGAACTGTTCCACATCTATAGTAGATAAACTTCTTGACGTGGTAATGACTTGGACTTGATTGTTTGTAATATCAGGGACAGCTCCTACAGATATGTGGTTAAGGCTGTAAATCCCGAAACCTACAATAAAGCTTAGTATCAAGATGATAAAGAATTTAGACTTTAAGCTAAATTCAATGATTTTAGAAAGCATGAATTTTTAAATTGAAAACTGTTAAACACTAGTTGATATATTAAATCAACTCTTGCTTCGGAGGATGTAAGATTTCAATTTGATACAGGGTAATAAACAAAGCCTTATAGCTGAAGTTATGCCTTGGTTCTTTGTTGTCTTGAGGGGAGTCTAAATTAAATACAGAATCAAATTCTGAAATAAAATTATGCTGAAGAAGATGATGGTCTGGGTAAGGAAGATCATCATGCTCATTGTGTTCGTTTTCATGAGCATCTTTTTGAATGCCATAATGTAAATCGATAAATTCTAAAAATGAATTTTCTTTTTCTGTACTATGAAAATTATAATGATCTAAAAGGTTAGAAAATTTGATCACGTTGGAAGCACACAATCCAAAAGCCTGAAGACTCAACACTAATGTTAAAGTATATGTGACCAATATTTTCATATAACAAACTTAGAGTAAGCAATTCAATTCTACAAGATGGATTACTTAAGATTTACTAAAGTTTATATGTAAATTTTTATTTAAAAAAATGAGACCAGACTGGAATTGATTAATTTTACACTAAATTGTATTAATTTGAAATATCTCCTCCTATTCATTTGCTTTACCTTTTCTACCTCTGCATTGTTTGCTCAAGAAGGTAAAAAAATAGACTATACCAGTGACAGAACTCGTGTAGATGAAGAGAAATATCCAGACGCTACGATTCTGCAAAAAGTCCAAAACCAGGTTTATTTTATTCATGAAGGTATCGAAGTATGGTGCGACCGTGCTATTTTCTATCAAACTGATAGTTTTTTTAAAGCATACGGGAATGTAAGGATGAAGCAGGGGGATACTGTAAATATGACGAGTAAATATGCAGAATATAATGGCAACACGCAATTTGCTTTTGCCAGTGAAGATGTGGTATTGACCACCCCAAGTAATAAATTGACTACAGATTCTTTATTTTTTAATAGAGTAAAGCAGGAAGCATTTTATAGAACAGGAGGCAAAGTTCAAGATTCTGCATCCACGATTACAAGCATCAGAGGGAGATATTTCATGAATCAGGAAAAATTTTCTTTTAGGCAAAATGTGAAGGTGAGAAATCCAGAATATGATATTGATACAGAATTTTTAGATTTTTATTCAGAACAGGGGCACGCTTATTTGTACGGACCTTCAACAATTACGAGCGAAACCAGTGTGGTGTATTGTGAACGTGGGTTTTACGATACCAGAAAAGACAATGGTTTTTTTGTAAAAAATTCTAAAGTGGATTACGAAAACCGAAAGCTGGAAGGCGATAGCATTTATTTTGATAGACCTACTGGTTTTGCATCAGCAACTAATAATATAAAAATTACAGACACTATTAACCAATCTTTGATTACTGGGCATTATGCAGAAGTTTTCCGAATGAAAGATTCGCTTTTCATCACAAAAAACCCACTGGCAGCTATAAAACAAGAAAAAGACTCTGTCTATATAGCTAGTGATACATTGATGGTGACTGGTGAAGTAGAAGACAGGAATATAAACGCATTTTATGATGCAAGAATTTATAAGTCTGACCTGAGTGGAAAAGCAGATTCCATTCATAGTAATGAAAGAACCGGGCTTACCCAGTTGATTCGTCAACCAATTTTATGGTCAGGAGAAAGTCAAATTACTGGAGATACCATTCATCTAATAAGTGATACGGAAACTGATGAACTCGATTCTTTGAAAGTTTTTTTCAATTCATTTATGATACAAAAGGACACTATAGAAGGATACAATCAAATAAAAGGAAAGGAACTTTACGGTCTTTTTGAAGACAATGAGATTTATGAAGTGGATGTTATCAAAAATACAGAATCTCTTTTCTATGTGCGAGGAGATGACGGAGAACTGATTGGGATTAATAAATCCTTGTCCGCAAAGATCAAAATTTTGTTTGAAGATCAAGAAATTGTAGATGTGATTTATTACACTAGTGTAGATTCCGACACATACCCAAGTTCTCAGTTTCCCGAAAATGAAAAAAAACTCAAGAATTTCAATTGGCGTGGAGATGAAAGGTTATTAGAAAAAGCAGATTTATTTAAAGGACGAGACAGTATCATTTTGCCCAAAATCAAAGGAATCGAAGATCCGGAAATTTATGACGATTTTTTTGAGGGCATGCGAACACTCAATACAAATTCCACACTTAAGGATTCGACTTTAAGACCAACTCAGGAAGATGAAGTTCCAAAAGTACCTAAGAAATCTCCGAAATTGAAAGCTATACAGCCAAGTAATGAACAGTGATTTTATAAATTATCAGGCGCAAACTACTCCACATCCTCTAGGTATGGAGGTAAGTTATGCAGAAGGCTCTTTCATTTATTCTACAGACGGTAATCGATATCTGGATTTTGTGGCGGGAGTGTCTGCTTGTGGTTTAGGACACAGACCCCCAGCCGTAATAAGTGCTGTAAAAGCTCAACTTGATAAATACATGCACGTCATGGTTTATGGCGAGTACATTCAATCCCCAGCCGTTGAGTTTACCAAATTACTGGCTAAATACTTACCAGAACCACTTTCACAAACATATCTAGTAAATAGTGGAACTGAGGCAATAGACGGGGCAATGAAGCTAGCGAGAAGGGCGACAGGAAGGAGTCAAATTATCGCTGCCAAAAATTGTTATCATGGGAATTCCTATGGAGCACTCAGCTTGATGGATTATGAAGAGCGCATCGCGCCATTCCGCCCCTTGGTAGGCGATATTACTCATATAAGATTTAACGTGGATACCTGCCTTAGTGTCATTACAAAGTCAACGGCAGCTGTCATTTTAGAAACAATTCAGGGTGGTGCAGGGTTTATCCTTCCCAACAAAGATTACTTGAAAAAAGTGAAGCAGAGGTGCGAAGAAGTAGGCGCGTTATTGATTTTAGACGAAATCCAACCTGGATTTGGAAGAACAGGTAAGCTCTTTGGATTTGAACATTTTGATGTGGTTCCAGATATCTTGGTAATTGGTAAAGCCATGGCTTCAGGATTGCCAGTTGGAGCCTTCACGGCATCTAAAGCTTTAATGAGCTTGTTAAGTGATAAACCAAAATTAGGTCATATTACAACTTTTGGAGGTAATCCAGTCATAGCAGCAGCTTGTAAAGCAACTTTAGAAGTTTTAACCACCTCCTCCATTATAAAGGAAGTTGAGCTAAAAGAGCGACTGTTCAGAAAATTGCTCCAGCATAAGCTTATTTTAGAAGTAAGAGGAAAAGGGTTGATGCTAGCCCCTATATTTAAAAATGCAGATATTGCCAATCGAGTTGTAATGAGAGCAAAAGACAAAGGACTTATTTTGTTTTGGCTGCTATATGAAAAACAAGCAGTGAGAATTTCACCACCGCTGACTATTTCAGAACAAGAAATTGCTTTAGGCTGTGGCATCATAATTGATATACTCGATACATATTCTGACTCCGCAAATGGTGAATAACTTGTGGAAAACATTTTCAAAAATCTCACTCAGTATTGAAAAAAGACGTTTATCTTAACCTAAAATTAAATCATTTTATATGCAATTAGGATCCTCTCACCACGAAGACTTCGACTTCCCGATAGAGAAATTTGAAATGATGTTAAAAACCAACGAAGTTTTATTTTTTGATGCTGCGGAATTTGAAAACATTATCGGTCATTATATCGATAGTGGTCGTCTTGCTTTGGCCAAGAAAGCCCTTAAACTTGCTTTAGATCAACATCCAAAATCAGTCAATTTACTTTTGATGAAAGCTGAGCTTTTTACTTTTGAAGATAAGTTTGAAAAAGCTATGGATTTACTTGAAGATTTGAAATCTTTAGAACCTAACAATGAGGAAATATATATATTGATAGCGAATATTTATTCCAAGCAGGACTTACATATGGATGCTATTGAGACCCTAAAAGAAGCTCTAAATTTCGCAGATGATCTCATCGAAATTCATAGCATTATGGGTATGGAGTATTTATTTCTGGAAGATTTTGAGAATGCAAAGGAGAGTTATATCCAATGTTTGGAGAATGATGAAAATGATTATACTGCACTTTATAATATCATTTATTGTTTTGATTTTTTAAATCAAAATGAAGAAGCTGTACAGTTTTTAAAAAGCTTTCTAGACCGCCAACCTTATTGCGAAGTTGCGTGGCATCAACTAGGCAAATTGTATTTTGAGAAAAAGAGATATGATAAAGCCTTAGAAGCTTTTGATTATGCTATTATTTCAGATGAATACTTTATAGGTGCCTATCTTGAAAAAGGAAAGGTGCTTGAGCGCTTAAAAAGATATAAAGACGCTATTGAATGTTATACCTTAACACTTCAAATAGATGATCCTACTGCTTTTGCTTATTTAAGAATAGGAAAATGTTTCTTAAAGTTGAACGATCCAGAAAAAGCACTGAAGCATTATAAAAAAGCTTTACACGAGGATCCACTTTTGGATAAAGTATGGTTAGCCCTTTCAGATTATCATGTCAAAATAAAAGATTACAAAAAAGCACTTTATTACATCAATAAGGCCATCAATATTGATGAAGAAAATGTACTGTACTGGAAACATTTTGCGATTATCAATTTGGAATTAGATAACATAAAGGATTCTGCTTTTGGCTTCAAGAAAAGTTTAGAATTAGGTAATTACGAATTAGAAACGTGGATCACTCGTTTGGATATACTTATAGAGCTAAAGCATTATAAGGATGCTCTCCAAACTTTGAAACATGCTGAAGATTTCTTTTCAGATTTTGCAGAACTGGAATACAGATATGCAGGGGTCTATTTTGAACTTGGAGAACTAGAAAAGTCCAGAAAACATTTCGAAAAAGCTACATTCCTAGATCCCAATTATAGTTTTATCATGAATGATTTATTTCCCAATTATACTTTAGGCTAATCCTTTTTAGCCGAAAGTAATTAGTTTTGGGTCTATTGTGACGTTGCTGAAATTAAATTGTTCGGCAATGTATTTCAAAGTGCTGGGTGTGTAAAAAAAGACGTGAGTGGGATCATTATTGTACCACCAGTCTTTGAAATAATCTTCGCTAGCATGGTCTTTTAAAATACTCGTTTTACAGAATAATTTACCCGTAGGTCTTAATAGTTTTCTCAATCTTAAAAATTCATCTTTAGGACCATAAAAGTGCTCCATAACTTCACAGCAGATAATAAAGTCATAGGTGTTGTCCAGCACTTTCTCATCAGGTTGAAAAAAAGGATCGTACAATGCTATCTTTTTAAAACCCTTTTGCTCTAGCACTACCGAAGCTACGGGTCCAGTGCCACAACCATAATCTAGACCATCAGAATCTTCAAAAAAATGATTCGCAATGGCCTCTGTAATAGGACTTACAAAGTTTTGATATCTTGGATCTGTAACATCATTATTATGTTCTTCATATCTAGATTTTTCTGAGGATACGTCTATGAAGCTTTTAGGATGTAAAAACACAGAAGAGCAGCGTTTACATTTATAGTAATCTCTGCCATGCTTACCTATAGAGCAAAAATAATCCGCTATGCTTTCGCATAACGGACAATAATAATGTGACTCAGGTTTATTGAAATTCACTACAACTCTTTAATTTTCCGTAGTTTGGTTTTCCACATCTCAAGATCTTCTTTCAATTTGTCCATGTTTTTATACACCTCTTTTACCAGAGGATTCTCTCTATTGTCTTCAGAGAAAAATTGAAGATTGTTTTCTAGCTGTTGTAATTCTGACTTGGTTTCATCTATTTTTTTCCTCAAAAAGGTTTGTTCTTTATAGATACGTTGAGAATCATCTGCTTCTTCCAGATTTTGAAGTCTGTTTTGGTACTTCATCAATTCGGCGTCCGTCTTACTGATGTCAATCTGCTTAAAGATTTGATCCAAAGCTCTGTTGAATTTATTTTCAACATAACGCTTATTTGCAGGAACCATTCCTATTTCATTCCATTTTGAGATATAAGATTTGACGAGTTTAACTGTATTTTCCTCGTTTTCACTTATAGTTTCATCTTTCAGTTTTTGAATGAGTTCTCGTTTTTGATTGAAAGCCTGCATTTCTTCATTGCTCTCATCGTTTTTATTGGCGTGAAATCTATCAAAATAATGATTGCAAGCAGCTTTGAATTGCTTCCAGATTTTATCAGAATCTTTTCTTGGAACGTGACCAATTTTTTTCCAGTCGTTTTGGATTTTCTTCATGAGCGGAGTAGTGCTTTTAAAATCATCACTATCCTTGTGTTCTTCTGCTATTTTTATGAGCGCTTTCTTTTTCTCTAAATTCTCGTACTGTTCGGCTTTTAATTCTTTATAGAAATCATTTTTATTTCTATTGAATTCTCTTGTCGCTTTTCTGAAAGCATCCCAGGTAGCATCTTGTTTTTGTTTTGGTACGCTTCCTGCCCTAAAAAACAAATCTCGAAGTTTATTTACATTTTTGATGCGTTCTTGTGCATCCTTATGCTGAGTGATTTTACTCTCTGTGAGCTTCTGAATTTGCTCGATAATATCAAGCTTTACTTTAAGGTTTTCTTCTCGCTTTTCATCGAGTTTCTCAAAGTAAGCCTGGCGTTTGTCATGAATCTGCTTGGTAGCTTCACTAAATTTCTCCCAGATTTCATCTCTAAATTCTCTTGCTACAGGACCCAGCTCTTCCTTCCACATTTTGTGAAGTAATTGTAACTCCCGAAAAGCCCTGTTGACGTCTTCTTCCTGAGTCAGTTCTTCTGCACGATTAATGATTTTCAGTTTCTGGTCCAGATTGTATTTGAAATCCATATCCCTAAACTCCCTGTCCAGATGTAAGAAATCATAAAATCGCTCTATATGGTGATGGTAATTATTCCATACTGTATTATAATCACTTCTTGGAACTGGTCCTGCATTTTTCCAGCGTTCCTGCAGTTCTTTGAACTGTTTAAAACTAGAATTCATGCTTTCTCCAGAGCCGATCATATTTTTTAACTCTTCTATAATTCCAAGTCGAGTCTTAAGGTTAGAGCTCAGGTTTTTCTTCAGTTGAGAATAATGCTGGTCTCTTTTTTCACGATAATCAAAATAGATGCTATTAAAGTTTTTCTTCACTGGTGAAGAATAGTGAAAGTCTATAATATTGCCGCCGTCGGCAATAAACTCTTCTTTCTTTTCTTCTACTATATCATTGAACTTTTTATCAAATTCAATTTTAATATTGTTAACGTGATCTTTTATAGATTGAACCTTCTCTTTTTTTACCAAATTCTCCAGCTCAAGCACTAGCTCATCCAGGGACATGGCATGGTAATCTTTCATTTCTATTTCATGTCTTCTCGCTACATCTTTATCTTCGCTGTCTTCAGCATTGGCTTCATCAATATCCTGGTCTTTTGATTCTCCATTTTCTTTAGAATTTTCCTCTGCTTCATCAGAACTTTCTTCTTTTTCTGCAGATTCTCCTGAAGCCTCATTGGTGACAGCTTCATCGGTTTTAGAGATAGCTTTTTCGTCTTTTTTTTCTATATCTGAAGCTTCTTTCGATGTAGTTGAAGTTTCACTTTCATTTCTCTCCTCTTCTAAATTTGCTTCAGTTGATTTAGATGTTTTTTCATCTTTAGGAGTTTTTTCAATAGAATTCTGCTTTGAAGTGTCTTCAACTGGTTTGGAGACGTTTTCTTCATTTATATCCTTAGGATCGTTCTGTTCTGACATGTCTTTCAATGTTAAGGTTCGTAAATTCGTTGAAAGATAACAACTACCAAGCTACCTCACAAAAAATTGAATAAAATTCGTCTATAAATCGGCTTTAAAAGTGTTAACTCAACTTTAACGGCAACAGATTAAACTGTATTTACATCAATAAGTCCTATAACCGAACTAAAAACCAAAACTTGTGTATAAAAAGATATTGATCATACTTGCATTTTTACCTGTTGTGGGATTTGCGCAGAAGTATGAATTGACTGGAAAAGTGATAGATGCCTCTCAAGATTTTCCTTTGGAATATGCTTCAGTTTCAGCTAGAAGTCCAGAAGACGGTGGTGTAGTAAATGGTGGTGTGACAAATCGTGACGGAGTTTTTTCAATAGAACTTGAAAAAGGGACTTACAATTTAGAAATCGAATATATTTCTTTTGAAGTGAAGAAAATGAATAATTTCACTATAGATAAAGACACAGATCTAGGGACTATAAAACTTGGTGCTAAAGCAGATGATCTGGATGAGGTTACAGTAGTTGCTGAAACCACTCAAGTAGATGTGAGATTGGACAAAAAGATTTACAATGTAGGAAAAGATTTAACTACCTCTGGAGGGACTGTAAGTGAAGCACTGGGAAATGTTCCTTCGGTTACAGTAGATATTGATGGTGCTATAAGTCTACGTGGTAATGATAATGTTAGAATTCTTATTAATGGTAAGCCTTCATCTGTAGCAGGTTTTGGAGATCAGGATGTCTTTCAGCAGCTTCCAGCCGATGCTATAGAATCGGTAGAAGTAATTACGAGTCCTTCGGCTAGGTATGATGCTGAGGGTTCTGCAGGAATCATCAATATTATCTTAAAACGTGAAAAAACACTTGGGTTTAATGGCTCTTTTAGAGGAACCTTAGGTGATCCAAAAAATTCTGGGGCCTTTGCAGATTTAAATTTAAGATCTGACAATTTCAATATTTTTACAAGTGTAGGTTACACAGACAGAAACAGGCCTGGTAATGCATTATTTGACACAGAATATAGAGAATCTTCAAATTCAACTTTTGATAGAGTATTGGAAGACAGGCGTTATGACAGAACCGGACAGAATTTAAATATAAATTCAGGAGTAGAATATTTTATCGATGATATGTCATCGGTGACTGCTAGTTTTTTTGGAAGAATTGGTGATGATAGAGATGTTACTACCAACTTTAATCAACGATTTGATAGAGGAGAGCTGGACAGTCGGACTTTAAGAATTGAAGAGGAAATTGAAGAAGACGAACGTTATCAATTTGCAATGAATTATGAAAAGCGCTTTGATAAAGATAACCGTGATCACAAGTTGACAGCAGACATACAATATTCCAGAAAAGATGAGATTAAGCCCTCTTTAATCGATGAAAATGTTGTTATTAATAATGCTGAAGTCGCTTTTCAAGATAATTTTGAATCAGAGATTGAAGACAGTTATTTGATTCAAGCAGATTATGTAAGACCTATGGGCGATGCGCAATTTGAAGCAGGTTTTAGAGGTGATTATTCTGACCAGTCTCAAAGTTTTCTAGTCGAACGCCTTGATGTTGATACCGGAGAAATATCACCAGATGCAAATGTCTCCAGTGATTTTGATTTTCAACAGAATGTTACTGCAGTTTACACTCAATACGGTGACAAAATTGGTGATTTTTCTTATTTGCTCGGATTGAGATATGAGCAAACTCAATTAAAAGGTAATACCACTCCACTTTTTCCTAACGATGTTTCATCTCCAGATGTTTTAGATGTACTTGATTTTGATAAAAACTTTGGTGGATTTTTTCCAACTGTAAATTTGGTTTATGAATTAGGCGAAGATGAAAATGTAACTTTAGGATACAACAGGAGAATCAATAGACCAAGAAGTTGGTTTTTGAATCCATTTCCATCTCAGTCCAGTAGAATTAATGTATTTCAAGGTAATCCAGATTTAGATCCATCCTTTGCAAATGCTTTTGATTTAGGATACTTAAAGCGCTGGGAAAAACTTACGCTAACAGGTTCAGTTTATTATCAAAGAGAAACTGATGCATTTGAAAGAATCGAAAGAGATACAGGCAGAAGAACCGATGAAGATAATATACCAATTATTGAAAATATTCCAATTAATCTAGCTACAGAAGAACGCTATGGTGCTGAAGTAGGTGTGCTCTATAACCCGGCAAAATGGCTAAGAACCAACTTAAGTTTTAATTATTTCAGATTCGAAAGTGAAGGTGATTTCGAGGGCACACCATTTGGAGCAACCAATGAAAGTTATTTTGGAAGATTTAGCTCAAACATAATTCTGCCCGGAAAGATACAATGGCAGACCAATGCTTTTTACAGAGGTCCAAGGGTAAACGCTCAAACAGAGACTGATCCTATTGCTTCTGTAGATATGGGATTGAGTAAAGATTTTTTAGAAAATGAAAGTTTGACAGTTTCTTTAAATGTTAGAGATTTATTTAATTCTAGAAGAAGAGATCAATTCACAATAGCAGATAATTTTATACGAGACAGCTCTTTTCAATGGAGAGTAAGGCAAGTTACTGCTACTGTTGTGTATAGGTTTAATCAACAAAAAAGAGAGCAGAACCGTCGAGGAGGTGATGACGATGATGGCGGTGGTGAATTCGGTGGTGCACAATAAACTTAGTTGAACTATAACCAACAAAAAAGGCAGGAAATCTATAGATTTCCTGCCTTTTTTGTTGAATAATATAAATTGATTTAGTCGTCTTTCTTCTTTTTACCTTCCTTGATTTCTTTCAGCCTTTCTATTAAAGACCCTCCAATCCAATAGGGTATAATCGCCGTTAAGAAAATCAATAACCAAAACCCTATGGTTAAAATGAGTAAAAAAAGTAAAAACCCTAAATATTGATCAAATTCGAACATCGGAATAAATTTTGTTTACGCAAAGATAAATAAACATTGAAATACACGCTCACAATTCATCAAAATAATTCTCTAGAAATTGAATCTTAAAGGCTACTCAACTTAATATTTCTTAAATTTGACAAACAAAAAAATCATACTATGTCCTACAGAATAGAAAAAGATACCATAGGCGAAGTCCAAGTGCCATCAGACAAACTTTGGGCAGCACAGACGGAGCGATCGAGAAATAATTTTAAAATCGGGCCACAAGGCTCTATGCCTTTAGAAATTATCTATGGCTTCGCTTATCTGAAGAAAGCAGCAGCGTATACTAATGCAGAATTAGGTGTTCTTGAAGAAGAAAAAAGAGATTTAATTGCTAAGGTATGTGATGAGATATTGGAGGGTCAACACGATGATCAGTTTCCTTTAGTAATCTGGCAAACAGGCTCTGGAACTCAGAGTAATATGAATGTGAACGAAGTGATTTCTAACAGAATTCACCAGCTGCAAGGTCATGAATTGGGAAAAGGAGATAAATTCGTATCACCAAATGACGATGTCAACAAGTCTCAATCTTCCAACGACACGTTTCCAACTGGAATGCATATTGCGATTTACAAAAAAATTGTAGAAGTTACGATTCCCGGGGTATCACAGCTTAGAGACCAACTTCAGAACAAAGCTGAAGCCTTCAAAGATGTAGTGAAAATTGGAAGAACTCATTTCATGGATGCCACACCGTTAACGCTTGGACAAGAGTTTAGTGGATATGTGTCTCAGTTGAATCACGGACTTAAGGCTTTAGAAAACACACTTCCTCACCTTCATGAATTAGCGCTTGGAGGAACTGCGGTAGGGACAGGTTTAAACACCCCAGAGGGCTACGCCGAAAAAGTTTCAGCTTATATTGCTGAATTTACCAAACTACCTTTTGTATCTGCTGAAAATAAGTTTGAAGCGCTTGCCGCTCACGATGCTTTAGTTGAAACTCATGGTGCTTTAAAACAACTTGCTGTATCTCTTAACAAAATTGGGAATGACATCAGAATGTTGTCTTCCGGACCACGAAGTGGTATTGGAGAAATCACCATCCCAGCCAATGAACCAGGTTCTTCCATCATGCCCGGAAAAGTCAATCCAACACAATGCGAAGCTTTAACCATGGTTTGCGCTCAGGTTATGGGTAATGACGTAGCTGTTGGAGTTGGAGGCATGCAGGGTCAGTTTGAATTGAATGTATTCAAACCTGTTATGGCGGCCAATCTATTACAGTCTGCTCAATTGATTGGGGATGCCTGCGTATCTTTTGATGAAAATTGTGCGGCTGGGATTGAACCCAATCAGGAACGAATCGATGAATTATTGAGAAATTCACTAATGCTGGTTACCGCCTTAAATACGAAAATCGGTTATTACAAAGCTGCTGAGATTGCCAATACTGCTCATAAAAATGGAACTACTTTGAGAGAAGAGGCGGTTAATTTAGGCTACACTACCGAAGAGGAATTTGACAAATGGGTAAGACCAGAAGACATGACAAATTCTAAATAATTTTAAACCTCTATGATTTAAAGGAAGAGTTGTCACAAAACAATAAATTGTCACCTTTTCCCGATGTTTCGGGAGTTTCAAGATCTAAATATAAATTGGTAATCAATTATTTTAGATTCTGAAGTAAACCTACCTGTTTTGCGCAGTTAGGCGGGTTCATAAAGACGAAAAATGGGTTTTGTGACAGCTCTTTTATTTTGAATAACCATCAAGAATAGCTTCCGCAGAAAAGCCATCTAGTTTTCCATACCTGTGGATACACACATTGACGGGAAGAGGTTTTAACACTCCTTCCAAACCTTCGTAATAATGAATGTCTTTTTTTAAAGTTACAGTTTCATCAGGTTGGTTTTCTGGTGTATGGCTTTCAGGAATGATCAATAAAAAACTAAGTTCTTTATAGGTTGAAAGCCACTCTTTCAAGATGACATCAACTTTCGACATGATTTCGGTGGTGAATGGAGGATCAAGGCACCAATGCCCGGGATTTTCTGGCTGATCTAGATTGAAAAAACTCCCTGCACTTCCAAAAGTTTCGTCGGTATCTTTGAATAAACTGTAGAATTGGGCTTCTGGTTTACCTAGTAGTCTTGCATTAAAAGGTGAAGCAAAACCTTCATTTCTAACGCCCCAGTCGTAAAATAAATCATAAACTTTTTGAGGCGGACCAATGTGTCGGGTTTCTGCATAAATTGAACCATACCTTAAAGCAGATCTTAAAATGGCATTCATGGCTATAGCTTCATCAGATGCAGTTTCTACAAAATGAAAAGCCTTATCGATATATTGATTACGTTTCAATTTATAATCTCCTATCTCAAAATATTCAGCATTAATTTTTCCAGATGATGGAGTTTCTATAGTCTCAAAGTAAGTTTTTGCTGCATCTTGGATCAACTGAAAACAATGCTGCGCTTCAATCTCATTCAGTATTAAATTAGCATATTCAAAACCAGATTTAATGCTATCGTAGTCAATCTTTAAAAATAAATCCTGGCCATAAATGTCATGACTTGGCTGTAAATTCATTAGTGTGTTTTCAAGTCCAGCTTTTACTTGAGCTCTGTCTCCTTTTACAGAAAGATATTGAAAAACATCTTCAAGTATTTTTTGGCTCAATGCCCAATGTTGGTATTCATCTTTTACTTCTGAATGTATGTCGATAAAATTCATGTAGTGTTTTTTAAAGATCTTTTAAATTACAAAGACCCTTTGGCTTAATTATTATTAAAGGATTTCTTTAATATTTTCTGGTGGTCTACCAATAACAGCTTTATTGTTATTTATAACAATAGGGCGCTCGATTAATTTTGGATGCTCATGAAGTGCTTCAATCAGTTCTGAGTTTGTCAGCGTTTTACCTTTATAGCTCTCTTTCCAGATTTTTTCTTGTGTTCTCACAAGGTCTATTGGAGAAATTCCAAGTTGATCAAGAATAGATTTAATTTCATCTTTGGAAGGTACTTCGTCTAAGTATTTAATAATTTTAAAATCTTTTCCAGATTCTTCCAAAATGGCCAAGCCTTCTCTGGATTTTTTACATCTCGGGTTGTGGTATATCTTTATCATAAGGTATCTGTTTCTTTTTTCTGTCCACTGCTCATGAGGAAAGTTTTCAAAAAGGAGTCAATATGTCCATTCATCACATCTTCTACATTGCCACTTTCATGCCCAGTTCTTACGTCCTTCACTAGTTTATAAGGATGCATGACATAGTTACGAATTTGCGAGCCCCACTCTATACTTTTCTTTTCAGATTCAATTTCAGTTCTGGCAGCCTGTTGTTTTTGAAGCTCAATTTCATAAAGCTGAGACTTCAACATTTTCATAGCTTTTTCTCTGTTTTCGAGTTGAGATCGCGTTTCAGAATTATGTATCACAATGCCACTGGGATGATGTGTCAAAATAGCTTTAGTTTCTACTTTGTTCACATTTTGGCCACCGGCACCTCCAGATCTGGCAAAATCCCAGCCAATATCTGAGGGGTTGATATCAATTTCGATCGTATCGTCTACCAAAGGATAAACGTAAACCGAGGCAAAAGAAGTGTGTCGCTTGGCATTACTGTCAAATGGAGAGATTCTCACCAGGCGATGCACGCCGTTTTCACCTTTCAACCAGCCAAATGCGTAATCGCCTTCAATTTCCAAAGTCACCGTTTTTATGCCGGCGACATCACCCGATTGGTGGTTGAGTTCCCTTATTTTGAAACCTTTACGCTCTGCCCACATGACGTACATTCTCATCAGCATTTCGGCCCAGTCGCAACTTTCAGTTCCGCCAGCACCAGCTGTGATTTGTAAGATGGCCGTGAGGGGATCGCTTTCTTCAGAAAGCATATTCTTGAATTCTAAATCTTCAATAAGTTCGAGAGCTTCATCGTGTTTCTCTTTGATTTCCTCTTCAGAGACGTCACCATCCTCATAAAATTCGAATAAAACATTGAGGTCTTCAACTTTTTGCTTGGCTTCATCAAAGCTTTTGATCCATTGCTTCTCATCATTGATGGCCTGCATCAGCTTTTGGGCTTGTTGAGGTTTGTCCCAGAAGTCCGGAGCAAATGTTTTTTCTTCTTCGTTGGTGACTTTTACGCGCTTGGCATCTAAGTCAAAGATATTGGTTTAAGGAAGTGATACGCTTATTTATAGTCTTGATAGATTCAGAATTGATCATGATCGTAATTTTGTTCAAATTTAAAAATTATCTTCTGCGTCATCAATCTAATTATGTTTATTTTCGAATAAAAAGTACCTGGATGAAAATTGATTTAAGAAGTGATACGGTTACAAGACCGACTAAAGACATGCTGAAATACATGATGAATGCAGAAGTTGGCGATGATGTATATAAAGAAGACCCTTCGGTTAATCAGCTGGAAACCTACCTGGCAGATTTATTTGGGATGGATGCAGCCTTGTATTTTCCTACGGGGTCTATGTCCAATCAGGCAGCTATAAAACTTCATACCCAGCCTGGAGAACAATTGATCTGTGATAAATGGGCTCATGTATATAATTATGAAGGTGGCGGAGTTTCCTTCAATAGTGGAGTGTCATGTAAACTGGTTGACGGTGATAAAGGTAAAATCACCGCAGACCTTGTAGAAGAAGCAATTAACCCCCCGGATTTTTATCACAGTCCATTGACTTCTTTGGTCTGTTTGGAAAATACGACCAACAAAGGTGGCGGAGCCTGTTACGATTTGGAAACCATTCGTTCTATTAGAACGGTTTGCGACAAACATGGTCTTGGATTACATCTGGACGGCGCACGACTTTACAACGCTATAGTGGCCAATAACCACGATCCAAAAGACTTTGGGAAAGAGTTCGATACCATTTCGCTTTGTTTGTCCAAAGGTCTTGGTGCGCCTATGGGTACTGTTTTAATGGGGAACGACGACCTTATGAAAAACGCTATCCGTATCCGCAAAGTGCTAGGAGGAGGCATGAGACAAGTTGGTTATATGGCTGCGGGTGCCTACTATGCTTTGCATCACCACGTGGATAGATTGAATGAAGATCACGAAAGAGCTAAGGCTATAGAAAAAACCTTAACCGATCATCCACTTATCAAAGCCGTAGATCATGTGGAAACCAATATTGTAATTTTCTACTTGCAGCCTCATCTCGATGAAATTAAATTTATGAGAGATCTCGAAGAAAAAGGGATCAGAATAAGCAATATGGGCAATGGCAAAATGCGACTCGTCACCCATTTAGATTACACAGAAGAACAGCACGAATACTTCCTGAAAACCTTAAAGTCTCTTTAGGAATTATAGCTTGGGGCTTACCCCTCCCAATGCTTTGGCGAGGGGTCGGGCTTTTCGCTGCAATGCTTCCCCCCAATGCTTTGGGGGTGCAGGATTTCCGCTTCAATCCCTAAGCCATAATTTCAGAAGTTCTAAACGATTAGTTATTCTTATTATAATCTGCTAAGAATTTTTCCAATCCACTGTCGGTTAATGGATGTTTTAAAAGTCCCTCGATAGACGATAATGGTCCAGTCATCACATCAGCACCAAGTTTTGCACAGTCAATCACATGCATAGTATGTCTTACAGAAGCTGCCAAAATCTGAGTTTCGAACATGTAGTTATCATACACCAATCTGATTTCCTCAATTAAATTCAACCCATCTGTAGAAATGTCATCCAGCCTTCCAATAAATGGAGAAACATAAGTTGCTCCAGCTTTAGCAGCAAGAAGAGCCTGGCCTACAGAAAAAACTAAAGTACAATTGGTGCGAATTCCTTTCTCTGAAAAATATTTGATGGCCTTTACACCTTCTTTGATCATGGGAACTTTCACAACGATTTGATCGTGAAGTTCTGCTAAGGCTTCACCTTCTTTAATGATGCCTTCAAAATCAGTTGAAATCACTTCGGCACTCACGTCGCCGTCAACGATTTCACAAATTTTGATATAGTGTTTCTTAATATTTTCCTCCCCGGTAATGCCTTCTTTTGCCATCAAGGATGGGTTGGTGGTTACGCCATCAAGGATTCCAAGGTCCTGAGCTTCCTTGATTTGGTCGATATTAGCTGTGTCAATAAAAAATTTCATATGAATGTGTTTTAGTTACAAATTTACAGTTTATAGTGTTTAAGGAGAAGGTTTTCAAAAACTTTATCGGGTAGGATATGTTTTAAAAAGACTGACATTTTTTGAGTGAAATCACCGACTTTATAATGAATTTTTGGATTGGATTTTTGCATAATTGCATGTACGCTTTTGGCCATGAGATCTGGATCTTTGCCGTGATCGACATGTGCGTCCATTAGCTTTAAGCTTTTTTCATAAACGTCTTTATATGGAGAATTTTCTTCAATAGGTGCGTGGTACCTGCCTGCAGCGATATTGGTAGCAAAATCACCGGGAGCAACATTGCACATTTTGATTCCGAATGCCTTTAGCTCCATTCGGTAGGCTTCTGTAGTGAGTTCTAAGGCTCCTTTAGTCGCAGAATAAAATCCTCTAAAAGGTAATCCCATATAGCCGGCAATGGAGGTCACATTTATAATGAACCCAGATTTTTTTGACCTCATATGTGGTAAAACAGTATTAATGACTCTCAAAGGGCCAAAATAATTGGTCTCGAATATCTTTTTCTGTTCGATTTCTGGAATTTCTTCAAGCGGTCCTGTTATGCCTGCGCCAGCATTATTGATCAAAAAATCTATTTTGCCTTCCTTGGTGATGAGGGTTTGGATAGCGTTTTCTACACTCTTTAAGTCGGTGACATCTAATTGAAGAAAATGAATGCCATTAAGCTCTTCATGTTTAGGATGTCTGCTAGTTCCGTAAACTTTGTAATCGAATGTGGCGAGATATTCTCCTATAGATTTTCCAATTCCTGATGACGCACCAGTAATCAAAACGATATTTTGCATTGAATTTTGAATTTGGGCAAATATCCAACTTATAGGCTTAAGAAAAAAATGAGGAAAGTTTTGGGAATAAAAAAAGGCAAGCGACCTACATCACACCGCTACGACCATCTACCCTTGCTGCGTTCCCGCCCTGGGGGATTCGACAGGAGCTGGTTGTGTAGGACTTGCCGACTGCAAATATACAATCTTATTTAAAGTCAACAAGTTGTTTTCTGTTCTAATTCCCTATTTTTACTCCATATTTTAAAAATAAATTTATGCGAATTTTTAAGTCATTGGCAGTCATATTTTTAACGCTTGCCTTTTACTCATGTGATGAGGATTTATCTAAAGATTTTAAAATTCAGTTAGAAAATAAATCTAAAACATTATCCAATTCTGAAATCCTAAGTGGCAGCGTAAAAGCTTTAAAGGACCACGAGGTTAATTCAATAGAAATCAAACTTCAAGATCAAGTTACACCAATTCAACTATCAGAAAAATTCACGATAGATGTTTCTGAATTAAAACTTGGGAATCATGAGTTACAAGTCACTCTGGAAGTTAATGGTGAAACTGTAAAAATCTCTGAAAAGATTAAAATTCTAAATAGTGAAAAACCAAAATTATACACTTACGAAATCGTGAATACTTATCCTCATGATATATTGGCTTATACCCAGGGGTTGGAATTCCATGGGGATACCTTATACGAAAGCACGGGTCAACGCGGAGAATCTACCCTTCGAAAAGTAGATTATGAAACTGGCGAAGTTCTTAAAAAAGTAGAACTAGATCAATTCTATTTTGGTGAAGGTTTGACGATTCTGAACGATAAAATTTATCAGCTGACCTGGCAATCTCAGGAAGGTTTGGTTTACGATCTCGAATCTATGGAATTGCTCAATAAATTCGCTTATTCTGAAAGTAAAGAAGGTTGGGGGCTCTGTAATGATGGAGAGCAGTTGTACAAAAGCGATGGCACGGATAAAATATGGATGTTGGATGCGGAAAGTCTGGAAGAGGTCTCTTTTATCCAGCCTACTACCAATAAAGCAGTTTTGAATCAGGTTAATGAACTTGAGTGGGTAGATGGTAAAATTTATGCCAATACCTACCAAAAAGATGGGGTAGTCATCATCAATCCCAAAACTGGTGGAGTAGAAGGTGTGGTTGATTTTAGAGGACTTCGAGACAAAGTAAAACAACACTCAAGGCTGGATGTGCTTAATGGAATTGCTTATCATGCATCCTCCAAAAGACTCTTTGTGACTGGAAAAAATTGGAATCAACTTTTCGAAGTGAATCTCATAGAAAAATAAAATCAGTACTTAAGCGTTTGACTTTTAATACAATTTTATGAAGCAACTTTTCTTTATCATTTCGGTAATAGCTTTACTTTCAATCACATCTTGTAGAGACGATTTTGAACTAGAACCAAGTTCTGGCAGACTTGAATTCTCTCAAGATACTCTATACCTGGATACTGTGTTTACAAATACTGGTTCGAGTACCTATAGTTTTAAGGTTTATAACAGAGGTGATCAAGATATACGAATACCTTCCATTCAACTTGGGCAAGGCGAGAACTCAAACTTTAGACTGAATGTCGATGGAGTTGCTGGCAAAACAGTAAATGACATTAATATACTGGCTAAAGACAGCATTTTCGTTTTTGTAGAAGTTACTGCAGATATTCAGGAACTGAGTCAAAATGATTTATCATTTTTATATACTGATCAGATTAATTTTGATTCAGATATAAATATGCAGCAGGTTGAATTGGTAACTTTAGTACAAGATGCTCATTTTTTGTTTCCAGATCGGTTTGAAGATGGATCTACGGAAACCTTGAGTTTGGGCTTGGACGCTGAAGGAGAAGAAATTCGAATTGACGGTTTTGTTTTAGACCAGGAACATCTAAGGTTTACAAACGAAAAACCCTACGTTATTTATGGCTTCGCTGGAGTGCCTTCTGGAGAAACTCTGTCTATAGAAGCAGGAGCACGCATTCATTTTCATGATAACAGTGGCATTATTGCTGCAAATGGAGCATCCGTTCAAGCCATAGGTGGATTGAGTAATGATCCTGAACTCATGGAAAATGAAATTATATTTGAAGGTGACAGACTGGAACCCGCATTTTCTGAAACTCCAGGACAATGGGCTGCCATCTGGCTGACAGAAGGAAGTACCAATCATATTTTTGATCATGTGACCATTAAGAATTCAACTGTTGGAATTTTGATGGATTCCAATGACGGGACTGGTCAACCTACATTGAGATTGAAAAACACACAAATTTATAATTCAGCAAATTTAGGTTTACTAGCAAGAACAGGTTTTATAGATGGAGAAAATGTGGTCATCAATAATAGTGGTCAGGCCTCTCTAAATCTTTCACTCGGTGGTCGATATAATTTTAGACACTCCACATTTGCTAATTATTGGCAAAATGGATTCAGGCAATTCCCTTCTGTATTAATTGAAAATAACCTGGAGTCTGGAGAGACTTTGTTTATAGCTGATTTGATTGAGGCTAATTTTAGTAATTGTATCATTTACGGAAATGAAAACATTGAATTGCTTTTCAACCAGGTGGATGAAGCTGCCTTCAATTACAAATTTGAAAACTGCCTATTGCGATTCAACGACATTAATAATCAATTCGTAGAAAACGAGTTATATAATTTTGAAAATTCCACTTTATTTGAAAATATGATTCTGAATGAAACACCACTATTTTTGAATGAACAGGAAAATCAAATGATTATTAGCAATGACTCTCCTGCAAGTGGAGCTGGTAATCCGACTACAGCCAGTGAGGTACCTTTGGATATTTTGGGAAGAGACAGAACTCAAAATCCAGATATGGGAGCTTATCAAAGTATTCAATTTGAAAAATAAAAAAATCGCTTTTGTACACAAAAGCGATTTGAGATTATACTATTAGTTTTAAATCCTAACTTTTTACAGTTTCAGCAAATAAGGGCTTTTGACTCATCATTGCATGAACCCGTTCTTTTATAGATTCCAAATGAGAAGTGTTTTCAAAGTTTTTGATCACATCATCAATCAGGTCAACTATTTTTTCCATTTCTTCAGGTTGTAAGCCTCTAGTGGTTATGGCTGGAGTTCCAATACGGATTCCTGAGGTAACAAATGGAGATTTATCATCAAATGGAACCATATTTTTATTGACGGTAATTCCTGCAACACCAAGAGCCTCTTCTGCTTGTTTTCCTGAGATATTTTTATTTCTTAGGTCGATAAGCATCATATGGTTGTCCGTTCCGCCAGAAATAATTTTGTAGTCTCTGTCCATAAAAGCTTTAGCCATTGCGGAAGCATTATTTATCACTTGCCTTTGATAATCTACAAATTCTTCTGTTAGTGCTTCACCAAAAGCCACAGCTTTGGCAGCGATAATATGTTCAAGAGGGCCTCCTTGATTACCTGGAAATACGGAACTATCGAGCATACTCGACATTTTTTTCAGCTTTCCATTTTTTAGTTTTTCTCCAAAGGGGTTTTCGAAATCTTTTCCCATCAAAATGATACCCCCGCGTGGACCTCTTATGGTTTTGTGAGTGGTAGAAGTTATAATGTGACAATGCTCAATAGGACTCTGAAGTAAACCAGCAGCAATCAAACCAGCTGGGTGAGCCATATCAGCTAGCAAGATAGCTCCAACTTCATCTGCGATCTCTCTAAAGGTTTTATAATCTATTTCCCTTGAGTAAGCGGATGCACCAGCAATAATCATTTTTGGTTTTTCTTTGTGAGCAACTTCTCTCACCATATCATAGTCGATAAGACCAGTTTCTTTATCTACTCCATAAAATACTGGATCGTATAATTTTCCAGAGAAATTTACCGGAGAACCATGGGTTAAATGACCTCCATGGGAAAGATCAAACCCTAAAATTTTATCACCAGGTTTTAAGCAGATGGAAAATACAGCCGTGTTTGCTTGAGAACCAGAGTGAGGCTGAACATTGGCATATTCTGCACCAAACAATTTTTTGAGACGTTCTCTTGCAAGATCCTCAACTTTGTCGACAACTTCACAACCTCCATAATATCTTTTTCCAGGATATCCTTCGGCATACTTATTAGTAAGTACAGAACCTGCAGCATCCATGACGTCTTGACTTGCAAAATTCTCACTTGCAATCAATTCTAAGCCGTTGATTTGTCTGTTTTTCTCTTCAAGAATTAAGTCTGAAATGGCCTTATCTTTCATCATTATATTTTAAAGTTAAATATGATTCAAATTTAACTATTTAGAATGGTTAATACGGTTAAAATAATATATTTGAAGGAAGATTTAAGATTAATTTCAAATCCCAAAACCTAAATTTATGTCACTAAAAGCTAATGATCCATCAAGAGAAACCTGGTTGGATCTTCCAGATAATACAGATTTCCCTATCCAAAATATTCCTTTTGGAGTTTTTCTTACCCGTGATGATATCATCACGATTGGAACTCGCATAGGCGATTATGCCATCGATTTAGGGGCTTTACATCAGTTGGGGTATTTTAAAGATATCCCGCTTACAGACGATATTTTCTTACAGGATAGTCTCAATGATTTTATTGCAGATGGAAGGAAAACGTGGAGAGCTGTAAGAAACAGAGTGGCTGAAATCTTCGACGCGACCAACGATGAATTGAAATCCAATGCAAAAGACAGAGAAACAATTCTATTCACTTTAGATGAGATAGAAATGCAAATGCCTGTACAGGTAGGGGATTATACTGATTTTTATTCGAGTAAAGAACATGCTACCAACGTTGGGAAAATGTTTCGAGATCCAGAAAATGCGCTGTTACCCAATTGGCTTCACGCTCCCATAGGATATCATGGGCGTAGTTCGTCTATCGTGCCAAGTGGTATTCCAATTCATAGGCCTCAGGGTCAAAAATTACCAAAGGGTTCTGATGAACCAATTTTCGGACCCACACGTCACTTGGATTTCGAACTTGAAATGGCTTTTATTACCACAGCTAGTAATGTTCTAGGGGAACCCATCCCTGCAGCAGAAGCCGAAAATTATATTTTTGGTTTAGTGCTTTTTAATGATTGGAGTGCGAGGGATCTTCAAAAATGGGAATATCAACCTTTAGGACCTTTTCTAGGTAAAAACTTTGGGTCTGCTATTTCCCCATGGATTGTGACTCTAGACGCTTTAGAGCCTTTCAGGGTTGAAGGTCCGAAACCTGTAAAAAAACTTTTACCTTACTTGGAGACCACCGGTAAAAAAAGCTTTGATATAAGTCTTTCCGTTTCTATAAAACCAGATAAAGGAGAAGAAACTGTGATAACAAAATCTAATTTCAAATATATGTATTGGAATATGAGTCAACAACTGGCTCACCATACTGTAAATGGATGTCCTGTAAATAGTGGGGATTTGATGGCTAGTGGAACTATTTCTGGACCTACGCCAGAGTCTTACGGCTCCATGCTGGAACTCTCATGGAATGGATCTAAACCTGTGAAACTCGCAGATGGTCAAGAACGCCGTTTTATTGAAGATAAAGATACAGTGACCCTGAGAGGCTATTGTCAAAATTATGAAGTGAGAATTGGATTTGGTGAAGTCTCAACCAAAATTCTTCCGGTTTTTAAATCTTAGCGTTTAAATCTTGATTTTTAAAATTATATAAACCCCGACAGCTTTGCTTAGGGGTTTTTGTTTCAAGTGTCTAGAAATTTGGATTGTTCTTCTTCTGTAGGCATAGGACAAGTTTCAGATTTTCCAAACCATTGGTATCTATTTCGGGCAACGTAATCATAAATTAGATTCCTAAAGCCTTCTGGCAAAAATTGGAAAATACTTAGTGCAGGATATAACCCATTTAATTCTTTACTGATTTCTAAAGCTGCTGTAGACTTAATGTAATATGCATTTCCTGGATCTATCAAAATGATGGAATCAATTTCTGAAGTGTCGATTCCGCGTTCACTTGTTAATTTTCGACCAAGCTCACTTTCCAATGAGGCAAATCTGAAAATATCCTTTTTATCTCTTTTGATGATAAACCTCACAGAAGCATTGCAAAAATTGCAAACTCCATCAAAAAGGACAATTTTTTTGTTTTCTGGTATGTCCATTATTTGGCACGTTTTACAAGTTCGAGTTGCTCATCTGAAACACTTGTAATGAACATTCCGTAATTTACAACAACTTTTCCTTTTTCAAACTTATCAATAGTTCCCACAGCTCGGCCATCCTGCATCCTCACAGAATCTCCTTCTTTAAACACTGGTTTTTCAGGAGTTTTAGAAGCTTTTTCTTCTTCTTTGGCTTTCTCTTTTTTCTTTTGAGTTCTTATTTTTTCGACTTTCTTCTGTGCTTCTTCTTTTACTTTTTTCTCTTTCTCTCTCTGTATTTTTTCTTCTTTTCGAGTTTGTTTGATGCGTTTTGAATTCTCACGCTCTATAATTTTCAACACATTAGAATAAAGCTGCTTTTTGTTTTTATTATTGAAATACTGTAATCCAATCTTGTCAATCTTCTCGCCAATGCCTATCATACGCTGGTTGCTGTCATATAATTCCTGATAGCTTTCCAGTTTTTGCTGAATTTTGGAATTGATTTCGTCAAGTTTTTCTTGTTCTTTTCTAGTTTCGTCTGTTTTTGATTTTAATTCTGAATTGGTTTTAGCCAACTTGGAACGCTCCATTTGAAGTTTGGCAATACTTTTATCAAACCTGATTTTACCGCGTTCTACTTTTTTCTTGGCTCTATTGATTAAACTAAACGGAATTCCGTTTTTTTGAGCGACTTCAAAAGTGAATGAACTTCCAGCTTCTCCGAGTTTTAATTCAAACAAAGGCTCCATGGTATAACTGTCAAACGCCATATTGGCATTCACAATTTCAGGATTTTCATTAGCCATCATTTTTAAGTTGGCATAATGCGTTGTAATAATTCCGTAGGCTTTTTTCTCATGAAAGACTTCAAGAAAAGTTTCAGCCAAAGCACCGCCAAGTTCAGGGTCGGATCCTGTACCAAATTCATCGATTAAAAACAAGGTTTTATCATCGCAAGTTTTTAGAAATTTACGCATGTTTTTTAGGCGGTAACTATAGGTGCTTAAGTGATTTTCAATACTTTGGTTATCCCCAATATCTGTGAGTATTTTATCAAAAAAGCATATTCTAGAGTATTCATGAACCGGAACCAGCATTCCTGCCTGAAGCATAACCTGGACTAGTCCAATAGTCTTAAGTGTTATACTTTTACCTCCGGCATTTGGCCCCGAAATGACAATGATTTGTTGTGAGTCATTTAAGGTGATGTCTTGTGGATAAGTCTTTTCTCCAATTTTATTATGGTTGATCAATAACAATGGATGGTAAGCATCTTTAAGATAAATTTCCTTATCAGTAGTTATTTTAGGCAACAAGCCTTCATACAATTCAGCATACTTCACTTTTGCTGAAATTAAATCGACTTCGCTTAAATAATTTTGGTATTGTTTTAAAAGATCTACAAAAGGTCTTAAATAATTAGTGAGACCTTTCAGAATTTTATTGACCTCTTCTTTTTCTTCATATTCTGCCTCGTCGAGTTCCCGCTCAGATTGCTGGGTTTCTTCTGGCTGGATATAAACGATATTGCCAGATTTTGAACTCCCCATCATAGCACCTTTTACCTTGCGTTTGTGCATTGCAGTAACTGCCAAGACTCTTACACTGTCTACAACCGATTCTCTTATCTCATCGAGATAGCCATAGCTGCTGTATTTGGATAAGGCTTTAGAAAAACTAGAATTGATTTTGCCTTTAGCAATATTGATGGTTTTCCTTATCCTAAAAAGCTCTGGCGTCGCATCATTTTTGATATCACCAAATTTGTCAATGATTCTTCTTATCTCATCAACAATTGCTGTTGTGTATTCTATTGGCTGAGTAGATCTGTAAAGATTGGGATATAATTCTTTGTACTTCTGAAAATATTTAATGTGAATATTGGTAGTTTCAGAAAGGTTAAGAATTTTCCTGAAACCGTTCAACTCCATCACAGAACCTTCAATGTTTAAAATCTTTATGGCCTCATCCACACTTTCAAACCCATGATTGGGAATAGGCTTTTCCTGCAAGGCAGAAGATTTATATTCTTCGGTTTGATGGAGATGAAAATAAATGGATTTGTAGGTTGAGTAAGGTGTAAGCTTTAATGCTTTTTCCTGTCCTTTATCTGTAATACAATATTGGCTCAACTGAGCACAAACTGTTGGAAATTCTAAATCTATTAAGGCTTTTTCGCTTATGTTTATCATACTAAAATTCTACATTCGTAGTCTCACAAAAATACGCATAATAAATGGAGGTTCAGATTGAAGCAACTTGGAAAAAAATCTTAAAAGATGAGTTTGAAAAACCTTATTTTGAGTCGCTTATCGGCTTTGTAAAGTCAGAATACAAAAACCACAAGTGTTTTCCAAAAGGGTCAGATATCTTCAATGCTTTTGACTTTTGTTCTTTTGATGACACCAAAGTTATTATTCTAGGTCAAGATCCGTATCATGGTCCAGGTCAAGCCCACGGGCTTTCTTTTTCCGTCCCCAAAGGAACTCCTACGCCGCCATCGCTTCAAAATATTTACAGAGAATTAAAAGACGACCTCAATATTGATCTACCAAATCATGGAAACCTTGAAAACTGGGCAAAACAAGGCGTTTTGTTGCTGAATGCCACATTAACTGTGAGAGCCCATGAGGCTGGAAGTCATCAAAATAAAGGCTGGGAAATCTTTACAGATGAGGTCATTAAAAAACTATCTGAAGAAAAAGAAGGTCTTGTGTTTTTATTATGGGGTGGTTTTGCTAAAAAGAAATCCAAACTCATCAACTCACTCAAACATCATATTTTGACTTCAGGTCATCCTTCACCATTAAGTGCAAACAGGGGGTATTGGTTTGGAAATAAGCATTTTAGTAAAACAAACCAACTTTTAGAAGATCAAAACAAAACACCAATTGATTGGTGATTTATTTATCTGCTAAAACAGGATTCGAATTTGTTTCCTGTTGAGACTGTGACCAGATTTTAGGTGTATTCACCTTAAATTTCTTTTTAGAAACTTTAGGCTGCTTATCACCGCAGTCACAACTAAACTTGAGTAGCAGGAAATTAATAAGTATAAGGCTTGCTATGGCAATTATAATAATCATATAAAAAGAGCTTTTAGGATAAAGTTATTCTTCAATAAATAGATGCGCTATAAATGGATTGGTTGCGTGATTATGCGAAAATAAATTCAGTGTATGTTTTTTCTGTTTCAACAAGACTTAAACTTTGAAGTCTTTTTTGTGTAAGGTGAACGTCATTTTCTGAAAGTTGTTGTTGACTCCATTCAGTAATTTTAAGCCATTCTTTTACATCTTCAATTTTTAAGTCATATCGTTTTGAAATCATTTCTTCGATATGTTCCATAGATTTCAGACTATTACTTTTTTTGTTGAGAGGCTCAAGTAAGAGAGGAACGAGTTTAGAATTTTTTTTCAAGAACTTTTCTGTTGTTACAATCACAAAACAAGGCCAGGGAGTTGGCTCATCACCAAGTCTTCGAAAGGTGCCGTTGTCTACAAGGGGTTTGGTGGTAAAATGTTCCCACAAGAAATAATCTGCAGTTCCTTCTTTTAATGAAGCTTTTGCTCCAGATAGATTTTGTGTTGTTTTGAAATTTAAATCTTCTGTATCCCAGTCTTGATTGTTGGCATGAACATAAGTCATAAGATGAGAGCCAGAGCCAAACCTACTGATAGCAGCGGTTTGATTCTTAAGGTCTTCGACCCGGTGATAATTGGAATTGGCATGAACATGTATTCCCCACATCAATGGACTTTTGACGTAAGTTTGAATGATTTTAAAAGGGCTTCCATCACAGATTTCTTTGATGGAACCTTCGGTAAGCATCACGGCTATATCTATAGTTCCAGCTTTTAAGGCTTCACTCATTTCTCCTGTGCCACCATGAAAATCTGTCCAGTCGACCTCAATTTCGTTTTTTTCAAAATCACCTCCTTCAATGCATAAATGCCACGGCAAATTGAAATGTTCTGGAACTCCACCAATTTTTAATGTCCTCATAAATTTATTTTTAAAGCTGAGATAACTTATCTAAAGTGAATTGGATAAGTGAATCAACTGCTGCTTTAGGATCATTACTGAAATTGCCTGTAGACCTGTTTGCGATAATTGCATTCATTGATAACGCACCATGACCTAGAAGCTTTGATAAGCAATAGATGGCACTGGTTTCCATTTCTAAGTTGGTGATGGTTTTCTCTTGAAATTTAAAATCAACCAGTTGGTCAATAAATGTTGGATCTTGAGTTTCCAATCTTAAAGTTCTACCCTGGGGACCATAAAAACCAAGGTTGGTACCTGTAAAACCAGGAATCACGTTTTTATCGGTTTTAAAGAGCTGTATTAAATCCGGATCACCATCTACAATGTAGGGCTGAGGTTTTTTTGGAGATATATTTAGGTGTTCACAAAGTGCATGAGTAGCTTCCTCGTTTGTAATATTATTTTTATAATAATGTAGTAATCCGTCAAAACCTACTCCAGCTTCGCTCATCACAAACTTATCCAACTCTGCATGTGGCTGAATTCCTCCTGAAGTTCCTATCCGTACGATATTAAGTTTGTGATGCTTCGGCTTGATTTCTCTGGTTTCAAGATCAATATTGACCAGGGCATCCAGTTCATTTAAAACGATATCAATATTATCGATCCCAATTCCAGTAGATATAACGGTCATTTTTTTGCCGTTATAGAAGCCTGTTTGTGTTTTGAATTCCCGTTTTTGAGTTTCAAAAATGACTTCGTCAAAGTAAGAGGTTACCTTAGCAACCCTATCCTGGTCACCTACGGTTATGATGATGTCAGCAATATTTGCTGGTTTTAAATTGAGATGATAAATACTACCATCTGGATTTAAGATTAATTCTGAAGATGCTATAGGCATACTTTATGGTTTAAACATTGAATTTTTTAAAATATTCAATAACTATTTTTATATCGAAATAAATTTAAATTCCATTCATTCGACTTCATTCAATCGTTGATTTCTGATATGATGTGTTGGTAATTTAGAATTAACCTCCCACACGTTTGACGTTAAAGCCAAGATCTTTTAATAAGCTCATGATTTGATCCCGGTAGTCACCTTGAATGATAATTTCTTCATTTTTATGACTTCCTCCAACACCAATTTCTTTTTTGAGATACTTAGTTAGATTTTGAAAATCTTTTTTAGCTCCTGTGTAGTTTTTAATTAAAGTATTCGCTTTGCCTTTCCGTTTTGAAAATTCACAAATGAGCGGATCAGACTGCATCCAAATGTCGAGTTCATCACTTTTGCTAACCTCTTTTTTTTCTTCCTGAGGCTCGTGATCTGGAAATAACTCTTTCAATTGATCTTTAAGATCCATGCTTTATTTTTTAATCAAACCTATTTCTACCAAACGCTGATGAAGAAATTCACCAGCAGTAATGTCTTCGTAGTGTTTAGGATTATTCTCGTCTATACATTCTTCGAGGCAATCCAGTGGCATATCACTTCTAGGGTGCAAGAAAAATGGTATGGAATAGCGAGGTTTTCCCCAGTCTTCTTTTGGTGGATTTGTGACTCGGTGTATAGTTGATCTTAATTTATTATTGGTATGTCGTTCTAGCATATCCCCCACATTGATAACCAATTCATCATCTTTAGGAATGGCATCTATCCATTCTCCATCTTTACGTTGTACCTGAAGTCCTCCGGAAGAAGCCCCCATCAGTAAAGTGATTAAATTAATATCACCATGAGCACCAGCTCTTACAGCTCCTTTGGGTTCAGTTTCTATTGGCGGGTAATGAATAGGTCTCAATATTGAATTTCCATTACTGGCCCAATGATCGAAATAATGCTCATCCAGTCCAATATAAAGCGCCAAGGCTCTTAATACATATATTCCTGTCTTCTCCAGCATTCTGTATGCCTCCATACCAACTTCATTAAATTTTGGCACTTCTTCTACATTTAAGTTTTCTGGATACTCCTCAGTAAGTTTGGCGTCCTCATCTGGCTCTTGTCCAAAATGCCAAAACTCCTTCAGATCTCCTTCTTTCTTTCCTTTAGCATGTTCTTTTCCGAAAGATACATAACCACGTTGTCCGCCCAAATCCTCGCGTTCGTATTTCTTTTTAGTGACTTCGGGAAGATCAAAGAAAGCTTTCACCTGAGTATAAAGTTCATCAACCAATTTCTCATCCAAAAAATGATGATTTAAGGCGACGAATCCAATCTCTTCGTAAGCTGAGCCTATTTCATTGACGAATTTTTGTTTTCTTTTGGGATCTTCAGATAAAAAATCTGCAAGATTCACACTTGGGATATTAGTCATGGACATACCGGAATTTTAGAAAAAGCAAATTTAATGATTTTTATTCAACAAGAATTTTCGGATAGTCTTAAATTAAAAGATTTCATTATAATACATTTGAAAGTTAGTTAATAACTTATCTATGAATTTTGAACATCACTCCATTTCGAAAGAGAAACATATTGAATTGTTTAAGAGTTTACTTAAACCTCGTCTTATAGAAGAGAAAATGTTGGTGCTCTTAAGGCAAGGGAAAATCTCCAAATGGTTTTCTGGAATAGGTCAGGAGGCCATTGCCGTAGGCGTCACTAAAGCTCTTAAAGCAGATGAGTATATCTTACCTATGCATAGAAATCTTGGTGTGTTTACAGAGCGAAATATTCCTTTGCATCGTTTGTTTTCTCAGTGGCAGGGTAAATTGAATGGATTTACCAAAGGTAGAGACCGAAGTTTTCATTTCGGGACACAGGAATTCAAAATTGTAGGGATGATATCTCATCTTGGCCCACAACTAGGAGTTGCAGATGGTATTGCTTTGGCACACAAACTAAAAGCCGAAAACGCGGTAACTGCTGTTTTCACTGGTGAAGGGGGAACCAGTGAGGGCGATTTTCATGAAGCCCTAAATGTGGCTTCGGTTTGGGACTTACCTGTTTTGTTCTGTGTTGAAAACAATGGATACGGACTTTCCACTCCTGTGATGGAGCAATTTAAATGCGAACATATTGCCGACAAAGCTTTAGGATACGGAATGGAATCTCATATTATTGACGGTAATAATGTTGTAGAAGTTTTTACTCAAGTCAATGCGATTGCAGAAAGCATCAGGAAAAACCCGAGACCTGTTTTGATGGAGTTCAAAACCTTTAGAAGAAGAGGTCATGAAGAAGCTAGTGGAACCAAATATGTTCCAGATGATTTGATGGAACAGTGGGAAAAGCTGGATCCTATCGATAATTATGAGTTGTTTATTCTGGAAGCTGGCTTTTTAACCAGGGATGAAATTATTTCCATAAAAACTGAAATCAAATCAGAGATAGAGGATCACCTCAAGTTAGCCAATGAAGAACCTGAAGTCGACTCTAATGAAAACGATGAGTTAGCAGATGTATTTAAGTCTTATGAGTTTCAGAATTTTTTACCGTCGTCTCAAAAAACAGAATTACGCTTCATTGATGCCATTTCTGAAGGGCTAAAGCAAAGCATGGAAAAGTTTGAGGATATGGTCATTATGGGGCAAGATGTCGCAGAGTACGGTGGAGTTTTCAAAATCACTGATGGGTTTGTTGAGAAATTTGGCAAAGCCAGAGTCAGAAATACCCCTATTTGCGAGTCAGCTATTATTTCTGCAGCCATGGGACTTTCCATTAAAGGCATAAAGTCTATTGTAGAAATGCAGTTTAGTGATTTTGTAAGTTCAGGATTTAATCCAATTGTAAATTACCTAGCCAAAGTACACTACCGCTGGGGGCAAAATGCAGACGTAGTGATAAGAATGCCTTGCGGCGCTGGAGTGGGTGCAGGCCCTTTTCATAGCCAGACCAATGAGGCCTGGTTCACGAAGACTCCAGGTCTTAAAGTGATTTACCCTTCCAATCCTCAGGATGCCAAAGGACTTCTGGCTGCTGCTATTGAAGATCCTAATCCTGTTTTATTTTTTGAGCATAAGGGTTTGTACAGAAGCATTAGAGGCGAAGTTTCACAAGATTATTTTACACTGGAGCTAGGTAAAGCAAATCTTATAACCTCTGGCACAGACATAAGTCTTATTACTTATGGGGCTGGAGTGCACTGGGCTTCCGAGGTTTTGGAACGACACCAAAATATATCAGTAGATTTTATCGATTTAAGAACTTTGTTTCCTTTGGATGAGGAAGCTATTTTTAATTCTGTAAAGAAAACAGGTAAAGTAATTATTCTTCAGGAAGATTCTATATTTGGAGGAATAGCATCAGATATATCAGCTTTAATTTCTGAGCATTGTTTCCAATACCTTGATGCTCCTGTCAAGCGAGTTGCAAGTTTATCTACACCAATTCCTTTTGCTAAAAATTTAGAAGAAAAATACTTATCAAAATCAAGGTTTGAGGAAGAGTTTCTAAACTTAAATAAATATTAAATTTATCCTAAGGCCATACTTTTTGGTTAAGTTAGTATAACCAACCATAAAAACCAAAAATTATGATACGATGGGTTATTACATTTTTAGTGATTGCATTAATTGCAGCTGTGTTAGGCTTTGGCGGAATTGCTGAAGGTGCTGCAGACATTGCAAAAATTATTTTTTACATTTTTATAGTATTGTTTGTTATCTCTCTTTTAGGAAGACTTTTCAGACGATAGAAAAAATTAAATCCGTAGGTTTACCAAAGTATTTAGCCTGCGGATTTTTTATGTTTAATTAAAGATAAAACCTATGAGATATTGCCTTGTTTTAATTGTTGCTATCCTGTTTTCATCCTGCGGTTCTTCTTATTTAGCTAACAAAGTTGAAAG
Source organism: Psychroflexus montanilacus (assembly GCF_020164535.1). Classification (GTDB taxonomy): domain Bacteria; phylum Bacteroidota; class Bacteroidia; order Flavobacteriales; family Flavobacteriaceae; genus Psychroflexus; species Psychroflexus montanilacus. The sequence goes on along the minus strand of NZ_JAIQZC010000001.1, from coordinate 852,097 downwards.
AGAATTTAAGGGCGATTGGGTTCTGGAATCGGTGACTTTCCCAGATTCTTCTGGTTTTTTCGATGTCGAACTATTTGAAGTTGCAGACATCAGCTGTTTTCAAAATTCTATTTGGAAATTTGTACCAAATAATAGTACAGGTGAATTTACTTTGGATGGTGATTCATGTGCGAAAACCAAAAATAGACTAACTTGGTACGTTGATAGTGAAACAGCCAAAAATGCCTATCCCGAAGTTTTAATGAAAGTTACAACAGGACAAAAGGCAAAAGATGTAAGCCAAGGAACACGAATCCGAATTAAATCTTTGTTAGAAAATGAAATGGTTTGGGAACAAACTGCTAATTATAATGGTAAAGAGATAAAAGTAGAAACGACATTTTCAAAAATTTAAACTATGAAACCAACCAAAAATAAAATACTTGGAATATTGATGGCATTTGCATTCCTTTTCAGTTCTTGTGAAGCCGTGAAAAACACCAACAATACCCAGCGTGGTGGTGCTGTAGGCGCTGCTGGCGGAGCTGTCATAGGTGGTGTAATAGGTAATAATACTGGCGATGGTGATAATTCTGTCTTAGGAGCTATTATTGGAGGTGTTGTAGGTGGAGCAGCAGGTGCGTATATCGGAAATAGAATGGATAAACAGGCCAAGGAAATTGAAGAAGAGATTCCTGGAGCTGAAGTCACTAGAGTTGGAGAAGGCATCAATGTTACATTCGACGAAAATTCTGGAGTTTACTTTGCAACTAACAAATCCGACATCAACGATAAGTCCGAAATTTCACTGTTGAAATTGATTAGCATTTTTCAAAAATATCCCAAAACCAATATTATAGTTGAAGGTCACACAGATTCTACTGGAAGTGATAGCTACAACATGGAATTATCCAAAAAACGTGCTCAGTCTGTTACCGATTATTTAACCAATAATGGAATAGGAAATTCAAGAATTGAAACCAATTGGTTTGGAGAAGAACAACCGAAGTATGATAACAACACCTCTGAAGGGCGTTCCAAAAATAGAAGGGTAGAACTGGCCATTGTTGCCAATGAAGAACTAAAAGAAGAAGCGAAGCAAAAAGCTGAATAATCTTTAAAATAGTACAACAGAAAATCCTAATTCCACATTAGGATTTTTTTTATGCCTAAATTTCCAAAATGAAAAGGTTTGATGTTATAATAGTTGGTGGAGGTTTGGCTGGGTTAACTTCTGCTATTGATTTATCTTTATCTGGGTTGGATATCTTAGTCATAGAAAAAGATCACTATCCAAAGCATAAGGTTTGTGGTGAATACGTCTCCAACGAAGTGTTACCTTATTTAAATCGACTTGGAATTTCTATTGAAAACACCCCGGCAGATCAAATTCATCGCTTGGTGTTGAGTGGTCGCTTTGGCAACTCCATAAACGTAGACCTTCCGCTTGGTGGTTTTGGCATGTCAAGGTATGCTTTAGATGATCTTTTGTACAAAACGGCTAAGTCAAGCGGTGTTACTTTCAAATTTGAAACTGTTTCGGATGTCGCTTTCGAAAATGAACAGTTTTTTATAGCAACGAAGGAGCAAACCTATTATTCTGAAATTGCTATCGGTAGTTTTGGAAAGCGTTCTACTTTAGATAAAAAACTTGGTAGAGATTTTATTCAGCAGAAAACGCCATGGATTGGAATAAAAGCCCACTATCAGACGGATGATTTTCCAGCAGGAGAAGTGCATTTGCACAATTTTGATGGCGGTTATTGCGGTCTTTCTAAAACTGAAACTGGCGCCGTAAATTTTTGCTACCTCACACATTACAATAGCTTCAAAAAAGAAGGGTCGGTTGAAAATTTCAATAAACATATCCTTGCTCAAAATCCAAGACTTAAATCATTTCTTGACAATTCCAACTTACTTTTTGACAAGCATTTGGCTATTTCTCAGGTTTCTTTTCAAAATAAAAGCGCCGTGGAAAACCATATGCTGATGGCTGGAGATTCTGCAGGACTTATTCATCCACTATGCGGCAATGGTATGGCTATTGCTATCCATTCAGCCAAATTGATATCGGAAGAGATCAAAGCTTTTAAAACTCATAAAAACAGAAAGCAACTGGAAGAAAATTATAGTAAAATTTGGAATAAAACCTTTAGGAAAAGGCTTATTTTCGGGGGTGTATTTCAACACATATTATTAAAGTCCAGATTGACAAATATTGGGATGTCAGTTGTTTCTAAATCTCCTTATATTTTGAAAAAAATGATTCAACAAACCCACGGTAAACCAATCTCATGAAAGGCATTTCTACCAAAACGCGAAGCAAGGAAGAAGAAATCATGGATAAATTTGATTTTAAAGGTGAAGAACTTAAAAAAGTATTGGAGACCATTGACAAAATCAACACCAAGCTTGGCGGACATAGAGTTACTATTAAAGGCATTGAAAAACTATTGGAAGACCAAAAGAGCAAGCATTTTGTTATTGCAGATTTGGGTTGTGGAAGTGGAGATGCATTGAGGTATATCTCAAAATGGGCAAAGCAAAAAGGAATCAATGTTCAGCTTATTGGAATAGATGCCAATCCACATACTATCCAAATCGCTAGAGAATGGTCCCAAGCCTATAAAAATATATCTTTTAGAGTAATTGATGTTTTTAGTGAGGATTTTGATGATTTCGAAGCAGATATCATCATGTGTTGCCTTACACTTCATCATTTTAAGGATGATTTTATTAAAAAATTACTTCCCATCCTTTCTGATAAAGCCAGGTTAGGGCTTGTGATCAACGATTTGCATCGCAATAAAATTGCTTACCGATTATTCAAGTTGTATTGCGCAGTCTTTGTAAATTCAGACATTGCAAGGAAAGATGGTTTGACTTCCATTTTGAGAGGTTTTAAAGCAGAAGACTTTGAGTATTACGCCAAACAAATAAATTTAAAGCACCACATTAAATGGTATTGGGCATTCCGTTACCAGTGGATCATATACAGCTCATGAGTGTAAAAATAGATACAGTCGCTACCCAAACTCCTCAGTATTATAAGGAAACGAAAGATATAATTCCTTTTGTAGAGATGTGGCTAGCAGATGAAGACGAGAGATTTAGACGAAAAGTGATTAAGATTTACGAAGGCGCACAAGTGGATAAGCGCTATTCCATTATGGATCCTAAAGAGGTATTTGAAGCTACTTCCTTTGAGGATAAGAACAAAATTTATACCCGAGAGGCTAAAAATCTGGGAAAGAAAGTCCTTGAAAAAGCACTGAATAAAGCAGAGTGGTCCCCACAAAGTTTAGATTACATTATTACTGTGAGTTGCACAGGTATTATGATCCCGTCCTTGGATGCATTTCTTATTAATGATTTGGACTTGAGACAGGATATTGTGAGATTGCCTGTTACGGAAATGGGTTGTGCAGCTGGTATTTCTGGGATGATTTATGCACATCAGTTTTTGCAGGCTAACCCCGATAAACGCGCGGCCATTGTTGCTTTTGAAGCCCCTACAGCTACCTTCCAGCTCAGTGATAAATCCATGGCAAATATGGTGAGTTCTGCCATTTTTGGTGATGGAGCTGCTTGTGTATTAATGAGTTCTGAAGACACCTGTAAAGGACCTAAAATTCTGGGAGAATCCATGTATCATTTTTACAATGACACACACATGATGGGTTTTGATCTTACCAATTCTGGATTAAAAATGGTTCTCGATATAGATGTACCAGAAAAAATAAGCAGTCATTTTCCTGCTATAATTCACCCGTTCTTAGAAGCGAATCAAACCAAAATTGAAGATGTAGATCATCTTATTTTTCACCCTGGAGGTAAGAAAATCATCAATACAGTAGAGGCACTTTTTGGGGCAATGGGTAAAAATATCGATGACACCAAGGAAGTACTTCGATTATTTGGAAATATGAGTAGTGCTACCGTCCTTTATGTGCTAGAGCGGATCATGCAAAAACCTATTAAAAAAGGAGAAAAGGGCTTGATGCTTAGTTTTGGACCTGGATTTTCTGCTCAGCGTATTCTTTTGGAGTGGTAATTCAAGCTAAAATAATATTGAGTTAAATTTCTTCGGAATATAATACTGATAAGATTAAACTTTTAAAGACATCCAGCTTATGACCAACCAATCACTTAAACATTACGCCCTGATTCTCGGAGGAAGCCAAGGCCTAGGTTACGCTTCAGCTTTGAAGCTGGCACAAAACGGATGGAACTTAATCATAATTCATAGGGATAGAAGAAGTGATTTACCAGACATCGAAGCCAGATTTGAAACTATGAAACAGTGCGGGATTGATCTAAAAACAGTTAATATAGATGCTACAAATTCAGAAAAAAGGAAAAGCTTTATAGACCAACTTCCAGAACATCTAGGTGAATCTGGGAAAATAAAATTACTTCTTCACAGCATTGCCAAAGGAAACCTGAAAGCTTTGACTGGAGATTCCCCTCTCAATCTAACTGATTTACAAATCACAGCCAATGCCATGGCTTATAGCTTTTATGACTGGTCCAAAGCGATTTTAGAAGCCGACTTGTTTACGGAACATTCAAAATTACTGGCTTTTACAAGTGAAGGTAACCAGCGGGTTTGGAAACATTACGCCGCCGTTTCTGTGGCTAAAACCAGCCTGGAAACCTTGATGAAATATATGGCAGTAGAGTTTGCTGAGTATGGGATAACAGCCAATTGTATACAATCGGGAATGGTGGAAACTCAATCCTTCCAAATGATTCCTGGTTATCAAGAACTTAAAGCGGCTGCCGTAAAACGCAACCCTTTCAAACGCCTTACCACTGTCGAGGATGTGGCCGATGTTGTTTATCTTTTGAGCAAGAAAGAAGCAAACTGGATCAATGGTTCAGTGATAAAAGCGGATGGTGGCGAAAGCTTATAAATCAATAACACAATGAAATCATCTGAAATTATTGCGAAACTTCCTTACCAAGACCCTTTTCTATACGTCAAAACTATTGATGAGGTGTCAGAGACTTCAATCAAAGGAAGCTATACATTTAAAGCCTCTTCCTGGTTTTACAAAGGACATTTCAAAAATAATCCAGTCACTCCTGGAGTTATACTCACAGAATGTGCTGCCCAAATTGGTTTGGCAAGCTTTGGACTTTATCTTTTGTCTCAGGAAAAAAATATTAACCTTGACGACATGAAACTAGCTATGACGTCAACTCATGTTGAATTCATCAAACCTGTTTTACCTGGCGATAAGGTGATTGTTGAGGCTGAAAAGATGTATTTTAGATTCAATAAATTAAAATCTTCGGTAAAGATGTACGACTTGACTGGAGATTTGGTCCTGCAAGGTGAACTTGCAGGTGTAATTTTACCTTAATGATGAAAAGAAAAAGAGTGGTTATCACGGGGATGGGGGTTGTTGCTCCCAATGCTACTGGTCTTCCTCAATTTGAAGACGCTATAAAAGCTGGTAAAAGCGGGATTAAATTTCATCAAGAGCTCAAAGATTTGAAGTTCAGTTGTCAGGTTGGTGGAGTGCCAAAAATACCTCAGGAACTTTTAGATAAAAATTTCACTGCTTTAGAACAAAGAGGACTTTTAGCAACTGGATTGATTTACGGTGGAATTGCAGGACAAGAGGCCTGGACAGATGCCAAATTGAGTATTAAGCACGAACTCGATACAGATTCAGGAATTATTTTTGGTACTGGTGTTTTAGGTGTTGAAAAACTTAGAGAAGCTTTTAACCGAATTGACGATAAGCAGGTGAGAAGATTGGGAAGTACCAGCGTTTTACAAACTATGGCCAGCGGGATTAGTGCATTTCTGGGGGGTAGACTAGGTTGTGGTAACCAGGTCACCTCCAATTCTTCAGCGTGTTCCACAGGAACGGAAGCCTTATTGATGGGATTTGAGCGTATTCAATTTGGAAAAGCCAAACGTATGCTTGTTGGAAGTTGTAGTGATTCCGGACCTTATGTTTGGGGTGGTTTTGATGCCCTACGCATTTTACCACATCAGCACAATGCTACTCCAGAATCGGCCTCACAGCCATTATCGGCTGCTGCAGCTGGTTTTGTGCCTTCCAGTGGAGCAGGGGCTTTAGTTCTGGAAGATTTAGAGTCCGCTCTAGAAAGAGACGCACACATCTATGCAGAAGTTTTAGGTGGTCACGTGAATGCTGGTGGTCAGCGAGAAAATGGAAGCATGACGGCGCCCAATTCCACGGCAGTAAAAAGCTGTATATCGCAAGCATTACTAGATGCTGGAGTAAATTCAGAAGAAATAGACCTGATCAATGGGCATCTTACGGCAACTGCCATGGATAGCACCGAAATTGAAAATTGGTCTCAGGCTTTGGGTTTATCGGGTAAGGAATTCCCTTACATTAACTCGTTGAAAAGTCATATAGGTCATGCCCTTGCAGCAGCTGGAAGCATAGAGCTGGTAAGTTCTGTACTGGAATTGTCTCGTGGATTCATTTTTCCAAATATCAATTGTGATACTATTCACCCAGAAGTGCTTAAGCTTATTGATGAGGATAAGATTCCAAGGCGACTGGTTGAGAAGAAATTAAATCTATTGGCTAAAGCAAGCTTTGGGTTTGGGGATGTCAATGCTTGTGTCATTTTAAAATCTTACGACAAATGAACTCAAAACAACTAAAAAAACGCTATTGGATTTTTGGAGGAGCAGGAACCGGATTGCTGGGTTTTGGATTATCCGCTTTGGTGGAAAGTGGATTTTTGAAACACAGCGATGCTCCAGCATGGCAATGGATTCTGGCTGGAACTTTTTCGCTTATTCTTATTATGACAGGGATCAATTTTCTATTTGAAAGTTTTAGGTGTAAGCAGAAATTGGATCTTGATTGAGATCAAATTTATTATTTTTTCAATTTTGACGCCGTCAATTAAGGCACTGCCTAATAAAAATAGTAAATATGAATATCCACTACAGAAGTCTTTTTTTGAATTCCTTCTCACTAGTCTATACTTAAATCCATATTTATAAAAACTAATTAGTAAATTGCTTTTAAAAAATACATGACTACCGAAGCTATACAAGAGCGTCTAAAACCCATCGTAAAACCTTACGTTAACAATCAGGAAAATTTTAATAATCTGACTTCTGAATCTAATTTCATCGAGGATCTTGAAATCAATTCGGCTAACTTAGTCGATATCGTCCTCGATGTTGAAGATGAATTCGATATCAGAATTGAAAATGACGATATGGAGAAAATGATTAATGTAGAAGCTACAGTTAATGTTATCCAAAAAAAACTTGCTAATAAGTGATTGGAAACGACATAGTCGATTTAGCTAAAGCTGATAGAGAATCTAATATTTTTAGGCTTAGATTTCTTGAAAAAATTTGTAGTCAAGAAGAAATAAAACTGATTTTATCCAATCAAAACAGCACACATTTGTACTGGAGAATCTGGTCGATGAAGGAAAGTGCTTACAAGGCATTTCAAAGAAAGTGCAAGTTTGAAACTGCTTTTAATCCTTTTGCTTTTAGTTGCCAGTTATATGATTCTCAAAATGGGAGAGTTTGTTTTAAAAATGAATCTGTCTCCGTTCAAACCATTCATACAGATGAATTCATATATTCAGAAATAAAAGATAATGTTCATAAAAATTGTTTTTTTGGATCCACATCAGATTTCATGGATCATTTGAAGGATAAGTTGAAGCTCAACTCAATTCCGGAGTTCCAAAAGACAAAAGAAGGACTGCCATTTGTAAATTTATCGTCACAAATATTAGAGGTATCCAAAACACACCATGGTAATTTTCAGGCCTTTCAGTACTAATTATTTGACAAAGAATGGTTTTCTGGTATAATTCATGCTTATAGTTTAATATATTTGTGATGATGAGGTATTTAAATTATATATTTATAATTCTTGCGGTTGGCTCATTAAGTTTAGTCACTGCACAAAACAGGGACTTCCCTTCCAGAGGTTCTGAGGTTATCAATAAACCAAAATTTAAATCGTCAAATTCGAGTTCTGGACTGGATAGGCTTGGTGTTCCGAATCGTAGTAAGGTGAAAGACAGGTTTTCTAAAGATGAGGAAGGGGTTGATTTTAAGCCCAAAACACAGTATACCAATCCTAGCGAGATTTGGACCGATAAGCTGAACAAAAAGCCTGAAGATGAAAATAAGGGAATGAAAGAAGAATGGGCCGAAGATATGAATCTTGGCGAGTTTGTGACTTCTTCAGATAAAATAACTTTCCTATGTCGTGATCATATGATGTTTGATGGGGATCGTGTGCAAATACGGGTTAATGGCAAAGTTGTAATTGAAAACTTACTTCTCGAAAACCCTTATAAGGAGATTACAATTCCACTGGAGATTGGCTTCAATAAAATAGAATTTGTTGCTCTCAATCAGGGGGATGCAGGCCCAAATACAGCTGAGCTTAAAATTATCGATGATGGTAAGTTGATTTCAAGAAATGTCTGGAATCTATTGACAGGAGTGAAGGCCAGTACTGTTGTTGTGAAAAATGAGTAGTTATTTTTTCAAAATCGCCAGTGATAATTTAATCTTTTCATAACTCATCTTACCCTCCAAAGCTTCAAAAATAGGTTTTAGCGTACCATCGTAATCGATTTTTTTAAGGATATTTTCGACTTCTCTTACTTCTGAAGTTGAAACCAGGTCACTTAAATCTATCTCTTTTCCTTTAGATACCAGTTTGCATAAATGAGAAATGATAGTTGTCGATTGGATCTGTCTTTCTTCTGCAATTTCATCAATCGTATTTCCGTCGACAAATAGTTGATAGGTTTCATCATAGGTAGACGTTTTCTTTTTTCTCTTTTTGGTGTTGAATAATTTGATGACTTCTATGAATTCGTCAGCATATTTTTCTGCTTTCAAAGTATTGACACCACTTATAGATTTAAATTCTGTTTCGCTTTGCGGTCTGTTTCTTTCAATCTCTTTTAGCGTAGCATCGTTAAAGACCAAATAAGGAGGAATATTTTCTTCTACAGAAATTTCCATTCTCAATTGCTTTAATTGATTGAAAAGAGTTGATGTTTTAGGAGTCTTCTTGGTCTCGACTGCTCGTGCTTGTTCAAGTTTTGGCTTAGTTAACCATACCTGCTCATCATCAAACAAGACTTTCTTAGCCAAAGGTGTAAATTCAAGGGCATTTTTTCTGTGAAAAGCAATCTCAATATAGCCAAGATTGATGAGTTGTAAGATGTAATGCTGCCAATCTTTCCAACTGATGTTGGTTCCAATGCCATAAGTTTTAAGCTCCTGGTACCCCTTATCGTAAATCGCAGCATTTTTTGCTCCTCTCAAAATGTCGATGATAACTCCTATTGGTTCTGTTTGTTTCACCCTTGCCACTGCAGATAGTGCCTTTTGAGCAATCACTTTAGCATCGATAAATCGCGGAGGGTTTTTGCAAACATCACAAAAGCCACAATTCTTAGTCAAATGCTCACCAAAATAGCCTAACAGAACACGTCTTCTACAAGAGGTCGCCTCAGCAAATTGTTTCATACGTTCCAGCTTGGCATCCTGTACTTCTTTGTTTTTGCCATCTTCAATAAAGCGTTTGTATTGAATTACATCTGCGTAAGAATGAAACATTAAGGCATTGGCTTTTAACCCGTCTCTTCCAGCTCGACCAATCTCCTGATAATAACCTTCAATGTTTTTGGGCATATTGTAATGAACGACCCAGCGCACGTTGGATTTGTCGATGCCCATTCCAAAGGCGACTGTGGCGCAGATGATTTGAGTTTTGTCATAGACAAACTCTTCCTGGATTTTACTTCTCAATTCTGAGTCAAGTCCTGCGTGATAAGCTTTTGCTTTGAAGCCTTTCTTGGTAAGATCGGCTGCCAACTTTTCAGTAGATTTTCTACTTAGGCAATACACAATACCTGCTTCATCTTTTCTTCTGAGCAAAAAGTTTTCAATTTGTTTCAGCCGCTGGTCTGCAACTCTTACTTCCAAAAAAATATTTTCTCTGTCAAAAGAAGACAGAAAGACTTTCGCTTTTGAAATATTAAGTTGCTTTAGGATGTCTTTTCTGGTGGTTTTGTCTGCTGTCGCCGTCAATGCCAATACCGGCGTGTTGGGCAAGGATTTTTTTAAAAACCCTAGTTGCTGATAAGAAGGCCTGAAGTCGTGACCCCAGGACGAAATGCAGTGCGCTTCATCCACTGCCACACAGCTGATATACCTTTCGTTCAATATTTCCTGAAGACCAGAGAGACTTTCTGGAGCTGTATAAAGCAACTTCAATTCTTTGCTGGCCACTTTGGATTTGATGTCGAGTTGTGTTTCTGAGGTTTGAGTTGAATTATAGAATTCAGCTGCAATTCCATTGCTCTTCAGCCCATCTACCTGGTCCTTCATAAGCGCAATCAGTGGAGAAATAACCAAAGTCACACCATCAAATTCTAGTGCGGGCAATTGAAAACACATGGATTTTCCACCTCCAGTGGGCATCACCACCAAAGCATCTTTTTTATTCAATACATGCTCGACGATTTCCGACTGATTTTCTCTAAAACTGTCGTAACCAAAGTAAGTTTTGAGATGCAAAAGGCTATTCTGAATCAGTTGTGAGGCCATGAAGAGGTTTTCGAAATTGAAGTTGCAAATTACAATTTCAGATTTAGTTTTTTAAAGATGAATAATGATATATTTGTTGAAATGATATCCAAAAAGACAAAATACGCCATCAATGCTTTAGTCTTTCTCGCTAAAAGAACAGGAGAGGGGCCTATAGTGATTAGCGAAATTGCTGAAAAAGAGCATATTCCCAGAAAGTTTTTGGAATCTATTCTTCTTAATCTTAAAAAAGCTGGACTTCTTGCCAGCAAAAAAGGGAAGGGTGGGGGTTATTATCTCTTACAAGATCCTGAGGATATTAATCTGGCCGATGTGATGCGCTTGTTTGATGGACCTATTGCCTTTCTGCCTTGCGTCACCTATAAATATTACGAACGCTGTGAAGAATGCAAGGACGAAGAAACCTGCGGCATTCGGGATGTTTTTTTTGAAGTGAAAAAGAAAACAGTAGAACTCCTAAAGCAAGCGAGTTTGAGTGAAGTCATTAAACGTGAGAGTGGTTTAATTTCACATTTATAAGAGCCTTGACTTACTAAGGGACAAGTTTGTAAGGTCTTGTAAAATTTATCTTATATAAAGTCTATAGATTTGGTAGACTATTCTATATTTGGAGAAAATTTATGAATGACCACCGCTGCTATTATTACTATATGCGTCATTGTTCTCGCCATCATTTTATTTGCTACTGAGGCTCTCCCTATAGACTTAGTAGCAATTTCGATTATGATTATTCTGGTGATTTCTGGAGTTATTACGCCACAGGAAGGCGTAGAAGGCTTTAGTAATAAGGCAACAGTCACTGTTGCATTTATGTTTGTGCTTAGCGCAGCCCTTCTCAAAACCGGTGCATTACAGGTCCTCGCCCATCGATTGTCCAACATCTTCCGTTACAACTTTAATAGTGGAATTTTAATGATGATGTTTATGATCGCCATCATTTCTGCCTTTGTGAACAATACGCCGGTTGTTGCTGTTTTTATTCCTGTTGTGATACAGATTGCGCATACTTCTGGACAAAGTCCTTCCAAGATGTTGATTCCGCTTTCGTTTGCATCCATATTCGGTGGAATGTGTACGTTGATTGGTACGTCTACCAATATTTTAGTAAGTGGTATTGCAGAAAAGGAGGGAGAAAAAGCAGTAGAGATGTTTCAAATGACTCCAGTAGCAGGAATACTTTTAGTAGTAGGCGTCATTTATATGTCAGTTTTAGGCATTAGACTTCTTCCAAAATCCAGACGCTCTAAAGATTTAAAAGAAAAGTTTGAAGTTAATAACTACATCACATTAGTGGAGTTGCTATCCAATTCAACCTCTATTGGGAAAAAAATTATGGATTCCGAATTGGTCACAGAATTCAATATGGATATTATTGAAGTGCGTCGTAATGGAAGTCAGTTTACCTTACCACCAGGAGATTTCGAATTGAATGAAGGGGATGTTTTGAAAGTAAGGTGTGACGTTGAAAAGCTAAAGTCTTTGAAGGGGAAAACCAAAACGCTTTCCGTTTCACCACTAAAAATCGGCGATAATGACTTGTCCGGTAAAAATTCTGCTTTGGTTGAAATGGTGATTACCTCTTCTTCAGAAATTCATGGCAAAACGCTTAAGGAGTTAGACTTTAGGAGACGATTTAGGGCAATTCCCCTGGCGATTAAACATCGGGAAGACATTCAGCATGATGATTTATACGATGTAAAATTAATTGCTGGAGATGTGATTTTGGCTGAAGTAAAGTCGCACTATGTCAAAGAATTGAATAAGCTAGAGTCTGGACAGAACACACCGTTTGTTTTGTTGTCCGAAAATCATATTACAGAGTTTGATAAAAAGAAATTCTCGATAGTTATTGCCCTCATTGGAATTATGGTGGTTTTAGCCAGTTTGGGAATACTAGATATTATGGTTGGATCTATTTCTGCGGTGATTATTTTGGTTCTGGCCAAAATCCTGACGATGAAGGAAATCTATAAAGCCATCAACTGGAAGATTATTTTTTTACTGGTGGGCGCTTTGAGTCTTGGTTTAGCTATTAATAAAACAGGTTTAGATACTTTAATCGCACAAGCCTTGCTTGGGCAATTGGAGCCGCTAGGCATGATAGCCGTTATTTCAGGCCTGTATTTAGTGACTTCCTTGCTTACCGAAGTGATGTCCAACAATGCATCTGCAGCGCTTATGACGCCAATTGCCATTGCGATTGCTCATAATTCTGGAGTTGAGGTCTTACCTTTTTTGGTGACGGTGATGATTGCAGCTTCAGCTACGTTTATGACGCCTATCGGCTACCAGACGAATACGATGGTGTATAGTGCTGGAAATTATAAATTTAGAGATTTTTTTAGAGTAGGCTTTCTGTTGAATATGGTATTTTGGATCATTTCCAGCTTTACAATTCCCTGGTACTTCAACTTGATTTAAAACAAATCAAAGAACTGGTAAAACCTAAAGGCAACAAATAAATTTAAAAGGGCAAAAAACAGGGATGGAAAGGATTGAATAAAATTGTCTTTAATCTTGATGCGCACACCAAATCCTAAGCTCATCAATAGTGTGAGCCCAATGGCAGCTGAGAAGCCTAGAATGGGTAAAAAATAATAGCCGGCAGCCAATCCTAAAGCCCCTGCTACCTGAAAGAATCCTGTCAATTGACGTTGGAATGAAGTAAGACCAAATCTATGAAATTCTTCATACATAGTAGGGCTATAAAAGCAACCTAGACCATAAAAGAAGAAGGAGATACTTATAAATAGGACCAGGATCTGTAAAATAATCATATCAAATTAAGGTGCCAAGATTAGAAACGGTTCCAAAGGTATGTTTCTTAATATCCAAAACCCTAATACTAATGCTAAAATTAACCATGGAGCGGCATTATGTTGTAATAAGTTTTGGTTTGACTGTGAGGATGAATTATTTACGTATGATACATAAAGCTTATACGAAAGAATGAGAATCGCAAATAAAATTAAAAAATTATGTTGTAAGCCTGTCCAGATATTCCCATGGAGGATTTCATGGATAGCCCGCTGAGAGCCACAGCCAGGACAGTGCAGCCCCGTAAAAGAGTGGAAAGGGCATTTTGGTGCAAAGGCAAACGTATTTGGGTTTATAATAAAATAAAATATACCCATAGTTAAGATAACTATGGGTATACATAATTTTAAAAACAATTGATGATTTAGCCTATACATTTATTGATTTGCTTTTTCCATTTCTCTTTCGTATTCCCTCATGAATTCCTCCATAAACTCCTCTCCGAGAATTGAATCTATAAAAAATATAGAAATCGCCCATATTACAACTATGGAGACCAAAGTTACGATCCACCAGGTTTTAGCATTTTTTGAAGCTCTCACTGCTCCTTCGTAATCCTGCATCGCATATTTTGAATTTACTTTGGATGCATAGACAATACTTATAATCCCGAAAATAGTTGAAGGAATTATACTACAAGAAATCACTGATAATACAGTTGAAATGATAGCCATTGGCATATGGCTATTTGGTTTAGATGGTTGAGTTTGGTTAGTTTCCATTTAAAATAATTTTAGTTTAAATAAAATTAACATTTCAAATTAAACTACCTAAATATTTTTAAATTATTTTAGCTCATGAACAAATTCAGAAAGTGATTTAATAGTATGATCTATATCTTCATAAGACAAGGCATCATTTAAAAAGTAACTTTCAAAAGCACTTGGTGGCATGTAGACCCCTCTTTCTAGCATACCATGGAAATAGGTTTTAAATTTTTCATTATTACCATGTGCAGCCGATTTAAAATCAGTTACTGGGTTTTCACAAAAATGAATCGAGATCATTGAACCAATTCTGTTGATTTGGTGTACAATTCCAGCATCATCTAAGACTTTCTTCATTCCTATGTGAAGCTTTTCAGTCTTCTTATCAAGACTTTCAAATATTTCCCTATGAGAGTTTAGTTCTGTGAGCATTGCATAACCTGCCGCCATTGCCAAAGGATTTCCACTCAAAGTGCCAGCCTGATAGACAGGGCCGTCAGGTGCTAAATGATTCATGATTTCCGCTTTACCTGCAAAAGCGCCAACGGGTAAGCCTCCGCCAATAACCTTGCCGAAGGTGACAATATCTGCATGTACTCCTAAGCGCTCCTGGACACCTCCCGGTGCCAGTCTAAAACCAGTCATGACTTCATCAAACACCAGTAAAATACTATGTTCATTACATATTTGTCTTAGACCTTCCAGGAAGCCTTCTTTAGGTAAGATACAGCCCATATTTCCTGCGACGGGCTCTATAATAATGCAGGCGATTTCTCCTTTGTTTTCTTCAATAAGTGTTTTTACACTATCAAGGTCGTTATAATGAGCTAACAAAGTATCTTTTGCAGTACCTTTAGTAACCCCTGGAGAGTTGGGTTCTCCAAAAGTTGCTCCTCCACTTCCTGCTTGGATCAGAAAAGAATCACTGTGGCCGTGATAACAGCCAGCAAATTTGATAATTTTATCTTTTTTAGTATATCCTCTAGCCAATCTTACAGCACTCATACAGGCTTCTGTACCACTGTTTACAAATCGAATTTTATCAATACCAGGCACCATTTCTACTGCCAGTTTTGCGATTTTGGTTTCTAACTCTGTAGGTATGCCAAAAGAAGTTCCATGCTTGGTTTTATCTACCAAAGCATCTACTACAGCCTGATGGGCATGACCCAATATCATTGGTCCCCAGGATGAAATATAATCGATTAATTGATTACCATCTTCATCATATAAGTACGCCCCTTTTGCTTTTTTAACGAAAATAGGATCTCCCCCAACAGCATTAAAAGCTCTTACCGGAGAATTGACACCTCCAGGAATATATTTTTTAGCTTCATCAAATAAGGCACTACTTCGTTTATAAATCATAATTTCAATTTTTTACTTTTAATTGTTGACCAATTTGTATGTGGTCATGCTTTAACTTATTAATTAATTTTAATTCTTCTACCGTAAGACCAAATTTTTCAGAAATATTATAAAGTGTATCTCCTTTTTTCACACTATAAAATTCAGAATTACCAAAGTTCAATTTTTGTGGTCTTGGTAAAGGTAAATTTGCAGTTTTCCCTAAGACCTCTTTATCGTATTCATTAAGTTGATATCTTTCAATCAAACTAATCAGTTTTTGAGGATACTTAGGATCCGTAGCGTAACCTGCCCTTCTTAAGCCCCGCGCCCACGAGGTATAATCGTCACTTCTGTAATCGAAAAGAAAACCATAACGACTTCTTTCAAACAAAAACAAAGAATGATCTCTAAATGAATACTTAGGGTCGGCATATTTTCTAAAGCACTCCTGTGCAGCATCATCATCGTGATATACTTTTTCACCTTGCCATCCATTGCATTTGATTCCAAAGTGATTGTTGGATCGTTTGGTAAGATTTCCGTTTCCAGAACCAGATTCTAATATACCCTGAGCAATAGTGATACTCGCAGGAATTCCATAAAGTCTCATTTCTTCTTGAGCAATACCAGCAAAATTATATATGTAAAGCTCAACAGCATTCAAGCTACTCACATCTATATCCTCTACTTGTTCGTCCAGATAATCTTCCAGCTCTTCGTTTTGTTCTTTTTCAGGTTGTTCCGGACGCGAGCTTATCTGTTCTTTAGCTGTTCTTTCGGTAGATTCTTGTTTAACTTTTTTTGATGTTCCGCATGAAGTAACCATGAGGAGAAATATAAGACTGAGGGCAAAAGTATATTTCATAACTGCTTTATGGATTGGAGTCCTTTTTGGTTTAATCTAGAGTTCATGCCTTCAACTCCTTGAAGACCGCCAGTATGGACCGCTAAAATACGAGTATTTTTGGAAAATACACCGTTCTCTATCATCTCGAAAAGCCCATATAATAGCTTTCCTGTATAGATAGGATCCAGCGGAATTTTATATTTTTCCTGAAATGTGTTTATGAATTCTATTAATTCTGAATTTACCTTAGCATAACCCCCGAAGTGGTAATCTGTTTGAAGCCTCCAGTTAGACTTATGCGTCCACCTGTCTATTTCTTTTTCTAAAAAAGTTCCTTTTAAAGCACTAAACCCAATACAATACTGATTGAAATTTGTAGCTTCAATAAGCCCGGCAAGTGTTCCGCCAGTTCCAACTGAAGCGCAAATGACATCAAAATCAATAGTGTCTTCTAGAATTTCTTTACAGCCTTTTATGGCGAGAGCATTTGTTCCACCTTCTGGAATCAAAACCAAAGAACTATCTTTCAGTATCAAGTTCTTTACTAACGGCATATCATTTTTATATCTAAAGTCTACTCTGGAAACAAATTTGAGTTGCATACCTTTTTCATGTGCAAATTTTAATGTAGGGTTGGTGGCTAGAGTAAGCTCCAAGTCATTAGCAAGTTCATCTCCGCGAATGATGCCAATACTGTCTAGTCCAAGGATATGACAAGCTTCTGCAGTTGCAGCTATGTGATTTGAGAAGGCACCACCATAAGTCAAAATGGTGTTGGCATTATTTTTTATGGCTTCTAATAAGTTATATTTCAGTTTTCTGAATTTATTCCCTGAAACAACAGGATGAATGAGGTCTTCGCGTTTCACATAGAGATGAACTCCGTTGAAAGTTCCAACGTATTCATCAACAGACTTGAAGTTTTGTTCAAAAAAAACAGTAGACATCATATCGCTTTCGAAAATAAAACTCAAAATTAAAGCCTTACCTTCGATTTTATAGAAGTATTATTTAATTTTAATTAATGAATAATTTCAAAAAACAAATACCTTTAGAGGAAGGTGATTTTTATATAACAGAAGAAGGATACAGATGTTTTACTGAGCAATATCACCTAAAACGAGGTTACTGTTGCAAGAGTGGCTGTAGACACTGTCCTTACGGATTCGATAAAAAAATAGATAATGGATAATTGGAGATTCGATTTTATTATAACAGTTTCAAAAATCCAGTATTGGCATCATACTTGCACTATTATTTATAATGATTAGATAAACTCGCTCAAAATTGGAACTATGAAAACCTTAACTTTTGCTTTACTCCTTTTAGGATTTATGACTTTGACTTCGTGTTCATCTATAAAAGTTGCTACTGATTATGATAAAGAGAAAAATTTTGATAATTACAATACCTTTGCTTTTTATAAACCAGGTATTGATGCTGCAGAAATCTCAGATTTAGATAAAAAACGAATTCTTAGAGCTATTGAAAGAGAGCTAGTTGCCAAAGGCATGATAAAAAACTCAAACCCTAGTTTATTGGTTAGTATTTTTACTGAAAGCCGAGAAAACGTGAATGTTTACCAGAATAACTTCGGTTATGGATGGGGTTGGAATCCCTATTTTTGGGGACCAGGAGGATATAATTCGGTATCTACAAATGTGGAAGGTACTTTGTACATCGATTTAATAGATGCTGAAAAGAATGAATTGGTATGGCAAGGTTTAGGGACAGGGATTTTAAGCCTGGACATGGACAAGAAAGAGAAAAAAATTAATGAAATTGTAACTAAAATATTGGAGGAGTACCCTCCTGAAAGAAACCAGAAGTAAGTTCATGGTTGTTTATTTAGTTTGTTAGGTAAAGCTGTAGAAAATGATATTATCTTTTTTACAGCTTTATTTTTTATAAATGTTTAAATATTAGAATATGAGTAGAGGATTTGTAAAAGAAAGTGATCAGGAAGAACCTATAGTAATTCCACCCAGGGCAGCATTACCAGAACACGAGACCAATTATGTTACGCCTTATGGCAAAGAAATGCTTGAGAAGGAAAAAAATACTTTAGAAAAACAAAGAGCAGATTTAGATATAGAAGACGATACAGAAAGAAGGCGTGAGCTTTCTATGATTGACGGAAAATTGAAATTACTAATGGACCGGTTGACAACTGCTCAGGTTATTGAACCTGCAAGCCAAAATCAAAATGAAGTGCGATTTGGAGCTAAGGTCAACTTTAAGATGAATGGAAACATTCAGGAATTTCAAATTGTAGGCGTGGATGAAGCCAATGTTAAAGAAAAGAAGATAGCTTTCATATCACCGTTAGCTAAATCTATGACATCTAAAAAAGTTGAAGATAAATTCGATTTTAAGCTTGGTGAAGAAACACGAGCACTTGAGATTTTAGAAATTAACTATTAGTTGTAATTTAAAAGCGTGGTATTATTTACAATACCACGCTTTTTCTTAACCTGAAATATGAACTTCAGTAAATTCTTTTGAAACTTTTATCGAGTTGTTGTCCTTATCAAAATGGACATCCTCAAAACCAACTTCTACATTATCTATCTCGATAGACTTGATTTCAAAGGGAAGTCCATTCAGATTAATTTTGAAGTCATTGTATTGCGTTTGGTAAGATCCAGATTTATGTTGTTGAATGATGAGGTCATTAGACTTGCCCGTCAACTTAAAAGACCTTAGACTAAATCTTCCTTTTTTATAGTCATAACCATCTTCAGCATCTTCGAATACTTCAGAGGTTTCCATTCCATTTTTAAAATATAGGTTTAGTCGTAATTCATCTATAGACTTTTCACCGGTATATTGCTGAACTGGGTATCTTGGTATAATCGCACCAGCTTTTATAAAAATAGGCATGCTATCAATATCAGCGTCCACCCAGGTTTCCTTTCCGCCTGTTAATAGTTCATTAGTCCAGAAGTTGTACCATTGTCCAATAGGGATATACATCCTTCTTCCTTTAGAATTAGGTTCCAGAATAGGGCATACCATAATTTTCTCTCCAAAAATAAACTCATCTGTTCTAAAATGTGTTTGTGGATCTGCCTGATCAAAATATACCAAAGGCTTCAATATTGGATTTCCTTCGATTGAATATTTATAATAGGAGGTATACAAATAAGGAAGCAGCGTATATCTAAGTTCGATGAATTTTCTCGAAATATCAAGTACTTCCTCATCAAAAGACCAGGGTTCCTGATCACCGTGATGCCCCGAGGAGTGTGTCCTGCAAAACGGATGGAATACACCAAGCTGAATCCATCTGGCATATAGCTCACCAGTAGGTTGTTCCGCAAAACCACCAATATCTGTCCCAGTAAAGGACATGCCGGACAAGCACATACGTTGCACCTGAACGTTTGCTACCCAAAGGTGTTCCCAGGTTGCTACGTTATCTCCAGTCCAGGAAGAGCCATAACGCTGGGCTCCACTATAAGCTGATCTGGTAATGACAAACGGACGCTTTGGGTAAGCAAATTTCTTTACCCCATCGTAAGTCGCTCTTGCCATTTGAGTACCATAAACATTGTGTGCTTTTCTGTGGCTACAAGGGTGGCCATCATAATCGTGTCTCACGTCATTGGGAAATGTTTTGTTAGGGACTTCCATGACGGCCGGCTCGTTCATATCGTTCCAGACGCCTTTTACTCCCATCTCACCAATCAATTCTTTAAATAATCCCGACCACCAGGTTCTCACTTCAGGGTTGGTGTAATCAGGGAAATTACATTCTCCTGGCCAGACTTTGCCAATCATATATGGACCATCTGCTCGTTTGCAGAAGTAATCTTTTTCTAAAGCTTCATTATACACGCTGTATTCAGAATCAATTTTGATTCCTGGATCAATTATGACTACTGTTTTGAAACCGTCATCTGCCAGGTCTTTGATCATTTTTTTAGGGTTGGGAAATTTATCATTATCCCAGGTAAAACATCGAAAACCATCCATATAGTCAATGTCCAGGTAAAGACCATCACAAGGAATTTTATGCTCTCTAAATTTTCTGGCAATTTCTCTAAAATTACTTTCTGGATAATAACTCCATTTACACTGGTGATAACCAAGTGCCCACATTGGTGGGAGCTCGGCTTTTCCCGTAAGATCAGTATAACTGCTTACAACTTTCTCCATTTCCGGACCATAAATGAAGTAATAATTCATTTCTCCACCTTGGGCCCAAAAACTCGTTACGTTAATTCGCTCTTGAGAAAAGTCGAAAAAAGTTCTAAAGGTATTGTCGAAGAAAATCCCATAGGCATTGGTATGGTGCAGACCAATATAAAAAGGCACACTTTTATAGATAGGATCTTTGTCTTTTGCAAACGCATATTCATCTGTAGCCCAATTCTGCACACGTTTTCCTCTTAAGTTGGAATGCATAGGTTTATCTCCCATACCGTAGTAAGCTTCTTTTTCCTGAGCCCGCTTGCTCATTTTAACCACGTTCCCGCCAAACTCAAACGTCTCTTCGTAGTGAAACCCGAGCTCATCTTCATTAATGAGCTCTCCTTTGGTGTTATAAATCTTTTTTTGAAGGCTTATTTTTTCAATTTTGCATACCAGTTTAGAAGTGGTGATAATATAGTGGTCTACTTCTTCAGAAACTTCCAACTTATTATAGCCGGTAATTCTATCTTCAGAAATCGCATAAGAAAAATCGGTTTCAAGTTTATTTCTAGTGCCGTAGCGAAACCTCAATACGCTGTCTCTTATGACTGTCATTTCAAGAACCACCTCATTTTGAGTTGTGAAATAAAGTTTATCGACGTCTTGATGAAATCTAGTTACTTGATTTGGAAATTGATTCCCTAGTTGTTTGAGCTCTGTATTTGTAATCATAAGAGTGCACTTTTAAATATATTGTATTAAAACGCCCGAAATGTAGGTCTTTTTCCGAAGCAAAAGAATGTATGATTTAAGATTTTACTTCAAAAATACTCATTCCTAAAGGTGGTAGCTGTATTTCTGCTGAATGTGCTCTGGAATGCTGTTCTATGTTTTCGATAGTTATGCTTCGATTTTGAAAATCACCTGAACCATGATAAATTTTAGCGTCTGAACTAAAAATTTCCTCAATGCTTTTCAGTTCTGGTAAACCAATTCTATAATTATGTCTAGGAACTGGAGTAAAATTAAAAACCGCTAAAATTTTCTTTTTTTCAGATTTTCCTTTTCTGATAAAACACAACACTGAGTTCTCTGCATCTCCATAATCTATCCATTCAAAGCCTTCATGACTAAATTGCTTTTCAAAAAGCGGCTTCTGATTTTTGTATAATAAATTCAGGTCTTTCACAAAGGTGTTGATGCCTTTATTGAAATCATGGTCCAGCAAGTGCCAGTCCAGACTTTTTTCAAAATTCCATTCATCATATTGTCCAAATTCTCCGCCTTGAAAAATCAGTTTGGTCCCAGGATGCAAGTACATAAATCCAAACAGCAATCTAAGATTAGCAAATTTCTGCCATTGGTCACCGGGCATTTTGTTGATTAAGGATTGCTTTCCATAAACGACTTCATCATGAGAAAGCGGTAGCATGAAATTTTCTGTAAACGCATAATTTAAACTGAAGGTGATTTCATTTTGATGATGTTTTCTATAGACAGGTTCTTTGGCAAAATATTCTAAAGTATCGTGCATCCAACCCATCATCCACTTCATACCAAAGCCTAAACCGCCAATAAAAGTAGGTTTGGACACCATAGGAAAACTTGTAGATTCTTCGGCGATGGTCTGTACATCTGGATAATTTTTATACACCTCTTCGTTGAAGGTCTTTAAGAAATCAATGGCTCCAAGGTATTCATTACCACCATAAATATTAGGATCCCATTCACCTTCTTCTCTGGAATAATCTAGGAAAAGCATAGAAGCTACGGCATCCACTCTGAGTCCATCGATATGGTATTTATCCAGCCAAAACAAGGCGTTGCTTATCAAAAAAGCCTTGACCTGAGGGCGTTCGTAATTGAAAATCAGCGATTTCCAATCAGGATGATATCCTTTTTTACGATCGGGATGCTCATAAAGCGCAGTACCGTCAAACATGCCTAAACCATGTGCATCTTCAGGAAAGTGAGAGGGTACCCAGTCCAGAATAACGCCAATATCATTTTTATGAAAGGTTTCTATTAAAGTCATAAACTCTTCAGGATAACCAAATCTGGATGAGGGTGCATAATACCCGGTAATCTGGTAGCCCCAGCTAGGATCGTAGGGAAACTCCATGATAGGCATAAATTCTACATGTGTAAAATTCATTTCTTTTACATAAGTTACTAGCTCGTCAGCCAACTCAGTATAACTTAAAAATCTGTTTTCTTCTACTTGCTTTTTCCAAGAGCCTAAATGAACTTCATAAACTGAAAACGGCGCATCCAGTGCATTTTTTGACTTTCGCTTTTTCATCCACTGCCCATCTTTCCAGTCTTTTTTAAGATCCCAGACAACAGAAGCTGTTTTTGGTGGATGCTCACAACGCTTAGCGTAAGGATCTGCTTTTTCAGTTTTGACATCGTTATGATGAGAATGAATTTTGTATTTGTAGACGGCTCCCTGTTCAACTCCGGGAATAAACCCTTCCCAGATACCACTTTCATCCCAGCGCACATTGAGTTGATGATCTCCTTCTACCCAGTAATTAAAATCGCCGATGACAGAAACCGATCTGGCGGAAGGAGCCCAGACAGCAAAGTAAGTGCCTTTTTCTCCATCTACTTCGATGAGATGTGAACCCAATTTTTCGTAAAGTCTATAATGATGACCCCTTTTAAAAAGTTCGATATCAAACTCAGTAAATAAACTGTGGACTTTAACTTCTTTCATAAGAATCGTCGTTTAAAATATTTGAAATTCCTTTTAAAGGAATAATTGCCCATCTTGGGCGTGCGTTCAGTTCGTAACCCAATTCATAAATCGCCTTCTCGAGCAGGCAGTATTCCAGTAGAAATTCTATTTCCTTGATGTAGCCAATATTAAGATTTTTACTTTGCACTTCACTGATATAGGTGTCCAAAAATACTCCAACCATAGTTGAGTAGAGTACATCTCCTGCATGAAATAAGTCCTCAATAGAGTGTGTGTATTTTTCAAGATTATTGAAAATCGTGGCATAAATCGCATAATTGAAAGACCTAAACATGCCTGCGACGTCTTTGAGCGGAGGTTGCTTTACTTTTCGATCCCGAATGGTGCTTTCTGGCTCGCCTTCAAAATCGATGATATAAAAATCTCTATCCTTAACTAAAACCTGACCCAAATGATAATCGCCATGAATCCTGATGCGTTCACTTTTTAATTTTGCCTCATCAAAGTCTAAGAATCTTTTCTTGACTTCTTTTTTATTTTTAAGTAAATCCTGAGCTAGTTCCAGTCTTAAGCCCTCAAGCTTATGAAGATTATTTTCCAAAAGATTGATGCGATTATCCAGCATATAGATGAGTCGGTTTTTTAACCAAACCGAATAATCATAGGAGTAGGCCTGGGGTGTAAATGACATATTCACACGTTCCATGCCTAAGGTGACATGCATTTCGCCTGTACGTTTGGCCAATTTGGAAATATCTTCAAAAAATTCAATGGTGCACCATTTCAATATTTCGGGATCGATTTCAGATACTGAAATTTGTTTAAACTTTGACAAAACACTTGAGGCTTTGACCTTTAGCTTTTTCTTTGATAAGGTCGAGAAACAGTCCTCCAGATTCTTAATGTAATATTCCCAGGCATCACCTTCATTGCTAATCAATTCTTGCATTAGCCCAAGGGTGATAATGTTTTTATCACTAAATTTTAAAGTGATGCTACCAGCATAGCTGGGAGTATTCTTAAAATGGCCTTTTATAGTGAGGTATTTACTTATCTCGTAATCAGGATTTTGGTCGGTATACACCCGTCTAAAGATTTTAAGAATATAAGCTTTATTGTATATAATCGAAGTGTTGCTCTGCTCAACGCCCATCAGTTTGGAGCTGCTGTACTTGTCTGCCTCACAGGCTCTTCCTTTTCTGAATTCTACATTTACATGCTCATCTTTACGGCCTTCCAGGAGTTTTTCGAAAATAGCTTTTTGAAAATCTTTGATAAGCAAGGCATCAACAACATAAGCTTTTTTGGTATTCAAATCCACTGCGGCGATATAGTTGTTTTTGACTTGCTTTAAGGTTTTTACTATACCTATAGGGATAAAATAGTTTTGAACAAAAGCCTCTTTAAAATTGATTTCAACTACAATTCCATAGTAGAGTGAATGCTTACTTTCAATTTTAAAATAATCAATAATCTCGATATATTTTAAGGCGCTGGCTTTCCCTCCATACCATCTTTGATTGATGATGTAGGGTTCCAGTATATCTTCACAGAATTCTTTTAGAAATCTTTCATTTTCAAAAAGATTTGCCCAATCACTTTCGTATTGGTAGATATCGTTAATGGTTATGTTTTCATCATTTACCAAACTATAATTTTATTTTGAACACATGAAATGGCAAAGCAGGATGGAGTTCTACATAATTCCATTCGTGATGCCAACTGTAAGTGTTTGCAGTTACAAGGTCGTGAACGTTTAGCGGGTTCCCTACAGTAATTCCCAAGGTTTCAAAAGGCAGCCTCAATGTTCCTTTTTGAGTATAGTGAGGGTCGAGATTTACAACAACTAAAATCTTGCTTTCCATCGCATCATCCCATTTACAGAAAGCGATCAGCTTGTCATTCTCTAAAGGGCAAAATTCAATATTATTGGTTTGTTGTAAGGCTTTTTCTTCTTTTCGGATGTGATTAATTTTGGAAATAAGGTGGGTTAGTTTGTTTTCCTTGGACCAATCCCACTGCTTGATTTCATATTTTTCGGAATCGGCATACTCTTCTTTTCCAGGAATAGCTTCAGTAATCATATATTCGAACACAGGTCCGTAAATCCCTGTATTACTGGATAATGTAGCCGCTAAAGCATATCTTAATAAATGCATGGCTTCATTGGCACCTTGCAGGTGATAGGGATTGATGTCGGGCGTGTTGGGCCAAAAATTTGGTCGGAAATACTCCTTCATCTCCGATTGAGTTAATTCAATCATATAATCGATTAGATCTTGCTTTTCAACCCGCCAGGTAAAGTAGGTATAAGATTGTGAGAAGCCTTGTTTGGCAAGCTGTTGCATGATTTTAGGTCTTGAAAAAGCTTCAGCTAAAAACAAGGTGTCCGGATAGTCTTTTTTAATTTCTTCAATGAACCAGTTCCAAAACAGAAAAGGCTTGGTGTGCGGATTATCCACTCTAAAGACTTTGATTCCTTTTCCAGCCCAGTAGAGTCCGATGCTAAGCAATTCTTGCCAAAGGTCATCTGCTTTTTCAGTTTCAAAGTTGAAATTGACAATATCCTGGTACTTTTTAGGAGGATTTTCGGCATATTGTATGGTGCCGTCTGGTCGAAATTTGAACCACTCAGGATGTTCCTCTAAGTAAGGATGGTCTGGAGCAGCTTGAAGGGCAATGTCCATGGCGATTTCAATGCCAAATGTTTTTGCTTTTCTGATGAGATCTTTAAACTCTTTTTCGGTGCCTAAATTGGGATGAATACTTTTATGCCCGCCATGTTTGGAGCCAATGCCCCAGGGCACGCCGCTATCTCCTTTTTCTGCAGTTGTGGCGTTATTTTTACCTTTTCTGTTTTTTTCGCCGATGGGATGAATTGGCGGGAAATATAGGGTGTCAAATCCCATATCAGCAATTTTTGGCAATAGGCGTTCACAGTCCTTAAAAGTGCCGTGCTGTCCTTTTTCTTCTGAAGCAGATCTTGGAAAAAATTCATACCAGGTGCTGAATCTCGCTTTTTCTCGGTCTACATACACCTGCATTTTTTTTGATTTTGCGGAAAACTTTTTTTGTGGATATGCCTCAAAAAGTTCTCTCAGCCGACCTGAAGTTGCTTCTTCAATCGCTTTCTCATACTCTTCTTCCGACTGGAACAAGGCCTGTAATGTGGAAATGTAATTTTTATCGTCTTTAGATTTGACTTTTCCTTGCAAGAATTCTAAATATTGAATCCCGTCCAAAAGCTCACTTCTTACTTGCTGCGCATCTTTCAGCTTGGCTTCAATACCATGCTGCCAGTTGAGGGCGTGATCTATCCAGGCTTCTATGAAGTAAGTATAATAACCCTGTTTAGAAACTGTAAATTGTCCAAAATATGTGTCGTTATATTCTGCGGTTAAGCGATATTCCTCTTTTTTTTTAGGTTCAGGTGGATAGACTACAAGACTTGCCTGCAAAACATCGTGACCATCTGCAATTATATCTGTTTTAATGTGGACGATTTCGCCTACAACTCTTTTAATTGGAAATTCACTACAATTGAGTTGAGGCTGAATGTTTTCAATAAGGACACGCTGCTGTTTCTTCATTAATCGATAATTTTAGTTATAAATTTAAGAGATTTTTTTAAAATGATGTTTAATTTTTCAGGAATCTGAAATCTTATTGCCTTATAGTTTAGAAACCTTAAGCAAGCTTTTTTCGTCAACGACATGTTTACCGTCAAATGCTAAGACATTTGGAGAATTAGGAAAAACCTTTTGAGCATAATCGAGTTGAGCATCCAGTTTTTCTGGAGTTAGGTACTCATCCTTAGTTCCGTAAATTACTGTGGTTTTCAAATCGGGTAGGTATGAAAAACTTTCGGAGTCAAATTCAGTAGGAATACTCCCGGAATGGATAACCAGATGACTGCAATTTATTTTACGCTGAGCCATCCATCGCGTCACTACAGAAACGCCCTGAGAAAACCCGAATAGAATAATATTTTTATTAGTTGATAGGTTCTCCATGTCTAAAACCGCATCCAGATAGTTAAGCACATTTTCAGTTTCTTCTTCTTTGTTTTCTCTGGTTAGCCAGGACGCCCCTACGTACTTGTAAGCTTTGGTCTGGTAGTATTTGGATGGGGCTTGCGGTGCAATAATGTAATTTTCCTCTGGGTCTAAATTTTTAAAGTACTTAATGAAATACTTACTTAAAAACCCAATACCATGACAGGCAATCCAGATATTTTTTGTGTCTTCTGAAATGGCATTTAAGGTAGAGTAGGTGTTGGTGGATTGGTAGCTTACGTGTTTGGTGTGGCTCACTTTTATGGTATTAACTTTTTAAAATTTATGATTTCTCAGTTAGCTCTAACTTAAAAATATAAATTTAATTTATTGAAGTTTTGACTTGTAATTTCAGTGAACGCGAGGACCTATTTGAGGTAATCATCAAAAGAATTGGAATTATTTATTACCAAACCAAAGCATATTTTATCTTACATTAAAATACTGCTTTGCATTGATAGGTTCACCATTTTTGTTGATTCCTTCAATGATGATTTCATAAGTTCCACTTTCATCTGAGGTGTAAAATTCTATAGAAGTTTTTAATTTTTCGATGCGAAACATCGGTTCCCAAAGTAATGTAGTCCTGAAGTCTGGAATGTTATCTAGCTCATCTTTTTGGCCGTAGTCTACTTTATAATAAGATTTCTCTTGCTCTGGTGTAAACAATTGAATTGGTTGAAGGTGATCTGGTTGATTATTGTTTATGTAGTCTTTTTCTATAGTTTCAATACTTATTACGCCCTGAAAAATTTTACCGCCATAATAGTACTTGTCTCTTATCACACTTATATTCTGAATATTGTAGGCACTATATTCATATAGTTTTGTGTGATCTGAAACATATATCCCATCTATTAAAACTAATGATTCAAAGGGTGATCTTAAAAAATCATCTACAGCTCTTACTCTAATTTCATAACCATTATCTCTTCTTTTGAACCAGACATTTTTTATGATTTCAGTAAAAGTCTCATCCAAGGTTGGAAATCGGGTAAAGTCGTCTAAGTTATATTCAGTTGCATTGTCTCCATAAAAATAAGATTTGTCAATAGGTTTGGGTAAGTTTTGTTTTGCAGAAGAGTAGTTGTTCTGAATCTGGTTTTTAACACTTCTTTCTATGATATAATCTTCGAGATCTTTACTTAAGTTTAAATTTTGGAAAGTTAGAGCAGAGGCATTTATGATTGGTTCATCATTGATTTTAAATTCATAATCATCAGCGAATTCATTCAAAACTTGAAGGAATCCATTATTTGATAAATATGGTTCATCTATGTTGATAAAAAATCGGCCTTCATCGTCAGTAATTCCTATTTTAAACACATAATTTTCTTCAGGAATAGATAACGAAATGTGTTGTTGTTTTATGGAGGCATTTTTATTCGAAGTCTTGATTATTCCTGAAATCAATTCTCCTCTTAGTTCTGGGAAATGATTAATTAAGTCATCAATTTGAACTGTTTTTTGATAATTATCAAAATTTGAAATATCAGTCTTTTGAGTAGATGAAAAGTGATTTTGTTTTGTTATTGAAATTGAATACATGCCAAACTCATCTGAGCTTTCTGTTTTTAATTTTAACTCCACTTTTTTTCTTTTACCAAAGATACTGTCCGTAAGTAATATTTGAATATCAGAATCATTAGTTACATTCAATTCTGAATTTAAATGATTAGATGTTTCCTCTTTAACAGTTACAAATTTAGGATCAATTGGTGTATAAGGATTGATAATACTAATATCTGTTACAAAAACATTATTTTTTGGTTGATGGAGTCCCATTTTGGTAAAAGCAACTAGCTTATAGTTGCCTGTTGGTGTCTCAGATGGTATTAAATAATTTCCATAACCTTCACCTCCTTTCAATTTTATTTTTTGATTAAATACTACACTATTCTCCTGACCTATTAGGCGCACATAAGCAATTTTACTAAAGTTACTTAACTGTTTATCTTTTGGAGCTGTTACATATACTTTGTAGTAAAAACTTTCACCTACAAACACGTTTTGACTATGAGAGTGTACATATATACGCTCTTTAGGCAAATTTTGCTTTCTTTTTAAGTCAATACTTGAGTTTGTAGATAAGTTTTGAGCGGAACCATCCCAAATTAAAAAAATAACAAGTACCAGAAAATAGTTTTTTATTGTTTTCATAAATACATTATTCTTCCCAAAAATCCGGGACGATATTAGATCCAATTGCTGTACAATCCCCGCACTCTCTGGGTACAACTACATAAGGCCCCTCATTTTCACCTTGATTTAAATTGGGCTCCCAATATCTTACCCTATTTGCAATTACAGATTCTTCTAAAAGACAACTCCCGTCTATATTTGTTAAGGGTGGGGCAGAAGTTCGGCAAGGTATTTCAGGAGGATCTTGGTTAGGAAATAAATCCACCCAATTAAAATAAAATCGATTTTCACTTACTGTAGATGTGTAAAAAACTCCGATTACACGTTCCTCTTCAGGAGATTCTACAGAAGTGATATTACCTTCCAAAAAACCAGGTTGAGCTTGTGAAAATAAGTTGTCTTGAGATGATAATTCTCTTCTTTTTTGAAAATAATCATTCGCAGTACTGGGAATCACAAACTGTTTTAAAAGTATACTGTACCGGTGAGCTATAATTGTGTTGTCAAGTCTAATAAATCTTGTCTCAAAGTTGTTAATTTTATCTTCAGGTAAACTAAGGGTTTCAGCCAAAATAATATCAATAGATTCATTGGTGCTGAAACAAACACGTTCTTCTTCTTCACGGGGTTGAATTGAGAAGTCGCAAGGTCCTACTTGGCTATCAGGTACCAGATTATCACTTCTCCAGAAAGGAGCGATAATTTTGTAAGTTTCAGAATACTCGAATTTATAAAAATTTCCTTGAGCTGAATTGCCAGTGCTATTTACCAAAATTGAAACCCCTGTATTCCCAAACCCATCCTGGGAAGGTTCAACACTCATTGATTCTATTTCTGCGACACCAGGTAATTGTGAGGGCTCAGAGATGTAATTTCTACCATCTCGAGTTGTAACTTCCAGGCTATAACTTATATTTTCTTGTGCTGCAAATGGTTGTCTTGACAGATACCTCCCAGGTTCTATTTCTATGAAATCTGCAAACGGTGAACCGTTTGATAGTACTCTTACGTCTGCATTTGTTTCTTTTGAGGGCCCGTCATCTTCAAATCTAAAGGTTCTGGAAATAAAAACTTCTTGTTGCTTAAATTCATTGGTGATATTGGCTTCAAAGACTATTATGCTTTCAAAATCTTGAGTTCTCAATTCAATCTCCTCTACACATGACATTAATGAGAATGCTAAACTTAAACAGAGAAGCATTTTAAGGGGTATTAATTCGTATTTTTTTAATGATTTCATTACTTAACTAGTTGATTTAATCAAAATTTGAAATTGTAAGTTATGGTTGGAATAGGCACTGTAAAAATTGAACTTTGAAAAGCTCTTACCTGTCCATTGTCTGTTACAAAAAAGGTAGAATAAGGGTTGTTTCTTCCCAACACATTATAAACGGAGATGTTCCAAAAACTATGGGCGAACTTCTGTATACGGTGATTACCTTCAATATTTATCCCTAAATCTACTCGAAAATAATCGGGTATCCTGAATTGATTTCGATCACTAAACAGTACATAATTATTACCTCCCTCTTGAAAAGCACCCACAGGAAATGTAACAGGTCTTCCTGTTTGATAAATGAAATTTCCCGAAAAACTATACCTTTTTGTTAGTTTGTAGTTGAGTACTAGGCTTAATTCGTGCGGAATATCAAAATTTGCTGGAAAAAAATCACCTTGATTTACACGTTCTTCTGCAAATTGGCTGTCTAGTCTGTAAAATGTCCTAGAGTACGAATATCCAAGATATCCGTTGAGATTTCCTTCATTTTTTTTCATTAAAAGTTCAACCCCGTAAGATTTCCCATCGCCTTGGAGGACTTCAGTTTCAACAAATTCATTTAGTATTAGCTGACCCCCAACTTTATAATCAAGTGTATTTTCAAGATTTTTATAATAGCCTTCAAGACTCAACTCATATTTAGTACCATTAAGATTTTTAAAAAGTCCTAAGGAATATTGTTCACTCCGCTGTGGCTCTATAAATCGATCACTTAATTTCCAGGTATCTATTGGTGATGCAGTCGTGTTATTTGACAACGTATGAATGTATTGTAAGGTACTATTGTACGCTCCTCTTAATGAAAAAGAGGGGTTGAATAAATATCTTGCAGAAACTCTTATTTCGGGCCCAGCATATGTTTCTACTATTTCATTATTCCCAAACTCATCTGCCCCAGTAACTGTAGCATCACTCAAAGGAGCATCGGGCGAATAAGTTCTCTGAGTAGTTTCGCCTAAAAAATTGAATACAGAAAATCGCAACCCCGCATTAACCGATAGCTTTTCGCTTAAGGTCCATTCATCAGAGACATATATTGCAGACTCCAAGCCATTTTCGTTATTTACTGCAAAGGGAGTTACAATTGATTCTTCACCAATAGGCTCAATACTGCCTGGATTGATTGAATACAGTTTTGATGAAAGTCCTACTTCTAAACGATGTTTCTCATTGATTAAATGATTTAAACCATAACTAATTTCAGTTTCTTGTAAGTCAAATCCAAAATCAAAATTATTATTAGCTCTGCCTTCAAATTCGATCCCGAATTGATATCTACTGTGAGCTAGTTTTAAATTAGATCTAGTGTCCTCACTTATTTTCCTATCCCAATTTACAGAGGCAAGAGTGTTGGTGTATGAATAAACTGAGTCAATTGTAATATTGAATAAATCACTGCTATGATATCCAGTTACACTCAAGTCATTTTTTTCATCGATTTCATGGTTATATTTTAAAATGAAGTCATAAAATGAAGCTTTAGAATTTTTTAAAACAGGATCGTCTAGATTGTTTAAAATCCAATCTGAATAAGTGCCTCTACCACCTATAACAATACTAGATTTACCTTCGACAATAGGGGTTTCTATAGTAACATTACCTGTCACTGGCCCAATAGAAACTTCACCCTTAAATTTTTCTTTAGATCCATTTTTAGTTGAAATCTCAAAAACTGAGGCCAATCTACCACCGTATTTAGCTGGAATACTGCCCTTGTAAACCTGAGCTGCATCTGTTGTAAAAGGGTTTATTGCTGAAAAAATTCCAAAGAAATGTGTTGGGTTATAAATAGAAGCACCATCCAGGAGAAATAAATTTTGATCTGCTTTGCCTCCTCTCACGTTGTATCCAATTGCTCCTTCTCCAGCACTAGAAATACCTGGTAATGTTGTAGCTACTTTCAAAATATCTCGCTCTCCCAGAACTAAAGGAATATTTTTGATGTCCTGGATTTCAATTCTTGAAACTCCTGTAAGCGTATTTCTTACATTGGCCTGGGCACTTGTGTTGATTAAAACTTCACTTAATGACTCAAGACTTTCGTTTAGCTCAAGGTTATACTCTCCATCATTGTATAAAATTATACGTTTAACTAAAGTATTCATCCCCATAGCCTGAGCTGTAATAATACTTTCACCACGATTTAATTCGATACTGTAATTACCATCAAAGTCTGTAATTGCAAAATTATTAGTTCCTTTTGCTTGAATTGTCAGGTTAGGAATAGGGTCCCCTGTGAATCTATTTATAGCTTTTCCACTCAGCTTATAAGTTGACTTAGTGTCATTTGCATTCTGTTTTGATACAATTACTGTTTCTATACCTCTTTTTATTTCCTCTACACTTTCTTTGAAAAAGATTGGATCCTGAGATTTTTGTTCTGAGGGTTGCTTTTCTTCAGAAAAATAATTGTTGGGAAGGTTTGAAATAATCATATTTCCAAGAGTCAAAATTATTTTTTCATCAATAATTTTAAAATTCAGAGAAGTCCCTTTTAAAAGATCCTCCATAATCTTGTCTACGCTTTGATTAGCAAATTCTCTAGTTATCATTTTTCCTTTTATCCAATCTTCAAGGAAATAAATCTTATAATCGGTTTTAGACTCAATTTCAAAAAAGACCTCTTTTAATGAAACAGTGTCAAAAGCAAAAGAATATTTTTGGTTGTCTTGACTATAAAGCTGGTTGGAAATTATGAAGAAAAAAGATAATATAATAAGTCGTTTCATGAATTAAAAAGGTGAAGTTATTTTTCTAGAACTTGGCCTAGTTTATTGATAGCTAAGATCAATTGACTGTCGTTTTTTTTAAAATTTTTGGAATTCCATCTGAAATTTGATAACTCCTTTTTCAAGTCTGGGTATCTTTTAGTCAAATCTCGTTTACGCTTGACTTCAAAATACTCATTCTCAGATTTCACAACATAGATTGGTTTTACTTCTTTGAATTCATAATAAACGGCATTGTTTTTTATCCCTTTGTCAATCTTTTTTCGATTCCGTTTGTATAATTTGAAATTTTCATTTTCTGTAAGTAATTGGTAGAATCCTGGGGAAAAATCATTTTTAAATTTAGCCTCTTTTAAGTACTCAAAATATTTTTTTTCGATTTCAAAATTTTCAATCTTATCTTTCAATAATAAAATTTGATTAGTCCCTTTTGGGTTTTCTATCTTTACAATCAACTGATCTTCAAATAAATCATACTTTAAAGCTACATTATAAAATTCCTGTTTATCGTATGACACATTACCATTAGAAAATGTTTGAGCTTCAAAGAATCGGTGTTTATTGTTTATAGGATTGTAGAGATTTATAAATTCTATACCATTGTACAAGCTTGAATTCTCAAGGCCTATCTCATTGTCAAACCAAGTATAAACTTCACTAGATTGAGCAAAAAGACATATTCCATTCAGTAGTAGGATTTTAAGAAAAAAATATTTCACTTTTATCATTTATGGTGTTGACTTTGTTTTTCTAAATATGCAGGGATTGATTTAACTTTTCGTAAACATAAATAATTAATTTCATTTTAATTGATTTAACAGTTCGAAATTTATTAGGTAAAACCTATAAGGAAATCACAATACTATCTGATTAAGGTTTTAATTTTTAGTTAAAATCTAACTCAAAGTAAATGTTTAATTTCGTTCAACATGAACATATTAAGATTTCCTCTGGTTTTCATTTTTTTAATCAGCAATTCCCTTTGGGTGCGTTCTCAAGATAACAAAATCAATGGCTTGAGTATGGTGGCCTCAAGATCAACAATCCATAAGGTCAAGGCTGAAGCTCTCCAGCAAACCGGTTCTAATTTTGTGGCTGTGATGCCATACGCTTTTATGCCCAAAGCTGATGAGGTAGAATTTATTTTTGATACTAACAGGCAATGGTCTGGAGAAACGCTTTCAGGCATTGGAGCTGATGTGAAAACACTTCAGGCTTTGGAAATAGAAGTGATGCTGAAACCCCATATTTGGGTGGGGAGTGGAGTATTTACTGGAGATATCGCGATGACTTCCGAAAACGACTGGGTTCAGTTTGAAAAGAATTATAAGGCTTATGTCATGGCCTTCGTCAAGTTAGCGGAAAAAAATCAAGTTTCACTTTTCTGTTTGGGAACAGAATTGCATGAATTTGTGACCCGAAGGCCTGGATTCTGGTGTGAACTCATAGAGGATGTGAAGGCTGTTTATTCTGGTCAACTCACTTATGCTGAAAACTGGGATACCTACCAGAATGTTGGATTTTGGGATAGCCTGGATTTTATAGGAATCGATGCTTATTTTCCCATTTCTGATTCTAAAACGCCAAGCTTGAAAGAAGTGAATTCCACTTGGGAAACCTTGAAAATAGACTTAGAATCTTTTTCTGAAGACTATCAAACCAAAATTCTTTTTACTGAATATGGCTATAGAAGCATTGATTTTGCTGGGAAAGAGCCTTGGGATTCCTCCAGGAGTGACTATTCCGCAAATGAATTGGCTCAACTGAATTTATTGACAGGCCTGCATCAAAGTCTATGGGCAGAGGAGTGGTTTGCTGGAGGCTTTTTATGGAAATGGTTTCCTAATTTCGATTCAACTTCTGAACGGCATAAAAACCGGTTTACAGTCCAGGGTAAAACGTCTGAAGCCTACTTGAAGTCATTTTACAAGCAATGAAGTATGGAAGTCAAATTCAAGCGGAAAGAATATCGAATGATGAATACTGAATAGAGAATACAGAAAAACGAATACTGAATATTGAGTGTCATTCTAAAGGAGCCTTTTCAGCGACTGAAGAATCGTTGTTCAATGAAAAGTACTAGAGTCCATGCTGAAGCAGAAAAAACTCCCCACTCACCAACTAATTCCATAAAACTCTTTTAAAATAATCGGGATAAATAGCGCTGATGCGTTTGCTTTCGTAATTTTGTTAAATCAATTGATGATAATGGATAAACAACATATTCTCGAGCAATGCAATGCTTATAATAAAAATACTTTAATGGAAACTCTAGACATTTCCTATGTGGATGTTGGCGAGGATTTTCTCACGGCCAAAATGCCAGTAACACCCAAAGTGCACCAGCCTGATGGGGTTTTGCATGGCGGTGCCATGGTAGCCCTGGCTGAAAGCGTAGGAAGTGCCGCTTGTTTTGTGTTTCTGGACACCAAAAATTTTATGATTCGGGGGTTGGAGATTTCTGCCAATCATGTGCGAAGTTTGAAAGACGGCGATGTGTTTGCGACGGCGACTTTTATTCACAAAGGTAGAACGACCCAAGTTTGGGACATCAAGCTTAAAGATGTGGAAGGAAGATTGATTTCGGCAGTGAAATTAACCACCATTGCTTTGCCAAAAGCCAGCTAATGCAGGGTTTAGTTCAACATATCGATCAGGCTTGGGCCTCAAAACAGCCTTTTTTGGCTTACCATAAGCCAGATGATACACAGGTGCATTGCTTTTTTCCTGAAGATGTCAAGCTACGCCACCTTCAGTCTTACGATGAGGCTGGATTTATATTTTCACCTTTTGAAATCTCATCCCCACCCATCGTGTTCCCCGAAGTTTCTTCTGAGGTATTGAAGTTTGAGCTCATCGAACCTGGTAGTGAATCGCAAAGCAAATTCAGCATAAAACAACCACCAGAAGAAAAAGAAAAGTACCTGAACTTGCTCTCTAAAGCGATTGAGCAAATCAAAGCTAAGGAGTTTAAAAAAATAGTGGTTTCACGAAAAATTTCTGCTGACTATGATTTGCAAGATCCAGCGGGATTATTTCTGAAATTGATCCAGTTTTACCCTGAAGCTTTTACTTACGTGTGGTTTCATCCTGAGGTTGGCTTTTGGGCAGGAGCGTCGCCCGAGGTTTTGGTAAAAACGTATAGGAGTCAGTTGGAAACCATGTCGCTGGCGGGAACCAAGCGTATGGATGAGGGGCGCGAGTGGACTTTGAAGGAGCAGGATGAGCAGCAAATTGTAACAGATGAGATCGAAAATGCTTTGGCGCCTCATGTGTCTGGCTTGAACATTTCGGAGACTAAAACTGATAAAGCCGGCGAATTGTTGCATTTGCGAACAGATATCAAAGCTTGCTTTGAAACTTCACAACTTGGACCCATCCTGAAGGCTTTGCACCCTACACCAGCGGTTTGTGGATTGCCTAAGGAGAAAGCATACCAGTTTTTGCGAGCCAATGAAGCTTACAGCAGGCAGTTTTACACTGGATTTTTTGGAGAATTAAATATGCCACAGCACAACCAGCGCTCTGGTAGAACTAAAAATCAGGAGAATCAAGCTTACAAATCCATTGTGAGAACGTCAAATTTGTTTGTGAATTTGAGATGCTTGAGTTATGCTGATGGAAAAATCAATATTTATGTGGGTGGAGGCATTACCAAAGACAGTGATCCTGAAGAGGAGTGGGCTGAAACCGTGAATAAATCTAGGACGATGTTAAAAGTGCTATAAGAATTTAAGGATACTGAGTGTTTTAGGAGTTCTCAATCTTATTTTTGTGATATGAATCAGATTTATTCTACCATTCCAAGTGCTCAATTGATTGCTGAACTTTGTGTTCAAAACGGCATAGAGCATGTGGTGATTTCTCCTGGTTCTAGAAATGCACCCTTAACGATTACACTTGCCAATCACCCCAACATAAAGGCTTATAGCATTGTAGATGAGCGTTGTGCAGCTTTTTTTGCTTTGGGGATGACTCAGCGATTCAATGCACCAGTAGCGGTAGTGTGTACGTCTGGTTCTGCCCTTTTGAATTATTATCCTGCCGTTTCTGAAGCCTACTACAGCAATTTACCATTGGTGGTCATTTCAGCAGATCGCCCGCCACATTTAATTGATATTGGCGATGGTCAAACGATAAGACAGCCCAACGTCTTTGCTAATCACATTTTGTATTCAGCCAATTTAAAAGGCGATTACCACAATTCTGACGACCAGTCGATTTTGGATTTTAATGCCGAAGAAACGCACAAAGCCTTACAAATAGCGATTTGGAATCAAGGTCCTGTGCACATCAATGCGCCTTTTGATGAACCGCTTTACCATAAAACAGATAGGCTAAGTATTGAGATTCCGGCATTGCAAACTCTGAAACCAGAGCAAGTTGAAATTGAAGCTTCTAAGTTTATAAAGCACTGGAATTCTGCAAAGCGGAAGTTGGTTCTGGTAGGTGTGAATCTCGATGAGCAAATCGATGAAGAGGTTTTGCAACTGCTTTCTAGCGACCCATCTGTGATCGTGATGACAGAGATCACGTCTAATATTTCCGATAAGAATTTCTTTACCAATATTGATTCTATTTTGGCTCCGATGGAACAGGAAGCAAATTCAGATGGCTTATTTGAAGCGCTTCAGCCAGACATGCTTGTGACCTTTGGTGGTTTGATTGTTTCCAAGAAAATCAAAAAATTCCTTAGGAATTTCAAACCCCAACAGCATTTTCACATCGACCCTAGAGAAGCCAATGATACCTTCTTTTGCCTGACGCAGCATTTTGAAACGACGGTTAATGATTTTTTTCACTACGTCAATACGTCTTTACAGCAGGTGAGTTCCACGTATTTTGAAAAGTGGAATGCGATCAGGTTGAAAACCTTAGACTTCAGGGCCTCTTATAGAGGCGAGATTGATTTCACCGATTTTGCATTTTACTACAGCTTGTTTGAGAATTTGCCTCAGGATGAAATTGTGCATTTTGCCAATAGCTCCAGCATCCGCTATGCGAATTTGTTTGATTCCAGGCGAGAAATCAAAGCTTTTGCCAACCGGGGAACCAGTGGAATTGATGGCAGCACTTCTACAGCTATTGGGTATGCGGTGGCTAGTCAAGAACCCACCACTCTGGTCACGGGCGACCTCAGTTTCTTCTACGATTCCAATGCCTTGTGGAATAATTACATTCCGAAAACCTTTAAAATCATTTTGTTGAATAACGCTGGAGGCGGAATTTTTAGGATTTTACCGGGCAATAAAAACGAAGATTATTTTGCTAACTATTTTGAAACTACCCACGACTTGAATGCGGAGCATTTGTGTAAGATGTACGGCATACAGTATTCTGAAGCCCGTAATCTAGCTGAAGTCGATCGGGAATTGCCATTGTTTTTTGAAAGAAATGACAGTCCTCAATTAATTGAAATTTTCACACCCAGGCTGGAGAATGATAAAGTACTGCTGGCGTATTTTGATTATTTAAGAAGACGTATTGATTTTCAATCGGTATTGAATAATAAACCTGCAGAGTCTCCTCAAAACTAAAGCATATTCAATTTTAAAATTGATTACTTTTGCAGTCTAAATAGATTTTTGAATGTTAGACTTAGGCGTAAAGCACACTTTGACTATAGATAGAGACACTCCTCCTGGACTTTTTTTAAAAAATGAAGCAGAAGAAGAGGTTTTACTTCCCAATAAATACAAACCAAGTCAGTTTGAAATTGGAGATGAAATTGAAGTTTTTGTCTACCTGGATTTTGATGAACGCCCGGTCGCAACGACTCTGGAGCCAAAAGTTATGTTGGATGAATTTGCTTACCTCACTTGTGTAGATAGCAATGATTTTGGCGCGTTTTTGGACTGGGGGCTGGAAAAGCACCTTTTCGTTCCGCATATGGAGCAGGCTTATAAGATGATGAAAGGTGAAAATTACCTTATTTTTTGCTATCTCGATGAGCAAACCAACCGGTTAGTCGCCTCAAGCCGAGTTAATAAATTTGTAGATAATACTATATTGACGGTAGAGCATTTTGATGAAGTGGATCTGATCGTTACCAATCCTACCGAGATGGGCTACAATGTGATCGTCAACGAAATTCACATTGGCTTGCTTTATAAAGACGAGGTATTTCAGGATTTGAAAACAGGTGACAGACTGAAAGGAGTCGTGAAGAAAATAAGACCTGATAATAAGCTGGATGTCTCCTTGCAGCGTCCAGGCTACAGAGGCATAGAGCCAAATGCCAAAAAAGTGATGGAAACCTTACAAAATACGGAAGATGGTTTTCTACCACTTCACGATAAATCCAAACCTGAATCGATTTACAATACGCTTCACCTGAGTAAAAAAGCATTCAAAAAAGCAATTGGAACCCTTTACAAAGAGCGAGAAATCACAATTGAAAATGGTGTCGGTATATTTTTAAAGAAATAGTCTAATACCTGCCGAAGTAAAATCCAGAACCCGAATTTCTCCTAGTTCTGTAAGGCGAGAGCTGATAAAATGGAGACATGCGTCCGTATTTATCTCCCAAGTCTTCGTAAGCTGAATTTTTCACTCGATTCAAATCTGAATAGATGGGCTGTTGATGGTAAGAAGGGGAATAAATAGAATTTGATGTGTTGTCAAATTTGGGTTTGAAATTCCCAAATATAGCCGATTGTCTTTCTATAAAAGAAAAATTCTGCTCCTTTTGCTGTTGGGCTCGGTAAGCCTTGCGGTTGGCAGCAGCTATCATATCAATTTCTGGTCGTTTAGAAAATTTATCTTTAAAGATATCAACCTCAGGTAGGTTGAAATCTTTTCCGGCTGCTTGAACCGAAAAGGGATCTGCATTGATGCTAAGTGATACCAAAGGAAGTGGCTCAAACATTCTAAAATCGGTTTGAGCGTTCATTTCAATGAAATTGAGAACTAATATTAATCCTAAGATGTATCTAACTAAAGTCATATTACAAAAATAACAAATATTATACCCATTCTAATATTTCTTTATCTTTCCATAATTTAGGAAAGAAACTTCGCTGTTGATATTTGGGATTTAAATATTTTTTCCATGGAGAACCTCCTGTAGCTTCTTTAGTTTCTCCTTTTTTATCAAGGTATTTTGCAGCGGTTTTTAAATGAGTTTTAGACCAGTTTACATTATAACGGTGATCAAAATCTTTCATTCTGTATACTAGATTCTCAGAGGGATTTTCAAATTTTTGAAATTGTTCCCACAGCGTACTTCCTTTAGTTGAACTCGCTAATTTTTTAAAAATTTGCAGGTATTTTTCTTCGAAGGCTTTTAGCGTATGTGATGTTTTGCCTGTTTCCCTGTTGTATCCTGCATCTCTCCAATAAATATTTTGAAAAATCTCATCCAAACTAGGAGCTTCAGGTAAGCGCTTCTTACCTTCTTCATTTATTAAATTGAGGGTTGGCGTACACATCAATTCCAGATATCGAAATTGGGCACTTTGAAATCCGCTGGCAGGCGTCAGAGACATTCTGAATTTATTATAATCTTCATAATCGAGACCCTCAGTCATCACCTCAAAAGAAGTAATAAGCATATCTGTGTACCTTATCAGCCGTTTTAGTTTTTCAGCAAAAAATGTTTCTGAATTGAAATTTGTGATGTCCACAATTTGTTTTACTTCATGAATCATCAGCTTTAATGTGAGCTCTGTAATTTGGTGATAGACAATAAATACAGTCTCATCTTTAAAGTTAGTCTTAGGTTTTTGAAGTGCCAAAAGTGTATCTACTTCAATGTAATCCCAATAATTTAAAGGCTTGGCATGTAGAAGTCCCTTTAGGTAGTTGTCTGGATTTTCTCCAAGGGCTTCATATTTATCTTCAAGTTGCTTTAAAAGCTCCTTATTCATTCGTATGAGTTTTACTTCAAATTTATTAAAATAAGTCAAGTTAACGTTCAAAGTTGCTTTTAATAACGGCTTAATCTGAAACTTTTACCAACTTTAGGACTAAATTTAAAATAGCATAAGACGAGGTTATAGCTATATGTTAATAAGGAATTTAATCAGCTGATCAAAACCTAAAATCTTACTACCTTTGTATAAAATTTGAAATTATGTCTGATACAATTGAACGTATAAAATGTCTTATCATAGGTTCTGGCCCTGCGGGTTATACAGCTGCTATTTATGCTGCTAGAGCAGATATGAAACCAGTAGTTTACACAGGAATGGAGCCAGGAGGTCAGCTAACTACTACCA
The DNA here is from genome assembly GCF_020164535.1 of Psychroflexus montanilacus. Lineage (GTDB taxonomy): Bacteria > Bacteroidota > Bacteroidia > Flavobacteriales > Flavobacteriaceae > Psychroflexus > Psychroflexus montanilacus. Next base: position 810,526 of record NZ_JAIQZC010000001.1, on the reverse strand, counting down.
CAGAAGTAGATAATTTTCCAGGTTATCCAAATGGAATAGACGGACCACAAATGATGGTAGAGCTTCAACAGCAAGCAGAGCGTTTTGGAACAGATGTTCGTATAGGGATGGTGACCAAAGTGGAGTTATCTGATGAAGTAGGAGGAATTCATAAAGCACAAATTGACAATAAAACCTGGGTTGAAGCGCATACAGTTATTATTTCTACAGGAGCCTCGGCCAAGTACCTGAATATTCCTAGTGAACAACGTCTGAGAGGGGGAGGAGTTTCCGCCTGCGCCGTGTGTGATGGTTTCTTTTACAAAGGGCAGGATGTTGCGATTGTAGGTGGAGGTGATACTGCCTGTGAAGAAGCTACATATCTTTCTAAAATTTGTACCAAGGTAACTATGCTGGTAAGAAAAGGAGAAATGAAAGCCTCGAAAGCGATGCAGCATAGAGTAGAAAATACCAAAAATATTGACTTGCGTTACCATACAGAAGTAGATGAAGTTCTTGGGGAGCAAGTTGTAGAAGGCTTGAGAATGGTGAACAACCAAACAGGTGAGAAAGAAGAAATTAAAATTACTGGTTTATTCATTGCTATTGGTCATAAACCCAATACTGATATATTTAAAGGTTATCTAGATATGGATGATGTAGGTTATATTATCACCAAACCAAGAACAACCAATACCAATTACCCGGGAGTTTTTGCTTGTGGCGATTCCCAGGATAAAGTGTATCGTCAGGCCATCACTGCAGCTGGTACTGGGTGTATGTCTGCCTTGGATGCAGAACGTTACTTAGCAGGTCTTGAGACTACGGAGTTTTCCGAGCCTCAGGCAGCACTAAAATAATTTAAAAATCACTGTTTTAATCAAGGCTTTTGTAATACGCAAAAGCCTTTTTTATTTCAGCATCGCTTACTTTACAATTGATTTTTGGCTGTCCATAATCTTCTAGTAACACAAAGTTGATATTACCAGCAGAGTTCTTTTTATCGTGCTTCAAGTAGGATTTAATTTTATGGATATCAGCTTCTGAAAATTTTACCGGTTTGAAATAAGTACGAATAATTCGACTAGCTCTATCGCACTTAGCTTGATCAAACTGAAGAACTTCTACAGAAAGTTTTAAAGCTAGAATCATGCCTATGGCAACAGCTTCACCATGGAGCAATTTGGTTTTAGCAGCATCTTCCATGTGGTAAGATTCTATGGCATGGCCTAAAGTGTGGCCAAAATTAAGTGCCATTCTCAAGCCTCTTTCGTGAGGATCTTCCTCAGCTATTTTAGTTTTTATCTGAATAGAATCGCGAATCAATTCAGGTAATTTATCAACTTGAAATTGAGATAAATCTTCGAAAGCAAAGAAATCCTCAGCATTGGCAATGAGCCCATGTTTTAGCATTTCAGCCAATCCACTTCTCATTTCTTCCGCTGGTAAAGTAGCAAGGTAGCCTACATCTACTAAGACTAATTTTGGTACTCGTATGATTCCGATTTGATTCTTTAGACTATCCAGATTGACTCCATTTTTTCCACCAATAGCTGCGTCTACCATACCAAGCAGTGTAGTAGGTACATGAACAAAGTCAATTCCTCTTTTAAAACAGGAAGCTGCATATCCACCAACATCGGTTACAATTCCACCGCCAAGGTTGATAAGAAGGGATTTTCTGTCTGCACCAGTTTCAGAAAGAGTTTTCCAGATTTCGTTGCAGGTTGAGATGGTTTTGTGCTCTTCGCCAGGTTCTATTTCGATCCATTCTATCTTGACTTTAGCTTCAATGTTTTCTGACAGAAATCTAGAACAATATGCATTGGTGTTGCTGTCAACTAAGATATAAATAGAAGAGTAGCATTCATCTTTAATGAGATGATTAAGTTCTTTATAGGCTTGTTCTTGAAAAGCAACATTATAATTTTTTAAAGATAAAGGTTTCATCATGAGAAAGCTTTGTTAAGATTCTTAAAATAGCTTCATAGCTTCAGCGAAAATAATACATCAATGGCTATATTTGACTTCATTTTTGACTTATGATAGATACTAAAATATTCAATGATACAAAACATGCTTTTGTTTTGAAATCTGACGAAGACCTTAAGCGGTCTTTGTTTCTTTTTACAATGATGAATGTGCCTTACTTTGTTCCTGTATCTACAGCAGCCACAAATCTGGCATTAAAATTAAGACTACCGATAGAACCTCTCGTTCGTGCAACAATTTTCAAACAATTTTGTGGAGGTGAGAGTCAGGATGACTGCATGCCTCTGGTAAAAAAAATGCGAAAAGAAAATGTTTATAGCGTCTTAGATTATTCTGTAGAAGGAAAAGAGGATGAGGAAGAGTTTGACAGGGCAGCAAGCGATAAAATTGAAATTATTAAGTATGCTGGAAGTGCAGAAGAAATTCCTTTTGCTGTTGCCAAGCCTACAGGTCTTGGACGTTTTGAGATTTGGGAAAAAGTGACCGCTAATCACACTTTAACTGACGAAGAGCAGAAGGAGTGGGGAAGAATAAAAGCTAGATTTGAAAAGGTCTGCCAGGCTGCTTATGACAATGATACTCGGCTTCTCATAGATGCTGAGGAATCCTGGATGCAGGATGCAGCAGACAACTTTATTGAAGATATGATGAGAAAATTCAATAAAGAAAAAGCCATTATCTTTAATACGCTTCAATGTTACCGTTGGGATAGATTATCGTATGTTAAGGCAATTCACGAAAGGGCACAAAAGGAGGGTTTCAAGTTGGGTTTTAAGACTGTTCGTGGAGCTTATATGGAAAAGGAAAATGCAAGAGCAAAGCGGCATGGGTATCCAACACCTATTTGTGAAGATAAAGAGGCAACGGATGTGAATTTCAATGCTGTGATGTGCTACTGTATTGATAATGTAGATGATATTTCCCAATTTATTGGTACTCATAACGAGGTAAGTACATACATGGCTCTACAATTGATGAATCAAAAAGAATTATACCTATCTGATGATAGAATCTGGTTTGGTCAACTTTATGGAATGAGTGACCATATTAGTTTTAATTTAGGCAGAGTTAATGCCAATGCTATTAAGTTATTGCCATTTGGCCCTATTAAAGATGTGATTCCTTACCTGATAAGACGTGCCCAGGAAAATTCATCAGTACAAGGTCAAACTGGTAGAGAGTTGGCTTTATTGAGGGAAGAAAAGCACAGGAGAGATGGTCAATACGTGAAACGTGTAGAATAAAATGATTGTAAAGTCAGATATAACAGCCAAAGAATACAAACCCTATTATGAGTTATATCTTAATAGGGTTTCTGCTACTACAGAACTTTTTGAGGCTCTTGAGCAACAGGCGGAGTTGATTGAGTTTTTTAATTCTATTCCATTAGAAAAACACGAGTTCCGTTATGCTTCAGAAAAATGGACACCAAAACAAATTCTTCAACATTTAATTGACACTGAACGTATTTTTGTAAACAGAGCCTTAAGATTTGCCAGAGCAGACTTTACCGAGCTTCCTGGTTACGACGAAAACCATTACGCTGAGCAATGTTATTCAAATCTACGTTCCATAAAGGATTTGCTGGAAGAATTTAAGGCGGTAAGAACATCCAGTATTTGTTTGTATAAAAGTTTCAGTGATGGCGTCTTTATTAACATTGGGCAGGCCAGTGGAGGTCCCTTTTCTGTAAGGTCTATTCCTTTTATCTTATGTGGGCATCAAAAACACCATATTCGCATCATCAAAGAACGTTACCTTTGAGCAAAAAAATGGCGGCAAGTTCTCAAACTTCTGTGTTTACTCTTCTTGACATTGGCAGAAGTCTGCAACGCATGATTACCGCGCATTACAATAAACCCTATTGGATTAAAACTGAAATTGCAAAACTCAACGCCTATACTAAAAGCGGTCATTGTTATCCAGACCTAGTCGAAAAACAAAACGGAAGGATATTGGCGCAAATGCGAGCTACGATCTGGTCGGATACCTTTCAATCAATTTCCAGGCAGTTTGAAGACATAACCAAAAAACCGATTTCTGAAGGTATGACGGTTTTGGTGCTTGCCAAAGTTAATTATCACCCTAATTATGGATTTTCTTTAAATATCATCGATATAGACGCCAGCTTTACTTTAGGTGAAATGGCTAAAGAAAAAATAGAAAGCCTTAAGCGACTGAAAGCTGAAGGTATTTTCAATTTGAATAGATCACTGGATTTTCCAAAAGTACCACAACGCATAGCCGTTATTTCTGTGCAGACCAGTAAAGGCTATCAGGATTTTATCAATATTATTTCTAAAACGTATTCACATTTCAATTTCAAAATAGAGTTATTTCCAGCCTTATTGCAGGGCGACAACGCTATAACCTCTATCGCAGAAGCTTTGGAAAGTATAGAGAGTAAAACGCAGGAATTTGATGTCGTTACCATCATAAGAGGTGGAGGAGGTGATGTAGGTTTGAGTTGTTACGACAGCTTTTTACTGGCTTCCAAAGTCGCCAGATTTCCACTTCCTGTGATTTCAGGGATTGGACATTCTACCAACGAAACCCTGGTAGAAATGGTAACGTATACTAATAAAATTACACCAACAGACGTTGCCTATTTTTTCATCAAAGCCTTTCAAAATTGTCTGGATGAACTTCAGGATTTGAACGATGATTTCAAAAGTTTGGTCAAATTAAAATTGAAAGATGAGCAACAGGAGCTTAAACAACTTCATTACAACTTCAAAAATGAGGTGAATGCACTGTTGCAAAATCATAACTTTCACTTGAAGGAGCAGCGACAGCGCATCAAGTCCACACTTCCTTCATTATTTCGGAAAGGATTTGATAATTTAGACAATTCCAGCTACCGTTTAAGCTGGCTAACAACACAGAAGTTTCAAAAGCAACAGCAAGAACTAGTTCAGCTTTCCAAATCTTTGAAAAAAGAAAGCAAAAATCAGTTAGAACATCAACGCCAACAATTTCATTATTTGTCGACTACGCTCAATTTATTATCGCCAGATCGTTTATTACAACGCGGTTATACATTGAATTTGGTCAACGATAAAATTATAACCTCTACGACAGAGCTAAAGCCAGGTGATCGTCTAAAAACGATGTTTGCCGACGGATATGCTGAAAGTGACGTCATAAAAATCAAACCCAATGAAAACAACTGAAAGTTACGAAAGCGCACTCCAGGAACTTCAGTCTATCGTCTCCGATATTGAAAACGATTCAGTTTCTGTAGATGAATTGACCAAAAAAGTAAAACGAGCTTCAGAATTAATCAAATTTTGCAAAACCATATTGACCAAAACTGAAATTGAGGTCAACTCAGCTTTGGATGATATGATAGACATTAATGAAGATAAAGACGCTTAAAACTGATGGACTGTTTTTCGAATATGTACCAATCTAGTTAAAAGCCCTTCAAGCAATTCAAGATCCAGCATATTGGCACCATCACTTTTGGCTTCGCCAGGATTGAAGTGGGTTTCAATAAACAATCCATCTACGTTATTTACAATTCCTGCCCTGGCAATAGTTTCAATCATTTCTGGCCTTCCTCCAGTAACACCAGAAGACTGGTTAGGTTGTTGCAAAGAATGGGTCACATCCAAAACTGTTGAGGCATAGCGCCTCATAGTCGGAATTCCTCTGAAGTCTACAATCAAATCCTGATAGCCAAACATAGTTCCACGATCTGTGATAATCACTTTATCATTGCCTGCATCCTTTATTTTTTGGACAGCGTGTTGCATGCTTTCCGGACTCATAAATTGTCCTTTTTTAAGATTTACAACTTTTCGAGTTTCTGCTGCAGCAACCAAAAGATCGGTTTGTCTCACCAAAAAGGCAGGAATTTGGAGTACATCCACATATTCTGCAGCCATAGCGGCATCACTTTCCTGATGAATATCGGTCACTGTAGGAACATCAAAAGTATCACTTACTTTTTTCAGTATCTTAAGGGCCTTTTCATCTCCAATTCCGGTGAAACTATCGATTCTACTTCGGTTGGCTTTTTTGAAAGAACCTTTGAATATAAAAGGAATATCGAGTTTATCGGTAATTTTTAAAATGCGCTCAGCTATTTTTAAGGCCATGTCTTCACCTTCAATGGCACAAGGTCCAGCCAATAGGAAAAAGTTGGAGGAGTCGGTGTGTTTTAGTTTTGGAATAACAGTAAGATCCATTATAATTTTTTTTCAAAGATAAGGATTTCAGAAAGGTTTATAAATAGGTAAATTTCTAGATGTTATCATTTTGAAATGCTAATTTCCTTATCTTTCAGAATTGAAATTAAAATAACTTTAAATTAGATTCATATGAAAACAATTTTTACAGCCCTCGCGCTTGCACTGTCAGTTTTTACTTATGCACAAGTTGAGACCCCGCAGCCCAGTCCGAATGCAACAATTACACAAAATGTAGGCTTATCAGAAGTCAGTATTGCCTACTCCAGGCCTTCTGCAAATGGGAGAGTAGTTTTTGGGAACCTTGTTCCTTTTGATAAGCGATGGAGAACCGGAGCCAATGAAAATACAGTCATCACTTTTACAGATGATGTTGAAGTGGATGGACAGGCTCTAGAAGCTGGTAGTTACTCTATTTATAGCATTCCAAAAAAAGATAGTTGGGATGTGTTTTTTTATGAAGAGGTCGATAACTGGGGCTTGCCTAAAACATGGAATGAAGATGCTGTTGCTGCAATGATAAATGTTCCTGTAAAATCTTTAAAACATTTAGTGGAGACTTTTACTATAGATTTTGATGCCATTACTTTAGATAAAGCGCATCTGGTAATGTCCTGGGAAAAAACAATGGTGGAAGTGCCTATCATATTTCCAACCGATGAGATAGTGGAAGAAAACATCAGTAGAATCATGTCTGGCCCATCTGCTGCAGATTATTTTAATTCTGCAGTTTATTATTTTAGTGCAGGAAAAGATCTCGATAAAGCTGAAAAGTGGATGGAAAAAGGCATGGAAATGTCTGAGGTTAAACCATTTTGGATGCAAAGACAGCAATCCTTAATCTATGCAGCCAATGGTAAAAAGACCAAAGCCATAGAAACTGCAAAAGCTTCCTTAGCTGGGGCAAAAAAAGCAGGTAATGCAGACTACGTAAAAATGAATGAGGATTCTTTAAAAGAATGGGGTGCTAAATAAATCAGCTTTGCTTTTAAGATTGATATCAAACCGACTCTACATTTGGAGTCGGTTTTTTTGTGAACATCTGTATCAGAATCGCAATTGAAACTACCAGGCCACATCCAAATAAATTTAGCCATAAATAAGGCATCCAGTCTTGAAAGTATCCAATTAAGACAATGATTTGTGTGATGATCGCTGCTATAAAAACTGCACGACTCGTTACAAACTTGATAAAAAAGGCGAGTAAGAATATGCCTAAAACATTACCATAAAAAATGGAGCCTATGATGTTGACCAGCTGAATCAAATTATCAAATAAGCTGGCAGTGCAGGCGAAAATTATAGCAAATATTCCCCAGCCTAGAGTGAATAACTTGGTGGAATTAACGTAATGTTTCTCATTCTGACTAGTTTTTTTATTTCTTTTATACAAGTCTATAGTGGTGGTAGAGGCTAGTGCATTGAGCTCCGAAGCGGTAGAAGACATGGCTGCAGATAGAATAACAGCAAGTAGTAGGCCAACCAACCCTCTAGGTAGGTTATTGATAATGAAATGGATAAATACATAATCTTTATCGTTGGTTTCAATTTTGTCATCCACCTTAGAAATGATAGTCTTTGCTTCATCTCTAAGCTCAAATTCTTCAGAATTAAGTTGACTTAATTTAGTTTTAAGATGTTCGCTTTCAGAGGAGGATACTTCTCCAGCAAATTGATTGGCTAACGTATTCTTTTTATCCTGAATAGATTTGAGTTGAGTTTCCAAACTTTCAAATTCAGAATTAAACTCAGATTCCATGACTGCTTCTTTTGCTGCAGGATTGAAGTTAATAGGCGAGTAGTTGAACTGATAAAACACAAACACCATTACCCCAATGAGCAAAATGAAAAATTGAAGCGGTACTTTAAGGATAGCATTAAAAATTAAGCCCATCTGGCTTTCTCTCAAGCTTTTACCAGACAGATAGCGCTGAACTTGACTTTGGTCTGTCCCGAAGTAGGATAAAGCCAAAAAGCTACCACCTATGATTCCACTCCAGAAGGTGTACCGGTTATCAAAACTGAACGAAAAATCTAAAACATCTAGTTTGTTATTGGCTCCAGCAATTTTCATCGCTTTATTGAATGTAATATCGTCTGGCAAGTAGGAGAAAATCAAAACAAATGCTGTGATCAATCCCAAAAAGATGACTCCCATTTGTTGTTTTTGAGTCACGTTTACAGCTTGAGTTCCTCCAGTAACCGTGTAAATAATTACTAAAATCCCGATCATGATGTTGAGGTAAAACAAATTCCAGCCCAAAACCGCCGAGAGAATTATAGAAGGCGCATAAATGGTAATTCCTGCGGCTAGACTTCTTTGAATTAAAAATAAACCAGCCGTCAAGCTTCTTGTTTTAAGATCAAATCGAGACTCCAAGTATTCGTAAGCCGTATAAACCTTAAGTCGGTGATAGATGGGGAGAAAGACCAGGCAGATAATGATGATGGCTATTGGTAAACCAAAATAGAACTGGACAAATCCCATTCCATCATGAAAAGCCTGTCCTGGAGTAGATAAAAATGTAATGGCACTTGCCTGTGTGGCCATAACCGATAAACCTACCGTCCACCATCTGGATTGATTTCCACCTTTTATAAAATCATCGACATTCGCATTCTTTCTCGACTTTAAACTCCCGTAAATCACTATAAAAGCTAATGTTGCAAACAGAATGATAAAATCGATGGTTTCCATGAATTTATTTTAGTTTTGAAACCAATTCATGAATATATAAAAGCCCAAAATGTAAACTGAATTACAGATGAGTATCCAGGTGTATGCAGGTTTCCATGTGTATTTCTGAGGCTTTTCGGACATTCTATTCTATGGAAATTAAGTTAGAAAACAGTTTGTATGCTCCAGAAACTCCAGCCGGCAACTCGCGGAAAAAACTCAAGCCCGTGTAGATGTAATGTCCTTTCCCATATTCGCCAATCAAGATGCTGCCTTCTTTTGGGGTTTCATTTTTATCATTCATAGATAAAACCGGAGACAATTCCCGAGACCACTTTTCTGGAAAGTAAAGTCCACGTTCCTGTACCCAGCCTTCAAAATCTTCTTCAACAATTTTATTAGGATGATACAGTACTTTGTGTTTTGGAGTGATAAATCTCACCTTTGCATCTTCTTCAGTCACTCGATCTCTCGACATTTTCATTTCAAAAGGTGCTATTCTTTCAGTTTTTAATCCACGATTGGTGTTGTACTGCACAATCATAGTTCCGCCGTTTTCAACAAACTGAAACAAAACATCTTGCTTGTAGGCTAAAACCTCATGAATATTGTAAGCCCGTATGCCCATGATCACCACGTCATAACCGCTCAGTATTTCTGTTGAGATATCATCTGGAGAAAATTCATCAACTTCAAAGCCCAAATCCCTTAGGTTACTGGGAACACTTGAACCTGCACCTTCTACGTATGCTATCTTTTTGTCACTAATTTCGATCTCTAAGTTAACCAGTTTTGCAGTAGATTCCTGGACAAGTTTATGGGTTCCTATATGGTCATAATCGATGGTGGAAACTTTTTTGCTAAGGGTTTTATTACCGATTTTTAAAATCGGAGACAAAGTTACTTCACCCTCGGTTGTTGGTATGACTTCAAACGTAAAGCTTTTCGTTTCTCCTCTATTTTTAAGCTGGACATCCTGATATTTTGGTGTAATTTCCCATCCTTTCGGGATGTTCAATTCCAGTTGGCCGGTTAAGTCGTTTTTGAAAGCCTTGACATCAACCTCAACCTGTTTTTTATTTGAATTTTTGAAAACGTAAACCGACTCTTTCAAACTTATAGAAGCTTCGGGTAGAATTTCGAAGTTTTGATAAACTTCTCCCTTCACAGGATCGTTGTATTTATAAATCAGTGGTTTTGTAATTTCAAAAGGTGTTCCGTCAATATCAAATTCAAACGTAAACTCTACAGGATTTGGGGACTGTGGCTGGCCTATAAGTCTCCTGTCATCCACTTTATATATTCCTAATTCTGGTTGCTCTTGCAGCCAGTAAGGTGTAGTAAAACTTTCTTCGGAACTTACCACAAGTGGGCTAGATAATGTGAAGTCCATATTGTCTTCAAGTAAAGTCGGCTTTAGGTCAAAAGATTTTCCAGACTGAGAAATCGACTTTAACTGTATTTGTTCAGGGCTTCTGTTGATGACTTCAAACTCTATCTGGACTTGATCGCCTGGACTTGCATAAGGAGACTTACTTTTTACTTCTGCAAAAAGCCCTAAAGAAGCAATAATGATGGATTTGATTTGTTCACTTTTTTGAGTTCGCCAAAACTCATCATCAATTTCGTCTATCAATGATTTGGCCTTTAATAATTTTGGAACAGATTTCCAGGGTTTTTTGAAATCAAAGTTTTTTTCCACCTTGTTCAAAATTTTACCAATCGCTTTCCCTTCAGGAATTCTATTCCAGGAGGTGTCTACCCCGGCAAAAGGGTCATTGCCTTGAAGTTTATCACCTTTTATCAGTTCAATATATTCTATTTTGTCACCTCTGGATCCTGTATTTCCAAAGCCTTGAGATTTGTGCTGACTTCTACTTAGGGCGGAAATTTCATTATTGGATAAACCTTCCAAAGGATAAAACTTATTAATTTCCAATTCGATAAAATTAGATTTATCTGCGTTTTCAAAAGCTTCTTCACTTCCATAAAACCACCAGGAGGTATTGAAAAAAGCACGTTTAGGTTGCCAAGGTTTGACCAGATCCAACTGAGAACTGAATTTATCTTCATCTCCAGCCATTTCAAAAGCTTCTACGCTCAAGATTGCCGATGAGGTGTGATGCCCGTGAGTACTTCCGGCAGTTCTATGGTCAAAGCGATTGATAATGACATCTGGTCTATGTTTGCGGATAGCCCAAACAACATCTGATAAGATTTTTTCTTTATCCCAGATTTTTAAAGTTTCTTCTGGAGTTTTAGAAAATCCAAAATCGATGGCTCTGGAAAAAAACTGGTTTCCTCCGTCTATTTTCCTGGCGTTGAGTAATTCTTGTGAGCGAATCATTCCTAGTTTTTCGCTAAGCTCCGAGCCGATTAGGTTTTGGCCTCCATCTCCTCGAGTAAGCGATAGGTATGTGGTCTGAGCATTTACTTCTTTAGAAAAATAAGTGATTAAACTTGTGTTTTCATCGTCTGGATGGGCAGCGATGTAAAGGACATTTCCTAAAAAGTTAAGTGCCTTTATGTCTTGAAAGATCTCAGAAGAAGAGGGTTTATTAGGATCCTGGGCTAAGCCAATACTTGTTATCAGGAAAAATAAAATACAGCCTATACATCTTGTCATTTTCAATAAAATTTTAATCAAATATACTAGCCTCAGTCAATAATACTCAATTATTTCGAGGCTTTTTAACGATCTAAGTTTTCATTGCGTTCCAGCATAGCATCTTTCTTAAGCAAAGTCACAGATTTTTGTAGAATAAGGTTATTGGGGTATGTGATTAATTCATCCTCATCTGTTCTCAAGTGAAGTTGAAAAGCCTTAATGTCTTCAATGATGGCTTCAATAGGAAAATCTTTATCGTGTATCTGGATTTTATCTCCAATCTTGTAAGGAAACGAAAAAAACATAATGACCCCGGAAGTGACGTTGCTCAAAACAGACCAAATGGCAAACAAAGCAATTCCCATAACAGCAAAAACAGATGAGAAAACCAAGGCCAGTTCGCGAACTTCAAAACCCCAAATGAGAAGGAGAGAGAAAAAGGCAATAAAGGATACAAGAACGTTGATGTACTTGTATATCAATTTTGTACGAGCGTAGTTGAGTTCATCCCTTTTGGCTATGCGCTTCGCAGATTGCTTTAGCCCAAATCTCAAAAATAACATCCCAAACACAACAATTGCTGTCCAAATGAATTGGTATTCGTATTTAAAAACGAGGTTTTCTATCATAAAACTACAAGCTTAAACTATCTCGCAAATGTAGATATTTGTTTGAGTTTTGTTGCCAATATTTTGTCTTGAGCCTTGTTAATTTTGTAGCTCTAGATACGAGAGTATCCTTGTCCTTAATTTCAAGTTCTTCCCATTTTTCTATAGTGAAAGGGAAGGTTTTGTCCTGATAGATGTTCATAACTCTTCCTAGAGTCTGAAACTCTATTCTTGTTTCTATGAAATCCTTTTCTGTTTGTTTAATGACCGCTTCATAGCTCTTGAATTCCTTATGATTCATTTGTAAGTAAGAGGCATCTGGTAGAATATTTTGTTTGCCGCTTTCAATACTGTTAGGATCTACCCTTAAACGAGTCCAAATCTCATTTTCAGTTAATGTAGATGGCTGGTTGAAACTTGCATCTGCTTCGCCTTCAAAATAGGAATGGGTCTTTATTTCAAAACTTTCCCTGTTGTTGAGCTGAGCATAGGATTGTCCACACCATTCCTGTATGCTAGAAGTCAGTTTTAAAATAGGTGCTTTGTTTTCTAATGGTAAAAAAGCACTTTGCATAATGCTGTAAGGATAAATACCAGTGTTGAAGGTTTTGGTTGAATTGAGCTTCATCACAGAAATTGTGCTTTCTGACTTTGAATCAGCCTTTACCTGCTCATCTTCTAAAAAATCCTCTGTGACAAAAATGAGCATGGCTTTGCCTTTTCTTTTTTCGCCGTAACGGTAAAATTCTAAATCATAACTGGTCAATTCAGCTTTGCCATCATACCAGTAAGACTTAAATTCTTCAGATAAGTTTCTAGGCTCAGCATCTGCATTAGTCTTGGACTCCAGTTTAGGTTCTGTCTTGCAACTGAGAATGCTTACTAGTAATAAAATCAGAATAAATTTCATAAGTATTATTATATTTTTGAAAGCTTTTCATACACCAGATGAATAGGAAAACCCATTACTGTGTAAAAAGAGCCCTTAATTTCTGAAATACCTATCTGGCCAATCCATTCCTGAATTCCATAAGCTCCAGCCTTGTCGAAAGGCGAGTAAGTGTTGATGTAGTGCCAAATCTCTTCGCTAGTGAGTGGTTTGAATTTTACTTCTGTGGTATCATAAAATGTGTTGGTTTGTTCTTGGGTTTTGATGCAAAATGAAGAAATAACTTCGTGAGTGGTATCGGAGAGTGATTGAATCATCTGAAACGCTTCGTCTTTATTACTGGGTTTATTGAGTGCTTTGTGGTCGTGCCAAACGATGGTATCACCCGTGATAAGAATGTCATCTGGTCTCAAATCCTGAAATTGTCTGGCTTTAAGTTGAGCTAAGTAGTCGCTTATCTGGTGATGTTTCAAGTCTTCACTAAACACTTCATCGACAGACCGAAGTTCAACGATGAAATCTACACCAATGGATTTAAGAATCTCTTGTCTTCTGGGTGAACCTGAAGCTAAGATGATGCGTTTATTCTTTAAATTTTTTAGAATCATAACATAAGAAATGTAAGCATTGAACAAATGCCAGTTAAAAATACAAGTTTTAAATGAAAACTTATGGTTCTATAATCCTTTTCAGAAGTTGCTCCCAGGACTTTTTTTGAAATTAATAATAGTGGTAAAATGATAAAGGTGAAAACATAAAACAGGAGAACATTCAGATTTAGAAAATAGATAAGGACTATAGATAATAAAACTAATATAATGAATGTGAGTAATCCAAAAATGAAGTAATTGGACCGTTTTTTCCCAATCAAAATGGGTAGAGTTTTCATGTTGCAAAAGTAATCTCCTTTGATGTCTTCTATGTCTTTTACCAATTCTCGGCTCAAATTCAAAAGAAAAGCAAGGAAAGCATAACATGTAATTGTGAAAAAAACTACTGGACTTTGGTTTTCGTCGATTAAGACAGTGCCTAGACAAAAAATACTTAGGCCTACAAGTAAACTCACCAAAATGTTACCAACGATGGCAATACGCTTTAGCCAGATGGAATAAGCGGCAAGTAGCAAAGGAGCAAGAATAAGTATATAAAAGATGACTACTATCGTTTCAAAATCTAAAGTCAGGAACAAGTAAAAAGCAATTCCGAGACCTAAACTATTCATTAGTAAATAGAGCTGTAGAACCTGCTTTCTGGATATAATCTTATCGACCAAGAGTCTGTTGGGTCTATTGATGCTATCTGTAGTTACATCAAAAAAATCATTGATGATATTTCCTCCGGCAGCGATGCAGAGAATAGACAGTGTGAGTAGGGCATAATTTAATAAGTCAATCTGCACGGATGTTCCAAAACTGGGAACTAAAGCAAACCTTATAAGTGCAGCAGAAAAAATAAGAATCAACAAATTTTTCCATCTTACAAGATCGAGAATATGCATAAAATTTATGGATTGAGGCCTAGTAATTCCATTTGCCTTGTGTTTTCATCACTTGCTCTATGATATCTCTCACGCAGCCCTCGCCACCTTTTCTATGAGAAACATAAGCAGAAATTGCCTTAACTTCTGGGACAGCATCCTGCGGGCAGGTTGGAAGTCCAACCATTTTCATAGGGTAAATGTCTGGAATATCATCGCCCATATAAGTTACGTTTTCAGCTTTAATGCCGTAAACATCCAGGAACTCGTCGAGACATTCAACCTTGTCAGCAACACCAAGGTGGATATTGGTGATTCCGAGATCTTTTAGTCTTGTTTTTACCATTTCATTGGTACCGCCAGAAATAATAATGATCTCGTAACCAGCCTTTAAAGCTTCTTTTATCACAAACCCATCTTTTACATTCATGGTTCTGATGAGTTCTCCGGAAGAGGATACTTGTAGTGAGCCGTTGGTAAAAACGCCATCAACATCAAAGGCAAAAGTTGTAATCTGGTTTAAAAGGGTTTTATAGTTTGTCATGTTTTTCTATTATGGATTGTGTCATAAGTTGATAAATGTCTTTATGTGTTTTTTGTTTCAACTGTTTAAGGTGCCTTTTTATGGTACTGCTGTCTTTTCTAATGGCAGGACCTGTTTGAACTTTAGATGGAGGGTTGAGTTGTACTTTGTCTGAAGTTTCCTTAATTAGGGCTTTAAGAATGTCAAAAGGCATATCGTCTTCTTTGCAAATGTGCTCTCCAATAGAATACAGGTGATTGGTGAAATTGCAAACAAATACAGCTGCCAGATGTAAGGTTTGACGTTGAGAAGAGCTAATTTCATAAATGTGAGTTGAAATGTAGCTCGCTATTGTTTTTAAAGTGTTTAAATTTTCTTCTGAATTGGCCTCCAGGCAGAATGGGATTTTAGAATACTCTAGCTCAGAACCTTTAGAAAAAGTTTGGAGCGGATAAAATACAGCAGAATTTAAAGACTCTAGAATGGATTGGCTCCCAGAAGTATGAGCCACGATTCCTTGTTTAGTTTTTATTTGACTAGCAACATCTTTAATAACATCATCTTTCAGACACAACAAATACATATCGGCTGACTTCAGTTGAGATAAATCTGAGGTAGTTTCAGTAAATTCAGCAAACCTAGTTAAAGACTCTTGCTTATGATTGTAAACTTGAATAACAGAGCAATCTGTAGTGGATTGAAAGGCTTTAAACATATGTGTAGCTACATTGCCAGTCCCCAAAATAACTATTCTAAACATCTAAATGATTTAAATCTTTCCAACAAAGGTAAGCTTCATTTTTAATTTTCATAGGAGAACGTTAAGAATCGCAAATATCACTAATTGCAGTTTTTCTTAAAAAATAGAACAATCTTCAATTGCTAAACTTAAAAAATGGTAACTATCTATTTTTTAACACTTAGTCTCTTGATATGAAAGGTTTTTAATTAACACAACTTCAACGTTCGTAAGTCCCTGTATGCTTTACAAATCCTCCTATATTGAGTATATTTGCGAATGATTTAAAATAAATTATGTTAGAGAAAAAGATTAAAAATATACTATTCTCCACCAGACTTATGGCAGTGCTTTTTGTGGTTTATGCAGTTGCTATGGCAGTGGGGACTTTTGTAGAAAACTCATATACAACCATAACTGCTAAAGAATGGATTTATGATGCCTGGTGGTTTGAGGTGATCATGGTGTTTTTTGTGATTAATTTCATCGGAAATATATTTAGATACAAGCTCCTTAGCAAGAAAAAACTGACTACACTAACGCTTCACTTGTCTTTTATTTTAATTTTGGTAGGTGCGTGGGTCACTCGATATATTGGAGAAGAAGGTATAATGCCTATACGTGAAGGAGAAGTTGAAAGTAAAATGCTTTCAGAGAAAACCTATTTATCCACATTTATAGATGGCGAGATTGATGGCGAACCCCTAAGAAAAAAGCAAGATTTTAATATCAACCTTGGTCCTAAGATAACAAAGGGTAAGTCAATTACGACAGACTATAATGGAAACCCAATTAAAATAGAGTTTCTTGAATTTATAAAAGGTGCTGAAGAAGGGGTTGTAGAAGACGAAAACGGGGATTATTTTTTGAAAATTGTAGAATCTGGAGATGGTAACAGGCACGATCATTTTTTAAAATCAGGAGAAGTCGCAAATATTCACAATGTCTTGTTTGCTTTCAATAAGCAGACTGATGGAGCCATCAATATCGTTGGAAACAATGATGTGGGGTTTACCATCACCTCTCCTTTTGAAGGAGACTGGATGCGAATGGCCGATCAAGAAAGAGGTGAACTTGCAGTAGATTCAGTTCAAGATTTACAGATGCGTTCTCTATATAATATCGGGAATATGCAGTTTGTTATTCCAGATCCTGCTATTAAAGGGCGTTATGATTTGGTTGAAAAAGAGCTAGCCAGTAAAAATGATCCTGACGGTGTTTTTGTTCAGGTCACAGCCAATGGAAGAACCGAAAAAATAGGTTTGCTTGGTGGGAAAGGGTTTCAAATGGATATGAAAAAAATAAAAGTTGGTGATTTTGAAGTTTTTATGAGTTATGGGAGTAAAGATATAGAGCTTCCATTTGCTTTGAAGTTGAATGACTTTATAGCCAAGAAACATCCTGGAACCGAGGATAGAAGACAGCCTAGTTACGAGTCATTTATGAGTAAAGTTGAGGTCATAGATGGCAGTAACTCTTATCCTTACGATATCTATATGAATCATGTTTTGGATCACAAAGGCTATCGTTTTTTCCAGTCATCTTTTGATCCTGATGAAGGTGGGACTATTCTATCTGTAAATAATGATTGGTGGGGAACCTGGATAACTTACATAGGTTATTTTTTATTATACCTGGGGCTTATGGCTATAATGTTTGATAGAGGTTCGAGATTTGGAGATTTAAGAAAGAAATTGGAAAAAATAAAATTGAAAAAAGCAAAACTAGCCAGCATACTCATCCTACTCTTTGGATTGTCAAGTTTTGCTCAAACCGAAAATGGAAACGTAGTAGAGGAGCAAAGCGAAGTAAAAGATAGTATTTCCGAAGTTGACCACGGCCACGACATGATGCCCGAAGTGGATTATGAGAAAGTTATCAAAATGATCCAGGCCAACAAAGTGGATAAAGAACATGCAGCTAAGTTTGGGGAGTTAATTATTCAGGATTATGGAGGTAGGATGAAACCTATCAATACGTATTCTTCTGAATTATTAAGAAAACTTGGAAAAAAGGACAACTATGAAGATTTGAATAGCGATCAGGTTTTGATCTCTATGATAGAGAATCCACAAATTTGGTATTCTGCCCCCATCATTTCTATTAAGGCCAAAAATGATAGTATTCATCATGTGCTAGGTGTTGAGGAAAACAAAGAATATGTTTCGCTCACAGATTTTTTTGACCCTAAAACCGGTGAATATAAGCTTGGTAAATACTTGGAGGAAGCCTATAAGGCAGCAGTTCCCAATCAATTTCAAAAGGATTTTATCACTGCCGGAGAAAAAGTGAATTTGATTTTTAATACTTTAAAAGGTGAGCAGTTCAAAATATTTCCTGTTCCAGACCACCCTAATAATAAATGGGTAGCATATACTGAACTTGACGATGAAAGGTATTATACCGGTGTAGATACACTTTACACCAAACAGGTGCTGCCACTTTACATGCAATCTTTAAGAAGTGCAAGACAATCCGGAGATTATGACCAGGCAGGAGAATTACTTTTAAGTTTAAAATCATTTCAAAAGAAATACGGAGAAGAGGTCATGCCGCCGGAAGACCAAGTGAAAGCTGAAATATTATATAATAAAATTGATATTTTCAATCTGTTATTTCAGCTCTATCTTTATGTAAGTTTAGTCATGATTGTTTTCGTAATCATGAGTATTTTTAAGGAGACAAAACTGAACAAGTTTGCTATCACAACAAGCAAAGTCTTGCTGGTAGTACTTTTTGCTGTTCATACGATAGGTTTAGGTGCAAGATGGTATATTTCTGGACATGCGCCATGGAGTAATGCTTATGAAAGTATGATTTATGTGGCATGGGCTACCATGTTTTTTGGTTTAGCTTTTGGGCGAAAAAGTGATTTAACCATGGGTTCAACAGCATTTGTGACTTCCATTATTTTGATGGTTGCCCACTGGAACTGGTTAGATCCAAGTATTGGTAACTTACAGCCTGTATTGGATTCATATTGGCTTATGATTCACGTGGCTGTAATTGTAGGGAGCTACGGTCCTTTTGCGTTGGGCGCCATAATAGGACTGGTTTCACTCATATTAATTATTGCGACCAACAAGTCCAATTTCAAAAAAATGAAACTCAATATTCAAGAGTTAACTATCATTAATGAGTTAGCATTGACAGTTGGTTTGGTAATGCTTACTATAGGAAACTTCCTGGGAGGACAATGGGCCAACGAAAGCTGGGGTAGATATTGGGGCTGGGATCCTAAAGAGACCTGGGCGTTGATTAGTATTTTCGTGTATGCTTTCGTCATACACATGCGCTTAGTGCCGGGATTAAGGGGCTTGTTTGCGTTTAACTGGGCTGCCGTGATTGCTTTTGGTTCAATCTTGATGACTTATTTTGGCGTTAATTTTTATCTTACAGGATTACATTCTTATGCCAGTGGAGACCAAATTATCAGCTATCAATTCATTCTAATTGCACTTGTGCTTTGGATAATTCTAGGAATTCTTGCCAAACGTAAATACAAGAAATTTTACTAATTAAAAACGGATTGTAAATTCCTTTTTTTGGTAGAAATAGAAAGCAATTCATAATGAAAACCTCATTATAAATTGCTTTTTTTATATCCCTCAAAAATTACTGAAAGCAAAGGTTACTTACTCATTCCAGATTTCCCAGGCTTTTTCTGCCTGAGCAACCAGCATTTGCTCACCGTTGATAATTTGAGCACCGTTTTCTCGTCCCTGTGCTAGAAAACTTGTGATGGAAGGATTGTAAATAAGATCATATAATAGATGAGTCTCGTTTACGAATTCATAGGGAATGGGTGGAAATTGATTTACATCCGGATGAGTGCCAAGTGGTGTGCAGTTGACTATAAGTTGATGACTTTTCATGATATCTGAATTTAAATCACCGTAAGTAAAATCCCCTTTATCCTTTTCCCTTGACACAAAATTGATCTGATAGCCCATAGATACCAGGGCATGCCTGATCGCTTTAGCAGCACCTCCAGTTCCTAAAATAAGGGCTGCTTCATGATTCGGAGCTATCAAAGGGAAAATTGATTTTGTAAATCCAAACACATCTGTGTTGTAGCCAATCAGTTTTTTATTTTCAATTTTTATAGTATTGACAGCGCCAATACGTTCTGCCTGAGAATCAATTTCGTCCAAAAATGGAATAACCGCTTCCTTGTAAGGAATAGTAACGTTAAGTCCTGCCAATTCTATAGAATTGTTGACAATTTGCTTGATTTCATTGATGTTTTCAATATCATAATTAATATACTTAGCCTTTATGGCTTCGTTATTAAATTTGGTATTGAAATATGATTTTGAAAATGAATAATCTATATTTTTTCCTATCAGTCCGTAAGTTGTCATATTTTATCTTATTTTTCTTTGCTTACCATACCAAGCAAGGCTCAAAACTATTAAAATTCCTACTATTATAAAAAAGAAAGCGATCCAGGTGCTTCCGTCGGTAAGGCTTGGCCAAAACCTTACATAGTTATCCAGTATGGGGTCTCCATTAGTGTCTTTTATAACATCACCAAGCTCGTTGGTCTTAAAAATTTTTTCTTTCCATGGCCAAACTACGCCTAAACTTCCAGTAATAAAACCTATGATAATGGAAAAAGTAATTTTCTTATAATATTTCAGCACATAGTTTAGCAGATGTGAAAGTGTAATCAATCCAAAAAGTGAACCTGCTGTAAAAGATCCCAGCACTTGCAGAAGTCTCATTCGTTTAGGGTTATCTGTAAATGAGAAATCCAACTTTACAACATCTGCAATAGTATCATAAAGTGCATTCACTGAATCTACCAAGAGCAGCACATAATTTCCTAGTAAAATTAAAATAAAAGAGCCCGATAAACCTGGAAGGGTCATTCCAGACACGCTTATAATTCCACAAAAGAAGACGAAAAGCAGATGGTCATTTTCCGTCGCAGGCTTTAAAAAACTAATGCTAAGGCCTGCCACAATGCCAAGTCCAATAAACACAATAGTTCGTAAAGATCTAATTCTAAAATCTTTGCCGATATAATAAATAGATCCAACAATCATCCCGAAAAATGTAGACCAGACATAGAGTTCATAATGTTGAATGAAATAATCCAATAATTTTGAAACACTGAAATAACTGAAGACCATTCCTAAAATGAGAATGGCCAAAAATTTTGCATTTATATATTGAAAAAAGCTTCTGAATCTTGCGTTGAGCAATAACTTAAAAGACTTCAGGTTGAATTTCTGAAGCGAGTGAATGAATTCTTCATAAAAACCTGCAACAAAAGCTACAACACCTCCAGACACGCCGGGTACCTTATTGGCAGCTCCCATGGCGAGTCCCTTAAGAAAAAGGAATATTTTATCGCTAAACGTTCTAGTGCTCTGCATTCGAAAGTGGTTGTTGATCCGCTATTTTTTCTAGTAATAATATTAGTAAAAATCCTAAAATTGCTGCTGCAATGGCAAACCACAACTTAGGGTCTCCATCAAAATTTTGTGGTAAAACCGAAGTTTCTTTTAGAATGACTTCTTTGCCTTTGATGATTTCTGAATCTAAAACGTTTTTCCATGGCCATATTTTGTTGAGAGACCCAGCTATAAAACCAGTCAAAACAGCTAGAGTAATCGATTTGAAATTATTAAAAAGCCATTTTAGGATTCTTGAGAAACTCAATAAGCCAATAATTGCGCCAAGCCCTACAAGTGCTATAACTTGAAAATTAAATTCAGAAACAGCTTGTGTAATTGCTTTATAACCTCCCATCAATACTAGGATAAATGCCCCAGATATACCCGGTAAGATCATAGCGCAAACTGCTACTGATCCGCATAAGAGGAAGTAGAGTGGGTGATCCATGCCCTGAGCTGGCGCAAGCAGGGTAATACCAAAAGCTACCACAAATCCTATAGTGGTAAATGCTATTAATTTAAGATTCCACTGGTCTATTTGTTTTCCAACGTACCACACACTTGCTAAAACAAGTCCGAAGAAAAAAGACCAAACAACGATCGGGTAGGTTTCTAGTAAATAATTGGTAAGGCGCATCAACGTAAACACACTTATAAAAATACCAACAAGTAAGGCTAGAATGAAATTACCGTTAAGCGCATTCCACATCTTATTAAAGCCTTCTTTTTTCCAGATTTTAAGTAGCCCAAGATCAACATTGGCTATGGTAGTAACGAGTTCTTCATAAATACCTGTGATGAAAGCTATAGTTCCACCAGAGACCCCTGGTACTACATCTGCTGCACCCATTCCCATGCCTTTTAAACTAATTGTTATGTAGGATTTTAAATTTCTTTTCATAAAATTTATTGGAGTTTTCAATAATGCTTAGTGCTATTCAAGCAGGTAATTTTAAGAATCTTTAGTCAGATCTATAAATAGACTTTCAAGATTCTTATTTTTTTTGTGAAGTTCGATAATCTTTAAGCCTTTATCATGCGCAAAATCAAAAACATCTGGGCGTTTATCAACTGTAGTGTCGAAGGTAATTTCATACTTGAAACGTGTTGTATTCACAATATTAGATACTTTACCAATTTCCTTTAGTGCAACTTCTTCAATTCTGTAGTTAAATTCAACTTCTATCACTTGTTGAGAAGAATCGTTTAGGTCTTCTAATTTTTTATCGGAGACAATTTCACCTTTATTGATGATAATCACTCTATCACAGATGGCTTCTACTTCCTGCATAATGTGGGTAGAAAGTAAAATGGTTTTGTTTTTACTAATTGATTTTATCAGTTCTCTAATTTCTATGAGCTGATTTGGATCAAGGCCTGTGGTAGGCTCATCAAGAATTAAAATGTCTGGATCATGAAGCAGAGCCGCCGCCAATCCCACGCGCTGTCTGTAGCCTTTGGATAATTGATAAATGCGTTTCCCTATTTCTTTGGTAAGCTTGGTCTGTTCTATTACTTTATCAATTCTTTCTTTGGGACTTTTAAAAATCTTAGCGTGAAAATTGAGATATTCCCGGATGTACATTTCCAGATAAATGGGATTATGTTCTGGCAGATAGCCTATTTGTTTCTGTATGTCTGTCTTGGCTTCAGTAAGTTTTAAAGCATTGATATTAGCCTCTCCAGCACTCGGACTTATAAAGCCAGTCAAAATCTTCATTAGTGTAGATTTACCAGCACCATTTGGCCCAAGTAAACCGACAACTTCTCCCTTAGAGATCTTAAAATTGATGTCATTTAGAACAAGTTGGTCTTTGTATGATTTTGAAATGGACTTTACTTCAATAGACATTTTAAAACTTTTGAACAAAAATACAAATTATATCTCTTCACAAATTCAGAATAAAATTGTAAACCGCTTTTTTAAAAGACTTTTGCTTCCTTAAAAGCAAGTAAAATGGCTTTGTCATCTGGTATTAAAAGTTAATTTTGTATTCATGAAAAATGATAAAAATCTAAGGAACTGGTTAACGGAGATGAATTTGGATCATCCGTTGGTCATCGCTGGACCCTGTAGTGCCGAAACTGAAGAACAAGTTCTAACTATTGCACGTCAACTTAAAGATTCTGATGCGACAGTGATGCGTGCTGGTATTTGGAAGCCGAGAACACGTCCTGGGAATTTTGAAGGCGTTGGTGCCATTGGTTTAGACTGGCTCAAAAAAGCCAAGGAAGAAACAGGTTTGATGATCGCCACTGAAGTGGCTAATAAGACCCATGTAGATTTGGCATTAAAGGCAGGTGTAGATGTGTTGTGGATTGGCGCCAGAAGTACAGTAAGTCCATTTATCGTTCAGGAAATCGCTGATGCGTTGGAAGGCACAGATAAAATTGTTCTGGTTAAAAACCCAGTAAATCCAGACTTAGCTTTATGGCTGGGAGGTGTAGAACGCCTGTACAATGCCAATATTAAAAATCTTGGTGTTATTCACAGAGGGTTTTCGACTTACGAAAAAATCAAATATAGAAATAACCCTGAATGGCAAATCGCCATAGACCTGCAGAATCAATTCCCAGATTTACCGATTTTGGTAGATCCGTCTCATATTGCAGGAAATAGAAATCTAGTGTTTGATATTTGTCAAACTGCTCTGGATCTAAATTATGACGGGATGATTGTAGAAACACACCATACTCCGGAAAAAGCCTGGAGTGACGCTGCTCAACAAATCACACCAGATTTCTTAAAACAAATGACTATAGACCTTCGCATCAGAAATAAAGAAGGCGCTGAAGAGTTCAATAAGCACTTGAATGTTATGAGGTCAAAAATTGATATCATAGACAACCAAATTATTGATTTTCTTGGTAAACGTATGAGTGTTGCCGATGAAATAGGTGAATTGAAGAAAGAAAATAATGTGGCGATTTTACAGCCAGAGCGATGGAGTAAAGTGTTAAATAGATTGACCATGGAAGGTGAGAAAAATAGCTTGTCCAAAGATTTTGTTGAGCGTCTCACCAAAGCTATTCACGAAGAATCTATTGCTCATCAACATAAAATTATAAGTCAATAGACTATGTCTGAAATCAATTCAAAAGAAAGTTAATGAGAGCTGTTGTTTATAAATCTACTGGGAGTTGGTACTATGTAAAGGCAGAGGATGGAAAGATTTATAACTCTAGAATTAAAGGAAAATTCAGGCTGAAAGGTATCAAAAGTACCAATCCTGTGGCTGTAGGAGATCATGTGGAAATCGACACAGAAAAAAAAGGGGACGAGACCATAGGGATTATAAAAGAGATTCACGACAGGAAAAATTACATTATTCGCAAATCTGTAAATTTATCTAAGCAAACACACATTATAGCAGCTAATATTGATTTGGCTTTTTTATTGGTGACTCATAACAATCCTCCCACAAGTACCACATTTATAGATCGTTTTCTGGTTACTGCAGAGGCTTACCATATTCCAACTGTATTATTGATCAATAAAGTGGATGCATACAGCTTGGAAGAATTTGCAGAGATGAAATATATAGCAGAACTCTACCGAGAAATAGGTTACACCTGTATAGGGATTTCTGCTGAAACTGGAGAAAACATTGACAAGGTAAAAGAATTGATGAAAAATAAGGTAAGTGTATTTGCTGGGCACAGTGGTGTTGGGAAGTCCACTTTAGTTAATTCCATAGAACCAAGTCTGGATATCAAAACTTCAGAAATTTCTGAACAGCATAGACAAGGTCAGCATACTACCACTTTTGCAGAAATGCATGAGTTACATTTTGGAGGTCAAATCATAGATACACCAGGTATAAGAGGATTTGGTGTTGTAGATATCGACAAATACGATCTTGACAATTACTTTCCTGAATTTTTTAAGCTGAAAACAGATTGTAAATTCAACAATTGCATTCATGTAGACGAGCCAAAGTGTGCTGTGAAGGATGCATTAGCAGAAGATGAAATAGCTTATTCCAGATACAAAAGTTATTTGCAAATTCTTGATGGCGAGGAAGATGAAAGTTTTAGAAAGGACCCTTATCAAGACTTGAGATAATATGAGAGTAGTATTGCAAAGAGTGAAGGAAGCTTCTGTGGCAATTGACACTGAAATAGCAGGCAGCATCAATCAAGGACTTTTGATCTATTTGGGTATAGAAACTGATGATGAGCATGAAGACATAGACTGGTTAGTCAAAAAAGTCACTCAGCTAAGAATTTTTTCGGACGAAAATGGAAAAATGAATTTAAATTGTAAAGAGGTTGGAGGAGAATTTTTGGTAGTAAGCCAGTTCACGCTATATGCTTCAACAAAAAAAGGAAATCGGCCAAGTTTTACTGCAGCTGCAAAGCCTGATTTGGCAAATGAGCTTTACGAGGCATTTATTAAAAGACTTGAAAGTGTTATGAATACGACTTTGCAATCTGGAAGGTTTGGAGCAGACATGCAGGTATCCTCCATCAATGATGGTCCTCTTACCTTTATTTTAGACTCGAAACAAAAGAGTTAAAAAATTTATAATTTTTAATATTTTTTTTAGTTTTGGATCATGAAAAAAATCGTCCTGCTATTCTTGTGTACTTTTTCTATCAGTATTTTTTCACAACAAGATTATTCCATCTCGAATTTAAATTCAAATCTTTTAGAGCAGTCCAATTCTGTTGTTTTAAAAAATGATACAAAAATTGTGATTGATAGTTATAATTCGATAACCATTACTGAAAATAAAATAGTCACGATCTTAAACAAGAGAGGCCTTAAGGATTTGGATGCGTTTGCTTTTTATGATAAATCTAGAAAAATCAAAGACCTTGAAGCGAAAGTATATAATGTGCTAGGTTCTGAAATCAAAAAATTTAAAGAAAGAGATTTTATGGATGTAAGCGCAGTTGGTTCTGTCAACTTATATTCTGATAACAGGGTTAAGTATTTGGATTTTACGCCAGCTAGTTATCCAGTAACCATTCAAGTAGAAAAAAAGTTAAAGACGAAAAACACAGCTTTTATTCAAGACTTTAGACCCTATAAAAATTATTATCAGTCGATCAAAGAATTCAATTATGAAGTTGAAAATAACTCAGGTATAGAGCTTCGCACTTTTGAAAATGATTTCATGGACGGTGTTGAATTAGAACACATTTCACCTAGCCACTTTAAGTATACAGTATCCAATTTGCCTTCCATTCCTAGAGAAGTTTATAGCCCATCCTTAGAGGTTTTTACCCCAAAAGTTATGTTCGCTCTAAGAACATTTGAACTTGAAGGAGAAAAAGGCCAGTTAGATACTTGGAAAGATTTTGGATTGTGGCAATACAATAACCTTTTGGAGGGACTTGATGAATTACCAGAATCAACAGTTTCTGAAATTATGTCAATCACCCAAAATTTGGAAACAAAAATAGAAAAGGCTAAAGCCATATACCAGTATGTGCAGGATAATACACGCTATATAAGTGTGCAAATCGGCTTAGGTGGTTGGAAGCCAATTTCAGCCGAAGAAGTCGATGATAAGAAATATGGAGACTGTAAGGGTTTGACAAATTATACAAAAGCTCTTCTTAATTTAGTTGACATACAGGCTAATTACTGTGTGGTGCAGGCGGGATCAGAAATCGAAGATATATCAAAAGAATTTCCATCCCTACAGGGAAACCATGTCATATTAAATATTCCTCAGGAAAGTGAGGATGATATTTGGTTGGAGTGTACAAGCCAAAATATTCCATTCAATTTTTTAGGCACTTTTACAGACAATAGAAATGTTCTTGCTTTGAAGCCCACAGGGGGTGAGATCATGAGAACTCCAGTTTATTCTGAAAGCGATAACTATCAAAAAACGAGTGCAGAAATTGATATCATTGATAAGACGTTGAAAGCATCTGTTGAAATTTTAACCAAAGGTTCTCAATACAATAACAGATATTCTTTAGATAATTATGATAGTAAAGAAATCAATTCTCACTATCAATCCTACTGGAAAAATTTAAAAGAACTGACTGTTCAAAACCACCTATTTTTAAATAACAAGGATGAAGTTACTTTTATCGAAAACCTACAAGTCGAAGATGAAAATTATGCTAAAATTTATGGTAACGATCTTATATTAGACATTAATCCTTTTAATAAATTTCAAGTCAATTTGCCTAGATATAATTCCAGAAAATCACCTTTTGTAGTTGAAAGAGGATTTATAGATGAAGACGAATTTGTATTTAATCTAGAGGGGTTATCTTTAGAAACAGAACTAAATGATGTAAAATTGGATTCTGAATATGGTACTTATACTCTGGATTTTGAGCTGCAAGACAATAAACTTGTGGTAAAAAGATACCTGAAGCTTAATAAAAATAAATATGAAAAAGCAGATTATGGCAAATTTGTAGACTTCTTTTCAGCGATAGCCAAATATGATAATACCAAACTTAGTTTAAAACTTATTTAAAATTAAACCCTGTTATGAAATTTTTTTTCACATCCTTATTAGTTGTTCTTTTTTTCAATCTAAATCATTCTCAATCTAAAGAACTAGAAGATATAACCTTGGAAATGTTATGGGAAACTGATTCACCCAATGATGAAGACGGTGTGGCTGAAGTACTTTATGAAAAGGGTGAAATTTCATTTAAAATGACGGAATCCTGGGAATACGATTTTGTAGTAACAAGAAGGGTGAAAATATATAATAAGGATGGTTATGATCAGGCTAATGTTCAAATTCCCTATTATGTTGGCAATAAAAGTTCAGATAAAGAATCTGTTTCTAGAATAAAGGGTTATGTGTATTATGAAGAGAATGGAAAGATAGAAAGAGAAAAACTTCGTAGAAAAGAAGTGTTTGATATAGACCTAAGTGATTCTTGGGAAGCCAAGAAATTTACTTTGCCTAAAATTCAAGATGGAGTGATTTTAGAATACACCTATACAATTACATCCCCTCACGTATCCAATCTTCCTGTCTGGGTTTTTCAAAATGATATTTATACGCGTTATTCAGAATATGCTACAAAAATTCCAAATGAATACCTGGCTTACAGTATAAAGTCAAAAGGATATCATCAATTTAAAACATTGGTAGATCAAACAGAAAGCCCTATTTATGTAAGGTCTGCAGGGACACAAATACGGACTTCTATAAAGCATTCACAACACATTATAAACGATTTACCTAAGATAAAGAACGAATCGTTTGTTAATAATGTGAGCAATTACCTCCCTTCAGTTGGATATGAATTATCATCATATAAAACAGGAGAGTATGAAGCTCATAAGTCTGTTTCCAAAACATGGGACGACGTCGTAAATACATTAAGTGATACAGATACCTACAATGTAGAACTATCACGCTCAAAATACTTTAGCAGTGATTTGAAAACCCTTTTAAGAGACATAAACCTTCCTAAAGAAAAGATGATTGCCGTTTTTGAATTTGTAAAAGACAGAATGACCTGGAATGACAAAGAAAGGAGGTATACAAGTGATAAATTGAATAAAGTTTACAAAGAAAAAGTAGGGAATTCCGCAGACATTAATATCATGTTGACAGCTATGCTGAGAGAAGCAGGTTTGGATGCGAATCCCGTTTTATCTAGCACAATATCTCATGGAATCCCTCTGTATCCTACTATTTCGGGTTTTAACTATGTATTCACTCATATAAACATTAATGGGGAAGTTTTCCTTTTGGATGCAACCAATGAATTTTCGATCCCA
Source organism: Psychroflexus montanilacus (assembly GCF_020164535.1). GTDB lineage: Bacteria > Bacteroidota > Bacteroidia > Flavobacteriales > Flavobacteriaceae > Psychroflexus > Psychroflexus montanilacus. Next base: position 781,716 of record NZ_JAIQZC010000001.1, on the reverse strand, counting down.
AATGTTCTTCCGAAGCGCTTGTTGAACTGGAGGGGGACAGTTATAAAGCCTGATGGTTTTGAATCTTTGAATCTGGTTCCATCATCCAGTTCAGTTAAGAGGTATCAGGTGAGTGCTGAAGTTAATGAAGAAGGGGAAGTCGATGGTATGTGCAGAATAATTTCTATAGATCAGTTTGGTCTAGAAACAAGAAACCTGCTTTACAAAAAGAGTGATGATGATATAAAATTAAAGTATGGCAAAGATTTTAATCTAAATAAAATTACTGAAGTATCTACCGCTAATCTAAATGATATTTCAAAACCTATGGTAGAAGGGTTTTCTTTTTCCGGAAACGGAGAATATGTAGAAAAGATAGGTGACAAAATCTATTTGTCACCTATGTTGTTTTTGAATTCAAAACAAAATCCTTTCAAAGATGAAGAAAGGATTTATCCTATTGATTTCACATATCCACGAAGTATTGAACACTATATTTCAATCAGCTTACCCGAAGGTTACAAAATCGATTACATGCCAGAAAAAGCAATTTTCAATTTAGGGGACAGTTTGTTGACTTTAACCTATCTTATCGAGGAGAATAATGGAATGATTTCTTTAAAAGTGAACCAAAATATTAATTCGATATTATTTTTACCCCAAGACTATGCTAACCTAAAAGATTTTTATGCAAATTTGATCAACAAAGAAAATGAGAAGATTGTACTGGTAAAATCATAACACATGGATATTGAAAACGCCCAAAAGGCAGTCGATGAATGGATAAATGAACACGGTGTTCGCTATTTCAATGAGCTCACCAACATGGCTCAGCTTACTGAAGAAGTAGGAGAAGTAGCAAGAATTATAGCCAGACGCTATGGTGAGCAAAGTGAAAAAGAAAGCGATAAATCCAAAGATCTTGGTGAAGAACTTGCAGATGTTGTGTTTGTTGTTTTATGTTTGGCAAATCAAACAGGTATAGATTTGCAACAGGCTTTTGATAAAAAGCTGGACCTGAAAACAAAACGCGACCACAATCGCCATCAAAATAATCCAAAACTGAAATAAATGTTTCAAAGAGTCATATCTGCCAAAGGCTTTTGGCGATCAGTTACCAGTTTAGCTTTAGGCTTTATTATCATTTATAATGTCATAGACGTTTGGTTTGGTTACGACTTTGACTGGGCATTGTATGCTGAAAACAGATTTGCAGCAGACAATTTACTGAGATTTTTTGTAGCAAATATAATGAGTGGATTTGTCTATGGTTTTGTAGTTACCTTTTTGAAATTCAGAGGCAACCTCAAAAAAAATGACTCAAAATGAAATTAACTTGTGTGCCTCCAAAAACAGGTTTTTTCAATTTTGAAATTACAGGATCTAAAAGTATATCCAATAGATATTTGATCCTACAAGCCTTATTTCCGAATTTAATTCTAAAAGGCTTGTCCAAAAGTGATGACACTCAGGTGCTTCAAAAAGCTTTATCAGCCTCGCTTGGGGAAACCAAAGAAATAGATATTCATCACGCAGGCACCGCTATGCGATTTTCGACTGCTTATCTGTCAACACTTCCTGGAGTTGACGTTGTACTCACGGGAAGTCAGCGGATGCAGGAACGACCTATAGGAATTTTAGTGCAAGCTTTGAGAACTCTTGGCGCATCAATAAATTACGTCAAAAATGAAGGCTTTCCGCCATTGAAAATTAAAGGCAAATCACTTTCAAAAGATCATATTTCTATTTCTGCGGATGTGAGCAGTCAATACATTACAGCCTTGATGCTCATTGCACCTTCTTTAAAAAATGGACTAAAGATAAATCTGGAATCCAAAGTAACTTCCAAACCTTACCTCAAAATGACTGCTCAGGCACTGGAATCTATTGGGATTGAGGTTTATTTTGAATCCAATTTTATTCAGGTGCATCCTAAAACTGAAATTGAGCCCACGCAAATCTCAGTGGAATCTGACTGGAGCTCGGTGTCCTATTTTTATAGTTGTTTGGCCTTGATGGCAACTGCAGAGTTTGAAATATCCACATACCACAAGAACAGCCTTCAGGGCGATGCTCAAGTAGCTGAGTTTTATGAGCTTTTTGGAATAAAAACTCAATTCAATAATAATTCAATTCTGTTGTCAAAGACTGAAAATTTTAAGCTTCCCTCGAAAATTGAGCTGGATCTCAATGATACGCCAGATCTAGCTCAAACTATAGCTGTTACTTGTCTTGGACTTGGGGTAGAGTGTTTCTTGACTGGATTGCATACACTCAAAGTCAAAGAAACCGATAGACTAGTAGCACTCAAAACTGAGATTGAGAAGTTTGGTGCAGAAGTCATCATAACAAATGAATCTCTACATTTGAAACCCGTATCGGAATTAAATTCAGAAGTAAAAATTGAAACCTATCAAGACCACAGAATGGCAATGGCTTTTGCTCCTTTGGCTTTGAAAACCGATTTAGAAATATTGAATCCAGAAGTTGTGTCTAAATCGTTCCCAGACTTTTGGGAAAAGATGAAGGTACTCGGTATCCAGTAAAAACGCTACCTCACTCTTTATTAATGTAAATAAACTATAATTTACTTGACAACGCCTATCTCGCGGTAGTATATTTGCACTTTTAAAAAATATACTAGACTATGGGAATGAAACTTTCACAATTCGAATTTACTTTACCAGAAGAACTATTGGCAGAATTTCCTTCGGAACACCGAGATGAGGCCAAGTTGATGGTAGTAAATCGTAAGGATGGTTCTATTGAGCACAAAATGTTTAAAGATGTTATTGACTATTTTGAAGAAAAAGACGTCATGGTGTTCAATAATACCAAAGTTTTCCCAGCTAGACTTTATGGAAACAAAGAAAAAACAGGTGCCAAAATTGAAGTTTTTCTGTTAAGAGAGCTCAATCCAGAAACCAGACTTTGGGACGTACTTGTAGATCCAGCCAGAAAAATTAGAATCGGGAATAAACTTTACTTTGGTGAAGATGAAAGCCTTGTTGCAGAAGTGATTGACAACACTACCAACCGAGGTAGAACATTGCGCTTCCTATATGATGGATCTTACCAGGATTTTAGAAATAAATTGACTGAACTTGGTCAAACACCACTTCCAAAATATATCAAGCGCGATGTAGTGCCAGAAGACGCTGAGCGTTACCAAACCATTTATGCCAAAGAAGAAGGAGCCGTCGCAGCTCCTACTGCTGGTCTTCATTTTTCAAAGCATCTATTGAAGCGTCTTGAAATCAAAGGTATTGACTTTGCAGAAGTGACTTTGCACATTGGATTGGGAACTTTCAATCCAGTCGAGGTGGAAGATTTGTCTAAGCACAAGATGGATAGTGAAGAAATAAGAATTGATAGCAAAGCGACAAGCATCATCAACAATGCTAAATCTGATAAAAGAAAAATCTGTGCAGTAGGTACAACAGTTATGAGAACTTTGGAAAGTGCTGTAAGTTCCAACCAACGACTTAATGAGTATACTGGGTGGACCAATAAATTTATTTTTCCTCCGCACGATTTTAGCATTGCCAATTGTATGATTACCAATTTCCACATGCCAAAATCTACTTTATTAATGATGATATCTGCTTTTGCAGGTCATGACTTGATGGAAAAAGCTTATAAAGAAGCTATAAAGGAAAAATATAAATTTTACTCCTATGGAGATGCAATGTTGATATTATAGTCAACAATGTCTAATTAAGGGAGAAGCTGGCTCATCCAAGGTGTGTCAGCTTTTTTTATTCGTGATGGTAGGGTAGGTTTTTCAAAATTGTAAAAGCTCTGTAGAGCTGCTCTGTAAAAAACAAGCGAATCATTTGATGTGAAAATGTCATTTTGGATAAAGCTAGTTTTTGATTTCCTCTGGCATAGACTTTTGGAGAAAATCCATAAGGTCCCCCAATAACGAAAACAAGATTTTTTAGTCCAGTATTCATACGCTTCTGCAACCAGCTTGCCATTTTTGTCGAGCTGTATTCAAGACCTGTCTCATCAAGAAGAACAACAAAATCTGAAGGAGAGATTTTACTTAAAATAAGCTCACCTTCTTTTTCTTTCTGTAATTCTATTTCCATGTTTTTTCTTTTCTTAAGATCTGGAATTAGCATGGTTTCAAATTTTACAAAAAACGATAAACGCTTTTTATAATCATTGATGAGGGCTTCAAGATGCCGGTTGTCTGTTTTACCTACAAGCACTAAGGTGATGGTCATCTGTATAAAAAGTTTAACTTTGTTTGAGACAAAAATAGATAACCAGATGATTAGTGAAAAGCAATTGGCAGAAGAAATCCAAATCATTATTCAAAATGCTATAAGAGAAGATGTTGGCGATGGAGATCATTCTAGTTTAGCTTGTATTCCAAAGGATGCAAAAGGCAAAGCCAAATTACTTGTAAAAGATCAAGGGGTTCTTGCAGGTATCGAATTTGCAAAAGAGGTTTTTAAGTTTGTAGATCCCGCTTTGGAAGTAGAAGTGTTAATGAAAGATGGAGATACAATGAATCCGGGAGATGTTGCCTTTTATGTTTCCGGCTCAAGTCAATCTATACTTAAAGCAGAACGTTTGGTTCTTAATGCCATGCAGCGAATGAGTGCTATTGCAACAAAGACGAGTAAGTTTTCAAATCTTTTGAAAGGCTTTAATACTCAAATTCTGGATACCCGAAAAACTACGCCAGGGTTCCGGGCCCCAGAAAAAATGGCAGTCAAAATTGGAGGTGGAACCAACCACAGGTTCGCTCTGTACGATATGGTTATGTTGAAAGATAATCACATAGATTTTGCGGGAGGGATTTCAAAAGCAATACAGAAAACCATTAGTTATCTGGCAGAACAAAATTTGGATCTTAGAATAGTAGTGGAAGCAAGATCACTTTCAGAAGTAGAAGAAATTTTGGAAAATGATGGTGTTTATAGAATTCTCTTGGACAATTTTAGTTACCAAGATACAAAAGCAGCTGTCAATCTTATAAATGGGAGGTGTTACTCAGAATCCAGCGGTGGTATTACGCTGGAAAATGCTAAAGGTTATGCAGAATGTGGGGTAGACTTTATTTCAAGCGGGTCACTCATTCACTCGGTTCATAACTTAGATCTTAGCCTAAAAGCTGTTTAATTATGGCCGCCGAAATAAGCGATACACTCAAGAAAATCCCAGTAATTAGCCGAATTGCTTATTGGTTTAACCAATTGAAATTGCCAGGTTTTGAAGGCTTTACGCTTTATGATTTATTAAGTTTGTATACTGTAGGCATTCTAAAAGGTACATTCTCTACACGAGCCGGCTCTATTGCATTTAGCTTTTTTATGGCGATTTTCCCCTTCTTACTTTTTGTTCTGAATCTGATTCCATTTGTTTGGTTTATTGATAATTTTCAGCAAGAATTGCTCAATTATCTGGAAGATTTATTACCGCCTCAAACTTCTGGATTGTTTCAGGATATTTTTTATGATATTGCCAACAATCCCAGAGCAGGATTGCTTTCGTTTGTGTTTTTGCTATCTGTTTTTTTAATGTCCAACGGTGTAAATGCAATTTTCACAGGCTTTGAATTTTCCTACCATACCAAAATTAATAGGACAATTATTAGACAATACATGGTAGCCGTAGGGGTTGCAATTATTGTGGCTATTCTACTGCTGATAGCTGTGATAGCTACAGTGTACTTTACTTTCATTATAGATCAGTTCAAAAGTATCGGTGTAGTAGGAGATTCGCTTTTACTAGCCAAGTACGGTCGTTTTGCTATATTGATACTCGTGCTTATACTAGGTATTTCTACTTTGTATTATTTCGGAACCAAAGAAGGTCGTAAAACTAGATTTTTTTCACCAGGCTCATTTTTCACGACATTACTCATTATTTTAACTACTTACTTGTTTTCTATCTATGTAGAAAATTTTAGTGCATACAACAAACTTTATGGTTCTATTGGGGCTCTCTTAATTCTCATGTTATATATTTGGTTGAATTCAAATATACTTTTACTAGGTTTTGAGTTGAATGGATCACTTTATAACCTAAAACAAAAATCAAAAAAATAGCCCTATGAAATTTACCTTTTTTTCCATAATTTTTTTATTCGCTACGAGTTTATCATTTAGCCAAATTGAAGTTTCTGGAATTGAACTTCCTGATACGTTTGAGGTTGGTGAGACTAGTCTAGATTTGAATGGAGCAGGAGTGAGAGAAAAATTCTGGATGGACCTATATGTCGGAGGTCTTTATACAGATCATGAAACCGAAAACGCACAAGAAGTCATAAATTCTAATGCACCTATGGCTTTAAAGATTCATATCGTGTCTGGACTTATTTCCAGTGGAAAGATGAGTTCAGCTGTAGAAGACGGTTTTGAAAATTCTACCGATGGACATATGGAACCTCACAGAGCAAAAATCGATAAATTCAAATCCTTTTTCTCAAATGAAATTTCAGAAGATGATGTCTTTGATATCACCTATTCCCCTTCTGAAGGTGTAGTAGTCTTCAAAAATAATAAAGAACTTGGCACTATTGAAGGATTAGATTTTAAAAAGGCTCTTTTTGGAATATGGTTCTGTGATAAGCCTGCCGACAAGGATTTGATGAAAGGAATGCTAAATATATAATACCATGAAGATTATTTTATTAAGTATTAGTCTGCTTAGCGTCAACTTGATATTAGCACAAGATATTTTTGGTGACTGGAAAACAGTAGATGACGATAGCGGAGTTGAAAAGTCAATTGTCGAAATCTATAAAGAAGATGATCAGGTCTTTGGAAAAGTAAAGAAAATACTGAAAGAAGACGAGCGAGATAGGCGTTGTTCAAAATGTGAAGGAGAACAAAAAGACCAGAAGATTGAAGGCATGGTGATTTTAGAAAGTCTTTCTAAAGACGGTGAGGAATATACAGATGGAAGAATAACCGATCCTGAAAACGGTAAAACTTACGACGCAAAAATTTGGTTGAATGATGAGGACCCAAATATCCTGATGGTAAGAGGGTATGTTTCTCTTTTTTACAGAACACAAGAGTGGAAAAGAGTTGAAGATTAACGTATAATCATTGTCTAATGCCTTTCTTCATTGATGTCATCGTTCCTCTTCCTTTAGAACAAAGATTTACCTATTCTGTTACAGATGAAGAGTACAGTCATCTAGAAGTAGGGATGAGGGTAGCAGTGCCTTTTGGTAAGCGTAAGGTTTATACAAGTATTGTCGCCCACATCCACCAAAATCCTCCATTGCGTTACGAGGCTAAGCCCGTAGAAGAAGTACTGGACGAAACACCAACGGTTACAGGTCAGCAACTCAAATTATGGAAGTGGATAGCAGACTATTACCTCTGCACTGAAGGAGATATTCTCAGGTCTGCTCTGCCAAGCGCGCTTTTAATAGAAAGTGAAACTGTAATAGAGCCTCACCCAGATTTTGACCTAGCTGGTATCGATGATGAGAGCGGTTTAACCGATAGCGAATACCTAATTCTACAGGCACTCCAAAAGCAGAGTTTACTCAAAATCAGTGAAATTATCCTCATCCTGGATAAAAAAACAATTTTTCCTGTCATAAATGCGATGGCAGAAAAGGGCCTTATTCTTATCAATCAGGAATTGAATAAACAGTACAAGCCAAAACTTCAGAAGTATGTAAAACTTACTGACCATTTTAATACTGAAACTGAATTGACAGCACTCTTAGAAAGCCTGGATCGTGCAAAAAAGCAAAAACAAGCACTTTTGAAATTATTCAGTCTTAAGGCTCAAACCCAAAAACCAATTTCTGTAAAAGTTCTCAAAGAAGAAGCCAGCGTATCTGATGCTGTGATCAAATCCTTGATAGAAAAGTCAATTTTTGAAGAATATTACATAAAAAAGGATAGGATTCAATATGACGGGGAGTCGTCTTCTCAAAAGATAAATCTAAATGAATATCAAACCCACGCTTTAGAAGAAATTGAAAATGGATTGAAAATGCATCCGGTGTGTTTACTTCAAGGGGTAACGTCTTCAGGCAAAACTGAAGTCTATATTAAATTAATTGAAAAGATCATTCAGCAAGGAAAGCAGGTGCTTTATTTACTTCCTGAAATTGCTTTAACCACACAGCTTATTCAGCGTTTGCAAGATTATTTTGGTGACGAAGTTTTAGTATATCACAGCAAGTATTCAGTTAACGAAAGGGTGGAAGTTTACAGGCATATTTTGAATGCCACTAAAGGTAAAATTGTGATAGGAGCGAGGTCTTCTATATTTCTGCCCTTTCAAGATTTAGGTCTCGTTGTTGTAGATGAATCTCATGAAAGCAGCTTTAAACAATTTGATCCAGCACCACGCTACCATGCCAGGGATACTGCTATAGTTTTAGCTTCTTTATTTAAAGCAAAAACGCTTCTAGGAACAGCAACTCCTAGTCTTGAAAGCTATTACAATGTAAAGCAAGATAAGTATGCTTTTGCTCAACTCACCAGAAGGTTTGGAAATGTAGTTCCTCCTAAAGTTGAGTTAGTCGATCTCAAAGATCAGCAGAGAAAACAAAAGATGACGGGTCATTTTTCAGAAATCCTAATAAAGGCGATCGAGGAAACCTTGAAGGAAGGTCAGCAAGTCATTCTATTTCAAAACCGAAGAGGATACTCGCCAATTTTGGAATGTAATACCTGCGGTCATGCACCGCAATGTCCAAATTGTGATGTGAGTCTCACCTATCATAAACATAACAACACACTTAGGTGTCATTACTGCGGATATCATATCGCTATGCAGACCAAATGTATGGCTTGTGGTTCTAAAGATGTGACTACAAAAGGCTTTGGAACCGAACAAATTGAAACAGAACTCAATGCTTTATTTGAAGATAAAGTCATCAAACGGATGGACCTGGATACCACTCGTGGAAAATACGCTTATGAGAAGATCATTTCTGCTTTTGAAAACAGTGAAATTGATATTTTGGTAGGTACACAAATGCTAACTAAAGGCTTAGACTTTAGACATGTGAAACTTGTGGGTGTGATGAATGCGGATAGCTTACTCAATTTTCCCGATTTTAGAGCTCATGAAAGAAGTTTTCAACTCTTAGTGCAAGTAGCAGGTAGGGCAGGCCGAACCCAGGAACAAGGTCAGGTTTTGATACAAACTTACAATCCTTACCACAGGATTTTACAGCAAGTAACGACCAATAGTTATACAGAAATGTTTAAAGAGCAACTAGATGACCGCAGACATTTTAAATATCCGCCGCTATTTAGAATGATCAAGATTACTTTTAAATCTAGAGACTTAAATAAATTGAATGAAGCTTCAGACTGGTTGGCACTTTACTACAGACAAATTTTCACGACCAACGTGTTAGGCCCTGAATTTCCTGCGGTATCCAGAATCAGAAACGAGTATCATAAAAATATCCTGATTAAAATTCCTCAGGAACAATCACTTGCAAAGACCAAATCCTATGTGAAAGCAGGAATTGATAAATTTAAATCTATAGCTCAGTTTCGAACCATCAAAGTGATTGTAAATGTAGATCCTTATTAATATTTTCATCAATAAATCATAATTACAACTTATAGCTTTATACGATTCTCTAATACTATTGTATTTTTATAAAAAATTTCAACATGACGATCACTCAACTCACCTATGTACTTGCTGTAGCAGAATATAAAAATTTCACCAAGGCATCAGAAAAAGTATTTGTTACTCAGCCTACATTAAGCATGCAAGTACAAAAGCTTGAAGAAGAATTGAATGTGAAAATTTTTGACAGAACCAAAAAGCCCATTAAACTTACACCAGTTGGAGAAAAAATTATTGAGCAGGCAAAAAATATCGTCAATGAAAGTGTAAGAATTCAAGACATTGTAGATCAGCAAAAAGGCTTTGTAGGCGGAGAATTTAAGCTTGGAATTATACCAACGGTAATGCCAACCTTATTGCCGATGTTTTTAAACAATTTTGTAAAAAAATATCCCAAAATCAATTTAAAAATTGAAGAAGTTCACACAGAGGTCATTATAGAAAAATTGATTGATGGTCATCTAGATGCTGGTATCGCTGCAACTCCACTCGGCAATGAAAAAATTAAAGAAAAACCACTTTATTACGAGCCATTCATGGCCTATATTCCAGAGCAACACCGCTTATTTAACTCCAAAGACATAGTCGCAGAAGATCTTGATGTGGACGAAGTTCTATTGCTGGAAGACGGGCATTGCTTCAAGGATAACATTTTGAATCTTTGCAAGAGTGTCCAAAACCTACCAGATCAAAGGCGTTTCTATCTGGAAAGTGGAAGTTTTGAAACTCTGATTAAATTATCTGATGAGGGTTTAGGCATGACTCTACTCCCATATCTTCATACTTTAGACCTGAAAGAAGGCAAGCAAAAGAATGTCAAATTCTTTAAAAAACCTTATCCCTCGAGAGAAATAAGTCTGGTACATCACAAAAACGAGCTTAAATCACATATCATAAAAGCTCTGCAAGAGTCAATCAACTCAATCGTTAAAGCCGCCATCCAATTTCAGGATATTGAGATCATAAGTCCTTTAAATCAAAATAATAGAAGTTAAGCATCTAATAATCAATATTTTAAAACTTATTCATAGTTGTTTAAAAAAATTAGAATAACCTTCTGCTACTTTACTCTTAACCTCTACATTTGCATTCTTTTTACAAAAGTCAATTACCGTTAGTTTATAGCAGGATTTAGTATTCGTCTTTTCTCACTGTAATTCAAAACAGAGAATATCAAATTTTAAACAAACAGATGAAAAAGTTAATTAATTTATTCGATTTTAAACAAAAAGTAGATTATAAAATCGAAGTCTTGTCTGGATTAACCGTCGCTTTAGCGCTAATTCCAGAATCTGTCGCCTTTTCTTTAATCGCTGGCTTATCGCCACTTACAGGATTATATGCCTCTTTTGTAATGGCTTTGGTAACTTCTATTTTTGGTGGTCGTCCCGGAATGATTTCCGGAGCTACAGGGGCTGTAGCTGTAGTATTGGTCTCTTTAGCAAGTAGTCATGGTGTGGAATATATTTTTGCAACCGTTATACTGGCGGGAATTATTCAAGCGCTTGCTGGTACTTTAAAACTCGGTAAATTGATGCGATTGGTACCACATCCCGTGATATTTGGATTTGTTAATGGTCTTGCCATTATTATATTTATGTCCCAGTTAGATCAATTTAAGGATGCTTCCGGAGCCTGGCTCACAGGAAGTAACTTATTTATTATCCTTGCATTGGTCATTTTAACTATGCTTATCATTTGGCTGTTACCTAAATTGACCCGAGCAATTCCAGCCTCTTTAGTCGCTATTCTTGTGGTTTTTGGAATTGTTTATTTTGGTGGTATATCTACCAACACAGTTGGTGATTTAGCTTCCATAAGTGGAGGATTTCCTCCTTTTCACATTCCAGAAATTCCATTTACTCTAGAAACATTAATTTTGATTTTGCCTTATTCAGCAATTATTGCAGGAGTAGGACTTATTGAAAGTTTACTCACCCTCAATATTGTGGATGAAATCACTGAAACCAGAGGTAACGGAAATCGTGAAGCAATTGCTCAGGGAAGTGCAAACATCTTATCTGGGTTTTTCTCAGGAATGGGTGGTTGCGCCATGCTTGGTCAAAGTTTGATCAACATTTCTAATGGAGCCAGAGCCAGACTTTCTGGAATCATAGCAGCTGTAGCCCTGCTGGCTTTTATCATGTTTGGTGCAAGTGTAATTGAACAATTGCCAATGGCAGCACTTACGGGTCTTATGATTATGGTGGCGATTGGAACTTTTGAATGGGCGAGTTTGAAGACATTAAGACGTATGCCAAAATCTGATATTTTGGTGATGGTTTTAGTTATGCTTGTTACCGTTGTCCTTCATAATTTAGCTTTAGCTGTGTTGGTGGGAGTTATTATAGCAGCTTTAGTTTTTGCCTGGGATAATGCCATTAGAATACGAGCAAGGAAGAAAATTGACGACAATGGTGTAAAGCATTATCAAATTTTCGGTCCTTTATTTTTTGGTTCAACAACAGTTTTTGCAGAAAAATTTGATGTCCTTAATGATCCAGATGAAATCATCATCGATTTTTATGAAAGTAGAGTAGTAGATATGTCTGCGATTGAAGCCCTTAATAAAATTACTGAGCGCTATCACAAAGTTGGAAAGAAAGTACATCTACAAAACTTGTCTACAGACTCTAAGAATTTACTTTATAAAGCTGAAAAAATTATTAATGTGAATATTCTTGATGAGTCAGACTATAAAACTCTAACTGAATAATCTGAAGCTGATACATTTCTAATTAAGAGTTTTTAATTAAGCTAATACAAACAAAACTCATTTGGTTTTATAACGTCTCGACTGCGCTCGATGAAACATTGAGTCTTTTAAAACAATTCACATCACTAAAATATCTCCAAAATAAAAAATCCCCATTAAAACTTTCTAATGGGGATTTTGATATAACTATTAGTAGAATGTTATCCATTCATCGACATCAAGAACTCTTCGTTAGATTTAGTGTCTTTGATTCTTTGATTGAGGAATTCTATCGCTTCCACAGGATTCATATCGGCTAGGTATTTTCTCATGATCCACATTTTCTGAATTTGATCATCGCCCAACAGCAAATCGTCTCTTCGCGTGCTTGATGAAGTAAGATCAATCGCAGGGAAAATACGTCGGTTGGCGATTTTTCTATCTAGCTGTAGCTCCATGTTTCCAGTTCCTTTGAATTCTTCAAAGATGACTTCATCCATTTTAGACCCTGTATCGGTTAAGGCTGTGGCAATTATGGATAGTGAACCACCATTTTCAATATTACGGGCAGCACCAAAGAAACGTTTTGGTTTATGAAGCGCATTTGCATCTACACCACCACTCAATACTTTTCCGCTAGAAGGTTGTACTGTGTTGTAGGCTCTGGCTAGACGCGTAATAGAATCTAGTAAGATCACGACATCATGGCCACATTCTACAAGGCGTTTTGCTTTTTCGATGACAAGATTCGCCACTCGAACGTGCTCATGAGCTTCTTTGTCGAAGGTAGAGGCAACCACCTCACCCCTTACATTGCGTTGCATATCGGTGACTTCCTCGGGGCGCTCATCAATTAATAGGACGATTTGGTAGACCTCAGGATGGTTGGCTGCTATCGCATTGGCAATATCCTTAAGTAGCATCGTTTTACCAGTTTTTGGCTGAGAAACGATCATCCCACGTTGTCCTTTTCCGATAGGTGAGAACAAATCGATGATACGTGTAGAAAGTGTGCTTTGCTTTTCGGCCAATTTGAATTTCTCCTGCGGGAAAAGCGGCGTTAAATGTTCAAAAGATACACGGTCTCTTACGATTTTAGGATCCAGACCGTTTATTTTTTTGATCTTAATTAAAGGAAAATACTTTTCACCTTCCTTTGGAGGTCTTACTTCACCAAGAACCGTATCACCAGTTTTTAAACCGAATAAACGAATTTGAGATTGTGACAAATAAATATCATCTGGAGAGGATAAGTAATTATAGTCAGAAGACCTTAGGAATCCATAGCCATCCTGCATTAAATCCAAAACACCTTCACTTTCTATGATAGAGTCAAATTCGAAATCCGGGTCTTTGTACTTATTGCGGCTATCCTTATTTCCATTTTTGTCGTTAGACTTGTTATCATTCCTGGATTTGGATTGTTGCTGTTTTGGATGCTGTGGTTTTGACGAAGGAGAGTTTTTTTGTGAATTATCCTTATTGGGGTGGTTATGTTGAGGAACCTTTTTTTCTTTAGCTTCCTTATTTTGTGGTACAGGCTTCTTATCCTGATTTGGCTTTGGAGCCTGAGCAGCTTTTGGAGCCTGAGTTGATTTTTGAGAAGAATTTGCCGGTGAGTTTTCTCTTGGTTGGTTCTTGTCAGTTTGTTGAGGCTTTTTCTCTTCCTGTTTAGATTTATCGCTAGCTTCAAAAGGGTTTTTTGGAGCCTTTTTAGGTTCTCCTTTTTGAACTCTCTTTCTTGGTTTTTTTGAAGCCTGATTGTCTTGTTGTGTATCTCTTTTCTGAGTTGGTTCAGACTTTTTTTCCTCTTTAGATGAATCAGAGTTGGGTGTATTAGCTTTAGATGCTTGAGTTTCCTTTTCCTTACTCAAAATCTCTTTCATCTTTTCAGGATTAGCAGCTTGATAGTCCAGAATTTGGTAGATGAGGTCTAGCTTTTTAAGACTTCTAAATTTTGGAACTTTTAATTCTTTTGCAATTTCTTGTAAGTCTGAAAGTTTTCTAGACTTTAGTTCAATAATTTCTAACATTGATATTTTTTGAAATTAAATAGTTTCGAGGGAGATTCGAATTTAAATTGATGATTTGTAACCGCTTAGGAAAGCAGTTGTCCGCAGACATTGCAATTATACAACTTTATTTTATTTATAAATATGAATTCTTAAATATTCTATTATTTTTGCTGTTCAATTATCGAGACATGATACAAAGAATACAAAGCCTTTATTTACTCATGGCAATTCTGCTCAACGGAGTGCTAAGTTTTTATCTGCCTTTGTGGGTGACGTCAGAAAATATAGAAATCTACGCTTTATCTCAACCAGTAGCTATATCTTTGTTTTCGTTATCAGTTTTGATTTCGTTCATCACTTTATTTTCATTCAAAAAAAGAAAACGTCAATTCGTTCTAGGACGAATTAATATCATATTGAACTTTGTTTTAGTAGGTGTTTTCGCATATTGGACGCTAAGTTTACCTGGAGAGATGGATATCTCAGAGAAGGGTATTGGGATGCTTCTTCCAATAATTTCTATCGTTTTTATTGCTCTGGCCAACAAGGCTATCAAGAAGGACGAAGATCTTGTAAAATCTGTGGATCGATTGCGATAAACCTGAAATCTTAGTAATGTTAGTGCAGAAAAACCCCGAGCAGCCACTCGGGGTTTTTTGTGTTTAATAGGTATGCTTTTTTATTTTTATTCTGAATTTGCTTTAGTTAGCTTTCAATTTTTTAGAAAATAAGCTTAAAACTTTCAAGTTAACTTATAAGATGGGATCCTAGGGAAAGGAAGCTTGATGGCCTTTGATGAAATGATGTATTAAGTTCATCTGAAGCTTTCCAGAATGACTTAATTCAGCTAATTTTAAATTAATGTTAGTTTGAATCTAGTCGAGAATGAAAGACATGTCAATTTTAGAATTTAAATCTGGTGTATAAATAACGAATACTGAATTTTTCTCTATTCTCTATTCTCTATTCTCTATTCTCTATTGTCCTTTCTAAGTCGAACTTTCAAATCTAAATGTGCTAAGAAGAAACTCTTTTTCCTCTTGCTCCAAAGTCAATAACTTCCAGGTTTTTAATTTGTCCTTGGTCGAGTACAAATTTCAGCATGGTTCTTTTTTGGTGAAATCCATGAATACCTACAGCACCTGGATTCATGTGTAGTAAGCCCAGTTGTTTATCATTCATCACCTTCAATATATGAGAATGTCCGCTTATAAAGAGTTTTGGCGGGTTTTCTTTGATTTCATCTTTTACTTCTCGGCTATACCTGTTGGGATAGCCGCCTATATGAGTCATCCAAACGTCAACGCCTTCCAGGACAAAACGCTGATTCAGTGGAAATTCACTTCTTAGCTCATGTCCATCTATATTTCCGTAGACTGCTCTAAGTGGTTTTATGGCTTGCAACTGGTCGGATATTTTTTGATCACCAATATCCCCAGCATGCCAAACTTCATCTACTTTAGAAGACCAGTCCAATATTCTATCGTCTATATAACCATGAGTATCACTTAAGAGCAAAATAGTTTTAGCCATTATTCTTTTTTGAGGCAATATAAATAAAGCTTTAGGTTTGGGTCTATTCTCTATTGCTATATTTGCCTATCCAAAAAAGCTAACTGTGAGATATTACCTCAAACTTTCTTACTTAGGGACAAATTATCATGGTTGGCAGAAGCAGCTCGATAAAATAAGTGTACAATCCCAAATCAATCATGCGCTAGAAACTGCTTTGCAGGAAAGCATAGATGTAGTTGGAGCAGGGAGAACGGATACTGGGGTTCATGCTTCTGGTTATATAGCTCACTTTGATAGTGGGCAAAAGATTATAGACTTTAAAAAACTGATTTTCAAACTGAATAGTATCTTGCCAAAAGACATAGCTGTTCATGAAGTAAAACAAGTAAAAGATAATTTTCATGCTCGCTTTGATGCCATATCGAGGACTTATGAGTATTCAATAGTACAGTTCAAAGATCCTTTTTCTCTAGGCAGAAGTTATTTTATAATCAATGAATTGGATGTGGAAGCGATGCAAAAGGCTTCTAACCTCTTATTTAATCATAAAAATTTCAAATCTTTTTCTAAAGTTAAAACTGATGTTTATACATTTGACTGCGAAATAAAAAAAGCGATCTGGCACCAAAGAGGTCACTTGCTTGTTTTCGAAATTTCAGCCAATCGGTTTTTAAGAAATATGGTGAGAGCGATTGTAGGAACCCTTATTGAAGTAGGGCTTCAAAAGATTTCCGTAAATGATTTCAATGATATCATTTTAGCTCAGGATAGATCGAGGGCAGGAAAATCGGTTCCAGCTCATGCTTTGGTGCTAAAGGATATAGAGTATCCAAAAACTGACTTCGATACATCAAATAATGGAAAATAACAGCGGAAACGCCTTTGATACTAAACTTTTTAAGCGACTTTTAAAGTACACAGATCCCTATAAAAAAACCTTTTATTTTGTAGGTTTTGCTGCTATTGCGTTGTCGGGACTTGGTGTGTTGAGACCTTATTTATTAAGACTAACCATCGATGAAGGCATAACCAATAGCGATGCAGAAAGCTTAGTGTTTTATGTAAGTTCAATGCTGATTGTTCTTATTTCTGAAGTCATTTTTCAGTTTAGTTTTATATTTTATGCGAACTGGCTTGGTCAGGAAGTGATTCGCGACATTCGTGTGAAGCTTTACAAGCACATGATGAATTTCAAAAAGCAATATTTTGACAATTCATCTGTAGGAAGACTTGTCACAAGAGCTGTGAGTGATATAGAAACCATTGCCAGTATTTTTAGTCAGGGCTTATTCATGATCATAAGCGACTTGCTCAAGATGGTTGTAGTTCTTGGCTTTATGTTTTGGCAGAGCTGGCAGTTAACTTTATTGGTGCTAACCGTCTTACCTTTTATTATTTATGCCACCCGTGTATTTCAGAAAAAGATGAAAATCGCTTTTGAAGAAGTGCGTACACAGGTTTCAAATTTGAATTCTTATGTACAGGAACACATTACAGGGATGAAAATCGTTCAGATTTTCAATAGAGAAAAAGAGGAATACAACCGCTTCAAAGATATTAATAGAAAACACAGAAAAGGCTGGATAAAAACAGTTTGGTATAACGCCATTTTCTTTCCTATTGCTGAAATGTCTACGTCTATAACCATTGGTTTAATTGTCTGGTTCGGTGGTTTACGAGTAGTAGAGTCAGGCGAACTTTCCCTTGGGATCATTGTGATGTTTATTGAATTGTCCCAGATGCTTTTCCGCCCGTTGCGACAAATTGCAGATAAATTCAATGCCTTACAGATGGGAATGGTAGCTGCCAATCGAGTGTTTAGAATTTTGGACACCGATGCTCAAATTGAAAATTCCGGAAGTATTGTACCTAGTCGACTTAAAGGGCACATCAGCTTTGAAGATGTGAGGTTTAACTACATCCCGGATGAAGAGATTCTCAAAGGTATTTCTTTTGAAGTGCAGCCAGGCGAGACCATTGCGATAGTAGGAGCAACTGGTGCAGGGAAAAGTACAGTTATCAATTTGCTGAGCCGTTTTTATGAAATAAAATCTGGAGTCATCAAAGTTGATGGTGAAGATTTGAAGAATTATGAACTCGCTTCTTTACGCGCTCAAATTGCTGTGGTATTGCAAGATGTCTTTCTTTTTGCAGATAGTATTTTGAATAATATCACGCTCAATAAAGAAGGGGTTACTGAAGAGCAAGTTATCGCTGCAGCCAAAGAAATTGGTGTGCATGAATTTATTTCAACCTTGCCCAATTCTTACCATTACAATGTTAAAGAGAGAGGAGTCATGTTGTCTTCGGGTCAGCGACAGTTAATTGCTTTTTTAAGAGCTTATGTTTCCAATCCAAGTGTTTTAGTATTGGATGAAGCAACTTCTTCGGTAGATAGTTATAGCGAACAACTTATCCAGGAGGCAACAGAAAAATTGACCAAAGACAGAACTTCAATTGTGATTGCGCACCGATTGGCAACTATTAAAAACGCCGATAAAATCATTGTGATGGATCTCGGTAAAATAGTGGAAACAGGAACTCATTCGGAATTGCTTAAACAAGAGAATGGATATTACAGAAATCTATACGAAGCCCAGTTTCAGCATGAAGAAGTTGGCTAGCTTAAGTCTTCTTTTATTTGTTCAGTTAGCTTTTCAAGATCATCAAAAATATTAAACTCACCATTTTTTAAGTAAGAAATCTGTCCAGTTTCTTCGCTAACCACCAAAGCTACCGCATCGGTTTTTTCACTTATTCCTACTGCAGCCCGGTGTCTGAGTCCAAACCTAAGAGGGATGTCTCTGTCGTTACTCACAGGTAAAATCACACGGGTGGCGGTAATTCTTCCGTCTTCTATTACAATAGCACCATCGTGAAGTGTACTGTTTTTGTAAAAAATCGATTCTATGATAGGTCGATTTACCTTTATGTCCATACTGTCTCCCGTATTTTTCACAAAATCCAGTTTAGTATTTCTTTTTATAACGATCAAAGCTCCGGTTTTGGTCGTGCCCAGTTTTTGACAGGCATCTACAATGATGTCTACATAATTTTGGGTTTTATTTTCACGATTGGAGAATTTGAGCTGTAACCAGTTATTTTTTCCACTAAAGTTTGTGGAACCAATCATGAGTAAAAATTTTCTGATTTCCTGCTGAAATACAACGATCAAAGCAAACATTCCCACACCAATAAATTCTCCAAGAACACTGCTAAGCATCTCCATTTGAAGTAATTGAGTTAGCTTCCAGATCAAATAAATGATAACAATACCTATAAAAATATTGATAGCAGCAGAACCTTTTACAAGTTTGTATATATAATATAAAAGCACAGCTACGAGTAGAATATCGAGGATATCTAAAAATCTAAACTCTAAAAATTCTAATCCTACCATAGGTTAATTTTCTATCAGTTTTTGGAACAATGTAACGCATTGTTTGGCTTCCAGAACATCATGAACTCGCAAGATAGAGCTTCCATTCATCAGAGCTGCCATGTTGAGCGCTGTAGTGCCATTTAAGGCTTTTTGAGATGTAATATTCAGAGTTTTGTAAATCATAGATTTTCTAGAGACTCCAGTAAGAATGGGTAATTCTAAATGTTGAAAAACTTTGAGATGATTTAATAATTCAAAGTTCTGTTCAATGGTTTTTGCAAACCCAAACCCAGGATCTACAAGCAAATCATTGATGCCTTTACTTCTGGCTTCAGTGATTCTTTCAGAAAAATAAAACATCACATCCTTTACCAGGTTATCATAATCAGTAAGTTGCTTCATGGTTTGTGGCGTTCCTCGCATGTGCATCATGATGTAGGGCACTTGGTATTCGGCGATGAGGTCCAGCATTCCAGGATCAATTTTCCCTGCCGAAATATCATTGATGATATGTGCACCAAGATCCAAACTTTCTTTGGCGACTTTACTTCTAAAGGTATCTATCGATATAATAACCTCGGGAAATTCTTTAGTGATGCTTTGTAACACTGAACTTTGTCGATTCAGTTCCTCTGCCTCACTTATGTCATCTGCACCCGGTCTCGAGCTATATGAACCGATGTCCAGAATATCCATTCCATCCTGAATGTTCTTTTCAACTTGCAGAAGCGCTTCTTTTTCATTCTTGAATTTGCCACCGTCATAAAATGAATCTGGGGTCAAATTGAGTACACCCATCACTTTAGGGGTAGAGAAATCCAGTAAATGTCCTCTGCAATTTATAGTCATAGCAACAAATTTATAATTTTAATGGGTTTGCAAATTCATTTTCTTAATTCCTTTTGATTTTCTTTTAGATTTTATTTTAAATTGTGTGCTCAAATTTTGATATTATGAATAATTCTACAACCGACTTTCAGTCCTTTTATGAAGATTATGCTTTGCTTATAGGCATTGTCTTGTTTTTTGTGGTTATAGATGCCATTTTAAAACTCATCACCTTGTGGCAATCTGCAAGACGTAAACAAATCGCCTGGTTTATCTTTTTGGCCCTTGTAAATTCACTAGGAATTCTACCTTTGATTTATCTTATTGTACATAGAAATAAAGATAAATTTAAGCGTTAATATGTGCTGTATTTTTTCTTTCTAATATAGAAAAATAAGGCTCCAAAAATTAAAATCGATAGGAGAGGAGCTGCTAAATTGAAAATTTGCCAGGTCAATTTTTCTTCTTCCAATTGTTCAAGATTCATTTCATCCAGTTCTATAGATTTACTTCTTGTTTTTACAAGATCTTTGTCTCCCAAGAGGTAATTAACCGTGTTTAGCAAAAAGGTTTTATTACCGTAGGTTTGACCTGTATACCTGTCAAAACCAAGTTCGAGAGGTTTTCCTGACTGAAGCTGATTTTTGATCACGTCTCCATCAGAAATGAAAACTTGCTGAGTTTCTGAGCTTTTTTCTAAAGGGTTAGAGAGCTGAAACGGCTTTAGTTTGTCTTGAAAAGCCGAACTAAATTGACCTTCTACCAAAACTGCCATTGGAAATCTTCCTGAAGTATATTGTCTTGGATCCGGCTCTTCTGTAATCTGGCTAAGGTTAATTTCAGAAGGAACACCCACCTTTCTAGATAATTCTGAACTTTCGAGCAAGATGGTTTTCTTCAAATCCGACTTTAGGGTGTCTATAGGGTTTGCAAACTCAAATTTTACTTGATTGAGATTACTTGTTATGGGATGTTTTTGGCCAATATTTCCTAACGGATCATAAAACCAGGGGAAGCGAGATAATTGAGTTGAGTTACCACTTCCAGAAGCCAGAACAATTGGCGCAGAGTAAAGGTCATTCACCAATTGTGGATTGATTCTGATGCCGTATTTGAAAAACAAATTGTATAAATTTAAATCTCTTGGAAAAGCTAAAGTGGATTTTGAAGCCTTGTATAGCGAATCTTTTTCTGCATTTACGTGTTCTGTTAGCCAGATGGCTTTTCCGCCATTCATCAGGTATTGATCTATCGCATAATTTTTTTCTTCACTAAAAGCTTCAGTCGGCTTTGCATCGATGATGAGATCATAAGTTTTGAGTAAATCAACCGTTCTCTGTGGATTTTTGTTTACAGAATCTAATGTGAATGGAGCAATGAGATAATATTCTTTCAGAGTTGTGAGAAAATCAGATAAATACTTGTCTTCCAGCTCTCCTTGCCCTTTTAAAATGGCAATTTTTTTGGTTCGTTCCCGGCTCAATTTTGTAATGGCGTCCACAAAAGCATACTCCAGGTTTTCAATTGATTTTTGAATGAGCTCAGAGTTACTTTGCGACAAGGTTTTCTGAAGCAGCTGCACAGAAGCGTCTTTGTTTTGATAAGTGGCAACAGCCCATGGAAATATAACTCGTTCTGTCAGTTTTCCATTTTCTCTAATGTTGAGTGACTCCGGAGGCATATCTTTCTCATAAAATTGATTGGCAACTTCCATCGCATCTCGATCGCTATCCAAAGCATCCACAAATTCAAATTTGATATTGGAATTGTAGGCCTGGAGCTCTTCAAGCATATAACGTGTCTCTGTCTGAAGCCGTTTGAATTCTGAAGGTAAATCTCCACTCAAATACACCTGGACCAGTATTGGCTTTTCAATTGTTTCAATTAAATCCAGCGTCGATTTTGATAAAGTGTACTTGCCATCAGAAGTGAAATCTAAGCGTGCAAAAAATTGAGAAGCCAGGACATTTATCAAGATAAAAATCACTAAAACCCCGGCGATGTTCTTCAGCGTTTTTGTTTTCATTCTGAAAGCGATTTAAGTTGAAATCGAGTAAATGCCAGGAAGATAAAAGTGATGCTCAACAGATAAATCAGGTTTCTTGTATCTAAAATCCCCCTGGAAATACTTCTGAAGTGATAATTCATTCCAAGGTAATCCAGCGCATATAGTTGAGAATCTCCAAGAGAAATCGAGCTAAGTCCATCAAACCCAAAATATAAAAATAAACTGATCACAGTTCCAGAAATGAAAGCTACAATCTGGTTGTTACTCAGGGATGAAGCAAATATGCCAATGGAAGTGAAGCAGGACATTAGCAAAACTAAACCAAGATAAGAACTGAAAATAACACCGTAATCTACAGTCACCTCATTTGCTGTGAGCGAAGACAACCCAACCATATAAAATAAGGTTGGCAGAATGGCTATGATGCTTAAACAAAGGCAGCCTAAAAATTTACCGACAATCAATTGATCCAGGCTCAAGGGTTTCGTTAGTAGCAATTCCATAGTGCCTTGTTTTTTTTCCTCAGAAAAGCTTCGCATGCAAATGGCAGGAATTAATAAAGCAAAAACCCAAGGCAATGCTTCAAAAAAGGGAATCAGATTGGCATATCCCAAATCGAAAATATTGAAAGGTCCTGGAATGATCCAAATCAAACTTCCAATAGAAATCAAAAAAAGTCCAACCACTATAAAGCCAATGGCGCTTGAAAAAAAACTGTTGAATTCTTTACTGAAAATTGCTAGCATATCAATCTAATTCTACGAGTTTGTCCAGACTCCAGGCTTCAGCTTTTTGGGCAAAACCTGCTTTGGTAGCTTTCCAGACTTCAGCAAATAAAGCTGAATGTCTGTAGGAGTTCAGGTGAGATTCAGATTCCCAATAACTGTAAGTGAAAAATATACAGGCATTATTTTGGTCCTGATATAATTCTAAACGTTGGCAACCTTCAAAATGACGAATTTTCTCCTTGTTCATTTTAAATAGATTCTGAAAACCTTCTACAGCTTCCGGTTCAAATTGCATTTTTACTATCCTTATCAACATTCTACAGAAATTTAACGGTAAGAGTGTCCAGGTATTTTATTCCAAATAAACTTGATGCACACCCTACGCTTAACGGATTACTTTTATAAATGGCAAGTTCCAAAAAATCTGATGAATTAAAGAGCGCAATTTTTTTTCCTTCCATTTCTCTGTTTTCTCTGGGGACATTAAAATTAATGGCTTCAGAATAATTGGAATACACATTTTTAAATTTAGTAGACCTCGCTGAAATGAGAACTTCTCGACCTTTAGCTACAGACTTATAGAGTTTTTTGCTGATGTTTGAGACAACATTTCCAAAGTTATCGATATAGATAATATGTCCTATGATTTGGTCTTCCTGTTGATTTACAATCGGTTGGACGTGAGTGAGCTCATTCATAGCAGAAATAGATTTCCCTATCACATCCAGGTCGCCGCCTCTGCAAATGTGAGCCGCTACGCTGATAAATACATCTAGAATTTTAGACTTCCTTTCAAATTTGTCATGAATGTTGATTTCAACAATTTTATCTGGCCTAATTTCAGAAGCGATTAAAGATAAAATGCCATTATCTGCACAAATAAAATAGTGACCATCCAGATAGATGGCTAAGTGTTTATTTTCTGGAGTTAACTCAGAGTCTACTCCAATGATGTGGATGGAATCCTTTGGGAAATTATGATAAGCATTCTTTATAATATAGGCAGCTTCAGTATAATTGAAGGGGGAGATGTCGTGAGAAATATCTACAATTTGAACCTGTTGCAACTCGCTAAACAAGGCTCCTTTCACCGCAGCAACGGAGTGATCTTTAAGTCCAAAATCTGTAGTAAGAGTGATGATAGGCATTTAATAGACAGTTAATAATTGGAAGCTCATTTTCGTCAAAAAAATGCGTAAATTTGCTATGCGAATTTATTATTTTTAACCAAAAATCACCGCTTTTGAATGAACTTATTTTAGAACTCTCCGAAATAAATCCCAGAGAATTTTTTGGACATCACAATGTTAACATTGAACTCATTAAAAAATACTATCCGCAACTCAAACTTGTAGCGAGAGGGAATAAAATAAAAGTTTTTGGTGATGATGAACGTCTTGAGGAATTTGAGCAGCGTTTTCAAATGCTTATGGATCATTTTTCAAAATTCAATGCCTTAGATGAAAATGCCATAGAACGAATTCTTACAAGCCAGTCCAAAGCTGATTATGATGCACCAATTTCTTCAGGAGATGTTTTGGTTCATGGTGTAGGAGGAAGGCTTATCAAAGCACAAACTGCCAACCAGCGCAAATTGGTAGAACTAATGAATACCAATGATATGGTGTTTGCCATAGGTCCTGCAGGTACTGGTAAAACTTATACTGGAGTTGCTCTGGCTGTGCAGGCGCTAAAAAATAAACAAGTAAGAAGAATTATATTGACTCGTCCTGCCGTAGAAGCTGGAGAAAACCTTGGGTTTCTTCCCGGGGACTTGAGAGAAAAACTAGATCCTTACATGCAGCCGCTCTATGATGCATTGAGGGATATGATTGCTCCAGAAAAATTGGAAAGCTATATCGAAAAAGGAACGATTCAAATCGCGCCTTTGGCATTTATGAGAGGTAGAACCCTTGATAATGCCTTTGTGATTTTGGATGAAGCACAAAACACAACACATCCACAAATGAAGATGTTCCTCACCAGGATGGGTAAAAATGCCAAATTTATGATTACTGGAGATCCAGGTCAGGTAGATTTGCCAAAGCGCGCAATATCTGGACTTAAAGAAGCCCTTCTGGTTCTTAAGGATATCAAAGGAATTGGGATGATTTACCTGGATGATAAAGATGTGATTCGCCACCGACTCGTTAAAAAAGTAATTTCAGCTTATAAAGCTATAGAAAATCAAGATTAAATTATGAGTGCTACGCTTTTGTCAACTCAATTTCAGTTACCCAATCAGGTCAATTATTATAAAGGTAAAGTCAGAGAGGTCTATACTCTTTCTGATAATAAACTGGTGATTGTTGCCACCGATAGATTAAGTGCTTTTGATGTGGTTTTACCACAGGGAATTCCTTACAAGGGACAAATTCTGAATGAAATTGCTTCTGAAATGTTGAAAGCAACAGAAGATATTGTGCCGAATTGGCTGGAAGCTACCCCAGATCCTAATGTAAGTGTTGGGGTGAACTGCGAGCCTTTTAAGGTCGAAATGGTCGTAAGAAACTATTTGGTTGGCCATGCAGCCAGAGAATATTTTGCTGGGAAACGTGAATTATGCGGAGTGGAATTCAAGGAAGGATTAAAACTGAATGACAAGTTTGATGCACCTATGATTACTCCTACGACTAAGGCAGAGCAGGGTGAACATGATCAAGATATTTCTAAAGAAGAAATTCTCCATCAAGGAATTGTAAGCGAAACAGATTATGCGATTCTTGAAGATTATGCCTTGAAATTATTTCAAAGAGGAACTGAACTTGCCCATGAAAGAGGCTTACTTTTAGTAGATACTAAATATGAATTCGGCAAAACACCAGACGGTAATATTGTAGTGATAGACGAAATTCATACTCCAGATTCATCACGTTACTTTTATAAGGAAGGCTATGAGGAAAGACAAGCTAAAGGAGAAAAACAAAAACAGCTTTCTAAGGAATTTGTAAGAGAGTGGTTGATGGAAAACGGATTTCAGGGTAAAGAAGGACAAAAAATTCCAGAATTAACTCCTGAGGTTGTTAATTCTATAAGTGAAAGATATATAGAGCTTTACGAAAAAATCACAGGAAAAAGCTTTCAAAAAGCTGATGTTATTTCCATCAAAACACGGATTTTGAATAACATTAATGGGTATTTGAAGGCTTAATTTCTTCTCATTTCAGCCTGGCGCATTGGCATACTGTCTACAATTTCAAAAATATGCTGAGGTTCTACGAAATCAGAAAAAGTTTGTTTTACATTTTTATCAAGTCCTATCAAGTAAATCTTAGGGTTCGAAGTGGCCGTAAAGCTGGCTTTATTTTTCCTTACAAATTTCTCACTCTTATCGCTGGAATTAATGATAGGCTCCAATTCACCATCTATTAGTGTGAATACAGCCATCCTTCTTTTTTCCAGTTCTAAAGAATTTTTCTGTAAGATTTTGATTTGATTTTCAACATCAGAAGATTTTTTTGATGCCGCTATAACCACAATTCGCTTGTCATTATAGCCTTGGGGAGTTGTTATTAAACTAAATAGAAGTAGAGAAATAGCAAGTTTCATATTTAATTATGTTTTTGATTTATAATTTCCGCCAGAAGCTTTTTAGCCCTAAGTAACCTTACCTTTACATTGGTGATGGGTTGCTCTGTCCTGACAGCTATTTCTTTATAACTCATTTCTTTGAAAAACCTTAATTCTATGACCTCTCTGTAATGTGGCTGTAATTCTTTGATTTGGCTTAAGAGGTTACTTAGATTTTGTTCTTTGATGATTTTATCTTCTACAGTCGGCTCTATGTCTGCAATTTGAGAAACCTTTCTGGTGTCAATTTCAGAAGTTTTTAATTTTTGCTTACGTGTCTGGTCAATATGAATGTTTTTAGAAATAGTAATTAACCACGTTTTAAACTTAAATGTTTCTTCATAAGTCTCAATTTTATCAAAGGCTCTGGCAAAGGTTTGTACGGTAATTTCTTCAGCTTCATAAGCATCATTAGTGCGTTTTAACTGAAACCTGTAGACATCCTCCCAAAAATAATTTAGCAAGACTCTAAAAGCTTTTTGATCAGCTTGTTTTGCTTTGATGATAAGCTCTTGTAAGTTTGGTTTTACTACCACGTTTTTTGTTTTTTGAATTTTCCGTTTGTGCCTAAACCAAGTTGCAACAGAAGTAAACTTGCTTCTAAGATAGGCCATATAATCAAAAGTACTTTTGAAACCTTAAAAAGCTTTAAATAAAATAACATCAAAATACTCTTCGTCAACACTAGCGTAAACCATATCGTCCAGGCTAACTTTGAAAATTCAAAAGAAATCAAAATTAAGAAACTTATCCAAAAGACGAGATGGCCAAGATGATAGAGACCTAGGAATATCTGGCTATGTTTATCATAATGAGAAGCAGTGGAGTAATGCCTCAGTTTTTGCTTCCACCAAGTAGTCCAGGTTCTTTTGGGTTGACTCTCAACAAAACTGTTCGTATTTAAATTTACTGTAATTTGAGATTTATCTTTCACATTTTGAATTAGTAGATCATCATCACCAGACGTTAGTTCGTTTTCATTTTCAAAATTTTCATTGTCTAAAAAAAATGTTTTGGTATACATCACATTTCTACCAACGCTCATGTAAGCTTTATTGGCTAAAGCTCTTGAAAAGTATAAACAAGCTGTTTGTAAAGTTTCATATTGAATGATATAATTCAAAAAAGACGCATGCTTTGCATAGGGAGAATAGCCAAGTACACAAGGTTTATGCTTAGATAAACTCGCAGACATGCTTTGAATCCATCGTTTAGTCAAAGGTCTGCAATCAGCATCAGTTAATAATACTAGGTCATAGTTAGCAGCTAAAACTCCGGTTTTGAGGGCATTCCGTTTTGAATTTGAAGACTTTTTTTTCGGTTGAATAATTTTAAGTCGAGGATATTTCTTCTGAATTTTTTGAAGGACTTCTTGTGTTGAATCGGACGAGAAATCATCAACCACAACCACTTCAAATTCTGAATAATTCTGATTCAGAATAACTTTTAAATTTTTGGAAAGGTTGTGTTCTTCGTTTTTTGCACAAATGATTACACTTACTGGATCAGATATATCCTGGTTATCAAACTTAAATTTTTGATGTTTACTAAGAAGGTAAACTATTTTAAAGTGCTGAACTAAAATGTAAATAGTTGAAATCAGAAATAGTAGCAAAATGATTTTCAACCATCAGATGTTTTTAATTATTACTTAGTTCCTTCATTAGCGCCACTGCAGTCTGTTTGTTGATCTGGAGTTTTACCACAATAGCTACATGCTTCACCTTCTTTGTTAAGGAAAGGACTCTGACTTGCACATGTGCCAGCAAATTTTCCATCCTTCTTTCCCCAGATTTTAATGGCTATACCTGCTACTGCTAATCCTAAAAGTACGATTGTTATCAATAATAATTTCATATTGCAAATTTAATAAAAGTGGAACTTATCCTTAGTGAAATGGGAAATAATCTTTCTTTTTTTAACGAAAACATGGAATTGGTGATCTTAAAAGACGTTGACTTCTGTCTCTAAGGCAATATTGAATTTAGTTTTAACCTCTTTTTTTACTAGTTTGGAAACCTCTTTTATTTCCTTACCGCTGGCTTCACCATAGTTGACCAAAACCAAAGCTTGCTTTGCATGAACTCCAGCATCTCCTTTTCTATAGCCCTTAAGACCGGTTTTTTCAATCAACCATCCAGCAGGAATTTTGACAGAATTTTCATCAATTTTATAAAAAGGGACTTCTGGATATTCTACCTGAACAGTTTCTAGCACCTTATTGCTCACAATTGGATTCTTAAAAAAACTCCCGCTATTTCCTATTTCTTTTGGATTTGGAAGCTTGGATTGGCGTATGGCGATCACAGCTTTTGATACATCCTGAATGCTTGGTGAGCTTATCTTTTTTGAATTAAGCTCGGTTTGAATTGAGCCGTAATCAATATGTAATTGGTGGTTAGTTTTAGATAATTTGAAGACAACACTTGTGATGATGAACTGATTCTTCAACTTCGATTTGAAAATTGAATCTCTATATCCAAATTTACAGTCTTTAGTATAAAAGGTTTTTTTAGAAAGTGTCTGCCTATTGATGGCTTCACAATATTCCATGACATCTTTCAGTTCAACTCCGTAAGCACCAATGTTTTGAATGGGTGATGTGCCTACATTTCCAGGGATAAGTGATAAATTTTCTAAACCACCGTAATCGTTTTCCAAACAAAACGATACGAAATCATGCCAGTTTTCTCCAGCATAAGCTTTTACCAAAACATACTCAGAGCTTTCTTCTACAACTTCGATCCCTTTTAAGTTGACGTGAAGAACTGTTTTATTTATGTTTTGGGTGAGAAGCATATTACTGCCGCCACCCAAAACAAATAATTCTGATGCATAAAAACGCCTCAATATTTCTAAAAGCTCCTCTTCAGTTTGCACTGAAATGAACTGATGAGCATTTACATCTATTCCAAAGGTGTTGTATGGTTTTAGAGAAATATCTTTTTCAAGCTTCATTTATCTTTTGGTATATGCTTGCAATGCCATTTTCAAAATTGAAACTGCTTTTAATAGGTTTTGTTTTTCTAAAACATAAGCTATACGTATTTGGTTTAAGCCTGTGTTTGGAGTAGAGTAGAAGCCAGCTGCTGGAGCTACCATCACGGTCTCGCCGTTAACGTCAAACTCCGATAACATCCACTTAGCAAAATCTTCGGTGTCCTCTACAGGAAGCTCTGCAACACAATAAAAAGCACCTTTAGGTTTTGCAACCTTTACGCCATCTATAGCTTCCAGAGCCTCGATAAGTGTGTCTCTTCTATCTGTGTATTCTTTGTTGACCTCCAAGAAATAATCTTTGGTTGTGTCCAGGGCGGCTTCACTGGCTATTTGTGCAAAGGTAGGCGGGCTTAGCCTTGCCTGTGCGAATTTGAGAGCGGTAGCCATCAGTTCTTTATTTCTAGAGACCATACAACCAATACGCGCTCCACACATACTGTAACGTTTGGAAACAGAATCGACCATAATAGCGTGGTCTTTCAATTCTGGTAAACCCATGATTGAATGGTGTTCTACACCATCGTAAACAAATTCTCTATAGACTTCATCTGCTACAAGAAACAAGTCATGCTTTAATGCCAGATCTGCTAATTTTTGAATTTCATCTTTCGTATATAAATATCCTGTTGGATTTCCTGGATTACAAACAATAATGGCTTTTGTTCTGTCTGTGATTAGAGCCTCAAATTCGCTAATTGGTGGAAGTGCAAAATTATTTTCGAAATGAGATTCAACGGGTTTCACTGTAACTCCTGAAGCGACTGCAAATCCATTATAGTTAGCATAAAACGGCTCTGGGATGATCACTTCATCGCCTGGGTCTGTAATACTTCCCATAGTGAATAACAAAGCTTCAGAACCACCAGTAGTTACAATAAGGTCATCTGCGGTGATATCAATTCCATTGTTAACGTAATATTTGGCTAACTTTTTTTTATAAGATTCAAAACCAGAAGACGGACTGTATGATAAAATTTCTAAATCATTATTCTTAACAGCATCTAAAGCAACTTGGGGTGTTGCGATATCTGGTTGTCCAATGTTTAAAAAATATATTTTTTTTCCTTCTTCCTTAGCTCTATCAGCAAATGGTGCCAATTTTCTAATTGGTGACTGAGGCATTTCAAGACCTTTAAAGGATAATTTAGGCATAGTTTAATTTTTTACAAATGTGGTGAATTTTAATAGCAACTGCAAGATTCACAATGTTCAAAAGCATGTAAAAAAACGTCTAAAGAGATGCTAAAATTAATTTTGAACATAGATTTTAAATTATATTTAGTTCCATATGTTTAGAATTAGATTGTTTTTTTATTTAATCATCATAATTTATAGTCTTAATTCGGTTTATTCTCAAAGTCAGTTCAAATTTGACGATGAGGAAAAACGTGCCGTGACTTTAAAGTTTAGATCCGTCAATAACCTGATAATCCTTTCTGCGACCCTAAACGGTGAACTTGTGAATTTTCTGGTTGATACAGGCGTGAATAAAACCAAAATTTTTGGAGAAATAAGGGATTCAACAGCATTAGAAGATGCAGAGTATTTGTTCTTAAGAAGTCTGGGAAGTGTAGAGCCTGTCAAAGCTTACAAGACAACAAACAATGTGATAGATTTTGGTCCTATTTCTGGAGAAAATCAAGAAGTCTATTTTATTGTAGACCCAAGGTTTGATTTAGCCAAAAAGCTTGGCGTAAACGTTCAGGGGATTATTGGGTATGAATTCTTTAAAAATTTTATAGTCAGGTTGAACTATCACCGAAAGAGTTTGAGAGTCTATCAAAATGAGAAGTTCAACAGAAAATTGAGACGTTTTGATGAAGTTGACTTTCGTTTTATTCGAAAAAAGCCACACTTAAAATTTCCTGTAGAACTCAAGGAGGGAAAGAAAGAAGAACTAGTTTTTCTCATCGATACAGGGTCTAGTGATGCATTTTGGATTTTTGAAAATGATGAAATTTCAGCTCCAGAAAATTCTTTTGAAGACTATATTGGCTATGGCTTGGAGTTGGCAGTAATTGGAAAGCGATCAAAATCCAAATCAGCACAACTTGGTAGCTACACACTTGATGAGCCAAGAGTTGCCTATTTGGACTCTGAGTCTGCAGAACAATTTACGGCAGACCGCTTTAAGAACGGTATTGTTGGCAGCGAAATTCTGAGGCGTTTTGTCTGGTTTTTTGACTATGGTAAACAAAAGATGTATCTAAAACCCAGCCGATATTACAATGATAATTTCAATTATGACCGTAGTGGTTTAATTTTGATGTATGTGGGAGAGGAAATAAATACTGTAAAAACTCCAGTTTTGGTCAAAATAAATGAAGATAATAATTATGGAACATCTCAATCTGAAAGATTTGAAATCAGGTTGGAAAGGTCCCAAATTTTGCAGGTTGTCCAAATTAGAAAGAACTCACCCGCTTCTGAAGTTGATATAAGAAAAGGAGATCGCATCTTGAAACTTAATGGAAAATCTGTTGATAGGTTGGATCTTCAAGACATCAATGACCTTCTGAGCGGTGAGGAGGGAAAACAAATAAAAATTCAACTTAAAAGAGATAAAGCTATCTTGAAGCGAAGCCTATATTTAAAATCTCAGCTCAATTAATCTGAAATTTTTCCAGTTAATTTTAAGGATATAGTATTGCTATCTTTTAAAGAGGTAAAAACGCTTAAAGTTTTACGAATAGGCCCTTTGCAATCAGTATCATATATGACAGTGATTATCCCTTTTTCATTGGGAGCATACATTTTAATGCTGGAGCTATCAATGTCAATGCAATGATTACCACCATGAATTTTTACAATTTCAATAGGCGTACCAGCTTCGTTGGAAAATAAAAAAGTTGCAACAGCTTCAGAATTTGAGGAAAGGTTTCCAAAGTCATAAATAGTAGATTCAAAGCTTAAACCTTCACTTTTTTGTCCAAAAAAAAGCAAGGGTAGGATTAAAAAAAATAGGAGTAAAAAGTTTTTCATAGTTGGCTAGATCAATTTCTCATTAAGTAAATATAATCAAGAATTTTTAAACATTAAATTCTGACTAGATTTCAAATCTTAATTTTTTTAGTTTACCGACTTATCAGTAATTTCGCCAATCTAAATTATTTCTAAGCATGTCGAGCAAACTAGAATACAATTCAAAAGAATCTGAACAAAAATGGTATTCGTACTGGGAGAAAAATAATTATTTTCATTCTGAAGTAGACGACCGAGAAGCCTATTCCATAGTAATTCCTCCGCCAAATGTCACAGGAGTTTTACACATGGGACATATGCTGAACAATACCATACAGGACGTGCTTGTAAGGCGTGCGAGATTGCTAGGTAAAAATGCATGTTGGGTTCCCGGAACCGATCATGCGTCTATTGCAACTGAAGCTAAAGTAGTAGCAAAACTAAAAGCTGAAGGCATTTCTAAGTCAGACTTGAGTCGCGAAGAATTTCTGTCTCATGCCTGGGAATGGACCAATGATTATGGAGGCAGAATTTTGAATCAACTCAAAAAACTCGGAGCTTCCTGCGACTGGCAGCGTACCAAATTCACCTTAGATAAAGATATGTATGAGTCTGTCATACAGTCTTTCATAGATTTGCATAACAAAGGCCTTATCTATCGAGGTTACAGAATGGTCAACTGGGATCCTGAAGCCCAAACCACTCTATCTGATGAAGAAGTGGTTTATGAAGAAAAGCAAGGTCAACTTTACTTTGTCTCCTATGCTATCGAAAATTCTGAGGATAAATTAACTATTGCGACAACAAGGCCTGAAACTATTTTCGGAGATTCTGCGATTTGTATAAACCCAAATGATGAGAGATTCCAGCATTTAAAAGGCAAGAAAGCAATTGTTCCTATTGTAGGGAGGAGTATTCCAATTATAGAAGATGACTATGTCGATATGGAGTTTGGAACAGGCTGCCTTAAGGTAACTCCAGCTCACGATGAAAATGATAAAATCCTGGGAGAAAAGCATGATCTTGAAGTTTTTGATATTTTTAATCCAGATGCTACCTTAAATAGTTTCGGTTTAAGCTATGAAGGTCAAGATCGATTTGAGGCCAGAAAAAATTTCGTCAAAGATCTTGATCAACAAGGATTTTTAATAAAAATTGAAAATTATACCAATAAAGTCGGGACTTCAGAACGGACAAAAGCAGTTATAGAACCAAGACTTTCAGATCAGTGGTTTTTAAAAATGAAAGACTTGGCTCAACCTGCTATCAAAGCTGTTTTGGAAAGTCATGACATTCAGTTGCATCCCAAAAAATTTGAGAATACCTATAAGCACTGGATGGAAAACATTAGAGATTGGAACATTTCTCGTCAGTTGTGGTGGGGGCATCAAATTCCGGCCTTCTATTTTGGAGATGGTGCAGAGGATTATGTAGTTGCGAAAACTAAAGAAGAGGCTTTAGCATTAGCTAAAGAAAAATCTGGAAAAGACTTATCCATTGCCGATCTGAAACAGGATGAAGATGTTCTGGACACCTGGTTTTCATCATGGTTGTGGCCTATGAGTGTATTTGATGGAATACGACATCCAGAAAATAAAGAATTTCAATATTATTACCCTACCAATGATTTGGTGACCGGGCCAGATATTTTGTTTTTTTGGGTGGCGCGTATGATTATGGCAGGATATGAATATACTGATAAGAAACCTTTTGAAAATGTTTATCTCACAGGTCTTGTGAGGGATAAGAAGAGACAAAAGATGTCTAAGTCTTTAGGGAATTCTCCAGATGCACTGGAACTTATAGATAATTACAGCGCAGATGGTGTGCGGGTAGGTCTGCTACTTAGTAATGCTGCAGGTAATGATCTTTTATTTGATGAATCTCTTTGCCAACAAGGAAAAGGCTTTAGTAATAAAATTTGGAATGCTTTTAAATTGATTACTTCCTGGGAGATAGACAGTAAAATAGAGCAACCAGAATCTTCAAAAAAAGCTATTGACTGGTATGGGTCTGTTTTCCAAGAGAAGTTGATAGAACTAGAAGATCATTACAGCAAGTATAGAATTTCAGATGCTTTGATGACCAGCTATAAATTGGTATGGGACGATTTCTGTTCTTGGTTTTTGGAAATTATAAAACCAGCATATGAACAACCAGTTGATAAATTAACTTTTGATGCAGCAATTTCATTTTTTGAAGATAATTTGAAAATACTGCATCCCTTCATGCCATTTATCACCGAAGAACTATGGCATCAGATCGCAGAGAGAACACCTAAAGAGGCTTTAACCATTTCGTCCTGGCCTGAGCAAAAGTCTTTTTCTAAAGAGTTGATAACTGATTTTACTTTTGCTTCAGAGGTTATTTCTGGAGTTAGAACCATCAGGAAAGGAAAGAATATTTCTTTCAAAAATCAAATTGATTTGGTCGTTATCAATAACGAAAACGCCTCAAAAGATCTGGATTCAGTTATTTTGAAATTAGGAAATATCAAGCAGCTCTCATATACGGACGAGGCTGTTGAAGGGAGTTTGACCTTTAGAGTAAAATCTAACGAATACTTTATTCCCGTAGAAGGCGCTATTGATATAGAGGCCGAAAAGGAAAAACTAAATGAAGAGCTCAAGTATTACCAGGGCTTTTTAACTTCTGTAGAGAAAAAGCTTTCAAATGAAAGGTTTGTGAATAACGCACCAGAAAAAGTTGTAAATATTGAAAAACAGAAAAAAGAAGATGCTTTAGCACAAATCCAGACCATTACTAAAAGTCTGGAAAATTTATAAACTACTTCTATGGATGATTAGTGCAACAAAAAGACCAATTCAATTGAATTGGTCTTTTTTTATTTTATCTGAAATTCATCACCCAGATGCTTTTTAGCAAGTTTGATGTATTTGATTTTTGATTCCCTTTCAGAAAATTTTTTAACTTGAAACATTGCATTTGCTTTAAATGCACTTACTAATTTTTCACCATCTATGGGGTTTTGAGTGACCCTTAAATCAGACTCATTCTTGGCGTGTTTGTAATAAGCATAAAAGTAGAGTAAAACATCTTGTGGAAACTTTTTTTGAGTTTCACTTACTTTGGTATAGGCAGTTTCGAAGAGTTCATTTAAAACTTCTTCAGAATAAGTATTCAAATCCATTTTTAAGCCATTTTTGAAATGATGGATTGACCTCCCTTCACCTTATCATTTATTTCAACAGAAATATTTGCATCAATTGGTAAAAATATATCTACTCTTGATCCGAATTTTATAAAACCAGAATCTTCACCCTGTACAGCTTTATCCGTATCTTTTGCATAGTTTACAATTCTTCTGGCTACTGCACCTGCAATTTGCCTGTAAAGAACAGTTCCAAAATTATTGGTTTCGATAACAACAGTCGTTCTTTCGTTTTCTTCACTAGACTTTGGGTGCCAGGCTACCAAAAACTTACCTGGATGGTATTTACTATAAAGTATTTTTCCTCCTATGGGATAGCGGGTAACGTGAACGTTTAATGGAGACATGAAAATTGAGACTTGCAGACGTTCTTCATTTACAAATTCTGGTTCAAAAACCTTTTCAATAGCTACAACTTTTCCGTCTACAGGAGCTAATATGTGGTTATCGTCTTTCTTAATTTTACGTTTTGGGTTTCTAAAAAATTGCGCTACCAGAATAAACATGATAAAAGTAGCCGCGAAAATCAAGGTGATAATCCACTGTTTTTCAATGAGTAAATTTGAGATGAGATTAATGATTATTAAACCAATTAAACTCGAAACAAGAATTTTATAACCTTCTTTATGAAACATAATCTATGAGTAAAATAAAAATAAAAACAAATGTACTAGAAAAAAGCATACTATCCATTCTGTCAAAGATTCCGCCGTGTCCGGGCATAATCTTACCGCTGTCCTTTACGTCTGCTTTCCTTTTGAATTTGG
Source organism: Psychroflexus montanilacus (assembly GCF_020164535.1). GTDB lineage: Bacteria > Bacteroidota > Bacteroidia > Flavobacteriales > Flavobacteriaceae > Psychroflexus > Psychroflexus montanilacus. Next base: position 745,514 of record NZ_JAIQZC010000001.1, on the reverse strand, counting down.
ACTGGACAAGGTCTCCAAGTGTGCCAAAAACACTCACAATGATAGCTAAAATCACCCATGCCCACCAGGATAGTAAATCGATGTATACAAAAATCAGATAACTTACAGCAACTGCAGCTACCGCACCTCCGATAAAACCTTCTATGGTTTTCTTGGGCGAAATCCTTTCAAACAATTTATGCTTTCCAAAATTTTTACCTACCAGATATGCAAATGAATCATTTGTCCATATTAAGACGAATGTACCAACGAGAACGTACTCATAATCTTCTTTGAATACAGGAATCATGGTTAAAAAGATGATAGAAGGGACGATATAAAAAAGAGTGAGTAAATGTTTTCTCCCGTCAAAAATGGGAATATCATTAAGTGTATATAAATCTTTTAGTAAAAATATCTTGACGACTAATGTCATTGCTAAATAGGTGATGAGCAGCGGGAGATACACTTCAGTAAAGTTAAAATAGTACAACAGAACTACTAAAGACACATAAGAAATGATGTTTCGAAATTTTAAGAGGTTTTGAAATTCTTTTAAGCAGATAAAACCAACGATTGCAAAAAATAGGAGGAGAAGGTAATGACTTAAAAAAGCTGTAGATACTATTATAATGATATATAAAGCACCAGTAATGCTCCTCTTAAGAATTTCAGACATTTGCTATAAATCTTCTAATAGGAGCAAATATAAATTTTTTGGGGTACTTCCATAGCTCATGAAATCAGAATCTTTATTTTCTTCAAAAGTTTTGATGGTTGTGATATTTGTTGGAAGATTTCTATCCTGACGTCTATTGATTTGTTGCAAACCTTCACCTATAGTTTTGATGAGCTGACTTGTTTTAGCAATTATTATGAAGTTAAAAGGTAAGTCAGCTAGTTTTTTATCACCCATTTGGCATGAACTCACAAGTATAGCGCCGGTGTTCGATATCAAAAATTCACAATCTGATATAAATAAACACGCATCCAAATTTTTATTAAAATGCAATTTAGTATGGTTGAAACTTTCACAAATGCTTGGTTTGCTACAATAAGCATCGCAATCTGACCAATTGTTTTCTTTTAAAATTTCAGAGAAATTAAGTCTTAGCTCGTTCTCGTTCTCACAATATAAAAACTTTCCGCCATTTTTCTTGAAATTGATCATGAACTCCTCGTCTATAGGTACCTCTGGCTTAGGCATAAATTTGCCAAGCTCATTACCGTACTCGTCGGTTTCTTGGTGATCAGTTTCAATGCCTAACAGGCGTTTTATAAAGTTCATAAAAATTGCATGAATTTTATCCAAATATACATTAGTTTCAAATATAAAAAAAACCCGAGGTTGATTAAATCAAAATCAGGTTTTTAAAATTTAATTAATACATAAGGACTCTATTTTAAGAATCACTTTCTACTTTATCATCTTTTTTACTATCCTCCTTATTTTTAGGTTCTTCATTGGTAGGAGTAGATTCTTTTTCAGCTTTTTTTGATTTGTCGTATTTAGACTTTATCATTTCTGGCTTTTTAAAAGGACGCTCTCCAAAGACTTCAACTAAATTGTCTTTAAAAATTACTTCTTTTTCCAAAAGTAATTCTGCTAATTGTGTCAATTTATCTTTGTGTTCCTCGAGGATAGAAATAGCTCTTTGGTATTGTTCTTCAATGATTTTAGAAATTTCTTCATCAATTAGTTCCGAAGTTTTATCACTATAAGGTTTTGTAAAATTGTATTCAGATTGACCTGAGGAATCATAATAAGTAAGGTTTCCTATCTTCTCGTTCAATCCATATATTGTAACAATAGCTTTAGCTTGTTTTGTTACTTTTTCTAAATCGCTTAAAGCTCCAGTTGAGATTTTACCGAAGATAACTTTCTCTGCGGCACGCCCACCCATAGTAGCACACATCTCATCAAGAATTTGCTCTGTTCTTACAATTTGCCTTTCTTCTGGCAAGTACCATGCAGCTCCAAGGGATTGTCCACGAGGCACAATAGTAACTTTTACAAGTGGGGCAGCATATTCCAGCATCCAACTCACTGTAGCATGTCCTGCTTCGTGAAAGGCTATCGCCTTTTTCTCCTCTACAGACATGATTTTATTTTTCTTTTCCAAGCCACCAACTATTCTGTCTACAGCGTCTAGAAAGTCTTGTTTACCAACAGCTTTGCTATTATTTCTGGCAGCTATCAGTGCAGCTTCGTTACATAAATTAGCTATATCTGCTCCAGAAAAACCTGGGGTTTGCTTAGCTAAAAATTCAGTATCTAGCTCATCAGCAACTTTTTTAAGCGGTTTTAAATGAACTTCAAAAATTTCTTCACGTTCTCTTACATCTGGTAAGTCTACATAAATTTGTCTGTCAAATCGACCTGCTCTCATTAATGCCTTGTCAAGAACATCTGCACGGTTGGTTGCAGCTATTACAATGACATTGGTATTGGTTCCAAAACCATCCATTTCTGTGAGGAGTTGATTTAAGGTGTTTTCACGTTCATCGTTAGAGCCAGACATATTGCCTTTACCTCTAGATCTTCCTATGGCATCAATTTCATCTATGAAGATAATGGAAGGTGATTTTTCTTTAGCTTGCTTAAATAGGTCTCTTACACGAGAAGCTCCTACACCCACAAACATTTCAACAAAATCAGATCCTGATAAAGAGAAAAACGGTACTCCAGCTTCGCCTGCAACAGCTTTGGCCAGCAAAGTTTTACCAGTTCCCGGAGGTCCTACCAGTAAGGCACCTTTAGGAATCTTACCTCCTAAATCTGTGTATTTTGAAGGATGCTTCAAGAAGTCTACAATTTCCTGTACTTCATCTTTAGCACCTTCCAGACCCGCAACATCTTTAAAAGAAGTTTTGATGTCTTTTTTCTCGTCAAATAACTTCGCTTTAGATTTTCCAATATTGAATAATTGTCCGCCCGGGCCACCGCCACCGCCTTTACTCATTCTTCTCATAATGAATATCCAGATACCAACAATCAAAATGATAGGAAGTAAACCAATCAATATTTCACTGAAATAATTGGATCTGGTTTCGTAGTAAACACTGGTGTTGAGATTTTGCTCTTCTTTGACTTTTTCTATAGTATTTTCAAAATTCTGCAAATCACCAAATTCGAAAGAATAGTCTGGACTGCCAGAAGATGCAAAGACCTGATCTTTGTCAGCGCCTTTATGTTCTGGTTTGGCCTTAGCTTCAGTAGTTAAAAAAATTTCTGCTACTCTAGAATTTTTAATGATATTGACCTTATCTACGTCACCATTACGAAGAAATTTTTCAAATTGTGCTGGACTTGTCTTTTCGGGATCACTAAAGCCACTTCCACCAAATAACTGGACACCAAGGAAAATTACAATGATTCCAATATATATCCAATAGGAATTGAATTTAGGCTTTTTAGGATCTTTATTTACATTTTTTTTCTGCTTCTGCGTTGCTTTGTTAGCCATTATCTCTTTCTCTTAATTTAATAATTTGACTCAATAGATGTTATCTTGGCATCTCCCCACAAACTCTCTATGTCGTAATATTCGCGAATATGTTTCTGGAAAATATGTACAACAACATCTACATAATCCATAAGAACCCACTCCGAATTTTCAAGCCCTTCTACATGCCAAGGCTTATCTTGTAGGGCTTTACTCACCACTTTTCTTACTGAACTTTCTATAGCGTCTACTTGAGTATTTGAGTTCCCTGAGCATACAATGAAGTAGTCACACACTGTATTTTCAATTTCACGTAAATCTATAATCTCAATTTGATTTCCTTTTACATCTTCTATACCTTGAATTATATGCGTAATCAATTGGTCTATTTGCTCTTTTTTTGTACTCATTAAAATTTTAAATTTTAACGCAAAAATAGGTTTTTAATCCCTTTTTTTGCGCCAGTTAACAAAAGATTATTCGATATCTAACCCATTTATGAAAGTAGTCAAAGTTGATGCCACAAGTTCCACCAACAGCTTCTTAAAAGAGTATGTAAAGTCTCGTTCTGAAAAAAAAAGTTACTGTGTTGTGGCTTACCATCAGATAGAAGGCAGAGGACAACGAGGAACAGTATGGAAGACTGAAGCTGGGAAAAACCTTACTTTTAGTGTGTATTTGCCCGGTTTAAAGGCTATTCATAAAGATACTTTTAAACTTAGTGCCCTGGTTGCTCTGGCCTTAAAAAAAGTCTTAACCACTTATGACACCCCAAAGCTTTCCATCAAATGGCCAAACGACATCCTGTCACGTCATTTCAAAATAGGAGGGATTCTTATTGAAAATCTGATTACACAAAATCGCGAAGGAGCTAGCGTTGTTGGAATTGGACTTAATGTGAATCAGGTTTCTTTTCCTGATCTTCCCAAAGCTTCTTCTATGAGACTTATGACCGATACTTTTTATGATCTTAGCTCTATATTAGATGATATTTTATTTGAATTTGAAAAAATACCTACATTATTTAATACGCTAAATTATAATCAGGTCATCTCAGATTATTATGCTTCACTTTTTAAATACAATAAAGTTACTATGCTGCAATTTCCTGATGGAAGCTTGGCTCAGGGTCTTATAAGAGGAGTTGATAACAACGGAAAATTGATTGTTGAATTTGAAGAAGATAGGCTGGAATCATTTGATATCAAGGAAATACAAATTAAATATTGAAAATTGATTCAGCTTTATTGAAACTCAACAATAAATACTTTTCTAGAACGTGTAACCTATTCTCAAGTCAAAAAAATCTGCTACATGCCGATGGGCTTTCAAATTGAAACCACCGTAAATTTGTTTTGAAAAATTGTAAGAAAGTCCGTAACGTTGATAAACATCATCATTTATTCTGTAGTCATTGAAGTAGTAGACCCCTATCTGTTGACTGAAAGTTACTTTTCCAAGCCAAAATTCATGGCCAACTAAAGCCGCAGCCTGCACAAAATTGTTGTTCTGTTCATTAAGGCGAATTTGCTCTCTTCTTGAATAATCAAAAATTAATTCCGTTCCGGCGGAGATAGCACTTCGTTTTCCAATCCATTTGCTGTATTGTCCAGCAACTCCAAATACATAAAACTTATCGCGGTCTCCCACAGTTGCATTACTCCATCCAGAAAAATGTGTCAATGAAATTCTAGATAACTTATCTGGAGGTTTTCTGTTTTCAACTTTTTGAAAATCTGGAAAAACAATGGGTTCTAGGCTTTTATTGATTCTGAAACTAAGAGACGGAAAATTAATTCCCTTATTTGGAGCTTTAATTCCTCCATTGGAAGTATGGTTATATTTTGCGAGAAGTCCAATATTCCACTCATCTGTTAAGCGATAATTGATGCCAGCTCCTACCGTTATGGCAAAACTCAAATCCGTGCTGTAAGATAAGTTTTGAGGATTTTGTTCCACATCAAATGGATTGGAAAGGTAGGCTCCTCCTAAGCCTGCTCTGAAAAATAGATTAATACTTTTATGTGTTCTGAAATAAGGTTCTACAAAGCCCATAGCAAGCAAGCCGTCCCCGAGGATATCCGGATTATCCCAACTCCAGTAAGCCATCTCAACACCAACTCGAGGCAAGCAGTTGCAAAATTCCCATGCTTTTCTGGTAAGTAGCATCTTGCTCAATTCCAGACCAATCCCAACTGGAAATGCATCATCCAGTTCTCTTAAGTTTTCAGAATGTTTTAGAATGTAAGCATAGTCAAAACTCATACCTACAAGTGTTGATGTCTGGTCAATTTCCGTGTCTTGCATTTGTGACCAAAGTATCGGATTGAAGTTTGTAAAGGATAATAAGGCTACGCACAATAGCTTTTTCATTTAATTGAATAATTTTATATCCTGGTTCAATTTTCAATATTTAATAATCAACCAGTTTCTTCAATTTCCTAATTGATATTAACTGATGAAAAATTGAAATTCTAAATGTTCTAACTTTTTAAAATTAATTAAAAATAAAATCTATAAAAAAATAAAGTTGTTGGTTTATTTATAATTGAATTATCTATATTTGCAATTCGAAAATTTTAAGCAACTGTAAATAATTAATCATTATATGTTAGTAGTTAAAGTAAAAGATGGTGAAAAGATTGAAAGAGCTCTTAAGCGTTTAAAACGTAAGTTTAGAGACACTAAAGTTCTTCAAACCCTTCGTGACAAAAAGCAATTCACGAAAAAATCTGTTGAAAAAAGACAAAATCTTAAGAAAGCTCAGTACATTCAGTCTTTGAGAGAGAAGGATAACATGTAATAGCTTTTCTAGATATTATATTAACCCTGTGATAGCAATATCACAGGGTATTTTTGTTTACGCTAATATTTCAAAATCTACCACATAGCCTTCGCTATTTCTTATGTTGAAAACTATATCATTTTCAAAAATAAGGTATTGCCCTTTTATGCCTTTCAGCTTTCCTTTGAAGGTGTTGTTCTTTTCTAGATTAAGGCTTTTTAATTTTTTTGGATAATCTATCACAGGAAAATTAATGTTGAATTCCTGACTGTTCGATAAATAGTACTCCTTAGCTTCATCTGGAATAAATTCTTTTAATTTCTCGCGTTCTTCTACTAGATTCTTGTCCTCAATTTCATTTTTTAGCATAGTCCGCCAGTTGGTCTTGTCAGCTACATGTTTTTTTAGAGCCACTTCTGTAATTCCTGCCAAATATCTATTTGGCGTTTCCAAAATAGCAATGGCTTCATGCGCTCCCTGGTCAATCCATCGTGTCGGAATTTGACTTTTGCGGGTCACACCAACTTTTATATTACTGGAATTGGCTAAGTAAACAATATGAGGCTGCAATTGAACTTTCTTTTCATATTCCAAATCCCTGTCTTCTTCATCCAGATGGGCCTTGCTTAACTCTGGATGCATAATCCACTCACCTGCATTGGGAATATCCTGAAAACAATCGTAACAAAATCCCTGTCTAAATATTTTTTTGTTTTTACCACAGTTTAAACATTGGTATTCTACAAAGTAAAACGCTATCTCTTTGTCTAAAAGTTGATTAAGATGAACTACATCATCATCAAATTCCAGAAAATAATCTACCTCTTCATTATTATCAGTTTTCATTTTTCTTAAGACTCCTCTATATTGCATTTTTTATTATGTTTGATGTATTCTTGATTACATTTTTTATTGAGAATTCAGACTTAAACTTTGCTCATCTATGCCAATACCAATTGTAAATTCTATTGCTTCCTGGATTCTGAAGAAACGTATTCACCACATGGAATTGTTCAAAAAGCATCCTAATGAAGTTCAAAACGAATTACTTTTAGATTTAATTTATAAAGCCCAAAATACGGAAATTGGCCAGACCTATGGCTTCAACGAGATAAAAAATTACGATATCTTCAAAGAAAGAGTTCCTGTCCAAACTTATGAAGACCTTGAATCTACCTTCGAAAGGTGCAGACAAGGAGAAGGAAATATCATTTGGCCAACACCTATTACCATGTTTGCTAAATCCAGCGGAACCACTGGTGCAAAAAGTAAATTCATTCCAGTGAGTCAGGAATCATTGGAGGATTGTCATTATGCTGCTAGTAAAGATTTACTTTGTATGTATTTGAATAATAATCCAGATTCCAAATTGTTTACAGGTAAAAGCCTTAGACTGGGAGGTAGCAAGGAAATCTATCAAGATAAAGGGACATCTTACGGAGATTTATCTGCTCTACTCATTTACAATATGCCGTTTTGGGCGAGCTATAGCAGCACTCCTGGGAATGAAGTTTCGCTTATGAACGACTGGGAAACCAAGATGCAAGCTATCGTAGATGAGACAATTAAGGAGCGGGTCACAAGTTTGGCAGGAGTTCCCTCATGGATGCTTGTGCTTTTAAATGATGTCTTAAAGACTACAGGGAAATCTTCCATTAATGAAATATGGCCAGACCTGGAAGTCTACTTCCATGGAGGCGTAAGCTTTGAGCCTTATAAGAATCAATATGAGCATATCATTACTAGTTCTAGAATGCGTTATTACGAAATTTATAACGCTTCAGAAGGTTTTTTTGCTGCTCAAGATCAAAATGACTCCAAGGATTTACTATTGATGCTCGATTATGGTATTTTCTTTGAATTTATACCTATGGCTACTTATGGAACACCTCAAGAAAGAGTGATCAGGCTTTGCGATGTTGAAATAGGTGAAAATTATGCGATTGTTATAACGACCAATTCCGGTTTGTGGCGATATAAAATAGGAGATACCGTAAGATTTACTTCCTTAAATCCTCATAGAATTAGGGTGACAGGAAGAACCAAACACCACATCAACGCCTTTGGTGAAGAACTTATCATTGAAAATGCTGAAGCAGCTATCAAGAAAACAGCTTGCGAACTCAATTGTGAAGTGATGGAGTATACAGCGGCTCCCGTTTTTATGGATGGGAATAAAAAAGGAGCGCATGAATGGATTTTAGAATTTAAAACTCCACCAGAAAGCCTATCCGATTTCCAACTTCTTCTGGATAAAAACTTACAAGAAATCAACAGTGATTATGAGGCTAAGCGCTTTAATAATATGACACTAGATATATTAAAAATACATCAAGCTAAGCCAAAACTTTTTCAAAATTGGTTAAAACAGCATAACAAACTTGGAGGGCAGCATAAGATACCTAGGTTATCGAATAATCGAGAACACTTGGAAGAATTGTTAGCGCTAAACCGAAATTGACCCTATCTTTGCCAGTTCAAAACGCTTTTGAATGATCAATACCAAAAAACAAATCATATTCACGGCCTTCATTATCATAGGAGCTATCATGCTTATTTTTGACCTTACAGGTATGAACGATAGTGTCTATCTTAAGATTGGTGGACTACTTATTCTTATGATTGGCCTTTATAATTCTACCAAGCAGTGGGCAAAAGACAACCCAAAAGACGATAATACTACAGAAGATGAAAAATAAAAACTTTCAAGTTGGTGACAAAGTTGAACTTATCGATGATAATGTGTCTGGAATTGTCACTAAAGTTGAAAGTGATGAAGTCAGTTTTGAAACTTCTGATGGTTTTGAAATGAAAGTGCCATTTTCGCTTGTCGTAAAGACTGGTGGTCAACTCGACATCGATCTTCAGGACGATAACTTGCTTCAAAAACTAAAGTCTGATTTGAATCCAAAGCGAAAAGGACCTTCGCAAAAACCAATGCGACAGCAACCTGCTATGGAAGTTGATCTGCACATCCACAATTTGGTTGATAAAACGTCGCATTTATCCAATTTTGAAATGCTCAACACTCAACTGGAGCATAGCCGAAGAAAAATTGAATTTGCCATAGAAAAACGAATTAAGCGCGTCGTTTTTATTCACGGCGTAGGCCAGGGTGTTTTGAAAGCTGAATTACACACTCTCTTTAGACGGTATGATCAAATTGAATTTTACGATGCGGATTATCAAAAATACGGTCTTGGCGCTACCGAAATTTACATCTACGATCAGTAATTCCTACCTTTTCTTTTTTTAAACTGAATTTGACTCGACGTAAATTAGATTTAATCTTAAATTTGCATAAAAATTAAATTCATGGACAACGGATTATACGCACATTTCAATACGGCTAAAGGTAAAATCACTGTAAAATTGACTCACGATAAAACCCCAGGAACAGTTGGGAATTTTGTTGGCTTAGCTGAAGGAAAAATTGAAAATTCAGCAAAAGATTTAGGAAAACCTTATTACGATGGTTTAGTCTTTCACCGAGTGATCGACAACTTCATGGTGCAAGGAGGTGATCCTAAAGGAAACGGGACTGGAGGTCCTGGATATCAATTTGAAGATGAAATTCATCCGGACTTGAAGCACAATCGATCTGGTGTTTTATCTATGGCCAATGCTGGTCCTGGTACTAACGGCAGTCAGTTTTTTATCACCCATGAACCAACCCCATGGTTGGATGGAAAACATACTGTTTTTGGCTATGTAGTGGAAGGTCAGGATGTTGTAGATAGTATCGAAATGAAAGATAGTTTGGATTCAGTTGAAATCGAACGTGTTGGTGAAGAAGCTCAAGCCTTTGATGCAGTAAAAAGTTTTGAAAAATTCAATGCTTCCAAAGCCGAAAGAGAAGCTCAACAAAAAGCGGAAGCGGCTAAAAAACTGGATGAAGTTTCCAAAGGGTTTAAAGCAACAGAAAGTGGTTTGCGTTACCAAATCATCAATGAAGGTTCTGGGGCCAAGCCAACTAAAGGACAGAATGTGAGCGTTCACTACAAAGGGAGCTTGGTGGATGGAACTGTGTTTGACTCTTCTTACAAAAGAAAACAGCCTATCGAATTTCCAGTTGGCGCAGGCCATGTGATCGAAGGCTGGGATGAAGGACTTTTGCTGCTGAATCAAGGTACCAAAGCACAATTTGTAATTCCTCCACACTTAGCCTACGGTGATAGAGAAGTGGGTGGAGTGATTCCAGCTAATTCTATTTTGGTATTCGATTTGGAGTTGGTAGATATAAAGTAGGACTTCATATGTTTAGAATCTAAGATAAGTTAGATTCAATTTGAAAACAATAATCCTCACAGGTTTTCAAAACCTGTGAGGATTATTGTTTTTTATAGACTTGTTGCAATTATGTGTTAACAGTCACTCATATTCACTTTAATCGCAAGGCCTCCTTCAGAAGTTTCTTTGTATTTGGACGTCATGTCCTGAGCGGTATCCCACATAGTGGCGATGACTTTGTCAAGAGGAACCTTGGCTTTGGTCGCGTCGGATTCCATGGCAATTTCTGCAGCGTTGATGGCTTTGATGGCTCCCATGGCATTTCGCTCTATGCATGGTATTTGGACCAATCCAGCAATAGGATCGCAGGTCATGCCCAGGTGATGTTCCATGGCAATTTCACTTGCCATCAACACTTGTTCTGGCGTACCTCCCATGAGTTCGGTCAGAGCGCCTGCAGCCATAGCTGAAGAAACCCCGATTTCTGCCTGACAACCACCCATAGCAGCAGAAATGGTTGCTCCTTTTTTGAATAAACTGCCTATTTCACCAGCAACCAGCATAAACCGCTTCAGATCTTCAAATGTTGCATTGTGATTTTCGATCACCATATAATACATCATTACCGCGGGTAACGTGCCCGAACTTCCATTGGTAGGAGCTGTGACTACACGGCCTAATGAAGCATTGACTTCATTTACAGAAATAGCAAAACAGCTCACCCATTGCAGAATTTGTCGGAATTTAACCTCCTTGGTTCTAATGGTTTCCAGCCATTCTTGTGGATTAGCATAAGTTTCAAATCTATGTTCAAGCAGGTTTTTATTCATTTTGGCTGCTCTCCTGTTGACATTGAGGCCTCCAGGAAGCGTACCTTCAGTATGGCATCCAATATACATGGACTCCAGCATGACTTCCCAGATTTTCTCAAGTCCAGAATGGATTTCGAGTTCATTCCTAAGAGATTTTTCATTTTCTAAAACAATTTCAGAAATGATTTTTTGTTCGTTTTTACAATGCTCAATCAGTTCTAAGGCTGAATTGATTTGAAACGGAAAGCTTTTGAAATCTTCCTGTTTTTGTTTGGCGTTCTCTCGATCTTCTTTCACAACGAACCCACCACCTATGGAGTAAAAAGTCGATTCTACAGACTTTCCATTGTTCAAGAAACCAACGTAAGTGATGCCGTTGGGGTGAAATTCTTTAAAATCTTTTTTAAACACAACGTCTTTGTGAAAATCGAAATCAATAAAACGGGAATTATCAAAATTGAGTCGACCTTCGTTCTTGACCCGGTCAATTTCTGTATCGATATGTGAGATGTCCATAGTCACTGGATCGTGACCGCAGAGTCCCAAAATAGCTGCAATATCTGTAGCATGACCTTTGCCCGTCAATGATAAAGAGCCGTAAAGGTGAATTTCAATTCGTTTTACTTCATCCAAAAGCTTATCTTCTCTCAGTTCTTCAATCCAGCGCTGAGATGCGCGCCATGGTCCGAGGGTATGAGAACTTGACGGTCCTACTCCGATCTTCAACATATCAAAAACACTGATGCATTCAATTTTCTTCATTCGTTTTAAGCTTTGTTTATGGATTTACAAATATTCAAGTTTTTTTCGAGACTAAATTCATAATCTTTCAAAATACTTGGATAGCGGTTAGTTAATTATATTCTATGCGTTGTGTTCGACTAGCCAATGAGACAGCTTCGCTTTTAGAATGTAGAAAGCAGAGAGCAGAGAAAAAAGAGAATAGAACATAGAGAAAAGAGCAGAAAGAAAATGCTCAACGGAAAATACTAAACAAAAATAACAATGATCTGAATTGATCAATTTATCGCAAAGTCTTCAGTTGGGCCTTTCCATTTCAGGCGGATATTGAAAATGAACTAAAAGGTTTAGGCTTATTTGTTCGGCACTCTTGAGCTTTCGAAACCCAAAATCAGAAGAAACAATTGACAAGAACATAAATATAGCCTTTCAGCTTTTGAATTGATTAAAACAAAGTGCAACAAGCATAAATGGTTAAGTCATATTATGTGACAGTCTGTCATATGCATTTTGATGGCACAAAGATTGACTTTTGTGTTACGAATACAATAATAAGAACGCAAAATCAACAATTATGAGTAAGATTATAGGTATAGATTTAGGTACAACCAACTCTTGTGTCTCCGTAATGGAAGGTAATGAGCCAACGGTTATACCTAATGCCGAAGGAAAAAGAACTACACCATCTGTTATTGCCTTTGTAGAAGGTGGTGAAATAAAAGTAGGTGATCCTGCAAAACGTCAGGCAGTAACCAACCCAGAAAAAACTATTTCCTCTATCAAAAGATTTATGGGGAATAAATATTCTGAGTCAACAAAAGAAGTAGATAGAGTGCCTTACAAAGTGGTGAAGGGTGAAAACGATACGGCTAGAGTTGACATCGATGGAAGAATGTACACGCCTCAGGAACTTTCTGCTATGATTCTTCAGAAAATGAAGAAAACTGCTGAAGACTACTTAGGTCAGGAAGTCACTGAAGCTGTGATTACAGTTCCAGCTTACTTTAACGACTCTCAAAGACAAGCGACTAAAGAAGCTGGTGAAATCGCAGGCTTGAAAGTAAGTAGAATTATCAATGAGCCTACTGCAGCTGCTTTAGCTTATGGTTTAGATAAAAAAGATAAAGATCAAAAAATTGCAGTATTCGATTTTGGTGGTGGTACACATGATGTATCTATCTTAGAATTAGGTGATGGTGTATTTGAAGTATTAGCAACTGATGGTGATACTCACCTTGGTGGTGATGATGTGGATGAAGTGATTATCGACTGGTTAGCTGAAGAATTCATTAAAGATGAAGATATCGATCTTAGAAAAGATGCCATGGCACTTCAAAGATTGAAAGAAGCTGCTGAAAAAGCAAAAATTGAATTATCGTCTTCAAATTCAACTGAAATCAACTTGCCTTATGTTACTGCAACGCAAAGCGGACCTAAGCACTTGGTAAGAACATTTTCAAGGTCAAAATTTGAGCAACTGATTTCAAGTCTTGTCAAAAGAACAATCACTCCATGTGAAAAAGCATTGAAAGCTGCAGGATTGAGCACTAGCGATATCGACGAAGTTATTTTGGTTGGTGGATCTACTCGTATTCCAGCTGTACAAAAAGCCGTGGAAGATTTCTTCGGAAAGAAACCAAGTAAAGGTGTGAACCCTGATGAAGTTGTTGCGATTGGTGCAGGAATTCAAGGTGGTGTATTAACTGGTGATGTAAAAGATGTTTTGTTACTTGATGTGACTCCACTTTCTCTTGGTATTGAAACCATGGGCGGTGTCATGACCAAATTAATTGAGTCGAATACTACGATTCCTTCTAAAAAGTCTCAGGTATTCTCAACCGCTCAAGACAATCAGCCAAGTGTGGAGATTCATGTCTTACAAGGTGAGCGTCCAATGGCACAAGACAACAAAACTATTGGTAGATTCCACTTAGACGGTATTCCACCAGCAAAACGAGGTGTTCCTCAAATTGAAGTGACCTTTGATATTGATGCCAATGGTATCATCAAAGTAAGCGCCACTGACAAAGCAACTGGTAAGTCTCAAGACATCAGAATTGAAGCATCTTCTGGATTAACTGAGGAGGAAATCAAGAAAATGAAGCAAGAAGCTGAAGCAAATGCAGAAGCTGATAAAAAGGCTAAGGAAAAAGTAGATAAGCTCAATGAAGCGGATGCTATGATTTTCCAAACTGAAAGTCAGATGAAAGAATTTGGAGATAAAATCTCTGATGACAAGAAGAAGCCTATCGAAGATGCTTTAGAAGAATTGAAAGCGGCTTACGAAACCAAAGAGCTTGAAAAAATAACTCCAGCTTTAGACAAATTGAACGAAGCTTGGAAAACAGTTTCAGAAGAAATGTATAAAGCACAAGCCGAAGCTCAAGGAGGTGGAGGTGCACAACAGCCTGGTCCAGACGCTGAAGGTAACAGCGGAAAGGATGATGGTGACGTCGAAGACGTAGACTTCGAAGAAGTCAAGTAGCCTGTGCTGAGCGAAGTCGAAGTATAGACTTCGAAGAAGTCAAGTAAGCTTTTAAATAAGTTTAACTATCAAAAAGCTGTTCACGAAAGTGAGCAGCTTTTTTTTTGCTTATCGGAAACTGAATACTGAAAATAGAACACATAACACATAACACAGTACAAAGAACATCGAATGTAGAATGTTGAATACTGAATATAGAAGTTATTTTTTAATTTCGACTCACGACTCACGACTCACGACTCACGACTCACGACTCACGACTCCCGACTCCCGTTATTTAATTAATGATTTCATAAACTAAATACCCCAGGCCAAAACAAATCAAAAAGAACAAGCAAATTTTGGAAAACACTAGATAAGCTGGACTCAAGTGGATGGGATTGGATTTTAAAGTCATTAACTTCAGATTGAACCAGCCTAAAATAGGGGAGGCCAAAAAGGATAAACCAGCAGCAAAGTCAACTAAGACGGTGAATGAACTCTTCAGAAAAAACAGGATGCCAAGTGCAACTGCAGGAATGAGAATTAAAAATAAATGGTAGGTAGGTGTTTCTTTTTTGCTGATGCTTGTGTTTTGCAGCAATTTGGACATCACTCTAGGAAAAGCATCAGTAACCGTTAAGGTGGTGCTGAACATGGTCACAAAAGCGATAAATGCAATTAAAACCCGACTCCATTCGCCTAAAGTTTGAGTGTACATTTCAATCAGTTGTTTTGAAAAAGCTACACTGCCAGAAGCAAAACTTATGTTGCTGCCATTCATAAGAAAGAGTCCCATTGCAAAAAATAGAATACCCAGCAAGGTGGCAGAGAGGTACCCCAAGTTAAAATCAAAATAGGAGTGTTTGGAACTGGGTTGTTGAAGAGATTGTTTGGTTTTTTCCTGCGTCCAGATGGAGTGCCAAACCGATGCATCAATAGGAATGGGCATCCATCCCATTAAGGCGATGATGAATCCAATACCGCCAAGCGTCCATAATTCAGTGGATTTGTTGAAGCTTATCGCTGTAAAATCTGTTTGAAATGCCGCAATAATAACTGAAAAAAGCGTCGAAACAGTCAAAAGGCTGATCACAATTTTCATCAAGAGGTCAAGCTTTTTATACTTTCCAATGCGCAAAATCAGAACACAAAAAATCAATAAAACCAGACTCCAGGTAAAATTTGACCATCCAAATCCAAATAAATATTCGGCTAAACCAGCAGAAACTATAGTGACAGCCGCCTGGATGATAAACATAGTAGAAATGGTAATCAATCCAAAAACTATGACGTACCACTGCCCTAAACTCCTATACCCGTCGATTAAATTCTTTCCGGTTGCGGCAGCGTACCTCGACCCAAATTCCATAAAGGGGTACTTGGTGAGGCAAGCTATCAAAATTGCAAAAATTAATACCACACCATAATCTGCACCAGCTCTTGTAGCCTGAACTAAATGCGAAACGCCAATAGCAGCGCCAGCTAGCAGAAATCCAGGACCGACGTGTTTGAGTAAACTTTTCAAAAGCGATGTTTTGTAACACAATCTTATCACAATTTTTTTAAAACCCCCAAGTTTTTTTAAAACTAAACACACAAAGTGAAACTACTCTCTGCCATTAAAGCTTATTTTAATTACTTTTGTGAACCAAACGATTACGACCGATGAGCCAAAAATTGCTTCTTAGCGCGAAAGAAATCAATATTATTCTTCAACGTTTAGCTTGTCAACTGGTTGAAAACCACAAAAACTTCGAGAATTCTGCAATTATAGGTATTCAGCCGCGAGGCAGTTTTCTAGCCAATAGACTTCATGACATTTTAAAAACTGATTATGGATTGACCTCACTGGCATATGGCAAGCTCGACATTACGTTTTATCGGGATGATTTCAGACGTGGCGATAAAGTCTTGAAGGCTAATGAAACTGATATCAATTTTATTGTTGAAAATAAGCATGTTGTTTTAGTGGATGATGTTTTATTTACGGGGAGAAGTATTCGATCTGCCCTAACTGCATTGCAATCCTTTGGCAGGCCTTCCAAAATCGAATTATTGACATTAATCGATAGGCGATTCAGCAGGCATTTACCCATACAGCCAGATTATAATGGCAGAAAAGTAGACGCCATCAACAATGAACACGTGAAAGTTTGTTGGAAAGAAAATGACGGAGAAGACGCTATTTATTTATTGAAAAACTAGTAACAACCTATGAAAGAACTTAGTGTTTCAAACTTATTAGGGATCAAATACCTCACTCCAGAAGATTTACATCTCATTTTTGAAACTGCAGATCAGTTTAAAGAAGTTATCAACAGACCTATCAAAAAAGTCCCAAGTTTAAGGGATATAACCATTGCTAATCTTTTTTTTGAAAACAGTACGCGTACACGTTTGTCTTTTGAACTGGCAGAAAAGCGTCTCAGCGCCGATGTCATCAATTTTTCAGCAGCATCATCGTCTGTAACGAAGGGCGAAACTCTTGTTGACACTGTTAACAACATACTAGCCATGAAAGTGGATATGGTGGTGATGCGTCACCCAAATCCCGGCGCAGGAGTTTTTCTTTCTAAACATGTGAAGGCGAGCATCGTGAACGCTGGAGATGGTGCTCATGAGCATCCTACTCAAGCACTTTTGGATGCCTTTTCAATACGTGAAAAGTACGGAGATGTTTCTGGGAAGAAAATAGTTATTGTAGGTGATATTATGCATTCCAGAGTTGCGTTAAGCAACATATTCGCCCTTAAGAAGCTGGGAGCTGAAGTTAAAGTTTGCGGTCCTAATTCGCTTATCCCTAAGCATGTTGAAAGTCTGGGAGTGAAAGTTGAACACAATTTGATTAAAGCTTTAGAATGGTGCGATATTGCAAATATGCTGCGGGTTCAAAATGAAAGAATGGATCATTCTTATTTTCCAAGCACCAGAGAATACGTCCAGCAGTACGGGATTAATAAAACCTTGCTCGATACATTGAGTAAGCCCATCACCATTATGCATCCAGGTCCGATCAACAGAGGAGTTGAAATTACCAGTGATGTTGCAGATTCCGAGCACTCTATTATCTTGAATCAGGTAGAAAATGGAGTAGCTATACGCATGGCTGTGATTTATTTATTGGCCTCCAAAATTAAAAGTTATGAAAACTGAACATAAAGACAATTACATTATCCTACGCGATGAAAAAGAAGATGTGGAGGATTTTGCTAGCTACCTTACCAGGACTCAGGATCAATTCAAAGATCAAAATGTAGTCATTGATATTCAAAAGTATGGAGAACTCACTTTAGATCAACTTTTGAAGTTTTTGAAGCTTTCGTTCACTCACAGAAAAGGAAAAAAGTCTTTAGTGGTTGTGAATGATACTATCAACATCGATGCTGTGCCGGAGGAGATTCACGTGGTGCCTACCTTACAGGAAGCAGAAGATTTAATAGGTCTGGAAGAAATCGAAAGAGATTTGGGCTTTTAGTATGATGCAACTCACCATTTTAGGTTGTCATTCTGCCACCCCTAGAGCAAATGCACATCCCACCGCTCAGGTTCTGGATATGAACGGTGAATTGATATTGATCGATTGTGGGGAGGGAACCCAGGTGCGATTGAGAAAACACAGAGTGAAATTTTCACGCATCAAACATATTTTTATTTCTCACCTTCATGGTGATCATTATTTTGGGTTGATTGGTTTATTATCAACATTTAGTTTACTTAGCAGAACAGCAGAACTTCACATCCATGCCCCACAAGGTCTTGAGGAAATCATTAAACTTCAGCTTAAAATTAGTCACGCTTTCACTTCGTATCCACTAATTTTTCACCAGTTGGATTCCTATAAGCCACAGCTTATTTTAGAAAATGAAAAACTAACTGTGGAGACCATTCCGTTAACCCATAGAGTCTACACCAATGGATTTTTGTTTAAGGCTAAACCAGGTGATCGGAAATTGCTGATTGATAAAGTACAAAATTTAGACATTGACAAGGCATACTACAAAAGCATTGTGAAAGGTAAAGATGTTGAAACTAAAAATGGGACATTGATTAAAAATGAAGAACTGACAGAAGATCCAAAGCCAGCTCCAAGCTATGCCTTCTGTAGCGATACCGTTTTTAAGCCGGAGATTGTGCCGCAAATTTCAGGAACAACTTTACTGTATCACGAATCCACATTTTTGGAAGACCAGGAACATTTGTGTGATAAGACCAAACATTCTACCGCTAAACAAGCCGGAATCATCGCTCAAAAAGCTGGTGTCCATAAGTTGGTTTTAGGTCATTTCTCTGCACGATATAAAGATTTATCTCTTTTTGAAAAAGAGGCCAAAATCGTTTTTGAAAATGTGGAAGTTGCGGAAACCGGTAAGATTTTTAGGTACGAATAGTCTCAATCTTTTATAAATTACATTGCTTCTCAATGTATATTTTTCTAATTTGCTAACATGGAAAATAAACTACATGATTACAGAAAATCTTACGAAAAAGCTAGTCTGATTCGTGAAAATCTCAATGAAAATCCATTTCAGCAATTTAGAGAATGGTTTTATGATGTTGAGAAATCTGGTGGAGTTGATGAGGCCAATGCAATGAGTGTTTCTACTGTTGGAAAAGATGGTTTTCCTAAAAGTCGCATTGTGCTATTAAAATCCTATGATGAAAATGGCTTTGTCTTTTATACCAATTACGAAAGTGAAAAAGGAGAGGCCTTGTTGAATCACCCTAAAACCTGTTTGACATTTTTTTGGCCAAATATAGAGCGTCAGGTGATTATCAAAGGAGTAGCAGAAAAAGTACCTGAACAGGTTTCTGACAATTATTTTTCTTCCAGACCAAAAGGGAGTCAATTAGGAGCCTTGGTTTCCAACCAAAGCAGCGTCATCGAAAACAGAAAAGTACTAGAAGACGAACTGAAGTCTTTGGAAGAAAAGTATGCTGGTAAAGATATTCAAAGGCCAGATAACTGGGGAGGATTTTTAGTTCGCCCTGTATCTATTGAATTTTGGCAAGGTCGCCCAAATAGGCTTCACGATAGATTTTTATTTACGAAAACCGAAAATGATCTGGATTGGAAGATAGAACGCTTAGCCCCTTGATATGAAACGATTGATATTTGTAAGACATGGTAAATCTTCATGGGATAAACCGCTGAGTGATATCGAAAGGCCTCTTAAAGAAAGAGCTTATGATGATGCTGAACATGTGATTTCAGCTTTCAAAGCTCACCTTGACTTTCCTGTTGAGGTGTTTTCAAGTCCTGCTCAAAGAGCGAAGACTACAGCAGAATTATTCAAAACTGAGCTTAAGATTCAAGATCAAAATTTTCATATAGACCCAAGGCTCTATACCTTCAATGCTAAAGAAGTTCTGGATTTTATTCGTGAAATCAATGATGACTATGAAAATGTAATGTTATTTGGCCACAATCCAGCTTACACAGAAATGGTTAACAGACTTGGTAGTTTATCCATTGACAACTTACCAACCACAGGACTTGTAAGCATTCTTTTTGAAATTGAGTCCTGGAAACAAATCAGAAAAGGAGAAACTCAATTATACTTATTTCCCAAACACCTTCGCTAATGCGCAATAATAAATACGATAATAGAGAATTAAGTTGGTTAAAGTTCAATCAGCGGGTGCTGCAGGAAGCTGCAGACCCAAGTGTCCCTTTAATTGAAAGACTTAGATTTTTAGGGATTTTTTCTAATAATCTGGACGAATTCTTTAAAGTACGCTACGCTACAGTAAAGCGAATTGATCTTGCTGGAAAAGCTGGTAAAAAGGTTTTAGGAGGATTCAATGCAAGTCGATTATTAAAAGAAATCACTCAGATTGTGATCAAGAAGCAGGCAGAAAGTCTTGAGATTTTAGCTTCTATTCAGCAACAATTGAAAGAGCACGACATCTTTGTAATCGATGAAAATGAGGTGACTTCAGACCAGGCGAAATTTTTAAAAGAATTTTTCCTTCAGAAAGTGAGTCCAGCCCTGGTCACGATCATGTTAAATGACATAGACAAGGTGCCCAATCTTAAAGATTCCAAAGCATATTTAGCGGTAAAAATGATTCAGTTTGAGAAAGATCGACTTTCTAACCGCTACATTTTGATTGAAATACCATCCAGCGTAGAGCGTTTTGTAGAAATTCCTTCAGAAGATGGAAAAAAATACATTATCCTTCTGGATGATTTGATTCGATTTAATCTCAATGTGATTTTCAACATTTTTGATTATACCAGCATTTCTGCACATATGGTTAAAATCACAAGAGATGCAGAATTGGATCTGGAAGGGGATTTGAGTAAAAGTTACATCGAAAAGCTGATGGACAGTGTAAAGGATAGAATTGAAG
The DNA here is from genome assembly GCF_020164535.1 of Psychroflexus montanilacus. GTDB lineage: Bacteria > Bacteroidota > Bacteroidia > Flavobacteriales > Flavobacteriaceae > Psychroflexus > Psychroflexus montanilacus. The sequence continues at coordinate 724,700 of NZ_JAIQZC010000001.1, read as the reverse complement.
GTGATCCGGTAAGATTTGTTTATGACAAAGAAATAGAACAGGATACGCTTGATTTTTTACTTAAGAAAATGCAGATTGATTCTACAGATAGTTTGATTCCCGGCGGTAAATACCACAACCGCAGGGACTATATGAATTTTCCAGACCTTGGGGCTAAGCATCTCCTATACGACAAGATTGAACCTCTTCCAATTCCTGGTTTAGAAATACAGGGGAGCTTGCTGGATCAAATCTCCAAAAAAGATTTTCTTCAGCATGTGCCTTATCAAACCTTCTCTTATACTGTAAAATTTCTTAGAGAAGCAGCTTTGGATCCCAAGGTTAAATCTATAAAGATTACGATTTATCGCTTAGCTGCAGTTTCTCACATAGCAAGTTCTTTGATTAATGCAGCCAAAAATGGCAAGCGTGTAACAGTCTCCATAGAATTACAAGCGCGTTTTGATGAAGCCAATAACATCAAGTATGCTGAAAAGATGGAACGCGAAGGGGTAAAGCTCATTTTTGGGGTTACAGGATTAAAAGTGCATTGCAAAACCTGTATCATAGAGCGACTTGAAAATCAAAAAATAAAATACTACGGTTTTATAAGTACAGGAAATTTCAATGAAAATACAGCTAAAATCTATACAGATTATACCTTATTTACTGCTCATCAAGGTATATTGAAAGATATCAATAAGGTTTTCGATTTCTTTGAAGTGAATTATAAAATCAAAAGGTATAAACACCTTATCGTATCGCCGCATTATACCAGATCAAAATTTTCAGATCTTATTGATCAGGAGATTCTGAATCAAAAAGAAGGCAAAAAGTCCGGCATTTACATAAAGATGAATAGCTTATCCGACTATGGAATGATTGATAAGCTCTATGAAGCAAGTAGGGCCGGAGTTAAAATCAAACTGATTGTTAGAGGAATCAATTGTTTGATACCACAAGTTAAAGGCATGAGCGATAATATTGAATCTATAAGTATTGTGGATAAATTTCTTGAGCATCCCAGACTTTATGTGTTCCAGAACGAAGATCATCCTAAAGTTTTTATTTCATCGGCAGATTGGATGACAAGAAATATCGATCATCGGGTGGAAGTGACCTGTCCTATCTACGACGAACATATTAAACAGGAATTAATAGAAACCTTTGACATTTGCTGGAATGATAATGTGAAAGCGAGAGATTTTTCCTTAACCCAGGAAAATGCATATAGGAAAAAGTCTGGACCAGACTTTAGAAGTCAATTTGAAACCTACACTTACTACAAAGATAAACTTAAGGCAACAGTAAAAAACTAACACTTTATGCTATCTATCAAAAAATATGCTGCCATAGATATTGGCTCAAATGCTGTTCGTCTTCTTATTTCCACAATAACAGAACCAGATCATAAACCTGTAACTTTTAAGAAGACTTCATTAGTGAGAGTACCTATAAGGCTTGGCCAGGATGTATTTACCAAGTCTTATATTTCTGATGAAAATACAGAACGGATGATTGATACCATGAAAGCATTTAGTCTGCTCATGAAATCACACCGGATAGAGGCTTACAGAGCCTGCGCAACTTCTGCCATGAGAGATGCTAAAAATGGTGTAGCTATCGCCGATAAAATTGCAAAGGAGTGCAAAATTGACATTGACATTATAGACGGGTCTGATGAAGCTGCTATGATAGCTGCTACAGATCTGCATACCCTGGTAGATAACAACAAGACTTACTTGTACGTAGACGTAGGTGGCGGAAGTACAGAATTTACTTTATTTTCTGAGGGGAAAACCATTGCATCTAAATCTTTTAAGCTGGGAACGGTAAGAATTTTGAATCATACTATTTCTGAGGAAGAATGGTTGGATGCAGAAAAATGGATAAAAGCAGTGACGAAACCTTATTCTAGAATTGAAATGGTAGGCTCTGGCGGTAACATTAATAACATTTTTAAATCGAGTAATAAGAAAATGGGTAAGCCACTGTCTTACTTTTACTTGAGCTCCTATTATCAATTATTAAACTCTTTGACTTACGAAGAGCGTATTTCTGAATTGAGTCTAAATGAAGATAGAGCAGATGTTATCATTCCCGCCACAAAAATCTATTTATCTGCTATGAAGTGGAGTCGATCCAAATCGGTTCACGTACCCAAAATTGGACTGGTAGATGGAATTATTAAATCCTTATATCAGAATTCTAAATCGTAACTGCTTATTGAAGCTATCTAAAAATCTTTTATAAATACTATTTCTCTGGTGGGTATTTTTCCAAAACTTTACCTACAAGAACTTTAAAGAATTCTTCGCGTTCTTTGCCTTTCAGGTTTTCATTGAAACGCGCTTCTACAACGCCTTGCCAAAATAGATTATTGGTTAAACCGTCAGCAAATTCAATGGTCAAGGCGATGGTGCGCTTGCTGTTCTGTGGTGAGATGCTTCCGCCTATACCACCATTGTAGCCTCCTACACCTATGCCGAAGTTGCTATTTGAAATTTGATCAAAAACCTCCGCATAAAAATTGACTTTAAAGTCTGGAATTAACTTTTCTTCAAAACCTTTAGCACTTAGCGTATCCTGTAAAGTTTCATAAATACGATCTTCATCAAGCCTGGCTAAACCAGAATTTTCTATAGAATAAAAAGCAAAACTTTCATATTTATCAAACTCTACATCAGATGCATAGTCTGTAAACACTTTAGGCGAGCTACAAGAAAAAAGAATTACCGAAATAAAAAGTACACAAAGACTAGCTTTCATTTTTATTTGAAAATTAGAAATTAGATTTAACAAACAAATCCTTTTTAGCTAAATATTAAAGGTCTTGCCTCATTTTTTCAACTTTCTTTTTGAGATCGTCCATGTACCTCAGGATACGATCTTGTATAGTTTTATCCTTGACGCCTAAAATTTGAGCAGCTAAAATCCCCGCATTTTTTGCTCCGTTTAAAGCAACGGTTGCGACAGGAACACCACCAGGCATTTGTAAAATTGAGAGAATAGAATCCCATCCGTCTATAGAATTACTTGATTTTACTGGAACTCCTATAACTGGTAGTGGTGTGATAGAAGACACCATTCCAGGTAAATGTGCGGCTCCTCCAGCACCAGCAATAATGACATCTACTCCTCGAGAGTGTGCGTTTTTACCAAAATCCATCATATATTCTGGTGTGCGGTGAGCAGATACTATATCAACTTCAGTTTCAATGTTGAACTCCTTTAGGATATCTATAGCTTCTTGCATGACAGGAAGGTCACTTTTACTTCCCATGATAATGGCAACTTTATTCATAGCTTATGATGTTTTGGAAATGACTTTAATTTTAGATTTTACTGTTTCAGCTATTGCTCTAGCCTGGTGGAGTTCGGAATGTATAATATTGACATGTCCCATTTTTCTAAACGGACGTGTCTCGCGTTTTCCATAAATATGTGGAGTTACTCCAGGCATTCCTAAAATCTCTTCAATACCTTTATACACCACTTCACCTGTATGATTTTCACCCCCAACTAAATTCACCATTACCGAGTTTGACTTGCTTTCTGTACTGCCAAGCGGTAAGTCCAGAATAGCTCTCAAATGCTGTTCAAATTGATTGGTGAAACTTCCCTCGATGCTGAAATGACCACTATTGTGGGGTCTAGGAGCAACTTCGTTAACCAAAACTTCATCAGATTTGGTGACAAACATTTCTATAGCCAAAAGGCCTACATGTTCAAATTTACTCGATACCAAATGAGCCAACTTTCTAGCTTTATTAGCGATGCTATTGCTAACCCTAGCCGGGCACAGCACATATTCCACTTGATTGGCTTCTGGATGAAATTCCATTTCTACAACAGGGTAGGTTTTGATTTCTCCAGAAACACTTCTGGAAACAATTACTGCAATTTCAGTAGCAAAATCTACAAGGCTTTCAGCGATGCATTCAACGTTTGGAAGCAGATCGAGTTGATCTACAGACTTGATAACACTCACTCCTTTTCCATCATAACCACCAGTGCTGCTTTTCCAGACAAACGGGAAGTTTATTTTTTTTTCTGAAACGGTCTCTCTCAAACTTTTTACATCTGAAAAGATCTTAAAGTCTGCTGTTGGAATATGATGCCTCTCGTAAAATGCCTTCTGAACTGCTTTATTCTGAATTTTTTGCAAGGTAGCCGCTGAGGGGTATACTTTTTTACCTAAAGCCTCCAGGTCTTCTAAAGCGTTAAGGTTGACGGATTCAATTTCAAAAGTAAGCACATCGACCTTTTTGCCAAAGGCCATCACTTTATCATAATCCATAAGGTCTCCAACCTCAAAATGATTGCTCGCAATTTTTGATGGAGCCTCTGGATTCGGATCCATGACATAGGTTTGAATATCAAATTTGCGGGTGTCGTAAAGCAGCATTTTGCCCAATTGACCACCGCCTAAAATCCCAAGTTTAAAGTCTGAAGAAAAATATTGTGTCATGACACAAAAATAATAGATTTACTTACCGTTAATCAGTATTTCTAAAATAATTTCAATTTTGAACGGTTTATAGTAGAGCACATTCGTTTTCAGTATTATTGTATAAACTTATCCTTCATGAAATTTTTTGAAAATACAGCTAATGTTAGGTTTTTTATTCTTTTCACTTCGATTATTGTCATCGGAATTGTAGTGTGGAATATTTCAGTATTTTATGAAGGTGTGAAGGACGAAGAGCGAGAAAAGATGAGAATCTGGTCTTCTGCCCAGGCTTCAATAAGCAAAGCAGGAGAGGAGCAGGACCTCAATTTGGAATTGGAGATCTTGAATACCATAGATGATATTCCAATGTTTATTGTGAATGAATCTAATGGTTTTCAAGAAGTAAATAACATTCCAGAGCCTGTAGCCAAAGACTCCACAAAACTAAGACAGTATTTTGAGTCTATACAAGATCAAAATAAGCCCATAGTTATTGACCTAGGAGACGCTGGTAAACAGTTCTTGTATTATGGAGATTCTTCTATTTTAACCAAGATCAAGTATTATCCATTTATTCTTTTATTGATAATATTTCTCTTGATTGGCCTTATTTACCTGTATTACATCACTGCCAAAAACAGTGAAAAAAATAAACTCTGGGCAGGAATGGCTAAGGAAACTGCTCATCAAATTGGGACACCATTATCATCTCTGGTAGGCTGGATGGAAATTTTGAGATCCGAAAATGTTAATGCCGAATATATTTTAGAGATAGAAAAAGATATTGAGAGGCTCAAGACAATCACTGAACGATTTTCTAAAGTGGGTTCTAAACTTGCTTTGGAAGTTTCCAGCCTCAATGATGCTGTCGAAACGTCCTTCAACTATTTAAAACACCGAAGTTCAAAACTTATCAAATTCTCTATTGATTTACCAGAGCAGGAACTTCATTGCAAATTGAATCCAACGCTATTGAGCTGGACGATAGAAAATCTCACTAAAAACGCCATCGATGCCATGAAGGGTAGAGGAGAACTAAAAATTTCACTTTTTGAAGATAAACATCACTATAAGATTCATGTAAGTGACTCTGGTAAAGGTATTCCTTCCTCCAAATTTAAGACCATATTTCAGCCTGGTTATTCTACCAAAGAACGTGGCTGGGGACTTGGACTTTCATTATCCAAACGCATAATCGAGGACTATCATTTTGGAAGAATCCGAGTACTTTCAAGCTCTGCAGATACAGGAACTGTTTTCGAAATTAAATTACCTAAAATCTAGCTGGTCACTTTGTCTTTATCTTCATTCAAGGTTTTCCAGAGCAGATCTTTAAGTGGGAGCAGACCTTGCTGTGCTATTGAGGAAATAAATACATGCGGAATATGGTCAAAAGCGTGTTCGATTTCTTCAGCCAATTCTGTTTTGAGCTCATCATCTAGTAAATCTGCTTTTGAAATGGCAATTACCCGGGATTTATCAAGCAATTCTGGATTATATCGACGCAATTCATCCAAGAGTATTTCATATTGTTCTTTTACACTTGGCGCATCCGCAGGAATCAAAAATAATAAAGTTGAATTTCTTTCAATATGCCTCAAAAAACGATAACCCAGTCCTTTGCCTTCCGCTGCCCCTTCAATAATCCCAGGAATATCAGCAACCACAAATGTTTTATAATCCCGATACTCTACAATACCTAGATTAGGCTTAAGCGTTGTAAACTCATAATTTGCAATCTTAGGCTTAGCCGCTGTAATCACCGACAATAAAGTGGACTTCCCTGCATTAGGAAAGCCTACCAGGCCTACATCTGCAAGAAGTTTCAATTCAAGGGTGATGTCCAATTCCTGGCCTGGTATACCTGGCTGGGCGAATCGCGGGGTTTGATTTGTCGAACTTTTAAAATGTGCATTTCCTTTACCACCCATGCCACCTTCTACAACAATATATTCTTCATCATGCTCAGTCATTTCTTTGATGACCTCGTTGGTATTGGTATCACGAATGACCGTGCCTAAAGGGACTTCGATATATTGGTCTTCTCCATCTGCGCCTGTACTGGTTTGCTTGCTTCCATGCTCACCATGAGTGGCCTTGATGTGTCTTTTGAATTTAAGATGAAAAAGTGTCCAGAGGTCTTTGTTAGCCTTGAAAATAATATGACCGCCACGACCACCATCTCCACCATCTGGCCCCCCTTTAGGAATATATTTTTCCCTTCTCAGGTGTGCAGAACCTTTTCCGCCATTTCCAGATTTTAAATGGAGTTTGATGTAATCTACAAAGTTTCCTTCAGTCATAATCTATAGCTAAACGCTTGTTTTATAAAGAATCAACAACTTTACTAATACGATTTGTAATTTCTGAAATAGACCCTACACCATCAACACCGTAATATTTATCTTCTTTTTTGTAAAATTCTTTGAGAACTTCTGTCTCGTTGTAATATACTTTTATTCTATTTCTGATGACTTCTTCATTAGCGTCATCTTTTCTTCCAGAGGTTTTTCCTCGCTCCAAAAGACGTTCTACCAAGACTTCGTCCGGCACTTCCAAAGCCACCATTGCATTGATTTGTGAGTCTTTAGACTCCATCAATTCATTTAAGGATTGGGCCTGAGCTTTAGTTCTCGGGAATCCATCAAAAATAAAGCCTTTGCTGTCCAGGTGTTCTTCAACTTTGGCATTCAGCATTTTTATAGTTACTTCATCTGGAACTAAAGCGCCTTTATCCATGTAGGATTTGGCGAGTTTTCCAAGTTCAGTTTCGTTTTTGATATTATATCTAAACAAATCTCCGGTAGAAATGTGTTTTAGACTGTATTTCTCTTTAAGATGTTCTGCTTGAGTTCCTTTTCCAGCTCCAGGAGGGCCAAATAGCACGATATTAATCATTGAGATTTGATTTTAGTTGATATATTTCTGAGATATTTCTTCCTAATCCATTATAGTCTAAGCCATAACCTACTATAAATTTATTCGGTATTTCCAATCCAACATAATCCAGCGAGAGCGATTTTTTGTAAGCTTCTGGTTTTAAAAATAAAGTAGCAATTTTATATGAGGCCACTCCTTCTTTTTTCAAGACACCTACAATATGTTCCAAAGTATTACCAGTGTCAACGATATCTTCTACAACGATAACATCTTTACCTTTCAAATTTCCAGCACCTAACAAAGTTGTGACTTCACCTGTGGAGGAGGTCCCTTCGTAGGAAGCTAACTTGGTGAAGCTTATTTCACAGTCACCTTCATACTGTTTCATCAAATCTGACAAAAACATAAATGCACCGTTCAAAATTCCAAGAAAAACGGGTGTTTTGGACTCGTAATCTTTTGATATACGTTCAGCTAGTTGCTTTACTGATTTTTGAAGTGTCTGTTGATCAAGATAAGGCTCAAATTCCAAATCGTGAAGCTTAACCATCATTATAATTTTAATAAGCTGCAAATATAAGGATTCAAAACCTATTAAGTCGATTCCAGAAAACTAAATAAAAAACTCCCTGTTTTCAAGAAAGAAATCAGGGAGTTTAAAATTGAGTTCTCAAATGTATTATCTAAACACGTAAGTCTTTTCCTTACCATTTGGACTCAGGAATGTGACCAACATGGGTTCGTTTGGATTTTTAGAATTAACGATGGACTTCACTTCCTCTATAGAGTTGACTTCCTTTTCATTGATTTTGGTAATCAGCAATCCTCTGAGGTCACTTTTAGTAAAACTATTTGGCAAAGTTTTATGGATAATAACTCCAGAATCTACTCCATATTTTTTGAGGTCAGATTTAGAAATTTCAGCCACTTCTACCCCTATTTCTTCAATTTGAAAAACTTTGAAAATATCTAGAGTCACATCAGTTTGACGCTCCTTATTCTTTCTAAGAAAAGTAACTGAAACAGTTTCACCGGGATTCTTTGAATTCAAATATCCAGTCATGTCAGAAAACTTTCTGATTTTGATATTATCAATAGATTTAATAATGTCACCTTCACTTAGTCCAGCTTTTGCCGCACCGCTTTCCGCGTCTACGCTTCCAACATAAAAACCCTGCGAACTTTCAATTTCCAGTTCTTTGGCTGTGGAACTATTCAGTTCTATTCCTCTCACACCCAAAATAGCTTTTCTTACACTTCCAAATTCAATTAGATTCTCGACTATTTTTCTGGCGTTATTACTTGGTATAGCAAATGAATAGCCTATAAAAGATCCGGTTTGAGATGTGATTGCAGTATTGATGCCAATAAGTTCACCTCTGGTATTCACTAAAGCACCACCGCTATTTCCAGGATTAACAGCTGCATCTGTTTGAATAAAAGATTGGAACTGATTATCCCCGCTTTCAAGATCTCTAGCCTTTGCGCTTACAATGCCTGCTGTGACCGTAGAGGTAAGATTGAATGGATTACCTACAGCCAATACCCATTCGCCAAGCTGAAGGTTATTGGAATCTCCAAATGTGAGGTAGTCCAAATCTGAAGCCTCTATTTTTAGTAAAGCAATATCGTTGTCTGAGGCGGTGCCCAGAACTTCAGCAACATAAGTTTTGTTATCATTTAATGTCACTTGGACTTCAGAAGCGCCTTTGATGACGTGGTTATTGGTGACAATCAATCCATCCGGACTTAGAATCACACCAGATCCGGCGCCTCTTATGGCTTTTTGAGGTTCACCACTTCCATAAAAATATTCAAAGGCACTTCTCGCTTGTCGAGTTGTAGTTACATTCTTGACGTGAACAACGGCATTTACCGTCTTTTCTGCAGCTTTAGTAAAATCTAAATCTGAATTTTCTTCAGCATACGAAGCTAACTGGGTGGAAACCCCTTTATTTACTTGCTGCCACGGAATTTCATATTCCTGAGTTACTGAATTTTCTTCTTCCAAAAAGAACTTATAACCGCCAATACTCAAGATGCTGGCGATGAATGCAATTGAAACTAATTGAACACTTTTTTTCATTTTTATATGATTATTTTACAATTAAAATTACTTTCAAGTTTTCTATACCAAACTGGATTTAACCGATTTTTAACCCCCTTAACTCCTTTAATATTTACCTATATTTGCAAATAATAAACCCGAGTGATGGATTTACATTTCTATAAATACCAAGGCACAGGTAACGATTTTGTTTTAATTGATAACAGGACTTCAAATTTCAAAAACGATACCAAAATTATTAAAAAGCTTTGCGACAGACGTTTTGGAGTTGGTGCAGATGGGTTAATCCTTTTGGAAAATTCCTCTTTGGACTTGTCTGACTTCAAGATGGTTTACTTCAATGCAGATGGAAACGAAAGCACAATGTGTGGCAATGGTGGCCGTTGTATTGTCGCTTTTGCCAAAAAACTTGGCGTGATAGAATCTGAAACAACTTTTGAAGCCATAGACGGATTACATTCAGCGACCATCAAGGATGGTTTTGTCAACCTCAAAATGGTAGATGTCCCTACCGTCAATCTTAGCAAAGAAGCATCTTTTCTGGATACTGGCTCTCCTCATCATGTTGCTTTTGTAGATGATGTATATGATTTTGATGTATTTACGCAGGGAAGACGCATTCGTAATCTACCGAATTATGAAGCTATAAAAGGCACCAATGTAAATTTTATACAAATTAAAGAAGGTGTTGTGCATGTAAGAACTTACGAGAGGGGAGTGGAAGACGAAACGCTTTCGTGTGGAACCGGTGTGACTGCTGCTGCCATTACTGCCAAAATGTCAAATAAAATTGAAGACCTTCCGGTGAAGGTCATTACAAAAGGAGGTACTCTTGAAGTAGATTTTGAAGTTGAAGGTCCCAACGCTGTGAAAAATATTTGGCTGAAAGGCCCGGCAACTTTTGTTTTTGAAGGTGACTACGATGATAAAACTTAAAAGTTCACATATTTTACTGAGAGCTCTCACTCCAGAAGATCTCGATTTCCTTGAGCTTGTGGAAAATGATGAGCATTTATGGTATCTAAGCGATACGCTTCAGCCTTTTTCCAGAACAGTTTTGAAAGAATACCTGGATCATTCTCATAAAGATATCTATGAGGTTAAACAAATGCGTCTGGTTATTGCACTTCACAATAAACAGCCTATCGGATTTATAGATTTGTATGACTTTGATCCCAAAAACAAACGTGCAGGCTTAGGAGTGCTCATTCTCGAGGATTACCAGTCCAAAGGTTATGGAACAGAAGCTTTGGAACTCATGCTGGATTATGCCTTTGATGTGCTGGATTTACATCAACTATTTGCATCTATCATCGAAGAAAATACCAGAAGTCTAAAACTCTTCAAAAGGTTTGGTTTTGAGGTGGTTGGTCTTAAAAAAGACTGGAGATTCAACTCAGGACGTTTTCAAAGCGAATACTTATTACAAAAAATAAAACATGTACATTAAAAAAATACTGGTTGCTGCTTCTGTTGTAGGATTAATTATTTTGGGAGGGGTAAGTATCTATATCTATAACACAATTTTTTCACCTAATACGTCTTTTGACACAAAGACAAAATCTGTTTACATCTCAACCGGGAGTTCATTACAGGAAGTTGTCAATCAATTACATCCTCACTTAAAGGATACGGAGAATTTTATTACGGTAGCCAAGAAAAAAGGGTATGGGAATAATATAAAACCTGGGCACTTTGTGTTAAAGCAAGACATGAATAACAATGAAATTGTCAATACACTGAGGTCCAGAAATATTCCAATCAAAGTGAGTTTCAATAATCAACATCGATTAGAGGATTTGGCAGGTCGCGTGGGAGAACAGATAGAAGCAGATAGTCTGGAAATCTTAACAGCAATGGTCTCCAAATCTTTCTTAGATTCAATGGAGGTGAGTCCTTTGGCAAGTATGAAGTATTATATTCCAAATACTTATGAATTGTATTGGAATACTTCTGGGGAGCAATTTCGCGATAGAATGGTCAAATACTTCAATGAATTTTGGAATAAACAACGGATGAACAAAGCCGAAAAGCTTAAGTTAACTCCACAGGAGGTGATGTCACTTGCAGCCATTGTACACAAAGAAACAGCAAAAGTTGTAGAACGCCCAAAAGTAGCTGGAGTCTATTTGAATAGACTAAGACGTGGCATGAAACTGCAGGCTGACCCTACGGTTATTTTTGCTATTCAAAATCAGAATAAGGACTTCGATACCCCTATAAAAAGAGTGCTTTACAAAGACCTTGAGCTGGATTCTCCTTACAACACCTATAAATACGCTGGCCTGCCGCCCGGACTTATCGCCATGCCAGATATTTCTTCCATAGATGCTGTCCTCAACGCTGAGTCTCACGATTACCTATATTTTGCCGCAGACACAGAAAAGCCTGGCTATCACAAATTCGCTAAAACTCTGGCTCAGCACAACCGAAATGCAAGAGCATACCAGAATTGGGTGAATAAGCAAAAGATATACAGGTAATCGAAAATTTGCACCAAAGCAGAGAGCTGCCATGTAATTTTTCTCTTTTGACTTAGTCTGTTCTAGCTTAAATAATGAAAGTGAATTAGCCTCAACGACTTCATTCACCCTAACTTTTTGGCCTCACTTAAAACTTCAACTGAAGTGTAAGTGGTTCGCTTATAAAACAGACTTGCAAAAGTCTTTAATCCTTCAGGATACTCAACTATTCTTAAGGTGTTAAATTATTTTATTAGATTTAGTCTTAATAATTTCATTTACTATCTATGATGAGAAAGCTCATTTTATTACCAATAGTTTTTATCTGTTTTTCCTTGTACTCTCAGCAAATGGATAATAGATCAACGTTTTGGGAAAATGTACGCTGGGGAGGGACAGCAGGGGCAAACTTTTCCAACACATTTACGACACTAAGCGTTTCACCTCAGGCAGTATATCCATTAAATGAATACTTTTCCACAGGTGTAGGGCTTCAGTATAGTTATTTCGAAAGGAACAACCGGTTCACTTCTCATCTTTATGGAGGTAGCCTTGTGAATTTTTTTCATCCTGTACCAAATCTTCAGATTTCAGCAGAACTGGAACAGCTGAGGGTCAACAACAGGTTCTTTGATGGGGCACGAGATGATTTCTGGAATACAGCTTTGTTTTTAGGATTAGGCTATCGACAAAGCAATATAATTGTAGGGATAAGATATAACGTGCTTTTTGATGAAAATAGAAATGTCTATCCAGAAGCCTGGCTACCTTTCGTGAGAGTGTTTTTTTAATTCTAAAAACATAAAATCTTTTTTACGATTTCAGTCAAATCTCTGCTGTAAAGCTGCATATTGAAGCGAACTCAGGCTTTGAAGCTGATTTATTCTTGAGTTTTATTGATGCGATACCCAAAATCAAAAAAAAATGCCTGCTCTGGGGCAATAAAAAAGGCCTGAGGAATGCTCTTCAGGCCTTTGATACTTATTTTATAAGAACAGGTCTAAGCTTCTACAGCATACATCTTCTCGCGTTGTTCTTTAATTTTAGGGTCTGACATATACTCATCGAAAGTGGAGAATTTGTCGATGACTCCGTTTGGCGTCAGCTCAATCACTCGATTACCAACGGTTTGCGCAAATTGATGATCGTGTGTGGTAAGTAAAATATTGCCCTTGAAGTTGTTCAGGGAATTGTTGAAAGCCGTAATGGTTTCTAAGTCCAGGTGATTGGTAGGCTCGTCTAAAATAAGCACATTGGCTCTGGTCATCATCATCCTGCTTACCATACATCTCACTTTTTCCCCTCCCGAAAGTACATCACAAGTTTTTAGAGCTTCATCTCCGCTGAATAGCATCTTTCCTAAAAAACCACGGATGTGAACTTCCTCGCGTTCTTCTTCAGTTTTGGCCCATTGCCTTAGCCAGTCTACGAGTGAAAGCTTGCTCTCAAAGTATTCGCTATTGTCATTTGGTAAATAGGACTGATTTGTGGTTACACCCCATTTGTAAGTTCCTGTATCTGCTTCAGCTTTACCATTAATAATCTCGTAAAAAGCACTCGTAGCTCTGGAGTCTTTGGAGTAAATTACCACTTTATCTCCTTTGTTGAGGTTAACGTGCACATTGGAGAAAATCTTTTCACCATCAATGCTGGCGGATAAGTTTTCAACATGAAGAATTTGATCTCCAGCTTCTCTTTCTTTTTCAAAAATAATTGCAGGATATCTTCTGTTGGAAGGTTTTATATTTTGAAAATCCAACTTATCAAGCATTTTCTTTCTAGAGGTAGCTTGTTTGGATTTGGCCACGTTGGCACTGAAGCGTTCAATGAATTGTTGCAATTCTTTTTTCTTTTCTTCAGCCTTTTTATTTTGCTGAGCTCTTTGCTTGGCTGCTAGTTGAGAAGATTCATACCAGAAAGTGTAGTTGCCACTATAATGAGTGATTTTTCCAAAATCAATATCAGAAATGTGTGTACATACCGCATCCAGGAAGTGACGGTCGTGAGAGACTACAATAACTGTGTTATCAAAATTGGCTAAAAAGTTTTCTAACCAGGAGATGGTTTCATAATCCAAATCGTTGGTAGGCTCATCCATGATAAGCACATCGGGGTTACCAAAAATAGCTTTGGCCAAAAGCACTCTTACTTTTTGTTGACCGTCAAGATCTTTCACCAGGGTGTAATGGTGTTCTGATCCTATACCAAGATTGGAAAGTAAAGCAGCTGCATTGCTTTCTGCATTCCATCCGTCCATTTCTTCAAACTCAACCTGCAACACACCAACGCGCTCTCCGTCTGCATCACTAAAATCTTCTTTGGCGTAAATTTCATCCATCTCTTTTTTAATTTTAAAGAGTGGTTCATTTCCCATCATAACGGTTTCAAGTACATTAAAGTCATCGTACATCGAGTGATCTTGCTCAAGAACAGACATCCGTTTGCCTGGCTCTAAGTGAACATGTCCAGAAGTTGGATCTATTTTTCCCGAAATGATATTTAAAAAAGTAGATTTACCAGCACCGTTGGCGCCAATAATACCATAACAATTGCCAGAGGTAAAACTGGTATTGACTTCATCAAAAAGAATACGTTTACCAAATTGAACAGAAAGGTTTGAAACTGATAGCATAATAAAGCTGAATTTTTTGCAAAAGTACTCATTTTATTACAATGCATAAAGGATTTATTATCACGCTTTTTTTAACGGTGACTTAACATGCTTTAAGAATTGGTAAAGCTAGTTTTGTAACGTTATCAACACTTATGAAGTATTACCACCTTTGTGTTATATTGATTTGCCTCGGATGCTCAAAAGAGCAAAAAAGAGATCTTACTTTTATTGGTGGGCGTATAGTAAACCCGAACTCGAGTTACGTTACCTTGGAGCATAATGATAGTGTTATAGACACAATTTCACTGGACGCTAACAACAATTTTCATTATGAATTTTCTCAGGATAAGGAATCTATATATAGTTTCAAACATTATCCTGAAAGTCAGACGCTGTATTTAAAACCTGGAGACAGTACTGTGTTGAGAGTCAATACGCTGGAGTTTGATGAATCCCTTACTTTTGGGGGGAGTTCATCAGTAGAAAACAATTTTCTGATAAACATGTTCCTTCTCAATGAACATGATAATGATTTGATTTTATCTTATTATAAAATTACCCCTCAGCGATTTGTAGAGAAAACAGATTCTATCATGGATTTGCGTTTGAAAGGTCTTGATAAACTCAAATCTGAGTCAACTTTCACGCCTTATTTCGAAAAAATTGCAGAAAGCACCATCAAATATGAACATTACGATATGAGAGAACGTTATGCATTTCTCATGAAAAAGTATGTTCCCAGCAAATTTGATGAATTCCCAGAGGATTATTTTGATTACAGGAGTGATGTGGATTTCAATGATTCAAATTTGGTATCCAACTTCAGTTATATGAGGTTTTTGGATAATTATCTCAGAAATAAATCTATTGAAGTTTGTGAAACAGAGAATAGAGATTGTTTTGATTTAAACGATCACCAAAATCTCAAACGCAGACTGAATCTGGTGCATAAGTTATTCGAAAATGACTATTTGAAATCCAATTTTTTTAATCGTTTCATAAGACGTGAAATTGTTTTTTCACAGACTGAAAAACAACTGGAGGAGACCTTATCCATGATCAAAAAATTTGATCTTACTGCTTTGGATGAAGATGAATTACATCAGTTAACAACAATACAGAGTAATTACCTTGTGGGTAAAAACATGAAGAATTTGAATTTAAAAACAACAGATTTTGATACCATTCAGCTTCATGAGATTACAGGGGATAAACCTACTGTGATGCACACCTGGTCTGCCTTATCTTTTGAAGGCAAAAAAAACAATTTGAAAAAAATTGAAGAATTAAGAGAGAAATATCCGGAACTTATTTTTTTGAGCATCAATCTTGATTTTCAAAACCCGAACTTGTGGAAAAATGCATTGTCTCAACTGGAACATAACGGTTCAACCGAATTTCAGGTTGTGTCTGTTGTCCCGGAGAACACCTATGGATTTTTCAAAAATTATTTAAACAGGGTTTACATTATCGACAAATCTTATACACTTACCAGCAATTCTTTAAGTTTGTTTGACCCAAAACTGGAAAGTCAAATTTTGGAAGTTTTAAATCGGTAATTGCTTTCAAAAGATTGATTAACAGAATTTTATTCAAAATTTTGTTCTCAATATTTTCATTTTAAGATTTCAGGCTTTTATACATAAAATAAGCCTACCTTTGCCGACTTAAAATTACGCCTTTTTATGAATATCAAGAACATCGCGATTATCGCTCACGTTGACCACGGCAAGACAACCTTGGTGGACAAAATTATGCATTACTGTAAATTGTTTCGTGACAACGAATCTACTGGAGATCTTATTTTGGACAATAATGACCTCGAGAGAGAAAGAGGGATTACAATAGTATCCAAAAACGTCTCTGTAGTTTACAAAGACACAAAAATTAATATCATTGATACTCCTGGTCACGCCGATTTTGGTGGAGAAGTAGAGCGAGTGTTGAATATGGCCGATGGGGTTTTGCTACTTGTGGATGCCTTTGAAGGACCTATGCCACAAACGCGGTTTGTATTGCAGAAAGCTCTGGACCTAGGTCTGAAGCCTTGTGTAGTTATCAACAAAGTAGATAAACCAAACTGTACTCCAGAGGAAGTGCACGAGAAAGTTTTTGACTTGATGTTCGAACTTGGTGCCGAAGAATGGCAATTGGATTTCCCAGCCGTTTACGGTTCGGCTCTAAATAACTGGATGAGTGAAAGTCCAGACGAAAAGACAGAAAATATCGAGCCTTTGCTGGATATGGTTATAGAACATATTGACTCTCCTGAAGTAAAAGAAGGAAATACGCAAATGTTGATTACTTCTTTAGACTTTTCTTCCTATACAGGAAGAATCGCTATCGGTCGTTTGCACAGAGGAGTTCTGAAAGAAAACATGCCAGTTTCTTTGGTGAAACGCGATGGCTCTGTTACCAAAACTCGTATTAAAGAACTTCACACCTTTGAAGGTGTTGGAAGACGCAGAGTTGAAGAGATTCAGGCAGGAGACATTTGCGCTATTGTTGGCCTTGAAGGTTTCGAAATTGGTGACACGGTTGCCGATATTGAAAATCCTGAAGGTTTAAAGTCTATTGCAATAGATGAACCAACCATGAGTATGTTGTTCACCATCAACGATTCTCCATTTTTTGGAAAAGACGGAAAATTTGTGACTTCAAGACACATCAAAGATCGTTTGACTAAAGAACTTGAGAAAAACTTAGCCTTAAGAGTAGAAGACACAGATTCTGCTGATAAGTTCAATGTTTTTGGACGTGGAGTTATGCACTTGTCGGTTCTCATTGAAACCATGAGAAGAGAAGGTTATGAACTTCAAATTGGACAGCCACAGGTCATCATCAAAGAAGTGGATGGTGTGAAGTGTGAACCTATTGAAGAATTGACTATCGATTTGCCTGAGCATATTTCTGGAAAATCTGTAGAAATGGTTACCATGCGTAAAGGTGAAATGTTAAGTATGGAAGGAAAAGGGGAAAGGATGACTATCCAGTTTTTAATTCCTTCTCGAGGTATCATCGGTTTAAGAAACCAATTGATGACAGCAACAGCTGGTGAAGCAATTATGGCTCACCGTTTTAAAGAATTTCAACCCCTAAAAGGTGATATTCCACAACGCCAGAACGGTTCTTTGGTCTCTATGGAAAAAGGAAAAGCAATTCCTTATTCTATTGATAAGCTTCAGGATAGAGGTAAGTTTTTTGTTGATCCAGGTGAAGAAATTTACGAAGGTCAGGTGATTGGCGAAAACTCAAGGTCGGATGATATGACTGTGAACATCACTAAAACTAAAAAGCTTTCTAACGTAAGATCTTCTGGAGCAGATGATAAAGCTAAAATTGTTCCAGCCAAGAAATTCTCTTTGGAAGAAGCTTTGGAATATATCCAAAAGGATGAGTACGTAGAAGTCACTCCAAACCACTTGAGGATACGTAAAATCTATTTGAAAGAAGTAGACCGTAAACGTTTTAAAATCATTTAAACCAGAGTTGGTTATATAAATTATAAAAGCCTGTTCAAAAGTTTTGAACAGGCTTTTATTATCAAAAAATGCAATTACTTTTTTGGTGGAACATATGGCAAAGAGGACTGGTGCGAAGCAATTCTTATTTTTCCTGTTTTATCCTTCACATAAGCAAAGGTGTATTCAACCTTTACGTCGCCGCTTCCGTCTTTTGGAGTAAAGTAATAATTACCCATAGCAATCGCCATTCTGCAATTATTATTGATGATTCCTACATTGTCCCATTTTACATTGGTGTATGGTTTTATCGCAAAACCTTCATCTTCCGGGTAAGCATCATTTCCACCCACAAAGTAAGATTTTGCTGAATCAAAACTGTTTCGGAATTGAGATACAGAAGCTAAAGTAGGCTTGAAGAGCACACTTCCAAGATCGTAGCCATACATTTCTTGTATGAATTCTGCCGCTTCAGTTTTATAGTCTCCTCCTTCAGTGTAAACTTCCCCTATCCTTACAATGCCATCTGCCCATTCCCGTTGAGCTTTTACGACTTCGTATTCTGTTATACATTCTTTAGAATATAATAGAACATCTTCGTTTAGATCTAGGGTTTTAGCTTCTTGTTCGGATTCATTTTTTGTCTTTGTTGAATTGGTGTTGCAACTTGTTATTAAGAAAATAGTTGCCAATAGGACTAGCAGGGTATTAATTTTAAGTCTCATGATATTATATTTTTTAAAAATTTAAATTTTGGTGTAAACTAAATTGTAATTGATTTTTGGTGAACGTCTCAGTTTCCTGTCTCATCCAGCCAAGTTGAAGTCGGGTACTTTCTGTTAAGACATAGCCCAACCCAAAATAGGTTCGGTTTCTGTCAAACAGTTCTACCTCAGAGGTCCCCGTATCGCGTTCTCCATTAATGAAAAGTTCATTATAAAAAGAAGCGTAAAAAGTCCTGGGAACAAGTTCTTTGGAGTTCAATCCTATATTGACAAACAGATTGTACCTGAAACGTGTTCTAAAATCCTGATCCTCCACCCACCGCTGTTCGTATCTGAATCTATGCAGAAGGTGTACTCTTTGTAGGATTTTTTGGTTAATAAGTGCTTCTTGATAAACCCTGTTTTCATTAAAGGTTGAAGAACTCTCTCCTGGGGTGCCAGTAGTGATATTTGCAAAACCTAAAGTAAATAGGATTGGTGCCTCATCTGGTCTATAAGTGACACCAGACCTTAAAAGCAATTGTTCCAAATCACCTATAGTATTCCAGTTTCTGTATTGAAAATCACCCTGAACACCAAAGTTAGATTCCTCAAAGTTGACATTATAAAAGTACATGTACCAACTTCCGAGCTTAGACTCTTCTACTTGTGCAAAAGAGTGTAGAGATAAGACTAGGCTTATCCCCAATAAAAAATTTCTCATTGAATTTATTTTAAGTTAAGTAAAGAATTCTACTAACTTAAAACGTCGGGCGGATCTATTTCCAGGTCAAGATGAACCTGATGATTGAAAAGTAAATAGGCCTTTAAGACTTTTTTTGGTGAAAAAATAGTAGCCTGATTTTCTTTAGAAGCTTTATTAGAAACGGTATATTCTTCAACTACCGAGTTATTTTCTTCAGCTTCAATAGTCATAGTATTACCAACCCAATCCATATCGTAATAATCGACCTGGCTGGACAATAATAGTAAACTAAAGGCTAAAAAAACGTACTTCATCAGTTAAGTTTATGAGGCAATATTACTATTTCATTTCAATTGATTTATATCGTATAAATTATATTTAACTAATGATTAAATATAATTAATAATCTAAAGTATTTTTTTTAAAAAGTTCTCATTACTCCAGAACATTGCTTAACATTATCTTAATGTCCTCTGGTAAAATGATAAGTTCGTCTACAAAGTTAACGTCGGTTTTGTAAAAATTAGCTTCAGAAATGATTGTGGCTTTTTGTGCTTTGAGGCTCATCTGTAGTGATTTCAGTGCATATTTACCACGAGGTTCTTTGGGCGTAAAAGTGAGTGGGAGTACTTTTTTAGCAAAAAACTCACCAGAATCTGTTAGCCATTCCAGCATATTTTTGAGCACTGCTGGAATGTTGTGATTATATTCAGGAGTTGAAATAATAACAAGGTCGGCATTTGTAATGCGGTCCCTTAATAAATTGATGGATTCAGGAATACCTTGATTGAGTCTTTCTGGCGTAAACAAAGGGAAATTGTAAAGACCTTCATAAACCTCCACAGCATGATTTATAGATAATTGCTCAGCAATGGCCTGGAGGAATTTCACATTACTGCTATTTTTTGAGGCAGAACCAGAGATACATAGAATATTCATTTTTTTGTTTAAATATAAGCATCTTCAGAGCTTAAATTGGGTTTATCCAATCCAATTTTTAAAGTCTTTTACACGATCCCTACTCACTATCGTAGACTGATCTAAACCTTTTAAATTGATTTTTATCCTACTTGAAGAATAATTGACCATATCTTGTATGGCCTGGTAATGAATAATATGACTCCTATTCACTCTAAAAAAATCTTTGGGAGAAAGCTGAGGCTCCAGCTGGTTTAAAGAGTCATCGATAACATAGTGTTTACCTTCAACGGTGACCAGGGAAGTGGCTTTGTCCGAACTTTCAAAGCAAAGAATATCATCTGTAGAAAAGGTCTTGAGCCGTTCCCCAACTTTTATTGAAAATCGGGTTTTGTAGGTTGGATTTTCCTTTGGCTGAAATAGTAAGTTCTTGAGCAATTCTGCATCGATGGTTTTTGCAGATTTTCGCTTTTCAAATTTATGGAGTGCTACAGCCAATTCACTCCGATCTATTGGCTTTAGAAGGTAGTCGATACTATTTAGTTTAAAAGCTTTCAGCGCATATTCATCGTAGGCCGTGGTGAAAATTAAATCGGCTTCTATGTGCACATCTTCAAAAATTTCAAAAGACAAGCCATCACTTAGTTGAATGTCAAGAAAAATTAAATCTATCTGAGAATTGTCTTTAAACCATTCTACCGCTTCTTCCACAGAGTGTAATTTTTTAAACACTTTATAATCAAGGTCGATAAGTAGGCGTTCAAGTCTTCTGGCTGCAGGCTTTTCATCCTCTACAATTACTATTTTACTCATGCGTATTGATTTTTGATAAGCGGAAGTTTTACTCTGAATTTTGTTGCGTCCTTTTCAATTTGAATTGGGATTTCTGTAAATGCCTCAAATCTGTTTTTGATGTTTTTGAGTCCAATGCCATTTCGATTGGATTCCTGAGCTTTCGGATTGACGTTATTTTGAACAACCAAAAAGCTTTCAGTTTTAAAAATCTCAATATGAAGTGGCTGCCTCTCAGTAACCTTATTATGTTTCACCGCATTTTCAATGAGAAGCTGAAGTGAAAGCGGAATAGTAAATGCGGTTTCGTCTGTTACATTTATGCTATAGCTTAAGCTATCTTCAAAGCGCATGGCTAGGAGGTTTAAATAGACTTTTGCAAAATCCAGTTCAGAGGATAAACTCACCACATCTTCCTGTCGCTGGTCTAAAACATAGCGGTAAACTTTAGAGAGGCTAGTGGTAAATTCTGTAGCTCTTTTGGGATCTTCTTCGATGAGCGAAGCCAAAACGCTAAGACTATTGAACAGAAAGTGTGGGTCGAGTTGATCTTGAAGAGCTTTATGTTTGGCTTTAGTATGTTCTACGATTTCCTTTTGTGCTTTCAATTCTGCATCAGCACCAAATTTATAAAAGTAATAAGCATGAAAGGCTAAACTGACAATGATGGCAATTAGAACAGCAAAGATATAACTGGTTAAGCTTTCATTATTTAAAAAATATTGAAATGTATAGCCATATATCCAAAGGCTATGAACGATTCTCGCAATAAAAAAACCTAAAACTGAAACGATGACTGTGCCAAGAATTCCCAAAACAATAAGAGTTTTTGGTTCTTCACGCCATGAAAATTTACTCTGAATAAGAGTAATAAATGTGATATTAAATATCCCGATGATAAAGGCATAAGAAAAATTAACGAGCAAATATTTATAATTGGTGAGGTAGTTTACTGTCAAACCGCTTCCCATATAATTGATCAAGTGAATGAAAACAGCAATTACAGCTGATATCCAAACGAATCTAATAAACTGTTGAAGGGGAGGTGTTTTCATGTTTTTGATTTTGAGTCAAAAGTAACTGCAAAGGAGTTTTTTGAAATCATGTTTTCGATGAACTGTCAATTTCAGCTAATAAGTCGTAAATATAAAACATCACTTCACAAAAAAGCCTCGAATTCAATCCGAGGCTTTTCAATAAATATATAGTTCTGTGAGGGTTAAAACTGGTAGCGTAACGCCAAAGCAATATCAAAATCCAGATCATTATTATAATTGCCAGACCCGATTTCCGGACGGAAATCTAAAGCAATAAGTAAAGGGATATCAAAATTATATTCGATGCCAACATTTCCAGCACCAAAAAGGAATACTTCATTGCTTCCGTCATAGTCGCCATTTCTATAGCGGTCATCGTAATTCACACTTCCCAATCCACCACCTAACCCGGCAAACCAGTTGAATCCTCCTTCAATGTTCCAAACCCATTGGTACAAACCTGTAAGTTTAAACGCATCAAAATTGTCATTATTTCTCCAACCAAGATCGACCTCAAGGCGATTGTTGTCTCCTAGTGCCCGTTGGTAGGACACTTCTGCTCCATACCCATTATTACCGCCAAACCTTAAGCCTAAAGCGTGTTCGGAAATAGATTGTGCTTCAGATTGAAAACTGAAGGCTACGATTAGACATGCTGCAATAACTAACTTTTTCATAAACTAATCTTTTATTGTTGAGATGTAAATCTAGGTGTATTCTGCTCCAACTTTACAAGGGTAAAGCTAATGTTAAGCCAATCTTCTCCTGCTGTAACCCACATCACTTAAAGTCATTATACAATGAAAATAAATCTCAGTTTTCCATACCTTTTAAGATCCTATGAATTCAATACCCTTGGTTTTTGTGTGTACGCAAAAAAAAGATCCCGAATTTTTACTTCGGGATCTCAGAACAAACTTAAACTTTAGGATATTAAACGTTTTTCATCTGGCCGTTGGGTTTAATTCGTAGGGTTCTTATTTTTTCATTTTGCAAAATGGAGATGGCATACAAAGTTTTTTCTTTTGTTTCTGATATTTTAATCGTCTCAATCATTTTTGGGTCAATGTTGAGTTCATGAAGTTTATTCTTGATGGCTCCAGGTAACTGGTTAAAAGAAATAATCGTCACATTTTCATTTTCTGAAGAAAGCATGTCCTCCACATTCAGGCTGCTATTTGTTTTCTCTTCCTTTTCCCCGTTCTTTTCTTGACTGCTTACCTGTGTGCATAGTAGTAGTAAAAAAGCAATTGCTAATGTTTTCATGTTAAGTTTTTTTGGATTCACTATAAGGTACTCCAATACTTGTCCAAACCTTTCACAATTAACATAACAAATTGACAGTCAATAAAATAACTATAATCTTTAAACTTGTTTTTATTTGATTGTGTGGTATTACTATACATACTTTGTATAATTATCTACACTTTTAACTTCTATAAAGGCATAGCATAAAAAAAGCGCACCCTTTAAGGTGCGCTTCATGTAGCAATTGATTAGGCTGGTTAATTAAAATTCAAAAGCTACATAGGCTTGAAAAGTTGAATTTCTTGCTTCTATACCAGAAAACTGTGCAAAATCATTATCAACTATGTCTTGCAATCCGTAATAATAACGAACGCCAACAACCAAGGGTCTTAAATTCACATTAGCTCCAACTGCAAGTCCGTAGTCAAAATCTTTAAAATTGCTAGTGCTAATTTCTTCTGAAAAAGAAGATCCACCACTAGATTCCCCAGAGATATTTGCGTCCAATAAATAAGATGCATATGCACCACCCTCTACATAAAATAGATCAGCTATTCCTACAGATGCAAGTATTGGAAGTTCTAAATAACCTAAGCCAATCTCTGCTTCTCCAAGGCTACCTTCAATCTTAGCACCTTTGCCAGAATATCCTAATTCTGTTTGTAGATAAAGGACTTCTGGAATTAGTGCACTTCTAGAATATACTCCAAAGTTGAGTCCTGTTCTTAGGTTTTCATCATCTACATTTTCTGTGAAAAAATTGGATAAATTTAATCCTCCTTTTACTCCAAAAACACTTTCCTGTGCTTGAGTTGTAAAAGTCATTAAGCCTAAAATTGCGGCAAAAGTAATCTGTTTCAATCTTTTGTTCATCTTGAATTAATTTTGGTTGGTTTAAATAAAAATGTGTTGAAGCCAGAGGCTTCGAGAAAAAATGGAACTATGAGTTAGTTTCACCTACGAGGGTACCATCTTTGTCAAATTTTAAGATGTCCATATCGTCATTGGTACTGAAATAACAGTTGAAGAAATATTGATCGCGAAAGCTTATCTTTTGAATTTTAGCAAAATTCTCAGGAAATTCTGAGTAAAGTCGACCGAGGTCAGAATGTTCATAATCTGAATCTAGTTCAGATAAATTTTCAACTTCGACTTGTTCTATTCCTTCGGGAGTATTAACAGATAACTGTGATGTTCCAGCACTAGTAAAATTTGCCGCGTCGTTTATTAAATCAAATGTCTCTTTCATAGTCCGAATTTTACATATTAACGACAAATTTAGTTCCCTTCGTCTATCAGAAAATTTGATTTAATTGAAATTTAAGATGAAAACACCATGTTTCTTAATTAAACTATAATAAATAGCAACTTTGGTTAACAATGTGTCAATCATAAGGCGCTTCAAGGATTTCTAAGGTTTAGATTATGGAGAATATTTCAACATACTGTTGAAATCCTGCACCTTTACTCCCTTATAAAATCACACCGAATTATTTTTCCTTTTTCTACTACATAGATGGCTATCAACAAAAGGGGTTGATCATTTCCTTCTCTTCCTGTGATGTATTCATAATCCACTACGGTGTTTCCTATTACCTGACGAGAAATAACTTCGCTATGGAGTTGTGGAGAAGAGGAGAATAGCCTTCCATAGGTTTCTTTAAAGTTTGTTTTGCCATCGATAAAAGGTTCTGCTTCTCCATAATTATAAGCTACAGCCTCTTCTGCAAATACATCCAAAAAGGCTTTCAAATCTTTTGCATTATAAGCATCTAGTTGATTTTGAACGACCTCACGTGGACTTTGAGCAAAACAAGTAAAGCATATAAGGAGCACAATGCTAGTAAAAACAGTTGTGTATTTCATAAGTTTTAATTTACGGTTATATCAACAGTTATAAATTCAGTTGGGCCAGATTTGAAGTTCAATTTATAATCCCCAGGATTTTCTGGAGTGAATCTATAAGTTGTTGACAGTGTAAGCACAGGAAGCGTACAAATACAGCCTTCAGATTTGGTTTCAATTTCAACAGTAATGACGTTATCTTCCTGGGTTTCAATAAAATTTTCAAACACTGTACAGCCGTTAAACACTTCAAAATCTACCTCAATCGGGGTTACTTCAGAAACTGTTCCTGTCTCTGGTGCATCTACCGCAGTCACAAATGCAGTTGAAAAATTGATGCAACTATCGTCGTCGTCATCTTTACAACTTAAATTTATGAGAAGCATTAAGATAGAGAGGTAGAAAAGTAAAGTTTTATTTCTCATGATGTTTTTTATAAGATGACTTCTTATTTGAAAGTTGCGTCTTTATTGAATATATATCATTGTTCTTTTCAATTCTCTCAATTATAATGTCTTAACTCCAGTTTGGATTTCAAGATGCTACCTAACTTTGTTTGAACATTTGAACAAATAATGATGGTGATAGGTGAACGGCATTATATCGGCCTTTGTTCCTTGAGAGGCAGGTTTAGAATAAAAATATCACTTTTTATACTCCTGAGTAAGTATGGCCATAAGGCTGAGGATTCCGTCTCGGTAATGTCCGAGTCTTAAATTTTCATCCGGACTGTGCTGATTGTTATCGTTATTGACCAGGGGGACTGTAACGGCAGGAACACCTAATGCGCTTACAAATGGCGAGATGGGAATGGAGCCTCCAGATGTGGGTATAAGGATGGGGGAGGTATCAAAAACACCCTCCAAAGCCCTGGTAAGCCAAACTCCAACCGGCGAATCAATATCTGTTTTGAAGGCATCGTAGGAAAACGTGTGGTTCATTTGAACGACCTTTTTCAGATTTTGTCGCTGTTCATCTGTTGGTGCTTTGTCTAAAACAGTGTAGCCCTGGTTTTCAATATGCGTTTTTACAAGTTGTATAAGGGTTGCTGGCTGAGAAGATTTAACCAGTCTGATATCGAGTTCTGCCGTTGCCATTTCTGGAACAATGGTTCTGGCCTCGTCGCCAACCCATCCAGAACGCATTCCTCTTATGTTTAGTGACGGATACTGTATAGAAGCTTTTAAAAAACTAGCGACACTGTCCTGGGTAATAAACCCTAAATCTTTCTTGAGTTGAACTTCATCATCCGGGACAGCCTTGAGCGCTTGCATTTCGGAATCTGAAATCGAAACCCCATCGTAATAACCTGGAATAGCTACACGACCGTCTTCTGTATAAAAACTAGCTAGAAGCTGAGATAACTGTCTGGCAGGATTGGTAATGTAGTTGCCATAATGACCGCTGTGTTGAGACCCTTTGGCTCCAAAAGTTGTAAGTGTGAGCGTTTGTATGCCTCTGGCTCCAAACGATAAGGTGGGCTGATTGGAAGCATGTTGAGGTCCGTCGATGATAACAAGCATATCGGCAGTGAGCTCTTTTTTATATTTTTTGACAGCATCAGGCAGATTTGGAGAGCCAAGTTCTTCTTCAAAATCAATGATGACTTTTAAATTGACTTTGGTATCTAGTTTCGATTCATCAAGTATGTCCAGAGCCGACCATAGCATCGCGATAGGTCCTTTGTCATCTGAACTAGACCTGCCATAAACGCGCCAGTCGGGATTAAAAGAGTCCTCCAAATTTGACCATGGAATGATCTCCCAGTCTCCAGACTCATTTTTCTTTTTTAATACAGGTTCGTATGGGTTAGGTTGGTTCCAACGCTCTGGCTCTACCGCTTGTCCATCGGCATGAGCATAGAGGAGGAGGGTGGGTAATTTCTTTTGGGTTGGACGCTCAGCTAGAAGCAGAGGTGTCGCATCGGTTGTTAGAATTTTGGTACCAAATCTGCGACTTTCAAACGCTTCTTTAGCGTAGTCAAGGTTATGCTGCACATGCTCTTCCTTCAATCCATTATTTGGTAAGCTTAGCCAATCCTTTAGAAGTTCAATGCTGGTGTTGAGGTGATTGTCGGTAAGCTTTTCAAGTTGAGCTTTATTTGACGATTGAGCAAAACTAAGTGTTGTGAACAGAATACTTAAAGACAGTAGACATGGTTTCATATTATCATTTTTTGTTGAACTAAAGATAAGTGTTTTAGTCAAAAGTAGAATGATCAGGTTTGGCAGGGTGGATTTTACACCAAATGCAGCCAAGAAACAAAAAACAGGACAAGAGACTTACGGCCCAAAAATCACGAGTCAAGAGCGAAGACCTTAAAAAAAAGGACTAAAAGAGCCAGAAAACTGAATGCAAGACAAATGATAAATAAATTAAGAGTCAAAATCTTAACTGTCACTTTCAGTCATAACAAAAATGCCAGGACGGGACACTTAAGTTAGACCATTGTTGAAGCTTACTGTCGATATTGCTTAAAACACTCTCTAGATAAATTCAGAAATAAATAAAAACTTAACTCCTTAAGAATTCTTTGGAAGCCCTCGAGTTAACCAGCCGCGTCGACTTGCTGTTGCGATGGCATATGGCGTGATCCAGAACAGACTAAAGGTGTAAAATAAACTATAGCAATAGATCCACAGGGACTCTCCTACATTATAAGATTTGGCATAAAATAAGGCAGGAATGCTCGAAAATACAAGAATACTCACAAGTGTAGTACTGAGGAACATCAGCGGATACATAACAATGAAAGCGAGCATCAATAATACAAACGGATAGGCGAAAATCACTTTGATCCACTGGTTGATGAGTAGAATTCTAGGGCCTATTTTGCAGCCTTCTCTATAATTTGAAAAAGCAAACTGGCTCATTTTGATGTTTTCTCTCACATTGCTTCGCTCCCAGCGTATGAACATCTTGTAAAGGTTTTTATAGCATTCCGGAATATTGGTTAAGACGACTGCATTGCTTTGGAAACGCACATTTTTACCCTGTTTTAAGATCATATTGGTCATGGCTCTGTCTTCTCCAATATCTGTTTTGGTTCCCAAAAAGGTTTGATTCATCCAATCTTCCAAACAATTAGATACCGCATCGCGTCTGTAGGCGGCCAGGGCGCCAGGTGTGCATAACACAGACCCTAGTACACTTTGAGCCGAGCGTATAAATTCGAAGCTAAAAGCAAAACTTACGTTCAACATACGGGGTATGATTGCTTTTTGATTGTTTAGGACTTTCACATTACCAGCAACTGCACCACAATTTCTATCGGTGATGAAAGGTGACACCAAATTTCTTAAGGTTTCAGTTTTTACAATAGAGTCGCTATCTACAGTAACGTAAATTTCTCCAGCTCCCATTTTGAAACCTCTGTAGAGCGCGTGGCGTTTCCCCATATTTTTGGGTTGCTGGAAAATACTAAGCTTTTCTCCAATTTCCTGTTTTGCTTTTTGCATCCAGGACCAGGTGTCATCTTTGCTGCCATCATCTATAGAAATGATTTGCAACTTATGACTTGGATAATGGCTTCCTGCCAGGCTATGCAGGGTTTTCCAAACCAATTTCCCTTCGTTGTAAGCCGGTACAATCACGGTAAGCACTGGCAGTTTTTCGTTGGAAACTGAAGCCACCGCTTTGTATCTGAGCCGAAGGAAAAAAATAAACCCTAAAAAAGCGATCTTAAAAGCCAATAGACCTATGGATACATAAATAAGGAGTTGTCCCCAAAAGGTGTTGATACGCTCAAAATGCAATTGCTCAAATGCAGGTTGTAGTTTGATGAGCATGAGTAAGGCACCCGCAAGAAGTAAAAAGGTAATTCCAAAAATACCCATGTCTCTTGTGGACAATGTTTTTAAGGAAAATAATTTTGAAAAGGTTGGAGGTCTTTTGGTTGTGGTGAGGTTGATATTAGTTTGCATGGCTTTTTTAAGTATTAGTAACCAATTCATGTACCGTTCCCGTTTTGCTGATACTACAGGTTATTTAAGGAGTTTGACTCCACAAACTCGTGGATTTTATCCTCACTGTGTAGAAGAGTGTAGTCTGTTTAGCCTTTTGTTGACATGAGTTTAACTCTCCCTTACAAAAAGCCATTTTTTATTTATAAGGATAATTTTGGGAAAATGGCTTTTTACAAAACGTATATTTGAAAAAACCTTTGAGATGTTTTTATTATTTGCCTATTTATTTTTAGCCCTTTTTGTTTCTTTTTTGTGTTCAATTATGGAATCTGTCCTTTTGTCTACCAACCGTTCATTTTTGATTGTAAAGAAAGAAAATGGTCACAAATGGGCCGATTCCTTCTTAAGATACAAGACAGAAATCGATAAGCCTTTATCTGCAATTCTATCACTGAACACTGTCGCCCATACCATAGGAGCTGCTGGTGTTGGAGCGCAGGCGGTTAAAGTTTTTGGTGAAGCTTATTTTGGTGTAGTCTCAGCTGTTTTGACTCTTTTGATTTTAGTGGTAACCGAAATTATTCCTAAAACTTTGGGCGCCAGGTATTGGAAGAGGCTCACTAAAATTTCATACCATATTCTTAGGATTATGATTTTCCTGACTTACCCACTAGTGGTAATGTCTTCTGTAATAACCAATATGCTATCCAGTAATAAAGACGAAAAATCAACGAGTAGGGAGGAAATTGCTGCTTTGGCTACTATAGGCAATAAAGAAGGCTTGTTTACTGAAAAGGAAAACAAGATGATTCAAAATATTTTAAGGCTTAAAAATATTACTGTTGAAAAAATAATGACGCCTAGAGTGGTCGTTATAACAGAAGATGAAAACACCACTTTGCAGGAGTTTTTAAAGAGTAAACAGTACAATAGATTTTCTAGAATACCAATTTATTCTGAAAGTGAGGATAATATTACTGGCTGTGTATTTAGACATGAGTTACTTGAAAAGCTAGCCGAAGATCAACACCACTTAAAACTTAAGGAGCTTAAACGTGAAATTACCGCTGTATCTGGAAAAACCCCACTTTTTACGCTATGGGAAACCTTATTGGAAAATAGAGAACAGATTGCACTCATCTTAGATGAATATGGAGGTATGGATGGAATTGTGACTATGGAAGACATTATAGAAACCATACTTGGACTCGAAATCGTAGACGAAAAAGACACTGTCACCGATATGCAGAAATACGCCAAAGAGCTTTGGAAGAAAAAAAGACTTGGTAAAAAAAATCCAGAAAGCGGAGATAATGCTAAAGCTTAGTGACTTCCTCTATTTATAACTCTTTATGATTACCTAAATTCTTTATAGCTGAATTTGTCATCGGTTACTTAGATGCTTTGCAAGATTTAAGACTTGATATCCAAAGCCATCTTCTAAAGTCTACTATCTAGCATATTTAGTCCAGTATCTAAGACCTATTCATACCTCTTTATCGCTTCTGTCGCCTCTATAATGTTATAATTTTTCCAGTAATTGGCATCGTATGTTTCAACCTCGTCTATCAAGGTATATTCTTTTGTACTTAATGAATCAATAAGGTCTGGAGTAATACTTTCGTACTGCACACCGACGTATTCACTGGTTTCTAGTAAGTTATATTCCAGTTCAAACACGAGTTTCAGTTGTTTACGCTCTTTTCGTTTTTGGTTATTTTCTTTAAAAGACAAACTTCGGTTAACGTAAGCATAACTTCCATCGGTTTGTTTGATATATTTTGGGTAATATGCTTTCTCATCAGTTCTTGAAAAAATCAAAAACCCACTGTCTACAAAAGTGTTGGCTTTGATGCCCAGCACAAATTTTAAGTTCACATTCATGGCCTTTTTACCTTCCTCTAAATCGTATTTGTAGCTTATTATCCCAAAATCCTGAGTATGGATATATAGATCTCCAACATATTTTCCTTTCCTGCGATCTGGCTTAAATTTGATATGATAACAAGGTTCTCCGTAAGCTTTAGTAACGCCTACCAATTCATAAGTGTAGTATTTTGGAGAGGTAAAAAAATCATTTTCAAATCGAGTAGCCTTTCTTTTGTAACCTTTGCTGGTCCAGGTGTTTTTATTGAAAATAGTGTCTGGAATCTTGAACTTTTCATTTTCCATATCTTCAATAACATCGTTGAGAGATAAATCTCTGTCCAGAGGAATAATTCCGGTTTTTACTTTAAAAGAATTTGGAGATTTCAAACTTTTTAAAAGTTCGTAAAACACCTGATCTTGAATGTCGTCTGTGTTGAAGGTTTTTTCCCTGTTGATCAAGTCCAGTGCTTTTTGATATTCATTGACTAAAGTATCTTCAAAAGCATAAATATCGATTAAACGCTCTCGGTAAGATTTAGATGGGTTTTCTTGAATTTTCTCACCTAAATCTTCCATGTTTTTATTCATTTCTTTTCGCTCAGACCTGCTAAGAAAAGACGCTTTTTTAACATCAATCCCAAAGGTTTCAGCTTTATATTCGTCATTATATCTGGCAAACACCTGGACTTTAGAATTCTCTAGCTGGTGGTTTTCTTTTTTATTGGCATTAAATTTTTCTAAAACTTCTTCAGCTGTAAGCGCTTTATCAAACAACAGGACTTCATCAAGCTCATAGGTAGCCGGACTTAATTCAATGACCTGATTGTTTTCAAAATCTCCTAAGGGAATTTCTATAGATTCAAATCCCATAGACGAAAATATGAGAGGAGTTTCCTCATCTGTTGCTCGACGCTGAAGAATAAAATAACCTTCATCATTAGAAATAACGCCATAATTGGTGCCAAGTTGAACAGTCACAAAAGGGATGCCTTCCTGAGTTTTGGCCTCAACCACACGACCTTGAAGGCTTTGCGCAGAAAGCTGGTAATTTCCAAAAAGAGTAAGGATAATAAGTGTAAAGCTGAATTTCATAAGATTAGTTTTTGGTAAGACGCTGGCTATCAGAGAATGTTACATAGTTTTTAATTTTTACTTCTAAAATGGTTATCAGTATCATTTAAACACGCTTTTTAACTTTTGTGCAATCAAAGTAATACTTGATTATAAGTATTTTAGAAACAAAAATTTATCTTAAAAGTCATTAATTTATATTGCATTCATTTGATAGTGAATTATTTAAAAGCCTTAAACTGAGATAAAATTTTAAATTTTTTTAAGATACTAAGGCTTTTACGAGTCTTTTCAAAATACACTAGATGAACATTGCAAACTATTCCTTCCCTCAATTAATTTTCAAAGTTATGCTTGTTGCAGTTTTGCTTTTCGCATGTGAAAGCATGTTCGCTCAAGCAGGAACTTCTCGACAGACAACTCAACAGCAAACGCTACCAGACTCAGCTTTTCCACTAAGCATTCGAGGGGTGGTTACAGATAAGTTATCGGAGCAACCTTTGCTGGGGGTTTCAATAGTAACTCTGGAAACTTCCAAAGGGACAACGACCAACTACGATGGTGAATTCGAAATTTACCTGGAACAGCCTACCTCAGGATTTGAAATTTCATACATGGGTTTCAAAACTGAACAGGTTTTACTTGTAAGTGATGATTTTTTAGAAATAGAACTCACCAGTAATATTAATGCTTTGGATGCAGTGGTTGTAACAGCGCTCAACATTAAGAAATCACAGGAGCGTATAGGTTACTCAACTCAAAAAGTAGATGGAGAAGCCTTAGTGAAAACTCAGGAACCTAATGTGGTGTCCAATCTAACGGGTAAAGTTGCGGGTTTAACCGTTTTTAATTCCACCGATTTTTTTTCAAATCCAGGCTATAGCCTTAGAGGAGAGCAGCCGTTAATAGTGATAGATGGAGTACCCAATACATCCACAAATCTGTGGGAACTCAATGGGAACGACATCGAATCTATAAATGTTCTAAAAGGCCCGCCGGCTTCAGCTCTTTATGGTTCCATTGGTAGAAACGGAGCTATTTTAATTACTACCAAAAGAGGGAGCACGGATGGTGGCCTACAGGTTGAAGTGTCTTCCAATACAATGTTTCAAACCGATTTTCTAAGAATTCCTGAAACACAGTCGGCCTACGGTTCAGGAAGGAATGGTGTTTATAGATATACAGATGGTTCTGGTTCAGGTCAGGAGGGAAGCGGGTTTTCCTGGGGGCCTAGGCTTAACAGGCCAGATCCTTCAACACCCAGCGGTTTTGTAGAACTGGTTCAATATAATAGTCCGATAGATCCTGCCACTGGCGAACGCATTCCTTTGCCCTGGGTGTCCAGAGGTGAGGATAATCTGGATAATTTCTTCAGAACGGGAATTGTGAGCAATACGACTGTTGCGGTAACAGCTGGGAATGCAGAACGCAACATCAGAGTTTCTTTGGGTAATCGCTATCAGCGTGGTATTGTTCCCAACACCGAATTGAACAACTCCAACTTTAGTGTGGCTGGCCGATTTAAGCATAAAAAACTGACTATCGATGCCTCTTTAAATTACAACAAACAACAGTCTGATAATATTCCAGAAGTGGCCTTTAGTTCACAAAGTTTTATTTACAATCTGGCTTTATGGATGGGTACTAATGTCGACGTAAATGACCTTAGAGACTACTGGCAACCAGGCCAGGTAGGTTTTCAGCAAAGACATTACAGCACCAGTTTTTATAACAATCCTCATTTTGTAGCCAATGAGTTCAATAGGGGATATAACAGAGATGTAACTTATGGGCAGGTCTTTCTCACTTATGATCTAGCCAAAGACTTAACAGTCAATATGAGAAATGGATTCAATTATTTTTCACTGGATCGCACGACCAAGCAACCGATTAGTTTTGTAAGGGATTTTAACCGAACTGATGGTAATTTTTCTCAATCCTATAATTCCAGTTTCGATTTCAATACCGATATATTTATGAATTACAATAAGGTGTTTTCTGAAGATTTCAATATTCAGACTACCATTGGGGTATCCAATTTATATAGAAGTAATTCCGCCTCAAATGTAAGCACCAATGGGCTCAACGTTCCTGGTTTTTATAACATCTCCAATTCCAGAAATGCTGTACAAGGCAGTAATTCGGCTTCAGAGTCGAGGATTAGCTCCACCTACGCTACCTTAGATTTTGGGTTTTTCAACTCCATATATCTTGGATTTACAGGGCGTAACGACTGGGTAACTACCTTACCCAAAGAAAACAATTCCTTTTTCTATCCATCGGTATCTCTAAGTTACGTTCCCACCAAAATGTTTGACTTACCTGAAGTGATCTCCAATTTAAGACTAAGAGGCAGCTGGGCAGAAGTGTCTAATGGAGACTTTGGCGGGACCTATTCACATATCGCTTCCTACAATAGTGGCATCAATTGGCAGAATAATGCTTCATTGACTTTCCCAGGAAATTTAATTAGCCCAGATTTGAGTCCACAGACCTCTTCAGCTTTTGAAGGAGGACTGGTAGTTGGTTTTTTTGAAAATAGATTGAGTTTCGACACGAATCTTATCTACGTGAGAAATTTTAATAATCTAACAAACGTTCCTATTTCTCTAGCCTCAGGATTTTCTTCAAGATTAATTAACGCTAACGAATTTGAGAAAAAAGGATTTGAATTGGTCACTCGCGCAAGCCCTATCAAAAACAAAACCTTCGAATGGGATGTGACTTTCAACCTAAGTCAGTACAGAACCTACATCAGCGAAATTGATAATGCAGAAAACATTGGTCAGTTAAGAGAAGGTGATCGTGCGGATAAATTATTTACAACCGTCTGGCAGGAAACACCAGATGGTCAGCCCATTATTGGAAATAATGGCATCAATGTAAGAGACCCATTCAACAGGCATATAGGTTACAGAGACCCAGATTGGGTGTATGGATTTTTGAATAATTTCACTTACAAAAATTTCAATCTATTTGTAGGTCTGGACGGTAGACTAGGAGGTAAGGCCCAAAGCAGAACCATAAGAAATATGTGGTGGTCTGGAGTACATCCGGAGTCTGTCAACGAATACCGGGCAGCTTCAGCAAGTGGTGTGAGCAATTATGTCGCTGATGGTGTCGTGGTTGTAGGCGGTGAGGTTCAATACGATACCGAAGGGAACATCACTAGTGATACCAGACAATATGCGCCCAATGAACAGGTAGTAAATTATGAAGATTATATGACGACTTACCATTCCAGAGCCTATGGTAATCACTTTTATGATTTATCCTTTTTAAAATTAAGGGAAGTCAGCTTGAGCTATAATTTTCCAGCTGAACTTTTAGAAAATACATTTTTGAAATCAGCGACGGTTTCACTTATAGGAAGAAATCTTGCCATTTGGTCCAAGGTGGATTTTATAGACCCAGACTCAGGAAATGACACCAACCTTCAAACGCCTTCTATGAGGAATTTTGGAATTCATTTCAACGCTAAATTTTAATCAGAAAAAAGACACCAATGCAGTTCAATATATCACACACAACCCTAGTTTTTGCTTTACTTCTTCTAGTAAGTTGTCAGGACTACGACGAATTTCAGAATGATCCTAACAGCACTACCCAGGCCAATCCAGGACTATTGCTTACCAATATTGAGGTAAGCACGCTAAATTCTATAGATCTCAATGCTTCGATGGCCTCCAGACATTTAGTCAATGTCAACCTGGTAGAGGATTCACAGTATTATGGCTGGGACCGTGCCAGTTTTGGATTTTATAATACGTTAAGGCAGGTCAAAAAAATGGAAGAAGAAGCAGAGAATTTTCAAAACCAGAATTTTACCGCCATCGCTAAGTTTTTTGAAGCTTTTATTTACGAGCAAATCACCAGGCAGTTTGGAGATATTCCTCAATCTGAAGCCATGCAGGCAGAACAAGAAGGCTTCCAGCCGATTTATGATCCGCAGGAACAAGTGTATCTCCGCATTTTTGATTTGCTGGAAGAAGCCAATGCGCTGCTTGAAACCTCTGGACCCGCTATTAATGGGGATGTGGTTTTCAACGGTGACTTACTGAAATGGAAGAAATTGATCAACAGCTTTCATCTAAGAGTCTTGATGAGTTTATCGGTAAGAGAGGATGATGCTAACTTGAATTTACCATCCCGATTCAACAGCATCTATTCTAATGCTGCAGCTTATCCACTCATGGAATCTTCAGCAGATAATGCTTTTTACACCTATTCAGAAGAAACAGGTAACGTATATCCGTTTTGGAGAAATGCTTCAATTACAACCTCATATATTTTAGAAGAGTCTTTTGTTGAACGACTTAAGAATTTCAATGATCCGCGATTGTTTGAGATGGCTTCACCAGATAGTAATTCTAATAATGAGGATCCTCAATCCTTTAGCAGTTACTCAGGACTTCTGGGAAGTGCGCCACTTAGTGTCAATGTAGCAAGGCTTACCAGCGGAGAAGGTTCTTCCCTTAACAGTCGCTATGTAGAAGATGCCGAGGCTGAGGTTAATCTTTCTCTAGGCTTTTCAGAACTGAATTTTATTCTGGCAGAAGCAGCTCATCGCAATTGGATTTCTGCCGGCGCCCAGGATTTTTATGAAGAAGGCATTAGAGCCTCTATGGATTACTACGGAATTGCTGAAACTTTGGTAAATGATTATTTAGCTCAGCCAATCATTGCTTATCAGTCCTCAACAGGTTTGGAACAAATCCTAATCCAAAAGCACACCGCTATGTTTCTTAATTCGGGTTGGGAACCTTTTTATGACAACCGAAGGACAGGATTCCCAGAGTTTAACGTAAACGGAGGAGGAGTCATAAACGATGAAGGAGTTCCCAAACGCTGGTTATATCCTTTTTCTGAAATTAACCAAAATGTAGATAACTTAGAAAATGCCATACAGCGTCAGTTTCCAGAAGGAGATGACGTGAATGCGGTGATGTGGTCTATTCAAAACTAAATTAACTATGCGACAATTATCAACTCTAATACCTGGCCTTTTTTTACTTCTGTGTATATGTCTTTTCTCTTCCTGTAGCGATGACGACACTGTAGCTTTGGTGAGGTTTTCCTCCCCTGAAGTTGAAGTGATGACAGATACGCTTACGCCTTCTTCGATTAGTTTGGAATTAACACCAGCTGCCTCAGAAACTTCCAATGTAAGAATCATAGCTCCGCAAAATGCATACGGCAGCCTTTTTATTACAGAACCTCCACTAAGTGCGGGAGAAATAAATGTTCCAGTGAGCTCAGGAGCCACTTCAGCCAGTTTTGAGTTAATCCTGCTGGAAGAAGGAATTGGCTTTGAAGATTTTCAGCAGGATTTCGAGATTATTGCTGTAGGCCCGGGACTCACAACCAACGAGTTTGAAGGTAGGTATTTGAGTTTTAATCTTATCAACGAACGCGTGCAGGAAGACGATTTACCATTTGTGGAAAACTTCAACATCTGTACTTCTGGAAGTGCAGAAGAGTTTCCACCAGAGGGGTGGGAAAACAGAATTGTGGAACAAAACTCCTTTGGAACAGGGGGCTTCTTTTGCTACACAGGTCAGGGAATAACGGGTGTAGGGACCAATCCTTTTTTAGACGACGGAATAGCAACACAGGGAGATGATTATTCTGAAGCCTGGCTCATTTCTCCGCCTATCAGTTTAGGTGGTGCTGAAGCTCCTGGCCTAAGTTTTGATTTTGACAGGCGTTTTGATGCTCCTATTGATGAAAATACATTGGAGTACGGACTTCAAATTTCGACCGATTATGATGGAACCAATTTCGAAACGGCCAACTGGGAGGTCTTTCAGCCTGCCGTGGATGCCATGACTGCCAACGATCCTGGATTTGATGGAATTGAAAATACGGGTACGCTGGACTTAAGCGCATATGAAGGGCAGGACATCAGTATTGCCTTTATCCACAGAGCTGCAGATGCGTACTTTCTTGCCACTTCGATACGAGTCGCGAATGTGAGAATAGAGTAGAAGGTTCTGGTGTACTTAAATCAGTGCGATCCTTGTCAGTTCGAGTGATTTGCGGAGCGGTAGCGTAGCAAATCGTATCGAGAACTAGACCTGTTGGAAACATCTTTTGAGAGGTGTTTATGCTTTTAGACAAACTTCTCGATTCTTGTCAGTTCGAGTGATTTGTGGAGCGGTAGCGGAACGAATTGTATCGAGAACTCGACCCAACGCAAGATTTTTTTTCTAGTTATTCGATGCTTTGATAATAAACCCAGTTCTCGATACATCCGCCTGAGGCGGACACTCGAACTGACATTTCGAGAACTCGACCTAATCCAAAAGTGATTTAATCAATCCTCAAATTTCTTTTTAGCAAGATTTGGTAAGTCTTCAAACTGACCATCAATCAAAGCTTGTTTTTTAACTTTTGACCATTTTTTGATTTGCTTTTCCATAGCGATAGCTCTTTCAACTTCAGTGAATTCAGCATAATACTTTAATTCAACTGGCCTTCTATCAAAAGTATAGCTTCCAAAATGCCTACCGCTTTGATGGTCTTGTAACCGCTTGTCTAAATTTGAAGTTATACCAGTGTAAAATGTTTGATCAGAACAAAGGAGGATATAAACACAATACATAAGTTTAATTGATTTATTTAAAATTAAAAAATTTCTATTTAATCTTTGAGTAATGTCAGTTCGAGTGATTTGTGGAGCGGTAGCGTAGCAAATTGTATCGAGAACTCGACCTAACGGATGTATTTTTTCCAATTACTTCATGTTTTAGTATAAACCCAGTTCTCGATACAATTTTATTCCATTTCATTTCATAAAATCACTCGAACTGACATTTCGAGAACTCGACCCAACGCAAGACTTTTTTCTAGTTATTCGATGCTTTGATAATAAACCCAGTTCTCGATAGATCCGCCTGAGGCGGACAATCGAAGTGACATTTCGAGAACTCGACCTGATGGAAACAAATTTTGAGAGGTGTTTATACTTTACGAAAGTACTTCTCGATACATCCGCCTGAGGCGGACAATCGAAGTGACATTTGGAGAACTCGGCCTGATGAAAACAGTTTGAACCAGATTAGGACTATAAGTATTATTTATTTATACATTTTAGTGAATATTAAAAATAACTGTAACAAGCCTCTTCCCTCTGAGGGAAGACGGGAGAAGGGTGTATTTCGAAAATCACCTCACTGCCCTGCCTTTGGAGTATAGGCATTTAGACGTCATAGGCAAGTGAATTCAATAGGTTTATTAAATTCATATTCCTTTTTGAAATCCAAAAACTTAGGATTCTTTTACTTATTTTGCAAACAGGAGTCTATAAAACCTGCCCCGGATTAAAAAACAGCACTATGGAACTAGAAAATCTTAAAGTAAACGGAAAGATCAAACTCAGTAGTTACCCCACAGCACTTAGCCAAAACAGCAGTAAGAAGGCTTTGAAAAAGCAGTTAAAAAAAGAAAGGAGAGAACTCGGTGAGATGCAAAATACACTGTATGCACACGGGAAATACTCCGTGCTTATTTGTATACAGGGTATGGATACTTCGGGAAAGGACAGCCTGATACGGGAAGTGTTCAAAGACTTTAATGTACGAGGGGTGATTTCCTATAGCTTTAAAAAACCCTCAGAAAGAGAGTTGCAGCATGATTTTCTATGGAGGCATTACAGAGCCTTACCGGCCAGAGGCAAGTATGCGGTGTTTAATCGATCGCATTACGAAAACGTATTGATTTCCAGAGTGAAACCAGAAATAGTTCTGAATGAGAAGATTCCGCATATCAATTCCTTAGAGGATATCACACCTGCCTTTTGGGAACAAAGGCTTGAACAAATCAATAATTTCGAACAGACCATTCACCAAAATGGTTGTATTATTTTTAAGTTTTTCCTTCATATTTCTAAAGACGAACAAAAACACAGAATTTTAAGGCGTCTTAATAAACCTAATAAAAACTGGAAATTTTCACCAGAGGATTTAAAAGACCGCGAACTTTGGGACGAGTACACCCATTATTACGAAGAAGCGATTTCGGCCACTTCAAAGCCACATGCGCCCTGGTACATCATACCTTCAGACAGCAAGCATCATGCACGCTTGTTGGTGGCAAAGATTATAAAAGAACGTATGCAAACATACACCGACATTCAAAATCCAAGTCTGCCGGATGAACTTCAGGATCAAATTTCGTATTATAAAAAGCAGTTGAAGGATTCTTGATAATAAAGTTTAGTTTCCTTATTTTAATATATAATCTAAGTTCCTTGTCAGTTCGAGTTTCCCGACAAATTTCGTCAGGATATATCGAAATGACGTTGTCGAAAGGTAGCTTCGATACATCCGCCTGAGGCGGACACTCAGCCACCAGTGTTCGAGTTGGTCATTGAGTGTCCCGACAGGTTTTCTCGGGATGTATCGAAATGACGTTGTTGGAAGGTAGCTTCGATAGATCCGCCTGAGGCGGACACTCAGCCACCAGTGGTTTAGTTGTGGTCATTGAGCCTGTTTGCGTTCATTGGAAGGCAAACAGGCTGAAAGTGACGAGGGTTTAAAACTTAATTAAAGTTCGTATATTTGCGAATAGAATTAAATGTTATGCAACCAACACAAGACATCCTTTCAGAAGAATTAAAGCAAACCGCTCGGTTTGCTAAGGCCTTAGGTCATCCTATTCGGCTGGCGATTCTGGAGTTGCTTAACTCTCAAGCCTGTTGCTTTCATGGAGACATGGCAGAAATACTACCTGTTGCAAAATCTACGCTATCTCAGCACCTCAAGGAATTGAAAAATGCAGGACTCATTCAAGGTAATATTTCTTCTCCTACAATCAAATACTGCATCAATAGAGAAAATTTTGAGCTGGCGAAACAACTTCTTTCTTCTGCTTTAAAATAATTTTTCACATCTTCAATCGTATTTTTACGAATTGAGAATTATAGTTCGTATATTTGCGAACAGTTAATCGTAAAAAGCAATCTAATGAGATCAATTAAAATATTAGGAACAGGTTGTCCAAAGTGTAAGACTATGTTCAACAATGTCAATAAAGCACTAGATAACAAGGGTGTAAAGGCCAATGTTGAAAAGATTGAAGACATCCAGGAGATCATGAAATACAATGTGCTTTCTACTCCAGTTTTGGTGATTGATGAAGAGATAAAAATAAAAGGTAAAGCTGGCGATGTGTCAGAAATAGAATCTTTTTTATAAAACCATACATTTATGAAAAGAGGTGAATTTTTAAGAAACAGTGCGTTCGCCACTGGCACTTTAATGTCAGGAGGATTATTTGCTAGAGGTTTTCAAAAAGAAGATTTACTAGAAGAACCTATAATTGATGGTGTTTTTTCCGCTACCTGTTCATTTAGAGTAGCAAAACCAATACATAAGGAGGTTGAGTCTAAAATAAAAGAATTAGTCAATTCAGAAATAAGTCAGTATGATGGATTTTTAGGATTTAGTTTGAAGCAAATGGTTGGGGATTCAACTATGGTGAAAAATCTTCCGGCCAGCTATAAAGGAGCTCTCGCCAATGCTTTTGAAGAGGGAGCCGAAAGCGGAAGCATGCCTTATGTGTATTTGTTACTGGTAAGGTTTAATTCTTTTGAAAATTTAAAATTTTACGGCGCTAACAACCTGATTAAAGACCATTTAAGCGAAGTGAATTTCATGTATAGTCCAAATGGAAAGACAGACCTGTTTTTAGAGTTTACGGGTGAACCTATGGTAACGATAGCCGCTGGTAACAGAGAGAAGGTCTTTAGCCATCCAAGTGAGCTTAAAACATTCTTGAATTATAAGCATGGTCTTAAAAACACCATTACAGTAGCAAATCACGTTAGCATAAAGGCAAAGCATACAGAGGCTTTTGAAGAACAAGTGAAAGGCCTTTTAAGCATAGCTCAAAATACGTTTAAACCACATACCTCAGAAACAGGATTGGCCGGAGCTAAGGATAACTCAAACTACAAAAAAGCAGTGACCACTGAAATTTTACGTGGAGCCAAAACACATGGCGATTATCGAAATTATATCATGCATGGGGTTTGGGAATCGTACTGGGATCATGAAAACTCGCATCTGGATCAGCGTTTCAAAAAAGCTGCTGCACCGGTAGGTTCTTATGTCGTAAAAGGACCAGTGGAGCCTTTTTATAAAACAATCCTTGACATTTAAAACTACAGATGATGAACACGACACAAATAATAAATAGTTGCCCAACCACCACTGCTCAGTTTGAAAAAGAAGGGGGTTTTTTGGTGGATGTGAGAGAAAAAGAAGAAGTCGATAAACTTAGTTTTGATGTGAAGAATATACTTCATATCCCCTTGACAGAATTTGAAGAACGCTATGCAGAAATTCCTAAAGACCAATCGATAGTGATGGTGTGCAGGAGTGGAGTAAGGAGTCTAAAAGCGGCCTATTATCTCAGTAATAAAGGCTATAAAGAGGTGAAAAACTTAGACGGGGGTATTATAAAATGGGAATCTAAAGGCTTTCCTGTTAAAGGAGATCTGGCAGAAGTCAATCCTACCGACTCAGGTTGTTGTAATTGATCCCGTTGTTTCTAAAATGAATGCTATGAAAACAATTCAATTCCTTATTTTAGGTTTTATATTCCTAAACGTGGCATCAGTTTCTGCGCAAACCGAACTGGATAATTACCTGTCGAACTATACCTATGAAAGCCGAAAGGAGATGAAGATCTCTTCAGAGCAAATTGTTCAGTTATTGCAAGATGATGAGGTGGTTTTAGTCGACATCCGTTTTGAAGAAGAA
The DNA here is from genome assembly GCF_020164535.1 of Psychroflexus montanilacus. Taxonomy (GTDB): domain Bacteria; phylum Bacteroidota; class Bacteroidia; order Flavobacteriales; family Flavobacteriaceae; genus Psychroflexus; species Psychroflexus montanilacus. The sequence continues at coordinate 681,922 of NZ_JAIQZC010000001.1, read as the reverse complement.
CAAGCCGCATGGCAGATGGATTACGCTATAAAAATGCCCCTTTCCACTTTGCCCCAACGCTATGTGGAACTGCCAAAAGACAAACGCATTGTTACTGCCTGTCCACACAAGGATAGAGCTATCCTGGCGATGATGTACTTAAAGAGCAAAGGCTACGAAGTAGCTTATTTAAAAGACGGTTTGCTGGGGCTTGCTGATCATTTGCGTGGTGACAAGGCTAAAAATTTTATTAGAAATTTCAAAAAGTAAAATCTGATGTTCGAATGGACGCAAAAATTTGCAGACTGGTTGATCTACCAAGTCTTTGATATTGCAGCCGAATCTGATTTGGGTGCTGCTTTAAACTTTTTCGTTTACGATACGATCAAGATTTTGGTACTCTTATTTGTAATCGTGTTCTTGATGGGAATCGTCAATATGTATTTTCCGATCGAGCGATTAAAAAACTACCTCAATCGTAAAAAACTTTACGGATTAGAATACGTTTTTGCTTCTACCTTTGGAGCTATTACGCCCTTTTGCTCCTGTTCCTCTGTGCCGCTCTTCATAGGTTTTGTACAAGGAGGAATTCCACTCGGTGTTACCTTTTCATTTTTAATCACATCTCCGCTTGTCAATGAAGTAGCTATAGCCATGTTCTTAGGAATGTTTGGATGGGAAGCCACCCTTATTTACGTAGGTTCCGGATTGATTCTGGGCACACTTGGTGGATGGATTTTAGGTAAATTCAATTTACAGCCTTTGTTGTCAGATTGGGTACAAAAGATTTTGGAAAACGCTGAAGCTAAGGAAATTGATTATGATGATACTCCAAGGAGTTTTGTACAGCGCTTACCAGAAATCACGCGCAATGCCTGGGACCTGGTTAAAGGAATTTTAATCTATGTCCTTATCGGTATAGGAATAGGAGCAGCGATGCATGGCTATGTCCCGGAAAATTTCTTTGCGGAATATCTGGGCAGTGGTGCCTGGTGGACAGTTCCATTAGCGGTTATTCTTGCCGTCCCTATGTATGCCAATGCTGCTGGAATTATCCCCGTGATTCAGGTTTTTGTGGCCAAAGGTGTTCCTCTAGGAACAGCTATAGCCTTTATGATGGCCACCGTTGGTTTATCTATCCCTGAAGGGACTTTGCTCAAAAAAGTTATGTCACTTAAGTTGATCGCCCTCTTTTTTGGGGTGGTCACCTTGTTCATTATTCTATCAGGGTTTTTATTTAACTTATTACTTTAATACTAAAACACTATTGATGACACAGCACTATTTGAATTTATGGAAGGAAGCCAGAACTCGGTTTTCCAATCCATTGGATACTATTTCTGAAGATGATCTCAGGAAAACACTGGGAGAAAGCCCTAATTCTATTGGATTTTTGATACGGCATATCGCCGAAGTTGAATTGCTTTTTGCTAAAAATGTGTTCAAGTTGGATGGAGTACAAATTACAGCTAAAACGGTTATTGATGGCAAAGACACTGGCAAATGGACCAATCTTGAAGCGCTTAGAGATATCAGTGATTATGCTTATGAACAGCTCCAAAACGCTATTGAAGCTAAAGGAGACGATGCCTGGGGAGAAGAAGTGACTACCGAAGAATTTGGCACCAAATCTTTGGCCGAAGCTTTTGGAAGAATCGTTTCACACACAGCTTATCACGCCGGGCAAATGGCTCTAGCCAAAAAATACGGAACCATTAAGGAATAAATCGCCAACTCATTTAAAATGAAATACATTCTTCTTACTTTTTTTATAAGCTTTTTTTGGATGTCCTGTTCAAAATCTCCTCAAGCTATCAATACCTCAAAAGCACCAACCATCAAAGTGATAGACACTGACTTTTCAAAAGGTCAGCTTAACCATGTTCAAGATATACAACTGGATGATTTAGTAAAACTTCACGGGCATTTATGCGATGGTTTGGTTTTAGGGTATCTGGGTTTGCATGAAGCTTTTAAAGAGTTGTACCCCGAAGGACCTGTCGATCGAACCAACACCAGAATCATCAGTAAGTCGTCACCATGTTTGACGGATGCTGCCATGTATCTCACTGGAGGAAGGTATCCATACAATACATTTTATGTGGATAATTCTATCGATGGAATTTACTACTTACAAAGACTTGATCACCAAAAAGCGCTAAGTGTAAGTTTAAAGGCAGGAGTAAAACCAGAAGAAATAGATAGTCTGGGACAACTCGCCATCAAAGAGCAATTGAATCTTGAAGAATTAAACCATTTAAAACAGATAGAAGATGAGTTTAGTGCTGTTCTGTTAAGCACCCCGGCAAAGGAGTTATTCGATGTTGAGGTCATCACCGATTTTCAATGGTCACCTCGTTCTAAACATAACTATCCCAAAACAGATATTCTAAATAAAAATGTAATGGAGTAATTGTTTTAGGATGGAGTATGACTCAAGCTATGTTAGTTCGATCCTTGTCAGTTCGAGTGATTTGTGGAGCGGTAGCGAAACGAATAGTATCGAGAAATCGACTTGATGGTTGTATTTTTTCCAATTACTTCATGTTTTAGTATAAACCCAGTTCTCGATACAATTTTATTCCATTTCATTTCATAAAATCACTCGAACTGACATTTCGAAAACTCGACTTAACGCGGACATTTTTTTTGATAAGTATTTATGTTTTACGAAAGTACTTCTCGATGCAATTTTATTCCATTTCATTTCATAAAATCACTCGAACTGACATTTCGAAAACTCGACTTAACGCGGACATTTTTTTTGATAAGTATTTATGTTTTACGAAAGTACTTCTCGATACAATTTTATTCCATTTCATTCCATAAAATCACTCGAAGTGACATTTGGAGAACTCCACCTGATGGAAACATCTTTTGAGAGGTGTTTATGCTTTACTAAAGTACTTCTCGATACATCCCGACAAAAACTGTCGGAACACTCGAACTGACATTTCGAGAACCCGACCTGATCCAAAAGTGATTTAATCAATCCTCAAATTTCTTTTTAGCAAGATTTGGTAAGTCTTCAAACTGACCATCAATCAAAGCTTGTTTTTTAGCTTTTGACCATTTTTTGATTTGCTTATCCATAGCGATAGCTCTTTCAACTTCAGTGAATTCAGCATAATACTTTAATTCAACTGGCCTTCTATCAAAAGTATAGCTTCCAAAATGCCTACCGCTTTGATGGTCTTGTAACCGCTTGTCTAAATTTGAAGTTATACCAGTGTAAAATGTTTGATCAGAACAAAGGAGGATATAAACACAATACATAAGTTTAATTGATTTATTTAAAATTAAAAAATTTCTATTTAATCTTTGAGTAATGTCAGTTCGAGTGATTTGTGGAGCGGTAGCGAAACGAATAGTATCGAGAACTAGACCTGACGCAAGACTTTTTTCTAGTTATTTGATGCTTTTATAATAAACCCAGTTCTCGATACAATTTTATTCCATTTCATTTCATGAAATCACTCGAACTGACATTTTGAGAACTAGATCTAACAGATATATTTTTCTAACTACTTCATGTTTTAGTATAAATCCAGTTCTCGATACAACTTTATTCCATTTCATTTCATAAAATCACTCGAACTGACATTTTGAGAACTCGACCCAACGCAAGACTTTTTTCTAGTTATTCGATGCTTTAAGAAAGTACTTCTCGATACTATTTACTTGCTCTTGTCGAGCAACTAAATCACTCGAAGTGACATAGCCTCCCTACTTCTTATAAACAATCTTCATCTCCATACCACCTCGCAGTTGTTTCTTGAGGCGTTTGCTGGGCTGGTAGTTGATTTTTAACTTCTGGATATCGCTTTTTTTTAAGTCTGAGGGCTGAGGTTTGGAGGCTGACTGCACCGCCATTTTGAAACTGCCCAGATCGCCAAGGTTTACTTTATAGCCTTGTTGCAAGGCATCCCAGACCTGATGATTGAGCTGGGAGATGCAGGCAAGCACATCGGCTTCAGTGAGGCTGCAGGACTGATTGATGCGGTAACACAACTCCTGCATCGATAACTCTGCTTTCACTTTGGTTTGCAAAATATACACTTCCGGGTTGGTCCCGTCTTTGGTAATGGAATTTATACGTCTGGAGGGATGAAGTTTTAAGGGCATTTTGTAATGGTTTTAGTTCCTAAAAATAATACAGCTTTTGGTAATACACCTGCTTCATACTTGCTTTTTTAGAGTTGGCAAACGTGACGACTTCCACAATTTGAGACTTAGATCCAGTTTTATTTATGAAATTCTTAATTTAACTTTAATACTTAAAGGCAGCGGTGGGTGATAAGAATCATTAGTTTTACGCAGTGAAAAGAATGAAAAACATAGCATCAGTTTATTCTGTATTAGGTCTCGGCCTTTTGCTATTACTTTCACCGTGCAAGGTTAGAAATTTTGTACAGGCTGAGCTTGGCGTCGAACAGACTCAGGTATCGAGTAAAAGTCAGTCGCTTGCACCACAATTCAGTTGCCAAACTCAGGAGATTGTTCAAGCCAAAGCAACGACAAGCAAGCTGGAAGCAAAGCAATTTTCCTATGCAGGACCTATCAATTTCAGTGTAGATTTTGATGCCACTTTCCTTCAGGCTTCTATTCAAAACGACTACGCAAGACCAAAGGTGGCCTCTTCAGTGCCATTGTATATTCTTTACAGCAATCTCAAGGTTTATCTGTAGGGAATCCTTACCCAAAAAAACGTATTTAAATCAAATTACAAATCGTAAAAACAGTTAGCTAACTGAGGTTTTGAAAATAGTTTGTGAGTTTTTGAGTCATATAAAAGAGGGTTTAGGTTTTAGGAATTAGGAAATTAATAATTCATAATTACATCCCTTCCTCTCGGCTATTAGACCTATGACTATCCTAAGGCTCGAATACACGAAAAACTAAAAACCAACTTTTTGCCCCGGCCCTATAGGGAGTTTTTATAAGACAAAAAGGGTTTGGAAAATAGTGTGTGAGTCCTTCAGTTTTTGAGTCATATAAAAGAGGTTTTAGGTTGTAGGAATTAGGAAATTAAAAATTCATAATTACATCCCTTCCTCTCGGCTATTAGACCTATGACTATCCGATGACTCGAAGATACGAGAACTAAAAACCAACTTTTTTGCCCCGGCCCTAAAGGGAGGATTTAAAGAGAGTAAGGTTTTGAAAATAGTTTGTGAGTTTTTGAGTCATATAAAAGAGGGTTTAGGTTGTAGGAATTAGGAAATTAAAAATTCATAATTACATCCCTTCCTCTCGACGCTTTGACCTATGACTATCCGATGACTTGCATACACGAGAAACTAAACACCAACTTTTTTCTTGCAAAAGCCTTAAGTGTTCAACAGCGACTGTTATCAATAAACACAGATCATTTAAAATGAAATCTAAACCTAACACGCTGCAGGTAAGCCACACATCAGTAGTCTTACTTCGGGTGATGCTTAGCCTCATTTTTATTGTCGCTAGCATCAGCCATTTTATCAATACCGAAAACACCATACAACGGCTCGAGAATGCCAAAATGGGATTTATTGGTCAGCTGCTTGGTACGCCCAAAATGGCAGTCATCCTCTCAGGGGTGGTGATGCTGATCGCCGGCATTGCCCTGCTGACAGGTTTTAAAACCCGACTCGCTGCTATAGTGCTTATCTCGGTACTGGTTCCTATAACGCTTGCCGTACAAATAGGGCAGGTGGAAAGCATGGGGCCTCTTTTTAAAAACATCGCCCTACTAGGCGGACTCTTATTCTTTAGTATAAATTCAAACTTAAATTACAAACAATGAAACATTCAATCACATACATCACCGCTTTACTCGTTCTCATTATGGGAACTGCTCAACTCAAAGCGCAAACTTCAACTTCAGATCAAAACGACTATGTTGTGCTGTCCAAGAACATCAAACAACTGAAACCCATCCTTATGACCGCCACCTCGCTGGCTGAAGAAGACGGTGAAAACTACGGTGAATTTCAGGTGGTGTTTTGCGGAAAAACCGTCGCTGATATTCGAGATAACACTGACTTTCAAGCTCTTCTAAAACAGGCTGCTCAACAGCAGATGAAGGTTTACGTCTGTGGATTGTCGCTTCAGGCTTTTGAAGTGAACCCAGAAGAATTGCCTCAACACCTGGAGGTGGTGGAGAACGGTATTTTTTACGGTTTCCAGCTGAAGAAACAAGGATTTATAAGTCTCACCATTTAATCTGAATCCCTATGAAATCGATATCACTTAAAAACGACGCGGGTTTATTAACCCTGGCCATCCGACTGGTTGTCGGCTGGACTTACTTTTCAGCCCTGTGGCGACGCACGGTTTTAGCCGATAAACTCGACCCGGAGCAGGCGGGCTACATCGGAGAGAAATTTAATCATTTTTTACCCAACGCCCTCGGCATCAAACCCATTATACAGTACCTGGTCGAAAATCCAGATATCCTGTATATCAATATGCTCATCTTTACCATCATAGAAGGGATTGTAGGCCTGTTTATCATGTTTGGACTCTTTACCCGACTTATGAGTATTGGGGTCTTTGGCCTGGCCATGGGCATACTACTGGGGTCGGGTTGGATCGGTACCACCTGCCTGGATGAATGGCAGATTGGTGTGCTGGGCATTGCCACCGGTTTTGTTTTATTCCTAACGGGAAGTGGTAAGTATTCACTGGACAATTACCTGATGAAAAACAACTATAGCCTGACCAAAACCAAAGCTTTTGCCTGGTTAGGTTCTGGCATTCTGCCGATTCGTGAGCGTTTGTTTCCAAGAGTTGTACTGATAGGATCACTGCTGATTTTTGGCCTGACGCTCATGACCAATCAGGTGTTTCATGGCGGTTTATGGGGAACCTTGCATAACAAATCGGTGAAGCCAAAACTCGAGATTACGGAGGCGATGATGAGCCACGAGGCGGTAAGCTTTGATGTGTTTAGGACCGAAGGTGTAGATGTGTACGGCGCCTGGATCATTGGCATTGAAGTTTTGGATGCACAACAGCAAAGTGTACTGCGTTACACCCAAACTGACTTAGCCAACATGGGAGAGGAGCAGATCTCCAACTATTATGTGGCCAAAGTCAAGCCTGGTCAGCATAGCCTGGTGGTTCCGCTGGGCGCCAAAGCCAGATTGTCGCTTAAAGATCCAGTCCTGCAGGATTTACCGGCAGGCACTTACACTATAAAACTAACCGACATCAGCGGGGCCTCCTGGGAGGAAGAGCTGACTAAAGGTTAGGGTTTAATCAATTTATAATTCATTAGCCATTAGATCACTGGATGAATTTCTAGCGCTCTAAAAAAGCCGTCTCAATTTTGAGACGGCTTTTTTGGCTTAAGACTTATCAGGTAGTTACAAAGTCTTCATAGATTCATCAAGATCTGCTTCCATAGCTTCAAAGAAAGCGATAATCGCTTCCACATCTTCATCGCTGATGTCTTTATTGCTCTGCAACTTTGCCATGATTTTAATGCTTTCTTCCAAACTTTCCACAGAGCCATCATGAAAGTAGGGAGCTGTCTTGGTAATGTTTCTCAGGCTGGGAACTTTAAAGATATAATTATCACCTGCTTTTCCAGTGACTTCCGCTAGTCCCTTGTCGATGTCTTCACTGTTGGTGTAGGTCCAGTACTCATCAAAAAGTCCAAATTTCTGCATCATGTTCCCACCAAGTGCCACACCAGAGTGACAGGTAATGCATGCATTATCGATAAAAGCCTGTAAACCTTTTTGTTGTGTTTTACTTAAAGCCTTTTCATCACCATCCAGATATAAGTCAAACTTGCTTACAGGCGTCATTCGCCGTTCAAAGGCACCAATAGCATCTGTAATAGTGGTAAAGGTTAAGCCTTCATCAGGATAAACTTTTTTGAAGGATTGAACGTAGGCCTCAATTTTGGAGAGTTTGTTTTCCAAATACAAGGTATCAGGAATCGAGTGTTCTACAGGATTTAATAGTGGCATACCTGCCTGCTCCTCTACATCTTTAGCTCTTCCATCCCAGAATTGTGAAGAATGCAAGTGCGCATACAGCACACTAGGAGAATTACGCGTTCCCAACTCCTCGGTGTCTCCAAGGGATTTGGGTAAATTATCTACTCCATAGGTGGAAAGATCATGGCAAGAGTTACAACTTATAGTGTTATTTTTTGATAAGCGCTTATCGAAATACAAGGTTTTTCCCAGTGCAATTTTATCTGCTGATATGTCTTGCTCTTCTATGGTATTGACGGATCCAAAAAGGCTTGTGGCCTTTTGGTGTAATTCGCTTTTTGGTTCTGATTCTTTTTCGGTATAAAACCCTTTTTCTGAAGGTGAATTACAACTTAATAAACTGATAATGAGTGTGGAATAAATGAATAACTTCATGATTCAAAGCCGTTAAATGGTTACTTATTTCAAGAACATAAAAATAACCAAAAGCCCTGTCTAGCTTTGTAACAAGAGTAACATCAATCGATAGAAATAAACTAGAAATGACGCTTGTCAGTTTTTAGTCTGTCAGCTTTTTTTTAAAAGATGAGTTGGAATTTTAATGCTAAATATTTCCCTGATATACTCCTCCTTTTTAGTTGACCTATATGCTTTGCAACCTGACTCCATTTTTTTCTGCAGAGGCGTGAAGGTATCACCATTTTAGTTTATCTTTGTTTAAGTAGTAGTTTACAAAATGAATACAATAAAAAAAGAGTACTCTTTTCTCATAAAAGTAGTACTCTTTTTGTTTAAAAAGACTAGTCTTTTGGCAACTTTCCTCAAGAGGAAATTCTTCAATCTTCAAGTGGACGTTTTTATGAGCTCAAGAGGTAATTGTGTTTTGTTGATTTAAAAACTATTAGGTGTCTAAGTCGATGGTTTATAAAAGCCATTTCCAATAGTATTTAACTTAGTAAAAAAAGCCTTGATAAGGGCAGTCTTTAGGTTTTTTGTTAATCCACACCCATTTTCTAGGGTACTCAACCAGATTCGGAAACAAAATAGATTCATTTGGTTCAAAATATAACTCAACAGTTTCCTCTATTGAGCTTAAACCATTCATCTCTGCCATTAATTCATAATAATCTTTACATCCAAATACACCATATCCCTCATAACAATTTTCTTTCCACATATTCCCTATATGGTCTAGCATGAAGACGCGAAAAAAAGGACGGCTTGAATATACGTTTGAAATACTACGATTTGTGTCTTGTGTAAACCAACTATAAAATCCCATTTTGTTTATTTTTTTACAATAATTAGACTTGAATGCTATAAGATCTTTATCTTGCATACATATTTTGAAATAATAATTTCAACTACAAATATATCAAAAATGATATATAAAATAATTTATTTTATCAAAAATGATAGATTTTTTTCAAAGGCTTGATATTTATATGGATTACAAGGGGTTGAATGATCATAAACTCTCACTTGAGACTGGAATTTCCAATGGTTTGATTGGAAAAGCTAGGAAAAGAGGCTCTCTTTCAGGTCAAAATATATCAAAATTGATAAATACTTATCAGGATTTATCGGCTGATTGGTTATTTAGGGGAGAAGGTGAAATGATAAAAAGGAAAGAGAATAATACCCCAGCTGAAACTGGTAGTAAAGACTACATCATTGAATTACAGAAAAAGACAATTGAAAATCTTGAATTGAGGGTTAAATCACTCGAAAATAAGAATGAATAAAATATCATCTAATGTCAAAAATAAAACTCAAAAAAGCTGAAACAATTATTGATGAAATAATTGATCAGTATGCTTACAAAGGCGATACAAATCGTCCCTGGATTATAGGTTTTAGTGGAGGTAAAGATTCTACTGTTTTGTTGACTCTAGTTTGGATTGCTTTAAAACGTTTTAGAGAACAGGCGCCTATGCCTTATCAAATGCAACGACCAGTTCATGTGGTATGTAATGATACAATGGTTGAAAATCCCATCATTTCAAACTATGTCGATGATGTCTTATCTAAAATTGATAAAGAGGCTAGGGAACAGGGCTTACCAATTTTTGTGCAGAAAACAACTCCTAAACTTGAAGAGTCTTTTTGGATCAATGTGTTAGGTAAAGGTTATCCCGTACCAAATAATACATTTAGATGGTGTACCGATCGATTAAAAATTAAGCCAACTTCAAACTTTCTTTTAGAGCAAATTGATAAAATGGGTGAAGCTATTGTTTTACTCGGAACACGATATGAAGAAAGTGCTACGCGAGAGCGTTCTATGAAAAAGCATGAGATTGAAGGAAATCGATTATCTAAACATGGTACAACACCCAACACTTTTGTTTATGCGCCTATTAAAAATTTAATGTTGGAAGAGATTTGGTATATCATCAATGCCGTGCCGTCGCCATGGGGATTTGATAATTCTATCTTATTTCAAATCTATGCTGATGCAAGTGCAGATGATTACGAATGTCCAACCGTAGTAACTAATAAAAAACATTCGTCTTGCGGTCAATCTCGATTTGGATGTTGGACTTGTACGGTAGTTAAGCAGGATAAATCAATGTCTGCTTTAATTGAAAACGGGCAGGAATGGATGGCTCCGCTTTTAAAGTTTAGAAATAATCTTGTTGAGCAAAGAAATATTAGCGAAAACAGACTGCCTGAAAGAAGAAATGGACAAAAAGCTATAGGAGAAGATGGCCATCACTTTGGGCCTTACACCTCAAAATACCGAGCAGATACTTTAAGAGAGTTACTAGAGACACAAAAAGAAGTACAAAAAGAAAGACCGCATATCACTTTGATAAACAACCAAGAGTTAATTGCTATCCAAGTGATTTGGAATCGTGATATGATTTTTGACCATAGCGTTAGTGAAATTTATAAAGAAGTTTACGGAAAAGGAATCAGCACCAACAACATCAAATCTTTAGATGATACTGAGCGTCGCATATTAAAAGAAGTTTGCCAAGATGATGCTAATTATTACCATTTGATTGATAACTTAATTTCACTACAAGAATCAAAAACTTTAATGCTTTCTAAATATGGTTTGCATAATGATGTTGAAAAAAGAATAGAAAACTTTGTAAATGAAAATTTATAATGCGCATTGACCAAATTGAAATAAAAAACTTTAGAATTTACAAGGGAAGTAATTCGATTGATTTTAAGAAAAAGAAGAATTCTAATATTTACTTAATTGCAGGTAAAAATGGCTTTGGGAAAACTAGTTTCTTAACTTCCTTAGTTTGGGTGTTCTATGGGAGATTAATCGCTCAAGTCGAAGACAAGTATAGAAAGGATATCAAAAAAGCAGGCGGATATCAAGAGTACTTAGATACTCAATTTAATAATGAAATAAAGTATAGTAAGGATCATCAAAAAATGGAAGTCAATGTCACGCTAAGTGATGTTTTAATTCCTTCTGTGCCATGCAAAACAGTTGAGATTAAAAGAACCTACGACTTTGAAACCAAAGAGGAAAGTTTACAATTATTAATTGATGGCAGTGAAAACGAATTAACCAAAGAAGTGGGTTATGAGGTTTTCATAAACGACTTCTTACTACCTAGAGAGATTGCTAAATTTTTCTTTTTTGATGCCGAAAAAATAGTCTCCTTAGCTGAAGCCAAATCAAAAGCTGAATTAAGAAGTTTGAGTCGTGCCTATTCTGAAGTTTTAGGAATAAAAAAATACGAAGAGCTTAGAAAAAATCTAGAAACCTTACTTTCTAACCTTAGACGTCGTGGGGTTTCTGAACAAGAAAAAGACAAATTGCAAGATTTGATTGCAAAAGATGAAGAGTTTATTAAACTCATAGACTACAACCAGCAGCAACAAGATGAATTAGATTTTACAGAAGCGAATCTAAAAGCTAAATCTGATGAATTACAAGAAAAACTTATTCGTGAAGGCAACTCAGTTACACTTGAAGAACTGAAAGCCTTAAAACAAGAGCAGGAAGAAATCAAGAAAGCAATTTATATTACAAAGGAAAAATTGAAAAAACATTATGAGCTGCTTCCATTCTTAATTGCAAGTGAACAAGTAGAGCAGTTAAAATTACAGCTGGATCATGAAAGTAAATCTCAAAATGAACAATTCAGCTTAGAAGTCTATCGCAAGAAGCTAGAAAAGTTTAGCGAAAAACTTAAAAAAGATTTTGCTGAAGTTTTAGAGGATAAGATAATCAAAGAAAAACTTGAAAAACTGACAACTGAAGCTTTAGAAAGTGAATTTGAAGAACAAGCAAAAGCTAATGCAAAAGACCAACCTCAAATCTTATTGGATTTTACTGAAGAGGAACATAGAGAGTTTTTAGCTCTGTACAAACATTTGCAAACCAGTTTTAAATCCCAGATAGAACAGCTTGTACAAGAAGAAAAAAATAACCGGATTAACTACAATCGGGTTAGTAGAAAGATCAAGCAAGGTGAAGCAAGAAAGGATAACCACCTAGCTAAAAAGCTAAGAGAAGAAAAGAAAAGGATTGATGAAGAGTTAGCACAACTGAAAGAAAATAAACATCAGTTAGTTGAAGAATTTGGGAGCTTAAATTCTCAACAAACTTCTCACAAAAAAGTTTTATCTGAGTTTGAAAAGAACTTTAATTTGATCGAACAAGATCTCAAAAAATATAAAGTAACTGAAAATTTACTCGATAAGATTAAGACCGTTATTTCCCGAGTGAAAGAAGAAAAGAAGTTCGCTTTACAAAAAACTATTGTGTTAGGTCTTAAACGTTTGATGCATAAAGATAACTTTGTGAAAGATGTCCATGTGAATATCAGAGAGGATGTTATGGATATTGATTTGATAGATCAGAAAGGTAATATCATCGATAAGGATAACTTATCTAAAGGGGAGCAGCAATTGTATGCCACCGCACTTTTAAAAGCTTTGGTGGATGAATCTGGAATTGAATTCCCGGTATTTATTGACAGTCCATTACAAAAATTTGACAAAGACCATTCTAGAAATATTATACAGGAATTTTATCCTAATATTTCTAACCAGGTAGTTTTATTCCCACTGCTTGAAAAAGAATTGACCGAAAAGGAATATGACTTGATGAAACCTAATTTAAGCCAAGTGTATATGATTAAGCATTCTGAAACTGACTCAGCATTCCATCAATATAAACTGAACCAATTGTTTAAAGCTTTTAAAGAAGAAGACCATGTTTACACACGTTAGAACCAGTAAAGCTAATAAAGAAGTAGTGTCTCAACTCACTCGCAAACTCAATTTGGGTGCGGAAAACGTCATTGCTCGAATTGCTTTAGCTTATTCTTTAAAATCCAGTAAAAAGCTAGATTTAAACGATATCCAAGATTCTGGTGGTAAAGAATATTCTCGAAAAGTTTTATTTGGCGATTATGACAAATATTACTTAGCCTTAGTGGCACAACTCTATCAACTGCATATTAGTAATCAGGATTTGGGGAAGTATGTGAAGTTGCATTTGGATGAAGGGTTAAATACATTTCAAAAATTAATTGTTAGTGAAAATGATGTAATGAATTTAATTAACAAAGTAGGTTAATCAATATTAAGGTGTTGTTTTAAAATTGTTAATTCTTTTTTCTTTCTACGTTCCAAATATGATTCTAGTTTTTGCTTATAATCAGATTCTAATTTTTTTATTTCATTAACTAAATTATCATTTTTTGCTTTTTGAATATTTAGTACAAGCTGTCTAATGTCAATATTTTGTTTGAATTCTTTCTCTAAAGAATCTGTCATATTTTTATCAATTATGTCCAAGCACTCAGTGTTAAGTTCGTCAATAAAGTCTGACTTTACATTAAACTTATTTATAAAAGGATTTTCCGAAATCTCTCTTTTGTAATTGAAAGTTATTAATTTTATAATTGTTGCTACAAGTTCTTGTTTTTTTTGCGAAGGATTACTTCTTCCGTTAAAAAGTAAGTCGTTTATAGAATTTTCGAATTTGAATAATGAATCATTTTGCTTATCATCAATATACTTGTTCAAAATAGTAATGATACTTTCTAAATATTCTTGCTCTAGCCATGAATCTTTATAATCTATAGTTGGTGATGACAAAATAAAATCAAGAAATTCAAAAAAGGCTGATTGAAACATTTGACTGAAAAAAAACCTATGATTTCCAATACTTTCCTTTATCTCTTTTTCCTTATTTTGAAGTTTTTTAAATAAAAATCTATGGTCATTATATTCTATACTACGATTTTTAGCATTTTGTTGAAGAAAAAAGCGTTTTTCGCTCCCACCAAACAGAATCGAATAAATTTTGGTTTCATCATCCGTTAACGAGTCTTTTTTTGTTTTTTCTAGCCAATCATCGAATGATTTATTCATTGATATAAATAATTTCTTAAATGGTAATAGCTGTGTGTAGAAATAAACGAAAGTTTGAGTCCAAGATTTATTAAACTGTTCTAACAAAACTCTTCTTTGAGAATAGGAAAAATCAAAAGGAGTCAAGTCTTCCAGCTTTACTGATTCTGAATCAAATTCTAAATTGTATAAGTTCAAGCGTGCCCTAAGGGCATTTCCATCTTCAGATTTTCGACGATCACCTTTAGTGTCTTTAAATAAATTTTCACATATTCTGTAAACAATACCTATAGTTGTAATTATGGGTCTATTTTGATCAATTTGAAACTCTTTATTTCTTGGTGAGTCAAAATCCAATAAATAAGAATATGTATTCTTATCAATTTCCTTGATTGTAGAAAAAATATGTCTAGCAAAAATGGCACAAATATCCTTTTCATTAAGCAAGATATTTCTAGATTCACTAGGTGTTTTGGCATTTTTATTTACATCGACAAAAACGTTTCTAATTATTTCTTTAATATCTTTTTGTTCATTCTCTAACCATCCACTATTCGGGAATACTTCATCCAAAATCTCTTCACTACCTTCTGATAATTCTCGGTAAGAATTAGGAAAAAACAATATTGTAGTTGGTATATCAATGTCATTTAAAATTGATTTATGTTCTTCTAAACTCTTATAGTATGCTTTCTCATCATCGCTATCTAAAAGACCCCTAATGGCTTTTAATGTAACTAGCCTATGCTGACCATCAACAGCCATTAAAGATATCCCTGAACTTTTCCATCTAAGTTCAACAGGGGTATTCAAAATATTATTGTCTTCATCAACAAACAAAATTAATATGAAAGAATCCTCAAACTCTATTTTAACCACTTTACCATCTACTGTATCTTCAAAACGGACTTTTAATTTTGGGTATCTATTTTTAATAGAATCCTTTTTTTCTGTAGGGGCTACAAAAGCACTAACAATTGGAGGGAAAAATTTGTAACCTTTATCTGAAATTAAATATTGTGAAATATCATTTTTAATTCTTGAATCATCTAAATTTCTTTGAACTAATTCATCAAAATCAACTTCTGAAATATTAAGTATATCTCTTACCGGCTTAATCCAGTTTATGTTATCAATTGGTAATGCAGTATTTAGATAGAAAATCGGACTATTATTGTGAGTAAAAAACTGTCCAAAAGTTCCATAAATACTTCTGTCATATTTTTGAGGTCTTACTTTTTTCATATAAGCTTATTTAATTACCTTTTTCCAAAAATAGGACTATACATCCTATTTAATAAATATTCAGTAGATTTATTAAGGGGTGATTCTAAATCTGTTTTCACACAATTAAAAATCAATAAATCCCAATTAAACCCTTGGTATGCGAGTCTGCCTCCAAAAGTTTTTTTAGCTTTTTCCTGTATTATAACTTTATCAGCTCCTTCATCAATTAAAGTAACAATTTCATAAAAATTTCTTTTATGACTTCTATATCTACTTCTTAATGAGCTAGCTACACCTATATATAGGGGGCTTACTAAATGACTAAACTCACCTAATATTTTAAATATTTTCACACAATCTTCATCAGATAATTCAGAAATTTTTTTGCCCTCAGTTAAATCTGAATCAATAAGATAATCATTAAAAAAGTTTGTGTTTTGGTGTACATTAACGCTATATTTTTTTAATGGAGAACTTACTTCTCCTTTCATGATCTCTGAAGTAATCAATTCGTTCAACCTGTAAACTATCGTAGAAAAATCATCTTTATTATTAACAATTCCTAATTTAGAAAAATCTAAATACCATGTATATAAACCTGATGTTTTTGGTATATTTTTACCATTTTTGTAAATAGTGTCTTCATATCTGAATCTAAGCTCTTTCATAAATAAAGTCTTTAACCATTCATCAAATCCGCAAACAAATAACTCGAATTAATCAAATTATCATTTTCCCATTCTTCCTGGAGATATTGTAAACCACCATTGGCATAGCTTTCAATAAACTCAACAATATTGCTAACAACAACGTTAAGTTCTTTTTCTTCCATATCTTCTAAATCATTCCAATTAAAACCAATCTCCTCACTTTTGCTAAATATGATCATCAACAAAAAATCAACTAAACTAGAATCACGTTTCCACTTGCCAATTTCAATAAAATCTTGTGTTGAGTTCCTTGGAGGTAAAGGCAGTTTTAAGCCTTTTTTTAAGCCCAATCTAAAGGCATAAATATAGAGTTCATAAATAGGTCCAAATTGACTGTATTCTGATTTTGATTGGCCTTTGTTAGCAAAAGCTTCAATAACAGGGATCTTACTTTTTGCGTATCTAGGACGTTTTAATAGTATTGTAATTTTAAATTCTTGTGCTGTCATAACTACTTATTTCAACTTGGTTTGGGTGGTTATTAATTCAATTTGTTCGGCATTTTCAGGTACGTGGTTTACATACATTGTTTTTACTCTTGCGTCCTTTAATAAGCGTTTACCGAGTTCATTAATTTTCATTTCATCTTCTCGTTTATAAAGTTCTTTCACTAACACAATACTTTGCGGAAAGACATCTCCAATAGCTTCAAAAAAACCTTCTGTAAAACCTTCACCAAATGCGGAAATAGGTGCGTCAGCTAATAGTGGATAATTGTATTCTGCATTATTAGCAGAGATAATTGCCATTACTACAGAAAACTTCTTCATCCGCTGGAAGCCTTCTGAACTTCCGTAAACGGAATTTCCTTTACTATCTAGATAATTAAAATTAATTGAGCCGTTAAGGTTTTTCTCAAATTTCAGAATCCCACCAGATAAGTCGTTGTTCTTAATTAGGTTCTTGAAATGAATATTAGCATGTTCTTCTAGTAAGTTAATCATACCGTCAAAGACTTTATCTTTTGCTTTACCAGCAGCTTCTTCTAGGTCGCTAAGTACTTCGTAATTATCGTTATACCCATCTGGTATGTTATTGGATTTATTTAAGCTCTTAACTTCTTCATTAATCGTCTTAAGATCACGTTTAAGCTTATTTATTTTGGGTACGATGATGTCATTAATTTTGTTCTCAGCATCAGAAATTCTTCGTACTGCTCCATTGTAATCATTTATAATATCCCTTGCAGACTGTTCTGCATCATGTCCTGCAATCATAATCGTATTACGATCATCTTCTAAAGATTTAATTCTCTTTTTTAAGCGTTCAATACTATCTTGAAGTTCAACCTCTTTTTCTTTAGTTTTAATAATCGAATCTTTGATACTATCAGACTTGGTGTAAAATGGTTGTGCATTTATTTGTAAGTCACCGAAGAAATTTTTCAAATCATTTTTTACAAAAGGTTCGCCTACCTCTTCAGACTTTTGCCGTTCATTCATTTTAATAAGATAATTGTGAGCAGGAGTTCCACGTTTAGCCTCTCTGTTACACACATAACAATGCTCTTGCTTTATCATTTTATCAATGGAAGCTGCATCAGGAGATCCAATAGGCATTACTGTAAAAAAATCATTTGGATTTTTTTCAACTTCCTTCAAAGTCTTTCTTCGATAACGTTCATCAAGAAAATCATCATTCAATTCATTAAATTTATTGACTTCATTCTCAAACCCTAGTGCAATCCAAGCAAAATTTCCATCAAAAAAACGATTGTTGATACGGTCTAGAAAAGTCTCAAATTCATCTTTTTTATCTCTGAGTTTTTTTCGTAAAGGTTTTAATTGATCATCGAGTTCTTTTCTTTTTTCAGCATTTGCATAACGCTTGTCTAATTTGTTCTTTTCAGCTTCTGCATTAACTAAAGTCTCATTATATTGTTCTAGTTTTAATTTTTCTTGTGCAAGCTGTTGCTCAATTTTTTCCTTCTCTTTCACAGCATTATCAAAACGTTCATTTTGGGCATTATTTGTTTTTAATTGTTTTTGAACATCTCTAAATGCTTTTTCTTTAAACTCTTCAAGTAGCTTATGTACTTGTTCGTATTTCTTTATATCGGTTAGATTTTCTACCGCTCTTTCAATACTTTCTTTTTTACTAAAGTCAATGATATCATCAACTTCTTCACCCTGTAAAAATGAGTACTGTCTAAAGGCTGGCATGATGAGTTTATCAATGATTTGTTTTTTCTCATTTTCGTCATAAACAGGCTTATACTTATGTAAAACAAGTTCTGTTCGATTAACTTCTAATTCGTTCATCACAAACTGCCAACTACTTTCATCAGTTATATTTTCATCCAAACGTGTTGCAGTAAATGATTTTATAATTTGATACTTATATCTGGTACCACTTGTGTACTCTACACATACTCCACATGTGATATAATCTCCAACGGCTGTTTCGTTCTTTGCCTTGTCAGAAATAATTTTGACTCCAGCGTTTTTAATATTTATTTTTTGCTTGGTATCAGAATCTAGAATTTGATCGTAAAATAGCCACAGAAATGCATTAAAAAATTTTGATTTTCCAGCGCCATTATCTGCTATTATAATATTTATACCCTCTTCTAGGTTGTATGTATTATCTTCAAAATCACCGTAATAATTGAAGAAGTTTTTAAAACTTATACTATTTATAATTGATGCCATGCTTAAATTTTGTGGATATTTTTAATAACAGGATAAATCTGTCTTCCAGTTCTACCATTATCATTTTCATTAACAATGGTTTCTAATACATCTACAATTTTTTTACGATACATTCCCGTTAAATCTTCTTCTGTTAGTTTGTATTTTTCTTGTATTTCAGGCTCGAATAAAATGTCCTTAATTATTTTGGCTCTTTTGTTTAGCATAATTCATTTATAATTTGATCTATATTCAATTCATATTTTTTACAAATCGAGTCTAACTCGTTTTTTGTATCATAAAAATTCATGGAAAGGCTTGAAAAGTGAGCTACACGTTGCAACTCTGCTTTTACTTGGTTTCTTTCCATTCGATAAGTGTCTGCATTTGCATCATTTAATGGTGGCACAACTACCATATCATAAATAATTGCATTCGTTTTATCTTTATGTTTTCTAAGTAGTCTCCCTCTACGTTGGATAAACTGTCTAGGATTACCGGTGCTACTTGCAAAAATGCCAACTTCGGCTCTAGGTACATCAACGCCTTCATCTAGCATTTTCATAGCAAAAAGCATTTCAATTTTACCTTCAGAAAAACCTTTTAAAATTCCGTTTAAATCTTCATCTTCTGCCGTGTAGGAGTTGAGCTTTAAATCTGGTTTAACATCTATTGCAACACGTATAAAATCATTTAGCATTCTCTCTCCATCTCCAAATTCGTCATAAACAAAACCTTCAGGAACATAAGTGAATACATATTTTATTTTATTGTTGTTATTAAGTTCTTGTACTATGCTTTTAAAACATTCTATTTTATTTTGAGCTTTATGAATGATATTTTTCCTTAATAAAAGTAATTTTTCAACAATTGGATCATTTTTAAATTGTCCTTTGTCAAAATCAAAATACATCAACAATTTCTTAGAAATATCTATGTACATTTCTAATTCTTCATTTTGAAGTTCAACAATTTTAGGATGATATTTGTATTCAGTAAGTCTTTCCTCTTTAAGCGCTCGCTCCATGCTAAATGAATAAACATAAGGTGGCCTGTCTTCAAAAAATAAATCTATAGCATCAGTGCCTTCAGGGTCGTAAACTCTTTTAGGTGTTGCAGATAGCCCAATTTTTTTATTCACGACTATATCTGGTAATAAATTTTTTATTTGACTTGCGCCCATATTATGAGCTTCGTCAGCAATCAATAAAAATTGATCTTGTATTTTATTGAAATACTTTTGGAAACGCTTTGTAACAAAACTACCGTAGGTAGATATCATTACTAAGTTTTTGGAAATACCCCAAGAAAGGTTACTTGTATAATTCGCAACATCTTTTTCCCATTTGTTTCCACCACCAACTTTGATAATATTTTTAAAGTTAAATTCTTGTACCTCTTTTTCCCATTGGTTCAAAAGTGCAATTGATGGCACTAATATAAGGACTTGGTAAGTTTTAGTTTTAAAATATTCTTCAAGAACACAATTCAATGATGTAATGGTTTTACCAGTACCTGTAGCCATGGCAAAAACACCTTTATAATTATTTTCTACCCAATTTTCATAAGCTTGTTTCTGGTAATCTCTAGGGCCAGTGGGATATGGGAATCTAGGCTCGTTTTCTATTTTTTCAATGATGTTTTCAAACTTTTCTTTTTTAGCTTGATGTAGTTCTTTTAATTTTTTGCTATAATTTTCACTACCTAAATTTATACTAGTTTTGAGTAACTCAGTGATAGATTTTTCTTTTCCTAGCTCTTCAATTACTTGCTCTATTTCAGATTTATCCAAATAGGTATAATGTGGATTTTCTTTTTTAAAGATACTTTCAAACTGTTCTTTTTGCTCTTTAATTCTAACTTGACTCACATGTCCATTCCATGGTACTTCAACTTGAAAACTTTCAGAGTTTTTTACAATTCCCGCTAAAGTAAAATTCATGCTACCTTGTGTCAAAATATAATCTTCACCATCATAAAACAGCATTTTTTTATTGTGACTGAGGCTCTGTCTACCAAAACTTACTGGTTGTATTTGAAGTCTTTTCTCTTTAATAAGATATTTCAAACAATCGAAAAACAATTGACCATATTCATCTAAGCTCTCTTTGAGTTTACGTAAATCTTTAATAAGTTTTGAAATATCACCATAGTCGTCCAATTCTGGCTCGGCAATTAAATTATCAAAATCCAACTTCGTATAACAATGATTAGTGATCATTCGCATACTACCACCATTGAATATAAATTCAGCAAAACTTTCAGACAAAACTCGAAAAGCACCAGAATTAAAATATCCTAAGAATAGGTCTATCTTTTTAGATATTGGAAACACTTCATTATAAAATTCTAATGGGATGTGCTGAGAATCAGAACGATACTCAAAAGAATCTGGAAAATCGATGTCGCGAAATTTCATTAAAAATAGGATAGGTTAGGTTTTCAGTTTTAAAGCTAAGAATTAAGGGATCTTAAACAAAATTATTTTCAATATAAAACTAAAAATATTTAGTATTTCTTGTTTTAATAGGATCCATAAAAAACCTCACTTTTTCATTAAGCCAACATAATTTACAAGATTGACATTTCAAAATTTAGTCTTATCATTACAAGCAAAAAAATGAACTCATCACTTCTTAAAACAACGCTGAGTTGTGGTTTTGGCTTACTTGTTTTCTGTATTGGGTTTGTGAATACCTTTTGGGGCAATGATCCTTTTTACGGCCTGGTTATTATCTTACTCTCTGTTCTGTTTTTATGGCCTGTCATCAACTGGGTCTTTACCTGGATGCCCAAAAAAACTTTGCTAATTGCTAAAATCATTCTGGGGGTTTTAATACTCTGGTCGAGTCTTGGCGTGGGAGAACTCTTTGAAAAAATAGAATTGATGCACACCCATTTTCCTTTGCCAAAAAATGATAAGTTGCATCCTAATTAACTCAAGATTCAAATCAATACAAGTATGCCAAATTTTGACCGAAAGTCGCACTGGGAACACATTTACCAAACCAAGGAGTTGAAAGACGTGAGCTGGTTTCAGCCTACACCCGAAACCTCCTTAAGTTTCTTTGAAGACTTCAAGGTGCCTAAGTCGGCCAAAATCATCGATGTGGGTGGTGGCGATAGCTTGCTGGTGGATCATCTGCTGGACAGAGGCTATAAGGAGATCACAGTATTGGATATTTCGGCAGCAGCTATCGACAGGGCAAAACAACGTTTGGGTAACAACGCTGAGCAAGTCAGTTGGATCGTTTCGGATGTGACCCAATTTCAACCTAGCGAAACTTATGACTTCTGGCACGACCGCGCTGTTTTTCATTTCCTGAGAAGTAAGGAAGACATCTCCGCTTATGTGGAAACTGCACAAAAGGCGATTACTCCCAAGGGTATTCTGGTGATGGGTACTTTCTCGGAGCAGGGGCCTACCAAATGCAGCGGCATTGAGATTCAGCAGTATTCTGAAACCAGCCTGACTGAGACCTTTAAGGCTTATTTTGAAAAAGTCAACTGCAGGACTGTTGACCACGAGACGCCCTCAGGATCGGTACAGAATTTTGTGTTTTGTAGTTTTAAGAAGAAGTAGGATCATTGTCAGTTCGAGCCTACCAGGGTTACCGTCTCAGTTACCAGAGTTTCAGTTGGTCATTGAGTGTCCCGACAGGTTTTGTCGGGATGTATCGAAATGACCTTGTCGGAAGGTAGCTTCGGTACATCCGCCTGAGGCGGACACTCAGCCACCAGAGTTTTAGTTGGTCATTTAGTGTTCTTTCATTTGTGTCAGTTCGACCATTGTCAGTTCGAGCGGAGTCGAGAACTCGACCTAACGGAAACATATTTTCTCTTTTTATTCCAAGCTTTGAGACCAAACCAGTTCTCGATACAATTTTCTTCCATAAAACCACCTGCCTGCGTTTTCTTGGAAGGCAGGCTCAGCCACCTTACTTTAAAAGTTAGACACTTAATCAGCCTCGATACGCTAGTAGAAAACGGCCTATTTTTTATGGATGTTATAAAACGAGAAAGTGGTGAAGCAAGGATGAAGGAGCAAAGGACTAGTGAAACGGTTTGCTTTGCGTGGAGGAAACACTTTCGTAGTTTTTAAAGACATAAAAATAAGCCTAGACCTTTTTGAATACTTTTTGCGGCAATGGCAAAAAGTATTAGAAAACACAAATCGTATCGAGAACTCGACCTAACGGAAACATATTTTCTAGTTATTCGATGCTTTGAGACCAAACCAGTTCTCGATACGATTTAGTGAATAATAAAAAATAACTGAAACAAGCCTCTTCCCTCAGAGGGAAGACGGGAGAAGGGTGTTTATCAAGCGCATTTTAATCATGAAATAACACCCTTTGCCTATCGGCATTTCCCTCAAAGGGAAAAATTTTAAGAGTACATTAAATTACAGAAATGGAACTAGTTATAAAAAAAAGCCATTAGTAGTCCCGATAGAAATTGGGATTGTACCTGCCTGGGTTTTCTTGGAAGGCAGGCTCAGCCACCTTACTTTAAAAGTTAGACACTTAATCAGCCTCGATACGCTAGTAGAAAACGGCCTATTTTTTATGGATGTTATAAAACGAGAAAGTGGTGAAGCAAAGATGAAGGAGCAAAGGACTAGTGAAACGGTTTGCTTTGCGTGGAGGAAACACTTTCGTAGTTTTTAAAGACATAAAAATAAGCCTCCCCGATAGCTATCGGGGTTTTTGAATACTTTTTGCGGCAATGGCAAAAAGTATTACAAAACACAAATCGTATCGAGAACTCGACCCAACGCAAGACTTTTTTCTAGTCATTCGATGCTTTGAGACGAAACTAGTTCTCGATACTATTTATTCGCTTTTGGGAAGCAAATAAATCACTCGAACTGACAAGCTTCTCGACCACTGTCAGTTCGAGCGGAGTCGAGAACTCGACCTAACGGAAAAATATTTTCTAGTTATTCCATGCTTTGAGACCAAACCAGTTCTCGATACGATTTAGTGAATAATAAAAAATAACTGAAACAAGCCTCTTCCCTCAGAGGGAAGACGGGAGAAGGGTGTTTATCAAGCGCATTTTAATCACGGAATAACACCCTTTGCCTATCGGCATTTCCCTCAAAGGGAAAACTTTTAAAAGTGCCTTAAATTACAGAAATGGAACTAGTTATAAAAAAAGCCATTAGTAGTCCCGATGGAAATTGGGATTGTACCTGCCTGCGTGCCCGCCTGAGGCGGACAGTCTCGAAGTGAAATGGACGTTATTACTTTAAGCTTTCATTCTTTTTTGCATTGCCCAAAAAAGAACCAAAAAACGCTAGGCCTACAAAAATAATATAAGAAAATCTAAAGGAACCCTCCACCACAGATGAAAAATAACTCAATCGACTAACGTCGATCTCAAACAGACTTTTATCTTCCAGCCAAGCTGCTTCCTGGATTTTCAATATTCTTTTTGATATGCCATTTTTAAACGATTTACTTCTTAGATCTGGTTGCATTAAAATTTGACAAGCTAATATCATCAATTTTATTTTTTTCACTACTCACTACTCACTCAAAAACTCAGCTATCAATTCTAAATTATTAAAAGAAAAACAGCACACAAACAACGTGCAACCAAAAACGAAAAAAAATTACGTAAATTCATCACCAGAATTTTAAAAATCAATAGCACATGAACCGACTTATACTCAGTTTCAGTTTACTCACAGGACTTACCCTGCAAGCACAAGACCTCACCGGATACAGCGCCGAAGGCGCACAAACTCAAGAAAAACTCGAGACTCAGTTTCGGGAGAGCATCGATAAAAGCCGCTTCAAAGCCCACCTGAAAACCCTAACCGAAAACCCACACATCGCTGGGACGCCAGCCAACGAAAAAGTGAAAGACTACATCGTTCAAAGCATGAGTCAGGCCGGTCTGGATGTCGAGACCTATCCCTACGACGTCTATATGAGTAGCGGCCCTGGCGAATCTCTGGTAGAAGTGATCTCTCCAGAAGGCAAAGTCCTGGATCAACAGGAAAATGCCCTGGAAGAAGATCCGTATTCCAGTCATCCCGACCTTGTGAAAGGCTGGAACGCTTATTCGGGAAGTGGCGATGTTACTGCTGAGGTCATTTACGCTAATTACGGCACCAAAGCTGATTTTGAACAACTGGAAGAATTGGGAGTTTCCGTCAAAGATAAAATCGTCATCGCCCGCTACGGAGGTAACTTCCGCGGCTATAAAGCCAAATTTGCCGAAGCTCATGGTGCTGCGGGTTTAATTATTTATACCGACCCCAAAGATTCTGGCTTCACACGCGGACTGGTTTTTCCTGAGGGTGTGTATTACAACGACAGCGGAATCCAGCGCGGCTCCTTACTTACTGCCGACTGGACAGGCGATCCCTTAACGCCCTACGAGCCTGCTTTACCACGTGATCATAAGGACTCTCCCGACCGACTCGATCCTGGAGAGGCTGGATTGCATACCATACCCGTCACGCCCATTTCTTACGGCGCGGCAGAACATATTTTTAAACACATGAAAGGCGAGGTTGTCCCTCAAAACTGGCAAGGTGGTTTGCCTTATACTTATAGACTTCAAGGCGGTACTGACTTGAAAGTGAGACTGAAAGTCGATCAGCCTAAAGCATTTACCAAAGTCCATAATATTGTTGGAACGCTCAAAGGCAAAACCTATCCCGATGAGTGGATCATCCTCGGCTGTCATTACGATGCCTGGGCCTTTGGGGCGACAGATCCCAACTCGGGAACCGCCATGCTCTTAAGCCTTTCTGAAACTTTAGGCAAGCTGGCCAAAAACGGCAACCGTCCAGACCGCTCTATCCTCATTGCCCACTGGGATGCTGAGGAACACGGTGTGATTGGCTCCAGCGAATGGGTGGAGCAGTTCAAGGATGAGCTCAAAGCCAAGGCTGTAGCTTACATCAATCTTGATGCTGCAGTATCAGGTAAAAATTTTGGCGCTTCTTCGGCTCCAAGTCTTAAAACCATCCTTGCCGATGCGACCAAACAAGTGGATTATCCTTACACCGATGAAACGGTTTACGAGCACTGGTCGAGAGAAAATGACGAGCCAAAAATCGGTAATCTAGGTGGCGGATCAGATCATATTGCGTTTTACATGCACGCCGGTGTTCCTTCCTTAAGCGGAGGTGCCAGCGGGCCTACCCTATACCACACCAACTACGATGACTTCTTTTTTTACGAGAATTTCGTCGACCCCGAATTCCAAATGGGACCAACCGTGGAGGCGGTTATGGGGACACTCAGTTTACGCCTGGCCAATGCCACGCTGCTGCCTTACGATGTGGTGAAGTATGCGACTGACCTGGAGATGCATTTTGACAATGCCGAGGAGCAGGTGAGGAGTTTTTATGCTGATTTTGCCGGGTTCAAGACTTCCACCTCTGTGATATCCAGCTTAAATGCGACTGCAAACCTGGTGGCGAAGGCCCTTGAGGAACGTATTGAAAGCCAAAAGATAAGCAAGAAGAAGGCGAAACAACTGAATGCTATGCTGCTGGATCTTGAAAAAAGCTTCTTAGACCCAGAAGGCATGCCTTACGGTGACTGGTACAAATCGCTGTATGCGTCTTCAGACCCTTTTAGCGGCTATGCTTCCTGGATTTTGCCAGGTCTACAGTATCAAATCGAAACTCAAAACAAAGACGACTTATCCGAGTGGGATGAACGTTACGCCAAAGCCATCACCAACCTGAATCAGAAACTCGAAGCTATTTTAGAGGAGCTGTAGTAGTTTGGGAGTTTTTGAGTGGTGAGTCGAGAGTTTTTCATCTAGGCTCTAGCAGTCTTGATTCCAGAAGTCCTGATTCTTGGGTCTAGTAGTCTTG
This sequence comes from Psychroflexus montanilacus, assembly GCF_020164535.1. Taxonomy (GTDB): domain Bacteria; phylum Bacteroidota; class Bacteroidia; order Flavobacteriales; family Flavobacteriaceae; genus Psychroflexus; species Psychroflexus montanilacus. Next base: position 655,257 of record NZ_JAIQZC010000001.1, on the reverse strand, counting down.
AGTCGAATAAGAAAGTTCACGGGAAACGCTGAACCCTAAACGAAAAATGGCTATCCGAATACCCTATCTCACTGATTCATAGAATTATCTAATGTGATATTATTTAACTATTAGAAACCTCTATTCTTTTATCAAAAACACTAATTTGAAATTGATTGGACTTATAGAATTAGGAGGTAAGTTTGACATTCAAATAAAATTATTTCATCTATGAAAAGAATTATAATCGCAGCCTTCAGTTTGTTCACCGTTGTAGCCTTCGCTCAACAAAATGCAGAAGCTGAGTACAAAACTTGTCCTGTGACAGGCATCAGGATTAAGGTTAAAGATGGGGAGAACCCACATGCTAAAATGCAGGAAAAGTCTGAACAAGCAACAGCTCCAGAGCAGAAAGCTTCAGGAGGAAAAGACTGGTGGCCAAACAATTTAGACTTGAATGTGTTAAGACAACACTCTTCAAAATCTAACCCTATGGGTGAAGATTTCAATTACAGAGAAGCCTTTGCTGCTTTGGATTACGATCAATTGAAAGCTGATTTGGTGGAAGTAATGACCACTTCCCAGGACTGGTGGCCGGCAGATTACGGTCATTACGGGCCATTTTTTATACGTATGTCCTGGCACAGTGCGGGAACTTACCGTTCGGCTGATGGTCGTGGAGGTTCACGTGATGGTCAGCAGCGTTTTGCACCAATCAACTCTTGGCCGGATAATGCCAATTTGGATAAAGCAAGAAGATTGTTATGGCCAATTAAACAGAAATATGGAAAAAGTTTGTCCTGGGCTGACTTAATGATTCTGGCAGGCACAGTCGCTTATGAAGATATGGGACTTGAAACCGCAGGATTTAGTGGTGGTCGTGAAGATACCTGGGAACCAGCGAGTAATGTCTATTGGGGAGCCGAAGAAGAATTCATGGCAAACAACAAGCGTTATGATGATGAAGGGAATTTGGAACAGCCACTGGCAGCAGTACAGATGGGATTGATTTATGTAAATCCTGAAGGGCCAGACGGAAATCCTGACCCAGCTCTAGCCGCTGAAGGTATTCGTGAGACTTTTGGCCGTATGGGAATGAATGATAAAGAAACTGTAGCATTGATTGCTGGTGGACACACCATTGGTAAAACCCACGGTGCTGGAGATGCTTCCAATGTAGGTCCTGAGCCAGAAGCTGCTTCTATTGAAAATCAAGGCTTAGGCTGGATGAGTGATTACGAATCTGGTAAAGCGGAACATACCATTACTTCTGGATTGGAGGTGATCTGGACAAAAACTCCCGCAGAATGGAGTCAGGGTTATTTCAAGTCACTTTTTGAAAACGAATGGGAATTGACCAAAAGTCCTGCTGGAGCACACCAATGGGTGGCTGCCAACGCAGAAGCCAATTACCCAGATGCTCACATAGAAGGTAAATTTCATAAGCCTACTATGTTGACGACAGATTTGACGATGATCAAAGATCCGGAATACCTGAAAATATCTAAGTTCTTTTATGAGAATCCAGAGGAATTCAACAAAGTATTTGCTCAGGCTTGGTTTAAATTGACCCACAGAGACATGGGGCCAAAGTCTACCTATATTGGTCCGGAAGCGCCTACAGAAGATTTTATTTGGCAAGATCCTATTCCAGAAGCTGATTATGAAATGATCACAGATGCTGATATCCAGTCATTGAAAGCAGACATCTCAAAGTCAGGTTTAACCACTTCAGAATTGGTGAATACTGCCTGGAATTCAGCTTCAACCTACAGAGATTCTGACAGGAGAGGTGGAGCCAATGGAGCGAGAATTAGACTAGAGCCAATGCGTAGTTGGGAATCCAATAATCCAAAGCAATTGGATAAAGTGCTTTCTAAGTATGAGTCAATTCAGAAGAAATTCAATAAGAATAATGGCAATACTAAAGTATCTATCGCAGACTTGATTGTTCTTGGAGGAAATGTAGCTATTGAAAAGGCTGCTAAAGAGGCAGGTTATGAGGTGTCTGTACCTTTTACACCAGGCAGAACTGATGCAACACAAGAGCAAACCGATGTAGAGTCTATGCAATTGCTAAAGCCGATGGCCGATGGATTTACTAACTACCAGGAAAAACAATACACGCTTAGCACAGAAGAATTATTGGTAGATAAAGCTCAGTTATTAACACTCACACCGCCAGAAATGACTGTATTGCTTGGTGGTATGAGAGCCCTGGATGCTAATCATAATAACAATAAACACGGCGTCTTTACAGAAAGACCAGGTCAGTTGACCAACGATTATTTTGTGAATCTATTGGATATGAGCAACAAATGGGAAGCTAAGAACGAGTCTAAAACTGTATTTGAAGGAAAAGACAGAAAGACAGGAGATGTGAAATGGACAGCGACTCGCGCCGATTTGATTTTTGGTTCTCACTCAGAATTAAGAGCTTTAGCTGAAGTTTATGCTACTGAAGACGCTAAAGAAAAATTTGTAACAGATTTTGTCAAAGCCTGGTCAAAGGTGATGGAATTAGACCGCTTTGATGTAAAGATGTAAGTTGATTATGTTTTATGAATGAAGAAAAGCTCTGCAGTTGCAGAGCTTTTTTTATTGGTTATAATAGGGATCCATGATAGGGGTCTTCATTTTTTCTGAAGGTTGGATTTAGCTATGATATTTGTCAGAAATAAGATAACGCTGCATCTCCAGTTCCAAAGTTAAAAGTGGTTTCAAAAAGATAAGAATACAGACGATTAAGTGTTAATAAGTGTTAATAAGTGTTAATAAGTGTTAAAGTGGTTTTTCTCTTAATCCCTAACTTTCATTTCAGCGTAAGTAAGGGAAACAAAAAAATAAAAAAATTATGAAGTATTTTAAAAAACAATCAATGTTTGTTCTTATGATTTTAGCATTGATAATGACAAGTTGTGATAGTGATGACGATAACAATTTTGTTGCAGGAGAACAGCCTCTTCAAGGCTATGAGGACACTAGAGCTGCAGTAGATGGTGTAGCAGACTTTATTGACGGCCCTATAGGTAATTTAACTGAAGATTTAGGAGAATTGACAATGGCAGAAAGTGGTTTTACGAGAGTAACTGTAGATACGCAAGCAAGAGTAGCTGCTACAAATGCAGTAGCTGCTTATGAAATGAACCCAACAGATGCCAACGCTGTGGAAGCTGCTAATGCTATTGAAGCCCTTGTTGTAGCTAACAGAGTAGCTATTATAGAAGATTTCCAACAAATTCTGGGAGAGGATTTTCCAACTGACTCAGATCTTGGAGCATTGATTGCTTCAGTTGAAGAACGTTTGGATAAACCGGAAAACTTGATGGGCACTCAGTCTGAAGCTTTTGATGTAATTTTGGCTGTACAAATTAACGGCACTGCTGTAGAAGCTTTATTGAACATAGCCAACACGAGATTCGACTTAGGTCTGGATGTACCAGCTTATGCTGCTCCAAGTTTGCCTGCTTCTCTTAATACGCAGAATTTATTAGAAACTGCTTTAAACTCTGTAACAGCAGTAGGTAACTTAGCTGTCCCCTCAGTAGAAGCAATTCAGGCTATCGTAGATGAGCAGTTGAATAGAGAAGCACTAGGAGGTTATGAAGATTTTAGAGTTGCTGTAGATGGTGTTGCAGATTTTATCGATGGTCCCATAGGAAAATTGATAGAAGATTTGGGTATGCTTACCGACAACGACTTCGCTAGAGTGATTGTTGATGTTCAGGTAAGAGCTGATGCTATGAGTGCTGTAGAAGCATATCAGGCTGACCCTTCTAGTGAAAATGCTATCACAGCTGCAAATGAAATTGAAAATTTAGTAGTAGCCAATAGAGTTGCTATCATCGAGGATTTCCAACAAATCCTTGGTGACGATTTTCCATCAGATGAAGATTTGGCAGCGCTTATTGCTTCTGTAGAAGATGGTTTTGAAAGACCATCAGATTTGTCTGGTCAGGAATCAGCTATTTTTGATGCGATCGTTGCTGTACAAATCAACGGGACTGCAGTAGAAGCTTTATTAAACATTGCCAACACCAGATATGAATTAGAATTGGATATTCCTATGTATATGGCTCCTGGCTTACCAGAAATGTTTAATGAGATGAATTTATTGACTACTGCTTCAGAATCTGTTGCTGCTGTTGGAGAATTAGCAGTACCGTCTGTAGAAGCAATCCAGGCTATAGTGGATGATCAATTGGGTAATTAATGTATGTTTAAGTAGTGTTTTTATTATTTAAAAAAAAGGTGAAGTTTAAAAGCTTCGCCTTTTTTTGTTACGACGATTTAGTTAGCTGAGAAAGAATTTTATAATCGTTTTTTATGATTTGAGATAAAATTCGAGCTTGAGTAAAACATCCCATTCCTAAAATCTGTAATTGTATGGACTACAACTTTTTATTAATCTATCTTTTTGATTTTAATCAACTTAAGGATATAAAACAGTAAAAAGCCCACTGGCCCAAACATAAAACAAAGGAGCAGGCAGGGAATGATGAGGAAATGATTGATATTATGTTTCTGTGACTGATTCAGGATCCAGTTACCAACCAGCAAATCAAATACCAGGTAATGCACCCAACCTGTCAGTACTGCTTCATCGGAAGTAAACATAGCTTTGATACCTTCGAGCTCACTAAAAGACTCCATGTCAAAATCACCCAATCCTGAAATGACATAAACCGTATAGACTATAGCCATTACCGCTGAGAAGGTGTAAATGACAGGATTTCTCCATGATTTGCCTGGAAAGAAAATTAAAATCAACCAGGCAGGAAGAACGATAGTATTGACAATTTGAAAAACATCTGATGTGGACATGACATTAAATTTTAAGCATTAAATGTACTATTTATTTCAGTTAATCTAAGTTTTCAGATAACAGGACAGCCCTTCTTATTCACTCAGAATTGAGTATATAAATTTCGTTAATAAGAGGGGTGTTTATTGTTATAAAGTATTTTTTAATAAAAAATATAATTTTAAAGGGGGTGTATGTTTATTTAGTTCATATAATTTTATATTTACCCAAAAGTATCAGGGGTATAATGCATTAAATGTGTCATCATGAAAATAGGAGTACCAATTGAAATTAAAAACAATGAAAGCAGAGTGTCTATTACTCCTGCTGGCGTATATGAACTGTCTAAACGGAACCATCAATTATACGTCCAGTCACAAGCTGGGATCGCCAGTGGATTTACAGATCTGGATTATAAGGAGGCTGGAGCAGAAGTCCTTCCAGATTTAAAATCGGTTTATGATGTAGCAGAGATGATTGTTAAAGTAAAAGAACCCATTGAAGAAGAATATGAATTGGCAAGAGAAGGTCAAATCATTTTTACCTACTTCCATTTTGCTTCCAGCAAGCCACTTACTGAAGCTATGATAACTTCAAAAGCTATCTGCATCGCTTATGAAACTGTACAGGATGAAGATGGGAGTTTGCCGTTACTCACCCCAATGTCTGAAGTAGCCGGCAGGATGGCGACGCAGCAAGGCGCCAAATACCTCGAAAAGCCTATCAAAGGTAAAGGCATTCTCTTAGGGGGTGTTCCGGGGGTAACTCCAGGAAAAGTTATAGTTTTAGGCGCTGGCGTGGTTGGTATACAAGCCGCAAAAATGGCTGCAGGTCTGGGAGCGCATGTGGTAATTATGGACATTAATATGAAACGACTTCGCTACGTGAATGATATTATGCCCAATCATGTGGTGACGGCCTTTTCTAATGAATACAACATTAGAAAACACATCAAAACAGCAGATTTAATTATTGGTGCTGTCTTAATTGCTGGGGCAAAAGCTCCAAAATTGATCACCAGAGATATGCTAAAAGACATGCAGCCTGGAACCGTTATGGTAGATGTAGCCGTTGATCAAGGAGGCTGTTTTGAAACGACCAAACCAACCACCCACGAAGACCCTACCTATATTATAGACGATGTGGTTCATTATTGCGTGACCAACATGCCGGGAGCTGTGCCGTATACCTCGACTTTAGCCTTAACCAACGTTACCTTTCCATACATTATGGAAATTGCAAACAAAGGCTGGAAAGCTGCCTGCGATACTAATGCTTCTCTGGCAAAGGGGTTAAGCTTAGATAAAGGGAAAGTCATTTGCAAGGAAATTCTAAAAATGCAGGAAGCTTAAGCAATAGGTCATAAAATATGGAATATTGAATAAAGAATTTTAAATTCGACTCACGACTCACGACTCACGACCTATTTCAATTTTCATGTTTCCTAAAGCCATAAGTCTATCATCTATGCTCTGATATCCTACATCTGGAACCTCTTAATTTAATTAGCTTAAACTTTTATTGATGCTGACTTAACTTTTAACTCAAGAGAATTTAAGTGATTTAGGCAAAATTCTGATCATGAAAAAAATTACTCTAGTTCTGGTTGTAATAGTTATAGCTTTCCTTGGATTCTATACCTGGGCTACTTCAGGAGCATTTAATTCGGATGCAGACCGCTATGTAATCTACGATGCCAAAGAGTCTGGTTCAATCCAAAAAGATACAATTTCCATCATGACGTTTAATATTGGATACCTTTCAGGAATGACCAATAATAAAGCCGTAGAAAGGTCCAAAGCTTTATTTGACACCAATGCAGAGTCTTTGATTCAATTACTGGACAAAGAATCCATAGATATTTTGGCTATGCAGGAAATAGATTTTGGTAGTTCTAGAAGTTTTGATCTGGATCAGTTTGATTTTCTTTTGAAAGAAGGCAAATTTAACTATGGCGCCAAGGCTTTAAACTGGGACAAAAATTATGTCCCTTTTCCAAATTGGCCCCTTCATCTTCAGTTTGGAAAAGTACAATCCGGGCAAGCAGTCATCAGCAAGTTTCCAGTCTTGACCAATACTGTTGAGATCCTTGAAAAGCCAGTTGATCAACCTTTCTACTACAATGACTTTTATCTGGATAGATTAATGCAAACTACCACACTTTCACTAAACGGACAGGAGGTGACAGTTATAAACATTCATTTGGAAGCTTTTAGCGAAAAGACAAGAGCACTTCACCTAAAACGTGTTTTTGAAGCATTTAGAAAAGAAGCCGAAAAAGGACCTAGCATCCTTCTTGGTGACTTTAATGAATCAGTATTTCCGCTAGAGAGTTCACTTATGTCCCCTTTTTACAAGTCGCACAATTTTAAGGGAGCTATTGCTTTAGATTCACTTCCTGTATCAAAGCAAGACCACTTTACTTATAGTGCAGAATCCCCTGAAGTGAAGATTGATTATATTTTTTATTCATCAGCACACATTGAAATGCTCGAAGCTAAAACCATAAGTGAAACTCAATTACTTTCAGATCACCTTCCAGTGATGATGCGGTTTCGGTTAAAGAAAGTTAATGAAAGTTTATCTGTTCGTTAAATCAACATTAGTTTAAAATTAATCCAGTGTTTTCTCTTAATACTTTATTAACTCATTCGTATTGTCTGTTAACATTTTGATGCTTTTCTCTTAAAGTTACCTCGGTTTTGTTCAGGTACTTTTGGAAAAAACATAAACAAAAATGAAACAGATTTATTTATTTGCAGTGCTTTTCAGCCTGATGAGTTTAACTGGTTTTTCTCAAACCTACTCCGTTTCTGGTGAAGTAAGAGATACCAATAACAATTTGATCCCTGGTGCCAATGTGATGATCCCTGAACTTAATAAAGGAGCGGTGACCAATCCAAATGGAAATTACGTATTGAGAAATGTTCCAGAAGGTAGTTTTACATTAAGAGTAACTTATCTTGGTTTTGAAACCGTAGAACAAGTTGTAGACGTTTCAGGAAATCTTGAATTGTCATTCCAGTTAAAGGAAGCTAGCTATATGCTGGATGGTATTATGGTGTCAGCTCAGAAACGTGAACAAATGAATAAGGATGTCCCAATAGCCATCACCTCCTACGGTGGGAAATTTTTAGATAATACCAATACCTTTGAATACGATGCCTTTTCTGAATTTGTACCTGGCTTACAAATTCAAATCCAAAGTGTGAATAACCCTGGTATTGTAGTTCGTGGGATTACTTCAGATAGCGGAGACTCTCGGGTTGAACCTCGTGTTTCTGTGTTTCAGGATGGGGTTTCCATCAGTAAATCCAGAGGATCTGTGGTGGAACTCTACGACATGGAACGAGTGGAAGTATTAAAAGGTCCTCAAGGGACATTATTTGGTAGAGGTGCCCAAATTGGAGCCGTTCACCTGATTCAAAATAAGGCTAAAAATGAAAATTCTGCTTACCTCAAAGCTGCTTACGGTAACTTCAATCAGCGTATACTCACCGGTCATGTAAATACGCCGCTTGTAGAGGATAAACTTTTTTTAAGAGTAGCTGGAATTTATAACGGTAGAGATGGTTTTTTAGAAAATCGCTCTGGCGGTGATTTGAATGGTAAGGAAACACTAGCTTTTAGAACCTCCTTGAAGTACCTCGTTGGAGAAAAAACAACTTTAGATTTTATTGCCAACTGGCAAAGAGATACTCCACCAGGAACTTCTTTTAAAAGTGGACGTTTTGCACCCTTAGGTGGTGACACCAATCCAAATACGTTTGCCGATTTGGAACGCGGTGAAGAGCTTGGAGTGGACAGAAATGTATGGGGACTCACAGCAATACTTAAGCATAATTTTAATGAAAACTGGGATTTCACATCCATTTCTGCATACAGAGAATTTGATTCTGATGAAGCCTTTGATGCTGATGGTACAGCAGCTGCGGTTCTATTTTTTAGAGAACAAGCTAAGGGTAATCAGTTTAGTCAAGAGGTAAGATTCAATTTTGATACAAATGATCGCTTTAGAGGTTTTTTTGGAGCTAATTTCTTTGCTGAAGATGGTTCACAATCCGTTCCTTTAGAAATTAATGAACAAAGCTATGCAGCTTTACTTTTGGCTGGAGACAATTTTATAGTTAATGGAGTGCCAACCCTAATCCCCAACATTCCTAATGATCCAGCAGCCTTTGGTCCTTTGGCTGGAGCACCGTTACAAGAGTTTAATACAGAACGTTCTACTAATTTTGGTAAAAACTATTCTGGTGACTTATTTGCAGACGGCTCTTATGATCTTACTGATAAATTGACGGCAACTTTAGGTTTGAGATTAACATGGGAAAATATAAACGCTGCTCTGGAAGTCGAAGACGCTGAAGTTCCAGGATTACTTGGAAACTTTATAGGAAGTTTTCCAAACAATATCTTCGGGTCTACAAATAATCAAAGAAGAAAAGCTAGTGAAAACTTCACTTCTGCTGTAGGCCGATTTGCATTGGATTACAAATTGAATGAACAGGTTTCTGCTTTTGGTAACATATCCCGTGGACGAAGACCAAACGTGATCAATGTAACGGCTACAGACGTTAATGTGTTGTCGGATGAAACCGTGTGGTCCTATGAGCTTGGATTAAAAACCTTGTTTATGGACAAGAGACTTCAATTTGATGCAAATGCTTATTACTACGATTATCAAAATTTCCAGACATCTATTGCAACCTTCGATCCAGGAGGTGATGGCTTATTGATAGTTCCAAATGATAGTGGAAGTGCAACAGCCTATGGATTTGAAACCTCTTTGCAGTATGCAGTAACACAAAATATAAGTCTTTTCGCTAACTATGCTTTTGTAGATGCTACGTTTGATGATACAGATGAAGACGGGAATCCACAGGAACTTGCTGGGAATCGATTTAGATTAACTCCAGAACATTCTTATTCCTTGGGAGGAAATGTATCTGTTCCAATATCATCTCGAGTGGAAGCTTTCTTTTTACCTACTTATTCTTACAAGTCTGAAGTCTTTTTTGAAGAAACCAATTTACCAGGCATTTCCCAGGATGGCTATGGATTACTCAACTTAAGACTGGGGGTGAGATTGGATAAGACTAAAGAATTGACCTTTTTTGTGACCAATGCTTTGGATGAAGAATTTATTATTGATGCTGGTAATACAGGTCAGGCGTTTGGTATTCCTACCTTTATTGCAGGACCACCAAGATTCTTTGGCGCTCAATTTTCAATTAGATTTTAATTAGCTTTATAAAAAGCAAAAACCATGAAAAAAGTTTCAAAACTTATACTTATCATGAGCTGGATGCTGTGGATTTCTCCACAGCTTTCTGCTCAATCTGCACAAGCATATTCAATTGAAAATATCGAACAGTGGATCGAGAAGCAAGAATCTAACATTCCAGACTTAAAAAAGGATAACAATGCCATGATTTCCTGGGCAAAGGACCCTGGAATACCTACAGATTTGGTATTTGTCTATCTACATGGTTTCGGTGCAAGTAGGATGGAAGCAGAACCGGTAATTTCTAAATTAGCCAAAGCATTTGAAGCCAATGTATTTTATGCAAGGCTTAAAGGACACGGCAGAAGTGGAGTGGAAGGATTTAAAGAATTGACCAAAGAAAAGTATCTGGAGTCAGCGGAAGAAGCGCTTGATGTTGGAAGACGTTTAGGAAAAAAAGTAATTTTGATAAGCACTTCAACAGGCGGCACTCTTAGTCTTCATTTAGCTTCCAAGCACGATGATATTGCAGGATTAGTTATGTATTCACCATTCGTAGGACTAAAAAATCCTATGATGTCTCAAATTACAACAGACAAAGGTCGTGAGATGTTCAAATCTATGATTGGAGGTGAAGTGCAAAAAATGGATCGCCCAGAGCCGGAGTCAAATTACTGGTCAACCGAATATCATATCAATGCTTATGTTGCACTGATTGGCATGCTCAAAGAAACGATGACGCCAGAAACCTTTAAGGCTGTTGAATGCCCTGTTTTTATGGCGTATTATTACAAAAACGAGGATGAACAAGACAAGGTGGTTTCTGTTCAAGCCATGTTAGAGATGTACGATCAATTAGGAACTCCTAAAGAGTTAAAGCAAAAGCAAGCTTTTCCAGAGACAGGAAATCACGTGATTGCCAGTGACCTTAGGTCCAAGGACTGGGAGTCCGTTTTGGAAGAAAGTCAGGAATTTATTAATGATAAAATAAAAGACTAATGAAATATCTACTCATGCTATTACTTACCTTACCCACAGTAAATGCTCAAACTCAAAACGACAAGGCTATTTCAAAATCAACCACATATAAGTTTGATCTTCAGGGTCATAGAGGAGCAAGAGGGCTTGCGCCAGAAAACACCTTGCAAGCGTTTCAAAAGGCTTTGGAACTGGGTGTGAACACCCTTGAATTGGACTTGGCGGTGACCAAGGACAAACAAATTATCGTTTCTCATGAACCCTGGATGAATGCCGATATTTGTTTGGATGCTGATGGAAATGACATTGAAAAAGCTAATGAAAAGTCATTTAATATCTACCAAATGACTTATGAGGAGGTGAAACGTTTTGATTGTGGGAGCAAATATAATCCAGCTTTTCCAGAACAAAAGTTAGAGTCGGCCTACAAACCTTTACTTAGGGAAGTGCTCCAAATGGCGGATAGCCTTCGTAAAAATCACGGTAAAGAAATCGCTTACAATATCGAACTAAAAAGCCTTCCTGAAGGTGATGACCTTTTTCATCCCAAACCATCTGAATTCGTCAAGATGGTCATGGATCTGTTGCTGGAAGAAACAGATATAAACCGGGTGAATTTGCAGAGCTTTGATTTTAGAGTTTTAAAAGAATTGCATAAGGCTTATCCCAACGTCAAATTAGCCGCTTTGGTGTATAACACAGATTTTGATACAGCTTTAAATGACTTGGGTTTTGAACCTGAGATCTATAGTCCTTATTTTCCTTTGGTGAACAAAAAGCTTGTAGCTGAGGCACATGAGAAAGGCATCCAAGTCATTCCATGGACGGTCAACGAATTAGAGCAAATGAAAACGTTATTGAAGTATGGAGTTGATGGTTTGATTACCGATTACCCCGATCGCGCTTTAAAATTAAAGACGAAGTAGTTCTGAGTCTTTGAGGAGGATTTAGGGAGTAGGGAATAGAAGGTAGGAAAATTGAAAATTCTTAATTCAAAATTTACCATTAAACGACTATTCGATTATACGAATACACGAATAAACCACTACCCATATCCCAAAATTAACCCTACTTTTGCGTTGCAGGTCGCCCTATCGCTGTCCCGTCCCGATCCCGATAGCTATCGGGATTGGGACGGGAGAGAGGAAAGTCCGGACACCATAGCACAACATAGCGGGTAACACCCGTCGTCCGCCTTTGGCGGGAAGGACCAGTGCAACAGAAAGCAAGTACAGTTCGGCTGTAGTGAAATCGGTAAACTCTATGTGGTGAAATGTTATGTAAACCAAGGCTTGAGGGTTGTGCGCCCAATCTTGGAGGGTAAACAGATCGAGATTTTTGGCAACAAAAATCCTAGATAAATGATAGGGACCCAACTATTGGGGACAGAATCCGGCTTACAGACCTGCTTTTTTTCTTTTCTGAATTTGTGCAGAATAAATTTATCCACTTCACGATAATTGCCTCAACCCCCGTATAACCTAAGAGCGGATGTCTGGTGAGGATGAAACTTAAAACGTTTTCAAAATAAATTTGAACCTTCAGGCAACGCTGAAGGCTTTTTTATCGTCTATATTTATAGACACCTATTTCAATTGTGAAACTGATACAACTACATAAAGACTTAGAGCAAACCATCAGCGAAGCTCAGCGCCACAACCAAAAAGCGCAGTATAGGCTCTACAAGCAGTTTGCTCCCAAAATGTTGTCGGTGTGTAGGCTTTACATTTCAGACCTTCAGCATGCTGAAGATGTGATGTCCACCGCTTTTGTAAAAGTTTTTAAAAACCTCAATCACTTCGAAAACAAAGGCAGTTTTGAAGGCTGGGTTCGCAGAATTATGGTTACAACAGCTATTGATTTTTTGAGACGACAAAAGCAGCTTGAATTCTCCACCGATAGCTTCGATCAATACGAAGAAGTCGACATGCCAAGCCTCACCGAATGGTCTGTGGATGAACTCCAGGGTTTTATAGATGAATTGCCAGAAGGCTACAAACTCGTGTTTAGCATGCATGTGATAGAAGACTATTCTCATAAGGCCATCGCCAAAACACTAAATATTTCAGAAGCCACCTCGAGATCGCAGCTTTTCAAGGCCAAGCGACTGCTCAAAACTAAATTAGAAACGCATAGATCCTCCTCTCATGGACAAGTTTAAAAACGATATACAGCATAAATTCAGTCAGCGGGAGATTCAACCTACTGATGAAGCCTGGGGAAAAATCACCGGAGAATTAGCCACTTCTCGCACAAATAAAACTAAAAGCCTTTGGCTTTGGAGCGGTATTGCCGCTGGGTTTATCGGGCTTTTAGTTTTACTTACCCCTTTGTATTTTTCGACCAGCACTAATAAATCTATTGTAAATTCAGAAGAAAGAAAACCTAATGTAATAGGTATTGAAAGAGAAAGTATGGCTTTAGTAAATCAACTAAAAAGCAACGGAATACAGATGATACCAATAGCGTATCCAAAACCAAATTCAGCCATCGAAATTCTGAAATTTTATAGCAATACTAATCTAACACCTACACAGCTAAAAGCCAACACCTTATTAGCTGAGGTAGAGCAGGAGCTTGAAAAAGAGCGCTACAGCAAACAGAACTTTGATGAAGTAGATACTCTGCTGGCCCAAGCCAGAACGAAATTATCTTCAGAAAAAGACCAACAGATTTTTGATCAAATCTCTGCAGAATCTTTACTGGCTGAGGTCGACCTTGAGGATACTAACTCTTTTAAAGATAAAATCTGGAAATTGATAGAAGTCAATTATAACGAATTAAAATCCAGCCTTGGAGCTAGATAATATATCATAATACAGACATGTTGGCGCCCTATTTAAAACGTGACTGCTATACCTATGTTCAATTTTAAAAACCTAAACATCATGCCTATAAAACTAACTATCATTTTAGCAATTTTAGCTAATTTCTGGAGCACTCAACTAGTGGCTCAAAACAAAGAGTTTTCCTTTGAACTCGACATCGAAGATGGAGGGCTTAGAATGTCTTCCAACTATGGGACAGCCTGGAAAGAGTTGCAAACCTACAGCGTCCTTTCTAATACTTATTACGTGAGCAATTACGGTACATTTAGTGATGAAAACGAACTTGAAAATACTTCATTTTACATTAAGATTAACCTGAAGAGAGAAACCTTAACTCTGGAAGGTTTGTCTGGAACAACCTGGGACAGTTACACCTTCGATTGCCCGGATAAGACCTGTAAATTTTTCATAACGCAAGACGATGTAAAGACATCAGGCAGTGACAAAAGTTATATGAACGATAAAAAGGTGGCCAAAAGACTTAAAGAGCTGGAAGCCAAAAAAGAGCAAGTGCAAAAGAAAGAAAAAGAAAAACTGAAAGCTGCTATTGCTGAACTGAATGCAGACGAAGACTTATCCAGAAGAGAAATCGACAGTCTAAAAATGAATCTAGCCGAAAAGTCTGCCAAAAATATTGAAAATCAATTGGCGATTATTGAAAACAGCATTGAGTATTTTGAACGTAATCAAGAAGATATCTATACAGATCAAGGTTATTCTGATGGTAAATCTGAGCTTAACATCAACCTTGGGGGTTGGAATTTGATAAGCATCACAGAAAAGGATGAAATTAGTGCGTTTTCTAACAATAAAATCGAGTCTAATACCTCAAAACGAGTTAGAGTTACTTCTGAAAACAAAGATCAAGTGAAAACCTTCAATCGCTCTGCAGATGAGTTTTTGGTGCTTGGTCTTGCGTTTAATAATGCTATGCCAGACGGTGGGTCTTTGGATGATACAGGAATACGATTTGCAGGAAGCAGAACCTTAGAAATCGGCTATGCAAGAGATTTTAGAGTGTTTGAAAAAAGCAATTGGCTTCGCATTAAGTATGGTGTTTCTCTCCAGTTTAATGGCCTAAAACCTGAGGGAAATCGCACATTTGTAACAGATGGAACACAAACCACTATTGAAGACTTTGACTTCAATTTGCGAAAAAACAAATTCAGAATGGACAATTTGATTTTCCCGGTTCATTTCCAAATTGGTAAATCGGATGCTAGACTCAACGAAAAAACTGGGAAGGCTTATTTTCTAGATCATAATTTTAAATTCGGCTTTGGAGGCTTTGTAGGTTTAAATGTACTCAATACCCAAAAATTGAAATACACTGATAATTTGGGCAAAAGAATTCGTGAACGACAAAGAGACGATTTCAATACCAACAATATTTTGTACGGCTTAAGTACTTACGTCGGTTGGGATGACTTTTCCATCTTTGCACAATACAATATCAATCCTATTTTTAGAAATAGTCCGATGGATATGAATAATTTTCAAATTGGGGTGAGGTTTGATTTGTAGTTTTATTTTTGTCATTCCGAGGGAAGTGAAACGACGAGGAATCTTTTTAAATCGAATCTTTAATGCTTTTCGGGAGTAGAGATTCATCAGTCGACTGACGTCTCCATCTGAATGACAATCCCGTGTGTCATTCCGACGAAGGAGGAATCTTTTCATACCGAATCTTTAATGCTTTTTGACAGTTGAGATTCTTCATTCCGCTGCGCTACATTCAGAATGACAATCCCTATTGTCATTCCGACGACGGAGGAATCTTTTCATATCGAATCTTTAATGCTTTTCGTCAATTGAGATTCATCAGTCGACTGACGTCTCCATCTGAATGACAGTTAAAAAGAGATTCTTCATTCCGCTACGCTACATTCAGAATGACAATGCCGAGTCTCATTCCGAGGGAGGTGAAACGACGAGGAATCTTTTTAAATCGAATCTTTAATGCTTTTCGGAAGTAGAGATTCATCAGTCGTCTTTCGACTCCTTCTGAACGACAGTGATGTTTGTCATTCCGACAGAGAAGCTTTTTTTGCTTCGACGAGGAATCTTTTCATTAGAATTCTTTTATGTTTCACGACAGTAGAGATTCTTCATTCCGTTTCACTGCATTCCACGCCTAAGGCGGGCAGGCAGAATGACAATGCTGAGTGTCATTCCGACGAAGGAGGAATCTTTTTAAATCGAATCTTTAATGCTTTTCGATAGTTGAGATTCTTCATTTCATTCAGAATGACAGTGATGCTTGTCATTCCGGCGATAATAGTTTTTTTATTAATTTAGATGGTGTTGTATTTAAATAGGTCAGTTGAAAACTCTAGGAACACATAATTACTACGTCTATATTTTAACCAATAAAAGTAAAACTGTATTGTATACAGGAGTTACAAATGATTTGAAAGTAAGACTTTATTTTCATAAAAACCCAACTGCGTTTTCTAAAGCTTTTACAACTAAATATAGATGTTATTACATGATTTATTACGAGCACTTTCCAGATATAAACCAAGCTATTGATCGCGAAAAGCAAATTAAAGGTTACAGAAGATCGAAAAAGGAAGCTTTGATTGAAGAGTTTAATCCAAATTGGAGGTTTTTGAATAATGAAATTTGAGTGTCATTCCGACTTATGGAGGAATCTTTTCATCACTGAGTTTCTTCAATGCTTTTAGACAATTGAGATTCATCAGTCTACTGTAGTCTCCTTCTGAATGACAATGCTGAGTGTCATTCCGAGGGAAGAGAAACGACGAGGAATCTTTTTTATATGGAATTTCTTAATGCTTTTCGTCAATTGAGATTCATCAGTCGACTAAAGTCTCCCTCTGAATGACAGTGATGCTTGTCATTCCGACAGAGAAGCTTTTTTGCTTCGACGAGGAATCTTTTCATCATTGGATTCATTAGAGTTTTTCGATAGTTAAGATTCTTCATTCCGTTTCACTGCATTCAGAATGACAATCCCGAGTCTCATTCCGACGACGGAGGAATCTTTTCATATCGAATCTTTAATGCTTTTCGATACTTGAGATTCTTCATTTCATTCAGAATGACAGTTATAAAGAGATTCTTGATTCCGCTACGCTAAATTCCCCTCCTTTGGAGGGGCTAGGGGAGGACTACTTTTTCGGAATCTGTTTCAACACCTCTTTCGTCAGTTTCCAGAATTTCTGAGTACTAGAAATGCTGGCGCGTTCGTCTGGTGAATGGGCTCCACGAATGGTAGGGCCAAAGGAAATCATGTCAATGTTTGGATAGTGGCTGCCCAGGATACCACATTCTAAACCAGCGTGGCAAGCCGCTACATGCGCTTTTTCTTGATTTTGTTCCTGATAAATCCGGTCAACGACTTTTAATATTTCTGAAGAAGGATCTGGCGCCCAGCCTGGATAATCTCCAGATAAATTGACTTGAAATCCAGCCAAATCGAAAGCTGAGGACAGGGAATTGACCAAATCCTCTTTGGAAGAGGTGACGGATGATCTGGTCAGGCATAAGACTTCAATTTTTCCTCCACCCAGTGATATTTTAGCGATATTGTTGGAGGTTTCAACCAAGCCATCAATATCTGGACTCATTCGGTAAACGCCGTTATGAGCGGCGTAAATGGATTTTAAAAACGCATCCTGCACATCGCTACTCATAAGTTTTGTAGGTAATTTGGTTTCCTCCAAATGAAACTTCATCTCGGGTTCTAGACTGGCAAATTCAGATTTGATTTCATGGAACACGCGATGTAAGGTGTCCTCAAACTTGGTTTTATGATCTTGATGTAATACCACAACCGCTTCACTTTCACGAGGAATAGCATTTCGAAGTCCGCCGCCTTCTATACTTGCCACTCTAGAATTGACTGTCGTATAGCCTGTGTACAACAGACGATTCATCAATACATTCGCATTGGCCAAACCTTTAATGATGTCCATACCGGAATGTCCACCCTGCAGGCCATTTAGCTTTAGTCTGTATGCCAAAGAGTTTTCTGGAATCGATTCTTCAATATAAAATCGGGTAGCGGTCAAATCTACTCCACCAGCACATCCAATCCCGATTTCATCATCTTCCTCAGTATCGAGATTCAGCAAAATTTCTCCATCCAAAATACTATTGTCCAACTCTTTGGCACCCGTCATTCCCGTTTCTTCATCAATGGTAAACAAGGCTTCGAGTGCAGGATGCGGAATATCATCGCTTTCCAAAATCGCCATGATGGTGGCGACTCCTAGTCCGTTGTCGGCTCCAAGGGTGGTGCCGTTTGCTTTTACCCAGTCGCCATCCACATACATCTTGATGCCCTCCGTGTCAAAATCAAACTGGGTATCGTTATTTTTTTGATGCACCATATCCAAATGAGATTGCAAAACCGTGATTTTACGGTCTTCCATCCCTGAAGTGGCGGGCTTCTTGATAATGACGTTACCCACATTATCCTGAAGCGTCTCCAAACCTAAAGATTTCCCGAACTGCATCATGAATTTGATGACGCGCTCTTCTTTTTTGGAAGCTCTCGGCACGCCGTTGAGGGCTGAAAAGTGTTTCCAGATCGCTTTTGGTTCAAGGTCTTGTATGGAGGTGCTCATGCTATATTTTTTTTGCAAAGTTAAGAGGACGCAGCAAATAGCTTGGTAAGGAATTGATAAAATTGTGTGAGAGGTTGATGTATTTATGATAATATCATTTGATACTATGAATGTAAAAAAATCGACTGAGATTATTTTTTGTTGTCATGTCAGCTCGAGTGAATCGACTTGATTTTTGACGAAAAAACCAAGTTGATTTTTATCGAGAGCTTATTCAAGAAGAACTAAAACTCAGTTCTCGATACAATGCTCCTAGCGTCGCATCACCAAACAGTAAAAAAGATGTCAGGGCTACGCCCCTTGATGAACTGGGATCACATCTTCTAATAATATTACAGGGCTAACGCCCCTATTCTAAGTTTTGTTCTCAACTATTTGTAAAACTAAAGCGGTTTTACTATTAAAGGGCAGCGCCCTAAAATCTTAATAAAAACATGAGTTGAAAACAACTCAAAGGGGCATCGCCCTGGTATCTAAAACTATCTTTGCTTTATAGGCATTGCAAAAACCCATGGATTGTACCTAGTGCAAAAGGCTTTTATGTTGGTTTAGGTTTTACCGATAACAGTCCTTAGCGGGACTGGATCTCGTTTCTTTATTTGGAACCGCCTTGGCATCTGAAACCCTCATTAATTTGCGCATAGGCGCTGAGTTCGCTTTACAACTTATAGACTTCAACTAAAAACATATGTCCCTATTGCCAAAAAAAATAGGATTTGAAAGGCTTCAGATGAACGCAAAAAACTAGTGTAAACCTGATACCTTAATTTACCGTGCACTTCGGATCCCAGCACAAAGTTAACTTGAAAGTTGTAAGCTAGTGATATCGTGAAACTTTCAGGTTAACTTCCCCTAAAATCAAAAGAAATTAGAGTTCCTTTTTGACGATAGTGCTACTGGCCTGTGCGGTGGACATGACGACCAAATCGGCGATGTTGACGTGGTAGGGGCGGGTGACGGTAAAGTGAATAATATCGGCGATGTCCTCGGGTTGGAGGGCTTTAAAGCCTTTATACACCTGATCCGCACGATCCTTGTCTCCTTTGAACCTGACTTTGCTAAATTCGGTTTCGACCAGGCCTGGATTGATGGCGCCCACGCGGATGCCGTGCTCATTCAAATCCAAGCGCATACCTTGATTGATGGCATCTACGGCGTGCTTGCTAGCGCAATACACGTTGCCTTTGGGATAGACTTCCTTGCCCGCCGTAGAACCAATATTGATAATATGTCCGTCTTGGTTTTGGATCATGGTCTGAATGATGGGCTGTGAAACGTAAAGCAAGCCTTTGACGTTGATGTCCAGCATAGCGTCCCAGTCGGTCGTAGAGCCGTTCTGGATATAATCTAAGCCGTGTGCGTTGCCTGCATTATTGATGAGAATCTGAATGTTTTTGAATTCTGAAGGCAAAGACTCCAAGGCTTGGTTAACTGCTTGTTGATCCCTCACATCGAAGTTGAGCGTAGTGACATCAGTTTGAGAGGATAGTTCTGATTGCAGTTTTTCCAGACGGTCCTGGCGTCGTCCACAAAGGATAAGTTTGAAGTGATCTTGTGCGAATCGTTTGGCGGTAGCTCGTCCGATGCCGCTGGTGGCTCCCGTAATGAGTGCTATTTTAGACATAAATCTTTTTTTGATAAATGTAAGAAAAAGGCTTCTAATTATTTTTTGCAGTGGGTTTATAACAAAAATACAAGCTACATTTACTTTAAAATTCAAAGGATGTTATTCGAAATACTATTGGTGATTCTTGGTTTTGTCTTGCTGATTTTTGGTGCCGATGCTTTGGTGAAAGGCTCATCTGCGCTTGCCAGGCGATTAAAGATGTCCGATCTTGCTATCGGACTAACGATTGTAGCCTTTGGAACCTCTGCACCAGAATTGGTTGTGAGTTCGGTGGCTTCTGTAAAGGGGCAATCTGACTTGATTTTGGGAAATGTTTTAGGAAGTAATTTGTTTAACCTGATGATGATTTTGGGGATTGTTGCTTTGATTAAGCCCATCATTGTTCAAAAAAGTATGGTGTGGATAGAAATTCCGATTTCTTTGGCAGTCGTCGTCGTTTTATATGTGTTATCCAATTCTTTTTTTGAAAATGAAACTGGCTTGGTTTCCAGACTAGATGCGATTATCCTTCTGGTTCTCTTTGCTGGTTTTATGTTCTATATCTACAAAGGACTTTCCAAGGAATCGACTGTAGAGGCCACTCCTGCGGTTGTGATGTCCAATTTGAAACTGACATTACTGATTGTTTTTGGTCTGGCAGGCTTGGTGTATGGTGGTCATCTGGTGGTAACTAATGCTACTGATATTGCGCTTCAGTTTGGCGTGAGTGAAAAAGTCATAGGTTTAACCATTGTGGCTGCAGGAACTTCCTTGCCCGAGCTCGTCACTTCTGTTGTCGCTGCCCTCAAGAAAAACGCAGATATTGCCATTGGTAACGTGATTGGTTCCAATATTTTCAACGTTTTATTGATTGTACCCATAAGTGCTTTGATCCATCCTATTGCCTATAATTCATCGTTTAATTTTGAGATGTATCTCCTGGCTGGCGCTACTTTATTCTTATTTATCGCTATGTTTAGCGGGAAAGCTAAACGCCTGGATCGGTGGGAAGCTTTGATTTTACTGGTGGGTTTTGTGGTGTATACAGGTTATATGGTCACTAAATAGCAAGGAGAGAGCAAATTTCAGGTTTGAAAGAATAACTAGGTTTGCTTAACTTGTTGGCCAAAATAAAAATTTATGAAATGGACTCTACTCTTTTTACTGCCTTTGTTGTTTTGGAGTTGTAAGGATTCTCCAGCACGTAAAGGAGGCAGTAAATCGCCTTTTGAAAATAAAGTTTTTCCTGAATTTGGTGCTGAAGAAGCGAAAGAATTAGCTGAACTTCCCCTGAAATGTATTACCCAGGAGTTTCCAAACAAATTAGGTCAGGTGTTGGGATCTGAAGACGATTTAGCCAGACCTAAAGCCTTACGCCCGGCTTTTTACGGCTGCTTCGACTGGCATTCAGCCGTTCACAGTCAGTGGTCCTTGGTGAAATTATTAAAAGATTTTCCAGAACTGAAACAGGCAGACAGTATAAGAAGTGCCTTGTCTGAAAGGCTTACTGAAGACAACATTCAAACCGAAATCGAGTTTTTCGAAAATGAACACAATCAAAATTTTGAGCGCACTTATGGCTGGGCCTGGTTGTTTACGCTGGCTAAAGAATTAAAAACCTGGGATGATCCCGACGCTCAAAAATGGCTTACTAACTTAATGCCGTTGGTGGAGGTGTTGGAGGATAAAATGATAGAGTTTTTACCAAAACTGGTCTACCCGATTCGAGTTGGAGAACATCCCAATACAGCTTTTGGGTTGTCGTTAACTTTAGATTACGCTGAAGAATTTAAGAAGGATGAATTAAAATCTCTTATCATTAAAAGATCTAAAGAATTTTACCTTGAGGATAAAAATTGTCCCTTAGAGTGGGAGCCAAGCGGATATGACTTCTTATCGCCGTGTTTGGAAGAGGCAGCTCTGATGGCCAAAATTTTGCCTGAAAATGAATTTCAAACCTGGGCCAAAGACTTTATGCCGGGTTTATTTTCAAAATATTTCTCTCTGGATGTCGCAGAAGTGAGTGATCGGAGCGATGGCAAGTTGGTACATCTCGATGGACTTAATTTTAGCAGAGCCTGGAATCTCTACGAACTGGCCGATACTTATGAAGCTTTTTATCATTTGAAAACCATTGGCGATCAGCATTTTAGTAAAGCCTATCCCAATTTATTTGGGGATACCTATGAAGGCTCGCACTGGCTTGGAACCTTTGCCATTTATGCTTTAGAAAAGCGCCCTGAATGATCAAAAAACTCACCTCTTATTTTGGGCCAGGAACTTTTGTGGCAGCGGCCTTCATTGGACCTGGTACCATTACCATCTGTTCTATTGCCGGCGTCAGGTTTGGAACCGATTTGATTTGGGCCCTGGTCTTATCGATTATCGCCACTATTGTTTTGCAAAACATGTCGGCTAAAGTGGGTCTGGTCACTCAAAAAGACTTAGGAACCGCTATGCGGGACATCGTGAATCAGCCCTTCTTGAAAGCTTTATTGATGTTCCTGGTGGTGGTTGCTATTGTGTTTGGTAATGCAGCCTATGAAGCCGGAAACATCAGTGGAGCGGTGATGGGATTTTCGGTGATTTATGCAAAAACGCAAATTAGTTTAGGTGATTTTCAGTTGGATTATTTGCCACTTATTATTGGGGTGATTTGCTTCTTTATTCTGAATTTGAACAGTTATAAAAAAATAGAAAAGGTGTTGATCGTTTTAGTGGTATTGATGAGTTTGTCGTTTCTGACCACAGCCTTAATCACTCAACCCGATTATTTAGCTTTATTAAAAGGTGTATTCCTTTTTAAAATGCCTTCAGACTCTCTCACGACGGTTTTAGCGATTGTAGGAACCACGATTGTGCCTTATAATTTATTCCTGCATTCCTCCATTGTTCAGGAAAAATGGCAGGGTTTGAAAGGCTTGAAATTAGCTAAATTAGATTCCGCCATAGCTATTGGACTTGGTGGGTTGGTGTCCATTGCTGTTGTGGTTTCTGCGTCCAGACTGCCAAAGGAGGAACTGCTTTCCATATTGGACATGGCTGAAACGCTGGAGCCTTTGTATGGCGTGTATGCTAAGTATTTGCTGGGCTTTGGTTTTTTTGCCGCAGGAATCACCTCGACTTTGACCGCTGCTCTGGCAGCAGCTTATGTCCTGAAAGGTTGTTTGGGCTGGAAGATAGTTAAGTCGCATCCCAAATTCAAATGGACCTGGCGATTGATTTTAGCGCTAGGCGTAGTATTTTCTTCTTTAGGAATTAACCCAATCGAACTGATTCAAATTGCTCAAGTCAGTAATGCGATTTTACTTCCCTTTATAGCCATTATTTTGCTGATTATTGTTTCAAACCAAAATTTGATGGGAAAACATAAGAACACATGGGTCCAAAATGTGATGGGACTTTTGATTGTTTTATTCTGCTTGTTTTTGAGTGTAAAGAGTTTCTTTTTAATGTACGAATAAAGCGATTTTTAAAGAACTATTTAAAAGAAACGGTATCCAGCAATAACTCCAATTGAAGAATAGTTGGCTTTCAAGTTTGAATTGCGACCACTGAACAACCCTCTGAAAGTTTGATATCTAATTTCTAAAGAGAAATCCTTCCTGAACCTATATCCAATTCCAATATAAGGATTAAAAGACTTGTCAAAATTTATGGTTTGACTTCTTTCATCAACTACATGCTCATCACCTATTGCATAATCAAGAACAATTCCCCCATTCCCAAAAAGTTGATGGTTTTCGTTTAGAAATGCATAATATCTTGCACCAATTGGAAATTCAATGGATGAATAATTAACTTCTCTTGTTCTTTCTAAAAAGCGCTGAATCAAATCCACTTTCGTTGTTGAATAATTTTGATAGGTTGGCTCTACAATAACCGACCATTTATTATTGTTAAAAGGTAAGATATACTCAAATTCTAAACCTATTCTAAAGCTTACTTCATCATCAAAATCAATTTTTTCATTTGTTACTGTGTTGTCAATCTTTATTGAAGCCATCTGAACTCCAGGACGAATTGAAATAAAGAAAGACTGTTTTCTTTTTTGCTCATGAAAACTATAAGTTTCATGATCAAAGCAGGCGTTGTATTTAGAAATTATTTTTCTTAAGTCCTTTTCAGTATATTTTAAACTTGCAAACTGAGATTTAGACAATTCATCACATTTCAAATTATTAAGAAGCTGTTGTCTGAAATTATTGTTTTCATCAATTTTATTGTCGTTATTTAAATACTTCTTATATATCAGCATTTTTAGATTACTACCGTTTTTTTCGTAATAATATCGTGTATTATATGTGCTTGAATGTTTGTAAAGACTCGCTTTACCTTCTACAATAACTTTTAAAAACAGATGTTTTTTATCAAAAATGGGTAGCCTCGAATTATTTAACCTAGACATATCGTCTCTTGATATATCCGTATCTATAAAGCTTGAAGTATATTTAACTTTATTATAAATCTCAAAACCAGCGATGTCTTCTGGTCTAAAGTTCTTTTCAGAATTAGATGTTTTACTTTTGAAGGTGACTTTTTCTGGATTATCATTCCAGTCGTAATCTTTAATCAAGCCTTTAATTGTATCTCCTTTAGTTGTGATATAGTGTCCTTCTTTGAATTGAACTTGAGCAAAAGATTGGATGCAAAAAAGAATGATACTAAGCCGAAGGACGAGAGCTTTCATAGGATAAAGATAAGAATGATTTGCTAACAAATATAATAGTTTTGGCATGTTAAAGTGACGAATTCCTATTTTTATGAGTAAATTCTCAAACATTTAATTATTATCAATTAAAAATGTAAATAGGATATAAGTTGAAAGAAAAAACCATAGTCAATTGGAGTGGAGGTAAGGACTCTGCCTTAGCTTTATACAAGCTATTACAGGCGCAAGAACACGAAATTATGTGCTTGCTGACAAATATCAATAAGCATTTTCAACGTATTTCTATGCATGGCGTGAGAGTGGATTTGCTGGAGGCTCAGGCAAAAAGTCTTGACTTGCCTTTGGTGAAACTTCAACTGCCAGAAATGCCAAGTATGGAAGTTTATGACCAAATGATGGCAACAACTCTAAATGATTTAAAAGTTAAGGGAGCAACCGCTTCAGTTTACGGCGATATTTTTTTGGAAGATTTACGAAAATATAAAGAAAGTCAGCTCAATGCTTTTAATCTGAAAGCCATGTTCCCCCTTTGGAAGATTCCTACACACCACATCATCAGAGAATTTCTGGATTTGGGATTCAAGACGATAACGACCTGTGTGAATGAGAAGTACCTCGAAAAGAGTTTTGTGGGCAGAGTCATCGACGATGATTTTTTAAAGGAGTTACCTGCAACTGTAGATCCTTGTGGAGAAAACGGAGAGTTCCATACGTTTGTTTTTGATGGGCCTATTTTTAGACACCCGATTGAATTTGAAGTGGGAGAAATCGTTTATAAGACGTATACACCTGCAAATTCTAAAGGTAAAGCTAAAGACATTGATGATAAAGCCGCGTATGATCCCTATGACACTGGATTTTGGTTTTGTGATTTGATCCCGAAACCGGTAACAGGTTCGTAGCTATTTAAATTTAAAATTGATTAGTTTTAGGCATGTAATATGACAATTCAACAAAAATATAAATATGATATCATCATTTAGACTTTCAGTATTTTCATTTATCACATGCCTGATTACTACAATGCCTCTTTTGGCTCAACCCGACAGAGAAGCTAACGGACTCAATTTCGCCTCCAGATCTGAGGTGATTGGACAACATGGTATGGTGGCCACTAGTCATCCTTTGGCGACTCAGATAGGATTGGATATTTTAAAGCAAGGTGGTAATGCCATTGATGCCGCTATTGCCGCCAATGCGGCAACTGGACTTATGGAACCCACTGGAAATGGAATAGGGGGAGACTTATTTGCAATCATCTTGCATGAGAAAAGTCAGAAGTTATATGCCATTAATGCCAGTGGACGCTCACCGTTAGGTCTATCTTATGATGATTTATTAAATGAACTAGATCAAATTGATAAAAAAAGCATACCGCCTTATCATTTATTATCTGTTTCTGTTCCAGGAGCAGTAGATGGCTGGTTTGAGCTTCATAAAAAATTTGGTTCTTTATCCATGAAAGAGATTCTGAAGTCTCCAATTGATTATGCTGAAAATGGATTTCCAGTGACTGAAGCAATTTCTATGCGATGGAGAAGTAGTGTGCCGTTTTTGAAAGACCAGCCTGGAGCCTTTGAGAGTACGTTTACTTTTGATGGCAGAGGCCCTCAAAAGGGAGAGATTTTTAAAAACCCTGATCTTGGAAATACATTGAGGATATTAGCCAAAAAAGGGAGAGATGCTTTTTATAAAGGTGAGATCGCTAAAAATATTGATAAATGGATGAAAGAAAATGATGGCTATTTACGCTATGAAGATTTAGAGAATCATACGTCGGAGTGGATTGAACCAGTTACGACCAATTACAGAGGTTACGATGTCTATCAGGTAGGAGGTAATGTGCAGGGAACAGCAGTTTTGCAAATGCTGAATATCCTGGAAGGCTACGACTTGTCTTCGATGGGCTACGGAACCGCAGAAACCTTACATGCCTTTATAGAAGCTAAAAAATTGGTCTACGAAGACAGAGCTAAACATTACGCCGATCCAGATTTTCAGAACGTGCCTTATGATATTTTGCTGTCTAAAGATTATGCTGCTGAACGCAGACAACTCATCGGTGAAACCGCCATGAAAGATGCGAGTACTGGTGTAGACGTTATTGAAGACGGCGATACTGTCTACTTAACAACGGCAGATAGTGAAGGTAATATGGTGTCTTTGATACAAAGTAACTTTAGAGGTATGGGTACAGGCTTCGTCGTGCCGGGACTTGGCTTTAGCTTTCAAAATAGAGGAGAATTATTTTCCACCGATCCCAAGCATCCTAATGTTTACGCTCCTGGTAAACGCCCATTTCATACCATCATTCCAGGTTTTGTAATGAAGGACGGTAAACCCTTCTTTAGTTATGGCAATATGGGTGGTGCTTATCAGCCTATTGGTCATGTGAGTATTCTGACCAATATTATTGATTTTGGTATGAATATTCAGGAAGCAGGAGATGCCGCGCGGTGGGATCATTCTGGTTCTTCAACACCTACGGGTAAGGTTACAGACCAATTGGAAACAACTGGTCAGGTGAATTTAGAATCTGGAATTCCTTATGAAGTCGTTCGTCAACTTCGAGCCAAAGGTCATAAGGTGGAAGTAGGGAACAGTTTCTTTGGAAGGTATCAGGGCATTATGAGAGATCACGATAAGGGAATTTACTATGGTGCATCCGAGTCAAGAGTGGACGGGCAGGCGGCTGGTTACTAACATGTATAACTTTTCTATTTCAGGTGAACTAAACTCTTTTAAATAGAATTCATAATTTTCAGTGAACGATAAGACCAAGACGAAACATTAATTTGAATCAAGGTTTGAAGCTAGTGATATCGAAAGATTTTAAAGTTTACTTTTCACAAAATCAAAAGAAAAAATTCACTTTGACTTTAAAATACCTTGTAACCTATCATGAACGCTAGTGTCGTGAGTCTTGCTTTTTGGTTGGAGGTGTTATAAACCTCTCTGTAAAGTAAATCTCTTGGGAAGGTAAATCTTATTTCTGCACTGAATTTTTGTTTGAATTTGTAGCCTAAGCCTATGAACGGACTCAAAAGATGGTTAAGCTTTGTTATAGAAGGGACAAAATCTGCTTTCAATTCGTTATCTCCAACATTAAACCCAAAATTGACACCAGAATTAAGGAAAATTTGATGGTTTTGATTTATATATGAATAGTACCTCAGTCCGATAGGAAGATCGATAGAGGTATAAGTTACCTCACCACTTCGCCGTAAAAAGTCTTGTACAAGAAATTCTTTTTGAGAAGAAAAAGATTGATAGGTGGGTTCCAGGATGAGACGCCATCTATTCTTATCAAAAGGTAAGATGTATTCTAGTTCAATACCAAAAGTAAAACTTGATTCTTGCTCAAA
Source organism: Psychroflexus montanilacus (assembly GCF_020164535.1). Classification (GTDB taxonomy): domain Bacteria; phylum Bacteroidota; class Bacteroidia; order Flavobacteriales; family Flavobacteriaceae; genus Psychroflexus; species Psychroflexus montanilacus. The sequence continues at coordinate 627,206 of NZ_JAIQZC010000001.1, read as the reverse complement.
GTCGAATTCTCGACCGGCATTGTTTGCAACCGTAAAATTCCCCAACTGGAAACCTGGCCGAAGTGAGATATTGAAATTCTTTTTTCTTTTCTTCTCCTGTTGACTGAATTCTAATTTTCCGCTGCAGGTATTGTATTTAAAAATCAGGCGTCTGAGGTCTTTTTCCTTATAATTTAAGTTTTTGAAGCTTGATGTCGACAGTTCGTCACAGGCACTCAGATTATTGAGTAATTGTTGTCTAAAGTTATTATTTTCTCTAACTTTTGAGTTTTGATCTAAGTATTTTTTGAAAATCAACATCTCAATGTCTCTGGAATCAGTTTCAAAGTAAAATCGAGTATTGGTTTCTGTTCTGTACTCAAACAGACTGGCTTTTCCCTTTTCTAAAACCTTAAGAAATACACGTTCAACTTTATAATCTGGTAATCGTGTCACACTTAATTTATTGATATCGTCTTCAGATTGATCCAGCTGTACTTCTCTGGAAGAATACATCACCTTGTCTTTAATCCCAAAGCCTAGTATGTCTTTAGGTTTTAGTTTTCGTTCCAAACCCGTTTCATTCTTTTTGAATAGGATTTCTGCTGGATTTTGGTTCCAGTCATAGTCTTTCATTAGCCCTGCGATAGTATCATTGGAGTTGTTAACGTAATAGCCCTCCTTGAAAGAGACCTGAGCTGAGGTACTAAAACAAATGAATAGGGGTAATATAAAAAAAATTAACTTCATAAACATAAAATTATTATATGAATTATAAAAAGTTGTAACCAAATACAAACGCAAAATTAGATTGAAATTTTGAGTTATATCCAAACAACTCATCTAGAAAATCCTGAGAAGTATCTGTTCTAATTTCTATACTAAGTCTCTCTTTAAATCTATAACCTATACCAGCTCCTAAATAACTATGAGGTGAATTTATTTTAACTCTCATTAAATTTACATTTCTAATGTCATTTTCACCAATTGGAGTGTTTGTTGCTAAAAAAGCATTTACAAAAAACTTGTGATTTGAACTGCTAGTATTTATATAATACCTTATTCCAAATGGAACTTGTAAAGTATTTAACGTTATTTCTCTTGGGTCTCCATTATTTACCATGGCAGATGATTGATATGTTGAAAAAGAAGGATCTATGTATATAGACCAACGTTTAAATTTTAAAGATTGTATTGAAAATTCTAATTCAAATCCAAACCTATAGTTTAAACTGCTTCCAAAGTCTGAACTAAACTCATCTCTAACTGTATTAGTTATTTCAAATTTTTGGTTTAAAATACCAAGTCGTAAACCAAGATTAAACGAAAAATATTTTGGTTTTTCGTAAATAAATTGATTTGCATTTTTACAGGTATTGTATTTTTGAACAAGTTTTGATAGTCCTTTCTGGTTGTAATTTGTAAGATTAAAGTCTTTATCTGAAAGAGATTCACAACTGACTCTAAACATTAAGTCTTGTTTGTATTGATTATTTTCGGCTATTTGATTATTTTTAATATAGTAGCGTTTATAAATAAGAGGTATAATACTATCTTCATCAACTTGTAAGAAAAATTTGATTTTATCTTGATCGTTATTCATATATAGATTTGCTTTACCCTCAACGAGTACTTTTAAAAAAACATTTTCTGTTTTTAAATCTGGATTTCTATAGTTAGTCAGTTCATTTGTTTTGTTGGATGACTGCTGTAGACTAACATTTTTTTTTATGAACTTAATTTTCTTATCAATCTCAAAAGCTTTAATTTTTTTAGTTGAGATTTTTTCAACAACGCTTTTTTCATTTTTCTTAAATTCAATATAATCTGGAAGCTTTATGAAATTTTCGTTTAAAATGTACCCTTTTATTTTTTCATTTCGATTATCGATGTAGTAACCTTCAAAAAAATTGTTTTGAGCAAATAAATTAATGAATGAAAAAAATAAAAGTGTAGTGATGAGAAATTTCATGATTTGTATTTTAATTTATATAATAAAAATTTTAGCATTATAAATCCTATGATTATCTATTGTTGATTTATGAGTTTCAAACTGTTTGTTTTAAACACAGTTACAAAACTCTAAATCCTACAACAATGGCTGTGTTGGAATAGTTCACAAAATTTCCTAAGATTCCACGTCTTGAGTATACTCTTGCTTCAAGACTTAGTCTATCAAAAACTCGTGTCCCTACCCCAAAGAAAAGATTGGTCGGGATTTCTGTATTTTTAATTTCACTAAGTAATGAACCGTCTTTTCTTGTAAATGTTACGATATTATCTCTGCTAAAATCAAAAACAAAAGCAGCATTTAAGAAAAGTTGAACTTTCGAGGTTAAGAATATAGTATGCCTAACACCTATGGGTAATTCTATAGATTGATATGTTATCTCAGCATTGAGAGTCTCCCCAATTACATTAGGCTCAAACCTACTGGCAGAGTTAGTGTATGAATGAAAGGTAGGTTCTAAAAAAACACTCCATTTATTATTTTTAAAAGGCAGAAGAAGTTCAGCTTCAAATCCAAACCTAAAATCTGAACCGCTCCCAAAGTCTATATTTCTATCTCCATTAACTGTGTTTGTAACCTTTACATTATTAAAGTTTATACCTGTTTTTAGGATGAGATGTATGCTTTTTTTCTTTTCATTTATTTCCTGGTAACTCAAATTATGATCATTACAGTTATTATAGACAACGAAATAGTCCTTTAAATCTTTTGAAGAATATTGCAGCCTTTCAGCGTCTTTTATGGTCTGATTTTCACAATTCAAAGTATTATAAAGAGTTTGCTTATAAGCGTGATTTTCTGCAATTTTCAATTTTGATTTGTTATTATTTGGCGGACTATCGCTTACACTTACTTTATACTTCTTATAAATCAAGGGTTTTATTTCAGATTCCTCTTTCTGATAAAAAAATCTGGTAAGAGAATTTGTTGAGTAGACATATAAGCTGGCTTTACCAGTTACCAGTATCCTCAGGAAGACTAGTTCTTTTTTGAATTTTGGTTCTTTATTATAATCCAGTCGGTTTGTGACTTCGGTTGACGTGTCAATGTTTACAGTTGCACTTTTAAACTTAAGTTTATTATTTATTCCAAATTCATTAGTATTGTAAACACCTCTCATTAAAACTTCATTATCCTCAGTTAACTTGTATTGAAATTCACGGGGAGAATTTTTCCAGTCTTCATCTTTAATAAGGCATTCAGTTTTCTTTCCATTCGAGATGAAATAACCAGGTTTAAACGAAGTCTGTGCCTTGGTCAATAAAAACGAGAAGAGCAGCAGAGATAAAAGTCTAAATTTCATAATAGAAAACATCTTGTAGATTAGTTAAAAAAATTAACTTTTAAGCAATAATAGTAAAATAAATCATAAAGCTTTTGAATACTTGAATCTTAATATCAATTGCATTTAAAAAAGGAAAGGTAAAAGTTGATTTTATACTTACATTATTTAGGAAATAATTTATTGCCAATTTGTAGATTAAAATATTTTAAACCCTAAAACTGCAGATGCGTTTGAGTAGTATACAAAATTACCAAGTATACCTCTCCTTGTATAAATTCTTGTTTCTAAGCTCAAGCGATTAAATGCTAAAACTCCTGCGCCTAAGAAAAAGTTTACAGGAATATCTATATTTTTGATTTCTCCAGCAGCACTTCCGTCTCGTCTTGTAAAACTTACATTGTTACTTTTACTAAAATCCATAACTATGGCAGTATTAAAAAATAGACGAGTCTGCTTCGATAAATAAATATATCGTCTAACACCAAGAGGGACTTGGAGAGATTTATATTGAATCTCAGCATTTAAGGTTTCACCAACTTGAATACTACTAAAACGTGATGCTTCATTACTATAAGAGTGGTATGTGGGCTCTACAAAAACACTCCATGAATCGTTTTTGAATGGAAGAATGAATTCCGCTTCAACACCATATCTAAAATTGAAACTTTTGCCAAAATCAATATCCCTTCCACCATTGACAGTATTTGTTACCCTAACATCATTGCGATCTAGAGCGCCTTTTAAATAAAAACTAAAAGATTTTCGCTTTTCTTTAGTTTCAAAATACTGTATTTGATTACCATTACAAGAATTAAAGGTTTTGAAATAAATTATAAGATCTTTAGCTTTATATTGAAGCTTTTCAACATCATCAATCTCTAGATCATCACAAAAGACATTATTAAATAACTCTTGTTTATAAGTATTATTTTCAGCCATTTTGACTTTTGTATACCCATCGTTTGTAGCATTAGGCTTAGTCGTTACCCGGTATTTTTTATATACCAGGGGTTGAATCTTTTTGGTATTGACCTGATAAAAAAACCTAGTAAGCGAATTATCTGAATACTTGAAGAGTGTTGCATTTCCCTCAACCAGAATTCTTAGAAAAACTTTTTTCTTTTCAAATTCTGGCTCTTTATTATAATTGACTCTAAAATCAATGTCAGTGGATTGATCAATTTCAACTGTTTCCTTGATAAACTTATTTTTTTTATAAATACCAAAGCTTGAAGTATTATAGAGCTTCCTCACTTCAACTTTACTTGTATCCATCAATTTATATTCAAACTGAACAGGATTTATTCTCCAGTCTTCATCTTTAATAAGGCACTCAGTTTTCTTCCCATTCGAGATGAAATAACCAGGTTTAAACGAAGTTTGTGCTTTTGTAAATAAAAACGAGAAAAGTAATAGTGATAAAAGTCTAAATTTCATAATAGAAGATATGTAAGATGTGATTAGTTAAAAAAATTAACCTTCAAACAATAATAGTAAAATAAATCATAAAGCTTTTGAATACTTGAATCTTAATTAATTTTATTCTTACAAAAATCGATTGTAGCTATGAACAGATAAGTACAGGTTTCTCATTAACTTTTTATATGAATTTATAGTGACCAAAATTTGAATTGAGTTGTAGCTAGAGCAAGAGCAAGAGCAAGAGGTAAGAGTTTACATCCAAGAAAATTAAAAGCTTGGCATAGTAATTGGAAAATATCATTGAATTTAAAAACTAACAAATCATGAGAAAACTATTTACACTTCTGTTATTAACTTTTACAACTCTACTATCAGCTCAGGAGAACGAAGATCTTTTTAAAATTGAAAAAGGGACCTGGGTTGTTGAAGGTAGCTTTTCTTTATTTACAGAAAATATAGAGAGTACAAGTGAAAGTAATTCTACAAACGATAATGTCAATTTTAGTATATCGCCAAGAATTGGATATACTTTGTCGGATAATCTAGTTTTAGGATTGGGTCTAGGTTACAGCTATTTAAAATTCGAAACCTCAAGAGAAGGGAATTTAATCAATTCGGTTCGTGAGACCAATTCTATCAGTTTTACCCCTTACCTTAAAAAATTCTTCCCTCTGAGTGAAAATTTTGCTTTGAATCTACAAGCAGAGACAAGTTACACTAGAGGCAATAGTGAAACTACGAACAGCTCATTCCAAAATGAGTCTGATATAGATTCTTTTTTTATAGGTTTGAGGCCAGGAGTTAACTATAGCATTTCAGATAGCTTCCTGTTGCAGGCTAGTTTTGGTTCTCTGGGCTACACAAATTCAAGAACAGAGACAAATGATGTCAATGTGCAAAAGTCAAATGCTTTCAGGTTTAATCTTGGGACTTCCAGTTTATTCTTTGGAGTTTTGATTTTACTTTAATAAAAAAATAAAAAACGATAGAATCCAGTCACTCATCTGAAAAGGTGAGTGATTTTTTTATCATGGAGTTAAATGTAATTTTATCAATTTATATAGTGACTCAAAAGTCTAAAAAACTAATGAATGAATTTCAAATTTCAGAATTGAAGTTTAGATATTCAGCCAGTAAGTCAGCTTTAAATTGATAGACCTGAACCTTGGCTCCCAGGAATTGGCGAAGTAATTATCATTATAGACTATAAATAAGTCAGATAAGGGAGCAAATCGCCATTGAAGTCTGGAGTTGATTCCAAAATTATCCCTTTGGCTGGCGTATTGAAATACAGTCGACCAAAAGATAGATTTAGTAAATGTGAATCCGATTCGTGGAGCAATTATCCATAAGTCCCCAGTCTCGTAGGGCTCTGGCAATGAGATTCTATCGTAATTTACATTCAAACTTAATCTTGCTATAGGTTGTAGTCTCAAAACAGCTTCACCTCCTATAGAAAAGCGCTCACCGTTAAAAAAATCTCCGTAACTCACTGAGGTTCTATAAGAAAACATATCAGCATCATTGCTTCTGTAGTTGAGTCCTACTTCATTGAAGGTATACCCTTGATTGGCAGGAAGCTCTTCTGCGCCTTCTGTCCCTGTAGGATCAAAAGGGCGATCCAGAAAAATATAATTGTTGGTAGCATTCACCCCAAAACTTGTAAAATCTTTCATGCTTACGTCGTAACCTAGCCTATATTCATGATCTGTTTTTTGGTAATCGAGTTTAGGTCTCCATATCACAGTTGGATTAAATCTAATCCTATGGTTATTTACTTTTCCTTCTTTAGGCCAAAACTGTCTGGTTATATCAGAACTTGACCTAATAATGTCTTTCCTTAAAATAAACCCTAAATCGGACCGGAAGTCATCTTCTATAAAAGCAAGGTCTGAAGATACACTCCATTTTTTACTATTCCTGCCTAATAAAACTCCGGCAGAGTGGCCGTCTCTTTCTTCTGGCTGAAAGGACTTATGAGCATAAAATTTACCAAACCAGACATTATCGCTAGTTGCTAAATTATAATCTATTCCTACCACTCTGTTGTATTCGTCGTTTGGACTGATGAAATCATCAGAATCAAAAGTTTGCCGATTGATCATAAAGATTCCAATATTAGATCTGCTAAATAACTTTTGTTGCAAGGAAAACATCATGTTATTATTGGAAGCTACTTCTTGCTCAGAGCTTTTTGCTGTCTGTAAATTCAGAAAGCCAAGTCTTAAATCTTTACTGATTTTACCACTCAGTCGAACACCGCCAATGATATCGTTTTCTACTCTATTCCCAAATCGGTCTGTGGCAATACCAATGCGGCGAGAGAAAAACGGATTTGCAAGACCTGAATTACCAAAATTGCCAAACAAATCATTATTATCTATAAAGAACTGCCTGCGTTCAGGGAGATTGACTTCAAAGCGCGTTAGGTTGGTAAAGATATCATCCACTTCTACATTGGAAAAGTCAGGGTTTAAGGTGATATCAAGATTCATGCTGTTACCCAGGGAGACTTTAGCATCGGCGCCAAAGGTGATGTTTGAATTTGAGGTATTGTTTTCCTGATCATTTTCAGAAATACCATTAATAAAAGGAATAAAAGCAAACGGGGTTCTGGACCGACCTAAAGGTTTTTCGAAATACATATCACCCATAAAAGCAAGGTTAATAATGCTTTGGTTTTGGGGTACATCGAACCAAACACTGCGTTCATCGGCTTGCATGTCGTACCTATAACTTTGAAAACGCCACTTGGTTTCTCCCTCTCTAAACTTGAAGGAAGTAAGCGGTATGGCCATTTCTGCAGTGTAGTAACCGTCATAAATCTTGCTTTCTCCAATCCATTTCACATCCCAGGATGTCGTAAACGCTCCAGAACTTTGACCTCCTCCAGAGATAAAGACTTCTCGTCTCACTCCGTAAGGATTTATACCAAATAGGAATGCATTATTTCCATCATTAAACGTATCAAACAGCACACTTATATTGTCTGCACCTCCAGATCTCCAGTCGCGTTCCAGTGAAGCAACAGTGTAGTCGTTGCCAGGCGTATAAACTTTTATGCCTACATAAAGTATTTCATCAGATACTAATATTTTGATGTCGGTTTGAAATTTAGCTAAAATACCGTCATCAGGGAAATACTCCTGAAATGGACCTACGCTTTCTGCATATTCCCAAGCTTCTTCCTCTAAAACACCATCAATTACAAATTCCTCTTGGGTGTATTTTACGGTGAAGCTTTTATCTAAATCTTGAGAAAAAGAGTTGAAGTATGTAAAACAAAACACCATTAAAATAGCAGAGAGGTAGGGATGATACATTGACTTTTTAGTTATCTAACTTAATATTTTTTTATTTCAAGTAATAAGACTTTGCTCTCTTTAAGAAGTAAAATCTGTAAACTAAAAAACCCACTTCTATAAAAATAAAAGTGGGTTATTATCGTGGAGTCGGGGAGAACGACCAAAATTTCGATTATCCAGTGTTTACAGGCTATAAGAAAGGCTTAAAATTATTGGTAACCGAATTGGTCTCGCTTTAACATTTATTAACGTTTAATTCAAATTAAATAGATGATTTTGAATCATTTTTATAACTCAATTATGCTTTATAAATCATTAATGAGAATTTTCTATTTGAGTTTAAATTTTGTATTTATAAAATCTTAGAGAATGGTAAATATAAACTTAACTACATTTGGATTATAAAATAAATTTTAATGAATTGTTTGCTTACAGGAAGTACAGGAATTTTGGGAAGTCATATTCTTTTTGAATGGATACAAAAAGCATTAGTTGAAGGCTCTGTAGATCATCTATATGTTGTCATTAGAAGCGACCATAGAACGGCTTACCAGCGTTTACTGGCCGTATTGCAAGATGAGTCAAGACCAGAATTTTTGAATGAATTTAGCCTGGAAGCTTGTCTAACTAAGATAACAGTCATCGATTCAGATTTAATTTCATTACAAGCTAGCAACTTACAGAAGTTCCAATTTGATACCGTGATACACTCTGCTGCTTCCACAAGTTTGGCGCAAACCACCACATCCAAAGACAAAGTTCAAAAACAAAACCTTAGTGTTACCAAATACCTTTTGAAACAATTACCAGCTTGTGTTAAGCGGTTCATCTACATTAGTACGGCCTATTCTTATGGTATACAGCAAGACAAGGTAAAAGAAAACATCGCCGACTATCCAGTCACAAACTTCAGAAACGCCTACGAAAAATCTAAATTTGAAAGTGAATCCTTCGTTAAGCAATTTTGTCTAAAACACAACCTCAAGGTGCAGATTCTCAGACCAAGTATCATCTGTGGCCGATTGATTGATAAGCCTTTTTATGAAACACCAAAATTTGACGTTTTTTATTCCTGGGCTATATTTTTGAATAAATATGCCAAGGACTCTAAAGCTAATTTCAGAATCTGGATCGACAAAGACAGTGGTCTCAATATTGTGCCAGTTGATTTTGTATCCAAGGCAGTTCTGCATGCCTACCTCACTCCTTCTATTGAAGAGCTCAATATTGTCAATCCTAAGCCTATTTTGCATAAAAATTACATAGGTCACGTTTTGAATTATTTCAATATCCGCTCGTTTGAGTTATCAACTCACATGCCCATAAATTTGAATCCGCTGGAATCCCTGTACTACAAAAGTCTGGGTTCTGTATTTGAAAAATACGTTTCAATTCCAGACTTGAAATTCAACTCGGATTCTATTTTGAAATTCATCAACCAACTTCAGCTGGACAGCACTCTGGGAGTTCATGAAAACTTTATCAATTTGATCGATTTTTCAGTCGAAAAAAAATTCAGAAGAAGTTATTAGATTACCACACTGTAAAATGCGTCAGTCCTTAAAAATAAGTTGGACAGAAGTTCCTTTTTCTTGAAGGCTTTGGATTTGAATTCTACCTCCGTGAAGCGTCATGATTTGCTTGGAAAGACTCAGGCCAATTCCACTTCCGTGTTTTTTGGTAGTAAAAAACGGAATAAAGACACGGTCTTTTATTTCTTCTGGAATCCCAGGGCCGTTGTCTATTACGGATATGAGTACCTGGCTATTAAATTTTTTCTCAGCAATAACTTTTACTTTTGGAGAGGTGGTTTGTTGGCAAGCTTCAAAAGCATTGAGTACCAAATTGATTAAAATTTGTTCAAGTAAATAAGCGTCGGCTTCTACTTTAAAATTATCATTGCCCAATTCAAAATCTAATTCCAAATGCACTGCTTTGCTGGGTTTCAAAAGAATTTCCAAATTTTTGAATAAATTGCCCAGATGAACCTGTTCTTTATCAATATCAGTCACTTTACTAAGACTTCGGTAAGTTTTAGCAAACTTTAAAAGGCCTTCACTTCTTTTTTCAATACTTGATAAGCCTGTGTATAAATCGTCAATATCTAAGTTAAGAGGATTTCTATGTTCAGCATAAGTTTCTATTTGTGATTTTAAGGTACCAGCCAAAGAGGTGATGGGAGCAATAGAATTCATAATTTCATGAGTCATCACGCTCAATAATTTCTTCCAGGCTTCAGATTCTGTTTTGTTCAGAGTGTCTTCGATATTATGAAGAACGATCAATTTAAAGGACTCGTCTCCAACTTGAAAGAGTGCGTTTGACACTAATGCTTTAATGCTTTCTTTTTTAACTGGTATTTCCAGAGTCTTGGCTTTCGAATAATAGTTATTAAATAAAAGGTCAAATAGTTTAGAATTACGCTTTTCTACAAAGCTGATGGTTTTGAAATAAGGAAAATCTAGTGAATTTAAAATGGATTCATTCGCCCATAGCACTTTGCCGTTTTTAGTGTTATAAGCAAGGATACCGATGTCTATCAATTCTAGTATTTTTTGGAGATAAAGGTATTGGGTTTCCTTTTCAGTATTGATTTTTCTGATCACAGAATTCACAGTATTGAAGCCCTCATAGAGAGACTGAATGTCTTTAGATTTGTTTTTCTCAAGATAATGTCTTGAAAAATCCCTGTATTTGACGGATTCGAAGAAATCTTCAAGGATTAGAAATCTTTTGCTTAAAAATCTAAAGAACTCATAGGTTAAAAAAAGGAGTATCAAAAAAGCTCCAGCGGCTATATAATAGGAGTCTTTCAAAAAATAATAAGTTGAAAACCCTATTGAAATGATCAACAGTAAAATCCGAATAAAAACTCCCGTATGATAACTTTTAAAGGTCATATTTCTCTAATCTTCTGTACAATGCTGCACGCGTTATCCCTAATTCTTTCGCAGACCTGGAGATGTTTCCTTTATTCTTGTCTATGACCTTTAAGATGGTATTTTTTTCAACCGTTTCCAGTCGAGTGTCTTCCAGGTTTGTCTTTTCTAGTTTTGTTTCTAAAGAAGAGAAAGAAAGGTCTTTTGCAGTAAGTAGCTTGCCTTCAGCCATGATCACTGCGCGTTCAATGACAAATTGAAGTTCTCTTACATTACCAGGAAATGGATGACTTTTTAGTTTTCCAATAAATTCAGGGTCTAGCTTAAACGGCCCTTTCGTATATTTTTCTGAATAAATTTCCAGAAAGTGCTTAGCGAGTAAAGTAATATCGGTTGGCCTGTCTCTAAGTGGAGGCATGACCAAGTCCACCGTATTGATTCTATAAATTAAATCTTTCCTGAATTTAGCTTCATTCGATAATTCTGAAATCTCCAAATTTGTAGCGCAAATCAATCTGATATCTACAGGAATAACTTCGTTTGAGCCTAAAGGGGTGATGTGTCTGTTTTGAAGTACAGTCAGTAATCTTGCTTGTTGAGCTAAACTAATGTTACCGATTTCATCTAAAAATAAAGTTCCGCCTTGAGCGGCTTCAAAACGTCCTTTTCGGTTTTCTCTTGCATCTGTAAAAGCTCCTTTTTTATACCCAAATAATTCACTTTCAAATAGAGAAGAGGTCAAAGCTCCCACGTCCACTTTGACAAAAGGCTTATTCTTTCGATTAGAATTTTCATGAATGGCTTTTGCAGCCAGGTCTTTTCCAGTTCCATTTTCACCAAGTATAAGAATGTTCGCATCTGTTGGTGCTACCTTATGGATTTTATGGAAAACTTCTTTTATATCGTCACTCTCTCCAATGAGTTTTGAGCCATCAACTGAGGCTTTTATCTCTTTTCCTTTGCTTTTTCGATTGAGAATCAGATCCTTTACGGAGTCTATTACCTTTTGATTTTGCCAAGGCTTAACGATAAAGTCTGAAGCTCCTTCTTTAAGAGACCGTATTGCTAGATTAATATCTCCGTAGGCTGTGATCAAGATAACATCAGTAGTAGGGGTGATGTCCTTTATTTTTTTAAGCCAGAAAATACCTTCATTTCCTGTATTGATGAGCCCATTAAAATTCATGTCCAAAATCACTAGATCAAAGTCATTTCTGGATAGTAAGGAAACCAAATTGCTCGGTTGTTTTTCAACAACAATCTCAGCAACAACTGGTTTTAGCAACAAGCGTAATGCCGTGAGTACATCTTGGTCGTCATCAATAATTAAAATGTTGGCCTGTTTAAGTTGCATAGTCACAATATTACAATTAATTCAAACTTCTTCAGAATTATATAGGTATAAAAACGGGTGTTCCTGAAACTGTATCGGAGGCGGACATAAAGTGTTCATTTTCGAACACCTTATTTTTGAACAATTTATTTAATATACTGGAATACAGTGTTTTAAAATTGTGGCACTGAATTATCTATTAGATCTAAAAAAAAGATTAAACCTTATGGATATACCATTAAAAAAGAAACGATTTACTCTCAAGAAAATAGCAATGGCTGTAGGTGTGGTTTTGTTGACTTCTCTTGTACTTTTTGTGATTTATTCCTCAAGTGGCAATTCAAAATTGAACGTTGAAACCGAACGCATCAGCATCAATGAGGTAAAGCGAGGAGGTTTTCAGGAAAATATTCCTGTCAATGGAGCAGTTCTTCCCATTAAAACTATTTATCTGGATGCTATAGAAGGTGGTCGAGTAGAAGAAAAGTTTGTGGAAGATGGAGCCATGATGAAAGAAGGTGAGCCTATCTTGAGGTTATCCAATACTGATCTTGAATTAAGTCTCGTGAATCAAGAAACTTCGGTTTTTGAATTACTCACGCAAATGCAAATCTCTCAAACTGCAGCCCGCCAAAATACCATCAATAGATTAAATCAATTAACCGATGTGGAGAACAGCCTTATTGAAGCTAAACGCGTTTATAATTTAAACAAACGCTTATTGGATAAAGGAGCAATTGGAAGACAGGAATTTATAGAATCTGAAAACAATTTCAACTATCAAAAAAATCGAATGAAGCTGGCGCAAGAAGTGATGCAACAGGATTCTATTGCTACAAAGCAAGAAGCAGCTCAAAGCAAAACTTCTTATCAGCGCACTCAAAAAGCTTTAGAACTCATGCAAAAAAAAGTAGAAGATCTAGTAGTAAGAGCTCCAATTGATGGACAGCTAACGTCTCTGGATGTAGAAATAGGAGAATCCAAAACGAAAGGAGAGCGTTTAGGACAACTAGATGTACTTACTGGATTCAAAATAAGAGCTGAAATTGATGAACATTATATTTCTAGAGTTGTTGCTGGACAAGAGGGAACATTTAAGTATAGAAATAAAGAATTTGGCTTAGAAATCAAGAAAGTATACACCCAAGTCACCAACGGAAGATTTCTGGTAGATATGGAGTTTGGGAGTGATGTCCCAGAAAATTTAAGACGAGGCCAAACTTTTCAAATCAGGTTAGCACTGAGTCAAGAGAAGGAAGCTATTTTAATTCCGAAAGGAGGATTCTTCCAACAGACGGGTGGCAATTGGATTTTTAAAATTGCCGAAGATGGAGAGACAGCTTATAAAACACCAATACAGCTTGGAAGTCAAAATTCAGAATATTATGAAGTTCTAGAGGGTATACTACCTGGAGACAAGGTTATTACCTCGAGTTATTCGAATTTTGGAGACGTTCAGGAACTTGTATTAAATTAAAACTCAATAAAAAGACAAAACTGATTAAAATGATAAAAATCACCAACCTAGAAAAATATTACGAAACCGAAGAGGTACAAACCATAGCGCTCAACAAACTTTCATTTGAAGTCAAAGAAGGCGAGTTTGCAGCCATTATGGGACCTTCTGGCTGTGGAAAATCCACCTTATTAAACATCCTCGGCCTCTTAGACGATCCAGATGGAGGTAGTTATTTATTCAACGGGATAGAAGTTGCTGGCTACAATGAAAGCAAACGTGCACAGTTAAGAAAACACAACATTGGCTTTGTGTTTCAGAGTTTTAACCTCATTGATGAACTGACGGTTTTTGAAAACGTAGAACTACCTCTCATCTACACAGGCGTAAAACCTGCTGAACGAAAAGAGCGAGTCCATGAAGTCCTGGAGAAGATGCAAATCATGCACCGTAGAAAACACTTTCCGCAGCAATTATCTGGGGGTCAACAACAGCGTGTCGCCGTAGCTAGAGCAGTTGTAAATAAACCCAAACTTATTCTGGCAGATGAACCCACAGGAAATCTGGATAGTACCAATGGAAATGAAGTCATGGACTTGCTTACAGAACTCAATGAAGCGGGAACTACGATCATCATGGTTACACATAGCGAACATGACGCCAAGTTTAGCCACAGAATCATTAGGATGCTCGATGGACAAAAGGTCACCGAAAACATATTAGTATAAACGAGTCATTCACTTTTCACTAAGAAATCATGATCAAGAATTATTTTAAAATAGCCTGGAGGAATGTACTCCGAAACAAAGGATACAGCTTACTAAACATATTTGGTCTGGCTATAGGAATAACTTGTGCGAGTCTTATTCTACTATGGGTGGAAGACGAAACGAGTTATGACGAGAGTATTAAAGATAAAAATTTGGTTTTTAAGATTCCAACCAATCAGAAATATGATGGTGAATGGAGGACTTTTTTCATGGCTACACCTGGTCCTTTAGCAGGAGTGTTAAAGGAAGAAATTCCTGAAATCTTAAAAACTACTCGATTGAGGGATCAAGACTTCCTTTTCAGTGTAAACGATAAAAATGTCAAAAGTTTTGGCGCTTATGCCGATCAAGATATCATTGATATTTTCAATCTTGACTTTATCGAAGGCAACGCAAAAGAAGCTTTTAATAGTAAGCATGGTATTGTCATAACACAAAAAGTCGCTTCCATACTTTTTGAAAAAAACAAAAAGGTTATTGGTGAAACGATTGAAGTTGATAGAAAACATAGTTTTAAAGTAACAGGAGTTATAAAGGATTTACCTGATAATTCTACTCATCATTTCTCATGGTTAGTTCCCTTCGAAAATTTCACAGATGGTAAGGAATGGTCAAAAGACTACGGATCAAATTTTACTGACACCTTCGTCAAAATAGCCTCGGGAGTAAATGTGGATGAGGTAGATGAAAAAGTTCGAGCTATTCTTCCTGCTAAGACTGGAGATGAAGAGACTAAAGCGATATTATTTTCTGCAAATGATTGGCATTTACGCGACAATTTTAAAGATGGAAAAATAATCGGGGGTAGAATTGAATATGTTCAATTATTCAGTTTAATAGCACTAATTATTTTAGCTATTGCTTGTGTTAATTTCATGAATTTGGCAACTGCCAGAAGTCAAAAGCGTGCAACAGAAGTGGGCATGCGTAAAGCTTTAGGCTCTGGAAGAAAACAATTAATTTTTCAATTTATAACAGAGTCCCTACTGACTGCAGGATTAGCATCTATTATTAGTGTTATTGGTCTATTACTTCTTCTTCCTGAGTTTAATCTTTTAGTCGATAAAAATTTAAGCTTGGATTATACGTCTCCGTTGCATGTATTCTCACTATTAGCTATTACCTTAATTTCTGGACTTTTGGCAGGCTTGTACCCAGCATTTTATCTTTCAGGATTCAAGCCTATTGATGTTCTAAAAGGGAATCCTAAAAACTCTTGGAATGCCTCTTTGATAAGAAAATGCTTAGTTGTGGGTCAATTTGCAACTTCTATAGTATTGATAATAGGCACTATTATAGTTTATCAACAAGTAGATCATATTAAGAACCGTAATCTTGGATTAGATAAAGACAATTTGATAGAAATACCTGCTGCAGGAGGAGAAATTATTAAAAATTTTAAACTGATAGAGCAAGAGTTAACTTCAACTGGACTTGTTCAGAGTACTGGACTCATGAATTCTCATATATTATCTGAGGGTAATAATACATCAAGTATTCGCTGGGCAGGAAAACCAGAAAACTCAGATATTTTGATTTCATTCAGAACTGTCACTCCTAACTTTTTTGATGCTGCTGGAATGTCAATTAAGGAAGGCAGAGGATTTGGTAAATCTAAAGCTATTGATAGCAGTAGTGTTTTGATTACTGAAACCTTTGCAAAACTTATTAATACCGATGATGTATTGGGGAGTAAGATTTACTGGGGTGATGATGAATTAATTGTTACTGGAGTGGTTGAAGATTATTTGTATGGAGATATGTATGGCAATAGCGATCCAGTTGTATTTTTTCATGAAGATGAAGGTGCAGATTATATGTATATCAAGCCTACTGAAGGGGTGAAAACATCACTAGTTCTAGACAAAATTGAAGAAATATTCAATATTTACAATCCAGGCTTTCCATTCGAGTACAATTTTGTAGATGATAGCTTTAACTCTAAGTTCAAGAGTGAACAAATGATAGGAGATTTATCTAAAATCTTCGCCATCATAGCAATACTCATTTCTTGTATTGGACTTTTTGGACTCTCTGCCTACATGGCCGAACAACGAAAAAAAGAAATAGGAGTAAGAAAAGTCTTAGGATCTAGTGTATTGAAAATAGTCAAGTTGTTATCTAAAGATTTTCTGATTCTCATATTTGTAGCCCTTCTGTTTGCCATTCCTTTAGCTTGGTTCATTATGCATAATTGGCTTCAAGATTATGCTTACAGAATAAATATCTCCTGGTGGATTTTCGCCCTCGCTGGGTTCATGGTAATCTCCATAGCCATGCTTACCGTCAGTTTTCAAGCCATAAAAGCGGCTACAGCCAACCCTATTAAAAGTCTAAGAACCGAATAATTCACTTTTGATAACCATAAATAAATCAGCATTATGCTTAAAAATCATTTTAAAATATCAATTAGGAATCTTTGGAAAAATAAAACACTTTCCCTGCTAAACCTTATTGGTCTTAGTATTGGTATTTCAAGCGTATTAACTTTATTATTTTCTGTGTATGCTTATTACACTGCTGATGAATATATCCCTGAAAAAGATAAAATTGTTTACCTAAAGACCATTTTAAAAGATGGTAACAATTACCGAGAAGTTCCCTACCCTTTATTAGATCAATTGGTTGAAAATTCAACCGAGGTGGTTGCTGGGACACACATGCATGGTTGGGGTAATATTTGGTTAGAATTTGAAGGTAGAGATTTTCAAAAAGAAACTAGTTATGCTAATCCTGAATTTTTTGAGGTATTTGAGCTTCCTTTAAAATATGGTGACGCCAAAACAGCATTGAAAGAAAAGTATTCCGTAGTGCTTACCAACAAAGTCAGTCAACAAATTTTTGGTGATATAAACCCTGTTGGCAAGACCCTTATTGGTGCAGATACCTTGAATTTAAAAGTAACAGGAGTTATTGAACCCATTAGCCCATATTCCTCGTTCCGATTGGGAGTTTTATTGCCTAACACCATTCTTGAAGACAACCCAATTTTTAAAGCACAGACGAATTGGAGCAATAGTTTTTCGCCAATTTTTTTGAAGTTACGAGCTAATGCAGACATTACAAAACTTGAAAACCAAGTGGATCAATTGTTAAAAGCAAATTATGATGATATAGCAACAATTGCAGACATAAAGGTTATGTCTTTTGAAGCGATGAGAACAAATGCCATTCCTGTTGTTGATATCATTATCACGAGTTCTATAGCAGCTGCTTTTTTTATTTTATTTATCATTTTAGTCAATCTTCTCAATCTCAACACCTCAACCATGTTTAGTCGCACCAAGACCATTGCGGTGAGAAAAGTGTTAGGAAGTACTAAAAGAAGCCTTATTATCCAGTATTGTATAGAGAATGGTATCTTGGTTTTTACATCAATACTCCTATCGGGATTTTTATTTCTAAGCATAAATCTACCAAGATTAAA
Organism: Psychroflexus montanilacus; assembly: GCF_020164535.1. Taxonomy (GTDB): domain Bacteria; phylum Bacteroidota; class Bacteroidia; order Flavobacteriales; family Flavobacteriaceae; genus Psychroflexus; species Psychroflexus montanilacus. The sequence continues at coordinate 609,339 of NZ_JAIQZC010000001.1, read as the reverse complement.
TGATACATTTGGCCCCGAGTTTGGTCAAATTTCATTTGATTTTCTGGAGGATTACCCAGTAGTTATTGGTATTATATTGATAGGAATTTTGTCAACCTTATTGGTCTCTGTTTTTCCAAGTCTTCGGTTTGTGAAAATTCCTGTAACCATGGGAATTAAAGGGAAACTGCAACATATAAAGCATAATTTTATATGGCGAAATTCATTTATTATTCTACAATTTAGTATAGCGATTCTTTGCATAAGTATCGCTATAATTTTGAATACACAGATCGGGTATATGAAAAATGCCGACCTTGGTTTTCAACGTGAAAATATCTTGGTAGGTCATATAGATTTGGACTATAAAAATATAGATGTCGCTCAATCAAAATTTAATGCACTTTTGAATACCTTAGAATCTAGTCCTTATGTAAAAAGTGTTTCTACAAGTCAGTCTATACCTTCAGATTATTATTTTAATTATAGCACCTATAGTGATCCTGTTCAAAACACAGACGTTAGGATGCGACGTTCTTATGCGGATGATTCGTATCTAAAAACCTTGGAAGTTCCAATTATAAAAGGCCGTCATTTTGACAGAAATCTTGATAAGGCTGATGATCATCCAGCTATTATTAATGAAGCTGCGCTAAAAGCCTTTGGGTGGGAATCCATTGAGGGAAAAAGAATGAAATTTAAAGGTAATGAAGAATCAGGATATCCAATAGTTGGTGTTGTAAAAGACTTTCATTACCAAGACTTGCAAAATGCAGTAGAACCATTGGTTCACATTTTTAGAGACCGTAAAAGACTAGAAGCACATCGATTTTTAACAGTTCGTGTTCAAGAAGGGCATGAAGCTGCGATCGAGAATATATTAACCTCAACATTTAATAGCATAGATTCTCGAAAAACGTATGTACAATCGAGACTAGCAGATAAAGTTAGTGGGCAATATTTACTCATTGAGGGTATTCTTCAAACCGTTAGTATTACTGCTATTCTGGCAATTTTCATTTCTAGTTTAGGTCTTTTTGGTTTAATTTCTTTTTCGGCAAAACGAAAAGTAAAAGAAATTGGAGTCAGAAAAGTTTTAGGTTCTAGTGTGTCCAATATTGTGATTCTTTTATCTAAAGATTACATCATATTAGTGGGCATTGCAACACTTATAGCCTTTCCTATAGCTTGGTACACCATGAATTTATGGTTAGATAGTTTTGCTTATAGTATTACCATTAAGTGGTGGATGTTTGGATTAGCTGCTTTTATAGCGTTGGCTATTACCTCATTAACATTAGGTCTGCGAGCCATTAGGTCTGCTATGGCAAATCCGGTAGATAGTTTAAAAGCAGAATAAACATTATTTCTACAACAAGTACTGAATAGAGCATAAAAAAATCATTATGATAAGGAACTATTTTAAAATCGCATTCAGAAATATTCTAAAGAATAAAGGAATATACAGCATAAATATTATAGGCTTAAGTTTTGGCTTGGCTACATGTTTACTTATTCTTCTTTTTATACTTGATGAGTCAAGCTACGATAAATTCAATCAAAAGGCTGATGATATTGTTCGGGTGGTTTTTAAGGCAAATGTTGGTGGTGAACAAATAAGTGAAGCTGTAGTCATGCCACCTGTTGCACAAACCTTAGAAAGTGAGTTTCCAGAGGTAATTGATGCTGTTCGACTTCGGAAAATGAACGACCCCAAATTCACTTATAATAATAAACATTTCCGTGATTTTGAGTTTGCTTATATAGATTCAGGATTTCTTGAAGTATTTGATTTTGATATTATAAAAGGGGATAGTGCCAATCCTCTAGAAAATCCAAATTCAATAATTATAAGTCAAGATCAAGCTAATCTCTATTTTGGAACTGAAGATCCAATAGGTAAAAACTTAAGCTTTGAAGAAGGGGATAAGCAATTTACAGTAACAGCCGTATTTCAAGAGATTTCTAAAAAATCCCATTTTGAATTTGATGTATTTGCCTCTATGAATGGGTATGAATATGCAAATAGTACCTCTTGGGTTAATTCTGACTTTCACACCTACTTACTATTGAAAGATGGTAGCAAGTATAAAGAGTTAGAAGCAAAATTACCAACAATAATCAATAAGTATATGGGCCCCCAAATCCGGGAAGCACTAGGGGTATCTTATTCTAAATTTAAAGATGAAAATGAAGTGGGTCTTTTTTTACAACCGTTAACAGCTATTCATCTGAATCCTGGATTTGTGAGCAGCGGTGACTTGAAACCTGGGATGGATGTCAAATATTTATACATCTTCGGGGCAGTAGCGTTATTTATGCTTCTAATTGCTTGTATAAATTTTATGAATTTAGCCACTGCTGCTGCTTCAAAAAGAGCAAAAGAAGTGGGAATTAGAAAAGCCCTTGGTTCCAAACAAAATCAGTTAATAAAACAGTTTTTAATTGAATCATTCATCGCAACTATTATTGCGGTAGTGTTAGCTGGATTATTAGTGTTTCTTTTTCTTCCAACCTTCAATCAACTTGCAGGTAAAGCATTTGAAATAAAAGATTTGCTTCAATTTTCGATTGTTATATTAACTTTAATCTTGATTTTTATCGTAACTGTACTGGCTGGTGGTTACCCAGCATTTTACCTTTCATCCATTCAACCTATTTTAGTTTTAAAAAGCAAGTTTACAACTTCTGGTAAAAGCAATTTAAGAAATGGGCTTGTAATCTTTCAATTTGTCATATCAGCGGGGCTTATTCTGGCTATAATTATCGTATACCAACAATTGGCGTTTATTCAGAATAAAGATCTTGGGTACAACAAAGATCACATTCTAGTAATTAGAGATGCCCAATTAATTGGTGAGCAACGCCAATCATTTATAAATCAAGTTTTAGAAGATCCAAAAGTAAAATCCATTACTAACTCATCTTTTTTACCCGCTGGTGAAACCGATGTGAGTATGTCTGGGGTCTTACTAGGAGATGAATATCAACGTAGGATGTTTATTTATAATGTAGATGAATATTACATTCCTACACTCAAACTTAAACTTTTAGAAGGAAGAAATTTTTCAAAAGAATTTGGCGCTGAACAGGATAAAGTAATTATTAATGAAACTGCATCAAAATCGCTAGGTTTTTATGAAGATCCTATAGGTAAAACGTTTACTCAAGATACAAATGAAGGTGGTCAATTACTCACGGTAATAGGGGTTGTCAAAGACTTCCATTTCAAGTCGCTTCATCGTAAAATTGAACCATTAATCCTAAAACATAATCCTTACGGTGGGGTGATAATAAGAACTAATACAGCAGATGTTTCTTCACTTCTTACGAGTATTGAAAGTAAATGGCAAAAAATTAATATTAAGCAGCCATTTAGTTACACTTTTTTAAATGAATCGTTTGACAACACTTATCTCAAGGAGAAAAAGATGAGAGATATACTCAGTGTTTTTACGGGGTTAACCATTTTGGTTGCTTGCATGGGTTTATTTGGTCTGGTGACTTTTGCAGCAGAAAGAAGAGTGAGAGAAATTGGAATAAGAAAGGTTTTAGGATCTAGTGTTCCAGAGATCATAGGTTTGCTTTCCAAAGATTTTATAAAGCTCATATTGGTATCATTTGTTATAGCATTTCCGCTTGGTTATTTCTTGATGGAACAATGGCTTCAAGATTTTGCATATAGAATAGAAATTAACTGGTGGGTGTTTTTATTTGCAGCATTCATCACCACACTCATTGCATTTGGAACCATTGTTTTAAAAAGCTTTAAAGCAGCTATAGCAAACCCTGTAAAAAGTTTAAGAACCGAATAATTAAACAGACTAAAACTCAAAACTATGATAAGGAACTATTTTAAAATGGGACTAAGAGGTTTAAAAAATCAGCCTTTTTTCACCCTCATCAATACCTTAGGTCTTGCTATAGGAATGGCAGGTGGTTTATTGATCGCACTTTATATTTATGAAGAACTCAATCATGATAAAATGTTTGCCGATTCTGACCGCATTCATAGAATTGATATGGAAATCAAATTTGGCGGTGCAGAGATTAAAGCTGCTGAAACTGCTCCGCCACTTGCAGGTGCTGTAAAACGGGACTTTGCAGAAGTTGAGCAAACAACTCGTTTTAGAATTCAGGGGAGTAATTTGTTCAGAGATGTTCAAAAAACCGATAACATCAAAGAGCTTCATACCACGTATGCTGACTCTACATTTTTTGAGATGTTCGGTTTGGAACTCATTCATGGGAATAAAAAGACTGCACTGGAAAAGCCAAATACCCTAGTCATGACAAGAACGGCTGCTGAAAATCATTTTGGTAGCGTGGATGTTGTAGGTGAAAATCTCTTGCTGAATAACAAAGAAACCTTTCAAGTCACTGGTGTTATAGAAGATTTGCCCGACAATTCTTTTCTTAAAGGTTACACGATATTCATGGCCATGGCCGGAAATGTAGCCTCTCGCGAAGATATCTGGGGTGGTAATAATTACTTTACATTCATCAAGCTATCACCAGAAACCAACATGGATAATTTCCAATTGCAACTGGACGGTTTATTAGAAAAATATGTGCTCCCCTGGGCAACTAGAACCTTTCCAGGGATGACTGCGGATTCTTTCTTGGCTTCGGGAAATTACATACGATATCACAGCATTCCACTAACGGACATTCATCTACATTCAGATAATAAGGTTGAAATGTCTCAGGTAGGAGATATGCAGAATGTTTACATCCTCTCATTCATCGGCCTTTTCTTGATTTTTCTGGCCAGCGTGAATTTTATGAATCTCTCGACAGCTCATTCGCTTAAAAGAGCCAAAGAGGTAGGAATACGCAAAACACTTGGTTCTAACCGGGGACAATTAATCATTCAATTTTTGACAGAGTCCGGGATTGTTGTTTTTGTATCTATGTTACTTGCTGTGCTTGTTTCTTACATAGCACTGCCATTTTTTAATGACTTGGCTGGTCGAGCTATTTCTATTCCTTTCGAAAACCCTATGTTTTATGTGTGGTTGATATTGATCACGATTATTCTTGGATTGATTTCGGGCAGTTATCCAGCATTTGTTATTTCAAAATTTGCTCCCATAGATACCTTAAAAGGCAATAGGTTTCAAAAAAGCAGCAAATGGAATATGCGTAGTTTTTTAGTTGTATTTCAGTTTGGTGTAGCCGTGTTCTTAATAGTAGGAACCTTAGTCGTTTCTCAACAGTTAAAATTTATACAGAATAAAGATCTAGGTTTTGATAAGGAACAGGTGCTTATTATCAACGATACCTATGCAGCAGGGGAACAAATCAATGCACTGCGACAGGAGGTATTGAGTTTAAGTGCGGTTCAAAACGCTACCGTGAGTAGCTTTATGCCAGTGTCCTCTTCACGTTCAAGCACTTCTTTTTTTCAGGAGGGGAAAATGGATCAACAATACGCTATACAGTCCCAAGTATGGAAAGTAGATGAGCATTATTTGAATACACTTGATTTAAAATTGATAAGCGGACGAAACTTCAATGGGCAGTTTGTCTCAGACTCAACATCAGTCATCATTAATGAATCTACACTTAAATTACTAGGTTTAAACGCAGAAGAGGCTTTGGGGGTTAGAATTACCCAGGAAGTTGAATTGGGCGAACCTTTATACTTTAAAATTTTAGGGGTGGTTCAAGATTTCCATTATGAATCGCTTAGAGACGACATAGGCGCATTAGCCCTGTTTATGGATAGTTCTACAGGTTACATGGCGATCAAATTGAAGACTGCAGACCTTACAGGTGTCCTTTCTAGTATAGAGAATATGTGGGCGTCAAAAGCACCAGGACAGCCTTTTGACTATCGTTTTATGGATGATGCTTTTGATAAATCTTACAAAGAAGAAAGTCGTCTTGGTAACATTTTTATGGTGTTTACTTGTCTCTCCATTTTTATTGCCTGTTTAGGTCTTTTTGCTCTGGCAACATATAACGCTCAGACAAGAATCAAAGAAATAGGAGTACGCAAAGTACTGGGCGCCAGTGTGAGCCAGATCACATTAAGATTGACCATCGACTTTTTAAAGCTGGTAGCTATTTCAACCCTTATCGCTCTTCCCTTAGGCTGGTATTTTATGAACATCTGGCTTCAAGACTTTTCATACCGTATTCAAATAGGCTGGAGTATCCTTGTGTTTGCTGCACTGCTGGTTATTTTTATTGCCATCGTAACCGTCAGTTTTCAAGCCATCAAAGCAGCTTTAGCCAATCCTGTTAAAAGTTTAAGAACTGAGTAAAAGTAAGACCTAACAGGTTTTTAAAACCTGTTAGGTCTTTAAAAATAAAACCTTATGATACGTAACTATTTTAAAATTGCTTGGAGGAATATCTGGAAAAACAAATTGTTTTCGGCGATCAATATCGTGAGTTTAGCCATTGGGCTTAGCGCTTCTTTTGTGATTGGTTTGATGATTTATCATGATTTTTCTTTTGATAATTTTCACCCCAATAAAGAGCGCGTCTTTAGATTGATTTCCAACTATGAATCGCCAGAAGGTAAAGATAGTTTTGGTGCTGTAAATTCACCATTGAAAAAGAAAGTAAAAGAAGGACTACCTGGAATTGAAACTGCGTCTTCCCTTTTCACATTCACACCCTACAGACTCGGAGTTAATAATTCTACATATAAAGACCCAGAAGGTTTAGTGTTTACAGACGAACTCTATTTTAAAATTTTTCAGTATGACTGGTTGGTCGGAAATGAGAATGTACTTGAGGAACCCAATAAAGTAGTTTTGACAAAGAAAAAGGCTCAGAAGTATTTCCCAGAACTTTCATTGGATCAAATAGTAGGAAAGACTATCATATATGATGATTCAACCCAAGCTATTATTTCTGGAATTGTAACTGAATTTAAACAAAAAACAGATTTAATTTTCGATGAGTTCATATCGCTTCCTACAGCCGTCCAAAGCGACATGAAAGAAACAGTAACTCAAGAAAACTGGAACAGTACAAATTCTAATTCACAAATGTTTGTTCTTGTAAATGAGCAATCTAAGCTAGATGACATACAAAGCCGACTTGACGAATTAGCCATAGAACACGAAGATATAGAGTCTGTGAAAGATGGTCGTATCACTAGATATGGTCTGCAGCCTTTAGAGGAGTTACATTTTAGTGAATTCGGAATTTTTGACTACGGGAATTTATCTGCAGATAAATCGGTGTTGATTTACTTGTCATTGATTGCTATATTTTTATTACTGCTAGGGTGTGTAAATTTTATTAACCTAAGTACAGCTCAAGCGACACAGAGAGCGAAGGAAATCGGAATTAGAAAAACCTTGGGTAGCTCCAAATCCCAACTCATTTATCAGTTTTTGGGTGAAACGTTTCTTCTCACCTTAATTTCAGGATTTCTGTCTATCTTTTTAGGTTTTGCTTTATTTGAAATTTTTAAAAATTACTTAGCCCCGAGTTTTGATTATGGCCTAATTACCAGACCAGAATCGATCATTGGAATTTTGTTCTTGCTTCTTTCTGTCAGTCTTCTTTCAGGTATCTACCCTGCTTTAATTTTATCTAGATTCAAGCCAGTTTCAGTTTTAAAAAGCCGGATCTTCTTCAATACAGATCAATCTAAATTCAGAAAATTCTTAACTTTTTTCCAATTTGGAATCGCTCAGGTTTTCATTATCGCTACTCTGTTAGTGGGCAAACAAATCAATTATATGATGAATAAAGATTTGGGCTTTAAATCTGATGAGGTAGTTTATTTAAATTTTCCTTATGAAGATGATAGTGTAGATAAGCGATATCTTATGAAAAATGAATTGAAGAATAACCCAAACATAAAAGGTGTAAGTTTAGGCAGTGCTCCACCTGCATCTTTCAGAATGTTTGGCAGCAAACTTACGTTTCCTAAAGAAGAAGGAGAACTCAACATTTATTTTGAGCAGCTGTTTGGAGATACTAACTACTTGGATTTTTATGATATTGCACTGCTTGCAGGAAGAAAACCTTTAAATGATTCAATAAGAGAATATGTGATTAATCAATCTCTTTTGTCTGAACTAGGTTTTAATGATCCTGAAGAAGCTATCGATAAACAGATAAGGGTAAATAATAAATTATATCCTATTGTTGGAGTGATGCGAAACTTCAATCAAAGATCGCTTAAATCTGAAATTGAGCCTATGGCATTCGTGCCAGATATTTATAGACGAAGTTTTTCACAATTCACAACTCTAGGAATGAGCATTAACCCAAATAATAATTTAAAAGCAACCATAGCAGAAATAGAAAAACAATGGAACACTATTTATCCAGAATCTGATTTTAATTTTAAATTCTTAGATGAAACCGTTGCTTCATTTTATGATCAAGAACAAAAAATTTCAAAATTACTGAAATGGGCGACAGGCTTGAGTATTTTAATCAGTGTGTTAGGCTTGTTGGGTTTGGTCATTTATACCACAGAGAGAAAAACTAAGGAAATCGGAATTAGAAAAATTCTCGGAGCTTCTGTTTTGAGAATTAACTTACAACTCTGCAAAGAATTTATGGTACCTATATGTTTTGCAGTTATTATTGCTATTCCGATTGCCTGGTACGGGCTGAACCAATGGTTGCAAGACTTTGCGTATAAAACTAATATTGATTGGTGGGTATTTGTAGTGAGTGCATTGCTTATTATACTCATTGCTGTTTTGGTTATGAGTTTTAAAACCATACAAGCAGCCTCAAGGAACCCTGCCAAAAGTTTAAGAACCGAATAATTATAAAAAAAATCTACTATGCTTTTAGAACTCAATCATATTTACAAATGGGTTAAATCGGGAGGAAGAAGAGTATTTCTCCTCAACGATCTCAGCTTAAAAATTGATGAAGGTGAATTCCTCTCATTGATGGGACCATCGGGCTCTGGGAAATCTACGCTACTCAATGTTATTTCTATGCTAGATGCTTTTGAAGAAGGAGAGTACTATTTTGACAGTGAGGCCGTACATGATCTGTCTTCTAAAAGAAAGACTGGCATTTTCAATGAGAACATTGGATTCATCTTTCAGGCGTATCATCTTTTAGACGATTTGACGGTTTACGAAAATATAGAAACACCTCTGCTGTATAAAAAAATAAAAAGCTCAGAGCGTAAAGCTCTGGTAGCAGACATGCTGGACAGGTTCAATATAGTTGGAAAAAAAGATTTATTTCCACATCAGCTAAGTGGAGGCCAACAGCAACTGGTGGGAATAGCTAGAGCTTTAATTATTAAGCCCAAACTCATTTTGGCAGATGAACCAACAGGCAACCTGAACTCTGCTCAAAGCGATGATATTATGGGGCTTTTTAAAAAATTGAATCAAGAAGGAGTGACGATCATTCAAGCTACACATTCTGAAAGCAATGCAGGGTATGGGACAAGAATTGTGAATCTACTTGATGGAAGTATAAATAAAAACTAGAACTATGTTGAAATACCTTTTTGGCTTTATTTTGCTATTGATTCAGTTCAACGGATTTTCTCAGGATACAACCATAGAATTAAATCTCAATACTGCTTTAGCTATAGCTCTGGAAAACAATCTTGACGTAAAAAGTTCAAATTTAAGAGCTGAAACTTCAGATGTAGAATTTAGGCAGGCCCGAAATTCTAGATTACCCAACCTTAATGGAAATTATAACTTTGGCCTCAATAACGGTAGAAGTATAGATCCTTTTACAAATACATTTATAGAAGAAGAACTCACCTTTTCTAATGCTGGATTAGCTTTGGAAGCCACGATATTTAACGGGTTTCAGATTAAAAATAGAATTCAACGCGATCGCTTCAACCTAAAAGCTGCTGAGGCTGAGGTGGAGCAGGCTAAGCAGGAAATGGTATTAAATGTGACTCTGGCTTACTTTCAAATATTGAATAATAAGGATTTATTGAGACTGGCTAAAGCTAGAAGAACCTCAACTAAGGAACAGCTGGAGCGACTTCAGGACTTAAATGAAGAAGGCCAGGGTAATCCTGCAAATTATACAGATATTCGAGGTCAACTCGCCAATGATAATTCTATTATCGCTGATGCTGAAAACAGTTTGAAAGCTTCCAAACTGGAGCTCATAAGGCTTCTCAATATCGACACAAAAATCAATGTGACTATAAATCAATTTAAAAATGAGCCAGTTGAATATGAATTTTCTGCAGATCAAGTTTTCGATGAATCTCAGGATAATTTAGCAAGCTTTAAGGCGGAAGAATTTAGAATCAAGGCAGCCGAAGAAGATATACAAGTCACCAGAAGTCTTTATGCTTTAGAGATTTCATTCTTTGCGCAATTAAATACTAACTTTTCAAGTCTTGCAACTTTATTTAATGAGACAGGAACACAGGTGGTTGAAACTTCACAATTTGTAAGTATTGGAAATGATAATTTTCCAGTTTTAAGTGAGCAAACCAATTTTATAGAGGAACGTATTCCTTACCAAGATCAATTGATCAATAATTTAAACTCTAATCTTGGCATTTCTCTTAGAATCCCGATTTTTAACGGATTTAGGGCCAAAAACACTGTAGCCCTGCAGAAAATTGTTTTGGATGAGCGTAAAGTGAATTACCAAAGGATTGTAAATGAATTTAAGCAAGCTATCCAAGAAGCGCATAACGACATGCAGACGGCTCACGAAAAGTACATTATTTTTAAGGAGCAGGTGGAGGCTTACTCAGAATCTTTTCGTGTCAATGAAATCCGATTTAATAGCGGTGTCTCCAATATTGTGGAATATATCATCAGCAAAAACAATCTGGATAATGCGAAAATCAACCTAGCTAATGCGCGCTATGAATATATTTTCAGAACAAAGATTTTAGATTATTACAGGGGAATCTCTTAGCATTAGTATTTATTCATTTTTAAATCGTTCTGAAACCCTTTTTTTATTGGTTTCACCGATGGGAAGTTGGTCTTCATTATCTAGACATATGCGATGGCCTTCCATTACTTTCAGATGAGGATTCTTTAAGTCTGTTGGAAAAGTTGAAATTGATTAATCACGATCAGTATCTTGATTACTTAATTGCTGTAAATGCGGATATGCTAACCCATGTTGGCAGTGAGAAAGATTTTGAAGGAGCTGATGAAGCTGCAAAATATTACAAGAGAAATCTAAGGATGTTTTCAAACTTGAATAGAATTGAACTCACCTTAAAAGACAGGATGTTTATTTTAATGGGAGCGAGCCATACTGCATTTTTTAGAGACTTTATCAGTAGGAATTCTAAGTTTAAAATGGTAGATTCTTTTAAATATTTGGATTAAATCAATACATGATTAGTCATCATATTGTGACTTTAATAACATTTAAAAATGCTTTAAAGACTAAAACTTACGGTTTAGAATCCTTTTAAAAATATTTATCTCTAGTCTTAACATTAGTTATTTTATATAGAGTTGATTGTAAAAAAAAATCACCTTCAAAACATGAAGGTGATTTATGGCTATATCTAATTTTAAAATTAGTAAAGGAAGTTTAAAGCGGTAACGTCATTAGAATTAAAATTACCTGATACTCCTGTATTGAAACAAGCAAGCATTAAAGATGTTGGGTCATAACCTTCAGGTGTACCTGGAATGTAATTTGCGCCAACTCCTGCTGTACCTTCATTTGTATTTTGTCCACAACTTTGTCTGCTAAAGAAATCGGTATGACGAAATCCAACCGAATGTCCAATCTCGTGAGTAATCACGTGTTCGATGACACCTAGGCTATATTGATTAAGTCCATAAATTTGTACAAATTTGAATGGATCTCCACCACTAGGAAAACCTGCCTGTCCTCCAACTGAGCTTGGATTATTAACTTCATTATTGTAAACTACCATATCCTTATCTTGGAAGTCAGTTCCAAAAGTAAGGTTGAAATTAATACTCAAATTAAGTTGATTATAATTTTGAACTGCCCTACTTAAAGCTGTTCGCTCTCTGGAAGATAAAGCCTGGCTACCGCCTGTAAAACCAATTATAGTTATCGTTTGAGGACTCACAAGAGCATTTGTTCGATATTGTTTTTCGTGTATATTTTCGTAGCCGTCAAACTGCATTTTTTCCAGTTCCTCAGGAAACATAACAATGTCACCTTCTACGCGTATCACCTCGCGTTTCTCTCCACCTGGAAGTACCATTTCTTCACGTTGAGCTCCAACAGGACTAAGATGGTTTTTTGAAATCAAATCCAAAGTTTTTTGATCAACATTTGATGGAGTTTCTGAAGTATTGACCCCCAAAATTATTTCATCAAACTCATCAACAGTTTGACTTTCTGTTGCTTCATCAAATATTTGTTCATCTTCACAGGATGTAAAAAAGAATAAACCTAAAATTGCTGGTACGATTAATTGTTTTCTAATTGTCATAAATAAATGTTTAGTGTTACAAATACTTGCGCAAGTATTAATTAATATTGCTCTAATTTCATTTTAAATGTTTGGACATGGTTAATTAATTGTAAACTTTTTACTTTTTTTAACAGTTATTTAGAAAATGGATGATTTATTGATAAATTATCGCAAACTTAAATTAACTATTAATGTTCGATTTTAGAGTTGATACAGATGTTTGGTTTCTGTTTAGTGTGTTTTTCATAAGCGGATTAAGTTTATTTATGATTGCTTATGTCGTCTTACCATATTTTGTGAGACGAGCACAGTTGAAAAGGATAAGAGCAAAACAAATATGGAAAAATGAACATTTTGAAGCTATTGAAAAAAAATATGATCAACATGAAGTCAGTCAAATCATACAAATGAACAGGCTTTTAAAAACTGACTTAACTAAAGCATTACTAGAGTCCATTCACTCTAAGGAAAATAACTTGAGCACCTTCTATTCAGAATTTGAAAAAGTTTATCCTACATTTTATTCTTCTCTAATTAGGTTATTTCCTAATATGACAACAAACGAAATTAAACTTTGTTGCTTGATCCGAATGAAACTTACCTCCAAAGAGATCAGTCGAATTTTAAACATAACACCAGATAGTGTAAATAAGGCTCGGTATAGGTTGAGACAGAAAATGAATATAGATTCTAAAACTGATTTAGATCTTTATCTTATGCACTTGAACTAATAAAAAGATCGCTGTCCATTCGTTGTCCATCCATTTTTTGAGCTTTAAAAGAGCTGAAGCCATATGTTTGTCGAAAAACGTATGAGACCATTTGAAGTTATTCTGTTAGTCCTTTTATCCAGCTTACCTTTTATTATATTTCTAGTGAAACTAACTTTCAAAAGAATATTTTGTATAGTAGGTTTTATTTTCTGCATTTTACTGCATTTAATTTTTGAAGGGTATCGCTGGCAGATGATTCCTGCTTATTTCTTAATTCTTTTAATGAGTTTATTGATAAATAGAGAGTTTAAAAAAACCAACAAAACCTCCAAGGTTTTAGTATCTATTTTCTCTATAATTTTAGTATCAATAAGCTGGATTATTCCCCTTGTTTTTCCAGTTTTTAAACTTCCCAACCCGACAGGTCATTTTCATGTAGCTAGTCAGTATATTCAGCTTAAAACTAACCTTCAAGATGTTTTCTCCGATAATGAAGATTCTAAAAGAAGTTTTATGGTTAAGGTTTGGTATCCAGTTGATGAACCTGATGGAGAGACAGAGAAGTATTTGGATAAGGGAAATCGTGTTGGGTTTACATCGAAATACCAACTACCTGAATCTACATTAAATTACCTTGACTATGTTGATACTCATACGTACAATAATAAAAGTGTAGCCAAAGGAAAATTTCCAGTTCTTATTTTTTCTCATGGATTAAATTCTGAAGCTTTTGGATATTATGCTATACTCGAAGAAATTGTAAGTCATGGATTTATTGTGATAAATATTAATCACACTTATGAGAGTAGTGGATCTCAATTTTCTGATCATGAAATTAAACTCTATGATAAATCCTTTGATTTGAAAACCAATGATCAAGAAATGCAAACTATGGCATGGACCGCAAGTCAGGCCTATAATAAGGCTGTAACTGACAGCGAAAAATTTGAAGCGATAGAAGACTTAATTTTAGATTATGTTGCAGCAGATATTTCTGAAAGATGGAGTGATGATATTTCGTTTGTCATTGATTATTTAAACCAAATTGATTCAAACTCATTTTTAAAAAGCCATATGGATTTGTCCAAAATTGGAGCTTTTGGACACTCACAAGGAGGTTCTGCTGTTGGTTTAGCGATGCTAAATGATGATAGAATACAAGCTGGAGTAAATTTGGATGGAGCCCAGTGGGGAAATATGGTAAACAGCACTTTGCAGAAACCCTTTATGCTGTTATCATCAGATTGGGATAAAAACCATATGGATATCAACAAATTTTCTTATCAGAGTTTAGAGAATGCCACCTATAAAAGCCTATTCATCGAAAACTCAGGTCATTCAAATTTTATGGATATTCCACTCATGGTTAATCTCCCTATTGTAAATGAAGCTGGATCAATTGATCCTTTAAAAAGCTACTCAATAATCACCCAGCTTGTTATTAATTTTTTTAATCAACATTTTGAAAACACACATTTAAAAATTGATAATCTAATAGAAGAGTATGATAAAATGAAGCTTAAAAAATAAATGTGATAGTACGAGGATATAAGGTCAAAAGCTATTTGAAAATGACTTTCATCTTATTAAAAATTCACGTTACTCATTCATACGTCAATCCAAACCATCTAATATTTCTCTATGAATAATCCTTCGTATTGGAATCAAGTGAAACGTTTATAATTTCATCATACTTTTATTTAAATCTTAAGTTCTCATTACTTTAAAAGATTCACAAAATCACTGTAAAGGTTGGACGATATTTTTCATTGTTCGTATGTTGTTTAATGAATAATTAAATAAATCAAACAAAAATGAAAAAACTAGGTTTGCTAGCGACGGTAAAAGTTAAAAAGGGAAAAGAAAGTGAAGTCAAAGATTTTCTGGCTAATGCAGTTGAAGCGGCTAGAGAAGAAAAAGAAACGGTAACTTGGTATTCATTCCAAATCGATGAATCTACCTTTGGTATTTTTGATACTTTTGAAAATGAAGATGGTAGAGAGGATCACCTCAATGGTAAAATTGCGAAAGCTTTGATGAAAAATGCTTCAGAATTATTTACAGAAGGGCCTATAATCAAAAAAATAGATATCATAAGTAGTAAATAATTGTTTAATTCTTTTAAGAAGCGGCTCATATAGTTTTAAGTTATATGAGTCGTTTTATTTGGTGGATTTGCTTTTTACAGAAAGCTAACAGTATAACTTATGAGTGCTTCTCATTAAAAGGTGTTACAAACTAACTAAAAAAATGACCTGGTTTTACTAAACTCTACTACCGTAAACACTGTTAGATTTCCATATCAATTTTATCAATATTCTATTTTAGAAGTATCGTTTTGATGCAATTGCTGCCTATTTTCTTCTTCTTTTAACTCTGTTACAAAACCTATAGATCTAGGCACTGAGTCGCAAATGATTGTTATGAAAGACCCTGGTTTTGCTTTTAAAATAGATTTTGTAATGGCTGTTTTTTCATCAGGAATATAACTGACAGGCAAAGAAGAGTTAGCACTCCTAATTCCTTCCATCAGTAAATTGTAAATTTCATTTGGATGACGACCCCTCAAATCTTCGTCCTGTCGAATAACAATTTCATCAAATATACTTCCACTCACTTTACCAAAATCAACAATATCTTTATCCCTTCTATCGCCAGTTGCAGCTATAACTCCAATTTTCGGAAAACCTTTGGTGTTCTTTAAAAAACCACCAATAGCTTTCATTCCAGAAGGGTTGTGGGCATAATCTAGAAGGACTTCAAACGATTTGAATTGAAATATATTCATACGTCCAGGGGTTTGTGACGGACAAGGGGTAAAGGTTCGAAGCGCTAACCGAAGGTCCTCTATTTGCACATTTTGTAGAAAAGCTGTTAGTGCAGATGGTAAAACATTCTGTATCATGAATAAGGCTCTACCTGAAAAAGTAAGCGGTATGTTCTTTACTTTCTCAACTTGTATTTTCTCGATGCCTTTTATAATAGTGATATATCCATTTTCAAATACTGCTGCAATGCCTCCAGATTTACAGTGCTCTATGACAGCACTGTTGTTCTCGTCAAGACTAAACAAAGCAATTTTGGATTGGACTTTGTCTCGCATACTAAGGACATTTGCATCATCCGCATTCAAAATGGAGTATCCTGATGCTGTAACATTTTCAACCACAACTGATTTTACTAATGCTAATTTTTCTAAAGAATCTATACCTTTCAAGCCAAGATGATCAGAAGCAATATTGGTAACAATACCAACATCGCAGTGACTAAAACCAAGTCCCTCTCTTAGAATTCCTCCTCGTGCAGTTTCTAATACTGCAAAATTTACTGTTGGATCATTAAGAACGAATTTGGCGCTTTTTGGTCCTGTACAGTCCCCATCTTGGAGCTTAACATTTTGCACATAAATTCCTTCTGAAGTAGTAAAGCCTACTTGGAACCCAGAAGTTTTCATGATATGAGCGATTAGGCGAGTGGTAGTGGTTTTTCCATTTGTTCCTGTCACAGCCACAATTGGAATTCGCGCTTGCTGACCGGGTGGAAAAAGCATGTCGATAACTGGTTTCGCCACATTCCTTGGTTTGCCTATCGTTGGATCAAGATGTATTCTAAATCCTGGAGCTGCGTTTACTTCTATCACTGCACCATCATTCTCTTTAATTGGTGTTTTGAGATTCGACGACATTACGTCTATACCACAAATATCGAGTCCAATGATTCGGGATATTCGCTCCGCCATGAATATATTTTCCGAATGTACTGTATCCGTAACGTCTTCAGATGTGCCACCCGTGCTAAGATTAGCAGTAGTTTTTAAATATAAAACTTCCTTATTTGGTATAACTGAAGTCAGCTTAACTTTTCTGAAACTTAAAATACACTGAGTCATCTTATCTATTTCAATTTTGGTAAGCATGTTTTCATGTCCAGGTCCTCTTCTTGGATCAGCATTTACCTTATCAATAAGCTCATGGATGGTTGATCGCCCATCTCCTACGACATGAGCTGGGGTGCGTTTTGCTGCAGCTACTAATTTATGATTGATTACTAAAAGTCGATAATCAAAACCATTTATCCAACGTTCAACTATAATACGATCTGAAAATTTTTGTGCTTGCTTGAATGCTAGTATAGCTTCGGTTTCCTTATTGACATTTGTTGTAGCTCCCTTCCCGTGGTTTCCATCAACAGGTTTTATCACACATGGGTAACCTACTCTTTGTAATTCACTTTTCAAACTGTCTTCATCTATACAAATTCCTCCGAAGGGAACAGGAATTCCTGCCTTATGAAGCAGTAGTTTAGTATCTTCTTTATCCCCAGCTATGTCAACTCCAAGATTACTGGTTTGGTTTGTAATTGTAGCTATAATTCGCTTTTGATTTACACCATAACCTAATTGAAACAAAGAACCTTCATTAAGACGCATAAATGGAATTCCTCTTTTATCAGCCTCATTTATAATGGACTGTGTACTAGGACCAAGCTTGTTTTCATCTCTAAGTACTTTCAAATGCTGAATATCTGTTTTAAGACTATAATCTTCTCCAATAATAATTGCCTCTACAATTCGAACTGCTGCTTGAGCAGCATATAAACCTGCACTTTCATAGATATAATTGAAAACAACATGATAAACCCCCTTACGTTCTGCTTCACGAGTTCTACCAAACCCACAATCGATTCCTGCAAGAGTTTGAATTTCTAGAGCCACATGTTCAACAATATGGCCCATCCAAGTCCCTTCTTTTACACGTTCTAAAAAACCACCATCATGACCCTCTGAACAGTGATGTTCATATAAGGAAGGAAGTAATTGTTTAATTCGTTTATAGAATCCTTCAACCATATCAGAGGGGAGAAACTCCATTTTTCCGAGATCGAGTTTCATGACGACAAGTTTATGTCTTCGATTGGACCAGTAATTAGGACCCCTCAACAGTTTAATATCAATTATCTTCATAGGTTTATGTTTTAACCATATTAGTTTTGGATAGTGATTAGTTAGAGCTTTTAAAGCTTACCTTTAGAAATAATTAGTTAATCAATATTTCAAATCAAACTACTGACTTCAACTTTTATAAAAAGTAAATTTCTCTAAGTTAGTCAATTAGGCCTACCTTAAATCACAATTATGAAAAAACCAACGGGTATTTTAATAGCAATAGGAGGAGCAGTAGATAAAGGAACTGGTTCAGACTTAGATAATTCTGAACAGCATAGCAACAAATTTTTGGAAGCTGGCATATTAAAACGGATGCTTGAATTACTCGAAGGCAATACAAACCGTATTGAAATTATTACGACGGCTTCCTTAATACCCAAAGAAACTGGCCAGCACTATGTAGATGCATTTGCGCGGTTAAATAATAAAAATATAGGGGTAATTCACATCAAAAACCGAACAGATACTTTAGATGAATCCTACAAAAAAAGACTTGCCGAAGCTGAAGGTGTACTTTTTACAGGAGGAAATCAATTGAGACTAACCAGTATTTTAGGAGGAACATCAATTTTATCATTGTTGTTATCTAGGTATCAAAATGATAACTTTGTAGTAGCTGGCACAAGTGCTGGTGCCATGGCTATGTCAAAAGTAATGATCTATGCTGGTGGAAGTTCTGAAGCACTTCTAAAAGGTGAAGTAAAACAATCTCAAGGGTTTGGATTTATTGATAATGTAACCTTCGATAGTCATTTTATTAAAAGAGGACGGTTTGGTAGACTTTGCCAAGTCATTGCTAAGAACCCAACTAATGTAGGGATAGGCCTTGGAGAAGATACTGGATTGCTTATAACTGATGGAGATCACATGGAAGCTATTGGATCTGGCTTGGTAACCATTGTGGAAGGGAATAAAATCACTTATACCAATATTGCTGATATTGAAAATGGTCAACCTATTTCCATCGAAAATCTTATTGTTCATATTTTATCAAAAGGTCGAGGTTATTTGCTCTCAAAAAAGCATCTCGATTAGAGCAATTCCTCTAATTAGACTTCTGTCTTATGTTTAAATTGAGGACTATTAATTTTCATGTTTCTGTAAAAACGAAGCCTTCTTAATTATTTAAAAATTTCTGCTCTGGCAGGCTCAATATCTGAAACAATGCCTCGATACATGCCTTCGGTATTAAAAGTCATCTCATAGTTTCCTTTTTTATCGAGAGCAATTACACCTGCTTCTCCATTTTGTCCTTTTAATTTTTTATGGATAACAAAATCTACTGCTTCTTTTAAGGATTTGCCCTTATATTCTATAAGAGCAGAAATATCATAAGCTACAACATTACGCAGGAAGTATTCTCCATGACCAGTTCCTGAAACTGCACAAGTGTTATTTTTGGCGTATGTTCCTGCACCAATTATAGGCGTATCGCCAACTCGCCCATAACGCTTATTTGTCATTCCACCGGTCGATGTAGCTGCAGCCAAATTTCCATGTCTATCCAATGCTACTGCTCCTACAGTACCTAATTTCTTATCATTGTTTTCAATCTCTTTGTCTGTACTTTTATTTTCACCACTGTGATCTAAAATCACCTCATTATTCTCACGAGCTAGCATTAGCTGCTGATAGCGTTCTTCTGAATAGAAATAGCTTGGCTTTTCTAGTCTTAAATTTTCTTTTTTAGCAAATTTTTCGGCTCCTTTACCAATTAGCATAACATGTGGTGAGTTTTCCATTACTTTTCGCGCAGCTGTAATTGGATTTTTGATGCGTTTTACACCAGCCACCGCTCCAGCATTCAAAGTGAGACCGTCCATGATTGAAGCATCCATTTCATTCTCACCCTCATAAGTAAATACTGAACCTCGTCCTGCATTAAAAAGAGGAATATTTTCTAAAACTACGATAGCGGCCTCTACAGCTTCAACCGCTGTTTTTCCATTTTTTAAAATCCTTTCTCCAACACTCAGTGCGCGAATGAGAACATCTCTATAGGCTTTTTCTTTTTCAATAGTCATATTCCTAGGTAATATTGTTCCAACACCACCATGAATTACTAAAACAAACTTTCTCTTTTCCATTTCTTTTAATGTAAATGTAAGTATTCCTATCACCTCCATTTCACAAGTATGAATAGTATTATGATAAAGCAAACATTAAAAGTTGTTTTTGGCTTTAGTTTATTTCGAATACAATTTAAATTTCTTCAATCGGATTTTTTTATCAATCCTTTCTGTAAATTACCTTATTTAGGACTATTGTATGTAAATGATACAGCTTACTGAAATTAGTTCTGAAATCGTTTTTTCTTACTAATGAATGTTTCTATAATTAATATTATTGAAACCTTATATCTAATAAAAGGCTTGAAATTTTAAATAATTCTGTATTAATAAAACAAGAGCCGTTTATGTTTTTTGAACTCGGTTTTGTACTCGTTACTATTAGCCTCCGCAACAATAGCTTTGGTCAGCTGGTCAAGTTCTGTAGCAGCTTCTTTTAGATAGGTAATTGTTTTGATATTAGTATCACTGTCTAAATGCTCAAGATTAAATAAATCGGATAAACCCAAAATATTAGCGACAGGTTTTCTGATTTCATGGGACTGTTTCCATGATATTTGTCTCAAAACCTTATTTTGATTGATGATGGTGTCTTGATGATGCTTTAGATTTGTCAAATCTTCAAGTATAATAATAACATTCAATTTATTATTGGTGTAAAAACTACTAAGGCTTGCTCCAACGACTATTTTTTCTTTTTTCTTACTCAAGCAGTATAAATATTTATTTACTCTAGTTGTAGGGGCTCCCTCTTTTCGATAAGCTTTAAGAAGAGAATTGTAATCCTTATTCAGTGTTTCAGGGAATAAAACTTCTATAGATTGTTTCAAAATATCTCCGTCCGTGTATCCGAAAACCACTTCAAACTCTTTATAGATGTAACTGATAGTATTTGTTTCATCCAATATAAGCATAGGGTGCGGAATGGCTTCCAAGTTTTTAATGAGCTTTATTCTGGATTGCTTTAGTCTAATTACATTCTGTTTAGTTTCAGTTATGTCATGACCGATACATAAGATTCCAATAGGTTGTAGGTCTGAATTTTTCAATATTGAAAATTCCCATTGTGTCCAGTAATAACCATTTTCAAACTTAATTGGTTTTCTCAATTGAATTGGAATTGCTTCATTTGGTTTACTCAATATTAAATAGAAAACTTCTTGAGCGCGATTTAAACCCCCAGGATGAATACTTATAGCGGATGTTTTATTAATAAATTCTTCTCTGCTATAAGATTATCAGTCTTTAAATGTATGCTAACTTTAAACATGATCTCCTTTTAAGTCAGTTGCAATAATATCATAGATTTATGATTTTTAAGTAACTAAGGAATCTAATGAGAGAAAAATCCTGTTTGCAATGAAATTAGTTGATATCTGATTATTTTAATAATAAAGGTGTTTTCAAAATTATGTTTTGCTCTAATAAATTATATGGTTTTTAATGGCTGAAATAATTTTAAGTTTTATTTTTGTTAAATAATATAAAAATGTTAACAAATAAATTTTGATATGTCATGCATAAAATTACTGGTCTTTTAATAATCTTTTTTCTGTCAGTATCATCAGTACTTTCACAAACTTCTGAACCGCCCGATTTCCCTGGTTTTGGAACTGGTCCTTCAATCAACTTAACTACGGGCACAAATACTGTTAGTGGATCACTTGAAACTCCTAGTGATGGTCAAGACCGTTTTCAGGTAGTTGTTCCTTCTGGTTCGCAATTGGATAATGTTTCTTTTAATTATAATACAAATGGAGGAAGTACTGCAAATATGACTTTTAATTCATCGGTATTAGTAACTGATAGTGGTAATGTTTCAGGTACTCCTTATGGAGCAGGGACTTATACAGTTTTAATAAGTAGTGGCTTTGCTGTTGGTAATGCTTGGAATATGTCATTCACGGTTTCAGTTGTTTCAGGTAGTCCGAATACGCCCCCGGTTATAGGTGGTACAGTAGCAAATCAAACCGTTAATGATAATAGTACTATTTCTCCTTTTTCTTCTATTACGACTTCAGATGCGGATGGAGATAACATTTCTGCAACCATTACTTTAGATTCTAACGCTAAAGGTGTTTTGTCAGGTTTTGGTTTTAGTGGTTCAGGGCCTTATACGGTAAGTAGCAGGACGCCTGCTTCTCTACAAAATACACTAAGAAACATGAGTTTTAACCCTACTGATAATAGAAGTGCAACATCAGAAACAACTACGTTTAACCTTGTTATTAATGATGGTACAGATACGGACTCGGATAACTCAACTACAGTGATTTCCAATGCTGTAAGACCTTCTGTTAATAGCATCTCACTTTCTGGAAGTCCTCTAGGATCGGCACCTTCGATTTCTTTCCTAGTTACTTTTACTGAAAATGTAACTGGAGTAGATACAGCTGATTTTTCTTTGGATACAGAAGGGAGTGCTTCTGGTAATATTAGTAATGTAAGTGGCAATGGGAATACTAGGACTTTGACTGTGTCTTCCATCTCAGGCAATGGGACATTAAGTATTGACTTAAATTCCAGTGGTACTGGAATTATTGATGCAGGTGGAGCACCGATTTTAGGTGGTTTTACAGCTTCAGACTCTCATATTGTTGATGTACAACCACCAACAGTAACTTCAGTAGCAGTCCCAGCTAACGCTACATATATAGTTGGAGATGAGCTAGAGTTTACAATTAATTTTAATGAAACTGTAAACACAACTCAGACTCCACAACTCGCTATTGCCATTGGTTCAACTAATCGTCAAGCCCAATATGTAAGCGGTTCTGGATCAAGTGCTTTGATTTTTAGATACACGGTTCAATCTGGCGATTTAGATACTGATGGTATTGAAGTTGGAACCTTATCTACCAATGGAGGTTCTATTCAAGATAATGCAGGAAATGATGCTAATCTTACTTTAAATAGTATTGGAAACACCTCTGGAGTGTTAGTTGAAGCTGTGGTGCCTACAATTACAAATGTTGCTGTTCCTGCTGATGGAAGCTATTCAGAAGGTCAAAATATAGATTTTAATATCACTTTTAGTGAGGCTGTAGATATTTCGACTACAGGAGGGGTTCCTCAATTATCTATAAATATTGGCGGGGTTACAAGACAGGCTTCCTATATTATAGGAAGTGGAAACACAGTTGTAGGATTTAGATATGTGGTGCAAGATGGTGACACTGATACTGACGGCATTGATGTTGGTACACTTGTTACAAATGGAGGTTCTATTCAAGACGCAGTGGGTAATGATGCCAACCTTACTTTAAACAATGTAGGATCAACTTCTTCTGTACTTGTAGATACAACAAATCCGGTTATAACTTCAGTAACTGTTCCTGCAGATGGGACTTACGTTGATGGCCAGGATTTGAATTTCGAAATTAATTTTAATGAAAATGTAATATTAACAGGAGCTCCTCAACTTGACATTACTATTGGATCAACAACACGACAGGCAGTCTATAAGAGTGGGTCAGGTACTAGTTCTTTGGTATTTGGATATACAATTCAACCTGGTGAATCAGATTTAAATGGTATTGAAGTCGAAACATTGAATACTAATTTAGGAGGCATTCAGGATGCTGCTTCAAACAATGCGAATCTTATATTGAATAATATAGAATCTACAGCTAACGTATTGGTGGATTCTCGTATTGAACTTTCTATTACAGGTCTTTCAGGAAATGATAAACCTTACGACAGTACTACAAATGCGACAGTAAACGGAACTCCTACTTTGTCTGGTATTGTCTCTGGAGATGAGGTTAGCTTATCTGGCACCCCAGTTTATACTTTTGCTAACCCTAATGTGGGAATTGGTATAGAAATTACAACAACAGGTTTTAATTTATCTGGTGCTGATTCAGCAAAATATACACTTGTTCAGCCAACACTTTCAGCAGACATCACTGATGTTGAACTTTCAATCACTGGCCTTACTGGAGATGATAAGATCTATGATGGGACTTCCGAGGCTTCAGCTATTGGAACTGCTGTATTGTCGGGTGTAATTTCAGGAGATGAGGTTAACCTTTCTGGTACACCAATCTATACTTTTGTGAGTTCAGATGTCGGTACGAGCATTGAAATAACTTCACTAGGGTTTACGTTGTCAGGTGCAGATGCAGGGAATTACACACTAACACAGCCTATTTTATCAGCTGATATTCTTTCAGCTGAATTAAATATTACTGGTCTTTCTGGAGTTGATAAAACCTACGATGGTACAACCGATGCCACATCTAATGGAACCGCTACTTTATCTGGAACCGTTTTAGGGGATGACGTCAATCTTACAGGAACCCCAGCTTTTACATTTTTAAGCTCTGAAGTTGGAACTGAAATTGATATCATCACTACTGGCTTTAGTTTGGCTGGTACTGATATAGCAAACTATACGTTAGTACAGCCGATACTTTCTGCAGATATTACAGCTCTTGAATTAAGCATCGAGGGGATTAGTGGAAATAATAAATCTTATGATGGAACAACCGAAGCTTCTGTTAATGGAACCGCTACTTTGTTAGGGGTAGTTTCAGGAGATGATGTCACCATTTCAGGAACACCAGTATATACATTTACAAGCCCTAATGTGGGAACTGATATAGAAATAATAACAACAGGCTTTAGTCTATCTGGATCTGATTCAGCAAATTATACTCTTGTTCAGCCCTTACTTTCAGCAGACATCACTAATGTTGAGCTTTCCATCACTGGACTTACTGGTGATGACAAGATTTACGACGGGACTACCGATGCTTCTGCTAGTGGAACTGCGGTATTGTCGGGTGTGATTTCTGGAGATGATGTGAGTCTTACAGGAACGCCGGTATATACCTTTGCAACTTCGGATGTTGATACTGATATAGAGATTTCAACGACAGGCTTTGCTTTATCTGGAACTGATGCTGCCAATTATACCTTAATTCCACCAATGCTTTCAGCAAGTATTAGTCCAGCTGAATTGGTAGTAGTTGTCAATTCTGGTCAGACTAAGATTTTTGGAACAGAGGACCCAATATTTACCTTTACAAGCTCAGGCTTTGTGGTAGGTGAGGATGAAAGTCTTTTCACAGGTGAATTAACACGAGAGGCTGGAGAAGATGTCGGAAATTATGCTATTGAACCAGGAACTTTAGATGCTGGACAAAACTATACGTTGAGTTTTACATCAGCCGATTTCGAAATACTACCTGCTACACAAACGGGATTAGAATTTGCCGATAATACCTTCACTTATGATGGGGCGGTAAAGTCACTTGTTGTTGCAGGAGAGGCAGACGATGCGGTGGTGACTTATGAAAACAATGACCAAACTGAAGCAGGAAGCTATACGGTAGAAGCAACGGTAACTCGACCTAATTTTCTGGATGAAGTTCTTGAGGCAACTTTAACTATAGAAAAGGCAGAGGCGGTTATTACAGCTGATGCTACGCAGACGTTTACTTATGATGGAACATTTAAAAATGTTATAGCAAGTCTTAACCACAGTGAAACGAGCCTATCTTACTTACCACAACAAGGGTATACAGATGCTGGAACTTACTCTATCACTGTTGAAGCTGAAGAAACACCTAATTATTTATCAGCTACTGAATCCATAGAATTAATCATTAACAAAGCCTCTCAAAGCATTACTTTTGACGCCTTGGCTTCGCGTAGCTTAGAAGATGATACAGATTTTCAATTGGAAGCAACAGCATCGTCTGGACTTGAGGTGACTTATACCTATTCATTTACCTCTCAGGACCCAGCCGCTACAGTATCACCAAGTGGTTTTGTAGAATTGCAAACCTCTGGAGAGATTGTTATCACAGCTTCTCAGCTTGGCAATGATAATTATGAGCCAGCTACATCAATCGATCAACCTTTGATCATTACTAGCTCAAATGCTGATATCACAAGTATTACAATTGATGGACAAGTTTATAATAACCCAGGAGATGTAGTGTATTATTTAATAGATTGTAATAATGCCATACCATTTGTAGACGTCAACATTGTTGCAGGTGTAAATGCACAAATTAACACAGGAACAAATTTTAGTATTGATACTCCTGTTCCTGGTATTTATCGTCAGGAGGTTGTAGTGACTTCTCAAGATGAGACTCAAACCAGAACATATACAATTGAAATAGAAAAGGCTTTTGATTTTGATGCTATTGTAGTTCAGAAGTATAACAATACATTGGTGGTCAATAATAATACTGAGACTAATGGAGGGTATTCTTTCGTAAGTTATAAATGGTATAAAAACGGTGAGTTAGTCTCTGAAAGCCAAACGTTTTCAGAAGGGAATCTCTCTAGTGATCAATTAGATCCAAATGCTAACTATCAAGCAGTAATGGTTACTACCTCTGGTGATGAACTACGTACTTGTAATTCTCTGGTACAACTTTCAGAAAATCAAGGTTTGAGTCTTCATCAAAACCCTGTTAGACAAGGAGACCTACTTAAAGCTACAGCTCAATATTCAGAAGAGGAATTGGAAAATGCCACCTTCAAGATTTATGACTTAAACGGTAGAATGTTGTTATCCGTTCCTGCTACTGGAGTAGAGAATACCATACAGTTACCAAGTAATCTAGCTTCGGGACTTTACAAACTTATCCTTAGCACCGATCAGCGCCGTGAGTCAATCAGCTTTATTTGCCAATAAACTAAAAACCAATCCAAATATTTAAGATGTATACACTCCATAGTATGACAAATAGTACAACAAGAATTTATCAAAGTATAATAATCGTAGCTTTATTGTTTTTAGGAAGCATAACCACACAAGCACAGTCTGACAATAAACAGTCTGATGTACGCCTCTCTGTAGGTCCTCAATTGAATTTCGCAAAACTCAATCTGGAGTCTTCACAATTTAATTCTTCTTTTAAACAAGGAGGGGGCTTTACGGCTGGAATTTCAATGGCTCTCAATGAAAACTGGAGCCTTCATTCTGGAGCAGGGCTTAACTTTTATAAAGGTGAAAGTTCCATTAATACCTATTCAGGTATTGAACCTGCTACGGATATCTCTGGTGAAGACTTTGAGTTCCGATATACTGCTAACGGCTATGTAGAAGAACAGAGTTTTACCGCATTAAGTGTTCCTCTGGCAATACAATATGAAACTAAAGGCGTGTTAGGCTTCTACGCTAAGCTTGGACTGGAGGCTAATCTATTTTTTAGTGAAGAATCTCAATCTAGTGCTAACAGTTTAACGACTACTGGTTTTTTTCCGAGGTTTAATGCGGTATTGGATTCTCCTCGTTTTGCAGGGTTTGGTACTTATGATAATCAGAATTTCAACACTTCAGATCTTGATTTGAAAACGAGCTACAATGCTACAACTGAAATTGGCATCAAGCAAATGTATACCTCCGGCAATGCATTTTATGTCGGTGTGTATTATAAGTATGGAATCAATGACATCTCTGGTGATAGTAATTCTAATGGACCTGTATCCTTTGATTCTCAGAATCCGACTGATTTTCGGTCTACATCTGTTATAAATGCTGTGGACACTACTCAAAGTAACTCGGAAAGATTGACAAGTGAAGCTAGGCTGCATGTCTTTGGTGTGGCACTAAGGTTTGAGTTTAGTCTTTAGTAAATAGTGGTTTTAAGTTATAAGCGAACTCATAGCGTAGTTCGCTTTTTTATTTTCAGCAGTTGTAGATTCATTAAGAAAATTAATATTCAAATTAGTATATCTCACTTAACTTTATTTCGGTAAAGTGATTCAATTAAGAAGTTTTTGACCAAGCTTTCTAGTGTTAATTTCTATTCGATTTTTATATTAAAGAAATAACTAACCAATTAAATTAGTTTACACATTTAAACTTAACCGATACTGATTTTTCTATCTCATTATCTCATTTTTATCTTAAGCTCAACACTTTTCCTTGAATTCCAGCAAGACTCCGTGTTAGGAGAAGAGTTTTACTATTGCTCTTTGAACTATCCATTGTTTTAATTTTTACATGTCGCTAAACCCAACCGTCCCAAATCTTTTTAATCTTCCTTCCTTAAAATCGGATTATTCATCAAAAAGAATTTGTAAGTAGAAAGCATATTAGATTAAGTAAAGGGGGGAGGAGTGGACATCTACTTTTTTAATTAATTAGTTTAGACTTTCCCGTAGCGTGTTTTTTTTAAAACCGAATTATATCTATTAAGATAATTATAAGATTTGTTTTATTATTCATTATTTTATTCTAATATTGCATTTAATTGCTATTCTGGTAAAAGCCTTTGCATTCTTGAATTTGGATCAGATCTTCTATTATCGAAAAATAAGGGTCTTTTAAAAATCATTTACATTAAAAAACAAACAGATTATATGGAAAAGAATTTTCTCTTGGCGTTAATGATGTTATTGGGTTCTACAGTTTGTAATGCGCAGGTCGGGATCGGTACTGAAAGTCCACATTCTTCTTCACTATTGGACATTGAGTCAATAAATAAAGGAATACTCATACCTCGAATGACTACTGTAGAGAGAGATGCTATAGAAACTCCTGCTGAAGGTTTACAAATCTATAATATAACTAATAATTCCACAGATGTATTTAGTAGTGGTTCATGGAAATCCTACTTATTTTCTAGAGAATCTAATATCGTCTACGTGAATTCTCTTTCAGACTTACCAGCACCAAATGGAAGTACTATTACATTAGACGAAACCAAAATGTATGTCTTTTCTGGCTTTGTTGATATAAGTCCTAATCAACTTTTAATTAATGGCGCAGGACTTAGAGGAACAGATCCCCAAAAAGATATCATCGCTTCTAACATCTCTGGAGCTGTCTTAAAAAGTGAAAATAAAGATGTATACATCAAAGAGCTAGCTGTTGCTCCAACAAGTAGCTCTACTCAGGCTTACGATTTTACAGGGGAGTCTTCCAATTTTTGCAATATTTTCTCTGGATGTTCAGTTGTTGAAATCATGGGGCCTTCATTGGGGGTTGGAAATATTTCTGGTTTTAAAGCCATAACGATTATTCAAAATTACTGGAAAGTTACGGATGGAGTAAAAATAGGAGGGACTGTCGGAAAATTTACATCAGACCTCAATAACATTGTGGGCATATCTGCTGGGTCTGGCATAGAATTTTTATCTAATGCGATCATTGATGACGTAGATATATCTAATAACTATTTTGTATATCCTGGACAAACTGGGATTAAGGTAAATACAAATGCTTCAATTGATAGAGGAAGATTATCGACTAATCTGTTTAGAGGTGTCACCAACCCTTTAGATGGTATAGACTCGTACTCATTCGGCTGGAGCATGAGACAAAACACTAATATACCCGACTCCAGGGCTTTTAGCTATATTTTTTTTAACACCAACACACAAACTACAGCTATTCCATCTCAGGATACTTTTGTAAAAATAGCTGGAACGACAGAAGTTATAAAGCAGCAAAGGTTTACTTCGACAGTAAACAACAGGATGACTTATCATGGAGAAGAATTAATCACAGCCAAGGTGTTTGTAGTGATTAGTGCGATTGCACCCAAAAACAATTCTAATTATTCTATTACCATTTCCAAAAATGGACTTACTCCACCTGCTACAGCACCAATTGCATCAGCAACAGGCTTGTCTAATAATCAATCCTTTCAAATTACTTTAAATACTGAAATTGATATGGAGTCTGGAGACTATATCGAAGTTTTCATCAGGTCCAACGACGGCTCAGATGATATCACTGTCAATGAAATGCAGTTTAGTGCAACTGATTAAAGTTAACGGTCTGCTAATAATTGTTTCTTCCTACTAAACTTCTCAGTCTATGACAGCAAGTTTCATTCTGAGCTAGCAAGTATTTCGAAAGCTGCTTTAGGAGTTTTACTTTTAAAAATGAACGCTTAACTATCAGCTACTATACACTCTGTGAGTCTTGTTCTTTTTCACCCTTATGAGGACTCTAATGCGAATAGCATTTTAGAAATAAGAGAGGTTGTTGAATTAGAGGTGGAGTTGAATGCAAATTCAGTGTTTTTAAACAAAATGACGTTGTAAAATCATACCATAAATATTGCTTCAGTTGAGCCTAGTTTTATAAATCCAAGGATTGATACCTGCTATTAAGTAAGTTGATATAAGCCGTTTTCATATTGTCTGAAAGAAAAGATTGCTGAATCCACTCCATGGCCTTTGGTTTATTTCTTTTCATTCGATTGAAGCTCGCTTTGATTTGTTTGGGTGTCAGTTCCATACCTTTGGCTAGTTTTTCAAAATGGTCCCGCTTTAATTTCTTTTTCTTCCCCGTTATGGTTAAGGCAAGTTCTTCAGTATCGTCTGGTAGTACTATGGAAACATTCAAAAGATCATAAGCTGGAGATAACTTCCAACCCGTCTGACTTTCAATCATGGAGAAATTCTTTAAATGCATGTCATTATTTCCCGTAAGAAAGGAGAAAAGGGCTAAATCGAAATAAAAAGTCTTGTCCAGCAAAGTGTTACTGGAATACTTGTCCAGGGCATTTCCGATTTTTTCCATAGACCCTTTGTACTTATCAAATGCTTCTGTGATTTGAAACATATCGATCATATGTATCTTTTCACCATTTTCAGTGCGGTCTATTCGTTTTGTGATGTAAGACAATTCTCCTGACGATAGCCTTATAAGCGATGAGGGAACAACCCTGATTCCCAATGCTTCTGCTATACGCATGGTGACATGTTCGTTTTCTGGCATTTCAGGAAATCGCTCAGAAGGTGGTTTGAAGATATATTGACCACCAAGGGCGCCAACAACGGTTAAGCGTGTATTGGAATCTTCTTTAGGCTCATCAACTAATGACAAAGATAGTTTGGGTTGAACTCCTGGAACCGCAATGCTTCGTTCTAAAACATTTTTGGCAAGCTCATCCATTTGGTTAAGAGAATACTCTATGTCAGGTGGTGTTTTGGAACCAAAAAACTGAAGTGAGCAATCCTCATGATAGTCATGTCCTTCTTCAATAGCTTTATAACAATACAAACACTTATTTTTCATCTTCTTCTGTAATGGGTTCTACACTAACGGCACCGATGCAGTTTTGACAGCAAGCCAATAACAATCCCATTCTGTCATTTTTATTGATTTTCCAGTTTGTTGAAGCAATATCCAGTAACCAGCCTTCTGGAATTAAGCCTTCAAAAAAAGGAAAGAGACGTTTTTCTGTATAAGCTACATGTTGAACAGGCATAGTGAAGGTGATAAACGCCTTAGGATGATTTTTTACATAATTACCGTCATATTGAAACACATAGTCCCCATCATTGGTTTCTATAATGATTCCAGCAAAATGGGTTTTGTAAAATACTTTTCCTTGTCTCATTGATGCATTACTTTACTATTAACTGGTGCTAATTCATGTCCGAACATTCTAAGAACCAGATTGACCTTTTCCATATTGAGATTGGTTTTACCCTGTTCAATTTTGCGAACAACCGTCAATGCAACTCCTGCACGATCGGCAAATTCTTCCTGTGTAAGATTAACTTGCTTTCTTCGCTCTTTTACAAAATCAGCTAATTGATTCATTATATGCTTTTAAATATAATTATGATCAAATATATGAAATTATATGTAAATAGATATAAAATATGGATTATGCTTTTAAATGTATGCTAAAGCATATAATTAAGTTTTCTAGATGATGCAAGTGTACGGCTTAATCTTACATTAATTAACTCTGAACTTCTTTTAAAAGAGATTTCATACTTTCTTTTTTTAATTTATTACAGTGCATTCAAGTTAGCTTAAACAAAAGCTTTTAAGATATGCAAACTGAAAATGAAACTTAGATAGGCTTAAGACGAAGGCTCTAAGCAGATCACTCAAATTTTTATTGATCATCGGAAACAAGCTAATGACTCAAATCTGATGATGTGTTTTCAAAACAGATTCAAAAAAGGGACTTACTATCAACATGTAAGTTAAATCTTTGTATAATGAACTTAAGTTGTTGTAATTTACAAAATGAAGCTTTCCTGTTTTTAGTTCGGTCAATTTAGCCAGCAATGTTTCA
This sequence comes from Psychroflexus montanilacus, assembly GCF_020164535.1. Lineage (GTDB taxonomy): Bacteria > Bacteroidota > Bacteroidia > Flavobacteriales > Flavobacteriaceae > Psychroflexus > Psychroflexus montanilacus. The sequence continues at coordinate 577,252 of NZ_JAIQZC010000001.1, read as the reverse complement.
ATTTTTATATAGCAAAAAAATAAAAATTAATTCAAAAGTCTTTTAGAAATAATTTACATATGTTTATGATATTCTAATAGGCATAAATTTCTACGCCTTCGTGTTTAAGGCTATATCAGACACAACTAAACAAGACGATGATGAAATTTGATTTAAAAATCATAAGCCAATTAAAAGTATATGAAAGAGACTATGTCTAAAAAGCTGACTTACAAGGACGAGAAAAGCTTAAGGCCTAATTTTCCTATTATAGCTATAGGCTCTTCTGCTGGAGGTCTAGAGGCTATGACGGAGTTATTAACTAACCTGTCTCCTGACACAGGGATGGCTTTTATTTATGTCCAACATCTCAGTGCTGATCACAAAAGTAATTTGACTGAAATCTTGTCTAAGAAGACAAAAATGAAAGTCAAGGAAATTCAGGATTTGGATGAGATTTATCCTAACCAGGTCTTCATTATTCCTTCAGATAAAGGCATTGAAGTTAGCGATGAGCATATAAATCTGACCCCACGTTCCAAAAATAACAGTGCCGTCTCTATTGATAATTTGTTTTCAACATTGGCTCATGCCCAAAAAGAGAGAGTTATAGGGATTGTGCTTTCTGGTAGTGCTGATGATGGTACGCTTGGTATAAAAAAAATTAAAGAGGAGGGAGGGCTGACATTTGCACAAGATAGCTCTGCAAAATTTACAAGTATGCCAAAGTCTGCCATAGAAACAGGAATGGTTGATTTTATTTTGTCTCCAAAGGAAATAGCCAGCGAATTAATGCGTCTGAGTCAGCATCCCCTAATCGATAGCACTGGCAGTGAGTCTGGTAACAACATGTTTGATCATGCAAAGGTCGAGAAAAATAGTCCAGAGCTAAAAACTATTATTGATAAGTTGGAGACTCGTAAAGGGGTTGACTTTAGTATTTATAAATTAAGCACCATCGTTAGACGTATTTACAGGCGGATGCTTGTTAATAAATCTAGATCTCTCAAAGATTATTCTGACTTAATTTTAACTAAAGAAGCAGAGATCGATATTTTATTCAAAGATTTATTGATTAATGTAACGAGTTTTTTTAGAGAACCTGAAACCTATGATTATCTAGAATCTCATCTCTTTCCTAAACTTCTTAACCAGAAAAAAAACAATGATCCGCTTCGCGTATGGGTGCCCGCTTGTTCTACAGGTGAAGAAGCATATTCCATTGCCATGATCTTGTCTGAGGTATTAGAAAAACAAGCTTCCAACCAGTCTATCCAGATTTTTGCTACAGATTTAAGTAAATCTTCAATTACAAAGGCTCGAATTGGGATTTACACCAAAGAAGAACTTAGAAACGTTTCTGGTAAACGTATAAAGCGATATTTCTCAAGCTCAGACGGTAACTACAGAGTTAATAAAGAGATAAGAGCAATGTGTGTGTTTGCTTATCACAATATTTTACGAGATCCCCCTTTTTCAAGGCTTGATTTTGTAAGTTGTTGTAATTTGTTTATCTACTTTGATACCCTTGCCCAAAAAAAAGCAGTTAATATTTTTCATTATGCACTAAATGATAATGGATTTCTAAAGCTAGGTAAATCAGAAAGTATAAGCCATTCCATTAACTTTTTTGGAGATTATAGTAAGGAGCAAAAAATTTATATCCGTAAACCGGGGACTGAAGCAAGACGACTGCCTGAACTTATCCCAAGTTTTGAGCATCAACGCTTAAAGGTAGGAGATACAGTAGAGCCGAATAAAAATCAGACAAAAAGTAATATTTCAGTTGATGATAAAGGCCTTGAAACCGCTATTGATAGGTTGCTCATCGCCGATTTTATGCCTCCAAGTGTAGTGATCAACCATCAAATGGAGATCATACAATTCCGTGGTAATACCGATTTATTTCTTTCACATCCTAAAGGTAAAGCGACTTTCAATATTTTAAGAATGGCTCGGCCGGAAATTGCATTCGAACTAAGAACTGCTATACCCAAAACTATACGTTCTCAAGAACACACACGTAAACGTGGAATTGAAATGACTACAGGTTCTGTGATCAATGTTATTAGTCTTGAAATTATTCCACTTGAAGTGGAACGAGATGAACCTTTACTGCTCATTCTGTTTAATAAAGAAGGTCAATTAAAAACTTATGCTCAGGAATCTGGAGATGGGGAAGAAAACTCATCGCCCAAAGACCGAAGGATTAAAAAATTAGAACAAGAACTTACTTTAGCCAAAGCAGATGCGCTTTCTTCTATTGAAGAACAAGAGACGTTTACACAGAAATTGCAGAGTGCTCATGAAGAGGTACTGTCTACCAACGAGGAACTGCAGACGGTTAACGAAGAGTTGGAAACCTCTAAGGAGGAACTGGAATCCTCCAATGAAGAGCTTACCATTACTATACAAGAATTGCAAAGCCAAAACGAGCTCCTAAACGAATCCTATGAATTTTCAAAGGCTGTTGTAAACACTATGCACGACCCTCTGCTTATTTTAAGTAATGATTTACGTATAAAATCTGCAAATGATGCTTTTTATAAAAAGTTCACTACTGCCAAAAGCGAAACTGAAGGAGAACTTTTATTCAACTTAGAAAATAAACAGTGGGATATACCAGCACTTAGAAAACTTTTAGAAAATACTATTCCAAAAGATACTCAATCGTTCAATTATGAAGTCAAACAAACATTTTTGGATTTGGGAGAACGGACCATGTCACTCAATGCTAGGCGTATTGTTCAAAAATCACATAGAGAACACTTAATTCTACTTGTTATATCGGATATCACTGAAGTGAGGCAATTACTTGTAGAAAAAGAGCTAAGAGAAACAGAGTTACTCAACAAAGAATTGAACACACGTAAGGAAGAAAAACAGAAGTTAGAAAAAGCTGTTGAAGAAAGAACCCAACAACTCAAAGAGGCGAATATCTCCCTTGAAGATAATAACACAGCCTTGGAAAATATGAATGCAGAATTGGAAGCCTTTGCTTATGTAGCTTCTCACGATTTGCAGGAACCATTAAGGATGGTAAAAAGTTATATGGACCAATTGGTGAGAAAATACGGCGACCAATTGGATGAAAAAGCTCATAAATATATTTATTACGCTGCAGATGGTGCCGAACGAATGAAGCGTATCATCCTTGATTTACTTCAGTATTCCAGAGCCTCCAATCCTACAGAGGAAGTGGAAGAAGTTGACATCAATGAGATAGTTGGTGAGTTCAAACAGTTGAGAAGGAGGCTTATTAGTGAAAAGAAAGCGACTATCAATTCTGATTCACTTCCGCAAATCATTACCCAAAAGGCTTTTGTAAGACAAATATTTCATGCGTTATTGGATAATGCACTTGTGTACACCAAGGCATCTGTTCCGCCTGTAGTCGACATCTCAGTTTTCAAAAAAGAAACCGAATGGGAGTTTCAAATTAAAGATAATGGTATTGGCATTGACCCTAAGTTTCACGATAAAATTTTTATGATTTTTCAAAGACTTCACAACAAAGAACAGTTTGTTGGAACAGGTATCGGCTTGTCGATTGCCAAAAAATTAATAGAAGCTTTAGGAGGAAAGATTTGGCTAACTTCTGATAAAGATGAAGGTTCAATATTTTGTTTCACATTTCCAATAAAAGAATCAGTCTAAGCAAAACGGGGAAATATGAAATTACCAGAAGTTTTATTAGTTGAAGATAATGATGGAGATATTTACCTAATACTTGAAGTACTTTCAGAAAACAAAATTGAAGCACAAATGCGGTTGGTGAAGAATGGACTAGAGGCTCTGGATTATTTGTTTTGCAAGGGCAAATTTGAAAGTGCTTCTAAACCAGATTTAATATTGTTGGACATGAATATTCCTGTGTATAGTGGTCTTGAAGTTCTCTCTGAGATTAAGGAAAGCGATGAACTTAAGAACATACCTGTGGTCATGTTTTCTACTTCAGAATACCATGAAGATATTAAAAAAGCCTATCAAAGGCATTGTAATAGTTACATTGTAAAACCCAGCCAAGTAGAAATATTTCAAGATTTAATCTTAAAAACCTTAGACTACTGGCTTCAATTGTCAACCCTTTCAACTTTAAATAAAGCTGATGAATATTAAAACTGATAAATGTAATTCTGTTTTAGTCATAGAAGATAACCAGAGTGATTTCTTTCTTCTGGAAGACTTTTTGATTGAAAAGTATCACAATATTAAGATTACTCATTCTGATGATTTTCAGGGTGCGGCTGATTTTTTGACGTGCAATACATTTGCCTTAGTCTTACTTGATTTACATCTACCAGATTTAAGTGGGCTTGAGTTGATAAAAAAAGTTTTACATCATAGTTCAAAGACTCCAGTCATTATTCTTACTGGCTACTCGGATATTAATTTAGCACAAAAGAGTTTAAAATTAGGAGTGTTTGACTTTCTGGTAAAAGACGAAATCAACCCTACACTCTTGCATAAAAGTATCGAATTTGCCTTAAGCCGAAGAAGCTATATTGAGCAAATAGAACAGGAAATACATAATTATGAGCGATTGTTCAATTTTAGCCCGCAGCCAACCTGGCTTTTGGATCTCAACAGCTTAAGAATTATTAATGCGAATTTTTCAGCTACTTCACATTACGGTTATTCTTTGGCTAAGTTTAAAAAAATGTCATTCTTGGATTTACATCCGAAATGCGAGAAAGAGATTGTTGAAAAGAAAATGAAAGCTAATGTAAAAGATAAAAGGAATTACGATTACACACATGTGCTTCAAGACGGAGAACACATTGATGTTAAGATTTATTGTGGTGAGGTCAAAAAGATATCTCAGGGAGATGTCATTATTGTCCAAACTAATGATATCACTGAAACCCTAAAATATATTGAGACAATCGAATTGCAAAACGAGAAGTTAAAAAGTATAGCATGGACTCAGTCACACGAGGTAAGAGCGCCATTAGCAAAGATCTTGGGCATTATCGACTTGATAAATTATCAAAATGAAACAGATCCAGAAACTCAATTCTTACTGGAACAATTAAAAGCCTCTTCGTGTGATCTTGATCAAATGATAAAAAAAATTGTCAATAAGATTTGAGAGTCCTAAGATGTAAAGCTTTGGTTGAGATTTTCGATAAGATGAAAATCTAATATTTGATTTTTTTTTTTTAAAATTTTCATTTTTCTTTTGTAATATGTGTTTAAGTCATTTATTATCAATATATTATAAGGTAATAGAGTTTGATTAGATTTTCAAGATAACTTGTTTAATTGACCCTGTTGCCTTGGTATATAGCATTAAATACAGAGGGCTTCAATTTTTTAATCATTAGTAATAAGTTGAATAAGGTTTGTTTAGGTAAGTCTCCAAATACAAGAGTTTGAAAACGGGATAATTCATCGCTTACAGAATAGAATTCTTACTTGAATCGGGTCTCAGGCGTATTATTTTTAAAGGCATTATATGAAAATATTCATCCAAAATATGGTTAGCCGAAGATGTAAGATGATGGTACAATCCAAATTGGAAAAGTTAGGCATTGATTTCAAATCTATAGAACTTGGTGAGGTGGATTTAGTAGAGCCTCTCTCAACAGCATTGAGAAGCAGACTTAAAACTGAATTACACAAGTCTGGCCTGGAGTTGATGGAAGACAAAAAAGCTATATTGATTGAAAGTATCATCAACGTCATAGTAGAATTAGTCCATTATTCAGACGACTTGCCTATAAAGAAATTCTCAGAGTTTCTTCAGGATAAATTGCAACAGGACTATCACAAAATGGCCGAAATCTTTTGTAAAACAAAAGGGACTACTTTAGAGCACTTTATCATACTTCACAAAGTGGAAAGAATAAAGGAATTGATTACTTACGAAGAACTTAACCTGACTGAAATTTCTTACCAACTAAATTATTCAAGTGTTGCTCATCTCTCTAAACAATTTAAGCAAGTTACAGGACTGACGCCTTCATTTTTTAAATCACTCACTAAAAGAGAACGCAACAACTTGGAAGACCTATAAAAAAGCTCGCTTTCTAATTGTATAAGTATTAGCTATAATTATATAAGCACAGTGTTAAAAATAAAATTAAACTTCACGTCATTAATTTAGTAAAATCTTTGATCACTTTTTTTATGAAAAATGAAATCATATGAAAGAGCTGATCATGATAAACAAATTGAAGCGACCATTTCTTTATAAGTGATAGTTATTAAGTTTTCTAAGAATTCCAGGCTAACCTAAGACAAGTAGAGTATAGAAATCTACACGTTAATTAAATTATCAAAAATCTATACCTTTTAAACAAGAAATTAATAACATAATTACAATAAATCAGATATGATGGAAACAACTAATTTGGTGCTTATTAATCGCTTTTGTTCTAATTGTGACTTAGAATATTCCTTTATTAACTCCCTACGTGAATGTGGACTAATCGATATCATCGTTATAGATGATAAAAAATACATTTTGGACAAACATTTTAAAAAAATTGTTCAAGCCATATATTTTCACTTTGAATTAAATATCAATATAGAAGGTATTGATGTGATTCACAACTTACTTGACCAAATCAATAATTTACAGGATGAATTGAAGACCACAAAAAATAAATTGGACTTTTATGAATTTGGGTGAGTAGATAATAGAGTTTGGAACTAAAGTGTAAAGATTGAGCATTTTCTGTTAAACCAATACAGCCATGCCAGTTAGAGACTATTTACTGTCATCAAGTTTGTTTGTGTAAAGTACAACTGAATAATATCTAATCTATCGATTTTTAAAACACATCATAAAAGTAGATCTTAATAATACAAAAACACACAAAGAATTTATTGACAATAACTGATTATAAATTAAACTAATTATGGATTGGATATATAGTAATGACGACCCTCTCGTAAAGACGTTGATAGGATGTGTCGTTATATTCTTAGTCATTATTATTTTAACTAGACTAATCGGTCTTAGAACCTTTGCAAAATTTACGGCCTATGATTTTGCTTTCACTGTAGCTGTAGGTAGCATCATTTCTTCTTCACTCACATCTAATACATCTTTAGTTCATGCTACAGTAGCCATCACTGGGCTTTTGATTGTTAAATATGTCGTTTCTACATTGCAACGAAAATATTGGCATTTGAATGATTTAATTTCTAACTCACCACTTCTTCTTATGGAAGGAAAAACAATCTTCTATGACAATTTGAAACACGGTCGAATTCAAGAGGAGCAACTAGTTGCAAAATTAAGAGAAGCCAATGTTCTTAACTACGATCAAGTCTTTGCTGTCGTTCTTGAAACCACTGGCGATATCTCTGTCTTACATAAATCTAACAGCAATAGCGAGGAGATATTTGATGCCAAATTACTCGCTGGTGTAAGAAGAATACCATGAATAATACCCTTAATTTATCTCCATTATTTAAATGCGCTTTAACCTAACTCAATGTTCAGAAAAATTATAGTTGAATGTAGTCTTCTCATATGGCTTTTTCTTTGATCAGTGGTTTGGACTTAATCTGTTTTAAGTAAAATCCGTGGTAAACTATCTATTTGAGAATACGGCGTGCATCCAGGTACTAATCATTAAACAGAGATTGGTTTAATTTAGTTAATACCTCTTTATTGCTAAATATTCACTTTTAATGTTAAATAATTGATTTATAAAAATAGATTCGTATTTAATTGTATAAATAATGATGATTATTATGTAAATCGTTAGATAATGATATCTCTATCTTTGATTAAAGTTTGAAGTTACTAGCTATTTTTTGACCTTAAAAGAAATTGATAATTGTAAAAACTTCATGAACCTGATCTATCTCTAAAACTCAATTTAAGATTGATTCAAGAATTAAATACTAGTGAATAATTAAATTAAACAAAATGAAAAAAAAGAACTTTTTAAGGGAGCTCTTAGTTTCGGTGAGTATAATTGCGATAATTCTAATCGTCTCATGCGATTTTTCTAAAACATCTCCAGATAGTAAAAAAGTTGCTCAAGAACGCAACGATGAAAAATTTGAAGAAGAGCAACAGGAAAAAGACGCTGATTTTCTTGTGAATGCTTCCGAAATTAATTTAGAAGAAATTCAATTAGGACGTTTGGCTCAAAATAAAGGAACATCCTATGATGTGCGGCAATTAGGAAAATTAACGGAAGAAGCTCACACTAAATCTCAGGATGATTTGAAAGTGCTAGCCAAGAGTAAAATGATAATCATCCCAAACTCATTGACTAGTGATACCAGAACTCATTATAAGAATTTAGAAGAAAAAACTGGGAAGAACTTTGATGAAGCTTATCTCGATAGGGTGGTGAAAAAGCATAAAGACGCGATCGGAACTTTTAAAAACGCATCAGAAGATAGTCATGATATTGATATTAAAAATTGGGCGAAAAATTCCTTACCGGATTGGCAAGAGCATCATAAGCATTCAGTTAAAGTGCAAAAAAAACATTATAAAACATCATGAAGAATATTGTATATAATCGCAGTAATTCTTATCATATTTTGGGTATTTGGTTTTTTTGTCTACAGTGCAGGAGCTATTATACATTTACTTCTAGTAATAGCAGCAATAGTTGTCTTGATAAAAATTATCCCTAGAAATAAATAAATCAAAAAGGAAATAACATTTAAATACAAATAAAATGGAAAACAAGAACACTATCGAAGTATTAAACAGACTCGTCACTATCAATAACGATAGAATTGAGGGCTATAAAAAGGCAGCAGAAGAAACAAAAGATACAGAATTTGAAACTCTATTCTCACGTTTTATTTCTAATAGTCAAAATGCTAAACGAGATTTAGTCGTTGAAGTAAAAAAACTAGGAGGAGAAGAAGCAGAGGGAACTAAAGCCTCTGGGAAGTTTTTTCGAGCTTGGATGGATGTGAAATCTGCACTTACAGGTAAAGATCGTGAAGCCATACTGGGCTCCTGTGAGCATGGTGAAAATCAGGCACTAGATGCTTATAATGATGTTTTAAATAATGATATAAATCATTTAAGTGATCAACAACATAGCATAGTCTCGGGACAAAAACAATTGCTAATGTCTGATCGAGATGATATTGTGACTTTAAAAAAAGCAATTTAGTTTAAGTCAATTGTTGGCTGTAAATCAAACTTCTCCAAGTGAGGATTCGCAAATTCTGACCTGAAATATTATAGAGTAATACAGCAAATTGATTCATCAGCTTAATTCATAATAATTATTCAAGACTTACTAGGACTTCACAACTCCTTTAGGTTGAGCTGTCAAAAGCCATAGAATATTTACTCGGATGTTTTCTTATTAAAGGATAGTAGCATTCAACATGAATTTAATTTTAAACTTAAGAGTTATATAAAATGACTCTTCAATGGTTAAACTTTGAGAAATCAATGAGAAATTGACTCATAAGCTTTGTGCTATTCTCTAATAATAACTCTTAAAAACTTTAGCAATGGATTCTGTAATCAAAAATTTAGCAACTCCACTAAATGGTAAAAACACGAATAAGCAAACCTATTTTTCAAAAAAAATGAAATCTTCACAATTGATGAAATTATTTGAGGATGGATTAAAAGACATGTATTGGGCTGAAATAGCTCTAACTAAAGCTATTCCAAGCATGATTGAAAACTCTACATGTACAGAACTTATTGAAACCTTAACATATCATCTCGGGGAGACTGAAGGACATGTAGGGCGTTTAGAGCAAGTGTTTGAAATGCTTGATGAAAAGGCAGTTGCTGTAAGGTGTGAAGCTATGTCAGGTCTAATAAAAGAAGCCTCTAAAATTATAGAAGATTGTGAAGTAGGAGCCATGCGAGACGCAGGTATAATTTCTGCAGAGCAGAAAATTGTACATTATAAAATTGCTTCTTATGGGTCACTTCGTCAATTTACCGAAACACTAGGATTGAATGATGCTTCAGCTTTATTGAAAAACAATCTTGATGAAGAAATAGTGACCGATGAAAAATTAACAGACGTAGCCTTGTCTGCGGTCAACATAGTCGCCTCGAAATTAGAATTTAAAAATTAAATTTTGTCCCAGATTAAAAAGTGTAGTGCTTAGGCATACTACACTTTTTCCTCTAAAAAAAGTCTTTGATAGAGAAAATACTCATAAACATCAATCCAAATGGAACTCAGTCCTATCTATTTAGTACTCGTATCAGGATTAGCAGCAACACTCGTGATGACGATGGTAATGTATTTGTATGCGAGCTTAAGTCGTAAAAACACAAAAGTTGTTCATATTCTAGGTTCAATGTTAACAGGATTTAGAATGTTCACCCTAAACAGCAAAACTAAAGTACTGATTACAGGTGCAATTGCACATGTATTTATTGGACAATTATTTAGTTTTATTTACTTTATAATGTGGAGTTGCGGACTATTCGACATAACTTTATGCAATTCTTTGATCATAGGAGCTGTGAGTGGAATTGTCGCTATATTTTTCTGGAAAGCCTATTTTATGGTTTATCAAAATCCAATTCAAGTTCCTTTGTTACACTATTTTATCGCTTTATTTATTTCACACATTGTTTTTGGTATCATTGCGATTTATATGTTTAGCTCAATTACTATCAGCACGGCAAATGTCTCCCCTGCTTTTTTTGATACAGCTCTATGATTTACTCATGCTCAAATTGAGACCTCTCAATTAAACTGTGGCCTTATTCAAAACGTATAAAAAACATAGAATCTCAAAACTGATACTGAGTTTTGTTTTTATGTATAGCTTTTTGATCAGTCTAAAGGTTTTAGGTTTTCGAGCATCGTAGGGAGCAGTTCGCTTACAGTAGGATGAATGTGTACAGCGTCCCGGAGTACTTTATAGTCCTGATTAGCATACATCTGGTCCAGTATGAGGTGTATAAATTCATCAGCTCCAACTCCCAAAAAAGTAGCTCCTAAAAACTTATTCGATTTACATTCTATGTAGATGTTGAGCAAACCATGGGTTTCTCCCATTTCTTTAGCTCTGGCTATTTCACTCATAGATTTTGTAGCTATTTTAGCTTTTATCCCTGCAGCTTTTAGGTCTGCTCTATTCATTCCTACTCGTGCTATAGGGGGATCTATAAAAGCAGCGTAGCAGGTGAATCGGTCGGATACATAGCGTTTTCGGTCTTCAAAAAGGTGAGAAATCACAATTTGACAATCATTATATGCCGTATGAGTAAAAGCTCCTTGGCCATTACAATCTCCGAGCGCCCAGATATGCTCAGCAGATGTTTTTAGTTCATCATCCACATCAATGTAGCCTTTATCATTAAGGTTCACGGACGTATGTTCTAAGCCTAAATCTTGCGTGTTTGGTTGTCTTCCAGTTGCCAAAAGAATATGAGAACCGCTTATGACCCTTTCACCAGCATTTACTTTTACTGTAATCTGATGTCCTTGTTGTTCAGTTTTGGTACATTCAGAGTTTAACGCAATGGTGATCCCTTCTTGTTCTAAAATGTTCTGAATGGCCTCTCCAAACTCTGGATCCTCTTTTTTAAGCAATTGACTGCCTCTTTCCAAAATGGTAACTTTACTTCCAAAGCGACTAAACATTTGTCCAAACTCCAAACCAACGTAACCTCCACCTACAATCATAAGATGTTCAGGGACTTCTTCCAATTCGAGAATAGATTCATTAGTCAAGTAATTGATGTTTTCGAAGCCCTTAGGAATACTTGGTTTTGCTCCTACATTGATATAGAATTTATCTGCGTAATACGTTTCTCCATTGACTTCTAATGAAGAATCATCTGTAAAGCTGGCTTTACCTTGAATTAGAGTAATGTGCTCATTACTATCAAACAGTTTTTTTAATCCAGTTTTGGAGTCGTTTACGATGTTGTCTTTTCGGTTCTTAATTATTTTCAAATCGACTTCAACAGATCCTTTTATTCTTACTCCAAGAGGTTCGCTGCTTCTTGCCATAAAAACTCGTCTAGCACTAGCCATATAAGCTTTGGTTGGAGTACAGCCTGTATTCACACAGGTTCCTCCTAAATCTGCTTTTTCAATGATAGCTACTTTTAGGCCATGACTAGCTAGACTTGCCGCTAAAGATGGTCCTGCTTGTCCTGTTCCGATGATGATGGCATCATATTTCATAAGTTGTTGATTTTTGGAAACTATATTTTCTGCTTGGAGGCGTTGTTAAGCTCACCACTGCCATCAAGGCAATTGTATTAATACTGTTTTTATTGGTGCTGTATATCAATAGTTTGAAGCAGTGTTGATTTTTGGAAGCTGTTTTATTTGTTCTAAATTGATAACCAACACCTTAAGTTAGGCATTATTTTTAAAAGACAGACAATGGCTAATCATTTATTAATAAATTTAACAGCAAATTTAGCCTTCAAGGACATTCCTTTTGTACTTTCAAACGATAATCAATCATTATGAAATTATCCAAGGGCAAAATGATTATTCTTTACGGTAGTTTAGGTATTGTAGGACTCTATTTTCTTTTCTTAACATTTGTTGAAATTAAGGGAATTTTAGCCCCATTGCTAACGGCTGTGATTTTATCATTGGTTATTTTACCACTTTCCAATATATTGGAAAAAAAGGGGATGAAAAGAGCGATCTCTTCTCTTATAAGTGTGTTTGTCCTTTTTACAGTATCCCTGGGTTTTTTAGCTCTTATTTCATTTCAAATTCAAAACTTTATCGATAGTTGGCCTAAAATTGAAGACACGATGAAGCCCAAAGTCGGCCAGCTTAAGGACTTTGTTTATCAGCATACCTTTTTTGATGCAGGGGATCTCAAAACTTCTGAAAAAGACAGCAAAGAATTGGTGGAAGGAAACGTTGAAAATGCTGGCAAAAAAGCTTTGGAATTTTTGAGCAGTACACTTGGTTTCTTAAGTAATTATTTACTTACCATGATTTATATTTTCTTTTTATTAAACTACAGGAAACATTTCAAAATATTTATGTTGAAATTATTTCCGTCAAAACAAAAGAAAGAAGTGGGAAAAGTGATACACAAAGTCGGACAAGTTGCACAACAATATCTCGTTGGAAAACTCATGCTCATTACTTTTTTAGGAGTTTTGTATTCGATTGGTTTGGGTATTTCTGGAATTCAAAATTTTATTCTCATCAGTATAATTGCAGCTCTGCTTACCTTGATACCTTATATCGGAAATATCATTGGATTAGCTCTGGCCTTAGTATTTGGCTACCTCATTACAGGTGAACTTAATGTTTTAATCGGTATCATTATTACATTTACAATCGCTCAATTCGTAGAGAGTTATATCTTACAGCCTTATGTCATTGGAAATAAAGTCGATTTACATCCTTTCATAGTTATTTTGTCGGTTATTGTTGGTGGAGCACTTTGGGGAATTACGGGGATGATTCTTGCCATACCGTTCACTGCGATTCTAGGACTTATCTTTCTTCACGTTCCAGCCTTATATCCTTTTGGATTTTTGTTCAGTAAAAATGAAGAAGATAGCTGAACCCTTTTTTTACTTAAAAGAAACGTTCACCTCGTTTTCAATTGTAACAAGCCCTAATAAAGATGATTGATAAAATAGCCAATTCAAAAGCTTAGATCGTCAATTGTAAGAGATTTCATTTCAATTGTCCTTAGCTATCCTTTTAAAAAAAATACACGCCCACTTCATTTTGATGTTTGTGAATGCAGAACATCAAATTTAAACACCCATCATTAAAGTGGGGTATTAAAATTTATTCTTCATTTTTAAAATCTTTGAATTCATAGTGTTCTTTCTTCTCTTCTAAACTCAAGTTCACAGACAACTCAAACAAATGCGCTTGCGTTTCAAAAAAATGCATCATATACCCAGCGGTGTTTACAAATCCTATAACGTCATTAACTTTTGGTAAATGAGGCAAAGTGATTTTTCGTTTGAGAACAATGTCTCGCTCTAAGCAGTATGCTCCAGTAAAATAAGCATCTACTGGATCTTCCTCGGCTATTTCAAACGCGTATATCGGATCTAGTAAAAAGTCGGCGCTTGAACTTTGCAATTGGCTCATATTCATTTCCAAGCCGACTAGCCACCTCCCATACATGTCTTTTTTTCTAAACACTACTCTGGCAAGCGTCAAGCCTACTTGGTCGAGTAGGGAGCGCCCTAGCTCCATGCGGATTTCGATAGCCTTATCTTGAAGTAATTCTGACAGGTTTTGATAGTTAAGTATTTTTTCAATAAAAATAGCACTGTTGTTTTCATTGTAAAAGGGGTAGGTTGCCAAGTCTCCTTCCAATTTGTTTTCTATCATTTGGTATCCCAAACCATCGTTGTTAAAAGTGAGTTCTTCTCGCTCGCCTTTTACTGCTTTTTTCAGTTCTTCTTTGAAGTTGATCCACTCTGTTTTATCGCTTAAATAATTCATCAACACACCACCGCCAATATCGATAAACTCGGTATGAAAACCTTTTGCCTTAAGTTCTTCAGATAATAATAGGCATTGACACAAGGCAGCTCCCCGTTCTTGCGTAGAATAAGCGTTTAAGTGAAAATGCAAGCCGGTATAATTTAAATGCGTTTTGTTCTTAGGCTTACAATTGGAACTTATTATAAACTCAACCTTGTCTATATCAAAACCAAATCGGCTGTAAAGTTTTTTTGAGCCTACAAGAAATCCACTTACTCGAAAGCCTACAGGGGTTTGTTTATTTAGTTTTTTTGCAATGCTGCTCAATAAGTCACATTCGTCTTGATTGTCAAGAATTACAAGGACCTCATTTTCGACAGCTAATTTTAGTAGTTTTTTAGACTTAATAGCTGCCGTCACCACTAAACGTTTTGGGTTGACACCTGCCTCAAGCGCCTGTTGCAATTCCCTAAAACTGGCAGTATCCACACCAATACCGTTTTGTTCAGCTCTTTTGACTAGACTTTTACTCTTATTGGCTTTCCGTGCATAAAACAATTTAAATGGGATGTGATGTCTTTTAAAGACCTCTTGAAAAAGGCTTACATTTTTATCAAAGTTAGGCAGATGATGGATGTTGATGGGAGATCCATAGGTTTCAAAAAGTTTGTCGATCAGTCCTTTATTTCCAATAAGTTGTAACATCCAGTCACTTTGTAGTGGCGATAGTTTTGGTAAGCTGTTGTTTGTTTTCATGTTGACTATTCATTAATTGATTCATGACTTCTTGAGCCCAGGGTGTAGCAAAATTATTACGTGTTCTAGACAATGTATCGTTGTCGTGTACTATTCCTTCTGTAGGTGTGCCATATAGACTAATGTTTTCTTTATGGCCCTCTGTGTTTATCAGATTACCTTTTTTGTTAATTTCAACAGAACCAGGTTCATAAGTGGTTTTGCCATGCATGTTAATATAAGGACGAGACAGGAGGTTTTTACATAAATTTTTATATAAACCAGAAGCCTCTTTTGCTATGTCATTTTTTGGAATTCGAGCATCAATCAACACACTACAATGTGTTTCTGAAGTTGAGCTCTTCAGCTTGTACCCCTTCTCAAATGGGAACACCTCAGGATTTTTTGCATACTGAAAATCAATATACCCTGCATGTGCTAAGGCGAGTATCTTTCTTAAATTAACAGGCGGTGGACCATAAGCGATACGATTCAACTTTTTGAAATAATACTTGTCAAAATCCTTATGAGATTTAGCGTCAAGTCCATTGAAAGCATAAAGCTCATTAAACACAGGGCTTATTTTACGCCAAATGGCACCAGCTCTCAGTTTTGCCTGATCTTCAATTTTCAGTTTTTTAGGATCGGTATAATCTGAAAGTCCAGTTACGATAGTTTGATGAACACTTTTACCTGAATTGAACTCAGGTTCAAAGAAATGCTTTGCTGCAAAAGCCTTATATTTAGGATACTTTTGATGAAAATTCTTGATGTGACACCTAACTACATCGTAATTTGAATGAAAATTTAGGCTTTCATTTTCATGCGTAAATAAAGTTTTATAATAAGCCAATTCCATATCCTGTTCTAAAAGCGGTAGAATATCATTTTTAAAATTCAGCTTTTTAAAAGGGTAGGGGGTGAGGTTTTTTATATAGAGGTGTTGACTATCCTCAAAGCTATATTTTGGCCACATGAGACAACCTGAGGTAGAGAAAGGGAACATACATTTGGGTTCATTACCAGAGGCTTTGTAAGTCAAACCACCTGCTTTAGTTGCGGAAAATTTACCACCTTTACCTTCCGTAAGTGCCAGCGCTGCATCTATAAAAGTTAAGCCCATTCCTTTTATGGCTACGGAATCATTTTTTGTAATGTTTTTCAATTGTTTTTCTATGGGGTAAATGAAGTCAACTTGCGCGCGTCTAACTTTTTCTCTACGGCCTTGGTGTCCCGTGCAGATCAGTATATTTTGAAAATCATTTATTTGAAAAACCCCTTCTTGCTGTTTAAAACTGATGGAATAGCTACCGGCATTTTTCTTTATGGAATTGACTTCAGAAATAAGTTGATTAATACTTACATTATCTGGAAGGTTTTGACAAAGTTGTTCAAATCCATTTTCTAGATATTCTCCTACGACTGCTCTTGAAGAAAATAAGGGGTCAAGCTTCTCTTTGATTTTTTGATTTATTTTGGCGAGGTATTCAGATAAATTCATAGGAAGATCGATGACAGCTTTTGGGCTTTCTTTAGTCCATAGCTGAATATGTTTATTGGAAAAATTCATCAATAAATACTTTGGCTGATCACTTCTGTAAACATCCCCAGAACCCCAAAATTTGGTTTTATTGAAGAGGTATATACTTACTGTCCTGTGAATAGGAGTGGCCTTTAATTCAGCTAAGAGTCGTTCAAAAGCGTATAGCCCCTTAGGGCCACATCCAACTATTGCTATTTTAAATGGTTTACTACTCATAACTTTATTTAACTTTTTCCTGAATTTGTTCCTTTGGAAACACAAAATCAGGAAAGTGTTGCACTATCCATTTTTTGTTAAATATCGTATCTAAATAACGCTCACCTCTGTCGCAAAGAATAGCTACACACTGAGCTCTAGCCTCTATTTTTGGAGCATACCTTTCAATTGCAGAAATAACAGCTCCAGAGGAACCTCCGCAGAGAATTGCTTCTTTTTCCAGCAATTTCCAACAACCTTGAACACTGTCTTCATCTGAAACGTGTACAACATCATGAATATAAGCAAGGTCTAAGAAATTAGAGGGTTTGCCTGAACCATGTCCAGGGATAAGTCTTTTGGACTCCTTTTTACCAAAAGTGATGCTACCCAAAGCATCAACGGCAATGATTTTTGTTTTTAAATTATTTTTATAAATATAAAGTGCACATCCCATGAGTGTACCGCAGGTGCTGGTGCTTATAAATATGTAATCTACATGTTGATTTAGCGCTTCTGTAATTTCCTTCATGGTTTGTAGATGAGTTTGTGGATTGGCAGCATTTTGATACTGATTCAAACAATAACTGTGAGGAAATTTATCTAAGAGTTCATTTACTTTTTGAATACGGCTTTCCAAGTAACCCCCTTTTGTCTTGGGTTGATCTACTTTTACAAGCTTAACCCCATAGGTCAGTAGTATTTTTTTGGAGTGATTATTTAGTTTAGGATCATGGACGATGATAAGATTTATGTTATAAAATTTACAAGCTTGAGCTAGACCTAAAGCCATGTTTCCTGAACTGGACTCAATAATCGTATCACCAGGCTCCACTTCTCCAGACTCCATGGCTTTAGACAACATATTAAGTGCTGTTCTATCCTTTATACTTCCTCCTGGATTAAAACTTTCCATTTTCCCATAGACATGACATTCCATTTGGCTAGAAAATCTTGCCAATCTAATCAATGGCGTGTGACCTATAGATGACAATATGTTGGAGCGATATTTTGGAGTTTTTAATGCAGTTTCAGTTGCTTTCATAAGGTTTAATTAGAAGATTAGAATTATATAAAAAGTTAACCTTAATATGCTTTGATTACTCTAATTATAAGCCAATTGTGATAATTTTCTTTTTTACACCCATATTGTTAAAAAAATAAACAGTAAATTTCAAATTATAAATTTTAAGTTATTCATAGTCAATGAGATAAATTCAATCTGAATAGAGCTTAAGTCGATAGGATCTACATTAGATTAAAGTGATATCCGAGCTGAAAATTGTCATTGATTCAACTCTATAAGCAGTTATCTTTTAGACCGCGAATACTTTAAAACAAGGCTATAAAATAGCATATAAGAAGATGCTTGCTTTGAACTAATTATCTTATAACTCAAAGCAATATGAAAATTATCCTAAGACTTTTTTTAACCATGAGTTCGGTTTCCTTTTTTTTGGTTGTTTTTTTGATTCAAAACGACATCAATCCTTTAAAAGGCCAACTTGGAATTAATGACTGGGTTGTACATCTAGGTTACGCTTTAATTCCATTTATTACTGTATTTATTTCGCTTGGTATATGTAAACTTTTACCAGTCTCAAAAGTCAGTCAGATTAAATCGATCAATCCTTCAGAAAATAATTTTCTCGATAACTATTTTGCTTTCTTTTTTGTTGCTTTAAGCGTCAGAGGCTTAACTGCTTTTTTTGTCATTTTTGGTCTCACCATCATTTTTACTTTTGTTTCTCGAGTGTCCTACTTTAACCCTGTGTTTTTAGTCTTTGGTTATAGATTCTATTACATCGAATCGGATGAAAGAGTGAAAATTATGTTGATCAGTAGAAAAAAAATATTGAGCCCAAAAACCTTTGAATCTATTCCTGTGAGACGAATTAATAATTATGCTTATATAGACATATAGCTTTCAAGGCGAAATCTTGTAAAACGATTTATGTTTACTGAATGTCTTAAAGTATTCAAATCTTTTTCAAAACTGAATCATCCAGAAGGACCTAAAAGATCTTCCAGATCTTTCTAGTATGATTTTTTGAAAATTTATATCGAGCTTACGGATAAGGCTTTGTCTTAAATATATTTTAAAGATAGGTAGGAGCATAGTGATATTTAAACCAAGAGATCACATAATTGTAATAGAACTATATTTAAGCATTTCAAGGGTTCATTTTAGACTAGCCTATTTATATATAATTTAAAAATGCCTCTTTTAAATTGTATTTTAAAAGAGGCATCATTAACAAACTTACTCTAAACTTAAAACTTATCTCTTCATCACGCTTTTGACGTTCACAAATTCTTTCAATCCAAAACCACCGTGTTCTCTTCCATAGCCTGAATCTTTTACTCCGCCAAATGGCATGGCAGGATCAGCTAAGCCAAAGGAATTTATGAAAACCATCCCAGTATCAAAATACTTTTCTGCCATCTCAATTGCAGCATCTTCGTTTTTAGAAAAAATTCCTCCTCCAAGACCAAAACGGCTATCATTGGCAATACGCATCGCATCTTTATTGTCTTTAGCTTTGATGAGTGAAGCTACAGGTCCAAAAAACTCATCGTCGTAAGCTGGCTGGCCAGGCTTTACATTGACCAAAACTGTAGCTGGATAGAAGAATCCTTCTCCACTTGGAATTATTCCTCCGCAGACGATCTCAGCCCCATTTTTGACACTTTCCACCACCTGATTATGTAATTCCTCGCGAAGATCTTCTCTAGCCATAGGTCCTAATTGAGTACTTTCTTGATTAGGATCTCCTGTTTTTACTTCACTCATGGCTTTGACAAATTTATCTCGGAATTCATCATACACCTTTTCAGCGACGATAAAACGTTTCGCAGCAATGCAGGTTTCGCCATTATTATAAATACGTCCACGCACACATGTTTCTACCGCTAGATCCATGTCGGCATCTTCAAATACAAGATAGGCATCATTACTCCCCAGTTCTAAGACTGTTTTTTTCAATTCCGCACTAGCTTTTTGACCAATAGCTCTTCCTGCATCAGGACTTCCTGTAAGGGTAACTCCTCTTACTGATTTGTTTTTGATCACCTTATTCGATTGGTCGTGATCGATGATCAATGTGGTAAATAAACCTTCAGGCAATCCAGCTTTTGAATAAATGCTTTCTAGCAGTTTGCCTGAACCCGTCACATTGGAAGCATGTTTTAAAAGAATAGCATTACCTGCCATTAGATTGGCTATAGAGTAGCGCACTACCTGGTAACTCGGGAAATTCCACGGCTGGATGCCGTAAATCACTCCAATAGGCGCGTAAGACACACGGCCACGTTCTCCGCTAATCATAGCTCGCTCTTCGGTTTCCAACTCTTTAGGACCTATCTTGGCCGTATATTCACAAATCGCCACACACAAGTCTACTTCTTGTAGGCTTTGTTCCAAGGTTTTTCCCATTTCATCGGTCATGAGTTGAGCTAATTCTTGTTTGGCATTGCTCAGCGCTCTACCAACGGCTTTTATCGCTTGTGCCCGATCTTCTGTGGATATGTTTTTCCATTTCTCAAAAGCCTGCTGACATTTAGAAATGGCTTTATTTACCTCTTCTTCGGTCATATAACTGTAATGCTTAAGACATTTTCCTGTTGCAGGGTTGATTGTCTCTATGTCTTTTTTAGTTTTTATATCACTCATGTTGTGTTGCGTTTTTGTAATTATAGTTATCCTTGATCTGTGGGCATTAAGTAAACATCGTTAACGTTGACTCTGTCTGGCTGACTTAGCGCATAGAAGATCGCATTGACGATGTCTTCCGCCTCCAGTTTTGTCATTTCTTTCATATCTTTCAGTTTATCTTTGATGTCTTCATCGGTAATGCTTTCGAACAGACTTGTGTCAACAGCACCTGGTTCTATAGAAGTTACTTTGATGCCATATGCTGACGTCAACTCCTGTCTTAATCCTTCCGAAAACATCTTAACAGCAATTTTGGTAGCACTATACACCGCTCCACCTGGGAAATAGCGATGAGCTGCTGAAGATGATATATTAATAATATGACCGCTTTTGTTTTTTCTCATCGTTGGTAATACGGCGGCCACGCCGTTAAGAACACCTTTGATATTGACATCTATCATTTGGTGCCATTCATCAGTTTTCAGTTTTTCGATGTAAGAAAGCGGCATCAATCCAGCGTTGTTGATCAATACATCTATAGTGCCGTATTTTTCAAGTATTTGAGAAACAGCATTTTTAAAATCATCTGGCTTGGTGACATCAGTTTCAATAATCAGAGCTTTTCCTCCATTTTTTTCAATTTGATCTTTTATTTTATTAAGCTTATCTACACTTCTAGCGCACAATACGACTGAAGCTCCTTTTTCGGATAAAGTCATCGCTGTAGATTCCCCTATGCCACTTGAAGCTCCTGTAATTAGTATAACTTTGTCTTTTAATCTCATTACTTTTCTTTTATAATCTTATGATGATTTGGATTGAAACGCTTTCAATCGCTGTATTGAAGGAATTGAAAACTATACTTTTTTCAAACCGTATTAACTGACGGAATGTTTGGAGTAGTGAGATTTGCCTAACAGATCAATCAGTAGTGAAATAAAACTGCTAATGATCTGAAGTTCTATATATATCGCTCTCGTCTAATAAGTACCAATTAATATTGTAGACTGATAGTTCTACTCCAGTGTTTGAATCCTCATCAAACAGTGACTTAAAGTTTCTTTTGAAATCTATTGTATGAATCTATTGTTTAGCAGCTTCGTTTTCTTCAGATTTAGCACCCATTCTGTTAAAGGTATACATCGGTGCAAATTTTAATTTTAATGCAGCTATTTTTCTATTGTCCTCACCAGTTAACCCCTCATTTTCTACTGTGTTTTTTCTTGAATCGATACCCTCGTACATCAACTTAATCTCATCCCACTGTTCTCTTGTGTAAGAGTCTTTGTTTTCTATAACTGTATTTACAAAATTTTGATAAACACCTAAAATATTGTTTTTATTGATCCAAGTATAACTAATATCAGTGTTATCAAAATCTTTACCTAGTAGAGTTTTACGAATCATCTGTTTTGAATTTGATGCAGATTTTTCAGTGATTTCTTTTTTCATTTTTAATTTGAAATCCTCAAACTTTTTGCTTGTTTTATCAATAGTGTTTTGCATTTCAGAATCATTATTAATCGTTGAAAGGGCATTATTGGCATCCATTTTATAAGTTCTGTGGTTGGCCTTTACAGCTTCCCAATTCATTGCAATATCTTTTGTTTCAACTTTGCTTATTGAATCTACATAAGAACTGTAGTTATCCACTTTTTTTTGTGCAATAGAATCTGGCGATTCATCACATGAAGTCATAACAGCAACCATAACTGTGCTTGCGATTAATATTTTTATTAAATTCATTGTTTTTAGTTTTTAAGTATTGTTTATAGTTTTTTTATGGGTAGTGATTGTATTCAATTTTTTTGAAATAAAGTTTGACACTACAAATTGTAAAGCATATCCTACTAAAGTTCTAGTTAGAGTTTTGGATTTACCAACCACAATTTTCTTTAAAAAATAGCCACCCATTAAACTAATGGGAGTTTCTAAAATATTGTTCTTTTGAATTGCAGACCCTCCGAGGTCCTTGACGACTTCTTTTATAATATTCACCGGTTTATAGTCATCAACAGTTTTAGACAGCTGTTTTTTTAAATCTGTAAATTGGAATTCACTTCTATGCTTTAGACAAGTCACTGTATCATCTAAAGTTTTAATTTGATTTTTAGCTTGGCTCATTTCCATTCCTTTTAAATTTATCAGCCAAAGATGTCCCCGACTTTTTTGACAGTAATAATTTGGAGATAATTAAATTGGCTATGGGCGTTTCTATAAGGTTTTTTCTAAAAGCAAACAATACAATGGCTACTATCAAATAAAAAACAGAAACTATCAAAAAACCTAAATAATAATGATCCAATTGCTCACCAACATATAGACTAATTGCTACGTTAAGAAACAAGGTCAACATGGTCACAGCAAAAGCAATAAAAATCCGAGAGGCAAAGCTTGATAGAACTTCCGCAACTTTGTCAATAACGTTAAGCGTCAGCAAGTTAAGATTTGTTTCTGCGAATATCTTTGCTTTATCAAAAAGCATTTCTATGCTATTTGCTGAGTTGTCCATGTCATTAGGAATTTTGTGACTCTTTTAATCTTGCTTCTGCTTTAGATTTTGCTCTTTTCATTTCTTTCTGAATATATTCATCCCCTTCGTCTAAAATGGATTCTCCATTTTCTACAATTGAATTGTACTTTTTAGAGGCAGCATCGATAAAATCATCAAATTCTTCTTCGATAAGGTCTTTTACATCACGCGATTTGTCCTTAATTTTATTTCTTGTAGTTGTTCCCTTTTCGGGTGCGTACAATATCCCAATTAAGGCTCCAATACCAATTCCGGCTAAAACGTCTAATACATTTGTTTTCATAATTTTTGGATTTAAGATTTATTTTATTGTTGACTCAGTTCGTTATGATTTGTTTTAATAACAATTTTTAAATGTGTGTTCTTACCAAATTCGCTAAGCCTTTTTAATAACATTAAATATTATAGCGATGATTGCAATTACAAGCAAAATGTGAATTAGAGATCCTACGCTATAGACAAAGAATCCAAAAACCCAACCTATTAACAAGATTACGGCTATTATGTACAGTAGATTTCCCATGGTTTATATGTTTTAAATTATTAAAAATTAATGTGTAACAAAGGTGAGGTACTTCTTAACCTCTTATGTTATAGAATTTTGTCAGATTGTTATATAAAAGCATTCTGTGAAGTTTATTTTCTACACTTAATATTAGAAGTAAGCCCACATATCGTAAATAATCAGGTAGGTTTTCTTATTTGTTTAAGGATGGATTGGAATATAAATCGTAAAGACCGCACCTATATTACTTTCCCCTTTAGAAAAAATATAGCCTTTGTGATTTTCAACTATCTTCTTGCAAATGGAAAGCCCAATGCCTGTTCCAGAGTAGTCTTGCTTATTGTGAAGTCTTGTGAAAAGTTCGAATATTTTATTGGAATACTTCTGCTCAAAACCAATACCATTATCAGTAACGGTTATTTTATGGTAACTTCCTTCCACTGCTTTGGATAAGTGAGATTCAGCGGCAGATATTACTTTTGAATAGTTAATTTTTATAATAGGTGAGGTATCTTTTTTACTATACTTAAGGGAATTGCTTAGCAGGTTTGAAAACAATTGCTGTATTTGAAAAGCTATAATCCTTGCCTCTGGTAATTTATCTGTGATTATTTCAGCCTTTTTTTCTTCAATAATTTCAGCTAAATCTTTTTTTGCATTTTCAAAAAGTGTGTTTAAATCCTTACGAACATAGACTTCATGAGGTTTGTTTGCCTTAGAAAAATGAATTAAATCATCTATCAATAAGCGCATTCTAACGACAGCTGATTTTATACCCTCAAAATATTGAATACCTGTAGCAGAGATGTTAAGCATTTCTTTTTCTTGAAGTCTAGATACAAACGTTTGAATTTTCCGCAAGGGTTCTTGCAAATCATGACTAGCAGCATAATTAAAGGCCGTAAGCTCTTTATTATTGCGTTCAAGTTCTAGATTTCGCTCCTCTAACACTAACAAGTTTTTAGTTTCTTCGGTAATATCTGTTGTCGTTCCGAGTACCCTTTTTTGCCCGTCTAATCCATATATCGATTTTGCATAAGCTTTTAAATATTTTATGGAACCATTCTTTTCTATAATTCTATAATTGATAAAGGGTAACTCCTTCGAATCCATCATTTTGTTTAATCCGTCAGTGAGTTTTTGGACATCTTCAGGATGAACGAATTTTAAAAAATTATGAGGAGATGCTTCAAAAGCATTGGGCTCTTCTCCTAACATCCTATAAAGATTGTCAGAATATTGAAATGTATTTGCCTCCACATGCCAGATCCAATTACCGTATTTACCTATAATTTCAGATTGGTTTGAAGATTCTTTGGAGATCAAAAGGAGTTCATTTTTTGCTTTTATTAATTTTAGATCATTACTGATTTTAATGTAAGCCATGACTATGAACATAAGAATAACCAGTAGAGTCAAAAAATAAAACAGTGGTGTAAACTCTATATAATTCGTGTATTCTTCTTCTTTCTGGTATGTCGTAATGAGATGTTCGTTCTCTTTATTGTACATTATATCAGTTTGATTTATAATGTCATTCATTATTAATCTTTCTTCATAATAGAGTGAATTATAGATTTTCGTATCGACTGAATCGTTTTCTGTGAACGTATTGATTTTAGAAAAATGGAGATAAAGATCATTAATCAATTGGTCTAAAGTTTTTAAGTTTTGGCTTTGTTGGTTTGTTGCGCCAATGAGGTTGTTGAGTTCCTGAACTGTCGTGTTTACGCTTTTTTTAGTGTCTAAATAGGTATTGACATAATACGCGTCTTTCGTTAAAATGTAGTTTTTGTGCAAATTTTCAGCTCGCCTTAGTTGAGAAACTAATTGCTTTAATTGAAGATTGACATTATAGGTTTGATTAACCAGTTTCTGCGAATACGTTAAGTTGGTTATATACTTGTATGTAAAGCCACCA
Source organism: Psychroflexus montanilacus (assembly GCF_020164535.1). Taxonomy (GTDB): domain Bacteria; phylum Bacteroidota; class Bacteroidia; order Flavobacteriales; family Flavobacteriaceae; genus Psychroflexus; species Psychroflexus montanilacus. The sequence goes on along the minus strand of NZ_JAIQZC010000001.1, from coordinate 551,823 downwards.
ATTAAAAGAATAATAAAGACGCTCAAAATGAGGATAGCTTTCAGTGATACTTCAGACTTTAAATAATTTTCAAACCTCATTATAGGCGCAGTAAAAAGCTATTCTTATTCAAATTGTTGGTGTGGTATTGCCAGTTAATCGATACAACTTTTGAAAGTACCTTTTTGAGTTTTATAAAATCAGCTGGTTTTTTTATGTAGATGTTGGCACCGAGTACAAATGTTTTTTCAATATCTTCCTCGGAGGCTGATGTAGAATAAATAGCAACGACAATCTCAGACATTTTTGGATTATCTTTAATTTCAATTAAACACTCTAATCCAGACTTTTTAGGCATATTTAAGTCCAAAAAAAGTATATCAGGCATCAAGGCGTCTTCAGTAGTTAAGTAGTCCATAAGTTCAATTCCATCTTTAAAAACCTTGACCTTAGTTTTAATTTTCAAATTTTCAAAGGCATCGGTGAAAAAAAGAATATCATCATCGTCGTCGTCGGCGAGAATTATATTGATGTAATCGTTATACATAACTTAGGTTTTCATGGTTTAGTTTTTTGTCAAGCATCATTTTTTCTTTTTAAAATGATGCGTTGAAAGGCAGTAGGAGTTAAGCCTGTTACGCTCTTAAACTGTGAACTTAAATGCGCTAGACTAGAATAATTAAGTTTAAAGGCGATTTCGGATAGGTTCAATTCCGTATTTAAAATATGATGTTTGGCATATTCTGTTTTTTGAATTATGGTATACTGCTCAACGCAGGAATGTGTTTCATCAGTAAATATCTTGGAAAGATATCCATAGCTGTGACTTAATTTTTCTGACAAGTACACTGAACTTTTGATATTTAGAGACGAATCTTCATTAAAAATGAGTTCTTTAATAGCATCTTTAATTTTTTGAACCAAAACTACTTTTGGGTTTTCTACAACTTCAATTCCATATTTATTTAAGGCTTGGTTCAAGTCCTTAAATTGCTGAGGTGTTACTTTTTGTAAAAGCTCTATTTCACCTAAGTCTAAAATTTTGTATTTTAAACCTAGCTCTAAAAAGGTATCCTCTATTATCTTATTGCTAATTGAGTAGATGTCAAATTTTAGATAGAGTTTCATATCAGTATAAATTACAATTAATAAGAAGTCAGAAATTTATTAAAGGTAGTGAGGTCTTTCAGTTAAAATGCATTGTAAGGGATATGATTTATATTACAAAAGCTAATACTTAACAAGTATAATTATAAAATGCACGAAATCAATGACTTAAGATGATTTATTTTTAATATTTAGTTAAAATTTGAAAAAAAGTTTTTATTTAAAGTGTTAAATTTCAGTCAATTATATATTTATAAGTCTCTATCTTTATGTATTATCTAACTTCATATTAGCTAATGGATAGAGACCTCCTCGATCTAAATTGTTTAGATCGTAAATATCTGCTTAGATCTGACAGGAAGGAGATTAAGGTTTAATGCTTTATTAGCAGAACGATGGAATGATTTTCAATGGCGCATTATTTTGAAGTTTAAATATTGATACAAACATTTTAAATAAAATGCGGAAGTATCTTTTTAGTTCTTGTTGGATTATATTTTAATACTCACTGGGATACTGCAGTTATATAGCACGGGTTAAATAGATGCTATCTAGTTAAGTGAGTAAGTTTATACAACGATGCTTAATTTTCAACTGCAATCTGACTCTTTCTTTATAGATATTTAGGAATTGATTTAGCATAATGTTTCAACTAGCTACAAAAGAGTTGTTTATAATGTATATTTTTAGTTATTCACAATTTTTTGAATACGCTCAGATTTATCTTGCTTGGTTAATGTTAGTCGAACAATGCTATTTTTTTTTGCTTTTAAGTCGTGAGGCACATTTGATTCTAAGGCGATGAGGTCTCCTTTTGCCATATGTTTAATATCTCCATTGACACCCAAATATATTTCACCATCATAAATTTCAATAACGATGGGAAAAGATGTTTTATGTTCTTTCATTATCGTGCCTTTATGCATGGTAATTCTGATTTCTTTGGTAAATTCAGTTTCAAATAATACTCTGGTTAACGGTTTTTCTTTATTGAATTCGAGGTCTTGAGTCAATGAGGCTGTTTTCATAGTTATTATTATTTAGAATAATTAAAATTAATTAATACTGTGACAGTAAGACATGATTAAAGTCATGTTTTGAAAGCTGAACTACAATAACGGGTATAATTTTAGAATTGAAAATGGAAGCATAACAGTTGATGAACCTGTTGACAATCAGGAAAACTATTTTTTTAATCTGTTAAAGTAGAACTGTCAATTGTTTAATGTAAAAAACCCACTCTATTATTAAAAAAACAAGTCAGAGCAATAAGAATTTACCTTACAATTATAGACATGTCGACGCGTCTTGCATTTGCTTCTAATGAGGTTTTATCTTCACCTCTAAAAGAGATGAGAATGCGTGTCTTGTCTATACTATTATTTATTAAAGCTTGCTCTACAGCTTCAGCCCTGCGCATAGAAAGTGCTTTATTATGATTGACTTTTCCAACAGGACTTGCCCAACCCTCAAGTAAGACCTTAGCTTCTGGATAGTCAATTAAAATCTGGGTAAGGTCTTGAATGTTTGGATAAAATTCAGCTTTTATAGTTTCTGAATTATTGTCGAAATATACCTGTTGTTTAAAATAGGTTTTTTCTTCCCTTAGATCTTCTGTTTTTGATAACTTATTGCCCGCAATGAATTTAGATTCCAAACTATCCAATTGTCGTCTTACTTCAACAAGATTTTCTTTCATAATATTCAAATTATCGTCTGCATTATTCAATCCAACACGTTTCGATTCAGCATTTTTCATTTGAGCATTTTTTAAAGAATCAATTCTACTCTCTAATTCTTTAATCAAATTGCTATTTGATGGAATTACAATTGGAGCGCTGCGCTCATTTGGTTGATTTAAAGAACCAGGGGCTGAATTGTTAGACAGGATAATTGTAGAATCATCTCTACTCTTAGGTGATGCAGTACTATAAGGACTTAAATCATCAATTCTTTGGTTCAGATAACGTAGTTCTTGTAAAATTCGTTGATAGGATGCATTGTCGTATGCACCACTGCTAATCTCAGAATGATCCTGGTGTTTCAACCTAAGCTCGGCTAAATACTTTTTTTGTTGATCACCTTCTCTTTCATTTAACTCTGTGCGTCTTGCATCTCCAATGCTGCTCAGAAACGAAGTCAATTCCGATTCCGTCATTATTACGGTGCTTTTTTTAGAAGCCTTTTCGCTTTGCGAGAAAAGACTAGCTGTAAATAATATGCATATCACAACCAAAAATGACCTTATTTTATTTTTCTCGTTTAATTGTAGCATTTTATTAAAATTTAAATTTATATCCAACAGAGATTCTATGAATATCGATGAAATTATGAGCAGTATAATCTGCAAATAACTGACCGCCTAAAACATTAAAGGATGTTCCTAAGATCAGATTAGGACTAAATGTACTTTCGCCTGCAACATCATTATAACCTAAACCTAGACCAGCATATGGGTTCAAAATCACACCCGAATCAATATTAAAAGGAATCACAACGTTAGCATTTATTCCAAATCCAGTATTCTTACCTGGGGCTAAATAAAAATCTGGCATAAATTTAAATGGTGAATTGGTAAAGGCATAATTCCCTCTTACTCCAATAATCATAGAGGCATCATTCGCCACAGCTACTCCAGTGAAAAGAGATAACCCCTCGTTGATTACTAAACCACTCGCAACACCTCCTGATGCATTTTCAGTTTGAATTATAGTATTATCATCTTTGTCTGTTTGAACTGTAGTTTTTGATGGCTGTGCCGTTGAAAGCGTGCTTGTGGGAGTTTGTTGTCCGCTTGTTATTACAGTTGTTTTACCCTGATTTTGATTCTGATTTTCGAGAGAACCTTGCATTTCTCTAATTCTGTCAGCATTATCATCTATCTTTCTGTCAAGCTCTTTCAGCATATCCATAACTTTTTGTGAGGCATCTTCTTGACGGACTGGTGCAAGATTTTGATTGTAAACCCCAGTGTTAAGCTCTAGTAATAAACGCTCTAATCGATCCATACGATCCTCAATCGTCTGTGGTCTGCGCGATTCTTTATCAACACCTTGTATCACTTTTTCGATTAATTCCTCAAGTTCTTTAGGAGTCATCTCTACTTTAGATTCTTGAATACCCTTCTCTTCAAAAGATTTCATTTTAGGATCAGACTTCTGAATGCGTTCCAGTTCTTTTTTCTCCTCAATAATTTTCACTGCCTTTCTGGTATCGTTATTTTTATAGGCTTCAGACAATTCTGATTCCAACTCATCTATACGATTTTGATATGCTTGAGTTCTGTTTTCTACTTGACGATCTATTTTACTTTCAAGAATTTCGTCTGTGTCATCAGCTTTTTTACCTAACTGAAAACGAAGACCAACTGTATACATAACGTGCTGCCTTAGCTCCTCTGGTGTTACGGTATTTTGTAGATCTGAAGTTCCACGTTCTGAAGTGTACAATAAACTTGCATCACCAAAGGCTTCAAGATTTCTGGTTAAAGGTATATTTAAACCCAAACCACCTTTAGCAAAAAAACTGGAAGTTGCTCCATTAATACCGTCATTACCTGTGTAACTGTTATATGCATTCAGATAACCACCACCAACTGTTATGTAAGGCACTAAACCACGAGAAACATTTAATTTGGCGACAAAATCAGCGCCATATATTGCCAAATTATCCCAGTCTGTAGAAATCTCTTCGTTTTTGGTGGCTTGATAATAAAAACCTCTTATACCAACGTATTGGTTTAAATCAAAACCGACTTTACCACCAATAAAATAAGAATTCGCAAAATTACTGTCGCTATCAAAATTTACAAAAGCACCAACCGGTTCTACGATTAGTTTGAAGCCACTTAGACCTCCTGAATACTTGTTGTAGTATGCTCTATCCAAATCACTATAGTCTTCTGGGCTTCGGCCGCCTAGATATAATTGTAAACCAGCCAATACCGACCAGTTGTACATACGGCTGTTGTTGTCATCACCCAGTAGGTCTTCAAATTCTGAGGGGTCCTGTCCTTCTTGAAATAGCACTGATGCGGGATTCAAATTGAAGACAGTATTCTTTACTTCTAAATTGAAAAATAACCTATCACTTAATTTGATTTGTGTACCAAGTCCTAAATTCCCATAGATTTGCTTCAGCTTTTGATCATTAGAGGGTTCTCCTACTTCGGAAATATCAAATTCTAATGTCTGAACACCTGCACCTACAGTCAAATAAGGTACAAAAGTACCTCGTGTTGGGATGTTGGCTTTAAATTCACCCCCAACACGCTCAATATCTACGCTACGTGAGGTGAAATTATTAACAAAATCATCTGAAAAAGCATCAAAGCCATCTACCGTGTTCTTTAAATCTGCAGACTTTTCATATACCGCTCTTAGTTCAATTGCTTCACCAAAACCAAATCCCACTCTTCCTCCATACATAAGACCATCCTCAATGGCGGCGTTATTGTCGAACCAGTTATAACTTGCGGTAGGTTGCAAGGTTACGGTTACATCTTTCATTTGAGCCTGTGAATTTGCTCCTAGTAGAACTATGACACAGAAAGTAATTATTTTTTTCATGTTCTTAATATTTGTGTAATGATTAATTATTTAGTTTTATTTAGTTTGAGTTGAATAAAAACAATAGTGTGAAGGTCCTTACTTGTCCCAAGTAAACTCTTATACGATTAAAACTATTTCTTATATAATTGAAACATTCTGATAGGCTTTGAGAAAGGAGACATAGAGAGGGAGGCTACAGTTCAATGTTTCAGTTCAAGATGTAAAATTTGTCAGTTTATAAAATGTAACTCCTAAAAAAAACACTTTTTACAAAGCATCTTTTTTTATTATGTAAAGCATGTCCCTATGATTGAAAATTTATTCATGGTTTTAAGCATCTTTTTATATTGCCTATCTCTTAATACTTATTGTGAAACTCTTCAAATTCCTGATCATTTGTCATATCCTAAATACTAGATATAGATTATGCACTTATTATCTTAAATATTTTGCCTAAACGCTCAGCCCATTCCCTTATATTCCGCCAAAGCTCCATGACAGTAAAAGAGCTTCACTAGTGCTCTTGGACCTATCTGTTGTTTTGCTTCCTTCATGTCGCTAACCCAACCGTCCCAAAACCTCGGGACTGGTTGGGACACTCCATTTCGTTACAAAAAACAGACACGTCCGCTTTTTTGAATAGGAACGCCAAGCGCTTGGATGTTCTTAACCAGATGTTCGGTGAGGACTTCTTCTGGCCTCACTTGAACATCTCTAAACATCCAAGCGCTGGCTGGTCCATTTTAAGGGGTTTTTAATGGATCAAGCCTTCTTTGTTTTTCGGGTCGTCGAAAAACAGGTAGCGACTAACCCATTCTAGGTTTATCCCCCTTATTCACCTCGCTTAACTTATCCGTACGCTCTGCTCTTAAGTGGTCTAAAAAGCATGGCTAAGGCGCTTATGGAACTTGTCAAGGCTATACGAGTTTTAGTCCACAAATAAGGTTTCTACTTCCTCGAAAACCATCCTGCCTTTAGTCAGGCTGGTTTTTCCACGTCGCAGACACTCCTGATTTATTTCCTAAAAGCCTTGACAAAACCCACTTGATCCATTGTGCTATGCACGGAAGAAAAGAACAAACACCCCTTAAAATTTAATCTGTTTTAAACCTACAGGGGAATTATTAATCTGCCTGCATACACACAGGCTCTTAAATCTTTTAATTATGAGTACTTTAAAAAATCATGTACAGTTAATTGGAAACCTTGGCGGAGAGCCAAGCATTACGAACCTCGAAAGCGGTAAAAAAGTAGCCCGCTTCTCACTTGCCACCAACGCCTATTACAAAGACAATCAAGGCGACAAACAAACCGACACCAATTGGCATACGGTTGTTGCTTGGGGTAAGACAGCAGACATTGTAGAGAACTACCTCCACAAAGGTAAAGAAGTAGGGATAGCGGGAAAGCTTAAATCGAGAACCTACACCACTGATGAAGGCGCTCAACGCTATGTGACTGAAGTTGTCGCTGATGAGATCCTTTTACTTGGCAGCAACACTGACCAGTAAATAATGAACCTAAACGAGGGCATGGTCTTGACCGGTGTCCTCGTTTTTTCTTTTAAACTTAAACCTTAAATTACAAAACCATGTCATCAAATAATCAACACCAACACCGTTCGTCGTCTTCAGAGAGTACCTCAAAAGCTAAACTGATCCAGGATCAATTGAAGTCTTTTATTGGGACAGAAATGTTCTATCAACTCCCGCTCTTTAAAACCAGATTCACAGATGGAGTAAAGTATCTATCGGAAGTTGCTGACTGTTTTTGGCTGATAACCGATACTTCAGTGATCGCAAAGAGCTTAATCAACAAAAGCGAATTTATTACCATTGACTTTAAACGCTTATCTAAAGCCGAACAAATTGAATCTCATACTGAGGCGATAATTCTCTACAGTGATGGTAATGACAATCTATTAGAAAAACACGGCTATTTTGTTACGGATTTTCCGTTAGATGAATTGCGCTTATTTTTTGTAAATGATACGCTTATGTTACCTAGCGAATATTAATGCAAATCATCCTTTGACGTTCAATTTATTAAAACACCTCTGGTAGTTAGAGGTGTTTTTTTTAAGGCTTGATTTCTGATTTTCAGAAAAATGCATTATCTTTAAAATGCTGAATTAGCAGCATTGAAATTAAATAGGGGTATCTACTTTCCACTTTCGCCGATATCCTTAAAGCGAGAACACTAACATTTCGGAAAAATTAGTTTTCTAAACTGGCAATAGGTTGCTGATGTTAATCAGAAGCCCTATTGTATGGATTTTTGTCCGCCTTGGCGGACGAAAAGGAAAAGCAAGAGGGTAACACGCGATGCGATGTTACGGTTTCTTTTTCGTCTTTAAATGACTGATAATTAGTATTTTATGAAACAAGTAAAATTCTAGAATTCAGGAATTTGCGACAAATACCTTCACAACACCCATGTTTAGGGAAGTTTTTGCGACAAATCGGCGAGATATGAACTCTTTTACTGGCATTAGATTTAAAAAGGATACGGCCAAACGCTTTCAAAACTTTTCACGTCAACACTTCAAATCTCACACTGAAGCTTTGGAAACTATGTTAGACTTTTTCCAGGATAATGAGATCTCTCCTAAAGAAAAATTAGGGCCCTCAGCTAGAACATTAGAGACTAAACTTTTGAAACGTATCAATGCGGTCATTGCCATTATGCGGGATATGGAAAAGAGTCAAACTAAACCTACTCTGGCCATGTTAGAATCTTTATTTCAGGCTGAAGATCATTCTTCAGAGCCTTCTAAACCCCCTTTGATTGTAGAAAAGAAAATCATAGAAGAAAAGAAGGATCTAGGATCTTAAAAATAAGGCATTTAAACCCTTAAATAATTCAACATGTATTTAAGCATTACACCCCAAACATTAGGAGCTAACTATTCTCAAAGCTCTGCAGATTTTGTGGCTTATCTTGAGAAGGAAAACCTAGATTTAACCGATACTACTTTACCAAATGGTGATTCTAACCTAGAGTATTTCTTCAGTCAACATGAAGACAAGGTTTCTGCAAATGAGGTCATCAAAGCTATTGACACAAACACGGCTAAACTCAAGAAAACTGAGCCTAAATTCTATTCGATTACTGTAAGCCCTTCTAAGTATGAGTTAAGAAAACTAGAGCATACTAGTGAAGATTTAAAACGCTATACGCGTGAATTGATGAAGGAATATGCGGCCTCCTTCCACCGAGAAATCAACGGACGCCCCATTCATGTTGATGATATTAAATACTTCGCTAAAATTGAACATCAGCGTCGATTTAAAGGGACGGATTGGCAGATCAAAGAAAATCAACCCTATGCTTCTAAAATCCTTGACCTAAAAACAGAATTAAGACAAATTGAAGAGGGGAGAAGGGATGGTGATCTTAAGGCTGTAAAGCGTAAGATTACAGACCTGGAGGGCCAAGCTCCACATCAACAAAATGGTAAGCGTATTGTTCAAGGTATGCTTAAAGCTGGTGATCAGAGCCACATCCATATCATCGTCAGTCGAAAAGATGCTTCCAACTCCTATAGTCTTTCTCCTGGTAGCAAATACAAAGCTTCTGTTGTTGAAATGCACGGGAAACAAATTAAACGTGGATTTGATCGGGACCGGTTCTATGAACGGGCTGAAAAAACCTTTGACCGGCTCTTTGCCTATCAACGCAACTACGTAGAAACCTACAAAGCAAAAAAGGAATTTGTCCATCATCCCAAACTTTATTTTGCTTCGTTGATGAAATTACCCAGCAACGAAAAAGCCATGGCTTTTAAACTGATGCGGGAGAGGGGAGTGCCCATGTTGCCCAATATCCCCGTAAGTCAGGCTCAACTCGCCCTTAGGGTTTTTAAACGCTTAAGACGAGGTGCAGAGATAGCTATTAAATCAAGTTCTATAGGCATCTAAATCAAATGGAAAATTTAATCTTAATATTTATCATCATCGCTCTAACTACTGCGGTTTTCTATGGCGTATACCGCTTCTCTAACTATGCTTTTCTGATTAATTGTGTAGTTATCGTTCTTGTCTTTATCTATTTATTAGATGATAATTCCTGGGTGCTGGTATCTTTGTATGTAGTCTGTCCGCTTTTGTTGATCAATACTGTTTGGTATGTCTTTTTGCATAAGGAAACTCCTTCTACTTCTACCGAGAAAAGATATCAGGTTCATTTTAATACCGTTAAAGGAGAATTTAAGCTGGACAATATTAAGCGAGGAGCTTCTGTCATAGGCTCTGCTGGTAGTGGTAAAACTGAAAGTGTGGTATATGGCTTATTAAAGCACTTCCAGGCCCACGGCTTTTGTGGTATTATTCACGATTACAAAGATTTTGAATTAACTGAAATGGCTTATCCGCTTTTTAAACATAGTCACATTCCATTTAAAATCATTTCTTTTGATACCATCAATCATCGAGTTAATCCCATTGCTCCGCGTTATTTGGAGAATGAAGAGAGCGTTAATGAAGTCTCAAGGGTGTTGATTGAAAACCTCTTGGAACAACGAGAATCGGGGACCACAGGGACGACTAAATTCTTTAATGATGCTGCCGAAGGTTTGATTGGTGGATTGATTTGGAAGCTTAAAACGGACTATCCTCAATTCTGTACACTGCCTCATCTCATTGCGATCTATCAATACCTCGATACCGATAGCTTAGTCCAATTTCTGAAAACCAATACAACCTCAAGAGCTATGGCTGATGCGTTTATCAGTGGCAAGGATTCAGAACGCCAAACGGCTGGTGTTAAAAGTACCCTTGCCAACGCCCTCAAGCGTATTAGCACTCAACGTATTTTTATGACCTTGTCTGCTGATGAAGTGCCACTAAACATCAATAATGAAGCGAATCCTGCCATCATCTCCATTGTTAATAATCCCAAGTTTGAAACCTCTTATTCTCCTGTGATTGCAACCCTGGTGCATACCATCACTAAACAAATGAGTGTACGCCACTCAAAGCCATCCTTTCTGCTGATGGAGGAAGCGCCCACCCTACGCTTACTGAATATGCATCGCATTCCGGCGACGCTTCGGAGCTATAATATCTCAACGGTATATGTGATGCAGGACAAGATCCAAAACGATATGATGTATGGGGATAAGGCGAGCAAAGCCATTTTAAGTAATCTGTCCTATCAGTTCTTTGGAAAAGTAAATGATCCAGATACTGCCAAATACTACGAACGCTTTTTTGAAATCATCAAAGACCCCACTAAAAGTGTAAGCAGGGGACATAACCTTGATTTTGATACCAGAGTGACCACGGGTGAAAAGGAAATTCCAAAAATTCGAGCGGATGTGTTCTTTCGGTTGAAGCAAGGGGAATTTATTACGTATGCAGATGGAATCGATAAAAAAGTTCAATTTACACTAGAGCATATTAATCGAGAATTACCCTCAAGATCTAAACAGGTTTCTCAGAAAGAATTGGAAAAGAACTTTGAAAGGATTTATAGAGAAGCGAAATCTATATTTAACTAATATGAAGTCCAATTTACTACAAATGTCGCTTATTTGCAACAATTATGTTATATTTGTTGCAAATAAACGATAATATGAATTCTAAAAAGGCTATAGTTCTTCCTAAATATTTTAAAATATTTGAGCAAATAGGTGAAAATATAAAGCTTGCGCGTAAGCGTAGAAAGCTGACTGCTGAACAAGTTTCTGAACGTGCAGGTATTCATAGAGCTACCTTATATCGTATGGAGAAAGGTGACCCTTCTGTAGCAATTGGTTTATATTTTAATGTATTTAGAGTGTTCAATCTTCAAGATGACTTTCTAAAGTTAGGCCTAGATGATAAATTTGGTAGAAAATTACAAGATCTTAATTTATTATAAGTTAAATGGCAACAGGAAAATTCGACATATACGTATTTGCAGATTGGGAAACTTTAAAGAAACCAACATTGGTAGGCCTACTTTCAGCTCAATTCGCTAAAGGTAAAAAAGCATTCAGTTTTGAATATGATAAGGATTGGTTAAAGGCCGATGCGAAACGATTACTGGATCCTGACATTGATTTTTATTCAGGTCCACAATATCCTGATAACAAAGAGAATTTCGGTATTTTCTTAGATAGTATGCCTGATACCTGGGGTAAGACTTTAATGAAGCGAAGGGCTGCCCAAGATGCTAGAGCAAAGAATGAAAAGGCTCGTACACTTTATGAAATAGACTACTTACTTGGGGTTTATGACGAGAGTAGAATGGGAGCCTTAAGGTTCAAAACTGAATTGGAAGGTCCTTTTTTAGATAATAATACAGACACTCCAACACCACCTTGGTCATCATTAGGAGATTTGCAAGAAGCTGCTTACCAGCTGGAAAGTGATGATCAAAGTGAAGCCTTTAGAAAATGGATTGCCGTATTGATAGCACCAGGTTCTTCTTTAGGTGGAGCTCGACCTAAGGCAAATATCTTTGACTCAAAAAAAGACCTTTGGATAGCAAAATTCCCCTCAAAATCGGATACTATTGATAAGGCTGCTTGGGAATTTTTAGCCTATAAACTAGCTACTGCTGCAGGAATTCAGATGTCAGATTCTAAAATACAAAAGATTAGTGGTCAGCACCATACTTTTCTGACCAGACGTTTTGATAGAGATGGTAAAAGCCGTATCCATTTTGCTTCAGCAATGACAATGACTGGAAATACAGAAGACATTATAAAGGAATCTGTACCAAGTTATCTTGAAATTGTAGAGTTTATAGAAAATTATGGAGTAGATGTGGAATCTAATTTACATCAACTTTGGCGACGCATTGTATTTAATATTGGGATTTCCAATACTGATGACCATCTACGTAATCATGGTTTTATACTTACCAAAAAAGGTTGGACTTTATCACCAGCCTATGATTTAAACCCTTCAATAGAAAAAGACGGTTTATCGTTAAATATTGATATGGATGATAATGCTTTAAACTTTGATTTAGCTAAAAGTGTTGGCAAGTATTTTAGGCTAAATGAGGCTTATATGGAAACGATTTTGAATGAGGTGTTGACCGTTATTAAAGATTGGAGATCAGAGGCAAAGCGTATTGGTATAAAAAAATCTGAGATGGACCTCATGGCTTCAGCGTTTAAAGGGTAATTAAACGATAAGGATTTATTTACACGACTGTATTATACAGATATAGATTGAATATTTTCTTTATTGTTCAGATGTTTAAAAGATTTTTTAAGCTCAAATTAAAGTACGTCCTTATTAATATTACTGAAAACCTAGATTAACATTTAAGTAGTATGTGAAAAAGAAAAGGTAATTCAAGTTATGAAGCCCAGACAAAATTATCTGATGCTCTAAGGATTAAATTAATTTTAAACTTAAGAATTCTAAAAGTATTGAAAAGGAATCAAAGTGAGTTTTATTATAAACTCGAGAATAAAGTGACGAGGCCAGCTAATTAGTAAAAAATAATATCGCCAAAAGGGCATTGTTATGCATTATTTGATTTTGCTTTTTTAATTTCAGGCATTAGTTCAATGGAAAGTGTATTTTAAAACACTATTTAACCTAGTTATCATTTTATGATGTATATTTGCTTTCAAAAGAGCTTTTTAATGCACTACGATAAAATTATAAAACAGCTTAAAACTAGGAGGGAAACTCTTCAGGTGACTCAGTCTTTACTTTCAGAATTATCTGGGGTCTCTCTAAGAGCCCTTAAACAATTTGAAAGTGGTAAAGGAAACCCAACATTGGAAACCTTGACTAAACTTTCAGAGGCTTTAGGAATGGAAGTGAGTTTGCAGGTAAAAACCCCAAAAGTTATTAAATGAGAAGGGCGAAGGTTATCTATAAAAATGAATGGGCTGGCACACTTTTTCAACTTGATGATGGGAGCTTTGAATTTAGGTATGAAAAAGATTGGTTAGATAACCAATCCAAGCCACCAGTAAGCTTGACCCTCCCCAAACATAAGGAGGTATTTCGGTCATCTTATTTATTTCCCTTTTTCTACAATATGTTACCAGAGGGGACCAATAAACAAGTGGTTTGCTACAACTTGAGAATAGATGAAAAGGACCATTTTGGTATTTTAATGGCAACTGCAAAATTTGATGCCATTGGAGCCGTAAGAATCTTAAAATATTAAAGACTGATGAAGACGCCTTCGATAAATTTTTGTCCTGGTACGCTGACTAAGGGACACAGTACTTACAGTAGAACTGCGATGAAGCGTGTTTTTTATAATAAAAAAGTGAGTCATATCTTACCCTATACTGCACCGAATTCTGATGAAGAAACAGATCAACTTTTTGTGGATAATCGCAAACGACTTTCCATCTCTGGTGTACAAGAAAAGTTTTCTGTCTTACTGGAGAAGAATAAACTACGACTTATTCAAGAAGGGGAGCAAGGCACTTACATTTTAAAACCTGTTCCAAATGCTGGTAAAAATGCAGATCAAATGCCAGCTAATGAACATTTGACCATGCAGATAGCACGTCAGGTTTTTGAAATTGAAACGGCTGAAAATGCCATGATCTTTTTTGAAAATGGAGCGCCAGCTTATATCACTAAGCGATTTGATGTTCGAGAAGATGGCAGCAAGTGGGCCCAGGAAGATTTTGCTACTATAGCTGAATTGACACCTCAAACCCACGGCGAAAACTATAAATACGATGGAAATTATTTGGACCTATTTAAATTGATGAAAGAGTATGTTCCTGCTTACCCTGTAGAAGCTCCCAAACTATTTAGGCTTATTTTATTTAATTACTTAATGTCCAATGGAGATGCCCATTACAAGAATGTTTCACTGATAGAAACTTCTTTTGGAGATTTTAAATTGAGTCCAGCTTACGATCTTCTAAACAGTCGCATGCATATTGATGATAGAGATTTCGCTCTCAGTAATGGCTTACTTCCACCTAAAGATGCACACGGAAAAGTTCATGAACAATTTAATAAACTTGGGTTGATGGCTGGGCTATCTCAAAGGCTAATTGATCAAAACTTCAAATTGCTGACCAGTCATACAGAAGAAGTCAAAAAGCTTATCCAAAGTTCTTTTCTGAAAGATAAATTTAAAAGGAATTATGAACAGGCTTATCTAACTCGATTGAAAAAAATAACAAGAGAATACAACATGATTGACCAATGAACTGCCAGTTTGATAAGAAACAATTCATGTCCTTACTTTAGCTAGGATTGTTAATCTGTCTATGCGTCATGTTGACGTTCAAATTTTGCTCAACATGGCGCTCGTTGAGTTCTAAAACCGCTCTGCGATCTTTTATGAGCTAGAATTTAGGAAGTTCATAAACCAAGATATACCATACAGAAATTCGAAAATGGTAAAAATGCCACTTTAGATACCGTTTTATAAATTGCCAATCACATTGATTTATTAAGGAATTTATACCAGACCCTTAAAGACTTAGAAAAAGTAGCGATATAAATTCATTGTATTAAGATGGCTAAAAATAAATTATTGATGTTATGTTGTTTGGACATGAATAGGAAAAGTCGGTATGAAATAGATATACAGACTTCTTGCTTTTCAGTACAATCTGGCCTATTTGGAGTCCTGTCCATAGTCAAATACCCTTCATACTTAAATAAATCAACAGGTTCAGGTATATTCTATTAGTTTGAAGGAGAAATCTTCAGAGGACTATCTCCAATGATTACAGATTCTTTATCAGAGATGTTTGGGCATATAATTTTTAAGAATAGTTCTAGCCGTTTAAAGGATCTGTTTTATGTTTTTATAGTTTTCAATTTAATTACTTCAGAAATAGAGGTGAAAAATAACGAGGGTAAATTTTACTACTGAATTTTAAACAAAGGTAAAATTTATATATATTTACCCTCGTTTAGATCACGTGAGTAATCATTACCCTTGTTGCAAATGAAAGATTTTAATAAAAGCACACCCTATAATAACTTACCCCTGTTACCTCCTAAAGCGATTTTAGAAACCACTAGAGTATTGCGTAAAACTATTGAAGCCAGTAGAGCTCTAGCCCAGCTTAATGGTATGTTGACTAACTTGCCAAACCCCACATTGTTTTTAGATACGATTCATTTACAGGAAGCAAAAGCAAGTTCTGAAATAGAGAATATCATTACAACCAATGATGATTTATATAAAAGCTTGGTTGCCGATAAAAAATTTGAGAATCCTGCAACTAAAGAAGTCATCAGTTATAAAGAAGCGCTTTGGAACGGATTACAACTCATTGAAAACCGACCTTTTATTTCAACCAATTTATGTATTGAAATTGTACAAAGTATTAAAAAAAATACGGCAGGCATTAGAACAACTCCTGGTACGTCCTTAAAAAATACCAAAGGAGAAATTATTTATACCCCTCCGACAGGTGAAGCCATTATTAGAGAAAAATTAGCCAATCTTGAGACTTTTGTAAACGGTGAAGATGATATGGATCCATTGATCAAAATGGCTATTATGCACTATCAATTTGAAGCCATACATCCTTTTAGTGATGGCAATGGCAGGACTGGACGTATTTTATTATTACTTTATTTGAAACTCGAGAAATTGCTAGACTCACCTGCTATTTATTTAAGTGATTATATTATCAGGAACAAAGCAGACTATTATATCAAATTACGAAAGGTTACCGAAAACAAAGATTGGGAAGGGTGGATACTTTATATGCTTGAAATGGTAGAGTATACAGCTAATAAAGGATTAGAACGCTTGAAAGATATCACTAGGTTAATGCAGGAAATGGCTGCAGAGATTAAAGAAAAATTACCAAAGGTATATTCTAAAGAACTTGTTGAAATACTCTTTCGATTACCATACACCAAAAGAAAGTTTTTAGTCGATGCCAAATTAGGTACACCAAAAACTGTAGGGATTTACCTCATGGAATTAGAAAATACTGGATTTTTGATTTCTGAAAAGGTGGGTAAAGAAAAACTTTATCTCAATCACAGATTAATGGCTATTTTGGAAGCTTCATAAATTAACCTACAGCAAATCATTATACCTGTTTTTGATATTGAGAAGTGCGGTTTATAAAAACGAAAAATTTTAATTTAGTTGATTTGATAATGAAACAAAATTGTGTATTATAATAAACACTTTAAGCTTAATCCTTATATTTGTGTATTATAATAAACATAAGGATGATAGACGCAGTGACTATAAAGGAGGTGAAACTACAGCTTGGGGAGCTTTGTAAGCAGAAAAGACAAAGCTACGACATGTCTCAGCAAGACTTGGCTGAGGCGTTGAAATTATCAAGATATACCATACAGAAATTCGAAAATGGTAAAAATGCAACCTTAGATACTGTCTTAAAAATCGCGAACCACTTCGATTTGTTAGGGAATTTATACCAGGCCCTTAAAGACCTGGAACAGAATAACGACATAAATTCATTGTATTAAGATGGCTAAAAATAAAATCTTAGAAGTCATATTGTTTGGTCAGGAAATAGGTAAAGTCGGTTACGATATCGATAAACAGGTCTCTTATTTTCAATACAACCCGGCCTATTTGGAGTCTGGTCAATACGCTGATATATTCCCTTACATAGTTAAACGAATAAAACCGGTTCAGGTATTCCATCAGTTTGAAGGAGAAACCTTCAGAGGATTACCGCCAATGATTGCAGACTCTCTGCCGGACATGTTTGGAAATATTATTTTTAAAGAGTGGTTTGAAGCCAAAAATAAAGCGTTGAGGAAAATTACTCCACTGGAACAGCTAACTTATGTAGCCAATAGGGGGATGGGGGCGATCGAATACCAACCTTCCGCAAAAATCCCAAAAACATCAACGATTCATATCGATGAGATCGTGGAGGTACTAAAAAAAGTGTTGGATGTAAAAAATGATACGACTGCAGAGGCTTTAAATGATGCTGCCTTGCTAAATATTTTCAAAATAGGAACTTCGGCCGGGGGAGCACGTCCCAAAATATTGATTTCAGAGCATAAAGAAACGGGGAAAATAATTCCTGGAGATATAGAGTATTCTCAGGCATATAATCATTACCTGGTCAAGTTGTCTATGAATGAAGACTGGGGCTACAACAGAGAAAAAATAGAGTACGCTTATTACCTCATGGCTCAGGAAGTAGGGATAAACATGATGCCCTCCAAGTTGATAGATAATAAACACTTCGCCACCTTACGTTACGATAGACAAAATGGAGAAAAACGTCATGTACTTACCGTATCTGGCCTGACTGGCTGGGATTTTAAAAAGCCAGAGAACAGTACCTATGAAAATGTATTTAGGCTAGCTTTAGATATGAAAGTACCACATAAAGATATTATCGAGCTGTTCAGGCGTATGGTGT
The DNA here is from genome assembly GCF_020164535.1 of Psychroflexus montanilacus. Classification (GTDB taxonomy): domain Bacteria; phylum Bacteroidota; class Bacteroidia; order Flavobacteriales; family Flavobacteriaceae; genus Psychroflexus; species Psychroflexus montanilacus. The sequence goes on along the minus strand of NZ_JAIQZC010000001.1, from coordinate 533,871 downwards.
TCAATGTGATCTATTATAACATAGATGACCATTTGAAAAACCATTCATTTATTTACGATAAACAAACGAATACCTGGTCTTTATCGCCGGCTTACGACATTACGTATCCACTAAATATTAACGCCAATTACACCAATATTTCCAGAGCCTTATCGATCAACAATAAGAGAGCAGACATCACCCTGGAAGATGTGCTGACCATAGCCGAAGCCTATGCCATCAAAAATCCCAAAGCCATTATCAGCGATGTGCAAAAAGCAACACAAAGTTGGGATGAAATGACCAGCCAGTTAGACATTCCACAAAAAGTAACTAGGTCTATAAAACGAGAATTTAAAGAACTTATTTAAAAAGAGACAAAAGCCCTGAAAAGGGCTTTTGTCTCTTTCGCTAAGTTAGTTTTACGCTAAATACAAAGGATTTCTCTCAAAGTCAATCACATTTATATCATGTCAAAATTAAAGACAAACTGTTCTCGATATTCTAATTCGGGTTATTGATAAATCGATGTGATATGTTGACTTTCAAATTCCTCTCGCCATTGCGTTCGTTGAGTTCTAAAACGGCTCTGCGATCCTTTCCAAGTGAGAATTTAGGAAGGACGTAGATCAACTTGACGGTTTCATGGGCCTTTACTTTTGACGGTAAATTATATTTGAAAACTGGCTCTTTATACAAGTCTTGTAAGGACTTCTTTTTTCCTTTTTTTCTGGTTTCCACAGAAAATCTCAGGAAATTTAAATCATAATCCAAGCTGGATTTGTTTTTAATTTCAACTACAAAATAAAGCTCTTCCTGATCAAAAACGATATTCTCAACCTTCAAAACAATATCTTGTTTTCGTTTTCTGATTCGACCTATTCGTTGATTTCTTTTGATCAAATAGGAGCAGAAATTCTTATAGTAATAAGTTCGATTGTTTAATCGGTCTTTTTCCTTTGCTTTAGCAATCCTGCTTAGGACTGTGGACGTCTCATGACCGATACTGCTAGATGCTAGAATAAAGTAATTGAGTTGGTTAAGGTCTTTTTTATATCTAATAATGTAGGAAAACACAGCGCCATTTCTGCTGACAACCAAGAGGTTACTTTCCTTTCCTGGCTTTGCTTGTAGTAGTCCAAAGTATTGACCCTTTTCGCGATTATAGGTAAAGACAAAGTTTTCGGATCCTGTTATTCCCTGCCGGATGGGATCAGGAAAAAACAGAGTAACATTTTTGGTATCATTGGCATAAATGGTATCAAGCACTTTTTCTGTCTGATAATCAGTCTGTGATGTGCTATGCTTTGTTAGTAAGATGAAAAGTATAAATAGTACTGAAGTGATCATATTCGTTTTCATAGGTGTGGATTTTAAGTGTTAGTGTGATTTATAATTAAGGTTTTAGAATGACCTGGTAATTGTTGAGTACGGTAACTTTCACGTTTCGGTTATTGCGCTGAAATATGTTTTTAAACCCACTGACTTGTGGCATACCAGCAATATTGATATCATCTACCATATCTCCGATAACTTCAGTCGACACTTGAGCTCTAAAATTGTTTTCTACATAGACTCCTTCACTTCCGTCCTCAAGATCAAAGGCCTTAAGTTCCACAGGATGATTCTTGATACTATGAATATCAATCATGACTCTATTCGGCTGAAATTTTACAAATCCATAAACAGGAGTGTTTCTAGGGATGTATTCATTATGTAGTGTTACAGCCTTAGTCAGACGCATTCGTAATCGTGAATCAGCTTTAACCACCTGGTCACCGTCGACAACCGCATGAAGGATATCATCCATACTTCCAGATAGCTCAAACTCATTATTTTTAGGATCTGATGCAAAAAATAATTGGTGTTCCAATCCCATTTCTTTACCTGCTATTTTGAGTTCTTCTTTAAGTTCTACAGAATCAATTTGAGTGGAATTATCAACTCTCCGATCTCCTAAATTCTGATAGTTGATTCTAGAATATCTATTCTCCTCAGCATTAGAAATGCTATCCAGGAGTCGATCTTTTTGAAGATTAGCCAAATCTGAATTATAAAACCCAAGAGAGTCGATTAGCTTTTCATCATACACACTAGGAGCGTCACTTTCACGTTCCTCTTTTATGTCATTGATGGCCTCTAGTTTGGAATCGTATTTTTTTTGTTCTTCTTTCAATTCAGGGACAGCGGTTTCCTTAAGATTTAGATCCTGAGATTCATCATCACCCATGACCATGATAGAGTAGGAGATGATGAAAATGACAACTGTCATTAGGACGGCTGTAAATACGATTTTGTTTTTTTCTATTTTCATAAGCGTTGATTTTGATAGGTTATCTTGATTTATATTGTTTTATGGTTGAATCCTTTTCAGAGATTTTTCGAAATAATCGGTAATCAATAAACCGTGTGGATTATTTGGAAAATTTCGATCTATCTTCTTTAGCCGGCCAGTAGATACTAACTCATAACGATCTATCGTAGAGCCGCGATTGATCTCAAATACTGTGGTTGTCTGAAACGTATAGTCATCGTTTTGTTCTTCTATTTTGGAGTTGATGCTCATGACTTCTTGAACTAAGGAAAATTGCAATAGCCGATTATAAACTCCATTTGCTTTTTTTTGACGGTAAAGGTTGTCTACAGAACTATTGCCTAACCAAAGCGCCTTCCCTAAATTTTTCTCGTAATTGCTTGCATTTATATTATAGAAGTACCTATGAAAAAGCTCAAGATGCGCCAAGGCTTCCACTTTAAAATTTTCCTTTTGAGCGACTAATTTTAAGGGAATAATGCTTCCGTCTGTGTTGATTGCAAAAGCATTGTTCATTGCGCTTTTGTGAATTGAAAATGCTGTGTAAAGTGAAAATGAACTTGATATAAACGCAAAAGCAACGACAGCTATGACTATGAATCGATTCGTTTTTAAGACGGTATAAATATCTTTATAAGAAACTTTCATGCTTGATAGGATTAATTGGTGAATAGCCTAAGGGTGAATGAAGTAGCTCTTAGGTAGAGTTTGAACTTTAGAAAAACAATAAAGCCTACCGAACCTAATTGAACTACAGGAGCAAAAAAACCTTGCCCGACATCAGTTCCGAATAGATTTGACCAAAAATTTGTATTGATCTCAGTATAGAGTGCATTGACAAATACATTGACCAGGAAAAAGGCGGGCACTAACATGTAAACCGCTGCATATAACTTAAAAAAGGTATAGCCCAAGGATCTGAATTTTTCAAATACAGCCAGGCTGAGTACCAGCGGAAAAAAGGTTTGCATGATGCCTAAAAGAAAAAAGCGTTCTGCTAAAAAAAGAGGGTAAATGAATAAATCAAGAATCCATAACAAGATGCCTCCTACAAATGCTACTATTTTAAACCCGTATAAAGGAGTGACTAGAGCTTCATATAATAGTGTCATCGCGTTTTTGGCGGCATCTATCAAGTTGACATCTTCTTCAATTGGAATCTCCTGCATCTGGAGTGGGAGCAATGCTGGAGCAGTATCCCGAAATTGGGCTTCAATGGATACAAGGATGCTATCGAAAAATCCCAGCACCTGCGTGGAGAAAATAACTAAAATCACAACAGCAAAGTTTTTAACCAGTTCTGTTGGGCTTAAACCCCAAGTATACCCTTCTTTTTCAGTGACACCTTCATTGTATTTTTTAAGAATATTGATGAGGAAAAAGAGAACAGCAAGGGCTTTCATTCCTCCAATCGTGTATTGTGAGAAATCACTGTCTTTAATGGTCTGAAAAACAGCATCAACATATTCTAAACCAATCCCTAAAAATATTGCAGCAGTCATTTTAATAGGCGGTTTCTCTGTTATTGATTTTATCCTGCATTTTCCGAAAGGAAATAATATCTCGGTAACGTTTCGTTTTTAAGGTGATGTTCGACACCATTTCGACAGACTCTAATTCTTTTTGTTTTAAGACTCGTGCCCGTTCTGCATCACTCATTTTTAAGAAATCACTAGACAATACTTGATCTATAAAATCCATAGTCTCCAGAGAATTGTCTATGATGCTGTTGAATGAATTTGTGACCCTATTGATTTCTTCGGGCTTGATGTACGGTGAACTTAAGATGTCTTGCAGATCGCCTTGCATCACATTTATGAGACGCTGATTGTTTTGTCCAATTTCTCTTACAGCTCTTAATTGTCTGACTACCGTATTGACTTTCTCCAAGTTTTCTTTTTGTTGCTTTAAAAATTTGACTGTTTTAACGAGTTGTGTCGTTTGCTTGGCAGATTCTACTAGCGACTTTACTAAACTGACAAAGTTGGTGTTATCATAGACGGGCATTCCTTGAGCGGCTCCTTTTTCTGGCATTAAAAAAAAGAAGGCGATGGCGATAATTAGGAGTTTTGATTTCATGAGATTATAGTTTAGAAGTGAATACTTTTATGGCTTGCTCCATATCATTTGTCTTTTCGTAAAGCTTCATGATTTCTTCGTTTTCTTGTCCATCGGTTAAGTATGCAGCATATACCTCTTTGGGGACTTCAAGACGAAATACATTGCTTTCTTTACCGATTTTGATGAACATTTCCGTATACTTTCTTTTCCCAGAAAGCTGGTTTTTTATCGATTTCAATTGGTTCAAATCGTGACTGGTTAAATGAAGTCGTTTGACTAATTCTTCATAGCCTTTTTCATTGTTCAGACTATAAATGACTTGTGTGTTTTCAAGTATGCTCGATGAAGTAGAATTGTTAGGAAGTTGATTGATGGACTGTAGAATGATGCCTATGGCTCCATTTTGCTTTCGTATGGCTTGGTAGTAAAATTCAACGCTTTCTAATACGTTTTCAAATTTGAGCTGTTTGGCAAATTCATCAAATAAAATAATGCCTTTTTCAGCTCTATTTTTCCATATGGTCCTTTGTATGGCTGTCTTGATAAGCTTAAGCATCACGGATAATATCTCTTTGTTGTCTTTGACTTCGTCCAACTCAAAAACAATTAATCGCTTATCTTCTATTTTATAGGTTTGATCTTCGCTGACTTCAAACAAAAAACTATATATGCCATCTCCCACGTACTCTGACATGACGTGTAAAAAGCTGGTGATATTGAAATAATCTGGATGGATGTTGAGCCTACTTAGAAGGTCTTTCCTGTGTTGATCTATAAATCGATAAAACCCGTCTAAGGAGTGATTGTCCGCCGTATTTTCGTAATAATGACGTAAAATCTTTTTGATCGAAACCGATTCTGCTTTGGTTACTTTTAAATCAGAAGCAAACAGTTCAAAGAGGAAAACGGATAATTCCTCTAAACGCTCCGGAGTGAGATCCTTTGCTTCATTGATGTAGAACGGATTGATCCCCAGATTTTTTCCGCTTTCGTAGCGAAGCACAGTGTACTGCTCAGGATATAATTTAGCAAATTTGGTATAAGATCCCCCTAAATCAATAATAACCAGACGCACTCCACTCTCGAAATACTGCCGAAGGATATTATTGGCTAAAAAGGATTTCCCTTCACCTGTTGGCGCGAAAATGGCAAAATTCCTGGCCTTGATTCTTTTTTTATGCTCATCCCAGACGTCTTTTAAGACAGGAATGTTGTATTCTCTGTCATTGAAGATGATTCCTGTTTTATCAGATCTATAATTGCTATTATTGATATACAGACATAGAGCATGCTTTAAATCTGTTACGTATACATCATCATTAGAAAAATTAGATGAAAAACAGAAGTAACTGTTCAGGATGTAATTTTTTCTTTCTTTGCCTCTGGGGTAATAGGGGATAATGTCCAAGTCTTTGAATTCTGTTTTAATTTTTGAACTTATTCGATTGAGATCCTCAGGGCTTTTATCCCAGAAAATGATGTTGAAATGTCCTCTTATAATTCGGGCATTATCATCTGCATTGATTTGATCCAAAATGTGTTGAATCTTTTCAAGAACTATTTTATTATGTGATCCAAAATTGGAGCTTTTATGCAGCTCTTCTACTTTTTTGTCAAGCAGCTTGCGCCACTTATGCTTATCGTCCAAGTATAGTATTTGATTCACAATATGGTTCTCATTAAGCGTAAGCCCTAAGCCATCAACATAGCCTTGATGAAATATAAAATCATCTGAGGTGAATTTTTCATTAGGCTTGCTACTTTGTACACTTTCGCCAAAGCACAGTTCGCTGTTGATCGCCAGGGCATCAAAATAATTTTCTCCTATAGTCACGTGGTTATTATCAAGTATAATGTCAGTGTCAAAACCTTCATTGAAACCATTAAAATAGGTGTTTGTCAATTCTAGAATCTGCTCCTCTTTAAGAGCGGTAAAATTTAATTTTCGACTGTTGTTGATAAATGAAATGGAGTCATTGACAGAATTGATAAAACTCTTCAAGTTGCTTTCTAGCTCTATAACTTGATTATTTGAGACTTTGCAAAGGGGGTTGACATATTTAGGGTTATTGAGCGTTTTGTTTTTTGTGACTATGAAAAACAAATAACACTGATGATCGATATAGTCTCTTCCTCTAAAGTAGTCTCGTGTAGCTTTCTCTAAAAAAGTCTGATGCGGAAGTTGATCCGACGAAAAGGATGTTTTTTGATAAACATCTTGTTTATGGATAACCGTTCTAACCGGTAAAGATTTAAAGGCTTGAAACCAGGATCCGTGAATATCCTCGAAGTCTTTTTCAGATAGAGAATACACTTCCGGAAGATGTCCTTTATAGCAGAGTACTATATTACCATTGTTGGCAAAGACAATATTGTCCTGGATGTCAATTATTGGGTGAGCTGCTGATAAATTAATCTTATTCATAACTTAAGTTGGAGTTTCTTTTGTTGCTTATTGTTTTTGGAAAAGCCTTTCCTAGATGTAATAGCTGAGGTTTGTGAGCTATTTTAGTTAATACAACATATAAAGTAGTGTTCATAAGCAGGACACCGCTTAGGATGCCTAAACTAAATGAGAAGATGATTATCAGTAAGGATGCAATGATGGAAATCATCATTAAAGCAAATAGGGATAAAGGCAAACCAAAAATGACTGCTTTTTTTCTGATGTTTTTATATACTTTATATTTCTTCATTAGACGACTATTGTTACTAGGTAGGTGAAAATGCCAACAACAGCTCCAGCAATGAGGACAAAAACAAGTACGCGGGTTATCCCTTTCTTTAAATCCGCATTCTCTCCAAAAAAGTGTCCTGCATTAAATAGAAATCCTACCAGAAAAATGATACCTAGCAGAATAGGAAACACATTTCTAATCGTATTGGAAACATCTTGAACTGAGTTTTCAATTCCTCCAATTTGAGCAAAGAGAGCAGGGGAAAGCATCAACAAAATAATTGAGAAATAAACTGAATTTTTCATAGCGTTAAAGTTTAAAGTTATGATGTTTTTTAGCTTCTGAAATTTACATATATTTGAACATAAAACATTGAAAACCAATATTTTAAATAAAAAATAATAGTTAAGCTTAATTGAATTTATTTGATGGTATTTTGCATCAAATTCTATGGCTTTTTGGAGTTGGAATGATCAGAATTGATAATTTGAAGATCAAAAAAGAGCTCGAAAACGTCAATTTTTTGGTTGTGACCTATCAAAAATGATTCATTTTCTAGTAAGGATAGGATTAAATATAGGTAGAGGCTTTAAAATTTATTCTCTTTAAAGAAAAATTAAAATTCAGGTTTATATGAAAGAACTAGGAATAGAAATTATTAAAATTTTAAAATCAATATTGATTGAGTTTTACAAGACTTTAATTCAGAATATTAATAGGTTTTGAACAATTTATGATACAGTTGTCTTTTTGAATTAATATTTTATTCAATTAAACACCTTGACTTTAAAAAAATAAGGATCGTTTACAACTTGTATTGTCACAAATACATCAATGGAACCCTTAAACGTAAATACAACCCATAAAATCATTCACTTACTTTTTTAAAGTTCATAGAAAAGTAAAATGAGCTTACTCAAAATAGAAAACAAAGTTTTTCGATGCTTTAAAAATGTACGGTTTTCCCGTAGTAAAAGTAAGGTCAAACCGTAACTGTGAAAGAATTATTAAATCTATATTTATAATATTAATTCACAGATCATTAAAGTTGTTCAATCTTATTATAATCAAAAAACACTACGTCATGAAAAAGAAACTTTATACACTATTACTTTTATTCTCCGCCCTGGCTGGACTAGGGAGCTTATTTCTTTCCTGCGATAGCGACGACGACTCTACCAACTGCCAAGGCATTGATTGCCTACCACCAGCCACCACAACAGGAGAAGGTACTTTTGGTTGTTTGGTAAATGGTGAACCTTTTGTTGACAATTCTGGTGCCTTTAACTGCTTTTACCAATTGGTAGATGGGGAGTATTTTTTTAGCATATCTCCAAATTTTGAAGGTAAAAAACTTGTGGAACTTGATTTAGGGTCTAATGCTATTAACTTTTCTAACTCTCCAAATTTTATCATATCCGATTATTCAATAGGTAATGGAGGTGCTGCATTTTTTATTTCTGGAGAGGGTAGAAATATTCAAACGAATATGGAAAGAACAGGAATTTGTGACATTAATTATTTTAATAATGAAAATAACATTATTTCAGGCACTTTTGAATTTGAAATATTCGACGAGGTGACTCAGACCTTATACATAGTAACAGAAGGTCGTTTCGATGCAATATTTACACAATAATTCTAACCAAATACATTTAATTATGAAAAATCTTACTTACCTAGTTCTATTACTGCCATGTGTTTTGTTTTCTCAAATTAATGTTGACAATCAATGGAAAAACTCAATTAATCCAATTTTTCAAGATCTTGACAAAAGCAAGATATCATCTGGAATGTTGTTAGATTACGCTATGGAATTTACCGATGTAACCGCCTATAATGGTGTAATTACAGATACTACTGATGTAAACATCAATGTTGTTGGTGATATTTATAAAACCTTGTTTATGAGTAAATTGGTAGCAGATACAATGCATACGCCTTTATTCGATAGGTACGCCTATAATTGGGCTAGAGAACGCTTTAGTGCCACACAAGATAGTAGTGGTGTCTATATACTTACAGGTTTGCTTTATGAATACCAAAAGTTGAATCAAAATGCCTTATCACAAAATAAAATTAGCGTAATCAACAACAAGTATTATGATAGATATATCAATGGTAATTGGCAAAATCCTTGTAAAACTTAATCTTATAATAACATAAAAATTCTCACTTTTAAAAAAAGCATAAAACTAAAATGTTATGAAAAACATATCTATACTCTTTTTACTTTCTTCTCTTCTCTTTATTTGTTCCTGCGACAACGACGACGACTCACCCAACTGCCAAGGCATAGACTGCCTACCCGAAGCCACCCAAACCGGTGCTGGAACTTTTGGGTGTTTGGTAAATGGTGAACCTTTTTATGCTTTTGGTGGTGTTCAGTGTCAATATCAACTTATTGATGGTGAATATTATTTTGCAGTTGGCTTTGCCAGAGGAGATGGCTTCCCGGAATTAGTTTCAATTGAATCCAATCAAAAAGAAATACAAATGGGCATAAATCAATTAGCTGAAAGTGGTGAAGGTAAAATTTACGGAAAGGTGATATTTAATAGTAATGAAGAATTTTTAAATCGCACAGATGAACAAAATAACGGTTTTTTAGAAATTACAAATTTCGATATAAATAATAATATTATTTCTGGTGTCTTCGAATTTTCAATTCTTAATCAAGAAAATGGTGTAATTTATAATATTACCGATGGGCGTTTTGATAGTTTCTATGCGCAATAATTAATCAAGATAAAATCATATAACCATGAAAAAACTTTACCTACTTACCTTAATGTTATTTCCTAGTTTAATCTTTGCTCAATTAGAAATTGATACCGACTGGAAAACTGAAATCAACAACATCTTTCAATATTTAGACAAATCTAAAGTCAGCTCTGGCCATTTATTAGATTATGCTATGGAGTTTACGGATATTACTGCTTATGACGGTGTAGCACGAGACACCAACTATGTAGATTTGAATGTGGTGGGTAACATCTACAAAACTCTGTATATGGCAAAAACCAGTACAGACACCACCCACACCCCACAGTATCAAAAATTTGCATACGATATAGCACAACATGTCTATCAAAAAAACCTGATGGAAAAGAATAACATAGTGCTTTCAGGCTTACTTTTTGAATACCAACACCTGGACACCCTTGCCTTGAGCCAGAATAGAATTAGGGTCATCAATAACCGCTACTACGATAAATTTATCAATGGTGTATGGCAAAACCCTTATAAAACCAAGCGTACTATGGCGGTAGCACCATCTACCAACCAATCCAGTAGTAATACTTTAAATTTTATAATGCCAAGCAATTTATTCTTGAGTAATATTTCTAGTCAAATAGCCACTATAGAAATCAATTTTGATAATGGCCAAGGCTGGAAGCTCATTAACTTAGACCAGTACATTACTGTAAACTTTAGCGCAAAGAAACCTCAAGAATTTACAATTCGGATCATTTTGACCAATGGAGAAGAATTGATTTCAAAAACTAAATTCAAAATTAATAACCCAAATACCCTTGTGAGTCATACTATATCAAGGTCTTCTAATTCCCAACAAAAAGTACGTATAGATGAGGGTCTCCCTTTTACCAGTAGTTATATAGGGGCAGATTTAAGCATACGCAGAATGACAAGTAGCCAAATTACCAGACCACTAATTATTGTAGAAGGCTTTGATTCTGGACATATCACCGACCCAGCCGATGAGGATGGGGATACAAGTTTTAGTAGTTTTCGTAATGAGTTGGGTTTTGCAGGAGCTAATTTAGAGGAATTATTAATTGGAGAAACTCAACAATACGACATCATCTACGTCGATTGGATAAAAGGGACAGCCTCAATGGAAGACAACAGTCGTATCCTTAAACAAGTGATAGAATGGGTAAATAACGAAAAAACAGGTCTAGAACCCAATGTTATCCTTGGTCAAAGTATGGGTGGGGTAATCAGCCGTTATACCTTAGCCAAATGGGAGCAAGACGACCCTAACTTTAATCCAGCTAACCCAGAAGACACATCACCGCACGATGTACGTCTGTTCATTGCCCACGACAGCCCTATGCAAGGGGCAAATACACCATTGAGCATTCAGCATTTTACCAGACATGTTAAATTACAATACGTGCAAACGCCCTTAGCTTTTGCAACAGGAGAAGTGCTTTTACCCATAGCCTTTAATCTTGCAGAAGGCGTGAGTGATTTTATCAATTTACTTGGTGCTAACACTTCTGTAGATCCTTATAGCACTCCTTTAGCTGGCTTAGGCATACAAGACACACCTGCCGCAAGGGAATTAAATTACTGGTCTTTAGAAACTTGGAATCATACCCAAACACAAGATTATTACGACGTTTGGCAAACCAAATTAAACAATGTAGGTTATCCTCTCGCAAGCCGAAATGTAGCCATCAGTAACGGTAATGAGTGTGCAGAAGACCATGGCTTTAACCCAGGCGACTTACTTTTTAAAATTGACGATGTAGATAACCCAGACTTCTTTGGAGATTTACTCAACATGATAGGTGTCCCTCTCTTAAATGTTACACGACCACTCGATTTTGGTCTAGCTATTGTAGGTGCTATACCGGGCAGTTCAAAGTGGCGGTATAATTTTGATTTTTACGCAACGCCATTGCAAGGCACACAAGGTCAAATTTATAGAGGACGTATTAGGTATGAAAAAAGAGTGTTATGGATAGGTCCAAAAATAGAATATGACTTAACTAATAGGTCATTTGATTCTCCTTCATCAGCATTACCCTATGATTCTTATGCAGGAGGTTATTTTGATGTAAACCCTTATAAATGTTTCAATGTTAATGGTCAACTAGAATGCGATTTTGATTTTGCAATAGATTTACCTAGTCAAGTACCACCCATAGAAATTATCCATCGCCAATATGGTTTTATACCTACGGTAAGTGCTTTAGACATTGTAAAGACAAATGGAAATAATCCTGACCCCATAGATTATCTAAAAACTACTTCTGGAGGAATGATCCAAGACAATAATCTGGTTAGCAATTTTGATTCCTTTGTTGTTGATTATTTACCTAACAATAGAGATAACGATAATACAGATCCTAATAATCCGAATAATTATGATAACTCAAACAATAAACATATTTCGTTTCAGGTAAGAAACGGAAATTGGTTAGCAGATGAGCTAGAAGCTCAATCCCCGGCAGATTATCCTGTTTTAGAGAATTGTGGCTTTGGATGTACAGGAGTTAATATAACTGCACCATCACTACTTTGTACTTCAGCCACTTTCAGTGTTCCAGAAGGAGCAGATTCAGTGGAATGGACTGTGTCACCTTCCAATAGTGGTGTCTCTGTAACTTCTGGTCAGGGAACTAATATAGCTGTTTTAACTTTAACTGGGGGTTATTCTGGACAAGTTACTGTAACAGCCAATATGATGTCAGATGAATGTGGTGATGTGTTATCAAATCCGCTCATAATTTGGACGGGAAAGCCTGCAATGCCTAATCCAATAGAAGGTCCTACCTCAGTAAATACTGGTGCTTTGGTAAACTATCAAAGTGGAGGATCCACTGGGGCTACTTCTTATGAATGGTGGCTTCCATTTCCTTATGAGTCCGTTCCCGTTTTTAATCTCTTTGGACAAAACTGGCAAAAATTGTCGGGAGCAAGTTCATCTTCATCTATTCAAGTCTTTACGGGTTATGCTGGTACTAGTGGAAATGTTCAAGTGATGGGCAGAAATAGTTGTGGGATTGGAGGTGCCAGAATATTAAGCGTTAGTCATGGTGGTAGTGGCGGACATATACCAAGACCTGCTGGAGAAGAAGAATATAACTTTGTTGCTTACCCTAATCCTTCTAGAGATTTACTAAATGTTAATGCGATAGACACATCTAAAAATAATGGAATTTATACCTCTCTAAGTGGTGGCCTTTATGATTTAAATGGAAAAGAAGTACGCTCAGTGAAATTTTATAATGATAAATCTATGATTGACACTAATGGGTTAAATAAAGGCGTCTATGTATTAAAAGTGTATTATGACAATAAAGTTGAAACTCATCAAATTATTGTGGAATAAGATATTGAAAGAGTTGGATAAAGCGTAGTTTATTAAGAGCTTTACAATAATTAATCATTTCCTTTTATCCCTGGCTTCTTGATCAAAAGCAATTAAATTGAACAGCTCTCGCATTCGGCTTCGTACTCGATTACCATAACGGTCTTCAAGTTCTTCTGCATTAAGATTAGTTGTGGCGTGTGTTTTAATCTTTTTTCTGGATTTTAAATACAAATCGTAGCGCGACAGAAGGACTTCACCCATAACGTTTAAATCTTTTCCATAAAACCTACCCGAGGGTTCTACGCCTAAGTCATCAAAACAATACAGCTTAGAATTACCGAAGTCCTCCACAGTTTTAAAGCCTAAATGATTAAATCCAAATGTGACATTACGACAAGGGATGACTTCATAAGGGCGTTGCAATGGAACAATGTACCGTACTAATTTCATCAAACTGGTTTTACCACAGCCTACTGGACCCGATAACAGTATCCCTTTAGTTGGATCAATGCCGTATTTATCACAATTGGTTTTATCACGGATAAAGTAATTACAGAGTTTGATAAGAATAGCCTCGTCGTCTTTGTAAATTTTAAATTTCTCACCGAAGAGGAGTTTGCCTTTTGCGTTCAAGTAGATGAGAATTTTATCAAAATCATAGCGAACATGTTTCCCGTCAAATTCGCCCAGAGAATATTCTTTATCTCCTTCCATTATTTTAGAGGGGTTGTCCATAATTTTTGTGTTTAGTAGTCCGTAAGTTGTCCTCAATTTGGGACGCTTGCTTTTTGTTTGTTTCGTTTTTTTCTGCAAGTAATTCGGTTCTATCCATCCAATTAATCGCTAGGCCATGCCAGTCTCTAATGGGTTCCCCGTCACTGGTCTTCCAATGCTTAGCTTCATAATGGTTGAAGAATTTTTTTGCTTCATCGATTTCAAATCCATTTTTTTTAAAAAAAAGAAAAACAGCCTGCCTGCCTTTTGGCTGTTTATTAATATTTACTTGTTTGTTATTGTTTATATTAGATACCAATGCTTGTCCACTGATGGGACGGTGTGGGTCCACTACTTGTCCAGTAGTGGGACACTGGTGTCCCAGTCGTGGTTCATTTTTGGGACTGTAGTGTTCCGCAAGTAGTTCTAGTTTGGGATCGTAGTGTCCCATATCTGTACCACTATTAGTATCAAGAACAGACATCTTAATCTTACTGCCTTTGAAAGGATTATTCGAGGGAAAATACCAGAGGTAACTCCAGGCATCTAAATCGGTCACACATCTGTGATAGGTTGATTTTGAACCTAATTTGGCTAGTCTCATGATTTCATGTCTACTGACGTAAAATTCATTTGCAAAACGACAGCTGTTCCACTCCTGAAACAAGGCCATGTATAAACTGATATGGGAAGGATTTAGGCGATCGTCAGAGTGGAATTTTTCAAAAGCTGCATTGAGAAGCTTTATGTAATTCATAGCCTTAAGAATTAAAGTCGTGATGAACTCGATTGGCTTCCATAACGCTTTGAATTTCTGTGGCATCATAGTAAATAATTCCTCCTACTTTGGTATAGGGTAATGTCCCATTAATCCTCAAATTTTGTAAGGTTCCCGGACTTATCTGTAATAAATCCATCACTTCTGAAGATTTCAGGTATTTTTTTAATTGTCCCTTACTTTGTTTTGTAAGAAGGATCTTGAGTTCTTCAAGTAGTTCTGTTTTAAAATCTCGAAGATCGTCTGAGGTGATAATTGATGTTGGCATGATAAAACAAATTTTATGGCTAACACATTCTAATTGATAGTGTCTAGCCTGGTTTAACTTTTGTTCTATAAAATTGATGCTTTTTAACTGGCATCTTTCACCACATCACACGTAGTACGTTAGAATTTAACTTTTCATTGAATTTGATGGAGAATACTAATGTTTGTTGAGTTTGAATGGATCTGGGCTGATAAGATCTAGTTGGGGTTTGAAGAGTAACTGTTTTTCGTAGTTACGATATACTACGGTAACTTATTTTTCATCGTCTTGCCGCATTTTGGCTTCTAAATCACTAGCAATTTGGTATAAATATTTAGTCCTGGGATCTTTTCTGGCCTTCATTTCACTGTAGGTTTTATAGTAGTTATCAAGTTTGATATTAAAGAAATCTTCAAAAGCTGAAACGATGGTTTTTAGGTCAACTGTTCCGTGGTTAATATCGCCTTGTTGATAAAGTCCGTAGATGATTTCTACCAACGATACTTTAGAGCCAGACCAGACCAGTAATTTAGGTTGGCGCTCACGAAAGTTACTACTGCTGCCAGGCTGAATCCGTTCTAATTTTTCTCTGATGTAATGAATAAAACGATACAAGGCTTGGATCTTAGCCCATAACATGTCGTGACTTGTTGAAAATTCTGGATTTTGATAGTAATTAATGCTTGGGCTAAACGAGAAGTCTCGTTTTCCTTCCCGGCTGAAAAATTCATGATCTAAATAATTATGGTTTTGCTCCATATAGTTGACGAAGCTGTTATTGGCCGAAAAAAACTTGTTGATTTTTTTGATCTCCTTTTTTAAAAACCGGACTTTGAATGAATTTCCAGCTTTAGGGAGTGATAATTCACAAGACCTGACCTCAGTGAAATAGATCAGATAACTCATAGGGAAAGGCTTGATATTTCTAAAAAAATCAATTTCAGAAGTAGCATCCTCAAAATCTTCTTTATCAACTTGTTTTTGAAGAGCCGATAAGGTCTTTATACATAAGTTGATGCCGTCATCAGCTTTCTTTAAATCAGGTTTATCTGACTTAATGATAGTTTCGATCTTCTCTCCAAATGTCGACATAGCCTTCTCAAACATGAGATTCGTTTTAAATGAAAACAAATAATACCGTTGCTGCGCTTTTTTCAATAGGGTGTTTTAATTGGGCACTATTAAAATCTGTATTTATTCTAATCTTTCCTTAACCAGTCTAAGGCTTCCAGTGCAAAATTGTCACGGGCTTGTATATAAGCACATTTCTCAATAACTTCTGCACCTACTTTACGCTTTTCAAATCCAGCAGTTAATCCAAAATCAATTCTGGACTGGTCTAAGTCTTTGGCCCTGAGTATGGTTTGGAATAATAACTGCCTGTACACATTGTAGGTTCTTGCATAATTATAATCCATGCCTACTATGGCTGGCGCATAGATAGCATTTGAATTTTTGTAGCAGAACATAACTCCTGCTAATGTTCGCTCAGTGTCTTTTAAATACAATGAGATAAATTCCCATTGAGGGGATGAATTCATATGGTCAAATAAAGCATAAGGATAACTAAAGGTGTTTAATCCAATGTTATTAGCTTTTACAGCTTGGTAAAGTTGAAAGCTTTTGTCCAATTCAGTTTTTGATAGCTTCTGATGGATCTGGAGTTCAACTAGATCACTATAAGCTTCGATATCATCTCGAAAATGCTTTCGTGATCGCTTGCTAAGGGTATCCACATATTCCTCTTGGCTGTTCCAATTAAAATTAACGTACACAGCAGACTCTGGCATTGCCACGTGAACAAACCCCTTTTTTTGCAAAAAGGTTTTGACCGACTCATTTTTGGTTGGGAAGTCTCTGAGGATGACATATTGAGCATTTAGGCGCTTTTCTAATTTTTCTAAATGGTCTAAGAATAAATTGAAGGCCTCTTTCCAGTAAGTAGAATCTTGACGTAGATACAGATGATCTCCTTCGGTGATCATTGAGCCTAAGCAAAGACAGGTACTTGTATGGTAGTACGGCTTGTCTTTTCTGATTTTTTCGAGTGCCAAGGATACCGATGGAGGCGCGAGCATATCTTCTTTCCAAAGTCCAAAGGAGACGAAGGTGGCTAACACGCATTTTTGGTTCTCATCTTTGACCACATAATAATAAAATTGATTGTTGTGCTCTCGATACTTTTGATCGCTCATGATCTTCTCTAAATCTCTTAACCCATTCCAATCGTAAAAGCCATTTTTTCCGACTGTACTGTTCCATAATTTAGGTTCGATTTCAGTTATAGACGAGAAGCTTTGTAAGTTGAGCTTTGAAGATTGAACCTTAGATCGGTAAGTAGGTTTTGTCCTTTTTCCAAAGGCAAAATGTACGCGTTCTAAGGTGGTGCCTGTCTCTTTTAAGGCTTTAGGAAACTCTTCAGACAAAGCATCCACTAGACCTTTGATTTCCTCTTTTTGATTATGCCTGGAGATGGTAATTCGCATTCCCGTATTCTTAACCGGAACCGCAGGAAAAAAGCCGATATTGACATAGAAGCCTAATCTCATAAGTCTGTTCATTAGATTAAACCCTGTTTCTGGCATACCTGCTCCAATATAAAAGACGGGGGAATCATTATCGACGATTAAAGGCAAGTCTGTTTGGCTAAGACACTGATTGAAATACGAAATGCGTTCTGCAAGTTCATCTTGCAGCGCATAGATCTCATCGCTAAGATGGATTTTTGCAGAGGCTATTGCAGCCCCTACCGATCCAGGTTCCAGTTGAACGGAGAAGGTGAGGGGGCCACCAAAATTTTTGACGCGTTGTTGCAAGTTTTTATCCTTACAAACCATGACAGCTCCACTGGCTCCAAAGGTTTTACTCATAGTGCCAAATAAAATCACCCGATCAGGTAATTTTTCTAAGATACTCATCACATAGCCGCTACCGTGTTTTCCCTTCCAGCTCATGCCATGCACATCATCAAAATAGATATGGAGTTGAGGGTATTTATCACAAAGCATCATTAATTCTTCGATTGGAGCATAGTCCCCATACATAGAATACATGCCATCGGCCATATACCAAATCTTATGACATTTGGATTGAAGTTTTTTTAATTTATCCTCAAGCATATCCAAGTTGTTATGCCGGATCATTTCAACGGGTACTGAGCGCAATTTTAAAGGCGCAACTGCACTTTGCACACTCCAATGGACCTGGTGATCCAGGATGACCCCATCGCCGTCGTTTACAACTGACGGTATGACCCCGAAATGTCCAAGCGTACTGTTTTTTGTTATGACTACCGGGTGACCGTATATATCAGTCATCAAAGACTCCAGTTCTGCATACAAGGGATGCGATATATAAGACTTAGAGAGAGGGAATTCTGTTCCATAATTTTGTATAGCCTCTATGGCACCTTGCTTTAATCGTTGATCTTGTTCAAGCCCTAAATAACCTGTTGTCCCAAAGTGGAACAGTTTTTTGCCTTTGATTTGTACTTGACGACCATTCATTTGCTTTCCTTCTGCGTAGAGATGTATAGCTCCCGATTCTTTTGCATTGGTCATTACCGATACCACTGTATCGAGTAAATTGTTGTGTTTAATTTTTGCCATCTTTTAAAGAATTATAAAGATGAAACTATAAAAAGATTCTGATAATCAGAAGTTTAAGAAAAAATATGCCCTCGAAGTCAAATTGTATATTTTAAAGTCAAATGCTTTCAAATGCTACCAAAATATGCGGTGTGCCACGATATCTTCATGTATATATTAAGTAATCGTTATTATTTTTTTATTTAAATTGTAGCAATAATAGGGCACATTCCATGAAAAGAGGAGAAAAGTATGCACACTTCTGGATAGAAGAGGGCATTCTGAATTTTGTTTATAAACCAAATGCTGTAATTGATCTCGAAGCAGCTAAGGCCGTTGTAAAA
This sequence comes from Psychroflexus montanilacus, assembly GCF_020164535.1. GTDB lineage: Bacteria > Bacteroidota > Bacteroidia > Flavobacteriales > Flavobacteriaceae > Psychroflexus > Psychroflexus montanilacus. The sequence continues at coordinate 515,099 of NZ_JAIQZC010000001.1, read as the reverse complement.
GCGAGAATTCGTTTTCAAAACGAAATCTCTTATCCCATACTTTGTGACATCAGACAATTAAAATCAGCAAGCAAGGCTGCTAGAGAATACTTAGCCGAAAGCGGGTGTCTCAAAGCTCTTGCCGTGGCTATTGTGATGGAGAGTGCGTATTCAGGAACATTATATAAAGCTTATGTCAATATCAGTAATCCCTCAGTACCCACTCAGGGATTTAATACTATTTCAGAAGCTTTAAATTTCTTAAATCAATTCAAATAGACTCCTTTAAACTTGTGCAGTTATGTCTACTACTGATTTCAAAACTAGAGTTCATCAAATTTTAGAGTTTATAACTGAAATCACTCTTGGCAATTATACGTATACGTTACCCCTAAGAAATCAAAAAGATGAATTAGAACAAATCGCAGTATCTCTGAATACGATGGTTGAAGAAATTGATACAGCAGTTCATCAAATTAACCATGAAAAAAGCAAAGAGGTTATAGAAAATATAGTTTTTATCCTCGATTGTAACTTTCACATTACCTCTTATTCAACAAATATCAAAGATATTCTTGGGTACTCTGATCTGGAGATTTTAAATAGGCCTGTCAAATTTTTAATCAACGGCGACTCCAACTTACCTGAAGATTTGCATGAGCTTTTAGAACATGAACTTGATAACGAACATTCATTTAGGGTCGACTTAAAACACCACAGCGACTTTTACTGGAGTGGACAAGGCCGTCTTCATAAACTGGTCTCCGAAGGAAAAATTACATACGCCTTATCAGTGTTTAAGGCGGTTTACACTAATGACAAATTAAGTTCTTCACTTCAAGACAAGTTTCGGTCATCTACATATCCTAGTGAGTACCGTAGTTTATTATTACAAGACCAACGTATCTTGGTGAGAAAACTGCATCAATATGTCATGGAACGTTTAGATAAAACCCTGCCGAAAATTTCTGTAATTGGTAGAGATATAGGTTGTAGTGTTAGTAAGATCAAGACCATTTTTAAGCGCTTTTATGGAGATACTATATATGCTTACCATAGAAAAAAGCGTTTAGAAAAAGCCCGAACTTTGATTGAAGATACAAGTACTCCATTAAATGAAATTTCAGAAGAATGTGGGTTCTTAAGTCAGGCTCATTTTTCCAGAACCTTTAAAAAAATGTACGGTATACCTCCTTCTCAAATTAGAAAGTTTTAAATCAAAAACCTATCCAGACAAATTCAAATCCTTTAAAATCAAATCAAAAGCTATTATAAGTTTGATCTTTATGCTCTCGAAATAGGGCATCAATGAAATATAAAGGCTACATATATCAATTTATCAGGTTCGCATTTATCGTGTTGATGTTTTATGCAGCTATCCATAAATTGATGGATTTTACTCAATTCTACAATGATCTTTTAAATAGTCCAGTCTTTGGAAATAAACACCTTGCTCGATTCGTTTCAGCTTTTGTTCCGATAATAGAGTTGGGGATTGCTGGGCTATTGATAAGTGCAAAGTATAAAGAATTTGCGATGTATTTAGCCTCTGGTCTCATGCTTATTTTCTCGATTTACATCATCTGGATCATGGAGTTTAGTGCGGATGTACCTTGTTCCTGTGGTGGGATTATTAATAACTTAACCTGGCAGGAGCATCTCCTTTTCAATACTGGATTTCTGCTTTTAGGAATTCTGGGAATTTACATTCAAACTAAAAAGCATAGGAAGTTTTATAAAGAATAGTATTGCGCAATACTTAGAGCGCCTAAAGCCTTAAAGTAAGGTCTAGGCATATTGTTTAATTTAATATTTAATATGATGAAAAATTCAAAATTTTTAATGCCCATGTTGGCATTCGTTATGGCCGTAGGAATGGCATTTGCTAATACAGCAAATGATCAAGCTTCAGCTTGGATCAATTTGAATGGCGTAGCCACTCAATTGAGTTCAGATCCATGTCAGCCACAAGGAAATTTTAACTGTAAAGTTATTTTTGAAGAGGATGAACAAGAGGAAATTTTCGAAGTTTATACCGATCAAAGTTTACAGACTTTAAAACGGTCACCTATAAACAATCCTTACGTTGTTCCTGGAATGCCACAGTAGGTTAAGTGAAGCCCCGAGTCGTCGGGGCTTTTTTAATTGATCTATGTTGATGGTAACGCAATAAACTTACGTTTGTTAGCATCTTTAAAAAATTCTTTAGCCGTTGCCTTAATATCTTTAGGGCTTATAGATTCTAGATAGTCTTCAAATTCCTTTTTCTGGGGTGTTAGTAAATTAAAATTATGATAGTTGTAAAGCACTTTCGTTGTTAACGATGAATTACTCTCCCAGTCGATTCCAAACTTAGTTTTTGGAACCTTGTTTTTAATTTCGTCTAACTCTTCCTGGCTTATTGTTCTTCTTTTTAATTCTCTTGTAATTTTCTTTATTTCTTTAGTGATCTCTTCAACTTGCTCTTCTAAAGTTGGAAAGTAAAGTGAAATGTCAGCCTGTTCAGACTCTTTATGGTAGTAATAGGTGACTTTCCAGAAATACAAAGCTTTGTTTTCGAAATATCTAATAGGTGATATTCTGTTACTTAAGGATTTTTCTAAAATGTAGCTTTTAAGTTGGGTTTTCCAATCTGATGCATCAACTTTTTTTAAATATTTTAAAGCTAGCATAGCATTAGCCTTGGGAATAGATGATACAGGAATAACTTTAGTTTGATGTTTTTGCGCTGAAGTATCTTTTGAATTAAACCTTTCCGGAACCGCATCTTTTTTCAAAGTTCCATCAAAGAGTTTTGTAATTAATGGAAGAAGTTGTTCTGCCTTATAATTAGTGCTTATTGCAATTGTAAAATCTTGTTGACTGCCAAAAATGAGGTCATATGTTTTATAAACATCATTCATAGACAATTTTTTGGATGCTTTGTATTGTTCTGATATTCCAAGCTCACTTCTCGATAACCCGATCCTCTGATCGACTTCAGCTTTGGTGTCAGGAAAAATCCTGCTTATGCCAGGGCTCAAATATCTTCTCCACTGGATATGTTGCCAATCTATAAAGGCTAAACTATCCTTTCTTGGTGAGTCTATGTAATCCTGAAGTAGATCAAAGAATATAGTTAGGCCATGCCCATTCAATTTTCCTTCAATACCGCTTTCGGTGTCCGTGACATAAGGAGCTATCTTTTGAATGGAATTTATAGTCATGACCTCTTTCAATTCGTACTTATTCAATTGACCAACACCGGCATTTTGAATTACTTCTGGTGCAAGCATAGCTGTATAGTAATTTTCAGAATTGAAGTGTTTAGCTCCAAAATTTTGAAACGCATGAAAATCTAAAAACTTATTTCCATGATCTTCTTTTGTTATTTCATTAATAATAACCTTTTGACCATTTGTCAATTGAAATACTCTAGATCCAAGAGGATCTTTAGGCAGTTCTTTATAAAGGGCCTTTGCATGGTCTTGATCCTTGGCAAGAAAATTCGGATCGTATTGCGTTAGCCATGCTTTTGTGTTTTCTTTCCAGTAGGCTTCATCAAAGTCAGAAGAGAAGGGTGCAAGGACTACAAAATCTTTGGTGTTCTGATCTAGTAATGTTCTTAAGGCTGTATTGAAATCCTCTATTGTAAATCCTTGCCACCACTCTAAAAGTTCTTTTTTTTCTTTTATAGTTAAAGGTTTTTTTCCTAGACTCTGATTTTTGAGAACCTTAAGCCATTCGTTGGCTGATTTAGTTTTTGAAAGATCTAAGGTTTCGAGCCCTTCATTATAGATAGAAGTCCAAGTCTCTTTTGAAATACCTTTATAGTAAAGTAAGTCTAAGTTTTTAAAGGTTCGTTCTATGGATTCCTTCTCTCTACCAAGTTTGGTGTTTATAGTTATATCTAATACGGGAAAATCAAAAGTCCAATTCACTGCTGTTTTGGTTGGTGAATTATAATATTCATCCCTTTTCAAAAGGAACATACTTATTCTATGACTTAATAGAGGCTTCAAGTAATTCCATTGATTTTCAGAAAATTTAGATTTTAAATGTTTCTCTTTTTTAAATAGATGTATATTCACTTCAGATCCAAAATCTGAACCTTTCATCTGATGATCAATGACCGTGAATTTTGGAGAACCCGTAGAGAGTGACTTTTTACAAGGTTTCTGCTGAATGGGTAAAGATTTACCTGGTGATGTAAATTTTTTCTGAATTTCAGCTCTGATTTGATCGACATCCTCTATTTCACCAACGACCACTAAAGAGCTTAATTCTGGGCGATACCATTTTTTTATAAAGTCTTTAGCGTCTGATATCTTATAATTTTGAGTATGGTTCCAAAATGAATCAGGAAATACAACTTCAGACGCGCATTCATTGAACTGACTACGAAATATATCATCTTTGGAGAGCCTATCTCCTAAATGAGCACTTGCAATTTCTTGATACATTGCTCCTTTCTCTGCTTCAAAATTTTCTTTAGTCGGGAACATTTCCCCGAATAAAGTCTTTGCTAAGAAACTAAGACCTTGATCCTGTAAAAAAGCATTGGAAGCTGGAAAATGAAAAGAGTAACCCGTCTGATCATAAAGAGTTATTCCATTGAGAGTAAAAGATTGAGATCTTATGGCTTCTTCCAACTTTTTATTTTCCTTTTTAGCTTTAGAACGAAACGCTGTAAAGGGGAGATGCTCTATAAAATGTGCAAAGTTAAATTGATCCTTTTTTTGTTGATTACTTCCAGACCGTATAACCAAGTCCATGTAGATTTTACCATTAGCCTTATCCATAGGCTTTAGATAATAGGTAAACCCATTATCTAAAGTATCTACAATAACAGTTGCATCGGCTTGACCACAACTCAGACTGAATTTTAAAGTAAAGCATAATATTACTACTAATTTCATCAATTTATTGTTGTGTTTAATAACCTTCATTTTGTTCTAGATTTGGGTTTTTCATGCGTTCGTCTTCAGGAATAGGATAGAAACTATCCGTATTGTTCCATTGTGGTTTTTTAGGACTTAAAACCTCGTTAGCTCTAGCTGTGCGCTTAAGGTCTAGCCACCGATGTCCCCATTCAGCAAAAAATTCTTTTCGTTTTTCAATGAGAATCAGATCTATTAAGTTATTTGCAGATATGCCTGGATTAGAATCAGAGACTAAAGCAACATTGGCTCTGCTTCTTATTTGGTCTACATCGTCTATGGCTCCTGAAACATTTCCTAGTCTAGCTCTTGCCTCCGCGCGAATTAAATATTGTTCTGCAAACCTCATTACAGTTGAGTATTCTGTTAGTTCTCCACCTGAATTATCAAATTGAATTTTGTACTTGAAAGGGTAATTAAAGTCTCCTGTATCATCGCTAAATAAACCTATCCAACTCATGAACCTGAGGTCATTAGCCTCCCAGATCTCCATGAAATCATCAGAAAGTTTTACGGGGCTATTAAATGCAGATATACGTACAAACAAATTGCCCTCTCGGGTATGTTGAAATGTTCCTCCCCAGCCTTCGGGAGAAATTTGCCAAAGGGCTTCAGAACTGTTTTTGAGAAATACATTATCTAAATTTTGATTCAACTCATAGAGATTTGATGACGAAATCACTTCAGAACTAAAATTTTCTGCCAGTGTCCAGTCCCCTAAGAATAAATGAACTCTAGCTAGCAAAGCTCTAACGACACTAGCATTGATATAAACCCTAGAATCTTCTGGATAGGTTTCATCAGTTAATTCGAGGGCTTCATTGAGATCGACTAGGATTTGCGCATAGGTTTCTTCTGGAGATACATTGGGGAGTTGTGCATTGATTTGATAATCTGTTCCTAAAACCAGAGGAACTCTGTTGTACAGGTTGACTAAGTAAAAGTAAGTGAAGCCCCTGATGAATTTAGCTTCACCTATAAGTCTATCCCTGATTGCATCATCGATCTGACTTGTATTTTCAGCACCTTCTATTAAAGCATTTGCCATATAAATGCTACTATAGGCTCCAGACCATAGACTTAGATTGTAATCATTTGGAGGGAATATCTCATTTTCTGAAAATTCTAAGACTTCTGGAATAGGTGTGGTCACTTCAAAATTATCTGCAGAAAGGCCTGATAGAAAGGTGACCGATCTATTTCCTCCAGCGGCGAAAGCGGTATTGAAAAGCTGACTATACAGCCCATCTAGAGCGCTTAAGGCCGACCTGTCATCGGTGAATACGGTTTCTCCTGTGATGCGATCATTAGGGACTTCTATATCCACAAAGGACTCGCAGGACGCTAATGTTAACACTAAAGCGAATACGCTTAGTGTTCTGACTATTATTTTTATACTGAACATGAGTTTAGTTTTTAAAAGTTAATTTCTAGTCCGGCTGTTATCGTGGCAAGCTCAGGGAGTTGATCACTACCAGGGGATTGTGGATCTAATCCCTTATAATCGCTAATGGTTAATAGATTTTGGCCTGTAACAATAATACGGGATGATCTTATCAGACTCGATTTAACAGGAAGCTGGTAGCTTAAAGCCAGTGTTCGTAACCTCACAAAAGAGGCATCAGTAATTAAATACTCGCTACTAAAAGCATTCGAATGCGTAAACGTATTAAATATGGATTGAGAGGCTCGTTGAGTTACACCAGTATCCCCCGGATTACGCCAACGGTTATCAAAATCACTCTGAAACACATTAGACATTCTACCTGCCGCTTGCCTAAAGAATTTTACACCATCTTGCCCTACAAACTCAAAGAGAAAAGAGAGGCTCAAATTTTTATAATTGACTTGATTTTGAAGTCCAGCAAAGTATTGACGTCCTACATCTGCATTGACGACTTGATCTTCAAAATTGATCGAACCATCTTCATTCACGTCCTCTACTTCAAATAATCCTGTCTCTGGATCTACACCATTGTATCTGTAAAGTTTGATGATACTTAAAGGTTCACCAACCTCATAAATATTGGCGTAAGGCGAGTCCTCGATATTTGGATAGGAAACCAGTTTGTTTCTTGGTAGAGTGAGATTGAAATTGGTTTCCCAACGCCAATTTGGTGTTTGAATACTGATAAAGGATCCATCTAGCTCCAAACCTGTATTTTGAACGGTTGCTGGTAAATTCGCTTGTACGCTTGTAAACCCAGAAATTGAGGGTAAGGGAAAGCCTACCAATTGATTGGATGACCTATTTCTAAAATAACTGGCTTGAATTCTTATGCGATCGTCTAAAAATCCTAATTCTACAGCTGCTTCCAGTTTATTATTGGTTTCCCATGAGTAATCTGGATTGACCAGCTGGGTAGGGAATAAGCCTCCTGGAGCAGGTGTAGGGGAGTAGGTAGCTAAATAGCCGTAATCCTGAATTTGATCGTTGCCTGTTATACCATAGCTCCCTCTCAACTTTCCAAAACTGAGCCAGGGAAGATTTTCGAAGAGGTTTTCTTCTGTAAATATCCAGGCGGCTCCAATAGCTCCAAAATTGGCAAATTGTTTCCCAGGACCAAACCGTGAGGACCCATCTCGTCTTCCTGTGAAATTAAGGAGATAGCGTTCTTTTAAATTTAGTCCTAACCTCGCAAATATGGCATTATACCTATACTGAATTTCTTGATTATTGGAGACAAATACAGATCCGGCTGCTGCTAGATTACCCACCAGTTGCTCGTTAGAATATCCCACAGCACTTGCCCTAAGGTTTTTGGATCTCTGTTCCTGGAAAGTAGCGCCTACAAGCGCTTCAATGTTAAGATCACCAGTAGTTGTCTGAAAGTCTATCTGGGGCTCAATGATCCAGGAATTGCGATTGGTGAAGGAATGACTGGATCTGGCTTGTGCATTATCCCTAAACGAAGGATCTAAAGCCTCTATAGGGTTCTTTACCAGCTCTTCATTGTTTAAAGCGGTATAGCCTGCATTAACTTTGACTAATAATCCGTTGACGACTTCATAACTTAAGCCTAGGTTACTGACCAGTTGTTGAGTTTTGGCATTACTTCGATTTAAGGTCTCTGCTAGGGGATTGGTCCAGGTGGAATCTTCCCAGTTTAAACTGCCATCTTCATTATACAAAGCTGGGGCATTTGGCGGAAGCAGTAAAGCATTAGACACAAAGCTTGCACTGTTAAACTGATTATTCACATCTACCCCATAGTTCACAGATACTCTAGCCTTGAATTTGTTATCATCCGATCTATGATTTAAAGACAGACCAGAAGACCATTTTTGATAGCCAAAATCTCCAGGAAACACAGTGCCTGTTTTAAAATAGCCATTGGACATTTGGAAAGACGTGTTTTTGCCACCTCCAGAAAGCATCACATTGGCATTTGTCGTTTCTGCAGTGCCCCCAAAGATGTTCTCTTGCCAATCGGTATAGCGCTCTCTGTCCCACAGCAGTAGATCTTCGGCTCTCACAGGAGTTGGCTCCGCCCCATCATTGGCAAAGGCTTCTTCTCTGAGTTGGATGTAATCTGCTGTGTTGAGTAAATCCAAACGTTGGCTTACCTGACTTACTCCAGAGTAAATCCTGGCGCTTACTCGTGTTTTTTGATTGAAATTTTCGCCGTTTTTGGTGGTGATTAAAATGACTCCGTTAGCGCCTCTAGAACCGTAAATGGCCGTTGCATCTGCATCTTTTAAAATTTCAATGCTTTGTATATTAGAAAGGTTTAGCGTACTTAAAGGATCAAGACGGGAGGCGGCGCTGGTCATGCCACTGAAACTGTTAATGGGACTGGAGTCTACAGGCACCCCGTCTATAATGTAGAGCGGTAAATTTCCGTTGTTCTCGAAACCAGTGCGTAGACTGCTTTGCCCACGAATCTGAATTTGGGGCGCTGTGCCAGGAATCCCCGTATTTTGTACTACAGACACCCCAGCCATTCTGCCAGCCAAAGCCTGGATAGGACTTACCACGGGCTGCAATTCTATGTCCTCTGCGGTAACTCTTGAAATATTTCCCGTACTGTTACGCTTGGTGGTGTTATAATAGCCTGCATTGATTTTGACTTCATCAAGGGCAGCAACATCTTCTTCGAGCTGTATGTTGATTTCTCGTTGGCCGTTAATGTCCTGTTCCAGGCTTTTAAAGCCCACATAGGAAAACACCAAGGTGCCATCAGATGGCGCTGTGATGCTATATTCACCATCCTGGTTGGTGACAGTGCCTGTTATGGTATTCTTTAAAGAGACGCTAACTCCAGGAATGGGGAGTCCATTGGGATCTTCTACTACCCCAGTGATGTCATTTTGTTGAAAGGGCAGGGGAGTAGTTCTGGTTTCTGCATGTGCAGATACCGATAGGAAGAGAAATATCCCTCCAATATAAATGAGCGCCACCCGTTTGAGGCGCGAATACTTATTTTTCATAATTTTACGTGAGTTATTAAGTGAAACAATGTTTTACTTAAGCCCAAGCCCTCCCCGCTAGACTGCAATCCTAGGGGAGGGTATTATGGCTTAATTCAAATCCCCCACTCCCGAAGGAGAGTGATTGATCACTACAAGGGGGCATCTCGACACCCTACCGCCGAAATGAAAATGGATTTTACATAGTTCCCAGCAAGCTCCCTGTGTTCCCCTTTTGGGGTTAGGGGCTTGTCCCACCCAAAGCTGTTACAAATAATAGGGCTGATCACAGCTACCCACGGGTTTGTAAAAAATTTGGTTCGCCCCGCAACGAACTTAAGGTTAGACTTCGTTTTAGAGGACCACAACAGGGGTCCTGACCTTGCGAGACTTATTTAGAAAATTTAGAAAAGTACTTTGAAACTGAAGAAGAGTATACCTGCAATTTTGGCCAAAAAAATAGGCGTGAAAACTCAACTTACCGACTTGGGATACTGGTATACCTGACAACGATAAGTGAGATGTTCACGCCCGGGTCGTGAGCATCCTTGCTTATCATCTCGTTGTCTAAAAATTACCAGTTTTCAAGTCGAGATTCAAAGCGAATGCTTCTAATATTTTACTTTAAGAAGTTTCGCAAATATATTAATATCAGGTAAATATAATAAAAAATTTTAAAAAGTGTCAAACTTGACAATTTTTTTCAAATGTTTGAATTGATATTGTGCTTGTGGATAATTGGAGAAAAGAATATCGAAAAAGATTTAGTCAGCATTTGAGAATGCTAATTGATAAAAGCGATCGAGATATTACTACTATTACTTCAATTGGGAATATTGAGAATAAGGCAATTTATAGAGTTCTCGCTGAGGAAAATGAACCCAAAATAACTACACTTTTACCTATAGCCAAAGGTTTAGGCATTCATCCAAAGGAACTGTATAATTTCGATTTTCCTACTCAAGAAATTGAGAAATAATTGCTAATTTTCTGACTACTTGTCGATATGCGAGAATGTTAGCGATAAGCTCAAGAAAACCGTGCATACAAAAATGGAAGAGGATAAAAAGAAATTTGTGACTTTTAGGCAAAATCCAAACATTGACTTTCTGTTCGGATATTTTAAAGGTATGGAAATTCCAACAAAACAAGATGCTTACAAACCGAATGATGTGGTCGAAATTGATGAAAATGGAGCTGAAACAATTTTGAAAGAATTTTATCAAAGAAAACCAGAAAAAGCTTCAATTCAAAACTTTAAGAATTTTATTAAAGAACTTACAGCCGATAGATTTAAGGAAAAAGATAGAATTAAAATGCCTGATAAAGTTCAAGTCAGTTTATCCTTTTCGATCAAAGAAAAAAGATTTTTTGAAGTTGATGTAGATAATTTATCCAAAACTGTGTTGGACTCACTAAATGGAATTGCTTTTGACGATGATCGCCAAGTAACTTCACTAATAGTCGACAAGCATATTCACAAAATGAAAGTAAACGGGATATTGATTGCAATTACCAAACTGACCGAAAAAAGGAAAGGATTACAATACAAATGGGATGAATAAAAGCTAGTTCACAACACAGTATCCTATGAAAAGCAATTATCCTGATTTTGTTCAAGTTTATGATATGGACTTTTTGGTTTTTAACGATGTTAATAAAAATGAGTAGTTTTCATGCTGAAATGCGAGTTTTGTGTAGTTTTAGAAATTAAAAAGTTTAACCCAAAAACTTGCGCATATTAAGTCGTCACTTTCGTTATGCGCGGACCGTTGGCAACAATATAAGTGAAATGAATAGATGTCCTAAATGTGATAGTTCTGAAGTTATTAATTTAAATGAGAGGTATAAATATTTTGATGTTTTAAGGTGCATAAAATGCACCTACATAAAGTATATTCCGATAAAAAATTGTTGTAAAAATCCTAATCCAAAATGTAAATTAAGAGTAACTGACAATGGACAAAGATTTATATATGAGCAATGCGAAAATTGTGGCGGAAGAATTAAAACACCACCTTTAAGTTTTAAAAAATTTGAGTTTAAAATAAGTGGATTATTTGATATTAACTTGATCAATAAATATCATGAAAATAGAAATATTGAACTAGAAGAATTAAGGACTCAAAAAAAAATGTATGATCTTAATAATTCTAGATATGCATTATATCATATATACCTTGCATCTGAGGAATGGAAAGAAAAAAGAGAATTAGTGTTGAAAAGAGATAACAATTTATGTCAAAAATGTAAAAAGGAAGATGCTGAGGATGTACATCACTTAACTTACGAGAATTTTGGTAATGAAAAATTGACTGAATTAATTAGTGTTTGTAGGAAATGTCATATTGAAATTCATAAAGATGATTAATATCTGAATCTATAAAAACTGAATCTAATTAATAGTTTTATAAAATTAAGTATACCTACTTAATTTGGGAATTTGAATACTATTGCCAAAACGAGTTGGCATTAATACGAAATGAACGAAGAAATAACCAATAGAATTGAACAGTATCTCGACTTAGATACAAATTATGCCATCATAATTAATGGAGATTATGGTATTGGAAAAACTCACTACATAAAAAATCAACTCTTCCCTAAAATTTCTAAATTAAAAATACCACATTCGGAGGATGAAGAAACTTATATTCCTGTCTTAATATCTCTATTCGGAGCTAAATCAATAGAAGACATCCAAAATCAAATTTTTGTTGAACTATATCCTATTTTTAAAAAAAGAGGAGTAAAAATAGTTGCAGGTTTAGGTAATACAGTTTTAAAATATTTTGGTAGTAATCTTAAAGATTTATTGTCAGAAACAGGAACGTCAAGTGGAAGTCTGACAGACTATGGAAAAATTCTAATTTGTATTGATGATATTGATAGGAAAAGCTCAGAACTTGACTTAAAAGAGGTTTTCGGCTTTGTAAACAATCTTGTAGAAAATCTCAATGCAAAAATTTTATTAATTGCGAATGAAGATGAACTTAGAAAAGAAATAAACACTGACGAAATTGATAATTATTCACTTTTAAGAGAAAAAGTAATTGGGATATCTATAAACTTTAGTACCAATGTCTCGCTAACCTTTGACAGGATTATTGAGTCAAAATATAAAATTGAAAACAAATCATATTTTGACTTTTTATCTTATCATAAAAAAACTATTGTCAATAGGGTTTCACAAAATAAAGACAATATTAGAAATCTCTTATTTTTCTTGGAACATTTCAAGATAGTCTTCAAAGAAACATCTGAATTTCTTTCTTCAGAAACAAAGTTCGACAGTATAAAAAGTGAAATACTTGAAACAATTTTGGACTTCACATTGCCGATATCAATAGAGTACAAATTAGGCAAATTGAACACTACTAATTTCTCTGATATAATAGAAATTTATCAAGGTTTTTCATTCAATCTATCAAGATTTATGGGAGAATCTAATAAAGAAGACAAACCAAAAACTTATCCTGAATTATTCAAAGAAAAATACCTGCCTGACGACAATATTCGCAGAAAGCACTTTGATTCAATTTTTAATTATATAACTGGGAAAACTTCTTTTAAAATAAAACAATTATCAAGTGAATTGAATTCAATATACAAGTTTGAAGATAACATAATTCCAGAGCGAGAGAAATTGATTACTAAATTAAACTATTGGGATTGTGTAGATTTAAAACATTCAGAATATCGTTCTCTTACATCTTCACTTTTAAAATATGTTGATAAAGGAGAGTTTTCTTTAGAACAATATCCAACAGTTTTCCACTACGCTACAAGATTTGACAACTTATTAAATTATAATATTGAAAACCTAACGAAAAGATTTAAAAAAGGAATACAAAAAGGTAAAGATAATTACAGTTATGTAAGAAGTATTCATTTTCGGTTATCAGTTGATAGAGCAAGTGAGTTTTATGAAGACTTGAAAGAAATTGTTGAATATTGTATAGAAACAAACAAAGGAATTAAAGAGAATCAAGAGTTAAAGGAACTAACTGATATTTTTAGTCTATTCTCATCTGATTTCAACTCTTTCATAGAAAAAGTTGAGGAAATGAACAACGAGTTTATGTTCACACCATATTTTATAAATTTTGACTTTAACAAAACGTGGAGAATAATTAAAAAACTGGATAATTCACAAATCATAAATCTTGCTTTCTATTTTCAAAGTAGATATCGAATAAATGTTTACGAAAAGATTTACCCAGAAAAAGAGTTTTTAGAAAACTTGAATAAAAAAGTTGAGGATTTAATCTCAAATAAAAGTACAAACAAATTAAAAAAAGTGACTTTAAAATTCTTTAGAGAAAAAATAGTGGAATCAATAAATAATTTTCCTGAATAAAGTACTAATGCCAACAATGGTAACCGTTGCACTCATCCGAATGGAACGGGCGGGCAAGACACTACAACTCTAAAAAATGCGTTGTTTTAGGCCCTTTTTAAGGCTTATGTGGTTTTGTTTAAGTTGGGTTTAGGCTTTTACGTTATTTGACTAATTTTATAAAATATGGGTTTGTGCTATAGATATTTGATATGAACTTATATTTTTAGGGATGTATAATGAGTTGGCAACATACCGAACATGTTCTAGGAACGGTTTTTGCTACAAAATAAAAGGCTCTTTAAAATCTTAGTGAATTAAATAGTTGGGGTTATAGTTTAACTCAAGGAGTTATTGTTCGATTAATCTGTGATTGTGTAATTAAAAAAATAAATCATATGAGAAAAAGATTCAATAATATCGTAGAAAGCTTGGCTTTCGTTATAATTCTAATAATGTTATTTCTATTTGGTGGGCAGACCTTCCCAACCAGCAGACTTGTCCAAACAGAAATTCTTTGAAACTACCAACATTTATGAAACTTAGCGATGGGTTAGAGGTTCGAATCCTCGGTCTGCTACAAATTTTAGGCTGTCTAAATGACAGCCTATTTTATTTTAAAACAAATTAAAATTGAGAAGAATATATTCATACGTATTAAGATTTGATGACGGAGCTGCACCAAATCCTTTCTGGAAAATTTGCACTTTAACTATTTGTAAACCTGCAATAAGAAGAACTGCACGAATTGGAGATTGGGTTATCGGAACAGGTTCTAAAAATTCAAAACTTAAAGATGGCAAAAAATACGATTTGTCCGATAGCTTGGTTTATGCAATGCGAATTACAGATAAATTGACTCTTTCAGAATATGATAAATTTTGCTCTGAGAAATTGACCGAAAAAAATCCGTCTTGGTTTAGCAAAGATTGGCGGAAAAGAATGGGGGATTGTATTTACGACTATTCTAAATCGGACGAGCCAACAATTAGAAAAGGAGTTCATAATGAATTAAACGTAAAGAGAGACTTGAGCGGTTATAATGCCTTATTATCAACCGAATTTTATTATTTTGGGGAGGAACCAAGAGTCATTCCCCAAAATCTAAAACGGATTATAAAGAAAAATCAAGCACACTTGAAAATTGAGGACTTGAAGATACTTGCGGATTTTGAAAATTGGATAAACAAGTTCGAGAAAAATAAGGTTTACGCTGAACCACAACTAGGATTTGAATTTAAGCTTGAACCGAGTGAAGAGCAAATAAACAAGTGTTCAAAAAGACATTATGAAACTGAAAAAGACGAAATCGAGGAAACAATATGCTGAAAAAGTAAGTTGCCTATTAACTAAGCCTTTAGCGCGCCCATAGGCCAGCGCTAAAAATCAAAAGAGTTGTTTGGCCTTTGCGCTTGAAAAAATTGTGAATAAAAAAGCATGAAAATGGGCAATTGCAATATCAAACTTTAGTAAATTGTACTGCGAATTAGGATGTTATGATATTAGAAAAAATTGATTTAGAAAACATTGATGGACAACTATTTGAGATAAAAGTAGTAGATCAAGAAAGTCCTAAACCTGCATCATTTACACACTATTTGAATAATCATAAAAATGGCGTTTCTCAATTTTATAAGAAAGATGCGCTTTTGTATGTAAAAGAAATTCTTGAAAAAGAATATCCAACAGAAAAAGTTACGGATAAAGTTGCTGAGGAAGCACTTCAATATTTAATTTTTGATTTAAATAAATCTATTCCTTTCCCAGAACCTAAGAACCCAACATTTAAATTTATTGACCTTTTTGCTGGGATAGGTGGCTTTCGTTTAGCACTTCAAAATCTTGATGGAAAATGTGTCTTTACAAGCGAATGGGATAAGTATTCTAAGCAAACTTACAAAGCAAACTTTGGAGAAATTCCGTTTGGCGATATTACAAAACCAGAAACTAAAACATATATTCCTGATGATTTTGATGTACTTTGTGCTGGTTTTCCTTGTCAAGCATTTTCAATTGCTGGCAGACGTGGTGGATTTGAAGACACAAGAGGGACTTTGTTTTTTGAGGTTGCTAAAATTATAAACGATAAAAAGCCAAAAGCCATATTTCTTGAAAATGTTAAGGGTCTAAGAAATCACGATAAAGGCAAAACACTTGCTACAATTTTAAATGTTTTACGCAATGAATTAAATTATTACGTTCCTGAACCAAAAATATTAAATGCCAAAAATTTTGGAGTTCCTCAAAACCGAGAAAGAATTTTTATTGTAGGATTCAGGAAAGATTTAGGAATTAACGAGTTTGAATATCCTAAACCAATTGATGAAATAAGAATTTTAGATGATATTCTAGAAGAGCAAGAAGTTTCTGTAAAGTATTATCTTTCTACAACTTATTTACAAACCTTAAAGAATCATAGAGCAAGACACGAAAGTAAAGGGAATGGATTTGGCTATGAAATAATTCCAAATGATGGAACCGCAAATGCTGTTGTATGCGGTGGAATGGGCAGAGAGCGAAATTTAGTTTTTGATGAAAGATTGACTAATTTCAAGCCAATTACAAATATCTCAGGAAAAGTGAACCGAGAAGGAATTAGAAAAATGACACCACGTGAATGGGCAAGATTGCAAGGCTTTCCAGATAATTTTAAAATTGTAGTTTCAGACGCACAAGCATATAAGCAATTCGGAAATTCAGTTGCAGTTCCTGCTATTCAAGCAACTGCAGATAAAATAATAGAAAAACTTAACTGCAGATGATTACAGGAAATAAGGGAGAATGGAGCGAAATTTATGCGCTTTTCAAGCTACTAGGCGACAAACAATTATTTCTTGGGAACAAAGACATTGAAAAATTAGAAGGTTTAGTTTATCCAATTATCAAAATACTTCGCACCGAAAACAACGGCAATTTTGAATATTCAATCCAAGATGAGATTATTTTAGTTTCAGGAAATGAAGAAGTTTTAAAAATCCCTATTTCACACTTTAAAGACAAAGCCCTTTTCCTTTTAAATGCAATTAAGCAAAACAAAGAAAGGACTTTTTCAGTTCCAGAAATTGAGAAATTTATGCAATCCATAAATTGTGTTTCCTTAAAAGCTAGTTCTACTGCAAAAACTGATATTACGATTGTTGTTCACGATCAAAGAACGAATCAACAACCTACATTAGGATTTAGTATAAAATCTCAACTTGGTAGTCCTTCAACTCTTTTAAATGCTGGTAAAACAACTAATTTTATTTTTAAAATAGAAGGGATTACAATATCTGAAAAAGAAATTGAGAAAATCAATTCAATTGCTTCAAGAAGCAAAATAATGGATAGAATTGTTCAAATTCAAAATAAAGGCGGAGCTTTAAAATTTGTAAAAACAGAACGAAAAATATTTTCAAACAACCTTGTATTAATCGACAGTTTATTGCCTGAAATTTTATCTCAAATTGTTTATGAATTTTATACAAGTGAGCTTTCTAATACAACTGATTTATTAAATAAAACTGCTAATGAGAATCCATTAAACTTTGACATTGAAGACGAGCATAAGTTTTATGAATACAAGATCAAAAGATTCTTAACTGACGTAGCACTTGGAATGATGCCTTCTAAGGTTTGGACTGGACAATATGATGCGACAGGTGGATATTTAATTGTTAAAAAAAATGGTGATGTTCTATGCTATCATATTTACAATAGAAATGAATTTGAAAATTATTTGCTAAATAATACTAAACTGGAAACTGCAAGTTCTTCTCGACACGGATTTGGAGAAATATATGAGGACAACGGTAACTTATATTTTAATTTGAATCTGCAAATCAGGTTTACGAAATAGCCAAGGTTAAAAGCCATACACATTTGCAATTCGCACCAGCCAACTCTGCAACTAAATATTGCAAAAAAGTATGTCTCTGCAGCACTCACTTCCGAACTAAATTATAAGCAACGGAAAACCAAGCAGAACTTGAAAAGCACTATGCCCAATTTCGGTAGCCCTTGCTCAAGCCACTACAATTCTAAACAATGAGTGGTTTTAAGTCCTTTCAGGGCTTCTGTGGTATTGCCTAAGTTGGATTTATGCTTTTACGTTATTTGGCTAATTTTATAAAATATGGGTTTGTGGTGTGTGTATTTGCTATGAACTTGTATTTTTAGAGATGTATAATGAGTGGTAACAAGCTCAAAAAATCGTTTAACCAAGAAAGATATTGATTGAATTTGATAATTTAGTATCTTTGATTAAAAGAAACTCGAAATGAATATTGAAGCTCGAAAAATAGAATTTATTCAAGAATTCTTAAAACTTCAAAGCGAGGAGGCAATTTCCAAGCTTGAGAACATATTGAAAAAGGAAAAAGACACTTCTGACGAAAGGATTTTTGATCCAATGACCATTGATGAGTTAAATAAACGAATTGACAAATCAGAATCGGATTTCAAAAACAATCGATTTAAAACAAGTTCTGAACTTTTAGCCAAATACGAATAATGAATTTTAAAATTATTTGGTCAGAATTTTCGGAAACTCAACTCGACGAAATTTATGAGTATTACGAAAAGAAAGCCAATTTAAAAATTGCTAATAAAATTGTAACTGGAATAATCAAAGAATCGGAAAAATTAATCAAAGCCTCTTTCATTGGACAAGAAGAAGAGTTACTTAAAGATAGAGAAATTCATTATCGTTATTTGATTTTCAAAAACTACAAAATAATATATTCGGTTGATGAACAAAACAGATTCATAAAAATTGCTGATGTATTTGATACTCGACAAAATCCACCGAAAATAAAACGAACAAAATAAAGCCTGATTACCAACAACCCTAAGCCTTGTACTCGTCCGTATGGAACGGGCGGGCAAGCCACTACAGCTCTAACAATGAGTTGTTTTAAGCTCTTCTTAGGGTTTTTGTTTTTTTAATAGAGTAGGGTTTATGCTTTTACGTTATTTGGCTCATTTTATAAAAATGTGGGAGGAGGTCAATATGAAGGCAAAATAAAAAATAATGGAAGATATAATTTCTGGATTTGTATTTGGATTATCAATGTCATTTATCTCTTGGATAGTTGGAATGATAGTTAACAGTATTCTGATGAAGACAGATTTCTATAATAAACTATCAAATCTGAATTTTATAAAAAGTAAAGATTTAAACAAAAAAATCGGAATGAAACCTTTTAAGTGGATAGTTAAGAATTCATTTTTCAAATTTTTTAATCAGAAAATTAAGGTGGAAAACCAAAATGACGACTTGACTGAAATACGTAAAGAAATGACCTTATCTGAAATAAGTCATTTAATCGGATTTATTTTTGTGACAGTAGTTGCAATATATTTTAGTTTTACCAAAAGCCCTATAGTTGGAATAACAATGATGGTTCCTAATATTTTCATGAATTTATATCCTTCTTTATTGCAACAAGAGAACAAGAGACGAATAGATATTTTACTAAAGAGAAAGAAAACTCTAGCTAACAGCGCATCCAATGAAAACCAATCCTTTTGATCTTCATTTAATTTATAATATTTTCTTTTAAGCCCTATCTTATTCATTACTAGTTTTTTAAATCAAATTTTCTATACTACTTAAATTTAATTTAGTAATTTAGGTTTATTAAGTATCCGAATTATGGAGAATTCACTAAACCTTCCAGAGCTAACCTATATTGGTAATGAAGACAAGAAAATGACCCTTCATTTGTTCTTGCAGATCATGGGTAAAATTCGGTTAAAAATGACCTCCAGAAAAAACCACTGGTGGTACGTGACCGAGTATGTCAATACTCAGGGGTTAACAACTGGTGCTATTCCCTATAATTCAGGTCTCGAAAAATTCAGCATGACTTTAAATGTCATTCATCATAAATTGGAGGTCAGCACCAGTAAAGGAGAACTTGAGAGTTTTTCCTTGCACGAAAGTCTTACAGTGGCAGATTTTTACAATAAGTTGCTCGGTATTACCCAGAAACTCAATATTCCAGTCTCAATTTTGGATGTTCCTTTTGGTTTGGGAATCGATAAATCTTTTGGGGAGATTAACGAATACCAGCATTATGATAAGAAGTATACCGAAAATCTATGGCGAAGTTTACTTTGGGTTGATGATGTTTTTACAGAGTTCAGTGGTCGTTTTTACGGAAAAACCTGTCCCGTGCATCTCTATTGGCATTCCATGGATTTAGCGGTAACTCGTTTTTCTGGGAATGAAGCGCCCCCAATGGGGGTTGATGCTCGACTATCTGACAAAGATGCTTATTCGCATGAATGCATCAGTTTTGGTTTTTGGGCGGGTGATGATAATATAAAAGAACCTGCATTTTATTCCTATACCTACCCATCTCCTAAAGGCTTAGATAAAGAAGTTTTATTTCCATCCTCAGCGGAGTGGGTGAGTAGTAACGGAAGTGCTATGGCGATTTTGAAATATAATAATTTGCTGGCAGAGCATGATCCAAGAAAGACATTGCTGGATTTTATGGAATCAGCCTATCAGGCAGGAGCCAAAAAAGCCAATTGGGATCTTGAAAAACTCCATGTGCCTCCACTAGACCATCTGTAAAACCTTAAAAGAATAACTAATGAAAACCAAGGCCTATTCAAACGGAGAGATTACCATTTTATGGAAACCTGAGAAATGTATACATACTGGTATATGTGTTAACACATTACCTAAAGTCTATAATCCAAAATCAAAACCATGGATAACCCCTGAAAATGCCACTTCCAAGGAATTAATTGACCAAGTAGAGAAATGCCCTTCAGGTGCATTGAGTATCAAGGAGATGCAGGGTAATGTTAAAATAGAACGTGAAGACAACGGTAAAAAAGGACGTTATGTGATTTACTACAATGAAGAATTTGCGGGAGAGATGACCTTCACTTGGGCAGGAAAAACAAAGTTTATTATAGACCATACAGGGGTAGAGGACAAATTTTCAGGAAAAGGACTCGGAAAAAAATTAGTGATGAAATCAGTTGACTTTGCTAGAGAAAACAATGTGAAAATCATACCGCTTTGTCCTTTTGGCTATTTCGGAGTGATGGTGCCACCTGTTTCGGTCAAACAGTGCCACTTTGAAAGATACTGCAATTATATAAAAAATTAATATTACTCGTTCTTTAATGCTCCTTTTCTTAATGATTCTCCTTTGAGGTCGATCCGATGTGAGGAGTTCACGATCCTGTCCAGAATTGCATCTGCTATAGTTCCTTCTCCAATTATATCATACCAGGCCGATACGGGTATTTGTGATGATATAATTGTGGAGGCTTTGTTGTACCGGTCATCTATTATATCCATAAGGGTTTCCCTGGCGTGATTATCAAAACTCTGCAGGCCAAAGTCATCGAGGATCAGTACATCCGCTTTGATGAGTTTCCCCAGCTCCTTAAGGTAAGTACCATCTACTTTACTAAGTTTTAATTTCTTAAAAAGGCGGGCGGTGTTGGTGTAAATGGTTTTGTATTCCATCATACACCCCTGATGTCCTAAAGCCTGGGCTAAATAACTTTTACCTACGCCGGACGCCCCAGTAAGGATAATATTCTCCTTTCTGGTGATAAAATCCAGTGTCCCCAGACGGGTAAACATGTTCTTGTCCAGGTTGCGTTGCTGAGTGTAATTTACATCGGCCAGGTTCGCCTCTTGTTTAAAGCTAGCCTGTTTTAAGAGTCGCTCTATCTTGCGGTTCTGCCGGTCTTCCCATTGGTGATCGATCAGCAGTGCCAGATATTCGTCGGCAGTAATATTCTCTATGCGGTTGTCCTTTATGTGCTGCAGGTGCAACTGAGCCATAGCCTCCAAGCGCATTTGTTTTAATTTTTCAATAGTCTGATTATTGTTCATATTTATTAAATTTTAATGGTTTATTATTGATATGCAGAAGCACCCCGCAAGTTATCGTGCTTGGGGATGTGTGGTTTATCTTCTTCGAGGTCTTTGTAAAACAGGGAGCTTTTGTCCAGGTTATTTTTCAGGATATTTTTAATGCGCAGGTAAGTAACTGCCTCTGCTTGCAAAGCTCTTTTACAGGCGTTGTCCAATCGCTGGGAGCCATAGGATTTATGAAGCTGGATGACCCCCATAGCCCGTTTGTATCCTATTTCAGGATAGTCCACTGCGGTGATTATTTTCTCGATACAGCCCAGCACGTGCTTGCCATGTATGGCCGCTTTCTTTTTAAAAAATTCAGGGCTCCAGTCGCTATAGTATTTATGGGTACTGCTTAAATGATCTTTGTTGGTATTGTAACTGCCTTTTGATGGGTTGCGCTGGTGTAGGGCGATCCGCTGATGATAGTAATATACTTCTACCACGGAACTGGTATAATGGATGGTGGTTTCCTTACCTATGTAACGATAGGGTGCGCTGTAATAGCTTTTATCTGGGGAGAAGTATACATAGCCTATTTTCTGAACCTTGGCCCTTCGGTACCCTTTCAGTTCGTAGCCTATCTCTGGCAGTGGTTTTAGGTATTCCCGCTCCACCGATTGGAAGAGTTCTCTGCGACTGGCTTCTTTGCGGGAGAACAACAGATCATTGTACCGCTCCAGCAAGCGTTTTATCTCCTGGTTCAGATCTTCTAAAGAGAAGAAGCTTATCTCCCGAAGGGGATAATAGATCCGCTGATAGGCAAGGTTTACGGCATTCTCCACCAAGGCTTTATCTTGTGGGGCATAGCCCCGGGCAGGATTGATCACACAGCCGTAATGCCTTGCGAAGTCTTTAAAACTCCTGTTGATGTCAGCCTCATACCTGCTGGCACGGGTAACCGCTGATTTTAGGTTGTCGGAGACAATTGCTTTAGGGACGCCCCCGTAAAAGTTCAAGGCATTACAGCAAGAGAGGCAATCAGGTCCTCTCGTTTCTGACTCCTGCAGGCTTCCACGTAGGTGTACTGGCTACTGGGAAGGATGGCCACAAATACTTCTACAGGGATCACTTCCCCGGTTTCCTTATCAATAATGTGGAGCTTTTTGCCGGCATAGTCGATAAAGACTTCATTCCCAGGATCATGTTCAAGTTTCATCGAACCTTTAACCTTCGCATATTTGCGTCGGTAGTGTTCCATAAACTGGGTATAGCCATAAGGATCTTTGGCCTGCGCTACATATTCCTGATAATGGTATAAAAAAGTAAATCCTGGATGATTCCTGGCTTTATTGATCCCCTCAAAATACAACATCAGTTCCTCATAGCGAGGGTTGTCAATAGTAGTGTGAGGTGGAAAAAGCTTTTCTAAGCCAGCATTATTAAGGTTCAATAATTCTTTCAGAGAAAAGCCGCTGGCCTTGAACAGGCGCATATAAGCATTTACCGTATTACGGGAGATCCCAAGGGTGGCGCCTATTTTACGGTTGCTAAATCCATCGAGATGTAAGGATATAATTTGTTTTAAGTCCATTGGATCAAGTGTATTGGCCATATCGCTTGTTTTTAAGCGACAAGGTATTATTTACTTGATCTTTCAAAGTGGCACAAAACGAACCGATATAGGCTTAACTTAAAACCAAAAGTGGCACAATTTGAACCGAAATGCCTGGCACTAACCGACCGAAATCACTGGCACAAATCGATCCGAGTTATCCATCCTTTTGCTAAAAGAATATTTGACACTACTACAGAAATTCAAGATGTAAAGAGTTGAAATTCACTATTGCTTTAGAGCAATTGCACGAGTTCAAGCCAATGTAGCTCTAAACGCGATTTGTTTTAGAAGTACATACACAAATTAAAGCATAAAAAACCCTGAAGAATGAAAGTCTAAACTTCATTCTCCAGGGTTTTGGTTTACTATTCCCCTAATTAGTTATTCGCAGCTAGCTTTTAACCCTAACGACTCAGCGATTTCAGTCCAGGATATAGCAGTTACGCTTCCATCGTCATGTACTGGAAAAAATGCTCCATTATCAAAATCACCGAAGCTTTTTTGAGTCAATGCAACCCCATCTGTATTACTCGTGATCTCTCCACTGAAACTGCCTAAATGTTTAAGTGTTTTTCTATCAAATACTTCAAACTTATTATTCTCATAATCTTGATCTGTTGTTATGTAATAGCCTGTTGTATCTTTTTTACATTCAAATAGTGCAATGCCTTCTGGTTCACTATCAAAATAATCGCTACTAATTATTTCTCCTGTAAACTCACCTTCTGGCGAGTATATCTTAATGTTTCTTTGTTCGCTGTATTCATCAGCAATGAGTAAACGTTCCAGGTCTTCATCTATCAAAATAGACTCAACTTTATGCAAAACTCCATTTCCTTCAGTATCGCCGAAGGCTTTTTTGTGTTTGGAAGTTAGTTGATTTTCTTTAACCTCAAAACTGAACATGTGTACTCTTTCATTTAGTTCATCAACTGGAGGAATTTGCTCATCTTTAGTCTCATAATTATCTGTTACATAGGCAATAAAATTATTATCTGATTTTTTCATTACACTAATTCCGTAGGGTTTTTTTAGTGATTCTTGTCCGAAAAAACCCAAAGGCTCAAAGTTTGGTAAGTTGAAAACCTGTACACGATGATTGTCTCGTTCCACAATAAGTAAAAGGTTTTCAAATACAGTTATTCCATTAGGACGGCTAAACGCTCCTTCGCCTTCGCCAGATTCTCCAAATCTTTTTATAAATGAACCATCTTCTGCACTGTATACAATGATAGCATTTCCTTCTTTGGCAGTTGCCAATAACCAATGCTCACCATTTCCACCATGCCAAACCGCAGGGCTATCTACATTGTCTCCAGCATCTCTGTCGGTTTGAAATGCTTCTTTAATAACTGCAATGTCTTTGTTCTTAAGTGTATCTTGTGCTGATTGTTCTTTTTCTGCTTTCTTATCTTCAAGCGTATTTTTACAAGAGGTCAGTGATAAAATTAATAGCATGAATATGAAAGCAGTATAAAAAATTGGTTGAATTGAGGTTTTCATTAGTTGTATGTTTTGGATTATTAAATTCAGTTTCATTTATTTTTTGATTTCAGTTTGGTAAACAACGTCACCTTTCCAGTTTATTACTTGTACCCACATTTTCTCTTTCAAAAGTGAAACGACCATAAAGCCAGATTCAGAATTAGAAAATTTGGTATAAGGTAATTTGCCTGTGGGTCTTGTTTCGGCTCCTGCACCAGAAACAAAATGATGCGTTGTAATCCCTTCTGGTTTTTGATGCTGTAAGTCATGCTCATGTCCAGCAAAATAGGCGTCAACTTTGTACTTTTCTAGTATAGGTTCCAGATGTTTTTTCACATAGGGGATATCATCTTTGCGTTTACCAGAAGAATAAAACGGATGATGACCTATCACAATATTCCAGTCTGCAGTAGAGCTTTGTAGTGTTTTTTGGAGCCATTTTTTTTGTGCTAAGCTATCTTGATGAGTTACATTTTTGTATTTCTCTCTGTTATAATATGAATCTTCAAAAGGTGAAGTGTCTAGAAAAATAAAGCGGGCTTTACTATTAGCATCTTCGAGATCTATGTCTTTATAGTAGTAGCGATCTGGCATTTTCCAGCGTTGGCTAATTTCCGAATAATCGATTATGGCTTGAGAATTTCCGCGGTATTCGTGATTGCCCAGAGTGATGTACCAGGGACAAAACAGATTGAATCCTTCGTAAATATCTTCAAAACTTGATTTGAAAAAGGGGTCATGAACGCTTGCAACTCCATCTGGGTAAAAGTTATCGCCAGTTGAAATAATGAACTCTGGTTCCAGGACAAATCCTGTTTGATGCATTATATCAGCCACTTCTTTTTGATGGAAATAGCCGTTCTTCCCCCAATCTCCAATGACAAAGAAATGCAAACCCTCTTCGTCCTGCTGTAGCTTATTTAAGCTTTCAGTTTCGTTTGAATTTACATAGGTTTTTGACAAGTCTTGCGAAGACAACTCTCCGATTAAGAAACCGTAAACCAGACATCCTATAATTTTAAGAATCATGGTTCTCATATTATAAGTCTAATCGGATTCCTACATTCATCCACCAAGAATAAAATTCCTGTTGCTCTGGTCTAGAGCTTACTCCGTTATAATATCTCAAAGGCGCATCTGTCAGATTCAAACCTTCAGCAAAAACGCTTAGATTCTTTCCTATTTTTTGGCTTACTGAGATATCGAGTTGTAATCTGTCATCATAAAAACGATCATTACTTGAATTGTCACGAAGTTCGTCTACAAAGGCTCCGTTATAGTTGGCTGCTATTCGACCGCTGAATCCACCTCTTTGATAAGAAAGCGCAGCATTACCAGAATTTTTACTTTGTCCGGGGAGAGTTACTTTTCTTACCTCTTCACTTGTTTCTCCCAGAACTTCAGCCTCGGACCAGGTGTAGGTATAGTTGAGAAAAATCCCGAAGTATTGAGCAAAGCCAGGCAAGAAATCGAGTTGTTGCTGTAGACTCAGTTCAAATCCAGCTAATTGAGCAGTGTCTCCATTCACAGGCTGCTCTGCTTCAAAACCTGCAAACTCTGGATCTTGAAAAATATATAATCTATTGTACCTAAAGTCTCTTATCTGCTTGAAAAAAGCACCTGCTGAAACTATTCCTAAAGAGGGTAAGTAATGCTCTCCCATGATATCAAAATTCAGCGATCGTGTTGGCTTCAAATCTGGATTTCCAAATTCAATTTCATTATCTTCACGATTGACGATTCTATAGGGCGCTAAGTCAAAATAATTTGGTTTTGCAAAAGTGCTGGTATGAGCAAAACGTAATACCGTCATATTATCAAAACGATAATTCACATGAAGCATCGGTAAGAAAAATTCAAAATTTCTTTCGGTGTTAATTTCTACAGCTTCAGGAATCAATTCACCATCTACATCAAATTCAACAGTATTTCCAAAGTAAGACGTCGCAGTATTTTCATAACGGAAACCTCCTATTATATTTAACTTATCCTTAGTCAGTTTTGTCATAACATAACCTGCATAAGTGTCTTCTGTAGAACGATAGTCTTCAGATTCGCTGTCTACAAAGGTATCTTCTTCTTCAAGCTCAAAATCAGCAGAATTGTTTCTAAAGAGACTGCTTATTTCCGATGGGTCTACAGACTGTCCAAAATCGTAACGACCTTCTAAAAAATCATTATCAACAAAATCTCCTAGTAAGTCTGTATAACCTAAATCACCTTCATATGAAAAGAACCTTTTGTTTGGATCCAGCATTTTTTCTTTCATCCTAAGAAGACCCCCAAATTTGAAATTTCCTTTAAAACTTCCTACCTGATAATTTGTAGAAAGATTGACTCTGCTGGTAAAGTGCTTATCGGTTGTGATTTCGCTAGAAGATTCGAATTCATCAAATGTATACTGTTGGTAATTTAGAACACCAGCACCACTAGGTGCGTCAGAAGACACATTAAATCGTGGGTAATCACTATCTGTGGTATCAAATTCCATAAAATCTATGCTTTCGCCATCATTATCTTCATATTCTTGTCCGAAGATGGTGACATATTCTGTTGGGGTGTCATTTTCTGCATAGGAATAAGAAAGCATATAGTCAATATCAAAATTATCACCAAGCGGATGTTCGCCCCCTAATGAAGCATTAAAGATGGACTGGACTTCGTATCGGTCTTTAAGTTCCCGTTCTACGGCATCAGTAGTGACGTTGACGCTTCTTCTAAATTCCTGATCTCCAAAACGGTTATAAATGGCATTGAGATAGATCTTAGAATAAGGAGAAAATTTATAGTCAAATGAAGAGGTAATCCCTAATCGTTCTCTTGTCAATTCATAATCTCTGAGTTCTACTTCTTCCACCTCCCCATCATCATACTCCATTTCATTATTGTTGGAAGCGCGATTGTCTAAGTCATAACTTCCAGCAACTAAAAACCCAAATTTTTCATCCTTTCCAAAACGTTTCCCATAAGTTATGGCACCTTGAGCTAGAACAGGGCTTAGGTCTTGTACTTGGTTGTTATAACCACTGGCTGCAGTTACATTAAAAATAGTCTGGCCTTCAATTGGTGTAAGCGTTTTTAGATTTACTGATCCTCCAACAGCATCACCATCCATATCAGGAGTAATTGCTTTATTCACCTCTATACTCGAAAGTACATTGGAGGGAATGACATCTAAAGCTATAAAACGTGCATCTCCTTCTGGAGAAGGAATTTGTTCACCATTAATACTTATAGAGTTAAGATTAGGATTTGTTCCTCGTATTTGAACAAAACGACCTTCACCTTGATCTCTAGTAATTGTAATCCCGGGAACGCGTTGTAATGCTTCAGCTACATTTTGATCTGGAAATCTACCGATTTGATCTGAAGATATCACGTTCATGATATTATCAGCATTTTTTTGTTCATTTAATGCTTTGGCTTGTCCATATCTATTCACATTGATCGTCACTTCATTGATCATGGAAATATCACTTTTAAGATCTACCGTGTCTATAATTTTATCCTGGTTCAAATCGATAGAAAGTGTTTCTTTTTTAAAGCCTAAATAATTAAAAGAAAGCTCGTGTTTACCTTCAGGAATTCGCAAAACATAGTTACCGTTCCGATCGGTTACTGTTCCTATAGACATGTCTACAACAATAACGTTTACTCCCATTAAAGGTCTGCCGTTTGATACATCAATTACTTTTCCTGATAACCTATGGTTTTGAGATTGAGAAAAGCCATAAAATGTTGTGAAAAAGAGAAAAAAGAGAAGCATCATTTTCCTAAATTCTACTGGTGTTTTGTGTTTCATTTTAGAAATATTTTAAGTTAGAACTAGTGTGCAAACCTATGATAGATAGAAACTTATTTATAAAATGGGTAGGCAACAAAGAGTGAACAAAGCAGTATTTTTATGGCTACAAGAAGGCAACAATTAAGATTAATTAACATTGAGTATACTTTGCCTAAACAATGACCGATTTTACTTTAATTCTTGGAGGAATTGAACGAGTTTTATTTCTGATTCTATGGGAAGTTTTTTTCTCAATCTGTAACGAGCTACTCGAACACTATCAGGGGTAATCCTTAAAATTGAAGCGATTTCTTTTGAAGACATTTTTAGACGAAGTAACATGGCAAGACGATATTCAGTAGTTGTGAGATTTTCGTTAATTATAGAGTTCAATTGCTTAAAAAAACGTGGATTTATTTCTTTAAAATAATTCATGAACTCATCCCATTCTTCGGATTGATTTAGTTCTCTATTTAAATCTTTGGCTAGCATTTTAATTTTTTGATGGACTTCCATTCCTGGTCTACTAGCTATATTGGTTAATGTACTGGATAGGTCTGCTATAAGTTTGTTTTTCTGCGCAATGTTCAAACTGTATTTGGTAAGTGAAGCTGTTTTAAGGTGTATTATGTCATTTAGCTTTTTTTCGATAATCGCTTTTTTGTCTAGCTCTGTTTTTAATAGCTTTTGTTCATAAGCTTGAACTCTATTTTTATCTCGTCGTTTTCGTTGCAAATGGATATAAAACACACCAGACACTAAGATAAAAGCAAAGGTTCCTCCAATTAGTAAATTTTGATTAGCATTTGTTATTTCATTTTGCTTGGTCAGCAATTCAATTTGAGCTTCTTTTTCTCGAGTCTCATAAACGGTCTGAAGTGTATTGATTTGCTTTAAATTTTTTGAAGAGAGGACCTCTTTTTCGATCTCATCGTATTTTTGAAAATACATATAAGCTTTTTCAAAGTCTTTTGTGTCTACAAAAATTTCTGATAAATCTTTATAAGCACTTTCCTGCTCATCTAGGTCCTTATAAGCTTTAGCAAGATTTAAGGCTTTTGTAGTAAACTCAACAGCTTCTTGATAGCTGCCAGTTTTTCTGTAGATATCCCCTAAATTATTCAAGACACTTATTCGATCTTTACTTTTATGCTCTTGAAAATAGGCATCGGATTTTTTGAAATATAGCAGAGCTTTATCAAACTGATTCAAATCTTCGTAAATGCTTCCAATGTTTTCGTTTACAATGGCTATCTGATGTTTATTGCCCAAATCTTCAAATATCAAAACGCTTTTTTGCTGATGTTCTAAAGCCTTTAAATAGTCCCCTTCTTTTTCAAAACAGGTTCCTAAAGCACTTTCAGCCATTCCAAGACCTTTCAAATAGTTTATCTTCTTTGAAACTGTGATTGATTTATCCAAATAATCCTTAGCCTTCTCAAAGTTTTTGTGAGTGATATATATGGAAGCAATTGTATTGGTGAGGTCCACCCTCAAAGCGTCTCGCTCTGGAACTATCCTTAAACTTTCGTAGTATTGTTCTATAGCTTCAGAATATAGTAAAGCTGTACGGTAGTATTCACCAAGTTCATAATGCTTTAAAGCAATGTTTTGTGGGGATTCATTTTTGTATGCTTTTTCAAGTTGTTTTTTCTTGAGCATATAAACAGAGTCCCCCTGGAAAATCTCATTTTCAGTAGAAATTGATGATAAGGGATAGCTTAAAGCAATATAGAATAAGAGAATTGAAACGACTTTCATGAATTGAAAAATTGAAAACCACTAAGGTTTATAATTTTTCATCAACCAGGTTTAAGCAAAAATCATCTTAATATCATTTCAATGTAAAAAATGTAATGGATATGATGTGTAATTTTAAATACAAATACTGTTTGAATTTGCATTAAAATTGATTGTGAAAGTTGTAGATATTAATTACGAATAGCAGAGAAATCAATAAAAAGGCTTTAAAAAAATTTCTTTAAAAATAGTATAGCTCCTGAATCTAAGTTATTTATTTTCCAGTTTCTCTTTTAATATTTTCATGTCATCACTGATTTTGCGATCAACAATTTTTGCATAATGTTGGGTTGTTCTAAGATCTTTATGGCCGAGCATTTTGCTTACAGATTCAATGGGAACTCCATTGGTGAGAGTAACGGTAGTTGCAAAAGTATGACGGGCTAGGTGAGTAGTAAGGGTTTTTGTAATTCCACATAATGTTGCGATCTCTTTTAGAAATGCATTAGATTTTTGATTGCTTAAAACTGGTAGAATACAATCTCCTTTTTGAACTTCAGGGTGTGTCTTATAACGTTCAATTATTTCTTCTGCAATTGGTAGTAAAGGAATACTACTTAGTGATTTTGTCTTTGTTCGCCTGATGCGTATCCACTTTTCCCCATCTATGCCAGTGGTGATATCATTTGAATTTAATTTTTTTACATCAGAATAGGCTAGACCAGTATAACAACTAAATACAAACATATCACGAACTAATTTCAGCCTTTCAAAATGCAAGTCTTTTTCAATCAAAGTCTTTATTTCTTTTTCATTCAAGAATTCTCGCTCAACGGATTCAAACTGTACTTTGTAATTATAAAAAGGATCTCTATCCATCCATTGATTGGCCAATGCTATCCTGATAATTTTTTTAAAATTATTGACGTATTTAAGTGCCGAATTATGATTGCACCCTCTTTTTGTTTTTAAGAAGTATTCAAATTTAGTAATGAATTGAGGGTTAATGTCATTCATAACCCAATCATCTGATTTAAATTCTTCATTGATGAACTGTTCTACATGATTATAACAGGTCCAATAACGCTTAGCAGTGCTTTCTGAGATGCTTTTGCCTGAAAGCCGATCCATTTGTTGATTATGTTCTTTAAAGGCCTCTAAAGTCATTTTAGGCTTCTTTTTATTTTCGCCCTTCAATATACTTACCATTACTTCAGCTGTAATCGGCTGGTCATTATCTGACAATATCTGGTGAATTTTATTAAGCTTATGCCGAATATTATTAATGTGGGTATTGATCTCTTTTGCAGTTTGGTTATTTCCCATAACCTTCTGCATTTTAGAATGCCAGAATTCCGGTTGTATTCTTCGGGAAATACTAAATTCTTTTCTTTTACTGTCGACTGTAATGCGTAGATAAATAGGTGCAAGACCACGTTTATTTATCTTCTTATTTAGAAGGTGAAAGTGGGTGTGAAAATCGGTTCTCATAGGAAATTAAAATTTTAGGTCTCGATTGGTCACCTAAACTACCTAAAAAGAAGATAAAAAATAAAATTTTAACCTTATGTAAAGAATTGAAAAACAATGCTTTGAAGGCTTAGCGAGACCCCCTTTTGTAGTTGTACAATAGGTCACCGTATTGGTATCGCTTAAGATGATATTATTTGATATTAAATGATATTAGTAAAAACAAAAAACCCTGTAAATCATAGACTTACAGGGTTTATGTATGAGTTTAATACTCAAAAAGTGGAGTCGGGGAGACTCGAACTCCCGTCCAAACAAGCAATTCAATAGTTTTCTACACGCTTAGTTTTCTCTTGAGTTTTCGAGACAAAGCTGGCTGAAAACCACCTACTTTATCCTTATCCTTGATTAAGTTTCACCAAAGCATCAAGGCCCTGCTTTAGCTATATTTACTTTACCGGTGCCTCTGTTGCAAACGCCGTAAATCAAGGCTTTTGCGAGACATCTTAGCTCCCAACCTTGTTGGGATTAAGCATATCCTACTGTGATTCGGATTATGCAGCCAAGGCGTAGTTATCTTCGCCGTTTAAAAAAGTGTGAAACATGAGATTTACGAGCTATATCCCAGCGCTCGGCGTGCTTACCATTCAATTGGTCTTGCTGTCAAAACCAAATCGACCCCAATTAAATAAGTGAAGCTGTATAACTGCTTTCACGTCAATGAACATGTTTTGGGCGTTGCCCTTCCCTCCCAAAGCCTTGAGAGGGAAGGGTCGGGCTATCCGCTGTATCCCCGATCCCCAATGCTTTGGGGATCGGGGGATGCCGCTTCTATCCCTTACGCAGATTTCCCGTTAATTTAAATCTTACAGACTAAAGCCAGCGTTTCGTTTCCAAAACAGGAATGTAAAAATAGATATTAATCCTATCTTTGAAGCAAAAATCATCTTAAAATACGAGGCATGACCATAGGACTTATCAAAGAAAGAAAAACACCACCAGATCGAAGGGTTGTCTTTTCACTTCTAAAAGCAGCCGAAGTTCAAAGTCAATTCAATGACCTTAAATTTATAGTAGAACCTTCCAGTATTCGCATATTTTCAGATGAAGCCTACGCCAAAGCAGGCCTTGAGGTTTCAGAAAATCTATCAGCTTGTGATGTACTTTTAGGGGTCAAGGAAGTACCTATAGAGGCACTCATCCCAAATAAATCCTATTTTTTCTTCTCCCATACCATCAAAAAACAACCTTACAACAGAGACTTACTCAAAGCGGTTTTAGATAAAAACATTGAACTGTTTGATCATGAGGTCATCACAGGACCCAATGGCAACCGTTTGATAGGTTTTGGTCGATATGCAGGCTTAGTTGGGGCTTACAACGGGTTCAGAGCCTTAGGTTTACGCGATCAACTCTTTGATTTACCTAAAGTGGAGAACCTTCCAGATTTAGAAGCCCTAAAGCACGAACTCAACCACATAAAAATACCAAAACTTAAGATTTGTCTTTCAGGTTTAGGGAAAGTCGCCAGAGGTGCCAAAGAGATTTTAGACCATTTACAGATCAAAGAAGTGGGAGTAGAGGACTACCTCCATTCTACATTCGATGAACCCGTTTATACAGTGATTGATGTGATGGATTATAACAAAAGAAAGGATGGAAAACCTGGAAAGATTTCAGAATTCTTTTTAGATCCAACACCTTACGAATCTAATTTTATGCGTTTTGCCAAAGTCACCGATTTCTTTATTGCTGGGCATTTTTATGGTGATAATGCCCCGTATTTGTTTACCAGAGAAGATGCAAAACAGCTTGATTTCAAAATTAACTTGATTGCCGATATTAGTTGTGATATAGATGGGCCTGTGGCCTCTACCATAAGACCCTCAACAATCGCCGATCCATTTTATGGTTACGATCCTCAAACAGAAGAGGAGGTCGGCTTTGATGCCAAAGATGCCATCACAGTAATGGCTGTTGATAATTTGCCTTGCGAATTGCCCAAAGATGCCAGTGAAGGCTTCGGCGATATGTTTGCCGAACATGTGATTCCTGCATTTTTCAATGGAGATTTAGACGGAATCTTGGAACGTGCCAGAATGACAAAGAATGGTAAACTAACTCCCAGATATGACTATTTACAAGATTTTGTAGAGGGGAAGGAATAATGTTTAATTATTGGAATTTAAAATCAAGAATTATGAATTAAGAGTCAAGAAACAGGACCATTAGAATCAAGACTGTTGATTAAAAAATCTATTAATCGTCTATGTCTTAATCTTATATTCTAATGTTGTCGTTATTCTTGTTTTTTGGTTTGTAAACAGAAAACTTAAGTCTTTTCGAATAATTTAATAAGATGAATTGAGCCTAAACTATTAAAAAAAGAACATTGGGTAAGGTCATTTCTTTGACAAGTAAAGGCAGTAGAGCTTGACAATAACAAATCCCTAATTTCTATTCACTAACAACTATCGACGATTTGACTCAGAACTCAAAACTACCTTACTCAAGAACTAATATTCTATAATCGTCTCTTCCTGCGGACGTCTCACTTTTTTGAAATCAGCAAACTTATCATCTTCTGCTCTATAGCCAATCGGTAGGACTAAGGCTGAGGAAATTCCTTTGTCGTGAAGATTTAAAATATCATCGTAAGCCTTGTTTTCAAAACCTTCCATAGGGCAGGCATCAATTTTTTCTGCTGCACAAATCGTCAGTAAATTTCCCATAGCTAAATAGGCTTGATTTATGCCCCAGGCTTTGATCTGTTGGTCATTTCTGTTGGTGAAATCTTTGATCAAAAAATCTCTAAAAGGTTTTACGATTTCATCTTCCGCTTTTCGAATTTCTTTTTGCAGTTCAAAATTATGATTAATGAATTTTTCGTCTACTGTGTTTTCAATGCAAATCACCAGAATATGTGAAGCTGTTTTTACCTGAATTTGATTGTAACTATGCTCAAACAAGCGGTCTTTTAAATTCTGATCCTTAATTATAACCAATCTTATAGGTTGTAAACCATAAGAGGTTGGCGTGAGGTTGAAGCCTTTTTTTAAAAGTTCAATTTTATCAGAATCTATTTTTCTGGAATCGTCAAATTTCTTTGTTGCGTACCTCCATTTTAAAGCATCAATCATGTCCAAAATTAATTTTGGAAGCAAATATATGATTATGCTTTAGATTGTGTTTAACTATTGAAATAATTAACTCAACTTTTGTTAAAATTAGGCAGAGATAATTTCTTCAATTCGTTCTGCAAATTCAAAATCTTTATTGGTAACTCCACCCGCATCGTGTGTTGATAACGAGATTTCAAGATTATTGTATACATTAAACCAATTTGGATGGTGCTGCAAAGCTTCTGCTTCAAAAGCAATTCTTGTCATCGCAGCAAAGGCTTCTTTAAAATTTTCAAACTCTAATTTGGTATGTATGGCGTTTTCATTGAACGTCCAGCCTTCAAACTTTTCTAAACGTGCTTCTATCTCTGCGTCTTGTAATGGTTTCATATCTATTACTTTTTATTTCAATTTACGATTTTGAACACAGACTGAGTAGAGATTAGGAAACTTTTACAGAGTTTTGTATCACTTCCTCTATGGTGATCTGTAAATTTTTTGGTAAGATATTTTCTTTAGGGATCACGGCTATGTAGCGATCTTCATTAGAATTATATACATTCTTGAAAATAGGTTCTTCCAAATCAAGACCCTTTAGGATGTCGTAAACCAATTCTTTGTGATGAATCAAATCCCTGCTGCCCAAATGGTAGACACCTTCCAGTTCTCTATTGATGATATAGTGCATCTGCTGAGCAAATTTATCATGAGTGGTTGCATTGATGACTACATTGGGAAACACTTCAATCGGTTCTTTCAAGTCGTGCATTAATTTCAACTCTTTCACTCTTGGAGAATTATGACCATAAATCATTGGTAATCTTACGATATTGTACAAATGATTAGGAAGTCTAAGCAGTGCATTTTCAATTTTGATTTTGAATCTGCCATAAACACTTTCAGAAAGTGTTTTGTCATATTCGTATGATGGGTAGTTAGTAAATACATCAAACACATTGGCAGACGAAATGAAAATTAATTTCTTTTGAAATTTGATGAGGTAAGCAATAATTTCAAAATGAATATGAGTTTGAGCAGAGAAATCTCCTCTTATCGCTGAAATAATGAGATCAGGCGCCAATTCATCTAGTAAAAGACTGATGGTTTCGGTTTCTGCATCCCATTGAAACATACGCTGATTTTCTTCCAAAACAGGATTATCTCTGGAGTAGGTGCCATAGACATCATAATAAGGAGATAATTCTTTATAAAGAACATTTCCTAAAAAGCCGCTAGCGCCAAGAATCAATATTTTTTTGGTGTGTTTGATAATGTTTTTTTTAAATAAGCATTTTATAATGTCATTTCGAGAACAGTCGAGAAGTCATTAGGTCTCTATTTTAAAATGTTTTATTTGAAGCCAAAAAGCTTTATAAGGCTAGCTATAATCTAACCAGGCTTATTAACAATTAATTTTTTTAAATAAAGTGAGCCATTTCTAAACTAGAAACGGCTCAATGGTCTAGCTTATTATATGATTAAGCCTTGTAAAATGGTGGTTTTACAATAACTGCTTTTATTTGTTTCTTTCGGATTTGTATTAAAATTTCTGTTCCAAATTTGGCATATTCAGTTTTGACATAACCCATGCCGATGGCTTTTTTGAGACTAGGAGACATGGTGCCCGAAGTAACGTGCCCAATATTATCACCTTCAGTAGTCAACAAGTCATATCCATGTCTTGGAATACCTTTTTCAATAACTTCAAAGGCAACAAGTTTCCTGGAAGGACCCTTTTCCTTTTCTTCTTTTAAAGCTTCAGCATTGATAAAGTCTTTGGTAAATTTTGTAATCCATCCAAGTTTAGCTTCAATTGGAGAAGTAGTTTCATCTATATCGTTCCCATACAAACACATGCCCATTTCTAGTCTTAAAGTATCTCGGGCTGCAAGTCCGATGGGCTGTATGCCAAAATCTTTTCCTGCTTCAAGAACAGCCGTCCAGATATGCTCGGCATCTTTATTTTTAAAATAAATTTCAAAACCACCGCTCCCGGTATAGCCCGTGGCCGAAATGATGACGTCTTGAGCTCCTGCAAATTCTCCAACTTCAAAATGGTAAAATTTGATAGCTGTAAGGTCGAGCGGTGAAATGCTTTGCATAGCCTCTACTGCTTTAGGTCCTTGTATGGCCAAAAGTGAATAGTCATCAGACAAATCTGAAAGTTTGGCGTCAAAACTATTGTGGGAGTTGATCCATTCCCAGTCTTTTTCGATATTGGATGCATTCACGACCATCATGAACTTCTCATCATGAAATTTATAGATGATCAGATCATCTACAATGCCACCGGTTGAATTTGGCATACAGGTATACTGAGCCTGTCCATCAACAAGTTTGGAGGCATCGTTTGTAGTGACTTTTTGTATAAGATCCAGTGCCTGTTTTCCTTCTACAAAAAATTCTCCCATGTGAGATACATCAAAAACACCAAGATGTTGCCGAACTGTCTCGTGTTCTTCGTTGACGCCTTTGTAAGAAACAGGCATTTCGTAGCCCGCAAAAGGAACCATCTTGGCTCCCAGCTGGTGATGAATATGGTTAAGTGCAGTTGATTTCATAGAGTCTTTTTTTCGTCTGCAAATTTAAGATTAAAATCAGGATTGAAGCCCAATCCATTTTATTTAGTTCCAAAATGAACCTCCCCTAAAACTTTATCGTAGATATAAAAAATAATTTTGTAGTATTAGAACTACTTTTTGTACTTTAGTTAAATATTTAACTGATATATCTTGAAAAAAATTAACAAAATCATTTTAGCAGATGATCATGATGTGGTGAAGCACGGAGTTGAAGCTATTTTACGTCAAAATATCCTTAATCCAGAAATCATCAAAGTGTCATCTACCAATGAGTTACGCAACCAACTTTTGGCGCATAAAAATGTCGATCTCGTTATTTTGGATATCAAAATGCCAGGCGGTAATACCGTAGATATTGTAAAAGACATTAAAGCCAACTATGTTGAAACTAAAATATTGATGTACTCTGCGCATGAGGAACCTCAATATGCTGTTAATTTTATAAGAAATGGTGCTGACGGATATTTGAGTAAATCTCAGCCTCTGCAAAAAATTGCTTTAGCCATCAAAGTGCTTGAGAATGATAAGCGATTTATAGATGAAAATATCGATGATGGCTTCTTCGATAACAAGAGCGATAAAGACTTGTCCTTATCTAATATTCTTTCTCACAGAGAGTTTCAGATTTTATCTTTACTAGCAGAGGGTAAAACCAATATTGATATTTCAGATGAACTCAACTTGCAAAAGTCTACAGTAAGTACGTATAAGAAAAGAATTATGCAAAAGCTAAATATCAACAACAATATTGGCCTTGTTGATGCGTACAGAACAGATTATAAAATATCTGCCAGTTAATCAAAGAGCAGATTTACTTTGATATTCTTCTCATTTTCTACTGAAGAAATAATTTTTAAATTCAAATATTCTGTAACTGAAGCGTAAAGTGGTTGACTATCTAGCTTCAGAATTTCATTTTTCAACTTCGTTAATTCTATATTGGAATGTTCATGA
This sequence comes from Psychroflexus montanilacus, assembly GCF_020164535.1. Lineage (GTDB taxonomy): Bacteria > Bacteroidota > Bacteroidia > Flavobacteriales > Flavobacteriaceae > Psychroflexus > Psychroflexus montanilacus. The sequence goes on along the minus strand of NZ_JAIQZC010000001.1, from coordinate 476,881 downwards.
AAATTGAGGCTTAGTTTGTAGCCCTTTTTATGTTTTTCTGTCTCTATAGACTCCAATTGTAGCTCTAATTTTGCTGCAATGCTTAACAAGGAACTCACGATATACTTTTGAAGTTCAACTTCATCTTTCATTGGAATCTCCAGATTTCCTTTTAGCACTCCTGAAATAGGTTGAAAACCACTATAATCTAAACTTTCCTGTAACACATCTTTAAGAGAAACAGTTGCTAAATAATTACTGTTTAACTGTGTCTTCCCATTTTCTACAATCTGTTTGGCTTCCGCAGTAAGTTTGGATGTTGAAGATGAAATCACACGTGCTGTTTCTTTGAGATCCTCATTAGCAGCATCATCTATTTGATTCACAAGTATATCTGTTGAAAATTTCAAATATCCAAGCGGTGAAGCCAAATCGTGAGAAACTTCAGAAAGTAAGGCTTTATAATTTTGTTTTAGTCTCAAATACTGTAATGAAAGCTTGACTTTGTCTTCCAAATGCTGAAAGTTTTTGAATTTTTTTGAAATCAAAATGAAATTGTATTTGGATCTATATACATGCGCTGATAGACCGGAGAATCCATTTGACTCTCTCCCAAAAGCTCAGCTTGTCTCATGGATTTTTTTTCAGACGAGGCGGAAGGAGCGAATCCTGGGCTTATTTGCTGTAAAGCAACATTAAGTAGGGTTTCACTAGGATCGCCAAGAACTCTAAGATCATTAAAAACTTCCTGCTGCAGGATATCTGGTTCCAATCCATCAAAGAAGTCGGTAAAACCATCTTTATTTGCGGTTCTTAAAATCAAAGGCTGGATAGCATAAGTGTGTTCTAAATTTACATTTCTTCGAGTGAAATTTTCAGAATCGTACAGCGTAGCGGAACCTTCAAATTTTCCTTCAGTAAAATCTCCAATTTGTATCACCTCTATATAAGGATTTAAAGCATTGATAAGAAGCTCACTAGCTGAGGCAGATGATCTTGATGTTAACACATAAAGTCGAGATAAATTTAAACTAGTAATGGTTTCGCCAGTAGAAATCTCGTTATCGAAGATTAAATTTTCAGTCTCAAAATTATTATTAAAAAACTGCTGAGCAAAAACTTCGCCTTCAAACTGCCCCGTGATCATACTTGATAAGTCCTTACAGGTTTCTATACTTCCACCAGAATTGTATCTTAAATCCAAAACTAACTCTGAAATTCCTTCAGAAGCAAAATTTGCAAAAACAGAATTCAGTTCAGAATTGAAAGGCGTTCTAAAATTATTGTACATTAAGTAACCTACTTTCTGTCCATCTACATCGATTATTCTCTGCTCATGAATTGGATTTTCTGTGAGCTGAATTTTATTAAGGCTGATTTCTTCATCTACACTAACCAGATTTTCATTCTGAAATTCAGCTAAACCAATGGTGTAATTATTTGGTGACAGAAGTTGATTGAAATTAGTTTGCGTTGTGAATTCATTACCGTCAATCCTATTGAAAATGTCGCCACGCTCAATTCCTGCAGCATCAGCTGGTGATCCTGGTACAACATATCTTACAAATCCAAACACAGTTTCAGTGCCAGTAAACCGGATTAAACCAAATGACATACCGTTGGACAAGGAAATACCAGCTTGATTTTGTTCCAATGTGACAAAATCTGGCACAATAAAACTAAATCTGTCCTGACTGGCAAGAAGCGAATTGAAAAAATCAATAGGTGAATCAATACTGTTTAGAAATTCTCTGTAATCTGGAGTATTGTCAAAACTTTCATCTGCAAGGTCTGGAGCATCACTCTTATAGACATAAAAAACATTCATGGCTTTCCAGATGTAGTCCTTAATGTTTTCTTGGTTAGCAAGATCATTTACGTTTGTAATATTATCATCTCTATCCTCCTGGCAGGAAGAAAATATGATAAGAAATAACGCAGATGTTACTAGGAATCTAAATACCTTCATATTCAATAAAAATTTAGATAAAAATAATCAAATTTACGATAGTAATGAGAACGATGTAACAAATCCTTTGTTGCCTCGTCTTCTTAAAAACAGGCTGTTTTATGGCTTCTGAATTATATTCAAGACACGTACTTACTCTACAAGATAGGATCTTTAGGTTTTCTCGTCGTCTTTTGTCTTCAGAAGCAGCAGCTCAGGATGCAACTCAGGAAGTTTTGCTCAAGTTGTGGAAGCTTAGAGACCAATTAAAAAACGTAAACAATATTGAAGCTTATGTTATGATAACTACTAAAAATCTTTGTTATGATGTTTTAAAATCCAAACACAGCAAAACGCTGGAACTTGTGCACAGTAATTATTCCAGAGAAGGTTCTTGTCTTTCTTCTGAAATAGATGCAAAAGATGAAGCAAGTCTTGTATCAAAATTTATAAACGACTTGCCAGAGCAGCAGCGAGCTGTGATACAACTGAGAGATGTTGAACAATTTACAAATAAGGAAATAGAAGAAATTATGAACATGAACTCTACATCGGTGAGAGTTGCTCTTTCTAGAGCCAGGAAGAAAATTATTAGTGAATTAAAAAAATCGTCAGATTATGGAATCAAATAAAAAATACATCAGTAAGCTTTTAAGCTTGTATGAAGAAGGAGAAAGTACGTTGGAACAGGAGCAGGAGTTGAAAGCCTATTTTTCTTCTGAAGCATATGATAGTGATTTTGAGATTTACGCTATGATGTTCAAGAGTTTTGAAGAAGAATCTAAAACAAAGTATCAAGGTAATCTAAAAACGACTAAAAAATCTTCCAACTATTTTTGGATCAACACAGCAGCGAGTATTTGTATAGTTTTGGGAGGCCTTTGGTATTTCAAGTATCAGAGCGACCAACAAAAGATGGAAGATGCCAAAATTGCTTTTGAAAAAACTCAGAATGCCCTAAATCTTTTGTCTCAAAATATGAATAAAGGTTTGGAAAAATTGGAATATGTAGAAGTATTCAGCGAACAAAAAAATAAAATTATAAAATAAAGCTATGAAACGAATTAAATTAATTGGGCTTGTAATGGCCATCGCTTGCATGAGCTCAACAACAGTGGCTCAGGATTTTAGTAAATATGATGAAGTAAGGGAAATTAATGCTTTTGTGATAAGTAAAAGTATGTTCAAACTTATGAGTAAACTAGATCTGGACAGTGAAGATGAAGATGTGAAAGTTTATCTGGATATAGTTGATAATTTGGATGACATCCGGATATACACTACAGAAAGTATCAAATATGGAAAGCAATTAGAAACAGATTTTAACGCCTTAAAATCTAAAAGTAACATCGAAGAATTGATGCGTGTCAAAAGCGATGGTAATGATGTAAGTTTTTACATCAAGCCAGGAAAATCAGATGATTACGTTGATCAACTACTCATGTTTATTAATGCATCAGAGAAAAATGAAAACCAATCTGTGTTAATGGTCATCAACGGCAACATCGATTTGAAAAACATTTCAAAAATTACGAGTCAGATGAATATTCCAGGAGGAAAATCCCTGGAGAACCTTAAAAATCAATAATCATGTATAAAATCATTTTTTTACTGGTAGGTGTTATTTCCCTTATCTCTTGTAATAATCAACAAAGCCTTCAGGAGTATCTCGTAGAAAAAGAGAATTCAACAGAGTTTATTACAGCTAGTGTTCCTACAAGTTTACTATTTCAAAACCTGGATAGCTTATCTTCCAAAGAAAAAAGCAGTCTTCAAAAAATTGAAAAGATAAATTTACTGGCATTGACTAAGAAAAAAGGGGGAGAAATCCTGGAGAAAGAGCGTAAAGCGATACGTCAAATTCTGGCTAATTCCAACTATGAGTCCTTGATTAATTTTAATGGTGGGGCAAGAGAAGCAAGGTTTGTCTTCTCAGGAACCGAAAGTAAAATTGATGAACTTATCTTTTTTGGTTTTGACGAAGAAATGGGTTTGATTGTATTACGGATGCGGGGAAGTTCGGTAGATGTAAATGATATTTATCAAATATCTCAATCTGCTCAGCAAATGGATATGAGTACAATATCTGAAGGTTTTGGAGATCTTATGGGTGAATTCAATTAATATCACGATTTTCTCATTAAAATTATGTTAGAGTCCCTTCAGCTTTGATTATTTTTAAGATATTTAAACAAAAAACAATCAGCTATGAGTACTTTAATAATAATATTCAAAGTCATAATTGCCTTAGGTATTCTAAACGTTTGGCTATTACGATTTAATAAGAAAACAGAATGGAGAGGAGCAGGTGCTGGAAATATGAATGAAGAATTTGCAAGTTATGGTTTGCCAAGCTGGTTTGTGCCCGTCATAGGATTTTTGAAACTAGGTTTTGCAGCTCTTTTAGTGATTAGTATTTTTCAGGCAGGTTACAATCTTGCCTTTATTGGTGCTGTAGGCATGGGTATATTAATGATTGGAGCTATTGGAATGCACTTTAAAATAGGAGATGCTCCAAAAAAATCTTTACCTGCGTTTTTAATGCTTGTGATGTCGGCAGTTATAGCTTTTGCTTAAAAGTCAACTTCCAGATTTGTAATTTCTACAGGAACCCCAAATACAGTTTTTCTTGTAGACAAAATCATTCCAGATTCGGTTTCGACCCAATCTTTCCAATAGGCTTCAAGGCCGCCAACAGGAATAATTGAGACCCACATATTGAACGATGTGGGTCTTTTATTTTGATCTACTTTCCATAGATAAGAATCACCTGGCGTAGAACCACCAGATGTATAGGTCACTAGTAGGCTCTCATCGTTATCTTCTTTTACCAATCTTCTTTCTACATTTTCTTCCATTATTTTATATGGAGCTATCAACCAGAAAGAATCATTATTGAAATTTTTTATACAAGTTTTTATCAAGTCGTCATCTTCTATATCAATTGATGACAGAACCTCACTCTTGTCATAATTATCCAGGTCTATTTTGACTTTATAGTCTTCAGATTTGACAATGACATAATTATCGTTTTTATACCAGTCGTAAGAATGAATACCGGCAAATGTCCAGCTTATTCGTTTTGTAGTTTTGAAGGCTTCATAATTTAATTCCTCCAGGATCTCTTCAGCCAACTCATCAGCTTCAGGTCCCTGTTGGCCTTTTGGTATGTCTTTGGATATTAAAAACCCAGCTATTGTTATAATGATGAGCAAGCTGAGGATAGCAATGCCCAAAATCTTTAATATTTTATAAAAACGCTTCATTTTTGTGTATTTAATTCTTCAATCTTTGACTTACAGAACTTCTGAATGTCTTCAAAAAATTGAGTGAATTCCTCTTCAAAATTAGATTGGTTGTCTAAGTAAATATCCACTCCTTTATGAAGTTCAGTTTCATGTTTGGTCTTATGGTTCATCTGTTTTAAGATGTTTTTTAAATCTTCCAGACTGGAGTAACTAAGCAGCCAATTATGCTCAATCATGTAAGGAACTACTTTGCTTATCTTTTTAGGCAAAATATGCTCATTACTCTCCAGTAACATATAAAATGATTCTGCATAAACAGGAAGCTCGATGTCGCAATAGTCATTCCAGCGTCTGGCCAAAATATGATCATAGATCATATCTATCACCACCCCGTTGTAATGCCCGACTTCTTCAAAAAATCGATGAGCACCTTTGGACACCAAAGGATGATGATCTGTAAAATCGTCTATCGCTCTGTGAAGCAAAATTCCTTTTTGAATCTCTTCAGGATAAGTTTTGTAAGATTTACCTTTAATCTCATCGGCCATGAAGTTCCCAAGTTTGAGAAAATCATCGTTACCAGACAGGAAAATGTGTGCCAAATAATTCATTGCTCTAAAGTATATTATTAAGCAGTTTTAGCAAATTATTTATGAGTTAAATCTTTGGACTTGTATATTTACACCCAAAAAACTTCATCAAACCAAATCTTATGACACTTATCAAATCAATTTCTGGAATTCGAGGTACCATTGGCGGGCGCGTTGGCGATAATCTTACGCCGCTGGATGTGGTAAAATTTTCTGCTGCATACGGTCAATGGATTAAAACTCAACGTAACAAAGATAATTATAAAGTTGTAGTAGGGCGGGATGCAAGAATTTCTGGAAAAATGGTTCAGTCGCTGGTGATGCAAACGCTTTCGGGTATGGGTATTCATGTAGTTGATCTTGAGCTTTCAACCACGCCAACTGTTGAAATGGCAGTGACTTTGGAACATGCAGACGGAGGGATAATTCTTACAGCGAGTCACAACCCTAAACAATGGAATGCTCTAAAACTTTTAAATAAGCATGGAGAATTTCTCAATGCTGAGGAAGGAGAGCAAATTTTGAAATTTGTCGAAGAAGAAAATTTTGAGTTTTCTGAAGTAGATGATCTTGGGAAAATCACCTATCATAATGCTTATATAGATCTTCATATCGAAGAGGTGTTAAAGTTGGATCTAGTAGAAGTTGAAAGAATTAAGGATGCTAAATTCAAAGTTGTGGTTGATGCGGTCAATTCTACTGGAGGAATTTCTATTCCACCTTTGCTGGATATGCTGGGCGTAGAAGTTGTTAAACTTTATTGTGAACCTAATGGAAACTTCCCTCACAACCCAGAGCCTCTGGCTAAACATTTGACAGAATTGTCCCAGAAAGTCAAAGATGAACAAGCAGATTTTGGAATTGCAGTAGATCCTGATGTTGACCGATTGGCACTGGTAGATGAAAAAGGCAATATGTTTGGAGAAGAATATACTTTGGTGAGCATCGCCGATTATGTCCTGAGTCGTAAAAAGGGGTCAACGGTGAGTAATTTATCCTCATCTCGTGCCCTCAGAGATGTCACACAAAAGCATGGTTGTACTTATCATGCCAGCGCTGTTGGTGAAGTGAATGTTGTTGCAAAAATGAAAGAGGTAAATGCAGTGATAGGCGGGGAAGGCAATGGAGGTGTGATTTACCCGGAATTGCATTATGGAAGAGATAGTTTGGTAGGAGTTGCTTTGTTTTTGAGTTTGCTAGAAGAAAAACAAATGAAAGTTTCAGAACTAAGACAAACCTACACCTCTTACTTTATGGCTAAAGAGAAAATTGAATTAACACCCACTCTAGACGTTGATTCCCTTTTGAATCAAATTCAGGAAAAATATAAAGGGGAAGATATGACGACAATTGACGGGGTGAAAATCGATTTTGAACACAATTGGGTGCATTTGAGAAAATCAAATACCGAGCCCATCGTGAGAATTTATACAGAAGCTAAAAGTCAGGAAGAAGCAGATGCTTTGGCTCAGCGATTCATTTTTGAACTTAAAGAATTGACCAACAGTTAAAAACTTACTAAGTTCTCCTGTGTTTCCAGCGTTTATGTGTCCAAAGGTAATATTCTGGAGCTTCTTTGATCTGACTTTCCAGTCGTCTCAAAAAGTCTTCGGTAATCTCAAAATTGTCTAACTCTTTTGGGTTTCTTGTGATAATTTCAAATGTTGCTGTGTAGTAACCTCGTTTTACTTTTTCAATTCGGCAGTAGGAAACTGCATAATTCAATTTTTTGGCCAAGGTTTCAGCCCCCACAAAAACAGGGACTTCGTGTCCCATAAAACTAGACCAATATTGGTTTTTTTGGATCTTTGGGGATTGATCGGCAATAAAACCGCTTAAAGAAATTTCACCTTTGGCCCGCGAGCGAATAAGCTTTGGGACGGTTTCTTTGGTGTGAATGAGTTCAGTGCCAAATTTAGCTCTAATATCTCTCACTAGTTTGTCGAAATGCTTGTTTTTTAGACGTTTGTAAATCCCGAAGCCTTTGGCGTTGGTGAATAATTGAATGACATATGTCCACTCCCAGCTTGCATAGTGCCCAAGCATAACAATGGTGCTTTGGTTTTCCTGTTCTATAGCATTGATGATTTCAGGATTGAGCGGTACAAATCGTTTTTTGATTTCTTTTTTGGAGATGCTTATTGATTTTAAAGATTCAAAAAGGATATCGCAAAGGTGCTGGTAAAATTTCGAAGCGATTTCTTTTTTTTCATCCCTGGTTTTCTCTGGAAATACCAGGTTGAGGTTTTCAAAAACGACTTTTTTTCGGTAACCTAACACATGGTAAATCAGAAGATAGCTCATATCAGATAGGGTATAAAGCATTCGAAATGGTAGTAAAGAAATCAACCAAATGAAGGGATATATGATATAGAAAACGAGAGCTTGCATCAACGAAAATTTCGCCAAAGATAGGTATATTTGGCCTTTTGAGATTTACAAATTATGGGTGGACTTGATTTAGTAGTAATAGCGATTATAGGTTTAAATGTATTGATGTCTTTTAAGGGCTTTAATGATTATGACTTTTTCAACCGCTATAAATTTGAAGTGTCATCCATCAAAGCTGGAGATAAAATTAGAATATTGAGTTCTGCTTTTCTTCATGTAGATACCACACATCTTTTTGTGAATATGCTTACTTTGTATTTCTTTGCTTCTAGTGTCGTGAGTTTCGTTGGAGTAGGAGGGTTTTTGATGGTATATTTTGGGAGTTTGGTGCTGGGTAATCTTCTATCCCTTCAATTTCATAAAGATGAGTACAATTACACGGCTGTTGGGGCAAGTGGTGCGGTAGTAGGTGTTTTGTATGCTGCTATTTTACTCCAGCCCGATATGATGCTGGGTTTGTTCTTCATCATTCCTATTCCAGCTTATGTATTTGGTATTGGATATTTGTTTTATTCGATTTGGGCCATGAAGGCCAGAAGAGACAATGTAGGCCATGATGCGCATTTTGGCGGAGCTATGGGAGGTTATTTTATTACGTTGTTGCTATCTCCCTGGGTATTGCAGGAACATCTATTGATGGTGGTTTTACTTGCTATACCTATTGTTGTTCTATTTGTACTTCAAAAGATGGGAAAACTATAATTTTTTATAATCTGTCACGTTAATTTTATTCTAGGTTTACCATAACCTATATTTGCATATATATTTATTTATGAAACTCTTCAAATTCATTTTTAGTAAAGTTTTTTTACTCCAGTTAATTTTGGCTGTTGTGATTTTAGTTGCATTAATTTTTGGCGCACTCAAATATCTGGATGTGACTACCAACCATAACGAAACTATTATAGTACCGGACCTATCAAAGTTTGAACTAGATATTGTAGATAAGAAATTGGAGGAAATGAACTTGAGACGAGAGGTTTTAGATTCTGCCAATTATAATCCGAATTACCCGCCTTATTCTGTTTTGGATCAAGTTCCAAAACCTGGAAAAGCTGTAAAGGAAAATCGTAAAATTTATCTTACACTGAATCCTTCAGGCTATATTGATGTTGAAATTCCTAAGAATCTCAAGAGAAAGACCAGAAGACAAGTTGAGCCTACACTTATTGCCTTAGGTTTTAAAATTGGAGAAATTATAGAAAGACCTGATATAGCTAAAGGAGCGGTTCTCGAGTTAAGACATAAAGGAGAAAAATTAGAAGCCGGAGATTTCCTTCCCAAAACCAGTACCATAGATTTAGTAGTCGGTGACGGCAGCCTTTAAGCTGTCTTTATTTTTTACTGAATTTCAAATCATTACCTACCATGCAAGAACACGATAATTTAGATGAGAATGATGACCTTTATGAACATCATAGCTTTACAGCAACCAAAGGACAGGAACCTTTACGCGTAGATAAGTTTTTAATGAATTTTATTGAAAATGCCACTCGTAATAAGGTTCAGCAAGCTGCCAAAGACGGAAATATCTATGTCAATGGTATTCCTGTAAAGCAGAATTATAAAGTAAAAGCTGGTGATGAAGTAAAAGTCCTTTTAGCTTATCCACCTTATGAAAATCTACTTACTCCAGAAGATATTCCGTTAGATATTGTGTACGAAGATGATGCTCTGCTAGTGGTGAACAAGCCTGCAGGAATGGTTGTGCATCCTGGACATGGGAATTACTCTGGTACGCTTATCAATGCTTTGATTTATCATTTTGATAATCTCCCAAACAACAGCAGTGACAGACCAGGTTTAGTTCATAGAATAGACAAAGATACAAGCGGACTCCTGGTGATTGCCAAGACCGAATCGGCTATGGCTTACCTTACCAACCAGTTTTTTCATAAAACCAGCAAACGTGAGTATGTTGCTCTGGTATGGGGGAATATGAACGATGAAGAAGGAACGATAGAAGGCAACATAGGAAGAAATCCTAAAAACAGACTTCAAAATATCGTTTACCTTGGTGATGAAGCCGATCAAGGAAAACCAGCTGTGACTCACTATAAAGTTTTAGAGCGTTTAGGCTACGTGACTTTGATTTCTTGTCAGTTGGAAACTGGAAGAACCCATCAAATTCGTGTGCATTTGAAGCACATTGGTCATACCTTATTTAATGATGAGCGCTATGGTGGCGATAAGATTTTAAAAGGCACCACCTTTACAAAGTATAAGCAGTTTGTTGACAATTGTTTTAAAATCCTTCCAAGACAAGCGCTTCACGCCAAAACTCTAGCTTTTGAACATCCAGTCACCAAAGAGTGGATGGAATTCGATTCTGAAATTCCGACTGATATTTCTGACTGTATTGAGCGCTGGAGGAACTATGCTAAAAATAGCAAAGAAAATATTTAGCATAAGATAAGATGATAGTGCTATCTTTAATTATTAGTTAACTTGATATTCTCCTTATAGAATTTCTATTATTTTTAAAATAAAAAATGAAATTAATAGTATCGCCTGCCAAATCACTCAATCAAAAAGATCAACTGCCAACAGATCAATACACTCAGCCTGTTTTTGAAGATTTAGCTGCACAGGTCAACCGTAAATTAGCTAGGATGACCAAAGATGAAATAGCAGACCTCATGAGCATTAGTGATAAGTTAGCTGACCTTAATTACGGTAGGTATCAAGATTTCAAAGAACAGCATACACCCGAAAATTCTAGACCTGCAATTTATATGTTTGATGGAGATGTGTATTCAGGCATTGATGCCTATAGCATTCCAAAAGATAAAATTGAAAATTTACAAAATTCACTTAGAATATTGTCTGGAATGTATGGTGTCCTAAGACCATTAGATCTTATACAACCTTATCGGTTAGAAATGGGAACCAAACTCCCTATTGAATCCAATAATGATTTATATGAGTTATGGCAGGAAAAAGTGACAGCACAACTCAATTCAGAATTAAAAGAAGATGAGCTATTTATCAATTTAGCCAGTCAGGAGTATTTTAAAGCAGTAGATTCTAAAAAATTAAATGCTAAAATTATTTCTCCAGTCTTCAAGGACTTTAAAAATGGTAAATTAAAGATCATCAGTTTTTATGCAAAAAAAGCAAGAGGCCTGATGGTAAGATATATTCTCGATCATGATGTTGAAACTTTAGATGGTCTTAAAGGTTTTGATTACGAAAATTACCATTATTCTGAAGAGCATACAGAGAAAGATGACGAACCTGTTTTCATAAGATAACTATGAAATTTAGAACACGTAGGGATAACACCTTCAAATTAATTTTCTTGGGTATTTCTATACTTTTCGCACTGCTTATTGGTGAAAGTTTTTTATTTGTAAACTTTTCTGTCAGTTACATATTTCTCTTTGATTCAATTATGGTAGTACTCTGGTTGTTTGTCATTTGGATTTTTCTGGATACCAGTTACGAACTAACTGATAAAGAAATATCTGCAAGAAGCGGTCCTTTGTTTAGATCTGTATCACTAGAAAATATAGACAAAGTAATAGTAGGACAAACGTCCTGGGACGGAATTAAATTTGCGTTAGCAAAAGGCGGTTTGCTTATCAAATATAAAAAAGCAAAGCATTTGTACATTTCTCCAAAAAGCAACGACGATTTTATTGAGGCATTGAAAAGCAAAGCTCCATCAATCGAAATTGAATATTATAAACGTCATTTATTGAAATGATGTTCTTCTTCTTTGGATAACAAACGGGATTTAATTAAAAATCGATAACCTTCAGGGATTTCTAGGGAAAAACTAGAGCCACGTCCCTCAGTAATGTCTACGGTGAGATGGGTGTGTTTCCAATACTCGAACTGAGCCTCGTTCATATAGAATTTTACACCACCTATTTCTCCCATAAAAATGTCAGACTCATCAAGATAAAAGTCTTCCTCAGGAAGAAGCATGGGTGAAGAACCATCGCAACAGCCACCACTTTGATGAAAAATAACCTTTCCGTGCTTTGTCTTCAATTCTTGTAATACTTTTTCTGCTCTTTCAGTAATGTCTACTCGTGTATACGCCATATTAATAGTCTTATAAGGTTAAAAGCCAAACATCTTAATCTTTTAAGTCGTGAAAATCTAATTCAACTTAAATTAAAAAATTAAGATGTATGGAACTTATGATTTTGAATTAACTTAACTACTAAAAGAAGCCAAGTTTGTTTTTATCATATGAAATCAGCATATTTTTAGCCTGACGATAATGGTTGAGCATCATCAAGTGATTTTCTCTTCCAAATCCGGATTTCTTGTAACCACCAAAGGGGGCGTGAGCTGGATAATCGTGGTAGCAATTCACCCAAACTCTACCTGCCTTAATTGCTCTTGGGATTTGATACAATTGGTGAGCATCTCTGGTCCAAACACCGGCGCCAAGTCCGTAAAGTGTATCGTTAGCAATTTCTAAAGCTTCCGCTTCATCTTTGAATTTGCATACAGCTAACACCGGCCCAAAAATTTCTTCCTGAAATACGCGCATCTTGTTGTGTCCTTCCATAATGGTAGGCTGAATGTAGAAACCTTCAGCGTATTCTCCGCTGGCTTTAAAGGCCTCACCACCGCAAAGGATTTTAGCACCTTCTTCTCTTCCTATATCCATATAGGACAGGATTTTTTCATATTGGTCGTTGGAAGCTTGAGCACCAACCTGCGTATTCATGTCGAATGGATCGCCCTGAATGATAGCCTTGGTTCTTTCGACAACGCGTTCCATGAACTTATCGTAAATATCTTCCTGTACCAAAAGACGAGACGGGCAGGTACATACTTCACCTTGATTGAAGGCGAAAAGGACAGCACCTTCGATACATTTATCTAAAAAGGCATCATCGTGGTCCATCACAGAATTGAAAAATATATTAGGAGATTTACCACCAAGTTCCATGGTTACCGGGTTTAAATTTTTGGAAGCATACTGCATAATAAGCTGTCCGGTTGTGGTTTCTCCTGTGAAGGCTACCTTGTTAACTTTGGAACTTGAGGCTAATGGTTTGCCTGCTTCCGGACCAAAACCATGAATTACATTCAAAACGCCTGGGGGAAGTAAATGTCCAATTTTCTCCATCAAGAAAGTCGCAGAACTTGGCGTCTGCTCGGCAGGTTTTAGAACTACACAGTTCCCAGAGGCCAGGGCAGGGGCTACTTTCCACGCAAGCATCAACATTGGGAAATTCCAGGGGATAATTTGTGCAACCACACCGAGAGGTTCCTTGATAATCAAAGAAAGGGTGTTTTCATTGAGTTCAGTCGCACTTCCTTCCTCTGCTCTTATGGCAGATGCAAAATATCTAAAATGGTCTACAGCAAGAGGAATGTCCGCATTTACAGTTTCTCTTATGGCTTTACCATTATCGTAAGTGTCGATGGCCGCAAAATCGTTTAAGTTTTCTTCAATAACATCTGCAATCTTTTGCAGAATGGAGGCACGGTGAGCAGCAGAAGTACTTCCCCAGGCCTCTTTGGCAGCATTGGCAGCTTCAATAGCTTTTTCTACATCTTCTTTTTGAGACCTTGGATATTTAGCAATCAATTGATTATTGGTAGGTGAAGTATTTTCAAAATACTCACCACCAATGGGATCTACAAACTCTCCATTGATATAGTTTCCATACTTTTCTTTGAATTTCGGTTTTGTGTGATTCATAATATTATGTATTTAAAAATTAGAATTAGTTAAAATTAGAGTATTACAATTGATTATAATATAATAATCCTATTTTTAAATATCATTATTCTCTTTTGTTTAAGAATATCTATGAATTCTACTTTACAAACCCATGAAAGTCTCAGGAAGATTGAAACTTTAGTTGAAAACAGAACCCTATATTCAGCTGATTTTGCAGAAATGAATATTTATGAAACTCATCAAAAAGCAGATCAGGTTTATTTGGAATTTGATTTTCCAATCATTGCCAGTATGATCTCTGGTAAGAAAATCATGCACTTGGAAAACAAGGCCACTTTTGATTTTTTGCCTGGTGAGTCGGTTGTTCTACCTGCCAAAAAGAAAATGATCATCGATTTTCCTGAAGCCACTATGGACACTCCAACACGCTGTATGGCTTTGGGTATAGACGCCCAGAAAATCCAGGAAACCATAGACGCCTATCAAAATGCTACTGAAATTGAAGAAAGCTTTGCGATGAGTTCCAGTTTGAATCTTTCCCCTTTACATCTGAATAATAATTCTCAAGTACAACATCTGGTGGACAGGCTTTTGCAAACCTTTACCAGCGGTCATAAATCCAAAGACGCTCTCCTGGATGTCATGATAAAGGAATTAATTCTTCGTCTTCTCCAAACCAATGCTCGGGCTGCTTTGCTGGATGAGACCTCCTATTTGTTTGATAATAACAGAATGGCTTTCGTCCTAAAATACATTAGAGAACATTACAGAGAAGACATCAGTGTTGAAAATCTTGCCGACAAAGCTTGTATGAGCACGTCTCACTTTTATAAAACCTTCAAAAACACACTTGGAGAAACACCAATGGAATATCTTAATGGTGAACGACTGAAACAGGCTAAAAAACTCATAAGAACTTCGAATTCCAAGCTATCTGAAATTGCCTTTTCCTGTGGGTTTAATAGTTCGAGTTACTTCAATACACAGTTCAAAAAATACGAAGGCATGACTCCTAGCCAATTTAGAAAATCAATTATTGGTTAGCCTCCCTAAAAACTGATATTTATCATATTCGTCTCATTTTGAGACCCTTTTGTAACTTTTGTTTCTTAATAACTTCCGCATTGAGATTAATTTAGCTTCATAATTTTAAAATAACAGTTATGAAAGTTGAACAAATTTATACAGGATGTATTGCTCACGCTGCTTATTATGTAGAAAGCAAAGGTGAAGCCGCTATTTTTGATCCCCTAAGAGAAGTCCAGCCTTATATCGATAAAGCCAATGATGATCAAGCTAAGATTAAGTATGTGTTTGAAACGCACTTCCATGCTGATTTTGTAAGCGGTCACTTAGATTTAGCCAAAAAGACTGGAGCAAGTATTGTTTTTGGGCCCACTGCCAAGCCAAGTTTTGAAGCTACAATAGCTGAAGATCATGAGGAATTTAAAGTTGGCGATTATACTATAAAAGTGATTCATACCCCTGGTCATACCATGGAGTCAACGACTTATTTGTTGATCGATGAACATGGTAAGGAACACGGCATCATTACAGGAGATACCTTATTTATCGGGGATGTAGGGCGGCCAGATCTTGCTCAGCATGTCATCGCAGATCTTACTGAAGAAAAACTTGCTGCTCATTTGTATGATTCATTAAGAAATAAAATCATGCCTTTGTCAGATGACCTTATAGTTTATCCAAATCATGGTGCTGGTAGTGCTTGTGGTAAAATGATGAGCAAAGAGACCACAGATACGCTAGGCAACCAAAAACGAACTAATTACGCCCTGAGACCAGACATGACCAAAGAAGAATTTATAAAAGAATTGTTGGATGGTTTGGCACCACCTCCAGGTTATTTTCCAAAAAACGTATTGATGAATATTCAGGGTTATGAGAGCATAGATGACATCATCGATAGAGGTGAGCAACCTTTGGAGCCTGATGCTTTTGAAGCAGCAGCCAATGAAACCATGGCTTTAATTTTGGATACCAGAGAAGCCAAAGATTTCCACAAAGGATTTATTCCCAACAGCGTTAATATTGGTTTAGATAATAATTTTGCTCAGTGGGTTGGAGAACTTATCCCTGACATCAAACAGCAAATTCTTCTGGTTACAGAACCAGGTAAAGAAGAGGAAAGTATCATTAGGTTAGCTAGAGTAGGTTACGACCATGCTATTGGCTATCTGAAAGGGGGTATGGAGGCCTGGAAAGAATCAGGTAAAGAAATGGATACAATAAACAGAATTACTGTTGAGGAGTTAGAACATCAACTCAAATCTAAATCAGCGAAAGTATTTGATGTACGTAAGAAAAGTGAGTTCCAATCTCAACATATCAAAGGTGCAGAAAACACCCCTCTGAATGAAATAAACAAGCATTTGGCTGAGTTTCCAGACTCAGAATTCATCATTCATTGTCAAGGCGGCTACCGCAGTATGATTGCAGCTTCTATTTTGAAACAACGCGGTATCGACAATGTTGTTGACGTTATAGGAGGGTTTGATGAAATTTTAGAAAATGAAGCTATTCCTAAAACCAATTACGTTTGTCCTTCGACACTGTTGTAAATAAATAGGTATTTAATATTAAAAGCCCCGGTGGGGCTTTTTTTATAGATGCAAACCGCACTCTGTCTTTGGGTTGTTGTTCCAGCGACCGCTTCTGTCTTTCCCGGGAACCGTGCAATGTTTGCAGCCAATAGAATGGTAGCCTTTACTTACCAGGGGGTGGAAGGGTAAATTGTGTTTTTTAATAAAGTCATCTCTTTCTTCTCTGGAAACATCAAGCAGCGGATAAAACTTTAAAATTTCTCCGCGTTGTTCAAAAATATCCAGTGTATTTCTATGGTCGCTTTGCCACTCCATAAGACCAGATACCCACACAGTATATTTGTTCTTGATGATCTCCAAGGGCTTCACTTTATTGATAGAGCAGCAAAAATCAGGGTTCTTAGACCAGGTTTTGTCTTTTGTCGTGAATTCGTGTTCATGCTTCAAAGCACTCACAGATTTTACGTTGAGGTTATAAGTGTCAATGAGCTGTTTTTTGTAGTTCAAAGTTTCATCAAAATGATAGCCTGTGTCTATAAAATAGATGATTTGGTCGGTATTAACTTCAGAAAAAAGTTTTAATAGGAATGCTGATGTTGCTGCAAATGAGCTCGTGACCATTACTTCAGCTTGCTCGAAATCCTCGTACAAGGTTTTAATGCGATCTACTACGCTTAACGACTTATATTTTTGGTTTAATTCTTTTATTTCTTGCCTGGAAATGACTCTCTTTTCTGCAATTTCACTCATTCTATTTCTAGATATTTTAACTTTGCGAATATAAGTAACTGTTTACTTTTAGACTTTACTTATTAAATGTAATTATCGAGTTGATTTTCGACTCAATATAAAACTAAAATAATATGGGATTTTTTGACCAACTATTCAATACAAAATCAACTCAAAAGGAAGTAGAAACCAACAGTTCAAATTTTACCTGGAGAACATTAGAGGATATATCTCAACTGGATGCAGTCGAAAAACTTTCTGAGGAGAAACTGGTTGTCATTTTTAAGCACTCTGTAACTTGCGGTATAAGCAATATGGTTTGGCATCAGTTTCAAAATGAAATTGATTTTACAAATGACCATATTGAGATGTTGTATCTGGATCTTTTGGCTCATAGAGACGTTTCAAATGAAATCACCAGAAGATTTCAGGTTCTGCACCAGTCCCCTCAAATACTAGTCATAAAGAACGGAGAAGTTCTTCATCATGCGTCACATTCTGCTATCAGACTATCAAATATCAGGCAGTATTTACCAAAATAATAGGCATTATTGAATGACTAACTTCTGAGTTGTCGTCTGAGACTGGTAAGCTGATTTAACAAGATAAATTCCAGTTGAAAGTGAAGTTGTGTTTAGTTTTACTTCTGTATTTGATACGCGTTCAGTTGGAATTTCGACTTTTTGACCTACCATCGAATACACTTCGACTGAAAAGTCCTGACCAAAAGAATCATCATGTTTCAAGAATACTGTTCCACTTGATGATGGGTTTGGATATAGCTGGATTTTATTAGCCAGCTCATTATTTTGTGTAGATAAAGTGACAGGGTCAAAAGTAATCTCAAATCTGTCTGAAGCTTTTGATTCTGCAATAGAAGCATCTACAGAGAAAATAAGTTTGTTTTCATCATTTTCCAGCTGAATAACTTCATCGGTATAATTATCTTTCATGAATACATCATACCCCTCTATATCAGTAAGTTTTATCAGCATCGTATAATCTTGAGTTGTGTAATTACCAATCCAAAACGTCAATTTTTCATCTGCTTCTGGATACTCTCTTTTTTCAATAGCTAAATAATTCGCCCCACTGGTTAATATGCTAAAAGATTCTTCATTATTCCAAACTTTAGTCGCATCATTTTCATTTACTTCGTTGGAGTAATTTTCATTGAATTTGAACCGCACACCATCTACAATCTGGTTGGAATTATTTCTGATTAAAGTTAAATCAATCATTCCAACCTGCTCTGGAACACTGAAGGCTTCATTAGAAAATGTATTTCCAGTTTTGTGACTTTCTTTAAATACTAACGACGGTCTGTTTCCTTCACTTGCAGATGCTGCAGTTTCAACAAATACGGATTGATTGGGCTGAATATACCTGAACGACTCCTGATTAGTCGGATTATTTGTAGTTCTAGCTGGAATGTATTGAACAGGATCTGAATCTAAATCTACAGTAACGTATCCACCACTTGTTTGTAGAGCAGGAGACCAGGCATAGTAGAAATTCTGCTTTAAATGAGAAGAACTCTCTCTTAAAGCTTTTTTCAAGTCCACTTGAGCCTGATATGGATTTCCAATAAGAGAAAATCCAAATGCAGTTGGATTCAATTCTTCAGATACGTCTACATCTCCAGTAATTAATTCGCCTTTGCTTCTTAATGTTGTTGAACCCGTATATGCAGAATTACTTGAATATATATTTGTGCTTCGATCTCCTCTTACCAATAAGCTGTAAGACTTGCCAACTTCAAGTTTATTTTGATTTGTATTGCTAATTGCTTTCCAGGTTCCTGAACTTATATCCCAGGTAAAAAGAGATGCGTTACCAGTCAAAGATGCATCAAATCCATTAAGTCCCTGTTTGTTTCCTGTAATGTGTGTGCCATATCCTGGATTTGGATTTTGGTTGGAGGCATAATTATTCACGGTATTGTTGACTCCTTCCTGCCAGTCATCTCTAATGGATCCAATTGAATTTACTGAAGAACTTAAATATCTGTAGGCTCTATTTGAACTAGGTAGATAGCGTTCCGTTCTTACAGATCCAATGATTCTATTACCATTTTTTACTTCTGAAAGTATAGCGGTATGGACAGAATCAGATTTGAAAGTAATTAAATTTTCTTCAGAGTTATCTACGTTTGAGTTTGTATTTAGGTCACCATTTATCAAATCAATACTTTTAAAAATATCTAATGATCCTTTCTCTAAGCTTACACTGCTTCTATTATCGGTTACCAAAGTACCAACTTCGGCTTTAGAATTTAAAGTAATAACCTGAGGTTTATCACCTTTTAGATAAACTTCTCCCTCTTTTGAATTCAATTTACCTTCAGCCTTTAAGTTTCCGCTAAGTTCTAGTGAACTTTTGTTGGTAAGTTCAGCGTCTTCTCTTACAAATACATCAAATACTTTAAAACTTTTACCTATTACAGGGTTGTTTCTGGTTTTAGGAATTAGAATACTGCTATTGTTTCTGATTCTACCTGACCAGTTATTGTTATTATCTGTATCAGTAGAAAACTCACCGGTCCACACGACAACTTCAGAACCATTATCACATTTGTCTTTAGAAACGTTACCTGTCAATACCCAACTATTTGGAATTTTATTAAAACGTTTCACGTAAATGCTGCTGCCAGAGTTAGCAGATAGCTTTCCTCCGTGTCCAGACATTTTTTTAATATCTAAAGTGTTACAGCTAAAATCTGAAAAAATCTCACCTCTCAAGGTTAAATCTTCAAATTTAGCTTCGCCTAAAAATTTCAGCTTCGCGTTATTTTCAATAGTTGTTCTACCAGAGAATTCTAGTCCAGCACTAGCTTCAAGAGAACCATTCCAAAGGTTTACATTACCATCTATTTCTAAGACCCCATTTGCAACAGTAACTGCATCATTACTATTGCTATTGTAGCCCTCTTCAAATGCAAGACGCCCAGATAATGTGGTAAAACCTGTATTGATGAGCTTCTTATTAAATTCTGATACTCCGCCTAAAGTTAAATTGCCTTTGTTTTCAATATCTCCTTCAAAAAAAGCTTCCCCTTCAGAAGTAAATACCATGTCAGAACCAAAAGTTGTATAAGAACCTTGTTCTAATTCTAGTTTGGAATTGTAATCGTTGAATAAACTTCCAGAATTAAAATGACTATAGCCAGAAATTAGAAGATCAGCATTATTTATATTTTGCAGAGCACCTCCATTAAAGGCAAATTTAGATTCCATTTTTCCATAATTATAGATGAAGGAATCACTACTGATATCTATGGATTGACCGTATTCAAATTCACCATAATTATATATGGTTTTAGAGCCTTCAAAATTTAAGCCCTGAGACTCAAAGGTTACATTTTCTCCTACGCAAAGAGTTATATTATCACCTAAATTGTTCCAGTTTATCTCATAGTCAAAATCTCCCTGGAAGCAGATTGTCTTATCACGTGATTCTTGATAGCCATTGTAAGGAAAGCTTTGATCTTCATCTGTTATAATAACATCGCATTCACAATCAGATTCTATGTTTTGCGATTGCAAATCTGAGTTTGAAAAGCCTAATCCTAAAAGCAATATTGAAAATAGTAAACCTCTCATCTATGAAATTTTTTGCAAAAGTATGATGCAACTTTACTTTTAGCATTTTCATAATTGCTTCGTATTTATCAATATTGCTTTTTTTAAGTTAAATGTTTACAAATGAATTAACTAAGAAGTCAGTGTTTGTAAGACTTGTACTACTACATCGTTTGCGTTGAAATTCGACAGGAGTATGTATTTTAGTTTTTTTACATAAAAAAGCAATTTATATTAACTATAGTGATATAGGATAGTCTTATTGTTTCGCATTTGAATATCTTATGGTAGTATTTTGATATGAGATTAAATTTATCTCGTATACAATTGTTTTGTCTTAATTTGATCTCAAAACTAAATTATGCAACAAGTGAAATTAATAGATGCAGTAAAAAACCAAGACTTTGAGTTAGTAAAAAAGGTTTTAGAGTATCATCCAGAGCAAGTTAATCTTGTTGATGAAAGGGGTTTTACTCCTCTGCTATTTGCTACATATATGGGTAACTCAGAAATTGTAGATTATCTTTTTAAATTTAACCCTCATGTAGATGCGCAAGATATAACAGGTAATACTGCACTAATGGGTGTAAGCTTTAAAGGGAACCTAGAGATGGCTCAGTTACTGCTTGATCATGGAGCAAATACCGATTTAACTAATAAAAAAGGAGCTACTGCATTGATATACGCGGTAAACTTTAATCAGTCAGAAATTGTTGACTTGCTATTATCTTATGGAGCTGATGTTTCTATAAAAGATGAAAATGGCTTTACTGCAAAAGATCATGCCAGTAAATTAGGTTTGGAATCTATTGAAAGTAAATTTTAATAAATTGCACTTTAAGACAAAAAAATAGCCGAATCATATCGATTCGGCTATTCAAAATTCTAAGATTTGAGTAATTAGTCTTTAGAAGAATTAACTGCTAAAGAAAATACAACTAAACCAAATCCAATTTTGTTTACAGCATCACCAATGTTATAAACAACGTTCATAGACATTTGAGCTGCATCAATATCAGATACCAATTGTAATCCGAAAAGACCACCTTCAGTACCTAAAATGTATCCAAGTGGGTAGATAGCCCAACCTACTAATACAAACCAGCATAGTATTTTGTGAGCTTTTAATACTTGTCCACCAGCTGATATGGCAAGCTTTTTCGCCTCACCAAACCAGACAATGTATACAATAATGAAGTAGGCAATACCAGAGATAAGACCCCAAACCCATTGCATTGTTGGATTTCCAATAGCGATAGCTTCACCGAAGTAACCTGTAACAAGCATTACAACCGACCAGAAAATTAATTTCCACATCAATCCTACTTTAGCACCTGCTACTCTCAAGATTAAGAAAAATTCAACACACATAAGAGGTACTGTTAATACCCAGTCTACATATCTGAAAAATGTTGGAGATTCACCAACTTGATCCCAGTAATCTCTCATGTAGAAATAGTGTACTGCTGCAATAAAGGTAATTAAACCCGATACTAAAACTGAAGTTCTCCACTTTTTGTCAAATTGACTTAATGACAAAAAGAAAAAGGCAGATGCGGCCATCATAGCCATACTACCAACGAAAAAAGTAAAACCAACGTAATCGTCATTTGCGATCTTTGAGACGTCGGCCAATAAGTACATAAAAGTTCTCATAGCATTAAAAAGTTTAAGTTTGTTCAATCAAATGTAGGAAATAATTAAACATGAAATTTTACTTTTAAGAAATTTTTTGATTTATTTTTGTATTATATGAAACTTAATAAGACTAATTTTTACAATTACATAATTCTGTTAAGCTTCTTAGCAATAGGGGCTGCGGGAATCTTCCCGCAAGACGCTCAGTATGTTATAGCTCTTTTTGGCATCTTTAGCTTCGGGATTTTACACGGCTCAAACGATTTGTTTGTGATTGAAAATCTTAACACCAACAATAAACAAAACCAGTTTTTCAAATCATTATTTACTTATTTAGGGGTGGTTTTGGGTTTTGTAGTGATTTTTTATTTCATACCCCTTGTAGCCTTAATCGCTTTTATCATCATAAGTGGTTACCATTTTGGAGAACAGCACTTCCATCATCAACTTGAAAAACATGCCTCAGTATTAGCTTCAGTTTTTTATTTGAGCTACGGTCTATTGATTTTATTCCTTCTATTGTATTTGAATATGCATGAAGTTGTACTCATTATTGAAGATATGACAGGTTATAAAGTTCCAGAACCTGTTTTTTTGTATATTCTTATTACATCTTTTATCTTGAGTGTAATTCTATTTTTCATTCTGTCTTCAAATAATCCACGATTAAAAGCATCTACTTTTGCCAACGTTTTTTACTTAATCATGTTTTCAGTTTTATTTTATGTGAGTGATGTTGTCTGGGGGTTTGCAGTTTATTTTGTGCTATGGCATAGCTTACCTTCGCTCAAGGACCAGGTAAATGCTTTATACGGTGAATTCAAAGTTCAAAACTTTGTCAAATATTTCAAAAAAGCATTTCCTTATTGGCTGGCTTCCATAATTGGAATGTGCGTGGTTGTATGGCTTTTTAAAGACAGTAAAAATTTTTTATCGCTTTTATTTGCTTTCATTGCTGCCATCACATTTCCTCATGTATTTATAATGAGAAAACTTTTTGATCGTAATTAATCTTTGCTGATTTTCATTCTGAACGTTTTTGAAACCTCATCAAAGACTATAAAATCTGATGGGAACAAGCTGCTGAATGCTTTTTTTTGAATCAATTCTGAAGGAGATCCAAAAATCACTTTTTGCTGGTCAATTAATATGATTTTGTCACATAATTGAAGCGCTAGATTGATTTCATGGGAGGCAAAAAGAATACTTTTTAGAGAGGTTTTCACGATCGACTTTAAAAGTTGAAGCACATAAGCTTTGTGAAACATGTCTAAGTGCGTAGTAGGTTCGTCCATTAAAATTAAAGGAGTGTCCTGTGCTAAAGATCTGGCAATCAAAACTTTTTGAAATTGACCATCACTTAAGGAGTCACATAATTTGTCTTTCTTTTGAATTAAATCCACCTGGTTTAATGCCTTATTTACTTTAATTATATCCTCATCGTTCATTTGGCCAAGCCAGTTGGTGTAGGGATGTCTGCCTAAAGCTACCAGTTCAAATACCGTTAGTTGCCTGGAAACTGCTTCATTGGTTAAGACTAAACTTAAATAGGCTCCTAAGTTTTTTGTGTGCAAATCATCTAAAGATTGACCACCAATGTTTATCCCTCCTCCTAAAGCTGGAATTTGTCCTGATAGAGTTTTTAGCAAAGTAGATTTACCAGAACCGTTGATGCCGATCAAAGCAACCAGTTCTCCAGATGTTATTTCGAAATTGATAGCTTCAGCAATAGAAATGAGGTTCCTCTTTTCTCTATAACCAATGTTTAAAGAAGAAGTAGAAAGCAAAATTTTATTGTCATTAAATTCTGAAGGCATCTGTCAAAAATTGAGTTTTCGTTTTCTTAAAAGCAGCCAAATCACTACTGGAGCTCCAAATATAGAGGTTACTGCATTGATGGGTAAAGTATTTTCACTTCCTGGAAGTTGCGCGATGACATCACATAAAAGCATCAATATTGCTCCACCAATAATGATACTCGGCAGTAAGACTCTATGATCATTAGTAGGTATGAGTTGTCTAACCAGATGTGGAACAGCCAAACCTACAAAAGCAATTGGACCGGCAAATGCAGTAGCACTTCCTGCCAGAATAGATGTTGATATAATGATGAATACTCGGTTTCTTTTGAGCTGGACTCCCATACTTTTGGCATAATTTTCACCAAGAAGTAAGGCATTTAAATTTTTA
Source organism: Psychroflexus montanilacus (assembly GCF_020164535.1). GTDB lineage: Bacteria > Bacteroidota > Bacteroidia > Flavobacteriales > Flavobacteriaceae > Psychroflexus > Psychroflexus montanilacus. The sequence goes on along the minus strand of NZ_JAIQZC010000001.1, from coordinate 452,370 downwards.
AGGCAAAAAATAGCAAATCCAAGACCAATGAGCCAGCATGATGCCAAAATTCCAACTTCTTGCCATGATAAATTTCCTAAACTTCCAAAGGACCAAAAAATATACAGTTGAAGGTCGTCAGAATTGCTGAAATAGGCTAAAACACTTACGATAGCAGAAGTAAGGCTGGCGACCATCAAACCGATGATCAGTAGCGTCATAGTGTCTTTAACCCGCTGAGCAGTAGATAAAACAGCTAGCATTACCAGAATACTGCCACCACTAGCCGCTAAAATTATAGCCCATTTTGAAAAGATAAAGTCACCCAGAATTCCAGAAAGTAAACTCGCTCCCATAATCAAAAAGGCTACGCCAAGACTTGCTCCGCTGCTCAAGCCCAAAACGTAAGGACCAGCCAAGGGGTTTCTAAAGAGGGTCTGCATCAATAATCCACTTACGGCAAGCCCGGAACCAATAAGTATAGCGGTTATGGTTTTAGGCAGTCTATAATTCACGATAATATAATCCCAAGTTGAATTTTCTATCCTGAGTCCTGCCAAACTTTTGAAGATATCCTTTATAGGGATTGAAACAGAGCCCAAAGATAAACTCAAGAGGATTCCCAGAGATAGAAGCAGAAATAGTAAAAAATGATTTAAAACCGATTTACTCAAGATCCAAAGGTTTAAAGAAGGTAAATTTTTCGTTTTCTAAAATCTCTGGGTGAAAAATCTTAACGAGATCTTTCAGTACTAAATCCGGTCTGCTTGGACCTAATTCGTAGAAAAGCACACCACCCGTTTCACCAGTAGTTGATGCCATCGTGTAAATATTTTTTTCTTGAAATGCTTCAAATTTTTTGTAGTGCAGGTTGCTTTCTAGAAGCTGAGAATAAGAGGTGAATGGACCAGGTGAAATCCAAATATCTGCATTATTGGCATCTTGAAGGACTTTCTCAAAAGAAAATGCGGCACTGCCTTTTCCTTCAGTATGTTTGTAAATATAGTCGGCATTGGCATCTTCAAAAAACTGTGCTTGCCAACTTGTACCATAAGGCAAATACCAGCGGTCTTGATGCATTGCACCAGAAATAACAGTTGGTTTGTTGTCTAATTCTTCAGCTTTTCCTTTCAAAGAATTATATGCAGTTTTCACGTCTTCGAAGGCATCGACAGAAGCATCCAATTCCCCTAAGAATGCACCAAAAAATTTTATCCATTCAGCTTTGCCAAGCACATCATTTTCCAGCCAGTCTCCGTTATAAACCACTGGAATACCAGAGTTTTGAATTTGATTTAAGGTTTTATTCTGTCCTTCTATGGCAAAACTAAAGACGATGTCAGGCTCTATAGATAAAAGGATTTCGGTATTTAAAGATTCATTTTTACCCAGTTCTTTCACTTTTCCTGAATTTATTAATGCTCTGGCTTCTTCAGAAGAAATGTAATCCAGGTTGGGAAAGCCAACAAGTTTATCAATTTTATTTAAGGTAATGAGGGCGGGGATATGGGTAGTAGAGGTAATGACTAATTTTTGAATAGGCAATTCTATGATGGCGTCATAAGACTCACTTTCTGGAATGTTTACATTTTTATGTTTCAGCAAATAGACCAAATCTTTTTCAGCATCTTGCCACGGCGAATGGACTATAACTTTGGTAAAGTCTGAAAATTTCTGAATAGAAAATCCATTGGCATACTCAATGTTTATTTCGGTAAACTCTCTCTTTTCTTGTGCGGTTTCATCAACTTTTTTACAGGATAGAAAGCAAAAAATGAAAGCTAAAACAATAATTAATTTCATTCAGTAAAAAATTTAAACAAAAGTATGATTAATTATTTTGAATGTAATCCATGAAAATTTCAGTTTTATAAAATTTAAGTGAGAATAAGAAGGCTTTCTTTAAGAATTATCTATTTTTGCGATGCATTTTGGTTCTCAAAGGTTGTTTTAACTTTTGAAGATTAAAAGGGAATTTCGTTAAAATCGAAAGCTGTTCCCGCAACTGTAAGCTTAGTACGCCTAGGGCGTATGCTTGATTCCTCAACTTCGTAACCACTGTCAGCTTAAGGCTGATGGGAAGGTTGAATAAAGACGCAAGCCAGGAGACCTGCCTCAATGCTTAATTTAAAACGAAGACTTTCGGGATAAAGGTCTGGTGGTGTATGAATTATTCTATTATTTACAGTGCTTTGGCGTGTTTTATAACGACGCTAAGTTACTCACAGTTGGATTCCATCCAGAGATTGGATGAAGTGTTTGTAGTTGACCGTCAAATCAATCGGTTTTCTACGGGCCAACTCCTACAAGACATTTTAAGCTCTACTTTGCAGGATTCTCCAGGAACGCTTACGGATTTGCTGCAGCAAAACAATCCTATATTTTTAAGGCAAAATGGCTACGGCATGGTGTCGTCTCCTTCATTTCGCGGGACTACAGCTCAACAGACGGCCGTGGTTTGGAATGGATTTAACATCAATTCGCAACTCAATGGTCAGACCGATTTCAATACTCTGCTGGTAGATGGATTTGATGAGCTGTCTGTAAGACCAGGTGGGGGAAGCGTGATTTATGGAACTGGCGCTATAGGAGGTAGTGTTCATCTTAAAAATGAATTGAAATTCAATGGTGAAACCAAGGGTACCTTAAGTGCCAGAGCAGGCAGTTTTTCCACTTATCAAAACCTTCTGAAAGCATCGACTTCCACCGATAAGTGGAGTTTGTCGCTTTCTTTATCACGGTTTTCTTCTGAAAATGATTACGACTGGCCTGGGACTTCAAGACAAAATTTGAATGGTGAATTTGAACACTACAATGCCAACTTCAGTTTGTCTAGAAAATTAAATACAAACAATAGAATTACTTACCACGGCATGTATTTTAATGGTGACAGGAACTTTTCCCTTGTATTTCCTTCAGATCCGCCTTCCAGCTATTTTAACGAAGACCATAGACATCTTTTGGAATGGGAAAGTCAGCTATCTGATGTGACTTCCATTTTGAAGTTTGCTTTTTTCAATGAAGACTTTCGGTATACAGCAGACACAAGAACTCCAAGACCTACAGGAGCTTCCGCTCAAACTCTGCTTGCTCGCTACAGCTTGTTTTATACGTATAAGGCTTTCGATTTTAATGTGCTAAGTGAGTATAACTACAGCAGTGCCAGCGGAGATAATGTCCTGTCTGAAAGTCGGAACATCGCCAGTTTTGCTTTTTTGACCAAACACCATTGGAAAAAATTGACTTCAGAAGTAAGTGTAAGGCAAGAATATTCAGATGTTTATGATAGTCCATTTTTATTTAGCGGAGGCTTGAATTATAAGTTTTCAGAAGTGATTTCAGCTAAAGCAAATGTGTCCAAAAACTTTAGAATTCCAACCTTCAATGATTTGTACTGGGAGGGAAGTGGAAGAACCGATTTACTTCCAGAAACTTCCAATCAGATAGAAGCTTCTCTCATACTTTCAGATCCTGAGAATACTCATCAATTATCTTTTACGGGATATTACAATGATATTACCAATCTCATCCGGTGGATACCAAATTCTTCCAATGTCTGGCAGCCAGAAAATGTTGACGAAGTTGAAACTTACGGACTGGAAGCCAATTTAAGCAGCAGTTATGAGTTTGGTATGCATACATTCGACTTGAGATCTCTCTATGCCTATACAATTTCTGAAAATAAACAAACAGGCTTTCAACTCACGTATGTGCCAAAACATAAAGTTACCAACAGCTTGACTTATAGCATTGATCGGTTTTCAGTCGATGTTCAAAATTTATATAACGGGGAAGTTTTTACAAGATCCAATAACAGTGCGGGTGATGTTTTGGAAGATTATTGGCTTTGGAATGCCGGTATATCCTATACATTTCCAAAACTACAAAATCTAAAGCTTTCATTTCAAGTACGGAATGTAGGAGATATAGCTTACCAAACCATAGAAAATAGACCCTTGCCGGGCAGGCATTTTTTTATTAAAACCCAAATCAATTTTTAAAACCAAAGTAAATGAACAAGTACTCAACGTTATTTTTATTATTTTTTTCAGCTTTTATTATCTCATGTAGTAGTGATGACGATATCACCGAGCCAGTCATTCCAGATGGTGATTTTGCAAACGGAACCCTTATTTTGAATGAAGGAGGATTTTCAGGAGGCTCTTCGGTTTCATTTATTTCGAATGACCTCAGTGAAGTAGAAAATTCTATTTTCGAAAATACTAATCCTGGTCAAAGTGTTGGCCTATTTCCTCAGTCAATATTTTTTGATGGTGACAGAGCTTTTATAATTTCCAATGGTTCAAATATAATTAGTGTGGTCAATCGATTTACTTTTGAATTGATAGAAACTATAGATGGAGATTTAGATGTACCACGTTATGGAACTGTTCTTAACGGGAAAGTTTATGTCACAAACCAGGCTGCTTTTGACTCAGATCAAGACGATTTTATTGCAGTCATAGATCTTGAAACTTTGCAAGTACAAGAAACCTTCTTAGTAGGAGCAGTAGCAAATCACATAGTGAATTCGAATGGAATTATTTTTATACAAAATCCTTCCCTCTTTGGTAGTGAAAATCCAGTTTCTAGTATTTCTGTTTTTGATCCTTCAAGCAACAACATTGATGAAGTAATACAGGTAGGTGATGATTTAAATTCTTTAAAAGCTTTCAATAATAACGTTTATGCTCTAGATGATGATGGTTTGAAAATCATAAATACAGTAGATTTTAGTATTGAAACTGTAATTAATAAGCCTTCAAATTTGACATCTCTAAATAATTTAAGGATAGAAAGCGGACAAATGTATTACACTTCTGGAAATGCGGTCTATTCATCTTCTATTTCCTCAGGAGAACTTTCATCGGAGCCAATATTTGATTACGGAAGTGAACTTGCAAATGGAGCACTATATGGATTTGATGTTCATGAAGGTCAATTTTATTTGGCTGATGCTGGAGACTTTGCTTCTGACGGTACAGTATTTATTTATTCCTCTTCCGGAGATTTATTAGCCGACTTTACAGTTGGTTTAAACCCGAATGGCTTTTATTTTCAATAAATCTTAAAGCTTCATCCTGTTTTAAGTAAATAGCCTTGTACGTTCAGTATGAGGCTTTTTAAGTTGATAAGTTTAAATTTCGAAATACAAGTCTATATGTATTAAAATTGTAATTTCGATAATTAAAAGATCCAACTCGAACGTGATAAAACGGCTAAAAACTGTCATCCAGCAATCTACTTTTTTGAAAGTTAGCTCTTTCAACAGTCTATCGGTGGTAGTTAAAATGATAGCTGGCTTAGGCGTTTCTAAACTCACGGCACTTTATCTTGGCCCTCAAGGCATTGCTTTACTGGGTAACATGAGAAATGGTTTAGAACTATTTCAAAAGTTTTCAACTGGTGGTTTAGATAACGCTGTTGTAAAATATAGTGCAGAATATAAACAAGATGTAAAAGTTTTCTCTCCTTTTTTGTCAACCTTAATAGGGGTAGGGTTTGCCGTTTGTGTTTTAACGATGGGTTTTATTTTTATGTTTTCTGAATCTATCAATGCGCTTATTTTCAGAACCAAGGATTTTGTTTTTGTAATCAAATTGTTGGCATTTGTATTACCACTTCATGTGATGAATATTTATTTGATGGCCATTTTGAAAGGCTTTAGTGAATTCAATAAAGTCATCAAAATAAATATAGCCTCTCATATTTTGAATCTTACATTATTTGCTATTTTACTTTATATCCAAGGTTTGGAGGGCGCCTTATTAGCTGTCGTTTTGGTGCCTTCTGCAATGCTTTTTTTTACATTATATCACGTAAAAATTTATTCTGGTAAACTAATGGCATTTTCGTTTAGCCAGTTTTCCATACCCATGCTAAAGAATTTGGGTCAGTTTGCATTTATGACTCTTATTTCTAGCGCTACCTTTCCATTTGTTTATCTGGGAATTCGTAATTTTTTGATAGATACTATTGGCGAGGAAGAAGCTGGTTTCTGGGAGTCCACTCAAAGAATATCCAATTATTATCTGCTTTTTGTGTTGTCGCTATTGAATTTATATATTTTACCAAAGCTCGCAGAAGCCCAATCCAGGCAACAATTTAGAGATATTATTTTTTCATTTTATAAACAAATTTTGCCCATTTTTATTTTGGGTTTGTTTATAGTCTATGTATTAAGAGATTGGATTGTACGATTAATTTTTTCAGAAGAGTTTATACCAGCAACTGATTTATTTTTGTGGCAGATGGTTGGAGATTTTTTCAGAGTTCTAGCACTGGTTATGGTGTATCAGTTTCACGCCAAAAAAATGATGTGGCATTATATCCTTACGGATTTATTTTTAGCCTTAAGTTTATATTTTTCAGCCTTGTATTTCATACCCAAAGTGGGTTTGGAAGGTGTAGTTATAGGACATGCGCTAACCTATGTTGCTTATTTTTTAATTATTTTATTCCTCTTTAGGAAGCCTCTTATTTATAATCAGTAATGAAAACCAAACCAGCATTGGAGATTTTGATTTCTACTATGAACAGAAAAGACCTTTCGTTCTTAGAGAAGATGTTTCCAGTCCTGGACTTAGATCAGTATCAATTACTTGTCATCAACCAAACTAAACTTGATGAAGATTTAGTTTCTCATGATAAAAGAATTCGAGTTATCAATTCTCGAGAATTTGGGTTGAGTAAAAGTCGAAATCTAGCCATTGAAAATGCAATAGGAGATATTTTACTCATTGCAGATGATGATATAGAATATTTACCAGGCTTTAAACAGATTATTCTAAAAGCTTATGAAACCTATCCAGAAGCAAGTTTGATTTCGTTTCAATTTTTGGATGAGAATGGCAAATTGGCTAAACTTTATCCAAGATACACCGGCTATATAAAATCCAATAAGCGCCCCCTATCTTCTGTTGAAATATCAATAAGGAAAGAAGATATACTTCAGAATGAAATTTGGTTTGATGAGCGTTTTGGAATTGGGGCTACTTTCCCCTGTTCTGAAGAGCAAGTACTAAGACATCAAATTTTAAAAAAGGGTCTTGGAGTTGCCTATGTATCTGAACCTATTTGCATTCATACTGGCCTAACTTCTGGGCTAAAATTAAGCTCTGCTTCTATTTTAGAAGCCACCACAGCATATAAATTTATACAATACAATAACTTAGTGTATTTATGGTTAGTAAAATATGTTTTTTTTCTATTTAGACATACACATATATCTTTTTTTGGACAAATCAGAGCTTATCAAACTGGCGTAAAAGCAATTTCGAAACTTAAACGATTAAGAAATGAAGATTAACCTCAAGCCTTTTCTGTTTTGGATAGTTCCTGTCTGGATTTGTTTTCTGTTCGAGTTGTTATTTGCTGATTTTAGATGGTATAATTTCCAGAATTTGGTAGAGCATTTTGTGTATTTATCTTGTATATGGCTTGCTTTAAGTATGATTAAAATCCAAAAAGCAAAAGCCATTTTAACTTCACTAGCTTTTACTTTTTTTATCTATGGTTTGTGGTTTGAAACCTCCTTTTTCTATCTGTTCAGCACCTATTTTTCGGCTTCTTCTATTTTTATCTTTTTTGAAACCAATACAGCTGAAATTTCAGAATTCTTAAATCTTTATGTTGATATTAAACTATTAATTCTCAGTGGATTGTTGTTGGTTATTTTGATTTCGTATTTTATTAAAATCAAAAAACCTGCTTTGGTTTTGTCGAAAAATTTTCCTTTTAGTTTAAAAATAGGACTCATTATAATTTTTGTAGTTGGGCTGAAATGGAGTGGTTATATTGTAGCCAACTTTCCCTTTCAAGTACTGAAAGGAACACTAAGTTATGTTTACGAAACTTATAAATTTTCTGATCTAAATTTAGACCAGAGGTTTGGTCATTTTGAAAAAGTTACCTTCAAAGGAAATACAGAATCTCACACCTTTGTCCTTTTAATAGGGGAATCAACCACCAGAAGACAAATGGGCATATATGGATATGAAAGGGAGACTACTCCTTTGCTCTCTAAGATGAAGGAGGAATTATTGATTTATAATGATGTCATAAGTTCAGAGTCTCATACTATAGAATCCTTGGAAGATGCACTTATTTTTAAAGATTTTCAAAATAAAACTGAATCTTCTATCATTCAACTCATGAATCAAGCTGGGTTTAAAACTTTTTGGTTATCCAATCAAATGCCAATAGGAATGTACGAAACCTTCCTTACCAAAGTTTCCAAAGCTTCAGACCATTATATCTACACCAATACTACACGTTGGGGTTCTGTAACACCTTTTGACGAAGTACTACTCCCACACCTAGATAAGGCACTGGAAGACGAAGCTTCTAAAAAATTTATAGTCATAAATTTTTTAGCAACGCATTCCAATTATAATTTGAGATATCCAGATCAATTCAAGAAATTTCAAGATAACCCCAAGACCCCTTTTCCTTCAAAAGAAAATTTTGAACTTATCAACCACTATAACAATTCTATTGTGTACTTAGACTTTTTGATACATAGCATCATAGAAAAAGTAAAGGCAAAGGATGATAAAAGTTATGTACTATATTTTTCAGACCACGGCGAAGAAGTTTTTTTTGAAAGAGAGTTTGTAGGACATGTTTCATCAGATATTCCTACAAAATCTATGTTTGAAATCCCTTTTTTTCTGTGGACTTCTCCTGAATTTGACTCTGATTATAATTTTGAATTTAAGCCGGATAGGCCATATTCTTTAAGTAGCTTTATCCATTCTTTGAGTGATTTATCTCAAATAGACTTTTCTAAACTTGAAACGCAAAAAAGCATTTTTTCTGAAGATTTTAAACCGAAAAAGAGATTAATTTCAAACGGGATTGATTTTGACCTTTATTTTGAAAGGCAGAAGGATTCAATGAACTAACTTATCTAAAAGCTGTTAAATAGATATTTTTTTTAATAAGCAGCAACTGAATCTTTTTGAAAAATCTCAAGACGTTTGGTGAGAGTTTCATCAAAAACACTTGTTTTTGAGTAAGGTTTGTTCGATCAATGTCATTCACAACCACTTTCCATAGCTTACTTCCATCCATTTTGCATCTTACAACTAATGCATACCTAAAGACATCTAAGTATTTTTTGAGGGATAGGTTGTCTTTTTCTTGGTCTTTAAATTTTGAAATAAAATAGAGGCGGTCTTCATTGTATTTTGATTTAGCTAAGTTGTTTTCACTGTCTTTATAATATCGCATGCCAACCTTAGGATGAAAGGCAATTGAATATTTTAAGGCGGCTCTTGCAAAAAAATCTAGGTCCTGCGCTGTTCTCAATTTTATATCGAAAGGACCAATCTCTTGAAACTTGTCTTTGCTAAAAGCAGCCGATGAAGTCCAAATAATGGGGTTTATTAAACTGGATTCAAAATAATCACCTATAAGTTGCGGCTTATTGCCTAAATCAATATTAAAATTTGCCTTGCGGATGGTTTTGTTTTGCATCATAATTTCATAAGCATCGCAATAAATCCCAGCATTTGGAAATAACTCTATAAGTTGCTTAAGTGAATTAAGGTGATGGGGATACCAGTAGTCATCGGCATCTAGCAAGGCGATGAATTGGCCTTTGGCTTCAAAGATACCTTTGTTTCTGGCTACAGATACACCTTGATTTTCTTGGGAAATTACTTTCAGTCTTGGGTCTTTTACAGACTTTACTCTTTCTAGGCTATTGTCAGAAGAACCATCATTCACTACAATGATTTCAAAATCATTATACTCTTGTTTTAAGACACTATTTAAAGTTTTTAGGATATAATTTTCCTTATTAAAAAGAGGGATAACAACAGAGAAGAAGTGACTCATTGCCTGTTGATTTTACAGAAATAGCCTAATTTATAGATATTGAATAAGGTCACAGTGTTTCTCTCTGATGTTAATCTATTTCTGATATGATTTTCAAAATAAATGAATGTACGAGCAAAAATTCCTTCAAGTTTAAGAGATTTTAATTTTTCAAAAACATTCAAAATTTGAATTTCATCAGAGGGAATCAATTTCGAATCGTAGATAGTTTTCAAATTTCTTAAGGAAAATTCATTTTTATCAATAAACACAGAATCTTCATCTATGTCTTTGTGAATAACCGGATTGTTTATATGTTCTATATGACTTCGCTTTTTTTTCAATTCATATGCAAATAAAGTGTCTTCATGTCCGTATTTGGTGAGAATTTCATTAAATTTTATTTGCTCAAATAGTTCTTTCTTAATAAATAGATTGTTTGTTAATGTTGATAAATAAGGCTTTTTTAAACGTTCTACTACCGTTTTGTCTTCTTTGTAGTAGCCATATTTCCACCTCAATTTATTCTTATGTTCTATAGAATACTCATGCTTTCTTCCGCCATAAATGGCCTCAGTTTTTTTTGTGATTTTTGATAAATAGTTGGTCAAAAAAGAACTGGAATTTGGCATTACATCGCAATCTAAAATAAGTAGATAGTCAAAACTAGCATGTTCTGCTAATAAATTAATAATCCTGCCTCGACCTAAATTTTGGTCTAAATATTTATAATTTAGATTAAACTCTTGAGCTACTTTTCTATTTTCTTCAACAAAGGAAATTGAATGATCATCAAAAACTATGATTTCTATAGTTTCATTCAAGACCAAAGATTGATGATACAATTCTTTTATCAATGGGGATACATCAAAATTGTATGCAGGAATTAATATAGAAAGCATATCAAATTAGGTGTTTTTGTAGGAGTACATGAGTGGTTGCATATCTCAGCCATGTATTTTAAGGAGTATCTATGCAACATTTGAATTCAAATTTGGTATATCTGTACAATTCTAGATTTTAACTAACTTTACAAAGTTAACCAAATTCGGATGTGTTATTAAAAATCGACAACAAATAGCAAAGCATATTTACAATCATCTTGATAGCAATCGAGAAGAGATTCTACGTCAATTCCAAAATAATACAAATACGATCCCTTATTTCTATTTGGACGAGTTACTTCCTGTTGAATTTGCCAAACAACTTTTTGATGTGTTTCCAAAGAGTTCTGAGATGATGCATAAAAAAAGCATTAGAGAAGATAAGTATGTAGGTTTTAAAATGGATAAGTACAATGCATTGCTCGAGGAGTGTATTTATGCCTTTCAGGATTTAAGAGTTGTAGAATTAATTTCTGAAATATGCGGAATTGAATCAGCACTTCCAGATGAACATCTCTATGCAGGAGGACTCTCTAGCATGGGCAAAAATCAATTTTTGAATCCTCATTTAGACAATTCACATGATAAAGATAGAAAGCTTTGGCGAGTTTTAAATCTCTTATATTACATCACACCATCTTGGGAAAAAGCTTATGGTGGGAACTTAGAGTTATGGCCAAATGGATTAAACAATGAAGCCATTACTATACATTCTAAATTTAATCGATTGGTAGTCATGGCAACACATCAAGAATCTCTTCATTCGGTTTCACCTGTTACACACGAAGGTTTTAGATGTTGCATATCCAACTATTACTTTTCAGAAAAACCATTTCGCGAGGACGATGAATTTCACGTCACATCATTTCGAGGGCGACCAGAAGAAGCTTTAAAAGATAAAATCTTGAAATTAGATAGCAGCATTCGAATGGGAATTCGAAAAGTGTTCAAAAAAGGGATCATCAAGAATCCTCATGTTTACAAAAAAGATGAAGATTAATCCTTTGCTTTGGACTTAATTCCCAAGGCCTTATCTAAAAAATTCAAATGAATAAAACTGCATACTTTCAAATGCTTTAGTTTTCTTTCGATACAGGAAAACCTCTATCTCTCATCAAAGCATCAATTTCGGCATCTCTACCTCTAAATTGTTTGTAGGCTTCAGCTGGGTCTATAGCGTTTCTTGGAGCAAAAAGGAATTCAACCAATTTATTGGATAAGGTTTCATCATAAAATCCGCCTTCAGCTTCTGCGAAGGCTTCAGCCGCATCAGAAGTAAGCACATCTGCCCATAAGTATCCATAATAACCTGTGGCATAGCCTTCACCTGAAAAGACATGTCCAAAGTGGGGAGAGCGATGACGCATCACCAATTCTTTTGGCATTCCTAACTCGTCCAAAGTTTCCTTTTCAAAAGTTTTAGGATCTATTTCACTCGGATCTGTAGTATGATACTTCATATCCATAATAGCTGAAGCTAAAAACTCAGTAGTAGCAAATCCTTGGTTGAATTTTGAAGCTTTCTTGATTTTTGCTATCAATTCTGCAGGCATCGGTTCGCCGGTCTTGTAGTGTTTCAAATAAGTATTAATGACTTCATCTGTATATATCCATCGCTCCAATAATTGAGATTGAAACTCGGTATAATCTCTCACGCCACCATTTAAAGTGGGGTATTTCACGTCTGCACTCAAGAAATGTAAGGCATGCCCAAATTCATGAAAGAAGGTTTCCGCATCATCCCAGGAGACCAAAATCGGTTCTCCTTCTGCTGCTTTTACAAAATTCGAATTGTTGGAAGCCAGTACGTTGGTTTCACCATCAAAATTTGTATAAGATCTGTAGGTTGTAGCCCAAGCCCCAGAGCGTTTCCCTTTTCTAGCATATGGATCCAGATAAAACAAACCAATATGCTCTCCATCGGTTTTGCTAGTCATTTCATAAACTTTCACGTCCTCATTGAAGACAGGCACGCTTCCATCGGTGATTTCAGAAAACTCAAAATCAAATAATCGACCAGCAACATAAAATATGGCTTCTGTAAGGTTTTCTAAAACCAAATATTCTTTTACTTCTTCAGAGTCAAGATCGTATTTCTCTTGTCTTACTTTTTCAGCATAGTACCTGTAATCCCAGGCTTCTATTTCAATTCCTGCGTTTTCCTCATTGGCGACTTTTTGCATGTCCTCAACTTCTTCATCCACTCTGGCGATAGCAGAGGGCCACACTGCCATCAATAAATCCATGGCGTTTTCAGGAGTTTTGGCCATTCTATCCTGAAGTCTCCATTCTGCAAAATTATCATATCCTAAAAGCTCAACACGTTCATCTCTCAACTTCAAGATGTCTTTAATCAGTTCATTATTGTCGAATTCATCTCCGTTATCACCTCTGGAATAGTAATTTCTCCAAACTTTCTCTCTTAGATCTCTTTCATCAGAATAGGTAAGAAAAGGATCCATAGAAGACCTTGTGTTGACAATAGCATATTTATCTGGTTTTCCTTGTTTCTCAGCTTCTTTCTTGGCTGACTTTATAAATGAATCCGACAAACCACTTAACTGATCTTCATCCAAGAATGTAACATAGTTTTCTTCATCATGAAGTATGTTATTTGAGAAATCGGTATAGAGTTTTGAGAGTTCTTTATTGATTTCTGCATACCGCTTTTTACCATCTTTATCTAAATTGGCACCGTTCATTTCGAAGGATTTGTAGACCAGTTCTACAACGCGCTGCTTCTGTGGTTCAAGGGCTTGTTCTTGACTTTCGTCATAAACAGTTTTGATTCTCTTAAAAAGCTTCTCATTTTGACGAATTGTTGATTGATAGTCAGACAGTTTTGGAGATAGTTTTTGCTGGATTACTCTAAATTCTTCAGAAGAGTTGTTACTGCTCCAAATACCATAATATGTATAAACTCTATCTACCAACTTACCAGCTCTCTCCATGGCCTCTATGGTATTTTCAAAAGAAGCAGATTCACTATTATTAGTGATCTCTTCAATTTCAGATAGATGCTTTTCTATGGCATAATCCATAGCGGGCTCCAAATCTTTCAAATTCATGTCTTCAAAATTTGGCACCCCTTCGTAAGGTCCTTCCCATTCTTTTAAGAGTGTGTTTTCTGTCATCAACTTACCTTTAGATTCCTTTTCTTCAGAGCAAGCTAGACTTAATGCAAGCATGCCCAAAGCAATTAATTTAATATTGAATTTCATATTGTAAAATTTAATGCTGTTGTTGTTTTTGAACCACCTCAAAGAGACGCTGACCATCGCATTTTAAAGTTTTGGAAGGAAATTTCAGTAGTAAAGCATAATCGTGTGTCGCCATCAAGATTGTATTCCCGTTAGCATTAATTTCCTGAAGTACCTGCATTACTTCCACAGAGGTTTGCGGGTCTAAATTACCTGTTGGTTCATCTGCAAGGATGAGTTCTGGGTCGTTGAGCAGCGCTCTAGCAATGGCGATTCGCTGTTGTTCTCCACCAGAGAGCTGATAAGGGAACTTAAAACTTTTAGTCTTCATTCCAACTTTGTCCAGTACCTCATCAATCTTTTGCTCCATTTTAGACTTATCTTTCCAGCCGGTAGCTTTTAAGACAAAAATCAAATTTTCCTTGACATTCCTATCATTTAGTAATTTGAAATCTTGAAAAACAACACCAAGCTTACGTCTCAAAAACGGTATTTGTTTATCCTTTAGGTTTTGTAATTCTACACCTACAATTTGCCCGAAACCACTTTTTAAAGGCAAATCTCCGTAAAGCGTTTTCATAAAACTACTTTTACCTGTTCCTGTTTTACCGATGAGGTAAACGAATTCTCCTTTTTTTATTTCGATATTAACATCGGATAGGATGAGAGCTTCCCTTTGAAAGATGCTGGCATTACTGAGTTCTAGAATGGTTTCTGACATATGGAGTTAGAAAATTTACAAGTTATAAATATAGGATTATTTAATAGATGATGAAAAATCAATATGCGATTCATCATAATTAAAAATAAGCTTCAGCGTTATATGTGTATATAATTTTATCTTTGATTGATACTAAAAAACGTATAACAATGCCAAAAATTTTCTTTCTGTTCATCTTGTTTGCTTTAACCAACCTTCAAGCACAACAAACCCAACGTTCTACAGATGTCTTAGGGAAGTACCAAGACGCTTTACATTTTTATGAACAAAATCAATTTGATGCTGCCAGTACAGCTTTTCGATCGATTTATTCTGAAATTGATAGTGATCAGTTAAAGTCCAATGTCGATTATTTTTTGGCAAAGTGTGCAATTAAATTGGGTAAGCCAAATGCTGATGAACTGATGGAGGATTTTATTTCTGAAAATCCCACCAGCCTGAAGGCTAACAAAGCATATCTGGAGGTTGGTAACTATTATTTCACTAATAAGGATTACAATAAAGCGAATAAATGGTTGAATAAGGTAAACACCAATTCTTTATCCAGAGATGAACTTAAAACGTATCAATTCAACTTTGGTTATACCAATTTTAGAACCAAAAATTATAAAAAAGCCCAGCAGCTTTTCGAAAGCGTAAGAAACGATAAAGAATATGGGGCTCAAGCTAAATATTACATAGGGTTTATTGCTTATGAACAAAACGAATATGAGTCTGCATCAGAATTGTTTGACGAAGCTAGGAGCGAGGGCGTCAAGGGAAACAATATCTCCTACTTCCAAAGTGATATGAATTTCAAATTGGGAAATTTTGAAAAAGCTATCCAATTGGGTCTAGAGCAACTTCCAAAATCGAATGTCCGCGTACGTTCTCAGCTCAATAAAATTATTGGTGAAAGTTACTTCAACCTTAAAAATTATTCAAAAGCTATTGAGTATTTGAAAGAATATAGAGGCGATAGAGGAAAATGGAATAATACCGATTACTATCAATTAGGCTATGCGTATTATGAAACTGGTGATTATGAATCTGCTATTGAAGAGTTTTCAAAAATCATAGATGGACAGGATTTTGTTGCTCAAAATGCGTATTATCATCTCGCAAAAGCATATTTGAAAACAGACAGAAAAACTCAAGCTTTAAATGCCTTTAAGAATGTAACAGAAATGGACTTTGATAAGGATCTCCAACAAGATGCATTTTTGAATTACGCAAAACTGAGTTACGAGATTGGAAATGCCTATCAGTCTGTGCCAGAGGTTCTTCAAACTTATATTGAGACTTATCCAAATTCAGAAGAAACAACTACAGTTGGTGATCTTTTGATTGACTCTTACCTGACTTCAAAAAATTACGAAAAGGCAATTTCAATGCTAGAGGGCAGCAGAGACTATGACTACAAGCTTGCTTTTCAAAAAGTAGCTTACTATTACGGTATTGAACTCTTCAAAGATAATCAACTCAAAGAAGCCAAGACCTATTTCGATAAATCCTTATCTGAGAGATTAGACAGTGAGTACACTGCAAAAGCGACCTACTGGAAAGCTGAAGTGGATTATGCGTTAGGAAACTATGAAGAGGCTCTTGTAGGATATAAAGAGTTTAAGGGAATGGCAAAAGCAAAGGAATTGCCTGAGTACTATTCTATAGATTATAATATTGCTTATTCTTATTTTAAAACTAAAAATTATAGATTATCAGTTTCATTTTTTGAGGACTTTATAAAAGTAGAACGACCTTCACAGCGCCTGCATGATGCTTTTGTAAGACTTGGGGATGCTCAGTTTGCGTTAAGGCAATACTGGCCTGCTATGGAAGCTTACAATAGTGCAATTGAGATGAAGAATTATAAGAGTGATTATGCTTTTTTTCAAAAAGCATATAGTTATGGTTTTGTAGATAGAAATGAGCAAAAAATTCAAAACTTGAATTTATTCATTAAGAATTACCCAAAATCAATCTATAAAGACGATGCTTTATATGAACTAGGAAATACCTATGTGGCAGAAAATAAAGACAGACAAGCCATTCAAGCTTATCAAAATATTTTGACCAACCACAAGAATAGCTTGTATTACCCCAAGGCACTTTCCAAGCAGGCTTTGATATACTACAATCAGGAAAAATATGATGAATCTCTAACGAAGTTTAAACAACTGGTCAATGAGTTTCCAAATACGCAAGAAGCACTTCAGGCAGTACAAACTGTCCGATTGATTTATATTGATATGGGGCAAATCGATAAATACTCAAGTTGGGTAAACACCCTCGATTTTGTTGAAGTCGCCGATTCCGATATTGAAGAAGCTACTTATGAAGCTGCAGAAAATAAATTTCTTGATAATAACATTGAAAAAGCAATTTCAGGATTTAAGACTTATCTCAAAGAATTTCCAAATGGAAAAAATAGTTTAAAATCAAATTTTTATCTAGCTCAATTACTATACAATAAAGGAGAAATTCAAGAAGCCCTTCCTTATTATGAAACTGTAGTAGATAGCCGCTCTAGCGAATTTACTGAAGAATCTTTAAGACGAATCTCTCAGATTTATTTATCTAATGATGATTATGAGAAAGCCATAAGCAGTTTAGCTCGTCTGGAAACTGAAGCTAGTTTTTCTCAAAATGTAATATTTGCTCAGTCTAATTTAATGAAAGCTTACTTTGAAATTGAAAATTATGATAAAGCTTTGATTTATGCTGAATTGATTTTATCTAAAGACATTAGTGATGAAGAGGTGGTGAGCGATGCTAAAATTTTTATTGCAAGATCTTCGCTTAAAGTGGGTGATGAAAAGCGAGCAGAATCTGCCTACAAAGATGTGCTTGAGTCTGCTACAGGAAAATTGAAAGCTGAAGCCCTATACTACGATGCTTACTTTAAACATAAAGCTGAAGACTACGAAGCTTCTACAGCTGTAGTCCAGGATCTGACCAAAAATTATTCTAGGTATAGAGAATTTGGAGTGAAAGGCTTATTGCTGATGGCCAAAAACTTTAATGCTTTGGGAGATAACTATAATGCTACGTATATTCTAGAGAACATTATCAAGAACTTTCAGTCGTTTCCAGAAACAATTTCAGAAGCAGAAGAATTACTAAAAACCATCAAAGTTGAAGCTTCTGAAACCAATTCCTCTGTAGACGTAGATCAAAATTGATCTACAAGCTTTACCATTAAAAAAGCCCTCAATTGAGGGCTTTTTTGTATTGTAATAAAACTTCTGAAAATTAACCCAGATAAGTCTTTAATATTGTACTTCTAGAAGTATGCTTCAGTCTTCTCACCCCTTTTTCTTTGATCTGGCGAACACGTTCTCTGGTCAATCCAAAGGTTTCACCAATTTCTTCAAGTGTCATTGGCTGTTGATTTCCAAGACCGAAATAAAGTCTGATAACGTCAGCTTCACGAGTGGTTAAGGTTTCTAGAGCACGTTCAATTTCAGTCTGAAGAGATTCGTGCAGCAAGTCATTTTCCGGACTTGGTGATTCTCCAAATTTTAAAACATCGTAAAGGTTGGAATCTTCACCTTCAATAAGTGGTGCATCCATAGATAAATGACGACCAGAGTTTTTTAAAGACTCTTTTACGTCATTTACAGTCATTTCCAATTCCTTAGCAATTTCATCTGGACTTGGAGGTCTTTGATGACGTTGTTCTAAAATAGCAAAGGTTTTATTGATTTTGTTGATAGATCCAATCTTGTTAAGCGGTAGTCTTACCACACGAGATTGTTCTGCCAAAGCAGAAAGAATGGATTGTCTAATCCACCAAACGGCATAAGAAATGAATTTGAATCCTCTGGTTTCATCAAAGCGTTTTGCTGCTTTTATCAATCCTAAATTCCCTTCATTAATGAGGTCGGGTAGGGTAAGACCTTGATTTTGGTATTGTTTGGATACCGAAACCACGAATCTTAAATTCGCTTTAGTCAATTTTTCTAGAGCAAGATCATCTCCAGCTTTAATGCGTTGAGCTAATTCTACTTCTTCTTCAGCAGTAATTAAATCTACTTTTCCAATTTCTTGGAGGTACTTGTCTAGCGATGCAGTTTCTCTGTTGGTAACCTGCTTGGTAATTTTAAGTTGTCTCATTTAGATATGTCCTCGATTATCGTTTATCTACATATCATTTTACGATTGAATGTCTTCAAATGTTACAAGTACGGTGAAAATATTTTTAGAAGAACATCAATGATAATAGAAAAAAAGCCTGCTTATCAATGATAAACAGGCTTTTAAACTCAAAAATTATTTTAAAATTTATTCTCTGATGTGTCCATCACCCCAAACATAATATTTGTTGGTAACCAATTGTTTAAGACCCAGCGGACCTCTATGGTGTAACTTATCTGTAGAAATCGCAAGTTCTGCACCAACTCCCATTTGTCCACCGTCTGTAAATCGAGAAGACGCATTTTGGTAGACAGCTGCACTGTCTATTTGTTGCATAAAGTCTAATGCTTTATTATCATCCTTGGTGATAATTACTGAAGAATGACCACCTGAATATTTATTGATTTTCTCAACGGCTTCATCAAATGAATCTACAGAGGCTAAAACAATTTTTAGAGCTAAAAACTCTTCTTCCCAGGTATCTTCAGTAGGTAGGGTTGGATAATCTGTAACGTCTTCAACCTTACCGTCTGCGAGAATTTCTACTTTGTAGTCTTTCTCTAAGGTATGGGCTAGGTCTTTTACTCTTGCTTCAAAATCAGCCAGATTTGTGTCTATTAATACCTTATCTAAAGCATTGCAACCCGATATTTTATCAGTTTTAGCATTGATAATTACTTTTTTAGCAATATCCCAATCTGCATCTGGTGCAACATATAGAAAATTATTACCTCGTCCACTTACCAAAACAGCACCCTTAGCAGTTTTCTTTACGAAATCAATCAACTTGTCTCCACCTCTAGGGACAACAAGGTCTATTTTTTCTGGTGGGTTGCTTAGGAACTCTTGTGTTTCCTCTCTGTTGAGGTGTAATAAAGTGATCCAGTCCTTGGACAATCCATTTTCTTCTAAGGCCTGGTGCCAGCATTCTTCCAGAATAATATTACTATGATTTGCTTCTTTACCACCTTTCAAGAAAATTTTGTTATTTGCTTTAAAAGCTAAAACAGCAGCTTCAATTGTAACATCTGGTCTAGATTCATAAATGATTAAAATCGTACCAAACGGGTCGGTTTTATTTACGATTTTAAGACCTGTATCCAAAGTTCTTTCAGAAATAGTATTTCCAACAGGATCTTCTTGATCTTTTACTTCTTTGATGGCTTTTATCATGCCGTCGACTTTATTTTGATCGACAACGAGTCTGTCATACAAGGCCTGGTCATTTCTATTGAAGGATTCCAAATCCTTGCTGTTTTCTTCTATAATCTCGTTTCTCCTTTTATCTATAATATTCATCATAGATTGAAGAACTTCATTTTTTATTTGTGTGTTTAGTAATTTCATGTGTACTTAATTTTAAACTGTAAATTTTGTTCCTACTTCTTTTCCTTCAAGAATATCTATTATGATGTTCTCATCTTTACCATTTGCAATGTAAGTAGGTATATTTTTACTAGCAGTCATCTTAGCAATTTTTAACTTGGATTCCATGCCTCCACGTCCTTCGCCTTCACCTTTTTCATTTTCCTGGACATATTTCTCCACGTTATCGTGAACTCTTACGTGTCTCAATAATTCTGAATCTTCGTGATCTGGATGACCAGTGTAAAGACCTTCAATATCTGTGAGCATGATCAACATATCGGCACCTACCAATTCTGAAACTAAACTAGCTAACTCATCGTTGTCTGAAAACATAGACATTGACAAGGAAACAGCATCATCCTCATTGGCAATAGGAATAATACCTTCTGTTAACAGGCCTTCGTAACAATTGATCATATTTTCACGGTATTTCCCTGGAGCAAAATCTCTTTTGGTTGCCAGAACTTGACCGCATCGCATTCCAAAATCATGGAACATGGTGTAATAATGTCTCATCATCCTAGGTTGTCCAACAGATGAATAGATTTGTCGTCTTGTAGACTTATCTTCTGAGGAACATGTCCCCAAAACCTCTTTCCCAGCAATTGCAGAACCTGAGGAAACAAGAATTGTTATGATGTCTCTTTCATACAAATATGCAATTTGTCTAACTAGGTTTTTTAATATAGGACCAACAATTCTATTGTTTCTATTGGTCATAACATTTGTCCCAACTTTAACTACTATACGTTTAGCATGCATTCTATCTGAGTTTAAATTATTCATCACCTAATTCTACTGCTCTGTTGAAGGCTGCATAAGCTGCATCCTGAATAAGCTGTTTTACATTATTATCGTCCATAGAGTCTAGAGCAGCTCTGGTTGTACCTCCTTTTGAAGCTACTCTGTCCATCCATTTTTCAGGTGTTAGGTCAGATTCATTAAACAAATGAACTGCACCTTCAAACGTGTTGCTTACCAGGATTTTAGAATCATTGTCTGAGAATCCCATTTTCTTTGCAGCCTCTAGCATAGATGCCATAAAATAGAAGATGTAAGCAGGACCACTACCAGAAATACCAGTAGATTTGTTGATGAAATCTTCATCTTTTACGCGTATAGACTGACCTGTTGTATCCAGTAAATTTCTTATCATAAGAAGTTCTACTCTGGATACTTCCTTGGACTCTGTATAAGAAGTCACACCTTTTCCAACTTTTGCAGGAAGGTTGGGCATTGTTCTTACTACTTTTTTGACGTTTAAGCCATTTTGAATATTTTCAATTGTTACTCCTGCCATCAAAGAAACTATGATTTGTTGATCATTAAGCATGGGCTTCATCCTTTCGAATAATTCCTCGCTGTGATATGGCTTTACGGCCAAGAAAACAACATCTGCATCAGTCAGACAGTCTTCTAAATTATAAAAAGTATCATAATATGATACCTCGCTAAGTTTCTTTAATAAGTCCGAAGAGACATCATGGATCATTAAATTTTTTCGGTTCAATAAAGGGGATTTTGCCATTCCTTCAGAGTAGGTTAACCCCATATTACCTGCTCCAATTACTAATACTTTCATTTTATTTTTTTAAGATTTATAAAAATGATTGTTTAATACTGTGCAACCTTTATGCACATTTACTAAAATACTTATATTATTAATTTATTTTGTATTATTAAACATGTTTTGTGATAAAACAGAAGTTTTCATCAAAAAGACTCAACAAAACACGCAATTTTCGCATGAAATTGTGTCAGTTGCGCAAGTCTGTCAGTAAAAAAAAAGCGGCTTAGAATGTTCTAAACCGCTTAAGATGATTGGATTTTATTAAGACTTTGAGTTTTCGTCTTCTTTTTTTGGACTTCTTTCTGGTTTTTCGAGAAGCGCTTTTCTAGAAACTTTAGGTTTTTTGGTTCTAGGATCTACACCAAAATATTTGACTTCCAGAACATCACCAAGTTTCACAACATCGGCTACGTTTTCTGTTCGTTCCCAAGCCAACTCAGAGATATGAAGCAGTACCTCATTTCCCGGAGCAGCATTATATTCTACAACAGCTCCAAAGTCTAAAACTTTTACAACAGTTACTTCATAAACATTACCTTTCTCAGGCTTGAAAGTAACTGAATCAATTTTAGCTAATACTTTATCAATTCCTTCCTGCTTAGTTCCAAGGATTTCAACAATACCTTCTTCGGTTACAGGATCTTCGTTGATGACAATTTCTGTTCCTGTTGATTTCTGTAACTCCTGAATTACTTTTCCTCCTGGTCCTATTAAAGCACCAATGAATTCATTCGGAATTCGTCTGGTGATGATTTTAGGAGCATGAGCTTTTACATGTTCGTTAGGAGCTGGGATGGTATCAGTCAACTTCTCTAGAATATGTAGTCTTCCTGCTCTTGCTTGTTGTAAAGCTTCAACTAAGACTTCGTAAGGCAAACCTTTCACTTTTATGTCCATCTGGCATGCTGTAATCCCGTCTGCAGTTCCAGTAACCTTAAAGTCCATATCACCAAGATGATCCTCATCTCCTAAAATATCTGAAAGTACAGCGTGACGTTTACCATCAGAAATCAATCCCATAGCGATACCAGAAACAGGCTTAGTCATTTTGATACCAGCATCCATCATAGCCATAGTTCCTGCACAAACAGTAGCCATGGATGAAGAACCATTGGATTCTAAAACTTCAGAAACAACTCTTACTGTGTAAGGATTATTTTCCGGAATCATACCTTTAAGCGCACGTTGTGCCAGGTTTCCGTGACCAATTTCTCTTCTTGAAGTTCCTCTTATTGGGTAAGCCTCTCCTGTACAGAAAGGAGGGAAGTTATAATGCAAATAGAAAGTCTCTTCACCTTGGTGAGTAGGCATGTCTATCGTGTTGGCTTCTCTAGAAGTACCTAAAGTAACTGTCGCAAGAGCCTGTGTTTCTCCTCGTGTAAAAATGGCTGAACCGTGAACAGAAGGCAAATAATCAGTTTCACACCATATTGGTCTGATTTCGTCTGTTTTTCTACCGTCCAATCGCAATCCTTCAGCAAGGGTAAGTTCTCTTACGGCTGCCTTTTCTGTTTTATTGAAATAAGCTTTGATTTGCTTTTCATTTTCTTCCAATTCTTCTTCAGTAAACAAAGCTAAAACTTCATCTTTTACTGCCGAAAATGCTTCGCCACGCTCTCTTTTGCTGTGGCCTCCTTTTGCAATTTCATAAATCTTATCGTAAGCTGCATCATGAACTCTTTTTTCAAATTCTTCATTTTCTTCTTTTACAGCATACTCTCTCACTGGCTTTTTACCAAAAGCTTCAGCCAAACGGATTTGAGCTTCTACTTGTTTTTTGATATGCTCGTGAGCGAATTTAATGGCTTCTGCCATTTCTTCTTCAGAAATTTCTTTCATTTCACCTTCTACCATCATGACAGAATCTGCAGACGCTCCAATGATCATGTCTATGTCAGATTCTTTTAATTGGCTTCGGCTTGGATTGATGATGAATTCACCATTAATTCTTCCGACTCTAGCTTCAGAAATAGCAGTTTCGAAAGGAATATCAGACAATTGAATAGCCGCTGAAGCAGCTAGCCCTGCAAGTGCATCTGGCATAACTTCTTCGTCATGAGACATCAATTGAATCATGACTTGTGTTTCTGTTTTATAATCTGAAGGGAATAAAGGACGCAATACACGGTCAACTATTCTCATCGTAAGTACTTCACCATCGCTAGGTCTTGCTTCTCTTTTGAAAAAGCCTCCTGGGTACCGGCCAGCTGCTGCAAATTTTTCTCTGTAATCCACAGTTAAGGGGAAAAAGTCCATCGTGCTTTCTTTGTAAGATGATACGACTGTACAAAGCAACATAGCGTCGCCCATTTGAACAACCACAGAACCGTGAGCTTGTTTTGCAAGTTTACCAGTCTCGAGTTTGATTTCTCTACCATCTCCGAGATCGATGATTTCACTAAATGTTTTTGGAATCATAAATAATGATTTAAAGGTTATACGTTTTTCTTAATTACGTGTTGTTGTGTTGTCGTTTAGAAAAAATGTAAAACCAATTGAAGTCGTTCCAAGGAACGCTTTTAAACTAAAAAAGGGGCAAATTTGCCCCTTTAGTATTATTTTCTTAATCCTAATTCTTTTACAATTGCTCTATATCTCATAATGTCTTTTTTCATGAGATAATCAAGAAGATTTCTTCTTTTACCAACCAATTTTACCAAAGATCTTTCAGAATTAAAATCTTTTCTGTTTGTTTTCAGGTGTTGTGAGATGTGCTCGATTCTTTTTGTCATCAAAGCAATCTGTCCTTCTGCAGAACCAGAGTCTTTCTCGTCTTTACCGTGTTTAGCAAATAATTTGCCTTTTTCTTCTAATGTTAAGTACATGCCAATATTATTTCAATAATTTTTATGCTAGAATAGATTTTCTATTCAATCGTGCAAAAGTAATCTTTTAAATTTAATTGCAAAGTAAATCTTTGAGATTTATGCTCTTACAGGCTGGTTCATAATGAGATCAATATATAAATTGATCTTATGTTTGAGTTCTTTCCTGTGGGAAATGAAATCTAAAAACCCATGTTCTTTTAAAAATTCTGAAGATTGAAATCCTTCTGGCAGGTCTTTCCCAGTCGTATCTTTTACAACTCTGGGTCCGGCAAATCCTATTAAAGCTCCTGGCTCACCGATGTTGATATCGCCCAGCATAGCAAAAGACGCTGTTGTTCCACCGGTTGTAGGATCAGTACATAAAGAAATATATGGCAAATTTGCTTTTGCCAATTGTGTAAGTTTTATAGACGTTTTAGCAAGCTGCATAAGTGATAGCGCTGCCTCCATCATTCTTGCTCCACCAGATTTTGATATAATAATGAGGGGGCAGTTGTTTTTAATAGCATGATCTACGGCTCTTGCAATTTTTTCTCCAACGACAGAACCCATAGATCCTCCTATGAATTTAAAATCCATTGCAGCAATCACTATATCCTTACCTTTAGACTTTCCAATAGCTGTTCTTATCGCATCTTTGAGGTGTGTCTTTTCTTCAACTTCTTTTAGTCTGTCTTTATATTTTTTGGTGTCCTCAAATTTCAAAGGATCTTTGGATTTTAATTTTGCATCCAACTCCTCAAATTTTCCATTATCAAATAATATATCAAAGTATTCGGCACTTCCTATTCTTACATGATAATCATCTTCAGGACTTACAAAGAAGTTTTTTGCAAGCTGTTCTGCATCAATAATTTTTCCAGTAGGGGATTTATACCACAAACCCTTTGGAACATCTTTTTTGTCCTCAGTTGCTGTTTGTATACCTTTCTTTTTTCGTTTAAACCAAGCTGCCATATAATATAGATGCTAAATTATAATGTATTGATATTGTTCAAATCCTTAAATGCTTTCTCTAATCTAGTAATGAATGTAACTTCACCTTCTCTTAGCCATTTTCTTGGATCATAGTGTTTTTTGTTGGGAACGTCATCTCCTTCTGGATTTCCTATTTGAGTGGAAACATAGTCTTTTTTACCGATCATATAATCTCTTATTCCTTCTGTAAAGGCATATTGAAGATCGGTGTCAATATTCATTTTGATTACACCGTATCCAATGGCTTCTTGGATTTCTTCTACAGTAGAACCACTTCCTCCGTGAAAAACAAAGTCGATATGATTTTCTTGTACCTTATATTTTTTGGAAACATATTCCTGTGAATTCTTGAGAATTTTAGGTGTTAATTTTACATTCCCAGGTTTGTAGACCCCGTGTACGTTGCCAAATGCAGCGGCAATGGTAAATTGGTCAGAAACTTTACTCAATTCTTCATAAGCATAAGCTACTTCTTCTGGCTGAGTATATAACTTAGACGAATCAATATCTGTATTATCTACACCGTCTTCTTCACCACCAGTTACTCCTAATTCTATTTCCAGAGTCATTCCCATCTTTTTCATACGTTCAAGATAGGTTTTGCATGTTTCGATATTTTCCTCGATCGGTTCTTCAGAAAGATCAATCATGTGTGAACTGTAAAGTGGTTTACCATGAACTTCATAAAACTTTTCACCCTCATCCAATAAACCATCTATCCAAGGCAATAATTTTTTGGCGCAGTGATCTGTGTGAAGAATTACAGTTGCTCCGTAGGCTTCTGCTAAATCATGAACATGTTTTGCACCAGTGGCAGCACCTTTGATGGCAGCAAGCTGATCTTCATTAGACAAGCCTTTGCCTGCGTTAAATTGAGCCCCTCCATTAGAGAATTGAATAATGACTGGGGAGTTTAATTTGGCTGCAGTTTCAAGAACAGCGTTTATTGTGTTGGAACCTACAACATTTACAGCTGGAAGTGCGTAACTGTTGTCTTTGGCGTGCTGAAAAATCTCCTGAACTTCTTTTCCTGTAGCTACGCCTGGTTTTATATTATGACTCATAATGTCTTATTTTTAAAATTAAACGAATGTAAAATTAATAAATATATATCTACTAGAACGGATAATTGATTCCGAAGTTAAATACTGCATTGCTGAAATTGTAATCTTTAAACCATTTTGAGCCCTCACTTCCAGGATTATAGGTTTTGAATCCTAAATCCATCCTAATCACAAAAAACTCAATATCATAGCGTAACCCAAAACCTGAAGCTATCGATAATTCACTAAGATCTTCTATACCATCGAAGGTGGCTGCGGGATCATCTACATTGTCAAAAACATTCCAGATATTTCCTGCGTCTATAAATAAAGCACTGTTAAGACTTCCAAATAAATTGAACCTGTATTCTGCATTGAAAGACAGTTTAAAATTAGCTTCGTTGAAATCATTTACGCCATTGGTTCGTCCAGGCCCTAAGTCATAAGGTCGCCAGCCTCTATTATCGTTGGGTCCACCGCCAAAAAAACTCCTAGGGAATGGGATCGAATTTGCGTTGCCGTAAGGAATAGCTATTCCGCCATATGCTCTAGTAGCTATTACTTTTTTGTTTCCTAAATCCCAATGTTTAATATAGTTAAGCTCTGGTTTGATGTACTGTGAAAATTGTACACCAAACAATCTGTAATTTCCATTTTGAGTTTCTTCCAGGCCAAGTGGTTCTGCAAATAATGATAATAGATTCCCTGCCCATTCTATCTTCGCTCTGAATTGTGAAAAATTTTCATCAAATAAATCTCGTCTTGTGCTGTAATCAAAGGTAAAATTTGAAGCAACTATCAGGTTGTTTTCCGTGAGTCGTTCTCTTCTTTCGATAAGGGAATTTGCAGTTACACGATCTTCATTATTAAGATTTACGCTTTGATTATTAATATCTTCAATAAAACCTCGGGTACCTTCAGGAATAATCAAATTTTGTTCTCCTTGCTCATTTTCAAAGAGAAACTCTGGGTTTACTTGGTCTAAATTGTTTCTTGATATTTGATTTAATTCTGTGTAAGAGTTTCTAAATACATTAAAAAAATTGGCGGCATTCAAATTATTCACAAACTGAACATTCATAAGGTCAAATTGATAAGAAGTCCTGTCTTTTGGTTTCCATCTGTAACCAAATTTAGCATTTAGGTTTCGTCTATCAAGACCAATGTTTTGCTGTGTACTAAAGCCAACGCTGGCAGTTGTAAAAGGTGACATTGTATTTTTAATAATTTGATCTGTAGGCAGAGGAAAAATAATTCGTGGAAAGTTCAACCTTAAATCCATACCATACTCAAGTATATCCAAAAACTGATCTCCAGAATTTCCGAGGTCTCTGGATGAGCCAAAATTCCCTCTTCCAGATAGCTCAAGAGTTTCTGCTCCTCTGAAAATATTTCTAGAAAGAATCGAAGTATTGAACCCTACACCAAATTGCTGGATATTACTCTGGCTAACATCAATACCAAAGTTGGTAGAAAACCTTTCTTTAGGAGTCAACAAAACATTTGCAATTAACCCTGTTCCTGTCGTGTCTCTTGGGTCTTCTTCGTATAAAATATTAGGATATTTAAAAATACGTGTTTCTGCAATTCTATTATTTGTTCTAGACCTGTCAATGTCTCTGTAAATACTGTCTTTTTTGATAAATACAAATTTTGCTAGGACTTCAGGGTTTAACTTTAGGTTTCCAAAGGAATATACATTGGTATTTTGATAAACTACAGAGTCTTCAACTTTTGTCGTGATACCATCATAGTCTGCAAATACGTTGACCTCACTAATTCTATGTACTTTAAAGGGGATAGAAGCAACAGTATCTCTTACATCTATAAGCCGATTTGCAATATTTAGTTCGAGGTTAATTTTTTGATTGTTATTCAGGGTGTCTGCATAATAGGATATGTATTCTTTTTCAAAATGATACAATCCATGATTTCTGAAGTACCTACTTATAAAGTCTCTGTCTATGTTGAACTCTTCTGTATCGTAAGGTTTGCCAATTTTTACTCTATTGTTTTTCTTTATTAATTGGTAAAGGGAGTCTGCAGCGGCAGATTCTATATTTTCTGATATACTATCGATAATGTATAAATTCCCTGGGGTGATTTTATAGTCGATTTCTACAGTTTGATCCACAGAATCCCTTTTTACTTCGTATTCAGCTTCAGCATTGAACCAGCCATGATTCCAATACCATGACTTAAGTTTTTTTAGTGAGGTTTCAGTCTTGCCCTGGTCAAATAGAGTAGGGGCTTCCCCCGTTTTTTTGATGGAATTATTCACATTTACCCATGTTTTCTTGAGCTGAACGACCTGGCGTTTGGATAGCAGGGAAACAAGCCGGTCGGAGCGTTTTTCTGTTTTACCCACCCAATTGATAAAGCGATTTTCAGGATTGGTTTGCGCGAGATTATAAATTTGAAGCTTTAGAGGGAAACCCAGTAATTTTGAATTGGTCTGCTGGGAAAGCTGTTTGTATATTTCTCTTTTGTTAACTAAAGTATCACTGCTTAATATTTTTTGTTTGGTAATCAAAAACTCATCAGTCTTTAGCTTTCTAGTGACATCGCAGGAGAAAAACAGGAGAGGAATTAAAAGAATTAATGGTAGTTTTGTGAGTCCGTAGTTCAAGTGTGTGATGTTTTCAAAAAATATAATTTCAAATGCTCAGCAAAAATCAAATTAAGCTTATAAAAAGTTTGAACAAAAAAAAGCACCGTTTAGAGCATGATCTCTTTGTTACTGAAGGTGTAAAAGTAATCAAAGAATTTTTAAAAAGTTCATTCAAGTTAAACGCATTATATTCAGTTGCAGATATTTTTCATGTAGAGCAAGGCGAAAGCCATATTATTTCAACCAAGGAGTTGGATAAAATTACAAATTTGAAAACTTCACAGACAGCTTTGGCTGTTTTTGAAATTCCAAAAGCCATTCAGCCTAAGGAAAATGCGAAGCTGAGTCTGGCTCTGGATGGAATAAGAGATCCTGGGAATTTAGGAACTATAATTCGCATTTGTGACTGGTTTGGGATAGAGCAACTCATCTGCTCACAAGATACTGTAGATTGTTTTAATCCTAAAGTGGTTCAGGCGACAATGGGTTCGCTTACACGTGTGAACATAATTTACACAGATCTGGACTCTTTTTTATCGGCTTCTTCTGCTCATAAATATGGAGCTTACATGGACGGTAAAAACGTCTATAAATCTTCAATCCAAACTGAAAATTCAATTATTGTTTTGGGTAATGAAGCGAATGGAATTACACCAGAAATATATGCCCATATAGATGACAAAATTTCGATACCTAGCTATGGAACATCCAAAGGAGCAGAAAGTCTTAATGTAGCAATGGCAGGAGCTATACTTCTGAGTGAGTTTAAAAGAAGATAGTTTACTGAAAGGTAAAATTGAGAAAAATACCTCGGGTTTTAAGCGATTCTATATTGGAGGTCCAGGGGCTGTTTGGGTCTTCATCTCTTACAAGCTCGTTCCCCATTCCAAAAACTCCTCTAATTGAAGGAGTGAATTTGAAATAATCAAAGTAAATATCCACTCCAAAGCCTACTTCGTAATAGTAATTTTGAGTTTTTAATCTGAACTGACCTGCAGAATTGTCCTGTGGATTGTCTTCATTACTCGATAAATTATGAGAAACAGATGCACCTCCAACTATGAAAGGCTTGAAGTTATTGATTCGTTTTGCAGAAAATTTTAATAGTAGAGGAATGTGCACATAGGAGGAATTGACATCTCTGAAGCGATCATTTTCCTCTGTGAAATTTGGAAAAGTGAGAGTCCGGTTGGAAAAAACTACTCCTGGTTCTAATCTCAAATCCAGATATTCATTTATCCTCAAGTTTCCAATGAGTCCAACATTGAAACTTGGACTTTTACCTACATCAATATCCTCTCCCTGGTCGTTATACTTGATTTGAAAATCATACATGTTCATGCCCAGGTAATATCCCCATGACCAACGTTTCTTATCAAAATTTTCTTTGTTTAAGACCCTTTCCTTATTGAAAAGCTGGGCGTTGGTATAATTAAACCCCAGCAAGAAAATCAGTATAAAAAGTAACCTCATAACTATTTTTTAGATGCAGAATATATCGTAGAAACACCAAATGTTTGCGGATGGTCTTCTACGTCTGTAAACCCGATTTTCTTTAAAATATTGTTGAATTTTTCACCATAGGGAAAAACAGATGCACTTTCGCTTAAATATTGGTAGGCGCTTTTGTCTTTTGAAAACAACTTTCCTATAGTTGGTAAGATGTAATTAGAGTAAACCCTGTACCCTTGCTTGAATGGAAATTTGGTAGGCACAGAAGTTTCCAGCACTACAAAAATCCCACCAGGGGAAAGCACGCGATAAATTTCTGCTAGACCTTTTTCTAGATTTTCAAAGTTACGAACTCCAAAGGCTACAGTTATAGCATCAAAAGTATCATCTGGGTAGGGCAGGTCTTCAGAATCTGCCTGCACCATTTCAATGCGTTTATTTAGATTTTTGGCGTTGATTTTATTTTTGCCAACCTGAAGCATGCCAGCAGATATATCCAAACCAATTATTTTCTCGGCATTGGAGTCTGCCATAGCAATGGCTAAGTCTCCAGTCCCTGTAGCCACATCCAATATGAATTTCGGCTGAGTTTCCTTCACCATTTTTATAACTCGCCTCCGCCACTTTAAATCAATCCCAAAAGATATGACTCGGTTAAGTCCATCATAGTTTTCTGAAATATTGTCAAACATCTGTTCGACTTGTTTTTTCTTTTCTACCTCAGAATCTTTATAGGGTTTCACATTTTTACTCATTCAAGTTTTTTGTTGCGAAGATACATCTTCTTGAGAATACACTTCTTTAATATGAAGCCTCTTAGTACTTCTTTTTTAAAATTTTGCATTAGTTTTGTTATCATGAAAATAATAATTGCAGGTGCTGGAGAAGTTGGTTTTCACTTGGCTAAACTTTTCTCTTACGAAGCCCACGCCATTACTTTGATAGACATTGATGAAGAGCGCTTGGAATATGCAAACAAGCATCTTGACATAAAGATTTCCTACGGAGATGCTACACTTCCGAGCTCACTAAAGGAGGCTGATGTGGCCAATGCAGATATGCTTGTTGCAGTGACTTCCAACCAATCCATCAATATTTCTATTTGTGTTTTTGCGAAACAAATGGGGGCTGGCAGAACAGTAGCCAGAGTTTCTAACCAGGAGCTATTGGATAGTGAAGATGTAATAGACATGAAAGCTTTAGGTATTGATGAAATGATTTCACCAGAAGCATTGGCAGCCAATGAAGTGAAAATGCTTCTCAATCAGTCGGCATTTACAGACACTTTTAAGTTTGATGACGGGGCATTAACTATGATGGGACTCACTTTGAGATCTAAAGCCCCATTTATAGGGAATACCGTTCAAGAAGCAGCAGATATTTTTCCTGGATTGCACTTTGTTCCTATTGCTTTACAGCGTTACGGGACACAATATACCATTATCCCAAGGGGTGATACAGAGTTTAAAAGAGGGGATAGGGTCTATTTTATCACAGATTCTGAAGGCGTTGAAGAACTCTATAAATTGACAGGAGCCGAAAGGCGTTCCATTAAGAAAGTAATGATTCTTGGAGGAAGCAACATTGGTAGAACATTGGCCAAAGACCTTTGTAAAGAAAATTTTTCAGTTAAAGTAATTGAGAAGGATCATAAGAAAGCTGTCGACCTTGCCAACATTTTGCCCAATGCTTTAGTGATAAATGCCGATGGTAGAAATGTCGAGATTTTAAAAGAAGAAAACATAGGCAAGATGGATGCTTTTGTAGCAGTTACAGAAGATTCTGAAACCAATATCATTACTTGTCTGGTTGCTAATTCAAAAGGGGTGCGTAAAACCATAGCTTTGGTAGAAAATATGGATTATTTTCAGTTAAGTCATTCCATAGGTATTCATTCTTTGGTCAATAAAAAATTATTGGCTGCCAACAGCATTTTTAGATATTTGAGAAAAGGAGATGTTGTAGCCATGACTAAACTCAATAATATGAACGCGGAATTACTTGAGTTTGTTGTTAAAGCAGAATCTAAAGTAACCAATAGTAAAATTGTGGATATTAATTTTCCAAGAACAGCTGTTGTTGGTGGTGTGATTCGCGATGGAAAGGGAATTATTGCTTTGGGAGATTTCAAAATAAGAGAAGGCGATAGAATTGTGGTTTGTACGCTACCTAAATCTATAAAAAGTGTAGAAAATTTATTCTGTTAGTGTGGCAAATTTAAATCTTAAAATCGTTGCCCATATCATGGGTGTTCTCCTCGTTTTCAATGGAGGGTTTATGATCATCCCTTCTATTTACAGTTGGATCATTGGTGAATCTGTTGCTCTGGCTCTTGCAGAATCTGCATTGATATCAATTTTTATTGGACTTACTGCTATGTTCTTTACCAGACATCACGATAAGGACATCACACAGAAGGAAGGATATCTCATCGTGAGTTTAGGCTGGCTTTTCATGGTTTTGAGTGGAATGCTTCCCTATGTCATTTCAGGAAAAATTGATGGCATCGAAAACAGTTTTTTCGAAACCATGTCTGGTTATACAACAACAGGTGCATCCATTTTAAATGATATCGAATCCCTTCCCAACGGAATCTTGCTCTGGAGAAGCTTTACGCATTGGATTGGAGGTATGGGAATTATTGTTTTGGCAGTGGCTATTTTACCTTTATTTGGTATAGGGGGTATGCAGCTGTTTTCTGCAGAATCTCCAGGACCAAGTGCAGATAAAGTAAAACCTAAAATTGCTGATACTGCCAAACGTTTGTGGCTTATCTATTTTGGTTATACAGTCTCTGAAACTATTTTACTAAAGGTTGCTGGGATGGACTGGTTTGATGCCACCAATCATGCTCTTAGTACTCTATCAACTGGTGGTTTCTCTACTAAAAATGCGAGCATTGCTTATTGGAATGATTCCCCACTCATCCAATACATTATCATCCTATTTATGTTTCTTGCGGGTACCAATTTTGTTGTAAGTTACTACGCTTTTAAAGGTAAAATCAGTAATGTGCTTCACAACGAAGAATTTAAATGGTTTTTCTTTTTTATAGTAGGATTCACCGCCATTACTTCATTTTCTATTTATTTTTTTGCAGATACTAGTGTTGCTAGTATAAATTACCCTATGGTATTAGGGGAGGCAGAAAGTGCTTTCAGACATGGTATTTTTCAAGTTTTGGCGATTATCACGACTACAGGTTTTGTCACAGCAGATTATACTTTGTGGACGCCACTGCTTACCATATTATTTTTTGGCCTTTTCTTTTTAGGTGGGTCAGCGGGCTCTACCTCTGGAGGTGTAAAGGTGATTCGTCATTTGATCATGATTAAAAATGGTTTTCAAGAATTTCGAAGAATATTGCATCCTAATGCTGTACTGCCAGTTAGATATAAAGGTTCTTCCGTAGATCAAAAAATCGTTTATAACATTCTTGGCTTTTTTATTTTATACTCACTATCCTTCATCATTGGAGCTGTAGTGTTTGCGGGTACTGGTTTGGATTTTGAATCTGCTATAGGGGCGTCAGCTTCTTCGCTAGGTAATGTTGGTCCGGCATTTGGAGAACTAAGTCCTGTCGACAATTATGCTTCACTTACTGTATTTGGCAAGTTTTGGAGTTCATTCCTTATGTTGATAGGTCGACTTGAGCTCTTTACCGTACTCA
Organism: Psychroflexus montanilacus; assembly: GCF_020164535.1. Taxonomy (GTDB): domain Bacteria; phylum Bacteroidota; class Bacteroidia; order Flavobacteriales; family Flavobacteriaceae; genus Psychroflexus; species Psychroflexus montanilacus. The sequence goes on along the minus strand of NZ_JAIQZC010000001.1, from coordinate 418,128 downwards.
TCATATTTACACCTTATTTTTGGAAAAGTACATAAAAAAATCTGCTAATTTTTTATTAGCAGATTTGTAAATCAAAGCTTAACTTTCAATAATTAAAATCCTATTTTTTCTGAAGCTCTGGTGTATTCTCTTTGGAATAGTTCCTGTTCTTCAATCATTTCGGCAGTTTTTTCTGGTAGGGCTAGCTGCCATCCATCTTCTCCATTTGATATTTTCTGAAGAATATCTCTTGAGAAATAACCAAGGATGTCTTCATTGTAATCCTTAATATCAACAACTCTTCCATTGTATTTAAAGAACTTGTACAATTCTTTCATCCTAGGATGGACTTTCAAATTATCACTATCTGTAAGTTTTCCTGTCTTAGGATCTTTGTATGGATAGAGGTAAACTCTTAAATCTTTGAAGAACAATTTCCCAAAGGCTTCGAGAATTCCACCGCTAAGATGTCTATAGTATTTCTCATCAAAAACATCTATGAGGTTATTGACACCCATCGCTAATCCCATTCTTTCTTTAGTGTAATTTGAAAAATACTCTACAAGCTTATAATATTCCTGAAAATTAGAAATCATAACTGTGTGACCTAACGCACAAAGCAATTTTGCTCTATCCATGAAGTCTTCCTCATTGATTTCTCCCTCAGATCTTAAGTTGGAAAGTGTAATTTCAAAAACAGGTTGAATGTTATCTTTTTTAACCTTCTTCTCTTTTTCAAAGAGCTCTAATGCAGTTTCATAGATGTCCATATTTACTTTAGTCACTGGTCTAAAGCTGCCACGCAAAGCAAGAATATTTTTTTTGTAGAGTGCTTTTGCAGGTAAGATATTATTTCCATCTGGTGCAAACATGACAGCTTCCGTCATGCCATTTTTCACTAACTGTAAGCTCATTAACCTATTATCAACTTCTTCAAATACAGGTCCTGAAAAATTGATTGTATCTATTTCTATTTGATCTTTATGTAAGTGATCATAAAGCTCATTTAAAATTTGTTTTGGGTTATTATGTGCATAATATGCAGCATAAATTAGATTGGTACCTAGAATACCCAATGTGTTTTGTTGCAATCTCGCATCATTTTCTTTAAAACGAATGTGCAATACAATTTTGTTGTATTCAGATTTTGGTTTCAACTGGTATTTTATACCAACCCAACCATGTCCTTTATAGCGTTTAGCGAAGTCAATAGTTGCTACCGTGTTGGCGTAGGTAAAAAATAATTTGTTAGGATGTTTGCTTCTGTGTATGCGTTCTTCAATTAGATTGGTTTCATGGTCCAGCATCTTTTGTAGTCTGCTTTCAGTAACATAACGCCTGTCCTCTTCAATACCGTAAATAGCATCACTAAAGTCTTTGTCATAAGCACTCATCGTTTTAGCAATCGTACCCGAAGAACCTCCAGCTCTAAAGAAATTTCTGACGGTTTCTTGACCAGCTCCTATTTCTGCAAATGTGCCATAAATATTTTCATTGAGGTTTATTCTTAAGGATTTGTCTTTGATGGAAGGTGCGCTTTCAAAATCTTTGTCACCCATTATTGTAATAGACATAAGCTGAGGTTTTATGAAGTCTTAAACAGTTTTTAAACTCTAAACAAATGTAATATATAGTCATAGCTTAAGAAAAAAAAACTATAGTTTTGTATCAAAAATAACGTTTTGAAGGTAACATTTTTAGGAACAGGAACATCTCAAGGTGTTCCTATTATAGGAAGTGAGCATCCAGTTTGCTTAAGTAAAGACCCCAGGGATAAAAGACTGAGAGTTTCAGCTTTGCTGGAGTGGGATAACTACACCTATGTTATTGATTGCGGTCCAGATTTTAGACAGCAAATGTTAGCTAATAATGTAAAGAAAATCGATGGTATTCTCTATACTCATGAACACAATGATCACGTTATAGGCCTGGATGACGTAAGACCATTTTATTTCAGACAGGGAAACATTTCTATTTATAGTCATAAACGTGTTTTAGAAAGCTTGAAACACAGGTTTGAATATGTGTTTGAAACCGAGAATAAATATCCAGGAGCTCCTACTATGGATACGAATATTATCGATGATTCTCCGTTTATTTTGGGCAATAAAGAGGTGATTCCTATGAATGTGTATCATCCAGAGCTTCAGGTTTATGGGTTTAGATTTGGAGATTTCGCCTATGTGACAGATGCAAAAGTAATTCCTGATGAAGAACTCAATAAACTTAAGGGGGTAAAAACTTTAGTGCTGAATGCATTGAGAAAGGAAGAGCATAGGTCTCACCTTAATCTAGAGCAGGCTATAGATGTAGTGAATTATTTAAAGCCTGAAAAAGCGTATTTTACTCACCTGAGCCACCACATGGGATTTCATGAAGAAGTTCAAAAAGAGCTGCCTGATGGAATGTTTTTGGCTTATGATAATCTTCAAATAGATGTGTAATGGCTAAAAATATATACCTTTATCTCTTTGTTTTAAGTGCCTTGCTGGCTGTTTTTCTTTACTTTAATAGTAAAAAAATTATAGATGACCAGGAAGAAACCATACGAGAACTTCAAGAAAAAGTAGAACTGCTTGAAACTAAAAAATAAATTTTTCATAATTCAGCCTTATTTACTTTTCATTTTAAGAAATTACACAAAATTTTATATCTATGAACATCAAAGCATTCACCGCAGTTATTTTATGTACAGGATTTTTCGCCTGTGCTCAAGAAGACAATACTATAGAATCTTTAGAAACAGATTACTCTCATGAAGTTATAATCGATGATATCGAAATTACCTGGGGCATGGATTTTTTTGAAGATGGAAGCTTTTTAGCAACATCCAAAGAAGGACAATTGTACTATCATAAAGACGGTAATACCGCTAAAGTTGCTGAGATCCCAAACGTTTACAATAGAGGTCAAGGAGGCCTTCTCGATGTAAAAATTCATCCAGAATATCCTCAGAAGCCTTGGATATATTTGACTCATGCTTCAACTGAAGGGGATGAAGAAGGTGGTCATACTGCCTTAGTAAGAGCTGAATTTCAAAATGGTCAAATCTCAAATATGGAAACCCTTTACAAAGCCGGTCCCAATACTACTAAAGGGGTTCACTTTGGAAGTCGATTGGAATTTGATAGAGATGGTTATTTGTACATGTCCATCGGTGAAAGAGGAGCTAGAGATGAAAATCCACAGGATATCACTAGGGATGGTGGCAAGATTTACAGATTTCATGAAGACGGCTCCATTCCTGAGGATAATCCATTTTATAACGAAGAAAACGCTAAAAAGGCAATTTACTCGTACGGGCATAGAAACCCACAGGGAATGGAAATTCATCCAGAATCTGGAGAAATTTGGGTTCATGAACATGGACCAAGAGGTGGAGATGAAATCAACATCATTAAGAAAGGCGCTAACTATGGCTGGCCAGTAGTGAGTTACGGAATCAATTATGACGGAACGGAACTTACAGATGAAACCTCTAGACCAGAAATGGAAGACCCTTATTATTACTGGGTTCCTTCAATTGCTCCAAGCGGGATGACTTTTGTAACCTCAGATAAATACCCTGAGCTAAAAGGTAATATTCTAGCTGGATCTTTAAAATTTCAATATTTAGAACATTTAGCTATTGGTGAAAATGGTGTTCAGAAAAGAGAAAAACTTCTGGATAAAATTGGAAGAATACGAAGTGTAAAACAAAGCACAGATGGTTTTATTTATGTTGGTGTAGAGGGTGTAGGAATAGTTAAAATGCTACCTAAGTCATAACTTTATGAAATTTTATTTGATTCCTGTAATTGTTATTTTTGGCTATTTAATCAATGGTTTTGAAACTGAAGCAACTTTTACTTATGAGGAAATCTTACAAGAAAAAAACCTGCAGCAAAGTATATCAGATGGTGAAGGTATTTACTCTGAATTTTGTATGCGTTGCCATTTAAGCAAAGGAGAAGGTGTTGAAGGTATCTATCCACCACTGGCAGATTCCAATTGGCTTTCAGAGAAAAGAACTGAAAGTATTAAGTCAGTCAAATATGGACTAAAAGGAGAAATTGAAGTCAATGGTAAAACTTACAATAATAACATGACCTCAATGGGCTTATCAGATCGTGAAGTAGCTGACGTGATGAATTATGTCATGCACAGTTTTGGAAACGAAAAAAATGATTACAATCAGGTCACTTTAGGAGAAGTTGCTAGTCTTTCTAAAAAATAAATTACTAATTAAAATATTTAAAATTCAAGACTTTAAAGTCTTATTAACTTAAAACAGTTCTATTTATCATAAATTGAAAATAAAAATTATGATAATTAGAACTGTATTTATTTGTTTACTATTTATTTCTATAACAATTCATGCTCAATCCAATTTTGAATTTGAAAATGTCAAATCAAATGTTCCTCAAACTGAAGAGGTAAGAAATTCTTCTTCAGATTTGCTTCAGCAAACTTTACATGAGTTAATCGATCAGTACCATGCATTACAGCAAATGCATTGGAATACCAAAGGCCCTCATTTCATATCTATTCACGAACTGACAGAGGAATTTTACACTGAATTGGCCGGTCAAGTGGATATTGTTGCTGAGCGTAAACTCGCTTTAGGTCAATCAGCAGATGGTAACCCTAAGAATGTTTCCGAAAAATCTGGTTTGAAAGCCTATTCTTCAGAATATTCCAAAGATCATGAATCAGTGAAATTTTTGATAAAGAGGTATGGGACTTTATCAAAAAGATTAGGAGAAAGAATTCAAAACACTTCGGAAAAGGATTTAGTTACTCAGGATATTTTCATTGGGTTGAGAGGTGTGATAGATCACCACTTATTTTTATTAAGATCATTAAGTTATTAATCAATAAAATTTTTTAGAATGAAAGCAGCACAAATAAAAGAAGCAAAGGGAGAGTTTCATATCGTAGATATCGATAAACCGTCCCCAAAAGCAAACGAAGTTTTAATTAAAGTTCAGGCTTGCGGCATTTGTCATTCAGACGCGTTTGTAAAGGATGGTACATTCCCAGGTTTGGAATACCCTAGAGTTCCAGGTCATGAAGTGATAGGAATTGTAGAAGAAGCTGGCGATCATGTAAATATATGGAACAAAGGTCAGCGTGTAGGAGTGGGCTGGCATGGCGGACATTGTTTTGAATGTGAACCTTGTAGAAGAGGAGATTTTATTTCCTGTGAAAATGCCAAAGTGAGTGGTATTTCTTATGATGGAGGTTACGCCGAATATATGTGTGCTCCACAGGAAGCTCTAGTCGCAGTTCCGGATGAACTGAAATCTGAACAGGCCGCACCGCTTTTGTGTGCAGGTATCACTGTGTTCAACGCCTTAAGAAATTCAGGAATTGTAGCCGGAGACTTGGTTGCTATACAAGGTATTGGCGGTTTAGGTCATTTGGCCATTCAGTATGCTCACAAAATGGGAATGAAAACGGTTGCCATTTCCACCAGTGATGATAAAAAGGAATTAGCGACTAAGTTGGGTGCACATCACTTTATCAATGCAAAATCTGAAGATGCCGCCAAAAGACTTCAAGAATTAGGTGGCGCAAAATTAATATTAGGAACAGCACCAAGCGGTAAAGCTATGACATCCGTTATAGGTGGACTTGGTATCGATGGTAAATTATTGATGGTTGGCGCAACTCCAGAACCTGTTGAAGTAAGTCCAATGGAAATGCTGATGGGAAGAAAATCTGTAGCAGGCTGGCCAAGTGGAACGCCAACCGATTCTGAAGATACTTTGAATTTCAGTGCTTTATTTCATACTGAAACCATGATCGAAGAATACAGTCTGGATCACGTGAAAGAAGCTTACGATAGAATGATCAACAACGAATCAAGATTCCGAGTGGTTTTAAAACCATAGGAATTCTGATTTTATTAAACAAGCTGTCTAAAAACATTAAATGGTGACCTTGTTGCCACGCTTCGGGAGTTTCAAGGTTTAAATATAAATTGATAATCAATTATTTAAGATTCTGAAATAATCATGCCTGCTTGATGCAGTCAGGCAAATTCAGAAAGACAAAAAAATGTGTATTGAGACAGCTTTTTTATCTTACTCCTTTTTTATTCAACTTAACTCTGTACAATGAAGTTCGGGCTGTGATATAAAGATCATTCATATCTTTTCCTCCAAAACACACATTAGCAGGTTGTTCTGGAATGCTTACAGAAGCTATCAATTCACCTTCAGTAGAAAAGATGTCAATCGCCTTCTTCCCGTCGGTAGTCAGATAGATATTGCATTCAGTATCGATAGTCATTCCATCACCACTCACATCTACAAATAAGGATTTGTCCGATAAAGACCCATCATTCTCAATGCTGTATTTGTAAGTTTTACCAGCGCCAGGATCAGTGATATATAAGGTTTTGCCATCTGGAGTTCCAATCAATCCATTGGGTTTTACCAAGTCTTCCGTCACTCTCCTTACCTTATCCCGCTTGGAGTTCACATGATACACCTGCATGCTTTCTTGAGGGAGTTCAAGATCATTACTGTATTTAGGATCCGTAAAATAAGCGCCGCCTTTCCCATCAGCCCATATATCATTTGGCTGATTGAAGCGCTTACCCATATATTCTGTGGCCACTTGGGACTCCGTTCCATCTGGAGCAATGGAAAGGATTCGCCCCTCTTGACCTTCACAGAGCAAAAGATTTCCATCCTGGTCAAAATATAATCCATTAGCGCCACCTGTATTTTCCTTAAAGGTTTCAAGCTCATTTTCTGTAGTCCAAACGTAAATTTTATTTTCAGGTATGTCTGTGAAATAAACATTTCCATCGGCATCCACTGCTGGGCCTTCAGTAAACACAAAATCGCCAGCTAATTTTTCAACGTCCTTAAATTTGACATTAGAGTTATTCTTTTCAACTGATTCAGCTTCAGCAGAGGTTTTTTCAGTCTTTTCTTTAGTCGTGTTTTTGCAAGAAACAACTAAGGCAAGGATGCTGAAGTAGTATATGATTTTCATAGGTGATGATTTTATGGTAATGGTTAAAAATAGCAATTTAAGTAAAAGATGCCTTAAGTTTAAATTGAATTAGGAATCTTTCTATTGAATTTGATATTAGAAAATAATCAGGATCTGGTTTTTAAAATGCAATTTTGATATTAAATCAATGATTGAATTATCAACTATTTAATTTTAGAGAAAAAGATTAAAGTGTCTTTTGTTTCAAAATAAATATGTCGTCATTTGTAAGGTATTTTAACTATTTTTAACTAAAAATGCTTAGTGTGAATTAAAATCAAGAAAAATGGAGGTATTAAAATTTGGAGGTTCTTCAGTAGGGAGTGCAAAGCGAATCCGTCAGGTAGTCGATATACTCGATCGGTATGCAAAAAACGGAAATGTAATTGGTGTAGTGTCTGCAGTAGGAGGTATTACAGATAAACTCTTAAACGCTGGTCAGCTGGCTTTAGCCAAAGATGAAGATTATATCACCGAATTTGAAAATATTAAGACCATTCATCTTTCAATTGTTTCAGAACTGATTCCTAATGAAAAGGATACGGTTTTAAATTATCTCAATGAGGAGCTAAGCTATCTTAAAAACCTTCTGAATGGCATTTATCTCATTAATGAGTTGACTCCAAAAACATCAGATAAACTCACAAGTTTTGGAGAATTGATGTCTTCTTTTATCATTACTGAAGTTGCTAAACGAAAGGGAATTGATGCCGTGCGAAAGAATAGTCAGAATTTGATTGTAACCAATTCCAATTTTACCAAAGCCGAAGTCAATTACTTTGCCACCAATAGCAATATAAAAGCCTACTTCAAAACACCGGCTCAACTCACCATATTGCCTGGGTTCGTATCAAAATCAAATCTTGGCGAAATCACGACTTTAGGTCGTGGAGGTTCAGATTTTACGGCTTCCATTGTTGCCGCTGCACTTAAAGTTAAGCAGCTGGAAATTTGGACCGATGTCAGCGGCATGTACACAGCAAACCCAAAGTTGGTAAAACAAGCGGTTCCTATCGAGGTTTTATCTTATCAGGAAGCCATGGAATTGTCTCATTTTGGAGCGAAAGTATTGTTCCCGCCTACAGTTCAGCCAGCTTTAGATTCTGAAATCCCAATCCTCATCAAAAACACTTTAAAACCTGAAGATAAAGGGACGTTAATTAAAACTCATGTAAGTACAACCTCTGGAAGTGTAAGTGGCATCACAAGTGTAGATGATATTGCATTACTAACTCTGGAAGGTAACGGAATGGTAGGTATTCCCGGATTTTCAAAACGTTTGTTTGAAGTTTTGGCTCTGGAAAAGATTAATGTGATTTTCATTACTCAGGCCTCCTCAGAACATTCTATTTGTTTTGGAATTTCAGAGTCTGATGCCGATTTAGCGGTAACTTCCGTGAACGAGTGTTTCGAATACGAAATCTCAACCCGAAAAATACGACCTGTAAGTGTTGAAAAAGACATGTCTATCGTTGCTTTAGTCGGTGATCGCATGAAGAATCACCAGGGCATCAGCGGTAAAATGTTCAGTGCTTTAGGGAAAAATAATATCAATGTAAGAGCTATCGCTCAGGGTGCTTCAGAAAAAAATATTTCGGCAGTTATTTTTCAAAAGGATGTCAAAAAAGCCTTGAACTCACTACATGAATCTTTCTTTGAAGTCAAAACCAAACAGCTCAATGTGTTTGTTACGGGCGTTGGAAATGTGGGTCAGCGTTTGCTGTCTCAGATTGAACAGCAACGTAAATTCCTAAAAAACGAACTGCGAATAAATTTGAGAGTGATCGGCATTTCCAATTCCAAGAAAATGTATTTTGATGAAGACGGAATAGATTTAGTCAATTGGAAAGAAAATCTGGAAAACGGAGAAACCTCTTCCTTAGATGGATTTCTAAAAAAAGTTACTCAGCTCAACAAACGAAACAGCATTTTTATAGACATCACCGCAAATGAAGCTGTTTCTAAGATGTATGCAGAGTATTTGAAAAGAAGTATTTCTGTAGTGGCTTGCAACAAAATTGCCTGTTCAAGTGACTTTGAAAATTATAAAAATCTCAAAGACTTAGCCAAAAAATACAATGCTTCTTTCTTATTTGAAACCAATGTTGGTGCTGGCTTACCAATAATAGACACGCTCAACAACCTGGTAGCGTCTGGGGATAAAGTAACCACTATACAGGCTGTGCTTTCAGGAAGTTTGAATTTTGTATTCAATAATTTCAATAGTTCGACTAAATTTCATGATGTGGTCAAAGAAGCTCAGAAAGAAGGTTTTACAGAACCCGATCCAAGGATAGATTTAAGTGGAATAGATGTGGCCAGGAAAATTCTCATCCTCGCCAGAGAAAGCGGTTATGAAATGAATTTGGAAGATATTGCTAATGAATCCTTTTTAACCAAAGCTAATTTGGAAAGTAATACTGTAGATGATTTCTTTGAGACCTTAATCAAAGACGAAGATCATTTTCAGAAGTTATTTAGTTCCGCTCAAGCCAATAATTCTCAATTGAAATACGTTGCAGAGTTCAACGACGGACAAGCCAAAGTAGGCCTTAAGGAAATTCCGCAGGGACATCCGTTTTATAATTTAGAAGGAAAAGACAATATAGTGATGTTCTATTCTCACCGATATCCGGAACAACCGATTATCGTTAAAGGAGCTGGTGCTGGAGCAGATGTAACGGCCTCTGGGTTATTTGCAGACATCATAAGGGTAAGCAACAAATAGACATAAAATCATTTAGGTATTTTGAAGAAAGAAATTAGAATTTTTTCACCAGGAACGGTTTCCAATGTGTCTTGTGGCTTCGATGTTTTAGGCTTTTGTCTGGATCATATTGGGGATGAGATGGTGGTAAGAATTACTGAAGAAAAAGGAATTTCCATAACCAAAATCGAAGGCTACGATTTGCCTTTCGAAACCGAAAAAAATATGGCGGGAGTATCTGCCATGGCTTTAATCAAGGATTTTCAACCAGATATTGGGTTCGAAATCGAAATTTATAAGCGCATCAAACCTGGGAGCGGCATTGGGAGTAGTGCGGCGAGTGCGGCAGGAAGTGTGTTTGCTATCAATGAATTATTGGGCAGACCCTATAACAAAATCCAGCTCACTCAATTTGCCATGAAAGGTGAGGCTATTGCCAGTCAGAGCGAACATGCCGATAATTTAGCACCAGCTATTTTTGGTGGTTTTGTGTTGGTGAAAAGTTTAGACCCCTTGGAAATTTTGGACTTGCCAACTCCAGAAGAGCTCTACGCGGTTATTATTCATCCTCAGATTGAAATCAAAACCTCAGAGGCAAGAGCGATTTTGCCCAAAGCCATCTCGATGAAAGAGGCGATCACGCAGTGGTCAAATCTGGGAAGTCTCGTTCATGCGCTGCATACCCAAGATTACGAGTTGATGCGGCGTTCACTTCAGGATGTGGTGGCAGAACCTTACCGAAGCAAATTGATTCCTCATTTTGAGGAGGTCAAACAAGCGACTATAAGTGCGGGAGCGCTCGGACATGGCATTTCTGGCTCCGGGCCATCTATGTTTGCACTGGCTAAGGGAGAATCCTCAGCCATCGCTCTAGAAAAAGCCATGAGAGAGGTTTACCAAAACTCTGAGATTGACTTTGAAACCTATGTTTCTAAAGTCAATAAAGAAGGAATCAAAGTAATGACGATTAGTTAAAAATTAAGAGGTATGGATTTCTACTCACTCAATCATAAAGCTCCAAGCGCTTCTTTTAAGGAAGCCGTTATCAAAGGTCTGGCTCCAGACAAAGGCCTGTATTTTCCTACGTCTATTGAAAAGTTACCAGCCTCGTTTTTTGATTCTATTTCAAAGTTATCTCACAACGAAATCGCTTTTGAAGTCATTAAGCAATTCGTAACTCCAGAGGTTCCAGAAGTCGAGCTGAAAAAAATCATAGAGGAAACTCTGTGCTTCGATTTTCCTGTCGTCAACATCAATGATAAAATTTCATCTTTAGAGTTATTTCATGGACCCACCATGGCGTTTAAGGATGTGGGTGCCAGATTTATGTCGCGATGTTTGGGGTATTTCAATCAAAATCAGCAGAAAGGAACCACCGTTTTGGTAGCTACTTCTGGAGATACTGGGGGTGCGGTAGCCAACGGATTTTTAGGCGTAGAAGGCATCAAAGTCGTGATTTTATATCCTAGTGGAAAAGTAAGCCAAGTCCAGGAAAAACAACTCACGACCTTGGGGCAAAACATCACCGCGCTGGAGGTGGATGGTGTGTTTGACGATTGCCAGGACATGGTGAAACAGGCGTTTTTGGACAAGTCCATCACAGACCATATTCAGGTCACTTCAGCCAATTCTATCAATGTGGCTCGCTGGTTGCCACAAATGTTTTATTTCTTTTTTGCATATCAGCAGCTTCACAAACAATACAACAAGCTTGTTTTTTCAGTGCCAAGTGGCAATTTCGGTAATATTTGTGCTGGATTTATGGCACAGCAGTTAGGCCTGCCCATCCATCATTTTATTGCGGCCAATAATAAAAATCAGGTGGTTACTGAATATTTAAAATCACAAGATTACACCCCCAAGCCAACGGTTCAAACCCTTAGTAACGCAATGGATGTGGGGAATCCTAGTAATTTTGTGAGAATTCAGGAGATTTTCAAGAACGAATTTCAAGCTCTAAAATCCCACCTCAGCTCCTACAGTTTCACAGATGAAGAAACTTTAGAAGGTATGGAAACTTTATATAATTCTTATAATTATACTGCAGATCCGCACGGTGCCATTGGCTTTTTGGCAGCAGAAGCCTATCAACAATCCCATCCAGAGACACACTGTGTTTTCCTGGAAACCGCTCACCCAACCAAATTTTTGGATGTAGTCGAACAGGTCATTCCAGAGAAGATTGATCTTCCGCCTCAAATTCAGAAAGTGATGAATCAAAAGAAAAAATCAATTTCTATTTCGACTTACGAGGAGCTTAAGCAAATCTTACTCAGTAATCATAAGTAAGTTTTTCTCTGTTGATTTTACCACAGCACAATTCAATGTTTTAAGACATCAAGCTTTAGACCTAAAGTTCACTTCGTCTGTCGTCTTGGTGTTCAGATAAAACTGAAGGTGAGGAAGAAATTTAATTCATTTTAGAAAAATTGAAGCTTTTAACCAAAAAAACGATTTTTTTTCAGGAATTGACTATTCCAATATTGAGTAGTTAAGATTCTGTTTAATAGAGAGTTAGTATTGAATTACTGGCATTGAATTTAACAGCGATACAATTCCAATAGGATTGAAGAAGACACTAAAATTTAATTTTGAACCTAAACTGAATTCAGAAGAATGGAATTGAATAAATACAGTAAAACCGTTACTCAAGACCCTACACAGCCAGCAGCTCAAGCCATGCTTCATGCTATTGGTTTAACCAAAGAAGATTTCAACAAATCTATAGTGGGTATTGCAAGTACAGGATACGAAGGTAATCCCTGCAATATGCACCTTAACGATTTGGCAAAGCTTGTAAAAGAAGGTACAGCCAATGCGGATATTGTGGGGTTGATTTTCAATACCATTGGAGTAAGTGATGGCATTTCTATGGGAACGCCAGGCATGCGTTATTCCTTACCTTCAAGAGATATTATTGCCGATTCAATGGAAACTGTGGTGCAAGCCATGAGTTACGACGGCTTGGTTACTGTAGTTGGGTGCGACAAAAATATGCCAGGGGCTTTAATGGCTATGATTCGTCTTGATCGTCCAAGCATTTTGGTGTATGGCGGAACCATAGATTCTGGTTGCCATAACGGAAAAAAACTAGATGTTGTTTCCGCTTTTGAAGCCTGGGGAGGAAAAGTTTCAGGAACGCTGGAAGAATCTGAATATCAAATTATCATCGAAAAAGCCTGTCCAGGCGCAGGAGCCTGTGGTGGTATGTATACCGCCAATACCATGGCGTCTGCTATAGAAGCTTTAGGGATGACGCTTCCGTTCAATTCTTCAAATCCAGCGCTGAGTGAAGAGAAACAACAGGAAAGTATAAAAGCTGGGGAAGCCTTAAGGTTATTGATTGAAAAAGACATCAAGCCTTCAGACATCATCACCAGAAAATCGCTTGAAAATGCTATTCGACTAATCACCATATTAGGAGGCTCTACTAATGCCGTGCTTCACTTTTTGGCCATAGCAAGAGCAGCTCAGATAGATTTTACGCTTCAGGATTTTCAGAAAATCAGTGATAACACGCCATTTCTAGCGGACTTAAAACCTAGTGGTAAATACCTGATGGAAGATCTTCACGAAGTGGGAGGAATTCCTGGGGTTTTAAAATATCTACTTAAAAAAGGTTTACTTCATGGAGAATGTCTCACAGTGACAGGACAAACTTTAGCAGAAAATTTATTGGATGTTGATGATCTACAGGAAGGTCAGGATGTCATTCATACGATAGAAACGCCTATCAAAATTTCAGGCCATCTGAGAATGCTTTACGGAAACCTGGCAGAGGAGGGGAGTGTCGCTAAAATCACCGGAAAAGAGGGACTTCAGTTTAGGGGTAAAGCTAAGGTTTTTGAAGGCGAATACGCTGCCAACGACGGCATCAAAGAAGGTAAAGTACAAAAAGGTGATGTTGTGGTGATCAGATACGAAGGACCTAAGGGCGGTCCAGGTATGCCGGAGATGCTAAAACCTACAGCAGCTATCATGGGTGCTGGCTTAGGAAAAGATGTAGCCCTCATTACGGACGGAAGATTTTCCGGGGGAACTCACGGATTTGTGGTAGGACACATCACCCCGGAAGCTCAGGATGGAGGAAGTATTGCTTTGGTGAAAGACGGGGATTTTATCACCATTGATGCTGAGACTAATACTATAAATCTCGAAGTATCCGATGAAGAACTAGAGAAAAGAAGGCAAACCTGGAAAGCACCAGCCTTAAAATTTAAGCGAGGTGTGCTTTATAAATATGCTAGATCTGTAAGTTCAGCCTCTAGAGGTTGTGTGACAGATGAATTTTAAAATTGAAATAGAGTTGAAGGAGTAGCATGTAAAAAAATAAAACATGAGAGAGCATTTTACATTAGAAGAAAATAAAGACACTTTAGTGGCAGAGAAAATGTCGGGGAGTGAAGCAGTCATCAAGTGTTTGCTTGCTGAAGGTGTAAAGACCCTGTATGGTTATCCAGGAGGTGCTATTATGCCTGTTTACGATCAGTTGCACCAATACCAGGATCAAATACATCACGTTTTGGCCAGACATGAGCAAGGGGCCACACATGCTGCTCAGGGTTATGCAAGGATTTCCGGTCAGGTAGGGGTGGTTATGGCAACGTCTGGTCCAGGCGCAACCAATTTAATAACGGGTATTGCTGACGCACAGATAGATTCTACACCCTTGGTATGCATTACAGGTCAGGTGAATTCAAAGCTATTAGGAAGTGATGCTTTCCAGGAAACTGATATTGTCGGGATTTCTACGCCAGTAACCAAATGGAATCATCAAGTCACAAAAGCTTCAGACATTCCAAAAGTCTTAGCCAAAGCCTTCTACATTGCCAAAAGTGGAAGACCAGGGCCCGTGTTGATTGACATCACCAAAGATGCTCAATTTGAAGAATTTGATTTTTCCTATCAAAAGTGCGTCGGCATACGAAGTTACAAGCCCATTCCTCAGGTAGATGAAAAGAAAGTTCAAGAAGCTGCGGCATTAATTAATTCAGCCAAAAAGCCATTGATAGTTTGGGGACAGGGAGTCATTTTAAGCGAAGCTGAATCTATTTTTAAAGCAGTGGTTGAAAAAACTGGCATTCCTTCTGCCTGGACCATTTTAGGGGCTTCAGCGTTACCAACATCGCATCCGCTCAATGTCGGAATGGTTGGTATGCATGGAAATTATGCGCCCAATGTTTTAACTAATGAATGCGATGTGCTTATAGCGATTGGGATGCGCTTCGACGATCGTGTGACGGGAAATTTGAACTTTTACGCCAAGCAGGCTAAAGTGATTCATTTTGAAATTGATCCAGCTGAAATTAATAAAAACGTCAACGCAGATGTGGCGGTTTTGGGAGATGCTAAAGCAAGTTTAACTCAGCTTCTACCGTATTTAAAAGAGAAAAACCATTCCGAATGGCATCAAAGATTTAAGGATTTGTATACCATCGAATATGAAAAAGTTATCAAACACGACCTTCACCCTACCAAAGAGGGTTTGACTATGGGAGAGGTGCTGAAAGAAATCAACAAACAGAGTAATGGTAATGCTGCTATTGTAAGTGATGTGGGCCAGCATCAGATGATTGCCTGCCGCTATGCTGACTTTAATATCACCAAAAGCAATATCACCTCTGGAGGTCTTGGCACCATGGGATTTGCACTGCCAGCGGCTATCGGCGCTAAAATGGCAGCCCCAGATCGGGATGTCGTGGCGGTAATTGGAGATGGTGGGTATCAAATGACCATTCAGGAACTTGGAACCGTCTTTCAACAAAGAATTCCGTTGAAAATTGTCGTACTCAATAACGAATTTTTAGGGATGGTAAGGCAATGGCAGCAACTGTTTTTTGATAAGCGTTACGCTTCTACTGAAATGACCAACCCAGATTTTGTGGCGATCGCTAAAGGCTACTACATAAATGCACAAAAGGTGACAAAACGAGAAAAACTCTCTGAGGCTGTGAAAGAAATGATGACTTCAGACGGACCCTACTTCCTGGAGGTTGGTGTAGAAAAAGAAGACAATGTATTCCCTATGGTTCCTGCCGGAGCGAGTGTTTCAGATATAAGATTAGAATAATATGGAAGAAAACAAAATCTACACCGTTTCTATTTATACTGAAAACAATATTGGATTGCTTAATCGTATTTCGGCAATTTTTCAGAAGAGACACATCAATATTGAAAGTATCAATTCTTCAGTTTCTGAAATTGAAAACATTTCAAAATGGACTATTGTTGTTCAATTAACAGAAGACCGAATGAAGAAAATCATAGGTCAGATTGAAAAGCAAGTTGAAGTCATTAAAGCCTATTATCACAAAGAAGATGAAATCATCTATCAGGAGTCTTGTCTGTTTAAGATAAAATCTGAATTGCTTTTTGAAGAGCGACAAATTCAAAATATAATCAAAGAAAGCAACGCGAATATTGTGACCGTCAATAAAGAGTTTTTTGTACTGGAAAAATCAGGCAGGGCCGAAGAAATTGAATTGTTACACAGAGAGCTAAAAGTTTTTGGCATTATGCAGCTCACCAGATCAGGGCGTATTGCCGTTACTAAAGATGAAATGAAAATAAGTAAAATGCTGGAAGCATTTTCAAATTAACCTCATATAATATGTCAAATTATTTTAACACACTTTCACTAAGACAACAATTAGAGCAACTAGGTAAATGTAGATTTATGCATTCTTCAGAATTTGAAGAGGGCGTAAAAGTACTGGAAGGAAAGAAAATTGTGATTATTGGTTGTGGAGCTCAGGGACTCAACCAGGGGTTGAACATGAGAGATTCGGGTTTAGATATTTCTTATGCTTTGCGCCAGGCAGCGATTGATGAACAGCGGGAGTCTTTTAAAAATGCTACAGAAAATCATTTTGAAGTGGGAACTTATGAAGAATTAGTACCTGAAGCAGATTTGGTTTTAAATCTTACCCCAGATAAACAGCATTCTAACGTGATCAATTCGGTGATGCCACACATGAAGAAAGGCTCCACCTTGAGCTATTCTCATGGTTTCAATATCGTAGAAGAAGGCATGAAGATACGTGAAGATATCACCGTCATTATGGTAGCACCAAAGTGTCCTGGAACTGAAGTTCGTGAGGAATACAAACGAGGATTTGGTGTACCAACGCTTATTGCAGTGCACCCGGAAAACGATCCTGAAGGCATAGGTCTGGAGCAGGCCAAAGCCTATGCAGTGGCGACTGGCGGACATAGGGCAGGAGTGCTGGAATCTTCATTTATTGCTGAGGTAAAAAGTGATTTGATGGGAGAACAAACCATTCTGTGTGGATTACTGCAAACTGGCGCGATTTTATCTTTTGATAAGATGGTAGAAGAAAATGTAGATCCTGGTTATGCGGCAAAACTGATTCAATATGGTTGGGAAACCATTACTGAAGCTTTAAAACACGGCGGGATTACCAATATGATGGATAGATTGTCGAATCCGTCAAAAATTAAGGCTCACCAATTATCTGAAGAATTGAAAACCATATTACGGCCTTTATTTGAGAAGCATATGGACGACATTATATCTGGTCATTTTTCTAAAACCATGATGGAAGACTGGGCTAATGATGACAAAGATTTACATAGATGGCGTGCAGAAACCGGTAAAACGGCTTTCGAAAAAACTGAATTAACGTCTGAGGAACTAAGCGAACAGGAGTATTTTGATCATGCGGTTTTACTTGTAGCTTTTGTGAAGTCTGGCGTTGAACTGGCTTTTGAAACCATGATAAATGCTGGTATCATTGAAGATTCTGCTTATTATGAATCTTTGCATGAGTTACCTCTAATCGCTAATACTATTGCCAGAAAGAAGTTATTTGAAATGAATCGTGTGATTTCAGATACTGCAGAATATGGCTGTTATTTATTTGACCACGCGGCAAAACCTTTATTAAAGGATTTTATGGTAACAGTAGACACCTCAGTCATAGGAAAAGCCTATTCAGAAGGAAATCAGGTTGATAATGTAGAACTTATTGAGGTAAACGCTCAAATACGAAGTCATCCTATAGAACAGGTTGGAAAGCGTTTGAGAACTGCTATGATTGCAATGAAAGCGGTGAAGTCTGAAGAGAAAGAAAAAGTAGTGCTGTAATGGAAATAAAAACCACATACCTTCCAGAACTCAAAGATGTAAAAGTGGCTGCAGAAAACCTTAAAGGGGTGTCAATAGTGACTCCTTTGAGTTATAATATGAGATATTCTATGCAATACGAGGCTAAAGTTTATTTCAAGAGAGAAGATTTACAACAAGTAAGATCTTATAAAATTCGCGGTGCCTTCAATAAAATGTCTTCGCTTAATCAAGAAGAATCCACCAGAGGTATTGTTTGTGCCAGTGCTGGAAATCATGCGCAAGGTGTTGCTATATCCTGCAAATTGCTTAAAATAAAAGGCAGCATTTTTATGCCGTCTCCAACGCCTAACCAGAAGATTGAACAGGTGAAGATGTTTGGTGAGGACTTTATAGACATTGTGTTAGTTGGGGATAGTTTTGATGATGCGTATGCGGCGGCGATGAAGCAATGCAAGGAAGAGAACAATGTGTTTATCCACCCTTTCAACGATCCTAAAGTCATTGAAGGTCAGGCGACAGTTGGTTTGGAAATTTTGGATCAAATAGGACAAGACAGCATCGATTATGTGTTTCTACCAGTAGGCGGAGGTGGTCTGGCTTCTGGTTTATCCCAAATGTTTAAACTTTTATCTCCAAACACCAAAATCATAGGTGTAGAGCCAAAAGGGGCGCCATCCATGTCGAATTCAATTCTAAATGATAAAAACATCGAACTTGGTAAAATTGAAAATTTTGTCGATGGAGCTGCAGTGAAAAGAGTTGGAGACCTCACCTTTTCGATTGCTAAAGAGAATTTACATGACATGATCACAGTGGATGAAGGACATATTTGTCAGACGATTTTGGATTTATACAACAAGGAAGCCATCGTTGCAGAACCTGCAGCCGCTTTAAGTATTGCGGCGCTTGAGCATTATGCTGAAGAAATAAAAGGTAAAACGGCGGTATGCATTATCAGTGGGAGTAATAATGACATTACCAGAACAGCTGAAATTAAAGAGCGGGCTATGCTTTATGCAGATCTAAAGCATTATTTTATTGTCAAGTTTCCTCAACGTGCCGGAGCTTTGAGAGAATTTGTCGCTGAGATTTTAGGTCCCCAAGACGACATTACTTATTTTCAATACACCAAGAAAACCAATCGAGAAAATGGCGCTGCTGTGGTCGGCTTAGAATTGAAATCCAAGTTAGATTTTGAACCTCTGGTCAAACGCATGAAAGACAATAAGTTTTATGGAGATTACTTAAATAACAAACCTGATTTGTTTCAATTTTTAGTGTGATCAATTTTTTTCAACAAATAATTGATATTAAATAGGTTGTGTAAATAATTAATTTATATTTGATGTATGATTACTCAACAAAATAAAAACGTTTTCGATATTCCCAGCTTAGGGAATCGCCGCCGCCGCTAATCTTATGAATTAGATAGCTTTAGGTATTAACATTTTTATTTTTCTCAATTTTGATCACAGCAAGTCCTTTTTTCTATAACATTTCAAATTTTATCGATTTTTCAATTGATAAGATCTATCGCAAGGCATACTTCCGTCGCCCTTAGGGGCATATTCATTCTACAGAACTTAGATGTGTTCGGTTCTACTTTCAACATAAAATTCAAATTCTTTTCAAATTAAAAATTCAATACAATGAAAATTGTAATTGCTAATTCTATGCATACAGTGTATGCAGACCTTATTTGTGACACGATTGAAGAAGCTTCAAAAATAAGAGGGACAGGCATTGCTAAACGCCAGCCTAGATATATTATTTCCAAACTCGAACATGGAAATGCTGTGATCGCTTTGGATGGTGAAAAGTTCGCTGGATTCTGCTATATCGAAGCCTGGAGTCATGGCAAATTTGTTGCGAATTCTGGTCTCATTGTTCATCCCGACTATAGAGGTCAGGGGTTGGCAAAGCAAATTAAGGCCAAAATATTTGCGCATTCCAGAGCCAAGTACCCGGGGGCTAAAATCTTTAGCATCACCACAGGTCTGGCGGTGATGAAAATGAATAGCGACTTAGGCTACCGACCGGTCACTTTTTCAGAATTGACAGAGGATCAGTCCTTTTGGGATGGTTGCCAATCTTGTAAAAATTACGATGTTCTTCAGCGCACTGAAAGGAAGATGTGTTTCTGTACAGGGATGATTTATGATCCTCGCGCCAAGCATCCACCAGATTCCAAAAAGCATACTATCAGTAAAAAAAGTTGGGAACGACTTAAAAAGATAAAGCATTCAATTTTCTCCAAAACAAACAAAAAATGAAAAAATTAGTTTTAGCATATAGCGGAGGGCTGGACACTTCATACTGTGCCACAAGTTTATCGCAAGAAGGTTACGAAGTTCATGCGGTATCTGTAGATACAGGTGGTTTCTCAAAAGAGGAGCTGCAGGAGATCGAAAAAAACGCCTTCAAAATGGGGGTGACTTCCTATCATACGATCAAAGCTACCGATTCCTATTATCAAAAGGTCATCAAATATCTCATTTTCGGTAATGTTCTAAAAAACAATACTTACCCCTTATCGGTAAGCGCTGAGCGAATTATTCAGGCGCTTGAACTTATTAAATACGCTAAAAACATCAATGCCAAATTTATTGCTCATGGCAGTACTGGTGCAGGAAACGATCAGGTAAGATTTGATATGATTTTTCAGATTCTGGCTCCAGATATTCAAATTATTACTCCCATCCGTGATCAAAAACTAACCAGAAAAGAAGAAATCGAATATTTAAAATTCAACGGAATTGATTTATCCTGGGAGAAATCTAAATATTCGGTGAATAAAGGACTTTGGGGAACCAGTGTGGGTGGAGATGAAACTTTGACCTCTCATCAGGCTTTACCTGAAGAAGCTTACCCCTCACAACTTCAAAAAAGTGAACCAGAACAACTTAAGTTAAGTTTTAAATCTGGGGAATTAACTGCTGTCAACGGACAGAAAAATGATGCTGTATCTCTTATCAAACAAATCAGTGAAATGGCTTCAGCTTTTGCCATCGGTCGAGATATTCATGTTGGTGATACTATCGTAGGACTAAAGGGTAGAGTGGGTTTTGAAGCTAGTGCGGCTTTAATTCTCATCAAAGCGCATCACTTACTGGAGAAACACACCTTAACCAAATGGCAGCTTCAGCATAAAGATTTTCTATCGAGTTACTATGGTATGCATTTGCATGAAGGCCACTATCTGGACCCTGTGATGAGAGATATCGAAGCTTTTTTAGAAAGTAGTCAGACAAAGGTTTCAGGAGAGGTTTACGTTACTTTGAAACCTTACCGATTTGAACTAGAAGGAATTGCATCTGAAAATGATCTGATAAGCTCTAAGTTTGGAAGTTACGGTGAATATAATTCTGCCTGGTCGGCAGAAGAAGCCAAAGGCTTTATTAAAATTTTAGCGAATTCTCAAAAAATCTATCAACAAACAAATTCAGACTCATGATCAAAGTTGGAATCATAGGAGGCGCTGGTTATACTGCTGGAGAACTAATTCGACTCTTGTTGAATCATGCTCAGGTAGAAATCGATTTTGTTTTTAGCACCTCTCAGTCAGGCTCAAAGGTGAGTAAAATTCATCAGGATTTAGTTGGAGCTACTCCACTTCAATTTTCATCTGATATCAACTCAGAAGTGGATGTCGTGTTTTTGTGTCTGGGACATGGAAATTCCAAAGCTTTTTCAGAAAAGCATCAGTTTTCTAAAACGACCAAAATCATTGACTTAAGCAATGATTTTAGACTCAAAACCGATAGCAAATTTCAAGGCAAAACCTTTGTTTACGGACTTCCAGAATTGAATAAAGTAGCTATCAAATCCGCTCAATACATTGCCAATCCAGGCTGTTTTGCAACGGCGATTCAGTTGTCACTTTTACCACTGGCCAAAGAAAATCTATTAGAAGATGATGTGCATGTTAATGCCGTTACTGGAGCCACAGGAGCCGGAACAACACCCTCATCCACAACTCATTTTGCCTGGAGAGACACTAATTTTTCTTCTTACAAAGTGTTTTCTCATCAGCATTTAGGCGAAATTTCAGAATCGGTAAAAGGACTGCAACCCGATTTTGAAAAAGACATCAATTTCATTCCAAATCGAGGAAATTTCTCACGCGGAATTTTCGCCTCAACCTATACCTCTTTTGATGGAACTCTGGAAGAGGCCGAGAAGCTGTATAGAGATTTTTATACTGAAGCTTTGTTCACCACAATTGCTGAAGATGAATTACACCTAAAGCAGGTGGTCAATACCAATCATTGTTTTCTTCACCTTCTAAAGCACAAAGACAAATTATTAATTACCGGCGTTCTGGATAATTTACTGAAAGGTGCTTCAGGACAGGCTGTTCAAAATATGAATCTCATGTTTGGAATAGATGAAAGTGAAGGCTTAAAACTTAAAGCGAATTATTTCTAGATGACAACTCAAAAAAACTAAAATCATGAGCCTATTCGATGTCTATCCTTTATTTGATATTACTCCAAAACATGCAAAGGATATGTATGTATATGATGAAAACGAAACGCCGTATTTAGATCTTTATGGTGGTCATGCTGTGATTTCCATAGGACATTCTCATCCGGCATATGTGAAAGCCATAACAAGTCAAGTCTCTAAAATGGGTTTTTACAGCAATGCGATTCAGAATCCTTTGCAGGTCAAACTAGCTGATAAACTCGGCCAACTTTCATCCTGCAAAGACTACCAGCTGTTTTTGTGCAGTTCTGGTGCGGAAGCCAACGAAAATGCGCTAAAGTTAGCCTCGTTTCACAATCAAAAATCCAGAATATTAGCCTTTAAAAATTCATTTCACGGTAGAACTTCAGCGGCAGTGGCGGCAACCGATAACCCTAAAATCGTTTCGCCATTAAATGCTCAGCAGAACGTTGATTTCGTTGAGCTTGGAGATTTGGAAGTTGTAGAAAAGGTGTTAGCAAAAAATGAGACCTGTGCGGTTATTATAGAATGCATTCAGGGCGTTGGTGGTTTGGATCAAAGCACGACAGCATTTTATCAGGGTTTGGAACACCTTTGTAAGACTCACAATACGGTCTTAATTGCCGATGAGGTGCAGTCTGGATTTGGCAGGTCTGGAGATTTTTTTGCGTTTCAGAAACACGGCATCACCCCAGATGTAATTTCGATGGCCAAAGGCATGGGCAACGGATTTCCTGTGGGCGGGATCCTCATTCATCCCCATATCAAAGTCTCTTTTGGTTTGCTCGGCACTACCTTTGGTGGAAATCATCTGGCTTGCGTGGCGGCTTTAGCGGTTCTTGAGGTTTTAGAAAAGGAGAAGTTGATGGAGAATGTCAAAGTCAGATACCAGAGTTTTTTAAAGCAGGCTGAATCTGTTTCAGAACTAAAAATCATTAAAGGTCGTGGATTGATGCTGGGTCTGGAGTTTGATTTTCCTGTAGCTGAACTGAGAAAAAACCTGTTATACAACCAGCATATTTTTACGGGAAGTTCCAAGAACCTCAACTTAATTAGGATTTTACCGCCCCTAAGCATTCAGGATAAACACTGGGAGGTGTTTTTTAAAGCACTTGAAATAGAGTTAGAAAACTTTAAACACACCAGCATTTAAATTTATGATTATGAAAAATTATACAAGCATTTCAGAACTATACAATCTTGAAGAAACCATTCAAAAAGCGATTCAATTGAAAAAGAATCCTCTTCAGAATTCAGAACTGGGAAAACACAAAACCTTGGTGATGTTGTTTTTCAATGCAAGTTTAAGGACGCGCTTAAGTACTGAAAAAGCTGCTCGTAACCTTGGCATGCATGTGAGTATTTTGAATGTTAATGAAGCCTGGCAACTGGAATTTGAAGATGGAACGAAAATGAATACCAATACCTCTGAACACATCAAGGAAGCCGCTAGAATTATTTCATTATATGCTGATATTATTGCTGTAAGAGCTTTTCCAAGCCTTAAAAATAAGCAACTCGATGAGTCTGAACAGGTACTGAACAGCTTTATGAAGTATGCCACTGTTCCAATCCTAAATATGGAAAGTGCAACAGGTCACCCTCTCCAAGCGCTAGCAGATGCACTAACAATTACTGAACACAAATTAACTAAAAAACCAAAAGTAGTTTTGTCCTGGGCACCCCATTCCAAAGCGCTTCCACAGTCAGTTGCTAATTCTTTTGTTGAAATGATGCAGTTTATGGAGGCTGATTTCAGCATTACACATCCTAAAGGCTATGAACTGAATCCAAAACTTACTAAACAAACAGAAATCATATACAATCAAGAGCAAGCTTTAGAAAACGCTGATTTTGTTTACGTCAAAAATTGGAGTACTTACGATCCTTACGGACAGATTTTAAGTCAGGATGAAACCTGGATGATGACAAAGGCTAAACTTGGTAATGCTAAGTTTATGCATTGTTTGCCGGTGAGACGAAATGTCGTGGCCACCGATGAAGTCTTGGACCATGAAAATTCATTGATTATTGAGCAAGCCAACAATCGGACTTTTGCGGCTCAGGCTGTGCTTGAGGATATATTACAAGACCTAAAATCTAGCTAAATGCAGACACTCAAAATCATAAAGATAGGTGGACAAATCATAGAGGATAAAAAGGCCTTAAAAAGTTTTTTGAAGGATTTTTCTGAATTAAAAGGACCTAAAATACTAATTCACGGCGGAGGTCTTGAAGCTTCCAAATTCTCTGAGCGCCTAAGTATTAAAGTTAGTAAAATTGATGGCAGACGCATCACCGATGCTGAAACTTTAGAGGTGACTGTAATGACTTACGCTGGACTTATCAATAAAAACATAGTCGCACGATTGCAGGGTTTCGATTGTAATGCTTTAGGGTTTACTGGTGCCGATGCGAATACCATCCTTTCCGAAAAAAGAGCTACTTCTCCAATTGATTTTGGATTTGTAGGTGATATTGTTCAGGTAAATACTAAAGTTTTAGAAACATTGATGAACGAAAAAGTAACTCCTGTATTCTGTGCCATCACTCATGACAAAAAGGGCCAATTGCTAAACACCAACGCAGATACTTTGGCTTCAGAATTGGCCATAGCCTTTTCTAAAATCTATAATACTGAATTGTATTTCTGCTTTGAAAAAAATGGAGTTTTAACTGATGTCACCGATGAAAATTCGGTTGTAAAAGAACTAAATTATGGTTCTTATCAACATTTACTCAAAGAAGGAAAAGTTGCCGATGGCATGATACCAAAGTTAGATAACTGCTTTAGAGCTATAGACCATAAGGTTTCCAAAGTATGTATCGGAACCTCTGAACTGATCAAAAATTCCTTAGTAACACATACAAAAATTATAAAATGATAGATCAACTTCAAAAGGATGCACTTTCACTGTTGAAAGTATTGATAGAAACCCAGTCGTTTTCTTCAGAAGAAGACCAGACGGCTAAACATATCGAAAATTGGTTGAAGCAACTCCATATTCCATTCAATCGACAAAACAACAATGTTTGGGCGATCAATAAATATTTTGATGAGTCAAAACCAACCCTCTTGCTCAACTCCCATCACGATACCGTTCAGCCCAATAAGGGCTACACCAAAGATCCGTTTAGAGCGATAGAGGAAGACGGTAAATTATTTGGTTTGGGCAGTAATGATGCTGGTGGATGTTTGGTGTCATTGCTAGCGACCTTCGTTTATTTCTATGCCAGGGAAAACCTGAATTATAATTTAGTTTTAGTCGCCTCGGGAGAGGAAGAAAGCAGCGGTCCAAACGGACTCAGAAGTATGTTGTCAACTATACCGAAAATTGATGTTGCCATCGTTGGAGAACCTACGCAAATGCAAATGGCTGTTGCAGAAAAAGGCCTTTTGGTCTTTGATGGAATAGTAAAAGGAACGCCGAGTCATGCTGCACATCCAAATTTAGATAATCCTATTTATAAAACGGCTTCCGTATTGAAGTGGTTTGAAGCATTTCAGTTGGAAAAGGTATCTGATGTACTTGGCCCAGTGAAAGTGACGCTGACGCAAATCAATGCAGGAGTCCAGCATAATGCGGTGCCTTCAGAAGTGAAGTTGGTGGTGGATGTGCGCGTCAATGAATGCTACAGCAATGAAGAAATTGTAGACATACTTCAGAAAAACTCGCCCTGCGATAGTTTGTTGCCAAGAAGCACACGACTGAATCCGTCGAGTATTCCTTTGGAGCATCCATTAGTGAAAGCGGGTTTAACCATCGGAATGAAAACGTATGGTTCGCCAACGCTCTCAGATCAAGCCTGTTTGTCTTGCCCTTCACTGAAGTTAGGGCCCGGCGATAGCAAACGATCCCATTCTGCAGATGAATTTATTTATTTGAAAGAAATCGAAAAAGGAATAAAAACTTACATAGAACTCTTAGAAAAGGTGTTGTAAATGCGAAGTTGAATTACAACCGATCAAAAGATGACAAAAACAAGGCAAAACTTTTGTCTTTAAACAAAATACTATGAAACTCTGGGACAAAGGAATAGACATCGATAAAAAGATAGAACAATTTACAGTCGGCAACGATCGTGAAATTGATATGCACATTGCTCAATATGACGTGATGGCTTCGCAAGCGCACGCCAAAATGTTAGAGAGCGTGGGTTTAATTTCTTCTGAAGAACTCCAACTTCTTTTGAAAGAATTTGAGGCGATGGAGCAGCAATTGGAGCAAGGGACATTCATAATTGATCCTCAGTTTGAAGACGTGCATTCCAAAATAGAGTTTGATCTCATCCAAAATCTAGGCGATGTAGGCAAGAAAATTCATACAGCTCGGTCGAGAAACGATCAGGTGTTGGTGGCTCTACATTTGTATTACAAAGAGCAGCTGCTGGAGATCAGATCCAAAGTCAGACAGTTTTTTGATACGCTACTTGCTCTAGCCGAAACGCATAAAGACCAAGTTTTGCCAGGTTATACCCATCTTCAGGTGGCTATGCCATCTTCCTTTGGACTTTGGTTTTCAGCTTACGCCGAACAACTCATAGACGATGTTCATGTTTTGGATGCAGCAATTAAGGTGGTAGATCAAAATCCGCTGGGTTCTGCTGCAGGCTATGGCAGTTCATTTCCCATCGATAGAGAATTTACCACCAAAGCACTTGGATTTTCAACGATGAAATACAATGTGGTTGCCGCGCAAATGAGCAGGGGGAAAAGTGAGCGTACGGTCGCTATGGCTTTAGGGAGTTTAAGCAATACCTTGTCACGATTTGCCATGGATATTTGTTTGTATATGAGTCAGAATTTTGATTTTATAGGCTTTCCGGATCAGCTGACCACCGGGAGTAGCATCATGCCACATAAGAAAAATCCAGATGTGTTTGAATTGATACGGGGGAAATGCAATAAAATCCAGGCTTTGCCTTCAGAAATGATTTTAATTACCAACAATCTGCCAAGTGGTTATCACCGCGATTATCAACTGCTGAAAGAAAATATGATGTCTGGCATTGAAAACATGACTTCTATCCTGGAAATTTTCAATTACTCCATCAATCAAATTCAAGTCAAATCTATAGAGGAAAGCGATCCCAAATACAAATTCATGTATTCTGTGGATAAAATAAATGCACTGGTAGAACAAGGCATCAGTTTTAGGGAAGCTTACCAACAAATTGGTCAGCAAATCAATGCAGGTAGTTATCAACCAGGGAGTACCAAAACTCATACACACGAAGGCAGTATGGGCAACCTGTGCTTAGACCAAATCAAAGCAAAATTTCCAAAATAAAACATCCGTCAGAAAAATTCTCTAACGGATATTGTTGTGTTAATAAAGTATGTTTAATCCTAAATGATGGTGGATTGACCAATATGAATATTAGAAAAATTATGATTAGAATCTGTTGGATTGCTAATATAATCAGCAATAAAATCACCTACTTTAGAAGTGGTGATGCGTTCGTGTTTCACCCCGAGATCTGGGGTGGTGATGCCAAGTTTTAAGGATTTTTCAACACCTTTTTTTATCGTTTCGGCTTCTTCAAAAAGTCCAAAATGCTCTAAAAGCATGGCAGCAGATAAAATGGCCGCGATAGGATTGGCAATTCCTTTTCCAGTAGCTTGAGGATAGGAGCCATGTATAGGTTCAAACAAGGCATGTTTTGACCCCACTGAAGCAGAAGGCAAAAGTCCTATAGATCCACCAATAACACTGGCTTCATCACTGATAATGTCACCAAACATATTTTCAGTTAAAATCACATCAAATTGTTTTGGGTTCAGGATCATCTGCATGGCAGCATTATCCACATACAGAAAATTCAAGTTGACTTCAGGATAGGACTTAGCGACTTCGGTTACGGTTTTTCGCCATAAACGGGAAGTGTCCAAAACATTGGCTTTATCAACCAATGTCACTTTGTTACGTCTTCCTTCAGCGGCTTTAAAGGCCAGATGAGCAATGCGTTCAATTTCTGGAGTAGAATATTCGCAAAGGTCAGAAGCATAACTGCCGTCTTCAGTCGTTTCTTTTTTTCCAAAGTAGATACCACCGGTCAATTCTCTGTAAATACTAATATCCACACCTTTAATGATAGGTGTTTTTAAAGGTGAAAAATCCAGCAAAGCTTCAAAAGCCTTTACAGGTCGAATGTTGGCAAATAGCCCCAGTTCTTTTCTCAATTTCAATAAACCTTGTTCTGGACGAACATTGCCCTCCGCATTATCATATTTTGGATCACCAATGGCGCCAAATAAAATGGCATCACTGTTTCGACACAAGTCCAAGGTTTCATCGGGCAGAGGAGATCCCGTTGTGTCTATAGCAATCGCGCCAACATCGGCTTGTTTAAAGGAAAATTGATGGTCAAATTCCAATGCAATAGCGTTCAATGCTTTCATGGCCTGCTCGGTCACTTCCGGACCGATCCCGTCTCCGGGCAATACTGCAATGTTTAGTTTCATGTGTAAAGAGTTATCAAATCCATATTCTATTTTGGGCGTTACCCCCAATCCTCACCCTAAAACTTTTGGTGAGGATTGGGGGTCGCGCTTTCACTACTCGCTTTTTTTCTTCAGTAAAAAGAAGAAAAAGAGCTCAAACAAACCGTTCAATCGCTAACGCGAGCTAATTCCCTTTGGTTCTCGAACAGTTCAATTTCAGCTCTTTTACTTAGTAAGAAATCAATATCATCATACCCGTTGATGAGACAGGTTTTCTTGTAATTATCAATTTCAAAATGTTCTTTATGATCTGAAGACTCCATAGTGATGCACTGGTCTTCAAGATTAACTTCAATGAGGCGTTTCGGCTGTTTTTTGACGGTATGCAATAGAACTTCTAAAAATTCAGGACTCACCTGAACCGGCAAAACTCCATTGTTAAGCGCGTTCCCTTTAAAAATATCAGCAAAAAAACTAGACACGATGACTTTAAAACCATAATCACTCAGTGCCCAGGCCGCATGCTCACGACTCGAACCACAACCAAAATTATGACCTGCAATCAGTATCTTTCCGCTGTAGCGATCATCATTTAAGACAAAATCTTTATTCACACTTCCATCTTTGTTGTACCTCCAGTCTTTGAAAAGATGTTCACCAAACCCTTCACGGTTGGTGGCTTTCAGAAATCTTGCCGGAATAATTTGATCCGTATCTACATTTTCAACAGGAAGAGAAACGGCTTGTGATTTGAGGCTTATAAATTTTTCCATGTTAGTTCAAATGTTTTGTAATGTCTACTATTTTTCCTTCTATAGCGGTTGCTGCTGCCAAAAGTGGACTCGCCAGAAGAGTTCTGGATCCTTGCCCTTGCCGACCTTCAAAATTTCTGTTGGAGGTAGAAACACAGTATTCTCCTGCGGGGATTTTGTCATCATTCATTGCCAGGCAAGCACTACATCCAGGTTGACGCAGTTCAAAGCCAGCTTCAGTAAAGATGGTTTTTAAGCCTTCGACTTCAATTTGTTGTTCTACCTGCTTGCTTCCAGGCACCAGCCAGGCGGTAACGTTATCAGCTTTTTGTTTTCCTTTGACGTATTCTGCAGCCACCCGAAAATCTTCAATTCTGGAGTTGGTACAACTTCCTATGAATACATAGTTGATAGGTTTATGAACAAGGGATTCACCCTTTTGAAAATCCATGTATTTCAAGGATTTTTCAAAAGACGCATCCTCTCGGGTTGGTATATGTCCAGATATTTTGATGCCCATGCCTGGATTCGTTCCAAAGGTGATCATGGGCTCAATATCTTCTGCATCAAATTCAAATTCCTTATCAAATTCAGCATTGACATCGGTGGGTAAACCTTTCCAATACTCCAGTTTTTGCTCCCATTCTTCACCTTTTGGGGCAAATTTCCGCCCTTCTACATAATCAAAAGTGGTTTGGTCTGGGGCAATCATGCCGCCTCGGGCTCCCATTTCTATACTCATATTACAAACGGTCATTCGGCCTTCCATAGACATGTTTTCAAAAACCTCTCCGGCATATTCACAAAAATAGCCTGTTCCTGCATTGGTGCCGATTTTTGAGATGATATATAAAATAACGTCTTTGGGCTGAACGCCTTTTTTTAAGGCGCCATTGACTGTAATTCGCATGCTTTTTGGCTTGGTCAATAACAGGCACTGACTGGCAAACACCTGTGCCACCTGGCTTGTGCCAATCCCAAAGGCAATGCTGCCAAATGCACCATGCGTAGACGTGTGAGAATCTCCACAAACTATTGACATACCAGGTTGGGTAATGCCTAGTTCTGGTGCCATGACATGAACAATACCGTTGTATTTATGTCCTAGTTGGTACAATTGAATTCCATTTTTTGCACAATTTTCCGACAATTGGGTCAGCTGCTTTCTGGATAATTCATCTTTGACAGGAAGATGCTGATCTACAGTAGGCGTATTATGATCTGCGGTAGCCACCACTTGCTTTGGTCTAAAAATAGGAACATTACGACGTTCCAATTCGTTAAATGCTTGTGGACTGGTCACTTCATGAATCAAATGCTTGTCAATATATAATATTTGCGGACCATTGGTGATGGTATGAACCACATGGGCATCCCAAACTTTATCAAATAGTGTTTTATTCATGGTATGGCTTTAAGCTGATTTGATTTCTCTATAGATTTTACTGGTTTCTATGATTTGATGAATATCGTTGTCATTTACTTCTTTGCATTTATCGGCAAAGTGTAAAAAATTAAGATAGACTTCGTCCAGTTGCAGTTTGGTCAAATCATAGCCTGCATTTTTGGCCTTGTAGGCTAAGGCAGCGCGACCACTTCTGGCGGTTAAAACAATGGCAGACTCTGTAACGCCAACATCTGCTGGGTCCATAATCTCATAGGTGTCTCGTCGTTTGATGACGCCATCCTGATGGATGCCAGAGCTGTGTGCAAAAGCATTGGCTCCTACAATAGCTTTGTTAGGCTGTGGAGAAATTCCCATGTGTTTTGAAATCAATTGACTGATTTCAAACAGATGTTTGGTATTGATGTTTGTGTCGAAGTTTAAATAAGGGTGTTGTTTCAAAATCATCACCACTTCTTCCAGAGCCGTATTACCAGCACGTTCTCCAATGCCGTTGATGGTACATTCCACCTGGCGAGCTCCATTGATAATAGCTTCTATGGAATTAGCCGTAGCCAGACCTAAATCGTTGTGGCAATGGCAGGAAATAATAGCCTTGTCTATATCTTTTACATGTTCCTTAAGGTATTTAATTTTTGCCCCGTATTCCTGTGGCAAACAATAACCGGTCGTATCCGGAATGTTGAGCACGGTTGCACCCGCTTTTATAGCGGCTTCACAAACTTTGGCCAGATACTCATTGTCAGTTCTGCCAGCATCTTCCGCATAAAATTCTACATCTTCTACAAAGGATTTGGCATACTTCACTGCTGCATAAGCACGCTCAATGATTTCTTCTCTGTTGGATTTGAATTTATATTTGATATGCGAGTCAGAAGTGCCGATTCCCGTATGGATTCTGGGCTTTTTAGCATAAGTAAGCGCTTCTGCAGCAACTTTAATGTCATTCTCAACCGCACGACTCAATCCGCAAACTTTGGCATTCTTCATCAGCTTTGAAATTTCAACAACAGATTGGAAATCGCCTGGACTGGAAACAGGGAAACCTGCTTCGATAACATCAACACCGAGTTCATCCAGCTTCCTCGCTAAAATCAATTTTTGTTCAGTATTCAGTTTGCATCCAGGTACCTGTTCTCCATCTCTTAGGGAAGTGTCAAAAATTTCAACTTTCTGATGTGACATATCAAATTTATTTATAAGTTTCACTTTCAAAACTATATATAGCTTAGATTTATGCCCAGCCCATTTTTAAACACTTTACGATGTTCAATGGTTTTAATAATATATAAAATATTGGAAAACAGACTATTACGTAGATAATTTATTGATGATAAAAGATCAAAAAGATAATTTATTTTTACTGATTAAGTCCTTGACCAAGTCAGAAAAGCGTCAATTCAAACTTTATGTGGGTAGAATTGAAGGTAATGTCGACGCTAAATTTTTGAACTTATTCAATTTTTTGGATAAGGCTTCCAAATACAATGAAAAGGAAATTTTGAGCACAGGCTTTGTTAAAAAACAACAACTGGCTAATGTGAAAGCTCATCTCTACAAGCAAATCCTGATCAGTTTAAAATTAAATCCACTTCATCAAAACATCAGGTCTCAAGTAAGAGAGCAAACTGAATTTGCTACCATCCTTTATCACAAAGGATTATATAAGCAAAGTTTAAAAATTCTTGATAAAGCTAAGGAAATAGCAATTGCACATGAAGAGAAGACCCTGGTGTATGAAATTGTTGAGTTGGAAAAATTGATAGAATCACAATACATCACCCGAAGTATAGCCAGCAGAGCCGATGACTTGATTAGTCAGTCCAACTCTGTGAGCGAACTCAACGTCATTGCAGGAAAACTCTCAAATATGTCGCTGAAACTTTATAGCATTATCTTGAAATCGGGTTATGTAAAGAGCGATGAAGAAAAAACAGAAATCCTCGATTACTTTAGCAAGAATCTGCCAGATTTTGATATTCAAGATTTGGGCTTTAGGGAGAAATTGTGGTTGTATAATTCTCATTTGTGGCTGAGTTTTTTGGTTCAGGATTTTACATCCTGTTATAAATATTCTAAGAAGTGGGTAGAACTTTTTCACGACTTCCCCAAAATGATATCCCTCAACCCGGTTTGGTACCTTAAGGGTAATCAATATCTTTTAGAGTCTTTATTTTACATTCAGGACCATCAGAGATTTGAGCAGGTAATGCAGGAATTAGAAGTTAACATTCAGAAAAAATCTTTCCCCAAAGATGATAATATAGAAGGACTTGTGTTTTTATACCTTAACACGGACCGGTTGAATCTGTGTTTTATGAAAGGCTTATTTGAGGAAGGTTTATCGCTGGTGAATGGCATTTTAAAAGGAATCAAGCGTTTCAAAAACAGAATAGACGAACACCACATCATGGTGTTTTATTATAAAATCGCCAGTTTGCATTTCTGTGTGGGTAACAATAAAGAATGTATCCGGTATTTGAACTACATCATCAACAACAAGTCTTTGAGCATGCGCGAGGACCTGATGTGTTTCTCAAGAATTCTGAGTTTATTCGCACACTATGACGCAGGTATGGATTACCATCTGGAAACCCAATTGAAGAGCACCTATAAATTTTTGATGAAAATGAATGAGCTCAATGAAGTTCAGACTGAAATCATTAACTTTTTAAAGCAACTTCCAGATATATTTCCTCATGATGCTAAGTCTGCTTTTGAAGAGGTTTTAGCAAAATTGAAGAAATATGAAAATGATCCTTACGAGCGCAGAGCATTTTTATATCTGGATATTATTTCCTGGTTAGAAAGTAAAATCTCAAATACGCCTGTAGATCAGGTTATTCGGAATAAGTTTTTAAAACGCAACGCCTAACTTTTCCGATTAAAACTCAATTTCTCGGGTAAATGTTTGTTCCAGACAGATAAAGGTTTCTGTTCTCGCGACACCATCTATAGTTTGGATTTTATTACTTAAGACCTCGGTGAGGTGTTTATTATCACGACAAACCACTTTTACCAACAAAGAAAAATTACCGGTGGTGTAGTTGCATTCTACAACTTCGTTAATTTCTAATAAGGCTTTGCTTACTGTTCTATAAATATTGGCTTTGTTGAAGTAAATCCCAATAAAACTTTGAGTCTGGTAGCCGAGTTGATAAGTATCGATCATACTCTTAGATCCGGTGATGATTTTTTGTTCTTCCAGTTTTTTTAACCGAAGGTGAACCGCCGTAGGGCTCATGTGGCATACGTTTCCAAGGTATTTTAAGGAGGCTTTTGCGTCGGTACTTAAAATATTTAAGATTTTTCTATCCGTTTCATCTATCATCTTTATAATTTTTAGTGAAAAGCTAAATTAAAATTTTATTTTAAGAATTAATGGATCGAAGTTGTTTTATATTAAGTAATACCCCTTATTTGCTTTATATAATTAAAAATAAACTATCATGTGTGGAATATTTGTAGCCATCGACAGTGCAAAATCTAGTCAATTTTTAATTGATGAGTTCATGAAAATCAAACATCGTGGACCAGATGCATCAGACTTTAAAAGTATTAAGGAAAACACCTATTTTGGGTTTCATCGTTTAGCCATAAATGGCTTAACGCCAAAAGGTAATCAGCCCATGTACAAGAATGGTGTCTGGTTGGTAGCAAATGCAGAAATTTTCAATTATCTGGAACTCGCCACTAAATATGATATCACACTAGAAACAGGTTCAGACTGTGAAATCTTAATCGATTTGTATCAATTGATAGGAGAGGAGCAGATGCTGGAAGAAATCGACGGAGAATTCGCCTTTGTGCTTTATGATGAAGCCAAGGATTTATACATCGCTGCCAGAGATCATCTGGGTGTGAGAGGAATGTACATGGGGTTTGAAGATGCTGAAGTTTACTTTGCTTCCGAAAGCAAAGCCATTGCTTTCACCAAGCATCTCAACCAGTTTCCTCCAGGCCATCACTGGAACTCTTATACCGACAAAATAGTTCCCTATTTCATTCATGACTACGACACCACAGCATTTACTGAAGAAGAATACTGTCAGAAAATCAATGAATTACTGACGCAGTCTGTTGAAAAGCGCATGATGAGTGAGCGACCTCTGGGTTGCTTACTGAGTGGGGGACTGGACAGTAGTCTGGTAGCTGGAATTTTAGCCAGAAAATTAAAGG
This sequence comes from Psychroflexus montanilacus, assembly GCF_020164535.1. Classification (GTDB taxonomy): domain Bacteria; phylum Bacteroidota; class Bacteroidia; order Flavobacteriales; family Flavobacteriaceae; genus Psychroflexus; species Psychroflexus montanilacus. Next base: position 383,133 of record NZ_JAIQZC010000001.1, on the reverse strand, counting down.
AAAAAGGGAAACAGCTGGAGACCTTTTCTATAGGGCTGGAAGGCAGTCCGGACATTACCGCAGCCCAAAAAGTGGCAGACCATATTGGTAGTAAGCACCACAGCATTACTTGTACGGAACAAGATTTCTTAGACGAATTAGAACACACTGTTTACATGCTGGGAAGCTATGATGTCACTACGATAAGAGCTTCAGTTGGTCATCAGTTGGTTGCCAAATATGTAAGAGATCATTCGGATGTCAAAGTCTTATTCTCTGGAGAAACAGCAGATGAATTCGGATCTTACCTCTATTTTCAAAATGCTCCAGATTCAGTTAGCTTTCAACAGGAATCTATCAGATTATTGAAAGACATTCAGTTTTTTGATATGAAGAGAGGCGATAGGTCCATTTCCAACGCAGGTCTGGAAGCCAGAGTTCCTTTTGCTGACAAGGCTTTTGTAAAATTCTTCATGTCGATTCCTCCAGAACTCAGAATGTTTTCCGATCAAAAAATCGAAAAATACCTGATCAGAAAAGCTTTTGAAGGAGAAGACTTAATACCAAGTGAAGTTTTGTGGAGACGCAAAAACGGTTTTTCGGACAGTGTGAGCAGTAAGCAAAAATCCTGGAGTGAAGTCATTAAAGATCATATAGAAACCTTGGTGTCTGATGAAGAATTTCAAACTGAAAAATTCAGATTTTCACCAGAACCACCATCAAAAGAAGCCTTTTTCTATTTGAAAACCTTTGAAAAGACTTATGGTTCGCATTTCCAACTGACGCCTTACCAGTGGTTGCCTAAATGGTGTGGAGATGTAAAAGATCCGTCTGCCAGAGTACTGGAGATTTATCAGGCAGATTAGAAACTTTTGTTTTCATGTTTGAAAACAGCCTGTTAAGTCGACAGGCTGTTTTTGTTTTTATGAATTTTCCTTTTCGGATACCATATTTGTAACAGCTTCAGCGCAGCGTTCACCATCAATAGCAGCAGAAACAATACCCCCGGCATAACCTGCCCCTTCACCGCAAGGAAATAAACCTTTCAGTTCTGGATGTTCTAAAGTATTTTCATCTCTGGGAATTCTTACTGGAGAAGAGGTTCGGGATTCTGGTGCAAGAATTACAGCGTCCGGATGATCGAAACCTTTCATCTTTTGAGTGAACTTTTTAAAGCCTTCGCGAAGTCTTTTGGTCATGGCTTTTGGAAAAATCGAATCCATTTCTACGGAAGTGGTTCCCGGCTGATAAGAGTTTTTTGGAATGGATGTCGATTTTCGTTTTGAAATAAAATCCTGAAGGCGTTGCGCAGGAACTCTTTGGGTTTCTCCTGCCAGTTGCCAGCATTTTTTCTCGATATATTCCTGAAATTTTAAACCTTTTAAAGGACCGTATTTTTCAAAATCAGCTAATTCTTCCTCATCGATGGTGACCACAATCCCAGAATTGGCAAACGGATTATTTCTCTTGGATGGCGACCAGCCGTTAGTCACAACTTCGCCTTCTGTTGTTGCGCAAGGAGCTATAATTCCTCCTGGACACATACAAAACGAGTAGACGCCCTTGTTATCCACCTGCTCTACCAGACTATAAGCAGAAGGCGGTAAATACTCACCTCGTTCTGGAGTTTTGTACTGGATTTGATCAATAAGGGACTGCGGATGTTCAACACGCACCCCCATGGCAAAAGTTTTGAACTCGATTTTAATGTTTCGCTCATACATGAGATAAAAAATGTCTCTTGCCGAATGTCCAGTAGCCAATATACAAGCATCAGCATAAATCTTTTCACTATGGTTCACTTCAATTCCGATCAGCTGATTTTCTTCTATGATAAAATCTGTCAGTTTGGTTTCAAAATGAATTTCACCACCAAAATTCAGTATAGTTTCTCTCATTTTAGTGATGATATCGGGTAACTTGTTGGTGCCAATATGCGGGTGAGCATCTACCAGAATATCTTCGCTCGCCCCATGTTCTACAAAGGTTTGCAATACTTTTTTTATGGTTTTCTTATTCCCTGACCTTGTGTAGAGTTTTCCATCCGAATAAGTACCGGCACCACCTTCACCAAAGCAATAGTTGGAATCAGGATTTACCAAATGTTCCTTGTTGATTTTCGCCAAATCCCGACGTCTTGCTCTCACATCTTTACCACGCTCTATGACTACAGGCTTAATGCCTTTTTCGAGCAGTTTTAAAGCTGCAAAAAGCCCGGCAGGACCGCTGCCAACGACCAAAACTCTTGGGCTTTGTTCTGTGACCTGATGATAGTTTTTCTTTTCTGTTTCAGGCCAAATGACGGATTCGTCTTTTAAGAAATAAGCTATTCTCAACTGATATTTAATCTGCCTGGCTCTAGCGTCTATAGAACGCTTCAAAATTTTGAATTCTAAAAGATTTTTTTCAGAAACACCAATAGATCTGGCCAAAGCTTCTTTTAAATCTTCCGGATGATGAGCAACTTCAGGGTTGACTCTTATGTCTACATAATGAGGTTGAGAGGGCATAAATTGAAAATAAAATGCAAAGGTAAGGAATATCCTATGTTTATAAATTGATAAACGCTTAAGGACATAAAAAAAGCCTTCCAAAAGAAGGCTTTAGTTAAGGTTGATTTAAATTGAAATTAGTGATTTAGCTGTTTAGCTAATAAATCAGCTACTTTTTCTGATGAAGCTGGATTTTGACCTGTAATCAGATTTCCGTCTTCAACAGCATAGGGTTGCCAGTCTTCAATTTTAGTGTAAACACCTCCATTATGGATTAACATATCTTCCAATAAAAATGGCACCACTTCAGATAATTGAACGGCATTTTCCTCCTGATTGGTAAATCCGGTTACTTTTTTTCCTTCTACCAGTGGTTTTCCATCTACATTTTTTGGGTGTTTTAATACGGCCGGCGCGTGACAGACAAAAGCAACAGGCTTTTTGTTGGCGTTAAACTCTTCGATGAGTTTGATCGAAGTTTGATCTTCGACAAGATCCCAAAGTACACCGTGTCCGCCTGGGTAAAATACAGCATCATAATCAGCTTCTTGAATATCGCTTAACTTATGAGTGTTGGCTAGCAAAGTTTGAGCTTCTTTATCTAAGTCGAAACGCTCTGTTGCCATTGTTTTAGCATCTTCAGTTTCAGAATTAGGATCGATAGGAGGTCGGCCTCCCTTTGGCGATGCCAAAGTGAGTTCAAATCCAGCATCTTTCAATTTGTAGTAAGGTGCCGCAAACTCTTCAATCCAGAATCCTGTTTTATTGCCTGTGTCTCCTAATTCATCGTTACTTGTGATAACAAATAGTATCTTTTTCATCTTTAAATGTTTTTATTACAAATTTAGAGCTTAAGAAGGGTTTTGATTCCGTTTTAAGTTAAGCTTAGACTTAATATTTGTTAATCTAATGTCCTGAAAAAAATAGCAGAAAAAATTTGTTTTAGTTTAGAAATAAAAGCATTTCTAAACTAGGCTTCATTATTTTTGAATTCTTAAATCTCAACTATGACCAACAACGATGTTTTACGACGATTGCGCTACACCTTTGAGTATACCGATTCTAAAATGATGTCATTTTTTAAATTGGGCGGTTTGGAAGTTTCCAGAACAGAGGTAAGCAATTGGTTGAAGAGCGATGAGGATGAAGATTTTATAGAACTAGAAGATCGTAAGTTAGCAGTATTTCTCAATGGCTTAATCGTTGCTCACCGAGGGAAAAAAGAGGGTAAAACGCCTGAAGCTGAAGCTTTTTTGAACAACAATGATGTTCTCAAAAAACTAAAAATTGCCTATGAACTCAAATCAGAAGACATCATTGAGTTATTTCAGTTAGCAGGAAAAACGGTAAGTAAACATGAGTTAAGTTCTTTTATGCGGCGTCCAACTCAACCTCAGTATCGAGAATTGATGGATCAATACCTCAGGAATTTCCTTTATGGATTACAGTTGAAACAAAAATCTAAATAAAGTATTCTGAATTTAATTCAGATCAAAATCAAGCTATAAGTTTAGTCTAGTTTTTAAAGCACTCACAGTCACGAATAATTGACCTATATGCCGCTGACTGTGTTCTGCTGCGTGAAACAACACGCCAATCTGCGTTGAAGGTAGTTGCTTTCTGCCTACTGAACGTAATTCAGTTAAATCGGTGTTTTTTAGTTGTTTAAAATAATTCAGAGCTTCATCAATTTTTAAATCCAGATGTTCTAGTAAAATGGCTAAGCTTATTTCAGAATTAGCTTTTCCTTCAGCTTCTAAATAATTAAATTGAATTTCAGAAAGTTGTTTTTGCTGAGCGTAAGTCAGCATTCTGTCGATGACTCCAGCAATGTGTTGCAAATGAAATCCGATGCTGGCTCTGCCGAACGGAGTCTCCCATAAGAACTTCTCATCAAAATCTTCGGTATAGCGATGAGCTTCAAGCTTTGTTTGTAACAAGGCATGAGCAGCAGGCTGAAGTAAAGCCGGAATATCTTCAATTGATCCTCTCAACCAGTACTCTGGAGTTGAATTATCCATTAATCTCTTTTTGAAACTTAACGTAAAGCTGTTCCACTTTAGTTCTGGCCCAGGGGGTTTTTCTTAAAAACTTCAAGCTAGATTTTATGGATGGATTTTCCTTGAAACAACGAATGTTAATTTGTTCTCCAAGTGTTTCCCATCCATAAAAGGCTTCAAGGTCCACCAGGATTTGCTCCAAAGTGATGCCGTGTAATGGATTGTTTTTTTGTGTTTCCACAGAATGTATCTTTAACGTCTGGATTTGCTGGAATTAGATCTTGAGTTTCCAGAGGGTTTACGAGAACCTTGCCCAGAATTAGACCTGGAATTACTTCGAGGTTTATTCCCTCTTTGCTGGGGATTGAAAGGCTTGGTCGAAGCATTCGGATCTGGCTCAAAACCTTCCAGAATGTCCATAGGAATTTTTGAACCGATTAGCTTTTCGATATCTCTCAAAAATACGGTTTCATCTGCACTTACCAAAGAAACCGCCAGTCCGCTGGCGCCGGCTCTTCCTGTTCTTCCTATTCTGTGGACATAATCTTCAGAAACATTGGGCAATTCAAAGTTCACCACATAAGGTAATAAAGGAATGTCAAGTCCACGAGAAGCGATGTCTGTTGCTACTAATACTTTTACGGTTCCACTTTTGAATCCTGCCAGAGCTTTGGTTCTGGCACCCTGACTTTTATTCCCATGAATCGCTGCAGCGCCAATTTTGGCCGCTTCCAGTTTTTTGGCGAGTTTGTTGGCACCATGTTTAGTTCTTGTAAACACAAGTACCTGATCCCAGTTACCTTCAGAAATGAGTTTGATCAGTAAATCTGTTTTTTTCTCCTTAGCAACTCGATAGACTTGCTGTTCAATCGCTTCCACCGTCGTATTTTCTGGAGTAGATTCAACAGAAATAGGATTTTTTAAAAAATCATTAGCTAGTGTTCTGATTTCTTTTGAAAAGGTAGCCGAAAATAATAGCGTCTGTCTTTGTTTTGGGATAAGTCCCATAATTTTTTTGATGTCTCTTAAAAAGCCCATATCCAGCATACGGTCGGCTTCATCGAGCACCAATATTTCAACTTTACTTAGAGATAATAAACCTTGATTGTTCAAATCGATAAGCCTTCCAGGTGTGGCGATTAAGATATCGACTCCATTTTTAATGGTCGATACCTGTGATCTTTGATTCACTCCACCAAAAATCACTGTCGATCTTAAATCGACGTATTTGCTGTAGTCTTTTACGTTTTGATAAATTTGAGCAGCCAATTCTCTGGTTGGTGTCAATATCAAAGCCCGTATGGGTCTATTGCGCTGAGGAGGAGTTTGAGATAGAGTATGAAGTACAGGTAGTGTGAAACCAGCTGTTTTACCAGTTCCTGTTTGTGCGGAAGCGAGAACATCTCGGCCTTCGAGTACTGGTGGAATGGATTTGGATTGAATAGGGGTTGGAGTTTCGTAACCTTGCTCGCTTACTGCTTTCAGAAGCGATTCTGAGAGTCCTAATGACTTAAATGACATAAAAAGTGTTTATGAAATGACACTAATTATTTATAAGGCCATTTCTTTATTTAGATGCAAAGGTACGTCTAAAAAGCTGCACGCTTATTTTAGTTCTTAAATAGATAAGTTTAAATTTAAATCTATTCTGAATTTAGGGCAAGCAAATCTGAAGTACCTACCAATCTATAAAAGAAATGCCAACGCCTAATGTGGTTTGGTTGTGATTGTAATCAATTAAAGTCTCACCGTATCCAGTAAAGGCTTGAATATGAAGTCTTAAATTGGATTTGACTGAATAAAAATAATTTAGTTCTAAACTTCCTCTGTGCTCGTCTAAATCCAAAGAACTTTTACCGATTAGATTGAAGCTATGCTTGTCTATATTATAAATTAAATTGGCCTCCATTCTCCCAATAAAGTCGCTTATAGCTGGGTTGTCATCTGTTTCCGGACTTTCAATTCTTATCCATGGTTTTAAGTACAATTGAAAATTATCTTTTTCGAAGGCAGCATGAAACATAAACCTGTTCCAGCTTCTGGACCTAGGTAAATCTCTACCGTTGGACTGATGGTTAAAGCCAAAACCAGCCATCCTTAAATCAACTCCAAAAATATCGATCTTCATCGGGAAATTGACAATTAGTTCTGGCTCATAATTCAATTCCCTGAAGGGCCTTGAAACCGGATCATTATAAACCTGCCAGTTGGCCAGTTGAGTATAACCCAACCATAAATCTCCGTGTCCAAAAAGAAAAGACTGAAGGAGTTTGGTCTTTAAACTCAACTGAAATTTGGCTTCAATATTATCATAGTTTTGAGCTTCATCGAAGCTGTTGTCAGGATTTTCACTTTGTGGAAGTTCATTTGGATCGCTGGACCATCTTACAGGTAACACATATATGGGTTTATAAAACGTCAGTTTAAACGTACCATTTTTATGTTCATCATCCAGTTCCCATCGCTCTGATAGAGATTTTTCAATTACAGCATCTTCTCCAAAAAAAGACTGGGACTTTGCTATAAAACTTATCAATAGAAAGAAAAGCAGATATTTTTTTTTCATGATCAAATTGGTTAAATACAAAAATAAGAAGATGAGTTGCCAATTTTGTAAACACGCCTTCATAATTCTTTGATAATTATTCTATCAGTTAAGTTTAAATTTTATGTCTAAATAAAAATGGATGATTAATTTATTTTTTTAGTTTTAACAGATGACTGCTAATTCTATTAAAGCTAACTTTTTAAAGACGCTAGGGCCACTTGTTTTTGTGGTTTTTTTATACATAGATGCACCAGCTTCATTGGGTGAAACTGGGTTCTACCTGATTGGAATTACAGTATGGATGGCAATATGGTGGATAAGTGAAGTGGTCCCTATTTCTGTTACAGCCTTACTTCCTATTGTTTTATTTCCACTTTCTGGTATCTTATCGATTTCAGAAACGACACAGCAATTTGGTCACAAATATGTCTTTTTATATGTAGGGGGATTTATCTTGGCAATTGCCATTGAACGTTGGAATCTACACAAACGAATAGCCTTACAGATTATTAAGTTTATTGGATCCAAAGCTTCTTATCTCATTTTAGGATTCATGCTGGCCACTGCTTTTTTATCGATGTGGATTTCTAATACAGCAACCACTGTCATGATGCTTCCAATCGCAATTGCTATTGCAAATCAAATTCAGAATCAAAATTTAGACCATCCAAATCAGAGTGCATTATTTTCAAAAGCATTGATGCTTTCCATTGCTTACAGTGCATCTATTGGGGGAATTGCCACACTTATTGGAACACCTCCTAATCTTGTCTTTGCAGGTGTTTTGGAAAATACATATGCTATTAAAATCAGTTTTTTTGAATGGATGAAGTTTGGACTTCCCGTCTCTTTATTCCTGCTTTTTATTTGCTGGAAGTACCTCACAAGTTTTGCATTTAAACTAAAACAAACCCAGTTTAATGGTGGTAGAGAAGAGGTTCAAGTTATGCTTTCCAAGCTTGGTAAGTTGAGTTATGAAGAAAAATGGGTAGGATTTGTTTTTATGCTTGCAGCTTTGGGTTGGATTTTCAGAAGCTTATTAGAAAGTATTATTTCTGGTATAGATGATACCATTATAGCTATTGCTGCTGCAGTACTCTTATTTTTAATCCCTACTAAAACTAAAAACAGAAAACTGCTCACCTGGACTGAAGCGGTTAAAATTCCCTGGGGAATCATCTTGCTTTTTGGAGGTGGAATGGCTTTAGCCAAGGGGTTTACAGAAACAGGATTAGCAACCTGGATAGCGAGTCAGATTAGTTTATTTGAAGGAGTAGGTGTTTTTCTTTTGGTTCTCATTATAGCTACGCTTGTAAATTTTTTAACCGAAGTCACCTCCAATTTAGCTACCACGGCTATGCTTTTACCTATTTTGGCTCCGGTTGCTCTGAGCTTTGATATGCACCCTTATTTGCTTATGATTGCAGTTACGCTTTCAGCCTCCTGTGCATTTATGCTTCCCGTTGCAACCCCTCCCAACGCTATAGTTTTTGGAGCTAATTATTTGAAGGTTTCAGATATGGCAAAAAAAGGAGTTTTGATGAACCTGATTTCAATTTTAATCATCGCTTTAGTCGTGTATTTCTTTATGCCTTATATCTTCCAATTAGAGTCATTAGCCTTTCCTGAATTCTTAAAGTAGATGATAGTTATATTCGATTTAAACATCGAATAATCATTAATTCGATTACAGGATCGAATAGTTAATAATTCGATTTAGGAGTCGAATAAGTAAAAATTTGATATATTAGTCGAATATTAAAATTCAAATTGAAAAGTCATGACAGCCATCATAACAGGAGATATTGTCAATTCAAGAGAAAATAAGTCCTCAGATTGGTTGGAGTCTTTAAAGCTGGCCTTGAATAAATATGGGGATTCTCCTAAAGATTGGGAGATTTATAGAGGCGATAGCTTTCAAATCAAAACCGATGTTAACAAGAGTCTGGAGGCTTGTTTTTACATCAAAGCCTGTATCAAAGAGTATGGTTCGCTAGATGTGAGAATGGCTATAGGAATTGGAAATACAGAGGGAGTTTCAGGAAAAATCACAGAAGACCAGGGCGAAGCTTTTTACAGATCTGGTGAATGTTTTGAAAATTTGAAATCCAATCATTTAGCCATAGACACAGGAAATCCAAATCATAACAAAGTATTGAATCTGATGTTTGAACTAGGTGCTCTGACTTTTGATACCTGGACAAGTATAGATGCTTTAACTCTCAAAACGGCTTTAGAATTCCCAAATAGTACACAGAAGGAAATTGCAAAAAAACTTAATAAATCGGCTAGTACAGTCAGCTTTACTCTACAAAAGACCGGGTATAAAGAGATACTAAAATTACTGGCTTATTATAACCAATTAATTGTGAGCTTATGATTGCTGTACTTTTAAAACTCTTGCTGGCTCATTTTATCGGAGATTTTGTTCTTCAGCCTTATAAATGGGTTCAAAGCAAAGAAACGGAAGGTTTAAAGTCTAAGTATTTTTGGTTCCATATTGGGATTCATTTTATACTCATGCTTGTATTTATAGGGTTTCAACAGAATCTAATACCTATAGTAATAGGCATTGGCTTGAGTCACCTTGTTATAGACTACTTTAAAATAAAATTGAATCATAAATTTTCTTCCATTCGGCTTTTCTTTTTAGATCAAGGTTTGCATTTATTGGTCATTTTGATAAGTCTGGGATTTTATTTTGATGTTGACTGGTCCGCATTAGTAGAAATTCAAGACTCCTGGCTTGTACTTTTATTGGCCTTGGTATTAATCACTTATGTTTCAGGAGTAATCATGAAAGTTCTACTTTCCAAGTGGAATCTTGAAAATTTTGAAGGAGAAGCTCTACACAAAGCAGGCTGGTATATAGGGGTTTTAGAGCGCTTATTCATCTTAGGATTTGTAGTAACAGATTACTGGGCGGGCATAGGTTTTTTGATAGCCGCCAAATCTATTTTTCGGTTTAGTGATTTATCAAGGTCCAAAGACAGAAAACTTACAGAATATGTGCTTATAGGCACCTTATTGAGTTATGGACTTGCTTTAGTTATAGCTATAGTAAGTTACAGGTTGTGGATTTTTTTGAGTTAAATTTCATTTCAAATTAAAATTGAAATATATTTAAGCCAAGAACTAATACCATCATAAGATGAAATCACTAACAGTCTTTTTAAGTTGTATGTGGGCTTTATCCGTGTCCTCACAAACTGACATCGAAGTTTTAGAGCAATCGCCAAGACATCAGGAGTGGGTTGAACTGGAAAGCAATGGAAGAACATTGCACAATTTTGTAGTGTATCCTGAAATATCAGATCGAACAAAAGTGCTTCTTGTTATTCATGAAAACCGGGGACTCAACGATTGGGCAAGACGCTTTGCTGATGAACTTGCAGAAAAAGGGTTTATAGCAATAGCACCAGATTTACTCTCCAATAGTTCAGAAGGAATTTCAAAAACGAGCGACTTCGAAAACTCTGATGCAGCTAGAACGGCGCTTTATAACTTAGATTCAGATCAGGTTTTTGCAGATTTGGATACAGCTTTTGACTATGCAAAATCAATCAAAGCAGGTACAGGGGAAGTATCGGTCATAGGGTTTTGCTGGGGAGGCTCACAAAGCTTTGCTTATGCAACGCATAATCCAGATCTGGAAGAGGCTTTTGTTTTTTATGGTACAGCACCAAAAGCAATGGAGGATTTAGTTAATATTGAAATTCCGATATATGGATTTTATGGCGGAAACGATGCGAGAGTCAATTCTACGATCCCGGAAACAGAAACAAACATGAATAAACTAGGTAAATTTTTCACCTACAACATTTATGAAGGAGGCGGGCATGGGTTTATGCGTAGTGGTGCTCAACCCGATGCTTCTGAAGGTAATAAAATGGCACGGGAAGAGGCATGGCAGGGTCTCCTTGAAATTTTGAATCCTTAATCGTACCAAATTATTACTTTTGCTGACTTTTTCTAATCTAGTGTTGTAAGATAGCATGAGTAATTTTATTTTGATTATTGTCTGTCTCATAGGGGGAGTGTTTCTAAGTAAATTGAAGTCATTTCCACCAAATGCTCACAAAGGCATCAATGCATTTATATTTTACGTTTCCCTTCCAGCATTATCTTTAAGGTACATTCCACATATAGATTATCGTTACGAAATCCTTTTTCCAGCGTTGATGCCTTGGCTTGTATTTGTCATTGCAGCTGCTTTATTCTTATCGTTGGGAAGAATTTTCAATTGGCATAAACATTTAATAGGTTGTCTCATCTTGTGTTGTGGTCTGGGAAACACTTCTTTTGTAGGCTTCCCACTTTTAAAGCTATTTTACGGAGATAGATCTATTCCTTTTGGTATTTTGGCGGATCAGCCCGGCTCTTTTATGGTTATGGCAACCTTAGGTATTTTTACGGCGGTATATTTTCAAGAAGGTAGAGGAAATTTTAAGCCTATTGCCAGGAAAATAATTCAATTTCCACCATTCATAGCATTTTTAGTAGCTTTACTACTCACGTTTGTCGATGTTCCAAAAACACTTAACGACGTTTTTGAAACTCTGGGTTCAACCTTAAGTCCATTAGCATTATTCTCTATTGGCACTCAGCTCACCTGGAAGACCAAAAACTTCGAGTTCTGGCCTTTTAGTATTGGGCTGGTGTATAAGTTGTTTATGTCACCACTTATCATCTTCATGATTTATTCAAAATTAGCCTCACCACAAGACCTTATTATCAAGGTGTCTATCATTGAAGCCGCAATGGCTCCAATGATCACAGGGGTATTGTTAGCCATTGAATATAAGTTAAGACCAAATCTGGCCAGTATGTTTGCTGCTGTAGGCATCCCTCTTTCTATACTCACTACCTGGCTCTGGTTTTCTTTTTTAGGCTGAATTTGCTTCTGCTAAGCTATAGTCTGAGAGAACTAAGTTTCACGTTTTCATTCACTTAATCGAGCGTGTTTCAAGAGTTAAGTTTTTTAAAACAAGACATACTTCGAATAATTAGCAATGCGCCTGAAACGTAACTAATTTTTTTAAAATCCTTTATCTTACTTTTTGATAATTCGTTTGATAAATTTAGTATTGTTCTTATAGAAAGTAATAAAATACACACCAGTATGAAGGTAGCTTAAATCTAAAGTAGTTTCTGATTGAGAATTCATTTCCTGGCTATGTATGTGTTTTCCATTCATGTCATTTAAAATAAGTCTATCAAAATTAATTGATGAATTTATGATCAAATTGGTCTCAAAAGGGTTTGGATAGATCCGGATGTCATTGTCTGCAAATTCTTGAGATGATAATGTCTCACAAGAGACATAAATCTCCCACCCACTTCTAGTCACAGAAAAATTCGAATTAAATTCTACAGTAATCGCTCCCTGAGGATTGGTTGCTTCAAAAAATGTTCTGTCCAAATCATTACCAGACAATAACTCACCGTCATCAAACACAGGAGAATTTGAAGATTCTCCATCATAAATTGTCATGAAATCATTTCCGTTTTCAAGGTCGAAATCATTAATAGTAAAACTTATCTTATTTTCAGAATCATTTGGATAAAATGTTTTGACGAGGGATTCATTGTTCCTGTAATTACCATTGAGTCCTCCAGTGTCTGAAAATGTTCTGCCTTCACACCAATTATCATCTGTAAGAAAAATGGTACTCAATACTCCTCCAAAGTTACCATTGGAACAATTATTAGCTACTATTATTTCATAATATGTGTTTGGTTCTAAATTAGTATAAACGATTTCATTATCGGTTGTCTCTAAAAAGTTGGTAGGTGTATTTAACTTATGAATACTATAAGTCCATGAATTTGAGATAACATCTTCGATAGTCAATGTAAAGGCGCTTAAATCTGATTGATCTACGCTTAAGCCTGCTATGGTTCTCATACAAGAATCTATACAATCTGTTCCAAGGCAAGGTTTATTATCGATAGTATTGCTCATGTGTTCTTTTACCTGAGGGTGAAATCCTAGAGCTAAATTCATGCCCACAGCATCCAGGTGACAATAACTCATGACTGTACCGCCTTCATCAGGTATCTCTGCATCATCGCAACCCTCAGAATAGCCGTTATTTGGGCCGCATGAATCAATTGCAGAACTATCTCCATTCCAAAAACAAGCATGGGTATGCGGAGAGCCTAACGAATGTCCCATTTCGTGAGTAATCACATTAATGGTCCATGAATAAGTAGGTAATTCCTGATAATTTAGAGATAATCCAGAAAATGCATGCCTAAATTCTGAACATAAACTATTTAAATAAGCAACTCCACCTGATACAGGTAAATCTATAAGATGACCTAAGTCTCCATTAAACGCAATTCGATTATTTCTAAAGTATTCTAGCTTATCGAGATTACTACCAGTGTATGGGTCTTCTTCCTGCCAAATCAAAACTTCACTAAGAGCTGTAGATATATCTGAATTGCTGAATAAAGTAGCAACTATATTATGTACTGAGGTAATCCAGTTGGTAGTTTCATCTACTGACGAAGAATTGTTGGTATAAATATCATTGGTAAGTTCATAAAAAACTTTCACACAATTTTCAGTTGAAGTCGAATTACCGCTAAACTCCGATGGTGGTATCAAGTCTCCAATTTGTTCAAGTTCATCGACATCACATATAAAATCATTTTTAATAGTCATTTTTGAATCATTATATATGATATACTGATCACTATTTTTGAGTTGGGCAACAATTCTGTTGCCTTGATATGGCTCTGAGATGATACCATTAAGGTTTTTTTCGAAAAAATTAAACACAGCTAAGGTATTACGATCGTCGTTCACTATTCCACGATAGTACAATCCTGGGCTGTAGCTAAGTTTTTTATCATCTTGATTTCGAACTTTAAAGTCGTCTGTTACAACTTGATGTTTTTGCATTTTGACGGACAATGTGTCGTTAGCATGAATGATTTCAAAATGAATAAATTCTGGTTTTTCCTTTTGAATATTCAAAAGTGAAGTTTTATTAATAGAAATGGGTTCTATATCGGTTGCGACTTCAATTAAAGAGGGATTTATTTTTTGATTTGAAGTAGAAAAGATAGGATAGCTCTTGAAGGTTTTATTCTTTTTATCTGCATTTTGAATGGCTTCTTGAAATGAAGGATAATTTTGACAAAAAATTAGATTGCAGAATAAAAAGAATAGTAATGAGGATATAGTTTTCATAAAATGTGTTTCTTAACAACAAATTTAGTTTTACTTAAACTTTTATCATCTCAAAAAGCTAAATATCTTTTCGGTTTATGTAAATTAAAATGGAAAATTAAGAATCAATAAGTTAAATAATTACATAAAATTTGATTCGAACTGCAGGTTTGGCTAAGTTTAGTAGCATATCTAAAAAAAATATCATGAAAATAATACTTTTACCATTTATTTTATGTCTTGCATTTATGAGTTCTAAAGCTCAAACCCCCTCTGAAGTTGTGGATTTGTTCTTTACTGCTTTAAATTCTAAAGACATAGCGCTTCTTGAGAGTTTATCTACGGAAGACCTTCAAATTCATACCTTAAACATAAAAAATGATAACACTTTAAGTAAACAAACGCTAAGTGAGTTTTCAAATGGACTAAAATCTATACCTGAAAACGATACCATTCAGGAAAAAATAAGGTCTAAAGAATCTATAGAATCAGAGCATTTGTCCCAGTATACTTTAGCTTATTCCTTTTATGTGAATGATGAACTTACACACTCCGGAACTAATGTTTTAACGCTTATAAATACCGAAAAAGGCTGGAAAATCAGTTATATAGCAGATACAAGAGAATAACTGCATTGCCAGCAATGCAATGATTAATCTAGTTTTTTATGATTTTGTAGGTTTTACTCGATGCCTTACTTTTTTGTTTAAATAAATAGACTCCAGAGTCCAAGCCCGACATATCAATTTTTGTTTTCTTATTATCTAGCTTATGAACCTCCAGAAGTTGTCCCTGGATAGTGTAAATTTCAAGATTATGATCTTCAAACTGATTCTGGATTGATACGTTAACAAATCTATTGACAGGGTTTGGATAAATTTTTAATTTAGAATCAGGTGTTACCTCTCCCGTTCCAAGAGTGCTTTCCTGGTATACTCTTACATAGTCAATTTCCATTGTACTTTCTGTAAAATTGGGATCAATACTTGATTCTATTGCCGTGTTTAATAAAATATACTGTTCTTCTGTAAAAGGCCATGTATCTGGGTTTTGAACTTCTGGTTCATAGACATAATGTACATTACCATCGACACTGAAAACCATTCTATCTTCATACCAGTCTAAAGTATAAGTATGAAACTCAGTTGACGCTGTAGGTATGATTTGTCCACCGTGATTTATCGTTCCTCCAAAACTTGAAGGCGTGTGCATAGCACTTTGTACAAAATTTTGGTTATCACCCCAGTGTTCCATGATGTCTATTTCACCACATGCAGGCCAGGGTGTTGTGCCATAACCTTCATTGTCCCAGTATCCGCCAGTTTCTTGAATATTTTTACCAAGCATCCAAATCGCTGGCCAGGTTCCAACTCCTGTAGGGAGTTTTGCTCTCACCTCTACACGGCCATAAGTAAATGCGAATTTTGAATTCAGTCGGGCTGAGGTATATTCTTTGGTTACTCCCTGGTCGGTAAAGGTTTCTTTTTTAGCCACCAAATGCATAACTCCATCTTCCACAAAAGTATTATCGACACGATCTGTATAATGCTGAATCTCTCCGTTGAACCATGAACTACCGTTTGGTAATTCTGTTTGGTGAAACCATTTTTCTGAATTCAATTCTCCATCGTTATCAAATTCATCAGACCAAACAAGTTCATCATAAACTGGATCGTCTGGATTATCCGGGTCAGTATCTGCATCTCCACCTTCAAAATAAAAGTCATCTATATAAGCAACTACCAAATCAGTATTATTTTCTCCATTGACCTGAAGGACAACTCGATTGAAATCATCTCTGGTCAATGGATCTGGGGAGTTAGGGTCCAAATTGATGTAGTTATCTTCTGAAAAATCAAATATGACTGTCTGCCATTGATCCAGTTCTAGAGGTTTGATAATTTCAGTCTGATTGGACCAAGGTTCCTGCTGATTTCTGTTTTGTAGTTTTAAAGAAATCTGGTTGGGTTGATTTCCGGTAACACTTTCAGAAGCGATATAGATATTTAAGCTAAAGGGGGTTTCATCCCCAAGTATAACGGGTTGAGAAGAATCAAAGCCAATATTTGAGTACTCGCCACCTGTATCTTCATACTTTAAAACTTTCGCAGAAGGATTTTCCTGGTTTATTACAGGATTATCAAAATCCGTATTCATTTCAATATCATCAGCATACCATGTAGAAATGGTAGAGTCATCATCAAAGTTGTCTTTCAGAAGTTGTGAATATGAACACAAACTCAATGAAAAAAACAACAAAGTCATCAATAATTTAGTCATAAAATTTAATTTGTCGCAATATACTCATAGCTAGACGTTTCTGGCAATGACTGAGTGTTAAAAGTATTTATCATAACCATACGAGATTTAGATTTGACCATTAGGCTCAAAATATCTAAATTTAAAGACAAATAAATTTAGACTTATGAAAAAACTATTTTTTGTATTTTGCGCAGTATGGCCTTTGCTCGGCTTTAGTCAAATTGACCTTGACTACCAGCAGCCTCATGAAGATATTTTGGAATTGGCAGATGTGCCAATGCCACCCTCGATGAGCATCAATCCCGACGGAAGTAAGGCTTTACTTATTTATCGCAATCAATACCAAACCATTGAGGACTTGGCAGAAGATGAACTTCGTCTGGCAGGTTTGCGTATCAATCCCAAAACCAACATCAACAGCCGTACGCGCTTCTACACAGACCTTAAATTGTTTGACACCAGAAAGAAAAAGGAGTCCGACATCAAAAACCTACCGCAGAATCCCAAAATTTCCAACATCAATTGGTCGCCAAAGTACAATTACATCGCTTTTACGCAGACCACAGCCACTGGAAATGAACTCTGGATCATCGATTACAAAAAGAAATCTGCCAGCCGCCTTACCGAGGCGACTGTGAACGGAAATATGGGAACAACACTCACCTGGCTGCCAGATGAATCTGCAATTCTTGTAAAAACCCTCCCCAAAAACCGGCCAGAACTCATCGATGCTGACAATAAAGTTCCTACAGGGCCTACGGTTTCTGTCAACGAAGCCGGAACCGAAGCTCAAAACAGAACCTATCAGGATTTATTAAAAAATAAAGACGATGAGTTCAATTTTGTGGTTTTAGCAACTTCAGAAATTCATAAAGTGGACCTCAAAGGAAACCAAAGCCTTTGGAAGCCCGAAGGCATGTATGGGAGTTTATCTGTTTCTCCAGATGGGAATTATATAATGGTATCCGAGATCAAAAAACCTTTTTCTTATATCGTCACCTATGGAAGATTTCCAACCACTTACAATATCTATAAAGCAGATGGAGAACTGGAATATACGGTGGCCGATATTCCTTTGATTGAAGAACAACCCAAAGGATTTATGTCTACAAGAACAGGCCGTCGAAGTATGTCCTGGAGAAACGACCAGCCAGCCACCATCGTCTGGGCAGAAGCTCTGGACGAGGGTGATGCCAATAAAGAAGTGGATTTCAGAGACGAGGTCTTTCAATTAAAGGCTCCATTTAAAGGAGAAAAAGAATTTCTGGCCAAAACAAAACTGCGTTACTCTGGCATTACCTGGGGAAATGAGTCAACTGCTCTGTTGACTGAGTACTGGTGGAATTCCAGAACTTTAAGAACAAGCTTTATCAATCCTTCCAAGCCCAAAGCGGATCCAGTATTGTTCAACGAGAGAAATTACCAGAATACGTATGATAATCCAGGAAGCTTTGTGACTACCAAAAATGATTTGAACCAATCTGTTCTTGAGATTTTGGACGGGAAATTAACTTTAACAGGTCAGGGCTATTCTGAAGAAGGTAAGTTTCCATTTGTGGATGAATATGATTTAAAATCCAAGGAAACCAAGCGCTTGTTCCAGGTCGAAGAGTCTGATTATCTGGAGTCTTTTGTCAATATGATTGATGCCAAAAAAGGACTGATGTTGACCCGACTGGAAAGCAGCAATGAGTTTCCCAACTATTACTTCAGAAACATTAAGACGGGTCAACTAGAACAGATTTCCGATTTTGAAAATCCGTTCAAGGCCATTCAAAATGTAGATAAAGAAGTCATTACCTACAAGCGGGAGGATGGACTGGAATTGTCTGCCACTTTATACTTGCCAGTTGGCTATGACAAGACCAAAAAAGAAAAAATGCCGATGTTGATGTGGGCGTATCCACGGGAGTACAAAGACAAAAACAGTGCTTCGCAGGTTACTTCCAATTCCAAAGAGTTTACCTATCCTTATTACGGTTCGCCGATTTATTGGGTGAATAGAGGTTATGTAGTTTTGGATGATGCTGCCTTTCCTATTATTGGAGAAGGCGAGGAGGAGCCGAATGACAGCTTCAAAACGCAGTTGGTGGCCAATGCCAAAGCAGCCATTGATGCTGTGGATGATTTGGGCTACATCGACCGAAATAAAGTGGCCGTAGGCGGACATAGTTATGGTGCATTTATGACTGCTAACCTCTTGTCTCATTCTGATTTGTTTGCGGCAGGAATAGCTAGAAGTGGTGCTTATAACCGAACGTTAACGCCGTTTGGCTTCCAGTCTGAAGAGCGCAATTACTGGGAAGCTCCAGAAGTGTACAATACTATGTCGCCCTTTATGAATGCTGAAAAAATGAAAACTCCGCTATTGCTCATTCACGGCCAGGCCGATAATAATTCCGGGACGTATCCAATGCAAAGTGAGCGTTACTTCAACGCGCTGAAAGGCCTTGGCGCCCCAGCGCGATTGGTCATGTTGCCTAAGGAAAGTCATGGCTATGCGGCCAAGGAAAGCATTATGCACATGTTATGGGAGCAGGACCAGTGGCTGGAGAAATATGTAAAAAATCGAGAGGTTCAGGAGTAATATGTCTTCTGAATTTGATTCAAGAAAAGACTGGGAGCTTACTGCTTCTGGTCTTTTTGTTTTAGTTCAACTACTAGAGCCTTCAGGTTAACCTTAAAACCTCTGACGAGCATGTTGAAGTTTGTTAGGAGCAATTAAGTTCACTACCAACATCTTCAAATTTACACGTGGCAAATTCAGCAGAAAACCAGAAAAAATTGAAACTTAAGCGATCTGTTTAAGTTGGTTAGTCGCTAATTCTCGCATGTCTTTTGGAACTTTGGGATTCATGAGTGCAAACCAAAGCGGTGGAATAAACGTCAAGAGAATGCTGGTAGGGTAACCGTAGGGCAGCTCTGGACTTGTGTCGTGATAATCTAGTAATTGGTAATTTTTATTTGCTCTGAAATGATGGTCGCTGTGTCTGGTAAGTTCGTAGAGTAAAATTCTACCAAGTAAATGGTTGGAGTTCCAGGAATGGATCTCCTTTACAGGATAATACCTACCACTTGGGCGTTGCTGCCTCAATAATCCGTAATGCTCGATATAATTGATACTTTCCAGCAACAAGAATCCTACAACTCCCATGGCGATTGCCAAAAGTGCGGTTGTCCATGAAAAAAGAATAAACAAAGCACTGATGTAAGTTAGTTGTAAGGCAGTATTGATCAGCATAGAATTGTGAAGTGACCAGAACGCCTCATTTTTGGTCGCCAGCAACTGGTTCTGAAGCTTCCAGGCATTCCAGTACTGTCTTGTGGACGACGTCAGCCAAAAAGAGTAAACAGATTGATTGAGTTTGGCAGTAGCTGGATCTTCCGGCGTGGAAACTTTGGCATGATGACCAAAATTATGCTCTATGGTGAAATGCGTGTAATGGGAGGGAAGCAATAAAAACTTAGACACCCATTGGCTACAGGTACTGGTCCTGTGTCCGAGCTCATGAGCTACATTGATGCCATTGCTGCCCAGAACAATACCAACGCTTAGGAGCAAACCAAGGGTTTGAAGGCTTGTCAATTCATAACGTTCCATTGAAACTAAGGCAAAACCCAGGATGAAATATACCAGAGGCAGATTGAAATACAGCAGCCAATCAAAAAAAGGATGAGCAGCTTTAGTTTGCTTTTCAGTACTTGACAAATTTTTTGAATACTGGGGTGTGAAAACTTCTACTAGAGGAACTATACCAAAAGTAACAACAGGAGTTAAGAAACTCAATTGCGAAGGATATATAAGTCCCAAAACTGCAGTGATGGAAATAATATAAGCTGTAAGGTATTTCAAGTCCTTAAAATTCATTTGAAAATCAACAAATTAATATCTATAAATTTAATAAATAATTTAAGATTTTCCTTTCTTAAATGTTCTTATGAAAAAATAAGATTTAAGGTATAGATAGTGCAAACCTCAGCTTTCATTTTATAAGTTGCTGTTATTTTAAACCATTGGTATTTTTTAATACCGGTATTGATTTAACATAGCTGTGGTTTTAGCTTTTTTAGTGCTTTTCATTTTCTTTTCTTCTTTTTCTTTTTTTTCTGGAAGATCACTTGATTCTAATGATTCTGTGTATGTAGAAACAGTTAATGAAACGAGGAGGAGGATGATTTTTTTCATGATTGTTGGTATTAGGATTTTCGAATAGATATGGTGTAATAGAAGCAATTTATTTTATGTCTACTCAGCTTTAAATTTCTTAGATACCAGAGTGCTAATACCTACAAGCGTTTTTATTAAAGAGTAGACTTTAAAAGTAAATGAAGTAAGGTAGTCACACCTTGAGTTTTAAAGTTCGATTTCTAGAAGTTCAACCGTTTGATCTCCGGCATGTCTAAAAATTCCTTTGACATCTGTTTGAGAATTTAGATGACTATCTAAATCATCACAAAGTTCGTTACAGTTCACGTCAATTTGGTTAAGGAGTTGAAGACCAGAGTCATTGGTGATAAAACTAAAATCATCAATCTTTAAATCCATTTTGAAATTAACTTCAGCACCTACTTCTTCTTTTGATGAAATGCTTCTTAATGAATAATTCACGGAACTTGCATCTGCGGGAGGGTTAGCAAGAGTAGTTTTATTTACAGAAAGGGAATAGATAAATCCAGGTTCATAATCAAAGCCTTCAATAAAAATAAAATTTTCCCATTTGTTTGTACCAATATTGTCACCTTCTTGATAACGCAAACCCAAATAAGGAGTTGTTTCATTAGAGGGTATTGGTGAAATGAGCATAGTTTCTGGATAATGATCGATTCTCATTTCAACAAGTTCAGTAGAATTATCATCATCACTGGAACAAGACATAAGCAGTGTTGATATAAACAGCAGGAGTAAATTGATTTTTTTCATGATTGAGTTATTTTTTTGTGATTAAGTGTTGGTTAGGTTTCTTTTAAATTCCTTCATTGTAATATTTGCATTTAGTTGCAGTAGTTTTTCTATAAAAATTTCTTGATGTTCTGGTGTTATATAGATGTTTTGAAATGTTTTATAACTGATGAGTAAGCCAGACTTAGCTGTGGCTGGATGAGATCCAAAAAGGTATTTGTTTTGGAAGGTCAAACTGTGAATTCTGTCAATAGGGATGATGTCTTTACTAAATAAACTCATACAGATCAAGTTTCCGTCTTTAATTTCATATCTGGTTTTGAGATAGGTATAAAAAATAATATAATTAATGATCAAGACTGGTAAAAGTTGCCATGGGCTGAAATCTTCACTTTGGATGAAGTCGGTCACAAAGAATGCATTTAAAATTAGAGCTATGCTTAAGACTAGTAGTTTATAAAAAGTATCTTTTTTACTTTGAAATTTCATCGTGATTAAGGTTGAAAATCCATTTATATTAAATCGATATAAATATAGAAAATAAATTCTCAACTCATGCCGATTTCTAAACTAACTTCTTCGCTTATAACTTTACATTAGATCGGGAATACTTGGACTGCTAGGCTTTTGAAAAGTGTTTATAATTTTCAGAGTTGCTTTGGGTATTGTTTTTCTTAAGTTGATTATTAACCATAAAAAAAGTCTGGTAACTAAAAGTTAGATACCAGACTTTAATGAAATAAGTAATTTTCTTAATTACAATCGTAATCTATTTCAAAAATAAAATCTTTTGTACTTGATTTTGTGATTGCAGGATTAGATCTATGATCTGGCTTATAAGAAGCACCAGTTCCTAAATCAATACCAATTCCAAGAATCCCCCAAGCAAAAGCACTTAATATAAAATTACCAGTTCTAAAAGACTTATTGAATGTTTGTGTTTTCTTTTCACAACTGTCATCCTTTACTTCTACAACAAGCTCTCTGTTTCTTGGAAATAAATTGGTAGTTTGGCCCACACCCAATTTTTGACCGTCTACTGAAATTTCAGCGTTTGGATTGTCTTTTACAATGATGGTCCCATTGTATTTACTTCCTCCAAACATCACTCCGCAGCTATTAAGCGTAAGCGTTAAAGCAAAGAATACTAATAAAATTAGTGGTTTTTTAAGCATAATAAATTGTTTAGTTTTAAAGCCTACTTTCAGTAAATTATAGTCGCTGTTTCAGCAATTCCGACTTTTATATTAACGAGTGCATAAATATTACTTTTTCATAAAAGTATATTAAAGAAAATCTTCGATTAACGTTTTTATAACAATTGATTTAGCCCAATTTAATTCCAAAATATCTTTTGATAATTGTTAGTAATTTTAAAGCGTATCATAGCTTTTTTGTTGATTTCTACTGGTTCTCAACTTAAGGCCATATTCGCTCATAACTTTAAGAATAAAAACAGGTGAGTGGTGAAATTTTTAAATCACAAACAAATCAAAATAAAAAATTCACATCAAACAAAATCCCCTGCAAATCAGATTTGCAGGGGATTCATTATAAATCTAAATTCTAACGTTTAAAGGTCTCACATCTGTACTCTAATAGCGAGTCTTCGCCGCGATGCCGTGAAATTTTTCCAACTCTCCTTTGGGTAAGAAGACCACATCACCACCAAAATTGAGGTTGGCTTCTATCATTTCATCGTAAATATCATCAATTACGTCTTGCTTCCCTGCTTTTTCTACATCTACAAGGTGGATTTCCTGGTTTTTGATGATAGCTGGTTCAAAAAGCTCTTCTTCGATAAACAAAGTGTCTACGCGACCTTCGCCGATAGCTTTCCAGATGTCGCTCAAGTCACTTAGGAAATTGCCAGCACCTACAGCTTTGGACAAGTCTTCCTTTTTGGCTTTTCGCTGGGCTTCCATCTTTTCACTCACCAACGGCCAGGCTTCAGCTACGATGGCCTGTGCTTTTTCGTCTAGTCTGTTTTTGTTCAGGTAAGTGTCCAAAATGCTTTTTTTGTCATTTGCAATTTTGAGATATTCGTGGTAATTGGCTTCTTCAGTACAAATCAATACCGGGAGTGGATTGTCTTTCCTCACCTTGTTAAGCGCTTTGTCCACACGATTGAAAAACTCTGCAACCAACTGTGTTTGTCTTCCAGCATTGGCAAGTTCATCCTTAGTTGTAGAGTAGAGGCTGGTGTTTTCAAAAGGAAATTCCCCACCGATTTCCTCTACGACTTTATCATTAAAGGCTTCAATAAGTCTCACTTCTCGCTGACTCAACACCAAGACGTAATAATTGGTTTCTTTATGCAAAGCCCTCACCAGGTCGCGCGTGGCGAAAGAGG
Source organism: Psychroflexus montanilacus (assembly GCF_020164535.1). Lineage (GTDB taxonomy): Bacteria > Bacteroidota > Bacteroidia > Flavobacteriales > Flavobacteriaceae > Psychroflexus > Psychroflexus montanilacus. The sequence continues at coordinate 359,416 of NZ_JAIQZC010000001.1, read as the reverse complement.
TATCAATAACCACCCGATCGGTAACTTCAATAGGCAATCTCAAAAATTCAGCTTTATGCTCATCTGCAAAAACAATCAAACTTTCAAGATTATGACTGTGATCAATTTGCTCCTCTATCTGGTCCAGGTGGTGAAGCACACTGCTAAGTTCTCGTTTATCGTAAGCTTCCAGAAGACGTTCTTTCGCCTCTTTTATGTGATTTTTAAGGACTTTGGGATCCTTATCATAATCAGGTTTTGTCCTGTGCGTATTCATGATGATACTCACACAATATTTTCCAGTTTCGTCCTTTAGTTGTTTTAGTTTTGCATCCATAAGTCACGTCTAGTTTTAAGTTAATTTCCATGATTTGGGATCAATAATTTTTTCTTTTATTTACCCAAATACATTTGTTTCTAAGATACAACAAGAGTTCTATTCAACTGTGAAAGAGCTTACTAAACCTCTGTTAAAGCAATCTAAAGACTGATCATTATCATTTTTTCTGATTTTGATACAGATAAATTTAATGCGTGGAATACCTTAGCTTAATGCAGCTACTTAACTAATGCTATTGCCGGGCTGTAAAGTTAAAAAGCTGAAGGTGTAGAGGTGGCTTGATTCCAAAAGTCACCAAATAGGCTGTAAGATAAGGATCAGGATAATTCAGAAATCACATGGTTGATTTCTTTGACTTGTTGATCTCCTGTAGGTATTGACTGGATGCGTTTTAGGATGGCCTGTTGTTCTTTGGCAGATAAGGCATCATATGCTTTCAAAACTCCAGCATCTTTAAAACACCTAATGATTTCAGATGGTGTAAGGAGAGGGTTAGCATAGTCATGAAGATGCAAGGTTACCTTTACCTCATCACCCCCTGTTTTTTGTAGAGCGTCGCGTATATCTTTGTTTATAGAAATCAGCTTATCCTTATTTTTTCTGGGCGCAAGGTTGATCTCCTCGATCACGTAGTCATCAATTTGTCCGGAAGCCTTCAGCGATCCCCACTTGCCTTGCAGGAGGGCGGTGTTTGGAATGACCAGATGATACGTCCAGGCTCCATTTCCTTTCTTGTAATTGATTTCTAGAAATTGATCTTTGATAAGTGTAATCACCGTGGTTTTATGTATTATCTATCCCTAAGTTTTATTTTAGATATTTAAATATCAGTTGTAGCTAAAATGATTGGTTTCATCTCAAAATTGAATACCTAAACTTAAGCCATAAGAACGAAAAGTAATACGGGAAGGATCATCATTAACATCTTCCAGAATACTTTCGTTGTATGTAAAATTATTAAAATCTCCAAAAATATTCAGGTTCATTACAAATCCATCCACACGGGTAACGGGAATCTGTAAACCAAGGCGAAGATTTGAAAAATTACTATCAATTTTATCATTCAGCGCAATGTTTCCAGCTAGCATAAAGTTGAGGTTAACGCTTTCATAGTCTACAAAGTGGTACCTCATAACTGCTCCAGCCTTTAAAGCCGTAATACTCTGTTGCACCTGGTGTTGAAAGCCACCCACCGCACCTAGTGTAAATTTCTTAAAGATAGGATAGCTATAACTGTACAATAGGCCGTAAGCTGCTTTGTTCTCCAGTTCGGTTTGCGCCCCAGATCTTATATTTCCAGCATCATTTAGAATTTTGTAATCGTATTCAGTTGAACTTGCGACTGCAAAAACCAGATCTAAATGTGAAAACCAGCGTTTTTCTAGGGGAACAGGATCTGTGTCTTTTGCCACAGCATTTCCTGCATTGACTAGGTCTAAGGCGTTTTGCGATTTTACTGAAAAGGAACAAATAAGAATTAAAATAAGAACAGTTTTTTGCATCGTAAAATTTTTCGGTATTTAAATTTGGTCAGGAGTTTTAATGGTCAACTCACTGTCCACAGTTCCAGTGTTCACGGTAGATTTTGGCTCAAATAATAAAACTTTAGCTTCACCAATAGCTGAGGGTTTATGCTGAATTCCCCGCGGAACTATGATAAATTCTCCTGCATGGACGACATGAGTTTTATCTTCGAGTTCCATTTTAATTTGACCTTCGATGACAAGAAATAATTCATCCTCATCTTCGTGCTGATGACTCACAAACTCGCCCTTAAATTTAGCTAGCTTAACCTGTTGTCCATTCAATTCTCCTACAACCTTGGGGGTCCAGAATTCTGAGAAGGAATCAAATTTTTCTTTTAGATTAATCGGTTTTAAGTTCAAATTAAAATTCTTTAATGGGTGAGATTCAATTTAAAAGTTCATTCAATTTATCATACAGGTTTTCACCACGTAAGTTTCTTTCGATGATTGTTCCTTCCGCATTGATTAAGAAATTATCTGGTATACCGTTGACGCCATAGATCAGTCCGGCCGAGTTGGCATCGCCTGTAAGTTCGGATACCTGCGGCCAGGGCAAATGGTCTTCTTCTATAGCATCCAGCCACTTTTTCTTGTCAGCATCGTGCGACACTGCAAAAATTTCAAAGCCTTTAGGATGAAATTTTTCATAGGTTTTAATGAGGTTTGGATGTTCCTTTCGGCAGGGCCCACAGTTGGATGCCCAAAATTCAAGTAAGATCAGTTTTTCATCTATATCCGATAGCTTTTTCAGGTTCCCCTCAGGATCTTCCATTTCAAAATCAATATACGAATCTCCAATGGCTGGATTTTGATTGAGCTCGATGTACTTTGCGATTTCCTTGCCGTATGAACTTTGCTTGATGTCCTCTGGAAAATTTTCAAACAGCTCCTGCGTGGTTTCTTTTCCCCAGGTTGTTGAATATACGGATAGGATGTAGGCACTATTAAGGCTGTTCGGATTGTTTTTTATAAACTCCTGCTGTATAGGCGCTCTTTTGCTTCTGTCGATAGGTTCTGTTTTCTTATCCAGTGCCTGGCTTAAATTTTCTTCTTTTGATCCTATAACCTGAGCACGGCTAAAATCTGTAGCAGAAGCATCAAACACCATCGGTCTATCTTCCAGCCATAAGAACCGGTATTGAGAAAAGTCCTTTTTGCTCAAGATGACCTGTAACGGAGCGTCTGTTAATTCGGTTTCAAATCTGAAAGTGTTGTCATTGACTGTGGCTGAATCTATCGGTTTATCTTCATGGATCAAGTACAAAGTACTTCCATCTTTTATGTCCTTTGTGGTGCCTTGAAGGGAAAACTTTTCTTGATTTTTGACATCACAGGAGATGAGGCTGACGAGAAAAATCCCGAACATAAAATGTTTCATAATAGGAGGGTATAGAATTCTTATCATTTAACTGAAAGTTTAAATATAACGGAATTCTATAACACCAACTTAAAATTTGGGTCTAATATTTACAAACCTTTGGCAGGTTGAAAATGCAATTTTAGATTGGACATTCCTGGAGGTGCGTCTTCTCCAAGATTTAAATTGATGACAAGGTCCTCTTTGGAGATGGATTTGATTTTAAATGTTACATCTCCGCTGGCATTAAGTTTTACTGTTTTTTCTTTCTCATCATAAAACCAGGTTCCTGTGTTTTCATCTTCGTTGAGACCTATTACTTCGTAGGTTCCATCCGTCTCAAACCTAAGATCGAAATCTATCGCTTCCGGGATTTGTTCAATTTTCATATCTCCCATTTGTGCAAACGCAATTTTCCATTGTTTACATAACAAGGATTCCAGTTTAGAGGGTTTTAGGGTGATGTCCTGTGCCACTAATGGAAGTTGATAACTTATGAGGAGTAAAAATGCAATGGCTACTTTTTTCATTGGAAGTGTTTAGAACTTAACTTTAATATATAGGATTTATTGCTTTTTGAGTACCATGAAATCGATAAAACTGACATTTAAAATTTATTTGCCAATTTTTAATATTCTAACAGCACCCTGAATAACAAGTCCAAAAACGATACTGCCAATAACCAAGTCTGGCGTACTGGAATCCAGCCAGTTGACTAGCAATCCTGCAGCGATTACTCCCAGATTAATAATGATGTCATTGGAGGTGAAAATCATGCTGGCCTGCATATGCGCTTCCTTCTTACTTTTAGATTTCTGAAGCAGGTATAAGCATACACCATTAGCAATCAATGCAAAAATCGATACCACAATCATGATATTGAAGTCTGGTAGAGTTTCACTCCCCAAAAAACGTCTTAGAACTTCTGCAAATCCAATTACTGCTAATACAATTTGAAAATACCCAGCAAGTCTGGCAATTCTTTTTTTCCTCGTCAGGCTTTTGCCAACGGCTAAAAGGCTAATCCCATAAACAAACGAATCCGCCAGCATATCGAGACTATCCGCTACCAGTCCCATCGATTTTGAAATTAATCCAGTCGCCATTTCAATGCCAAAAAAAGCAAAGTTGATGATCAAAACAGACCAGAGTAATTTTCTCTGCTGGGTTTGTTCTGTAAATTCAGTTTGCTGAGTTGCTTCCGTAGAAAGTTTTTGAGTGCCCAAGTTGAGTTGGAGGAGAGAGGCTTCTATTTCATCTGAGCTGCTTCTGTGAAAAACAGCTACTTTTCTGTTAGGAATGTCAAAATCCAGATGTTGAATGCCCTCCAGTTCCTCCAGTTTCATCCTGATGAGGTTTTCTTCGGATGGGCAATCCATTTTGGAGATTTCAAAAATTGATTTTTCCACGATTGATGCTATTCTATATATTTAACTCCAGTAAGGGTAAGTGAAACTTATTCCAGTGTTTTGGGTAAATCTCCACCCATCTTATCCCATTGCTTGGCAAGTTTATTTCGGGTTAAAAGTTTGATGCCAGTACTCACCAGGGCTAAACTTACAGAGAATAGAATAACTTCTTTGACACTTGCCCTGGATGAATACGGATTTTCTGGTGCAGGAGTTTGAGTGGTCTTTTCCCAGCCTTTCTTTACCAGCTCTTTTGCTACAAGGCTGATTCCAAATGCAGCAATAAGCTCTAAAATTTCAAATCTTTTAATGGTGAGTTGTTCGTTTTTATTGCTCATAATTCGTGTTTAATAAGTTAAGGCTTAGTTTTCTTCTCAACCTTCAGAAGTTATCGATCCCAACTGGATTTCTACTACTAAGATATAACTTTAAGCAATGTATTGTGAAACATAAATTGAGTTGTAAACAAATTCAGCCTAAAAGAAAGATCTACTGATGAAATATTCAAAAACAGATGAATGGCTACAGACTCCAGCCTAGTGTGGTTTGCAGGACATAATCTGTCTCCATACCACCCAGGACGGGTTGGTTGTCATAGTTTAAACTCACACCAAAATTGATAAAAAAGTCCAAAGGCAAATCGTATTTTATATCAAAGTTGAAGTCCGTTCTCCACCTGCCGGACTCCGTTAAGCTGGGATATACCACGACTCGGCTGAGCAGGCTTAAATCCCCGATGTTGTACAAATTGGCTTCTGTACCCAAGAAAGCTTCGGAACTTTCATTTTCCAGATCAACGCCTTGATTACTGAAGCGTTCCTTGTTGAAGGTGAGGCCAGCTTGAAGTCCCCAGTATAAGGTGTTGGTCTGGACCAGATACCTGCCTAAACCTGCTTTACTCACCGTCCTTAGGCTTATATTTTGAGCCGTGTTGGTAAGCCAGTTGACCTCACCCAGTAAAAACCATTTCTTTTTTAGAAAGTAATTGTAAACCAGATTAGCATCCAGTCTTTCGGTTGATGGTACGTCCGTTTGTGAGGAAATGATATGATTGTATCGCGTAGAAGCAGACCAGCGTTTCCCTCTGTATTCTATATTACTTCTTACGCTGTACTGGGATAAGTCATTGGCCTTGGTGAAATTATAGCCAAGGCTGAGTGACGCATTGAAATTTCTCCATACATCTGGCTGGATTTGTTTTAAAAAAACAATGTTGCGCATTGGTGATCTGGCTAAAGGCTTATTCTTGTCGAGCAGTTGGATCACTTCAGAGTTACCCTTAAGAATTGCTGTGTAGCGCTCACCAGACTGAAGTGTGATGACAAACTTTCCTGTTGTTTTAAGCTCTTCAATCTTATCCCATTTAATCTTTAGATCGGTATCGCTGTAGTCTGTTTTGACGGTTGCGACGTTCTGTCTCATTTCTTTGAGTTCACCAACGATGGTGTTTCCATTTTTTAGAACGATGGAATCTGTTTGTGCTATGGCAGAATTTTGAATACCTCCACAACCTATAAAGCAGGCGAGGATCCAGTACAGGGTGTTTTTAGAAATGTTAATGCTCCATCTCATTATCAAAAATCTGGGGAATCATTTGCGCGAGTAAAGAAGTTAGAACGTTATTCACAGCTTATTTTTGTAGACTTCCCCATTTTTCATAATGAAGAGGATATTCTCTTTATCCTTGAATACTTCCAAATTTTTGAGTGGGTTCCCATCAAGGATTAACAAATCGGCAAGTGCATCCTCTTCGATGACCCCTAGCTTTCCTGTATACGGACTTCTTTTACCAGACAAAGCCAGCAGGCTTGCGTTGGTGGAGGTGGCCATTTTTAAAATTTCAAAATTGTTGAACCAGCGCTTCATCTTGAGTAATTGTAAATTTGGCTGATCTGCTTTAGTCTTGTTGAATAGTACGTCGGTTCCATAGGCAATCTTCATATCGTATTTTTTGGCCAGAGCAAAGGCCTTATCGGTTCCCTGGTACATTTCCAGTTGCTTGGCGCGACTTTCTGGATTCAATCCGCCTGTGTTTCCTTCATCTACAAAGGGCTGTAAACTCCAGAAAATGTTGTTTTCTACCATTAGTTTTACAGTTTCCTCATCTACAAGCTGACCGTGGTCTATGCACTTGACACCCGCCTGAATAGCCTGTTGTATGGCGCGGGGTGTATACGCATGAACAGTCACATAAGTTCCCCAGTTTTCTGCAGCTTCTACAGCCGCTTCGATTTCTTTGACGGTATATTGAGTGACATCCAGCGGATCGTAAACCGAGGAAACGCCACCGCCAGCCATGAGTTTGATTTGGCTAGCGCCCTTCATGAGCTGTTCTCTGGTTTTGAGCCGCACAGCATCCGGACTGTCGGCTATGGCTGCTGCGTTAATTTGTTCACCATAAGACAAACCACGGCTGGGATCTGAGGGAATTTCATTGGGTAACCTAAAATCACCATGACCTCCTGTCTGGGATATGAATGCACCTGAAGGCCAGATTCTTGGTCCTTTGGTTATTCCTTTGTCTATGGCCTGTTTCAGTCCAAAAACGGGACCACCCAGATCTCTGATACTTGTATATCCATTCATCAATAAATTTTCAGCGTTTTTACCTGCCACCAGGTTAACAAAACCAATGTCTGCCGTTAATAAAACCACCTGTGACAAGCTGGAGAACATGGCGTGGTAATGAGCATCTATAAGGCCTGGCATCAAAAATTTGCCGGTACCGTCTATGGTGGTGGTTGTTTTTTTATCTACCGAGATAGATTTACCGGACACCTTAGTTATTTTACCATTGGTAATTAACACATGGCCTTTGGTTGTTTTTTCATCTTTTCCATTGAAGATTTCCACATTGGTAATCAACGTGTTTTGCTGAGCTACAAGACACTGGAGGCTAAAAAGGAAAACGCAAATAGTGAGAATGGATTTCATTATATAATTTTTAAGAAAAATACTGATTTTTTGGATATAAATTGAATTTTTTCAAAAAATAATGGAATGAGGACGGGTTTAGATTCAATACAATCTACAGAATTCTCAATACCTTTTTAATGCGATGTAGTTGATCTATGAAAGAGGGTCAGCCTACTTTAAGATCAGTTTTTTATAAGTTTTACCCTCAAACGTGCCGGTTCATAATTGCTGTTCAACATCTTATGGTATTTATGATAAAAGTCGCCCTCTTCAATAGCATTGATTTCGTTTTTCATCCAATTCACAATTTTATTTTTAAAAACAGAATTTTTCTCCGTTAGCATGTCCTGATTAAGTTGATCAAAAACCATAAAAGAGGAGTATACCATGGTATTGGTTTCACCCCCGGAAGTAACCACTTTATACGTTATGGAATCATTCCTAAACAAAGGAACATCATCCCAAATAAGCATGGGTTGTTGAGCTTGTGGTGGACGAATCACTTCATCCCACATCCCAAAGTTGATGTACATAGCCTCTGCTGTTTTAAATGAAGCATAGGTATGCTCGAAGTAAATGTCATTGAACTTGAGGGTATCCTTGTTGACTATGGATTTAAATTCATTTTCAAGTATTCTTAAATCCGGGCACGGGATTTGGCAGATCCGAAACAGATGTCTTTGTTTGAGTAGATGAGCAGGCTACTATGAGCAAAATCAATAAAAAGGGAAAAAAGGATTTCATATTTAAAGTAGATGGTAAGGATTTATATAAGGTATCAATGTTCGGTTTCAAAAGTTTCTAAAAATTGAGATCTGTTTTTCACCATATGCACCGGCTTTTTGGGAAATTTTAAGTCAGGATTGCGCGTTTGCCAGTACACTTTATAAAATTCATCATCCCGGGTTTTAACAATTTCAGCAATTAATTCCGAGAAGTATTTTTTAATAGCTTCTGTTTTTTTTGGATGCTTACCAAGGACGTCATTGCCTTCATGAAATACCATTAGCGAAGAATACATCATGTTCCAATCCTCCTCACCGCTGGATATGACTGTATATGCTGTTGAATCCCCAGGAATAAGTTTAAGATTGTTCCAAACCAGCAGTGGGCTATACTTATTTGATGGAACTATAAATTCGTCCCACTTACCGTGTTCGTGATAGATGGCCTCAGATAATTTGAAAGCCGTATTGGTGCACTCGTAACGTATTTCATTTAATAAAACGGTATCATTGTCAATGATGGATAAGAATTTATCATCAACAATTCTCTTAAAGCCTTTTTTGTTGTTGGAATAATTACAGCTTCTTGGGACTCCATCGTGAAAATAGATGCTACTTTCTTTTTTTGATGCACAAGAAAAACAAAGGATTAAAGTTAAATAGAGGAGGAGTGTTTGCTTCATATGGGATAAGGTTAGATCACAAACTTACATATAAATAATAAATAATGTATGATGACAGACTTAACTGCTCTTAGATCTGATCACTGGAATACTGGGGCAGGTTTTCTAAATCTTTTTTTACCTTATACTTCCATCCGTTAAGCTTGGAATAATTTTTACCAAAGTTGGTTTCCATTTCCAAATTAAATATATCAGTTTCGTATTTGGTATAAATTTCCAAATAGAGGCTCTCCGCAAATTTGATCCATTCCTTGGACGAAGTTATTCCAGCCTCATCAAAAGCTTTTCTCATCTCTCTGGCATAAACTTCCAACAGGTCAAATTTAATCTGGTTGTACTCCAATAAATTTTCGTCCTTTTTGAGGGGTTGAACGTAAGAGCAATCAAATATCAATTTGGGATTGATGATGACTTTTCTTTGATTATCTTTTGCTAAATCGTTGAATTGTGCATGAATATATCCACAAAATGAAGACGTAGGTTCTACCTTTGGGGCAGCTTTAAAGTAAGACCACTGCAAAGGATGTTGCTCACTCCAAATCAATTCGTTTTGGTAAGCTTCTATGTCATTTAATTTATAAATATCAAATTCAATGCGATGACAGGTAGACCAGTTATCTGGTACTTTATGATCCGTGATTTTTACAGCATTGCCTCCAAGACTTCGGGCTTTTTCTTTAGCCATAAATAGAATACGTTCATAAGTACAATCTAAAGCTAAGCCTCCATCGGTAATTTTAAAAGCGCCGATTTTAGCAGCGATATTGGAGGGATCTATGGTTTTTAATTCGTTGATATCCACTACAGTTTCGGTATTGGATAAGGGGCTGAGCGCTTGTTGTTCCGATCCTATCATTTTTAATTTTGGTGAGCAGCTAAAACTTAGGATTGACAACAGAAGGACAAAAGTTACTTTTTTCATAAGAAAGAATTAATAAGTCACAAACATACTATTATTTCTTTTTCAGATCATTGCTTTTTCCTAAACGCGAACTAGTAAGGAATATTGAATCGCTAATTCTTGATATCTAAATGCTTAGAAAAAGAAGTAAATAATTCTGAATATCTCGCTTATATTTTACTTCTCAGACCAGCTAAAAAGGATATTTTTGGCGCTCAAAAAAAATAATACTATGAGCGTAATTTGGTTTGAATGCAAGGTAAAATACAGAAAAACACAGGAAACTGGAGAACAGAAAATAACCACAGAGACGTATCTGCTGGATGCTGTGTCTTTTACCGAAGCCGAAGCGAGAATCAATGAAGAAATGAAAGCTTACACCAGTGAAGAATTTCGAATCATGAACATCAAGGTAGCCAATTTCAGTGAAGTGCATCCTTTTGAAAATTCTGATCGCTGGTTCAAATCGAAAGTTTCTCTGATAGCGCTTGATGAAGAAAGCGGTAAGGAGAAAAAGAGCAACATCTACTTGCTTGTCCAGGCCAATGATGTGAAAGAAGCTTTTGAACATACAAACACAGCCCTGGAAGATACGATGGGAGATTACACGATTCCTTCCATTACAGAATCTCCGATTCTGGATGTGTTTCCCTACTTTACCGGAGAAGAAGAGCAACTGGAAAAGTTTAACGTCATAGCATCAGCTGAAAAGGAGACAACAGAACATTAATGACTCATTTTGAAGGATTCAAACAAACGAGCAGCAAAACACTAAAGTTCTGCTGCTCGTTTATGTTGAAATGATTTTGGTGGGAGTTCTGGATAGGGGTTGATCTAAAAGGTTTTTTTCACCTCATTGGATTTGTGTTTTTTGTTATTAACTGCAAATCATTTTCTTGGACGTGCTGAGGTATAAAGTTGATCAAAACCTCCCATTAATAATTTGCATATTAAAATATATCTCATGAAGCCTAACTAGCCTCTAAACTTCTTATAATTCTCAGCTTGCTCAAAGATCTCCTGGTAAACTTCATCGCGCTCTACTGGTGGGTAGCCATGCTCATCCAGCATTAAAATAAGACCTACTTTCAGTGAGGATTTTATATCCTCACGCTTGCTCCAATCTGGAAATTGAGCTTGATTATCTACAAGTTTTTTTACTGACTTGGCTAGCTCAATTAGCTTTTCCTCTGGATAGGTAAAATCGTATTTGATGCATAGTTCATAGAGAATGTCATAAAATGCTTTCTCCTCTATCCCAATACCCAGTTCATTTCCAGTATTCATCTCTTCGTAGACACTCCAAATTAAATCAGTTAATTGATCTGCCATGTCCTCATAAACTTCACTTATCAAAACATCATTCTTGTCTCGATCATTATAGCGTGTAACTAGAGTTTCCATTTTTTTAGAAAAATCTACACCCTTGACTTTATTGACTTGTTTGATCTGGCCAATAGCTTTAGCCAATAATTTTTGAAGGATCTTAATCTTTGTGTTGGGTAATTTTATTTTATTGATTTTGTCTAAGTAATCTTCGTCAAAAATATTTTGTTCAGACACTCCATCTTCACCCATCTTAAAGATTTCTTCTATGCCCTGGCTTTGAAGTGCGTTGGTGATCATTTCTTTCACCTTTTTGTTCATTTGGGCGGTATCTGGTGCAGATCCTTTTGTCAGTTTTGCAATAATAGAACGAACTGCGAGGTAAAAATGGGTATAATCCCTTTGATCCTGGGTGAGCTTTTCACTTCCTGTACAAATGTCATAAGCAGCTTTAAGTCTTTTGACTAAAGCCATGAATCTGGTTTCTGTGTCTTTAGATTGCTGAATAAATTCAACTGCAAAATTCAAAGTATTCAACTGTGCTAATGAGGAACCACTGAAATAGGGCTGACTATCAAACTTGTGGAAGAGTTTACCCAGTAAGTCCAAATGATTCTTAACGACGATCAAGGATTGGTCTATATCTTCAAAGTTTTGAGCATCTGCATTAGAGAACATTGCTAAAGCAAGATTCATTTGATTTTTGATACCAATATAATCGACGACTAAGCCTTTATTCTTGCCTTTAAACCTTCTGTTAACTCTTGAGATGGTTTGTATCAAGCTGTGTTTCTGTATCGGCTTATCTATGTAAATCGTGTCTAAAAATGGCACATCAAAACCTGTTAGCCACATATCCACCACAATAGCAATCTTGAAATTCGATTTTTCATTTTTGAACTGCCTATCTAATTCTTTTTTATACTCTTTAGTGCCGAGCAGGTTATACATTTCTTCGGGATCATCCTGATTTCTTGTCATGATGAGCTTGACACGCTCCATCGGTTTGATTTCTTTCTTCTCTTTTTCGGTAAGCGTTGCCCCTTTTTCTGCTGACATCACCTCACCCCATTCGGGTCTTAATTCGAGTAAGTTGAGATAAAAATGATAAGCAATGTCTCTAGAACTGCTCACAAACATAGCTTTACCTTTCACTGTAGAACCTTCATTTACTCTCTTTTCATAGTGTTCTACAAAATCTTCGGCTAAAGCTTTTAGGCGATCTGGATCTCCTAAAATGGTATTCATATTAGCAGTTTGCTTTTTGCTCTTTTCAACCTGATACTCGTTAGCACCCTCTTCCTCGGCAACTTTATAGTAGTCTTCTATCTTGGCAAGTTCACTATTTTCTAAAGCAACTCTTGCAGCCCTGCCTTCATAAACAATTTTTACAGTGATTTCATCTTTGACTGATTCCGTCATAGTGTAGGCATCTACGACTTCTCCAAACACATCTAAAGTTGCATCTATTGGAGTGCCTGTAAAACCAACATAAGTTGCATTAGGGAGGGAGTCGTGAAGGTATTTAGCAAAGCCATAAGTTTTCTTGACTCCATATTGAGTGACTCTTATTTTCTGATCTAAATTAGTTTGACTTCTATGCGCTTCGTCTGAAATACAGATCACGTTATTGCGCTCTGTTAACAGCTCTAAATCCTCTGTAAACTTATGAATAGTAGTTAAGAATACACCGCCACTGGCTCTGTTCTGCAGTAATTCTCTCAGTTCTGCTCGACTTTCAACGCTTTGAATGTTATCATCCCCTATAAAGGTTTTGGCATTGGTAAACTGTCCTGAAAGCTGTTCATCTAAATCTGTTCGATCTGTGATTAAAACCAAGGTAGGATTCTCGAAAAAATCGCTTTTCATAAGCAGTCTTGCCAAATAAAGCATGGTGTAACTCTTTCCGCTTCCAGTAGCTCCGAAATAAGTTCCTCCCTTACCGTTACCCAAAGGTTTTTGTGCTTTTTTAATACTTGCGAAGAGTGATCTAACAGCGTAATACTGTGGATAACGACAAACAATTTTTTCGTCTCTTTTAGAAGAGTCTGGTATATAAACAAAGTTCTGAACAATGTCAATCAATCTTCGTTGATCTAGCATTCCCTGAACCAAAGAATGTAAACTATCTATCCCATCGACATCATTTGTGCTGGTGGAGATTCTTCGCCAGGCATAATAATACTCATAAGCAGCAAAGAAAGATCCAGATTTATTGTTAACTCCATCGCTTAAAACACAAAACGAATTGTACTTAAAAAGTTCTGGAATGTCTCTTTTATATCGAGTGGTTAGTTGTTTGTAAGCATCGTGAATAGTTGTATCTTCTTCTATGGCGGTCTTAAACTCAAACACAGCCAATGGAAATCCATTAACATAGATGATACCATCGGGAATACGCTTGTGATTCCCTGTGATTTCAAGTTGAGTAACAAATTTAAAGTGGTTGTTTTCTATGTTTTCAAAATCCACTAAGTAAATCCAAATGTCTTTTTGGCTTCTATCTTCTCTTTTTAAACTGAACCCATCAGATAAATACCTGGTGAATGTTTTGTTGCTTTCGTAAAGGTCTGAGCTTGGTAAAACTTTTAGCTCTCTTATAATGTGCTCAATCTCTTGTTGGGTTATGTTTTGAGCTTTGTATTTTTTGCTTAAAAACTCATGAATATCAGCTTCAATTAGAACTTCCTCTTCACTTCTGGAAATGCTCGACCCCAATACATGAGTATATCCCTGATGAGTTAACAATTCAGCAATGGCTTCTTCTAATTTTGCTTCAGTGAATTTTTTCATTTTTATTCAAATAATTCGTTCTCATTTCTAAACGTTTGCCCACTTCTAGTTAAACGATATTGTTGTCTACTACTTTTAGGTTTATCTGGAATAGTAAGTTCTACTAAGCCTAGTTTTATGGCTGGGTGCAAATAATTTTTTCTAAAGGTATGATTATGGGATAATTTAAGTAAACCCATTAATTCACTTCTGTTATGTTCGTTTTTCATAACAGACAAAAGCTTTTTAACTTGGTCGGTTACTTGGTCGGTTACTTGGTCGGTTACTTGGTCGGTCGTATAAACTTGTTCTGCAGATGGAAAGACCATTCGCAGAAAGTTTGCGGAGAATTGAAAGCAATCCTTACCATAAGTTTCCAGTATTCTTGGAATGCCTGAGCCTAATTGTTCTACCAAGTCCAAATCTTTAAAAATCCGCATTAATTCCTTGTTTCGTGGAACAGAATAGCCTTCAAAAAACTCGCTTTCGCTCAAGCCTTCTGGTAAAGCTCCTGCAGATGTGATTTCTATTCGGTCCTGAAATATTTCAAATTTGGGTGCGATTTCCCTTGTATAATCATTATGTACAAAAGCATTAATTATGGCTTCCCGTAGAGCAATATCATTCCAGAGGCGTATTTCTTTGCGTTCTTTAGAGGTGATTTTTGTTATAGTGCGATTCTCTAATTCTATTTTATCGAGTACACTTTTGGTTGCCTTAATAAGGGACACATAGCCATACTCATTGCTTTCTGCCAAATCTACACGAGTTTTACTTTTGTATTTGGCTAATTTGACCGAAATGTTATTTTCATCTGCCAATAAATAAGCAGCATAGTTTAAGTCTCCTTCTGGAGTAAGCAGTTCTAAGTTCTTTTTAAACTGTTTGTTAAGTGGTTTACGCTTTTCTTCAAAGTAAATACGCAATTGCTCAAAACTTAAATCTTGTCGGTTCGCCTTTATTTTACCTATCGAATTCCGCGTACGAGAAGCAAATAATTTCTCTATCATTTTTTGAGGCATAGGCTCTGCCGAAGTTCCAATGCGGAGATAAGAGCCTTTTTCTGTCATTCCATACTTCTTCTTGAAATATGGTTTTTCACTACCACTGGCAACAATGATTTTGATGATGTCTTTACCCTCTTTTTTATCAGCTACAACATCAAATAAACCCATAGCTGATGGAGCAATGTTGTTTTTAATGCGGTCTTTAATCTTTAACATATCGGCATCTGAGTCAGTTACACCCAAAACATTGCCGTTTTTATCGATACCAATATAGATCAAACCACCTTCGTGGTAGTTTAAAAAGGCGACCACCTCTTTTTCCAAATCTAATTCTTTGGTGAGATGCGCTTTGTATTCTATACGGTTGGTTTCTGGCATTAGTTCTATTTTTAATTAGCTTTATTTTCTTGATAAGTTTTGAACAGAAAAGTTGCCATTGAACCTGCTAAATTTACTGCTAGTTCACTGTGTCTTTCTGATGGCTTGATACTTTTCTTACTTTTCCCGTGAGCATCCCCAAGTTTATTTCTCAATGCTCCTAATCCGCTAACAATGCCACTTGCACCTCCTAGAATTTGTTTGAAGATTTGCTCCTGATGATTCTCAGGTGCTAAGTTTAAGGATTTTGCAACTTCCTTATATAATTCAGGTAATTCAGCTGCATCATTATAATCTATCTCTTGTTCATCCAAAATGTGCTTTAAGATACTTTCGATTAAAGTTCGAGCGGATGTTATAGCACCTTCAGGTTCTGTTTGTTTTCTATCAAGAGCTTTTTGCCATTGAGTATGTATATGAGCTTCATCAAAAACAATACTTTCGTCTAAAGGTGAAGTAGATTTCTTTTCTAAATAATGTAGTATTGGGGAAAATTCACTCCATAAAAATTCTCTACGCTCTTGATAAGTACTAAATCTTCCCTTAATGAAAGTCCAAAATTGATCAATTGTCCTTTTATTTTTAACCCATTCAGGTAACTGTTTTTCTATTGCTTTATTCCTAATAAGTTTGGTTCTTACTACTTTATATAATTGATCATCAAAACCGTCTCCCGTAGAACGAGCTACAACACCATCTTGAAAGTATTCAACAAGTTGATATTCATTAAATTTTTCTATTTGTTCTAATTCTTCTTGCATCTAATCTAGTTAAAAAGGCAAATCATCGTCTTCATCATTTACTTTGTCTCTATAATTCTCAGTTTCGTCTTGCCCTTCAATAATAAATTTAGCTCTTTCATATAGTTCATCGAAAGTCAATATTTCAACATTTCTGCTGTCACGTCTAAACAGTTCTAATGTTTTCTTTTTAATTTCTTTTTCTTCTGTATTTGATGATTTTTCAAGTTCTCTCCAATCACCAATGATTAAAACTACTTTAGAATCGTAGGCTTTTTGATTTAAAGGTTCACCTTCAACATATTGTTGTTTTTCTAACTTAATCATTCCTGATGATTTATGTTCTAAAATTTGTGATACACTATCAATCAAATCATTAGAAAGTCTCCATGAATTGGAACGATTTTTTTCTCTTGAAAATAAGGGTGTTGATGGTTTTTTCAATTCAACAAATGTTGTAAAGAATTTATCCCCAAGAAGATAGTCGCCAATTACCGTATTAGTTCCATCAATATTCGAATCTGATAAATGTGTTTCTCTTTGCAGAATATTCTTGAAACGGTAATCTAAGCCATAACCGAAAATCCATTGATTTTTCTCAAAAAAATATTGCCATACTTTTTCTTCACTATGTTTACTAATATCATTTTCATCTGCATAGGTTTTCCAGTAATCAGGACTGTCTTTTAACTTCTGAAATATATCAAGCCCCCTTTTTCTAAAAGAAGTATTCACAATATCCTTAGATGAAATAATACCCTCATTAATTAAGGTTTCAACGACATCTGCACCACCTTCTTTAGATAAAAGTGTTTTAACAGATCGAATGCTATCTTCATCTAAGTCCTGATCATCAAAAATTTTCAAACGCTTTTCAGTTATTCCTTTAAGGTCAATTTCATTTATAAATCTTAAAAACTCTCTGAGTTGCGCAAAATTGAATTTACTCAGTTTAATTCTTTCAGTTTCTTTACCACTAACTAATTTTATTAATTCGAAACCCTCAATATCTCCGTATTTTTCAATGTAAACAACTTTTAGCATTGTCCTAGGAGCAAATTTCATTGTGGCACTTTTTTCATCTTCGTGAACAACTTGAAAAAATCTTCCTTTTTCAAACTCATGCCAATACAACCGATTAGGTTTATAGTTTAAAATAATTTCTTCTTCTTGTGTTAGTCTTCTTCTCGATATGCTCATATCATTTCCTTTTCAACTTCAACCTTACTCATTTTTGAAAGAAGTAAATCTTTGAGTTCTGATAGCTTATAATTTTCTTCTTGTCTTTTTATAAGTTGTTTGTTTATGGGGCTTAATTCTTCTTCAAATTTTTTAAGTATTGAGTCTTTAGGGTTTTTGATCTCAATTTTTTCAAAATCGCTTTTATTTAGCATTGGCATTGTAGAACTACCCATAGCTATGCCTTTTATTTTCTCTTCTGAAATATGATTAAGAGTATAGAATAAATAATCAGAAAAGTATGAATGATTAACGACTATGGAATTTACTTGTTGATTTGTGATACAATCCATATTGACAACAGCAACTTTTCCCATATCAGATCCTATACAAGTAACAAGAATTGATCCTTCGGGCAAAATCTTATTTTGTAATTTTCCAAAGCCGATTTTAGATAATCTTCTATTTGAATCAAGTATAAATTTTTGAGATGCATTGAAATCGCCAGGTGTAACAAATGGCATTTTATTTCCAAAATCCTCTGGATTTTTACTTGATGGTGTTTTTCCAGTTATGATGCTACCAAATTCTTTCAGCTGAAAATTCTCATTAAAATCGTTATGATTATAAACAAACCATTCCTTATAAATCGCCTGGGCGGTTTCTTCCAGTTTTTGATTGAGTTGTTCGTTGATGCGGATGCGGTTGTCTACGGCATTGTATTCGGCGACGATTTGGCGTTGTTTTTCTATGGGTGGGACGGGTAATTTAAAGCTCATAAAATCTTCCCATTCTAAGCTTCCGCGGACTCCACCAACGGCATGAAACGTAGCTTCCCTATCAAATTCTTTTCGTTTAAACCACATCATCAAATAATCAGGATTTAAAACGGACTCATCTTTTACTTTAAAAACTGGATAGGCTTGGGAAATAATAGCTTTGTCATAAGTTTTAAGAATAGCAACAGGCATTTTTCCATCTCTACGAACCTGCATAATACTGCATGCAAATTGGTTTTTATGTACAATTTTATATTTCTTCATATTGGTGCCAATTGTGTTGGCAACAGACGGAATAAATTCTTTACTAATGCTTAGACCAAGTAAAACATCAATAGCCAAATCTTCGTTTCGTTGATCTACAAGTTCAATATAATCTCCAAGCCTTTTGTAATGAGATTTATCTGATTTTGACTTATAGCTCATACCCTAAACTTTTAAAGACTTTTTCCAATTCTTTTTTAGATGCAGCTTCTTGTTGGAGTAAGTCAGCAATCTCCGTTTGCAACACCTTCATTTTATCATCAAAGTCAATATTTTCATCTCTGTTGATAAACTCAATGTACTTGGAAGGGACTAAGGAGTAGTCTTTCTTTGTGATTTCAGCTTTGCTTGCCGCATAACAAAATTCGGGTACATCTTTATATTCTGCATGTTCTTCTTGCCAATTGTGGTAGGTTTTGGAAACATGTTCAATTTGTTCGGGCGAAAACTGTATAAATTTCTTTTCTAATGGCACACCAATTTGGCGCAAGTCCATAAAAAGGGTTTCGCTTTCTCTATTTTTAAATTGTCTTGTCTTATCGGGTAATTTAAGGCTACGGTCTTTTTTATTTTTGTTTAAAATCCAAAGCGTCACACTAATGTTAGTCGTGTAAAACATATTTTGTGGCAAAATCACAATGGCTTCTACCAGGTCGTTTTCTATGAGTTTTTTACGGATTTTATATTCTTCGCCACCGCCCGATAATGCGCCGTTGGCTAAGATAAATCCAGCCACACCATCTTCAGAAAGTTTGGCTACAATATTCAAAATCCAAGCATAATTGGCATTGCTTACAGGCGGTATATCATAGCCTTGCCAACGTGGGTCGTCATTGAGTTCGTCTTTGCCTCGCCAAGCCTTTTGGTTAAACGGCGGATTGGCCATAATAAAGTCGGCTTTTAAATCTTTATGCTGGTCGTTGCCAAAAGTATCGGCGGCTTTATCGCCTAAATTGGCATTGATTCCTCGAATGGCGAGATTCATTTTTGCCAGTTTATAGGTCGTATTGGTGTATTCTTGTCCGTAAATCGACACTTCTTTTTTGTTGCCGTGATGATTTTCAATAAACTTTATGGATTGCACGAACATACCACCCGAACCGCAGGCAGGATCATAAATAATACCCCGATACGGCTCAATCATTTCCGCAATTAGGTTGACAATACTCTTTGGGGTATAAAACTCACCTTTTCCTTTGCCTTCTTTTAAGGCAAATTTGGATAGGAAGTATTCGTACACCCGACCAACGATATCTTGGTCGGCATCTTTAAGTGTATCAATATCATTGATGTTGTCGAGTAGTGCGGCTAGCTTAGATTTATCCAAACCTAAACGTGAAAAATAGTTGTCAGGCAAGGCACCACGTAAGGATGGATTGTTTTTTTCAATATCGTGTAGGGCAGTGTCAATTTTTATAGCAATATCGTCTTGCTTCGCATTTTTGATGATGTAGGACCAACGGGATTTTTCATTCAGGAAGAATACATTTTTCATGTTGTAGAATTCCTTCATTTCTACATATTTTTCTTGACCTTCATCAATCAACTCTTGTTTGCGTTTTTCAAACTTATCGCTGGTAAATTTCAGAAAAATAAGTCCAAGAACGACGTGTTTGTATTCGGAGGGTTCAATAGAACCTCTTAATTTGTCGCAGGACTGCCATAAGCTTTCTTCAATAGATTTGGTTTTTTGTTGGGTATTGGTTTTCGCCATTGGTATAGGATGCTTTGCTGATTGTTAAAATTTAAAGTATGAAGATAGCATTTTATGCGAAATCAGGGGGTTTTAATATGCAATAAATACTAATTTTGCAAATTTAACGGTCAATGCAACGGCTAGATATAAACCCGTTGTTATCCGTTGCATATTTTGCAACAGGAAATGAAAAATCCGTTTCTTGATTCATTTACCTTAGCCTTTCAACACCTCAACTCAATCATCGAAATAAAGCTGAAGGATTTCAACCGTGAATTGAATGCTAAGCCTCCAAATTTTTTCATCTAAGAGAACAACCTCAGACTTTACAGCAACATAGAAGTACAAAAGCTATCACAAAGCTTTCCTAAGAAAACTAAAAAACGATTTTGGGTTTAAGGAGATACTCTTATATTAAGGATGAAACAAATAAAAACTATAATTCATGGAATTTAATACGAAGATCAAAGAAGAACTGGAAGGAAGAATCAAAGGAGTAGAGGACTTCATTGCAGAAAATGGAATAGGCTCCAAACAGCTGAATAAAGCTAAAAAAGTACAGCGCGATGGGAATTTAGCCATAGTTATTGGCGGCTTAATCACCGCTGCAGGACTAGCGATTTGGGCACTGAATCGAAACAATGACGATTAATAGAGGATAACATCTAATCCGGTTGCCAACTCATGGCAGTTTTTGAAATATTTTTATAGAAGTCCAATAGTCCACTATTGGACTTTTAATTCTATGCTTTTAAATTATAACTCATGTGCGCTCACACGTCTCAAATCCAAAAGGTAGAACAACTCGAAGAGCAGTATCAGGTCAAACTCAGCGATGAACGTCAGCGTGAGCTTTTCGACCAGCCTAGTTATCACATCATAGGCTTTACGCATGCGCAGATGCTGATCATCCCGCAGGAAAAACCCAGTGTTTTGGCTGCGGCTACCTGGGGTATAGCACCAGAAAGTAAGAAAGTAGGGGAGCTGAAAGATTATTATAAAGAAGCAGCAAAGTTTGGTGGGGGCATCAATGCCAGATCTGAAAAGGCCTTTGATCATTTTCTGTACAAGCAATCCATTTATACCAAACGCTGTATCATCCCCGTGTCCGCGTTTTACGAACCTCACGATCACGAGGGTAATAAGTATCCGTTTGTCTTTAAATCTAAAGACAAAGATTTTTTATCTCTGGCAGGCATTTACACCCGGATAGACAATAAAGTTACTTTCGCCATTCTCACTAAAGAAGCTTCGCCTTTATTTGCCAAAATTCATAACCAAAAGAATCGGCAGCCAGTGATGCTTTCTTCAGATCAAGAAAAGGAATGGCTGATGGAGGACTTAGAAGAAAAGGACATCAAAGCCATTTTTGATCAAGATTTCGATGAAGATCAGCTGGAGTACTATCCGGTGAGCACCGATTTATTCAGCCCAAAAGTCAATTCTAATGTGGAAAGCATTTTGGATAAAGTAGAATATGGGGAGCTGGAGATTTAAGTAATCAACTTTGAATCAACGCCAAGTTCAACAGCTTTTAAAACTTTATGATGTCGTTTTTTCTAATACTCGCCTTTAGATTTTTGTGCTCTACGAATTGCTTTTTATAAGCTCTTCATAAGTAGCTGCACGGTTTCTTTCCTGTTCGGCTAAGAGTCTGTAGTTTTCCTTAGCCTGTTTGGTCGCAGAGAGTTCACCAGGGTAACTTACAATACCAACCAAAAGCAGAATACTTCTGGTAATTGGAAACGTAAGTGTAACGACATCCAGTATGTTGGCAATGATGGCCCTGTTCACTTTCTTTTCCCCACCTTTGGCATACCTCGGCATCCAAATGAGGTGTAACCCTACAAAACGACCAAATCCTTCAGGATTTAGAGCTTTCGCCTGATTTTCGAATTCAATGGAACGTTCTCTGCATGCTTTTGCCGATGTGTTAAGGACGTCGACAAACACTTCTTTGGTAGAGATAGTGATGTTTTCGAGTTGTTTATACACTTTGGCATCTTCCTCTTCAGTAAATCCAATGACATCTTCTACGTCTCCACATTTGTCTACAAACTGTTTCATCATTTCGAAGAGCTGCTGACTCTCGTTCACGTCTAAATAGCCGTCTTCTACGAAAGCCTGAGCTTCATTTTTTATGACTACATAGGCCCCACCCAGTTTTGAAATTAAAGTCGTTGGTCTATATCCAGTTTTAAAGCTAATAGCCTTTTCAAACTCATCTTTCACTTCCTGAATGGGTTGTGCTTTTTGATGCACGAACCCTTGGCTGGAATGGGGTGCGGATTTGGACCTGGCTCGCCTTATGGGAATGGAATGCCTGTCTTTAAAAACAGTATTACTCACAACTCGACCCATATCTCGACCGACCTGATTAATTGCGCTTTGTAAAAATCCCATGTTTAAGCTTTAGATTAGACTTGTGAAATCAAAAGATGAGATGATTTCAGGATAAAAGTTTCCCGAATATAAGAACAACTGCTAAATTATAGACTATTGAAGCGCGAATAAATGGGTGAAAACAGGCTAATGACAGCTTCAAAGCTTAAAGCAGCTTAGCCTTTTATTTACCGAAATCCTTTTTTAAAAAAGAACCACCAGCCAGTAATGCTTTCTTCAGATCAGGAAAAGGAATGGCTGGAGGAGGATTCAGAAGACTCCAACTAGTTCCAAAAATTAAGACTTGTTAGTTTTGAAGTGCTTAAAATTAGAAGCTTTTCTTGCCATGATGTAGGAAAGTGTCCCAAATGCATAGGCAAGAATGTCCCAATAGTCTGCTGTAAATTTTTCACTGATGAGCGGAAACAAACCTTCTCCGATGAGTACTACCAGTAAAAAATAGCCCAATATATCAGTGTAAGACAACACTAAGTGTCTATCGCGCAAAAGTATCCTGCGTTCCCAAAGCACTGCATATAATAGTAAAGGCATAAGCAGTATTGGATCTAGGTAGTTATCTAGGAACGTGATGTGTAATTGAATGACTAATTGAAGATACTGATGTATCAAAAACAGCACTGCAGAAACACATACCAGGATGAGGATTGGGCTTTCCTGTTTCATAATCCGACCACAAGCGTTAAGAACATAACGATAAAAATGACAGGGGATAAGGTTAAAAACAAGATCAAAACCGGTAGTTTTAAAATAAATAGAAGAATTTGGAGGACAAGGGGATGTTTTGGTGACGGTTTCATCCAATCCTTTGCAAAGTAATAAATCAAAGAGAATAAATTCTCTGTAGTTTTTTCTTCTTTATGAAGTAGTTTATCAAGTTTGGGTTTCTTCATCTTTGCTTTGCTATGCTTTTTTGAAAATTCTAATCACCTAAAAATAGCAATTTAAAATTAGAACAGCTCAATAAAAAACAAAGCATCACCACTGTATTTCCATTTTTTTAACCTAAAAATCAGGAAGCTAAAACACCTCCGATTATTGATTCTTATAGGCAACGAATTTTTGGCATTGGATATAGAAATCACTAAAATAGGTGGATTATTTAGTGACTACTATCGCTATTTTTATGTTTTTGAGTAATCATGGCTTTAAAAGTTATGAGTATAGTCTGATGTTTTAAAATTCACTCAAAATATAGCAAAATGTGGAGTAAAAATTTTGCGGTCTTTGCTTTGTGAAATAAAAACCCTGCAATACGTAATCAACTCTAATTTAAGCCCTCTAAATTTAGCGTAAAACCAACTCTGATAAAAAGACAAAAGCCCTGAAAAGGGCTTAAAATGACTTGCTTTTTGGATTTTTATTGGCTTGTGCAACGGTTACTGTTGTTATGCCTCGTATTTAATATGTTCAGTTAAATATTTAGCTCTTTCAAACAACTCATCAAAGGTTAGGATTTCAGGATTTAACATATTCCTCCTAAGAATCTCAAATGAAGAATATTTATCTTCATTCACTCCAAATTCGCAGACAAATTCAGACAATGAGCCAATTATTAAATAAGATTTTGGCTGATATAAGAAAACTTGTTCGCCAGTTAAATTGCCTTGTGAATCTTTTATCTCAATTTTTGATGAAATAGATTTTAAAGATTTATCGACGGTTCTTTGAATTTGTGCTATTGCTCCTGACAGTTCATATGATGCACTCCAAGATTCTTTGCGATAATAATTTGATTTTAACAAATCTGTTCTATGAGTTTTTATCTCAACAAAGCATAATGAACTTATTAACCCTCTAGTTTTTAATAAACCATCAACTCTTTTACCGCTTGCATTAAAGTCATACCCGCTTACAACTTGTTCTAATTTCTTACCTTCCAAAGGACTTGAAAAAATATAATTCAAACCATGACCAAAAATCCAAGGATTTGATTCAAAGAAGATTTGCCAAACTTGTTCAGTCTTGGAAATATTATTATCTGTTTTGAATTGCTCAAAAAATTCTTTATCTGTCAGTAGTTTAGAAAAAATATCAAGTTGTTTCTTTCGATAACCTAAAGCAATAATGTCTGAATGTGAAATATCGTTTTCAATGAAACTTTTTATCAATTCAGGATTTTTCTCAATTAGTTGTTTAGTTTGATAATCCGTAAAAACAATGTTTTCAATCTGTTCGTTAGTAATTTCAAGCTTAATTGATTCACTTTGTTTCTTGTTATAAATTGTATCTAGTGGTGAGAATTCAATCTCTCTATATTCACTATCTATTTGTGAGTAGTACTCAATAGTTTTTGCGTTCATTCCAAGGTGTTTAAGAATATCAATTGTCTTAAACCCTTCATCCTGCAGATGCTTTACATACGAATATTTTAGGTGTCGAACGGTAATGACATCATCAAGTCCAACCGATTTTTTGGCTCGGTTAAAAACATTCCTAATCGAGGTTGGAGAATACATTGAACCATCTTTTAATCCTTCGAAAAGAAAATCAGACGGTTTATAAGAATTCCGATATTCTTTGAGAAGCTCCATCATAAATTTACCAATCTTTGTCTCTCGTACAATCTCATCATTTTTACCTCTTACAGATAATTTGGCATCTTTAATATCGGATACTCTTACCTTTACAACTTCTGATATGTCAAGACCTGCTGCATAAATTAAAGCTATTACAGACCTTTGTTTAATATTTGAAATTGAATTAAGTAATGCCTTTATTTTCTTCTTATCTATTGAAACAGGATTTTCCCTTTCAATAATTGGGGTTTTAATATGGTCGAAATTAAATCCAATTTTTAATATCTCAGAATACAGAAATCTTAAAGCTGCAATAGCAACATGAATAGAAGATGGACTATATTTCCTTTTATTAATTAAATAATCGAAGAAGTTATTAATCTCCTGAATTTTGATTGTTCGTAATGCTTTGTATCCACAATATTCATGTAATTGATCATACCAAGCCTTATAGCTTTGATAAGTTTTTGTATCAAGCTTTTCTTTAAATTTTTTCTCCGTTTGAATATTAAACCTAAGTTTTTTCATTTTGTATTATATGAGGCATAACGTTTTTGGATATGGTTTCGTTGCGGGAAAATCCGCAGGATTCTTTCCGTTGTAGCCGAAAGATAGCAAAATAGCGTTGAATTCCGCCAAGGAATTCAACCGCAATGAATTATAGCCTGTGTTGGGCTTAGTTATTTTTATTCATATCCGTGTTTTTTCTTCCAATCAGAGATATCAATTTTTTCAATTTCTTCAAGTCTTTTTTGTTCATAATTATTAAATGTGATATAAATAAGAACAAACCAACTGATAAATCCTAAAGTTAAAATTACAATCCGCTGTTTAAATTTTAAAAAATAATTTTCTTTTCTTAATGTAAATACATCATCAATACGACGAAAAAATTCTAAAGGTCCAAAGACGAAAATTAAAATCATTTCCCACGTTGAATAACTTTCTGTTCTGTTTTTCTCAAAAGATTCTTTTCGTTCATTTTCAAAAAAATTCTTGTATACTTTTTCAGCGTCATAGGTTGATTCCGAATTGTTATTTTCTCCAGTAAATTTGTGTTTTTTATTGAACTTACCATCATTGTTGAAATAAGATAATAATATTTCAGTCAGTTGATTTATGGAAGAAGGAGCTTTGTCAATAACAAATTGCTCATTGTTTTTTTCGTACATAGCTGAAAGTCCGTCTTCTTTTAGATTTCCTCCAACTTCAATCCAATCGTAGCCATTTTTACTTAGACAAACTTGATGAAATAAATTCCAATCAATAGAATTCATAGTCTCAAGGATGTCCGATTCAGATGGATTTTTCTTTTTCAGATTTTCTCTTGAACCATAATCAGATAAAACTAATAATTCCATTCTTTTCTAGGTGTCGTTTTAATTAAGCCCAACTATTATATATCCTCAAATATATGTAACTTTTTTAAACATGTTTTCTTGTTCAAATGGCGATATAAGTTGAATAGGCTTAAATCATTTTCTGTATACAGGAATGATGTGAAAGTTGCTTTGAGTGTAAGTACAGCTGATGATCAATGAATTTAAGAGTTAGAGTAGGGCAGCAAATCCTTTTTCCTTTCAAGCTTCATTAGAACTACTCGCCAAGCTGGATCTTGTAAATTAACTGCACGCATTAAGCAATGTATTGTAAAGGCTATAAGTTAGCAAGAGCAAATTCAACAGACACCTATTTCCCGATACAGAAATTCGCAAATATATTCCCTAAAAGTTCGTCGTTGGTGACTTCTCCAGTGATTTCCCCAAAATGGTACAAAGCCTGGCGTATGTCGATGGCGAGTAAGTCGGTAGTTAAGCCTTGATTCAGGCCTTCCTGAACTTTATTGATTTCTTCCAAAGCGAGGAGCAAGGCATTATAATGTCTGGAATTGGTCACAATCGTATCGTTGTTGCGTAAAGCACCATCGTCTACGTAGCTGAGGAGCTGATCCTGGATTGCCTCAATCCCGGTTTTATCTTTGGCAGAAATGAAAAGCAGGCCTTTGTAGTCTTCTTTAAGGCGTTCTTTATTAGCGTCGGTGAGCAAATCTGCCTTATTGGCAAGTAGGAGGAAAGGGCGCTCGGGAAAGGCTTCCTTCAGTTGAGTGATGTCGTCCTGAACGCGCTGCCATTCTTCACTTATGAGTTGGTGATTGGCATCAAAGACCCTGGGTGTGTCGATGAGTTTGATAATAACCTGAGACTGTTTGATTTTCTCAAACGTACGCTGGATGCCCAGGCCCTCTATGGTGTCTTGGGTTTCACGAATTCCTGCAGTATCTATAAATCGAAAACCTATACCGCCTATAGAAATTTCGTCTTCAATGGTATCGCGGGTTGTGCCTGCAATGTCACTCACGATGGCGCGGTCTTCGTTGAGCAGAGCGTTGAGCAGGGTGGATTTCCCCACATTGGGCTCGCCTACGATGGCTACAGGAATTCCGTTTTTGATCACGTTGCCTACTGCAAAAGAATCGATAAGTCGGGACAAGACTTTTTGAATTTTTAAAACTAAAGCCTGAAACTGTTCCCGATTGGCAAACTCGACATCTTCTTCAGAAAAATCGAGTTCGAGTTCCATCAGAGAGGCAAAGTCCAAAAGCTCTTGTCGAAGTTCCTGCAACTGATGGGTAAATCCGCCACGCATTTGCTGCATGGCCAGTTGGTGACTAGCGGCATTGTCGCTGGAAACCAGATCGGCTACGGCTTCGGCCTGACTTAAATCCATCTTACCGTTTAGAAAGGCTCGTAAAGTGAATTCACCTGGCTTTGCCGAACGGCAGCCCTTGGAAATAAGGAGTTGTATGATTTCTTTCTGAATAAACGAACTCCCATGACAGGAAATCTCCACTGTTGGTTCACCTGTGTAGGATCTTTGCCCTCTAAAAACGCTAACCAGTACTTCGTCCAAAATGCGTTCTCCCTGACGTATAGTTCCCAATTGAAGGGTATGACTCTTCTGGTCTAGGATTGATTTTTTGTTTTTGGCATGAAATAAAGGGTTACAAATCTCCAAAGCCTTTTCTCCACTTACGCGAATAATGGCAATGGCTCCACTTCCTGAAGCTGTAGCGAGAGCAACAATGGTATCGTTGTTTATCATACTGCAAATTTACAGTCTGTTTCTCAATTTGTGTTGATTTTCTGCTAGAATTGAAGTCAGGGGCAATTTTTTTAAGATTTATTTGTTAAAAAGTGTAACAAATCGAAGAGGTTGAAGTCTTATAAAAAAACATAGACATGGAAGTATATCAGGACCCTATTTTAAGAGAAGATCGTCAACTTTTGCTTTTTACTCACTTGTCACAACTCCTTACTTACATTACTGGCTTTGGTGGATTTGTGGTGCCTCTTATTATTTGGCTAATGCAAAGAGACAAAATAGAGCAGATGGATGAACAGGGAAAACAAATTTTGAATTTTCAACTCACCATGATTCTGGCAGCTTTAGTTTCTATTCCTTTGATGTTGATCCTGGTAGGTTTTGTTATTGCAGCTTTGGTAGGACTATTGTCTTTAATTTTTCCAATTGTGAATGCTATCAAAGCCAATAATGGGGAACCCACTCATTACCCATTATCGATCATGTTTTTTAAATAATTGAACCCTAGTGAGTTATTTCTCGTAAATACACCTAGCCGATAATAATTTTATTAGTTTTTAGTTTGTTTGAATCAAAACAGCCTCCAAAATGGAGGCTGTTTTTGTATACTACATAAATGAATATTGCTTATTGGTTGCCTAACATTACAGGCATGACGAGCATTGTAATGTGTTCACCATCTTCTAGACCATCTACTGGGGTTAGAATTCCGGCTCTGTTTGGCAAACTCATTTTGATCTTGATGTCATCAGAATTGAGGTTGTTCAACATTTCCGTTAAGAATTTGGAGTTGAACCCTATGGTTAAATCATCTCCCTGATAGTCGCAGGTGAGACGTTCTTCAGCTTTATTGGAATAATCTAAATCTTCTGCAGAAATGTTTAGTTCTGCTCCTGCAATTTTTAATCTGATCTGGTGTGTCGTTTTATTAGAGAAAATAGAGACACGTCTTACCGAGCTCAAAAATAATGAACGATCTATAGTAAGAACATTAGGGTTTTCTTGAGGAATTACCGCTTCATAGTTAGGATATTTCCCGTCTACCAGACGACAAGTCAGTTCTACATTTTCAAAACTGAATTTGGCATTAGATTCATTGAATTCTATTTGTACGTCTTCTTCACTTCCTAAAAGTACACCCTTCAATAGATTCAAAGGTTTTTTAGGCATGATGAACTCTGCCGGCTTATCGGTTTTAATATCTGTTCTGGAATACTTTACCAGTTTATGAGCATCTGTTCCAACAAAAATCAAGGCTTCTTCTGTAAATCTAAAGAACACACCATTCATCACTGGTCTCAAATCGTCGTTTCCAGTGGCAAAAATAGTTTTGTTAATGGCGGTTGCCAAAATATCACCTACCAATACAGTCTGACTTGCATCTTCAATAGTCACTGGAGTAGGAAAATCTTCAGCATTGGCATAAGCCAAAGCATATTTACCTTGTTCAGAGCTTATTTCTATGGTATGGTTATCCAGTTTGTGAAATGTAAGCGGCTGTTCTGGGAAAGCTTTTAGCGTATCCAAAAGCAATCTCGCGGGAACAGCGATTTCACCCTCATCACTGGATTCTACATCAAGTTTGGCACTCATCGTAGTTTCCAAGTCGGATGCAGAGATTTTAAGTGAGTTGTGATTCAATTCGAATAAAAAATTATCCAAAATCGGCATCGTGTTATTATTATTGATCACTCCACCAAGGGTCTGGAGGTTTTTCAACATATATGTACTGGAAATGATAAATTTCATGTGACTTAAGTATTTGATCTATGCAAATATATTTTTTTCTAATGAATAATGGTGAATTATATGAGCTTACTAAGACTTTATTGAGGCAGAGTATCCTTTATAAGTTCTTGCTTGAACTCCCATTGTGTCAATCCTCCTTTGAGTTGATAAATTTGTTTAAACCCCGCATCTCTAAGAATACTTGAACATTTTTCTGAACGTCTTCCTGTCCTGCAGTAGACTGCTACTGGTTTATTTTTGTCGAGTTGACTTATCTTGTAAACAAATTCATCGTCATACACCAGATTTTGAGCTCCTTTCAGATGACCTTCTCTAAAGGCTTCAAGCGATCTCACATCTATCAATTGTACAGAATCTAATACCATGAGTTCCTTCATTTCCTGAGAAGTAACCATAGTGGCAGAGCTTTCCTTTGGAGAACAGGAGAACATAAGACCAAGAAAAATAAAAGCTAAAGCTAAAACTCTCATATTTATTTTTTTACCTCACCTTTCCAGTCCAAAATTCCACCTTCAAGATTATAAGCATTCTCAATGCCTGCTTTATTCATCAGTTGACAAGCCATTTCACTACGGCGTCCAGATCTACAATACACGTAGTAATCTTTATCTTTCGGAAGCTGTTCTATTGCGTTAATAAATTTTTCAGAGTCTTGTATATTGATAAGTTTTGCGCCTTCAATATAACCTTCGTTGAATTCATCTGGAGTTCTTACATCTATAATTTCAGCCTTATCAGATGATTTTAATCCTTCGACCCACTTTTCTTGATTCAAATTTTCCATAAAGTTTTTTTACAAAATTAAATCGTAAAAATACAATAATCCTAACAGCTAGTCAGATTTTAGATCAATTCTCTTATTGATTTTTTGGGTTTGAAAGTTTAACAAAGATTTTAAATTTCGAAATCAACTTATCACATACATTTGTACCAACAACAATTGTAAGTACATGATTATCGAAAAGGAATTAAAAATTACTAAAAAATTACCTGAGTGTAAGAAAGCATTGCTTAACCTCATGTATACAGGTAATTGGATAAATGATGAAATTACATCTATCCTAAAGCCTTTTGATATATCGACTCAGCAATTCAATGTGTTAAGAATTTTGAAAGGGATGAAAGGCACTCCATCTACTTTACAGACCATACAGGAACGGATGATCAGTAAAATGAGTAACACAACTCGTCTGGTGGATAAACTGATTAAGAAAAATTACGTGCAAAGAGAGCAGTGTGAATCCAATCGTCGTAAGGTGGATATAACCATAACGGAAGAGGGCATAAAAGCATTGGATGTCATTAATGTTGCGGTAGATGAAGCAGAATCCAAAATAACCAATAACCTTTCCCACCAGGAACTCGAACATTTAAATCATTTATTAAATAAACTTAGAACTAAAACCTATGCATAATTACATTGAAAAATTACACTGGCGTTACGCCACAAAACAATTTGATCCAGAACGTAAAGTATCTGAAGAAGATCTAGAAACTCTACTAGAAGCGATAAGACTCTCAGCTTCTTCATATGGATTACAGCCTTATGAGGTTATTGTGATCAAAGATCCTGAAGTAAAGGCTAAATTGAAACCAGCAGCGTTTGGTCAGCCACAAATCACAGATTCTTCTTACCTGCTTGTATTTGCTTATAATACTAATGTAGATGAAAAGTATCTTGATGAGTTTATCAAAACTAACAGCGAGACCAGAAATCAACCGCTGGAAGCTTTTGATGGCTTAAGAGACATGATCAAAAATTCTGTACTTACCTTTTCAGATGAAGTGAAAGAAGTATGGGCATCCAGACAAGCTTACATCGCGATTGGTAATTTACTATCTGCAGCCGCAGAGTTAAAAATAGATACTTGTCCGATGGAAGGATTCAATCCTGATGAATTTGATGAATTACTGGATTTGAAATCAAAACATCTGAAATCTGTTGCTCTTACAACTATTGGTTACAGAAGTGATAAAGACCAGTTGAAAGATGCTAAAAAAGTAAGGAAATCAAACGAAGAACTATTCACAATAATTTAAATACAAACATTAATTTAAAATTCAATACTATGAAAATGAATTTATTAAAAGGTGCATTGGCCACTACAGTAATTTTGACTTTGGTAGCTTTTACCAACAGCATCGAAAAGAAAAAAGTAAATGTAAAAGAAAGCACTATCCAGTGGGAAGGTGAGAAATTAACAGGATCACATGAAGGGAATATTCAACTTAAAGATGGATTTTTCCTAATGGAAGATGGTGAATTGACTGGGGGAGAATTTACAGCAGACATGACCACAATTGATGTGACCGATCTTGAAGGCGATAGCAGAGATAAATTGATGGGTCATTTGAGATCTGATGATTTCTTTGGTGTTGAAAATCATAAAACAGCAAAATTCGTTATCACTACAGTTGCTAAAAAAGGAGATATTTATGGTATCTCAGGAGATTTAACCATCAAAGGAAAAACTAACCCAATCGCATTCGATTTGAAAATGGATGACAATTCTGCTACAACCAATCTTACCATTGATAGAACAAAATATAATGTAAGATATGGTTCTGGTTCTTTCTTTGACAACTTAGGAGACAACACTATTTACGATGAATTTAATCTCGCAATCAATTTAAAATTTTAGTTGATTAGTTTTGATTTGATTAGGAACCTGCCAGAGATGGCAGGTTTTTTTATGCCGTCTCTACACTGTTCTGTTGAAATAATCCCAGGTTACTTTTAGACCTTCTTGAACATTAAATTTTGGATTGTACATCATCAATTGTTTGGCTTTGTCAATATCAGCCAGAGAATCTCTTACGTCTCCCTGTCTTGGAGGGCCATATACAGCATCCAAGGGAATACCGGAGGAATCCTGTAATGATTTCCATAATTTATTTAGACTGATGCGCTCTCCAAATGCTACATTATAAACCTGGTTCACGGCGTTTTGAGTCGCAAAAGCAGCTTTTATATTGGCCTGAACGGCGTTTTCTACAAAAGTAAAATCACGTGTTTGCTCACCGTCACCATTTATAGTTGGTGAAGTTTTGTCCTTTAGCGCTTGCATAAACAGAGGAATAACTGCTGCATAAGCTCCCTGAGGACTTTGTTTTGGTCCAAACACGTTAAAATAACGCAAGCCTATTATTTCCATGCCGTAAGTTTTGGCAAATACATCGGCATAGAGTTCATTCACATATTTGGTGACCGCGTAGGGAGATAGGGGTTTTCCTATACGATCTTCAATTTTGGGTAAAGTAGGACTATCTCCATAAGTCGAGCTTGAAGCAGCGTAAACTATACGCTTTACGGTTTTTGAATTTTTACTGGCAACCAGCATATTTAGAAATCCAGAGATATTTACTTCATTGCTTGTTATAGGGTCATCTATAGAGCGAGGAACAGATCCCAGTGCTGCCTGATGTAAAACTATATCTATCCCATCTACAGCTTTTTCACAATCTTCTAAGTTTCTAATATCTCCTTGTTGAAATTCAAAGTTGGACTCAGATTCAAATTCAGCAATATTTTCAAAATATCCATTGGATAGATTATCCAGGACACGAACTTTTTTGGCATCAAATTTCAGGAGGTATTCAACTATATTGGATCCAATAAAACCAGCACCTCCGGTAACTAAAAAACTTACTTTACTTAAATCGCTATCATGATAAGCTTCAGAATACATCATAATCTACCGTCAATTTTGTCGGTTGGTAAAAAGGATTTAACGTCAAAAACAACGGCCTTTTCATTTTTTAATTTATCAAAATCAAGTTCTAAAAATTCCTTGTGGGAAACGGCTAAAACAATACTATCATAAGTGTTATTGATTTCATGACATCTTAGTATCTCAATATCAAACAATGCTTTCACTTCTTCTTTATTGGCCCATGGATCGCATACGTCTACCTGCATATTGTAGGTCTGCAGTTCTTCGATCACATCTATGGCTTTGGTATTACGAGTATCAGGACAATTTTCTTTGAAGGTAATTCCCAGGACCAGTGCCTTTCCGTTTTTGACCTTTGCTTCTTTGTTGAGCATCAATTTGATGACTTCATTGGCGACATATTTGCCCATTCCGTCATTCATCCGTCTTCCTGATAATATGATCTCTGGGTTGTAGCCCACTTCCAGTGCTTTTTGAGCTAAATAGTAAGGATCAACACCTATGCAATGCCCACCCACCAGTCCTGGGGTATATTTAGTAAAATTCCATTTGGTTGCTGCAGCTTCTAGGACATCATTCGTATCGATATCTAAAAGTCTGAAGATTTTAGATAATTCGTTTACGAAGGCAATATTGATATCTCTTTGAGAATTTTCAATTACTTTAGCGGCTTCAGCCACTTTTATGCTGCTGGCTAAGTGAGTTCCCGCCGTGATAACAGACGCGTATAATTCATCTACTTTCTTGGCAATTTCAGGAGTGGAACCCGAAGTCACTTTTAATATAGTTGTCACTGTATGCAATTTATCACCGGGGTTGATGCGTTCTGGCGAATATCCTGCAAAAAAGTCTTTATTGAAGATTTTACCCGAGTACTGCTCCAAAACAGGAACACAAACTTCTTCAGTAACGCCTGGATAGACTGTAGATTCGTAAATAACTATGTCTCCATCTTTCAATAGCTTTCCAATGGTTTCGCTCGCCTTTATCAAAGGAGTTAATACCGGCTGTCTATTTTTGTCTGTTGGAGTAGGAACGGTCACAATAAAAATTGTAGCGTCTTTCATGTCCTCAGCATCAGTAGACAATTTCATAGCTGGTGTCTCATTTTCAGTAAGAGCTGCTTTCAGGTCGCTGTCTGAAACTTCCAGCGTATGGTCTGTACCGTTATTCAGTTCTTTGACTCTAGCTTCGTTAATATCAAAACCGATGACTGGGTATTTTTCTGCAAATGCTACAGCAAGTGGTAAACCTACATATCCAAGGCCTATAACTGCTATTTTAGGATGACTCATAAGTGAGAGATAATGTTATGCGTTAAATATTTTCTTCAATTTTCTTTTGATTCGTTTTCTTAGAGAATGTTTATGTTCAAGTTGTAAATATCCATTTCCGTAACGTCCGTATCCATAACCATAGCCATAGCCATAATTATATCCATAACCATACTTGGCCTTGTGCTGAAAATAGTTGAGAACAAAACTAATGTTTTTCACCTCACCTTTTTCATACTTTTCATTGATCACACTTAGCATGGCTTTTTTGGTGTAGTTTTGTCTCAAAAGATAAAGTGAGGCATCTGCATATTTCCCAAGATTCAGCGCATCGGAAACCAGACCAATTGGAGGTGTATCCATAATGATACAGTCATACTTTTCTTTAAGAGTTTCAAACAACACATCCATTTTATCGGACATTAAAAGCTCGGAAGGGTTTGGTGGAACAGGTCCAGAAACAATAACATCTAAGTTATCATACTTTGTGGTTTGGATGATGTCTTCTATAGAACTTTGATCAATTAAATAATTAACCACCCCAATATCATTAGTAATATCAAAATCTTCAAAAATTTTGGGTTTTCTAAGGTCTAAGCCTATCAGTAAAGTTTTTTTACCACTCATGGAAAACACCGAAGCCATGTTGATGCCTGTAAATGTTTTACCCTCCCCACTCACAGAGGAAGTGATAAGAATGGTCTTATTTCCTTGAATATGCTTCTGCTTAAAAATAAACTGCATACTCGTTCTCAAACCTCTGAAGCTTTCAGCAATTGCAGATCTTGGTTTTGAAAATACAGCGAGGTTACTGCTGGTTTTACTTTTTCCAACTACTCCTAAAATAGGAATAGGGGATAACTTGTTGATGTCTTTGGGGTTATTGATTTTATTATCGAGAAATACGAGTAGAAAAACAAAAACCAAGGGTACAAAGCTGCCTATTAGTAAGGCCATAACGTAATTAAGCTCTGTGTTTGGACCTATTTTGCCACCTCCAGTGTCCATAGCTTTGTCTATGATTTGTACATCACTCACATTGGCGGCTTTTATAAGTCCTGCTTCGTTACGTTTACTTAAAAATAAACTATAGGTCTCTTCGCTTATGGTATAGCGTCTTTCAATTTTGAGTAAATCCTGCTGTTCTTTAGGCAGTTTTCTTATTTGCCGTTCCAGTTCTGCAACATTTTGTCGGACAGTACTTATCTGTTCCTGAAGAATTTCTTTAGAAGAATCGATATTCTCCAGAAGTACAGACTTGGTAGCGTTGATTTGCCTATCTATATCATTAAAAACTGGTGCGTCAGACTTTAATGAATAGGAATATTTACTCCTTTGTTCTGAAAGTGCTACAATTTTTCCAACTGCAGAACTTATGCTTGGCTCATCGATTCCTGCTACAGATGGGGCTGGGACGTCAGTGTAATTTTGTCTGCTTCTCAGGTACTGCTCCAGTCTATTGTAATAATCCAACTGCCTTTGGATTTCATTTTTTTCAAGATCAAGATTAGTAAGGCGCTGTCTTATTTCACTGCTTTCTGCCGTCAAATCAATAATATCATTACTGATTTTGAACTGATTTAACTCCTCTTCCACAGATTTTAATTCTTTGGACTTTTCGGTAAGACTGCTATCTATAAAACGAATTGTTTTAGTTGCAAACAGGTTTTTTCTATTCAGCATGTCTTCACTAAGAACATAGACTGTATTGTTAAGATAATCTACCAGTTTTTGCTTGTTATTTCCATTCAGAGATAATTTCAAAATAGAACTTCCTTTGTTTTCTGGACTTACATTGACATTCTGAAATTGCTTTACAGTAGAATAATAATTGTTAAATTGAAAATAATAAGGTTTATTTTCTCTTACTGGAATGGTATTTCTCAAAATCCGTCCTTTGAAGTAAGGGGAGTCAACGTATTCTGAAGTTGAAAATGTAGCTTTATAATTAATTTTATCGGAGTATTTACTCTCCTGTTCTTTTGTTGAATAATTAAAATAATTAAGATTTCCTGGCTCTTCATCTTCAAAAGTCAGGCTGAGTTCAAATGTCTCTTCATCCAAAAAAGTAACAGACATTTTTCTCCCCATGAGCTGTGACTGTAAGCTGTCCTCTATAGCCACAAATGGAACCCTCCCGTATGCATCTTCCTTTTGATACTTGCCGTCTTCAAAATATTGAATATAATACCTCAGCCTGTCCACAACTTTTTCGTTGTGCGTTCTGGTCTTAAGGGTTGTGACTGTTGTATTGACTTTGTCCGAAACTCCTCCCCAGTTGAAGGTTAAACTTGTATTGGAAGTGAAAAATGGATTTTGATCATCCTTTACGGTTATCAAACTCTCAATTTGATAAATAGGCTGCTTTCTTACATTTATGAAATAGGCAATACTCAAGCCTATGAGGATACTGATGACAAACAAGTACCAGTAGCTAAATATTTTGACTAAAAATCCTTTAAAGTCAAAGTAGGCATTGGATTCGCTTATTTCGAAATCTTCATCCATCTAGAGTCGTATCAATAATATGGTGAGTCCTGTTAATAATGAAAAAACAGTAGCTATAGTTCCAAATCCAGTTTCACCAATACCAAATGATTTTTGAGGTAGAGGATCTACTATAATTAAATCGTTGGGCTGTATGTAATAAAACGGTGAATTCACTGCTGAAATTTTTGTAAGGTCAACTCTGTGTATGCGTTGTCCTTCCGGGTATTGCCTTAAAATTTTTATATTCCGCCTATCTCCGTAAATGGTGATGTCGCCAGCGTTTGCGATGGCCTCCATAATGGAAACCTGTTCCTTGTAAATCACCTGGCTGCCTGTTCCTATCTCACCTAAGGTCGTGTAGCGCAAGCCTGCGAGTTTTACTGTTATAAAAATATTCGCTTCAGATTTAAAATATTCATTTAGAAGCTTTTCTTCTAATTTCAGTCTTATTTCTTCCAAGGTAAGTCCAATAACCTTTAGTCTTCCTAAGGTAGGAATTCTTATTTCACCGTGTCTGTCGACCAAAAATCCGTCAAAGTAAGCCTTTTCTTCAGTGGTTGCCGTAGAGTTTTCAGCATCACCAATAGGATTAAACATACTCGTCAATTCCTGATCCAGAGCTTTTACTCTTATGCTAAGTAAGTCATTGATCTGAACTCTGTAAGGAGGTTGCATTTCCTGAATGCTAATCAAGCTATCAATTTGTGTTTCCTTATCTTCTGCTAAGTAAGTAAGTCGCTTTGTACTTATGCAGGAGCTAAGTGAGGTAATGGCAAATAAGACTATAATAATTGATGTTAATTTCATCCAGTGGTTAATAATTAATATGGCAAATATAGTTTTTGATTTAGAAACATAAACCCTTAACTTATATTTTATATACGTCAACGTTTAATTTTTAGATCAAGTGTTTTTAATGGTTAATTTTTTTTACCCTTAAAATCTGATGTTCGAGATTTATTCATAAAAAATACTGCAAATATGGCTTTCATTTAAAGCGATAGTTTTTCTTACTAGAATCAAACAATACGATCTTCAAACGTGCAAAGAAATCATAAAAGACTTTTAAAAAAAGTGTGGTCATCTATAAAGTCATAAATTTAATCATTCAACAACCGAATCTTTTTATTCAAAGTTGAAAATATTTCAAAATTGAATGATTTTTTAAAATTATAACCAATGAAATTTCAAAGCAAAAATCCCTATGATGGAACTCATATCGCTGAATATACCTCACTTACTTCCGAAGAGCTCAATCAAAAATTGAAAGATTCTTCTCAAGCCTTTAAACATTGGAGAAAGACGCCATTATCTGAAAGAACTCGACTTCTTAAAAGAGTAGCCCAAATACTTAGAGGCAATGTAGAAGAATACGCTAAAGTTATCACTTCAGAAATGGGAAAACCTATTGCTGAATCCAGGGCTGAAATAGAAAAGTGTGCCTGGGTTTGTGAGTATTATGCAGAACATGCAGAAGAATTTCTAGCTCCAGAGCAAATAGAAACCGACGCTACCAAAAGTTTTGTACGACACGATCCTATTGGGACAGTGTTTGCAGTAATGCCTTGGAATTTCCCCTTTTGGCAGGTGTTTAGATTTGCAGCTCCCACCTTAACTTCTGGAAATACAGGATTGCTGAAGCATGCTTCCAATGTATTTGGCTGTGCTGAGAAGATTGAAGAAGTATTCTTAAAAGCTGGCTACCCAAAAGCTGTGTTTCAAAATTTAATCTTTCATCATGATGAAACCGAAACAGTAATTTCTCATGATGCCGTTCAAGCTATAACTCTTACAGGAAGTGAAAAAGCTGGCTCTGCTGTAGCACAATTGGCAGGAAAATATATCAAGAAAAGCTTGTTGGAGCTAGGAGGAAGTAACTCATTTATCGTGTTGGAAGATGCAGATGTAGATCAGGCTGTAGAAACAGCCATAAAAGCCAGAATGATGAACAGCGGACAAAGCTGTATTGCTGCCAAGCGATTCATCATAATAGACTCAGTCTACGATGAGTTTGTGACCAAATTTATAGAAGCTGCAAGCAAACTTAAAGCTGGAGACCCCATTTTGGAGGAGACACAAGTTGGGCCACTAGCAAGAAAAGATCTCGCAGAAGAACTTCAAAAGCAGGTGCAGGAATCTATTCAAAAAGGAGCAGAACTGTTATTGGGCGGGAAACAAAAAGAGTGTTTTCATGAGCCCACTGTTTTGGGTAATGTAACTGAGGGCATGCCAGCATTTGACGAGGAAACCTTTGGTCCTCTGGCGGCAATGGTAAAAGCTAAATCTATTGACCATGCTTTTGAGCTATCGGAAAAATCAAGATTTGGATTAGGGGTGAGTGTGTTTACAAAAAATGCGAAAAAGGTTTTAGAGTATGCAGATAAGGTAAGTGATGGTGCACTTTTCATTAATGAATTGGTGAAATCAGACCCCAGATTACCCTTTGGAGGAACTAAAATTTCAGGTTATGGCAGAGAACTTTCCAAAGACGGGATGATGGAATTCATCAATAGAAAAGTGGTCTACATGAAATAAAGTCAATCTTATCACTCCTGTTATGATGAAAAAGTATACACACATTATTTTGACTCTTCTTGTCTTGCTATCTCTATCTTCCAGAGCGCAGCAATTTGTAGAAGATTGGGATGGAGCGCCCAACCTGGAAAGGCATCAGTTTACTTTAAATTTTATTGGACCTGGCATTCGCTATGAGCTGGGTTTATTTAAAAATATAAGCGTTTCAACAAGTATAGCTCCAGGACTGGCAACTTATGAAGAAGGCTATTCTTTTGGTCTGGCCTGGCATACTCGCGTAAGATACTATCATAATTTTAAGACCCGTTACAACTATGGAATGGAAATAGTCGGGAATTCTGCAAACTATTTTGGACCTGCAAGAACGGTGTTTTGGGAGCCAGTGCAGATTAGTCATAATCTGGATGGACAGGATAATTTTTCTCTAGCATTCTACGGCGGTGTTTATGGTTGGCAAAGAACCAATAGAAAAGGTTTTAATTCCACTATAGAATTGGGTTTTGGCTATTACGATGGAATAGGAGTAGACAGTGGTTTTGGTCCGCTGATTAATTTTACTTTTGGCTGGGTGCCTGGAAGTAAAAAATCAGATGAAATCATAAAAGGCTATTAGTCAATAAGAAAACAAATTGATCTGTCATATTCTTATTCCTGCCAATTTTTAACTAGCCTGACTGTGTCTGCCAATTGAGTGGAGAATTTAAAAGACTGTCATTTTATCAATAATGAGTTTAAGAGGCAGGTTATAAATAACTTATCAAATGTTTAAAAAAAGCCTAACTTTAATTGCCTAGCTCGTTAACCCTGGAATATCTGGAAGACCGTCTTTTGCAACGGCAGAAATTTCCGCTTCATTTACATCACCAGCTTTTTTGATTGCTTTATTGAGTGTTAGGATTAAATAATCTTCCAACTGTTCTTTATCTTCAAGTAATTTATCGTCTATTTCAATAGATTTCACTTCTCGGTTTGCAGTGATCTTTACTTTTAAAAGCTCATCATTGCTTTTTTCCTGAAGAGTTACTTTGTCCAGTCGTTTTTTGGTTTCCTCCACTTTAGCTTGGGTTTCTTTGATTTTATTAATCATACCCATCATATCTCCAAACATAATTTTATGTGTTTAATTTATTTACAAAATTACTATATTGTAAGGCTATAAACTTGATCAATCTATGTAAATTAAAAATGAGTCTTATGAAACAATTAATTCCTGTTCTTGCCTTAAGTTTTATATTTGCCACTTCTTGTAAAAATGATAACTCGAAGATGACAAATACAGATATAAAGCCGCCTGTCGCAGAAAAAAAACCAAAAACTCTTTCCATTCATAATGATGACAGAATAGATAATTATTATTGGATGAATGACAGAGAAAATCCAGAAGTCATCGATTACCTTAATGCAGAAAACAAATACTACGAGGAGTCTACTGAGCATACCAAGGATTTTCAGAATAGCTTGTTTGAAGAGATGAAGTCTCGAATTAAAGAAGATGATACTTCTGTACCTTATAAGTTAAATGGATACTGGTATCAGGTAAAATATGAGAAAGGGAAAGACTACCCTGTTTATACCAGAAGAAAAGGTTCCATGGATGCAGAGGAAGAAATTATGTTTGATTGTAATGCAATGGCAGAAGGCCATTCTTATTTCAATCTTGGAGGCGTAAGTGTGAGTCCGGATAATACCTTTGCATCATTTGGCATTGACACCGTAAGTAGGAGAAAGTACACGATTCAAATTAAAAATTTGAAGACGGGTGAAATTCTTCCCGAAAAAATTGAAACAACAACAGGAGGTTCGACATGGGCCAATGATAATAAAACTCTTTTTTATACTAGAAAAGATGAGCAAACCTTAAGGTCAAATCAGATTTATAAACATAAACTTGGAGACTCACCAGATCAAGATGAGTTAGTATTTGAAGAAAAAGATGAGACTTTTAACACCTATGTTTATAAAACTAAATCTAAAGACTATATCATAATCGGCTCTTCAAGCACCATGTCTGACGAATATCAAATCCTTGATGCCGATAAGCCTAATGATACTTTTCAGGTATTTTCTGCGCGCAGAAGAGGCCTAGAGTACGATTTAGCTCATTATAAAGATCATTTTTATATTCTCACCAATAAAGATGATGCCCAAAATTTTAAATTGATGAAAACTTCTGTGGATTCTACATCAGAAGACAATTGGGTAGAAGTAATTCCTCATAGAAAAGATGTTTTACTTGAAGGACTGGATATATTTCAAAACTTCCTGGTGACAAGTGAAAGATACAACGGATTGACAAGAATTCGTGTTCAGAAATGGGACAAAAGTGATGATTATTATCTTCCTTTTACAAGCGAAACTTATACAGCAAGACCAACGACCAACGTAGATTTTGACACTGATAAATTGAGATATTCATACAACTCACTTACTACTCCAGCATCGGTGATTGAGTTTGATATGGTGGATAAGACTGAAACTGTTTTAAAAGAACAAGAAGTCCAAGATCCCAACTTTGATAAGAATAATTACATTTCTGAAAGAATCTGGGCTACAGCTAGTGACGGTACTGAAATACCTGTGTCTTTAGTGTACAAGAAAGGCATCAAAA
The DNA here is from genome assembly GCF_020164535.1 of Psychroflexus montanilacus. Lineage (GTDB taxonomy): Bacteria > Bacteroidota > Bacteroidia > Flavobacteriales > Flavobacteriaceae > Psychroflexus > Psychroflexus montanilacus. The sequence goes on along the minus strand of NZ_JAIQZC010000001.1, from coordinate 317,088 downwards.
GAAATGGTAAAAATCCATTGCTTCAATATGGATATGGAAGTTATGGAGCGACCATGGACCCTTACTTTTCTTCTACGAGATTATCACTTTTGGATAGAGGATTCATCTACGCTGTAGCTCATGTAAGAGGTGGAGAGTATTTGGGTAGAGACTGGTATGAAAAAGGGAAATTGCTTCATAAGAAAAACACTTTTACTGATTTTATTGAGGTTTCAAATTATTTGATAGAACAAAAATACACATCTCCAGAGCATCTTTATGCTATGGGAGGCAGTGCAGGCGGACTTTTGATGGGTGCGGTCATTAATATGGCTCCAGAGCTATATAACGGAGTTGTTGCTGCAGTTCCTTTTGTAGACGTAGTGACAACTATGCTAGATGAATCTATTCCTTTAACGACTGGTGAATATGACGAATGGGGGAATCCAAACGATAAGGAATACTATGACTACATCAAAACTTACTCGCCTTATGATAATGTTGAAGCAAAAGATTATCCAAATGTGCTCGTCACTACAGGTCTTTATGACTCACAAGTTCAATATTGGGAACCAGCTAAATGGGTAGCAAAACTGAGAGAATTAAAAACAGACACTAACAGGTTATATCTGGAGACGAATATGGATGCCGGGCATGGCGGAGCGTCTGGTCGATTTGAAGCTTTAAAAGAGCTTGCAAAAGACTACGCTTTTATTCTTGATTTAGAGCAAATATCAGAGTAATCCAAAAAAAATCGTAATTTAGCCCCCTGTTATTTATTCAATAGACACTACTTACGTGAAAAGACGTTGGCTTTATGCATAAAAATTTGAATGTTCACGACAGCTTGTTATCCATGGTGGGCTGCACACCTTTAATAAGATTAAAAAATATTACTAAACATTTTCAGGGAGAATTTTTAGCTAAATATGAAGCTCAAAATCCTGGTTTATCTTCCAAAGACAGAATTGCTCATTACATTATAGAAAGGGCTGAAAAAAATGGAGATTTGAAACCTGGAGATACGATTATAGAAACTACCTCTGGCAACACTGGTTTCAGTATTGCTATGGTAGCGGCCATAAAAGGATACAAGTGTATTCTCGCAGTGAGTTCAAAATCTTCTAAAGATAAAATTTCACTTTTAAGAACAATGGGCGCAGACGTCACCGTTTGTCCATCCAATGTTGCTCCAGAAGATCCTCGATCTTACTACGAAGTTGCCAAACGCATTCACAAGGAGACCCCTGGATCTATTTACATCAATCAATATTTTAATGAATTGAATATTGATGCTCATTACTTAACAACAGGTCCTGAAATCTGGTCACAAACCGAAGGTAAGATCACTCATCTTGTGGCTTGCAGTGGTACTGGTGGTACGATATCTGGGACCGCTAGATTCCTTAAAGAAAAAAATCCTGATATTCGTATTTTAGGTATTGATGCCTTTGGTTCTGTTTTACAGAAGTACCATGAAACCGGTAAACTTGATAAAAGTGAAATCTATCCTTATAAAATCGAAGGCCTTGGAAAAAATCTAATACCAACCGCTACAGATTTTGACAGCATCGACAAGTTTACTAAGGTAAGTGATGAAGATAGTGCTTATATGGCTCGCGATATTGCCAGAGCAGAAGGTATGTTTGTAGGCTACACCAGCGGTGCTGTAATGCAAGGTATAAAACAACTGAATAGGGAAGGTGAATTTAATTCTCAAAGCAAAGTAGTCGCTATTTTTCCAGATCATGGTTCAAGATATATGAGTAAAGTTTTTTCAGACGACTGGATGAAAGAACAAGGTTTCACCAACTACCCTGGATTAGAGGATAAACAAAACAAAAGCAATTTGAAAAAAGCCCATGTCACTAACATCAACTAATTGATATTGGGTAAGTTTGCAACAAAAAACACATCAAAATGAAAGATTTATTTTCAAAGATTTATAGAGATAAAGGCCCGTTAGGCAAATGGGCAGATCAGGCTGAGGGCTATTTTGTATTTCCAAAATTGGAAGGACAAATCAGTAATCGAATGAAATTTCAAGGACGCGAAGTCATTACCTGGAGTATCAACGATTATTTAGGTTTAGCCAATCATCCGGAAGTAAGAAAAGCCGATGAAGAAGCTGTAAAAAAATGGGGGAGTGCTTACCCTATGGGTGCTAGAATGATGAGCGGTCATACAGATCTTCATGAACAATTGCAAAATGAGTTGGCAGAATTTGTAAGTAAAGAAGCAGCATATGTTCTCAACTTCGGTTATCAGGGCATTTTGTCTACCATAGACGCCCTCGTAGGTAAAGATGATGTCATCGTTTATGATGTAGATGCTCACGCCTGTATTATTGACGGTGTGCGTTTACATTTAGGAAAGCGTTTTACCTACAAACACAACGATCTTGACAGTATTGAATTGAACCTGGCACGCGCCGAAAAAATAGCTGAACAAACTGGCGGTGGTGTTTTATTTATTTCTGAAGGTGTTTTCGGAATGAGAGGTGAACAAGGAAAATTAAAAGAAATCGTTGAATTAAAGAAAAAGTATAACTTTAGATTATTAGTTGATGATGCCCACGGCTTCGGTACGCTTGGTAAAACTGGAGCAGGAGCAGGAGAGGAGCAAGGTGTCCAAGATCAAATAGATGTTTACTTCGCTACTTTTGCAAAATCCATGGCCAGTACAGGAGCTTTTATAGCAGCTGATAAAGAAATTATCGATTACCTCAAGTACAACTTGAGATCTCAAATGTTTGCAAAATCTCTACAAATGTCTCTTGTGGAAGGTGCCTTGAAGCGACTAGACCTTATAAGAAAATCCCCAGAGTTTAAAAATAAATTATGGGATAATGTGAATGCACTTCAAAATGGACTGAAGGCAAAAGGCTTCGATATCGGAACCACGACGAGTTGTGTAACTCCAGTTTATCTTAAAGGTAGTATTCCTGAAGCTATGGCTTTGGTAAAAGACCTTAGAGAAAACTTTGGTATTTTCTGTTCTATTGTGGTGTACCCTGTCATACCTAAAGGATTGATTCTGTTAAGAATGATACCTACGGCAACTCATACCATGGAAGATATTGAAATTACGTTGGATGCTTTTTCCGCGATACGAGAACGCTTAGAAAATGGAACCTATAAAAAATTGTCTCAGGCCTTGATGGAAAAAATGGGAGAATAAATTATTCCTAAGTTACTTTATAAAAAAAGCCGAGCATCGCTCGGCTTTTTTAGCTATGTAATATCAGTTATTGCCAGCCACCACCAAGACTTCTGTATAATTCTACAACAGCGCTAAGTTTATCAAACTGAATTTGAGTAACCTCAAGTTCAGTATTTAAAGCATTTTCTTGAGCATTTAAAACTTCGAGGTAAGTTGCTAGTCCGTTATTTAATAATTCCTGAGAATCATCCAGAGCCTTTTGATATGCTTGATATTCTTTTGCTTTCACCTCTTTCCTTTCAGTTGCGTTTTGGTAATTCAGCATGGCATCAGATACCTCCCTGCTTGCAGTCAATAATGTGCGTTCAAAATTCAGTAAAGCTTGTTCTTTTTCACTTTGAGCTACTTCGTACTCAGTTCTGATTTCTCTTCTATTAAAAATAGGTTGAGTAAGACCTCCAATCAGTGTTAAAAAAAGCGAATTCGTTGAAATGAAATCTGAAGCTTCTAGACTCTGAAAACCTCCTGTTGCAGAAATAGTGATAGACGGATAAAATCTACTTTTTGCAGCATTAGTCAATTCGAAAGCATTGATCAAGTCGTATTCTGCTGCAATGACATCGGGTCTGTTTTCCAACAAATCTGAAGCAACTCCAGTGGTCAATTCCTGATCAATAACTTGAGCGGAAAGCTCACCTCTTTTAAAACTTTGTGGAGATTCACCTTTTAAGATGGAAAGTGTATTTTCTAGGAGTTTGACGTCATTTTTTAGATCCAGTAACAAAGCTTCTGCAGCATATACTTGAGCTTCAGTTTGGCTTACAGCTACTGAAGTCAAATTTCCAGCTTCTTTTAATGCATTGCTGGTTTCGAGACTTTTCTTTCGACTTTCCAGCGTTTCTTCTGCAATTTTCACTTGTTCGTCTAGTGCTAAAATTTGATAATATCCAGTAGCAATACGCGAAATCAAATCGGTTTTTACAGCTTTGTGAGCAGCTTCAGACTGCATGAATCTGGCTTGTGCAGCTCTTTTATTACTTCTGATTTTTCCCCAAATATCAGCCTCCCAGGCTAAGCTTGCATTGAGCTCATATTGTTCTAATGAGGAAAAGAAACTACCAAACTGAGAGTTTGGAGATAATTCTTGTCTGGTTACTGAACCATTGATATCTACTGAAGGATAGTATCCAGCCTTGCCTTGTTTGAAAAATGCATTGGCAGCATTAATTTGTTGTAGGGCTATTCTTATATCTTGATTATTTTCTAAGGCCTCTTCTATGTGATGTTGAAGGACGGTATCAGTAAACATTTGCCTCCAGCTCACTTTTGAAACGGACAAAGAATCCTCTTTTAACTGGTCGGTTCTATAATTTATAGGATCTATCTCTTCCTCAGGTCTTTCGTAATCTTTTGCCACAAAACAGGATTGTAATGAGGATAAACAGATAACAACGAAAATAGATTTAATAATGTATTTCATGATCTATTTAGTTTCTTTAGAATTATTTTGAGCATTTTCAACTTGAGCTCGGCTCGATGGACTTACTTTTTCTTGTAACCACTGGAAAACAACAAATAGGACCGGTATGACAAATACTCCGATAAGGGTTCCTACAAGAAGTCCTCCTGCAGCACCTGTTCCTATTGAATTATTTCCTTTAGCTCCAACTCCTGTTGCAAGGACAAGTGGCAGTAAACCTAAAATAAATGCAAAGGATGTCATCAAAATAGGTCTTAATCTCACTTTAGCTCCATCTAAAGCAGCTTCATATATAGACATTCCTTCCTGTCTTCGTTGTATGGCGAATTCTACAATAAGTATGGCATTTTTAGCCAGTAAACCTACCAGCATAATCAATGCAATTTGAAAATAAATATTGTTCTCTAAACCTGCTAAATTGGTACTCCAGAATGCTCCTGCCACGCCAATTGGTAATGAAAAAATTACTGCAAAAGGGAGTAAATAGCTTTCATACTGCGCCGCTAGAAAGAAGTAGACAAAAAGAATACTCAAGGCAAAAATGAAGATGGATTGTCCGCTGGCCGCAATTTCTTCTCTGGTTATACCCGAAAATGCAATATCATAATCAGTGCCCAGTTGAGCTTCGGCTGTTTTTCTAATGGATTCAATGGCATCACCAGAGCTAAATCCTGGGGTTGTACTCCCGTTGATAGTCACTGCATTGTAGAGGTTGAATCGATTTACCACTTGAGGCCCGTAAACTCTTTCTAAGTCTACAAATTCTGAAACTGGTGCATTTTCACCTGATGGTAAGGTGACAAAAATGCTATTGAGACTTTCTTTATTATCTCTATCTTCTGGCAATGTCTGTACGAATACTCTGTATTGCTTCCCGAAAGTAGAAAAGTTGGATACAAAAAATCCACCAACATAGGATTGCATGGTGGTAAGGACTTCGTCAACAGACAATCCACTGGCTTTAATCTTCGGTACGTTCAGATTCATGCTGTATTGAGGGAATTTTGTACTAAAGGAACTATTCGCAAAAGCAATGGATTGTTTTTCAAATAACCCACCCACAAATTTGTTGGCTTCGTTGTCCAGGTCTCTTAGAGGTCCTGCTGCCTTGTCGATCAATTGCATTTCAAATCCATCGGCAGCTCCGTATCCCGGTACGCTCGGAGGTGTAAAAAATTGAATCTCAGCATCAGGAATATCAGAAGTAACCTGATTCAGTTTACCAACGATGGTATTAATTTGGGTGGCATCATTTGTTCTCTCACTCCAGTTATCAAGAATAATAAAGCCCTGAGCATACGAACTTCCGTTTCCTGAGAAAAAGTTTCTACCTGATATCAAGGAGGCAGTTCTTATGCCTTCTATATTTTGAATCCTTTCGTAAATGTCTTCAGTTGCTTTAAAAGTTCTGTCTAAAGATGATCCTACTGGTAATTCCAGATTCATAAAGACAACTCCACGATCTTCTGTAGGTACAAATCCTTTAGGAGTCATTTCATTAGCAAAATAGATGGCTACTCCAGCTACAATTAATATAAGTAAAGTAACCCATTTCTGTCTTACAAGAAATTTTAGGGAATGTACATACTTGGTCAGCAGGGCATTAAACCCAGCATTGAAGGCATTGTAGAATCGCTGTAATAAATTTGGTTTGTCTTTCTGTTCTTTAGGAGGTTTTAGAAATAAGGCACATAAAGCTGGACTTAACGTAAGAGCGTTTACTGCAGAAATAACGATGGCTACAATAAGCGTTACACCAAATTGCTCGTAAAATACTCCAGCAGGACCTTTTATGAATGTAATCGGAATAAATACCGCTGCCATTACCAGCGTAATGGATACAATAGCTCCGCTTATTTCATTCATTGCAGTAATGGAGGCTTCCTTGGCACTTTGGGCACCATCCTCAAGTTTGGCATAAACCGCCTCTACTACAACGATGGCATCATCCACCACTATACCAATAGCCAGAAGCAATGCAAAGAGTGTAAGTAGGTTGATGGAATACCCAAATAAGTTTAAGAAGAAAAAGGTACCAATTATAGAAACAGGAACTGCTATAGCAGGTATTAACGTAGATTTTAAATCCTGTAAAAAGAGGAATACTACCAAAAATACAAGTAAAAAGGCTTCTATGAGTGTTTCCTGTACTTTGTCTATAGAGGCAGTTAAGAATTCATTGGTATCATAGTTGACAAGATATTCTACACCTTCGGGGAAGTTTTTTTCAAGTTCATCCATTTTATCGTAGATGTCCTCAATGATTTCCTGGGCGTTGGATCCAGGGGTTTGAAAAATTCCGAAGTTAACACCAGGATAACCCTTACTTCTTGATAAAGAATTATAGGAAAAAGCATCCAGCTCAACTTCTGCGACATCTTTCAGTCTCAAAAACTGGTTGTTATCAAATGACTTTAAAATGATGTTTCCATATTCTTCTGAAGTTTTGAGCCTGCCTTTATAAGTAATAACATATTCAAAGGCTTTTCCTGCATTTTGTCCTACAGAACCTGCAGCAGCTTCCTGACTTTGTTCTCTTATGGCTGCTATAACTTCTGAGGCATTAAGGTTATAATTCGCCATCTTATCTGGATCAAGCCAGACACGCATGGAGTAATCTTTACCTCCAAACACATTGACATTGGCAACGCCATTGATACGTTGTAATTCTGGACGGATATTGATGTTCAAATAATTTTGAACATACGTATCAGAATAATCTTCATTGGTAGAATAAATTGCTGCATAAAGCAAAGCTGAATTCTGCTGTTTTTCGGTAATCACACCATTTCTTACAACTTCATCTGGTAAAACAGCATTGGCACGTGCTACTCTGTTTTGAACATTCACGGCAGCAATATCGGCGTCGTATTCCTGTTCAAAAAACACTGTAATGGTAGCACTACCATCATTACTAGCCGATGAAGTAAGATAGGTCATACCTTCTACACCATTTATTTCTTCTTCAATGGGAATGATAACACTTTCCAGAATGGTTTCAGCATTTGCACCCGGGAAGCTCGTGGTTACCTGTACGGTTGGCGGAGCAATATCAGGATACTGAGTGACTGGTAATTCTTGTATACCAAGGATACCAAGCATCACTATTATTATCGAAATAACAGTCGATAAAACGGGTCTTTCTATAAATTTCTTTAGCATCTTTACTATTTAAAAACTTTATCAAATGAATCTACAATGGAGTCCACTGTAGACTCTTTAGGAATTATTTTATCGCTGTTTTTGATTTTATTGACGCCTCTTCCCACGATTTTCTGACCTTTTTTTAAGCCCGAATTCACAATATAAAACGGATCTGCTCTCACTACTTCAATCGCTTTTTCTGTGACAGTGGAATCGGATTCATTAAAACTGAATACAAATTCTTTACCTTGTCTCGAGAATGTTGACATTCTTGGAACAACTATAGCATCCTTGGTATTGGAAGGTATTTTGATTGTTCCGGTAAGGCCGTCTTTTAAAATTGATCCAGTATTTTCAAAAGTAGCTCGGAATCTGACAGTTCCCGTTTGTCTATTCACCTGACTAGAAATACTGGTTATTTTCCCTTTCTTTTCATATTCCTTGCCATTGGACATGACCAGCATTACGTCTGGAAAAGAAGAAGTCATGTCCGACTCATCTTTTGTCTCTGCATTAAATTGACTGGCCATATTCAAAAACTCCTTCTCATTTACAGAGAAGTATGCAAAAACTTCGTTGGTTTTCACAACTCTGGTAAGCGGGAGCATATCAGAAGGATTGATAAGCGCACCATCTCTGTAATTGATGTTGCCTACATAGCCATCTACAGGACTTTTAATAGTTGCATAATCTACATTTGCTGAAATGCTTTCCAAGTCACTTTTTGCAGTTTCCAGTTCAGCTTTAGCAGTTTCCAGTTGTCTTTGGCTCACAATTTCTTTCTCAACCAAAGGTTTCAATTTGTCAACTTCAATCTGAGCAGAATTTACTCGAGCTCTTGCTGCAGAAGCATCACCACTCAGGCTTCTTGTTTCTAATTTGAATAAAATATCTCCTTTTTTCACAGCAGCTCCTTCTTCAACCCTCACGTCTGTAACATAACCGGGAACTTTAGCTCTTATCTCACTACTTATGACGCCTTCAAGTTGAGTTGGATACTCAGAGAATGTAGTCATGTCTCTAGTTTCAACTTTAATAATTGGGAGTTCAGGCGGTGGTGATGATTGTTGTTCGTCTTGCTTTTGGCATGAACTAAATACAAGTGTCGAAACAGCTATAAAGGCAAGTAATTTATTTTTCATGGGGATTTAAATTATGACTCGTTTGTTTTAGGTTATCTATTGTCTCTAATATATTTTCTCTTTCGTTGACCAGGTGATTTTTGAAAATAGCAACAAGTTTTTTGTTGAAATCTTCATTGTTTTTAAATTGAATAACTTTTGAAAGCATTTTGATCTCTTTCTGAATTTTTTCCAGATGTAATTCAAGAGTTTTGCATAAATAATAGCGTTTTGTCTTGAAGTAACGTTTTCTTTTATCATCCTTATAAGTGAAATCAACGCGACCTTCTTCAATTAAAAAATTCAACTGATTGGAGACAGAACTCTTGCTGGCACCTGTGATATCAATAAGATTATCAAAAGTGAGCGATTCTGAAGATGAAAGTATAAGGTGAGAGTATATCTTAGAAGCCAGTGGAGGCAGATCATGTTCAGTTTCAAAATGCAAACTCAATTCATTTATAAGATTGTTTTTCGATTCAGAAATAGAGTTATCATTTTGCTTCATAGAGCAAATGTAATTTTAGTTCGTTTCCAAGCGAACAAGTTTCAGATAAATTAATGTTAATGCGAATTACTTTAGTTTTTTATTAAGACTATCCAGCTGGAGTTTAATTCTAAAGTTGAGTGGGAAGCCTGCTTTAAGTCATTTAGACTAATAAAGTTTAATTAGCATTGACAGCCATTGTTGATTAATAAGGGGACTAGTTATCATGAGTAAGCGCTACCCTAACTGATTTCATAGAATTAACAAATAATTATAGTGTATCTTGGGTTTGTTTCAGGTTTTTAAAATACTTTTAAACAAACTAATAAAATATAGTCATGAAAAAAATAATTTTGAGTTTGAGCGTAATTGCAATGATTGCATTTACTTCTTGTAAAAACAACGAAGAAAAACAAAAGGAAACTGAAACTGAACAGAAAGAGGATGCAATGGAATCTGATGCATCCTATGATGATGGAAATTCTGAAGATGCAATGTCTGATCAACAAAACATTGTAGAGATTGCCTCCGGGAATGATGATTTTAGCACGCTTGTGACTGCTGTGAAAGCTGCAGGTCTAGTTGAAACATTAAGCGGTGACGGACCATTTACAGTGTTTGCACCAACAAATGATGCTTTTGCAAAATTACCAGAAGGAACAGTTCCTAATTTGGTTAAACCAGAAAACAAGGAACAATTGACTGGGATTTTGACTTATCATGTTGTTTCTGGAGAATTTATGGCAGCTGACGTTGTAAGTGCTATCGAAGATAACGGTGGAAGTTTTACAATTCCTACAGTTCAGGGAGGTGAATTAACAGCCTCTCTTGATGGAGAAAATGTTATTTTAACTGATGCTAATGGAAGTACATCAACTATAATTATGACTGATGTTGACGCTTCTAATGGTGTGATACATGCCATCGACACAGTTGTGATGCCATAATGAGTTCACAAAATTCTTATTAATTAAAACCCTTCTTCATGAAGGGTTTTTTATTTTAGCACATTTAAAAACGTACATAAGCATTGAGACAATCAATTCATATTACTGTAGATATAGTCGTTTTTTATAAGAAAAGACAAAAGACGTTTATCTTACTGATCAAAAGAAAGAATGATCCTTTTAAAGATTCATGGGCCTTTCCAGGTGGGTTTGTAGACAATAACGAATTGGTTATAAATGCATGTAAAAGGGAATTGAAAGAAGAAACTGGCTTGGATTTAAACATTGATGCCTTTAAGTTTTTAAATTATTATGATGCTTTAGATCGAGATCCCAGGAGCAGAACAGTTTCATTTGCATTTTTAGCAGAAACAGATGAACAGAAAGACGTAGAAGGGAATGATGATGCACAAGACGCAAAGTGGTTTCCTCTTGAGAAATTACCTAAATTAGCTTTTGATCATTCTGAAATACTTCAGGATGCTATAAATCTTATCAAAACTTAAGAAATTATGAGATTTCATACTAGAAAATGGATTAAACCTGAAGACTTAAACCCGAATGGCACTCTGTTTGGTGGAAAATTACTGGCCTGGATAGATGAAGAAGCAGCGTTGTATTCTATCATTCAATTGGAAAACCAAAAGACAGTTACCAAATACATGAGTGAAATCGACTTCAAAAGTTCTGCAAAACAGGGAGATATTGTTGAAATTGGAATTGAAGTTGTGAAATTTGGTTCAGCCTCACTTACTTTAAAATGCGAAGTCAGAAATAAAATGACTAGACAAAGCATTATTGTTGTAGATAAAATTGTAATGGTGAGTCTCGATGAGGAGGGAAACGCTAAACCTCATGGCAAAACAAAAGTTGAATTTGTAAAAGACAGGCTCTAAACGACTAAGGTAAATATTTTTTTTCCACCACAAAAGGTCCAAAAGGAAGTATAGAACTTAAGAATACAATAAGAAGAACCTTTACAGACCACCCGAGTTTTTCATACATCCAATAGGCACCTAAGAGATAAAGTATAAACAAAATACCATGAGCCATACCTACAATTCTCACATACTCCGGCATTTCCCAAATATACTTTAGAGGCATGGCTATAAACAAAAGAACCAGAAATGATAGGGCCTCTAAAATGCTAACCCATCTGAAAACTCGTATTGATGTATCTTCTTGTGGCATATTTAATTTTTTTCAAAAATACGCTTTACAATAATTAGGCCTCGTATTTTTTGTAATTTGCAAGTTAATTTTAACAAGTCTATAAAATGAAAATACTAGTTACTGGAGGTCTTGGTTTTATAGGTTCCCATACTGTAGTTGCACTACAAAACAAAGGCTATGAAGTAGTTGTTATCGATAACCTCTCCAATTCATCATTACAAGTTCTTGAGGGAATTACCCAGATCACTTCTAAGACTCCAGAGTTCCAAAAGATTGATTTAAAGGATAAATCTGGTCTCCATGATTTTTTTATTAACCATCAGGATATTTCTGGTGTTATTCATTTTGCAGCATCCAAAGCAGTTGGCGAGAGTGTGGAGAACCCGCTTTTATATTATGAAAATAATTTAGCAGCATTAACGTATTTGCTTCAGAATCTTGTAAAGTTAGACAAACAAAATATGATTTTCAGTTCCTCTTGTACAGTTTATGGTCAAGCGGATGAACTTCCCATTTCAGAAGATGCTCCTGTCAAAAAAGCAATGTCTCCTTACGGAAATACAAAACAAATTGGAGAGGAAATAATAAGAGATACCTGCGCCACAGAAGATAAATTAAGAGCTATTTCTTTAAGATATTTTAATCCTATTGGGGCTCATCCCTCCGCAGAAATTGGAGAATTACCCTTGGGTACCCCTCAAAATCTGGTGCCTTTTATCACTCAAACAGCAATAAGTAAACGAAAAGAACTGTCAGTTTTTGGAGATGATTATCCTACCAGTGACGGTACCTGCATAAGAGATTATATACATGTCATGGATCTGGCAGAAGCACACGTCATAGCTTTAGAAAGACTATTGTCTGCTCCAACTAAAGATACTTTTGAAGTGTTTAATGTTGGGACAGGTGTAGGCTCTTCTGTACTGGAAGTCATCAAAGCTTTCGAAAATGCTTCTGGAGAAAAGTTGAATTACAAAATTGTGGGTAGGCGTGCTGGTGATGTGGTTGCTGCTTATGCAGACACAAAAAAAGCAAATGAGATCTTGGGTTGGAAAGCAAAACGTTCCCTAGAACAAGCTCTTAAGGATGCCTGGACATGGGAGAAAACACGTGTGAAAGCATAAAATATGAATTATGAAAATATTGAACGCCTCACAATTGTCAGATCTAGACCAATACAGTTGTGAAGTTCAGAATATTTCTTCTTGGCAGCTAATGGAGCGTGCCGCTGGATTAGCTTACGATGAAATAAAAAAAACTTTACAAGGAGAATCAAAAAAAATTAAAATACTCGTTGGTCCAGGTAATAACGGAGGAGATGGTCTTGCTATAGCTTATTTCATGGCAGAAGATGATTTTGAAGTAGAGGTTCTTTTGGTCAATTTTACACCCAACAGATCTAAGGATAACCAAAAAAATCTAGATCGGCTTAAATCTCAGTCAAAATGTAAGGTAACTGAATTTGTTGAAAATTCTCATCTTCCAAAAATCGATTCTGAAGAGGTTGTCATCGATGCAATTTTTGGGGTTGGCTTGAACAGACCTATGCCAGATTTTGTTCAAAAACTGACAAGACATGTCAATGAGTGTTCATCTAAAACCTTTTGTCTAGATGTACCAAGCGGTATGTATCTGGATAGATCGCCAGGTGATAGTGAGAGCGTTTTTCAGGCTGATTTTACGTTGACTTTCCAAACTCCAAAATTGTCTCTGTTTTTACCAGATTATGCAAATTGCATTGGAGAAGTAAAAATCATAGATATAGGTTTAAGTCAAGACCATTTAGAAGAAATTTCTACAGAATTTAATTTCGTTGACCTAAGCTATGCGAAAACACTTTATCAACCAAGATCTAGATTTTCTCATAAAGGGACTTACGGTCATGCCCTTATTGTTGGCGGAAGTCAATTGATGCTTGGGAGTGTTTTGCTTTCAAGTTTGTCCTGCATGCGTTCAGGAGTAGGTAAAACAAGTGTTATGATGCCCAGTAGGGGACATTCCTCATTGCTGCAGAACTTGCCAGAAGCTATGCTAATTGAAAACCAATCAGAAGATTATATCAGCTTCAAAGAGCTCGATTTTCAGCCAGATTCTATAGGGATTGGCGTAGGTATTGGAACATCTAAAGATGCCTTAAAAGCTTTAAGTTTGTGGCTAGATAACGCCACCTGTCCTTTAGTGATAGATGCAGATGCTTTAAATCTTATTGCTGAGTATGAAGGCTTGCAGCGTCAAATTCCGAAGAAATCTATCCTAACCCCACATCCAGGAGAACTGAAGCGACTTATAGGAGAATGGAAAGACGATTTTGAAAAGTTAGATAAAATAAAGAAGTTATCTCACCGATTAGACGTTGTTATACTGGCCAAAGACGCCCACAGTTTATGTGTATATAAAAATGAAGTCTATGTAAACTCTACGGGTAATGCAGGAATGTCAACTGCGGGAAGCGGCGATGTACTCACAGGACTCATTGCAGGTTTACTGGCGCAGGGCTACTCTAGTTTAGGTGCAGCTGTATTTGGCATGTATATTCATGGACTTGCTGGAGATTTCGCATCATCTAAAAGGTCTCAAGAAGCCATGATTGCTTCAGATATTGTGAAGCATTTGGGAGATTCTTTCTTAAAACTTAAAGATTGAACAATTCTTAAATCTTATCTTTGATTAAAAGATATTGCCATGCCAATTACACATTATATAGATTCATCAGTGCTTGGATTTTCAAAACTTCAGACTTTACTAGATGAAGATTATAAAATTGCCTTAAGCGAAGAGGCCAGTGCCGAAATAGATAAAGCGCGTTCCTATCTCAACTTAAAACAAAAGGAAAGTAAGCACCCTATTTATGGGGTTAATACCGGATTTGGATCCCTGTGCAATATCAAAATCAATGAAGATAAGCTTACTTTTCTACAGGAAAATTTAGTCATGTCTCATGCCTGTGGAACAGGAGATAGGGTAGAAGACGAAATTGTAAAATTGATGCTATTGCTGAAGATTCAATCTTTAAGTTACGGTTATTCTGGAGTTTCAATAAAATTGGTGGAACGACTTATCCACTTTTACAACGAAGGTATTTTTCCCGTAATTTATGAACAAGGCTCACTTGGGGCTTCTGGAGATTTGGCTCCTTTAGCACATTTGGCTTTACCTCTCCTTGGCAAAGGTGAAGTTATTATAGATGGTAAAATTGAATCTGCTAAGATTTTACAGGAAAGATATGGGTGGGAGCCATTAGTGCTTCAATCCAAGGAAGGTTTAGCCCTGTTAAACGGCACTCAATTTATGAGTGCACACCTGCTTAGAAATGTTCTTTATTCAAGGCGTTTGATGAAATGGGCAGATGTGATTGCTGCCGTTTCTATTGATGCATTTGACTGTAATATGTCTCCTTTTGATGATTTAGTCCATCAGGTAAGGCCACACAAAGGACAAATTGAAACAGCACAAACCATACTGAAGTTGTTGCATGGAAGCGAAATTGCTGTTAATCAAAAGCAAAACGTACAGGATCCTTATTCGTTTAGATGTGTTCCTCAGGTACATGGAGCAACTCGAGACGCTTTACGTTACATTGAGCAAACCTTACTTACAGAAATTAATAGTGTAACAGATAACCCAAATGTATTTGTAGATGAAGATAAAATTATTTCTGGTGGAAATTTTCATGGACAACCCCTTGCTATTGCTGCAGATTTTATGGCAATTGCCATGAGTGAAATAGGGAATATTTCTGAGCGAAGAATATACCAGCTGGTTTCAGGTTTAAGAGGTCTGCCGACATTTCTAGTCAGTTCCCCAGGACTTAACAGTGGTTTCATGATTCCACAATATACAGCTGCCAGTATAGTGAGTCAAAACAAGCAATTGTGCACGCCTGCCAGTGTTGATTCTATAGTTTCCTCCAACGGCCAGGAAGATCATGTAAGTATGGGAGCAAATGCAGTTACCAAACTAAACAGAGTTATAGATAATATTGAAAAGATACTTGCCATCGAGCTATTTAATGCCTCACAGGCGATGCACTTTAGACGTCCATTAAAGAGCTCTGAAGCTGTCGAGTCTATTTTAGACGCTTACAAAGAAGCAGTGCCAGTAGTGAGAGAGGACAAAGTGATGGCAAGTGAAATACAGAAATCAATACGCTTTTTAAGAAATCATAAAATCTAAGTGGAACCCACTGAATTCCGTTACTTTTGTAACTTAACTTAAATTATATTTTATGAACGCTAAATTTAATATCCCAGTTTTAATAATATTATTAATTTTTGTTTCATCCTGTGCAACAAAGGTAGATTTTCCTGTTTCTAAAACAGTACCAGAGGCTAATGTAACAGCAAAAGTAAAAAAGGATGGTAATGATAATTATAAAATAGACCTTAAGGCTGAAGATCTTACCTCTCCAGAACGGCTAGATCCTTCAAGAGAAATGTATGTAGTTTGGATAGAAACAGCAAGAGGAACCAAGAACATTGGTAAATTGAACATATCCAGCGGCATGTTTTCCAGTAAAAGGAAAGGCTCATTAAGCACAACCACTGCCTTTAAACCAAGTAGAATTATAATTACTGCTGAAAATACTTCTACCAACAATGAACCTGGTACTTTCATTATTGTTTCTTCGGAAAATTTCTAAGAATTGCCAAACTGTAAGCATAAAAAAAGCCTCGCTATTGCGGGGCTTTTTATTTAAAAATATATAATCCTATTTTTCTAAAGTTACAGTTCTAGTAACCGAATTGAATGGACCTGGAATTGGCTCCATATTATTGTCAACCAACGTAAGTTGTATTCTATTTTCACCCATTGGCATATTTTCAATGACATGAGGTCTCCATTCTGTAATTAAGTAATCTTCTCCTTCATTCACGGTGACTTTTACTTTATTTCCATCCTCACCTAACTCGGTGTTGACAAGGAAGAAGTCAAGAAGCACCTTTTTGGTATCCTCCCCTTTATAAGTACCTTTTGGTCTACTATAAAAAAGGTGCTGCTTGGAAAAATCAACATCCATTTGTTGGTCTTCTGAAGGATTTCCAGCTCTTATTTTTTTCACTACAAAAGAACTTTCATTCTTTACAGCTTCATGGTATGATCTGGATAAAAATGCAAGTAATACGTGATCACCCTCTTCTATTTCCTTACTAAACTCGCTTTCATAATGAGCTGAGTAAGGTCCATTATCTAAAATGAAATGAATGTGCTGACCTTTACCAGAATTGGCTAAGCCATTTTCACCAGCATTTTCTGTCTGAGCTCCTAATTCGTAGTTTTCTACAGAAAAATTGAAATCTACAGATCCAGCTTCAACTTCTATCGTTTCTCCACCTGGGTGAGACAAACTGGCTTCAGGGAATTCTGGGGAGCCTTCCATAGGAGTTATGGTTACAATGGTATCTGTAACACCAACAGCTTCTGTATTTTCTTTTTCCTCTTTATCTTTCTTTTTTCCATCATTACATCCTACAACCAGAAGTAATCCAAGAACAAAAGTTAATAAGCTTATTTTTTTCATGAGTTTTGATTTAATGTTTGATGTAAATTTAGCTTAAATACTAAGGTCACTCAAATTTAAACATTACCTTAACATTACTTTTAGTTTAATAGTTCTGAAGTGATTTCAATGTCAGAATGTAGCGTTTTATGCACAGGACATCTATCCCCAATCTCAAGCAATCGTTTAATCTGAGACTCATCCAAATCTCCTTTGATTTCAATTCTCTTGGTTATAAAATCTTTTTGCGTGGATTTTCCGTCTTCTTTTTCAATTTTCCTCTTTTCGTGATCTATATGCACCTGTACTTCATCAAGTTCCCATTTTTTGTGTCGGGCATAAACATGCAGAGTCATGGCAGTACACTCAGCTAGTCCTGCCGTGAGTAAATCGTAAGGGGCAGGTCCAAAATTTGAACCTCCGTGATCTTCAGGTTCATCACCTATCATTTCGAAATCCCCTACCTTAAGGTGTGTGGTAAATTTGTCTTCATTTCTAAGAACTGCTGCAGATTGACTTTCTGAAGATCCTGCTTTGTTAGCACTTTTTGAAATGTCTAAGTAATTGGAGGCCCAGTGTCCAATTAAGCTCCCAATGTAAGATGCATCTATATTCTCGTTCATAAGGTGGTCTGCTTTATCTAAACTAATGAAGCTTTTAGGATGATGTGACCATTTATACAACTCTTCAGCATTTTCAATTCCCACAATAGTATCCTGTGGAGAGTGCATGATCAAGTAGGGTTTTTTGAGTTCTCCCAGAAATGATTTTGTGTCCTTAGCTTTAATGTCGTCAAGAAAATGCTTTTTAATTTTGAAATCTCTACCACCAATATTAATGAGTACAGAATCGTCATCTTTTACAGAGTCTTCTTTTGCATTGGATGTTATTAAATTTTCAACATGAGAGGGTTGTGAGGGACTCGCAATAGTTGCTATGGCTTTGATATTGTCCAGCTGTTTTGCAGCAAATAAAGCGGCTGTTCCACCAAGAGAGTGGCCTATAATTAAAGCTGGAGCTTTATATTCTTTTTCAAGAAATTTTGAGGCTTCGAGCAGGTCTTCCACGTCATGAGAAAAATTGGTGTCTTCAAACTCTCCATCACTTTGCCCAAGTCCTGTAAAGTCAAATCTCAAAACTGCAATTCCTAGTTGGGTAAGCGCTGATGAAATTTCCCTTATGACTTTTAAATTTTTACCACAGGTAAAGCAATGTGCGAAAATTGCAAATTCCTGCGGGTATTGTTTATCTGGTAACTGAAGCCTTCCTACCAGTTCTTCTCCCTTTCTATTTGGAAACCTTACTTTTTTAACTCCCATAGTTTTATCTTAAAATTAATTTAGAAATCAGTTTTTTACCCAAACTCTCATTGAGTGTTTTTATGATTTTCTCCTTTCCATAACTCAATTCTTCTCTCAATGTTGAAGAAGACAAATGTACTGTAAGGGTGTTATTTCTGAATTTGATTTCGTTTGTGTAATTTTTTATCGCTGGACCTAGTTGCGTCATCCACGCATTTTCAACATCCACTTTGTCCAAGCCTGGGTTCAATCTATGTTTGCTTTTGAAGATTTCCATCAAGTCTTTCATAGACTGTTCTTCATTCGCTCTTTTATTCTTCATCTAAGTCTAGGTTATTTGGTTCGTGTCTTTTGTAGGTGTAAATAAAGTTTTGTTTGTTTTTTACAACAAATTTATCATCTTCTATGCTTAATAGAGTCTCCGTCCAAGTGTCGTAATCATTTTCGTATACTAACACCAGACTGTCTTTTGAATCCTGAATTTTGAAATATTCTCGGTTTTGAGAAGATTGATAGTTTCCTAATAAGCTGGGTTGCATCTTTTTTCTAAAACCTGTAGAATCTTCAATTTTAAAATAATCTACCATTTGATTCATTTTATAAGACTTATCTCCGTAGGGAGTTTCTGCCTTTTCAATTTCCCAAAATCCATTGAGTTTTGAAATGTCTTCTGCGTCAGGTTTCGATTGGCAAGCAACCAGGACAACCAGGCTAAAAAGTAAGAGTTTATACTTCATATTCTAAATTTATCATTTTATAAGCAGTTGCATTCTTCTTTACAACTTCCTCGGTTCTTTCGGGGTGAGTATCGCTAATACACATCTGACCAAGTTCTGCATTGGTGACCATTTTTACAATTTGTGATACTCGATCTTCATCTAGTTTATCAAAAATATCATCCAAAAGCAAAATAGGCTTAACTCCGTAGTGTGATTTTAAAAAATCATACTGAGCAAATTTTAAGGCTATCAAATAGGATTTTTGTTGGCCTTGAGAGCCAAACTTTTTAACTGAATGTGATTTTATTTTAAAAATAAGATCATCTTTATGTGTGCCAAAATTGGAAAACTGACGCTGTAAATCCGTCTTGAGACCAGATGTTAAGATTTCTTCAAAAGTATCTTTCTCATTAAATTGGCTTCTGTATTTCAGACTGATATTTTCTCTGGAATCGCTTATTTCTTCATATCTTTTTTGAAGAATAGGTGTAAATTCTTCAATAAATTCTCTTCTTTTTTCAAAAATGACCTGACCTAGTTCGATGATTTGATCATCATAAACCTCAAGGCTTGTCTTGTCATAAGTACGATTAGCTGCAAAATATTTAAGAAGTGCATTACGCTGAGACAAGACTTTATTGTAATTTAATAAGGTATTTAGATACAATTTGTCACCTTGGGAAATAACTCCATCCATAAATTTACGTCTGGTTTCACTTCCTTCCAAAATCAAATCTCTGTCGGTAGGAGAGATGATGACCAGCGGGATTGTTCCTATATGGTCGCTTATTTTCTCATAATCTTTCCCGTTTCTTTTAATGATCTTGCGTTGCCCTTTTTTGAAAGAAGTGATAATTTTCTCAGACTTTTCACCATTTATAAAATCTCCTTCCAGCATAAAAAACTCTTCACCATGTTTCACATTTTGACTTGTAATCGGGTTGAAATAGCTTTTGCCAAAGGCCAGATGATAGATGGCATCGAGGATATTGGTCTTTCCTATTCCATTTTTACCTACAAAGCAATTTATTTTAGAATCGAACTCTAAGGTTAGCTGTTCAAAATTTTTATAATTGATAAGAGATAATTTTTTTAAAATCATGTGATAACTTCAATTTACTTTAGCCGTGTATACAGGGGTTTTTTCTTCTGAATTCATTAAAAGTTGAAATGTAAAAATATCAAATAAATAGTGTATTGTATATGGAATAAAATTATATTTTTGCCCCTTGAATAAAATACAATTATGGCATCATACAAGAAGAGAGGTTACAAACCAAATAATAAAGCTGAACGTGAAGAGCAGGTTGAAAAAGAATCAACAACAGCTGAAGTATTTAACACATTAGATGAAGGCGCTAGTTCAACCGAACAGTTTTTGTCTAAATATCAAAAACCTATTTTTGGTGTCATCATCGCTATAGCTGTTGTCATCCTTGGATTCTTGGGTTATCAGAAATTTATCCAGGAGCCAAATGAAGCTGAAGCTGCTAATGAAATGAACCAGGCACAGCAGTTTTTTGATTCTGCAATTGAAGCCTCTGGTAGTCAACAAGATTCTTTATTTACCAGGTCACTACAAGGGGGAAATGGGAAATTTGGATTTGAAGACATAGCATCCAGTTATAGTGGAACAAAAGCAGGGCAACTTGCCAATTACTACGCAGGCATTTCTCATTTAAATTTAGGAAATTACCAGGAAGCTATTGATTATCTAGACAAATTTAATGTTGATGATGAAATTTTAACCCCACTGGCTAAAGGATCTATTGGAGATGCTTTTGTTCAGTTGGATCAACCTGAGGAAGCGTTAGATTATTTTGAGCAAGCTGCCAAAATGCGCACAAACGAGTTCACAACCCCAAAATTCCTATTGAAAGCTGCAATCACTGCAATCAGTCTTAAAAATGGCAAAACTGCCAAAAAGCATTTAGAAAGAATTAGTGATGAGTTTCCAAATTCTGCAGAAGCTAAAAATATAGATGTGTATTTAGGACAAGCAGAAGTTCTTTAATTATGGCAACTTCTGAAAAAAACCTTTCTGATTATAATAAGGATCAACTTCCTGACGCTAAAGACATGAAAATTGGCTTTGTGGTTTCAGAATGGAATCCAGATATTACTGAAAATCTTTTTCAAGGTGGTTTTGATGCTTTGATTGAAAATGGAGCCATCAAAGAGAATATTGTAAGATGGAATGTTCCAGGAAGTTTTGAGCTGCCATACGCTTGCAAGAAAATGCAAGAAAGCTTTGATATGCTTGATGCTATAGTTGCTGTTGGAAATGTAATTCAAGGGGAGACCAAACATTTTGATTTTGTGTGTCAAGGATTAACTCAAGGTATCATGGAATTGAATCTAAAAGGTGATATTCCTGTTATTTTTTGTGTGTTAACAGACGATACAAAAGCTCAATCTGAAGCCCGATCTGGTGGAGTTCACGGGAACAAAGGAACCGAAGCAGCCATAGCAGCCATTAAGATGGCTCAGCTTAGAAAAGATGCAAAATTCTATAAAGCAGACTAGCTTTTTTTAGAAAATTTCCTTTTTTAAATAAGGGTTATCCTCTAAGAATTGATGGATTTTCTTTAATTTTGAAGATTCAGCAAAAATTATGTTTAAACTCAAATCACTTAAGCTTCGGAAGAATTCCAGATACAATTATACTCCCAGGTATTATAAGGGGAAAGATACTGGAAATCCCTATAGTTTTGATTCTAAATTTGCTAAGTACAAAGAGACGCATAATAGTGTTGATTTTGGTTCTCACTGGGCGGAGGCAAGAGAGAACTCTAGACATAGAGGGAATCGAGGTATCAATAGAACAGTTATACTCATAGCACTTATTTTAACTTTTATCTTTTTATGGATCATCGATTTTGATCTGTCAATTTTTTCCTCAAAATAGTCAATGAATAGCATCATTCACTTACTGCCAGACCATGTTGCAAATCAAATAGCCGCTGGAGAAGTCGTTCAACGTCCTGCCTCTGTGGTGAAAGAACTTTTGGAAAACGCTGTAGACGCTAATGCTTCGTCTATAACATTGCTGGTAAAGGAGGGAGGTAAAACTTTGATTCAGGTTATAGATAATGGTTCTGGAATGGGAGATACAGATGCTAGGCTATCTTTTGAGCGTCACGCTACTTCAAAAATCAATACTGCCGAAGATTTGTTTCGTCTTCATACCAAAGGATTTCGAGGAGAAGCATTAGCCTCTATTGCAGCTGTGTCTCATGTGGAGATGAAAACCAAAACTGAGGATGAAGACCTTGGGTCTCATCTTATCATAGAAGGTAGCCTTATGGTGCAACAGGAACCCTGCGTAACTCCTGTAGGGACTTCAATTTCTGTTAAAAATCTTTTTTTTAATATCCCTGCACGTCGTAATTTTTTGAAATCTACAACTGTAGAGCAAAAGCATGTTATTGATGAATTTCAAAGAGTTGCTTTGGTACATCCTTCTATTGCTTTCAAACTGATTCATAATGGAAGTGAACTATTTAATCTTCCAGTCGCTAACCACAGACAACGTATTGTAGGTGTTATGGGAGCTAAAACCAATGAGAAGCTGGTTCCTGTAAAAGAAGAAACGGATCTGATAAAGTTGACAGGCTTTGTTGGCAAACCTGAGTTTGCAAAAAAATCCCGAGGAGAACAGTTTTTCTTTGTCAACGATCGTTTCATAAAACATCCTTATCTACACCATGCGGTTTCAAGTGCTTTTGAAGGCTTGTTAAAAGATAAAGCCTACCCGTCTTACTTCTTGTATTTGCAAGTTGATCCAAAGTCAATAGATATTAATATACATCCGACAAAAACAGAAGTAAAATTTGATAATGAACATGCTATTTATTCCATATTAAGAAGTAGTGTAAAGCATAGTCTTGGGCAGTTCAACGTTTCTCCAGTTTTGGATTTCAATAAAGACTCGAGCATGGATACGGATTATACTCAGCATAAAACGGGTGCCAAAATTCCTTCAATTGACGTGGATAGAAATTTCAATCCTTTTGAGTCTGAGATGAAAATGAACCCTACATCTAAAAATACAGGTACATTCAAATCAAAATCGACTGCCAACTGGGAATCTCTTTACACTGAAGCCTCAAATCACGAAACTGATTTGATGAATATAGAAGTTGAAAGTGAATCGGTTTCACCTTCACTTTTTCAACGAGAATTATCTAGTTACCAGTCTTCGGGCACCTTTCAGCTTCAGCGTAAATATATTATTACTTCTACTAAATCAGAAATGCTCATTATAGATCAACATCGAGCGCATTTTAGAATTTTGTATGAAGAGCTATTAAAAAATATCACGGCTCAACCTGCATTGAGTCAGCAGTTGTTATTTCCATTAAAATTACAGCTAGATACCAATGAAATACGGGTGTTTAAAATTTTAAGAGAAGCATTGGTCAACGCTGGTTTTTCCATATCAGAATTGGGAGAAGATTTTGTAAAGATCAATGGAATACCAAACCGTTTGCCTGAAAGTGAAACTTCAATTCTATTGGATCAGCTATTATCGGATTTCGAAAATGACATTCCAGATTCTGGGTTTGATCAAACCGATAGATTAGCTAAATCCTTGGCACAGAGTATGGCAATCAAAAATGGAACAGTCCTTCAAAAGGAAGAGCAAACAGAACTTGTAAATCTGTTATTTTCTTGCAAAGAACCTATGCTAACTCCACTAAATCGTTTAGTTTTCGTAAAACAATCTGCTGCAGATTTCGACAAAAAATTTATGTAAATGGGAAGGATCACCGAAACGGTCAAAGTCTTATTAATCGCTAACATTATATTTTTCTTTGGAGCAAATTATTTAGGAGATTATGCCTATAAAATATTTGCTCTATGGTTTCCAGAAAATCCAAACTTTGGGTTTTGGCAAATCATCACTCACATGTTTATGCACGGGAGTTTTTCTCATATCCTGTTCAATATGTTTGCATTATACATGTTTGGCAGTTTGCTGGAACAGTATTTAGGTCAAAGCAAATTTTTATTTATCTATTTTTCTGCTGGCTTGGGAGCTGCTGGTTTTCAGATTTTATTTAGTTATATAGGTTTTAATGAAGCCTATAATGCCTACATTGATGCAGGAGTAAGTCCAGATGAAATTTCTCAAATGTTTGAAAGCGTAAGATCCACGGGGGAGTATCGTGTATATTCTTCTATTCCTAAAGATGTCAGTAATCAGTTATTTAGTAATTACCTTACGCCTATGGTAGGCGCATCCGGGGCTATTTTTGGAGTACTTGCTGCTTTTGCTGTTGTATTTCCAAACCTCCCTTTGTATATCATTTTTGTTCCTATTCCTGTAAAAGCAAAATATTTAATTGGAGGATATTTCCTCATGAACCTTTTTTCTGCTGTAACTGGAGTAACTTTACTGGGTCCTTCCAACACAGCTTATTGGGCACACATTGGGGGAGCCGTTATTGGGTTTATCACCATGTACTACTGGAAGAAAAATTCGTTTAACGAAAACAGATGGAATTGATATGGACTGGAAACAAAAATTAGCCTATAAATACAATACAGCCGATACTTTAGAAAAGTTGATCGGTATCAACGTTGCTTTATTCATCCTTACATTTGTTTTTAGAACACTTGGATTTTTATTTCAAATTCCAGCTGATTTCTTTGTTGAGTGGCTGGTTTTTCCAAAGAGTCTTGTGGAATTAGCTTATAAACCGTGGACCATTATTACTTATGCTTTCATGCATTCGGGTATATTTCACATTCTATCCAACATGTTGATCATGTACTTTTCTGGTAAATTCTTCCTAACTTATTTTTCAGGAAGACGCATGCTCAATTTATATTTTCTTGGCGCTGTCTTTGGAGCACTCATTTTCACGTTAAGCTATAATTTACTTCCTGCTTTTAGCGGTACTGGAAGGTCTTATTTAATAGGAGCATCTGCATCTGTAATGGCAATTCTTGTTGCTACGGCTACTCAAGCCCCCAACTTGCAGGTGAGATTGTTCTTTCTTGGAAATCTTAAACTTTGGTGGATCGCCGCTTTTCTGGTGGTGCTGGATGTAGTTCAAATTCCTTTGTCTAATCCTGGTGGACACCTAGCTCATCTTGGAGGTGCAGGAATAGGATACCTTTATATTACTCAGCTTAACAAAGGAAATGATATTGGAGCCTGGTTACAAACTATTACAGATTGGTTTGCTGATTTTTTTCAGCCAAAATCAAGAAAAAGCAACATGAAAACTGTCCATAAAAATTCTAAGAAAACACAGTCCTCAACTACAAGTAGAACTGATAAACAAAAAAAGATCGATCAAATTCTTGATAAAATAAGTAAAAGTGGGTACGATAGCCTTTCTAAAGAAGAGAAGGATTTTTTATTTAAAGCTGGTAAAGACATGTAATTGTCATGAAGTCAAAGCTCAATTTCTTTCAAAAAGTAATTTTTACTTTTAATGTCTTTTTTGCAATTTGTTTGCTGGTTGCCTACATTTTGCCCTTTGTGCCACCAAAATTTTCTGCGTTTCTTTCTATTCTGAATTTAGGGCTGCCAATATTTATGCTCATCAATCTTGCTTTTGCACTGTATTGGATCCTAAGATTGAAGCTGCATTTTATACTTTCTGCCCTTTTAGTCCTGTCTGGATATTCCTATATAAGTAAAATCATCGTGTTGAATGATTTACCCGAAACCATGTCTGAAAACACATTGAAAGTGATGAGTTATAATGTGCGGTTGTTCAATGAATACAATTGGATTAAAGAAGATAATGTTGAAAAGAAAATATCAGCTTTTGTAACTGATGAAGCTCCGGATGTTGTTGCTTTTCAAGATTACCTGAAAGTTGATGGACTTCAGATGGAAAATTATCCACATCGATTTGAAAAGTTTAAAACCGAAACTTCCAAAATTGGAATTGCTATTTTCAGTAAACATAAGATTGTGAACAGAGGGACTATTGACTTTCCAAACACTCACAACAATGCAATTTTTGCTGATGTTTTGGTTAATGGAATGACCATTAGAATTTATGCTGTTCACTTGGAATCGCTTAAAATTATCCCAGATGTTAAAGAGCTCCAGAAAGAAAATCATCAAAAGCTCATAAGCAGAGTAGGGAAGTCTTTTATAAAACAACAAGAGCAGGCCAAAATGCTTACAGATAATTTCCAAACCACAGACTTGCCCAAAATCGTTTGTATAGACATGAATAATACTCCATTTTCCTTTGTGTCCAGCAAACTTTTAGAACACAACATGGAAGATGCTTTTATAGAGTCTGGAAAGGGTTTAGGTAAGACTTTTGATTTTGATTTTTTGCCTCTTAGAATTGATGCTATTTTCAATGAGAAAAGTATTGAAAACGTCGGTTTTAAAAACTATGATATAAAACTTTCTGACCACTATCCTATAATGGCAAGCTTTAATCTCAATCCGTAAGCTTTTGAGATTGTAAATAATCAAGAGCAGAAGGTCCTTTATTAAACAATAAATCTAAGATACTCAGATTGGAAATATAGCCGAATTTGGTTTGAAAAACTTGAATGTATTCTTCAAGTTCTGCGCCAGGACTTCGTTTAGAATTTACGAGCTGTCTTTGGTCATTATAGCCTTCAGGAGTCAACTCAAACAGTTCAGTAAATTTAAAGTCAAAGTTAAGATTAAGACATTCGAAAACAATTTCCATGCACTTTAAATTGAAATCCATTAAAAATGTTGCTTTATTTTCAAATAAGCCAACAAATTCATCTTCATAAAATTCAAAAAAAGGCGATGTCCTGTAAGCCGCCTCCAAAGATTTCCAGTGTAAACGCTGCCACTTAAAGGCATTTTCAATTCGGATATCTTTATATTTTTGATGTTTATCGGTTTTATTTTCTCTATGTTTTATAGGAACATTCAGCAGTAATTTTCCATTTGCTCCATAGATATATTGGCGGGTTCTGTACGTTTGTTTTTGATAGTTATCCTGCTTTTCCATAACCACTACTTCAGATTGAGCAATGACGGCATACAAATCTATAGGGCCAAAATAACAGGGGTGGGTCAGAACTGGTTTCAAATTTATTTTTTCTTTTTGATGAAATAATTATAACCTATGATGAGTACAAGTCCAATGAGGAAATAAACGAAGTAGGAGGTGGGTTTACCTTCTCCTCCAACAGTAATAAATAAACGTTCCCACCTAACCTTGTCCGTAAGACTTCTAGCATTTCCATCCAAACTCATCCAGACAAAAACGGGTTTACCCACTACGTGATTTTGTGGAACATATCCCCAATATCGACTATCTTCACTATTGTGGCGATTGTCACCCATCATCCAGTAGTAGTCCTGCTTGAAGGTGTATTCATCTATTGGACTTCCATTAAGGTAGACTTGTGAGCCTTTGACTTCCAATGTATTTTCAATACCCATTTCGGAGCCCTCATAAACTTCTATAATTCTACGGTAGAGTGAAAAAGTTTTAAGATCAAGTTTAACCTTAGCACCTGCTTTTGGAATATAAATAGGCCCCATATTGTCCTTATTCCAGTCAACTTTATTATTGTTCGGAAAGATTTTAGCCTCAGCTTCTCCTTTAGGAGAGATAATGCGCTGTACAGATTTTACATTGGGATGATTTTTAAATTTGGCTAAATTTTCTTCGGTGATAGCGTTGACTTGATAAAGATTTCGCTCTCTGTCTACCCACTGCAGGCCATCGGTAATCCCATAAATTTCAATTAGACTCTGCATATTAAAGCCTTGACCTTTACCTTGGACGAGGTAAGAATATTGTGGTTTTGCGCGATCCGGAAGTTGTAGTGCTGACTTATTGACGTAAATCTTGCCATCTATTATTTCTAAAGAATCTCCTGCAACACCAACAGCACGTTTCACGTAATTAGATTTTTTATCTACGGGCTTGTCATAATGTCTACCAGACTTATCCCTAAACATTCTTACTGTGTCTATTGGCCAGTTGAAAACAACAATATCATTACGCTGAACGTTTTGAAAACCTGGTAGCCTCATATAAGGCAACTGTGGCGACTTAGTGTATGATTTGATCCCTAGGCCTGGTATAGTATCATGGACCATAGGAAAAGATACAGCTGTTTGCGGTAGTCTAGCTCCATAGTGAAATTTACTCACGAACAGAAAATCACCAACCAGCAACGTCTTTTCCAGAGAAGAGGTTGGTATCGTGAAAGGCTGCATAATATAGGTATGTACAATAGTTGCTGCAACTACTGCAAACAGGATGGAACTCACAAAATCTCCTGACTTGGATTTTGCCTTTAGACTTCTGTTTTCTATGTATTCATGTTTTGTAAAATAATTAATATAATAGGTATACAAACCAAGTGTGACCAATTCTAAAATAGTATCTGTAGTCGAATTTCTACCAAAACTTCTTGCAGTTTCAACCCATATTACAGGGAACATAATTAAATTTACAATTGGAATAAAAATTAAAAACACCCACCACCAAGGTCTATTAATAATTTTAAATAAAATAATAGCGTTATACACTGGAATTGCAGCTTCCCACCATTTTCTACCTGCACTTTGGTAAAGTTTCCAAGTTCCAAAAAAATGAATAACTTGGATAATGATGATGAAAAGTAGTATATCAGAGAAAGACATAGGTAATCAGATTAAGTTGGTGAATTGAGTCGAAGTACGTCTTTCATAGAATAAACGCCTTCACTTTGATTTAGTATCCATTCTGCAGCGACAACGGCGCCATGAGCGAATCCTTTTCTAGATTTTGCATTATGTGAAATTGAAATAGTATCTATATCAGAATCATAAGTGACATCATGAAATCCAAATACGCCCTCTTCTCTTTCGGCTTCAATATCAATTGAAGAATCCTCTCTTTTAGGTGGATGATTCCAGCTGGAATAATTTGTTTCTTTTATAATTTGTTCTGCCAGGCTTATAGCAGTACCACTAGGCGCATCTTTCTTTTCCAAATGATGAACCTCTTTCAGTTTGACGTCATATTCTTTCAATCCAGACATCATTTTGGAGAGGTAAGAATTCAATTCAAAAAACACATTGACACCTACACTAAAGTTGGAGGCGTATAAAAATCTTCCAGAATTGGATTTACAAATTTCTTCAGCCTCTTCAAATTTATCCAGCCATCCTGTAGTTCCTGAAACAATAGCAATATTATTATTTAAACAAGCAGAAATATTGGTATAAGCAGCTTCAGGTATGCTAAAGTCTATTGCAACATCGGCTTGTCTAAGTTGTTTGAGATCCAACTGGCCCGACGAGATGTAAACAATCTCGTGGTTTCTAGATTTTGCAATTTGTTCAACGGTTTTACCCATTTTACCATATCCGAGTATAGCGAGTTTCATTTAATTTAATTTAAAATTCAAAGTTAAGCCATAGTCTATGTTTCCACTCAAATAGTTGGGCTCAAAGTTAGGTCGAAGTGATAGGTCTTTAGACACATCAAATTGTCTTAGGTGAGCATCAACGTTTGCATCCACTATATTCAATAGATAGAAGGCTACAGTAGCCAATATGGCAAATTCTTTATTTTGTCTGAATTGTTTCTGGGCATTGATGAGGCCATCATTTTCCAGAATATCCTGAAATTCATCATCTGTAAAACCTGCCAATCTACGTTTGTAAGCATCGCGGTAGCGATTGTATTCGGTATCATTTTGAATCACCAAATAAAGACTAGTTCCAATACCTGCATATACTAAAGGAATTTTCCAGTAGCTGCCATTGTAAGCTTGGCCTAAACCTGGCAATATAGCAGAGTAAAAAGCGGATCTAGCTGGAGCTAGAGGATCGTAAAGATCTAGCTTGAAAGCATCATTGGTAGAAGTCATTGTACTTTGGATGGTTAAGCTATCTTGATCCTGTTCTTGCGCCAAAGTCAAAAAAATACTTCCAAGAGCAAATACAAGCGAGTAGAAGAAATTACGAGTCACCTTGTATTAATTTTTTGATTCTTTGGAAATCTTCGTCAGAAGAAAATGGAACAATCAATTTTCCGTTACCTTTTTTATTGACTTTCAATTCTACTTTTGCACCAAAATAAGAAGAGATTTGCTTCAGAGCTTTTTGTTTTTTCTCATCAACTTGAGGGGTCTTTTTGTCTTTAGATTGTTTTGAACCGTCCTGAATGCGTCTTACTAAAGCTTCTGTTTCTCTTACAGAAAGCTTGTCTTTAAGAATTCGCTCATAGACTTCAAGTTGAATATCCGTACTGTCCACATTGATGAGCGCTCTTCCGTGTCCCATGCTCAAAAAACCGTCTCTCATGCCCGTTTGGACTATGGGATCCAATTTCAAAAGCCTTAAATAGTTGGCAATCGTAGATCTGTTTTTACCTATTCTTTCACTCATTTCTTCCTGAGTCAAATCAATTTCATCGATGAGACGTTGATAAGAAAGGGCAACTTCAATAGGATCAAGATCCTGACGTTGTATATTTTCAACAAGAGCCATTTCCAGGGACTCCTGATCATTGGCAATTCTTATGTAGGATGGAATAGTTTCCAGTCCAAGCATTTTGGAAGCTCTGTAACGACGTTCTCCAGAAACCAGCTGGTATTTATTAAAATCTAGTTTTCTTACAGTAATGGGCTGTATAACTCCAAGTTCTCTAATAGAAGAAGCTAATTCTTTTAAAGCATCTTCACTAAAACTGGTTCTGGGCTGAAAGGGATTGACCTCTATTGCTTCCAGACTCAGCTCAACGATATTACCTACTACTTTGTCTGCATTTTTATCTTCTGCAGATTTAATATCATTCTCGGGATCATTTAGCAAGGCTGAAAGCCCTCTTCCTAAAGCTTTTTTCTTTGTCGTTTTGGCCATGAACTTAGTTTGACTTTTTTATAATTTCTTCGGCTAGGCTTAAATAATTATTGGCTCCTTTACTAGCTGCATCGTATTTAATGATACTTTCTCCATAACTTGGAGCTTCGCTTAAACGTACATTTCGTTGTATAATTGTTTCAAAAACCATGTCATTGAAGTGTTTTGTCACTTCTTCAACAACCTGATTAGAGAGTCGTAACCTAGAATCGTACATGGTTAAAAGTAAACCTTCTATACTTAATTGCTGATTATGGATCTTTTGAACACTTTTAATGGTGTTTAATAATTTTCCGAGACCTTCAAGGGCAAAATATTCACATTGAATTGGAATCAAAACTGAATCAGAAGCTGTTAAGGCGTTTAGCGTAAGCAATCCCAGAGAAGGCGCACAATCAATAAGAATATAATCAAACTTATCTTTGATAGGCATTAAAGCGTCTTTAAGCATATACTCACGTCTTTCCATGTCTACCAGCTCGAGCTCTATGGCCACAAGATCTATGTGAGAAGGAATCAATTCCAAATTTGGTGAATCGGTTTCCATAATTGCTTCTTCCGCATGTTTGGTATGTTCCAAAAGCTGGTATGTACCTATCTCTACAGATTCGATATCAATACCCAATCCAGAAGTAGCATTGGCTTGTGGATCTGCGTCAATAAGAAGTACCTTTTTTTCTAAAACCCCTAAAGCTGCTGCCAGGTTTACTGCAGTTGTTGTTTTACCAACACCTCCTTTTTGGTTTGCAATCGAAATTATTTTACCCATTAAAATATCTGAATTATGAGTTGTAAAATTACAATTATTTATGGCATACAAATATGCCTAATCTATTTATGAAATTTAAAATTTGAATCTAACCCTTCTTTTGGGCGCGAATCATTTGTTCCAGCTGATCCCACATCTCCGGTGTTACCATCTCAAGCAAATTGAATTGCCCGGCACCTTGCAGCCACTCACCACCATCTATAGTGATCACTTCTCCATTGAGGTAATGCGCAAAATCTGAAACCAAATAGGCCGCCAGATTAGCTAGTTCCTGATGATCACCTACACGCTTTAAGGGTACTTTTTTAGCTAAATCAAATTTTTCTTTAAGTTCTCCAGGCAATAATCTATCCCAAGCTCCCTTGGTTGGAAACGGTCCTGGAGCAATGGCATTAAATCGGATCCCATATTTTGCCCATTCTACAGCCAGTGACCTTGTCATGGCTAGAACACCTGCCTTGGCAGTTGCGCTAGGTACAACATAGGCAGACCCAGTCCAGGCATATGTGGTCACAATGTTCAACACGGTTTTGTTTGTTTGTTTTTTATCGATCCAATATTTCCCTAAAGCTAAAGTGCAGTTTTTGGAACCTTTTAAAACAATATCAATAATTGTGTCAAAGGCATTTGCTGAAAGTCTTTCAGTTGGAGAAATGAAGTTTCCAGCTGCATTATTAAGTAAAATATCTACTTCACCAAATGCATCATGCGCTTTTTCAATCATCGTTTCTACTTCTTCATAATGCCGGACATCACACTGTACCGGCAAGCATTTGCCTTTGGTTTCCTGTTCTAGTTCAGATGCAGTTGTCTTTAATTTTTCAAGATTTCTACTCGTGATGACCACATGAGCACCAAGTTCAAGAAAGTATTTTGTCATAGATTTTCCAAGGCCACTTCCGCCACCAGTCACTATTATAGTTTTGCCTTCCAAGGCGTCATCACGTAACATTTTCTTTTTAAAATCCATCAGATGTTTTTTTCTCAATTTACAAATTTATGTTTCAAAGTCAAGTTTCAAATTATTCTATTTTTCAATTGCTGAATAATAGAACAATAAAGAACGATAGTGAAAGGGCAAACGTACTTAAAGCTACTTTCTTAAGTTCAGGGTCCAATACTCCCGGATCTTTATATTGTGTAATCTTCTTTAAGTGAATGGCTAAAGGCACAAAAGCTAAAAATGGTAAAAAAATAAAACCAGATTCATCTGCCAGGTAACTTATACTAAAAATGAGTAAACTCAAAAATGATATCAAGATAAGACTGGAATGATAAACTTTTGCAAATCGCTTTCCGAAGATGACTACCAGCGTTTTTTTATTTGAGTTTCTGTCGCTGTTTTCGTCTCTCATATTATTTAAGTTGAGAACAGCGCTGCTCAGTAATCCAATACTTATAGCTGGAAGAAGTAACCAAAAGTCAATCGTTTTGGTCATCAGGAAATTAACGCCAATTACGCTTACTAATCCAAAGAAGATGAACACAAACAAATCTCCAAGACCTCTGTAGCCATAGGCAGAATTTCCAACGGTGTACTTGATAGCCGCTGCGATGGCTGAAGCGCCCAGCACGATGAAGACCAAACTCAGAATAAAATTATCCTTTCTGAAACTGATGTAAATAAGAGCCAGGGCAAGCAAAGCTGTAATAAGTGAGGTGAGAATTATACCTTTCTTCATCTCTTTATCGGATATGACACCACTTTGTAGAGCCCTCATTGGACCAATCCGTTCATCATTATCTGTTCCTTTTACACCGTCACCATAGTCATTGGCAAAATTGGAAAGAATTTGTAAACCCAAAGTTGTCGCCATGGCCAGCCAAAATATTTCAGCATTAAAGTCACCGGAAGGAAATGCTAGTGCAGATCCTACAAGTATTCCAGATAAGGAAAGGGGTAAAGTGCGTAATCGCGCTGCAGAAATCCAGGCTGCGGTTTTACTCATAGTCTTAAATTCCTGTATAGTTGGATGGCGTAATTGCCCTTAGTTCAGCTTTAACGGTTTCAGAAACTTCTAAAGAATCTATAAATGTAGAAATACTTTCTTCATTTATCTTTGAATTGGTTCGCGTTAACCCCTTCAAAGCTTCATAAGGATTTTCAAAATTTTCACGTCTTAGAATTGTTTGGATCGCCTCTGCAACTACAGCCCAGTTATCATTAAGATCTTTCTCAATCTTATCCACATTTAAGACAAGTTTATCCAGTCCTTTTGCTGTGGACTGTAAAGCAATTAACATGTGACCCAAAGGAACGCCGATGTTTCTCAAGACAGTGCTATCCGTTAAATCTCGTTGTAGACGACTTATTGGTAATTTTGCTGAAAGGTGCTCCAGCAAAGCATTGGCAATGCCTAGGTTTCCTTCAGAATTTTCAAAATCAATAGGATTTACTTTGTGTGGCATTGCAGAAGAACCTACTTCTCCTTTTTTGATTTTTTGTTTGAAATAATCCATGGAAACGTAGCTCCAGATGTCTTTATCAAAATCCAATAAAATGGTATTAATACGCTTCATAGCATCAAAACTTGAAGCCATATTATCATAATGTTCTATTTGAGTTGTAGGGAAGGAGTGCTTTAGCTTCAATCGTGTTTCTACAAACTCTTTTCCAAAGGCTTTCCAGTCGATGTCTGGATACGCTACTTTATGAGCATTGAAATTACCTGTGGCTCCACCAAATTTAGCTGATGATGGAACTTTTAAAAGTTGACTTAATTGTTCCTGTAGTCTCACAACAAAAACCTCAAATTCTTTTCCTAAACGGGTAGGCGAGGCCGGCTGACCGTGAGTTCTGGCTAGCATAGGAACTTCAGCCCACTCTTCAGCTTTAGCTTTTATACCATTGATTACTTTTTCCAATTCAGGAATATAAATCTCATGAATAGCTTCTAATAAGCTTAATGGTACTGCTGTGTTGTTGATATCTTGTGAAGTCAGTCCAAAATGAATAAACTCCTTGGATGTTTTCAAATTTAAATCATCCATTCGCTCTTTGATGAAATACTCTACAGCTTTTACATCGTGATTGGTCACCTTTTCAATCGATTTGATGTGTTTGGCATCTTTAAGACTAAAGTCCAAATAAATTGATCTTAGGCTTGGGTACAATGCACTATCTACCTCCTTAAGCTGAGGAAGCGGTAACTCACACAAAGCAATAAAATATTCTATTTCTACACGTACTCGGTATTTGATCAAAGCGTGTTCGCTGAAATATTGACTTAGAGACTGTGTTTTGGAAGAATAGCGCCCATCAATTGGGGAAATGGCATCAAGAGAATTCATGAATTCAAATTTAATTTTGCCAGCAAATATAAGCTTTCATGACCATATTCTTAAGCTATACAGATTTACTTTTTAAGGAAAACTTACTTTTGAATATGCTTTAGACTCTTCTTTAGTCAAGAAGTTCATCGACTACTTTTTCAACACCAGTTGTAGCATTTTCAGCATAAATGTGAATGTGCTGAGAGGATTGAATACTTGGACTTGGATCGATAAAATAAATAGGAGTATTCTCTGGAGCAAAATCGATAAGTCCTGCCGCAGGATAGACTTGCATAGAAGTCCCAACAATGATAATAATATCGGTTTGCTGAAGGATTTGAATTGCTTTGTCCATCATAGGAACTGCTTCGCCAAACCAGACCACATGGGGTCTTAGTTGATGATCTTTTTCATTGACATCTCCAAGTTTTAAGTCTTCAGTCCAGTCATAGATTAAAGATTCATCGTGAACACTTCTGGCTTTCATCAGTTCGCCGTGAAGGTGAGTTACCTTAGAGCTGCCAGCACGTTCATGCAAATCGTCTACATTTTGAGTAATAATGTCTACTTCAAATTGCATTTCGAGATCCACTAAACGCTTGTGAGCATGATTTGGAGAAACTGTTTTTAATTGTTTTCGCCTTTGGTTGTAAAAGTCAAGGACTAATTTTGGATTTTGTTCAAATCCCTGCGGAGTTGCGACTTGCATCACATCGTGACCTTCCCAGAGCCCATCATGGTCTCTAAAGGTTTTAACACCACTTTCTGCGCTTATGCCTGCTCCAGTAAGTATGCTGATGTGTTTCAAAACGCTTATCTATTTATGGCTCTGTATTCTTCGTAACAGCTACTTATGGCATCCAGAACCTGTAGGTCGTTAGCTGTAGTTACAAAATCACGGGAATAATTACATCTGTCCAAAACTTCATCTATATCGTCTTTACTAATCTGTAAAACAGCTGAAAGTGTCTCTCTGTCGTATTTGTCTTGTAGGATTTCTTTGATGCTTTCGTTCATCTTCATCTTCCGTAAGCGACGCATTTGTTGATCCTTTTTACTGAAGGTCTTGTAGAGTAAATCCGCTGGATTGGAAATGGATTGTAAAACTTTAGAAATTGCACTTCTCTGATAATTACCACCTTCGTAAGCGTAATCTAAACCAGAAATACTATATCTATAGTTATCATAAATAGGAATATTTTTTGCGTCAATTTCTAGATATCCAGTTAGTTGAATTTCTTGTAATTTAACTTCTTCTAGAGCAATAGCCGATTCAGTCATTTTAACTTTGACGTCACCAAACTTTACCCAGTCTTCTGTGATTTTCACCTGTATAGACCGAAATCCAAGATAGGACAAATACAATGTATCATTGATGTTTGCTTTAACTTGAAATTCGCCATCTTTGTTAGTAGTAGATCCTTTTACTGTATTGATATTGACAATATTCACATTCTCCAGGGGCTTATCATTAGAGGCATTGATAACAACACCAGAAATGGTCTCTAACCCAGAGTCCTGACCCCAACTTAGCATCGACGTCAAAAAAACTAATAAAAAGGCTGATATATGTTTAAAACTCATATGTTAAAAGTAGTCATTTCGATACAATACTTTAGCATCGAAATGACTTTTTTTAAGACTTAGTTTAGCTCTTTTTTCTTCTTCTTTCAAAAGAACTTTTCACGCTAGAACCACCTGATTTTTTTCCTTTAAAATCTGAAGACTTGTTTTTATCAAAACGTTTTCTAGGCTTGCGATCTCCACGGTCGCGACCTCCGCCACCACCTTTTCTTCCGCCACCACTTTTCTGATCTTTTGTGATTTCAACATTCACATGTCTGCCTTTCAGCATAAAAGTATCAAATGTGCTTTGTACTTTTTCTACATCATCTGTAGCTACATTAAAGAAAGAGAATGTATTTTTCACATCCACTTTAGCCACACCATCACGGTCTAGATTCAATTGCTCTTTCAAGAAGTCTTTCATAGACATCCAGTTGAAGCCATCTTTCTCCCCAATATTGATAAAGAAACGGGTTTCATCACCATAATCCTTACCAGACGAATAAGCTTCGTCTGCAGAATGCTGTACAATTTTTGGAGCGTTTTTATAGTAATTATGGAATCTTGTAAATTCGACAGAGAAAAATTTCTTGATAATATCTTCTTTACTCAAATCTTCAAATTGGGCTTCCAAATCTGGAATAAAAGAATCTATCTCATGATTGATTTCCGTGTTTTTAATTTCATCAGCTAAATGAAATAACTGGCGTTTGCAAATTTCTTCACCAGAAGGTAATTCTTCCTGAGTAAATTTTTGACCAATGATTTTTTCTACCTGGCGAATCTTTCTTACCTCACTTTTAGTCACAATCACTAAAGATTTACCTTCTTTTCCAGCACGACCTGTTCTACCACTACGGTGAGTGTAGGTTTCGATTTCGTCTGGGAGTTGGTAATTGATCACGTGTGTGATGTCATCTACATCAATACCACGGGCAGCCACATCGGTTGCGACAAGCATTTGGATTTGTTTCTTTCTGAAACTATTCATCACCATGTCTCTTTGAGCCTGGCTCAAATCTCCGTGAAGGGCAGAAGCGCTATAGCCGTCTTCAATTAATTTTTCAGCTACTTTTTGAGTATCTCTTTTGGTCCTACAAAAGATCACTGCATAAATATCTGGATTTGCATCTACTACACGTTTTACCGCACTGTAGCGATCACGACCACCTACGATGAAGTATTCGTGACTTACAGATTTGGTCGAAATATTTTTCTGGCCAACTGTAATTTCTTTAGGGGTTTTCATGAATTTTTTAGCGATCATCGATACCTCTTTTGGCATCGTTGCACTAAATAACCATGTGTTTTTTTGGTCTGAAGAATGCGATAAAATCTCTTTAATATCTTCAAAGAAACCCATATTCAACATCTCATCGGCTTCGTCAAGAATACAAATGTTGATGTTGGAAATATCGATAATGTTTCTCTGGATCATATCTTTCATACGTCCAGGAGTAGCCACAATAATTTGTGCGCCTCTCTTTATCTGCTTGGCCTGGTCTGTAATACTAGCTCCACCATAAACTGCAACTGTGTTGAGATTTTGGTAGTATTTCGCATACTGCTTCAACTCGTTGGTGATTTGCATACACAACTCACGCGTTGGAGAAAGAATTAAACCTTGTGTTTTTTTGGAATTAAGGTCGATGTTCTGAATTAATGGAAAACCAAATGCTGCGGTTTTTCCTGTACCTGTTTGGGCTAGCGCTACCATATCGGTAGGCTCTTCGAGTAAGACAGGAATCGTCTGTGCCTGTACCTCACTCGGGGACTCAAATCCTAAATCTTGGATCGCTCTCAAGATTTCAGGGCTTAAGCCTAATGATTCAAATGTAGTCATAAGTAATTTAAAAATAGGTGCAAAGGTACGTATTCCTAAACTGCTTATGAGTTGTATTTGTTTTTATTTTAAGCTTTTAGGAATTCTATGAGCTTTTGGAAGGCTAACCCCCGATGACTAATTTTGTTTTTTTCTGATGCAGGCATTTCTGCAAAAGTTTTTGAATAACCGCTGGGTTTGAAAATCGGATCATAGCCAAAACCAGCATTTCCAGCAGGTACTTGAGTGATTTCACCCTTGCAAATACCAGTAAATTCTCGGTCTTGAGCTCCATCTTTAAAGACAATAACAGTTTTAAATTGTGCCGACCTGTCTTCTTTGTTTTCCAGTTCTTTCAATAACTTTAATTTGTTGGCTTCGTCGCTTTTTTGCTCACCAGCATATCGTGCTGATTTGACGCCAGGCTTTCCGTCTAAAACTTTCACTTCCAGACCCGTGTCGTCTGCAAAACAAGGAAGATTAAATAACTTTGAGACAGCTTCGGCTTTTATTCTAGCATTGGCTTCAATAGTATCTCCATCTTCTATGATCTCCTCATGATAATTCATATCCGATAAAGATTTAATCTGAATATGATTTGGTACCAATCCTTGAATTTCCTTGACTTTATTGGGGTTATGCGTTGCAAAAATGAGTGTCATATAAGTCCTCTGGCTTTGATTTCTAAATATTTATTGATGGTGTTGACCGATAAATCCTTGGGTTTGGTTAGAACAGTCTGTATTCCATTTCTTTCCAGTTCTTTCACCATCAGTTGTTTGTTGTAGATAAATTCCTGAGCAATGGTTTTTTCATAAATTTCGGTCAGTTTTGTGGTTGACCTTGTGGCAATTTCATCCAGTTCTGTATTTTCAAAGAAAATAACTACCAAAAGATGAGATTTAGCAAGAGCTCGAAGATAGGGGAGTTGCCTTTTTAAACTGGTAATGTGTTCAAAATTGGTGTATAGCATCAACAAACTTCGTTGAGTGATTTTCCTTTTGCTATGTGCGTAAAGTCGATTAAAATCTGACACCAGAAAATTAGTGCTGATGCCATATAAAGTTTCCAGCAAGGTATTCAAGTGTGTTTTCTTTGAATTGGCAGGCACAAAATTCTCGATGGAATCTGCAAAGGTGAGCATGCCTACTTTATCTTTTTTCTTTAAAGCTATATTGCTGAACGCTAAAGAAGAGTTGATCGAATAATCCAAAAGTGAAAGTCCTTCAAAAGGCATTTTCATGACTCGACCTACGTCGATGATGTTATAGATAGGCTGAGACTTTTCATCCTGATACTGATTGACCATCAGGCTGTTGTGCTTGGCAGTTGCCTTCCAGTTGATGGTACGGATGTCATCACCAATCACATAATTTTTGATTTGCTCAAATTCCATGGTATGCCCAATCTTTCTTATTTTTTTCATACCATACTGACTCATTTTTTGGTCGATGGATAGAAAATCTAAAGCACGCATTTGAATGAATGATGGATAGACTTTTACCTCAGCTTCATTTTCGAATCTGTAACGCCGCTTGACTAATTTAGATTTGGTACTGATGTAACAATTGAGGTATCCAAATTTGTAAACTCCTCGTTTTAAGGGTGTTAGGATGTAATTGTAATCGCGATTGGATTTGGCTTCTATCAATAGAACTTTTAAAAAATCTCTCTTTTGAAATTGTTCCGGGATTTCATCAATGATTTCAAGATAAATGGGGAAGGCGTAATTATTGTCGAAATGAAGTTCAACAGTATTGGCGTCGCTATTGGAAAACTTTTCTGTTAAGATTCTTTCCGCCATGAATTTTTTTCCATTAAATAGCCTGAACATCTCTATCAATAAAATGCCGATAAATATGATAAGTAAGCCAGTACTGATAACAAACAGACTTTCAAACCAAAAGGAAAGCAAATAAAGCCCCGATAAAGCATACAAAATCGTATACACCAGTTTGCCGAAATAAAGAGAAGCTAAAAATTGACGCACTACCTTGGGATTTCTACAGATTTCTGAATAAGATCAATGACTTGTTCAGGCGTTGTGCCTTCCATCTCTTTTTCTGGTGACAGAATGATTCTGTGGTTCAAAATAGGTTTTAAACTCAACTTGACATCTTCTGGAGTCACAAAATCTCTTCCCTGGATGGCTGCAAAAGCTTTGGCGACTTTCAAAATCGATAAGGAAGCTCTGGGAGAACCCCCAAGCAGTAGATGAGGGTGTTTTCGTGTCTGTAATACAACCTCAGCGATGTAGTCAAAGATTTTGTCTTCCACCACGATATCATGAATCTGATCTCTAAACTTCAGTAAAGTCTCCACATTCATAACAGTTTCAATTTGTTCTAAAGGCAAACCAGCTTTACGCTGATGCTGAAGTTTTAAAATTTGAACTTCCTCTTCAAGATTGGGGTAATCAATTTTTAACTTGAATAAAAAACGGTCTAGCTGGGCTTCTGGTAAAGCATAAGTGCCTTCTTGTTCGATTGGATTTTGCGTGGCAATGACCATGAATGGTGGAGGCATTTTATATTCCCTTCCATCCATGGTGATTTGTTGTTCTTCCATGACTTCAAACAAAGCTGCCTGAGTTTTGGCAGGCGCGCGGTTGATTTCATCGATCAATACAATATTTGAAAAGATAGGTCCTTTTTTAAATTCAAAATCAGATTGATCTGCTTTTAAAATAGAGGTACCCAAGACATCGCTCGGCATGAGATCGGGTGTGAATTGAATTCTATTAAATTCAGTATTAATGGATTTAGCAAACAGTTTTGAAGTAATGGTTTTAGCAATTCCCGGAACGCCTTCAATGAGCACGTGACCATCGGTTAATAAACCAACGATAAGTAGTTTTACAAACTCATCCTGGCCTACGATTACTTTTGCCAATTCTTTGCTGATGGCCTCTACGGAAGATTTTAGCTCTTCTAAAGGGATTCTATTGTTGAATTCTAGTGAATTTTCGTCTTGCATAATCTAGCTGTTGAAAGTTGTCATTTTTTTATCTAAAGTTTTTAATTCGTCTTCACTCACCACTTCAGAGGTATTGATGCGTTCAATATACTGAAATAATGCCTTCAAGTCTTCATATTCCTGATTGGTTTTGGAGGCCAAATCT
The DNA here is from genome assembly GCF_020164535.1 of Psychroflexus montanilacus. Taxonomy (GTDB): domain Bacteria; phylum Bacteroidota; class Bacteroidia; order Flavobacteriales; family Flavobacteriaceae; genus Psychroflexus; species Psychroflexus montanilacus. The sequence goes on along the minus strand of NZ_JAIQZC010000001.1, from coordinate 275,691 downwards.
TTTAAAAATGAAGTATTGATTTCACTGGTGGATAAATTATAAGTGGATCTTATTTGTTCCAAATAGCTTGTGATTTGCTTTTGTGCAATGGCTTTGTGATCCTTTTTGTCCAAATACATTCCAGCGATGGTCTGTGCAAACTCATAGGAGCGGTTTTGAACGGGAGGGATGATAGGAATTGGACGTTGTTTTCGTTTTCCACCAAAGAGCACATATAAAAGCGACGTAATAATAATGAGGTAATATGCCGATTTCAAATAGGGATTGGATAATAAATAATACAATGGATTGGAAATCCTTTCTTTCCCAGACTTGTAATAATTATCCCAAAATAAAGGCTGACTAAGGTTTAAATAGCCGAGTGTTCGTGAGGTATAATCAGCATTATCTTCATCTACCATAAAATAATTGGTGTAGACTTGTGGAGCAAGGTGCAGCAAAAACTTACCTTTCCCCCAATTGACTTGGATGTAATTGGTATGCGTTTCGTTTTCTTCATTTTTAGCTTTGACTACACCTAAAGCTTTGGTGCTGGCTGAATCTATTTTAGAAAAATAAAGATACTCGAAGGCTTTCTTCGATTTTTTAAACTCAGAGAGTCTTTGGGGTTTGTCTTTCAAATTGAAACTAGGGTTGTATTCAATTTCAGAATTACTCACATAAAAGCTGATATCTAAGCCTAAGGTATCTAGTAATAACTTCGGAATTCCTTCTGAAGCGATGAAAACTGAATTTCCGTTCTCTGCCCAGCTCAATAATTCGTTGCTTTCCTCATCGGTTAAACTGACGTATCTATTGATAAAGAAATAAGTCCCTGATTTTTGTAAACTATCCTGGAATTGCTCAAAAGGCGACTGGTCTATATGTTCAATTTCTGAGGTTACCGTTTTCAATCCTTCATAAAAAACCTCTGTTGCAAGTGCTCTTTTGTCTGTATGTACATAACTTGCAGTCCAGTCTGTAGGTTCCACTTTTGTAGCATCTAGCAGAATGATCAGGATCACAAGTCCCATAACTCCCCAAAGCAAAGCTTTCATTTTTTTATCCATTGGCTTTGGTAGTTTTAATAGTTTCTATCAGTTTTTCAAAACGCGTTTTTGCCGTTTTGAAATCATCCATTTTCAGCGTAAAATCTCCGTACCAGACGAATTCGTAAAATCGGGAAGCGTAAGAAAAGTCAGATTTAATTGTTGGTTGATTTATTTCAGATTTATAGTCTGTATTGGTTTTTTGAAATTGATACGCGATGAAATCATGATCTTTTAGGTGCTTCAGAATATTCAAAAACAAATACCTGGAAGCTAATCTGTAGTTTCCTTCAGCTTCAGCCTCATCGACCAGAATAGATAAATCTTTTTGTTGAATGAGGCGCTCGTCTTCAGATAAATTGATGTCGCTTTCATCTGCTGGCGGCGATTTTTGGGTGACCACATAATATTTATTGAACAACCAAATGATAAGAACACCCAAACCTATAATCAGCAGAATCTTGAAAATCAAAGCCAGATAATTCCAAAAGTTTCCTTCTGAAACACCAGATAAAAGCCAGTCTATAAATTTATCTATTTGTAGGTTCAACCAATTTTGAAACTTACTCCAGGCAGATTCCTCTTTAGTGTATTTAAAATAATTGTAGTCTTCATTTTGTTGATAGGATTCAATAATGGACTTTTCAAATTCTACGATCTCTGGGCGGCCCACTAAACTATCTCCAGATTGAAACTGTGATGCGGCCATCACAAAGCCAGTTCCTATACAATTTAAAATAAGGAAAAACGCTAAGGAGTAACTAAAATGACGTGATTTAACTTCCAATACGGTCTATATTTTCTAAAGTTCCTGTTTTGTTGTGATACTCATTCAAGTTGAAATAGATAAAAACAATGCTGATGACTGTCACAAGACTTAAAATGTATTGTGCCAAAGAGGCGATTACATAAAGTATCATGTACAACCAGTTACTGGCAAGGCCTTCAGTCCCTGGTGTCTCCGCACCCTCTCTTACAGAAACCACTGATTCCATGACTCCCATGATAGCTATTGGTAGCTGAAATAAGCCTCCAATGAGGGATATCAGTATACTCATGATCAAAATAGTAGCAAAGCTAATCCACCAGTTTTGTTTAATAAGATTGAAGCATTCTGTAAACGCATCTGAGAATGATTTTTCCTGAAATATAATTATAGAGAAGATGAGCGAAAGCGGAACAAATAAATAAATACCAGGGAGTATACATAAAGTAAATCCTATTGCAACAAGTATTCCTACTACGATGACACTTCCTAGTGATCTGCCAAAATACTGACCGATATATTGACTGACTTCATCTTCATTAATTTCTCCCTCATTTTTCACATAACTTTTGATGATACTGTTGATGGTGGTAATGCTGAGTGCTGTATATGCAATATAACTTAATGAAAGTAACAGAATAGCAATACCAGTGGTTGCGAAAAGATCAATTAAAAAATTTTCTGGATCCTGGGTATTTAAGAAATCTCCTGTTATGCTAAGCGATTGATATTGATAATAAGTGCTGGCAGCAACAATAAGAAGCAAAAGCCAACCGACATGCTTAAGGTAAAGCCTAAATATAGTTTTGTATTCTTCTCTAATAAATTTAAAAGTATCTGAAATGATAGCGCCCAGATCACGTTCTTTTTTGAAATTAATGTAGTTGTTTTCCATGCTTGTTATAGGTTAGTTGTGGAAATATGACGTAATAATAAATGATTAAAAATAAAGATGAAAATATGATTAGAATAGCTAGCCAATCTGGCATTCCTGTAAGTCGGGTAATAAAACCTTCCAAAAATCCTGCAATAATAAAAAAAGGAATGGTACTTATCACGATTTTAAGTCCAGCTTTCACTCCCTGAGTAAAGGATTGGAGTCGTGTATAGGTTTTTGGAAACAACAGGCTTTTTCCCATCACAAGACCAGCACACCCAGCCACGATAATGACAGAAATCTCAATTGTGCCATGTATCCAGATCGTCCTTGCAGACTCCCAAAGCAAATCTTGCTCGTAGAAGAAATACTGAAATGATCCCAGCATTATAGCGTTTTTCATCAAAATGAAAATGGTGCCAAGCCCTGCCAATATTCCAGCTGTGAAAGCAAATAAAGCAACCTTTATGTTATTGATGGTGATACCAAGAAACATGTCAGTTTCATTGGCTTTTTTATATACTGCCATAGGATCACCCTTTTGAATGTTTTCTATGGTAGAGTTGACATAAGCATCTCCCAGAATAAGTCTTACAAATCCATCATCTGCAGATGCAGAATAGGCTCCAACTGCACTAAAGCCAATAAACAGGAGGAATGCTAAAAGTAAAGTTGGCCTGTGTTTGTAGAAAAACAGAGGAAATTCTTTTATATAAAATTGATAAATCTTGTTTTTCGACTCCTTTTTGGTTTTGTAAATTTTTTGGTGTATGCCTACAGACAGTTCATTGAGGTAGGCAGAAGTCTCACTGTTGGCGTAAAACGTTTGAGCGTAATTGAGATCTTCCGTAAGCTCAACATAAAGTTTGGAGAGTTCGCTGGGAGAAATGCTGATATTATTTTGCACAACCCTTTCAAATTTTAACCATTTGTCTTTATTTTGCTTGACAAAAGCCGCCTCTCGCATCCTGATATAATTTATCCAAAGAAAAGCAATCTATGAGTCATTTTCAAATAGAAACCGCACAAAATGTAAAGATTGAACAAAGTGTGGCTACAGTGTGGGATAGAATCCTGGCTTACCTTATAGACGTTTTAATCATCATCGTTTATGTATTTGCTACATTGGCCATCATGAGTGGATTACTGAATGTGTCTCCATTTGAAGGTTATGCTACTTCTTTGGTGCTTGGTTTACCTCCATTTTTATATCATCTAGTGATGGAAACTTTTATGAATGGGCAAAGTGTTGGCAAAGCTTCTATGCGATTAAGGGTTGTCAATCTTGACGGATCAAAACCTCAATTTTCAAGTTATTTAATTCGGTGGCTACTTAGAATCGTGGATATAAGTTTGGTGAGTGGAGCCATCGCTATAGTGGTGATTCTCGTCAATGGTAAAGGACAGCGTCTTGGAGATCTGGCGGCTAAGACCACGGTAATTTCTGAACGAAGAAAGACAGGATTTAAAAAAATTCCATTGTTTGAGATAGATGATTCGTATCTTCCGCAGTATCCTCAGGTTGCCACCTTGAAGGATGAAGACCTGAGAAGAATAAAATCAATTTTTGATAAAGCAAAACGTGAAGAGGATCATTCTATAATGGTAAAACTAGCAGAAAAAGTGAAAAGTCAGCTTCAAGTTGAGACCGATTTGTCCTCACAATCTTTCATACAAACTGTATTGAAAGACTATCAATACTATAGTACGCATTAATGGAGTATACACTCATACTTGACATCCTTGGTGTTGTTGCCTTTTCAATTTCTGGAGTTTTGACCTCTCTTAGAAAACGTATGGATGCGTTTGGAATTCTCATCATAGCCTTTGTCACTTCAGTTGGTGGTGGAACCTTAAGAGATGTCCTGCTTGGAGTACCCGTAATGTGGATGCAAGACATGACCTATGTTTATGTGATTATTGCTACCACGATTTTAGCAGTTCTTTTCAGAAAAAAATTATCCTATCTGAGGAAATCTTTGTTTTTATTTGACACTCTGGGGATAGGGCTTTATACTGTTGCAGGAGTTGAAAAAGGAATTGCTGAAGGTTTGCCAGCCATCATTTGTATAGCACTAGGGACAATGAGTGCTTGTTTTGGTGGGGTAATACGAGACATTTTATGCAACGATATTCCACAAATTTTCAGAAAAGAAATTTATGCTACAGCTTGTATTCTTGGAGGATTTAGCTACTTCGTTTTCCTTAAATTGAATTTACCGGTAAGTTTGATTTTTATATTCTCCGGGCTTGTCGTTATCATTGTAAGACTTTCTGCTGTAATTTTTAAACTTTCACTGCCTTCGGTTTACAAAAAAGATGAAGACATTAGAGATTATTGGTAAGTTATCTTATAACTTTTATATTCATCCCTACATTGGTTAGTGGCCATTCACTGCCATCGGTTTCCAAATCATCGATTTTTTCTACAACATCCATTCCGCTGATGACTTTTCCAAATACTGTATGGTCATTATCCAGGTGGTAGGCTCCATTGGACTTGGTCACAACAAAAAATTCGAAAGGAGAAGAGGCATTGCTCACATTTTGTTCAGAATATTTAGCGGCTGAAACAGCTCTGTAATCATGTTTATATTTACTTGTAAATTCATTTGGAATCAGGTAATTACCTACTGCTTTTCTAAACTGATGTGTTGCTGTTCTATCACTATTGCCTCCCTGAACCACAAAGTTATCATCTACTCTGTGAAAAACTGTCGTATCAAAATATCCAAGCTTTGTAAGACGTATAAAATTAGCTCGGTGAAGCACAGGTTCTGGATATAGTTCGATGCTGAAATTCCCCATATCGGTCTCTACTTCTACAATAGTTTCAGGATTTTCTTTCCCGTAATTTTTCAGAAATGGAATTAACTCTTCTTGTTCTATAAATTTTATCTGTCTTAGATCTCTGTCAGTTTTACCATTGGAAGGGATATTAACTTCAATTTCTTTTTCAATGCTATCTTTTTTGACCGCTTTTTTTTCTGATGAAGTATCTTTGTTTTCTTTACAGGAAAAAAGAACTGCAAACAGACATATAATAAGAAATGGAATTTTCATCGTTTACGAATTTAATTTCAAAATTAAAGAAAATAGAACTTCCTGGCGAATCTTTTCATTATCAACTCGCACCTTTATTCAGGCAGGATGAATTAAAACGCATTGATCTCAATGGAAAAGATCCAAATTATGCAGGAGTCGTCTCACTTTTGTATCCCAAAAATGGCGAAGCGCACATGGCTTTCATTTTGAGAAAAACTTATAAGGGTGTGCATTCCAATCAGATCGGCTTTCCTGGTGGTCGCTATGAAGAGATTGACAAAGATTTAATGCAGACTGCCCTCAGAGAAACAGAAGAAGAAATTGGTGTATCTTCAAACAGTATTCAGGTCATAAAACCACTCACGGAACTTTATATACCACCATCCAATTTCTTAGTGCATCCTTATCTCAGCTATATTGAGGAAGAGCCTGTTTTTGTTTTACAGGAAAGTGAAGTTGAAAATATTATAGAAATTCCACTTTCTGTTTGTCTTGATAAAAATAACTTGAATACCGAACTAATTGATGCTTCTTACGCCAAAAACGTAGAAGTTCCTGCCTTTAATTTTAATGGACATGTAGTGTGGGGAGCTACCGCTATGATATTGAGTGAAATAAGGGAACTCTTTATTAGAATAGCATAAGTCTATAAAAGCGTATATTTGCCAATTAACTTTTTGAGATATGGGCTTATTCAAGAAAAATCCTTTCGGACATTATTTATTTTTAAAAAAATGGCTAATAAGGATCATGGGTGGACTTACTCATCAACGCTATCAAGGATTTAATGACCTCAAAATTGAAGGGTCATCCATCATAAAAGACTTACCAGATAGAAACGTTTTATTTGTTTCCAATCATCAAACTTATTTTGCAGATGTTGTTGCCATGTATCATGTGTTCAATGCTTCATTGAGCGGTAGAGTAGATAGTATCAAAAATGTAGGTTACCTGTGGGACCCGAAACTCAATATTTATTACGTTGCAGCTGCCGAAACCATGAAAAAAGGATTACTCCCCAAAGTTCTGGCTTACGCAGGCTCTATAAGTATTGATAGAACCTGGAGGGCAGATGGCAAGAGCGTAAACAGACAAGTTAAAATGAGCGATATTTCCAATATTGGAATGGCTTTGGAGGATGGCTGGGTTATTACATTTCCTCAGGGAACCACCAAGCCCTGGAAACCCATCAGAAAAGGAACCGCATTTATTATTAAGAAATACAAACCTATTGTGATTCCCATTGTTATAGATGGATTTAGAAGATCTTTTGATAAAAAAGGAATCCGTATCAAAAAACGTAATATTCTTCAGTCAATGGTCATTAAAGAGCCTTTGGAAATCGATTACGATAATGAAGAAATAGATAGCATCGTCGAAAAAATAGAATACGCTATAGAACAGCATCCTTCATTTTTGAAAGTGATTCCGGAGAGTGAAATAATGGCGCAGGAAGCTCTTAATGAGGAACGTAGATTTAGTGCTAAAACTCAAAAAGAGAAAGAAAAGGAAGAAAAGAAGAAAGCCAAAAAAGCGAAAAAGAAAGCAGAGAAAGAAGCGAGAGAAGCCAAAGAGAAAGAAGACAATAAAGACAAAACAAGTAGTTAAATCTTGGCTAAAGTTATCTGTAGTTTTTGAAATTCTTGTGTATGAGTCTACATTTAGATAAAATTGAAAACTATGAAATTATTAAAATTCAACGATAACGATCAAATGCACGCCATTGGTTTAGGAACCTGGAAATCCGAACCTGGAGAAGTCAAAAAGGCCGTGAAACATGCCCTTGAAATTGGTTACAGGCATATTGATTGCGCAGCAGTTTATGGAAATGAAAAAGAGGTAGGCGAGGCTCTTAAAGAAACTTTCGATAAAGGCATCATCAAAAGGAATGAGGTGTTTATCACTTCAAAACTTTGGAACAATGCACACCGACAGGAAGATGTCAAGCCTGCTTTGGAACAAACGCTCAAAGATTTACAGCTAGACTACCTGGACTTGTACCTCATGCACTGGCCAGTTGCGTTTAAATCAGGTTTAGAAGGGTTCCCGCAATCAGACGATGACTTTCTTTCTTTGGAAGAAGTCCCTCTTAAAGAAACTTGGGAAGCCATGGTAAATTTGAAAAAGGAGAAACTGGTGAAACACGTTGGGGTCTCCAATTTCAGTCAAAAGAAACTGAGCCAATTGATGAGTGAAACTGACTTTGTTCCGGAAATGAATCAAATCGAGTTACATCCTTATTTACATCAAGAAGAACTAGTTAAATTTTGTCACGACAATGCCATTCTGATCACAGCTTTTTCTCCACTTGGAAGTCAAGACCGTACAGAGGAGATGAAGGCAGAGAATGAGCCAACACTCCTAGAAAATGAAGTTATTAAATCTATTGCAGAAAAACATGAGGTAAGTCCTGCTCAGGTGTTGATAAGATTTCATTTAGAAAGACAGGTGGCCACCATTCCAAAATCAACAAATGAAAGTAGAATTGAAGAGAATTTTAAAAGCGCAGAAGTTGAATTGGATGGAGAAGATATGCAGAAACTGAAAGATCTAGATAACCATTACCGTTATGTCAATGGGAAGTTTTTCGAAACCTCGGATGGTAAGTATTCAAATGTCTATGACGAATAAATTTTAGCCAAAAATTAAGAGCCAATAAACCAAGAACCAAGACGCTTAAGTCTTGGTTCTTGGTTTATTTATATTATTACCAGCCGTGAACTGAAGCACCATCCTGGAAAGACTCAAGAATTTTGGCTTCATAATCTAGTAAGTCAGACCATTTTTGATTCACTTCATCTACATTATGGTATTGTCTGGCAAATCCTAAAAACATCGTATAATGGTTAGCCTCACTGATCATCAATTTGCGGTAAAAACGTCTTAGCTTTTCATCACTCAATTCTTCAGATAAAAGCCTAAATCGTTCACAACTTCTTGCCTCAATAAGTGCAGCATAAAGCAGGCGATGTGCAAGTTGAGTTTGTCGACTACCGCCTTTAGGAAAAAAGGTCACCAGTTTTGCCACATAATCATCTTTGCGGTCTCTTCCCAAAGGAATATTCTTCTCCTTTAGTAAATCATGAACCATTTTAAAATGGCTCATCTCTTCTTGTACAAGTTCCGTCATAGCAGTTACAAGATCTGTATATTCAGGAAAAGAAACAATTAAAGAGATGGCAGTAGAAGCTGCTTTTTGTTCACAATACGCATGATCTATTAGGATCTCATCTATGTTCTTTTCAGCAATATTTGCCCATCTCGGGTCCGTAGGTAATTTTAGTCCAAGCATAATAATTATATATCTAGGTCAAAAGTTGTACGCAACAATTCCAGATTTGGATTCACCTCTTTCAATTTTTCAAATTTCTCCCGAGGTGTGTAAACGTACTTTTTTTCAGCTTTATGATTCACTGTGATGTCCAGAACAATGGAGGTATTCTGTAGTTTTTGCTTTAAAAACTTCATCAATTCGCCCTGTTCCTGCAGGATATTCAATTTCATAGAATCATTGGGGAGCTCTAGTTTGATGACAGTTCCATCCAGCTTAGGTCTGGAAGTGTTCATAACCGAAGCTAAAATTTTGCTGCCATTATCGCCCAAAACGCCAATGTATTCATCCCAGACCTCTAGCATTCTTTCTTCGCTAAACTCTGCCGTCAATTTCTCCTCCTCAGGCTTGTCTTTTTGCATGGCCTCCTTCAGTCTCTTCTTTTCCTGTATGCTTTTTATAGAAAGTCCGTTTACTTTTTTTGGACGATTTTCTAGTGAAGGTTTTAGAGGTTTTCTAGGTTCTTCAACGCTATTTTTTTCTTCTGAATTTGCCTTTGCTGGCTTATTGTTTTCTGGTGGTGAGCTTGGAGATTCAGTTGAATTGATGTTCGCGTCCAAAGGTGTAGATACATTTGAAATGTCTTCATCAGTATTTACCTTAGGTTCATCTGAAGTCTTTATGACAGGAGTTGTCTCAGTTTCTTGATTTTGAGCTACTTCCGAAACTGTTTTAGGTACTTTCTCAAGCTCTTTTGGACTTAAGATATGGTGTTTAGTCTTTTTTTTTTCGGGAGAATTAGGATCTGTAAGTGAAGCTAATTTCATCAGACAAAGCTCCACATGCAATCGTTGATTCTGACTCATTTTGTAGTTGAAGTCACAGGAATTGGCCAAATCGATGCCGTCCTGCAAAAACGAATACGAGGTCGCCTGCGATTGCTCAAAGTATTTAGACTTAGTGCGTTCACCCACTTCCAGTAAAGCAATGGTCTGCTGATTTTTGGAAACCATCAGGTCTCTAAAGTGAGACGCCAAACCTGCAATAAAGTGTTGACCATCAAAGCCTTTAGCCAAAATTTCATTGAAATAGATTAAAACTTCAGGTATATTATTGTCAAGTAATAAATCGGTAGTACGGAAAAAAGTTTCATAATCTAAAACGTTTAGATTTTCTGTCACTGCTTCCCGAGTTAACTTATTTCCGCTAAAACTGATTACTCTGTCATAAGTTGATAGAGCATCACGCATGGCTCCATCTGCCTTTTGTGCAATAATATGCAAAGCATCATCATCTGCATCGACGCCTTCTTTTTTGGCAATATCAGCTAAGTGCTCTTTGATATCGCCGACCGTAATTCTTTTGAAATCGAATATTTGACAACGCGATAATATCGTTGGTATAATTTTGTGTTTCTCTGTGGTTGCCAATATAAAAATGGCATGTTTTGGTGGTTCCTCAAGGGTTTTCAAAAAAGCATTAAAAGCTTGTTGAGAAAGCATATGCACCTCATCAATGATATAGACTTTATACTTTCCAGATTGTGGAGGAATTCTCACTTGATCGGTGAGATTCCTAATATCATCTACAGAGTTGTTCGAAGCTGCATCCAACTCAAAAATGTTGAATGCAAAATCTGTAGTTTCATCATCGGTCGCATCCTGATTTATCTTCTTAGCTAGAATCCTGGCACAGGATGTTTTTCCAACACCACGAGGTCCTGTGAATAATAGTGCTTGTGCTAGATGGTCATTGTTGATGGCATTGAGCAGAGTATTGGTAATTGCCTTTTGTCCAACAACGTCTTCAAAAGTTTCGGGTCTGTATTTTCTGGCAGAGACAACAAAATGTTCCATGACACAAATATAGTTTTATGAAATCTATACTGCAACGTCAGTTTCATTTTTAATTTTAGATAAGGGGGAAGTTTTTTGAAAAGCCTTTTCTATTTTTTCATTGGCTTGTTCCTTTTCTTCAGTATCAGCCTCATGTTCTTCTTGATGTTTTTCTGCAAGCCTTGTTAATTCGAGTTTGGCATAAATCGGAAAATGATCAGATCCAATATCTGGCAAGACTCTTATTTCGTTTAAGCTAAAATCTTTACTGTGAAATAAATGATCCAGGGGCCACCTTAAGAACGCATATTGAGCATGAAAGGTACTGTAACGTCCTCGACCTATTCTAGGGTCCAGCAAACCGCTTATCTTTCTGAAGAGTTGCGTACTTCTAGACCAGGCAACATCATTAAGGTCACCAAATACCACAACAGGTTCTTCAATCTCTTTTACGAGTTTGGCCACTATAAGCAACTCAGCATCTCGATTGGTAGATGTTTTTGCTTCTGTAGGACTTGGAGGCTTGGGGTGTAAGGCAAAAATTTTCACTTTTTGCTCATCATCAATCCTTACATAAGCTTCTATGGATGGAATCTCATCTTTTAGAAAATGGTTTATTTTGACCTCTTCCAACTCATATTTGGAATATAAATGCATTCCATAGAGATTGTCTTTAGGAATTTTCACAGTGAAAGGATAATCGCTTTCAATGGATTGTAGTGCCTTTTCCCATTTTAAATCACTTTCTAAAGTAAGTAAAAGATCAGGCTTGTAAGTCTGTATTCTTCCCAGTAGCTTTTCATAGTGATCATTTGGTGTCAAAACATTACTTGCCATCAAACTAAGACATCTCGATGATTTTGTCGGTGTAGTTCTTAAAACTTCTTTTCTGAAAAAACCGCTGTAAGGTATTATTTTGATACAGTGAAAACTAATTGCTAACACGACCATACTGATTCCTATCCATTGAAAAATATCTCCAAAGTTGAAATAAAGAATTCCAAGAAAAAGGCCTAAAAGACTTAGTAAAAGCAACTGGACTTTTGGAAAATCAAAAAGTCTTACTACCCAGTGATCTACTCGGAAAAGAGTCACAAAAGCAAAAAAGCACATCAGAACTTGATAAATGATAATAGCAACAAGCATTTCTTCTATTATTTATCGTTTTTTGCAATGATCCAAACAGCATGGACGACACCAGGAACAAAGCCCAGTATCGTAAGCAGGATGTTAAGCCAAAAGGCTCCACGAATGCCAACTGTAAGAAAAACACCAAGTGGGGGTAGAAGGATTGCAAAAATTAGTCTTAAAATACTCATAGGTTTAGGTTTGTTTGATTAGGCTAATCTAATTTACTTAATTTGAATTTGACATAATTTATTCTGTTTTAACTAAAGTAAGTTGATATTTTAATCGGCAACAAAATCTACTGCTGATTTATTTTTATTTTAAATCCAAATAGTCATAAATTCATCATTTTTAATTTTTACTCAAACTCCTATGAAGAGATTTTACTTACTATTAGTCTTAACTTTTATTTCAATTGAAGGATTTAGTCAAGGCACTATGCTTTTACGACAGCCAACAATATCTAGTGATTATGTAGTCTTTGTCTATGCAAATGATTTGTGGAAAGTTCCTCACACCGGTGGAGAAGCTGAGCGTTTAACAACTTATGAAGGTTATGAATCTTTACCACATTTTTCTAATGACGGCAAATGGATTGCCTTTAGTGCAGAATATGATGGAAATACAGATGTGTATGTGATTCCAGTTGAAGGTGGAACACCCAGGCGACTAACCTTCCACCCTGGTGGTGATTTTGTGCAAGGCTGGACGCCAGAGGGAGATATTTTATTTCGTTCGGGTAGAAAATCTCATCCAACTAAAACTGCTCAACTCTACACCGTTTCAGTCAAAGGAAGTTTTCCGGAGCCCTTAATTGATGTAAGGGCAGCTTACGGCGATGTTTCTCCAGATGGGAATTACCTGGCCTACACACCAATCACTTCCTGGGATCCTGAGTGGAGAAACTACAGAGGTGGCCAGGCCATGCCTATTTGGATTTTAGATCTTAAAAATCAAGAATTGGTGAGAACACCTCAAACCGATAAGGAAAGGCATTTGGAACCTGTATGGATCGGTGAGAAAATATATTACTTATCAGAAAGGGATTATTCCAGCAATATCTGGAGTTACGATATTCAAACTAAACAAGAGAAACAGATTACGTTTCATAAGAAATTTGATGTAAAAAGTTTAGATACACATGGAGATCATATAATTTATGAACAAGGGGGCTACCTACATCTCTTTTCTACAAATGATAAGTCTGCTCAACAACTGGAAATAAATGTTGCAGGTGATTTAAATTTCAGCAGGGAAAGATGGGATGATGTTAAGTCTGGAAACGTTTTAAATCCAAATCTTTCTCCTAATGGAAAAAGAGCCATTTTTGAATATAGAGGTGATATTTTTACTATCCCAAAAGAGGAGGGAAGCTGGAGGAATATCACTCAAAGCAGTGGAGTCGCAGATAGATTCCCAATATGGTCGCCAAAAGGAGATAAAATCGCTTGGTTTTCAGATGCTAGTGGAGAATACGAACTTGTCGTTTCCAATCAATATGGTGAAAACAAAACATTCTTTAAGTTAGACAATCCTACATTTTATTTCACTCCAGATTGGTCACCAGATGGTAAATTCATTAGTTACACAGACACAGATTATAATCTATGGTTTATCAATCTCGAAAATGCTAAGGTTAAAAAAGTGGATACTGACGGCTTCGCGCATCCCAACAGAACGATGAATCCAAACTGGTCTCCAGACAGCAGATACATTACTTATGAAAAGCAGCAAGACAGTCATTTTAAATCCATTTTTATTTACGACACTCAAACAGGAAAGACAAATCAAATATCAGATCCTCTGGCCGATGCGATTTCACCTGTCTGGGACAAGTCGGGGAAATATTTGTATTTCCTGGCAAGTACAGATTATGGGCTAAATACAGGATGGTTGGACATGAGTTCATACGATGCATCTGTAAATAGAAGTCTGTATGCAGTCGTTTTAGATGCTGATGGTGAAGCACCAAATTTGCCAAAAAGTGATAATGAAGAAGGAGATAAGACAAACGATAAAGATGAAAAGTCTAAAAAGGACAAAATAAACAATGATGATGAGCAAAAAGTAAAACCAATCAAAATTGATTTTGACGGCATTCAAAGCCGAGTGGTTGCGCTTCAACTTCCAGCAAGAGATTACCAATTTATTAAAACTTCTGATGCAAATAAACTATTTATTGCAGAATCGGTTTTACACAAAGATGGATTAAAAGTTCATAATTATGATGTGGAAAAAGAGGAAGCCGAAGACTATGAAGAAGAGATTAGCCAGATGGTACTTAGCAAAAATGGAGATTATACTCTTTATCAAAAAGGCGGGCAATGGACTATAACAGATACCAAAAGTAAAGCTAAACCTGAAGATAAACTTTCAGTTTCTGCAAAGATGTTAGTTGATCCAAAAGCAGAATATGCTCAAATATTTAAAGAAGGCTGGAGGTTTATGAGAGATTTTCTATATGTCGATAATGTTCATGGTGCTCCCTGGAATGAAGTTTATAATTGGTACGTTCCATGGCTTGATCATGTAAACCATAGAACAGACTTGAACTATTTGGTTGATATTTTAAGTGGGGAAGTATCTATTGGACATTCTTATGTCTCTGGAGGTGATATGCCAGATGTAGATAGAGTTCCAGTAGGATTGCTTGGCGCTGATTTTGAAATTGAAGATGGTCATTACAAAATCACTAAGATTTACGATGGAGAGCAGTGGAATCCGGATATTTCGGCACCCTTAGGTTTAACAGGACAAAAGGTGAAAGAGGGAGATTTTGTGTTGGAAGTAAATGGAAAAAGCCTCTCAGCTGAAAATAATATTTATAAACATTTTGCTCAAACATCTGGAAGAACGGTCAGTCTGCTAGTGAATACTTCTCCTTCAAAATCTGAAGCAAAGAAAGTGTATGTGAAACCAGTAAGTAATGAAAATGGGTTGAGATACATCGACTGGGTAGAAAGCAACAGGAGAAAAGTGGATGAAATGTCTGACGGTAAGTTGGCTTACGTATACATACCAAACACGAGTCAGCCTGGATTTACAAGTTTCAACAGGTATTATTTCTCACAACAAGATAAAAAAGGAGTTGTTCTAGATGAAAGAAATAACGGAGGAGGTTCTGCTGCAGATTATATGATAGATATTATGACGCGTGAACCTATTGGTTATTTCAACAGTAAAGCAGGAGATAACAAACCCTGGACCTCTCCGCTGGCTGGAATATGGGGACCCAAGGTTATGATTATCAATGAAAGAGCAGGTTCTGGAGGTGATTTACTACCTTATATATTCAAGAAAAAAGAGATAGGACCATTGGTTGGAACCCGCACCTGGGGCGGACTTGTGGGGACTTGGGACACACCACGATTTATAGATGGAGGAAGAATGGTTGCTCCAAGAGGTGGGTTTTATGATACAGATGGAGAATGGGCAGTGGAAGGAGAAGGAGTATCTCCAGATTTTGAAGTTATAGATGAACCAAAACTATCTATACAAGGCAGAGATGCCCAGTTGGAAAAAGCTGTGGAAGAAGCCTTAAAACTCCTTGAGACTGAAGAATTTCAAATGCAGCCAGAGCCAGAAGCTCCCAAAAGATGGAAGCGACCTGAAGGCTATGATAAAAAATAAAAATCTAAGTGAAATAGAATGAGCCGTGGAGTATTCATATTTCACGGTTTATTTTTTGTAAAATAACGCCGTAAACTAAATCATCTTCAACATTACATAATTGGGGTTGGAATGTTTATCACTTATTTTGAAATCATGTTCACCGATGATTTTAAAATTATTTTTTTGATAAAATTTTAGGCCTTTTACATTTTGGGTCCAGACAAAAAGCCAAAAAGCTCTTTGTTGATGGTTTCTTGCGATTTCTATGTTATGTTTTAAAAGCTCTTCGCCTAAACCAAGTCCGTAGAAATCTTTTAAAAGATAAAGCCTTTCAAATTTGGCGATGGGTGTGATGTCTGTGAAGGGATGAGGTTTATCTAAAATAAGTTTGGAATAACCAGCAAGTTGGTTATTGAAATATATTTTGTTGAAGTGAATATCAGGATCGTTAAGGGCCTTTGATAGTTCCTCTATATTGAAATGAAAGTCAACGTAATTTTCAATATCCGAAGCTTCTGCACTATGCCCATGAGATTCTAAAAAAGTGGCTTGACTTAGTTTTGCTAGAGATTCAACTTCAGAGGAACCAATGACTTTTATACTTATCGACATCGTTCAATTTTTTTTGCAAATAAAAGCAATAGCTTCAACTTATCTTTATAATAAAAGTTGAATTATCTTTGAGCAAGAAGTCGATCTAAAATAAAATCAGAATAATGATATACCATCACCTTAGGAATGCTACTGCAATTATTGAAACTAAAAGAGATGTCATTTTGGTTGATCCCATGCTTGGTGAGGTAGGAAGCATTGAAGCGTTTACAAAAAAGCGTTTCCCGCCAAAACGAAATCCTTTGGTCAAACTCCCAAAACAAGCCAACTCTTTACTCGAAAACGTGACGCATGTTTTAATAACTCATCAGCACGCAGATCACCTGGATGCTGCCGGGATTGATTATTTGAAAGAAAAAGGACTTCCTGTTACCTGTAGTGTCCTGGACGCCAAAGACCTAAGAGACAAAGGACTGAAGATTGTTCAGGAGCTTGAGTACAACAAGCCTCAGAACTTTCTCGGTGGAAGTATAGAGGGAATTCCTGCTCAGCATGGTTATGGTGAAGTTGCCCAACTGATGGGGAATGTTATGGGTTTTTACCTTAAATTGCCTGATGAGCCTAGTTTATATCTGGCTTCGGATACGATTCTAACCGATAAGGTTGCTGAAGTTTTAGTCAATGATCAGCCTGATATAAGTGTAATTCCTTGTGGTTCTGCTCAGCTGGATGACTATGAACCTATTTTGATGACATTGGAAGACATAGTAAAATTCACTAATCTGAATTTTGGTGTGACTATCTGTAACCACTTGGAAGCTTTAAATCATTGTCCAACAGAAAGAGCAGATTTAGAGACGGCCTTTGTTTTACAAAAGCTAAAAGACAAGGTTTGGATTCCACAAGATGGAGATTCTAGATTATTTAAAAATTAAAATAATACTTAACAGCTAAAGCCATGAAATACTTATATACTTTTCTTACCGCCCTATGTTTCTTTCAGGTTTCATATTCACAAGACGTAACAGGAGAATGGACTGGTGAATTAAATTATGCAGGGAACTCACTTGACCTCAACTTTATAGTATATAAAGATGAAAATGCTTATAAATCTGCCCTGAGTGTACCAGCTCAGTCGGTAAGTGATTTTAAATCGACTTCCACTTCTTTTACAGATTCTATTTTGGCAATAGAGCTTAAGCCTCTAGGCATTAAATATCAAGGTAAATGGGTTACAAAAGATACTATTGTAGGAAATTTTGTTCAAAATGGAATGTCTCTAAAACTAAATTTGATAAGAGGAAATAAAAAGTTGAATAGGCCTCAGGAACCCATACCTCCTTATGATTATTACGAAGAGGAAGTGAGATTCAGCAATGAGAAGGATAGCATCAGTTTTGCAGGAACTCTCACCATGCCCCATAAAGAGGGAAATTTCCCTGCTGTTATCTTAATCAGTGGAAGTGGTCCGCAGGACAGGAATAGTTATATTATGGGGCATAAGCCCTTTCTTCTTTTGGCTCATGAGCTCACTCAGAGTGGGGTTGCTGTGCTGAGGTTTGATGAAAGAGGCGTTGGAGAATCTGAAGGTGAATTTTTGGAAGCCAGTATGGATGATTTTGTTGATGATGTGAAATCTGCATTCAATTATTTGATTGAACGTCCAGAAATAGATTCCAAGAAAATTGGTTTAATTGGCCATAGTCTGGGAGGTATTCTGGCACCAAAAATAGCGATTACAGAAGATGTTTCATTTCTGGTGCTTCTGGCGGCTCCAGGAATTGATGGTCATAAAATGATGCTCAAACAAAGAGCTGATTTTTTGAAGTTGAGAGGTCTTAATGAAACACAAGTTGAAAAATCCAATGAAATGTTTTCTTCCACCTACGATTATATTTTATCTACAAAGGCTGAGGGCCAGCAATTGAAAGATGAGTTGATGGTGTTTTTTACAGATAATTATGCTAATGTAATGATGGAAAAAGAACTGATGGCAATGGCAGAGCAATTGACTACAAAAGAATTACTTGGTATTCTTAGAAATAAGCCTTCTGCATATTTAAGTCTGGTGAATTGTCCTGTTTTAGCAATCGCAGGAAGCAATGATTTCCAGGTATCTTCTAAAGAAAATTTGGAAGCTATAGAATTGGAGCTAAGAAGAGGTGGAAATCAACAAGTAGAAATTAAAGAATTCGAAGGCCTTAATCATCTTTTACAGGAAAGTGAAACCGGAGATTTGAGTGAGTATGGCGTTATAGAACAGACTATGTCTCCAAAGGTTTTAGATTATATAAAAGAGTGGATAAATGGACAAGTTGAGTGAATAATACTTAAGTAAACGCTTGTTTTGACTATTTAACTAGATAAAATTTATTTTTCGTCTTGTAACTATTTTTACCTCAGCTCCTTCAAGTTAAGACTTGTGCATGATCAATCCTCTGCATTTACATGAACTTTTTATTAGCCATCAAGAGTAAGAACATCTTTTTGGCTTTGAAACAAATACGCTTTACTCAATAAAGCTCTGTACCTAATGAAAGTAAGTGATTCTGGGATGTAGTGAAAAACTATATTAACTATTAAAGAATCAAACGAGAAATTATCTTCAACTTTTATTTAATGCTCCATCAGGCGTAACTAGAGTTACAGTAAAAATGTTCCACACTTTCTAGATTTGTGGTTGTGATCTAAACAACTACAGATTTTGAGATTAATTTCAATAGTTTTACTCATAAATGTTTCAATCTCTTTTGGACAAAATGATTCTGTTTCTATTTCTAGCAATACCTTAAAAGATGTCTTTTCTGAAGCCAGAGTGAATGGAAGAATACGAAATTTTTCTATGGCAACATTCAATAGAAGTAGCTTTCAGGATTACTCTACCAATGCCACTGGTGCTGTTATAGGTATTTCAACAGGCTCTTTTAAAGGTTTTCAGGCAGGGATTAAGACTAGTTTTACTTATAAGACTTTAGGAAATGATCTTAGCATTATAGACCCTGTTGTTGGAAGGGGAGATAAGTGGGAGTTTGAGCTCTACGATATTTTCAATAAAGGGCAATTTAACCATTTGGTACGACTAGATGAACTATACCTGAAGTACCAGGTTGGTAATTACTACATTAGTGTTGGAAAAATCAAAACCGAATACACACGTCTTATCAATGCCAGTGATGGTCGAATGAATCGCTTTGCGCACAGTGGAGCGTGGTTACACCTCAATTTTGATTCTCCTCACAGTTTGGATTTAGGATGGTTAAAAGGCGTATCGCCAAGATCATCTTACGATTGGTTTAGCTTCGATGAGGTGTTTGGAATGGTCAACCAAGGGTTTCAGCCCAATGGGGAAAAGGCTACCTATAGAGGCTTTTATCCTAGTCGTGGTGTTGGAGTATTCAATTATGGGTTCAATGCTAATAACTTGAATATTCACGCTTACAATTTCCTATTCGATAAAATTAGCAATATAGTGTGGCTGGAAGCAGAATACATTCATAAGTCATATAAAGTTGGATTTCAGTATGCGCACTCATTATCTTTAGGGTATGGCGATGAACTGAATTATATCAACCGCTATATGCAGCCCGGCGAGCACGCCAATGTATTTAGTTCTAAACTGACTTGGTTTGACTCAAGTTGGGAGTTTGGTGCAGCATACACGCATGCATTGGATACAGGCCGTTTTCTCTTCCCGAAAGAATTGGGTAGGGACAATTTTTACACCTCTATGCCAAGATCTAGATTGGAAGGACTTGGTGGTGTGAATGTGTTTACATTTCGAGTGGATTACAAATTTTTAAACCCCAACCTAAAGGTTGGCTTTCACTACCAGGATTTGAGTGGTGCAGAGGTAGGAAAGTTTCACCTTAACAAATACAACATAGACAGTACACGTCAATACAACACGCAGCTTACTTATAAACCAAAAGGTTTCTGGAAAGGATTGAGTTTTGACTTACTCTGGGTTTACAGAGAAAACAAAAATGAAACTCAGCCCGAACTCTTCTTCAACAGAAGTAACTTTCATCAGATCAATTTTGTAACCAATTATTACTTCTGAATTTGTTATACCTTACATTGAATTAACTAAGATATCAAGCTTTATCATTGAAATTGATTAAGGTTTCGTCTGTGGATTTAAGAAACTTTAAAGGTCTTTTCGTTTACATCATATAAAATTAAGATAGCTCTAATCATTTGACCCTATGCCTTAACAGATTTTGTATCAATAAATTAGTTCCTTAATCAATATTTATTTCAGAAAAAAGTTTGCTTATTCTTATCGAAAATGAAAAATAATGATATTTTTATATAGATTTGTTTAAAACATAACTTACAATGAAATATAAATCATTAACATTTTTATCCTTGCTTATTATCTTAAGTATAACGTTTTCGTGTGCCGTTGAAACTGAAAAGCACGAGGTCTCAACACCAATTTTAGATCTTAAAGCAGTTGGTCCGTTATTTGAAGGATCCAATACAGCAACAGCTACTTGGGAGTTTTCATTGGAAGAACTTTTTCCAGACATAGAAGGAGATATCATAGTGAAAAAGGCAAAAATTACAGGCATCAACGTTAAGCCCAGAACAGGAATGGATTTTCCTAAAGTGGGCAAAATGGTAATGGAAATGAAATCTAAATACACCAGTATGACCAGAATTGGATTGTTGGAAAGCAATATTCAACCAGATAAGAGCTACAATCTTCAGATTGCAGGAAAACAGAAGGAATTAGAAACTGCCTTTACAGATGAACGCATCACTTTTGTAGGCGATTTCGATATGCTGGATGAAGATTTTTATGAGGATGTTGTTTTTGACTTGCAAGTCACTTTTGAAGTAGAAACCGAAAAATAATTTAATACTTAAAACTATGAATAATAAACTTTTTTTAATTGCTTTTTGTTTACTTGGATATTTTAGCCTTGCTCAGGAAGCTGAGGATATTGTTGGTGTTTGGGAACCAGGTCACGGAAAAGCTAAAGTGAAAATTGATAAAATCGATGATAAATTCTATGGTAAAATAGTGTGGTTGAAAGAACCAACAGATCCAGATACAGGTGAAGCTAAATTGGATAAGAATAATCCAGATGAAAGCATGCAAAATGTTCCTTTACGAGGCTATAGAATCTTAAAAGATTTTGAATATCAAGGTGAAGGAGTTTGGGAAGAAGGGACAATTTACGATCCAGAAAGTGGCACAACATACAGTTGTGTAATTACGATGAAGGATGAAAACACACTTGATATCCGCGGATATGTTGGTGTCAAAACTTTCGGAAGAACAGATACCTGGAGAAGACTTACCAAAAAGAAATAGAAATCAACAATCGAAAACTGCTGTACGTTACTAAGTACAGCGGTTTTTTTTAGCTTAAAACTAAAATAAATATGAAAAATAGTTACAGTTATGTTTTGATGCTTGCCTTTCTAATGTTTAGCATATCCTCAGTTCAGGCGCAGGAGGAGGATGACGATGAAGATTACAGTATGTATGACGATTTTGAGCTTGAGGATGACACTCCTGTGAAACGCTATGCCAAACCAACGATCTCAGGAATGAGTCCTCAAAAGTTTATTGGTGTTAGTTTTGATGCCCAGATGCCATACGATTATGAGTTTTCTGAAGTTCGATTTCCACAGACGCTCAATAATGGGTTTGATGTAGATGAAGATAATCCTGGAGTGAATGAAGCTGGAACTGCAGAATTTACCGGAGGATTTAGATTCAATACCAATATACCCATTATTTCCAAAAGTAGTTTCGTTTGGCAATCTGGAATAAACTTCATGGATACAAGGTACAACATAAGAGAAAATTTGAATTCTCCGCAAAGTCCTGTTGTCCTTCCAGATGGTACACAAGCCAGAACTCTTGGCCAAATACTTAATGAAGACGGATTAAGAAATATTAACTGGACCAACACTTTATTTTTTCCATTGAATGAAAAAGACTTCATTGTGTTTCAAGGACAAATGGATTTGAGTGGTAACTATGATTTTGATAATTTTCAATCGTTGAATACACTTCGTTATAGCGCAGCAGCAGTTTATGGAAGGCGAGTCAACGATTATTACCGCTGGGGAATAGGTATATCTCGAACCTATAGAGTTGGAAATTTAAATTACGTACCTGTTATTATGTACGACTGGACTTCCAAGAATAGAAAATGGGGAACAGAAATTTTATTTCCTGCAAAAGCTTATGTGAGATATAATATTAATAGCAACTCTTTACTATTAGCTGGATTTGATCTTGAAGGCCAGAGCTATAGAATCGACGATTACTCCATCAATGGAAATTCTTACGAAATAAGAAGAGGAGAGGTACGGCCAAAACTTGAATTTCAAACTCGCATATCAGGATACATTTGGGCAACAGTGCAAGCAGGCTACAGGATGGACTGGTCTTATGATGCAGATGAGCTAGATAGTAACAGAGACTTTTTTAGAGGCTTTTTTGGAAATCAGGACTTCGGAATGATAAACAACCTGGGGAATCCACTCTTCTTTAATGTTGGATTAAACTTTGTAAGTCCATAAATAAAAACCAAACTTATATAAGCTGTTTTATGAATAAGTAAAACAGCTTTTACATGTTTTCAATTCTGGTATTTTCATTTTACAGCATAGCAAAACCTTGATCCTAGTCATTTTATTAGATATTGATTTTTTTAGAGTCTAAAATTATGCTAGTTTTTAATTCTATTAATAGTCTTTCATATTGGCTGGATTATTTTGATCTGAATTCTTATTTAAAAAAATTTCAAACCTATATTTAAGTTGTATGACGTGAATATAGATTTTTTGAGAGAAAACCTACTTTTTAAAGATTATAATGCTGATGCATTCTTCAATTAAATGGTATTCAATTCAAATTCAACATAAAATTTTATTTTTTTAAACCCTTCACAAACTAATCACGTATATACCATATGAAAAATTATAAATTAACATTTATTTTAGTTTTAGCTATTCAGTTTTCAGCCTTTGCCCAACAAGCTTTATCCGTTACAGGAGGAGACGCTACAGGTGTAGGTGGATCATCTAGCTTTACTGTAGGTCAAGTTGCATTTAATTTCTGGGAAGGCTCTACAGCAACACTAAGTGAGGGCATACAGCAGCCCATTGAAAATTATACCTTAAGTGTAAATGATCTTGAAACTACATTTTCATTATCGATTTATCCAAATCCAGCTTCAGATCATTTGACAATTAATTTTGATAATATGATTGAAAAGAAATACAACTACAAACTTTTTGATTTAAATGGTAAATTGATTTTGAAAGATCAAATTACCTCAAACCAAACTCTTTTGGATTTGAAACCTTTTGCTTCTTCAATCTACCTCTTAAACCTTTATAAAAGTAATATCAAATTACAATCCTTTAAGATTTTAAAAAACTAGTCTATGAAAAACTTTACTATTAAAATTAATACTTTATTCTATTTCTTTTTATGCTTTTCTGAAATTATTTTTGCGCAAGCACCTCAGAAAATGAGCTACCAGGCAGTTGTAAGAGACAATGCGGATGCACTAATCACTTCAACTCAAGTAGGGATGAGAATAGGAATTATACAAGGTTCATCCAATGGAACTTTAGTTTATGAAGAAACACATTTGCCTTCCACCAATCAAAACGGATTAGTGAGTTTTGAAATTGGTACAGGCGAGGTTGCGTTTGGGGAATTTGCCAATATTGATTGGTCAAATGGTCCTTTTTTCATCAAATATGAAACAGATCCTACTGGTGGATCTAATTATTCAATAGAAGGCATAAGTGAATTTTTAAGTGTTCCTTACGCTTTATATGCATTAAACGGGCCTGCAGGAGCAGATGGAATTGGTATAGAATCTACAGTCGATAATGGTAACGGTACTTTTACCTTATTTTTTGATGATGGTTCATCATTTACAACTTCAGACTTTACAGGTCCTGAAGGTCAGGCTGGGCCTATTGGACCTGAGGGTCCACAAGGTATACAAGGTGAAATTGGTCTCCAGGGAATTCAAGGTGATGTTGGACCAATGGGGCCAACAGGTCCACAAGGGGTAGCTGGAGAAATTGGTCCAGAAGGACCTGCCGGGCCAAAGGGAGACATCGGAGAAGAAGGTCCACAAGGTATTCCAGGACCAATTGGAGCCACAGGACCAAAAGGAGATACTGGAGAACAAGGTCCTCAGGGTGAAACAGGTGCACAGGGTCCAAGGGGTCTTCCAGGAGAAACCGGCCCACAAGGTGTCCAAGGTCCAGCTGGAGCTACAGGACCCAAAGGAGATACAGGAGATCAAGGGCCTCAGGGTGAAACAGGTGCTCAAGGTCCAAGGGGACTGCAAGGAGAAACCGGGCCACAAGGTGTTCAAGGTCCGGCTGGAGCTACAGGACCAAAAGGAAATACAGGAGACCAAGGACTTCAGGGTGAAACAGGTGCACAAGGTCCAAGGGGATTGCAAGGAGAAACCGGCCCACAAGGTGTTCAAGGTCCAACTGGAGCTACAGGACTAAAAGGTGATACAGGAGAACAAGGCACTCAGGGTGAAACAGGTGCACAAGGTCCAAGGGGACTGCAAGGAGAAACCGGACCACAAGGTGTTCAAGGTCCAGCTGGAGCTACAGGACCAAAAGGAGATACTGGAGAACAAGGTCCTCGGGGTCCGCAAGGTATTCAAGGTCCACCTGGAAGTGACTTAGAATACAAAGCTGGATCTTCAAGTGGTACCAACACAATTGATGTAACGTTTAGTAGTCCTATGCCAAATACTAATTATACTGTGAATTTGACCAGAGTAGGAAGTTGTGGTCAGAGAGTTTATATTTCAAATAAATCGACTAATGGATTTAGAATAAATGTTGAATATACGCTTGGATTACCACTTTGTACAGCAAACATAGACTGGTTGGCAGTCCCTTTTAAATAGTTATATTTATGATTGAATTTTAAAACTTTTTAAATGAAGACGATACCAGTATTTCACAAAATGAACCTAATCCTGTTTTTAGTAATTCTATTTAATAGCTTTAACTTTAATGCTCAATCATTCGAGGGTTCATGGCAACTTGTTGAACTCAATGATGAAAAAATCACAGATCGAGAGGTTATTAAAATTGTGACTGATGGTTATTTTGCATTAGGATCTAAAAGTGTTGAAGACAATTCATTTCTTGGCGCAGCAGGCGGAGAATTTAAAATTAAAGGAGAATCTTTAATTGAAAAAAGAGATTTTGATACTTACGATGATGGCAAAATTGGTAAAGCGATAGAGTACCAACTGAATTGGATAGATAACCAAACACTTGAAATAGCTAATGAACATCATCGAAAAGTTTGGAAAAAGCTAAATACCAACAAAGATGATTTGAAAGGGAATTGGGTTATAACCGGTAGGCAGAGAGATGGAAACTTAAATACAATGAAGCCAGGCGACAGGCGCACAATAAAAATATTAGCCGGGGGACGTTTTCAATGGGTGGCTTTCAATTCTGCTGAAAAAACTTTTAATGGGACAGGAGCTGGAACCTATTCTGCTAAAAATGGAAAATATCAAGAAAATATCTTATTATTTTCCAGAGACAAAGATCGAGTTGGTGATGCTTTAAGTTTTGAATATGAAGTAATTAAAGGTGAATGGCATCATAAAGGAAACAGCTCAAAAGGACAACCTATTTATGAAATTTGGTCTCCTTATTCAAAAGCATATCCTACTGATTTTTAATTATAATCAATTCCTTCATGCTTAGTTCATGTATTTGATTGTCATTGTTGAATCTTCACTTACATTGAATTTACATTTTGAAAATTTAGGTCTGCCAAGTGAAGTCATATTAGAAGCACCTACTGGCTCTTTTGGAATACCTAACATGTTGGTGTCCATTTCCTCGTTTCCATTTAGGTCTTGAAAGATGGATATGGCATAGTCACCTTCTTTAAGTCCTGAAAAAGTGAATTCTGCGGTAGTATTAAATTTCTCAATTTTTCCTGTTTTTACTGCTTTTTTATCGTCACTTGGAAAGCTGTCCGCATTGTCATGCAATGATAGATAGATAATTCCATCCTTATCTTCGATTTCCTCTACAACTACTTTTAACTCGAAAGTTTGTGAAAATCCTGTAAAACTTATAAAAAATGTAAATAAAATGCAAAGAAGTGTTTTCATGATATAATGTTTTTAATTTACCTGTAGCTTATCCAATTATAAGAATTCATAGAACTATACAATAGATAAACGGCATTAATTAATATTTTTAAAATTAACCTATAATCAGTCATTCTCTTGTTAAAACTATCTGATAGTTTTCAAAAAATTCAGCTATTCTTTAAATATCCATCTAAATCTAAACCCTAAGTTCATTAAAATTTCGGATATTAACTTTAAAACTTTTTCCACAGGAAGTTTAATTTATAAACTAGGGCGTCATCTATTTAAATTAACTTTATCTCAAAAAAGTGAAAGAAACGATCAAGCAACTCGAATTATTCTTTAAAAGTTCAAATTTTGATCGAGGAATCCGTCTTGGTGTGGCGCTTGCTTTACCATTTGCTATTTTGTATGGCTTAGGCTACTTTGAATTTGCTTTGCCTATTGTAGTTGGAGCTTTTTTAAATGCTCCTGGAGATATGCCAGGTAGTAGAAAACGAAAAGTTAACGCCATTTTGATCAGCACTGGTTTAACAATGTTGATTACCACTGTGATATTATTTACAAAGCCTTACCTGCCAGTCTTACTTATAGCTATGGGCGTGATTGCCTTTTTTGTTTCACTCCTTTCTGTTTATGGATTTAGGGCATCTCTGGTATCTTTTTCAGGTTTATTGGCCATGGTGATTGCCTTTGCTATTGATAAAAGTTCGACTTCAGACATTTTAATTCAAGTAGTCTTTATGGGAGTTGGTGGGCTTTGGTACTTAACAGTATCGCTGCTTTTTCAATTTATTTTTCCAAATAAAGATCAAAATCAATTGTTATCGGATACACTGTATTTGATAGGTGATTATTTGAAGTTACGAGCTAGACTATTAACCGATGCAAAAGATAGGGACAGTAGACTTCAGCAGAGCTTCGTGCTACAAAATCAAATCAACGATAAGCATGAAACCCTTAGAGAGGTGCTCCTTACAGTGAGAAAACGATCAGGACGTTCAAGGTATGAAGAAAAACAGTTATTGATTTTCATTTCAACGATTAAAATATTTGAACTTATCGAAGCTGAACAAATGAATTATGAAAAAATCGATAAAGTTTTTGCAGACAGAAAAGAGTTTCTTAAATCTGCTAAGAAGTTAAATAAGGTCATGGGTAACCATCTCATTAGGTTATCTGAAGTCTTAATGCAACACGATCCATTACCAGATAAAGAGAATTTAACCAAGGCCTTAACTAAGGCTAACGACTCTATAACGGACTATCTTGAGAAATTTAAGCTACCTCTGGCTAGAGAAGGAGCTTTAATCTTAAAGAACCTTTACGATTATCAGGAACAATTACTAGAAGAAATCATTGCTATACGACGAGCTATGGATAATGTGAAAGAGGCGGCAAAGGTTTCTCTAAAAAGGCAGGATGCTAGTCAGTTTTTAACCCTCCACGAATATAGGTTCAATGTAATTTTACAAAACTTACGACTGGATTCCACTTTATTCAGACATTCACTAAGGCTAAGTATTGCCATGTTATTTGCTTACAGTTTAGGAATTTTCTTTGAAATTCAGAATACCTATTGGATATTACTTACCATCATTGTTATCATGCGTCCAAGTTATGGATTGACTAAAGAACGCTCAAAGGACCGTATCATTGGAACCATCATAGGAGCAGTTATAGCTGTGGGAATTGTTTTACTTACTCAAAATGAAATTCTATATGCAGTATTAGCATTAGTGTCTCTGGTGTTTGCTTTTGCATTGATTCAGCAGAATTATAAATCGGCTGCCGCACTTATCACTATTAGCATAGTTTTCGTTTACTCATTTATCAATCCTAAGGCTCTTGAAGTGATTCAATACAGAGTCCTAGACACTTTTATAGGGGCAGTAATTGCTGTAGTGGCGAATTATAGTCTATTGCCTAGCTGGGAAGTGTATAATCTAAAACAAGTGCTTATAAAAGCTTTGAAAGCTAATAAAGCTTATCTTCTGGCCACTCAGGATTTATATCAAAATCCAGATGATAAAACCTTGGCTTATAATTTAGCAAGAAAAGAAGCATTCCTGGCTATAAGCCAATTGAACGCTGCCTTTCAAAGACTGACTCAGGATCCTAAATCCAAGCAAAAAGAATTTCAGTTGATTTATGAAATGGTAACGCTTCACCAGACCCTCATTTCTGCCATAGCATCTATAGGGAATTTTATTACTAAGCACCAAACTACGCCAGCTTCAGTCGAATTTAATGTGCTTATCAATAGAATCTCAAATACACTCCAGGGAGCTTTAGATAGCCTGGAAGAAACCTCAAGTCAGGAAAAAATTGCTAAAACTAAAGTCGAACATGCTCAGGAGAAATTATTTAGTACATATAAGCGTCTAGCGCATGTAAGAGATGAAAACATCAAACAAGGTAATGAAACACTGGATACGGAAACTTTGCATGCTTTGCAGGAAGCCTATTTGATTTCCAACCACCTGGGATGGCTCGTTTCCTTATCGGACAACTTGGAGCGATCAACAAAGCGATATTGCCAGACGATACTGCTGTCTAATTAAAGGTTTGTGATTTCAAACCAGGAATGTCTAAAAAGCAAAAAACCACATTCGAAAGAACGTGGTTTTATGGTTAAGTGATCGCGACAGGATTCGAACCTGTGACCGTCTGCTTAGAAGGCAGAAATAAGCCCAAAATACCAATATACATTTATAAGAAAAAACAACATAAAACACTATATTTCAGCTTTATATGTAAAATTATTTTGCTTTATTATGTGTTTGTTTTGCTTTATTATAGTATATTTGTGTTACAAATGTGTTACAATACTAAAATCAAAAAACCAAAAAGCCATGAAACCAGCTAATGCAACTATCTACCATGACACTAATAGACCTAAAGCAGACGGGTCCTGTTCTGTGAAAATCAAAATTACTTTCAACAGAAAGCGCATTTATTTTTCAACCGGAGTTGATTTAACTACAGATGAATTTGAGAAAGTTTTTTATAGCAAAAGAAAGACCGAGGATCAAAAAGTAATCAAATCTACAATTGAGTATTTTGAGAATAAAGCTAATGACATTATAAAAAAACTGAAGGTTTTTTCGTTTGAAATTTTCAAAGAGCATTATTTGGAGTACCGTAATGTAAATGACAGCGTTTCTTATGCATTTGATAAATACATTGAAACACTAGAGCTGAACGACAAAATAAGCACAGCATCCTGCTACAAATGTGCTAAAACAAGTATAGATAAATTTCATAAAAACTTGACTTTTGCCGACATAACACCGAGATTTTTGAAGAAATACGAGAACTGGATGAAAATACAGGGCAACAGTATCACAACTGTTAGTATGTATTTAAGAAGCCTTAGAGCAATCTACAATCAGCAAGATATAGATAAAAGCATATATCCATTTGGTATTGGAAGTAAAAAATACACTATTCCTACAAGCAAAAACACTAAAAAAGCATTAACCATTGATGAGATAGGCAAAATTTACAACTATGAATCTGAATTGAGTAGCGCAGAAGATATGGCGAAAGATTACTGGTTATTTCTTTACCTTTCAAATGGTATGAACGTAAAAGATTTTTGCTTATTAAAATGGAGTAACATAAACAACAATATGCTCACCTATAAAAGAGCAAAAACAAGAGATAGCCGCAAAGAGCCAAAGAATATCACAGTAGCCTTAAAACCTGAAAGTTTAGCGATAATCAAGAAGTGGGGGCAACCATCATTAAACCAAGGGGCTTATATATTCCCACACTTTGAAATCAATATGACAGCAAAGCAACAAAGAAAAGTTTGCCAAAACTTAACCAAAATTATAAACAAGTACATGAAGCGCATTGCTAAAGAAATAGGCATTGAGAAAAACGTAACCACCTACTTTGCCCGGCACAGCTTCGCCACGGTATTAAAGCGCTCTGGGGCCAAAATTGAAATGATTAGCGAATTACTGGGGCATAGCAACGTTGGAGTTACAGAAAACTATTTAGATAGCTTTGAAAACGACCAAATTCAAAAAGAAACAGACGTGCTGACATCCGCTTTTAAAAAAAGCAGTTAAATATTCTTTATTAAATGAACATAAACAACATTCTTATCAACCAACACAATTATAAGAAATGGATTTTTTAGATATAGTTTTAAAAGGATATACGAACAAAAACAGTAGAGAATTTTTAGATAAATATTTTTATCGCGAATTTAAAAAAGCTGAAAAGGATCACTTTTTTGAAGCAGATGAATTTTTTAAAGGCTGTCAAGATGTAATAGAAAGTTTCAGAAATCACTTGCAAGACAAAGTATGGGAACGCAAAGAAATGCTTTTAAAAATGCTTGAAACAGCTAAAAACAATACCATCACCTATGGTGATTTACAAGGCAAATCTATTGAGCAAAAAAGAAAAGAAACTATTGATTATTGTGAAAAAGAATTAGAAAGTGAAACACCTTACAGTATGGGTGGTTTTACATTCACAGTTCATCTAATGAGCATAACAAATGGTCGGTATTTAGGTAGTTTAAATTATTATGAAGTTGAGAATATTGAACGTGATATTAAATTAGCACAATTAAAGGTATTAAAAGAAAGTTTCAGGCAACTTGAAGTAAAAGAAGGGAACATAGTAGCTAAACCTATAAACTACCCAGTTTTGAAAGAAAAAAGTAGAGCAGAAAGAATAAGAGAAAGCCTAGAAGATTTTTATTTTTTTCAAATAGAACTAATTTCTGATTTAAATGTTGATGGTAAAACTTACAAAAATATAAAGCAAAAAAACAACAATAGCATTCTAAATCCTAGTAACTGGGAACAGCATAAAGATACATTCTTCAATCAAAGAATGGAAACTTACCCTGAAAGCTATACAAGAGAAGAAAAAATAAAACTAGAACTAGAAACAGTAGAAAAACTAACTATAAATAATATTGATTATAAAATACTAAAAGATAGATATGTCAAATATTTAAAATCAGCTATTGATACAAATGGCACTTATTTAAATATTGACAACACAAATATTAACAATGAACATTCAGACAATCCTATTCAAGATGAAACTCACTCATTAGCTGATAAAATAGAAACTTACTTTACTTTTTTTTTAGACGATTGCCACCAAAAAGGAAAGCCAATATTAGACAATGAGGAAGACTTTAGAAATTTACTCAGATGGACCACCTATTTTTTTGAGCATAATTTTACAGTACCTGTAATAAGTAAGCCTATAAGAAAAGTTAAAACCAACAAATATATAACCCAATTAGCTTTCCAAATCTTATTTGATGAATTAAGAAAGGATGGTTTTCATAATAGAACTGCTAAACACCAAAAACTTTTTACGTTGTGGGAATCAATCTTCTTAGATTATAAAGGCTACAAAGAAGACAACTTCTGGAAAGTAAAAAAGAAGAATGAAAATGGCGAAGACTATGATGTTCGAGTCAGAAAACTGATGGGCTTATAAAATATTACTTTCCGTAAACACGGATTTTTTCCGTGAAATATTCGGAAACCCGTTTTTCAATTTTGCATGGTACAATTAAATATAATGTATCATGAACGAAAATCTAACCTTCAACGACCTACCAAAAGCTATTCAAGCAGTGTACGACAAAATGAGCACAATTGAAAGCTTAATCCAAAAACACTTTAACACTCCAAAAGAAGAACAGGTAGAAAAACTAATGAGCATCAAAGATGCTTCCAGCTTCTTGAACCTTTCGGTTCCCACCATCTACTCAAAAGTCTCTAGGAATGAAATTCCTTATATGAAACGAGGAAAACGCCTTTATTTCTCAAATAAAGACCTTATTAATTATTTAAAAGAAGGGCGCAATAAAACACAAGAAGAAATACAGCATGAAGCAGACGCATATTTGTGTAAACTAAAAAAGGATTGAAGCTATGGAAAATAACAACAACCCTACAATATCTAATGATCATAATGAGGGTAAAGATAATCAGCTTAATGCCATACAAATTAATCCTCAATTTGATAGTTTAGATAATCCTGTGACCATAGTAAAGCACTTGCATACTTTAAAGAATAGTTCCCTAAATGATTATTCAAATTTAGAGGTTAAGCCGACAGATAATATTCCACTGCCTAAGATTGCATGGAAACAAGTAATTGACGATAAATATACCATTTTAGGTACATTAGGGAATTTGTCGCTTTTAATTGGAAAAGCAAAAAGTAGAAAATCTTTTTTTGTTGGCATTACTGTATCAACATTATTGAGTGCTGGTAAACATTTTAACCAATTTGTCGGTTGTCTTCCTCATGATAAAAAGAAAGTTCTGTATTTCGACACTGAACAGGGTAAATATCATGTACAATTAGCTTTAAAGCGCATCTGCAAGCAGATAGGACAAAGTAAACCACAGGACTTAAAGGTGTATTATCTACGCTCTAAAAAACCCGAAGAAAGGCTTAGTATTATTGAAGACATCATCTATAAAACTAAAAATTTAGGCTTTGTGGTTATTGATGGAATAAAAGACTTAGTAACCTCAATTAATGATGAGGCTGAAGCTACAAATATCTCATCCAAACTTTTAAAATGGACAGAAGAATTAGATATTCATATCATAAGTGTATTACATCAAAATAAAAGTGACAATAATGCTCGTGGCCATATAGGTACGGAGCTGATTAATAAGGCTGAAACTGTTTTATCAGTCACCAAAAATGAGCATAATGATAATATTTCAGTTGTTGAAGCACAAATGTGCAGAAATAAAGACCCTGAGCCATTTGCCTTTGAAATAAATGAGGATGGTATGCCGGTATTAGTTGACGATTATAAAATTAAAACTGAATCAAGAAGAAAAAAATTTGATATACTTGATTTAGAAGATTATAAAAAGTACCAAATCCTCACAGAAGTTTTTTCAAAAGAAAACAGTCTTAGTTATTCAGAACTCGTCATACAAGTAAAAATAGCTTTTAAAAATCAATATGATAATAAATTAGGCGACAACAGAGCTAAAGAATTAATCACTATCTGTAAAAACAAAAATTGGCTATTACAAGAAAAGAACAAGGCTCCCTATACCCTTGGTGAATACAATGAAGGAGTTGAAGATGATTTTCAATTTTAATCGGTTTAGTTTAAGGTGTATATATAGGCTCTTAAACCTAAACCGATAGAATTAATAGTTTAAACAATCAGTTTAAACCCTAAACCGATATGCAACAATACCAATACCATCTAGAAAAAGGAAGCAAAAAACATAGATGCCCATCATGCCATAAAAAACGATTTGTAAGGTATATTGATGCAGAAACAATGGAATACTTGCCAGAGATATACGGTAAATGTGATCGAGAGACGAATTGCGCCTATCACCTCAATCCATACAAACATGGATATAGCTATACTAATAAATTCTTATTGGGTTCGAGAAAAATAATACCCCAAACAATCAGCAAGCCTTTACAAGTTTTTTTTCCAAACAAAATATTTGAAAAGACTAGAAAAGATTATCATATAAACACATTTATTCAGAACCTTTTAAATAATATAAAATATCCGTTTGAAGTTGAAAGTATAGAAAAAGTCATAGCACAATACCATCTTGGCACCATCACAAAAGGGTATCGTAAAGGAGCAGTAACATTTCCTTTTATAGATATAAGCGGTAATGTACGGGCAATACAGGTCAAGCAATTTAATAACCAAAATCACACCATTGGAACAGACTTCCTACATAATATCATTGAAAGAGATTTAAAATTTAAAAACAAAATTATACCTGAATGGCTATCCAAATACAACAACCAAGACACTAGAGTGTCATGCTTTTTTGGAGAACATTTGCTTCGCAAATATCCCCACAACCCTATTGCATTAGTCGAAGCACCCAAAACAGCTATTTATGGCACATTGTATTTTGGGTTTCCTGAAAACATTGATAACTATTTATGGTTAGCCGTTTATAATCTTAGTAGTTTATCATTTCAAAAATGCAAATCATTAAAAGGCAGAGATGTATATCTCTTCCCCGACCTATCAAAGCAAGGCAGAGCCTTTAACCTTTGGTCAGAAAATGCAAAAAAATATCAAAATAAAATCCCAGGCACAACATTTACAATTTCAGATTTATTAGAAAAATTAGCCCCATCACAAGACAGAGAACAAGGCAAAGACATCGCCGATTACCTAATTGAATTAGACTGGCGAGATTTTAGAAAATGAGGTAGAATCTAATGACAATGAAAAACAAGTACATCAAGAACAAAAATTTACTCAGATAGTGGATAACATTGAAGTGACAGAAAAAGAAATACCAACCAATCAAAATGATTTAAAAAATGAAAACAACCCTATTGAAGAAAAAACCGATGATTGGTCAGTAGAAATTAAAGAGTTAGGACTTCTTTTCAAAAACTGAATTTCCTAAAGGTAACCTAAAGATTAATAACTTTAGCACCATTTTAGATTGCTCGGAGTTTGTTGAAAGTCATTTGAATGTAGTTATGGCTAGCATGGTGAATAAAACGTTTAAACCATACCTTGATAGACTTATTGAATTAAAAAACCTCCATCTGCAAAATTACCCCGACAATTAAGGTCAGTTCAAAATTAAAGTGAAGTCTGCTTCCTTATTTCAGCAAAAGATTTATATTTTTATCAACTAAAGAATTTATAAAAAAAATGAACCAAGAACTCGAAAAAACCCTTTGGGCTACAGCTGATAAGTTGCGTAATAATATGGATGCAGCAGAATACAAGCATATTGTATTGGGCTTGATTTTCCTAAAATACATTTCTGACAGCTTTGAAGATTTATACAACAGGCTCAAAGAGGACAAACTTTCTGATGCAGAAGATAAAGACGAGTACTTGGCAGAAAATGTTTTTTATGTGCCACCTTCTGCAAGATGGAGCTACCTTCAACACCAAAGAGCAAAATTACCAAGCATAGGCAAAGACATTGATGATGCTATGGATGCCATCGAAAAAGACAACCCTACACTTAAAGGAGTTTTACCTAAAGATTATGCAAGACCAGCTTTAGATAAAAAACGTTTGGGCGAATTGGTAGACTTAATCGGCAATGTAGGTTTCAAACAAGAAGGACACAGCAGTAAAGATTTATTAGGTAGAGTTTATGAGTACTTTTTAGGAATGTTTGCTGATGCCGAAGGTAAAAGAGGCGGTCAGTTTTATACACCTGAAAGTATTGTAAAATTATTAGTAGAAATGCTTGAACCTTACAATGGGCGTATCTATGACGGTTGTTGTGGTAGTGGAGGTATGTTTGTGCAAAGTGAGAAGTTCTTGAAAGCTCACGGTGGTAGAATTGGCGATATTGCCGTTTACGGTCAAGAAAGCAACCCAACTACTTACAAATTGGCTAAAATGAATTTAGCCATTAGAGGAATTGATGCCAAAATTGAATTAGGCGACACGTTCCACAACGATAGACACAAAGACCTAAAAGCAGATTATATTATTGCTAATCCACCATTTAATATTTCCGATTGGGGTGGCGAGCAGTTGCAAGACAGCCATATGTGGAAGTATGGTGTACCACCAGTAGGAAATGCCAATTACGGTTGGTTGCAACTATTTATCAATAAACTAAGCACCACTGGAACAGCAGGTATTGTATTAGCCAATGGCTCAATGACCACCAATGCAGGTACAGAAAACGAAATAAGAAAACAACTCATTACAGAGGGTTTAATAGATTGTATGGTAGCCTTGCCAACACAACTATTCTACAATACCCAAATACCCGCTTGTTTGTGGTTCTTGGCTCGTAACCGAACCAATCACAAATTCCGCAATCGTTCTGGCGAAATTCTGTTTATAGATGCCCGAAAATTAGGCACTATGACCAGCCGAAAAAACAAAGCATTTGAAGATACAGACATTGCCCAAATATCAGAAGCCTACCACAATTGGCGTAACATAGACGGCAATTATGAAGATGTACAAGGTTTTTGCAAGTCTGCAAACCTTGCAGAAGTAGAAGCAAACAACTTTGTTCTAACACCGGGAAGATATGTTGGTACAGAAGAAGTAGAAGATGACGGCATACCCTATGAAGAAAAAGTAGCTACCATTTCTGAAAACCTAAAAGGGTATTTTGAAAAGTCTATTGAGTTGCAACAGCGTATTAAAACGAATTTAGTAAAAGTAGGTATTGAGATATAATGGCTAAAAAATTCAAATATCAAGAAGATATGGACAATATCAAAAATGAGCATAATTGCGATTGTCCTAATAAAGATTTAAAAGCAATAACTCCTTTTGATTCTTACAGATATGTATTTGAAAACATAAACCATAAGAGCAATTTTCTACCTCAGTTAAAAGACGACCCTGCAAGATTCATTGATGCTAATGGGAAGAAAAAATGTGATTACTTAAACCTATCTATGTATTCTAAAATTGAAGGAGCTAAAGAAAGGTATTATCAATTAGCTAATTCATTTCCAAATTTTAAAAAAACAGCAGGTACACATATTGCAAATGGCGTTCTTGAATCAACAGATGGTTTAATAACTGAAGAAGGTAATCTAACTCATTTTGGTTTATACGAATTTGAAAATATAGAGCTTCAAAATAAATTTAATGTTATAGAAATACTATAATGGAAACAGTAAAAGGCATATCAATAAAGTCCGATTGGCTAAATGATTTAGTCAAAGTAAGTGACCTCATATATTATGATGGCCCTTTACTTTCTCATTACCAAAGTTTATCAGGTGAAGATTATCTATTTTATTGGGTTGATACTGATGATACCTATAATAGATGGCTTATTATAAATATTAGCATTGTTAAACTCCAAGATTACCTCAATCGTAAAATTTCACTATTAAGCCTTATCACAGAATTAGATAATGGTTTAGTTTATAAGGTAGATATAGATAAAGATATTCAATATCATAATTTCGAGTTTTTATACATTTACGAATTACCCGAAACCTATCTGCCAACAAAGAATAGTTTGTACAGCTTTGAGCCACTTAAACAGCAAGTTGATTTAAGTAGTTATTCTAAAAAACACAATCAAGGTATTTTTCAAGCATATTTTGGAAACTCTGAAAAAGTGGGTTATGGTACAATTGATGCCGAATTATGGGCAAATTCATTAATTCAATTTGTAGCCATTAATAAAGGGCTTAAAAAGGACTACATCAATAAAACAAAGAGAAAAGCTAAAGAAGAAAATATCAAGATTGATACCGCCTTATTACAAGGAGCATCAACATTCCACTACATAGGTAATACAAGAAACTCTTTTGGTGCATTATTTAAACCAGTAGGTAATGAGATTATTTTCCCTGGCACTAAAACTACGGAAGATAAATTCGTAGAATATGTAATCGGTTTTTACGAATCTTCAAATAATATAGAGGATTTCAAGGAGTATATCTCAACCTTAGATAAAAAGGTAGTCAACAGCTATAAAAGCCTACTTAAAACAATCACAGGGGCAAAAACCAACTTCAAACTGAATTATGTAAATGCTATTTCAGAGCAGATTATTACCAGTGATATTGATTATAAAAAAGCTAAAGTCATTCTTAATAATTTAGAAACATTAGAGTTTTCAGATACAGTTGACACTAAAATTACAGGCCGTTTTACAGCCTTAAATTTAAAAACAGGGCATTATGAATTTGAAGATTTTGAAGACGAAACAAACAGATCAAAAGGGTATTTAGATAGCGTCCGTTTAGAAGTAGCATACAAGATTAAATGGGATAAAACCTATAATATAATTGTGAAGCGAAAAGAGGAACTTAAAACAGGTTCAAAAGACCCAAAAATAACAGATTTATTAATCTCATTTATTGAGCAAGATTAAGATATGACCAACTGGCAAGAATATAAATTAGGAGAGATTGGAGTGGTAATTACTGGTAATACACCCTCTAAAAAAAATCCAGAACAATGGGGTGATAATATACCTTTTGTAACACCTACTGATTTTGATGCATATAACAAGAATATTTGGGGTTCTATTAGATATTTATCGGAAGAAGGTATAAGTGCATTTCAAAAAAAAATATTACCAACTGATAGCGTAATTGTAACTTGTATAGGCTCTCAAATGGGTAAGGTTGCATTGAATAAAAAAGGATGCGTTACAAATCAACAAATTAATTCAATAATACCTCATAAAGAGTTCAATTCAGACTTTATTTACTACGTCATTTCTTCAATGCAAGATTACCTTAGAAATCTTGCAACAGGTGGCTCAACTATGCCAATAGTAAATAAATCCACTTTTGAAGATATAACAATTAAAGCACCTGATTACGAAACCCAAACCGCCATTGCAGAAATCCTTTCCTCACTTGACGACAAAATAGAACTCAACAACAACATAAACCAAGAGTTAGAAAACCTTGCCCAAACCCTCTTTAAGCAGTGGTTTATAGATTTTGAGTTTCCCAAAGAAAACGGAGAGCTTTACAAATCATCAGGTGGAGAAATGGTAGATAGTGAGTTAGGGGAAATTCCTAAGGGATGGAATGTTGGAAACTTAAATCAAATAGCCGAACTACTAAAAAAGAATAAAAAACCATTTGAAAACCCTGATACAATTTATCATCATTATAGCCTTCCAGAGTTTGATTCGGGTAAAATGCCGTCAATGGAATTAGGCGAAAAGATTCTCAGTTCAAAGTATCAAGTTTTGAAACACTCAATTCTTGTTTCTAAACTAAATCCGAGAATCCCGAGAATATGGACAATAATAAAACCAAATGATAATTCAATTTGCTCTACTGAATTTCAAGTTTTAAAACCACTTGAAGATGTATATTTCCCATTTGTAAATTGCTTATGTTCAAGTGATGGATATATCAATTCCATTCAATCAAAAGTCACAGGTACAAGTAGTAGTCATCAAAGAGTTAATCCAAAAGACATAATTAATTATGAAATGGTATTACCGCCATTATCAATTGTAAATCAATTTTACGATTCAGTTTATGACTCACTTAATTTAATTGATGATAATAGGAAAGAAAACCAAGAACTAACAAACCTTAGAGATACGCTATTGCCCAAGCTAATTTCGGGAGAGTTAGATGTAGCAGAAGTAATGGCAGAAAAAGTATAACCCTATGGCAGTAATATCAGAAGACCACATAGAGCAAATCATCATACAGGAGTTTATAGAATTAGGCTACCAGTACATCAATGGCACAGACATTTCGCCAGACGGCTCAATGCCTGAACGAGATTACAACGAAGTAGTACTCAAAAACCGCTTACAAGAAGCCATTGCCAAACTCAACCCTACTATTCCGTATGATGCCCAAGAAGAAGCCTTGCGTAAAGTGTTGCGTTCTGATAGTCCAGAATTATTTCAAAACAACTACCAATTCCATAAATACCTAACTGAAGGTGTAGATGTAGAGTACAGAAAAACAGACCGTATTGCGGGCGATAAAGTTTGGCTCATAGATTATCAAAACCCAAGCAATAATGAGTTTTTAGTCATCAATCAATTTACCGTAATAGAAGGCAATACAAATAAACGGCCAGATGTTATTCTGTTTCTAAACGGCTTGCCTTTGGTAGTGATTGAACTAAAAAATGCAGCAGACGAAAATGCA
The DNA here is from genome assembly GCF_020164535.1 of Psychroflexus montanilacus. Classification (GTDB taxonomy): domain Bacteria; phylum Bacteroidota; class Bacteroidia; order Flavobacteriales; family Flavobacteriaceae; genus Psychroflexus; species Psychroflexus montanilacus. Next base: position 235,821 of record NZ_JAIQZC010000001.1, on the reverse strand, counting down.
GATGTCAATGCAGCGTTCAACCAATTACAAACCTACAAGCACACCATACCAAGCCTATTTCAGTACAATGCTTTATTGATAGCTTCTGATGGTTGGGATGCTCTCTATGGTTCGCTAACTTCACCCAAACAGTTTTTTGTGCCTTGGAAATCCATTGATGGGCAATTAGTAGCAGACGATACCATTCCTCAAATGGAAGTAATGGCAAAAGGGATGCTTAATAAAGAAGTGCTGCCCGACCTGATTCGTCATTTTACCATATTCCACCAAAACAAAGAACAGATTACCAAAATAGTACCTCGTTATCATCAATACTTTGCAGTTAATAAAGCAGTAGAAGCAACACGAAAAGCAACAGCCGAAAACGGAGACCAAAGAGCAGGTGTTATCTGGCACACACAAGGAAGCGGTAAAAGCCTTTCTATGGCGTTTTACGCAGGTAAATTAGTGTTGGCACTCAATAACCCTACATTAGTCATATTAACCGATAGAAACGACCTTGACGACCAATTATTCGATACCTTTTCATTAAGTCAAGACATACTTAGGCAAACACCAGTACAAGCTGAAAATAGAGACGATTTAAAGAAGAAACTATCCGTAACATCAGGCGGTATTGTATTTACTACCATTCAAAAATTCCTTCCCGAAATAGAAGAAAAACTTGATTTAGGTAATGGTAAATTCAAAAACATCAAAGGTCAGTTTGAAGAATTATCAGTCCGCAGAAACATTGTAGTAATAGCAGACGAAGCACACAGAAGCCAATACGATTTTATGGATGGCTTCGCCAAGCATATGAGAGATGCTTTACCCAATGCTTCCTTTATTGGTTTCACAGGTACACCCATTGAAAACACAGATAAAAATACCCAAGCAGTCTTTGGTGATTATATAGATGTGTACGACATTCAGCAAGCAGTAGAAGATGGAGCAACGGTTCGTATTTTCTATGAAAACCGATTGGCTAAAATCACTTTAAAAGAAGAAGAAATTCCAAGAGTAGATGCAGAGTTTGAAGAGTTAACAGAAAGCGAAGAAGTTACAGACCAACAAAAACTAAAAGCAAAATGGGCAAGACTGGAAGCCATTGTAGGTAATCAACACCGTTTATCACTTATTGCAGCAGATATAGTAAACCATTTTGAACAGCGTAATGCCATATTAGACGGTAAAGCAATGATTGTGTGTATGAGCCGTAGAATAGTAGTAGATTTATATGCGGAAATTATAAAAGTAAGACCAGATTGGCACAGTGATGATGATGCAGAAGGCACTATAAAGGTAGTAATGACAGGTTCATCATCAGACCCTCTTAACTTTCAACAACACGTAAGAAATAAGGCAAAACGAAAAGCATTAGGCGATAGATTAAAAGACCCTAAAGACAGTCTTAAATTGGCTATTGTAAGAGATATGTGGCTTACAGGATTTGATGCCCCTAGTATGCACACCTTATACATTGATAAGCCAATGAAAGGTCATAACTTAATGCAAGCCATAGCAAGAGTTAACAGGGTATATAAAGACAAAGAAGGCGGTTTAGTAGTAGATTATATAGGTATTGCAACAGACCTTAAAAAAGCCCTTTCTGTTTACACAGAAAGCGGAGGACAAGGAAAACCAGCATTTGACCAGGATGAAGCAGCATCAGTAATGATGAGTAAGTATGAGATAGTGGCTCAAATGTTTGAAGAGCAACCAACAGACAAATCTCAACCTAAAGGTTTCGATTATAAAAGTTTCTTTGGGCTTACGCCAAAAGAAAAACTGTATTTTCCTATTCAGGCAGCCAATTACATTTTAGGATTAGAAGATGGCAAAGCAAGATATACCAATTCCGTAACGGCACTTTCAAAATCCTTTGCTATTTCAGTACCACATCCATACACAAGTGATATTAGAGATGAAGTAGGCTTGTTCCAAGCCATAAAAGCAAGAATTGTAAAAGTTACCCAGAGTAGCAAAACCAAGAGTGATGAAGAAATAGAAACAGGAATCAAGCAAATATTATCAGATGCAGTAGTCGCAGACGAAGTAGTAGATATTTTTGATGCAGCAGGAATCAAGAAACCAGATATTTCTATTCTTTCAGATGAGTTTTTGGCAGAAGTAAAAGGAATGCAACATAAAAACTTAGCTTTAGAATTGCTTAAAAAATTACTGAATGACGAAATAAAAACAAGGCAGAAAACCAATATAGTACAATCCAAAAAGTTTTCTGAAATGCTTGACCAAGCAGTTAAAAACTACCAAAACAACCTAATCACATCAGCTCAAATAATTGATGAAATGATTCGGTTGGCAAAAGAAATTAAAGAAGCAGACCGCAAAGGCGAAGATTTAGGACTTGATTTCAGAGAGTTTGCATTCTACTCAGCATTAGAAGTAAACGATAGTGCAGTAGCTGTTTTAGGAGATGAAATATTAAGGCATATAGCAAGAGAGTTAGTAGATACCATTCGTAAAAACAGCAGTATCGATTGGACAGTTAGAGAAAATGTACAAGCCAAAATGCGAATAGCAGTAAAAAAGATATTACGAAAACACGGCTACCCACCAGACTTAGAATTAAAAGCCACAGAAACGGTAATTGAGCAAGCCAAAATGATGGCAAGTGAGTTTTCAAAAACCAAAGAGTATAAAAACAAGCCTGATGATAATATGCCATTAGCAGCTGAACCAAAGGAATAGTAAGTTAATAACATATGATTATATACAACACCACAGGGAATAAATTAGTACAGGTTAAAGAGAAGCCCTTTAAACTTGAACGTGAAATACAATCAATTTTTGAAAGCAACCTTCAAAACATTATGGGTTTGTTGTTTGTCAAATCTGAATTTACCATCAAAAACAAGCGTATTGATACACTTGCTTATGATAAAGAAACCAATGCTTTTATTATTATTGAATACAAGAGAGATAAAAATTAAAGTGTGGTTGACCAGGGATTAACCTACTTAAATTTAATGCTCCAGAATAAGGCAGAGTTTATCTTGACATACAATGAAACCTTAAAAGATGTTTTACATAGTAAAGATGTGGATTGGTCTCAATCAAGGGTTGCTTTTGTTTCTCCAAGTTTCACCGACAACCAAATATCAGCAAGTGATTTCAAGGACTTTGGTATTGAGTTATGGGAGATTAAGCAATTTGAAAATAATACGATTAGTATAAATACAATTAAGAAAAGTAGTGGTGCTCCAAGTATCAAACCATTGTTGGAGAATAGCGATAGTCTAAAAGAAGTAAAAGAGAACATCAAAGTTTACACAGAAGAAGACCATTTCAGCAATGGCTCGGATTACATTATAGAGTTATATGAGAAGTTTAAATCTTCAATACTCAACCTTACTGATGGTATAGAAATACAACCGCAGAAATATTACATAGCTTTTAAAAAGGGTTCAAATATTTCTGATATTGAAATTCAAAAGAAGTCATTAAAAGTATTCATTAATGCCAAAATAGGAAGTCTTGATGACCCAAAAGGATTAGTAAAAGATGTTTCAAATATTGGGCATAGAGGTAATGGAGATTATCAAGTCCAAATAGAAAACGACAAGGATTTAGAGTATATAATGAGTTTAATAAAACAAGTTTTGTAATAATATGGTAAGGAAAAGCAGATATACACCTTTACAAAGAATAGAACGAAACCTTCTGGATGTTCGATTTTGCTTGTTTCTTTAATCAATTTATTGTAAATTTACAAACAAATTATTACCTTTGCACTCTTTTTTATGGGGCACTTAAAAAACAAATCAGAACTAAACTTAGGTGCGGCAGAGCTTTTGCACCAACAAAGCTACTATCCTTCTGTTGTTCATTGTGCGTATTACAGTTGCATTCAACTAATGAAACACACTTGGTTAAATTCAATGGGAAAATCGGAGCAGGATTTAAAAGTTATAAATAATAGTTCCAATCAAGGTTCTCACGAAGTGTTGATAAATCAGATAAAATCATTTGTTCAAAGTAAATCACAGAATGATAGAGAATTTTACAATGATATTTTACAGTTAAAAAGGTTGAGGGTTAATGCTGACTATGATGACATTTCAATTGATTATACAAAAAGTAATCAGTCGATTAGTTTATCTAAGTCATCACTAAGTATTTTAAAAAAATGTATATGAACAATTTAGAAGCAACAAATTTTATTAAAGAAGCATTAAAAAAGTTTATCGCATCTTTCCCAAAGACTCGTGTTAGATATGAGTTTGATATTGACGCTAATGTTCATTGTGTAGAAGTAGTACCAAATAGTATTTATCATTTAGACAACGATTATATTAATTGGGAAAACAATTTTACAAACAATTTCATACAGTTATTTCCATTCCAAAATATTTGCTTTTTTTCTGATGATGCAATAGTTGGTATTAACAACATTGAGTTTGAGCTTATAGGTAGTAAATATGTCGACTTAATTTCAACTAATGATTGTAAATCGTACATTAATCTTGAGCAAATACATATTTTTAATAGCTCTAATTATTTGAATCTTGAAAGCATCAGTTCTACTACTGGTGTTTTTAATAATGGTATTGCAAATCAAGTGAATCAGAGTAATATCATTATTGCCCAGGCAAATAGCTTAACATCAATAGAAAATCAAAATCAAGCATTGTTTTCTATCAATTATCCAATGGCAGCGTAATGGAAGCACAAGAGAATAATAACCAAATGGAATCAGGCTTTAGAATAGCCAACTTAATTTTGTTAGAAAGCACTTTTAAACGTGTTCCAAATGTAACGTTTAATAATGAAGGTGTAAAGCAAAATATTAATGTTGACGTCAATGTAAACGTTAAGGATAAAGTAGTTTTCGTTACTGAAAAAATAGACTATACACAATCATTTAATGATGTTGAAGAAGTTAGCTGCACAATTGTTATGGCTGGTGTTTTTGAGAAAGTAGGCGATACAAAATTAGAAGACTTAGAACAGTTCGGTCATATTAATGGTGCGGCAATTATTTTCCCATACATAAGGGAACATCTTTCAAACCTTTCATCTAAAGCAGGTTTAGGATTGATTATTTTACCGCCTGTAAATTTCACAAAAAGGAAAGATAAAGTATAAGTGGTGAAGTAAGACACGTCTTTAATATGATTACTAGCACATCAATTGCACAAAAAAAAGGCTTATGTACTGCAAACCGCGAAATTGTATAAGTATAAACGAAAAACATATTATAAAATAAAAGGTAGTGAATAATGACAATGCTTGGTTATTTCTATGGTGTTTCAGATATCTTTAAACAGTCATTGTTTTTTTCTATGCATCTTTTATAGAAATATTTTAGCAATATTTATAAAGTTATAAATTATAAACTAAAGTCATAAAGCTGATAATAATATTTTTAAGATTTGACGTATGTCAAGTAATAATAATAAGCCAACTAAAAGGATAGAATATCGAGGTAAAAATATAAGAGCCTCAAGGACTGGTGGTGTAGCTGCAAGAAAAAATATAGCGGGTGATGGTTATGGTGCAACCTTAAACACAAAGCACGGTTTAAGACTTCACAAACGAATTTCAAAGGGTACAAGATTAGGTTTTCAAAATGGTAATTTTCAGTTTTTAGGTAGGTTCTCAAATGGTCCTTTTAATTTTAACATATCTAAATCAGGCGTTAGCACTTCTGTAAAAAACAGTAGAGGTTCTTATAATTTATTCAAGCCAAATTATTCAAGTTTTAATATGGGAGGTATAAATATTAGAGGTAAAAATGCTGCTTTCCTTCAACTATTATTTTTTGCATGTACACTTTTTATAAATCTTATTAAGTTACTTTGGTGGTTATCTACCCATATAATATGGTTTATACTATTAATGATAAAATGGTTTATTGATTTTTCAATAGGTTTTTACAATGGTTTTAATACCAAAAAAATAGATACTACAATTAATTAGATTATTTTAAAATATATTTTTTATTAATACAACCCCCCAGCAAAATAAGTAAAGCCTACGTTTCACTACACCTTTACCCATTTTGCTTCCCCGCAGTAAAAGCTATACAATAATTTATACAAAATAGAAGCACACATCACATAGCATTTACTCTTAGCCTTTGCCCACACATCCGTTTCCATAGGATATGTATTCCAGTATTGAAGCATTCCAATATTCCGTTTTCATAAGAAGTGTACAGCAAAATACAGGCAACACTACATCCGTTTCCATAGGAATAGCTACAACAAAATAGAAGCATCCGTGGCAGGTAATAAGGTGTGCTTCCGTCATTCTGTTTTGTTCCATATAGCATAGCTGCAAGGGCATACGTATTTCATAGACAGTTTAGTAGTGCATAGGATAATGGCACACACAACAAGCAATTAGTTATATATCCCTTGCATCTACCACTCATACGCTTATTCCGCTTAAAGCTTCATTCACTATTCGTTTGCTATATTTCACACACGCCATTCCTACTGCACCCACAGCTACTCTTGCACCCAAGCCCAGCAAGGTTTTGCTATCGCAAGTATTTTTTTTGGGTGCAACCGCTGCTTATTAATGTGCGAGCCTGCTAGTCACAACGGGCGGATAGTATGGCACAGTAATTGGAACAGCCATGTTTTCATAAAGCTTATTTTTGCTCATAACTTCACAAAAAAAAGCATTATTCCAACCCCGCAAAAAGAGCTATTACTCCATTCCACTACAAACGCTTCACAATGCACTACATTACATTTCACCTTGGCTATCGCCAAACCTTCATTTCGTTACGTGCACGTTCAGCTTATTTCCGTTGCATTACATAATAGCCCTTTTTTTTCCCACAGGCCAATTACTGCGCCATACAGTGTTTACATCATAGTAATGGGGGGCTTATCAGCCCTTCCTCCCATTACACCCGTTGTTCCACTCGCAGCCGGCTCGCGCCTTTGGATTACCTGCCATATCATGCTTTTAGTTAAAAACACAGCAAGAAAAGCTATTTTACTAGCATATCAAATATTCATAAGCATTTTTACCCCAATTAAGGATGCATAATTTTATGCAATTTTGAAAAAGTTTATGAAATATTATATCACTTATGTTTTGTACTGTATATAGATTAGTATAAAATAAAAAATATAGAATCGTTACATAAAATTAAAAAGTGATGTATTTTTGAATATATGTAATAATTAGTAACAAGCTAAAAAAGAAAACATGACAAGACAAGAAGCAGAGCATGAACTTTATGAATTATGGCAAAACGGTGAAATTCCAAGTAATTTCACTGTAGACCATTCCGAATATGAAAGAGCCGTAGAACAGTTGATGGTATATGGAGAAATTCACTATCCTGATTTTTTCTAATTAATGGCTTCTCTATTTCAAATAATTCCTTAGGTAATAATTGTATTTATAAATTCTAAACTGGATTTATTCGGTCTAAATCAAACGAAAAATCTTTGATTTTTCTATTAATTGTGGTATCGAGTTTTTCTTAATTCTATATTATGCTTTACATGAACCGTATTTTATATTAGTTAGATTACAGAACTTTGTATGGTATTATTTATATACGCTTTATGCAGGAAGTATTATTCGAATCTGGCATATAAGTGAATCTATTTATGGAAGTTTTAGAGGTAAAATTGATTTAAACTATAAATATGAAACCTTTTTGTTAGTTTAATTATAGGATATCTACTTTTATTATAAATAAGTCAAAATTTTAAATAACTATTCAATCGTAAAAAGCCAGTTCGTATCACGATTCTATATGTAATGCTAGGTTTTGGGCAAAATTTTAAGGCTTAGTCATTTCTTTTACTCACAATATATATATTTATAGTATAAAATTTATAAATCAAAAATTGTTCGCTCGGGTTTGTGCTAAATTTATGGCTTTAGCTTTTTTGGCTCGCACTACTCATAGCCAAAACGTTGTCACAGAAGCACCCAACACTTGGGGTACGCTTTAAGTTAGTAATCATACATTACAGCAAGTAGTAGTATATCCTACCGTTATCAATGATTTTTTATACTTCTCACATATAGGAAGCATATCCTATACCTATCACATTTACAGCATACAAGGAAAGCTACTTCAACAAGGTACTTTAAACAACACCCCCATAGATGTGTCATTATACAAACCAAACATTTATCTCATTAAGCTTTCGTCATCATATAAAACAACTACACAAAAGTTTACAATAAAATAATATCCTATAAATTGTTTTATATCAAATGTTTAGTCAATAAAAATAATAAAAGATAGCAAAGCTATATGGCACGCTCCACCCACCGCCATAAGGCAGTAAAGTTCAAGCCCTACGGGTTTTAGCCAAAACTTTTTTTTAACAACTTTTTATTTTTAATACATATTTAAAACAAAAAAAACTTTTGCCTAAAAAACTTGACAGCCTTGCCTGTGCCATATTTTAAGAGGCTTTCTTTTTTTATTTTTTTTTCTTTGTCTTTAAAATATTAGGGGGCATTCAGGTCTTATCCAAAGTTCGGAAAACAAAAAACCCTACGTTTCAATCGTAGGGCTTTTACAATTCAAAGGTCAATAAACCTATGCAGAACAAATCCAAATCAAAAAAATACTATGCAATTTCCAAAATGCTCAATACGTTGTAAGAACCATTCTTCAAGATGTATTGGCTACCATTCACCTCCTGAAAAAACTCTATGAGTAACAACATAACATCAACCCCTGTACCGGCAGGAACAGCAGGTGGCACCAATGTTTGAGTGGCCACTGTACTATCAATCGGTAAGTTCACAGCTGGACTAATCTCAATCGAATTTTCTCCCGTTTCAAAATCAATCTTTGCAAAAGCAGAAGTAAGGCTTACATGCGTAGCACCACTAGGGTAGGCTATATCATTCATCGGGTTTAAATCCGTCAAAGTAACTTGACCAGTAGCCGTATCAATGGCATAGGGTGCAAACAATACGGAGCCTATAATCGCCTTGTTATTAAAATTAAACCCTTTCAAAATCTCCTTTCCTTCCACGGTATTTAATCCAATAGAAACCTTTCTTTCCCCTCTAGCAGAAGTAGTATCAAGGTTTTTAATTTTGGTCATAGCCTGCGTAAGTCGGCTAGCCACCCTTCCATCCTTTGCCCTCATCAGCAAGTTCCTAACAGAAATACGAAGCAATTTTCCAGAAGATGCAGCAGCACCAAATTCACTTCCATTCTCTCGGGTTCTAACAAAGGCAGGATCATTCTGTATTCGTTCTTTCGATACGCCCCCTTTAGTTCTTACCAGATGACCATCCTTTGTCTTGTAGAACGTCATGTTTTCCAGCGTTCCTTCAATTTTTAAGATACCTCCAAGTTTTGCCATTTTCAAAAATTTTAAATTTACTCCAACAAATATAAACATAAGAATAGGAAATACTTATAGTTTTATTGTTTTGGTATAATAGTTTCCTATATTTGTCAATAATTCCGATACTGTATAATAAAGACCATACTTTAAGTATAGATAAAGCATATATAAAGTATCAAAAATAATAAGAAAAAGTTATGAGTAAGCGAGTTTGCATTTATCCAAAAGACATTGCCATGATCACTGGCAAAACAGTAAGACACGGTAGGAGCTTATTACAGCGCATTAGAAAGCATTACAACAAAGAACCCCACCAAGTAGTAAGTATATCAGAGTTTTGCGCATATATGGGCTTAAAAGAAGAAGAAATAAGCGTATATTAATATTCCTTTTTAACATCTATTGTGTTACAAAATACCTAAAAGCATAATTGTGTTACAAATGTGTTACAATGACAAATAAAAAAAGCCTTACAATTATGTAAGGCTTTCATTTTCAAGTGATCGCGACAGGATTCGAACCTGTGACCGTCTGCTTAGAAGGCAGATGCTCTATCCAGCTGAGCTACGCGACCTAATTTTGCGAGTGCAAATATAGAAATAATCTTCTTTTACACAACTAATCTTTTCCAATTTTATTAAATAAAAAAGCCTCACATAATTGTGAGGCTTTAGAATCATTAAGCTCAATTACTTAGCATCTTTCATACCATCTTCAATCATTCCAAAGAATTGATCAAGTTTTGGAAGAACAACTATTCTAGTTCTTCTATTTTTAGCTTTTCCAGCTGATGTATCGTTACTAGCTACAGGCTTATATTCTCCACGTCCAGCAGCTGTCATTCTTGCTGGTTCTACGTTGTAATCGTTTTGTAAAATTCTAACAACCGCAGTAGCTCTCTTAGTACTTAAATCCCAGTTGTCTTCAATATTTGTTCTAGATATTGGATCATCATCTGTATGTCCTTCTACCATAAACTCGAAGTCTTTCTTGTCATTTACAACTTTAGCAACTTTAGCCAATACTTTTTTAGCATCTTCAGTTACTTTAAATTGTCCGCTACCAAATAACAATTTGTCAGAAATAGATACAAATACTACTCCTTTTTCAACATTGATTTCGATGTCTTCATCATTCACATTATCAAGAGCTCCTTTCAAGCTTGTTACTAATGCTAAAGTTACACTATCTTTTTTGTTGATAGCATCACGCATAGTTTTGATTTGAAGATCTTTTTCTTTCATACTTTCTAAAGAGCGTTCTAAGTTTTCAGCACCTTTCTTAGAAATAGTAACTATTTCGCCTTGTGTATTTAGCAAAGCTGCATTTGTGTTTTGTAAAGTCTTGATTTGACTTTCATAGGACTCTCTAATAGATTTCTTGTCGTCTTCACAAGCTGAAAGTTTCATTTCAGCAGTTTTAAGTTCATCCTGTGTACTCTGATATTTGTCTTCCATTTCCGCAAATTTTTTGTTGGAAACGCAAGAGGTCATCAAAAGGCCAGTAATTGCAATAGCAAATAATTTTTTCATGATTCAATTTTAATTTTTAAGTTATACAAATTTAGTTTCTGTTAGTTAAATAATTTAAGAGTTAACAATTATTTATTGTCAATGTTTTAATTGATTAAACTGTTTACATTTTAATACAAAACTATGCCAAACTATGCTGTTAACAACAAATTTGTGTGATCTTTTTTTGAGATCTCTTCTCTTTTTTAGCAAGTCAGGGATTCGACTGTAAAAGCTCATGTGCGCTTGAAATATTGAAATGAAATGTGAAAATTGACCTTTCAATAAAAATCTAAACCCAGCCACTCCATCTAAAACCATTCTTATGAACAGGATAGCTGTAGGATTGTGATTTGAATTTTTCAAAATGTTGCTTAAGGAATTACGAAAATTCAGAAAAGTTTTGCGTGGACTTGATGCAGCTAGAGTACCTCCTCCTTGGTGATAAACCTCACTTCCAGAAGCACACCAGATGGTATAACCTAGATTTTTCAGCCTCCAGCATAAATCAATTTCTTCCTGATGTGCAAAATAACTTTCGTCAAATCCGTTAGCCTCTTCAAAATAATTCTTTCTCACGGCAAAGCAAGCACCACTCGCCCAAAATATTTCTAAATCTGTATCATATTGTCCTTGATCTTCTTCCAAATGATCAAAAATTCTTCCTCTGCAATAAGGATAACCAAGAGCATCTATAAACCCACCAGCTGCTCCAGCGTAGTCAAATTTATTTGGATGTTGGATAGATTTTATTTTAGGTTGAATGGCAGCTATCTTTTCAGAAGTTTTAAACAATTTCAAAAGAGCACCTATCCATCCGTGTGTGACTTCAACATCATTATTCAGTAAGATGAAAATCTCTTCCTCAACGTATTTTAAAGCTTCATTATAACCTCCTGCAAAGCCCATATTAGTCTTGTTTTTTAGAATAACGATTTCAGGAAATTTATCAGCTAGAAATTCAAGGGAATCGTCCGAGGATGCATTATCTGCCACATATATTTTTGCATTTTCAGAATGTGTTACAACCGATGGAAGATACTTTTCTAAAAGGGTTTTCCCATTCCAGTTCAAAATGACTACTGCTACATCCATATCTTAATGTGAAGGTAAATTTTCTAAAAAAATATAAGTCTCATTCATATAATCCATTTTGCAAAAATAATGATTCAAACCATTGGTAATCATTAAATACTCTGCTTTTAATGCCATATTATACCGTGCAATCTGGTCGAACGTTTCTTGATTTATACTAATGCCTGGCGCCTTGCATTCAACAACAAGTTCAATGGCTCCACTAGGCCTGTAACCCACAACATCATAGCGTTTTGTAATGCCATTAATGTCGATTTGGCGTTCTTCATTGAGTAGGTTGGGGGAGTATTTCTTTTCTCTTATTAAATAGTTGACAGTATGTTGCCTCACCCATTCTTCAGGAGTGAGTACCAGGTATTTTTTCCTTAAGATTGAAAATATAGCAGGTTTATTTTCTTTACTTTTGATTTTAAAAGAATACTCAGGAAAATTCAATTTTTGCATACCCAAAGAAACAAAATTGAATCAAATTGAAGCTCATCTACTATGAAGGATTTTAAATCTATACTCTCAGATCTCGATCAACGAAAGTTTTCTCCTATCTATTTTTTGGTAGGAGAGAGGGAGACCTTTTTTGTAGACCTTATTGCTAGCAAAATTGAAAATACAGTACTTTCGGATGAGGAAAAAGCGTTCAACCAAAGTATTCTTTATGGAAAAGATGTTACTATTGAAGATGTGATTGGGCAGGCTAAACAATATCCCATGATGTCCGAACATCGGGTCATTATAGTGAGAGAGGCTCAATCGTTGTTGAAAACCCTCGACAGTTTGTCTTCCTATGTAGAACAGCCTCAACAAAGCACTATTTTGGTGTTTTGTATTAAATATAAAAAGATGGATGGTCGCCAAAAAGTGACCAAACTCCTAAAGAAAGAAGCAGTTTACTTTGAGACAAAACCTTTGTATGATAATCAGGTGCCACAGTGGATATTTGAAACTTTATCTGCATCTGGTTTTTCAATTGCCCCAAAAGCATCAGAAATGCTGGTTGAGTTTCTTGGGAACAATCTTTCTCATATCTATAAAGAGCTGGAAAAATTACAACATGTATTACCAAAGGGTTCAAAAATTACGCCTGAACATGTTGAAGAAAATATCGGTATAAGTAAAGACTTTAATAATTTTGAACTTACCAAAGCCATAGGTGTTAAAGATGAAGTGAAAGCACAGCAAATTGTTGCTTACTTCGCTCAGAACTCAAAGAATCATCCCATACTACTTACGACGGCTCAGCTAAATTCATTCTTTAATAAATTATTGAGATATCATGCTCTAAAAGATAAGTCTCAATCTTCTGCGGCAAGAGCTTTGGGAGTTAATCCGTATTTCGTGAAAGATTATAGCTTTGCTGCACAAAAATATTCTATGAAGAAAGCCAGTCAGGCAATTTCACTAATTCGTGAAGTGGATTTGAAAGGAAAAGGTGTGAATTCCAATCAAATTTCTAATGGAGATTTATTGAAGGAATTACTCGTCAAATTAATGCGCTAATTTTGTTGAGCTTTCAACTTATCGATTTCTTTGGCCACATCATCGGCCTCTTTTAACTTGGCATCCGATTTTTGTCTATTACTTTTAGATAAGTCAAATGCTTCCTTCTGCAGCTTTTTATATTGTTCCTGAAGTTTTTCTAATTCAGTTTTCTTTTTAAATAATCCAAACATATTTTTTATTCAATAATAAATCTCTTGATACAATCAGTTCAGATTTAGAAGTAGAATTAACGAAAGTTTACACTGAAATGAAGTTTATCGCTTCAAAGTTATATTTCCACTATACGTTTTATCATTGATTTTGATACGATACCAGTAGTCGTCGACAGGCATATTTTTACCGTTATACGTTCCATCCCATTCAAATGGTGCTTTGTCACTTCGGATTAAAACTTTACCATATCTATCAAAAATGACAATTTCAAATACTTCGTAAAATATATCTCCTTCAATCTTGAAAGTATCATTGATTTGGTCTGCATTAGGAGTAAAAAAATCAGGAATAACCAAGTATAAAAACTCCTCACTTACTAGCCCGCATCCATTGTTTTCCTGGACGTAAACAGTATATAAGCCACCTTCTATATTATTGAAGATAGGTTGACTTTGAAAATTGTTTCCATCTATTGAATAACTAAAATCCCCATCATCAGTAGTTTCAATAATTAATGAGTCATCATTTTGTGAGATTTCTGAAATTTCTGGTGGAGAAATAGTTTCAACGTTGAAATCTTTGGAAACAACGCAGTTGTCTTCTGTAGTTATTTCAAGCGTATAAATTCCAGAACTATCAACTTCAATAAAGTTGGTTGTCTCGCCAGTACTCCATAAATAATCTACATTTTCAAAACTTTCACTCAGTATTAAACTTTGATTTTCACAAACTTCAATGGTTTCATCAAAAAGTTCTGGAGTGTCGAAGAGAGAATACTGGATAGCAACACGGTCGGGATTGGTGCAGTTACCTTCTATAGTTGTGCCTTCTGCGTAATAGATACCGTTGTTTTCTGGTTCAAATTCAAAAGTACCTTCTGCCAATAGATTTCCATCACTTTCACTATCGTACCAGTTCACACTTATACTGGAATTTGTCTCTACAACAATAGGCTGTGGAATTCCGTCACAAATGAACACATCACCTCTGCTTATTGGATCTATATACTCAATACTTTCTACTTCAAAAATTGTTGATATACTATTGCAGGCCGTGTTGTTTATATTAGAAGGGTCTTCCGCTACTAGAGTTCTATAAAATCTACTCTCTGAAATTTCAGGAATAACTAGCTGCGCATTAGTTTCTCCAGGAATATTATTCCAAATTTCACCATCAGTACTTTCCTGCCACTGATAATTATGAGATTCATAAACACTAAAATCTGGATTGGCTTCTATGGTGAAATCGTTCACAACCTCATTTTCACATAATTGAAGTTTTGTTTCATTATTTTCACCTAAAATTTCTGTAAAATCTCCACAGGATTTGAAAACTATATCATCAATAGCTAAGTCATTTCCACAGCCACCTTCACCATTATTGAGCATCTTTAAAATCACAGCATCCTGTCCGGGAAGTGTTGTGAATGTTAAACCAAACTGATTCCATGTGGGAGTATTTGTTCCATTTATGTCACCTGTATCACCTTCAGCTAAAAGTATTGTATCTGTTTCGTCCCAGATCTGAAATTTTACATTAACGGGAATACCTGCATTCGGGCAAATGTTTGAACTAGGATCATAAATGTTCATAAGATATGCTGAAAATTCATAAGAATTATTGATACAAAGCCCATCTACTGGAATTTGATAAAATAAGCCAGGTTCAGAAATAGGGTCATCACTGGCATTAACAATTAAAGCTTTGCCATTTGGATTCCCGGTATGATCGGGAGCATTGTGAAAGCTGCTAAGTTGCTGAAGGTTGGAAGAGATAGTGTACTGTCCGTCCTCAACATCTTGAGTCACAAATTCGTAATTGGTCACCTCTGCAGAGAGTGGAGGACCATTTTGAGTTCCTTGTCCAAAATCTTCTTCAAAAATAGGATCACCAGAATTTCCTTCACAAAACCCAAGCTGAGCCTGCATTGAAAATGTAATGGCAAATCCCATCACTACAAAAATGAAATACTTATAAATCAATACAAACTTTTATAAAAGTGACTAAATTTGCCTATCCCATAATATTATAGCCTCCATCCACATGTCTAATCTCTCCAGTCGTTCTTCCATTAGGTCTTAAAAGGTTTAAGACTTCGTAAGCTAAATCTTCTGGAAGAGCGTTACCAAGAGGGCTTTTGCGATGTGCAAATTCTACATCTTTCTCATTTAAAGTGGCATTACCAGCTTTACTTCCCATATAAGGTGAAAACCGAATACAATTCACTCGAGTTCCATTTTTTCTTCCCATTTCGTCGGCAAGTTCTACAGTGATACGCTCTAATGCAGCTTTAGCGATGCTGATATTTCTATAGGGGTGAAAGGTAACTTTGGAAGCAGCGATATAACTTAAGGAGCAAATGGAAGCATCAGCGTTCAACAAATTATTTTTGAATAAATGGCTTGTTAAACTTATAAGTGAAAATGCTGAAACCTCCATAGTATCACAAAACTCCTTGAAGGTGACATCAAGCAATGGTTTCACTACTTTATTTCTTATGGTTTTATCCATAGCAATGGCGTGAAGAAAACCGTCTACTTTCAGTTGTTTTGTTTTGAACTGTTCGCAAAAATCTGCAATGCTATCTTCTTGAGAAACATCTAAAATCTCAGTAGGAGTGTCTTTTCCTAATTCTTGATGAACACTTTCTTGAAAGTCTTTAAAATTTTGATTTAGAAAGGCTTTAGCCTTATCCGATAAATTATCGTGAAACTTGCTTACTCCAAGCCCTGTACAAATAACTTTACCTCCGTTTTCTTTTATTTTCTTGGCAACATACATAGCCAGTGAATGCTCATCTGCAATGCCTGTAATAAGATATGTTTTTCCTTTAAGCATAATTTAAATTTTGATTACCATTTATATAGTGCCGTCCCCCAGGTCCATCCCGCGCCAACGGCTGCAAAAAGCAATACGTCGTCTTTTTTGAATTTGCCAGCTTTATGAACTTCGTCTAAAACCAATGGAATTGTGGCTCCAGAAGTGTTGGCGTACCTATCCATATTGGTCATCACCTTCTCAAAAGGCATATTTATTTTTTCTGCAATAGTCTTTAAAATTCCAATACTTGGTTGATGTGGAATCATGAAACTCACATCATCAATCGATGTTTTTGTTTTTTCTAAAAGTTCATGAATAGATTCGGGTACTACTTTTGTAGCAGTATCAAATACTTCTTTTCCATTCATTTGAAAATAATGTAATCTATTGTCAAGTGTTTCTTTAGAAGCTGGGGTTTCAGAACCGCCTCCAGGAATTGTAAAATGCTCTTTTCCTCGTCCATCAGAATGTAAGTTGAAATCAATAAACCCCTTATCTTCTTCAGTTTTACTTAATACAAGAGCCCCTGCACCATCACCAAAAAACACAGAGTCTCTGCGTTCCCAATCTATAATATTGGAAAAGGTGTCTGCACCAATAACTAGTACATTATTATAAACACCGTTTTTTACAAATTGATAACCTACTGAAATGGTGAATAAAGCACCAGAACATACAGCCGCTACATCAAAAGCAACGGCATTAAAGGCCTCCATTTTTTCCTGAACAAAACAAGCACAAGAGGGAGCCTGCCGGTCTGGAGTAGTGGTAGCAACAATAATAAGATCGATATCTTCTACTTCAAGATTTGCATTTTTTACGGCATCCAGTCCTGCTTTGTAAGCCAAGTCACTTGTTGCTTCATCTTCAACAATACGGCGTTCTTTAATGCCAAGTTTATTGTAAATCCATTCGTCTGAAGATCCAACTTTTTCAAAAAAGGAATTGGGAACAATTTTAGGTGGCACATAAGCACCAGTTCCACTTATAAATACATTAGGCATAGATTATAATTTATGCGTTAAGTGTCGAAATTTAAGTTTTTAATTCACTTTTTAGGATAAATATAGAAGAAGTCTTATAAATTTAACATTTAGCCTCTTCAGCAATTAGCTCTCAAATAGATCGGAAGATAAATAGCGATCACCCCTGTCGCATATGATACTTACGACAACTCCATGATCCAAACCTTCACAAAGCTTCACAGCTGCTGCTGTTGCACCGCCAGAGCTCATGCCCGAAAAGATGCCTTCTTTTTCTGCAAGGTATCTCGCCATCTTTTTGGCTTCCTCTTCGTTCACTTCATAAATATGATCAACACGTTTGGGGTCGTAAATTTTAGGTAAGTATTCATCGGGCCACTTTCGTATCCCCGGGATTTTAGTTCCTTCGGCAGGATGCACCCCCACCAGCTGAATGTTTTTATTTTTTTCTTTAAGGTACCTGGATGTTCCCATAATGGTTCCTGTAGTTCCCATAGAGGATACGAAATGAGTTACTTTTTGGTCAGTATCTCTCCAAACTTCCGGGCCAGTAGTTTTGTAATGTGCTTTCCAATTATCCTCATTTCCAAACTGATTGAACATGTAATAATCTCCAGTTTTTACTTTTTCTTCAGCATAATCTCTGGAATACATAATTCCTTTTTCTCCGTCTGTAAGAGTAACCTTTGCTCCATATGCCATCATCGTTTGAACGCGTTCTTTTGTAGCATTTTCTGGCATCACGAGTTCTATATCCAGGCCAAATATACCTGCAACCATAGCCAAAGCAATACCCGTATTTCCACTAGTTGGTTCTATTAGTTTGGTGTTTTTATCAATATCACCACGCTCCATGGCGGATTTTATCATGTTGTACGCTGCACGATCTTTTACACTCCCGCCGGGATTTTGACCCTCGAGTTTTAAGTATAGTGTTACGTAAGGATTTTTTACTAAGGTTTTGGCCTCAACAATGGGGGTGTTGCCAATCAGGTCTAATATACTTCTGTTCATGTTTTTTTGTTTTCGTTGATTTTCACCATCGATTTATGAGTAACTGTAGATCTTCCAGCTACAGATTTGGTTAACCAAACATTTCCTCCAATAGTAGATCCCTCTCCAATCACAGTTTCTCCACCAAGTATTGTTGCGTTGGCGTAGATCGTTACATCACTTTTGATGGTAGGATGTCTTTTTTGATTTCTCAATGTTTTATCTACGAGCATGGCACCAAGGGTAACTCCCTGATAAATTTTCACCCGGTCTTCAATTTCTGAAGTTTCTCCAATCACTACGCCGGTGGCATGATCTATAAAAAAAGGATTTCCTATAATTGCTCCAGGGTTAATATCTGTTCCTGTTTTGGTATGAGCGCTTTCGGACATTAATCTGGGAACCAACGGAAGACCAAATTCTAGTAAGGCATGACTCAACCTGTAGATAGCAATTGCATAAAATCCAGGATAAGCTAAGTAAACTTCGTCTATAGAATTGGCGGCAGGATCATTTTCTTTGATGAAACAGGCGTCATTATTAAGTTTTTGAAGAATATCTGGTAATTTTTTCATGAAATCTGTCCAGATTTCACGACAGGGGTCTTCTTCTTTGAAGCATACCAAATCTGCCAGGGTTTTAAATTGTAATTCCAATTCATTCATTCCTGTTGTAACATCCGTTTCTTTATCAAAAAGTGTGAGAAAAAGCTGTTCAGTAAACTTCTCGGTTTTACTTTTTATTTGATATAAATTAGAAACCTTAGCTTTTTCAATCTCTATTTTTTGAATGATATCTTGCTTTAGTGTTGTAGACATGTAGCTAAATTAAATAACTAAAATTATTATTCTGCAATCTTTTTTTAAAATGTGAAAGTAAGAGTTCAATACTAAAGTATATCTGCTTTAATTCAATTTTAAACTTACTTTACAACTTCTGTATCTTAACTCCTGAATGTAAACCTGCATATTTGCAAGAAAATGAGTTGATGCAAAATGTTTTAATTATTGGAGCTGGCTTAAGTGGATTGTCTACAGCTTACACTCTTAGAAATGCTAATGTTAACCTTACTATACTCGAGGCAAGACCTAGACTCGGCGGACGAATTTATACCAAAAAAGAAAATCAGCTTCATCTGGAAATGGGAGCTACCTGGTTTGGACCACAGCATACAAGCCTTCTCAAATTAATTAATGTGCTGAATATTCCATATAAAGTTCAGGAAAATGGTAGAGAAGCTATTTATGATTTTAGACCTAATGGGAATATAGAACGATTTCAAATTCCTCATCAAGGGGCTGCTACTTACAAGTTTGAAAATGGTACTATAGATTTGATTGATGCTTTGCATCAAGAAATTTCAGCTTCAATTATGTATAACGAAGTAGTTAAAACCATTACTTACGATACTCACTTTAAGGTAAAAACTGAAAGTAATCAGTTTGAGGCAGATTATGTTATTGTAAGTCTTCCTCCGCAGTTGGTCCATGATAGTATTCAAGTTGAGCCTGCTTTGCCAGATTTATTCAAGGATTTGCTATCCAGCACTCACACATGGATGTCAGACTCTATCAAATTCTCCACTGCTTTCGCGTCTGATTTTTGGAAGACCAACCAATTTATAGGAACGCTGATGAGTCCTCATCAAATTATTCAGGAAATGTATGATCACAGCGATTTAAACAAAGCTCAACATGGTCTTGTTGGTTTTTTGAACTCAAGATATTCCCATGTAAATCAACAACTGAGAAAAACTAAAGTTTTGAATCAGTTAAAAAGTATTTTTACAAACAAGTCGTTTGAGACGAAAGCCTACGCAGATGTCAATTGGAGGGCTGAGGAATTTACCATTCATAAGAATGCCAAGTCTTTGGTTCCTCATCAAAATAATGGCAATCCTCAACTTAGAACTGCTTTTTACAATGACAGATTATTTTTTTCAGCTTCAGAGACTGCAGCTCAAACCCCTGGTTATATGGATGGAGCGGTGCATCGCGGGGTTGAAGTAGGAGAACTGCTTTTAAATAAACTAGCGTAAAGATTTTGTGTTGATTTCTGAAATTTTTTCTATCAGGTACAAATAATCTTCACGGTTGGCGACGAAATCCAAATCTGATATATCAATAACTTTTACATCTATTTTGTTCTGAGATTTAAAAAAATTCAGATACCCATCGTGAATGCGTTTCAGGTAATCTGGAGTGATATTTTGTTCGTATTCACGCCCTCTTTTCTTAATGTTTCTGAGCAACCTCTCAATATTCTGATATAAATAGACATAGACATCTGGCTTTGGGACTTCACTGTACATAATGTCAAAAATCTTTTTGTACAAAGCATATTCGTCTTCCTGAAGTGTCACCTTTGAAAATATCAACGACTTGTTGGGATTATAATCCGAGATGGCAAAATCTGAAAATAAATCCAGTTGTGATATATCGTCCATCAACTGCTGGTGGCGATCTGCCAGAAAGGACATTTCCAGAGGGAATGCAAACCGGGCTTGATCTTCGTAAAATTTTGGAAGAAAGGGGTTGTCTTTAAAACGTTCCAAAATCAACTTCCCATTAAAATCTTCAGCAATCATTTCTGCCAGACTGGTTTTTCCAGAACCAATATTCCCTTCAATGGTAAGGTAATTCACCTGTCTAAATTCAGCTTTCTTGTGCTGAAGTTGATCTGAAATAGCTTCAATAGGTGAGGTGTCCTTACAGTTATTTATGAGCTCTGATACACTTTTATTTAATGTAGGGTGAATAAGATTTGGAACTAAATCTGCCAGTGGGTATAAAACGAAACTCCTTTCTATCAATTTAGGATGAGGAACTGTGAGCCGTTCTGAAACAATGGTTTCATTTCCGTAAAATAAGATATCAAGGTCTATGGTTCTTGCCTGGTATCCTATGTTTTCAACTCTGATTCTTCCTAATTGAAGTTCTATAGTTAAAAGCTTTTCCAGAGTCACCTCAGCAGAAAATCTTGTGTTTACTTCGATGACAGCATTCAAAAAATCATCACCCTCAAATCCCCAGGCTGGCGTTTTATACACTTTAGAAACCCTGGTGACATCTCCAATGGCTTTGTATACTTCATAAACGGCTTTTTTAAGCCAGTCCATTTTTTCACCCTGATTGCTGCCTAAAGCGATATAAGTTGTGGTAATGATCTTCAATGTGTTAAGAAAATTTTAATAAATATTGATTTACAATCGGCTATGAAAATAGGCGATTCCATGATTTTGCAGCTTAAATTTGCTGCAAAGGTAAATATCAAAACCAAATATATTTGAGAGCAGGACAAAAACTTTCCGCAGAACATATTTTTCTCGTATTAACAGCTTTATTTATTACCTCTTTAGTTGTTTCGAACTTAATATTTCAGAAATTTTTTTACTGGGATTTTTTTGGAATTTACACTTTTGAAATTTCTGTTGGCGTTTTACCATACCCTATCACGTTCTTAATTACTGATACTGTCAGTGAAATTTATGGAAGAAAAAAAGCAAACCAGGTGGTGACGCTCGGTATTTTTGCGTCTGTATTTTCCTTACTTATCATTTTTGTCTCCAACTCAGTACCTTCTACAAGCTGGTCACCCATAGGTGATAATATATTTGATGACGTATTTGGGGCATCTACAATTGCAGTAGCAGCCTCTATGATGGCCTACTTACTGGCACAGTATGTTGATATTTACATTTATCACTTTTGGAAAAAACTGACGAAAGGCAAGTACCTATGGTTAAGAAATAATTTTTCCACTTTTTCATCACAGTTTGTAGACACCTTTGCAGTAGTTTTATTGCTTAGCATTTTCGGTGAACTTAGGTGGGAACTCTTTTGGGGATTGATCTTGAGTGGATTTCTCTTTAAAGCTCTTATCGCTCTATTGGATACACCGCTCTTATATTTAATCGTCTACTTTTTTAGAAAAAAATTCGATCTCAAGCCTGGTGAAGAGCTTTCAGAGTGATTTTCACCTTACTTCAACAATTCTAAATTTTAATTCTTTTTTTGGTATTTAAGCAAAGGCATTATGTAATTTTAGCTTCAAATAGTAAATTATGAAAAAGGCTTTTAAAATTCTAGGCGTTGTTGTATTGATACTCATTATAGGATTGTTTTTAACTCCAATTTTATTCAAAGGAAGTATTGAAAAAATGGTAAAAAAAGCAGCCAATGATAATGTAAATGCTAAGGTAGAATGGTCCTCCCTGAATCTAAGTCTTTTCAGAAATTTTCCAAATGCTAGTTTGAGCTTAGAGGAAGTGAGCGTTACCAACAAAGCACCATTTGAGGGCGATACGCTGGTATATGCTAAAGAGTTTAATGTAGCTATGGGCATTATGCAACTTTTCAAAGATGAAGGGTTAAGCGTAGATAAGTTATATTTAAATGAAGCTTTTATAAACGTAAAAGTTGATTCTCTTGGAAATGCAAATTACGATATTGCTAAAGCCTCTGAAGCTTCAGAACCTCAAGAAAGTCAACAAAGTAAACCTTTTCAGCTTAATCTGGATCATTATGAAATTAACTCTTCTCGAATTAATTATTTAGACGAAAGCGGGAATATTTTTTTGAAATTAAAAGAATTCAATCATAGCGGTGATGGAGATTTTGCTGAATCAGTATTTACTCTTAAAACACACACAGATTCCAAAGTGTCTTTCGATTTTGATGGGACTAACTATTTAAATGACAACTCAATAGTTTTGGATGCCGACTTAGAAATGGATCTTGAAAACATGAAATTTTCATTTTTAGATAACGAGGCTCGGGTAAATCAGCTTCCACTTCGGTTTGAAGGATTTGTGCAGCTTTATGAAGACTATAATGATATTGATATCCAATTTTCAACCCCATCTTCTGACTTTAAAAATTTCTTAGCCTTAATTCCGGAAGCCTATGCTTCCAGCCTTGATGGTGTAACAACAACGGGGGATTTTGAGTTGAAGGGTATGATAAAAGGTCGCGTAGATGAAACTTATATTCCTAAACTGGATATAAAAGCATCGAGTTCCAATGCTTCTTTTAAATATCCAGATTTACCCAAAAAGGTAGAAGATATTTCACTTAATTTAGAAATTAAAAATGAAAGTGGACTTGTAGAAGATACTTATATCAATTTTAACGATGTCAAATTCAGAATAGATCAGGATCGTTTTGCTGGAAGTGGTTCTGTTAAAAATCTGACTACCAATATGCTGATAGATTTGAAAGCTAAAGGTAGATTGAATCTTGCCAATATTTCTAAAGCTTATCCTGTGGATCTAGAACAGGAACTAAGTGGATTTTTGGATGCTGATTTGGTAACCAATTTTGACATGAATTCTATTGAACGTGAAGCTTATCAAAATGTTACAGCAAATGGTTCAATGAAATTATCTAAGTTTGATTATGCTTCACCAGAGCTTGCTAAATCTTTACATATTGAAGTAGCAACGGTAGACTTTACAACCAATGCGGTAAAGTTGAACAATTTCGAAATGACCTCTGGTTCTACTGATCTAAAAATGACAGGTAACCTTAATAATCTGTTAGGTTTTGCCTTTTCAGATCAGCCACTTAAAGGAAAGTTTAATGCTACTTCAAGTAATTTTGACGTTTCAGATTTTATGGTTGAAAGTTCTAATGAATCAGAATCTTCATCGGAACAACAAACATCCAAAACTGATACTGACTCCAACTCTTCAGAAGAAGCTATTCAAATTCCTAAGTTCCTGGACATCGTCTTGAACTTTGACGCTAAAAGCGTGAAATATGATAATCTTACTCTTAAAAATGCTAAAGGAAGTCTTGCTTTAAGAGAAGAAAAAGCTATTTTGGATAATGTCAGTGCAGATCTATTTGGTGGGAATATAAAACTAGACGGAATGGTATCTACAGCAGGTGCGCCAAATTTTGATATGAAATTGAGCCTCAATACTATCAAAATTGTTGAAGCATTTCAACAAATGGAATTAATAAAGGGACTGGCACCTATTGCACAGGCTTTAAACGGAGTGGCAACAACAAACCTATCTTTAAAAGGAAACTTAACCAAGGATTTGATGCCGATTTATACTTCTTTAACTGGAGATGCTTTGGCTAAAATCATCAGTGCTGAAGTAGAGGAAAACAAAATGCCACTGGTGTCAAACCTTAATAATCAATTTCAGTTTTTCGATTTTAATAATTTGAAAGTCAATGATTTGATTGCTAAATTGAATTTTAAAGATGGCGCCATCAATGCAGAAAATTTTGATTTCAAGCTTGATGATGTCAAGGTAGACGTTTCTGGTAGCCATTCCTTTGACAACACGATGAATTATAATCTAAAGTTTAATGTGCCGGCTAAATATTTTGGGGATGAAATAGGCGGCAGACTGGCTCAATTGAGTAATTCCGATTTAAGTAAAATGAATGTAGATGTTCCTGTGGTTCTGTCTGGAAGTTTTAATAATCCTAGGATACAGGTCAATACGCAAAATGCGATACAAAGCTTGACTTCACAAATAGTTGATGCCCAAAAAGAGAAAGCCAGGAATACGATAAAAGATAAGGCTGGAGAACAAATTGACAGACTTCTTGGTGGTGACAAGGATAAGGATAGCACCAAAACCAAGGAAGATGATGTAAAAGATAAAGTAAAAGATGTTCTTGGTGGCTTTCTAAAAAAGAAAAAAGATAATTAGATTTACCGAAAATTAAAATAGTTGATGTTTAGTTATATAAGACACGGTTGGATTGGTAAAAATATCCTTGGTCTGTTGATACTTGTGTTTTTGAACTCCAGTATCGATGCGCCAGATATTTTTTCAAAAAGTGTTGCTTACAACGAACAGGAAACACTCATTGAACTTATTGTTGAAAAAGGTTTAGGCTTTGAAGAGGCTATTAGCGAACAAGAACACGATAATGAACTTCCAGAAAATTCAGCTTCAAAGAAATTTCAAACTGACCTATTTAGAACTCAATTTTCTGAGAGCTTAATTGACTTTAATTTTGATTTGAAAAACCAGTCTAGTCCATGCTACCTCAACCTGATTTATTCTCAAGATCACTCCAAAATCATTATTCCACCGCCAGAATTTAGAGTTTAAAATTCAGTTTTTTATTTAAAAATAGTTTTAACTCAAATTCAATTTACAATGTCATTACAATATTCATTGAGAATAATTTTATTCTCAACATTTGCTATATGTTCAACTTCTGTATTTAGTCAAATCACAAAGCAGGAAAGAGATAGCATTTACATAGCAGAAACAGAAGAACAAAAAAATTTACCAGCAAAAGTCCTACATGCTGAACCCCTTTACATAGATCTTATAAGAGATTTGGGAGCCAGAAAAGGTGAGAGGGAATGGAACGTAGGTTTTGGAATCAAAGATAATAACGATTTCGAAGAGTATGAAAGCCTCATAGAATACGAATGGGCTCCAATAGATAGACTTGGTTTAGAAGTCGAACTTCCATTTTTATTTTTCTATGACAGAAGAGGAGCTTCCAATGGAGATGCTCTACCTCAAAGTAGGCTTGAAGGACTACAGTTTGCTGCACAATATTCATTTTTAGTAAGTCCAAAACATAACCTATCTATGGCAGGTGGTTATTTGCACAGCTTTACAATGAATGCCTTCAATAGATATGATTCTAGCCGTTTATTTACCGGTAATTTGATGAGTCCATTTCTAGTGGTTGCCAAGCGTTTGGGATCTAATTTCCATTCATTAGTCTATACTGGTCCTGTTTGGGAAAGAGGCTTTAGTGGTTTTGAGAATGAGTTTTTTTTCCAGATTAACACAAGTTTTCATTACATGATTACTGGAACTCGTAATTTTATAGGTCTAGAAGTAAATAAAATTGCTGTTGAAGGCAAGCTGAAAACGACCTTAAGACCACAAATGAGATTAGGAATTACAGACCATCTCATGATTGGAATTGTAACTGGCATACCAATTGACGTTAATAATGATCGCTTTAGTACATTTTTTAGACTAATTTATGAGCCAAAAGCAAAGCCATAACCTTTTTATTTTAGTTATTTTACAAATTATCATTCACTTTAGCTACTCTATGAAAGCTCAAGAGCACCACATATATCCTGATTCCTTAAAAGACGAAATCCAACTTGCTTTAGATTATTTCCCTCAGTTAACTGATGTAAAGATCACATTTAAGTTTAAGTCGGACATTAAAAAGTCGACTATGCAGGCCCAGCCTGACTTTAAGAGTTTATTTAAGGCGAGATCAAAACGAGAGTATTATATATTTATAAGTGAAAAATTTAAAATTTCAGATAAAGAATTCAAGACAGTTAATGTTCCTTCAGATATTATAACGGGTTGGATTGGGCATGAATTAGGCCATATTCTGGATTATGAAAATAGGGGAACTTTCAATCTTATTTGGTTTGGAATTAGGTATTTATATATGGAAAAGCATATAGTAGAAGCAGAGCGATCTGCAGATACGTTTGCTGTCAATCAGGGGATGGAGGAGTATATACTTAAGACAAAAAATTTCATCCTCAATCACGCCGACATAGATGAGAATTACAAGAAGCGAATCAAACGTTATTATTTATCACCAGAGGAAATCATGCAAATTGTACAAGAGCGTTAATGTTCTTGTACAAATTTTTCCCATTCCTGAAATTTTTCTTCGTTCATGACGCGTTCCATTTTTACCTGGCCACCTTTCTTTTTATTCCTTGCATTCCAATCGTAAAAGACATCTGGGTTGATCAAATTGACTTTGACTCCGTTAAGCGCTTTTGTTCTCGCCACTTTATAATTTTTATTGGCTGACTTTAATTTTTCGTCAAGAGATTCTGCTACTTCTGAAGCATCTAATCTTGTGTTGGAAGAGCCTAAGTACCAATAGTGATAAAACTCGTCATCCTCACCACGTTTGGCACAAATGGTATATTCAGAAATGTCCATATCATACTCATCTTCTAGCTCCTTCATGGCAGTATCCATCTTATTTACCGAGAGTTGAGATCCTACAGTATTTAAAAAGAATTTAGTTCGCCCTGTGATTTTAATTTCAGCTTTACTGATATCTGTAAATTGTATGGTATCTCCTATGGAGTAGCGCCATGTACCACTTACAGTACTTATGAGTAATACATAATCTTGGTCAAGCTCAACATCTTCGATGCTTATACTCGGAGAATCAGGTTTTAAAGAACCATCTCGATTTATGAATTCTGGTTTGAAGGGCACAAATTCAAAAAAGATACCATTATCCGTAAGGAGTTGCATAGAATCTGTTCCTGGACGTGTTTGTAAAGCTATAAACCCTTCAGATGCTAAGTAGGTATCAATAACCTCCACGTGTTTCCCAGTTAGGCGTTTGAAGCTTTTTTCGTAAGGACCAAACGCAACACCACCAGAAGTGTATACTTTTAAGTTGGGCCAGATGTCGTGAATAGTATCAACCTGGTGGTAGTCTATGACTTTCTCCATCATCAACTCCATCCAGGATGGAATTCCACTTAAGGCTCCAATATCCCAACTTTTTGCATTTTCAGCAATTTTCTGAACGCGCTCGTCCCAATCATCTATTTTTGAAATTTCTTCACCAGGTTTATAAAATCCACGAAACCAAAATGGAATTCTACTTGCACTTATGCCACTAATTTCACCCTCCAGATGATCATTGTTGTTCTGTAGCTCGGTAGAGCTTCCTAGCATCATGATTTCTTTTTCAAAGAAATCTGCTGGTAAGTCAAAATTTTCGATAGCTAAAATCTGCTTAATTCCAGCATTTTTTATAGCGTCTATCATATCATTAGTGACAGGAATACGTTTACTGGTTTTGCCAGTTGTACCAGAACTCAATGCAAAATAATCTGGATGCCCAGGCCAGGTCACATTCTCTTTTCCTTCGTGTAACTTATACCACCACTCGTTATGCATTTTGTCATAATCAAAATAAGGGATAGTAGATTTAAAATCCTGGTAGGGAGTTTTTGAATCACTTATTTTGGAAAACTTATAGTATTCTCCAAATTCCGTGTTTTTTGCTTTATCTAGTAAAAAGTTAAAAGTTTCCCTTTGATTTTCAACGTGATCTGTTTCTGAAGAAATAGAATTTCTGAGGTTGATGACGCCTTTAATGATGTTTCCTATAATTGCCATGGGGATGAGTTTAATTGCTAAACTAACGTATTAGATATTTTTAATTCTGAATAAAGTATTAAAAAAATTAATCTACAAAAAAACATCTTGTGTTGTAGAGCGTCAACTTTTAGACGAGCATCTTAAAAGCTATCGTTCAATATCTCTAAAATTTGAATCGCCGCATCACTGATTCTGCTACCTGGCCCAAAAACCGCAACTGCTCCAGCATCAAATAAAAACTGATAATCTGCAGAAGGAATTACTCCACCAACAATCACCATGATGTCTTCACGACCTAATTTTTTTAACTCACCTATCACTTCTGGTACAAGTGTCTTATGTCCTGCAGCTAAAGAAGATACACCAAGTACATGTACATCATTTTCTACAGCCTGCCTTGCCGCTTCTTGTGGTGTTTGAAACAAGGGACCAATATCTACATCAAAGCCAACATCGGCATAACCGGTTGCCACAACTTTGGCTCCACGATCGTGACCATCTTGTCCCATTTTAGCAATCATGATACGTGGACGACGGCCTTCTTTTTCGGCAAACTCATCGGCCAGCTCCTGTGCTTTACTAAAGGATTTGTCTTTTTTCATTTCTTTGCTATAAACTCCGCTAAAGGATTGAATTTTGGCCTGATGCCTTCCATAAACTTCTTCCAGAGCATCACTTATTTCGCCAAGGGTTGCTCTTTCTTTGGCGGCGACAACAGCGGCTTGTAGTAAGTTTCCATTTTCTTCTTTAGCGATTCGGGTTAACTCTGCTAAACTTTGCTTGACTTTGTCAGGATTACGCTCTGTTTTTATTTTTGAAAGTTTCTGAAGTTGCTGCTTCCTTACGGTTTGGTTATCCACTTCTAAAGTCACAATAATATCTTCCTGTTTCAATCGGTAGGCGTTTATGCCGATAATTTTATCGGTGCCACTATCAATTCTTGCTTGCTTTTTAGCCGCGGCTTGTTCTATTCTAAGTTTGGGAATACCGGCTTCAATAGCTTTGGTCATTCCACCAAGTTCTTCTACTTCTTCAATATGTTTCCAGGCCTGCTGAGCGATATCATGTGTCAATTTTTCGACATAATAACTACCTGCCCAGGGGTCTACGGTTTTGGTGATTCCTGTTTCTTCCTGAAGGTAAATCTGAGTATTTCTGGCAATTCTGGCTGAGAAATCAGTAGGTAGAGCAATAGCTTCATCCAGTGCATTGGTATGTAAACTTTGGGTTCCCCCAAAAGCTGCAGCAGTTGCTTCTATGCAAGTTCTCGCCACGTTATTAAACGGATCCTGCTCGGTTAAGGTCCAACCACTGGTTTGTGAGTGGGTTCTCAAAGCCAGTGACTTAGGGTTTTTGGGGTGGAATCGCTTAACCAGTTTTGCCCAAAGCATTCGGGCAGCGCGCATTTTAGCGATTTCCATAAAATGATTCATACCCACTCCCCAAAAAAAGGAGAGTCTTGGCGCAAAGGTATCGATGTCCATTCCTGCATCCAGTCCTTTTTTGATATATTCCAAACCATCAGCCAGGGTGTAAGCCAATTCAATATCAGCTGTAGCTCCAGCTTCTTGCATGTGATATCCAGAAATACTGATGCTGTTGAATTTTGGCATGTTCTGAGAAGTGAACTCAAAAATATCCGAAATAATTTTCATAGATGGCGTAGGTGGGTAGATGTAGGTATTCCTAACCATGAATTCTTTCAAAATATCATTTTGAATCGTTCCCGAAAGCTCTTCTTGCTTTACCCCGGTTTCTTCGGCAGCAGCGATGTAAAAAGCCATAATGGGGAGTACAGCGCCATTC
The DNA here is from genome assembly GCF_020164535.1 of Psychroflexus montanilacus. Lineage (GTDB taxonomy): Bacteria > Bacteroidota > Bacteroidia > Flavobacteriales > Flavobacteriaceae > Psychroflexus > Psychroflexus montanilacus. The sequence goes on along the minus strand of NZ_JAIQZC010000001.1, from coordinate 205,556 downwards.
ATCGTCATAGAAACCGACATTTTATCGAGTGGAATTTGATCAAACAAGACTTTCATATCTTCCACTGTATCAATAGCCACACCTGCTTTCCCTACATCTCCAACCACGCGTTCGTGGTCACTGTCGTAACCTCTGTGCGTTGGCAAATCGAAAGCCACAGATAAGCCTTTTTGTCCGGCAGCCAAATTTCGTCTGTAGAACGCATTACTTTCTTCTGCGGTAGAGAATCCAGCATACTGTCTTATCGTCCAGGGTCTTCTTACATACATGGTTGAGTAGGGACCACGAAGATTAGGCGCCAATCCTGCCGCAAAATCTCTGTGCTCTACCTTGTCCAAATCTTCTTTAGAATAGGTAGATTTAATTTTGATCTGTTCTGCAGTTTTAAACTTCGACAACTCTTCATTCTCTGCCTTAGTTGCCGACTTTAAAGTCATCTGCTGTATATTTTTTCTTTCCATACTACACGTTTTGTTTTGAAGATGGATTTGTCTTTTCTCTTTCCAGCCTTTCCTTTTCGATAGGTTCTGCTAATCTTTTTTCTAAAATTGGTTCTATAAGGGTTTTACGCTGCTGTTGCTTCAAAAATGGAAATAACTCTAGGTTTTGAGACATCTGGTCATCGATGTTTTCATACTTGTTTAATCCAACCAAAGTGAATTTTCCAGTATTGACTTTTGCTTGTTCTTTTTCAGCGCTTTCTTTTATTTTCTTCTGAATTTTCCCTTCGAACAGCTGATGGATAAAACCTTTTCCAGCTTCAATGGTTTTGAAAATGTCTAAAGCTTTTTCAGCCAATTCTTTGGTGAGATTTTGAATGTAATAGGTGCCGTCAACAGGGTTTAAGACCTTGTTAAAATAGCTTTCCTGTTTTAAAATCAATAGTTGATTTCGGGAAATGCGCTCTCCAAATTCATTGCGTTTATGGAAAACTTCGTCGTAGGCTAGGTTATTGACCCAATCGGCTCCCCCCAAAATAGCACTCATGCATTCAGTCGTGGTTCTGAGCATATTCATGTTGTAATCATAAATTGTATGATTCCTTTTGCTGGGTTCAGCTATAATGTGAAGCTCAATATCGAAATCGTATTCGTTACCTAAACTGTTAACCAGAAGTCGCATAGCTTTCAACTTAGCAATTTCAAAAAAATAGTTCGAACCCTGCGCTATCACAAGATTAACGTTTACAGTTTTCAGCTTTAAGGTTGAATTATCTAACAGATTCAGATATTCGTTAAGATGTGCCAGGGAGTATGCCAGCTGTTGTATAATAATTCCTCCGGAATTTTGATACAGTCTCGCATCAATATGGATTTCATTTTGAAAGCTTTCAAATTGAGCTGTCTTTAAAAATATTTCATTGTCTTCCTTTTGACTTTTAAACCAATTGCCTGAAGAGGCTAATTGATGAATGGGATCGAAACCTAACCAAACCTGTTTATTTTGATTTTTTAAAAGAGTATCTAATTTTTCAAAAAAAGGTAAATCCTGAACTAAAAATTCAACATAAAGCGGAGTAGTGTCATCCTTTAGCGCCTCAAAAAACCTTAATTTTTTATCATCAGCTTCAGGAATAATAATCCAAAGACTTTCCGCTCCGCGTTCTATGACATCTTTTGCGTTTTCAATGGTTATGTCAACGTTTTCCAAATATAATTTTTCAGTCACATACCAGGCTGGCGATTCAGGAAGTGTAAACTCATAATCGTGATTGTCTGCATTATAAAAAGGTTTTATATCGATACCTTCATCGGTAGAAGTGACAAGGGTTTCGTTATAATCTGCTCCTTTCAGGTCAGCCTGTATTTTTTGTTTCCAAGCTTTGGCCGAAACTGGATCGAACTCATCAAATAAGGTTTTACTCATCTTTATCTGTTTTTAAGCTGTCTTCGTATTCAATGATATAAATATCTTCATTGGGACGTTTCATGAAATAGGTTTCTCTGGCAAAACGTTCTATTTCTATGCTGTCTTCCAACTCTTTCAGAATTTGTTTATCGCTTTTAATTTCTTTTTGATAATATAGTTTATTAGCCTCTATCTCCTCAATTTCCTGGTTTAATTCCCTGTGAATCAACCACGAGTTGCTGTCCAGAAATAACATCCATACGATAAAGACCGTGAGCACCAGCACGTATTTGTTGCTCATGAATTTAAACCAGGGTTTCTTTTTCAGGTCTTTAAACTTCATAGTTGTAAGTTACTAAAATTACAGGAGTCTTTCCTTGATAATAGTTTGAACTATGTCTATCGCCACCGTATTGAATCGATTGTTGGGGATAATGATATCCGCGTATTCTTTGGTTGGTTCAATAAACTGCTGATGCATGGGTTTCAAAGTCGACTTATAGCGATCCAAAACTTCGTCGAGATCTCTGCCACGATCGGAGATATCTCGCTTAAGACGTCGCATCAAGCGTTCATCACTATCGGCATGAACAAAAATTTTGATGTCAAACATTTCTCTAACTTCAGGATGAGTAAAAATCAAAATGCCCTCTACTATCATCACCTTCCTGGGTTTTGTAGTGATGGTCTCTTGGGTTCTATTGTGTTCTTTGAATGAATACACAGGTTGCTCAATGGATTCTCCCGACTTTAATATTTTTAAGTGCTCGACTAAAAGATCAAAATCTATAGATTTTGGATGATCAAAATTGATCTTCTTACGCTCTTCCATCGATAAATGAGACAAATCCTTGTAGTAAGAATCCTGATAAATCACATCAACTTCGTCGTGTTGCAGTTCGTTTATAATTTGGTTGACCACAGTGGTTTTACCACTTCCAGTCCCTCCGGCAATGCCTATAATGAGCATAATAAAAAGATGTAAAAAAATTAGTTGTTTTGCTTTGCTAGCCAGGTTTTGAAACTTTGGAAGTTTTGAGGGTTGATGCCATGACCAACTGGGTATTCTTCATAGGTCATGTCAATTTTCAATTCTTCTAAAAAGGGTTTATTGTTTCTGGCCCATTCCACAGGAATCACCTGGTCCACACTTCCATGAGAATTATAAACTTTTAAATGGCTAAAATCCTGGGATTCGTACCCAGCCTTTAGCATATTAGGATCCACATAACCAGATAAACCAATGATGTTCTTTACCAGATGTGGATACGAAAGCCCAAGAGCAAAACTTAAAATAGTTCCCTGGCTAAACCCAAGCATAGTCACATTATCTGCATCTACAGGATAAGCTTCCAGAGCTTCCTCTATAAATTTTTTCACTAATTCTCTGGATTGTACTGCTTGTTCAATATCGCTAAACTTCCCCTGCTGCGCATCAAAATTGATGGCGTACCAGGCGTTGCCCATGGGCTGAAGCGAATGCGGAGCTTTCAAGGAAATAATCATGTATTCTTCTGGCAATTCTCCGGCAAACGAAAATAAATCATTTTCATCGCTGCCGTATCCGTGCAACATGAGCATAAGTGGCGCATTTCCGGATAAGCTCGAAGGTCTTATTAGATGCGTAAGTGATAAATCTTTAGTTGTCATTAAGTCAGTTTTTTAAATAAGGTTTGGCATAGATTTCCAATCAATGGAACTTTAGTTTTTTTACCGGAAACCGCTCCTATAAATCCGTAAATCCAAAGAATGAAATAAGCCAAATAGAACGCCGAGCCAATCATTAAGTTTAGCGTTTCCGTTAGGCTATCGTACAGTCCATTAATGATTACACCAAATAGAATAATAAGTAGATTAATTCCAATGGCTTGTCTTATATGAAAACTGGCAAACTCGTGTTTACTCTCATCAGAGTTGAGAAACAAAGCCAAAATGCTACCAAAAATGGTAAAATAAGCCACAATGGCTGCGGTTTTTCCGCTTCTTTCCTGTTTAATTTTCATAGAATGAGCTGTTATAAATACTTCCTAAAACCTTTCCCTTTAAGCTTTCACCAAGGAATATAGCGTTCTTAGATTTAGAAATAATATGTTGTTTTTGGAATATGTATTCTGAATTTGGATCGAACAAGCTTAAATCTGCCCGTTGATTAACTTCAATTATTGACGTTTGTATTCCAAGTTTCGTCTTGGTTTTGGATAATAATTCTGAAGCTTTTTCGACACCAAACAAAGTGTTCAAGACTGAAAATGCAGATTCTAAGCCAATGCTTCCATAACTCGCGTTTTCAAATTCAAGCTCTTTGTGTTCTTCATCCATGGGTTCATGGTCGCAAGTGACCATGTCTATAGTCCCCGTTTTTACAGCTTCCCTTAAAGCCTCTGCATCTTTCTGAGTTCTCAGCGGAGGAAGGATTTTGTATTTGCTGTCAAAACTCTCCAGCTTTTGACTAGTAAAGAATAAATGTGGCAAAGCAACGCTACAGGTTACTTTTAGACCTTTAGCCTTAGCTTCTTTAATCAATTGAATTGAATTTTTGGTCGATATGTTCGGGATGTGCAATTTGCCTCCTGTGTATTCTAAAATATAAAGATCTCTTGCGACTTGTAATTCTTCAGCCAGACTTGGCATGCCTTTTAATCCAATGTAAGTGGTAAACTCATCTTCATTGACTTGAGCTTGTCCTGCTATAGATTTATCCTGAGGAAAGGAGAATAGCAGGCCATCAAAACTTTTGACATACTGTAGGGCTATTTTGAATAAGTTAGCATCTGCGATGGGTATCTTAAAATCGTAAAACCCGACAGCTCCCGCCATTTGCATGTCGTATAACTCTGCTAGATTCTTTCCATCAAAGCCTTTAGTGAGTGCTCCAAGTGGTTTGATGTCAATAAGCTGTGTATCGATTTGTTGTTGCAGAAATTTGACTGCAGAATTTGTATCGGTTACAGGATAGAGGTTTGGATTTAAAAAAAAACTGGTAAACCCCGATCGTCTTGCTGAAGTGACACCATTTGCTAGGGTCTCTCTCTCTTCAAAACCTGGCTCCCCAAATGAGACCGAACTGTCAAAGAATCCATTGGAGACGTGTAAATTGTCAAAGTTAATGATCTTGTCTGCACTTTCTATGGAGGCTTCAAGTTGAGTAATCACACCATTTTCAATCAAAATATCTTTGGTTTGGAGATGATGAGAACTTTCTGGATCTAGAATTTTGGCAGATTTTAGAAGTATGGATGACATAGGCATTATTTTAAAAATCTCAGAATTAAAAGTTCTATTAAAAAGAAACCAATTGCAAAAATAAGCATCCAGGTCCAAAGCTCAAGGATTTTCCTCTCTTCTGTAAAAGAATTAAAGGCTTCGGGAATAGACGAGAAGTTTTTGGTCTCCAAAGAACTCACATCCATTGGTTTAAGCTCGCTTTCACTTCTATTATGATTGAAGCTTAAGGTTAATAAAACAGAATCCTCCTGAACTAAATCAAAATAGCCAGCGGTTTCTGGCTGGTATTGGGTATTGATTAGTATTGAATTTCCACTTCTTTTTTGTTGAGGAATCACTTGCTGAGAGTCGTTTTTAAGCTTTAAAACTTCATCTTTCCCTAGATTTGCTTTTACATTGATAAGATTTTCCTTTCCTAAAAGTGAATATAGTTGTGGGTTGGGACTGCTTTGCATGGCAATATTATAGAAAACGGGTACCACAAGCGGAGAATTTGTAAAATTGGAGACATCAGAATTTAGTGCTGAAGCAAAACTGTAAATGTTGTTACCTTCTGCCAAAAAGGATTGCCCATTACTGAATTTTAAAATAGGAGTGAAGGCAGTATTCATCCTTAGAAATCGTGAAGTAGAGGGGTAATCAAAATTCTGAATTTTCTCTGAAAAAACGTTTTCAAACAAAGGGTGGTCAAAATTGATACCGGTGATTTCTCTTTTTGCTGATATTGAACCTTGATAAATTGCAGACCCACCAGCAATCGCTTTAAACGCGTCTGGTTTTGCATTTTCATTCGGTATGATGACTAATGTCCCTCCATTGTCTTGAAATTCTCTCAGTCGACTGATCAAAATAGGATTGACGTTTTCTATTTCATTAAGGATGACAAGATCTGTTTCCAAAATTCTAGAATAGTCAAAGTTTGAAATTGGATATTCTTTAAAATCAAATAGATCTGTTTGATAGATAGAGGCTAAAAAGGATTTGTTAGTATCCAATTCTGAGTAAAGCGATAACACATCGATTTGCTTTTCTTTGTTTAAGCTGAAATACAAGGTGTTATCATAAGACATTCCGTCGGAGTCTATCTCTAATTTTCCGCGTTTGAAATCTCTGTTGGACAAGTCAAAGTTGACCAAAGTTGAAGCGGACTTTTCAAAGTAAGCTTTGGTCTTGGCAACTAGTTCGTCGTTATCGAACAGCGAGACAGTGATGTCTTTTTCTGTTTTTGCTTGAGAACTGATTTCTGCTTGAAGAGTTTTGCTAGTGTTACTGGATTGTAACTGAGCAGAAGTAATTGTGAAATTTTCTAGTGAAGATGGGGATTTCACAATCAAACTGAGCTCTGTATCACTTTCAGGCTTCAGGCGAACTTCATTTTCAAAGTTGAGCGCATCTGAGATGATAAATAAACTACGGCTAGACTCCTGTTTTTGAAATAGAGACTCGGCTTTAAGCAACAGGTTCTCATAGTTTAGTTGAACGGGAGCAAATTCAATGGAAAAAAAATCGGTTTTGATATCGCTTTTTGTCACATTTTTCCAGGTCAGATCATTTGTAAAGAGCGAAAATCTTTGCTTTTCGTCTAGCTCATCCCATAGGTTTTGTTTGGCTTCTTCGAGTAAGGACATTTGTTTTCCAGGCAGTTCCATAGAAAAGGAATTGTCTAAATAAATGACGATTTCGCTGTCTTCTAGGGCGGTGTCTGTATGAGCAATAAAGGGTCTTGCAAAGGCCAAAACTAAAAAAACCAGACCTAGAAGCCTGGTAGCAAGGATTAACCATTTTTTAAGTGTTGAGCTTTTTCTGGATTGGAGCTTGATACGTTCTAGTAAAGCAACGTTACTAAACTTGGTGGTTTTGTATCTTCTAAGTTGAAATAAATGAACTAAAATGGGAATGATGAGCAGAAAGAGGAAGTAAAGAACGTCTGGCTTTTCAAAAATCATATAAATTACAACTTTTTGGTCCGTTCTACCGTAAATTCAAAGGTGGTTCCTTTTCCTTCTACGGAGTTTACAGAAATTTTTCCACCTAAGTTGTGTATCATTTTTTTGACTGTGGAAAGCCCAATTCCGTTTCCTTTGTTGCCTTTTCTGTCATTTTCCGCAGCAGTAGAAAACAGATTAAAAATTTCTTTCTGTTTGTCTTCAGGAATACCGATGCCATTATCTTTTACATAAAAGCGATAAAAATTTGGCTCCTTTTTAAAATCGATATCAATTTCAATTTTTGGCTTGTCGTTGTACTTAAGGCTGTTGCCAATCAGGTTGAGAAGAATTTGTTCCAAAGCTACGCGATTGGTGTAAATGTCTATGCTTTCTTCTGGAAATCTGATGTCACAATCGTCACCGATATCCAGCATTTCAACAATATCTTCCACAAGCGAGTGAACATCAAATTTTTCGAGCGAATCTTCATTACTGGTAATAGAATCACTTTCGTAATGAGTGAGAATATTGGAGATATAGTCGCTAAGCTGAAAGGATGATTTTTTAAGGTTATTGAGGTAATCTAATCCTGCTTCATCCAGTTTATCTTTATACTTTGCTTTCAAAACGTCTATGGTCACAATCATATTGGCCAGAGGCATTTTCATATCGTGAGAAACAACTCCGGCAAAATTCCTGAGCTGTGCGTTTTTTTCTTTTAGCTGTTTTTGAGTCTTATTCAAACCTCTGTTGATGGAATGCAACTCAAATAATTTAATGACTTGATTGGCCAGAAAAAAAAGACCTTCTTTTTGTTTTTTGGATAAAGTCCTTGGTTGATGATCTATAACACAAAGGGTGCCGAGCGCATAACCATCTTTGTCTCTCAAAGGAACCCCTGCGTAAAAAATAACCTGATCATCACCTTCAACTAATGGATTATTTTTGAACCTTTCGTCTTCACGAGCATCGGACACTTCCATGATGTCATCGTCTGAATGGATAGCAAAATTACAGAAGGAATATTTCTTTTCGGTTTCACAATGATCTATACCAACTTTGGATTTGAACCATTGTCTATCTTCATCCAAAAGAGAAATCAGTGCAACGGGAGTATCACAAATAGAAGCGACTAATTTTGTAATCTGATCATATTCCTGTTCTGGTAAAGTATCTAAAATGTCTAAAGACCTGAGTGCTGCAAGTCTTTGGGATTCAGTTTTGGGATCGGTCTTCATCAAAGCGTTATCTAAACTTATTCTAAATATTAACAAACTGCAATATACAAAAATTAGTGTTTTATACCTAGTCTTAAAAACTCTCAAAAGCACCTAATCCAAATAATGCAAAATCATATTTTACTGGGTCTTCAGCATCCAAAAATCGGAGGTTTGTGTCCAGTTCTTTTACTGCTTTGGCATCGTTTTGGGTTCGCTTCAATAAGCCCAGTTCTCTTGCGATTCTACCCGAATGCACATCAAGTGGACAGGATAACAGAGAAGGAGAGAGGCTTTTCCAAATTCCAAAATCTACACCATTTGGATCTTTTCTCACCATCCAGCGTAAAAACATATTGATGCGTTTTGCTGCTGAATTTCTTTCTGGATCACTCACATGCTTTTCGGTTCTTTTTTCATGATCGAGTTGAAAAAAAATGGATTTAAATTGATGAATGGCAAGCTGAAGCGAGGTGTCAGTTTTGTAAGTATTAAAAACAGTTTCTAAACCGCCGTGCTCAGTATAAATGAATTTTAAGGCTTTAATAAAGTACTTCAGATCCGTTGAATTGAAAGTTCTATGAACAAAACCATCGCAATTTTCAAGATCAGCTTCAGTGTGATTTAAAATGAAATCAAAGGGCTCAAATTGAAGAATTTGGCAGAGCTTTTCACCATTGTTTAGAATACTTTTTCTATTGCCCCAGGCAATGGTTGCCATCAGAAAACCTATGATTTCTATGTCCTCTTTCTTTTGAAATTTATGAGGAATAGAAATGGGATCTGTTGCTATAAATTTAAACTGATTATATAACTCAACTTTCTCGTCTAAAAAGGACTTTAACTCTATAGTTTTAGACAAATTTGCCATCTTTCATTTCCAATTTTCTATCCGCCATATCGGCCAATTCTTCGTTATGAGTCACAATGACAAAGGTTTGATCAAATTCATCACGCAATCTTAAAAACAACTTATGCAATCTGTCAGCAGAAGCAGAATCTAAGTTTCCAGAGGGCTCGTCTGCAAAGATAGCCTTTGGCTGGTTGATGAGTGCTCTGGCTACAGCAACTCTCTGTTGCTCACCACCACTAAGTTCATTAGGTTTATGATCCGCTCTATGCTTTAGGTCCAAATAACCCAACAATTCTTTTGCCCGTTTTTCTGCTTTTTGTCTTGAAGTTTTATTTATAAAAGCGGGGATACAAATGTTTTCAATTGCTGAAAATTCTGGTAATAATTGATGAAATTGAAATATGAATCCAACATTCTCATTTCTAAATCTTGCCAAGGCTTTTTTCTTTAAACCATTTATTTGTTGCCCGTTGATTTCGATGATAGGGTTCTTAGCTTTGTCTGGCTGTTCTAATGTGCCAAGAATTTGGAGCAGGGTTGTTTTTCCAACTCCAGAAGGTCCAACAATTGAAATAATCTCCTTTTGTTGAATATCTAAACTAATATTGTCTAATACTTTCAGCTCTCCATAATGTTTGCTGATATTCCTGGCTTTTATCATGAATCAAATTTGAAGTTCAAAAGTCAGAATAAAATCTGAATTAAAAAAAATACTATGGATTTAAGAGTCTTTGCATAATTAACTCGTTATGAAATGAGTATCAACATATGAATCAAATGTCTTAATCTGAAAAAATCATCACCTACTAATATTTCCTTAAATGAAAAAATAATGTTTAATATATGCGTAGATTTGTTCAACAAAATCTAATTTATGTCAGATCAAACTTTAGAACTAGCCACTTTTGCAAATGGATGTTTTTGGTGTACGGAAGCCGTATTTCAAAGACTTGAAGGTGTAATAGAGGTGAAATCTGGTTTTACTGGTGGAAAAATAAAGAATCCTCCATATAGAGAAGTCGTGATGGGAAGAACTGGACATGCTGAAGCAATTCAGCTTACTTATGATCCTGCTGTAGTGGATTATAAAACTTTGCTTTATGTCTTCTTTTCTACACATGATCCTACAACGCTAAATCGTCAGGGTTATGATGTGGGTGAACAATACCGAAGTGAAATTTTCTATCACGATGCCAATCAAAAATCCTTAGCAGAATCTGTAATATCAGAATTGGAATCTGATCAAATATTTCAGGATGAGATAGTCACAAAGCTTTCAGAGGCTTCAATGTTCTATACAGCCGAAGAAGAACATCAGAATTTTTATAACAATTTCACAGAAAATAGATATTGTCAATTGGTCATTGAGCCTAAACTGGCTACGCTTAGAAAAAAGTTTAGTCATCAACTTAAATCTTAACACATGTCTTACAAAACCTACGAAGAATACACTCAACCTTACGTTGATGAAATAAAGACTAATTATTCATCAATTCTAGAAAACATTGGAGAAGATCCTTCTAGAAATGGAATTTTAAAAACACCAGAAAGAGCTGCAAAAGCAATGCAATTTTTAACTCAGGGCTACGATATGGATCCACAAAAAATTCTTCTTGGAGCTATGTTTGAAGAAGATTATGATGATATGGTTCTGATAAAGGATATTGAATTATATTCTCTTTGCGAACATCATATGCTTCCTTTCTTTGGAAAAGTTCATATTGCTTACATTCCCAATGGTAAAATTGTAGGGTTAAGTAAAATACCAAGAATTGTAGATGTTTTCGCTAGACGTCTTCAGGTACAGGAACGCCTAACGCATGATATACTTGAGTGTATCAATGATACTTTACAACCAAAAGGTGTAGCCATAGTTATCGAAGCTCAACATATGTGTATGATGATGAGAGGAGTTCAAAAACAAAATTCAGCGACAACCACTTCAGGTTTTAGAGGTGAATTCAAAAAGCAGGAGACACGAAATGAGTTTCTAAAACTTATTGGGTAAAACTAAGTTGAAATTACAAGGTTATCACAAAAGCCAAATTTAATATGAGTTTGGCTTTCGTATTTAATACCACTTTCTAGTAAATAATTTAAAAATAGTCGAGAGGTCCAGAGAAACGATGAAACGAATGCGCTGATCGTAGTTATCTTCTCCCATTTCCCATCCATTGCTGGAATAAACAGGAAGATAAAGTTCAAAATAATCTTCTACGAAGCTCAGGCGAATTCCAGAATCGTAAACAAATTGAGGATTGTTTAGGCTATTTTTAAAAAACCCTGCATCACCATAGGCAAAAATCCAATTCCATATGGTTGTACTCACATTTGTAGAAACAATCCAATCGTCTGCAAATCTTTGGTCAAATTGAGATTTGAACCCACCTTCAGCCATGATAAATTGCTGACTGAAAAGTCCGCTTTCTTCACTTCTTCCGTAATAATTGTAGTCAAACAAATAATCTGTAGGTCGGTCCAAAGCAAAACTAAAAAAATCAGAATCTTGTGTATCGTTGTAAAGAAACACACCACCATAAAATCTTAAATTGATTTGTCGGTTGTTGTTGAAAAGTTTTCTGAAACTGAAGGTAGAAGAAATTTTGCTAAATTTTTGAGCAATCTGATAATCGATGGATGTAGTAAAGAAGCGGTCCAAATTTTTATCAGTGAAATTATATCTTATATTGAAAATATTATAATTAGGTTCATCTGTTTCTACGAATTCATTCTCTTCCTGATCCACGTTGACAGATCTTACAGTCAAATTATGTCTTGCATTATCTCTCAAGTCCTGAGGTCTGTAGGTCATATTGATATAACCAGAATAGCGATTGTAAAATAAATCCTGATCGTAAGAGAAACGAGATCCTGTCAATCCATATCTCACTTTAAAAAGGTCTTCACCTTTTAAAAATTGAGTGTAATCTATGGAAGCTCCACCAACTACTGCATTGCTGGCAAGACCATATTTAGGGTTGATTTTGAAGCTTAGCTGCTTTGGAAGCAATGATGTATTGTATAGTTTTGGACCTAAAGCAAGTCCATCATACAGATTATAAGTAAACTCCGGAGTAATGAACAATTGATTGTATTTAGGGTCATCGATGTCCTCTAATAGCCTGAACTGAAATGGTTTATTTAGCAGTTTTCCTCTGCTTTTGAAATTATTACGGGGGTTCAGTTCTGGAATAACTTCTTCATAATTTACAGCAACCTGATCGCTATTCAAATTTTGAATATAAATAACAGTGTCTTTTCTAAAAGCATCCACCCATTCTTTGGAAATGACTTTTTTATCCTTAAGTTGATAAACAGCGACTGGCATTGCATTTTTAGTCTTGTTCAAAATTCTCACTTCTAAAGAATCCTCTACCTTTGTAACACCTTTTATTTTGAAGTCAATGTCTTTTGAACTCCCCAGGTAATTTAAATAAAACCAACTTATATCTTTGTCGGTAAGTAAAGATAATATTTCAAAATAATCACTTGGTTTTGAGTATTTTAAATTATTATCTTTAAAGTAAATATTCAAGCTTTTATCTACAATCTCTTTGCCGAGATAGTCTTCTAGATACCTAAAGCCAAGTCCACCTTTATAGGGATTTGACAATTTTTGATTAAACTTGAGAAGGCTGTCCTGTGGAAAATCTACAGGCTGTCCAAGATTTTGTCTAATAGTCGTTTCATGGATAAATTTGTATCTGTCATTGAACATCAAGTCTGAGGCGTGAAACCACCTTACACCTACAACTTTTGAAAAAGATCCAAGAAGTTTTACATCCGGATAATAAGTTTCCACATAATCCATCATTACTTTGACCATGATCGCATCGAGAAACCATTGATTTTCTCTTGTGTTTGTAAGTAGGGAGCGTCTTAGGTACTGGTCTGTGATAGTTTTAAGAACTTTTATATCGTATTGAAATCCATCCGGGAATGGCCTTATAAAACTTGGTAATTGATTAAGCCCATAAACAGGAGATCTGTTATAGTCTTCTTCGGTAATCATCATGGTATCAAAACTGAATTTTCCAAACTTCTCTTCGAGATAATAGACGATTCTATCAAGAATGAGTGCTTCAATTTCTGGTCGGAGTTCACTGTCCTTCAGGTTGGTAAGTATCTTAACATGATCGGTTTGTACGCTTTCAAAATTATCAACTCGCTTTATAAACAAACTCGAACCTACAAAGTTTTCTCCCTTTAGTTCGATTTTTTGAAATCCAGTAAGTTGACTTTCGATTTTCTTTTGATTAAAACTGGACTTGACGACATAAGTATTAGGAAACTCTAAACTCAGGTTATAATTCAGTTTTTGTAAGGGATAATCATTTAAATCTTTGTGACTATAAAGTACCCAATCCTTTTCATAAATAGCAGGGGAAATCAACCAGTGTTTTAAGTTCAATTCATTTTGATTCCATCCAAAACCAGTAAATTTATGATCGGGAACGATGACAGAATAGTTTAAAACAATATCAATTTTTTGACCAGGTTTCAAAGGTGTTTGTAAGCTTATTTCAATAATATCAGGCTGGCCATCAACACGTTTCCAGTTGGAATCAGCCGACTTAATTGACAAGGAATTGATAGTTGTTCCTCCTCTTTCATAACTTGGGGCAAAGTGAAATCTTCTCACATATTCCTGAGCATATCTTTTAGCCAAAGGACTCTCCTTATCAGAAAACGCATTAAGCCAGTCGTAAAGATAAATCGTTTTTAGGTCCTTCTCACCAGTATTTGAAAACGTGATAGTTTGAGAGATGGTGAGTGTCTTGAGGTCTTCAGATGTAAGAATATCAGCAGATATCTGGTTTTGAGTTACCCCCGAAACACAAATAAAAACAAAGGCTAAACACAGTAGTTTTTTTCTCAATGGTTCACGTAAAATTTTTCAACGTTCGATATTTTTTCTAATTTTAAGAAATACAATCCATTAGAATAAGAGGAAACATCCAGTGAAATTTCTAAACTTGTAACGTCAAAGGATGTTATTTCTTGTCCTAACATATTATAAATCTTGGCTTTTTTTAAATTCATTTGTGGAGAAAACCTCAAATCTAATCTTTCTGAAACGACATTTCCATTTATAAGCAAGACATTAGTTGAAGAATCAAATTCAGTTGTTGATAAAAAATCCTCATTTATAGCCAGATCCATGACCACAGGAAGGTGATCGCTCATAAGATATAGCTGTTCTCTCAATTCTTGACCGTAGGCTCCATCACAATCTATACTGTTAATATTGTTATTGAAACAGTTGGCATTATTTCCTAAAGCTTTATAAGTATCCTGAATATATGAAATGCTATTTCCGTTTGAATTTAAAGCGTCTGAAATTAACATGATATCAAACCTGTCATCCAGGCCTCCTCCAGCTCCAAATCCATCAAATTCTGCAGTACTCGTGCGAGTACTTTGAGTGTGGATGCCAGCAAAACTTGAATTGTTATTCCAGTCTCCTTCTTCGTTAATAGGATCTATCATTGTCAAATTTGAAGTTCCATTCAATAAGGTTTGGTAGCCAGGTTCGGATGCAGAATACATATTAAAATCTCCGGCTAATAGAATATTGGAATCTGAAGGAAAAGTTTGAATATAATTAATGAATTGCTGGGCTTCAAAAGCACGTTCAGCTACATTAGATTCTCCTCTGGAAGCCTTGAAATGAGCTACAAAAACTTCAAATGGTTGCTTCGAATCCGTATTCAATTCAAAGCTATAATGGTTTATGCTTCTCACATTGGTCTCTATTTGGTTGGTATAATTCAGTTTGAACTTGTCGCTATCATAATATACTAATTGATGAATTAAAGAGGCCCCGGATGAATTAAATAAAAAAGGAGATTGAGCTATGTTCGCAGAGGTGTAATGAAAAGATTCATTCAAAATATCCTGTGCGTCTCGTTGTGATTCTACTTCACAAACCATGAACAAGTCTGGCTCGTAAGTACTTAAAATTGAATTCAAAATTTCCAATCTATTTGTCGGTGGTGCGCTAGAAAAATTTAGTAAATTATAAAACATCGTCTTGACTTCCGTCTGGCCAAAACAAAATTGAGAATATAGTAAAATTAAAAACAGCCCCGCGAGTCTAGCCATCGTTTAGAAGTTTGGACTCAAGTCAAATTGATTGTAGAAATCGTCTAAAATTTCAATGACTTCATTTTCGTTGTCAACAAGATGAATTAAATCAAGATCTTCCATGCTTACTGTTCTAAGCTTTTCTGCTAAAGTTGATTTAATCCAATCCATTAAACCACCCCAGAAGTCAGTCCCTACAAGAATAATGGGAAATTTATCAATTTTTCCGGTTTGTATTAGAGTTATAGCTTCAAAAAGTTCATCTAAAGTCCCAAAACCACCAGGCATTACCACAAAGCCCTGTGAATACTTAACAAACATTACTTTTCTTACAAAAAAGTAATCAAAATCCAGACTTTTATTAGAATCTATATATGGATTGTCATGCTGTTCAAATGGTAAATCGATATTGAGACCAACAGAAGTTCCGCCACCAAGATTAGCGCCCTTATTTCCAGCTTCCATGATACCAGGACCACCACCAGTGATGATACCATAACCTTGATCCACAATTTTATTGGCTACTTTTACAGCGAGTTCATAGTATTTTTCCCCAGGCTTTGTTCGGGCAGAACCAAAAATAGAAACACAAGGTCCAATTTCGCTTAGGCGTTCATACCCATACACAAATTCGCTCATGATTTTGAAAAGTGCCCAACTATCGTTTGTTTTAATTTCGTTCCAGTTTTTAGGATGTTTATCAACCATATCTTAGTTATTTTATAATTCTTTCTTTAAAAATTGAGCCGTATAGCTTTTTGTGTTTTTAACAAGTTGTTCAGGGGTTCCTTTCGCTACCAATTCTCCGCCTTTTTTTCCACCTTCATAACCGATGTCAAAGATATAATCTGCAAGTTTAATCACATCCATGTTATGTTCAATCACCAAGACTGTATTTCCTTTGTCGACCAATTTCTCAAGAACTTCCATCAAAACCCGAATGTCTTCAAAATGAAGACCTGTTGTAGGTTCATCCAAAATATAAAAAGTATTTCCTGTACTGATTTTGGAAAGTTCTGTTGCCAGTTTTATACGTTGAGCTTCGCCACCAGAAAGTGTTGTACTTTGTTGTCCTAGGGTGATGTAACCCAAACCAACATCTTTGATGGTTTTAAGTTTTCTGTGAATTTTTGGGATAGGTTCAAAAAAAGATGTGGCTTCATCTATTGTCATTTGCAACACATCGCTTATTGACTTGCCTTTATAACGGATTTCTAATGTTTCTCTGTTGAAGCGTTTGCCCATGCAGGTCTCACATTCCACATACACATCTGGTAGGAAGTTCATTTCTATGACTTTTACTCCAGCACCGCCGCAGGTCTCGCAGCGTCCGCCCTTTACATTAAAGCTGAACCTTCCAGGCTTATAACCTCTGATAAGAGCTTCTGGAGTTTTGGCAAATAAGCTGCGTATCTCACCAAACACTCCCGTATAAGTTGCAGGATTGGAGCGCGGTGTTCTCCCAATTGGAGATTGGTTAATGTCAATAACTTTATCCAGATGTTTGAGGCCTCTCACTGTTTTATGAGGAAGGGCTTCCATTTTTCCGTTAAAAAAGTGATTGTTCAAGACTGGATATAAGGTATCATTAATTAAAGTCGATTTACCACTTCCTGAAACACCTGTGACGACGATAAGTTTGCCAAGTGGAATCTTAATGGTTACATCCTTAAGATTATTTCCGGTTGCATTTAATAAATGCAAATGCTTACCGTTTCCTTTTCTTCGCTTTTTAGGAACTTCGATTTCTCGTTTTCCTGAAAGGTAATCTGCCGTGAGAGTATCGTGTTTCAAAATCGTCTTAGGATTCCCTTCACTTATGATTCTTCCTCCGTTTTTGCCTGCATGTGGACCAATATCAATCACATGATCTGCTCGTTCTATCATATCCTTATCGTGTTCCACCACTATGATGGAGTTTCCAACATCACGCAAAGCAACCAAAGAATTGATTAATTTTTCATTGTCTCTCTGGTGCAAACCAATACTAGGTTCATCCAAAATGTAAAGTACACCCACTAGCTGTGAACCTATTTGAGTAGCCAAACGAATTCTCTGAGCTTCACCCCCAGAAAGTGTTTTGGAACCTCTATTTAAATTCAGGTAATTTAGCCCAACGTCTTCCAAAAAGGAAAGTCGAGTTTTTATTTCTTTAATGATTTCTTCAGCGATTTTTTGTTCGCTTGAATTTAATCTTTGGAGTAAATCTTTAAAAAATTCTACCAGCTCATCAACATCCATGTCGACGATTTCTGCCATGTTTTTCTTATCAATCTTGTAGTAAAGCGATTCCTTTTTCAGTCGACTTCCTTCACAAGTTTCACATGGCTTTTTGTCCATATACTTCTTGGCCCAGCGCTTTAAGGCTGCGGAGGATTCTTTTTGATGAAATGTATCTTCAATAAACTTTGCAACCCCTTCAAAATTGTAACTGAAAGTTTTACTCACCTTTGAAGTCTCGCTATATTTTTTGAAACTTGCTTTTCCGCCGTGCAAAATCACTTCTACAGCTTCTTTGGGTATGTCTTCAATTGGGTCTTTTAAATCAAAATCAAAATGCTCTGCAATCGCTCGAAGCTGTTTAAAAACCCAGTTGTTTTTTTTCTCTTTGCCATGAGGCTCGATTCCACCACCTTTTATAGAGAGGCTAGGGTCTGGAATAATTCGATCTAGGTTGATCTCATAAACTTCACCAAGACCATTGCATTTTGGGCAGGCTCCTTTAGGCGAATTGAATGAAAAATTATTTGGTTCTGGGTTGGGGTAGGAGATGCCGGTAGTAGGACACATCAGGTTTCTGCTGAAGAATTTGGGCTCCTTCTTGTCGTGTTCCAAAATCATCATCACATTATCGCCCTGTTTCATAGCAGTGGCTATACTTTCAGTAAGTCTTTTACTGGTGTTGATGTCATCGTCAACTTTCAATCGATCTACTACAACTTCTATGTCGTGGATTTTGTAGCGATCCACCTTCATACCTTTTTCGATATCTCTTACCTCGCCATCTATTCTAACTTTCAGAAATCCCTGTTTGGCAATTTGCTCAAAAAGTTCTCTATAGTGTCCTTTTCTAGATCGAATTACCGGAGCTAAAATATTGACTCTTTTACCCTTGAAGTCTTCTATAATTTTATCCTGGATTTGTTCATCGGTAAAACTGACCATTTTCTCACCAGTTTTATAACTGTAGGCCGTTCCAACCCTTGCAAAAAGTAGTCTAAGGAAATCGTAAATTTCAGTAATCGTTCCTACTGTACTTCTCGGACTTTTGGAAGTGGTTTTTTGTTCTATAGCAATCACAGGGGAGAGGCCATCTATTTTGTCTACATCTGGACGTTCAAGACCACCTAAAAATTGTCTGGCGTAGGCAGAAAAGGTTTCAATGTATCTGCGTTGTCCTTCAGCGTAAATTGTATCAAAAGCAAGAGACGATTTTCCAGAACCTGAAAGACCTGTGATAACCACAAGTTTGTTTCTAGGAATATTTACGTCAATGTCTTTTAAATTATGAACTCTAGCCCCAAGGACTTCAATAAATTCTTCTTTTTTCTTCATAGCATTTTCAACGCGCGAATTTAAGTAAACAAAATGATATTATATGCTATAATACCAATTGCTTATCAATTGTTGAGAGCACAATTTATGCTACGAATGATATTTAAAATTTAAGTATTATATACTAATTCCAGCAGGAAGCAAATCTTTATACTTAAGTCTGTTTCTTCTGAAAAATTTTGCGACCTCAGGACAAGTAGGCATTACTTTAAAGCGTGTATCTTCAAAACTATCCAGAATTTTGGAAATAAATTGATTTTGAATTTCAGAGTCTTTATATTGTTCTGGCATAGTGAGCTTGGTAAGAAATATTTTTCTGTCATGTTCAGAAAATTCAACAGCTAGAAGTTCGCCGTCAATCTTGGTCTCATATTGCCTTTGAAACTCATTTTTAGTAACCTCAAAGTCTTTTTCCATATTTCAAAGATTTGTAATTTTTAAACATAAAATTAATTAACAAAACTTAGAGGTTTGTAAATTAATTTATTGATTTGCAAAGGTAAACAATAAATTTAAAACCTACTTTTGTATTTAGTTTAAGGTAAAATTATTTTCAGTGATTAACGTATATATGATGCCAGGAATGGCGGCTAATCCAAGTATATTCGAAAGAATAAATTTACCAGTAGATCAATTCAAAATAAATTGGTTGTCCTGGAAAATACCACAGAAAGATGAATCTCTATCAGCTTACTCCAAGCGAATGGTAGAAGGTATAGACAAAAATGAACCTATCGTGCTTATAGGTGTTTCCTTTGGGGGAGTTCTTGTGCAAGAAATGAGCAGGTTTGTGAGAGTGAAGCGCTTAATAATTATTTCTAGTGTAAAAACAAGGCATGAAATTCCAAAACGGATGAAAATTGCTCGAGATACAGGAGTTTATAAAGTTTTACCAACCGGCTTGCTGGATTATATCACACACATTGAAAAGCTACCCGTAGGAGATTTGATAAGAAAACGACTTAAACTTTATCAACAATATTTGTCTATAAACGATAAAGAATATTTAGATTGGGCAATCAAGGAAATGCTGTGCTGGGAACAGGATATCCCACTATCGGATATCATTCACATACATGGAGATGAAGATGCTGTGTTCCCTATTAAGAACATCAGCGAATGTATTAGCATAAAAGGAGGGACTCATATTATGGTTCTCAATAAATTCAGATGGTTTAATAAAAACTTACCAGAATTAATCACAACTGGAAAATTAAAAGCATAAAACAATAACTATGAAACTTGATACTTTTTTCAAAAAATCAATATTTACTCTGGGAATTGCCACATTTACTTTAGGTAGCTATTTCGGAATAACGAGTTTTATTTCCTCGGATGAAAATGAGAAGCTGAATCAAAACCCAGAAAAAAGTTTTGAAAATGATTATAACGTATTCGCTTTAGAGTTGCCTGAGCAAATTGATTTTGCAGGAGAAAGAACTCCATTGGAAATCAATGATGTGAAAGAACGCCTGGACAGAGAGTTACTGGTCAATACCTACTGGCAATCCAATGCATTGCTTCTTATTAAAAGATCCAATAAATATTTTCCAATTATAGAGCCAATTTTAGAAGAATATGGAGTTCCAGATGATTTCAAATATCTGGCTGTGGCAGAAAGTGGTTTGGAGCATGTAGTTTCACCAGCTGGAGCTACAGGGTTCTGGCAGATTATGAAATCAACAGCTCAGGAATATGGTTTGGAAGTCAATAGCAATGTTGACGAGCGTTACCATTTGGAAAAATCCACGCGAGTAGCATGCCAATACCTTAAAAATTCTAAAGAACGTTTTGGATCATGGACCTTGGCAGCAGCGTCTTATAATGCTGGAAACTCTGGTATTTCCAGAGAATTGAAACGACAGGAAGTAGAAGATTATTACGATTTGCTTCTGAATCCAGAGACTTCAAGATATGTGTTTAGAATTATTGCTTTGAAGCATATCTTGTCAAACGCTGAAGAATTTGGGTTTCATTATGAAGAAAAAGATCTTTACAAGGCAGAGGCTGTGAAATCAATTGAAATTGATACTGCTGTAACTGATTTTGTGAGATTTGCTGAAAAATTTGATATGAATTATAAAACTCTAAAAGCTCATAATCCATGGCTTAGAGATAAACATCTAGATAATTTTTCCAAAAAAGCTTACGAGATAAAAGTTTTAAAGTAAATCTTTCGATTTGGGATTTTTAACGACTTAGGCCTTATTATTATTGGTTAAATTGTAGGCTTTCTAAGCAGTATTTTGGGTGTTGGGGGAGGAGTTCTCATCGTTCCATTGATGGTTTTGCTTTTGGGTTTTCGCAACATCAAGCTCATGGAATAAACCTAGCAGTCCTGGCTGTAAAAGGTGAATTTGGCTGCAGCATACAATTACTGTCAAGACGAAAACCTGAACTGGAAGTATGCGTTGGTTATGGTTTTTATATTTGCTATTGGCGGCTATTGAAGATTTGAGCAGGCCATCAGTCTTGATGAGAAGCTTCTTAAACGCATTTTTGGCGTTGTATTAGTTGTTTTTGGGTTTTAAAATGATCTTTAGTGAATGATTAAAAACTCTCATATTTCTGAAGTAGCAAAATGTCTTCAGAAATATCATCATAACATGCTAGAGTTGCTACATCTACATCCACAGAAGGATGAACTTGAGTATTCTTTCTTATATTAAGAACAGTTTTGTCTCCGCTTATAGTTAAGGAAACCGGCACACCCAACTTATGCTTAAGCATTTTGATAGTTTTAGTTTCAGTATTGTAAAGCTCATTGACGTAAAGAACTCGTATATCCCGATGAAATTGTTTAGAAAATTTCATAGCGTCTTCTTTTTTATCCCAAAGGATTAGCACAAAATCCATCCAGTCCGAATTTTCTTCTACAAGCTTATCCAAAGCTTCAATCTCTCCATTACTTGGGATGCACCAGGAAGCATAACTCATCAAATAAATTGGTTTCTTAATATCATAGATGGAATTAACTTTTTGATCAAAACTATATACCTTAAAATTATCCAAAATTGTTCCTTTGAGCTTAAGATCTACAAATGAGCTAAAGTATTCTTCCGAAGCTTCAAAATTACCGCGATGAAAATCGAGAGTGGATTTTTTTTGAAAATCGCTATGATGAATTGCTAACATTTCAGAAAAAAGAATGCTGTCGAGTCTTTCCTCATTTTGAGAGAAAACCGATATAGATAAAAAGACGAACAGCGTAATTTTTCTCAATATTTGATGAATATTTGTTAAACTTTAAAATTAAGTAATTTAATTGCGAATTACTTAATCAATCTTTCGGTCTATTTAGCAATTTTTATAAAGAGTTTTCTTTTATTATATTATATTTGTTATAACCAATTGTTTTAGAAACTAATTTTATGACCAATGAAATCCAAGAAGATCAGGGAGAACTTAGGGAAGTTCTAGACAAAACACTTCATAGATTCAAAAATAATTTACAAACTCAGCTAAGTCTGATGAACATTCAAACGGCTACCAAAAGGGAGTACTTTGATGACAGAAAAGTGATTGTAGATAGAATTTTTGCGCTCACACATGTCTATGATTTATTTTACCGAAGTAATAAGGATGATACATTTTCACATGACTCTAAAGTATCAATTCAGTCATTTATGCTTCAGTTCATTCAGTATTTGAAAAGTTCAACAACAAAAATTGATTTTGAACTAATCGATATTTCAGAAGTACTTATAGATGTTGATGATTTATTACTTTTGAGCTATATCCTTGTTGAAGTTAACGATTTCAGAGAGAGTCTTGACGATACATTGTCTTTGGAAATTGATCAAAAAGACAATAAAGTTAATTTTAAATTTGCATTTTCGAGCATCCAAAATCATGAGAAATTTCATGAATTGTTTAAAAGTCAATACAAAATTTTTGACTTGATGGTTATGCAATTAAAAGGTAAATTTGATTATAGAAAGAAATTTGTAAGACTATCATTCCCAATCCTATGAAAACAAAAATACTTGTAGTTGAAGATGACAAACTTGTCTCCTTTGAAATCAAATCCATTTTAGATAACAATGGTTTTGATGTCAATATTTGTGAAAGCTATGCTTGCTGTATTAAAAATCTTGACACTTTCAAACCAGAGCTTATTCTATTGGATATTGATTTAAGTAAAAAATATGAAGGCATACAGATAGGTTCTTATTTGAACTCCAAATCCAACCTTCCTTTTATTTATATCACTGGCTATACTGATATTGAAACTTTAAAGCGGATTCAAACTACTAAGCCGGTAGGGTATTTATCTAAGCCTTTTCGCGAAATCGATATTATCAATAATATTGAATTAGCACTTTACAACAAAAAGGCAAGCCTGGATAATGTGATTAATGAAGCTGAAGTTGAAGAGGAAAGTAAATATTCTAAGCCAATTAAAAGAGCACTAGAGTATATAGACACCAATATAAATCAGGAAATTAAAACCAGTGAGTTAATAAGGGTTTCAGGCTGGAGTAAGTTTCATTTTATCAGGGAATTTGCCAAGGAAGTAGGTGTTACCCCATATCAGTACATATTTGAACAAAAAATGAATCTAGCTTCTTCCAAATTGAAAAATACGTATCAGACAGTAAAAGAAATTGCATTTGACTTGGGTTATACCTCCAATTCTAGCTTTACCAACGCATTTGTGAAACACTCAGGTTTATCTCCATCCAATTTCAGAAAAAAATATTGCAGGTAGATGAGTTTAGAAACGCTTCATTTGTTTCTTCATCATTTGGATTTGTTCATTTAGCATGCCATGCTTATCAAGAGATTTAGCTTCTTTCAGTAAGAGTTGAGCTTCTCGTTTTCTGCGTTTTGTCATAGCAATACCAGCAAGGTTTAGTTTGGCCATTGCCAAATCTTGTTTCATCGATAAACCAAGCTTTATCGCCTTTTTAAAGTACTTTTCAGCTTTGGTCATATTGGTTTGAGACAATAATAATCCATGGATGTAATTGAAGTAGCCTTGTTGTTTTTGAGTAAGGGCTGCTTCGGGATTTTTAATTTTATCAAGCCATTTTCTTGCTCCCTCAAAATCTTGCTTCCTTAATCTTAAGAATGCTAAAAGGATCATTTCGTTTTTGAAATAAAGAAAGATGAATATTCCTGAGAATAGTATTAGGGCTATACCGTTGCCAATATGGCTTTCTACAATCTGGTAAATTCCAAAAGCTATTATAAGTCCAGCAATAATTAGTTTGAAGTTCTTGTGAAACATGCTTGTTATTTTAGCTGCAAATCTAGCAAAAACAATTGAAAAAAACTTTATCACAAGCCTTGTAAAACTAAAAATGAATCGTATATTTGCACGCAGTTTTCAAAAAAATAGATAATACTTTTAAAGTCATAAAAAAATGAAAAGAACTTTTCAACCTTCCAATAAAAAGAGAAAGAATAAGCACGGTTTCAGAGAAAGAATGTCATCTGTAAACGGTCGTAAAGTTCTTAAGAGAAGAAGAGCAAAAGGAAGAAAGAAATTGAGCGTTTCTTCTGAAATGAGTCTTAGAAAACGATAACATGATATATTAAAATCATTATATAAAGGTGTTGCTTATCGCAACGCCTTTTTTTATACCCAATAGTTTCATATTAAAACTGCTTTATTATTATGCCAAAAAATAACGCCATCAAAACAATGCTTATCATAGGTTCTGGCCCTATTGTGATAGGTCAAGCTTGTGAATTTGACTATGCAGGTTCTCAATCCCTAAGATCTTTGAGAGAAGAAGGTATCAAAACCATTCTTATCAATAGTAATCCTGCAACGATTATGACAGATCCTTCTATGGCCGATCATGTCTACCTAAAACCATTGACGACCAAATCAATAATTGAAATCCTAAAAACACATCCAGAGATCGACGCTGTTTTACCAACGATGGGAGGACAAACAGCTTTGAATCTATGTATAGAAGCAGATGATAAAGGCATTTGGGAAGACTTCGGTGTTAAAATAATAGGTGTTGATATTGATGCTATAAATATAACTGAAGATAGAGAGAAGTTTAGAAAACTAATGCAAGACATCGGTGTAGGAGTAGCTCCTTCCAAAACAGTCACTTCTTTTCTACAAGGAAAGGAAGTAGCTCAGGAATTCGGCTTCCCGTTGGTGATAAGGGCATCTTTTACTCTAGGTGGGAGTGGAGCTTCCATTGTCTACAGAGAGGAGCAATTTGAAGAGTTATTGACCAGAGGTCTAGAGGCTTCACCAATTCATGAAGTTATTATTGATAAAGCACTGTTGGGGTGGAAAGAATTTGAACTTGAGTTACTGAGAGATAGAAATGATAATGTAACCATTATTTGTAGTATTGAAAACATGGATCCTATGGGGATCCACACAGGAGATTCTATAACAGTTGCACCCGCTATGACCTTGAGTGATAAAACATATCAAAAGATGAGGGACATGGCTATCAAAATGATGCGCAATATTGGGGATTTTGCTGGGGGTTGTAATGTTCAATTTGCGGTGAGTCCTGATGAAAAAGAAGATATTATTGCTATTGAAATCAATCCCAGGGTTTCTCGATCTTCGGCTTTAGCCTCTAAGGCAACTGGTTATCCTATCGCTAAAATAGCTTCCAAGTTAGCCATTGGTTATCATTTGGACGAGCTTCAGAATCAAATTACACAGACCACATCTGCATTTTTTGAACCCACTTTGGATTATGTTATCGTGAAGATTCCAAGATGGAACTTCGATAAATTTGAAGGCTCAGACAGAACTCTTGGTCTTCAAATGAAATCTGTTGGAGAAGTAATGGGAATTGGACGTTCCTTCCAGGAAGCACTTCACAAAGCTACTCAATCTCTTGAAATCAAAAGAAACGGACTTGGAGCTGATGGAAAAAGTTATACCGACTATAATCAAATTTTAAGCAAACTTGAATTTGCCAGTTGGGATAGAGTGTTTGTTATTTATGATGCTATTCAGCTAGGAATACCTCTAAGTAGAATTCATGAAATTACTAAAATTGATATGTGGTTCCTCAAGCAATATGAAGAACTCTTCAATCTAGAAAAAGAAATTTCAAAATATTCGATAGAGACTATCACCAAAGAGTTGATGCTAGAGGCTAAACAAAAAGGCTTTGCAGATCGACAAATTGCCCATATGCTAAAATGCCTGGAAAGCGAAGTTTATTCTAAGCGAGAAGAATTAAACGTCAATAGAATTTACAAACTTGTAGATACGTGTGCGGCAGAATTTGAAGCTCATACGCCATATTACTATTCTACTTTTGAAGCTGATGTAGTAAATGATAAGGAAGAAATACAAAATACAAATGAGAGCATTGTTACTGATAAGAAAAAGATTATTGTTCTCGGGTCTGGACCAAACAGAATAGGACAGGGGATTGAATTTGATTATTGCTGTGTTCATGGGGTCATGGCAGCTTCAGAATGTGGTTATGAAACCATCATGATCAATTGTAATCCTGAAACCGTTTCAACTGATTTTGATACAGCTGATAAACTTTATTTTGAACCTGTTTTTTGGGAACACATTTACGACATCATTAAGCATGAAAAACCTGAAGGTGTTATTGTTCAGTTGGGTGGGCAAACAGCATTAAAACTTGCTGAAAAGCTTAGCAGATATGGTATCAAGATTTTAGGAACGAGTTATGAATCCTTAGATCTTGCCGAAGATAGAGGTAGTTTCTCTAAACTTTTACAGGAAAACAACATTCCTTATCCAGAATTTGGGGTAGCAGAAACGGCAGACGAAGCTTTAGCATTAGCCGAAGAATTGGACTTCCCCATACTTGTAAGACCCTCTTATGTACTTGGCGGGCAAGGAATGAAAATCGTCATCAATAAAAAAGAATTAGAAGATCACGTTGTCGATTTGTTAAGGAAAATACCAAATAATAAATTGCTTTTAGATCATTATCTGGATGGAGCTATTGAAGCTGAAGCTGATGCCATCTGCGATGGTGAGGATGTTTATATCGTTGGTATTATGGAACATATTGAGCCTTGTGGGGTTCATTCCGGAGACTCCAATGCTTTACTACCTCCTTTCAATCTTGGTGATTTAGTTTTAGAGCAAATAAAAGATCATACTAGAAAAATTGCATTGGCGTTACATACAGTGGGATTGCTTAATGTTCAGTTTGCTATTAAAGATGATAATGTCTACATCATTGAAGCTAACCCAAGAGCATCAAGAACAGTTCCTTTTATAGCCAAGGCTTACAAAGAACCTTACGTTAACTACGCTACCAAAATTATGCTGGGTCATAATAAATTGAGTGATTTCAATTTCAACCCACAATTAGATGGATATGCGATCAAACAACCTGTATTCTCCTTTGACAAGTTTCACAATGTCAATAAGCAATTAGGACCAGAAATGAAAAGTACTGGAGAGAGCATTCTATTTATAGATAGTTTGAAGGATGACACTTTTTATGAACTGTATGGAAGGCGTAAAATGTATTTGAGTAAATAATATGGCTTTAATTCAGTCTATAAAAGGTGTAAAACCAAAAATACCGGACACTTGTTTTTTGGCAGAAAACTCAACAGTTGTTGGGGATGTTAAAATTGGGCAACATTGCAGTGTCTGGTATAATGCTGTGATTCGTGGTGATGTAAATTCCATAGAAATAGGAGCGGAAACCAACATACAAGATGGAGCAGTGATTCATTGTACGTATCAAAAAGCTCCTACTAAAATTGGTGACAGGGTTTCGATTGGTCATAAGGCAATTGTTCACGGCTGTGCCATCCAGGATGATGTTTTGATAGGTATGGGAGCTATTGTTATGGACCATGCTGTAATTGAAAGTGGAAGTATTGTTGCAGCAGGAGCCATTGTCACTGGAGGAACCAGGGTGGAAGCGAATTCAATTTATGCTGGAATTCCCGCTAAAAGGATCAAAACGGTTTCTGAAGAAAATTTAGAAATGATAAAACGTACTGCTAAAAATTACATGCTTTACAAAACTTGGATAGATTAGATCAATCTTAAAAATAGAAAATCCCGCTTCAAGTCATTTAAAGCGGGATTTTTTATTTTGAAAAAATGTTATTGATTTCTAAATACCAATTTACCATCAAACTGGTCGAGTAAAATGATACTGTCTGTTTTTATATTTTCAGCTAGAATTTCTTTAGAAAGCATATTCAACACTTCTTTTTGAATGGTTCTCTTCACAGGTCTGGCTCCATATTGAGGATCAAAACCTATTCTAGCTATGTAATCGATAGCTTCATCAGTTGCATCTATGGTGATACCTTGCTTCATGAGCATTCTCTTCAAATTATTGATTTGTAATCCTACAATCTCTTTGATATCGTTTTTAGAGAGAGGTGTAAACATCACTACATCATCGATTCTGTTTAAAAATTCCGGTCTCACGCTTTGTTTTAATAAGCCCAGCACTTCAATTTTAGCACTTTCCATAGCAGTTTCAATATCTTCTGAAGCATCATACTTCTCCTGAATGATATGACTACCAATATTGGAGGTCATCACGATGATTGAATTTTTAAAGTCAGCTAAACGTCCCTTATTATCGGTTAATCGACCTTCATCCAGAACCTGCAGTAAAATATTGAACGTATCTGGATGGGCTTTTTCAATTTCGTCTAATAATATCACCGAATATGGCTTTCTTCTCACAGCTTCAGTTAGTTGTCCGCCTTCTTCATACCCTACATATCCTGGAGGTGCTCCTACCAATCTACTGACTGAGTGTCTTTCCTGATATTCACTCATGTCAATTCGCGTCATAGAGCTTTCGTCATCAAACATATATTCTGCAAGTGCTTTGGCTAATTCAGTTTTACCAACACCAGTTGTCCCTAGGAATAAAAACGAACCAATAGGTCGGTTTTGATCTTGTAATCCTGCTCTGCTTCTTCGTACAGCATCGGAGACAGCCTGGATAGCTTCCCCTTGACCTACAACTCTTTGATGAAGTTCGTCTTCAAGCTTAAGAAGTTTCTCACGATCGGATTGTAACATCTTAGTGACTGGAATCCCCGTCCATTTAGCTACCACTTCAGCGATATCCTCATAATTTACCTCTTCTTTAATTAAAGTGTTTTCAGACTTCTGGGTTTCAACTTCATTTTGAAGTTCTTCCAGTTTCTCCTGAGCTTCTTTTATTTTACCATAGCGTATTTCAGCTACTTTTCCATAATCTCCTTCACGCTCAGCACGTTCAGCTTCCAGTTTAAAATCTTCGATATCAGTTTTGATCTTCTGGATATTATCAACGATATCCTTTTCATTTTTCCATCGGGCATGTAAAGTATTTCTCTCCTCTTTAAGATCTGCTAAATCTGCTCTCAAGGATTTTAATTTGGTATCATCCTTTTCCCGCTTAATCGCCTCAATTTCAATTTCCAACTGCATGACTTTACGGTCTAAGACATCGAGTTCCTCAGGCTTGGAATTGATTTCCATCCTCAATTTGGATGCCGCTTCATCCATAAGGTCAATGGCTTTATCTGGAAGAAATCTATTGGTAATGTATCGCTGTGAAAGTTCTACAGCGCCAATTATTGCTTCATCTTTAATTCTCACTTTATGGTGAGTTTCATATTTTTCCTTAATTCCTCTCAGGATCGAAATAGCACTTTCGGTATCTGGCTCATTAACGGTAACCTTTTGAAAACGTCTTTCCAGAGCTTTATCTTTTTCAAAATATTTTTGAAATTCATCCAAAGTTGTTGCTCCAATAGCTCGCAGTTCGCCTCTGGCCAAGGCAGGTTTGAGAATATTGGCAGCATCCATAGCACCTTCGCCGCCACCAGCACCAACAAGAGTATGAATTTCATCGATGAATAAAACAATATCACCATCGCTTGTGGTGACTTCTTTTATGACAGACTTAAGACGTTCTTCAAATTCACCCTTGTATTTCGCTCCGGCAATAAGCGCTCCCATATCTAAACTGTATATCTTTTTAGACTTTAAGTTTTCTGGGACATCTCCGCTTATAATTCTATGAGCTAGTCCTTCTGCAATAGCTGTTTTTCCAGTTCCAGGTTCTCCTACTAGCATAGGATTGTTCTTGGTTCTTCTGGAGAGTATTTGTAGAATTCTTCTTATTTCTTCATCCCTCCCTATAACTGGATCCAGCTTGCCTTCCTCAGCCATTTTGTTGAGGTTATTCGCGTATTTATCCAGAGAATTATAGTTTTCTTCTGCAGTTTGAGAAGTCACGCGATCTCCTTTTCTAAGTTCCTGAATAGCTGCCTCCAAGGCTTTTTCTGTGACCCCTTGATCTTTTAAGATTTGGGATATTTTGCTGTTGCTTTTGAAGATAGCCAAAATGAGATGCTCAATAGAGACATACTCATCTTTCATTTTTTTAGCAACAATACTTGCTTCATTAATAGTTTTTCCTGCTTCTCTGGATAACATGATGTCACCACCCGAAACTTTTGGGAAGCTTTCCAGGTTCTTATCCAGTATTTGCAGAAAAAGTTGAACATTCACGTTCAATTTTTTCAAAAGAAAAGGAGTTACATTTTCGTCAACCTGCGAAATAGCCTTAAATATATGCTCATTTTCTATTTGTTGATGTCCATATCCTTGAGCCAGAAGCTGGGCCTTTTGTATTGCTTCCTGTGTTTTTATTGTAAAGTTTTTAAAATCCATCTTATAAGTTTTGTTTTTGGATTTCAAACTACGTACCCAAGACTATAATTGTCATTTTGACAGTTTAATCCTGAAAAAAACACGCATAATGGCAGATTGTGATATAAATTAAATTAGTTCAACTGAAATAGTTTAGTAAAGTTTTTTATATATTTGGTTTAAATCTAAAATAATTTAACATGAAAAATAAATACTTATCACTTTTGTTAGTTCTTATGTGTTACACTTTTGGTGCAGCTCAAGTGACCAATGAAGGAAAGCCAAAAAGTTGGAAACTCGATTTGGAAACTTCTAAGGCTCATACCATGCCAGGATTTGACTTGAAATCCTTGCAAGAAGAAGACGCTATAAATGATGAACTTAAAGATCGTCCTTTTCGTTTTGGATATGAACATCAAGTAAGTTTAGATTTTAAAAATGGGAAGTGGAATGAACTTAAGAATGGAGATAAAGTTTGGTTACTTAACGTTAAATCTGAAGGAGCAAAAACTTTAAACTTTCTGTTTGACGAATTCCATATTCCAGAAGGAGCTAAACTCTATTTTTACAACGATGATAAAACTGATCTTTTAGGTGCTTATACTGCCTCTCAGAACAGAGATGATATGCAATTTGGTACTTGGTTAATCAATGGTGATAATGTATGGATTGAATATTTTGAGCCAGCAAATTCAAAATTTAGAGGCCAACTTCATATTTCTAAAGTTGTCCATGGTTATAGGAGTGTAAACGATATTCCAGAATTAACTAAAGGTCTCAACGATTCAGGACCTTGCAATCAGGATGTTGATTGTCCTGTCGGTCCAGATTTTGATGATTTTAAAGATGAGTTAAAAAAGTCCGTTGCAATGACAATTGTTGGTGCTTCGGGATTTTGTTCCGGAGCTTTAATCAACAATACTCGTAATGATCAAAGTCAATATTTCCTGACTGCCAACCACTGTTTAGGTAGCTCTGTTGGTAATTGGGCGTTCAGATTTAACTGGGTAAGCCCAAATCCATCATGTTCTACAACGACAAATTCACCGGATGGAGATTTTGATCAAACCGCGAGTGGTGCAACATTATTAGCGAGTAATGCTAAGTCTGATTTTGCTCTTTTAGAAATTAATGCCCCATTTCCTAATGAGTGGGACCTAGTTTGGGCTGGATGGGACAGAACTGGTGATATACCAGAATTTACTGTCGGTATCCATCACCCTAGTGGAGATATTATGAAGGTTGCTAGAGATAATGATTCTCCAGCCAAAAACTCAAGACCATTTAATGGTATAAGTAATATGGACAACTGGTTTCTTGATGAATGGGAACTTGGGGTAACCGAACCAGGTTCATCAGGATCTCCATTATTTGATCAAAACGGTAGAATTGTTGGACAACTTGCTGGTGGTGCAGCAGCTTGCAGCGGTACAGTTAATAATGGGTCATTTGATTACTATGGACGTTTTGATGTGTCCTGGGATTTTGGAGACTCTTCAACGGATAGACTTCAGGATTGGTTGGATGCCGATGGAACTGGTGATCTGGTAGTTGATCAATTCCCTCCAGCTCAAGTATTTAATAATGATGTTGCCCTTTTGGTAGAAAATATAAATGATCCAATTTGTGGAGATGAAGCTATCCCAACGTTTACAATACTAAATCGAGGTACTGAAAACGTAACTAGCGCTACCCTAACTTATCAACTAGGTGAAGGTCCTGAAGAGACAATAGAATGGAGCGGGAATTTGAGTACTGGCGAGAGTGATGAAATTGGTTCTCCAACGTTAGACCTTACTACAGGAACAAACCTTGAAGCTTCTCTTGTAATCAACGGTGCAGATGATGAATTTTTGAATAATAATACTTTATCTAGACAAATTGATAATTTTGAAGGGGCAACATATTCCACAGAAACAGTTTCTTTAACGTTACTAACAGACGAATATGCAAGTGAAACGTCATGGGAGTTTATAGATGAAAATGGAAATGTTATTCAAGAAAGTCCTAGTACTTTATCAGATGAAACACTCTATGAAGAAACGTTTGAGGTTAATCCAGATTCATGTTATAGTTTCATAATTTTTGATTCTTTTGGAGATGGAATTTGCTGTGATTACGGTGAAGGATTTTATAGATTGGAAACTGCCTCTGGAGATATTATTGCTGAAGGCGGTGAGTTTAGTTCTGCAGAAACTACAGATATGAGAATTTCAGAAAGTTTATCTGCCATAGGATTTGATGAAACTACATTATCAATTTATCCAAACCCAACAAATTCTCTTCTAAATATTGAGTCCAATTCTGCAGATGATCTTAAGGTAAGTCTTTTTGATATGACTGGTAAACAATTATATTCTGGAGAAATGAAAGGTAGTACATCCATAGATCTAAATGCTTATTCTTCAGGAATCTATTTCGTGAAATTAGATAATGGGTCAGATTCTACTACCAAAAAAATTGTCAAGCAGTAAAATTTAATACTTTACTTTATAAAAAAGAAAAGCCCGAGTCAACTGTCTCGGGCTTTTGCATGAAATAATAAACTAAAACAAATTAAAATCTAAACTCGAAACCTCCATAGATACCAAATGGATGTCCTGGTCTCAATCCAGCTGGAACTCTAGCTACTTCATATTCAGTATCTAGCATGTTAATTATGTTAGACGTTAAGCTGAAATTTTTATTCAAGTGGTATTTAGCAGAAAGATCTACAATAAAATTGCTTCCCACTTTTTCATTTGATGGGATACTTCCAGACCCAGCTTGAGTTCTGAATTCGCCTCTATATCTGGCGTTGGCATGTGCTTCAAATTTATCGGCTATAAAACTTAAACCTGCATTGAATTGATGTCTAGAGATATATGGTACTTCGTCACCTTCTGCAACTTCTCCCCAAATTCCTACATTACTGTCAAATGTATTTTGAAATGTAGCATCAGTAAAAGTATAAGCTACACTAAATGGCATGCTGTAATTGGAATTAGCTTTCAAAACATCGTAAGCACCCTGTACTTCTACTCCAGCAACGTCTACCTCTCCTGCATTAAACAAGTCTAAGGTACCAACACCACCAGTTGCTGCAAAATCACTTCCCAATAAGTTACTGTAATCATTATAAAATCCAACAAGCTCACCCGAAAACCCGTTGTGATTGAAACGAGTACCTAACTCATAATTCACACTTTGTTCAGAGCTCTCTTCTGGTCTTGTACCGCCAGGGGAAAAACCTTTATGCACACCACCAAATAATGAAATCTCTTGATTAAATTTATAATTAGCACCTATTCCAGGGATAAATTCATTGATTTCATTTGACCTTGTGGATAAATCTGTTCCTGTTCTCTCTACATCATTTCTTCCGAAGTCATTTCTTTCTAATTTTATGTTCTCATATCTCAACCCTGGAGTTAATGTTAATTTACCATACTTCAACTTGTACATGACATGTGCTGCTAGTGCTTTTGCATCTGTAATGCGGTTAGAATCTGTTCCAGGTATACCTGCATCAACAAGATTCATATTTCCCCCAAGCATATTATAGCCATCTACCCACTGGAATCTATCTTCTTCGTCCTGGTGGTATCTTAAACCTACTTCAATATCATGATATACATCTCCGGTTAAAAAATGATAATCTGCTTTGGTCTGAATACCCTGAGAGTAGTATTCTCTATTATTATTTTTAAGATTTAATGCAGACCCAGCAAAATCTTCTGAGCCATTGACTATTCCAAACAACACTGGAAAATCCCCCGGATTTTCTAAAAGATTGGCGATACTGGTAGATTGACCATTTGCTGAAACGTCATTTAACTTATACCAGTTTCTTTTGAAATCATTTCTATAGGCTGTGGTAGTTACCCTGAAGTAATCTGTAATTTCAGCAGTGTGAGTTAACATAAACTGAGAATGCTCAGTACTCATAAGATCTTCTTGAGAACCTGCATAGCGTCTAAATGGAGTTCTGCTGTAATCCTCGTCTGTTAAACCTAAGTAGGTTTCATCCGAAGCTTCATCAGAATATTGAAATTTGAAATCTAAAGATTGCTGAACTCTTGCTTCAGGATTTGTGTTAACTCTAAACTTTGCTACCACATCGTTGGTTTCAAATCCGGTGTCCCCACCATTATCTAGATTTTTGAATCCTTCAGATTCTCGTCTATTATATTCTATCATATAACCAAAGTTTTTAAAAGAATCTCCAACGTTGGCATAACCATTAAAGGTGTTGTAAGAGCCATAATTAGCTCTGGCATTAGCACTGAAGCTGTTTGGTATTTCAGTGGAAACAAAGTTAATAGCACCTCCAGTGGTATTGGGGCCATACTGAATTTGACTACTTCCTTTTAAAACTTCAACAGCCTGCATTCTGTTCACATTAGGAAAATAATACGCAGCTGACGCACTATATGGAGCAGGAGCCATTAAAATTCCATCTTCCATAATGTTTATTTTAGAAGAACGTTCTGGAGAAGTTCCTCTCAAACTGATGTTTGGTCTTAACCCAAAACCGTCTTCTTCATATATATTTACACCTGGTACCTGACCTAAAATCCTATTGATGTCAAAATAATTGTGTTGCTCCAACTCTTGCTTCGATAAATAATAAGCTGAGCCAGTTCTGTTTCTTGCTTCAAACTTGCTCCCTAAAAGCTTATTGGCTACAATCGTAACTTCCATTAAATCTTGAATAGAATCTTTTTTTGCAGAATCTTGAGTCTGAGCCATTAAAAATCCTGTGCATAGTAGCAATAAAAAAGAGGTAATGCGATTTAAATTCATTATTGTTTATTTAGATTAATTATGTATTAGCTTGAATTTTTGCGCAAAAATAAGTGTGAACTTTGAATGCTACAAGTTTATTTAGACTTAATTCAAATAATTTTTTTTATGTTTTTGACTATCAGTAAGGTAGAATTCAGTTTTATATATCGATAGAATATCTACATTTGCTTTATAAAATTAGAATATGAAAAAAGCTCTACTTATACTAAGTGTTTTATTGTTTATCTCTTGCAACAGTATTAAAAAAACTCAGCAAGCTCTGAATTCCGGGAATTATAGAGAGGCAATGAATAGATCCATACAGAAACTACAGAAAAACAAATTCAATAATAAAAGTGCTGACTATGCAAGAATTCTTAAGAATTCTTTTGAAAAGTATAGGGAGCAAACTTTGGATAGAATTGATTTTCTTGAAAGGGAAACACTAAAAGATAATTCTAAACCAGTTTATGAATTATATGTAGAATTACAGTCAGTTCAAAATAGAGTGAAGCCACTTTTGCCATTGAAAAATAAATCAGGAGAAAATATAGATTTTAAATTCTTCGATTTTACTGAAAATGTCTTAGTTGGTAAAGAAAACTATGCTAACTATTTGTACACAAAAGCTAGTGACTTATTGAGAACCAACGATAAGATAGACAGTCGTCTGGCTTACAATAGTTTGGTAGAATTAGAAAATCTTGCACCAAGATTTAAGAATGCATCCTCATTAAAGCGCGAAGCTTACATTAATGGAATCGACTTCATTTTGGTTTCGTTATATAACGATACAGAACAAATTATTCCAAGTGAAGTAGAGGATAGGCTTCTTAACTTTAGTACGCTCAATCTAAACGATTTGTGGACAGAATATCACGTCAACGCAAGAGAAGACGTTAACTATGACTTATCTGTAGAAATTCATTTTAATAACATTCAATTTTCTCCTGAGCGTTTACTCGAAAAGGAAACTTCTCTCAACCGTGAAGTTGTTGATGGGTGGAAGTATAAAAAAGACAGAAACGGGAATTATATTTTGGATGATAAGGGTAACAAAATTAAAGAAGATGTTATAGTCAATGCCAGTGGTGTGTTTTATGAAACCATTCAATCTAAGGAAGTAAATGTAACTGCAGAAGTCAATTATTTTGATTTAAACACAGAGCAGAAGATCAATACATATCCGCTAGAAAGTCTATTTATTTTCGAAAATAGGTTTGCCAGGTTTAATGGTGACGAGCGAGTGCTCAACAAGGATGAACTCTTTCTATTGAGAAGAGGGCCAGTAGATTATCCGAGTAATGAAAGGATGCTTATAGATGCTTCAGAAGATATTAAAGCTAAACTGAAAGCCATTTTAAATCAACAGCTTTCTACTAATTAATTGTCGATGAATTTTTGATAATGTTCGTACCTCTTAAAGATTTCTCGAACATAATTATAAGGTTCTTCACCTCTTACATAGCCATATTTAATAAATGACTTGTTGTAATGTTCTGGAAAACTCAAATCCAGCAGAGCAAGTTCTACATTATTATCCCAAATCAAAGGATCTAAGCCTTGTTTTTTGGCTAGTTTCTGAGCATCTTTTACGTGGTAGAGACCACAATTATAGGAGCCTAAAGCAAATTTTATACGCTGAATACTGTCTTTTACCTCTTCATGGCTATCGATCATTTGGTTGAGATACTTAGCCCCAGCTTTTAAACTCTGACCAGGATTGTAAGGGTCTGTAACCCCAAGTTCTCTTGCAGTAGCAGGCATGATCTGCATGAGGCCGCTAGCTCCAGCCCAGGAATCTCTGTTTGGCTTAAACTGTGATTCCTGGTAGGCAACTGAAGCCAATAGTCTCCAGTCCCAGTTGATTAGATCAGCATTTTCTTTTATGATTTCATCAAAAGGACTTATTTTGTTTTCGTTTAGGCTATAAAACTCACTTATAACTCGTTTTTTATGAAGTCTTTTATTTTTGAAATATTTATTATAAATCACATGATAATCTGTTGTTTTTTTGGCTTTATCCAACCATTGATTAACCGTAGCTAGAAGTTGCGTGTCTCTTTTTCTCACAGCCCAGCCTATGCGCTGGGAAAGGCTTAATGAAGTGTTGATATCTAGTATAGGGTAATAAGAGGAGTTGATGAATGCAATATTTTCATCTGCTATTGTGTATTTAATTTCACCCTCAGCAACTTTTTGAATAATTTTATCTGTTGACATCGTGCCTTCCAGTGTATCTATAAATATGCTACCACCTAATTCGTTGGCAAGATTTTTCACTCTGGATGCATAAGAAGAATTTCTTTTCACAGAAATGGTATCACCAATCAATTCAACAGGATTGGTGACCAAATAATTTTTAATTTCATGCAATTTCATCTGTCTCCAGTATTCAGGTTTTCTCTGGATCAAGACCTGATGAGACAAGTATAGGGGTGTGGTGAAATTTATCTGTTTCTTTCTAGATTCTGTAATCGTATACCCATAAGCCAGTAGATCTCCTTCACCATTTTGTAAAAGTTCCACCAAGTCATTTTCGTCTTTCGCGATTACCATTTCAAGCTCTACACCAAGATCTTTTGCAAGTCTTTCCAGGAGCTCATATTCAAACCCCATGGGCCTTCCTTTATAAAGAAAGTAGGTAGTTCCAGAATAAATAGTAAGTGCTTTTAAAGTTCCACTTTCTTTTATTTCTTCCAGATCTCTTGTGAATTTATCGGTATTGTTGTCCAATTCAGGCTCTTTTGAGGATTGACAACTCATGATGACAAGCATCAAAAATAGGAGCAAAATCTTTTTCATATGCATAAATAAGGAACTTCAAGATATGAATTAGTTTAATGTATTAAAACTATTTCTTAATCTTTTAGAAACAAAAAAGACCAGAATAAACTGGTCTTTTGATATAACTTTTTGATTTTAAACTAATTAATCCTCATCATCCTCTTCATCATCTTTTTGAGGTAAATCTACATAGTTCATATCCATTTCATCATCATCATAATCCTCAACATCAAATTTGGTCATTGTGTCTTCTAATCTAGTGCTTATTTTAACTAAATAGATACAATCTTCGGTTTTCACTTCAACAGCTTCAACAGTTTCATTTTTGGAGTTTTTAAATACCAACACATCTCTATCATCATAGCCATCAGGATATTTTTGAACAAGAAGAGATAAGATTTCAGGTGTAAGTTTTTTGTAATCAATGATGATGCGTTTCATACTGAAAAATGTTTGTTATCAACAAACATAAAATAAAAGTTGACATAAAAAAACAAAATCATTTTAAATTAAAAACTCTTTTCAGCACCGCTGTGGAATCACAGTTTTCGAAGATTAATCCAAGCTCCTTTTTGTTTACTTTACCTTCAACTTGATAAATTTTACAAGGCTTTGCTTCAATATCACTTTTTTTAAAGTTCACATCTCCAGCTTTTAATATATAAGATATGTATGAAGTGTCGATCTGTTGAGCTTCGAAAAATAGAAGAGCATCCTTAGAAACAATTCGTTCTTTGTTTCGGATGTTTTTTAAAACTCTAGCATCTAGTCCCCAGTCACATGATGTTTTTTTGCCACCTAAAAAAAACATGAGCATAATGATTCCCACTACAAATCCTGATAGATAATAACCTAGCCTATGAATGAATTTCATGTCAATTTTTTAAAAGATAAGTAAATTGGGATCTCTGTGGTTAAGGTCAAACCATTCAGCTACAGACTTATTTGTTAATATACCATGATAAAAGTATAAGCCGTTTCTGAGACCAGAATTAATCCTTAAAGCTGGTTCTAAGCCTCCTTCTTCACCTATATCTAGTAGGTAGGGAGTAAAAATATTACTAATAGATAAGGACGCTGTCCTTGAGTATCTTGAAGGTATGTTTGGAACGCAATAATGAATGACATCGTGTTTTTCCATAGTTGGATTATCGTGTGTTGTCATCACTGAGGATTCAATGCATCCGCCCATATCAATACTTACATCTATTATTACCGCCCCTTTTTTCATCCTCTTCACCATTTCTTCAGTCACAATAACTGGAGCTCTGTTTTTTCCTCTCACAGCACCAATAACCACATCCGCTCGTTTTAATGCTTTCATGAGTATTTTAGGCTGAAGCGTAGAAGTGAATAATGGCCGACCTACGTTGCTTTGCAAACAACGTAACTTAGTAAGTGAACTATCAAACACCTTCACACCAGCACCAAGCCCTAGAGCGCTTCTTGTCGCAAATTCCCCAACTGTTCCGGCTCCTAAAATGACAACCTCTACTGGAGGTACACCGCTTATGTTTCCAAACATAAGACCATTCCCTCCAGACATATTGGAAAGCAGTTCTGAAGCAATAAGTATAGAAGATGTTCCGGCAATTTCACTTAGCGCTCTTACGGCTGGATAGCCGCCAAACTCATCTTTTATAAATTCAAATGCTAAAGCTGTTATTCTTTTTTTGGCTAGGGTTTCACAGTAAGATTTATTCCTGGTTTTCAACTGTAAAGCCGATATCAGTATCGCCTGTGGTTTAATCATTTCGAGCTCCTCTTCAGATGGCGGAGCGACTTTCAAAATAATAGGACAAGCAAAAACTTTATGAGTGTCTTTGCTAACTTCTCCACCTGCTTCACTATAGTCCTTATCACTGAAATTCGCCTGATCACCTGCACCACTTTCTATCAAAACTCGATGCCCGTTTTGAGTCAAGGCATTCACTGCATCTGGAGTAAGACAAACTCTTTTTTCCTGGTAAGAAGTTTCTTTGGGAAGTCCAATAAATAGTTCTCCTTTGGAACGTTGTATCTCGAGCATCTCTTCCTGGGGGAGCAGTTCTGAAGTTGAAAAGGGTGATTTTGAGGAGTGTGGATTCATTGAAAATATTAGTTAAGCGAAATTAATTAAAATAAACCGGAAAACTCCTCACAATTTTTTAAAACTCACTCAAAGTCAGTGATCGAGTATCTGTATTTTTAACTTCAAATTTTAATAGAGTATAATGCTCGGGCCACAAATTTGGGATCTTTTCTGGCCATTCTATGAAAACATAATGTTTGCCATCCAGATAATCTTCAAACCCGATATCATAAGCCTCATTTTCATCCTCAATTCTATAGAAATCAAAATGATAGATGTCAGTTTCTTTACCTTGATATTCATTGACTAGAGAAAAAGTAGGGCTGGTAACTTTGTCTTGACTTCCAAGCTGATTGACCATTTCTTTAATCAAAGTTGTTTTTCCTGCGCCCATTTCACCAGAAAAAAGAATATATTTTGAATTTGCCTTTTCTAAAACTTGGTTAGCAATATTTCCAAGATCTTCAAGTGTGTAATCTAATGTCATCATATTACCTTGGTTCCATTACCACAAATGGTATAATCATTTCCTCCAGGGATATTCCTCCGTGCTGATATGAATTTCTATAATAATTCACGTAATAATTATAGTTATTTGGGTAAGCTAAAAAATAGTTTTCTTTAGCAAAAATAAAGGAACTCGACATATTGATACTGGGTAAATGAATCTTTTTTGGATCTTTGGCTACAACAACATCCTTTTCATTATAAGTCAAACTTTTCCCAGTTTTGTATCTTAAATTTAGACTTGTGTTTTTATCACCAACTACTTTGGAAGGATGTTTCACGTTAATGGTACCGTGGTCTGTCGTTATAATTAATTTAAACCCTAGACTCTGTGCCTGTTGAATAATGTCCAATAAGGGTGAATTTTTGAACCAGCTTTGCGTCAAAGATCTGTAGGATTTATCGTTGGAGGCCAATTCTTTTATAACCTCAAGCTCGGTTTTAGAATGTGAAAGCATGTCTACAAAATTGTAAACAAGAACCGTTAAGTCATTATCTTTTTGACTTCTAAAGTTTTCTGCCAACTTCTTGCCTTTGGCTACATTTGTTATTTTGTGAAATTGGGTTTTGTAATCTTTACCAAGCCTGCTTAACTGAGCTTCCAAAAATTCCTTTTCAAATTGATTTTTTCCGCCATCATCTGTGTCATTCAACCAGTATTCTGGATAAATCTTTTCCATATCGGCAGGTGTTAAGCCAGAAAACAGTGCATTTCTCGCATACTGCGTTGCAGTTGGCAAAATACTGAAATATGGCTCTTCCTTATTTTTTTTGTAATGATTGGCAATGGTAGATTCAAAAGACTTCCATTGATCGTATCTCAAGTTATCAACAACTACTAGAAGTGTGGGCTGGTCTTTGGATAATTCTGGTAGAATTTTAGATTTGAAAAGCGTGTGCGATAGAGTAGGAGCCTCTGCATTTTTTTCAAACCATGTTTGGTAATTTTGATCTATAAACTTACAAAATTCAATATTGGCTTCGTTTTTTTGAGATTCAAGAATTTCGAACATTCCTGTATCCTCAACTGTTTCAAGCTCAAGCTCCCAGTAAATCAACTTTAAATATAAATCCACCCATTCCTGATAACTATTAACATTCGTCAGTTCCATAGATATTTTCCGGAACTCCTGTTGATAATTTAAAGTAGTTTTCTCCGAAACCAATCTAGAATGGTCCAGGTT
Source organism: Psychroflexus montanilacus (assembly GCF_020164535.1). Classification (GTDB taxonomy): domain Bacteria; phylum Bacteroidota; class Bacteroidia; order Flavobacteriales; family Flavobacteriaceae; genus Psychroflexus; species Psychroflexus montanilacus. The sequence continues at coordinate 163,907 of NZ_JAIQZC010000001.1, read as the reverse complement.
TTTTTTCAGACTCAGTAAAATTTGATTTGGATTTACAGGTTTTATGAGATAATCTGCGATTTTGGAGCCAATCGCTTCTTCCATGATATATTCCTCTTCACTTTTAGTTATCATTATAACTGGTAGGTCATTTCGGATCGCTTTCAATTCGTTAAGCGTTTCTAGTCCTGTGAGTCCAGGCATATTTTCGTCCAGAAAGACAATATCAAACCTTGTATTTGTCACTTCGTCAATAGCTTCCGTACCACTTTGACAGGTTGTTACTTCGTAGGATTTTTTTTCTAGAAATAATATATGTGGCTTTAGTAAATCAATCTCATCATCCACCCAGAGTACTTTTATCTTTGACATATATAGCTGTATATTTGTGTTTTAAAATTTTTTTGAATTGAACCAAAGGAACAAACTTAAAATAATAAACGATCCGATTTATGGATTTATTACCATTCCGAGCCCTTTAATTTTTGATCTTATTGAGCATCCTTACTTCCAAAGATTGAGGCGTATTACTCAAATGGGACTATCGCATTTGGTATATCCAGGAGCCAACCATACACGATTTCATCATGCTTTAGGTTGCCTTCACCTGATGAAGAAATCTATTGATATTTTGAAATCCAAAGGAATTGAAATTTCAGAAGAAGAGGAAGAAGCTGTACTTATTGCGATTTTACTTCACGATATAGGACATGGTCCATTTTCTCATGCTTTAGAACATTCTATCGTAAGTGATCTTTCACATGAGTACCTGTCACTTGAGTTTATGAATAAATTAAATTCAGAATTCAACGGTCAACTTACTTTAGCCATTGATATATTCAGAGGAAACCACGATAAAAAGTTTTTGTGTCAGCTTATTTCGAGCCAGTTGGATGTAGATCGACTGGACTACTTAAAGCGGGATAGCTTTTACACCGGTGTTGCCGAAGGAAATATCAATAGTGAGCGACTTATCAATATGCTGAATGTAGTTGATGACGAACTTGTTGTGGAAGAAAAAGGGATATATTCTATCGAGAAGTTTCTTGTTGCGCGAAGGCTTATGTATTGGCAAGTGTATTTGCACAAAACCAGTTTGTGTGCAGAACAAATACTTATAAGATTACTTCGTAGGGCAAAATTTGTTTTTGAGACGACTGAGGAAACTATTGAAAACTCAACCTTAAACTACTTTTTAAGACACAGAATTGATTCTGAAAATTTTGATGACCTCACTTTAGAGTTATTTTCCAAACTTGATGATTACGATATCATTTCAGCCTTGAAAGTTTGGCAACATCATGATGATTTTGTGCTTAGTAAGTTAAGCCAAATGATTTTGAATAGGGATTTACTTAAAATAAAGTTGAAAAATGAACCTGTTGATGCAGAAAAACTGGAGGAGTATTTAAAAAAAGCTCAGAAGAATTTCAACATTACTATAGCTGAAGCAGCGTATTTTGTTTTTGAAGGTTCTACCTCAAATCTTGCTTATCAGCCTGACAAAGAACATATTAATATTTGGTATAAAAATGGAAAAATCAAAGATGTTTCTTCAGCTTCAGATCAACTCAATTTGAAAGCGCTTTCAAAAACAGTAATCAAATACTACATATGTTACCCAAAATCCAATAATTAACCGTTTTTTTCTATTTTTGCCAGAATGAAATTTACAGCTCAACAAATAGCAGATATATTAGACGGTGACATCGAGGGAAATCCCGATGCCGAAGTTGATAAGCTTTCTAAGATAGAGGAGGGGAAAGAAGGTTCACTTACATTCTTATCCAACCCTAAATATACAGCATACATTTACGAAACTGAAGCTAGCATTTGTATAGTAAACAAAAGTTTTGAGAAAAATCAGCCGATATCTACTACACTTATAAAAGTAGAAGATTCTTACGAAGCCTTTTCAAAATTATTAGAAGTTTACAATCAAATTAAACTGGATAAAAAAGGTATTGAAACACCAAGTTCAATTTCAGATTCAGCCAAACTTGGAGAAGAGCCTTACATTGGGGCTTTTGTTTACATTGGAGAAAATGTAGTGATTGGTAATAAAGTAAAAATATACCCCAATGTGTATATTGGTGATAATGTGACAATTGGAGATCATGTGACCATTTTTGCTGGAAGTAAGATATATTCTGAAACGCAGATTGGAAATCATTGTACTTTGCATAGTGGAGTAATAATAGGTGCCGACGGATTTGGTTTTTCTCCATCAGACAATGGGGAATATTCCAAAATTCCACAAATAGGGAATGTCATCATAGAAGACTATGTAGATATTGGTGCGGCAACTACGATAGATAGGGCAACTCTTGGTTCAACAATAATTAGAAAAGGTGTAAAATTGGATAATCAAATCCAAATTGCACACAATGTGGAGATAGGTGAACATACTGCCATAGCAGCACAAACTGGAATAGCTGGATCTACGAAAATTGGTAAAAATTGCCTTATTGGAGGTCAGGTAGGTGTTGCAGGTCACATCAAAATTGGTGATCGAGTAAAAATACAGGCTCAGACTGGAGTAGGAAGGAATATAAAAGATGATGAAGCGATCCAAGGTTCTCCAGCGTTTGGATATAGTGATTTTAATAAATCTTATGTTCACTTCAGAAATTTCCCAAAAATAATAAGCCGCATAGACAATATTGAAAAACAACTTCCCAAGAATGAAAACCATTAACCAAACCACTATAAAAAAAGAAGTGTCTCTCCATGGAGTGGGGCTTCATACTGGTCAAAATGTTACGTTAACATTCAAGCCTGCTCCAGTCAATAATGGATTTGCTTTTAAAAGAATTGATCTTGAAGGCGAGCCAATTATTCCTGCAGATGCAAATTTTGTTACTAATACGGACAGAGGAACAAGTCTGGAAAAGAATGGCGTAGTAATCCAAACTTCAGAGCATGTTCTTGCTGCTTGCGTAGGTTTAGGAATAGATAACGTTATTTTAGAACTTAATGCATCAGAGCCACCTATTATGGATGGTTCGTCAAAGTTTTTTGTAGAAGCTTTAGAAAAAGCTGGTATTGAAGAACAAGATGCACCAAGGGATGAGTTTATTGTGAAAGATGTCATTTCCTTCAAAGATGAAGAAACCGGTTCAGAAATCATAGTGATGCCTGCTAATGAATATCAGGTGACTACCATGGTAGATTTTGGAACTAAAGTTCTGGGCACACAAAATGCTTATTTAAATAAAATGAGCGATTTCAAAAAAGAAATTGCAGACTCAAGAACCTTTAGCTTTTTGCATGAACTAGAAGCAATGCTAGCAAATGGACTTATTAAGGGTGGAGACCTTAATAATGCCATAGTTTATGTAGATAAGGAACTTTCGCCAGATACAATGGTGAGGTTACAAGAAGCATTTGGTAAAAATGAAATCTCTGTAAAACCTAACGGTATTTTAGACAATCTCACACTTCATTATCCCAATGAAGCAGCTAGGCATAAATTGCTGGATGTTATCGGGGATTTAGCATTGGTAGGAACACACATTAGAGGTAAAGTCATCGCCAACAAACCAGGTCATTCTATCAACACTCAGTTTGCTAAAAAGCTTGCTAAAATTATTAAAACTGAAAAACGAAATAAAGTACCTAAGTTTGATCTTAACAGAGCTCCGCTTTATGATGTTACGGAGATCATGAACAGACTCCCGCACAGGCCTCCGTTTTTACTGGTAGACAAGATCTTTGAATTGACAGATAAGTCTGTAATTGGGACCAAAAACGTAACCATGAATGAACCTTTTTTTGTAGGTCATTTTCCTGGTAAGCCTGTAATGCCTGGGGTACTTCAAATTGAAGCCATGGCTCAAACCGGAGGTATTTTAGCGTTAAGTACGGTAGAAGATCCTGAAAATTACTTGACTTACTTTATCAAAATTGATAATGTAAAGTTCAAACAACAAGTTGTGCCTGGGGATACGCTTATTTTCAAACTGGAGCTTATTTCTCCAATCCGACGTGGAATTTGTCATATGCAGGGATATGCTTATGCAAATGATAAATTAGCTTGTGAGGCTGAACTCATGGCTCAAATTGTAAAATCAAAATAACATGAATCAACCCTTAGCATACGTTCATCCTGGAGCAAAAATTGCCAAAAATGTAGTGATAGAACCTTTCACTACTATTCATAACAATGTTGAAATCGGCGAAGGCACTTGGATTGGTTCTAACGTAACTATAATGGAAGGTGCCCGCATTGGAAAAAACGTGAGTATTTTTCCTGGTGCTGTCATATCTGCCGTACCGCAAGATAAAAAATTTGAAGACGAAGATACCATTACCGAAATTGGAGACAATACGACCATTAGAGAATGTGTTACCATAAATAGAGGTACCAGCGATAAAATGAAAACCAAAGTTGGTAAAAACTGCTGGATCATGGCGTATTGCCATATTGCACATGACTGTATTGTAGGAGATAATTGCGTATTTTCAAACAACAGTACACTAGCTGGACACATTGTTGTGGGCGATCATGCTGTTCTTGCAGGAATGGCGGCTGTGCAACAATTTTGCAGTATAGGACGCCATGCTTTCATTACAGGAGGTTCACTAGTGAGAAAAGATGTTCCACCATTTGTAAAAGCTGGAAGAGAACCCTTATCTTATGTTGGAATTAATTCTGTAGGATTACGCAGAAGAGGATTTGATACAGACAAAATAAGAGAAATTCAAAACATTTATAGGATTCTTTATCAGAAAAATTATAACAATACTCAGGCAGTTTCAATTATAGAAGCAGAGATGGAGGCAACTCCTGAGCGTGATGAAATACTTCAATTTATAAAAGATTCCCAAAGGGGAATTATGAAAGGATATTTTTCAAACTAAAAAATTATGGCTACAACAAGCGACATTAGAAATGGATTGTGCATCAGATACAATCACGATATATTTAAAGTAACGGAATTTCTCCATGTGAAACCAGGAAAAGGTCCTGCATTTGTGAGAACCAAATTGAAAAGTGTAACCACTGGAAAAGTTATTGATAACACCTTTTCTGCAGGTCACAAAATAGAAGAAGTAAGAGTTGAAACTCACAAGTATCAGTTTTTGTATCAAGAAGGGGAATTTTATCACTTCATGCACGTAGAAGATTTTACTCAAATTAGACTACTGGAAGCAGCCTTAGATATGCCAAATTTGCTTAAAGAAGGTGAGGTGGTCACTATCTTAATCAACACAGAAGATAATCAGCCACTTTCTGTCGATATGCCTCCTCATGTGGTTCTAGAAGTGACACAAACAGAACCTGGACTTAAAGGAAATACAGCGACCAACGCTACTAAACCTGCGACTTTGGAAACAGGCGCAGAGGTGAATGTTCCTTTATTTATAAACGAAGGCGATAAAGTAAAAGTTGAAACTGAAAAAGGGACTTACAAAGAACGTATTAAAGAATAAGAAGACCTTATCAAATGAAGTTTCCTCACTCACAAAGTCTTAAACAAATTGCTGAGCTTATTAAGGCTGATTTTGTTGGTGAACCAGATTTTAAAATTCTGGGCATCAACGAGATTCATGTTGTTGAAGAGGGTGATATTGTTTTTGTAGACCATCCTAAATACTATGATAAAGCTTTAGAATCTAAGGCCAGCGTTGTATTAATCAATAAAAAAGTGGACTGCCCGGAAGGAAAAGCACTTTTAATTTCAGAAGATCCTTTTACAGACTTTAATAAGCTTACAGCTCATTTCTCACCCTTCAAGGCCTCAAGTCAAGCTGTATCAAATTCAGCAAAAATTGGAGAAAATACAATCCTACAGCCTAATGTGTTTTTGGGGAATGATGTGAAAATTGGTAATAATTGTATTATCCACAGCAATGTCTCCATCTATGATGGTGTTGAAATTGGCGACAACGTGCAGATTCATGCAGGAACAATTCTAGGGGCGGACGCTTTTTATTACAAAAACAGACCTACACATCACGATAAACTTTTTTCTGGAGGTAGTGTTAAGATTGAAAATAACGTTGAAATTGGAGCACTTTGCACCATAGATAAAGGAGTTTCTGGTATTACCATCATTGGCGAAGGGACAAAGTTGGATAATCAGGTTCAAATAGGGCACGATACAATTATCGGCAAAAAGTGCTTAATCGCTTCACAAACAGGTATAGCAGGTTGCGTTATTGTAGAAGATGAAGTGACTATTTGGGGACAAGTCGGGATAGCCAGTGGCTTAAAGATTGGTTCAAAAGCAATCATATTTGCTCAATCTGGCATTAGTAAAGATTTAAAACCAAATACAACCTATTTTGGTACTCCTGCAGACGATATAAAGAAAAAATACAGAGAATTAGCCTACATAAACAGAATTCCAGATATCATTCAAAAATTGAAAAATTTATGAGTACTTCAAATAAGGACTTAGTTAAAGACTTTTTTACCTCAAAATATTATAAGAATACGGCAGACTTTGAAAAGTTTATTCATCCAGACATCAAAATTGACTGGAACAGCAGTAAAGGTTTTTTTCTATTCGATTATGACAAATTCAAGTCCATGTCTTTTGAAATGGGAAAATCTTTTGAAAATATGTCTCCAGAATTTTCTCATCTTATAGAAGAAGATCATAAAGTCTGCGCCAGATTTACTTACAATGTTGAGACTATGGAATCTACAGATTTAATAGGTCTGGCAGATTTTTTTAGCATCTGGGAGATTAGAGATAACAAGTTATATAGAGGTTACATTATGTCACAACCATGCGATGATGGTCTAGAAGGTATTTTATCTTATATAAATGACCATAATTAAACAATTAAATACTTAATAATTTTTAAGGCTCGGCTTAAAAAATTACTTTTGTTCAACAAAAATTAAACAAACTTATGAGCGTTTTAGTCAATAAAGATTCAAAAATAATTGTTCAGGGATTTACGGGGAGTGAAGGCTCTTTTCATGCTGAGCAAATGATAGATTACGGAACCAACATTGTGGGTGGAGTTACACCTGGTAAAGGAGGAACTACACATCTAGGAAAGCCAGTTTTCAACACGGTTTCTGAAGCTGTTGAAAAAGCTGGAGCAGATACTACTATCATTTTTGTTCCGCCAGCATTTGCGGCAGATGCAATTATGGAAGCAGCAGATGCCGGTATTAAAGTAATTATTGCTATTACTGAAGGTATTCCTGTTTCTGATATGATTAAAGCTTCAGATTACATCAAAGGAAAAGATTGCAGACTTATTGGTCCAAACTGTCCAGGTGTTATTACTCCTGAAGAGGCAAAAGTTGGTATCATGCCAGGTTTCGTTTTCAAAAAAGGTAAAGTAGGTATTGTTTCAAAATCTGGAACATTGACGTATGAAGCAGCAGACCAAGTTGTAAAAGAAGGCTACGGTATTACAACAGCTATTGGTATTGGCGGTGATCCAATCATTGGAACTACGACTAAAGACGCTGTTGAAATGTTAGTAGGAGATCCTGATACTGAATGTGTAGTGATGATTGGAGAGATAGGTGGACAGCTGGAGGCTGAAGCTGCAAAATGGTATAAAGAAAGCGGTAGCAAAAAGCCTGTGATTGGATTTATTGCAGGTGAAACAGCTCCTGCTGGAAGAACAATGGGTCACGCTGGTGCTATTGTAGGCGGAAGCGAAGATACGGCTCAAGCTAAAAAAGCAATTCTGAAAGATTCAGGAATTTACGTTGTAGATTCTCCTGCAGAAATTGGTAAAAAAGTTGCTGAAGTTTTATCCAAATAACATTCACTAGTCTTAAGCCTTTGTTCTTAAACAAGGGCTTTTTTATATTCTAAATTGAAGTTTATGAAATTACTTGATTCAAAAAATGTCATTATTACGGGTGGAAGTCGGGGTATAGGTAAAGGTATTGCAGAAGTTTTTGCAAAGCACGGTGCTAATGTTGCTTTTACCTACAATTCTTCTTCAAGTTCAGCTCAGGAGCTTGAGGATCACTTAAAAACGTTTGGTGTTAACGCAAAAGCATACCAATCTGATGCTTCTGATTTTGATCAAGCTCAAAAACTGGCAGACGATATTATAAAGGATTTTGGAAGTATTGATGTTTTGATTAATAATGCCGGAATCACCAAGGATAACTTGTTGATGCGTATGAGTGAAGATGATTTTGACAAAGTGATAAAAGTAAACCTGAACTCGGTTTTCAACTTAACAAAAGCTGTCCTGAGACCTATGCTGAAACAGAGACACGGCAGCATAATCAACATAAGTTCTGTAGTAGGCATAAAAGGAAATGCTGGTCAGGCGAATTATTCTGCTTCCAAAGCTGGAATTATCGGTTTTTCTAAATCTGTCGCGCTTGAGTTAGGGTCTCGAAATATTCGTTCCAACGTAGTTGCACCAGGTTTTATTGAAACTGAAATGACTGAAAAGCTTGATGAGAAAACGGTTGAAGGATGGAGGCAGGCAATCCCCCTAAAACGTGGTGGACAACCAGAAGACATTGCAAACGCATGTGTTTTTCTTGCTAGTGACATGAGCTCTTACATTACTGGGCAGACCTTAAGTGTGGATGGAGGTATGTTAACCTAATAACCAATGATGACAGGTCACCTTTTGCTCTTGCTTTTATTAAATTTTGCTTGTGCATCGGGTTTGACACTGATTTTATATCATAAACTACTCAAAGACAAAACTCAAAGGGTGCTAGCATTCTTTAGATTTTTGTCTTTTTTTTTATTAGGATGTTTGCTAGTCAATCCTCAAATTGATGCTACTACATACAGCCTGGAAAAACCAAAGCTTATTTTTGCAGTGGATAATTCAGAATCTATCAATAAACTTTCGAATTCTTCAGAACTAAACGAATTTATATCTTATCTAAAAAGCGATTCAGACTTAAATGAGAGCTATGATTTAAACTTTCTAAATTTTGGAGGAAACCTAGAATCAACAGTAGATTCACTTTCGTTTTCTGAAACTTCCACAAATATTTCCAAAGTCATAGATTACGCGAATGCTTTAGATGAACCGGAATCTACCTTTGTAATGCTTACTGATGGTAATCAAACGCTTGGAGAAGATTATAAGTTTAAAAACTTCAACGCAGACTTTTCCAGTAAGGTTTTAGTTCTTGGTGATACCACTACCTATAGAGATTCTAAGATAGATCTTGTTAACGTCAATAGCTATTCGTATTTTAAAAATAAATTCCCTGTTGAAGTTTTTGTAAGTCAAAATAGCTCAGAAGATGTCAAGCAAAAGCTTAATCTTATCCAAGATGACAAAGTTATTGCAACCAAAACACTAACTATTCCTGCTAATAGCTCTTCTAAAACTGAATTTTTAGTAACAGCAGAACCAGTAGGAATGAAGGTTTTGAAATTGATATTAGAACCACTTGCGGATGAGAAAAATCAACTGAATAATGAAAAAATTGTCTCTACAGATGTGATTGATTCAAGGTCAAAAATCCTTTTAATTTCAGATATTCTTCATCCAGATATTGGTTTTTTTAATAGGATTTTAGATTCTAGCAAAGAACTTGAGTTTGAACATAAAACTACAGATGAGTCTATTGATATTTCAGAATACGATTTGATCGTTTTTTATCAGCCCCAGGATTCGTTTCAAAACCTGATTACTGAAGTAAAAGATAAATCTATCAATCACTTTATTATTGGAGGGTCCCACACCAGTTATGGATTGCTTAATCGTTTAGATCTTGGGTTTCAAAAGGAATTAATTTCATCTACAGAAGAATATTCAGCAACATTAAATTCAGATTTTAGTTTATTCCTCGTCAATAATCTAAATTTTAAAAATTATCCGCCAATAAAGGATAAATTCGGAGATATTCAACTAAGTAAAGAATATTCAGTCCTGTTGCAAAAACAATTAAATGGAATTGATGTTGAATCTCCTTTATGGGTCTTTAAAACTGAAGATGAAGTAAAACAATCAGTACTCTTCGGAGAAAATATTTGGCGATGGAGAGCAAAATACTACATTGAAAATGCATCATTTACCAAGTTTGATCAAAGCTTTCAAAAGATAATTCAATTTTTGGCCCAGTCTAAGTCGAAAAATACACTTGCTGTAGATGTTAAACCAGTCATTAATTCTGGAGAAAATGAATTCATCAAGGTTAAATATTACAATGCTAATTTTGAAAGTGATACGCGTTATGATTTCGATATGAATATCAAAAATTTGAATTCAGAACAAGTTCAGATATCAAGATTAATTAAAGGTGAAGATGTCTATACTTATGACCTTTCGAAGTTAGAGCCAGGGGAGTATTCTTTTACAATTCAAAGCGACGATATTGACCTCTCAAAAACAGGTAAGTTTGAAATTTTAGATTATTCAAGTGAGAACACATTTGAAAATGCTGATTTTGAAGGCTTAAGTAAATTGGTAGGAAAGGAAAATATTTATTTATTTTCAAACAAATCTCAACTGATTTCTAGCCTTAAAAAAGATAAACCTAAATCAATTCAAAAATCCATCCAAAAAACACAGAGTTTAATCAATTTTGAATGGCTTATCCTTTTATTAGCCTTAACTTTGAGTTTAGAATGGTTTTTTAGGAAATATAAAGGCCTAATTTAAATTTACTACTATGGAAAGATTACCTAAAGCAATTGTACCTATAATTATTGTGGTTGTTATTGCAATTATTTTTATCTCCAACTCAACTGTAAACATCAACTCTGGTGAGGCTGGAGTGTTGTTTAAGCGTTTTGGAGGTGGTGTGGTTACGGATGAGGCTCCTCTGAAAGAAGGATTTCATATTGTTGCACCTTGGAATACTGTATTTGTTTATGAAGTAAGACAGCAGACCATAGACGAATCTATGCAGGTTCTGTCTTCTAATGGATTGGACATCAAATTAGATGCAACTATCTGGTTTGAACCAACTTATGACCAGTTAGGTTTATTGCATAAGGAAAGGGGAGAAAAGTATATTTCTCGTTTGATACAGCCTGCGGTGAGATCTGCAACCAGAACTGTGGTTGGACGTTACAAACCAGAAGAACTGTATGCACAAAAGCGTGAATCTATTCAAAATGAGATGTATGATGAAACTCAGCAACTGTTGAAAAATCAATATGTTCAGGTGAATAGAATTTTGGTAAGAGATGTCTCCTTACCACCTACAATTAAACAAGCTATCGAAAGAAAATTGAAGCAAGAGCAAGAGTCTTTAGAATATGAATTTCGTTTGGAAAAGGCTACAAAAGAAAAACAAAGACAAGAAATTGAAGCAGAAGGTAAAGCCAGAGCTAACGAAATCTTAAGTGCTTCTCTTACTGATAAGATTCTTCAGGAAAAAGGTATACAAGCTACGATTAAACTTTCTGAGTCTGAAAACTCTAAAGTAATCGTAATTGGATCTGGAAAAGATGGAATGCCGATTATTTTAGGCAATAACTAATTTTCTCTTAAAAGTTTAAATGGATTTTATTGAGTCGATATTTAGTTTAAATTTGCAAAGCAATGAAATTACAAAACCTACATCATCATTTATCTAGCTCGCTCAATGCGGTTGGAATGTAGTATGTAGAGTTTTAGACATATACAAAACCCGTTTGAGCATTAAGCTTTAACGGGTTTTTTAATTTTAAAATTTGAAGAATATATGGAAAAATTAAAAATAGCTATTCAAAAATCTGGAAGATTACATGATGAATCTTTAAAGATTTTAAAAGACTGCGGAATCTCCATCAACAATGGAAGAGATCAACTGAAGGTGGATGCATCCAATTTTCCACTTGAAATATTTTACTTAAGAAATGGGGATATCCCTCAGTATTTGAGAGATGGTATTGCAGATTTAGCTATTGTTGGTGAAAATTTACTGCACGAAAAAGGCGAAGATCTCATTATCCAAAAAAGGCTGGGTTTTTCTAAGTGTAAAGTTTCTCTTGCAGTTCCAAAACAATCTGATCTTAAAGGTGTAAAAGATCTGGAAGGCAAGCAGATTGCTACTTCTTATCCCAATACGCTTCAAAAGTATTTAAACAAAAATAATGTAAAAGCTAATATTCACCTTATAAATGGTTCAGTTGAAATTGCTCCTAACATTGGCTTAGCTGATGCTATTTGTGATATTGTTTCAAGTGGAAGTACGCTTTTTAAAAATAATTTGAAAGAATCTGATATTATTTTGAAAAGTGAAGCCGTTCTCACAAGTTCACCTTCTCTTAATGAAGAAAAGCAAAACCTTCTGAATAAACTCTTGTTCAGAATAGATGCAGTTTTAAGGGCTGAAAATTCAAAATATGTTCTTCTAAATGCTCCAAACGATAGGCTGGATGAGATTATTAAAATCCTACCTGGAATGAAAAGTCCTACGGTTATGCCTCTAGCTGAAACCAACTGGAGTTCAGTACACACTGTCATCCAACAAGAAAAATTCTGGGATATTATAGATGAGTTGAAATCCGCTGGAGCTGAAAGTATTCTTGTAAGTCCAATAGAAAAAATGATACTCTAATGAAAACGATTCAAAATCCAAAGAAAGAAGACTGGGCTGAATTGCTGAAAAGGCCTACGCGAACATTTAAAGATATCGAAACCACTGTAGATGATATTTTTAAGAACATCCAGCAGAGTGGCGATGACGCAGTTTTGAGATACACCAGCATGTTTGATGGCGTAGATTTGAAAAGCTTTAAAGTGAGTACTGCGGAAATTCAAAAGGCACAAGCTCAAGTTTCAGATGAATTGAAATCGGCAATACAACTTGCCAAATCCAATATTCATAAATTTCATCAAGCTCAAAAAACAGAGCCAGTAAAAGTTGAAACTCAACCTGGAGTGACTTGCTGGCAAGCTAAGAAGCCTATACAAAAGGTAGGATTGTATATTCCAGGTGGTACTGCGCCTTTATTTTCTACCATTCTCATGCTGGCCGTTCCTGCTAAAATCGCAGGCTGTAGTGAGATTGTTTTGTGCACGCCACCAGATAAAGATGGTAACATAAATCCTGTGACTTTGTACACTGCCCAGCTTTGTGGAATTGACAAAATATTTAAAGTTGGTGGCATTCAAGCGATTGGTGCTATGACGTTTGGAACAGAAACCATTCCAAAAGTTTATAAAATTTTTGGCCCCGGGAATCAATACGTGACTGTTGCTAAACAAGTGGCAACTACCTTTGATGTGGCTATAGATATGCCAGCCGGGCCTTCAGAACTTCTAGTAATGGCCGATGAAACTGCCAATCCTGAGTTTGTCGCTTCAGATTTGTTAAGTCAAGCAGAACATGGATTCGATTCGCAAGTGGTTTTGGTTTCTACAGATGAGGCAACCATAGACAAAGTGAAAATCGCCATTGAAAACCAGTTAAAGGAACTTCCACGAAAGGAAATGGCGTCTAAAGCTATTGATAACTCTAAGTTTGTTTTGGTAAAAGACCAAACAGCTGCTTTGGAACTGATTGACTTTTATGGCCCTGAACATTTTATCGTTTCTACAAAAGATGATGAGTTTTTTGTTGAAAATATCAATAATGCAGGATCTGTTTTTATAGGTAAATACACTCCAGAAAGTGCGGGTGATTATGCATCTGGGACCAATCATACCTTACCAACCAATGGCTATGCAAAACAGTATAGTGGTGTGAATTTGGATAGTTTCAACAAAGCGATTACCTACCAAAAAATTACTCAGGAAGGTATCCAACATATAGGTAAAGCGGTAGAATTGATGGCAGAAGCTGAAGGTCTTCAGGCTCATAAAAATGCAATGACTTTACGACGAAACGAGGTAGAAAATAAATAATATTTGAAAATGACCTTAGACAATTTGATTAGAACAAATGTGAAAAATATGTCGGCTTATTCTTCTGCAAGAGATGAGTTTAATGCTGATGCTCAGGATTATTTGTTTTTAGATGCTAATGAAAATCCTTTTAATACAGATTACAACAGGTATCCAGATCCTTATCAACGCGAACTTAAAGCTGCTATTTCTGAAATTAAACAAATTCCTAAGCAGAATATTTTATTAGGTAATGGAAGTGATGAAGTTCTGGATTTGATATTTAGAGCATTTTGTGAACCTAAGGAAGATGAAATTATAACCATGCCTCCAACCTATGGGATGTATCAAGTTCTGGCTAATCTTAACGATATCCAAACTGTAAATGTTCCCTTAAAAAAAGGATTTCAAATTGATGTGGACTCAGTGCTTTCTGCTATCACTAAACACACCAAGTTAATTTTTATCTGTTCACCCAATAATCCATCTGGTAATTTGCTTCAGATCAATGACATAAAGACCATACTTGATGAGTTTTCTGGTTTGGTGGTGATTGATGAAGCTTACATCGATTTTGCGACCAATAGTTCATTTATTTCAGAATTGAACGATTATCCTAACCTAATCATCACTCAGACCTTTTCTAAAGCTCTTGCTCATGCAGGAATACGTGTCGGGATGTGTTTTGCGAGTGAACGCATCATTGCCGTGCTCAACAAAATAAAACCACCATATAATATCAATCAGTTGAGTCAAAAGAAAGCCCTGGAAGTGGTTCAAAATTTTGAGAATTATTTATTTCAGGTTGAAATATTAAAATCTGAACGGGAAATCCTTTCAGAAGAATTCAAAAACATAAGCTGGATTGAGCATGTTTATCCATCAGAATCCAACTTCTTACTTTGTAAAGTGGATAACGCTGACTACAGATATAATCAACTTTTAGAGCAAAAAATAGTAGTAAGGAATCGAACAAATCAGCATCTTTGCGAAAATTGTTTGAGATTTACAGTAGGAACTCCAGAGCAAAATCAAACCTTACTTAAGGCTCTTAATGAATTAAATTTATAAAGCTGATCTGATCAAAAGCAAAAAAACATGAAAAAAGTTTTATTTATAGATAGAGATGGTACGCTCATCAAAGAACCAGCAGACGAGCAAATTGATAGTTTTGAAAAGCTGGATTTTTATCCTGAGGTATTTACGTACATGGGTAAAATCGCTACGGAATTGGATTTTGAATTGGTGATGATCACCAACCAGGATGGTTTAGGAACAGATGTTTATCCTGAAAATACCTTCTGGCCGGTTCAAAATTTCATCATTCATACGTTTAAAAATGAAGGCGTTCACTTTGAAGATGTCTACATAGATAAAACCTTTCCAGAAGAAAATGCACCCACACGAAAGCCAAAAACAGGTTTACTAACCAAGTACTTTAAATCGGGATATGATTTGAAAAATTCATTTGTCATCGGTGATCGTATGACCGATGTAGAATTAGCTAAAAACCTAGGGGCAAAGGGAATTTTTATTGATAATCATACCAATTTGGGAGAAGGAGAAACTGAAAATTCTGATACTGAATTGGAAGCATTTGTTGCGCTCAGAACCAATTCATGGAAGGAAATTTATAGCTTCCTTAAGCTGGAAGCAAGAACAGCCAGCTTAAAACGTACCACCAAAGAAACTGATATTGAAGTGAGCATCAATTTGGATGGAACCGGGGAAAGCGATATTTCTACTGGAATTCATTTTTTTGATCACATGATAGATCAAATCGCCAGACATGGTCATATTGATATCAAATTGACAGCAAAAGGCGACCTTCAAGTGGATGAGCATCATACCATTGAAGATGTGGCTATCGTTTTGGGAGAAGTATTTTCAAAAGCTTTAGGCAACAAACTCGGAATCGAACGCTACGGGTTTTGTTTGCCGATGGATGACAGTTTAGCTCAGGTGGCTATTGATTTTGGCGGACGAAACTGGTTGGTTTGGGACACTGAGTTTAATCGAGAAAAGATTGGCGAAATGCCTACAGAAATGTTTATGCATTTTTTCAAATCCTTTACCGATGGTGCTAAGTGCAACTTAAATATTAAAGCAGAAGGTGATAACGAACATCATAAAATCGAAGCTATTTTTAAAGCCTTTGCCAAGTCTATTAAAATGGCTGTGAAGCGCGATGCTGAGAAAATGATTTTACCAAGTACAAAAGGACAGCTTTAGATGACAATAGCAATTATAGACTACGGAGCAGGAAATGTAAAAAGTATAGAATTTGCACTACAAAGGCTAGGTTACAAATCTATACTGACCAGTGATGCTGATGTGATTAAAGTAGCAGATCGAGTGATATTTCCAGGTGTTGGAGAAGCAAGTAGTGCTATGCGAATGCTTGAAAATACTGGCCTAAACACATTAATTCCTCAGTTAAAACAACCTGTATTAGGAATTTGCTTGGGTATGCAGTTGATGTGCGACTACTGTGAAGAGGGAAATACGAAAGGTTTGGGAATTTTTGATGTTGATGTCATAAAATTCCATACAAAGCTTAAAGTACCTCAGGTAGGTTGGAATACTATTCATAATCTCAAAACTGACTTATTTCAAGGTATCGATGAAGAATCTTATATGTACTTGGTCCACAGTTATTATGTACCTAAACATAAAAATAGTATTGCAAGTTCAAATTATGGCTTAGAATATAGCGTTGCCTTGCATAAAAATAACTTTTATGGCGTTCAGTTTCATCCTGAGAAAAGCGGAAAAGTAGGAGAGCAGATTTTGAAAAATTTTATTGAGATTAGTATATAGTAAACAAAACTTAGTACCCAATAAACGAAAAACAAACAACGGTAAACAGTTCATATGAGAATAATTCCAGCTATAGACATCATCGAAGGACAATGCGTAAGGCTTTCTAAAGGTGACTATGAAACCAAAAAAGTATATAATGAAAACCCTCTTGAAGTCGCTAAAGCTTTCGAAGATAGTGGTATTGAGTACTTGCATCTTGTCGACTTGGATGGTGCTAAGTCAAAACACATCGTTAACCATAAGATTCTTGAAAACATAGCTACGCAAACCAATTTGAAAATCGATTTTGGAGGTGGATTAAAATCAGATAAAGATTTAAAAATCGCTTTTGAATGTGGGGCAAAACAAATAACTGGAGGAAGTGTTGCAGTCACAGATAAGTCTTTATTTTTAGACTGGGTAACTAAATTTGGTGCAGATAAAATAATACTAGGAGCAGACGCAAAAAATGGAATGATAGCGACAGGAGGTTGGAAAGAGTCTTCAGACCTTCAAATTGAAAACTTTATTAGGGATTTTGTAAAAGACGGAATCCAATATGTGATCTCTACAGACATTTCAAAAGATGGTATGCTGGAAGGACCCTCTGTTGATTTGTATACATCTATCTTAAAAAATAATCCTAAATTGAATCTAATTGCTTCCGGCGGTATTTCAAGCCTTCAAGATGTGGAAGACGTCTTTGAAATTGGTTGTGAAGGTGTTATTATTGGAAAAGCGATCTATGAAAACAGAATAAGTTTGAAGGAATTAGAGAGATTTGTGTTAGAACATTAAAAAGAAAGAATTTGCTTACAAAACGTATCATACCCTGCCTGGATATCAAAAATGGTCGTACCGTGAAAGGCGTTAATTTTGTTGAACTCCGAGATGCTGGTGACCCGGTAGAATTAGCTAAAATTTATGCTGAAAATTATGCTGATGAATTGGTTTTTTTGGACATATCAGCTACAGAGGAACGCCGAAAAACTTTGGCTCAGCTGGTAGAAGAAATCGCCAAACACATCAATATTCCCTTCACCGTTGGTGGTGGAATTTCTTCGGTGGAAGATGTAGCTTTACTACTCAAATCTGGAGCTGACAAAGTTTCAATTAATTCTGCAGCGGTTAAAAATCCTCAATTAATTTCAGAGGTGGCGAAGCGATTTGGATCTCAATGTGTGGTTGTAGCCATTGATGCCAAGCAGATTGATGGCAATTGGAAAGTACATTTGGTAGGAGGGAAGCAGCCAACAGAAATTGATTTATTTGAATGGGCCAAAAAGGTTCAGGATTTGGGTGCTGGTGAGATTTTATTTACGTCTATGGATAACGATGGTACCAAAGCTGGCTTTGCCAATGAAGCCTTGGCTCGCCTGTCAGATGAACTTCACATTCCTATCATCGCTTCGGGTGGTGCTGGTAATGTCAAGCATTTTGAAGACACATTTATACTAGGTAAAGCAGATGCAGCACTGGCTGCAAGTGTATTTCACTTTAAAGAAATCGACATTCAAGATTTAAAACGCGAATTGCAATCTAAAGGCATTTCAATCAGAATTTAAAATAAAATATTATGACTATAGATTTCAATAAAAACATAGACGGTTTAGTGCCGGCCATCGTTCAGGATGCTGTTACCAAAAACGTTTTGATGTTAGGCTACATGAATGAAGAAGCGTACAAAAAAACTACAGAAACTCATCTTGTAACTTTCTATAGCCGAAGTAAGCAAAGGCTATGGACCAAGGGAGAGGAAAGTGGCAACACTTTGGATCTAGTAGACATTAAAGTAGATTGTGATAATGATACTTTACTCATTTATGTTCATCCCAACGGCCCAACCTGTCATACAGGAACAGATACTTGCTGGAGCGAAGAAAACAAGCCTTCTTTTGGGTTTTTATCTGAGTTGGAATCAACCATTCATCAACGTAAAACGGAAGCAAATTCAAAAGAAAGTTACGTGGCAAGTCTTTTTGAAAAAGGAGTCAATAAAATTGCTCAAAAAGTAGGTGAGGAGGCTGTAGAAGTAGTCATAGAAGCTAAAGATGATAATGATGATTTGTTTTTGAATGAAAGCGCAGACTTGCTTTTTCATTATTTAATTTTACTTCAGCAAAAAGGGTTTCAGTTAAAAGACATAGTAAAGGTTTTGCAAGACCGAACCGAAAAATAACCTATAACCTGGATTTTATGCAGTATAAACGATTTTATTACCTCATAAAACTCCAATATTTAGGATTTCGATATCATGGCTGGCAAAAACAGCCAGATGTGCTCACAGTAGAGCATATGCTCAATAAAACGCTTAATTATGTTTTGGAAGGTAAACGATTTAAAGCTATTGCGGCGGGAAGAACTGACGCGATGGTGTCTGTGAACCAGACTTATGCAGAATTGTTTATTTATGAAGATAAGCTTGAGTTGAACACTTTCCTGGATCTTTTCAACAAAAATCTTCCACAAGATATTCGTTGTCTCTCCATTGAAGAAACTACTGCTGATTTTAACATCATCCAACATCCTAAAGTTAAAGAATACCTTTATTTCTTTTGTGTAAAAGAAAAAATGCATCCTTTTTGCGCTCCGTTTATGGTGAATCTACAGGAAGATTTAGATATCGAACTGATGAAAACAGGGGCGAAATTATTTGAAGGTGAGCATGATTTCTATTCATTTGCATTCAGACCAAACCCAGAGACTCAAACTGAGGGGAAAATAGAAGTTTGTGAATTATCCATTAATTCAATTTACACTGCCAACTTTTTTCCTGATACAAGTTATGTTTTAAAAGTCGTTGGAGAGGGTTTTAAGCGTCAGCAAATACGTTTGATGATGGGTGCGCTAATCGACCTTGGCAGGCACAAAATAGACTTGAAGCAATTAGGACAAATTATTGACGGCAGAAATAAAATAAAGCTTGAACATATTGCTCAAGCTTCCGGTTTGATATTAAACTCAGTGAAATTGAAATACTAAAACCATTTTTTCTTTCTGAAGTAAAAAATCAGCCCCAAAGTTAAGATAAGCATAAGTCCTAACACAAAAAAATAGGCTGACTGAAAACCAAGTTCCGGCATGTATTCAAAATTCATCCCGTAAATTCCTGCGATAAACGTCAGAGGTATAAAAATGGTGGACATGATTGTAAGAACTTTCATGACTTCATTCATTTTATTACTAAGACTTCCCATGTAGATTTCTAATAATCCCCATACAATCTCTCTGTAGATATCTACATTTTCTGTAACCTGAAGAATATGATCATAGAGGTCTGCAATATAAGCTTTGGTTGATGCATCATAAAGGACGTGTTTGGACAATTGAAGTTTATTGATAAGTTCTTTGATAGGAAATATAGCCTTGCGTATGCTAAGTATTTCACGTTTTAGTAATTGAATTTCAGAAGTTGATGCATTATTGGCATCGAGTAAAATTCTGTCTTCAAGGTCCTGAGTCTTTTCTTCAATTGTTTCAATGACATTATAATAGTTATCTACTACGGCATCTATGAGGGCGTAGAAAAGATAATCCGTACCTCTCATGCGTATTCTGCCTACTTTATTATGAATTCGTTCACGTATAGAGTTGAAAATTGAATCCTGAGATTGTTGAAAGGATATAATGTAAGACCGATTAAAAACAAGACCAAAGTGGTTCTTAATTAATAGCTCGTTTTCGTTATGAAATACCATTTTCAATGCCAGGAAAACATAATCTTCAAATTCATCTAATTTGGGTCTTTGCTTAGTATTTGCAATGTCTTCGAGCACAAGAGGGTGGATATTCAATAAGTTTCCTAGTTTTCCCAGCTCTTCAACATTATGTACTCCAACAAAATTAATCCAGTGCTTAAACTCACTTTCATGTGTGATAAGCTCAAGAACCTTTTCAACTGGACAATTGTTGTGGTAAATTACTTTGTCTTCGTTATAGCTTATAACATTGATGACTGTTTGTTCGGTAGTTTCTTCCCCTACATAAGTTATTTTACCAGGGATCTGGTTTTGTATTGGTTTTCTTTTTAGTCTGAGATGACTTGAAGATCTTAAATGTTTTAAACTCTTATGCACTGTATTTCTCAAAATGTTCTAGTTGGCTTTGGAGACGTTCTTTAGTCAAATTAATAATACGTTTATTTACTTCAGAAGAATTTTCGCTGTAGAATTTATATTCTTCAATGGTGAAGTGCCCCATAAATATTCCTCTTATTAAATTTTTAAATTTTGAATCCTTCTTTACCGTATTTTCTATATACCTCAATTTTTCTTCGTTGCCTAACTTATGAAATACATTTTTGTACCTGATAATATAATTTTCAAAAATGGAAAGTATGAGTTCATTTTGAAATTTTGAAATGGGTCTTAAAGTCGAATTTTGAAAAGATTCTAAGCCTAATGTAGATTGATCAACTCTTGCATTCGGAACTTCTAGCCTGATTGATAGAAGCCGCTCGTTTCTGGAATCCATAATTTTAATTTTTACTAATGTAATAAAATCTTTGCTTTGTAGAATAGGACTTGTGAATATCAATTAAATGAAAGCAAGGGCTTAAATAGTAAAATATAAAAAAGCCACTCCTGTTTTACCTATCCAAAAAGCTAATTCTATTGGACATCCTGGTAAAGTTAAGAGCAGCTTTTTTAAAATGCTGAAGTTGGTTTGCTATGTCATTATAATTTATTCTACGATTGTAACTTCAAATGTTACTTCAATATCAGTGTCTCCTCCAACTTCAGGAGTTAAAACACCGTTACTTCCAGCTTCTTTATCTCCATCGTGAATCAAAATAAAGGTCAAGTCTCCAGAGCTTGCTTCTCCTGTAACCAATCTAAACTCTACACCAATTGGATTTCCGTCTCCGTCTGCGTCAAGGTATTCTGTATTCACATTCAAACCAGTACCTGCGATGAAAAATACTTGGTGCTCATCGTCTTCTTCTAAAACCTCTTCTGTAACGTCTTCAACTGGCTCTTCGTTTTCATTTAGAAATTCCATTCTTCCAGTATAAGTTGTGTTCGCCTCAAGATTTTCTGCACTTATTTGGGCATTAGAGCCGTCACCATCAAGATCTGTAAATGAAAATACTAATGATTCTGTTCCACCTTCAGGTGTCAAGAATACATTTAAAGTGGTAATTTCTTCTTGTTCAAGTACTGGCGCTGGAGCATCATCGTCGTCTGAACATGCACTAAAAGCAAGTACTGCAAGAAGGCTTAAGCTTAATAATTTGATAGTTTTCATAGGGTTCATTTTTAAAGTTGTAATTGTTAATAATTGAGTTTTAATTGTAACATAGCATTGGTGCCAACTTCGTCAGCATAAAATCTTAAGGCATTGAGGTAATCTCTATAAGTTGTGTTTAATAAATTATTTATAAGCAAATTGATGCTCAATCGTTTAGAGTCGAATTCGAATTCCATTCCACTCCTTAAATTTAGTATGTGATAGGCGCTAGGAGGTGAACTTATGTCAACCAGGACTTCTTCTTTATCACCAGTGATTCGATTTGTAATTTCCACCTCAAAATTATTGTCGGGAAACCTGTTTTGCTCAGCAATAAATTGACTATTGAGTGAAATGAAAAAATTATTCCAATCAGATTTTTTATAAGTCAGGGTGTTAGAAATATTAAAAGGAGGCATATTGATAAGGGCTTCATTTTGCTCAAGATCCTGTCCGTTGACGTAAGCAAAATTTGAATCGAATTCAAAGTTTTTATGAGTATAGCTTGCGCTCACATCTATTCCATACAACCTGGAGTCACTTTGCCTGTACTGCCATACTGGAAAAGAGCCTCTAATGGTATTTTCATCTATTGTACTAGGTTCTAAAATGATAAAATCATTGATTAAGTTATAATAAGGTTGAATGCTAAAGCCAAACTCATCGACCTCTCCCTGCAATTCGGCACCTATTTTGAAAGATTGTTCTGAATTCAATTGCAAATCTCCAAGCTCAATTCTTGCCAGACTGTGGTGTAAGCCATCACTAAATAATTCTGATGGGTTTGGAGCTCTGCTGGCTGAACTTAAATTCGTGGTAAACCTCCAATTATTCTGAAAGGTATGAGTTGCTCCGATAGTAGCGGATAAGTTGTGAAAATCGAATGATGGGTTGGTGAAAATTTGCCCGCCACGTGCCTCTTCTACTTCAAATTCTGGGAACAGTTCATTGTAATTTAATCTTTCCCATCTAGATTTTATGTAGAATTTTTGCGCATCAATTGTATTGAAGTCATATCTAACTCCTGCATCAAGCTTCCACCTGTCTGTTAGGGAAATTTCAGTAGTTGCAAAGACTCCGGCAGTGTACATCTCATAATCAGGGATAAGACGACGAACCCCAGTTTCTCCGCTAGGTATATTGGTTTGGGCGTTTAGTTCAATGCCAAAATTAGAATCAAATCTTTCTAAATCTGTCCATTCCAGCTGAGCTAATAAGGTGTGGGTCTTTAAGTTCATTTCCATTGCAGGAACGTCACTACGCCCACCACGTCTGACATCAAATTCTGACCTGTCATTATTCTGAAAGGAATATTGAAGATTTACTTCGCCAATGTTCTTAATTTTTTTAAAAGCATTCAGTTTAAAGATTTGATGTGTAATTTCCTGCTTCGGACTATTAATTGAATAAGAGAAATCTTCGATAAAAAAAGGTACCCCTCTGTTTATAGATGCTTCTAGGTCTGATATATTTCCCACGTGAGCTGACCTTAAAATACCGATTTCAGAATTGGTTAATTTGTAACTAAAGTCGATACCATAATCTATTTTATTAAGTCCAAGACCCAGACTGATATTATTTTCTCTTTGTCCTGTATTGGTTAACTGATAGTCTGGAGCTTTTAAGTCACCAAGTCGTTTTAAGCTTCCCTGAAGTCTGTAGTTGAATCCATTTGAATTTGATTTTATCAAACTCGTAGAAAAAGTACCACCACGACCATTGGTAGCTCCAGTTAATATGGTTTTACCCATCAGAGTATCTTTCAAAGGTGCTTTTTGAGGTTCTATGACAATAGTTCCTCCCACAGCATCTCCACCATATTTTAAAGCTGAAGCTCCTTTTATAACAGTAACATTGGCTGCTGAATTAATATCTACGTTTGGAGCATGATCTTCCCCCCACTGTTGGTCGTGAAGTCTTACATTGTCGTTAATAATAAGAACTCTTGAACTATGTAAACCGTTGATGATTGGTTTTACTATAGAACTTCCAGTATTAAGCGACGATACACCGCTTATAGTTTTCAACGCATCTCCAAGAGAAGCGTTACTAAAGCTCTCCAGTTCCTCAACCTTTAGTTGTCGAGTAATCGCCGAATTAAGTTTTTCATCATAAAGTTTACCTTTAAGTAAAACTTCATTCAATTCCTCAAGATGGTGTTCGAGACGAAAATTGATTTTGAGATTCTCTTGTAGTTTTATTCGTTTGGTTTGAGTTTCACAATAGGGGTGGGTAACTTTTATTAACAGTTCGCCACCACAAATGTCATTCAATTCGAAGTTACCCTTATCGTCACTATAGGCAACATTAGTTGTACCTTCAATAGCAATGACTGCACCTTGAAGTAAGGAGTTATCATGAATATCTATAACTTGTCCGGAAATTGTGTAATCACAATTTTGGGCAGTTAAAAATGAGGATACAAATAAAAAGAAATACAAAAGACTTGACTTCTGAATCATACAATCGAATTAAACTAGTAAATAAATAAAGTGTAGGAGCTGGACTTTAGACTAGTTTAAAAGGGGGAGGTTTATTGTAATATTTACCAGAGGGATGGATTTTTACAGCAACCTGATAATACATTGATACAGAAGCCTCAACTATAATTTCATTTGATGTAAATTCCTGAGTTTGAATCTGTGGAGAGTAGAACTGTAAATCATCCTTTGTTGATAACACATATTCATCACAAGTGCTACAATGTTCTATCGAAGAAAAATCATCTTCAAACAAATGACTAAGCGCATGAGCATTTACAACCGATGTTGTAAAAATCATGAATAAAGTGACGCTAAGTAATTGTTTGAAGTTCAACGTTTATTATATTTTTTGCGAATGTAATATTATTTTAAAGAATAATTGTTAAATAAGATGTTATTGAAACAAAAAACCAAGGCCTAACCTGGAAAGCATTTTCTTTTCGAAGCTCCAAAAGAATTTATTTTGTCCGAAAAGAGTTCCTATAACTACAAGTAAAACCTGGTAAATAGGAAATATAAGTAGTATTCTCAGTGAATAATAAAAGAATCCACCAAAGAAATGTTCTGGAAAAGCTCCGCGGTGTAAGCCTAAAAAAGTCAATACTGGTTTAGCAAGGTAGGCAGAAAGTGAGCCAGTGATGGCAAATACTATAAATATGATAACCAATTGAAAGTTGGATTGAATGCCCCAGCGTTCTTTTAATTTTTTCATTTTGCAAAAATACAAAAGCTTATCGCAATCTTTGCCTATATTTCTCTTGAAAATAGACGAAATAATTATAAAGTAGATAATTCACTTCGTATCCATAGTCTATATCAAATTCATAGTTGATTTGCATCGGATACAAATCCGTGCCAAACTGAGATGGATTGTTTGCTCTTATATTGTAGTTGGTCACAAAAATCTTATTTCTTTGTTCAAGGTAAGTTTGTCCATAATATCCTCTAGGTCTTTGAGTAGCAAGCCAGGCTGAAAAACCAGGCTCTAGAATTATAATCTCGTATTCTAAACTATCATTGGCAATACGTATTGTATCATTAGTGATTTCAGAATCCTCAAAATCCAAATCTTTATTTTGTTTTTGAACAGAACAGGCAAGGATTGTTGCTAAAAATAAAAGAGGTAAAAAATATTTCATTATTAAATTTAGTCCTTTCTTGTCATATCTACAATAAATGAATCCGGATATTTATCTAAATTTCTGGATTTGAAATTTTCTGCTGCTCTTCTATTATTAAATTGCCCCAAAATTACAGTATAAACTTTGGTTTCATTTACAGTTTTGATTTGAATGAGGACTTCACTTTTATAACTTACTTTGAGTCGGTTAGCCAGCCTTAATAAATTGTCACTTTCTTGAAAACTTGCTATTTGAACTCCGAAGAAGTCAGGTTGAACTTCATCTACTGTCAATTCATAAAATTCTCTTTCCTCAATTGTATTTTTGGAGGCCTTTTTAAAATTTTCTGCATTGCTTTCCCTCTTTTCTGTAGTTTGGGCAGTTTCTCGTTTCTCTTCTTCTGAAACTCTTGGTGTTTGATATTCAGTTTCTGACTTTTGACCCTTTGATTCCGTCAGATTTCCATCAAGCACCTCTATTCTTACATCTGTGACTCCGCTATCTATAATGTTTAAAGACTGAGCTACAGACCTGGATAAATCAATAATTCTACCTCTGATGAAAGGACCTCTGTCATTAATAGTGACTATTTCAGTTTTATTATTAGTTAGATTAGTCACTTTTACTTTAGTTCCAAATGGCAACTTTCTATGAGCAGCAGTAGGGAGATTGTGTTTGTAAATTTCTCCACTAGCCGTTGGTCTGCCTTCAAATTTATCTGCATAAAAGGAGGCTTTCCCTGTCTGAGTTTGGGCAAAGCTTAAAGAAGAGATAAAAAATACTAAGGCAAGTTGGATGGTTTTCATAATAATTAGTTTGAAAATGAAATAATTTGATCTGCAAGTTCTCTGGATACTCTATCCTGAGTTTCCTGAGTTGCTCCTCCAATATGAGGCGAAAGTGATAATTTAGGATTCATAAGTAACTGGATAGGAGGTTGGGGCTCATCCTCGAATACATCTAAAGCTCCAAAACCCAATTTATTGTTTTCTAATGATTTAACCAAAGCTACTTCATCTAAACATTTACCATGCGATGTATTGATAATCCCTGCAGTTGACTTCATTTTCTGAAGTTCTTTTGCCCCGATGAAGTAGCTATCAGTTTCAGGAATATGTAAACTTATAACGTCTGAAGTTGACAAAACTTCATCAAGAGTGGAGGAGGATAGTTCAAATTTTATAGATTGTTCATCAAAGAACTTTAGCTCAAGAGCAGAAGTTTCTATATTCTTATCGTAGAATTTAACCCTCATGCCCAAAGCTATGGCTTTCTTAGCTACTTCCTGTCCAACTCTTCCAAAACCTATGAGTCCTACAGTCTTACCTTTCAGTTCACTCCCTCCAGAAAATGAGCGTTTCAAAGCATTAAAGTTTTGATCTCCTTCTAGTGGCATTTCACGGTTGGAGTCTTTCAGGTGTCTCATACAACTTAACATATGAGCGATAGTAAACTCGGCAACACTTGTGCTCCAGGCATGTTCTGCATGGAAAACTTCAATATTATTCTTCCTTGCAACTTCAGAAGCTATATGCGTTGAAGTCCTATCGCAATTACCAATAAATTTTAACGTAGTCAATTCAGAAATGATTTCCTTAGGTAATAATGTTGATTGTTTCACCAAAAGTCCATCTATACTGTTGGTGTTGATATAGTTAACCAATTGATTTGGCGCGATGTTTTTAATGATCACTTCATGCCCCGCTTTTTCAAGTAAATTAATCCCAACTTCAGAAAAGCCGTCTGTTGCTAATATTTTCATTTAATTATAATTAAGTCGTTTTTTCAAAATGTTTCATGACGTCTACGAGTACATGAACGCTTTCAATGGAAAGTGCATTATACATAGACGCTCTATAACCGCCAACACTTCTATGACCATTTAACCCATTAATATTGGCTTCTTTCCATAGATTATCAAATCTTGAAGCCAATTTTTCATCTTTTAGAGTAAAAGTGGCATTCATCATAGAACGATCTTCTTTTGCTGTGAACCCTTCAAAAAGTGGATTTCTATCAATTTCATCATAAATTAAGCTTGCTTTAGCTTTGTTCTTTTTTTCAATTGCAGAAACACCACCGCTTCTGGCTAACCACTCCAAAGTCAGCATCGATACGTATACCGAAAAGACTGGAGGTGTATTGAACATGCTTTCTTTCTTGATGAATAATTCAAAATCCATCATTGATGGAATTGTTCTTGAAACTTTTCCTAAAATATCTTCTTTCACCACAACCAGTGTAGCTCCTGCAGGTCCCATATTTTTTTGAGCACCAGCATAAATCAATCCAAATTGAGAATAATCGATATCTCTGGAAAAAATATCACTGCTCATGTCACAAACCAATGGGGTGTTTTCTGAAGTTGGAAAAGACTTCATCTGAGTACCAAAAATGGTGTTATTACTTGTGCAGTGCAGGTAATCCAAATCTGTTGGTACCTCATATTGCTTTGGAATGTAATTGTAGTTTTTATCTTTAGAACTCGCCACAACTTCTACATTCCCAAAGTTTTTGGCTTCTTTGATGGCATTGGCAGACCAGGTTCCTGTATCTAAATAGCCTGCTTTATTTTCCAGAAGATTATATGCCGTCATCAAAAATTGCATACTCGCACCTCCTTGAAAAAACAAAGCTTTATAGCCTTTATTCTTTAAGCCAAGTTGCTCTAAAGCTAGTGATCTTGCCTTTTCCATTACCTCTACAAAAGCTGCACTACGATGAGAAATTTCGAGAATAGACAATCCAGAACCGTCTAAGTCTATGACAGACTGTGAGGCCTTTTCAAAAACTTCCAAAGGAAGAATACAAGGACCGGCGCTAAAATTATGAGGTCTTTCCATTAGTTTATTATTTAAGTTGAGTCAAAAACTCAATAGTATCTACACCATCAGCAAAATCTGAAAGTTCAGGGTGCTGAGCCTGACCAAAATCAACTTCAGCCAAATTATGATTACCTACAATGCACTGGATGTTTTCTTTTTCTTCTTTCAGCCTTCTCTTTAAATGAGTTTCATCAGTGTAGGTTTCGTAAAATAAAACACCAATAGGTGAAGAAAATTGTTGATCTTCTTTCAAAAGTAAAAAACCATTATCCAATAACTTTACAGAACTCATCAGGTATACCGCCTTATTATAATCGTAGTTATTGGCATACTTATGATGATTGATGAAATCTTTGTACTTAAACATTGACTTGAAAAAATCATCAAAATCATAAGCTTCAGGGACAAATAGCTTAGACACGTTTCTACAACCTAAACCAAAATACTTAAAAACATCTTCACCTAAAGCCTTCAGATCTGTTTTTGATTCAGTTCCGTCCAATAAGGCTGCAGAATTTCTGTTTTTTCTGATGATGTGAGGCTTTTCTTTAAAATAGTATTCAAAATACCGAGCCGTATTATTACTTCCCGTGGCAATTACGGCCTCAAAATATGGAAGCCTGTCTTTTGTAAATTCAATTTTAGACTTTAACTCAGGTTCAATTTCAATTAGTGTTTCAGCAAAAAAAGGAATCAATAAATTATCATTGGAAGATAATTTACCTATAAAATGATGTCCAGTGATAAGAACACTTAAAAAGTCGTGAAATCCTACCAAAGGGATATTTCCAGCCATGACAACAGCAACTCTTTGTGTTGCAAAATTACCCAAAGAATAGAGTAGAAGCCATTTATCAAGATTCTCTCTGGTCAGAGCCTTTGACCAATCTTTTAAGGCATTATGAATTTGCTCCTGTGTAAACCATGCATTTTGAATTTCTGCATTTCGAATGACATTAGTCAATTTTTGTGAAAAATTAGAGCTTGAGTCTTTAGAATCTATGTAATTTTGTAATAAGAATCCAAGTTCTGAAAAGGCATCTATTCTGGTTTCTAAAGTCATATGTTTGGCTAACCTTTGTAGTGTTGCTATTTTTGAACAAACTTACATAAATATTACTCAAATGGCTATTAAAATAACAGACGAATGTATCAATTGCGGTGCTTGCGAGCCCGAATGTCCAAACACTGCAATTTACGAAGGAGCAGACGATTGGAGATACGCTGATGGCACAGATCTAGAAGGCGATATTGTACTTCCAGATGGCAAAGAAGTCAATGCTGAAGAAGCTCAAGAACCTATAAGTGATGAATTATACTATATTGTAGCAGATAAATGTACTGAATGTTTAGGTTTTCATGAAGAACCACAATGTGCTGCAGTTTGTCCAGTTGATTGTTGTGTACCCGATGAAGAGCATGAAGAAACGGAAGAAGAATTATTAGGTAAGCAATCTTTCATGCACAAAGAATAATAGATTAATATTACTTTAAGACTTAAACCTCTAATCCTTAGTGCTTAGAGGTTTTTTATTTACTAGAAAATATTTATATCACAACATGGATCTAATTCATTGTAGATTTTAAATTTGTGTACAGATTTTTATTTTAGAGAAATCGTAGTATATTTCGGTGTTCAGAAAAATTATGGCAGAAGAAACAAAGTACACAGAAGATAACATTAAATCACTAGACTGGAAGCAACACATACGTATGCGGCCAGGGATGTATATAGGAAAACTGGGAGACGGATCTGGAGCCGATGACGGTGTTTATATCTTACTCAAAGAAGTTTTGGATAACTCCATTGATGAATTTGTAATGGGCTCAGGCAAAACCATTGAAGTTTCCATTCAAAATTCTAAAGTAATCGTTAGAGATTATGGTCGAGGAATTCCGTTAGGAAAAGTGGTGGATGTGGTTTCCAAAATGAATACGGGTGGTAAATATGACACGAATGCTTTTAAGAAATCAGTTGGTCTTAACGGTGTAGGTACTAAAGCCGTAAATGCACTCTCTAGTTACTTCAGAGTTGAATCTACAAGAGATAATAAATCGGTCTCTGCAGAATTTGAGCAGGGAAACTTAGTGAACAAGGAAGAACTTGATGAAACCTCAAGACGCCGGGGTACTAAAGTTACATTTATTCCTGATGAAGTCATTTTCAAGAAGTACAATTTCAGAAATGAATATATTGAGAAAATGCTTAAAAATTATGTCTATCTCAATCCAGGTCTGACAATACTGTTTAATGGGGAAAAATTTTACTCAGAAGAAGGCTTGAAAGATCTGTTGAGTGACAGAATAAGAGAAGAAGACAGATTGTTCCCAATCATACATCTAAAGGGAAATGATATTGAAGTCGCTATCACCTTTAGCAAGGCTCAATATTCTGAAGAATACCATTCTTTTGTCAATGGACAAAACACAACTCAAGGAGGAACTCATCAGTCAGCTTTTAGAGAAGCGATTGTCAAAACCATAAGAGATTTTTACAAGAAGAACTTTGAGCCTAGTGACATTAGGAAATCCATTGTATCAGCCATAAGCATAAAAGTGATGGAACCGGTTTTTGAAAGTCAAACCAAGACGAAATTAGGCTCAACCGATATGGGTGGAGACTTACCAACAGTAAGGACTTACATCATGGATTTTATGAAGCAAAAGTTGGATAACTATCTTCATAAAAACAATGAAACAGCTGAGCAGCTTCACAAAAAAATTCTTCGGGCTGAAAAAGAGCGCAAAGATCTCTCTGGAATCCGAAAATTAGCCAAGGATAGAGCGAAAAAGGCAAGTGTTCACAATAAAAAATTACGAGACTGTAGAATTCACTTAGAAGACACAAAAAAAGAAGGTTATCTGGAAACAACCTTATTCATTACGGAAGGTGATTCGGCAAGTGGAAGTATTACCAAGTCTAGAGATGTCAACACTCAGGCTGTGTTTAGTCTTAAAGGAAAGCCGCTAAATTCTTATGGACTCAGTAAGAAAATTGTTTATGAAAATGAGGAGTTTAACCTCCTGCAGGCAGCTTTAAACATTGAAGACTCTCTGGAAGACTTGAGATACAATAATATTGTAATTGCCACCGATGCTGATGTAGATGGTATGCACATTCGTTTATTGATCATCACTTTTTTTCTTCAGTTTTTTCCAGAATTAATTAAAGAAGGTCATTTGTATATTTTGCAAACCCCACTGTTTAGAGTAAGGGACAAGAAACAAACCTTTTATTGTTATTCTGAGACCGAAAGGCGAGAAGCCATAAAAGCATTGAGAGGTAAACCTGAAATCACCCGATTTAAAGGGCTGGGTGAAATCTCTCCAGATGAATTCAAGAATTTTATAGGGGATGACATTCGTCTAGATCCTGTAATGTTAGATAAGTACAAAAGCATACCCGAAATTTTGGAATTTTACATGGGGAAAAACACTCCAGATCGCCAGAATTTTATCATAGACAATCTAAAAGTAGAAATAGACCTCGTAGAGGAAGTTGAAGAAGAAATCCATGAGGTTAAGTAACCATAAACTTGTTAAAATTATACCTGGTGTGTATTACTTTTCAGTGATACTCTTTCTGCTTCTTATTTTTTTAAATCAACAACTTGGAAGACAACTTTTTCCTTCAGATAAGTATTATTATGCTTCACTTATCATAGTTGGCATGTGGTTAATTTATATTTATTTTGCTGGAAAATATTTTGAATATGATAGCGAAGGAAGTTTAGTTTCTTTTTTAAACAGAGGTGCCATTCTTTCTGAATTTATTAATTACAGAACTAAAATCCACGAGATAAAAAAAGACAATATTCATAAGTATAAAATATACAACTTTTTGTTTTATAGGAGATTAGTGTTATTCTATTCAACAAAGAATTCAATAAGAGATGTTTATATTAACATCAGTATGTTGAGTCCTAGAAAAACTCGATTTTTAAAATTATCTCTCGATAAAATAATTGCAAAAAACCAATCCAAACTATGAGTGACGATTTAGACCTAACTCCAGATTCTGAAGCTGAATACGATCCAACTGCCAAGGACGAATCTATAAAAGTTACAGGCATGTTTCAGGAGTGGTTTCTGGATTACGCCTCTTATGTCATCTTAGAAAGAGCTGTACCTGCTATTGAGGACGGTTTTAAACCTGTTCACCGTCGTATTCTGCATTCAATGAAGGACCTGGATGATGGACGTTATACCAAAGTAGCCAATATCGTTGGTCATACCATGCAATATCACCCTCATGGCGATGCCAGTATAGGTGATGCAATTGTACAGCTTGGCCAAAAAGACATTTTAATAGATACGCAGGGAAACTGGGGAAATATTTTAACTGGAGATAGTGCAGCAGCTTCCAGATACATAGAAGCACGCTTATCAAAATTTGCCCTGGATGTGGTTTTTAATCCAAAAACTACAGAATGGCAAATTTCTTATGATGGCAGGAAACAAGAGCCTGTTAATCTTCCAGTGAAATTTCCTATGATCCTGGCTCAGGGCGCAGAAGGTATTGCAGTAGGATTGAGTACCAAAATTCTTCCTCATAACTTTATTGAATTAATCGACGCATCCATCAAACATTTGGAAGGCAAACGATTCAGTATTTTTCCAGATTTTGCTACAGGTGGGGTTGTAGATGTATCCAATTACAACGATGGTCTCAGAGGAGGAAAACTAAGAGTAAGAGCCAATATTGAAATTCGGGATAAGAATTTGTTGGTCATCAATGAGATTCCATATTCTACAAATACGTCAACGCTAATAGATTCTATCTTAAAAGCGAATGATAAGGGTAAAATCAAAATAAAGAAAATTGAAGACAACACTTCCTCAGAAGTTGAGATTTTGATTCATCTGCCCAACAATATTTCACCAGATAAAACAATTGATGCTTTATTTGCCTTCACCAATTGCGAAGTATCCATTTCACCTTTAAGTTGTGTCATTATAGATGATAAGCCACATTTTCTAGGGGTTTCAGAACTTTTGAGACGAAGTACAGAAAATACAGTTCGTTTGCTCAAAACCGAACTGGAGATAAAACTCGGCGAACTTGAAGAACAATGGCATTTTGCTTCTCTAGAGAAGATTTTTATAGAAAAACGAATCTATCGTGATATTGAAGAAGAAGAAACCTGGGAAGGTGTTATTGAAGCGATTAATCTGGGTCTTCAACCTCACATTAAGCACTTAAAACGTGACATTACCCGAGATGATATCACTAGACTGACTGAAATTAAAATTAAAAGAATTTCAAAATTTGATCTTGACAAAGCTGAGCAGAAGATTGAAGCCCTGGAAGGAGAAATTGAAAGTGTAAAACACGATTTAGATCATTTGATTGAGTACTCCATCAATTACTTCAAAAATCTAAAAAGTAAATACGGTGAAGGTAAAGAGCGCAAAACTAAAATTCAATTATTTGAAGACATAGAAGCCACTAAAGTTGTTATTAGGAATACAAAACTATACGTGAATAGGAGTGAAGGCTTTGTTGGAACATCTATGAAAAAAGAGGAATACGTCACCGATTGTAGCGACATAGATGATATCATCTGTTTTACTGAAGACGGTACGATGATGGTGACTAAGGTTGAAAGCAAAACCTTTATAGGCAAGAACATTATTTATGTAGGGATCTTTAAAAAGAAAGATAAACGAACCATTTATAATTTGATTTACAGAGATGGCAAGTCGGGTTATAATTATATGAAACGATTTGCTGTAACCTCAATAACCAGAGATCGTGCTTATAGCGTTGGTCAAGATAAGCCTGGAACTAAAGTTTTATATTTTTCTTGTAATCCGAACGGTGAAGCAGAACTAGTTACTGTGTTTTTAAGGCAGAAAAAAGGCTTAAAACGTCTCAAATTTGATGTCGATTTTTCCGATTTGGCGATAAAAGGCAGAAACGTTAAAGGTAATTTGGTGACTAAAATGCCTATCAAAAGCATTGAAATGAAGGAAGAAGGTGTTTCTACTCTTAAGCCACGTAAGATTTGGTTTGATGAAACGGTAAGACGCCTCAATGTTGATGAGCGAGGTGAGCTTCTAGGTGCCTTTAAAGGCGAAGACAGACTTTTAATTATTCGTCAAAATGGAATCGTGAAAACCATTATTCCAGAACTTTCTACCCATTTTGAAAATGACGTTATCGTTATAGAAAAATGGAACCCCAAAAAGCCAATTTCAGCGGTATATTGGGAAGGTGAAAAAGAACGATATTACGTCAAACGTTTTTTGATCGATCAGCCTGAGAAGGAAGAATTAATCATTACAGAGCATCCCAACTCTCAACTGGAAGTTGTGTCTACAGATTATATTCCTCGCATTGAGATTGAATATAAAAAAGCAAGAGGTAAAGACAGAAAGGAAAACGAATTGGTAAATCTTGAAGAATTTATAGCTATAAAAGGAATCAAGGCGCAAGGTAATCAGTTAACATCAGAAAACGTTAAGCAGATAGACATGATTGATCCTATGCCTTATGAAGAAGAATCTATTGAGGATGATGAAGATGAATCCAAAGACGATGTAAAGCCTGGTAATAAACAATCTTCATTGTTTGATTAATCTACTTTAGTCACACGTCCTTTTTGCTTTTCATTTTTACCAACGATGCTGTACTCAAAGGTGTATGAGTTTCCAGAAGTTGATAATATTTTCATGTGAATTGGCTGTTTTTCAGCCCTGTTTTTCGGGTTTATAGATTTGAGCACATACTCACAATCATTGATCCAGCGAATGGAAGCTGTATCTTTTTTGTTCTTATAAATCTCAACTTCAATGGAATCGTTTCTAATAAAAGTTGTTTTGACTAAATCTCCATCTAAATAGGCTTCAAACTCAAATTTACCAGTTTTAAAGTCTTTGCATTCTCTTTTAGGGTTGTAACAAGAAGCTAAAGTCAATATAGCAAGAATAAAAATATAGCGCATTTAATTTTTTTCTGCAAAATTAACTAAATCTGGCGTATGATTTAGGTTTTAGGAGGATTTTGGTAAGATTCAAAACTACCGTCACTATAGAAAATTATTACTTTCCTGATCTCCTTTTGATCAGATGAGATCTGTTTATGCTTAATGCTGTCAAATGAGGTACTTTCAGAATAGGGTTTCTGTTCTTCTCGAGTTTCTTCTATTTGCTCCTCAGTTAATTCTATTTCCTTTTGAGAAGAAGCTGGAAAGCTTCCTTTTCCATTTAAGAGCCAATAGAGTTCTACTTCTTCAAAAGTGGAGACTACTTTCATCACAAAATCTAAACTTGGTTTATTTCTGCCTGATAAAATGTGAGAAATAGATGCTCTTCCTACATCTATTTTATCTGCAAAAGAAGAAGCAGACAATTCGTAATAATCAAAGATTATTTTAAGCCGTTTTGAAAAGTCATCACTGTTTACCATTGTAAATTAATAATTAATGTCAAATATAAATATACTTACAAATGTAAACATTTTGGATTGATTACTTCAATATTGTTTTAAAACAAACCTCAATATATTAAACCATGAGTTTAGATATGAATATTTAAATATCTGTATTTCAATATTTAATAATATAAAATAGTAGGTTTAGGAATTTTTCCGCCTTAAACTTTTTGAATCAGGAAATAAGCGCTTCATCCTGTATACAAATGTAAATAAAACTGGATTTACATTTGTATACAATTGTATATTTATAAAATTATACTTTTGTAAACATGAAAATACAACGACCTAATTATAATAAGTTATTTGACGACTATTCAGCGTTTAAACAGTCAGCACTTCAGGGAAGGTATTTGAAAGAAGTGGATTTGCTGGAGGTGTTCAAGACGATGTCACACAAGTTGAAAATCAAGAATGAAGGCCATTCTGAAAGTGGAAGAATAATTTCTTCTTTTCGTGTGGGACATGGATCTCGAAAAATACTAATCTGGTCACAAATGCATGGAAACGAAACGACCACCACAAAGTCAGTTTTGGATCTGCTGAATTTTTTTGTAGTTTATTCTGACTTTGCCAAGACTATTTTTGATGAATGTAGTATTGTCATTATTCCAGTGCTCAATCCAGATGGAGCAGTGAATTATACGCGTGTAAATTCCAATGCAGTAGATTTGAATCGGGATGCTTATCTCAAAACACAATCAGAAAGTAAGATTTTACAAAGTATTTATGCTGATTTTAAGCCCGATGTGTGTTTTAATATGCACGATCAGCGGACAATTTTTAGTGCTGGGAGTAAAAATAAGCCTGCAACTGTTTCATTTCTTTCACCTTCTTATAATGAAAACAGAGATGTCAATGACGTTAGAAGGCAGTCGATGAGTTTAATTACTTCTGCAAATGAACTGCTTCAGGGTTTTATTCCAGGACAAGTCGGAAGGTATGATGATGGATTTAACATCAATTGCATTGGTGATTATTTTCAGAAAAACGGAACACCTACTATTTTATTTGAAGCGGGTCATTTTCAAAATGACTATGAACGTGAACAAACCCGTAAATACATTTTCATCGCGATGCTTAATATGATCGTAGATGTAGCTACAAAAGCAGAGTTGAGTCCAGAAAAAAGGTATTTTGAAATTCCAGAGAACCAAAAACTCTTTTATGATATAATTTTACGAAATGTAAATCTAAAGGGAGAAGATTTTGATATAGCGATACAGTTTAAAGAAACCTTAAGCAATAGCCGGATTGAATTTGTGCCAGTAATTGAAAAAATTGATAAACTAAATTCATACTTTGGTCATCGCGAAATTGATGCCGAGCATCAGATTCTTGAATTTGAAAAGCCTACTGAATTAAGAGTAGGAGAAGTTTTAGCAACATTTAAAGTCAACAATAACGTTTTCGTTATATAATTAATAAACATTTTGATTAATCTTTCTTTTTTAATCATAATTATTAATTATTTTTGCGTTTTATTTAATATAATAAGATTTATCACATGAAAGGAAAACTTAAACTTGACGAGACTGATCACCAGATTCTCAATATGCTCATTGACAATACTAGAACCCCATTTACGGATATCGCCAAGAAGCTTGATATTTCAGCAGGTACCGTTCATGTTCGTGTCAAAAAAATGGAAGAAAGTGGGATCATAATTGGTTCATCTCTCACTTTAAACTACAAAAAATTGGGTTATACATTTATAGCCTATGTAGGTATTTTTCTTGAAAAAACTTCGCAAACACAATTTGTTCTCAATAGGATAGAAGAAATTCCAAATATTACTGTTGCTCACGTTACGACTGGCAAATTCAATTTATTTTGCAAAATAAGGGCTAAAAATACTGAACACGCTAAAAATATAATTTTCCTTATAGATGATATCGATGGTGTGAGTAGAACAGAAACAATGATTTCGATGGAAGAAAGTCTTAACGATAAGACACGGTTGATGAAGTCGATTTTCGAAAACATGTAAAATCTCTGCTTTTGCAAAGTCAAAAAGGCTAGATATTCATCTAGCCTTTTTTTATTCGTTCATAGTGTGATATACATTTTGCACATCATCGTCTTCTTCAATTTTTTCTAAGAGTTTTTCCACATCTTCTTTTTGCTCTTCCGTGAGTGTTTTAGTTACCTGAGGTATTCTGTCAAACCCGGAAGATTCAATTGCAATCTGGCGTTCCTCTAGGAATTTTTGAATATCTCCAAAATTTTGGAATGGAGCATAAATCATAATTCCATCTTCATCTTCAAAAACTTCTTCTGCTCCAAAATCTATCATCTCAAGTTCCAGTTCTTCAACATCAATTCCTTCGGAAGCAATCCTGAAATTACAGGTATGATCAAACATAAATTCAACAGACCCTGAAGTTCCCAGGTTTCCATCGCATTTGTTGAAATAAGACCTGATGTTGGCAACAGTCCTATTGGTATTATCTGTAGCCGTCTCTACAAGTATAGCAATACCATGTGGAGCGTAACCTTCGTATAAAACCGTTTTGTAATCGCCAAGACTTTTGTCGGAGGCTCTTTTAATGGCTCTCTCTACATTATCTTTAGGCATGTTGGCAGCCTTCGCATTTTGAATGACGGCTCTCAGTTTTGCATTTGTTTCTGGATCTGGACCGCCTTCTTTTACTGCCATCACAATGTCCTTTCCAAGCCTTGTAAAGGTTTTGGCCATCGCGGACCAACGCTTCATCTTTCTTGCTTTTCTAAATTCAAATGCTCTTCCCATACCTAATATTATTCAGCGAAAGCTTCCATTTTACGATTATACTCTCTTATTTCAGCCTTATTCACCGGATTTTCAGATTTTTTGATCAGGTTGACCAAATACAGTAAACTTTCAGACCCTGTTATAATTTCAGAAGATTCAGGTTCTATTTCTTCACCAGTTTCTTCGTCTACAATAGGCTCGTCCTGTGGAATTGGTATAGCAAAAACTTCGTTCTCTTCCACGTGTTCAGAAACCAATCTTAATGTTTTTGCTACAACAGGGAGGTTTTCTTCTACTGCAAATGGTCTTAGTTCTTTTACCATCTCTACAACTTCGTCGGTTACAATTTGGTTGGACTCAAGTGTTTTAACAATAGAATCTATGAGTTTTAATGCTTTTTTATTTTCCAAGGGTTGTTAGTTTTAAGTTGTTATGCAAAAATAATTTTTAGTTTATATATATAGGTAGTTGTTTCTACTATTTTTAAAAATATACTCGAATTTACTGATTCACAGAAGCTTTCAAAGCCTAGATTTTGACTTATAATTTGCTAAAATATTTCAATAAACCCTTTAATCTGCGTATTTTTGCCAATCTTAAAATTATAAATCACATTTCAACTCAAGGAAGTATATGCTTGAAAACACTGCAGAAAAGAGCCTCTACGATTATCAAGAAAAAGATTTAAAAAAGATATTTGATAAGATTGAGAATTCTCCAGATAATTTTAATCTCTTATATCAACTTCCAACCGGGGGTGGGAAAACAGTTGTTTTTTCTGAAATTGTAAGACGATACATAGAAAAGACTGGTAAAAAAGTCATCGTGCTCACACACAGAATTGAACTTTGCAAGCAAACTTCTGATATGCTTGAAGGCTTCGGCGTTCAAAATAAAATCATCAATTCTAAAGTAAAAGAACTTCCAGATGACAATGATTATATGTGTTTTGTGGCAATGGTGGAGACCTTAAACAATAGGTTGAATGAAGAAAAGCTGAATATGAAAAATATTGGCTTGGCTATTATTGATGAAGCACATTATAATTCATTTACCAAGCTTTTTGGATATCTGGATAAAGCTTTTATATTAGGAGTTACTGCTACGCCTCTAAGTTCTAACATTAAGTTGCCAATGCATAGGAATTATGAGGAGCTTATTGTTGGCAATTCAATATCATCACTTATTGAAAAAGGATTTTTGGCAGAAGCCAAAATGTTTAGTTATGATGTAGGTCTTGGAACTCTACAGGTTGGTATAACAGGAGATTACACTGTCAAATCTTCAGAAGATCTTTACACTAATCTGGATATGCAGGAAAAGCTTATTCAGGCTTACGAAGAGAAATGCAAAGGCAAGAAAACCTTGATTTTCAATAATGGTATCAATACATCCTGGTATGTTTATCAAACCTTTAAAGATGCGGGGTATGATATCAAACACTTGGATAATACCCACAATAAGAAAGAGAGAAAAGCAATTCTGAAATGGTTTAGAGAAAAACCAGATGCAATCTTGACTTCCGTGAGTATTCTTACCACTGGCTTTGATGAACCTACGGTAGAAAACATAATTTTGAATCGTGCGACAAAATCTTTGACTTTATATTTTCAAATGATAGGTAGAGGGTCGCGTAAACTTCCAAACAAAGATACTTTTAATGTTATTGATTTAGGTAATAACATTGCCAGATTTGGCCCCTGGGATGCGCCTGTAGATTGGCAGCTTATTTTTGAAAATCCAGATTACTTCCTCGACAACATGGTTTCTGATGAAGAAATTGAACTTAACT
Source organism: Psychroflexus montanilacus (assembly GCF_020164535.1). Lineage (GTDB taxonomy): Bacteria > Bacteroidota > Bacteroidia > Flavobacteriales > Flavobacteriaceae > Psychroflexus > Psychroflexus montanilacus. Next base: position 123,776 of record NZ_JAIQZC010000001.1, on the reverse strand, counting down.
TCAAATATGAAATGCCTGATGAAGTAAGAGAAATGTTCAAAAATTCTGAAGACATCGAGTTCGACATTAGGAGGAGGTATAATGAAACTGTCAACAATGGGGATAAATCTAAACTTGTGCTTGAAGAATCCATAGCTCAGCATGCTAAAATGTGTGCAGAAAATTCTGAAGATGTTTTTGATGCAAGGATTCTGGCAAGAGAGCTAAAAGATGACATTAAAGACAGAATCAAAAGATATTCTAACTGTATCATCAACAATACTAAAAATTACAGAGATTGGCTTTACGAAGATTACGTAAGGAAGCTGAGGGTAAAAATTAATGAACATTTTATGGAATAATCCATTACTAACTAAGGGCTATTAAAAGATAGCCCTTAGTTTTTTCAAAACAATTCTTATATGTCCAACAAAATTAAAAGAAGCGATGAAAAGGAATCTATCTTCGGATTAAAACTCAACGGAAGAGTTTTTTTTACTTCTGCTTTTTTAATTTTTGTTTCGATTGCGCTTACTTTAATTTATAGTGAATCTGCTTCAGAATTTTTTAGCTCAACGCAAGAACTGGTGTCAAAACAAGGAGGTTGGTTTTACATTTTGGGAGTCAATTTCTTTCTGATATTTATGTTGTACCTAGCCTTTAGCAAGTATGGAAACTTGAGAATAGGAGGTAAGGATGCTAAGCCAGAATTTAAAAAACTATCTTGGTTTTCAATGCTCTTCAGTGCAGGAATGGGGATAGGATTGCTATATTTCAGTATTTCAGAACCTTTGTCACATTTTTCAAATCCACCTTTCACTGAAGGCGGGACTGCAGAAGCAGCAAGAGAAGCTATGCAGTTTACATATTTACATTGGGGGCTTCACATATGGGGGGTATATGCACTTGTAGGCCTTTCACTTGCTTATTTTACTTATACGCGTGGATTACCTTTGACGTTGAGATCTGTGTTTTATCCATTTTTGGGAGAAAAAATTCATGGAATTTGGGGGGATATCATCGATATTTTTGCTGTATTAGCCACACTGTTTGGTCTGGCAACATCTCTAGGTTATGGAGTAAAACAAATATCGGCTGGATTAAATTATGTTTTTGAATTTCCAGATGATCTCACGAGTCAGGTTTCCATCATTGCTGGAATTACACTTATTGCAACAATCTCAGTTGTTTCTGGAATTCACAGAGGAGTTAAATTTTTGAGTGAATGGAACATCAGAATAGCTGCTATTTTGCTTTTACTCATTTTGATTCTTGGTCCAACCATGTTTATTTTCAGATCTTATGTTCAAAATTTGGGTGCTTACATTGATGGTTTTTTTGAAATATCCACCTGGACTGAAAGTTATTCTGATGATAATTGGCAGATGCCATGGACAATCACTTATTGGGGATGGTGGATCGCCTGGTCTCCTTTTGTAGGTATGTTCATAGCCAGAATTTCTAAAGGTCGACAAATTCGCGAATTTATTTTAAGCGTTTTATTTCTGCCAACGCTTGTTATTTTTTTCTGGATGACTGCTTTTGGTGGCACAGCCATTCATGATGCGCTTTTAGGGGAAGCCACGGTGATTGATGCCGTCAACACCAACGTAGATATTTCTCTTTTCGTTTTCTTTGAAAAATATCCTTTTACCATAGTTCTTAATTTGGTAGCAATTGCACTTGTCACTAGCTTCTTTGTTACATCATCAGACTCTGGGTCTCTAGTGATTGATAGTTTGACAAGCGGTGGCAAAATAGATGCTCCAAAAGGTCAGCGTGTCTTCTGGGCTATTACTGAAGGAGCTATTGCAGCAGTATTGCTTATCGGTGGAGGACTTGAAGCCTTACAAACGGCTTCCATTGTTTCTGCATTGCCTTTTACCGTTATACTATTCATTATGTGTTATTCCTTGCATCTAGGCTTGAAAGAAGATTTTAAAAAGCAAAAAATAAAAGCTAAGGAACAAGAAGACGAAAAGTATGAGACTCGATTGAAACGGATGCTGGATAAAAGAGAAGATCAAACGTCTTGATAATATTATAAAGCACCAAAAATCAATGCTCCGTAGATAGCAAATCTTACAAATCTTAGGAGACCAAAAAGTAAATAGCTTCCAAATGGAAATTTTATAATACCGGCTGAAATACTGGCAATGGCAAAAGGCAAAGGAAGCAAAGCCCCAGCTAAGATTAAAATTCCACCCCATTTCCTCATGTTTTTAATATGCTTTGCCATTTTTACCTCCAAATACACGAATACTGAAGGAATACTGGCAATACCTCTTCCCACAAAATAGGAGATAATTCCACCTAAATAAGATAAAAAAGAAAGAATAAATAAAAAAAACCAGGGAGAAGAAGCTTTCCCACACCATGCTATAAAAATTTCAGGGGGGATAAGTCCCAGGATTGATTCTGATGCGAAAAATATGGCAAAAACTGCAATCGGTGGAAAATTCTCAGTGATATAAATCAACATTGTATTTACATCGATAACAAAAAAGTGAATACCCAGTAAAACGGCAATAAAAATAAGAATAGGCGGAGCCGCCTTGATCAAACTTCTACCCAAAAAACTATAGAATCCTGTATAAGTATAGTATTGGTGAAGTAATCTCAAATGAGATTTACGATTGGGATTTTTCTTTTTCTTACTCATAATAGGCTACAAAAATAAGGGTAAACCCTTATTAGACCATATCTTTAACCAAACAAATGAATTAAGTATTTGTTAAATTATTAAACTTCGTCGACTGTTGGTACTCCTTTAATTCGTTGTGCATTCAAAGCACAGGCAATAATAAACACAAACAAACTCAGCATAATTGTTTCAATATTCCATCCACCATCAATCATCCATCCTACAATTAGTGGGCCAAGAGCTGTACTTACAACCATGAACATGGTAAAAAGACTTCGGATAGCTCCTAATTTTTCAATCCCATACACTTCAGCCAAAATAGATGACTTTATGGTACCAGACATACCTACTGTAATCCCCATCATCAAAAGAAACGAGAGTGCTCCAAAAATGCTATCTATAAACGCAAATGCTAAAAGCCCAAGACTTATTGGGATAAGGTAAAACCTAAACATCTTTTTAGCTGTAAATTTATCTACCCAAAGACCACCAGCAAGAGAGAAAACCAATCGAGTAATGGCATATCCTGTAAAAAAAGCAGCGTACAATTGTGGTGACCATCCTTTTTGAGCTACAAATACGTATTGATAAAAAATAACTGCAGTAACTGTAAAACTTATTGCAAAACTAGTTGGCATCAAAATCAAAAAACGTTTATCATTGATGATGCTTCCAAAGTCTTTGACTAAGCTCAAAGAGGAAGGTTTTCCTCTGCTTAATTGTTCATTGAAATGCTCCAAGTCTGTAAAATGAAGCCTTATCAGATAGAGAAGGAGCATTACACCAGAGCCAATCATAGCCCATCGCCAGTCGAACCAGCCTATGATGAATGTAAGAATTAAAGGTAAGACAATCTCCCCGCTGGAAAATCCTAGTGTCGAAAAGCTTAAGGCTTTGCCTCTATTCTTGTCATAAAATTTGGAAAGAATAGTCATGCTTATGTGACTCAGCATCCCTTGTCCAGTAAGTCTTAACCCCACAAGACTTATAAAGACAAAAGCTAAGTGATAAGATACTCCCATCAGAATTGATGAAAAGGCCAAGCATACGATGGTAAAAGTTGTCACTTTTTTGACTGAAATATGATCTACTGTATGGCCAACGCTTAACATGATGAAAGATGCCAAAACCGTGCAAACTGCATAAATAGCGCCGAAGGTACCTTCTGTGATATCAAATTCTGATGAAATTTCTGTTACGTATAACGAAATGAGATAAGTTTGACCAAAACTGGACAAAAAGGTAAGCATCCAACCAAAACTTAATTTTCTAAAGTTACCGATGATGAAGTTGATAAAATCCCTCATTGATCTTTAGAAGATTCTAAAGATGGAGCAATCGACTTGATATCTTTACCTGAAGGATACTCGAAGCATTCTAAATCAAAATAAGGAATGGCAGCTAGTAGATGATCAAAAATATTGGCCATGACCCGCTCATAATTAGCCCAAACTTTGTCTTTTGAAAAAGCATATAACTCCAGTGGTATACCTTCAGCCGTTGGTGCAAGCTGCCTAGTCATCATCATCATTTCTTTGTTTATATCTGGGTGTTGCTCAAGATAATAGTCGACATACACTCTGAAAGCTCCAAAGTTAGTTTGGTTTCTGCCATTGATTTGAACTGACTTATCAACTTGATTTGAAGTATTGTAATCATTCACTTCCTGCTGCTTACTTTGAATATAATTGGTAATAAGCTTTATTTTTTTCAACTCTTCGATATCGTCTTCAGAAAGAAATTTAATGCTATTAGCTTTTATAAGAATGGAACGTTTTATACGTCTTCCTCCAGAAATACTCATTCCACGCCAGTTTTTAAAGGAATCCGAAATCAAATAATAGGTAGGAATAGTTGTTATAGTATTATCAAAGTTTCTCACTTTTACAGATGCCAAATTAATTTCAAACACATCACCATCGGCTCCATATTTTTCCATAGTAATCCAGTCTCCTAATCTTACAGTATCATTAACGGTGACCTGTATACTAGCTACAAACCCTAAGATGGTGTCTTTAAAAATCAAAAGCAATACCGCTGAAAATGCTCCAAGAGCTGTAAGGAATTTAATAAGTGGCTTTCCAGTAAGAGCTGAAAAAACGATGATAATTCCGACAACCCACACAATGATCATGAATACTTGTATATAACTTTCTATCGGTTTATCTTTAAAAGAATTGAAGGTGCGAAGAAAGTCCTTAACAGTCATTAGAATAGACTTCAGAATCCATATCACCACAAAGATGATAACAACTTCGAAGACTTTTTCTAAATAAATTTCAAACTCAGAAAAATCTATTAGTGCCAGGGGAATAAACTCATAGAGCACGAAGAGGACTACGAGATTGGAAACATAGACAAAAACCTTGTTCTTAACCAAATAATCATCAAAATGGGTTTTAGTTTTTTGGGATACGCTATGCAAAACACTTTCAGCAAAATACCTCAATATTTTAAAAGCAATAAAACCTAAGATGAGTAATACAGCAATATTAATCAACGCATTAAGATAAATAGCTGTAGTTTCACCTACATAATCGTTGGTTCGCAATAAATTATAAAAAAATCTAGCAAGCGAAGATTTATCCATGGTCAAAATTTTTGCAAATTTACATATTATCTAGCATCTTTAAGGCTTTAGATGATTCTATTAAAACCTATGAAGCAAAATTTAATCGTATTTTATATAGTAGCTGGAATTCTTCTTTTCGCGGGCATGGTCTATTACATTTCAAAGCCTGATTATGAATATTCAGATGAAATCAAAGTAGTTAAAACCTGGGAATTGCCTTTTGTTTTACGAGAAGTCTCTGGTATAAGTCATGTAGATGATTCCAGAATAGCCTGTGTTCAGGATGAAGATGGAATCATCTTTATTTATGATTTGAACCAAGAAAAAATTGTTAAGGAAATAGAGTTTGGTCCAAGAGGTGACTATGAATCGATTCGGGTCCTTGATTCAGTAGCTTATGTCATGGAGAGCAATGGCAAGGTTTTTAAAATTATTGATTTTGAATCTGAAGAAAGAAAGATTGAATCTTATAAAACTGAATTTTCTTCATTTAACGACATGGAAAGCTTAGACTATCACGAAAAACTGCAGAAATTCCTCACTATACCCAAAGAAAACAATCTCCTTGACAACAGAGAGGATTTTATCATTTACAAACTTAATCCAAAGAATTTCAGAATAGAAAATGAACTGTTTAGTTCTATGAGTTATACCGATTCTATATTTGAAGTAAAAAAAACTGGATTTGTAAAGAGTGATTTTTTGGCTTCTGAATTAACGATTCATCCAGAAACAAATGAAATATTTATTTTGGATTCCAGGATTCCCAAATTATTAATTTTAAATCCTGACGGATCTCCAAAAATACTCCACAAGCTAAACCCTAAGTATTTTCAGCAACCAGAGGGTTTATCTTTTGATTCTGAAGGAAGAATGTATATTTCAAATGAAGAAAGTGATTTTCTGAAGCAAAACATACAACTAGTAGAATGGAAGTAAACTAGTTTTTCTTTTTGCCAAACAACCGACCGAAAAAACCCTTTTTCTCTTCTTTCTCTTGATCTTTTTTCTCAAATTCCTTTTCGACTTCATCTTTGGAGAATAAACGTTTGAAGAATCCGTCTCTTTTTTGGTCTTTACACTCCAACATATTTTGCTGTTGAGCTGTCAGACTCGGAAATCTCGCTCTAGTGATAGCATTAAACTCATTATCTCTGGACATGTCTTGGTACATTTTTCCAAAAATTGGTAGTGCTGTATTTGCACCTTGTCCAAGTCGAGTAGATCTAAAACCGATGCTCTGATTGTTATTACCTACCCAGGTGATATTTACCAGTTTTGGGGTAACTGCCGCAAACCAACCATCCTTATTGTCTTGAGTAGTTCCTGTTTTACCTGCTATATCCTGTGATAATCCGTAGGTAGATCTCAATCTCTTTGCCGTACCTTCATTAACGACGTTTTCCAGCATAGCTAGTATGAGTCTATTTTGCTCAGGATTCAAATCTGATATTTGAGTTGATTCTGTATCAAATTCAGCAATAGTTTCACCAGTTTTTGAAGTAATTTTAGTTACAAAATAGATAGTAGGAACTTTCCCCTGATTTGCAAAACTGGCATACACCCTGGCCAGTTCTTTCATATTCATTTCTGCAGCTCCAAGGGCAAGAGATGGCTGCTCAGGTAGTTTAGAAACAATACCCATACTTTCTCCAAGGCTTATTGTATTTGCAATCCCTGCCTGCTCAAGTACCTTTACGCTTACGGTATTGATAGAATTTGTAAGGGCATATTTCAAAGAATAGTTAAGGTAAGGATCCTCTTCATTATCATTGTTAGCGTTTTTTGGGTTCCAACCTTCTGCATTGGTGTAAGTAATATTTTTTGCTGAGATATAGTCGCAGGGTTCAAGTCCTTGATTTAACGCACTAGCATATACAATAGGTTTAAATGTAGAACCTACTTGGCGTTTTGCTTTTTTTATGATATCAAATTTTGACAGCCTGTAATCTGCACCACCTACATATGCCAAAATCTGACCTGTAACTGGATCTACACTTAAACTTGCTGCATTGATTTGCTTCAAGTTATGACTTAAGCTATCCAGGATAGACATCTGTAAAACAGTAGTTTTGCCATTTTTAATAACTTCGATGGGTCTGGTTTTTTGTAAACTATCCTGAATTTGATCTGAAGATAATTTCTTTGATTTCCAGTTTTTAAAACTACCCGTCTTTTCCGCTAGTTTTTGAAGTAAGCTTTCATCTTTCCATGGTGCATTTTTACCGTATTCAGCCTCAAATAATGGTTGCAGGTAGGCTATCTGATTTTTTACAGATTTTTCCAAAAGTTTCTGTTGACCCAAATCTAAAGTGGTGTGAATCTGTAAACCATCCTCTTCAATGCTATATCTAGAACCATCTGATTTTTTATATTCACTTAAAATGTTTTCAGTTTCAGATTTCACTAAATCAATAAAAAACTGTCGTTGGTAAGTATTATTTTCTGAAATCTTTAGTTCAATAGGCTCAGTCATCGCTTTGTTTGCTTCAGCAGATGAAATATAATCGTACTTCTGCATTTGGGAAATTACCACATCTCGTCTCAGCTGACTTCGCTCAGGAAATAATCTTGGATTATAGGAATGATTTGCCTTCAAGGTTCCCACTAAAGTAGCCGACTCTTTTAAATTCAATTCTGAAGTTGTCTTGCTAAAAAACAACTGCGCTGCACTCTCTATCCCATAAGTATTTCCGCTGAAAGGAACGGTATTAAGGTACAATTCTATGATATCTTCTTTAGAATAAATATCTTCAATTCGTTTAGCAATGATGCTTTCCTTGAGCTTATTTACGGGTAAACTTAAAAACCCATAGGATTTTCTTCCGAAGACATTTTTGGCCAACTGCTGTGTAATGGTACTTCCCCCTCCAGAAGACTTATCACCAGATAAAATCGTTTTGAAAAATACCCTGAGCAAACTGTAGTTGTCCACACCGTCATGCTCATAAAACCTTGCATCTTCTGTTGCGACCAAGGCATTCACAAGATGTTTCGGAATTTCAGAATAGGTTATGGATTGGCGATTGTATTTATAGAGTTTATCTATAACTTTCCCCTTACGGTCAAGTATTTCTGTAGCTTCAGACTGCTGAATATTTATTAAATCACTTTTAGTTTGAACTTTTCCCCAAAGACCTATATAGATGCTTCCAAAAAACAGAAGGAAGATCATGATAACACCAGATAAGCCCAATAAAAATAATTTAAAGTACTTGTTTAGCTTTAGTTTTTTGGTCTTCGATTTAGACATATGCAGAAATTTAAATCAAAAGTAGTTTTAAATCTATAATTGATGACGTTAAAACTATTTAAAATGAGAATTGACTTAGGTACTAGACCGTAACTTTAAATCGAATAAAAAATTATAATCAAAATGAAAAATAAAGTAGCATATATTACGGGAGGTAGTAAAGGAATAGGCTTTGGAATTGCAGATGCACTGATGAAGCAGGGCGTGAATGTAGCCATCACCAGCCGGTCTCAATCTTCTGCAAATGAGGCAGTTGAATTACTAAAAAGTTCCAATCCTGAAACTAAAGCCATTGGAATTGAAGCCGATGTAAGACAAATGGCTTCTCAACAAAATGCAGTCGATAAAATTTTAAAAGAGTTTGGTCAGTTAGATTACGTTATTGCTAATGCTGGACTTGGTCACTATCACAGTATTGAAGACCTCACCGAAGACCAGTGGAGAGAAACTATAGATACCAATCTTACTGGTGTATTCTTTTCCATTAAAGCTAGCGTTGATGCTTTGAAGAAAAGCAAGGGTTACTTTATAACTATATCCAGTCTCGCTGGAACCAATTTCTTTGCTAAAGGTTCTGCTTACAATGCGAGTAAATTTGGATTAACAGGGTTTACCCAGGCGGTGATGCTAGACTTAAGGGATCATGGTGTAAATGTTTCTACGATTATGCCAGGTTCTGTCGCCACCCATTTCAATGGAAATACACCTGATGAAAGTGACGCCTGGAAGATTCAGCCAGAAGACATAGGTGAACTCGTGGTCGATTTATTCAAAATGAATCCAAGAACTCTACCAAGTAAAGTAGAAGTGAGACCCTCTCAGCCTTCTAAGAAATAGGCCATACTATTCAAATATAAAGTAGATAATAAATAGGTAAGTTTTGATAGGCTATGAGTTTTAAAAGGTAGGAAAAATAGCAAAGGTTTAGTTTTCAAATTTGGATAGTATTAATGAAATTTGAAATTAATCTTTAAGTAATCTCTAATTTTTTACTTTCTAAAGTCTATCCTTACAGAATCATAAAAATTAAAAAAGCCATTCAATTTTGAATGGCTTTTTTGTTGAATAAAAGTAAAGGGATTACCCTAAATACTTTTTAAGCATCTTATTCTTGGATTGATGTTTCAAACGTCTAATGCCTTTTTCTCTAATTTGTCTCACACGTTCACGACTTAAATCGAAAGTGTCTCCGATCTCCTGAAGTGTCATGGCTGGCTGATTGCCGATTCCATAATTTAAACGAATAACATCGGCTTCACGCTGAGATAAAGTTTCCAAGGCTCTATTGATCTCGATACTCAGCGAATCTCTCATCAACTGATCGTCTGGAGTAGGGGATTCTGCTGAACTCAATACATCGTACAGGTTGGAATCGTTTTCGCCTTCTTTGAAGGGAGCATCCATGGATAAATGGCGTCCAGAGTTTTTGAGAGCCACTTTTACCTGAGATTCACTCATGTCCAGTTCCTTAGCAATTTCAATAGCAGAAGGTGGACGTTCGTTCACTTGCTCTAGGTGTGAAAAAGTCTTATTGATCTTATTGATGACTCCAATTTTATTCAAAGGAAGTCTGACTACACGAGATTGTTCGGCTAGAGCTTGCAAGATGGATTGTCTTATCCACCATACCGCATAAGATATAAATTTGAAACCACGGGTTTCATCAAATCGTTTGGCAGCTTTTACAAGACCAACATTTCCTTCATTGATTAAATCAGGGAGTTTTAGCCCTTGATTTTGATATTGTTTTGCAACTGAGACGACAAACCTTAAATTGGCATTAGTTAATTTTTCCAAAGCCACTTGATCGCCCTCTCTGATACGCTGAGCTAACTCCACCTCCTCTTCAGCAGTAATTAAGTCTACTTTACTAATATCCTGTAGATATTTGTCTAAAGACTTAGATTCACGATTGGTGACTTGTTTGGTAATTTTAAGCTGTCTCATATATAATTTTTATATAATAGTTAATAACTGAAATCTTGCTATAATACGACTTTAAACTCAGAAAGTCAAGTATTGTTGCCTTATAAAGTCATCAATTCCAGTATTTTATTATATAATTAAGAATAGAGAAGATATAAGCCAAAAACAAAGGTCAAAGTCCATTGAAACGTTCGTATCCAATTCCCAGAAGTTAGTTTTTTAGCTGAGGGTTTAATTTCTTGATTTGCTTCAATTTTTTGATGTAAAGGCACAAAATAACTGAATGTGCCTACCCATGTTGAAAGTACGAGTAAGGAATAAGTTAAGTTTGGTATTGAATATTCAAAAAGTAATAAATAGATAGCTATTCCCATTTGAACAAACATCATGGGTGCCACAACTACAGTAATTCTCGGTGTGTAGTATTTATGCCATTTTAAAAGATTCTCATCACTGTAAAAAGAATAGCCTGGATAAACGATAAGCTGCACCATCCATATTAATACTACCAATCCAAAATCTATGACTATTCTGATAGAATGAATATGCTCTAAAATTGGATTCATTTTTCAGAAAGTTTCCAGTTGTAATCTTGATGAACTCTTTTTAAAATAAGGAAAAAAGGGATCCACCAAATGAAATCATTAGTGATTAAAGTGTAAAAGAATTCAAATGGAACTTTGCCTTCGTAGTAATTAAACACAAAACCCAATGGTCCAAATATCTTTCCTAAAAATCCTACGGCAACAATAGGCCAATGCCTTAACGGATCAAAAGAAGCCCACCAATAGCCCAATCCGTAAACACCTATGACCATTCCCATTCCCTGCCAAATCATAGGTTGGGAGGGAAGCTCCATGCCTACAAGTTCAAAAAAATGGTTGGGGAAAATAACTACCCAGGCTCCCCAGAGTATATTGTAAACTGCTGCAAGTTGTAATGTTAATTTCATGCTGGCAAAAATACTCAAGCTGTCATAAACAAGTTTAAATATTTTATAAATTGTTTGAACAAAAAACGCTCAACGTAAAGGTTGAGCGTTTCAATCAGTAAAAGATGCTGAGACTATCTCTCCCATTTAAATTCAGAAAACATGTCGTCTACCTCTGTTTCTGCGATATGATTGATGTAGTTACTCATGGTTTTCATTCCTACCCCCGTAAGAACTCCTGCAATATGCTCATCTGTATACCCTGCATCTTTTAAAGTTTCCATAGTATCTTTTGATGGATACCCTCTTTCTTTGGCTACAGAGATGGCGAATTTTGAAAGAGCATCCAGCTTTGTATCTGGTAATTCTTTTTGTGCTCTTAAGGCTTCCAGGACTTCCGGAGAAACATTACTTTGGTTTTTAGCAATAAAACTATGCGCAGCTACACAATAGCTGCAGCCGTTGTAGGCAGCAACCGATAAAAGAATCACTTCCTGTTCTTGTGGGGTAAAACCTGAATTAGTTCTAAAGGTTTCATCAGCTTTGGTGTATGCATTAAGTAAAGATGGGTTATTAGCCATCATTTTGAACATAATAGGAACGGCTCCCATCTTTGATTTTGTGGCTTCCAAAATTCCTTTAGCAGGTTCTTTAGCATCGTTTATTTCTATAGGTCTCATATGAATATGTTTGTATTTATACTTTTAGTCGAGATCTCTTAAATCATCTTACAAAAAAAAGCCACTCAATTACGAGTGGCTTTAAATAATAATAATTTGAATTTATGTCTAGCTTTTGATTTCTACTAATTCTAATTCAAATGTAAGGTCATGTCCAGCTAAAGGATGATTAGCATCTACTACAATATGATCATCATTCACTTCAGCTACTCTTAATTGACGCTCAGAACCATCAGGATTTTGAGAAACTAATCCCATTCCTACTTCTGGCTTTATTTCTTCTGGAAGCTGATCTTTACCGACTTGTTGAAAAAGATCTTTTCTTACTTCGCCATAAGCTTCTTCTTTAGGAATTTCTATGGTTTTTTTCTCGCTTTCTTTCATATTGAGAACACCTGTTTCAAAACCTGGGATGATAGTACCTTCTCCAAGTGTAAATTCAATTGGTTCTCTTTCCAAAGAACTATCAAATACTTGACCTGTGGAAGCTAACTTACCAGTGTAATGTACTTTTACTGTGTCTTTTTCTTTTACTTGACTCATAATAATAAATTATTGATTTCTAATTAATTAGATTTCTACTTAAATTCATTGCAAAGGTATGATTATGACACCCAAACCCAATTTTATCACTACTTAATTCCTGATTTTAAAGGAATTTTAACCTTAGCGAAGAGGATAGTTGGTATAATTGAATTTAATTTCGCTCAATATATTTAAATATTTTATGGGAGAAAACAGCAAAAAGCCAGATCAGGTGGTTTATAATGAGGAAACCAACAAATACGAAGCAGGGCTATTGCCATATGCAACCAATTCTGGTGCTCCCAAAATTACTCCAACCGACTTAACTGGCTGGAAAAATTCGAATGTGAGTAAAGTCAATCATCAAATCAAAACTGAATACGAAGAGCTAAAAACCAAATATGAGAAGTTGATGGCTCAATATGAGTACAACAATCTTATTTATAGTGCTCAATTTAGTTTTGAACCAATTGTTGGCGAAATTTATCACCTCTACGAAAAGAAAAATGGAAGTATATTTTTATCTATCATTTCCCCTAACGAATGCAATTTTCAGTTTAAGGGTAGTTTTAAATTAAATGAAGATAAAATGTGGATCCACCTTGATAAAGAAACAAACCAAAAACCTATAAACCAAAACTCATGAAAAATTATAAATGGACACTCCTAGCTTTAGCGATAGTTTTCGCAGCTTGCAAATCTGAAACAAAAGATAAAGACAAGGAAGAAGAAAACGTAGAAGTCATTCAGGAAGATAATCCTGTTGAAGTAGTAGGAAAAGAAATTTCTTATGAATCAAATTCAACTGTTATGAATGGATACATTGCTCACAATAGTGTGCTGGAAGGTAGGAGACCTGGGATTATTGTTGTCCATGAATGGTGGGGACACGATAACTTTGCCAGAGAAAAAGCAGATGAACTCGCAGAAATGGGATACGTAGCTTTAGCTGTAGATATGTATGGTGAGGGTAAACAAGCCGAACATCCGGATGAGGCTATGGAGTTTTCTGGTAACGTGATGAAAAATTTTGATACTGCAAAACAAAGGTTCAACGCAGCCATGGAAACCCTAAAAGAAAGTGAATATGTAGATTCTGATAAGATATCTGCTATAGGATTTTGTTTTGGAGGTAGTGTTGCATTAGCCATGGCTAATGCTGGTGCAGATTTAGACGCTGTTGCAGTTTTTCATAGTGGTTTAGGATTGCCAGTAATGCCAAGTGAAGACTTAAAGGCCAAATTATTGATTCAGAATGGTGCAGAAGATATGATGATAACAGATGAGCAAGAAAGTGAGTTTAAAGCTCAACTGGATGCTGTCAATGCCGATTACGAGTACATTGCGTTCGAAGGTGTTAAGCATTCGTATACCAATAAAGATGCTGACAGTATAGCTAAGGAATATGATTTACCTTTAGCTTACGATGAAGAGGCTAGCAAAAAATCATGGGAAAATATGACTTTCTTTTTCAATGAAATTTACAATAGCAACTAGTTAAGTTTGTTGCAAATGAAAAGCCTGCTTGGTATCCTCTAAGCAGGCTTTTCTTATTTTCAAGTACAATTGTGAATTTTATTTATTTAAAATTTCCATGTACCTGTCAATTTTTGGAAGCAATAGAATGGTAGTTCGTCTATTTTTCGCTCTTCCTTCACTTGTAGAATTATCGGCTACAGGGTAATAATGAGATCTCCCGGATGCGATGAGACGATCGCCACCTACTTCAAATTTGTTTTCTAAAGTTCTTACCACAGATGCAGCTCTGCGAATACTTAAATCCCAATTATCTACGATGTAAGATTTTTCCGATAATTTCATATTATCTGCATGGCCTTCCACGCGAATATCCATATTTGGCTCGGAGTTTATAACTTCTGCGATTCTAGCCAGCAAATTATACGCCTTTTTGTCTACCCAGTAACTTCCGCTTTTAAATAGAACTTTATCTGTAAGCGTAATTCTCACTACAGGTTCTGCAACACTTACCTCTATAGCATCGTCAGCTTCTTTGTCTTCATCCTTCATTTGAGTTAGCAAATTGGACTTGATGTTGTAGCCAACTGCCAGGTTGATTGAGTCCTCAAGTGTTTTGGCTTTAGACCTTTGGTCTGCTGGCATTTTTGAAAACACCTTCCTCACATTAGCCTTGGTCGTTTCAGAAACTACTTGACCGTTTTCTGTCAATTCAATTTTGTTTTCTGAGTCTCCTTGCAACTGCGCAATTTTTTGTTTGTAAGACATTACCTCATCTTCAAGCTCAGCGTAATTTTCATTACATTCTTTACTGTCAGATTTCAAATTCGAAATCTCTTCCTGTAAGGCTGTTTTTTGGTTTTCAACTTGATTGTATTTCTTTTTTGATACACAAGCCGTCATTAAAACAGCAAATAAAACTGAAATAGTAGCAATTTTGGTCATAAGTAGTTAGTTTTGAGATAAATGTAAATATTTTTTTAAGAATAATCACAATTTTTTACCATAAGCCAGATCTCCAGCATCACCAAGCCCTGGAATGATATATCCTTTGTCATTCAATTTATCGTCTATAGCAGCAATCCAAAGATGAGCATCATCAGGTAAATAATTATTAATCAAATCAATTCCTGGTTGAGCTCCTACCACAGATAAAACGTGCACAGATTTTGGTTGTCCCATTTTTTGCAGGGCTTTCAATACATTGAGCATCGATAATCCTGTGGCCAGCATAGGATCTGCCAACACCAATATTTTCCCTTCCAGGCTAGGTGAGGAGAGGTATTCCACAATTATTTCAAATTCATCTTCAGTTGTTGCGTCTTCAGAAGTTTTCCTAAAAGCAGAGACGAATGCGCTGTCTGCTTCGTCAAAATAATTTAAAACTCCGTTATGTAAGGGCACTCCAGCTCTTAATATTGAACAGACAACTAAGTCATTGTTGATTTGATTGAAGGTTGATTCGCTTAAAGGTGTTTTGAAAGCTTGGGGTTGAAACCTTAAAGATTTACTCATTTCGTAACTCAAAATTTCACCAATGCGTTCAATATTTCTTCGGAATTTCATTCTGTCTTTCTGAATATTTTCATCTCGAATTTGATGTAGAAAATGATTCAATATAGAGTTGGTTTGACTTAGGTTATGAACTTTCATAGAGTGTTTTTTTTCAAAAGTAATTTATTTTAAGTCCAGAAACCAATGGATCTCAATTGATCTTAAGAGTTTAATCTTTGTTAATTGAATTTGGAATTGTCATGTATTTAGTAATTTGATGATCATTCAAAAAGAAACTAAAGTCATGGCAAAAAATGTAACTCAAAAACTAATTGAATCTCACCTAATTGAAGGTAAATTAAAGCCTGGAGAGGAGATTGGAATCAAGATAGATCAGGCATTGCTTCAGGATGCTACAGGTACTTTAGTACAACTGGAACTTGAAGCTATGGGATTGGACAGAGCAAAAACTGAAGTCGCTGTGCAATATGTGGATCACAACTTACTTCAGACAGATTTTAAAAATGCTGATGATCACAAATTCTTGAAATCAGCAGCTCAGCGATTTGGCCTTTGGTTCAGTCGTCCAGGGAATGGCGTGAGCCATCCTGTACATATGGAACGCTTTGGAAAACCTGGAAAAACTTTGGTGGGATCAGATTCTCACACCTGTGCGGCTGGATCTCTTGGGATGCTGGCCATTGGTACAGGAGGATTAGATGTAGCAGCAGCTATAGCAGGTCAGCCTTATTTTGTTAAAATGCCAAAAGTGATGGGCGTAAAGCTTACAGGAAAACTACCTGACTGGGTGAGTGCAAAAGATGTGGTTCTGGAAATGCTGAGACGACACGATGTCAAAGGTGGCGTAGGTAAAATCATCGAATATTATGGTGACGGACTAAAAGAACTCAGTGCCATGGACCGCCATGTCATCGCCAATATGGGTGCAGAATTGGGTGCTACAACCTCTGTATTTCCTAGTGATGAAGAAACCAAACGATTTTTGAAATCTCAGGAAAGAGAAGATGACTGGATAGAACTTTTGGCAGATGAAGGTTGTGAATACGATTTTCACGAGGAAATAGTTCTAGATGATTTGGTATCGCTTATCGCTTTACCAACCAGTCCTGGCAACGTAGTCCCAGTATCTGAAGTAGCAGGCAAAGCCATAAGCCAGGTAGTTATTGGTTCTTCAGCCAATCCGGGATTACGAGATTTCTGGGTAGCAAGTGCTATCGTGAAAGACAAAAGTGTGAGTCCGGAAGTAAGTTTTGATATTAACCCAACGTCTAGACAAATCATGCAAAACATGATTGAAAATAAAACTTTTGGGAACCTTATAAAATCTGGTGCAAGGTTCCATCAGTCAGGTTGCATGGGATGTATAGGAATGGGACAGGCACCAGCTAGTGGTACCATCAGTTTAAGAACTATGCCACGTAATTTTCCAGATCGTAGTGGGACCAAAGACGATCAGGTTCACCTTTGCAGTCCCGAAACTGCGGCCGCTTCTGCATTGATGGGAAAAATTACAGATCCCAGAGATATGGAAAAAGAATTTGATATGACTTATCCTAAATTTGAATATCCTACCTACGAAATCATTAATACAGATATGCTTGTAGCACCAATTGAGGATAATCAAAATGTGAAGCTGGAAAAAGGACCGAATATCAAGACATTACCAGAAATTCCAGAATTGGAAGATTCCTACAAAGTGCCTGTCTTACTTAAAATGGGAGATAACATTTCAACAGATGAAATTTTAAAGGCCGGAGCAGAAGTACTGCCTTTCAGAAGTAATCTACCAGAAATAAGTAAATATTCATTCATCGTTATCGATGATTCATTTTATGACAGAGCGATGGAAGCCAAAGTTTCCAGAGGTGGACATGTCGTGGTCGCTGCAGAAAATTATGCACAGGGATCTAGCCGTGAGCATGCGGCTTTGGCTCCTAAATATCTGGGTCAGGTGGCAGTCATTGCAAAAAGTTACGCCAGAATCGCGTGGCAAAACTTAGTCAATTTTGGTATTTTACCACTAGAATTTATAGATAAAAGTGATTATGATTTGATTGATCAAGGTGATGATATCGAACTAAAAAACGTTATCAATTCAGTTAAATCAAAAGAACCTATTGAAGTGGTTGTTCATAAAGCTGAAGGTGCCAACAAAGCTTTTAAAGCAAAACATACACTGAGTGATCGCCAAATTGAAGTACTTATCAGGGGTGGAATCATCAATGATTTCAAAGAGAAACTTTAATAGGTGAAATCATATCTCATAAAAAAAGCGCTCAGACGAGCGCTTTTTTTTTGCTATAAATTATTTTAGCTTCTAAGGAAGCTTAGCATCTTTAGAATCCATCTCCTGTAATTTCATAATATCATTGATACCTTCAACTTCAATGACTTTTTTTCCTCTCATCGCAATAGGATGCCTTAAAACCTGCGGATCGTGAACCAAAATCTTCAAAGCCTGATTTTCATCCAAAACAGGCTGCTCACTCAAAGTTTTCTGTATGTAGGGATGGTCTGTGTTAATAAGTTCTGAAGGTTGCTTGTCGAGTAATCTCGAAATTTCTCCCCACTGAGTTTCAGTAAGTTTCACTTCAGCCAAATTGATCAATACCTTTTCAGCTTTTGTAGCCTCCGCGACAGCGATGCTTTGTTTTGCAATTCTATTATCTGGATGATAATATAGTTTTAATTCATTATCACTCTTTGCTATAACTCCCATATCTTTGTTGCTCATGGTTAATACTATTTTTTTTCTAAAATAAACATTAATCCAGGGGTTCAGAAACTTTTAGGAATACTTTGAGGTTTAAAAAGATTAAGATTTTCGAACTTACACTTAAAAGAAAATTCAATGCAAGATCAAAACATAGCAATAGTAGGAGCGGGTCTTAGCGGCCTGGTAGCCGCTATAAATTTGGAACAGGCAGGGTTTAAGCCACAAATTTTTGAAGCAACAGATAGAGTAGGAGGCCGGGTCAAAACAGATTATAGAGACGGCTATCATTTCGACCATGGTTTCCAGGTCCTGCTCACCCAATATCCTGCAACACAGAAATATCTCAATTATGACTTACTGGACCTGCAAGCATTTTATTCTGGAGCTATTATATATAACAAAGGACGAGTCGATAAAATTGGTGATCCATTAAGACAATTCAGCTTGTTATTTCCAACCTTGACCTCCAAAATTGGAAGTGTAGCTGATAAACTGAAAGTTTTAAAACTCAACACCGAACTGAAAAAGAAATCTTTTGATGATATTTTTCTGGCCGAAGAAAAAACCACACTTCAATACCTGAAAGACTATGGTTTTTCTGAAGACATCATTCATAACTTCTTTAAGCCCTTTTTTACTGGTATTTTTCTGGAACATGAATTGAAAACCTCCTCTAGAAAATTTGAATTTGTCTACAAAATGTTTGGTGAGGGGAGTGCTACCATTCCCAAAAAAGGCATTCAGGCTATTCCAAACCAACTGATGGCTCAGCTCAAGCATACTAAAATTCACTTCAACACACCTGTAAAATCCATTCAAGATCAGGAAATTACATTTGGAAACGGTTCAACAGAAACTTTTGATTATGTGATTATCGCTACAGAAGCTTCACACCTCATTTCAAATCTGAACAATCAGCATACACTTTGGAAAAGCGTTGATAATTACTACGTTAGCGTTAAGCAGCGTGCCTTCAAAGAACCTATGATTGCTCTTATTGCTGATGAAGAAGCTCTGGTTAACAACATTTATTATGTATCAAAACCAAATGCTGAAGAACATCTGCTTTCTGTAAGTATTGTGAAACCTCACGAGTTATCCAAAGAAGAGCTGAAAGCTCGAATTACAGCAGATTTAAAAACTTTTGCAGATATTGAAACGATAGAATTTAAACAGTTTTATCACATCGAAAAAGCTTTGCCCGTTATGCAGACGGTAAATTATATGCTGCCAAAGTCGGAAACTCAGCTCAAAGATCAGGTGTTTTTAGCAGGAGATCATCTGGCCAATGGTTCGTTGAATGCGGCTATGCTAAATGGAGAATCTGCTGCTCAGGCGGTGATTTCCAAAATTAAAGACGGCATTATCAATTTGGGCTAATCTTAAAGCTTAACTTTAGGTATGAAATTTAACTTTAAATCTATCCAACTTTTTTTCACCTTACTCGGTGTAGTGGCCATGTTTTCATGTGAAATTCAACGGGAAGTATCATCTGAAGATAAAGCACGTTTAGACAAAATAATAGAAGACAGGTATTTTGAAATTGAAGCTGATGTTGCCAGACCTTTAGTGACTAATGCCTTAAACCAACTGGCAAACGCTGGTTTGTACAGACCAGGTGATAATGCCGCACAAATCAATTTACAGGGCAATTCCAATTATTTCAGATTTGAAGGTGACAGCGTTTCGGCCGATTTACCATACTATGGGGAACGACAAATGGGTGGTGGATATAACAGTAATTCAGGAATTGAGTTTGAAGGCGTTCCCAAAAACCTGAAGATTGAAAAGGAAGCGGATAAGAATGAATATTCTATAAAATTTGATATTAAAGAGGATTCCGAAAATTACCAAGTAACTTTGACGATATACTCAAACCTAAAAGCTTTAATTAACGTGAACAGCTCACAGCGGTTTCCAATTCGCTATGACGGAACCATAAAAGCTTTAGAACTTCCAGAGGAGAAGAAATAAATATAGATTACACAAATGCTGTTGGTTTATAATATTTCTATTTTACATAATATAAATTATAGGACAAACGTATAATTAACGCCATACAGCTAATAGAACTTTTTAAGGTCTGTTTGACATAGTTACAGACATGACTGCCTTTAGGCTCAATCGATTGTAATTATGTAATAGCGGTTAATGCTGTTCAAAATTAAAGATTGTAAGCAAAACTGTAATTTGTAGTATTTAGCGCATGGTAGAATCTTCTCCTATTGACAATTATAAACTAATTTATTTCACTCCAAATATCATACAATGCTGCCACGGTAGATTATCTATATTCTCAATCAGTTGGAATCCGTTAGCTCTAAATTCTTTGACGGCCTGGTCTTCACTCATTTTATGCAGGCGTTTGATAGGCACTGTGGGATCTTCAGCTCTGTATTCGATAAGATAAATTTTACCATCAGCTTTTAGAGCTTTTTTCATAGACGCCAGCATTTCAACTGGATACTCAAACTCGTGATAGACATCCACCATCAGGATTTTATCCACCGAGTTTTCAGGTAAATTCGCACTTTGTTCTGTGCCTTTGATGAATTGAATGTGGTCTTCTTTTGCTTTTTTATTTTTTTCGTTCATCGCCTCTATCATCTCCGACTGGATATCGACGGCAAACACTTCACCATCACTGACTTTAGGAGCTATTTTGAAGACATGATAGCCTGAGCCGGCACCAATATCGGCTACGGCATCGGTGGATTTGAGTTGCATGTTTTTTAAAAGGCTGCTGGTTTCTTCTTCCTGTTCCCGGTCGGAACGTTCCAGCCAGGCCATGCCCTGGTAACCCATAACGTGGGAGATTTCTCGGCCTTTGTACCATTTTCCAATCCCCGAAGGATCGCCATTTTTGAAGTCGTAAGGGTAGTTTTGGGAGTCGGTTTGAGCCTGAACTTTAGTGAGTGGAGACATCAACATCAAAAGGCATAATACAAACAGAGCTTTATTTAGCATCATCGTTTTAATTTTTAGAGGTCAACTAAGTTAAGCACTAGGCGGTGAAAAATTATTAAGGGGAATATAAATTAAAAGTATTGACCACGGAGTCACAGAGGTCACAGAGAACTTTTCCTTTGTCTTCTTTATGCCTTTGTGGTAAAAAAATCATTTGAAAATTATCCAAGGACCTGCCTGCGTTCCATTTTAAACCGCAGACTCGCAGAGGATACAGAGTTAAGTTCACCACGGAGTCACAGAGGTCACAGAGAACTTTTCCTTTGTGTTCTTTGTGCCTTTGTGGTAAAAAAAACATTTAAAAATTATCCACGGATCTGCCTGCGTTCGATTCCGACAGGTAGTGTCACGGAGGCCACAGAAAACTTTAATCCCATTGTGTACTTTTTGGTGGTTTAAAAACTAGTTAGAATATTGCTTTCAATTTGTTAATCCCTCCCTGTAACGACTCTCAAACATTTATATTTATCCTTTCAAATTCGAATGCAACACAGTGGAACAAATCAAAGCTTTTTTAGATCAAATCGTTGACATTTCTCCTTCAGATTGGGCATATTTCACCTCAAAACTACAACCCAGGTCCTTTCCAAAAAAGACTAACTTCTTAAAGCTAAATAAAGTGGAAAATCACATCTCCTTTATAGAATCTGGCGTTGTTCGTCTCTACATCCCCAAAGAAGATCCCGATAAAGAAATCACTTTTGGCTTTTGTTTTAAAGATGAATTTGTAAGTGCTTACGATTCATTTCTCACTCGAAAGCCTTCAGCCTATCAGTTGCAGACCCTTACGGATACAAAAATGATGAGCATTACTTACGAAGACTTGCAGCAAGTCTACAAGCACACGCAAATTGGAAATTTCATTGGTCGGCTCACAGCAGAACGCCTGTTCTTGATCAAATCCAAGCGTGAACAACACCTGCTCAACCTTTCTGCTAAAGAGCGGTATTTGAATTTATTCAAGGAACGACCAGAATTGTTAAAAGAAGTACCGTTGAAGTATATTAGTTCTTACATCGGAGTCACCTCACAAGCCTTAAGCCGAATCAGAAAGCAGCTTTAAGTATCGCTTTTATTGATCTAGGTTCATTGTTTCGGGATCAACAAGCCACTACCTTTGCAAAAAAAGATTATGTGGATCCTTCTTTTCGTTGCGGTACTGTGGTATGGAGGTTTGTTTTTCCAATCCTTCTTTTTACACCGTTACGCAGCTCATCAGGTGTTTACGATGTCCAAATCTATGGAACGCCTTACTTATGTATTAACCTGGATTTTTCAAGGCCCTAGCTATTTGAGTGCTTACGGGTATGGTATTATGCACCGTATGCATCATGCTTACACCGATACCGAAAAAGATCCCCACTCACCTTCTCATGACCCCAATTTGTTTGCGATGATGTGGAAAACCAAAAAAATCTATCAGGAGATCAATACTCAGCAAGTCCCTGTGGATGATCGATTTACGAAAAACGTTCCGCAATGGGAGGGTTTTGACTTGTTTGCCAGTTCCAGGCTGTCGCGTTTACTCTGGGTTGGAGCCTATATTACTTTCTTTACGTTTTTCGCCACAACTTGGTGGGAATGGGCTTTATTACCAATTACTTTTTTGATGGCCCCGATTCACGGAGTGATCATCAATTGGTTTGGTCATATTTTTGGTTATGTGAACCATCAGATGAAAAACACCAGCAAGAACCTCTTTCGTTTTGACTTTTTAATGATGGGGGAAGGTTATCACAACAACCACCATAAACATGCAAGCCGAGCTAATTTTGGAGAAAAGTGGTATGAGATTGACATCACCTACTTAATCATAAGGGTTTTGGATACATTTGGCTTAATTAAACTAAAATCGATAAAAGTTAAGGATTAAGTTTATTTTGAACTTAGTACAAAGACTAGTAATACAGAAGAATTGTTTAACCGCGGAGGCACAAAGAACACTGAGGTATTAAGAATCATAAATATCCATTCAAAACTCCTTTTAGACTATTCTTTAAAAGTAATTCGTAAAATTGATTAGTACTTAATTAAAAAATAATTATTAACTCACCACAGAGGCACAGAGCACACAAAGAATTTTAATCAAATATTAATCGTTGGTTTAATTAGTGGCTTTGCGGTCAACTTTCACAAATAACCGTTCAAAACTCTTTTTAGTCCGTTTTTGAGTAGTACTTCATTGAAATTGATTAACAATCCGAGCTTTAAGTCTTTTAATTTTAAGTAGGTCAATAACTGTGCTGTGTGAATATCAGCAAGTACTTCAACACTTTTAATTTCAATGATAATTTTATTTTCTACCAAAAGGTCAATACTAT
Organism: Psychroflexus montanilacus; assembly: GCF_020164535.1. GTDB lineage: Bacteria > Bacteroidota > Bacteroidia > Flavobacteriales > Flavobacteriaceae > Psychroflexus > Psychroflexus montanilacus. The sequence continues at coordinate 100,271 of NZ_JAIQZC010000001.1, read as the reverse complement.
AATCTGCATTGAGTCTCACCTCTTTGTAAATAACTGGTAAGGCTACTTGTTGCTGTAGGTTAAGTCCGATTTGCTTAAGCTCATAAGCTAAACACGTTTCATAAGTGCTTTCAAGTAATCCTGGACCAAGTTGCCTGTGAACTTCTATAGCAGCCCCAATAATTTTTGTAGCAAGATCATTTTCATACACGAGTTAGAGTATTAAAAGAAAGTCTAATTTACAAATTTTATCTATTTGATTATAACCACAGAGAAACTGAGTTCACAGAGGTTTGAATGTAAAGTTCATTTTTCCCTCTGTGTTCTCCGTGACCCTGCCTTCCAAAGTGAAATGCAGGCAGGTTTGTGGTGAATTAATACTTTATTTAACCAGATAAATATTGAATTCGAAAAGCTTTTTTTAAAGGTTCAGATTCCTATGTGCTATCCTTGAATCTGCAGTGAAACAACTTTTATAAAAAAATAAACTAGAAATCTAAGCCTCTACATTTTCACGTTTGGCCATTCTAAAGGTATAATTTGGATAAATCGAGCGTTTAGCAAAACGGTTCAACTTATTGCTATTAATCATTTTGATAAAGACAGGTTTAGTCACTCCGAAATATTCATAAGTTGTTCCATCCATAAATGTAATTTCCAGCAACATACCTTTATGTTGAAAATCGGCAATTCCTGAATTTATGCTTTTAGAATACTGTTCAGCATTGGCCAAAATCGTTTCTGGTGCAATACTTACTAAAAAATGATACCCGTCGATGATACGTCTGCTTTGGATTTCGGCTTCGGCCTGACGTTCATCACCTGCCTGAAACTTATCTGGATGCCATTCCTTTACCAGAACTCGGTATGCCTTTTTCAAAGGCTTTAACTCGATTTGCCTTTCAACTCCAAAGAGTTTTTTGTATTCTGCTATTCGTTTCATTCGTGTGCTATTAAAGTTTGCAAAAGTAGGCTTAAAAAGCCTATGAAAAACATCCAGTGAATTTTAAGTCTAAGATTTATTTTAATCATAATTCCTCCGCTTTCCGTGGCTAATTAGGCGCTTAAATCAGTATTTAAAATTTACCACAGACCTGCCTGCATTTCACTTCGGAAGGCAGGGACATAAAGGCTACTGAGTTTCTCTTAGCGAACTCAGCGCCATTGCGGTAAAATTATTTTTCAAAGTATCATCACAAAATTACTACGGAACCGTAGTGAGCGTAGGGATAAATTCACCACGGAAGTGCTAAGTAAGTTATTCAACTAATAGCTATTACTCCCGATACCCTTCAGCTTGTAATTCGAATAACTCGGCGTACAATTGTGGTTTAGCCAGTAACTCTTCGTGGGTGCCCATCTCCAGGATTTGTCCATTTTTTAAGACTAAAATTCGATCTGCCATTCTCACCGTGGAGAAGCGATGCGAAATAATGATGCTGGTGCGGTCTTCGGTTAAGGCAATAAATCGCTGAAACACCTGTGATTCTGCTCTGGCATCCAGGGCTGAAGTTGGTTCATCGAGTATGATAATCGGCGCATCCGACATATAGGCTCTGGCCAAAGCGATTTTCTGCCACTGACCACCAGAGAGCTCTGCTCCTTTCCGGAAACGCCGTCCCAAGCCCTGGTTATAGCCTTCGGGCAGACTTTCGATCACATCATTAGCCAGACTTTGCACCGCGGCATTTTTGATTTTTTCGGTATTGTGTTCTTCCTCAATATTCCCCACTGCTATATTGATTTTAGCCGTTAAGTAATACTTCACAAAGTCCTGAAAAATAGCACCTAACATTTTCTGATAGTCTTGTTTGCGGTACTCCTGAACAGGAACGCCGTCCATCAAAATTTGACCTTCAGTGGGATCGTATAGCCGGAGTAACAGTTTAATCAAGGTTGTTTTTCCAGCACCATTCTCCCCTACCAGCGCTAATTTCTCACCTTTGATCAAGTCAAAAGAAATGTTGGTCAACACATTTTTATCTGACTGTGGATACCTGAAACTTACATTTTCAAATCGGATGCTGTGCTTAAACTCCGTCGGGCCTTCACGATACTGCTCTGGATTCTCTCCGCTGAAATCCATATCGATAAACTCAAAGTAATCCTGCAAATACATGGCGCTTTCTGTAATATTAGAAAATCTTGAAAACACGGTCTGCAATTGACTTCGAAGTCGGCTGAACGACCCTGCTAAGAAGGTTAAGTCACCGATAGTGACAAAACCAGCTACAGCTTTAAGTACAATAAATACATATGCGCCATAATAGGCCAAATCTCCTAGGATGTGAAAGGTACCGCCCCACAAACTCTTCTTGATGGATAGTTTTTTGTTCGCTTTGTAATATTTATCGGAGATGCGTTTAAAGGTGTTGCTGATAAAATCTGCCAGACCAAACAGTTTAATTTCTTTAGCGGTGATATCACTGGCACCAATCATTCGCATATAATCCAACTCCCGACGTTCAGGCGTCCAGCTCTTTTGAAGGGAATACGTCGACTGACTGTATTTTAGTTCGTTGATAAACGATGGGATAATAGAAATGACTAATAATAAAATCAGAATAGGATAGAAATAAATCAGTCCGGAAATCAGCGAAATGATGGTAATGATATCCTGAATTTGTGCCAAAACATTGGACATCAGCGACACTCGGCTAGTGGTTTGCTGTCTCGCCCGCTCGAGTTTATCATAAAACTCGGAGTCTTCCAGACTGGCTAATTCAACCTTAGCTGTTTTCTGAATCAGTTCTATGGAGGACGTATTGGAATACAAATCCCCTAAAAGACCATCAGTCAGACCAATTAATCGATTGAACACATCACTGAAAATCGCCAGAACTAGCTCAATACCAATGAGCCAGTAGAGACGTGTTAGGTCTTTGTCATCTAGATCTACCTGAAAAATAACTTCGTCGATGATTTCCTTACCCACCCATAACAAGGCGATAGGAATCAAAGATTTCAGTAGTCTCAAGAACACATTGGCAATAAAAAGCCCCGGATGCGTACGGTAGACTTTACTTAGGAACCTGGGAACAAATTTGAGAGATGCAAAATTGCTCTTTTTCTCGCGAGCTTTAGCCATATATGGGTTATCAATTGTATTGAGTAATTTCACGCAAAGAACGCAAAGCTTATCGCAAAGGTATAAAAGTCAGAAGCATTTCAACTTTACTTTATGCTTTGATGCGTATTTCAAAAATGAATTCTTATAAAATCACTCCATCTACAAATTCACTCACAAACTCACTGACTCAATAACTACTTACTTTAAGTTCATCACCGCTTCACCCATCAAAGCAGACTCTTTGCATTTAAAATTCAGTATGGTCATTTTGAGATGTCTTTTCTCTTTGTTCTATCCTCTTTGTTCTTTTCTCTTTGTTCTTAATTCTCATTCTCAGTCAAGAATCCTAATGCGCACTTTTTTAGTTTTCAACCTGGAGTTGTTTAATTTATCTACTAATTCCTCAGCCAGACTAGAAGGAACACCTACAAATGCACAGTCGGGTTTCAGTTCTATAGTCCCAAGCTGATCTTTATGGAGTCCACCTTGTTTAAAAAACAATCCGGCTATATCGCCTTTTGAAATCTTATCTCTGCGGCCTCCTGAAACAAACAAAGTTTCCCAATGTCTGGGTTTCAGGACTGCTTTTTTAGAGATATCGGCACTGCTCACCTCACCAATAAAATCTGGTAAAGACTCGCGTTCTCCTTTTAAGATATAAGCCGTTCCTTTAGCATCCACTCTGGCTGTTCTCCCATTTCTGTGAATAAATTCTTCCTCGTGACGCGGGAGTTCGTAGTGAATGATAAACTGCATTTCCGGAATATCAATCCCTCTGGAAGCCAGGTCGGTAGCCACTAAGAGTTGTGAGCTTCCATTTCTAAATTTAATCAAGGCCCGTTCCCGGTCTTTTTGCTCCATCATCCCTGAAAAACAGGTATGACTGATATCGTGCTGATTCAGGTAAGTACTCACTTTCTCTATGCTTTCTCTCAAATTACAGAAGACAATGCCCTGACGATTGCCTACATGCTGAACCAGTTCTACCAAGGTTTTTAATTTGTTTGGGTTTGGAGAAATCACTGTTCTAAGGCTTAATTTAGAATTGCGTTTGTTGTCTAAATAGTTCACGATTGTCGGCTTTTCTAAACCCACGAAATTTGGAATTTTAACGCCTTGGGTTGCGGAGGTTAATATCCGCTTAGAGAGGTTGGGCAACTGACCTATAATCGATTTCATGTCCTCTTCAAAGCCCACTTCCAAAGATTTGTCAAACTCATCCAGAACCAGGGTTTTAATGCTTGCTTTAGAAAATTGATCGCGGTTAAAGTGATCTAAAATTCTTCCTGGTGTTCCAATAAGTATAGCGGGATGGTGTTTGATTTCGATTTTATCCTTGGATACAGGCCTGCCTCCGTAAACGGCATTAACTTTATAACCTGAGCCCATCGAACGAATCACCTGTTCAATTTGAATAGCCAATTCTCTGGACGGTACCAAAATTAAAGCCTGAACGTCTGGAGATTCTGGATCCAGCATTTCCAATAAAGGCAATGAAAAGGCCAAAGTTTTACCAGTTCCTGTTGGAGACAACAGCAAGGTATTCGCTTTGGTTTCTATCAAGGGAATAGCTTCCGCCTGCATGGGGTTCAACGTCTGTATATTGAGTTTTTGTAAAATCTCTTCCTGTGACTTTATAGAATTTGCCATTGGCTTTTTATTTTTTAGAAGGTTCAGTGCTTGTGTGCTCAGTCTTAGCTTGCGCCAACTGATAAGCCAGTACTTTATCGATGAGTTCTTCTTTGGTTAAATGATGGAAGATCGATTGGATCTTAGTTCTGAATTCGGAAGAGACCTCCCGATTGGGTTTGGTTTTAAATATCTTTTTAGCCCATAATAAGGCATTGTTTTCTTCAAGACTTTGAGGGTCTGCTTTGGTCACTTCGTGAAAGGTTATTCCCAATTCACTTTCGAAGTTAGCCAACTCCACGACTTCATCCTGCTGTAAAACCGTAAATGAAAGTCCTTCTGCTCCTGCTCTGGCAGTCCGTCCGCTTCTATGGACATAGGCTTCGTATGTATCTGGCAAATGGTAATTGACCACAAAGGAAACCGCCTTCACATCAATGCCCCGAGCTGCGAGATCGGTAGCGACCAAGATGTCAATATGCCCTTCTCTAAACTGTCCCAAAACACGATCCCTTATCCCTTGCGTAAGACTCCCGTGTATAGCTCCTGAAGAAAATTTATTGATGGCTAACTTTTTCGCCAGTTTATTGACCGCCGCTTTAGTCTTACAAAAAATGATGCCTCTTTGCCCAAGTCTGGAATTTAAAAAATACAGTAATACCTCCAGCTTTTCTATGGGTTCCACAACGACATAGCGATGGTCAATGCCTTGGTGACCTACTGTGGACATACCTACATTGATTTGGAGAACATCCGGAGACATGGCATTTTGTATGATTTGTTTTAGGCTTCCTGGAAGCGTAGCTGTAAACAGGAATGTTCTTCTCGTTTTAGGCAAAGCTTTAAGGATCGAGTCCACTTCTGTCTTTAGAGCACTTAGCATTTCGTCCGCTTCATCTAAGACCAAATGTGTAATGCAACTCAAATCTATAGCCTCTCGTTTTACAAGATCCAATAAGCGGCCAGGTGTAGCCACAATAAGAGAGGGAGTCTGCTTTAGGGCTTCTACTTGAGATTTTATAGGCGTTCCGCCAGTTAAAGCTAGCATGGGAAGCGGGTCGGAATACTGAGCAAATGCGACCAGCTGCTGATGAATTTGTTGAGCGAGTTCTCTGGTGGGAGCCAAAACAAGCACCTGCATTTCACTTGTTTTTAACTTGAGTAACTGAAGTAAGGGCAAACCATAGGCCGCTGTTTTTCCTGTTCCCGTTTTGGATAAAACGACAAGATCTTGGTTTTGATTTAAAATATGAGGAATGGTTTCTTTCTGAACCTCCGTAGGTATACTGATCCGTAACTCCGATAAAGCTTTTTGTAAAGACTCCTCTATGTTTAATTCTGAAAACTGCTTTGACATGTAAAAATTTTTGCAAAGGTAAGACTTTGCAAGCCTTAAAAAGCGTTCAGATCAATAATGAATCTAACTGGTTCACAGTTCTTCGTTATCAGTTTATCGGTCGACTTTAATCAGGGAAGTTCAGCTTGTTACTGAGCGTTAAGGATTGAAGCGCTGTAAGTTGTATACGTGTCATTGAGTTGTAGTAATCAGCACCCATTTCTAAGTAATTCTGGTTCCAAAAGTCCTGATTCCTGATTCCTAATTCACAACAGTCAAGACTATTTAGGGAAGCTCAACACTCTTATTACCCAATACCTACAGCCTAAAACCTGTTTAAACGTTAAACCTAAAGTTCATAATATCTCCGTCTTTCACGATGTACTCCTTGCCTTCTACATTTAGTTTTCCGGCATCACGCACTTTGGCTTCACTGCCAAAGTGAACGAAGTCATCATACTTGATCACTTCCGCACGTATAAATCCGCGTTCAAAATCTGTATGGATCACTCCCGCAGCCTGTGGAGCGGTGGCCCCTACCTTCACTGTCCAGGCTCTTACTTCTTTTTTACCAGCAGTAAAATAAGTTTGTTGATTTAGCAATCTGTAAGCAGAACGGATCAATTTGCCGGCTCCAGCCTCTTCAAGACCAATATCTTCAAGGAACATGGTGCGTTCCTCATAGTCATCAAGCTCTGCAATATCGGCCTCGATGCCTACTGCCAGTACTAAAACTTCAGCATTTTCGTCTTTTACGGCTTCCCTCACGCGATCCACATGAGCATTGCCATTCACGGCAGAACCTTCGTCCACATTACAAACGTACATCACAGGTTTGTCGGTAATTAACTGCATTGGCCTTACAAAATCGGCTCTATCTTCTTCAGCTATGCTAAGTGCTCTCACGGATGTTCCGCTTTCCAGACCTGTTTTCAAAGCTTCCAAAACTCCAAATTCGCGTTGCGCTTCTTTGTTACCAGTTTTGGCAGCACGCTTGGTTTTATCCATTTTCTTCTCAACCGATTCCAGGTCTTTTAACTGCAATTCGATGTCGATGGTTTCTTTATCGCGAATCGGGTCGATATTTCCGTCCACGTGCACCACATTATCATCGTCAAAACAACGCAAAACATGCAAAATCGCATCGGTTTCTCTTATGTTTCCCAGAAACTGATTACCCAATCCTTCCCCTTTGCTTGCTCCTTTTACCAGTCCTGCAATATCTACAATCTCTACGGTGGCAGGCACCACACGCTCAGGATTGACGAGGGATTCCAGCTTCTCCAGACGTGGATCTGGCACGTTGACCACCCCGATGTTGGGCTCTATCGTACAAAAGGGAAAGTTCGCACTCTGCGCTTTCGCATTGGAGAGTGAGTTAAATAAAGTCGATTTTCCTACGTTGGGTAAGCCTACAATTCCTGCTTTCATCTAGTTATATTATTTTTTTCAAAGTTTAGATGTAATTCACCATTAATTAGTTTTTATAGAATGGCTCATTTCATATCAAATGATCTTCAAATTTTTAAAGCTGCAAAGCTAAGGTTTTTTGAGCATATGACATTCGGCTTAGGCTTGGCAAATTACAGGATATTTTTCTTCGGAAATTGATACTGCACTTCTTCATAATCTTACCAGTGAGCTTAATGCTTTTCGTTCATTTATTCCTCCGTCCAGACTGTAAAGGTTTTGACTGAAGGCTTTAAGGTGACTTGTAAGTTTGAATAATTTCAGTTCGTAGAAAATATTCTTCTTTGCGTACTTTGCGCATTCTTAGATTGCTTTGCGTGAAATCAAAAAGTTCTAAAAGCTGTTGGCCTAACCCAAGTCAATCCTGTTTCAAATTAATATCAAATTCTTGAAGTATATCAAATAGTTAAAAACTTTTGATTTGGTGCTAATTTGGTGTAATTTTACATCAAATATTTTAATTATGAGCAGACAAAGTATTTCACTTACAGAACCCAACGATGACTGGTTAAAAAATCAAATTGAAAGTAAAGAATACTCTAGCAAAAGTGAACTCATTAACGATTTGATTCGCCAAGCCAGAAATCAGCAAGTTCAAGTGAATTGGATTCAGGCCAAGCTTGAAAAAGCTGAAAATAGCGGATTTACCAATGCTACTAAGGCACAAATATTAGCAGAATCTAAGTCTTCGCTCAATGGCTAATTACAAATTAAGTCGTGTTGCGAAAGATGATTTGATAAGAATTCATCAGTTTGGTGTTCGAAAATTTGGATTGACTCAAGCTGATAAATATTTTGATTCTTTCTTTGAGTATTTTGAGATTATTTCCAAACAACCCTTTTCATTTGAATCTGTTGACTTCATCAAGAAAGGATACAGACGCTGTGTCTGTGGATCTGATAGTATATACTATAGAATAAATAATGATACTGTTGAGATAATGACTATCATTGGCAAGCAAGATTTGAGTAATATTTTATAATTTCTTAGTTTAAAACAAACCCACAAACCTTTCAGAATTGTTATCGCTTTTGTTCTTCTCGTCCTTGCCTACTTTCACTTCTATCACATGGTTCAGACTTGTCGTATAGGCTTGAGAAAGCCGTTCCCTCCGCATTTTCCAGACTCTGCCCAAATCTTGACTCCCCAAACGCACAGCGCCTGTGCCGTAAACTCCGTTTAATCGGTCGATCTTCTGCATCAGTTCTTTGTGCTTCGGATTTTCTGCTGTAAAAAACGCCAGCTGCCGCTGGTCTTCAGGTACCAGACCCATCACAATCACACCTGCTTTTTTGTAGTAATAATCAGGATGATAAATCTTCTTCAGCCCTTCTACAGCAAATTTCACCAAATCTATACTGGAATTGGTAGGATAACCCGTTTGCACCACAATGCTATTCTGATACTGCGGTAAGTCCTGACGAAATTTATTGGTTTTAAGAAACACATACACCATCTGGCAGCAACTCCCCTGCCGTCGCAACTTCTCCGCCGACTTGATGGCAAAACTACTCACCCGCTCCTGGACATAATCGAAGTCTTTGTACTGCTTGTCAAAAGAGCGTGTGGTCGCGATGGCTTTTTTGTTGGCAGGGGTTTCCAGCTCTAGGGTTCGTCGGCCCTGTAATTCTTTCTTAAGGCGTAAACCCACCACGCTCATCTGCTTTCTCACCCATTCGTCAGGCAGTTCTGAAAATGGGTAAGCGGTGTGAATATTGTGCTTTTTGAGGCGCAAGGCATGTTGACGACCAATGCCCCAGACGTCTTCAATTTTCAGCCACTTTAAAGCTTTTATTCTGGCGACATCATCTTTCATAACAAAAACACCTCCAGTGCGTTCGGCAAACTTTTTAGCAATACGATTGGCTATTTTACTCAAGGCTTTTGTAGGCGCTAACCCAATGCTTATGGGAATACCGGTCGATTTTTCGACCACATACTTCATCTTTTCGCAGTAAGCCTGCATGTCGTAATTTTCAAAACCCGTAAATTCTAAAAATGACTCGTCGATGCTGTAAATCTCAATATCTGGTGTAAAACTTGCCAAAATATTCATCACCCGAGAGCTCATATCGCCATACAAAGCATAATTGGAAGAAAACACATGGACACTATGCTGCTTGAATAGCTTTTCAAATTTGTGCGTTGGCGCTCCCATAGGAATGCCCAAAGCTTTGGCTTCATTGCTTCTGGCAATCACACAACCATCGTTATTGGATAGAATCACGACGGGTTTGTCTCGCAGACTGGGATTAAACACCCGCTCGCAGGAGGCATAAAAATTATTGCAATCGACCAGAGCAAACATCAGTCAACTTTTTTAATCACAGTAGTCACCACTCCCCAAATCACAAAGTCGTTGCTGTCATCCACCTTTATCGGGGGATACTCTTTATTTTCTGGCATCAACCAGATGCTGTCTTTTTCTTTTTTGATGCGTTTGACGGTAAATTCACCATCGATGAAACAGACGGCTATTTTTTTGTGTTCGGGTTCCAGACTTCTATCGATAATGAGCAAGTCTCCGTCTCTGAGTCCTGCTCCTATCATGCTACTCCCGCGAACCCGGGCGTAAAACGTAGAATTTGGGTTTTTGATAAACTCTCTGTTCAAATCGATCTTGATGTCTAGAAAATCATCTGCAGGACTAGGAAATCCAGCACTAATACCCTGATTTACAAATGGCAAATCCAGGCTTCTGGATAAATCTGGAGGATAAATTTCCAAGGCGCGCTGCGCCTGATGAACCAAATGCAACATATTGTTTTTTCTACAAATTTAGGATATATTCCATAATGTAGGAATATATCCTAGTTAATTAACGTTTGTAGAATTAAGGTCTAATTAGGAATAAAATCAGGTGAACCTTGAATCGGAAAAATTCAACTTAGAGGTAAATTTATTCTCCTTCAGTTTCTTCCAAAATACATCGACTTCGATCACGCATATCTTCCAGGTCATGGCTTTCTTCAAAAGAATCTTCAGCAACTTTTAGAATCATTTCCGCATGTTCTTTTATAGCTGTTTTATGAATGCGATGTGGTGTGAACTTATGAATTTTGATCATGGATTCCATGAGTCTGATTACAACAGCAGGGCTTCCTTTAGAAAACTGTCTGATCTGTAAAAAGGCTGCATCCAGCATGCTTTGATAAGTCAGGGGTTTAAAAGCATATCGCAACTGACCGTCATCGCCAAATTTATACTTGGAGGGAAATTTAACTTGAGTGAGGTAACACATGGTTGAAGTAAGGTTATCTATACAAGAAATGGCTGTAAAAGGATCGTTTACCCCCGGAGATAGGGCTCTGCAGGCAATCTCGACCATTTGATGAATAGAGTGTTCTGCGTCTTGCTGAGGCGTTCTGGAATTGCCAATGATAAAATTCCCTTCAAAATCAGTGGCAGATTCATCATTAAATTCATTTTTAGAATATATACTTAACAAAGATTCGCCTTTTACGATATAACTGCCAATTCGATGGTGTGAAACAATCACATAGTCGCCAGATAAAGCAGCATTAAAAAGCGACTGATTATGGAGGTATTGCAAATACCCACCTTTAGGAGAACGTAGAGTTTTGGAATTTGAAAACTCCTTTAAATGTTCATCTAAATCTTTAGTATTATGCCCAGCAGAATCGTCCTCTCCTTCTAGTTCTTCAGAAAAAATAGTTTCGATGTTTTTCATCAAAGCAATAGAAATATCAGAAACGACTTTATCTGCTTGAATACTAGTAGAAATGGAGTGTATAAAAATAACTAGCAAAACGATATTTCCAACGGCTGCTAATATGGCTATCAATATAGACAAGGTAGGAATAAAGACTTGGGCATCGTTGTCTTTGACAACATTCAAAACGATGAGACAGTAGACATAGGTAGAGACATAAGTTCCTAAAACGATCTGATTGAGACGCTCATGCATGAAATTTCTCAGCAAACGAGAACCAAATTGAGACGAAGCTAGAGTCAAAGCGACAAGCGTAATTGAAAAAACTGTTCCTGCCACACCTATCATCGCACCAGAAATGGTCGATAAAACACTTCTCGCAGAGTCTGCACTTTCGGTAAGGATATAATTTAAGAATCCTACTGACTTTATATCTACGGTCCTATCCACAAAAATTAGTGCAGAGGCTAATCCTATTGAAAATAAAATGATAAACATAGGAATGAACCAGAAGCTTCCAGTCAATTCTTGCCACAAAAACTTAAGTTTTCCCATAAATTGATTTTAATATTTAAATGTAAACTTTTTAAAGCGTTTATGCGTAGGTCTTTTTAGATTGCGAAAAAAATGACATGTCGTTCAACACTTGGATTACCAATTTTAAAGACAAGCGCAGAAATAGTTCAAAAGCGAAATTGATAGGTGGTTTTTTAAATGACAGCACGACAATTGTAGATATTGGCACTGGTAGCGGCGGATTTGCTCATTTTTTATCTCAAAACAACTTTAAGGTTACTCCTGTAGATGTTGTCGATAAAACAGCCCAAGACGGCATCACTCCTGTTATCTATGATGGTTTGCACCTTCCTTTTAATGATGAAACCTTTGATGCCTCCATGCTTATCACTGTTTTGCATCATTGCCCAAACCCTGAACAGGTGTTTGCTGAAGCAGTTCGCGTCTCCAAAACAAAAATTATTGTTCTTGAAGATGTGTATTCCAATAAAATAATGAAACGACTGACCTGGTTTATGGATTCACTGGTGAATATGGAATTTAAAGGGCACCCCCACTCCAATAAATCTGAAGCCCAATGGGAAGCCTTGTTCCAACAACACAACTTGAAGGTCAAAAAAAAGACCAAAACACAAGTTTTGGCCATTTTCACACAAGTGATGTATCATCTAGAAAAACAATAAGTTAATCGTGACGATTAATTTTTGCTCCGATAGCTTTTAATCTACCATCGATATCTTCATACCCACGGTCAATCTGTTCAATATTGTGAATGGTAGACGTTCCCTTTGCTGAAAGTGCAGCGATGAGCAGTGATATACCAGCTCTAATGTCTGGACTGGTCATAGTGGTAGCTTTCAGCTGAGACTGGAAATCGTGACCAATAACAGTGGCACGGTGTGGATCACAAAGTATGATTTTGGCACCCATATCGATGAGTTTATCCACAAAAAACAATCGGCTTTCAAACATTTTTTGATGAATCAAAACACTTCCTCTGGCTTGTGTTGCTACTACCAAAATAATGCTTAACAAATCGGGAGTAAACCCGGGCCACGGCGCATCGCTGATATTCATAATAGATCCATCAATGAACGTTGCGACTTCATACCCATCGGTATGTGCGGGAATATAGATATCATCTCCCCTTTTTTCGAGTTGAATGCCTAGTTTTCTAAAGGTGACAGGAATAATTCCAAGATTTTCCCAGCTCACATTTTTGATGGTAATTTCACTTTTAGTCATGGCGGCAAGGCCAATCCAGGAACCGATTTCAATCATATCGGGCAAGACCCTGTGAGTACAACCCGTTAATTCTTTAACACCTTTGATCTTCAATAAATTGGAGCCAATGCCTTCGATGTTGGCACCCATGGACACCAGCATTTTGCATAGTTGCTGAATGTAAGGTTCACAGGCTGCATTGTATATAGTTGTGGTTCCTTCAGCGTGAACAGCTGCCATCAAAATATTGGCGGTTCCAGTAACCGAAGCTTCTTCCAGAAGCATGTCGGCCCCTTTTAAACCTTCTGGGGCTTCAACTCCATAAAAACGCTCTTCTTTGTTGTATCTAAATTTTGCTCCAAGATTGATGAAACCACCAAAATGCGTATCTAAACGTCGTCGGCCAATCTTATCTCCGCCCGGTCTTGGAATATATCCCTTACCAAATCGACCAAGGAGCGGACCCACAATCATAATAGACCCTCTAAGGCTACTTCCTTCCTCTTTAAATTTCTGACTTTCCAGATACTCTAAATTCAATTCGTCTGATTTAAACGAATAGCTTCCTTTGCCTAACTTTTGAATTTTTACACCCAGATTTCCGAGAATCTCAATAAGTTTATTGACATCTCTTATGTCTGGAATATTGTGAATTTTGATTTCATCTGGTGTCAATAATACAGCACAAAGGATTTGTAAAGCTTCATTTTTTGCGCCTTGAGGTTGGATTTCACCTTTCAGTTGGTGACCTCCTTCAATTTGGAAAGTTGCCATTTAATATTTGCGTTTGCGGTTGCGGTTGTTGTTATTTTTGAAGTTTTTCTTTTGTGGCTTAGAGCGCTTATTGGCTTGTTTTACCAAAGCATTGGCATCGCTCAACTCCTCATCATCCGCTTTCAAATCTAGTTTACCATCGCTTAAATCCCTTAAATGATCAAAGATAATTTTATCTGAAACAGAATCTTTATTCCAATTCAGATAACATTTTTTCATGTGGTTAGCGATATTGAACATTAAGCCATCTTTCATCTCTCCGTCTTCAATTTTGATGGCTTCATCAATCATACGTTTGATGTTATTGCCATAAAATCTATACTTTGGAAAGTTTTGAGGATAAGCTAAAGGCTCTGGGCGAGCATAAAGCTCTTCTCTGGATGGTTTTGGAAATGGAGATTCCACATCTAGCTCAAAGTTGCTGATAATGAATAATTGATCCCAAAGTTTATGTTGGAAATCTGGCACATCTCTCAAGTGGGGATTCATATTTCCCATCACATCAATGATGCCTTTGGCGGTTCTATTTCGCTTCTCGTCGTCCTCAATGGTTTTGGCGTATTCTACCATTTTTTGGATATGTCTTCCGTATTCAGGTATCTTCAGTTCGTTTCTTTCAGAATTGTATTCAAGATAAGTTATCAATGGTCTTTGTTTTAAATAAGAATTGCAAAATAAGCAATTAATTTTTAGTCTGGTTACAGAGAAATCACATTCTCAATTTTTTCACCAACTTCTTTATACTTTTCTATGACAATATCTGGAGATTTTAGTGTGACATTTATAGAAACGCTGGTATATTTGCCTTTTGAAGATTTTTTTGTTGAAATAACAGCTCCAAGATTATCAAAAATGGAAATCAATTGATCTACATTTTTTTGATCTGAAGATGGTAAAATAAATTTATACAAATAAGGTGCAGGCCAGTCACTCGTTTTTTTGAGTCTTTTGCGCAGCGTTTTATAAAATTCCTCTGAAGATTTATCGGACTTCATTTTCAATAGTTTTATGCAAATATACTGTTATTACCTATTTTTATAAATCTTAGTATCATTAATCTATGTCCAAATTAAAGCCAGTCAAAAATCTACTTATAGGAGGTCCAAGCACTGGAAAATCTACTGTTCTGGAAGCCCTGTCTGATAGAGGCTATTGGTGTTTTTCTGAAATTTCTCGAGAAGTCACCCTGGAAGCCAGACAATTAGGAATTGAACATTTATTTTTAGATGAGCCTCTCAAGTTTAGTGAAATGCTGCTTAAAGGGAGAATCAAACAATTTGAAGAAGCAGAAACTAAAGATACCCATCATGTTTTTATAGACCGGGGCATTCCAGATGTAACAGCTTATATGGATCATTTTGGCGAAACCTATCCGGATGAATTTGTAAAAGCAAATCAAAACTACAGGTATGATAATGTCTTTCTCTTCCCCATTTGGA
This sequence comes from Psychroflexus montanilacus, assembly GCF_020164535.1. Lineage (GTDB taxonomy): Bacteria > Bacteroidota > Bacteroidia > Flavobacteriales > Flavobacteriaceae > Psychroflexus > Psychroflexus montanilacus. The sequence goes on along the minus strand of NZ_JAIQZC010000001.1, from coordinate 85,160 downwards.
ATGATATTTACATCCAAGATAACGAACGCTTTGAAGATTTGGAACTGGCTAAAAGTCTTCAAGAAGCTTTGAAGAAAACTTACCAGGACCTGGGCTATGAACTCATAGAAGTCCCCAAGTCGAAAATAAATAAACGTATTGACTTCATCTTAGAAACCATTCAGAAAAAATGACACCCACTCCCCTGGACATATTAAAAACCTATTGGGGATACGAAAATTTCAAATCTTCCCAGGAAGTTGCTATATCTTCTGCACTAGAAGGCAAAGACACCTGTGTGTTTTTGCCCACAGGCGGTGGTAAATCCATTTGCTTTCAAGTTCCTGCTTTAGTTTTACCCGGTATTTGCATTGTGATATCGCCTCTAGTCGCGCTGATGCAAGACCAGGTAGAAAATCTTAAGTCCAGAGGTATAAAAGCCCAGTTGCTGAAAAGTGGTATGCCTTATAAGGAAATCGACCAAAAGCTGGACAATTGTGTTTATGGTAATTATAAATTTTTGTACTTGTCTCCAGAGCGTCTTCAGCAAGACTTAGTGCAGCAACGCATAGCCAAAATGAATGTGAACTTTATCGCTGTAGATGAAGCCCACTGTATTTCTCAATGGGGACATGATTTCCGTCCAGCTTATCGTCAAATTCAAATTGTAAAAGAATTACATCCCCAAGTGCCTACCATTGCATTAACGGCTACAGCAACTACTCAGGTCAAAAAAGATATCACTGAAGAATTGGGGCTTAAAGTGCCAACTCTGGTTGAAGATAGTTTTAAAAGGATAAATATTTCTTTTCTGAATGAGTTTTCGAATGATAAAATGAACGATCTATTCATTTTGCTGGAACATTCTGAGCCTAGCAGTATTGTTTACGTAAGAAACCGCTCAGCTTGCATGGAATTATCAGATTTTCTCAATAAAAAAGGCCTGAAATCTACTTTTTTTCACGGAGGTATCTCACAAACTGAAAAACAAAACCGATTAGCATCCTGGCTGAATGAAGCACATCACATCATGATTGCTACCAATGCTTTTGGGATGGGAATAGACAAGGCAAATGTAAGACAGGTAATTCATTATCATCTGCCAGAAAGCATGGAAAGTTATTATCAGGAAGCCGGAAGAGCTGGTAGAGACGGCTATGCATCTAAGGCCATTATTCTTTATAATGAAAGTGATAAGCTAAGACTCAACAATCAGTTCGTGAAGACCATTCCAACCTTTGAAGCGGTACAAGTGGTATATAAAGCGATGATGAGTAATTTTAGAGTGGCTTATGGTGAAGGAGAAAATAAAGTCTTTGATTTTAATTTCCATGAGTTTTGTTCCAGATACAACCTTCATACAATTTTGACCTATAACACTCTTAATTTACTCGATAGATTGAGTGTTATAAGTCTGGACAAGTCCTTTCAGAAAAAAACAAAATTAAAGTTCCTGGTCTCTAGTGAACAGCTGATTCGTTTTATCGACAATCATACCCAATATGCTTTGCTTGTAAGAACCCTATTGAGAACTTACGGTGGCGTTTTTGAACAGGAATTGACTATAAATACTCAATTACTTAAGAAAAAGACAGGCTTAAATGACGCTGAAGTATATTCACAGCTGGAAGATTTAGAAAAGCATGGACTGCTTTCTGCTGAATTTATTAAACAAGATTTAAGCATTACATTGATTCCCCCTCGGGAAGACAAGTATACCCTAAATCCTTTGCGTAAATATGTCGTACAGTATCAGGAAAATAAACTTCAAAAAGCTGAGGCAGTCCTAGATTACATTGGAGAAAGCAACTTATGTTTACAAGCTTTTATCCTGAAATACTTCGGCGAAAAAGACTTCAGCGCTTGTGAAAATTGTAGTAATTGCAACAAGAATCAGGTAAACGCGATAAGAGACCCCAGTTCTAATTATTATAAAAATATTAAGCTGGATATCTTAAAACTATTGAATGGAACGGAATTAAATTCAAAAGAAATTATTCAAAAGATTGAATATCCAAAACAGGCGATTCTTGAGACTTTGCAATGGTTGCTGGATTATGGGAAAATAAAATTGACATCAAAAAACACATACAAGGAAAATCTATGAATACACTTCGAATACTTTTTATGGGAACCCCGGAATTTGCTGTTGGCATTTTAGATCATTTGGTCGCTTCCAAAGTAAATGTGGTAGCTGTAGTGACCGCTCCAGATAAGCCTGCAGGACGAGGGAAACGCTTGCATTCATCTGCTGTAAAGCAATATGCTGAACAACATGATTTGGAAGTTTTACAGCCAACCAATTTAAAATCTGAAGAATTTCAGGACGATTTGAAGAGATTGAACCCAAATCTCATGGTGGTTGTGGCGTTCAGAATGCTTCCAAAAGTAGTCTGGAGTTTTCCAGATTATGGAACCTTCAACCTTCATGCTTCTTTGTTACCTCAATATCGTGGCGCAGCGCCTATCAACTGGGCAATTATAAATGGAGAAAAAGAAACTGGTGTCACCACTTTTTTTATTGATGAAGAGATTGATACAGGACACATCATAGACTCTAAAACAATTCCGATTGCTGCCGAAGACGATGTAGAAAGTCTCCATGATAAGTTAATGGAACTAGGAGCTGGACTAGTTCTAAAAACTGTAAAAGCCATAGAAAGCGGAACTGCTAAAGCAAAAACCCAGAAGTTGAATGCAGCTTTAAAATCAGCTCCAAAATTGACTAGAGAGAACACTAAAGTCAACTGGAATCAATCTGCAGAACAAATTGTTAACTTCGTGAGAGGCCTTACACCTTTCCCAACTGCCTGGACAGAGTTGACGAAAAAAGATGAAATATTGAAAGTGAAAGTCTTCAAGGTATCACCCGAACCAGTAAAACATAATAAAGAGGTAGGAAGTACTTTCTATGATAAAGAGAAGAAAACAATCTGTGTAGCTGTAAATGATGGTTATGTTCACATCAAGGAATTGCAATTACCTGGGAAAAAACGCATGACGTCTCATGCACTAGTTAACGGAATGGGCTGGGAAGCTGACTTTCGATTTTTATAAAATCAGGCAATTAAAGGTATAGATTTACAGAAATCTAACTCAAAAGCCTGTTTTTTGCCTATTCTGCAAGGATTTTATGGGGAAATTCTTGCACAGTAATATTTTCCATATAAATTTGTAATGTGTTAATAAAATGTTTAATCAACAAAATCTAAATTTTACATTATGAACAAAACGAATTTAATCGATGCCATGGCAGAAGATGCTGGTGTTACTAAAGCTGAAGCTAAAAAAGCATTAGAGTCTTTCCTAGAAAACGTTGAAGGTGCCCTTAAAAAAGGAGATCGCGTTTCTTTAGTTGGATTTGGATCTTGGTCTGTATCTAAAAGAGCTGCACGTGAAGGTAGAAACCCACAAACTGGTAAAACTATCAAAATCGCTGCTAAAAATGTAGTAAAATTCAAAGCTGGATCTGATTTGCAAAAAGCAGTCAACTAAGCTGAATTTCTTACATTTCTTTAGAATTTAAAGACCTTTTACTAAAAGGTCTTTTTTTGTTATAATTTTTTATACATTTAGTTAAATTGTTAAATCTAAAACACAAACTATGGAAAGACTTGTACTTAACAGAGGAGATGTATTAGTTTCGGAACCTTCTACAATTGGTGATTTAACGTTTAATCGATCTGTGATATTACTAGCACATCTGGATTCGGAAGGTGCAGTTGGTTTTATAATCAACAAGCCTCTGGACTTTAACCTTGAGGAATTAATTCCAGAAATAGAAGAACACTTCAAAATATTTAATGGCGGACCTGTAGAGCAGGAAAATCTTTATTTTATTCATGATGTCCCCCATCTTATTACTGACAGTATTGAAATAAAAGACGGAATTTATTGGGGAGGTTCTTTTGACACTATCGTAAATCTGATCAATACAAAACAAATTACTCCTGAAAACATTAAATTTTTCCTGGGTTACTCAGGTTGGGATCCAGCACAATTGGAATCTGAAATTGATTTAAAGACTTGGATCATCGATTCTGAAACGACATCCAATGATATCCTTAATTCATTTAAAGATGGTCAATACTGGCAGGAAAAAATGAAAGATCTGGGAGGAGAATATTTGCTATGGTCCAATGCACCGGATAATCCAAATTACAACTAAACCTCTACCAATCTGGCCTTAGCATTGAGTTTGCCAACTAGACTCTTCGCAACCGTATTTGTATAGGTTTTTTTTCTATACTTGGTAATCGACTGAACGCCTTGTATCGCATTGGTATAAAAAATTTCATCAGCCTTCTGGAGTTCAAATGGAGAGATAGATTCTTCTTTCAGAGTGTATTCTTCAGATTTTCCGAGAATTTCTATAAGTTGTTTACGAATGATTCCATTTAAGCAGCCATCAGACAAAGGAGGCGTTTTAATCACATCCCCTTTTACCATAAATATGTTTCCGTTAGTAACTTCAAGAACTGATTTCTTTTCATTGATTAAAAAACAATTGTCAAAGTCATTTTCTTTAGCATAAACACCTGCAAGAATGTTAACCAACTTGTTATTGGATTTAATCGTTGATAACATTCCTGATAATACATAATGGTCTTTAAACAGTTCAACCTCGTAAGGCTCCTCATTTAAAGTAAAAAATGCATTTTCGAGAGGTTGAGTAGAAATTACATAACCTATAGAATTGTCTTCTGGAGTATAATATCCTCCCTCGTTTCTATGGATATTGATCTTTACGCGTACTGAAGCTTTCTCTAAATGATTAGCTTTGATGAGTTCAGCTATTTTCTCTTCTAGATATTCGGGTGAAAATTCCATCGGAATGGTCATTCTCAAAATTCTCATAGAGGACATTAATCTAAAATAGTGTGCTTCCCAAAACATGATTTTGGAATTGATTACTCTCATCGTTTCAAATAAACCATCTCCATAATTATAACCTCTGTTGGTAAGGTTTAATGATGAATTTTCAGTTGATTGTATTTCGCCGTTTACAAAAACGTTCATAGACTCCTAATATTTATGATGAACCTAAAATTTGTTTCAAATCAGATACCATATTTTCCCAAAGCATCTTGCCTTCATCCACTTCATCTTCTTCAGCAAAATCGGTGATCATTAATGACACATCTTTGGTAATTTCATCTACCTGTATTTTCATTTCAAAGTAGTAGCTCAAGCCATCTTCATCATCGGCCGTCCATCTTAACTTCATGCGATCATCTGTTTTTTTAGATAAAAGTTTGGCTTGTTCTTCACTACCTTCCCAGATGAAGGTAAAAAGCTCACCTCTGGAATTGACATTATCAGCAAACCATTCACTCAAACCTGAGGGAGTTGATATATATTGAAATAGTAAAGATGGAGAAGCTTGTATTGGAAATTCTAATTCGTATTTAACTTTATCACTCATTTCACTCTATTTTAGATTGAAAAGCAATATATGGATAATTGAGTGAAGTATAAAAACTTTAATTGAAATTATTCCATAAACAAATTTGCTAAAGCAAAAGATAATATTATCTTTGCAATCCTTTAAAACGGCGTGGTAGCTCAGTTGGTTAGAGCGTCGGATTCATAACCCGGAGGTCACGAGTTCAACTCTCGTCCACGCTACAAAAAAACCCTGCAATCGCAGGGTTTTTTTATATATTATTCCAAAATTAATTCAGCTCAAAACCTATAAAATAAAGGATTTCAACTGTTCTTCATTATGTTTTTCTTTCTCTGAGCTTTTTCAGCTTTTTCCTTGTTGATTTGTTTGTTCCGCTTTGCTTTAGCTAGAATAGACCTGTCAAAATGAACTCCGTCTCCATGCATATCGGCGAGATGCACTTCATTTTCATCTTTAGCGGCATCTTCCCAAGGTTTAATGTTCTTATTTGCTCCCATAATTTTATTTTAAATGTAAAATTAAATTCACATTTACACTACATAAAGAAGCGTTAAAAGCATCAATACTTATGAAATCGTCAACTTTTTAATTAAATCATCCTTTGTATAGGATGCTTGTTCTCCCGTTTTCATATTTTTTAAATTGTAAACTTCAGATTGCATTTCGCTGCCGCCTGCTAAAACTACGTATGGGATACTTCTTTTATCCGCGTAAGTCATCTGTTTCTTCATTTTAGCTGCGTCTGGATACAATTCAGCAGAAACAGATGCCGTTCTCAACTCTGTAATAGCTTTGAGGGCATATAAAGCTTCTTCTTCCCCAAAGTTGATGAATAAGACTTTAGTGGTTTCTTTGATTTCTTCTGGAAATAAATCCAATTCTTCCAGAACTAAATAAATTCTGTCCAAACCGAAAGAGATACCAACTCCACTCATGTTTTTGAGTCCAAAAATACCAGTGAGATCATCGTATCTTCCTCCACCGCCAATGGAGCCCATTTTCACCTTGGCTGGAGCCGAAATCTCAAAAATAGCTCCAGTATAATAATTAAGTCCGCGAGCTAAGGTCACATCAAGATCCAAGGTCGCTGTTTTTAGAGGTAATTCCTGTAAGGCCTTCTGAATGAATTCTAGTTCCTCAATTCCTTGTTGTCCAATTTCAGAGTTTGAAAGAAGAGACTTAAGCAAACTGATTTTAGTTGCAAAATCACCATTAAAATTGAAAATAGGTTGGATGTTTTCGATGGCAGATTCTGAAATGCCTTTGTCCAGCATTTCTTTTTTAACGCCCTCCTCACCTATTTTGTCCAGCTTGTCTAAAGCAACTGTAAAATCGATGAGTTTATCGCTTTCGCCAATGACTTCAGCCAGACCAGAAAGAATTTTTCTGTTGTTCATTTTGATCGTGACCCCTTCTAATTTTAAACTTGTAAAAACCGAGTCGTATAATTGAATAAACTCTACCTCCTGCCATAGACTGTCGCTGCCAATCACATCGGCATCACATTGCGTAAATTCTCTGAACCTTCCTCTCTGTGGACGATCTGCTCTGTATACGTTTTGAATTTGAAAGCGTTTAAAAGGAAAATCAATTTCATTTTGGTGCTGAACGACGTACCTGGCAAATGGAACAGTAAGATCGTACTTCAAGGCTTTTTCTGAAATGGATGAAGCTAACCTAACACTGTCTTTTCCTTGGTATGCTTCTGAATTTGCTTTCTTCAAATAATCCCCAGAATTCAAAATTTTAAAAATCAAGCGATCGCCTTCCTCTCCATATTTACCCATCAAGGTGTCTGAATTTTCAAAGGTTGGGGTTTCAATAGGTTGAAAACCAAAGGTTTTGAAATGTTCTTGAATCGTTGAGCTTATGTATTGTCTCTTGCTGACTTCCAGAGGTGAAAAGTCACGTGTTCCCTTAGGTATTGACGCTTTACTTGCCATGTTTAATTTTAAAAAATTATAAAAACGCTAAAATAAATTTACTTTTCTACCATACCATCAAAATACTGGTAAAGTTTGCCTTTGGTAATGTGCGCTCCTTGCTTGATAAGTGCAAAAATATCTTTATTTCTGTCTTCACTTATGGCTTTTTGTGAGGTGTAAATCTGAACATCTTCATTTAGGAGGTTATCTCGAAGCCATTGGAAACCCTGTTTGGTATTGATATCTATAGCCTCATTTTCGATTTTAAGACCAATCAAATTGATGAATTGATCTGTAAATTCGAATAAAAATAATTGCTGCGGAGAGAAATGCTCAAGATAATTGACGTTGTTGAGCACACCTTCCCAAACCAAATCACTAAAGACATCGAGTTCATCCTCCGCCACCTGAGGTTTGTTGACTTTGATGTTTTCCCACTCCTCTTTGGTGATGGACTGACTCGCCAAAAAATTGATAAATTCTTTGTGCATTTCTTTAAGCTGCTCCTGTGTAAGTCTTTCGTATTTCATGAGTGCAAAAATAAAAAAGATTCATTCCTTCATCCAAATCTGGACAATAGAAAGAAAAATTTGGTTATAAAAAAAGCTGACTCGAAAGTCAGCTTAGTAATTTGATAATTTATAAAGTCTTAGTTCTCTGCAATCACTTCAAAAGTGAAATCCAAAATCACATCTCTGTGAAATCTTAATTTTGCGTCGTACTGACCTAAACGCTTGATGTTACCACCAAGAATAGTAATGTATTTTTTGTCGATGTCTACATCGTGCTTAGCTAATACTTCCTGAAGGTTACCAGCTGTGATGCTTCCGAAAAGTTTATCACCAGCACCTGTTTTAGAAGGTATTTTAATATCAAGATCTTTTGCTTTTTCGGCTAAAGATTTAGCCTCGTCAACAATTTTCTTTTCTTTATAAGCACGTTGCTTAAGGTTTTCTGCCAAAACTTTTCTAGCTGAAGGTGTTGCAAGAACTGCAAGACCTTGAGGAATCAAAAAGTTACGACCGTATCCATTTTTCACAGATACTAAGTCATCGGCAAAACCAAGATTATCTACGTCTTTCTTAAGTATAATTTCCATTTTTTTGCCTTTTTATTTTAATAAATCACCTACGTATGGCATCAAAGCTAAGTGGCGTGAACGCTTGATAGCTTGAGATACTTTTCTTTGGTATTTTAAAGAGGTTCCTGTTAAACGTCTTGGTAAAATTTTACCTTGTTCGTTTACAAATTCCATCAAGAAGTCAGCATTTTTGTAATCTACATACTTGATGCCAGCTCTTTTAAAACGACAAAAACGGGTTTTACTTTTAGTTTCAATGTCTAACGGGGTTAGATATCTGATCTCACCGTCGTTCTTTCCTTTTGATTGTTCTTCAATTGTTGCCATAATTACGCGCCAGTTTTAATTCGTTTAACTCGTTCTTTAGCCCAATCAATAGCATGTTTGTCTAGTTTAACGGTCAAATAACGCATCATTCTCTCGTCTCTTCTGAACATGACTTCCAAAGGCTCGATGGTAGTTCCATCTACTGTGTACTCAAATAAGTGGTAAAAACCACTCTTTTTGTGCTGGATTGGGTAAGCCAATTTCTTTAGGCCCCAATCTTCTTTGTTTACCATCTTTGCACCTTTCGAAACAAGAAAATCTTCGTATTTCTTTACTGTTTCCTTTATCTGGTCTTCAGATAAAACGGGATTCAAGATGAAAACAGTTTCATAATGATTCATAAATATCTATTTTATTTTAATGCCTGCAAAAGTACAACATATTCTTAATATTGCAAACCCCTGCTATTGATATATTTTAGCGATTAGTATTCAGATTCATTTCAAACTTTTATCTTTACTTCAAAATCATTCAAACCCCTATGAATACTTATATAGATCATACTTTACTAAAGGCTGACGCTAGCCTCACCCAGATTCATAATCTCTGTGAAGAAGCTATCGCTTATAAATTTGCTACCGTCTGTATCAACTCCAGTTACGTTGAATCTGCCGTAGACATCCTTAAAGATTCTAATGTGAAAGTTTGTACCGTCGTAGGCTTTCCTCTTGGTGCTTGTTCTACTAAAACTAAAGTTGAAGAAGCCAAACAAGCGATCGCAGATGGGGCTTCAGAAATAGATATGGTCATCCACCAAGGCAAAGTCAAAGAAAAAGACTTTCAATATGTTGAAAATGATATTCGGTTTGTGAAGCAAGCTATAGGAAATCACACCTTGAAGGTTATTCTCGAAATTTGCAATCTTACCAACGATGAAATCGCTAAAGCCAGCCAGCTCGCAGAAAGTGCTGGAGCTGATTATGTCAAAACATCTACTGGATTTGGAAGTTACGGCACTACCGAAGAAGCTGTGGAAATCATGAAAAAAAACACCTCAAGTCGTGTAAGGATAAAAGCCTCTGGAGGCATAAGAGACGCTGAAACTGCCAAAAGATACATTGATCTGGGGGTTTCCAGAATTGGTGCTTCGGCTGGCATCGCTATCGTAGAGGGAACTTCATCTGATTCAAACTATTAAACCTACTATAATGAGTGTACATATCGACGCTAAGAAAGGCGATATCGCCGAAACTATACTTTTACCTGGAGATCCATTGAGAGCCAAATGGATAGCTGAAACCTTCTTAGAAAATGTTACCTGCTACAATGAAGTTCGAGGAATGCTAGGCTATACAGGAACCTATAAAGGGCAACCCATCTCAGTGCAAGGTACCGGGATGGGAATTCCCTCCATAAGCATTTACGCGCACGAGTTGATTTCTGAATTTGGTGTAAAAAACTTGATTCGCGTAGGTAGTGCAGGCGCCATCAAAAAAGAAGTAGAAATGCGTGATGTCGTCATTGCTATGTCGGCCTCTTCCAATTCTTCTCTGAATCGCAACCGATTCAATGGAGGCGACTTCGCCCCTACGGCCAGCTTTAAATTATTCGATAAAGCCATACAAACCGCCAGAGAACTTGATATTTCCTTCAAAGCTGGAAATGTGCTATCCTCAGATTTGTTTTATACCGACGATCCTTTGGATCATGAAATGTGGGCGGCCTACAATGTGCTATGTGTGGAGATGGAAGCTGCCGGGCTCTATTCTATCGCAGCCAAACATAATGTGAATGCTTTGGCGATTTTAACCATCTCTGACTCTTTAATCACTGGTGAAAAAACCTCTGCTGAGGAACGCGAAACTACCTTCAATCAAATGATAAAAATCGCTTTGGAGCTTGGAGACTAAAGATACAGATCTACAGGTTCTAAAGCAATACCAAGGATTCTTGACTACCCGGTTGATGATAGATCAACTTCCAGGTTCCAAAATCACTGCTTTTGAATTTGAGGCTTTGAGCGAAACAAGAGTCATTGAAGACTTCCCCTATGATGAAGCCAGGGTCTTTAACTTTTTGGGGAAACGTGCTGAGATTTTTTTTAAGTATTATCTTCAGCTCTCCAATCCTTATAAACAAATAGCCTACAGCCTTCAGGTGATTGATGAAAAAACCACCCTTGGCGAGTTTGATTTTATTTGTGAGGATAAGGTTTTGGAGGAAACCCTTCATGTGGAATTGGTCAATAAAATTTATCTGTACGATGATAACCTTCACGAGAACCCAGATTATTGCTGGATTGGCCCTAATCGGCGAGATCGGTTTATCGATAAATTGGAAAAATTAAAAACGCAACAATTCCCTTTGCTTTATCATCCCCTGGCAGAATCTTCTTTGAAAGAACTTAATATAGATCCTTGGAAAGTCAAACAAAAACTGTGTTTTAAAGCCATTCTATTTCTTCCAGAATACTGTAATACGCGCTTTTTTACAACCAATCTGGAAGCCGTTGCTGGCTACTTTTATACGCTTGAAGAGTTTTTGAATAAAAAATGGAAAAACAACACATTTTTCATTCCGAAAAAAATAAATTGGTTTACAGACGAATCTCAGCATACCAAATGGAATTCTTACTCAAAAACCCTATTTCAATTGCAGGAATTTATGGAGCAAAAGCAATCTGTAATGCTCTTCAGAAGAAATAAAAAAGGAGAAACTCGCAAATGTTTTGTTGTCTGGTGGTAATTCGCTACTTCAGAATTCGAACTTCTCCTACCTTCATATCTTCAATGGTCTCCTCTCCTATTCTATAACGTATGAGCCTCAAAGTAGGCAACTCTACCTTGGCCGTCATTTTTCTCACTTGTCTGTATTTTCCTTCTGTGAGTGTTATAGACAACCAGGAAGTTTTTCCATGATCATCTTCGTTTCTAATATCTTTGGCCCGTTTTGGTAAATCTTCTGGAGGCTTTATCAATTGGACTTTACAGGGTCTGGTTTGGTAGGGCTTTCCATAAATGCTTATCTCTACACCTTTGGAAAGTTGATCGGCATGATTTTGTGTAGCCACTCCATCTACTTGCGCCCAATATTCCTTCTCGATACCTGTCGATGTAATCTGATGACTGAATTTACCATCGGTAGTTAAAAACAACAAACCTTCAGAATCTTGGTCCAATCGCCCTACAGACATGGTTCCCTCTGGAAAGTCACCAAGCTCACCAAGAAGCCGTTTATTTCTTCTTCGCGACTGGTTATTCACAAACTGACTTAACATGCCGTAAGGTTTAAATATTTTGAAATTCGCCATTCAGTTAAAAGTTCAGGTTTTATCTTTATGCAAAAATACAATTAAGATCATGTTGGAAGAAATAAAAAGAAATTACGGACATATTTTTGAGGAAGATTTACTTCAGGAAATCAATGACATAGCAACAATCAAAACTGTGAACGCAGGTGATGAGTTGATTAGGACAGGTCAATATTTATCGGCCATGCCATTGCTTATAGATGGGGTCATCAAGGTAATGCGAGAAGATGAAGATGGCTTTGAGCTTATGCTTTATTACTTAGAAAAAGGTGAAACCTGTGCTATGACTCTATCCTGTTGTACCGGTTCTGCAGTAAGCGAAATACGAGCCATAGCAGAAACCGAATCTTCTTTGCTGATGATTCCCATTGAAAAGATGGAAGAGTGGCTTGGAAAATATAAATCCTGGCGGAATTTCATTTTTGATAGTTACCATGAACGATTAATGGAGGTTATGGCAACGATTGATAACATTGCCTTCAAAAAAATGGATGAGCGCTTAATAGAATATTTAAAGAATAAGTCTAAATATTACAACGATTCTGAAATCAAAGTGACTCACCAGGACATAGCTTTCGATTTACATACCAGCAGGGTTGTTGTTTCCAGACTTCTAAAACAACTCGAAAAAACAAATCGTATTAAGTTAAACAGGAATTCTATCAAATTGATAGACATCGACTAAAGCGTAACTTTTGTTACTGTATTCATCTCAAAAATTCCATTACTTTGTTTAAAATTTAAAGTGTACTGATTTTTATAAAATCAAATTCATTTTCATTTAAAATTTGAATTTCGAAAATCACATATGCTTTAGTTCAAAATCAAAAACAATGCAAAAAAAAATAGTAGTTCAAAATCTGAAATGTGGAGGTTGTGCAAATACGATTTCAAAACACCTTACCACACTTGAAGATGTATCTAATGTAAATGTGGAAGCTGAATCTTCTTTGGTTTCTTTTTCTTATGAAAACGAATTAGCCGTTTCAAAAGTTGAAGATAAACTGAAACAACTTGGTTACCCAATTATAGGTAATGCCAATACATATCTGAACAAAGCAAAATCATTTATTAGCTGTGCTACAGGTAAGATGAATCAATAATTTTTAAAACAATCAATATGACAATTAAACAATATAACGACAAACCTTTATCTCACCTTTCTTATGCTATCGTAAGCAACGGGAAGATGGCAGTTGTCGATCCTGCCAGGGATCCACAACCATATTATGAATTTGCAGAAGAACATAAAGCCAAAATTGTAGCAGTGTTTGAAACTCATCCACATGCTGACTTTGTAAGTAGTCATTTACAAATTCATAAAGAAACAGGCGCTACTATTTATGTTAGTAATCTCGTGGGTGCGGATTATCCACACCAGGCTTTTGATGAGGGTGATGAATTCAAAATGGAGGACATTACTTTTAAATGTATTCACACTCCTGGTCATTCTCCTGATGGTATTACCATACATGCAGTAGATGACTCCACTACCAAAGAAGCCATCTTCACTGGTGACACTTTATTTATAGGGGATGTAGGTCGTCCGGATTTAAGAGAAAAAGCTGGTAATATGACAGCCAAACGAAAAGAACTGGCACAGGCGATGTACAAAACCATGACGACTAAGTACAATCATTTGTCTGATAATGTTTGGGTTTATCCAGCACATGGAGCGGGAAGTTTGTGTGGCAAGAATATGAGTTCTGACACAACAAGTACATTAGGTAACGAACGTATAGGAAACTGGGCCTTTCAAGAACAGACTGAAGAAGAGTTCTTGAAAGAAATCTTGGAAGGACAACCCTTTATTCCTTCTTATTTTGGACATGATGTCGACATCAACAAAGCTGGAGCTGCCAATTATAAAGCATCCATTTCTGATATTCCTGTACATTTGAATGTAGAATCTTTTGAGGGTGATGCTCCAATTATTGATACAAGGGCTCAAGCTGCTTTTAAAGCCAATCATATAGCGGGAAGCATTAATATTATGGCAAGATCTGAAAATGATAAGATAGAAACCTGGATAGGAGCTATAATTCAACCTAAAGAAGAATTTTATTTGGTCCTGGATTCCATTTCAGATTACGATGATATTGTGTCAAGAATTGCAAAAATTGGTTATGAATCTCAAGTTAAAGGTATATTAACTTTAGGACAAACGCAATTTGAATCCTCTGATGATTTAGACTACTCTGATTTTAAACAGCATCCAGATCAATACACAATTATTGACATAAGAAATGTTAGTGAATTTGAAGAATCTCAGAAATTCGATTCAGCAAAGAATCATCCACTCAATGAATTAAGAGAGTCTGCTAAACATATTCCTACAGATAAACCTATATTGGTACACTGTGCTGGTGGCTATAGAAGTGCTGCTGGAAGTAGTATTATTGAGCGAATATTACCAGAGGCTAAGGTTTATGACTTAAGTGAACGTATCAACGATTTCAATTAAAATAAACCAAATATTCTTTCTAAAAGGGCGATGAAATTTCATCGCCCTTTTATTTTTGCCGTAATTTTGACCTATGGAAAAAATAGCTTTAATACTTTTAAGTTTGGTTCTAGTTTCCTGCATGGAACCCATGAAAGAAAAATCTACAACGCAAAATTATGTTCTAAAAGGCACTATTAATGGCGATTTTGATGAGTATATCAAAATTAAATATAACGATCAAATGGATAGTGTCCAGGTTGATAACAATGCGTTTCAATTTGAAGGTGAGGTAAGTTCTCCAAAAGCTTTTCAATTTGAATTCGATACAATCACCACTTCAGATGTGTTTTATCTCGAAAATGATACGTTGATTTTTGATATAGTCGTGGATGAAGTTAAAGTTGATGACGAATACTTCAACGAATATCAGGTCAAACAGTTAAGTGGTGGAAATACTCAAAAAATTAAGTTAGAAATAAAAGGCTTTTTGAGCGAAATTTCGAAGTCGAAGAAGAATCGGGATATATTATTGAACAAAACTGATAGCTTGATAAAAGCAAATCCAAACCACGATTATTTGGGTAAACTTATTTCACAATTTAGTATGAATCAAGATTTGCTTTATAATGATGTGCGAAGTCTTATTTCTAAACTAGACGTGGACGAATTAAACCCACAAGATGTGTCCATTTTAGAAAATTATCAGCAGAAGCGAAGAAATTTCCAAATCGGTAGTGAAATCCCTGAGTATGAATTGATTTCTATTACTGGTGATAAAGAAAATCTAAAATCCAATTTCGCGAAATACAATCTCATCCAGTTTTGGAACAGCTACTGTAACGACTGCAAATCTCAACAGCGTCAGTTAGTGGAAATCTATGAAAGGTTTAAATTTAGGGGATTTGAGATTATAGGAGTTTCGGTGGATACCAATCAGGAAGATTGGATAAATGATGTTTTAGAAGAATCTGTTCCGTGGAAGTCTTATAGAATTGATAATGGTTTCACAGGAGAAATGGCTTCAGAAATGGGTGTTGTAGATCTGCCTCAGTATTATTTGGTAGATGCGAAAGGAAGAATTATCGAGATAAATCTAAGTATTAACGAACTTAGCACGATTTTGTCTGCCCTGCTAAACTAATTTTGAAATATTGACGTTAATTATAAAAATCTTATGAAGAATTTCATCAAATATTTTGCTTTTAGTATTTGCTTACTCACAGCCATAAATTCAAATTCTCAGAGTCTAAGCCTTGGTGTTAAAGGAGGTATTAACTACGCGTCTATTTCAAATATAAATGCTGATGGTCGCCTTGGATTTACGGGAGGTGCTTTTATTGGGTTACGATTCAACGCCCTAGCTCTGCAAACTGAATTTTTATTTTCTCAACAAGGCGGAAGATTCCTTGAAAATGATATTGAGACCGATTATGCATTGGTACCAGTCATCATGAAACTTCATTTTTTAAGAATTTTCAATCTACAGTTTGGTCCACAATTCAGTTATTTAATCAATGGGTCCCCATTTTTGGAATCCGAGAAGCTTGATTTATCTGGAGCAGTTGGCCTTGGACTGAGTCTTGGGTCTTCACTTCATATTGATGCGAGATACAACTTTGGGTTTACAGATGCCTTTAAAGGTGCTTCAGGAAATAACCGTTTTATTTCTCTGGCACTGGGTTTGTCTTTTCTATAAGTTCAATAGAAAAATCTGATTTGTCACCGATTTCAATTCTAGACATCTCGTATTCAGGATGCGTAAAAATAAGTTCCTCACCCCTATTTTTGGTATTTATTCTGAAATTTCCTTCTGCATCTGTTTTAGAATTCAAATCTGTTCCCATGACCTGAACGAGAACATTTTCAACTGGGTCACCACCCTCATTCATGACTCTCCCATCCAAAAGGTTACTATCTTTTCCGCAGGAAAGAAAAGTAATGGAAAGCAATAAGAAAACAACTTTTTTCATAGTTTTATTGATCTAAATAGTTACAATTTTATGAAACGAATATACAGCTTACTTTTCATCTTTTTCACCACATTTACAATGCAGTCTCAAGTTTTATCGGGGCATACAGACAAGTTCACAAGAGCTGATACTCTTCGTGGAAGCCTTCGGCCGGAACGCACAAGCTTTGATGTATTGTCCTATAATCTCGATATCAAACTAGATCCTGAGAAAAGATATTTGAGCGGCTTCAATGAAATTGAATTTGACGTTACAGAAAAAACCTCCAAAATTCAGCTGGATTTATTTCAAAATATGCGCATTGATTCTATTGTTTTCAATAATCAAATGCTGGAGTATAAAAGAGAGGATAATGCTGTTTTTATTTCTTTTGAAAAACCTTTAAAGGTCGGAAAGACTGAACGCGTGATAGTCTACTATTCTGGTAAGCCAGTAGTTGCAAAAAATGCGCCTTGGGATGGTGGCTTTGTCTTCTCAAAAGATATGAATGGAAAACCATTTATTGGAGTTGCAGTACAAGGAACAGGGGCGAGTTTATGGTTTCCAAATAAAGACCACCAAAGTGATGAACCCAATACAGTCAATATAAAAGTTAGCGTTCCAAACGGCTTGATGAATGTTTCTAATGGAAGACTCATTGAAGAAATACCACAAGATGATGGTTATACCAAATGGCATTGGAGAGTAGAACAGCCTATCAATAACTACAATATTACGTTGAATGTAGCCGATTATGCTCATTTTGAAGATAAATATAAGGACCTAACTTTAAATTATTATGTTTTAAAAGAGAATTTAGAAAAGGCCAAAGAACAATTTCAACAAGTCAAACCTATGATGGACTGCTTCTATGAAAAATTTGGAACATATCCTTTTCAAAGAGATGGTTATAAGCTTGTGGAAACACCGTACCTAGGTATGGAGCATCAAAGTGCTGTTGCTTATGGGAATGGGTATCAAAACGGCTATTTAGGCAATGATATGTCCGGGACTGGAATCGGTCTTAAATGGGATTTTATAATTATTCATGAGTCTGGTCACGAGTGGTTTGGTAATTCTGTTTCGGCAGCAGACATTGCAGATATGTGGATTCATGAGAGTTTTACCGCCTATTCTGAAGCTGTTTTCGTGGAATGTGAATATGGGAAAAAAGAAGCCATTTCATATTTATATGGCTTGAGAAACGTGATTTCAAATGACAGGCCTATTATTGGTGATTACGGAGTGAACCACGAGGGCTCGGGTGATATGTACTACAAAGGAGCTAACATGTTGAATACCTTAAGAAGTGTTGTAAATGATGACAAGAAATGGTGGGAACTTTTAAAGAAATTTCATGAGACTTTTAAATACCAGACTATACATGCAGACGATGTGATTGAATTTTACAATAACAACACCGATTTTAACCTAAAACCTATCTTTGATCAATACCTGAAGTATACTTCAATCCCAAAGTTACAATTGAAATTCAATAGTAGTAATGAGTTACTTATGCGGTGGGAAACTGATGTAAAAGATTTTGCAATGCCTATTGACTTTCAAAATTCAGATGAAAAGCTTATTCAAAGAGAAATTATAGACAATACTTGGAGGCGTGTGGATGTTGAACTGAACAGTATCGACGAGTTAGCCATTAATAAATATGGTTACTACATTACCATTGAAAACTTAAGCCTGTAAAATTAGCTCATCAATTTTGATAAAGTTTTTTTACGATGAATTTTTCCTGAATTTGTCTCTTCAAATTTATCAACAAAGTAAATATGCTTAGGCTTTTCATATTTACTTAGTGACTTTAAACGGTCAATTGCCTGTTTAAGATCACTTAAAAATTTTTGATTCTCTGGAGCTTCGATAAACAAGACAACCTGTTCTCCAAGTGAATCATGAGGTAATCCAGCAATATAAAATCTATGTGTAATCAGTTTTTGAAGTTTTTTCTCCAGGGTTTCTGGAAATATTTTAATTCCTCCAGTGTTTATGATATTATCCAGTCTTCCCTTCCAAAAAAATTTTTTATAAGTCAGGACCTCTACAATATCATTAGTTACAAGCTCTTTTTCCAAAATTTTTGGTGCTTTTACAACAAGGCAATTGTGTGCATTTTGGGAAACACTCACATTGGGTAAGGCTTTGAATGGCCTTTTCTCAGTGTTATCCGTTTTAGGGTTCAGTTTTCTTGCAGCAATGTGAGATATTGTTTCAGTCATTCCATAGACTTCAAAAACTTTGGTGGGTATTCCTTGAATTAAACCAATTAGGTTTTCTGTAACTGTTCCACCACCAACGATAAGTTTTTTTACTAAATGAAGTCTCCCTAGTGAATTATCCATCTGGAACGGTGTCATCGCACAAAAATCGTAGGTTTTGAAAACTTCATCCAGTGGATTTGATTTAGGTTCTACGATGTCCAGATCCCAGCCTAATACCATCGCCCTTACAAGCATCATTCTGCCACCAATATAGTCAGATGGCAAGCACAATAAAGCCTTGGTTCCTTCTCTTACTTTAAAAAATTTACCTGTTGACAATGCACTATTAACCATTTTTTGCTTATCTAAAAAATAGGTTTTTGGATCGCCAGTAGAACCAGATGTTCTAACCTTTATAGTTTTATAATCATCATTAAGCCAATCCAATAAAAAATCACCTATTTTCTCTTCAAATGGTTCACCTTCTTTTACATAACTATAGGCTACAGTACGTAAATCTCTTCTACTAAAATGATTCCCGTTAATTTTAAAGTGGGGATGAATATCATGTGGATGATTTATCATAAGTCTAATTTTAACCATACCAATACTAGATATTATAAAAATAATAATCAATATTAATATGTTAAATTATCATTACGAGACTGTTTCAGGTAATTTGACTTTTCCGAACAACTTAGATTTCCAGTTTTTCCAATTAAATATCCTTGCCATCACTAATAGATAAATGGGGTAAACAACTAAAACAGGAATAAAAACATCAAATCCCACGGTTGGTTCTTCAGTATAGATCAAAATAGACTCTGTTTGGAAAGCAGTCCAGTCCGCCGTTACTAGTAAAGCTGTAACCAGGTTATTACCGGCGTGAAACCCTATTGAAAGTTCCAGGCCCTCGTCCATGAGGGCCATAATACCTAGCAAAAATCCCGTGCCAATATAGCTCACCATGATGATGTAGCCCATTTTACCAACTTCTGGATTACCAATATGTAATAGACCAAACCCCACAGACGTTACTATCAACGGTAACCATCTGTTTTTGAAAATGATTCCTAAACCTTGCATAAAATACCCTCTGAAGTAAAGTTCTTCAAAAGTTGTTTGAATGGGCACCATGATGATTCCTATAGCTGCCAAAATTAAGAATTGATCCCATTTTAAGTTCCACAAGTAATCATCTGGATTCATCTCATAATCTATTATTGTCATAGCCGCAATGAAGAAACCAACGATACTAAACCCAACAAATACTCTCTTCCAGTCAAACTTAGCTCGTGTGGTAAGCAAATCTTTGAATTTCTGGTTATGAAAAAATCGTACAATGAGCCAGACACCAAAAAATCCAACAGCAAAAGACAGAAGCATTAGAAAAAAAGTGAGATTAGAATCTAAGGTGCCCATTAATGTTTCATAATTACTAATACTTGAAAGATCGGCACCCTCCTTAGTTAATTTAAAAATGACAGCTCCTAAAAATGGTATTGATCCTATTTGCCAAATGACAAAAATCAAAAATGCTCCCACTAAATATCTCCACCATTCGTGGTAACTTTTTGCTGCTAGAGCTATATAATCCTTCATAAATTAAATTTGTTTTCCCATTTTAAATTGGGTTTATACATAATTTTCTCTCCTACAATAGTAAGTGGGCTTTCTATATTATTGGTATAAAGTCCGCCAGTTCCAAGACCCTGAGGCATATTACTATCTTGCACAAACGTAAACTGGGCTATGGCATTCAAACCAATATTACTTTCCAGCGCACTGGTCATCCACCAGTTTATGTTATTTTGATTTGCTAAATCTATCCATTCCTTAGTTCCTTGAAAGCCGCCAATGAGACTTGGTTTCAAAATAATATAATGTGGCTTTATGGTTAGTAAGGCTTCCTGCTTATTTGTTACATCTTTAAGACCAATTAATTCTTCATCGAGCGCAATTGGCAAAGGTGTTTGTTTGCAAAGTTCAGCCATTAGATCCCATTGACCCATAGCAATCGGCTGTTCGATACTATGCAACTCATAATCACTCAGGCGTTTAAGTTTGTCTAAGGCATCATCAATAGCAAATGCCCCATTGGCATCAACTCTAATTTCAATATCGGAAGAAGAAAATTCGCTTCTGATGTACTTCAGCAATTCCAATTCAGCTTCAAAATCAATAGCACCTATTTTGAGTTTGATGCAGCTAAACCCTTGTTGGATCTTATCCTGAATTTGTGTTTTCATAAATGACTTTTCCCCCATCCATATCAATCCATTGATGACCATGCCTTGCTTTCCATCTGTAAATTCTGACGGATATAAAAGGTAAGGATCTGCTGAAGCAAAAGACTGAAAAGCCATTTCTAAACCAAACTGAATAGAGGGATAATCTCTAAGTTCATCATAGAGATTTTCCAGACCAAGATGAATATGATCACAGGTCCATTTCAATACATCTTCAAACTTGTCAAGAGGGTCAATACTAAGGCCTTTTAGAAGTCCACACTCACCAATACCAAATTTATCTTCTGTTTCAATTTTAATGAACCAGGATTCTTTGGTTTTCAAAACACCTCTCGAAGTTCCGCTTGGGCGTTTAAATTTTAATGTATGTTTAAAATATGATGCTTTCATTTTTAAGTTTTAGTAAAATTAAAAAAGCCACTCAAGTGTGAATGGCTTTTGAATAATAATTAAGAATACTCTATTACTTAATGATTAGTTTTTTAGTTACTGCTTTAGAATCATTAATGATTCTCACGAGATACACCCCAGCATTTAAGTCTAAAGACAACTGGGTTTCTTTTTGAACTTTACTTTCCAATACTTTTTTGCCTGTCATTGAATAGAGTTCAACGTTTGTGTTGGGACTGATTCCCTTAAATTTAATATAGCCAGTCGCCGGGTTGGGATAAATGGAAACCTCTTGAAATTCATTTTGATTAATAGAAAGAGATTGATTCCAGACCTCACCCTGTTTATCACCCCAGACATAATCCACCAATTCTGGATAATCTATAAAAGGATTTCTATTGTTTTGCCAGGTATAAACCACGTTATTTCTATTCATTTCAAAATCATCGGCAGGATCTTCTTCATGCCATTGTAAAAGTGTCTGTAAATCTCCTAGTTGTCCACTAATATCAGGAAATCCATCTACGACTGATAAATCATTATATCGTACAGATAAGTAAAATAGAGCTCTCGCTACATCCCCTTTGAAACTTCCCTGAGTTCCGCTTGGACCTACATATTCACCAAAATGCTGATTCCCTCTAGAGCTATTTTCGTTGGCATCTGTAGCTCTTAATCCATGAGCGTCTGAATTTGCATGGCGCAGTGAATCTGCATTGGTTTCCCACCACTCGTTAATGCCTGTTGGGATTTCATCCTCTTCAATACTAAAAAAATCACCTCTAGATCTTGGAAACACATGTTCTCTATTCCAGAACCCAGTTCCAGAAGAACCTTGCTGAAAGAGGTACTTTGGACTAGACTGTTCTCTATAAAGCAACCAAACCTGATTACTATTACTTGGATTTTGGTCTGCCGCTTTTAGAATATCTATAACGTCTGCATAAGTATGAATTTTTACCACACCTTCTTCAGCGATAACATCCTGTATAGCTTCTCTTAATTCCTGACCAGACTTACCGTTTAAAGTTTCAAAATAATTTTCAGGCCCAGATGGTTCAACAAATTCATAAGTAGGGTCTGTGGGAGCTCCCCAGTCTGCAATGCTAAAATCATTATCAACAACAATGATTTCTATAAAATTACTGTTTAAGAAGTATGGATCCCCCAATGACTGAACAGCCAGGTTGATAAACTTATCCCCATCATCAATATCATCATCTATTATTGTGATGGTTGTACTTCCAAATACGTCGCCTTCTGCAATTGTAACCGATGTTGATCCGGAATAATTTTCTTCTCCAAAAGTACTTGAAGTCAACGAAAAGTTGATTGTAAGTGGTTCAGTTACGGGTGAGGACAATTCAAAATCAACATTGAAACTCTCACCTTCATTTACCAAAGTTGTGCTAGGAAGGACATCAATAAAAACAGGGACAATGCCAGAGCCGTCATTGAGTTGTCGAGGGGTTGGATCTGCAATAAACCATTCATTTAGATTGTCAACACTTCTTTGAATAGATTTACCTTGGTCTGTATTAATAATTATGCCTGGCTGAAAATCTAATAGTTGTGGAAGTTCCTGTCCATCACTATCTGGATTCCGACCATAGACAAGAGCATCTACCAAATTTGTAGTTGTGGCTAATGTCCCATCAGGGAAATCATCTACACTTCCTTCATAAATGCCTACAGCATCATTCCCTATCTGAAAAAAATTAGTGGGTATAACCACGTTTGGACTTGGTGTCATTTCTGGACCACCTAAGACAAAAAGTCCATTAAAATCTGTCACAAATCCATCCAAGCTTAAAACATCATAACTTGAATTTCCTCCTGAATTAGATCCATTGAAAAGAACCATAACATAACCATCCAAAGAGACTTCTGGTTCATCAGTCTTTAATTCTATAAATTGTTTATCATTTACTCCTGGATTTCTGAAGTATAATTCATTAATAATCACCTCTTGCGAAAAAATAATCTGACCTAAAAATAAAAAGGCCAGCAAAGTAATTTTGTTCATTCTTATATAATTTTAGCAAAAATAAATTAATAAATCTTCATATAATAGTAAACTGAGATTACTAAAACATTAATAACCAAAAAGGCTCCCAAATTATGGGAGCCTTTTTATATTTATCTGACCAACTTTTTATACTTGATCCGTTTTGGCATGGTATCTCCACCGAGCCTTTTCTTTTTATTTTCTTCATAATCGCTAAAACTTCCCTCAAAAAAGTATACTTCAGAATTACCTTCGAAAGCCAGAATATGTGTACAGATTCTATCCAAAAACCATCTATCGTGAGAGATGACTACCGCACAGCCAGCAAAGTTTTCAAGACCTTCTTCCAAAGCTCGAAGTGTATTGACATCCAAATCGTTGGTAGGCTCATCGAGCAGCAATACATTTCCTTCTTCCTTTAGTGTCATCGCCAAGTGAAGCCTGTTGCGCTCCCCGCCAGAAAGTTTGTCGACTTTCTTATTTTGCTCACTACCATTAAAATTGAACCGGCTTAAGTAGGCTCTGGAATTCACCTTCTTTCCACCCATCATCACTAAATCCTGACCATCACTGAAATTTTCCCAAATGGATTTATCAGGATCTATATTGGAATGCGCTTGATCAACATAAGCGATTTTAGCCGTTTCACCTACTACAAATTCGCCTTTATCTGGCTGAATCTCACCCATGATCATTTTGAAAATAGTAGTTTTACCAGCACCGTTAGGACCAATGACACCTACAATCCCAGCTTGTGGTAAATTGAAATTCAGATTCTCATATAGTAATTTATCATCAAATGCTTTGCTTACCCCTTTGGCATCAATAACATTGGTTCCTAAACGGGGTCCATTTGGGATATAAATTTCAAGTTTTTCATCAAGTTTGTCTTGATCTTGACTCATTAATTTATCGTAGTTATTAAGCCTTGCTTTTTGTTTAGATTGACGTCCTTTTGGAGCCATCTTCACCCATTCTAGCTCTCGCTCCAGGGTTTTTTGGCGTTTACTAGCTTGCTTTTGCTCCTGTGCCATTCGCTTAGACTTTTGGTCTAGCCAGGAAGAATAGTTACCCTTCCAGGGAATGCCCTCTCCTCTATCGAGTTCCAAAATCCAGCCAGCGACATTGTCTAGGAAATACCTATCGTGAGTTACCGCGATAACGGTTCCTTTATATTGCTGGAGATGATGTTCCAGCCAATGCACAGATTCTGCATCTAAGTGGTTGGTGGGCTCATCGAGTAATAGTACGTCGGGTTCTTGTAGCAAAAGTCTGCACAAAGCCACTCTACGCTTTTCACCGCCAGAAAGGCTTTCAATTTTTTGGTCGGATGGAGGAGTTCTAAGCGCATCCATAGCTACGTCTAGTTTGTTGTCAAGCTCCCAGGCATTGGTGGCATCAATTTTATCTTGAAGCACGGCTTGCCTGTCCATCAACTTCTGCATTTTATCGGCATCTTCATACACCTCTGGAAGACCAAAATCATCATTGATTTTGTTGTATTCATCAAGAATTGCCACCACATCAGCAACTCCTTCCTTTACAATGTCAAGTACAGTTTTCTCTGGGTCTAGTTCAGGTTCCTGTTCTAAGTAGCCTACAGAGTAATCCTGTGAAAATACAACATCACCCTGGTAGTTTTTTTCCCTTCCAGCTATGATTTTCATCAAGGTGGATTTACCAGAACCATTAAGTCCAAGTATGCCAATTTTAGCACCGTAGAAAAAACTTAAGTATATATTTTTTAAAACAGGTTTGTCTTCACCTGGATATGTTTTGGATACTCCCGACATGGAAAATATCACTTTTTTATCGTCTGCCATTTATTTTATTTTAAATTAAACTCTTCCTTTTAGGGCGTTAAAGACCCATGCAATAGCGAAAAAACCAATGCCTACTGAAGCAAATCCCCAACCTGCAATTTCATTATATCTGAAAGCACCAAGGGCAATCAATGCTAATCCAACAATTACCATTATAAAAGTAGCCCACGCCAAAACAGTATTTTTATTCATCAATTATCAATTTTATGATTTGCTAAATTACGAAAACGATTTTTAATGCCAATTTTAGCGTTAGCACTTATCAGAAAAACTTCAGTTTTATGACTTTATGTAATGTTTCAGAATCTCGCATAATTTTTCATTAAAATCGAAATGATCAAAATCTGCCTCAAATAACTTCTGATTGATTTCGATCTCAATTCCTAAATACTGTTTCGGAAATTGGTTTCTCAAATTGGTTGTGAGTCCATCTGATTTGCCTAGATACGGGTAATTCATTCTAATTCTAAAATTTGGAAATATTGATTTTAATTCAGTTTTAAAATTTTTAGCAAAGTCTTGTTCTACTTTACGACTTGGATCGTATAAAATTCCAATTTCAGCATTCCTATCAATTTCGTTCCATACTGGTGTAAAACTATGAATGGATAAATGCAGCACTGTTTCTCCTTTAGCTATAAATTCATCTATGTTCTGCTGAATTTGATTCCGGTAAACTTGATAATAATCATTTATTAATCGATTCTTTTCTGTTTTGCTCAGAGTTGATGAAATACTTGAAAATAAGTTAGGATGCGACAATGACCTATTCACTTCAATTAAAAGCCTGCTCCAGGGATAATGAGCTGAATAATCTGCTAAAAATTGTAAAGATTTATAAACCTCAAAAGCACCAATATCATAGCCTTCGTGAGTATTTAATCTAATTTGATGCGTTTCAAAAAGAGAAATATACTGTGATGGCAGTTCGTTACTGGCGTGCTCACAAGTCAGAATCAATTTCAAGATAAAAACAGTTTGTTTTTTGACAGAGCAACTCCTATGTTTTGATATACTTTTAGGATATTTCTTTCAGAAAAATCATTTTGAATCGCTTTTAAAATTCTTGTAGATAAGCTTCCATGTTCCAAAATCAAGGCGATAGCAGATGCATGATCAGCGGTTAATTTTGACGACACTTTTTCAAATAAATGTTTGAAGATGTTCTTAATACTCATCGATTCTGCATCGATTCCAAATAAATTTAAATAAGCTTTATTATGAATAACAGCATTTTCAGCACTTTCTATACTTTGATTTAAAATTTCAAAAAGCGAGTCTTCATGCCATTGCTTTTGCTCTTGTAAAGTTGAATAAGTTTCACCGACTAAATCTTTTAGAATTTCAACAATAAAGCTAGCTATAGCTACATCTGCTAAAGGACATTCCTGTAAATCTAAAACACGAATTTCTATTGCATTCCTGTCAAATCTTGCAATAGCTCCTCTAGAATTGAGAAAATGATGTTCTAAAATTTGATCGTGATCATACGGAGCAATAGCAGCGTTGATGGGTTCGAAAATTATAGCTTTATACTCTTCGTAACTAAAAACCTGCTCAGGAATGACTTTTCCTGTCATTTCTGGAATTTGCTTTTGATTGGTCAAATATAGCTTCATCCTTGAATCCATAAACGCTCCAGATTTTCCATCTAATATCGGTGAACTTGCACTTAATCCAGGTAAAATGGGAAGTAATATTCTAATCGCTGCATGTAGTTTTTCAAACTCTACATCATCATAAAATGGCAAATTGATGTGCATACTTTGCACATTGGACCAACCATGACCGCGACAATCAAATATTCTGTTATATAGTGCATAGACATCGCTATAAGAATGCTGCCAAAGCTTCATTTCTAATTCTGGATTCATCAATGGATGTGCAGCTGTTGGCCATAAACTAAGGCCTATGGCTTTTAGTAAATGATTGATTTCAACAATGTTTTCATGAAACTTTTGGTCTAAGGTATTCAAATCTTTTGTTGGTCCGTTGGTTTTCAATTCAACCACATGTGCTGCCAGTTCATTACTCCATTCTATGTCTCCATTATCTACATCAGACACAATTTGTCCAGTCTTTAGCTTCATCAATTCATCTACTGAAGCGTGTATTTTACCTGTTTTGGAGTTGACAAGCATATATTCTAATTCAATTCCAAAAACTTCAAAAAGATGGTATTTCATAAGTCTTGTTTAGAATTTAGCCGATTTTTTAAAGCCTGGAGAATTGTTGTATAAACAGCATCACCATAAAGCCCATCTTCAACGCCAACATCAATATTAGGATTATCATTGATTTCTATAACCAAAGCTTTTCCATTTACTTCTTTTACATCGATACCATACAAACCTTTTCCCATTATTTTTGCGGATTTTAGAGCCGCTTTCATCACTTGCTGGGGAACATCTTCTATCGCAAAGCAGTCTGCATTACCGTCTTGGTCATTTTTCTTACTTGCCGACCAGTTGTAGATTTGCCAGTGTCCTTTTGCCATAAAATAACGACATGCATAAAAGGGTTTTGAATCTATAATCCCGATTCTCCAGTCGTATTCAGAAAAAGTATATTCTTGAGCAATGACCAAATCTGATGTTTTAAACATTTCTGTGATTAAAGCCTCATATTCTTCTTTAGTTTTCGCCTTTTTTACACCAAATGAAAAGGTGGAGTCTGGAGATTTTAAAACACATGGTAAGCCCGTTATTTTCAGCACTTCGTGTTTGTTGTCTTTATGAACAATCATGGTTTTTGGGGTAGGAATTCCATTCTTACTTAACGCTTCTGCCATAAATACTTTGTTGCAACATTTCAAAATAGCATCCGGGTAATCAACAATCGCAAGACCATCTTGAAGTGCTTTTCTAGCAAAGGCATAAGCTTCATTATTCACTTCTGTACTTTGTCTAATGAATAAAGCATCAAAAGAAGAAAGACGGTATAAATCTTCAGGGGAAATCAATTCCACATAAAAATTCATTTTTTCTGCCAGATCTATAAACTTTTTTAAGGCCTTTGTATTGCTAGGTGGTGCAGGATCATTCTTTTGGACAAGAATAGCTAAATCGTATTCAGATTTATCAATTTTCGGTGTATCGTAGCGCTTTTTTGCAAAATACTGAGATGCAAAATAATGCATGCTTTCCAAATGCTCCTCAGGAATTTCAGAAATTGAAATGGCTTTTATAGATTTGATATTCCATTTGGTAGTGTGTTTAAAAACCACTCTGAGGAATGGTATTTGAAAATGTCTAAATATCAATCTGCTCAATTCTCGGTACTTCTGAGCTACATTTTGCCCAAAATAAATACTCAAAGTAAATTCTTGAGATTTTATTGATTTTAAACTCTTTTGAATTTCCTCTTCAAAATCTTCTGAAACAATTTTGACGAGCTTCTTTTCACCAAGATCCACCAAATTACTGATGGTAGGAATAGATGTATGTCCGCGAGCTTCTGCCAGCAAAGATACATAGTAACCTTTTGATTGGTAGCTGTATTTATCGCTCAAATTAAAAACTCTAGCGTTTTTTAAGTTAGCATAATCAGGTTTTGTGAGGTAATCTTGTGAAGTTATAATGGACGTATGGTCCATTTCAATTGGCCATTTCTCGGGTTGGCTCACCACAATAAGTTTGTTCATTTATAAATTAAAAACCAATCAAAAATACACTAAAATTGAATCCAAATTATAAAGTATAAAAATAAAGATCAAGAGACTTTTTCTAGATAGGTTTTCATCTCTTCATTGACTTTTTTCCAAAAAAGATAGAGATCTTCTAGGGCAGACACGTCCATTTCTAAAGAATCATCTCTTAAAGAAAGCTCTAATGCTTTAGGATCATGAATAGGTTTTGCATTGACCTGAGCGAACCTTGAGGATAATTTGTGAATAATTTCTGCCAGCGAATTTGTATTCTTGCCTATCAATGCAATTTTGAAATTGGAGAGCTCTTTATCATTTTCGCTTACTAAAGTTTGAACAAGGTCATTTAAGATGTCTTCATCGTCTCCTGCATAAACTCTAAGGTCTTTAAAATTAAATGACTCACTATTCTGTTGTTCTGAAACTGATTTAGAATTGAATTGTCCTTGAATATTTAAAAGTTTTGCTGCTTTTTCTAAGATGATATCTCGCTTTATCGGCTTAAATGCTTGCTCATCAAATATTTTAAGCTTTTGCTTTTCTTCTTCATTCAGCATCACATTGGCAGTTGAAACTATGGTGTTTTTGAGATAAATACCATTCTCTCTTAATTTCATAATCAATTCATAACCAGTCATAAATGGCATCTTAAAATCTAAAATATAAAGATCATACGCATGATTATCCATAAGGTGTTCCAGTCCTTTATTGGCATCATTAAAAACTTTTAACTGTGGTCCATAAGGTTCAAATAACTTCACATAAAGTCTGGATATCAAGACATCGTCATCTAAAATGAAGATTCTCTTATCTTTAAGAGCATTGACTGGAAAATCAAATTTTTTAATCTCTGGTGCGATTGCCTCCTTCTGAGCTAAATCGAATTCAAAATTAATTTTGAAAATTGATCCCTGGTTTGGTTCACTTTCTACTGAAAGCTTTCCTCCCATTTCCTTCACAAGTTTCTTCACGATTCCAAGGCCAAGTCCTGTTCCTTTCATTTTGTTTTTGTGGGTGCCAGCCTGCTGATAATCCTTAAAAACAGATTTTATTTCTTCATCTGTCATACCAATGCCTGAATCTTCAACTTCAATTGTTACATCAATCTTATCGTTGATCACTTCCGTATTTACATTTAATTTAATATACCCTTCTTCAGTATATTTCAATGCATTATGCATTAAGTTGTAAAGTATTTGTTGAAGTCTTTGTGCATCTGTCTTTACATACAAATCCACAACAGGAATTTTGAAAATAGGATCCAATTTCTGGTTCTTAACCAATTCTTTGAATCCTTGCTCTATATCTCTGAAGACCTTTGACAAATTACAAGGTACATTGTGTATTTCTATAATACCAGCCTGAATTTTTGCCATGTCCAAAATTTCGTTGGTCATCTGGTACAAATAATTAGAGGCTACTTTGATGGATTTTACATTCTCATCTTTATCATCGAGCAAGTCAGAATACCCAATTATTGAAGTTAAAGGTGTTCTGAGCTCATGGCTCATTGTGGACAAAAATTTTTGCTTTTCAAGTGCGTTGCGTTTAGCCTTAGCCTCACTAGCTTTTAATTTCTGCTGATAATAAATGTTTTTATTGATATCGTTTAAAATGATAAACAGTGAAATTAAGCTCACCAGAATGAGAACGGCAATAATAACTCCCAGTTCAAAGAAATAGGTGATGTAGTCCTCTTTCAATCCTTTAATGGATTTATTGTAGTACTCATATTCCTCGAATAGTATCTCATTCAAAGTGTTTTCGACATAATTATTTACTTCAATGTTTTTTCGAAATATTTCTTGTTCTTGACTTTTTAAAGCATTTAAAACATTAATTCTTTTTTGCTGATAATCCTGAATAGCTGGAAAAATACTCGCCTTTTCTGTTGGAGTATCACTTTTGGTAAATAATGTGTCTATAGATTGTTTGATTAAAGTATCCCTGGTGGAGCTTACTCTAGTTTCTGTAGTGTCTGGTTCTGGCTTTGAAGCCCCAAATAAGCGCTGAAAAAAACTCCGCTCATCTTCTTCTTGAGCATTTTCTTCTATTTTTTCATAAATCTCTGAATTGATTTGTTTGATGATTGTAACAGAATCTGAAGGCTTTGCCTCAATTTTAGATAGTTCTTTATTCACCAATAATTTCAAATCCTCCACAAATACCTCCTGACTTTGCTCACGCCTGTTTTCAAGTTCAAAATAATCATCTCTTATTTGCCTTAGCAAACTTGGTATCGTGTCTAGATTTCTGTTTTCAAGGATTCTATCTTGATTGAAATTGCTTTTCACCGAGTCTACATTCATTTCGATAGATAGGATCAAACTATCAGATTTCATAGAATTAAACCTTTCAGAATCGACTAAGTATAAATTATTCAACTTATTGAGATCAACCATTATTTTTTTAAGATGATCAGATCTTTTGTTAGGAGTCAAAGTGTTTTCTACCTTATTTCCAAGGGCGTTAAGACTATCGTAAAAATAAAATCCAATAGCTAAAAGGCTTACAGAAAATAAGGCAAAGAGCCACATCATTTTTCCCTTTAGTTTGAACATAAGTTATACTTTAGAATTTTGTTTTATAATACCCAAAAGATCTTTGGGATTCAATGGTTTCTTAATAAAATCAATGATTCCAAGTTTTTTGCCCTCAGACATCAATTCTTCGTCTAATATTCTGCTCATAAGGATGATTTTAACCTCATCGTCACGATCAATAAGCCATTGAGAAAACATGAGGCCATTTGCACCTGGTAATCTATAATCTATGATGACAAATTTGAATTTTTGATTTTCTATAAGCTGTTTTGCAGTAAATACATCTTGTGCATCTTGGGTAAAATAATTTTCTTTGTTAAGATATTTTGTGAGTAACTTACAAAAAACCACATCGTCTTCTACTATAAGAATATCCATCTGAATTAGATTAATTTATAAATGTATAACAAATTTCATGCTTCTTATATCTGCAATTGATCTAAAACCTTCAAAGCCAACAATTACTCTGAAATTTTTCAATAATCACTAAGATATGACTAGACATTAAATAGTTTGAAAGGGCCTCATAAGTGTAGGATAAATCCACACTTTATATAATGTGTTTTACAAATATAAACTCTAAATTTTTACTTTTTTTTGTACACTGTAGACTAGGTTTATATATTTTAGCAAGAAATTCTTGTGAGTAAACTATTAATTGTTGATGATGACCCGTTTTTCAATAAAACGTTGTCTAACTATCTAAGACGGTTCGATTATAATATTGATACGGCCACTTCTGCAGAAGAGGCTATTGAGCTTTTAAAAGAATTTACCTTCGACCTTGTCATTACAGATTACAGACTTCCAAATATGGATGGCCTGCAGCTGGTAGAAAAAATCAAAACAGAATGGAATTCTCCAGTAATTCTAATCACCAATTACTCCGACATTCGTACAGCCGTCAAATCTATAAAACTTGGTGCTTTTGAATTCGTGTCTAAACCCATTATTCCTGAAGAATTTAAAATTGTTATTGAAAAAGCTTTAGATACTCCAAACACTAAAACTACAACAACAAATAAAAATAAAACCAAAGCCTCCTCTGATTCCTCACTTTCGATTGTGAAAGGAAATACTGAAAAAGCAACAGAATTATGGTCCTACGCAAAACAGGTAGCTCCTACACAGATGTCTGTTCTTATAACAGGAGAAAGCGGAACAGGAAAAGAATATGTTGCCAAGTATATACACGAAAACAGTAAACGAAAAGACAAACCTTTTGTCGCAATAGATTGCGGTGCTCTTCCAGAAAGTATTGCTTCCAGTGAATTATTTGGTCATGTGAAAGGTGCTTTTACAGGTGCAGATCGAGATAAGAAAGGTCAATTTGAATATGCTAACGGTGGGACTTTGTTTCTTGATGAGATTGGGAATTTATCCTATGAATCTCAGGTAAAATTATTAAGAGTACTACAAGAACGAAAAATAAGACGTGTTGGTGGTAATCAGGAAATAGACATTGACGTGAGGATTATTGCTGCAACCAATGAAAACCTAGATTCCGCTATTGCTGAAAATGAATTCAGAAACGATTTATACCACCGACTTAATGAATTTTCATTGAATATTCCTTCATTGAAGGATAGACAAGAAGATCTTAAAGAATTCGTGGATTACTTTATTCAAGAAGCTTGCGAAGAACTTGACAAAGAAAAAGTAAGCATAGATAATCAAGTTTTAGAAGACCTTAAGAGTTACGACTGGCCTGGTAATCTTCGTGAATTGAAAAATCTGATGAAAAGAGCAGCGTTGCTTTGCCAGAATGGAACCATAGAACATAAACATCTACCACCTTCTATATTTGAAAAACAGGAAAAGGAAGCTAAACAGGTGATAAATTCTAACGATCTGAAAGAAGTGAAAGAACATCATGAGAGAGAAATTATCTTAAAATGTTTGGAGAAAAACAAATTCAATAAAAGTAAGACTGCTAAAGAATTGAATATTGACAGAACAACGCTTTATAATAAAATAAAAAGCCTTGGATTAGATGTTTAGAAAATAGTTTAGTCGATGAAACTTTTAAAATTCATTATATTTTTTTTGTTACTCGCTTGCATTCAAGCCTGCGGTCCCAGAAAATTACCTGATCGTTCCGTTAAGATTTATGAAGATCAGCTAAATTTAATTGATGGGAATTACCTCATAAATGCTTACGAAAGTCAATCTTTCTCTCCAAAACTTAAAGGCATTGATGAGTTTTTTGATATTCAAATTCCGCTTTCTGTAAGATTCGTTCATTTAAAATTTATAGATGATAAAACCTTGCAATTAAGTTACGATAGCGATGGATTAGATTTCAAGAAAACATTTAAAGGAGAACATAAGAATGGCTTTTTTTATTTTTCTAGTAAACGAAATTTTATCGGTATACCACTTACGGTTTATACCAAAGTCAATCAATTTGAACGCCTGGTGATGGGCAGTGACGATAATCTCATCTTAGAACGTTTTGATGAGAAGGTCTCCAGAGTTTTCAATTCAGTAGAAGAATCTTATTTCTGGGAGTCTTACTCCTACGATCGCCTTTACAAAGGCATACATTTAGATAATGCAAGACAATTGATTGAATAAAAAACTGCCTTGAAGCTTATTTGTCACACTGAACTAGTTTCAGTGTCTAGCAATACTAAGATTCTGAAATAAATTCAGAATGACAATTAAATATGCTTCAAGACAGTTATAAAGTCTTAACCTATCTACTAGTATGAAGTCGTTCTCAAGTAAGGCTTCACTTCTTTATAGTTTGGAAACTTTTCTTTTGCTTCTTCATCACTTACAGAAGGTGAAATAATCGCATCATCTCCCTGTTTCCAATCTGCTGGAGTAGCCAACTTATGATCTGCCGTCAATTGCAAGCTGTCTACTACACGTAATAGCTCATCAAAATTTCTACCTGTAGATGGTGGATAAGTCAACGTTAGTTTGATTTTTTTATCAGGTCCAATCACAAAGACAGAACGTACTGTCGCTTTTTCTGAAGTATTAGGGTGAATCATATCATACAGTTCAGCTACTTTTCTGTCCCCGTCAGCAATGATTGGGAAGTTGACTGTTGTGTTTTGTGTTTCATTGATGTCTTTGATCCATTCGTGATGATCTTCTACGGGATCAACACTCAATGCAATCACCTTCACTCCCCTTTTATCAAATTCATCTTTCAGCTGTGCCGTTCTACCAAGTTCAGTCGTGCACACCGGAGTGAAATCTGCTGGATGTGAATAAATAATTCCCCAGCTATCTCCTAACCAATCGTGAAATGAAATCTTTCCTTCGGTGGTTTCTGCGGTAAAATCTGGTGCAGTATCCCCCAATCTTAAATGTGCCATAATCAAATAAATTATAATGTTAGTATTCAGTTTTTAAATTGAAAATAAATTACGATCTAAAATTAAAGAATGATTCTGTAGGCTAGACCATTTATATCAAGTTTAGCGTTTTGTTTAGACTTGATTGAAAAAAAGACTGAACTGACTAATTTATTCTGCAAGTATAGCTGAATTCACGAAATCAACTTTCACTAATCCATCATCATCAATCTCATTCAAGATCACCTGATGTTTGGTATTGACCAATTCTGGGTTCCAAAAGGTTTTTACTTTCACGTAATTTTCTGTAAACCCATGGATGTACCCCGATTTATTTTCACCTTCAAACAAAACCTCGTGGGAGGAATTCAACTGACTTTCATAAAACGCCCGTCTTTTTTTAGCTGAAAGACCTCTTAGCATTTTGCTGCGTTTTTTTCTCACTTTTAGGGGAACTTCGCCTTCCATTTCGGCTGCTGGCGTGTTGTCCCGTTCAGAAAAGGTAAAGACATGCAGGTAAGAAATGTCCAATTCGTTTAAAAAATTGAAGGTTTCCAGAAATAAATCATCGGTTTCTCCTGGAAAACCGACAATAACATCAACACCAATACACGCGTTTGGCATTTTACTTTTGATGCGTTCTACTCTGTCCACGTAGAGTTCCTTCATGTAGCGGCGGCGCATTTTTTTCAAAAGTTCATTACTTCCGCTTTGAAGTGGAATATGAAAATGCGGTACAAAACAGTTGCTTGACGCCACAAAATCTATGGTTTCATCTTTCAATAAATTGGGTTCTATAGAAGATATTCGCACTCTATCGATTCCTTCTACATAATCCAGGGCCTTGACAAGATCTAGAAACGTATGTTCGTGTTTTTTGTTCCCAAATTCACCTTTTCCATAATCACCAATATTGACGCCAGTTAAAACAATTTCTTTGATGCCTTGTTCAGATATTTCTTTGGCATTAGAAAGTACATTTTCCAATTTATCTGATCTTGAAATGCCTCTAGCCAACGGAATGGTGCAGTATGTACATTTGTAATCACAACCATCCTGAACTTTCAAAAAAGCTCTGGTTCTGTCTCCGATAGAATAAGAACCCACATAAAAATCAGCTTCATCAATTTCGCAAGAATGCACTTCTCCAAAGTCATTTTTAGACAGATCTGTGATGTAGTCGGTAACTTTAAACTTTTCTGTGGCTCCTAGTACCAAATCCACACCATCAACCTCCGCAAGCTCCTCGGGCTTCAATTGCGCATAGCAACCAATGCCAATTACAAAAGCATCAGGATTGGTTTTCTGGGCTTGTTTCACGATGGTTTTAAAGCGTTTATCTGCATTTTCGGTCACGCTACAGGTATTGATTACCACCACATCCGGATCGTTTTCAAATTCCACCCGCTCGTAACCTTCGTCTTCAAAATTCCTGGCAATGGTGGACGTTTCAGAGAAATTCAGCTTACAGCCTAAGGTGTAAAATGCAACTTTGGGTTGGGACATAATTTAGTTTTTGAGGATTAAATCTCTCGGAGACAAATTCAGAAGAAACCTCTATATTCGCAATTGTTTGCAAAGATACCAACTAAAATTTATTCCCGAAAATTGAACTCCCACTCTATTTCATTTTTACTGTTTCTGCTGAATGTCATCCTGCTTACGTCATGCTCCAACTCCAATTCTAACGACCGCGATCACCTTGTCTTTAGGTACAATGAACACGCCAACATCACTTCTCTGGATCCCGCATTTGCCAAAGATCAACGAAACATCTGGCCAACGCAGCAGCTTTACAATACTTTGGTAAAGCTCGATAAAAACTTAACTCCTGAAGGTGACATTGCCCAAAGCTGGTCGATTGCTGAAGATGGGTTGACTTACAGGTTTCAATTAAGAGAAGATGTGTTTTTTCATAAACATGGAGTTTTTGGAAAAGATTCCACTCGCATTGTAGAAGCCTCCGATGTAGAGTACAGCCTAAAACGGCTTACAGATCCTAAAGTAGCCTCGCCAGGAAGCTGGGTGATGGCCAATGTGAAACGCATAGAAGCCATTGATGACTCAAGAGTTGAAATCGAATTAAAACAGAAATTCCCAGCCTTTCTTGGCTTATTGAGTACTAAATTCTGTTCCATCCTGCCTGTAGAAATGGAAGACTTGGATTTTCAAGAAGCGCCGATTGGTACAGGGCCTTTTAAATTTAAACGCTGGGAAATTGGAGAAAAATTGGTGTTGAGAAAAAATGAACTTTACTTTAAGACGGATGCTGAAGGTCAGCAATTACCATATTTAGAAGCAGTTGCCATCACATTTTTGCCCGATAAACAAAGTGAGTTTTTAGCCTTTGTACAAGGAAAACTGGATTTTATAAGTGGTCTCGACCCTTCTTACAAAGATGAATTGATAACGATGAATGGCGATCTTAACCCAAAATTTGCAGCTGATATCGCTATGGAAAAAAGTCCGTACCTCAATACAGAGTATCTGGGCTTTTATCTGGACTCGGAGACTGAAGAAGTAAAATCCAAACCCTTCCGTCGAGCTATCAATCTCGCTTTCGACCGGGATAAGATGATGAAGTTCCTCAGAAATAACATTGGAATTCCTGCTCACAAGGGTTTTATTCCTGAAGGACTAGCAGGACGTTCCAAAACCCAAGGCTATACTTATCAACCAGAGAAAGCACGCCAATTGATACAAGATTTTAAGGATGAGACTGGGATTTCCAGACCAAAACTCAGCATCAGTACCAATCCGTCTTATATTGATTTGGTTGAGTTTATTCAGAAGGAAGTTCAGAAAATTGGCGTCCGCGTGGAAATTGATGTGATGCCGCCTTCCACCATTCGCCAGAAGCGATCGGCTGGACAATTGGATAATTTTAGAGCGAGCTGGATAGCAGATTATCCAGATGCAATCAACTATTTGTCTTTGTTTTATAGTGACAACTTCTCGCCAAACGGGCCCAATTACACGCATTTTAAAAATGAAACTTTTGATGAGCTTTATGAGGAAGCCTTAAGCATTACCGAGGATTCCTTGAGATATGAGCTCTATTCACAAATGGATTCTCTACTTATTGAGGAAGCACCAGTGATCCCGCTTTATTATGATGAAGTCGTAAGATTTCGATCAAAGGCTGTTGAAGGCCTGGGCATCAATCCGTTTAATCTTTTGGACCTTTCTGAAGTCAAAAAAACTAAGTAGAGCTATAATTGATGGTGCTTTACTAGAAATTCCTTTTCTATATTTGAAAAAATCTATTGTATGGACCTTTCAAGTTTGATTTTCGTGGGTGTGCTGGCTTCAGTTTTGGGAGTTGTCATCACCAAATTGATAGACCGCACGACAATATCCAAATGGAAAACCACTTCGTCTCATTTTGAAACGCTTTACACGGAAAGCCTTCAGAGAGAGGAAAAAGCCAAAGACGATTACTTGAAAACCACCGAAAAGCTTCAGGCTGAATTGAAATCTGAATTAAGTGAACGTTATCACATTCAGAATAAATTGACCCAAAAAGAAACTGAAATTGAAGGTTTACAGCGGCAGTGGGCAGAACAAAAGACAGAAATGCAGGCCTTGCAGAAAAAATTTGGTGAAGAGTTTGAAAACTTAGCCCAGCGAATTTTGGAACAGAAATCTGAAAAGTTCACGCTGGAAAACAAACGCAACCTCTCCCATATTTTGGACCCCTTGAAGGAAAGGCTCACTTCTTTTGAAACCAAAATTGAAAAAACAAATACTGATTTCCTTAAAGGTCATTCCCAACTAGGTGAACAGCTGAAACACTTAAATGAGCAGAATTTAAAAATTTCTGAAGAGGCCAATAACTTGACTAAAGCCTTGAAAGGCGACAATAAAACACAGGGCAACTGGGGAGAAATGATTTTGGAAAAGGTATTGCAAAAGTCTGGTTTGGTGAAAGGGCGTGAATATGAAATCCAAAAGCACTTTAAAGATGAGCAAGGCGTAAGTCAACTGCCTGATGTGGTGGTGTATTTGCCAAACGAAAAGCAGATGGTGATTGACTCCAAAGTAAGTCTGAAAGCTTATGAACATTATGTGAATGCTGATAATGAACAGGAGAAACAGCTTCATTTGAAAGCTCACGTGAAATCGCTGGAAAATCATCTTAAGGGCTTAAAAGAGAAACGCTATGAGCTTTTGGGCGGTGAAGCTTCTCCAGATTTTATCCTGATGTTTATCCCAGTAGAACCTGCACTGTTTCTTGCGCAGAGTGAAAATTCCAACTTTTTTTATTCTGCGTTTCAGGATAATATTTTGATGGTGAGTCCTACGACTTTACTATCGACTCTACGAACGGTAGATATGGTGTGGAGCAATGAAAAACAGCAGCAAAATGCGCTTGAGATTGCTAAACATGCAGGGGATTTATACGATAAATTCGTGAACTTGATAGAGGGATTGGATGCCGTAGGCAACCGAATTGACTCAACCAAAACGGCTTACGATCAGGCAATGAAGAAATTGACAGGACAGCAGAATCTCATCAAAGACGTGGAAGCCTTGAAGGAATTTGGCGTGACCACCAAAAAAAGCATTAACTCTAAATGGATTTCTAAATCATAAAAACCAACACTAATGACCACTAAATTTAAACATAGTTCTGAATCCGCTGTGATTCTAAGTCAATTGATGCTTCCCTCCCATTCCAATTTTGGAGGAAAAATACATGGAGGATTTATCTTATCACTTCTGGATCAAGTTGCTTTTGCATGCGCTTCCAAGCATTCTGAAAACTATTGCGTCACCGCTAGTGTAGACAGAGTTGATTTTCTAAACCCAGTGGAAGTTGGAGAGCTACTCACCTTAAAATCCACAGTCAATTATGTTGGTCGAACATCTATGGTAGTAGGCGTAAGAGTAGAATCTGAGCATATTCATGATGGTTCCAAAAAACACTGCAATTCCTCCTATTTCACGATGGTCGCTAAAGATGAAAGTGGAAAATCTGCAAAAGTTCCAGGCTTGAAATTAAAATCTGAAGATGATTATAGACGTTTTATAAAAAACATAAAGCGAATGGAAAACAGAAAAAGACATGATGAAATTTTTTCAAATTTTGAATTTGATAAAAAAGAGTATCAAAAAGTATTGAAAGATTATAATGTAATTATGAAATAATTTAAACTTATTCTAAATTATTTAATAGTTTTAAGATTTAAATACCTAAAAACCATTTTTTTTAATAAGATGTTAAATTCAATTCAAAAACTACATCTTAATTTATCAATCTTAAAGCGTGAATAATATTATAAAAGTAAAAAGACCCCTTTTTATAAAGGGGTCTTTTTACTTTTATAATACTTTGTTGTAGTTTTACCTCTAAAATTTAGGGGTAATGAAAAAAATAGAAGCAATTATTCGGAAATCACGCTTTGACGAAGTAAAGGAAGCTTTGCATAGCATTAAGGTGAATTTTTTCAGCTATTGGGATGCCACTGGTGTGGGAAATGAACAGCAAGGACACGTTTACAGAGGGATTTCTTATAGTACTACAGATATTCAGAGGCGATATTTAGTCATTATCATCTCTGATGAATTTGTAGAAAAAACGGTAGATACACTTATAAAACATTCTAAAACTGGTGATGTAGGAGATGGTAAAATATTCATCTCGAATATTGAAGATTGCATTAGAATAAGAACTAACGAAAGAGGAACAAAAGCAATAAACTAAAAAATTATGGATCAAGCTTTATTTACAGCAAACAACCTTTGGATGATGATTTGTGTTGCATTAGTTTTTATAATGCATTTAGGATTTTCACTATTAGAAATTGGTTTAACACGACAAAAGAATTCAATAAATATACTTTTTAAAAATTTTTTTATCATTTGTTCTGGTCTTGTACTGTATTATATCATAGGATTTAATTTAATGTATCCCGGAGAATTTAATGGCTGGTTAGGCTTGAGTGGAATTGGACTTGAATTACCAGAGAATGGACTAACTGAAGCTTATGCTGACGGAGGGTATACCTACTGGACAGATTTTCTCTTCCAAGGTATGTTTGCAGCAACTGCAGCAACAATCGTTTCTGGAGCTGTCGCAGAGCGAATCAAAATTGGAGCTTTTATTATATTCTCTATTATTTATGTAGGAATTATCTATCCAATAAGCGGATCATGGCTTTGGGGAGGTGGTTTTTTAAGTGATTTTGGATTTTACGATTTTGCCGGCTCCACCCTTGTGCATTCTGTAGGTGGATGGGCAGCACTTATGGCAGTGGTTTTTCTAGGACCTAGAATTGATAAATTTAAAGACAATAAAATATTTGCGATTCCAGGGCATAACATTCCATTAGCAGCTACAGGAGTTTTTCTACTCTGGTTTGGTTGGTTTGGTTTTAATGGTGGTTCTGTGCTTTCTGCAGAAACTTCAAGTACATCATTAGTACTAGTGACAACCAGTCTTGCTGCAGCTGCAGGAGGCCTTGGAGCCTGTGCTAGTAGCTATATGGTTTTTAAAAATTTTGATGTAACCATGTTCATGAATGGAATTTTGGGTGGTTTGGTAGGAATTACAGCAGGTGCAGATTTGATGTCACCAATGGAGGCAATTATAATTGGTCTTATTGCAGGTTTGATTATTGTCTTAGCTGTAAAACTTATGGATATTTTGAAAGTAGATGATCCTGTAGGGGCTATTCCAGTCCACTTATGTTGTGGTATTTGGGGAACTCTGGCTGTTGGGATTTTTGGGAGTATGGCAAGTTTAAATCAATTTTTTATTCAATTTGCATCATTGATGACGGTGGGTGGTTTTTGCTGTCTTAGTGCTTGTGTAATTTTGATACCACTGAAAAAAATCTACGGATTAAGAGTTTCTTCAAAGCACGAAGTCGAAGGATTAGATATCCATGAACATGGAATGGATGCTTACGCAGACTTTGGCTTAAATCAACATTAAGTTAATGTTTCACATTATACCTTCTTGCTGAAGGCGGACTTGTAGCAGAATCCTTTTGCCATTTATTCATAAGCTCCATAAGTTGTATATCAATTTTTGGAGCTTGTTCTTCCAGTGAACCAGACTGAAACTCTCTTTGCAAAATATCTTCAATATAAAAATCTTCTTTATTTTCAGCTGGGTTGTACTCCTCCTTTAAGGATATACTAAAAAAGTTGGCTGTAGAATTGTACCAAAATGCTCTCCAGCCTGAGCGTAAATCCTTAACAACATCAAATGTAGTTTCTCCTGTTTGGCGATGAATCAGCTTCACTAAAATTTGACCTTCAATTTTAGTAAGTTTTTTTAATTCATCTGTAAATTCTTCCTCTACATATTTTTGAACCACTTTGGTATACTTCCGCTTACCCCTTTTGGATTCAATATTTTCGAGACGCTGGTTTAAAACTTCAAAGCGTTCTGAAGCCAATTTAGCATAAGGCCAAACTTTTTTTGTTTTGCGTTTCAAAATAAGATAGCTCCTAAAGTCATCTCTGCTTTCAAATCTCAGTTTTGGAAGAATGAGAACTTCGTCGAGTTCCACCTCACTTACCCATGAAGAATCTTTACTCATGATTAGAAACTTTTTATTCTGCTGATCTGGAACAGTGGAAATTTCTTTGTATTTCAATTCTTGAGCACTGAGCGAAACACCTAAGAGCAAACAAAAATAAAAGGCATTTTTCACTACAATTGAATTTACCATCATATAAACTAAAATCATTCCAAAATTAAGGATTCGTTTTCAACTATATCTCAATACTTTACTAAATTAGCGCAACAAAACAGAGAGATATGAACGAAAATTCGCTAAAATTTTTAGAAAAATACTTAAATAATGCTGCACCGACAGGATATGAGTCTGAAGGACAAAAATTATGGATGGAGTATCTTAAACCCTATGTAGATGAATTCATTACCGATACTTACGGTACTGCGGTAGGAGTTATCAATCCAGAAGCTGAATTCAAAGTTGTGATAGAAGGCCATGCCGATGAAATTTCATGGTATGTTAATTATATCACAGATGATGGGTTAATTTACGTGATAAGAAATGGTGGTAGCGATCATCAAATCGCAACTTCTAAACGCGTAAATATTCATACTAAAAAAGGAATTGTAAAAGGCGTTTTTGGTTGGCCTGCAATTCATACCAGAGATAAGTCGAAAGAAGAAACTCCCAAAATCGAAAACATTTGTATTGATGTAGGCTGTTCCAACAAAGAAGAAGTTGAAGAACTTGGTGTACATGTAGGCTGTGTGATTACTTATCCTGATGAATTTTTTATTCTGAATAAAAATAAATTTGTTTGCAGAGGTCTGGATAATAGAATGGGCGGTTTTATGATCGCTGAAGTGGCCAGAATGCTCAAAGAAAACAAAATAAATTTACCGTTTGGTCTATACATTACCAATTCAGTTCAGGAAGAAATTGGCTTGCGTGGAGCTGAAATGATTAGCAATACCATCAAACCTAACGTTGCGATTGTAACCGATGTTTGTCACGATACCACTACTCCAATGATTGATAAAAAGAAAGAAGGCTTAACCAAAATTGGAGCTGGACCAGTTATCAGCTATGCCCCAGCAGTTCAAAATAAATTACGAGAATTGCTCATTGACACTGCAGAAAAACACAATATCCCTTTTCAACGATTAGCAGCAAGCAGAATGACAGGAACTGACACAGATGCTTTTGCATATAGTAATGGCGGTGTCGCTTCAGCATTAATTTCTTTACCATTACGATACATGCACACCACAGTAGAAATGGTTCATCAAGAAGATGTTGAAAATGTCATTCAACTGATTTACAACTCTTTATTAGAAATCAAAGAGGGAGAAAAATTTAGTTATTTTGATTAAATTGATTTTTTCATAAACCAAAAAAAGCAGCCCATTTGGGCTGCTTTTTTTGGTACTTGAAATTCTTTTAATTTTTGATGATTTTTTTTGTAAAAGTTTTGTTGTTAGAGTTTATTCTCACCAAGTAAGCACCTTCTGTTAGATTCGAAATGTTTATTTCTTTATGATTTGAACTTTTTATTACAGTTTGACCTAACAAATTAAAGATTTCAATTTCAAATTTTGATAACTCTGTTTTTACATTAATGATATCAGTTGCTGGGTTTGGGTATAAATCAAAATATAAATCAGTGAAATTAGAAATATCTAATGTTGTATTCCGGAATTCATAAACAGTATTTTCTGGTATTGTACCACTAAGCACGTAAGGTTCATCTAAAAACTGTCCTGCTAGTATGGTTAATACCGTAGGATCTTCAGGGAGTTCTGTTAGAAAATAGGCATTATCTAAAAATCCATCATTTAAAAGATCATAAGAAGAAGCAACAGCGACGGTTGTTCCACCTAAGGAATCATAAACCTCCTCAACATTATTGATCTGAACAGGACCATAGTGATATTCAATTTTATTTAAATTCTCATAAAGCCACATTTGAACATTCATAAAATCCTCTCCTGTTTCGTCATCAAAAAAACCAACATTCTTCCATTGAATTTTTAGA
Organism: Psychroflexus montanilacus; assembly: GCF_020164535.1. Lineage (GTDB taxonomy): Bacteria > Bacteroidota > Bacteroidia > Flavobacteriales > Flavobacteriaceae > Psychroflexus > Psychroflexus montanilacus. Next base: position 41,103 of record NZ_JAIQZC010000001.1, on the reverse strand, counting down.
ATTTTACCGTCAGGCCCATTTTCTGACTTGTAAGATATCTCTGACTCTGACACATTAGTACTGAACCCCCTATCGATGTAATCCAACGTAGTCGGGACAAAAATAGGAGAATTATCGAAATCATTTGAGCTTAGGGTGACTTCGGCTCCTAGTGAAAACTCACTATCAATATATAATGTATTAAAAACATTGGTACTTAATACAAAGTCAAATCCAAGTGGAATAACTAGATCCGGATCATCCCACACCTGACCGTTTGTAAGTGAAATAGGATTATCCAAATCTTCGTAAGTTTCTGAACGTGTAATAACTTCAAAATCAGTTTGAGCAAAAAATTTGAAGGTTAAAAAGAAAACACAGATGTAAAGTTTTTTCATGATTTTTATTGTAAAAATATGATAAAAACTTATTCAAAATTCTCCTTTTTATATTTATCATCCCAATTTTTAATTTGGGGCTCACCTAATTTGTTTTGTGATTTCGCTACCAGCATAGAAACAGCTGCATCTCCAGTGACATTCACACTTGTCCTCAGCATATCCAAAGGTCTATCTACTGCAAAAATAAGAGCTAAACCCGCCTCAGGAATACCAGCCTGACCCAAAACAATGACGAGCATTACCATTCCAGCTCCTGGTACAGCAGCAGACCCTATAGAAGCTAAAGTAGCAGTGGCTATAATGCCTAATTGTGCAGCAAAACTTAAATCCATTCCAAAGGCTTGTGCGATGAATACAGCAGCAACAGCCTGGTACAGACTTGTCCCATCCATATTTATAGTTGCTCCAATTGGCAATACAAAGCTAGAAACTTGTGGATGAACGCCTAAATGTTCTTCTACTCGTTCCATGGTAACTGGCAAAGTTGCAGCACTGGAGCTTGTTGAAAAAGCTAGTAGCTGTGCCGGTGAAATTCCATTGAGAAAAAATCGTGGTGACTTCTTTGTAAAAATTCCTACAATCAATGCGTAAACAAATATCATAAGTAACAAACCACCAACAACACATAAAGCATAATAACCTAGAGCGATAAATAAATCTGTACTGGGAGCTTCAACAACTAAAGCAGCAAGTAGTGCAAACACCCCATATGGGGCTGCCAGCATTATCAAATCTATCATTTTTAAAATGACTTCGTTTAGAGAGTCAAAAAACTCCTTGATAGGCTGGGATTTTTTTTCGGGAATAAGAATCATCCCTATTCCAAAGAAGATAGCAAAGAAAATCACCTGAAGCATATTTGCATTACTAGATGCTGCACCAAAAATATTGTCCGGCACGAGATCTTCAAGAGCCTGAAGAGGTCCCGACTCTTTTTGCTTTTCTGCATTTTGTCTTGTCATCTCAGCATCGCCACCATAGCTTTCTACCAGTTCTTCTCTCGTGTCGCTTTCAATACTTTTTCCAGGTTCAAAAACATTTACAATAATAAGTCCAATACTTACGGCAATAATTGTAGTCGTCAGGTAGGTCAGTATAGTTCTCAATCCCATTTGGGATAAACTTGAGATATCTTTCAAGTCGGAAACTCCTTTGATAAGTGAAGCTAGAATTAAAGGAACAGCAATGAGCTTTAGAGCATTTATGAAGATAGTACCAAAAGGTTTTATCCAATCTGTTATAAATCCACTTCCCCATTGGAAATTGGATAAAATAAAAGCAAATACGATCCCTAGGCCCATTCCAATAAGAATTTGCCAGTGTAATTCTAATTTTTTCATTTAATTGAGAGATTTGTTTAGTAAATAAGCATCTGCAAGGACTAGAGCCGCCATAGCTTCTACTACGGGAATAGCTCTTGGAACTACACACGGATCATGTCTGCCTTTACCATGCATTTCTACTTCTTCTGAATTTTTGTTGATGGTTTGTTGTTTCTGCATTAAAGTAGCAACTGGTTTGAATGCAACTCTGAAGTTAATATCCATTCCATTAGAAATCCCACCTTGGATGCCTCCACTATGATTCGTTTTGGTACTTCCATCAGTATTAAACAAGTCATTGTGTTCGCTTCCTTTCATAGAAATACCATCAAAACCAGAACCATAATCAAAGCCTTTAACAGCGTTTATGGTCATCATAGCTTTTCCAAGATTGGCGTGTAATTTTTCAAAAATAGGATCTCCCAGGTTTTTGGGAACGTTAGAAATTATACATTTCACAATTCCACCGATTGTATCTCCTTGCTTTCGGATTTCTTTAATATAATCTTCCATCTGTGAAGCCATTTGTTCATTTGGACACCTCACAGGATTATTTTCTATTTCAGAAAAATCAATAGAATCCTGTTCAGTAAGTTGTAACGAGCCAACTGAGTGAGTATAAGCAGTAAAGGTAACTTCACTTAATATTTGTTTTGCGATGGCTCCAGCAACCACCCATGAAGCGGTTTCTCTGGCGCTAGACCTTCCTCCTCCTCTATAATCCCTTTGCCCATATTTTTGATCATAAGTATAGTCTGCGTGATTTGGCCTGTATACATCTTTAATATGACCGTAGTCTTTAGATTTATTGTCTGTATTTTGAATTTCAAATCCGATAGGTAATCCTGTTGTTATTCCTTCAAAAACACCAGACTTGAAATGAACGATATCTGATTCCTTGCGCTGGGTTACAATAGAAGATTGACCAGGTTTTCTTCTGTCCAATTCTATTTGAATTTTTTCCAAATCCAGTTGAATTCCCGGCGGAACACCATCAAGAATACCACCGATGGAAACTCCGTGAGATTCACCATAAGTGGTGAGTTTTAAAAATTTTCCGAAGCTATTTGATGCCATGTGATGTTTTGAACAAATGTAATCGTTTTGAACAAATGTAATCGTTTTAGGCAATAATCAAAAAGCATTCAAAACAGATTACTTGATTTATGTAGCAATTATGCAAAATAAAGTAAAATTAAAGTTAACTATGACTATAAATACATAACGTGTAGCTTAAGCTTTGATAATCTAAAGTTTACTGTAATACATAGTTATATCTGTTACTTTGATCAAAACGACACATTTTGAAAAGAAGCGTAGATTTAATTGTTTTATCCGATATTCATCTTGGGACTTTTGGCTGTCACGCGCAGGAGCTGCTTAATTATTTAAATTCTATTCAGCCCAAAAAAATAATCTTAAATGGAGACATAATCGATATTTGGCAATTCAGAAAAAACTACTTCCCTAAAACTCACCTTGAGATTATTAAAACACTCATAGAATTTTCGATGTCTGGATCAGAAATTGTCTACATAACTGGTAATCATGATGAAATGTTGAGAAAATTGAGCGATTTTGAAATTGGGAATATAAAACTAGTTGATAAGTTAATTTTGGATCTTGATGGCAAAAAAGCATGGTTTTTTCATGGAGATGTCTTTGATATATCTGTTCAAAATGCCAAATGGATCGCAAAACTGGGTGGATGGGGTTATGATTTCTTAATTTTAGGAAATAGATCTTTAAATTTTTTTCTAATGAAACTGGGGAAAGAAAAATATTCTTTATCCAAAAAAATTAAAAATTCAGTTAAGAAGGCGGTCAAGTTTGTAGATGATTTTGAGAAAACTGCGACTGATCTGGCAATTGAAAATGGATACCATTACGTCATCTGTGGTCATATTCATCAGCCCCAGATATCTCGTAAGGTGAATAAAAACGGTACGTGTTTGTATCTAAACTCTGGTGACTGGGTTGAAAATCTTACTGCCTTAGAGTATCACAATAAGCGCTGGGAACTATTTCATTACAGCAAATTTGAAAAAGACTCCAAAGAGTCTTCATCAAATGGGCCTGTTGATTTTATAAGTGCTTTTGCAGTTTTTTCAAGTAAGAATATGAAAAGCGGATAAATTAGCGTTATTTGTATACATACTATTACATTATGAAAAAGCTCAATTTAATTCTCATATTAATATTTACCACATTACTCATAATATCCTGTTCGGATGAAGATGATACTTTTTTAGTTTCAGATACAGATTATTTCCCTTTAGAAGTAGACAACTCCTGGACTTATGAAAATGAATTGAATCAAAATTCAGAAAGCCTGGAAGGGCTAGAAACCTTGACTGTAAACGAACAAAGCCAAAATCGTTTCAGCTTTACTCAAACAGTCACAAACCTTGGTGGATTTTATACTGGGGTTTTGTCTTCTGGCGAAGTCTATAAACAAGATGGAAATCGTAAAATTATCTACGATGGAGAATTTTCAATTCAACTAGAGAATAATTTACCCTCCCTTAATATTCCTCTTCAGGAGGTGGTTCTCTATGATGCCAATTTGTCTCAGGCAAGTATAATGTCTTCCAATTCTGGAGAGTTTCAGCAAGATATCAATGGATTTCCAGTAGATTTTAATTATGAAATCAATTCTATTCATAATGGGTTTTCTGCTGAAGAAATCATAAATAACGAGACCTATCAAGATGTTTTTGTTTCAGAAATTCAAGTTTTGCTCTCGGCAAGTGCATTCTTAGTTTTTACAAACTTTACAATTTTGCAAGAACAAACTGTAACAACGATAACCAATTACTATGCTAAAGACATTGGTTTAATCTCCAGTGAGGTATCTACTGAAATAATTTTTGAAGATATACCTGAACAATTGGAGGTTGAAGTACCGGATGTGAACTTCACCTCTACCCAGCAGTTGCAAAGCTATTCTCTAAATACAAATTCATAATACATATCTGTTTAAAATTGAAACAGGATGCAATGCCTCTTTACCAGTTCCGTCTTTGATTTGATGTCTGCAGCTCGTACCATTGGCACAGATTGTTGCATCTGATTTTCTTACCGCAGGGAACAAAACCAATTCTCCTATAGCCTGGCTCACTTCGTAATGCTCCTTTTCATAACCGAAACTTCCAGCCATACCACAGCAGCCAGAAGGTATTAAGGTCACTTTAAAGTTTTTAGGTAAATTCATCAGGTTGAAAGTATGAATCTGACTAGACAAAGCCTTTTGATAGCAATGGTTGTGAATTTTGATTTCTTTATTTTCTTCTGAAAATTGATCTGAACTTATATTTCCAGCTTTAATTTCTGCATCCAAAAATTCTTCAATTAAAAATACATGCTTGGATAATTTTTCAGCCGAAGGTTTATCCGAAGCAAGCTTCAAATATTCATCTCTAAAGCTTAGCACAGTAGAGGGTTCGATACCAAGCAACGGGATTTCGTCTGTGACCACCGGTTCAAAGATCTTGACATTTTTATCAATAAAGGTTTGAGCTTCGTCCAATAATCCTTTAGAAAAATAGGCTCTACCACTTTCTTCGTGTTTTAATATTTTAACTTCATATCCCAGCTTGGTGAGCAGCTCTATGGCATCTAAACCAATGGTTACATCTAAATAATTTGAAAATTCATCTATAAATAAGTAAACTGATTTTTTCTTTTTTCCAATTGCCTTAAGAGATACTTGGCTCTTATTAATTTCAGCTCTTAAAGACTTGGAACTCAATTGTGGCAAGCTTCTTTCTTTAGCAATTCCAGCCGACTTTTTTACTAAACTTGAAGTCAATGAATTAGAGTTAAGCCAATTATAAATTGGGGCTACTGGAGAGGCAAGTTTATTGATCAGGTTGTTTTTTGCAAATACCTTGGTTCTTAGCTTGATTCCATTTGCCTTTTGGTATTGATAAAGAAATTCAGTTTTAAATGCACCAACATCTACGTTGCTAGGGCATTCATTCTTGCATGCTTTACAACTTATACATAAATCAAAAATTTCCTTGAGATCTTCATTATCAAAAGCATTTTTATCTTGATGATTGCTCGTAAGAACCTCTCTCAATAAATTAGCTCTTGCCCTAGTGGTGTCTTTTTCATTTTTGGTAGCTTGATAACTTGGACACATACCTCCTTCAAATTCATGAGATTTTCTGCAATCACCACTTCCATTGCACTGCTCGGCAGCTCTCAAAATTCCTAAGTTATTGGAAAAGTCCATTTTTGTAGAAATATCAGGCTCCACTCTATCCACTTCATATCGTAAATCTGAGTCAATAGGTTTAGGATTCACAATTTTCCCAGGATTGAATATATGATTGGGATCAAATACCCTTTTTATTTCCTGAAATACTTTATAACATTCTTCCCCAACAACAAGCCCTGTAAAAGGAGCTCTTACTCTACCATCACCGTGTTCTCCACTTAAAGCACCTCCATAAGATTTTACCAGGTGAGCAACGTCAGAAGAAATATGCTTAAACTCATCAACACCTTTAGAGGATTTTAAGTTTAAAATAGGTCTTAAGTGAAGTTCACCTGCACCAGCATGAGCGTAATAGACTGCTTTTTGATGGTAGGATTCCATGATTTTGGAAAAGTCTGATATATAATGTGGTAAATCTTCAACTGCAACTGAAGTGTCTTCAATACATGCTACTGCCTTGCTGTCACCTTTAAGATTGCCCAAAAGACCTAAGCCTGCTTTTCTCAATTCTACCGCAAGATCTATTTCTCCGTCCTTGAGGACTGGAGTAGCATATGCTTTGGTCGTTACTTTCAGGTCTCTTAGAAGAGACTTTACCTGACTAGAAAGGTCTTCAAGTGAATCTGACCTTAATTCAAGCATTAAAATAGCTTCGGGGTCTTTTTCAATGAAAAATCGATGATCTCTATACTTCATACTGTTTTTAGTACAGTCGAGTATAGTTTTATCCATCATCTCACAAGTATAGAGATTATGAGTCATTGTTGTTTCAACCGACTCGAGACAATCTGAAATACTGTGGTAATGAGCAGCAACCATAGCTGAAAATTCAGGCTGCAATTCATCTAATTTCAGCTCAAGTTCTGTGGCTATGAATAAGGTTCCTTCACTTCCGCTGAGAAGGTGGTTGAGGTTGAAATATTGATTTGAAGTATCTTTAAAAAAAGATTTATTATAAAGTTCATCAATAGCATACCCCGTATTTCTCCTGTGAATAGAAGATTTCGGAAATCCTTTTTCTAAGAGTATGTTGATATCCTCTCTTTGGAATAAATCATTAAAAAACTTGTATATATTCCCTTCGAGTGTATCCAAGTTCAGCTTTTCCTGAAATTCATTTTTATTAAGTGATTTTACCTCAATAAAACTACCATCAGATAAAAACCCTTTAGAAGAAATTATTTTATCTCTTGTAACACCATACTGGATAGAAGTTGTGCCTGATGAATTATTGCCAAACATACCACCTATGTTGCAGCGATTACTCGTTGAAGTGTTAGGACCAAAAAACAAATGCTCTGGCTTCAATCGTCTATTTAAAGCATCACGAACAACACCTGGTTGAAGCTTAATGCTCTTATTTTTTGTGTTGAATTCAATCTCGTTCGTAAAATATCGGCTTAAGTCTAAAATAATTCCATCTGTCACACATTGACCCGCTAAAGATGTTCCTGCAGCTCTTGGAGTTATTGACAGCTTATGCAGTTGAGCAAATTCTATGACTTTCTTAATGTCAGAATCATTTTTTGGATAAGTGACCGCTATAGGAATTTCACGATAAACTGAAGCATCTGTGGCATAAATTGACTTATGAAGATGATCAGTTTTAATTGAACCTGAAAGAGAATGGGATAAAGTTTTAAAAAGTGAATTTTCCATCTGGATATTATCTTCGTTCAAAAATACTATAGTTAACTCAATTTTGAACGTAAACAAACGATAAGATATGAGCTATAATGTTTAAAAATAAAACACAAAAGGAAATTGAGATTATAAAATAAAATTAAAGGTTAAATAAATTAATTTAGAATTAAAGTTTTGAAAAAAACGAATATGATAACATTAATTTCTTAAATTTATAATCCTTGCTTAACATTCGATTATGCAAGGTATTAGGACGATTGAGTCATCAATAAAAATAGACAACCAAAAATTTTAAATTATGGACATTAATTTTAATTACGTACACGTTACTGCAAGTGAAAGACTGGAAGCTCTGATTTCAAAAAAACTAGACAAACTTGAAAATAGATACGACTGGATTGTAAGAGGCGAAGTGTTTTTTAAAACTGAAAACACATCTAGTCCAGAAACAGGAATGATCTGTGAAGTAAAATTGAGTGCACCAGGTCAGAATGTATTTGCTTCATCTAATGAGAAAAGTTTTGAGGCTGCTATAACTAAAACGATAGATGATATCACAAGACAACTTCAAAAGAAGAAAGAAAAAATGTCTACTAGATAGTATCATATTTGTGATATAAAAAAAGCCAAGCAAATGCTTGGCTTTTTTTAGTCAGAATAATTTGAATTATTCTTTCATCTCGTTTATTTGCTTTTGCAGATCGTCGGCTTCTTCATCTTTTCCTAACTGGTAATAAATGTTGAGTCTGGTTTGCATAGCATCAATATTATCAGGATCTAATTCACTAGCTTTTTCGAGGTAAGGTAGTGCATCCTTATAGTACTGTTTTTTCTTTTCATTCAATTCCTGATATTTTTTATTATCAGCCTTAGAATTACCAAGCTTATTCATTTCCTCTACAATTTCTCTTTCTTCACTAAGAGTTAAAGCAGCTAAATTGATGTAAGCATTTACCATTTCAGGATTTAGTTCAGTTGCTTTTATATAAAAATCTTTTGCGGAATCTTTATCTCCAAGTTGCTCTGAAGCTACTCCCAAGTTGTAATAGAGCGAAGGATTTTCAGGATCCATCTTCACAACTTCCTGCATCACTTCATTGTATTTATCTACCTTACCAATTCTATAATATAAGTCAGCTTCAGCCTGCATAATGCTAATGTCGTCAGGATTTTCCTCTTTAGCTCTTTCTATAGCTTTCAATGCTTTTTCAGGTTCATCTTCCTGAATGTAAATCAAAGAAATATTTTTTGCTATCTCACCTGTAAGTCTTGGTGTCTCTTTTTTATCTGGATCAGTATACTCACCTGTTTTCACAGCAATATCTCTCATGTTTTCTGACTCAAAAATTTCTTCTTCTCCAGTTTCTTTACTAATAGCAACAAATTGTGTTGTTGATCCATCAAATCCTAGTTCCAGAAGCTTATTGTAATGCTCCAAAGCTTTATCATATAGTTTACCGTTAACAGCAGCTGATGCAGCATAATAAAGCATAACAGTATCATTTTTATCTAGCTTATAAGATTTGTACAATAATTTTGAAGCAGAATCAAAATCACCGTTATTTTGACCTTCAATAGCAGTTTGAACCATTGTTTGCTTAACCTGAGCTTGATAGGTCAAAGCATCTTCATTTCCACTATCCATTTCTAAAACCTGATTTAAAGATTCTAAAGCTGTGTTAATGTTTTTCATCATTTCTTCACCAGACTGACTAGAAGCCATATTTCCGTGAGTTTTAGCTTTTGCTAAATGATAACGAATCACCCATTTGTCTTTTTCATCAGCGATTTCTGACTTGGCTTTATTTAATTCAGATAGAGCTTCTTCGTAATCTTCACTATCCACAGCTCTTTCAGCGCTTCGAATCTCACCTCTCTGTGAAAATCCTAAGCTTGTTATACCTATTAAGGCTATTGCTAAAATTGACTTTTTCATGATATAATCTATTTAGTTTAAAGTTTATATTAATTATTAATTATTCGTTTCCTCGTGTGGGTCTAATGTATCAGAATTATCATCATCCTCATCTTCATTGAGAATTTTGGCTACAGCAGCAATTTCATCGTCTCCTTTTAAAGATATTAATCTAACACCTTGAGTGGATCTTCCCATAGTTCTGATATCTGAAACAGACATTCTTATCGCAACCCCAGATTTCTTGATAATCATTAAATCATCATCGTCATGAACCGTTTTGAGAGCAACAAGCTCGCCTGTTTTATCTGATATTGAAATCGTCTTAACACCTTTTCCTCCCCTGTTTGTAATTCTGTAAACAGGTTCTCCATCTTCATCATCAATAAAAGTTCGTTTACCATAGCCCTTTTCAGAAACTACTAAAACTGTTTCATCCTGCGGATTTTTTACACAAATCATGCCAATGACTTCATCCTTGTCTGATGCTAAAGTGACTCCCTTCACACCAGCTGCTCCACGTCCCATTGGTCGAATATGTTTTTCTTCAAATCTCAAGGCCTTACCACTTCTAAGACCTAACATAACTTGGTTTTCACCATCCGTTAAAACTGCAGAGAGCAATTCATCGCCATCTTTGATTGAGATAGCATTAATTCCATTGACTCTAGGTCTTGAGTATTGCTCAAGTACTGTTTTCTTAACCTGTCCTTTTTTGGTAACCATCAATACATAATGATTGTTGATGTACTCTTCATCTGAAAGGTTTTCAACCAATATAAAAGCATTGATTCTGTCATCTGGATCTAGATTCATTAAATTTTGAATCGCTCTACCTTTGCTGGTTTTACTTCCTTCCGGAATTTCAAAAACACGCATCCAGAAACATTTTCCTTTTTGAGTAAAAAATAAAATGTACTGATGATTGGTCCCTGAAAATATGTATTCTAAGAAATCTTCATCTCTGGTAGTTGAAGCTTTTTGGCCAACTCCTCCTCTATTTTGAGTTTTATATTCTTTTAATGGTGTTCTTTTAATGTACCCCGCATGAGAAATAGTGAGCACAACGCTTTCATTTGGAATCATATCTTCCATACTGAAATCTCCACCAATCATATTGATTTCGGAGCGACGCTCATCCCCGTATTTTTCTCTTATTTCTACAAGTTCATCTTTAATGATTTCCATTCTGCGAGGTTCATTTGATAATATGTCTTTAAGATCCTCGATAGTCTTCATCAACTCATCATACTCTGTTCTCAGCTTGTCTTGCTCAAGGCCTGTAAGCTGTCTCAGGCGCATTTCAACAATTGCTTTTGCCTGAATTTCTGAAAGTTTAAAACGCTCAATCAATTTTTCCCTGGCTTCCTCTGCATTCTGAGAGCCTCTTATTAAAGCAATTACTTCATCAATATTATCTGAGGCAATGATTAAACCTTCAAGAATGTGAGCTCGCTCTTCCGCTTTTCTAAGTAAGTATTTAGTCCTTCTTATAACCACCTCATGTCTATGCTCAACAAAATTGTAAATGATATCTTTCAGATTAAGCATTTGAGGTCTGCCCTTTACAAGAGCAATATTATTTACACTAAAGGTCGATTGGAGTGCAGTGTGCTTATATAAGGTATTTAATACAACATTTGGCAAGGCATCCTTTTTCAAAATGTAAACGATACGCATACCGTTTCTATCAGACTCATCCCTAATAAGAGAAATGCCTTCAATTTTTTTATCGTTGACCAGGTCAGCAGTTTTTTTGATCATATCTGCTTTATTCACCTGGTAAGGAATTTCAGTAACTACTATGCATTCTTTACCTTTTACTTCTTCCACTTCAGCTTTAGCACGCATGACAACTCTTCCGCGACCTGTCATAAAGGCATCTTTCACTCCTTCATAGCCGTATATGATACCCCCGGTTGGAAAATCTGGCGCCTTGATGTAGGTCATTAACTCTTCAATCTCAATATCTCTATTGTCGATGTAAGCACAGACACCATTCACGACTTCAGTTAAATTATGTGGAGGCATATTGGTAGCCATACCTACTGCAATACCACTAGCTCCATTGACCAAAAGGTTTGGGACACGTGTAGGAAGAACGGTTGGCTCTTCTAGAGTATCATCAAAATTAAGTTCAAAATCAACAGTTTCCTTATCAATATCAGCTAGCATTTCTTCGCTGATTTTTTGCATTCTGGCTTCTGTGTAACGCATAGCAGCAGGACTGTCTCCGTCTACAGAACCAAAATTACCTTGGCCATCCACAAGCTGGTATCGCATACTCCATTCCTGAGCCATTCTTACCATAGCGTCGTAAACAGATGTATCACCATGTGGGTGATATTTACCTAATACTTCTCCAACTATTCTTGCTGATTTCTTGTGAGATTTGTTAGAAAAGATTCCAAGTTCTTGTAAACCAAAAAGAACCCTTCTGTGTACGGGTTTCAAGCCATCTCTTACATCGGGAAGTGCTCTAGAAACAATAACAGACATCGAATAATCGATGTAGGCTGTTTTCATTTCATCTTCAATATTAATTGGTATTAGCTGTTCACCGTTCGCCATTTATTTCAATTTAAATTAATACGTTAGATAATTATTTTAGTAGTGTAAGCATAAGTTGCTAATTAGCAAATATACAAAACCTATCAAATCCTTAAAGACCCTTATTCTCTAATTACAACATTTTTTTGCAAGGCATATTTAATAAGATTTTCACTATTGAAATGGCATATATCAGCAATAAGGTATTATTTTTGAGTAATGTCTAATAAATATAAAGACTATGGATGATAATTTCTCACCGAAAGTAAAAGAAGTAATTGCATATAGTAAGGAAGAAGCTTTGCGATTGGGACACGATTTTATAGGGACTGAGCATCTAATGCTAGGTCTTCTTCGTGATGGTAGTGGTAAAGCTATTAATATTCTAGATGCAATGAACGTTGACCTAGAGCTGTTGAGAAGAAAAGTTGAAATCTTAAACCCTTCAGATCATACTAATACTGATATATCTCAAGAAAAAAAGAATCTTCATTTAACAAGACAAGCTGAAAGAGCGCTTAAAACTACTTTTCTTGAAGCAAAACTATTTCAAAGTTCTTCTATTAATACTGCACACCTTTTATTGTGCATTTTAAGAAATGAAAATGATCCAACAACTAAGCTTTTAAACAAGCTTAAGGTTGATTATGATAACGTCAAAGAAGAATTCAAAGCAATGATTACTCAGGATGGCGATTACATTGACACACCAACTGATGCATTTTCAGATGATACGTCAACTCCAGGAGATTCTGGAAGAGAGTCTTTAGGTGGCTCTGGAAATTCTAAAGGAAAAACGGCTAAAAAATCTAAAACACCTGTGTTAGATAATTTTGGTCGTGATCTTACTGAAATGGCTCAGGAAGGAAAACTGGATCCAGTAGTTGGTCGTGAAAAAGAAATTGAAAGAGTTTCACAGATTTTAAGTAGGAGAAAGAAAAACAATCCTCTTTTAATAGGAGAACCTGGTGTAGGTAAAAGTGCCATCGCAGAAGGACTCGCACTTAGAATTGTCCAGCGTAAAGTATCAAGAATACTCTATGATAAACGTCTGGTTACTCTTGATCTGGCTAGTTTGGTTGCCGGTACTAAATATAGAGGACAATTTGAGGAACGAATGAAAGCTGTAATGAATGAGCTTGAAAAGAATGATGATATTATTCTTTTTATTGATGAAATTCATACAATTGTTGGAGCTGGAGGTGCTACTGGTAGTTTGGATGCAAGTAATATGTTCAAGCCTGCTCTGGCAAGAGGAGAAATCCAATGTATTGGTGCTACTACTCTTGACGAGTACAGACAACATATTGAGAAAGATGGTGCACTTGAAAGAAGGTTTCAAAAAATAATTGTAGAGCCTACTTCCATTGATGAAACCATAGAAATTCTTCATAATATCAAAGATAAATATGAGGATCACCACAACGTGCTTTACACAGAAGAAGCGATTAAATCTTGTGTATCCTTAACAAACAGGTACATGACAGATAGATTTCTCCCAGATAAAGCTATTGATGCCTTAGATGAAGCTGGTAGTAGAGTTCATATTACCAACATAAATGTTCCAAAGCGTATCTTAGAACTTGAAAAAGAGTTGGAAGCTATTCGTGATGAAAAAAATTCTGTAGTCAAGAAACAGAAATATGAAGAAGCTGCAAAGTTAAGAGATGATGAAAAGAGAATAGAGAACGACTTACAACAAGCTCAGGAAGACTGGGAAAAAGATTCTAAGGAAAATAAAGAAACTGTTACAGAAGACCATATTGCTGATGTAGTGTCGATGATGACTGGTATTCCTGTAAAAAGAATTGCTAAAACAGAGGGTAATAAATTAGCTGAACTTCCTGAAACTATCAAAAATAAAGTGATTGGTCAAAGCGAAGCTGTAACCAAAATTGTAAAAGCAATTCAACGCAACAGAGCTGGTCTTAAAGACCCAAATAGACCTATTGGCTCATTTATCTTTTTAGGACAAACTGGTGTTGGTAAAACTCAATTAGCTAAAGTGTTAGCTAGAGAGCTATTTGATAACGATGAAGCTCTCATCAGACTTGATATGAGTGAATACATGGAAAAATTTGCTGTATCGAGATTAATTGGAGCACCTCCGGGTTACGTTGGTTACGAAGAAGGTGGACAATTAACAGAAAAGGTGAGAAGAAAACCTTATGCTGTCATTCTTCTTGATGAAGTAGAAAAAGCGCACCCAGATGTTTTTAATATGTTACTTCAAGTCCTAGATGACGGACATTTAACAGATAGTTTAGGACGTAAAGTTGATTTTAGGAATACTATTATCATCATGACTTCAAATGTAGGTGCCAGAAAACTAAAAGATTTTGGTACAGGTGTTGGCTTTGGTACTCAGTCCCAAAAACAACAGGAAGATGACAATACCAAAAAAGTTATTGAAGGTGCACTCAAAAAAGCATTTGCTCCAGAGTTTTTAAACAGAGTGGACGATGTAGTAATCTTTAATGCTCTAGAAAAAGATGATATCAAAAAGATTATCAATATTGAATTGGAAAGATTGTTTTCAAGAATTAAAGATGTTGGCTACAATTTTTCACTAAGTGAGTCTGCTAAGGACTTTATTGCAGATAAAGGTTTTGATAGACAATATGGAGCAAGGCCACTCAATAGAGCTATTCAAAAGTACATTGAAGACGCTTTAGCTGAAAAAATTATCAATTCATCTATTGTAGAAGGTGACACGTTATACATGGACTTTGATGAAGAAAAGAAAGAGCTAGTCATTGATGTTCAAAAGACTGTTGACAATGAATCATAATCTAATCAAAGACATAAAAAAACTCCTTCATGGGAGTTTTTTTATGTCTTTGGTATAATAACTCCATTCAAAACAAGCTTATGAAAATTACTAAATTGACTTGGATTTATGTTATTGCTGCACTCATAACTTTGTATGGAATTGTTACCCGACAGTTTATTTTTTTACTATTAAGTTTTCCACTAGGAATCTATTATTACACGAAAGATAATAATAAAGACAACGAGTAGTTAAAAATTGATTAAAGCAATTAGATTTTTATACTTATAGTGTAATTAGCTTTACATTTAGCATAAATACTAATAAATAATGAAAAAGAAAGATACATTATCAGAAACTATGAATGCATTGAGAGATCAAGGGTATGTTGATGATTTAAACCTTCTTGATGACCAAATAGAAAACAGAACAAAAAGTAAAAAATATCCCATAGAAGAATTTGAAGTTGATCATTATTTCAGATTTGAAGGAATGGCAAATCCAGCAGATAATTCTATTCTTTATGCCATTACAACGAAAGATGGACATAAAGGAATGCTGGTCGATGGCTACGGAAAGTCCGGAGGCCAGGTTTCAGAAAAAATGCTTAACAAATTACAGATAAAATAAATATGAGCTACTTAAATTTAGATAAATCCAAAACAAAGGATACGGTAAAAGAATTAAACGTTTTACTTGCAGATTATCATATGTATTATCAAAAATTGAGAAATTACCATTGGAATATAGTTGGACATAATTTCTTTGATCTACACGAACAATTTGAAGTCATGTACGATGATGCAAAATTAAAAGTAGATGAAATTGCAGAGCGTATACTTACGTTAAGATTTCAACCTGAAAGTAATTTATCAACTTATTTGAAATTATCGAATATTAAAGAATCTACTTCGGAGAAATCTGATGTAGAAATGGTAGAAGATCTTTTACATGATCACGGTTTGATTATCAAACAAATGAGAAATGTAGTAGATGTTGCTGACAAAAATGAAGATGAAGGTACTATAGATCTAATTGGTGCTTACATCAGAGAGCTTGAGAAAACAAGTTGGATGTTAGATGCATGGAATATGAAATTAACAGACAAGAGAAACGCCTAAAACGAAGTTTAACTAAATTCAAAAATTAATATTTATGAGTTATTTAAATTTAGATACAACCAAAACAAAAGATACTGTAAAAGAACTTAATGTTCTCCTTGCAGACTATCATCTATATTATCAAAAATTAAGAAATTTTCACTGGAACATTATTGGTCAGAATTTTTTTGACTTGCATGAGCAATTTGAAGATATGTATAACGATGCTAAGGTAAAAATCGATGAAATTGCCGAACGTATTCTGACGCTTAGATTTCAGCCTGAAAGTAATTTCACTGATTATCTAAAATTATCAAATCTTCAGGAAGCATCTTCGGATGTTGAAGACCATGAAATGGTAAGTGCTTTACTGAATGATCACGGTAAAATCATATCTCAAATGAGAAATGTGGTAGATGTTGCAGAAAAAAATGAAGATGAAGGTACAATTGATTTAATAGGAGCTTACATAAGAGAGCTCGAGAAAACTAGCTGGATGCTAGATGCATGGATTATGAAAATAGAAGAAAAACAACATTCATAATTTAAAAATGCAAGATTCTGAAATTGTACAAAAGACAGAAAAGTCTTGGTCTGAATTAACAAATAAAGTTTTAGGTTGGGTAGATTCGATAGTATTGAATCTACCCAATCTTATTTTAGCAATTATTGTACTTATCCTGTTTGTCATATTTGCAAAATATGCCAGTAGACTGGTAGATAAATTATTTAGGAAAAGTACTGCACAAGACTCTATAAGAACTGTTTCCGTAAAAGTATTTAAAGTTGTCATCATTGCGATAGGTATTTTTCTATCCTTGGGGATTTTAAATTTAAATACAGTTCTAACCTCCATACTTGGTGCGGCAGGTGTTGTGGGTCTGGCTGTAGGTTTTGCATTGCAGGGAACATTACATAATACTTTCGCAGGAGTAATTATTAGTTTTATACCCAAACTTCAAATTGGTGACTGGATTGAAACCAATGATTATAGTGGTTTTGTAGTAGACATTAATTTAAGAAGTGTTATCATACAAACCGTAGATTATAACTTGGTCGTCATTCCAAACTCCAAAATAGTAGACGCGCCTTTCAAGAATTTTAGCAGGACTCCAAGAGGGAGAATAATACTTGAATGTGGGGTTGGATATGAAAGTGATTTGCCTAAAGTTCAGGAAGTTACCGAAAATGCTGTTAAAGAAATATTTGAACAGCAACCTGGAGAAAGTATTCAATTTTATTATACTGAATTTGGTGACAGTTCAATTAATTACCAACTAAGATTTTGGGCAGATGTTGCAAATCAAGGGGATGTATACAAATCTCAGCATAAAGCGATTTTAGCGATAAAAGCTGCTTATAACAAAAATGATATTAATATTCCATTCCCAATTCGTACTCTGGATTTTGGCAAAAACAAATTCAGATCCGAAAAAATTGATATCAGGAATATTCAAGATTAAAAAAATAACCCCGAAGAATATCTTCGGGGTTATTTATATGCTTTTGTTTGATTATGTACACTTAAAATTAAATCATAACATGTGTTGATATAATTTCTCGTATTGACAAACTATCTTTTCAACATCAAATTTTTCTGCAATTTTCCTGGCTCCTTTTTTAAAATCATCTAAAGTTTTTTCATCAGATAGAATTTTTATTCCGTTGGAGGCCATACTTTCCACGTCTCCTATTTCACTTAAGTAGCCAGATACACCATGAATATTAACTTCTGGCAAACCACCAGCATTTGATGATATTATTGGAACCCTGTGGGCCATTGCTTCTAAAGCGGCAAGACCAAAACTTTCCTTTTCTGAGGGTAGTAGAAACAAATCTGAATAGCAAAGTATTCTTTCTACTTCATTGCTTTTCCCTAAAAAAATCACCCTATCTTTAATTTTTAGATTTTTAGCAAGTTCTGCAGCTTTCTCTCTATCTGGACCATCACCTACGATAATCAGTCTGGATTTAACTTTGGATTGAATTCTATAAAATATTTCAATAACATCTGTAAGTCTTTTTACTTCTCTAAGATTACTTACATGGGTAATTACTTTTTCATCTTCAAAAGCAACCATATGCCGTTTACAATCTTCAAAAGTCTCATTCAAATTAGAAATATCGATAAAATTTGGAACAACTTCTATTTTCTTTTTAATATCAAAAATTTCAATAGTATCTTTTTTAAGACTTTCTGAAACTGAAGTAACTACGTCACTTTTATTAATACTGAAATTTACAGCAGGTTTGTAGAATGAGTGACTCCCTACTAAAGTAATATCAGTCCCATGAAGGGTTGTCATCATAGGAAGTTTTATACCCTCTTCCAGAAGCATCTGTTGAGCCATAAAACCTGCATATGCATGTGGGATGGCATAATGCACATGCAGAATATCTATATCATGCTTTTGAACCACTCTTAACAGTTTGCTAGATAGAGCTAATTCATAGGGCTGATAATGAAAAAGAGGATAGTCTGGAACCAAAACTTCGTGATAATGAATGGACTTGCTTAAATACTCCAGTCTAACAGGCTGCTTATAGGTGACAAAATGTATTTCATGACCGCGTCTTGATAAGGCAATTCCGAGTTCTGTTGCTACTACTCCACTCCCTCCAAAGGTGGGATAACACACTATGGCTATTTTCATATGCTTTAATATAGATTTCAAAAGTAGAAGATTAAGACCTATCTGTCTCTTAAACTCATCTCAATTTAATCTTCCTTTATCAAACTTTCGTAAATAATCAGTTGAATTTTAGTTCTAATATCTTGTTTGATTAGTTTGTCGTTGGATACATTCGGATGAATCCTATTGGATAAAAACACGTAAATTATTTCTTCTTCTGGGTCGGCCCAGGTATAAGTCCCTGTAAAACCAGAGTGCCCAAAACTTGACATAGATACACATCCACAAGTAGGGCCAATATCTTCAAGCTGGGGTTTGTCAAAACCAACTCCTCGTCTTACCTCTTGTTCACAGTAATAACAGGTATTGAATTTTGACATTGTCTCTGGAGAAAAATAATTTTTTCCTGCAAAATTTCCATTGTTTAAATAAAGCTGCATAAAAGAAGCTACATCACGAGCATTGCCGAATAAACCAGCATGTCCTGCTACTCCACCTAGCATTGCTGCTCCTTGGTCATGAACAGTCCCGTGAACCAACTCATTTCGCCATTCAACATCAAATTCTGTAGGAACGATTTTATTTTTATCATAATGATTGAGTGGGAAGAATTTTAGATTGTTTAATCCCATAGGTTTATAAAAATAATTTTGAGCGATAGTATCTAGTGAAGTTTGGGCCTGCTCTTCAATATATTCTTTAAGAAAGTAATACGGTAAATCAGAATATTTATATTCTAAGGTATCTCTCAAATCACTTTCAATAATACTTTTATAAATCGAGTCTGTATAATCAGTCCTTAGGTACATATTATTGGCTACTTTGATGCTAAATTCTTTTGAAGATTCTGTAGCATAATAATCTGTTTTATTCTCTAGAGTTTCTTTATAAAATGGAATCCATGACTTAAGCCTTGCATAGTGAGAAAGCATTTCTAAGACACTAATATTAGCTTTATTTGAAGCGGCAAGTTCTGGCAGAAGTTCGTGTAACTTAGAATCGAGAGTCATTTTTTTTGCTTCTTCCAGAGTCATGAGTATTGGAAGTGTAGTCAATATTTTTGTAAGCGAAGCAAGATCATAAACGTGGTCACTTTCTACTTTTATATCTTTATCGTAAGTATGGTAACCAAAATTTTTATCATAAATAACCTTTCCCTTTCTAGCTATCAAAATTTGCATGCCTGGAGTCATTTCTTCTTCTAATGCATAGTTGGCAATCGAGTCAATTTTTCTTTCTAGGCTTGCATCAAATCCAAGATTTTGATAAAAATCGGTTGCAAGTCTTCCGTTAGATTTTAGTTTATAACCCGTGCCAATCGGAAATGCTGATGTAATACTAACAGGAAGTTTACCATTAATGTTTAAAGCTCCAAAAACTTGCTGTGCAGCCACGGACTGAGCTATGTCACTATTTTGATAAGCTTGAAGTATCGCATCAATATTGATAGTACTCTGCAAATCCAACAAACTATAAGGCCTTGAAAAATTCACTAAAGTTACTTTGTTATGTTGCGATATTTTTTCAATCAACTTAATTTCAAAAGGAGTAAACTTATAATTGGTCCAGGGATTTGCATTAGATTTATGATAACCGATGATAATATGATCGTAGTTTAGCTTACCATCCGTTTCCAAAATAGGATCATCATGCCCTATTTTTTGAACTGGTGCGTAACTCTTTAAAGTTTCAAAAAACTGTTCTCCAGATGCTTCTCCAAGTTTCAGATAAGCTATTTTCTGGTGTTCAACATCATTGACTGGTAATAGACCTAAATCATTTTTTAATAAGGTAATTCCATTTTCAATGGCAGACTGGTAGATGGCATCATTTTCTTCTGAATTTAATTCTTTAGTCAAGTTGGAAGTCTCAATAGGATTAAATTCATTTAGACCTACTTTATATTTAGCATACAGAATTTTTTTAACTGAAGAAGCCAATCGTTTTTCAGTTATTTCACCACTTTCGATAGCTTTTTTTATCAGTTGTATTGCTTTGGGAACACTTTCTGAAATCAAAAGAATATCACTTCCCGCCTTAAAGGCTCTTAAATCAACTTCACCTGGCGTATTATTGTCCGAAGCTCCTTTCATGTTTAAAGCATCTGTAATCACTAAGCCTTTAAAGTTTAATTCATCTTTGAGTAATTTTGAAACAATCTTTGGCGATAAAGAAGAAGGAAAATTAGGCCTGTTTTCCAAACTTGGCACGTTAAGATGAGCCACCATAATACTGCTCACTCCTTCTTGAATTAAAACCCTGAAAGGTTCAAGTTCAATTTCTCTAATGCGTTCTTCAGAAAAATTAATTGTAGGCAGGGTTTTATGAGAATCCTGCTCTGTGTCTCCATGCCCAGGAAAATGCTTGGCACTTGTCAGGATTCCAGCTTCATGCATTCCTTTCATAAGAGCAACTGAATGAGAAATTACAATTTCCTTACTTTCTCCAAAAGATCGATTACCTATAATTGGGTTGTTTGGATTTGTGTTGATGTCTGCTACCGGTGCAAAATTGATGTGCACACCCAATCTTCTGTTGTGCTTACCAATTTGTCGACCAACCTTTCTTACTATCGCTGTATCTTGAATTGCTCCTAAGGTCATATTCCACGGAAAAGCATAAGTGGAATCCAATCTCATAGAAAGTCCCCACTCCGCATCCATACCTATAAGTAAAGGAATTTTATTTTCCTTTTGTATTTTATTGGTGAATTTTGCCTGCTTATAAGGACTACCTTTAGAAAAGATGACTCCACCTATGTGATTCGATTTAATAAACTTCTCTAGTTTTTCAAGCTCTGCATCAGACTTATTTGTAAACACATCGATCATAAATAACTGACCAATTTTTTCTTCGAGACTCAAGCTTGAGTATATGGAATCTACCCATTCACTTTGTGACTTGACATCATCAGCAAAAAGACTGTTTTGTGATAAAACACAATTGAATGAAAAAAAAGCCATCAAAAAGACGACTTTTAAAAAACGTTTATAAACCATATATTTTATAATAATCGGCTATGCCAGCTTTCAGTCATTGGTACTTCCCAAAACTCTTTATATTCTTCTTTCGTATTTACAAGATTGTTGAACACAATAGTTTGAGGAGAAACTGCTTTCTGTTTAACCATTTTTTTAAAGTCTAACAATGGCTTATAAGCTACAAATTCACCATTTTTAAAACTTACATTCATCTTATCTAACAAATCTACATTGTACTCTTTTTCCAAACTTTGTATGAAATGGACAGAAGCGTCTATAGAACATCCACTCGCATTGGCCTGGGATTCATCAAGACCCAAAATGATGAAACGGTTATATCGTATCTCAAACCCAGCTTTTAAAGATTGACCATGAACAGTCCAACCTTCTAAGAAGTTTTCTATTTTGGGTTTTATTTCTTTCAGTTCATCTTCGCTAAACCCTCTGTTGGCTTGAAAAATCCATACCCGAGAGGAATCTGGCAACTCTTTAAAATCTACTACCATATTATTTATAAATCTTCAGCATTTGCTATCATTTCTACAACATCTAATACTTCTATTTCGTCCTGCTTTTCTTTATTTTTAACTCCATCTGTCATCATGGTATTACAAAATGGGCAACCGGCAGCAATTACTTCGGGCTTAACATCAACGGCCTGTTCGGTTCTGTGAATATTTACTTCTTTATCGCCTTTTTCTGCATCTTTAAACATTTGGGCTCCACCTGCTCCACAACAAAGACCTTTGGACTTGCAGGATTTCATTTCAACAAGTTCAACTTCAAGTTTGCGAAGAAGATCTCTTGGTGCCTCATATTCACCATTTGCTCTTCCCAAATAGCAAGGGTCGTGATAAGTAATTCTTTTTCCTTTAAATTTTCCTCCCTCAACTTTGAGTCTGCCTTCGTTCAACAGTTGCTTCAAAAATTGGGTATGGTGAATGACTTCATAGTCTCCTCCCAAAGCAGGATATTCATTTTTAATCGTATTGAAACAATGTGGACAAGCAGTAACTATTTTTTTAACTTCATAAGCATTCATCACCTCAATATTAGTCATGGCTTGCATTTGAAACAAAAATTCATTTCCAGCTCTTTTGGCAGGATCTCCCGTGCAGCCTTCTTCGGTACCAAGCACCGCGAAGTCAACATTGGTATTGTTTAAAATTTTTACAAATGCCTTAGTGATTTTCTTTGCTCTATCATCAAAACTACCAGCACAACCAACCCAAAATAAAACTTCAGGTTGTTTTCCTTCTGCTAAATAAGACGCCATCGTTGGCACTTTTAAACTATCACTCATTATCTGTTTTTTAATCTTTAAATACTTGAATTATCTCTTTTTTATCTACTAAATCTGTAAAGTTACCTTTATATCTTGTTGCTTTCACAATGTGGTTATCTATCCAATGATAATTGCCACCTCTTGGTTTACCCATAAGCAAACTATGAAACTTGAAACCATGTTTATTTAGCCAGTCCTCTGTGATCTTCCTGTGTTCCTCTACTCTGGAAGTAAAAAAACAGATTTGATGCCCGTCTTTATACCATTTATTTATGGTTTCCAGAGCATCTGGAAATGGCTCACAGGTTGCCATTCTTTCTGGTTCTTCATTGGGCACATCATCAGTAATTGTACCATCGATATCTATGAGGTAGTTTTTCACTCCTTCTGGCAAGCTAGGACTTACTGTTTGACCTTTTGAATCTTTTTGTGACATATTATGCTTCTTCTTTTGCCCAATCCAATCTATCCTGTTGGTTGTATGGCCATGGTGCAGAATTATTCTCAATATTGGACATAGCGTTATTTAGTTCTGCTGGAGCTGCACTTTGTTCCATCACCAGGTATTGTCTCATGTCCATAATAATGGATAAAGGATCAATTCCTACAGGACAAGCATCTACACATGCATTGCAAGTAGTACAAGCCCACAACTCTTCTCTTGTGATATAATCATCCAAAAGCTGCTTATCTGTTGATACCTCTTCTCCTTTATCTATTTGTTTTCCTACTTCTTCTAGCCTATCTCTGGTATCCATCATAATCTTTCTTGGAGACAATTTTTTACCAGTTTGGTTGGCAGGACATTCTGAGGTACAACGACCACATTCAGTACAGGTGTATGCGCTTAGTAACTGAAACCAATTTAAATCCTGCACATCACTAGCCCCGAATTTTTCAGGAATATCTTCTTCATCTCCACCTTCAGGCTCTGCAAAGGGATCAGCATTAGGATCCATCATAAGTTTAACCTCATTAGTCACGGCTTCGAGATTTTTGAATTTACCTAGTTGATCCAAATTTGAAAAGTAAACGTTTGGAAAAGCCAATAGAATATGAAGATGTTTAGAGTAGTATAAATAATTTAAAAATATTAGAATCCCCACTATATGCAACCACCAACATGCTCTTTCTATCACGATGAGTGTACCCACACTCATTCCATCAAAAATTGGAAGTAAAAATTGACTTATAGGAAATGAGCCTACAATTCCAGCATCACTAGCATAATGTGAGGCTCCGAGAAGTTGTAATTGATAATCTGTCGCATTCATAGTTAAAAATAAGACCATCAATACTACTTCAAAATATAGAATATTATTTGCATCGTTTTTAGGCCAACCTTTTAACTCACGTGCCAGAAACCTTCTGATGTTCATCATATTTCTTCTTATCCAGAATACAATAACACTCACAAGTACAAGAAAAGCTAATACTTCAAAACTAGCAATCAACACATCATAAACAGGTCCCAGAAAACCAAAAATTCTGTGAGTTCCTGCGACACCATCAATAATGATTTCAAGTACTTCAATATTTATGATGACAAAACCAACGTACACAATGATATGAAGTATACCAGCTATAGGCCTTGCTACCATTTTAGACTGCCCAAGGGCAACTCTCATCATTTTTTTGAAACGCTTATCCTTTTGATCAGTTCGATCTACATCTCTACCAAGGTTAATGTTGCGTTTTAGTGAGGATACATTTTTCGCAAAAAATATAATTGCTCCTATTAAAACTAAAGTAAATAATACTTGCGGCAAAAATTCTAACATCATATTTATTCTTCAGGGTTTTCGTACTCTTTATTTTTCTTTCCAAACACAGAGAAATGCACGTATCGTTTAGGGTTTAACTTTATATCTCTCATGAGTTCTTCCATTTCTTTAGTGGCATTTTCCATGTTTTGATACATCTGCTCGTCATTAAGTAATTTACCTAAACTACCCTGTCCGTCATTCAATTTATTTGAAATTTCGTTAAGGTTTAACAGTGTTTCATCTGCGCTTTGTACAATTCTATTGAATTCAATTTTTGATAGAGAATCGGATAAAACTGACAAGCTATTGGATGTTTCGCTAAACTTATCAATAGATGTATTGATTTGCTCAGTATTGTTATCTAATATATTTTCAATTTTGGAAGAAGATGAATTCAAGGAAGCAAGGGTTCCATTCAAATTTTCTATAGAACCTCTCAAATTATTTCGGGTGTCTTTATCCAAAATATAATTGATGGATTTCAATAGTGTATCTACTTCTACCACAGCTCCAGATATTTTATCTTTAAGCGGGGTCAATTTTTCATTTACCAATTCGATAAGACCTTCTTCAACTGAAGACTGAAGGGTATCTCCAGATTTTGCAAGTTGTTCATAATCTTCATCAAGTTCAATTTGCATCGATTTACCTCCTATCAACCCACCTCCATAAATTTGAGCGACACTTTTTTTAGAAAATTGAAAGTCATTATTGACATTCAAAGTAACTAAAAGTTGCCCGGAATTGATAAAATCTATACTGGTTACAGTACCAACCTGAAATCCATTAATGGTAACCGGAGCAGATGGGCTTAAACCTTCTACATTATCGTAAACCGCGTAAAAAACACGAGATGAGTTAAATAAATTATTTCCCTTCAAGAAATTATAACCAAATATGAGTAAGGCGACGGCTACTATAGCGAGTATACCTACTTTAAATTCTTTTTTCAAAAGATTTTGTTTTGTTTCAAATGTAGTAAACTTTAATGAAAACTAGTCGTTGTCTCTTGTATTGAGAGCCTCTTTTATTGAAATTTTTTCTCCCGAAGAATTAAATGCAACAATAAAAGCAGATGTATAGCCTTCTGCCTTAGCTTTATCTCTCAAAGTTTGTGCATTTAAATAATTACTAGTCTCTCCAAATAAATATTTAAATAAATCATTCTCCTGATAACGAGTTATCGGAGATAATTTTTTAAAATTTTGTGGACTCGGCTCAATTTTTCTAGAACTGGCTGCTAGTTGTATTTTGAAAGTGACTGAAGAAAAGTCTTCTAAAACATCACTTGAACTTACCCTATATTCGCTTAGCTCAGATTCAAGAGCCTTTACGTTAATGATGTTTTTATAATTATTAATACCATCGACAATAGCCTCTGATAATTGATTTTGACCTTTTTTGGAATTTAAAAAAGCACCTTCATTTTTATTGGTAAGAAATCCTGTTTCAATAAGTACACTTGGCATGTAAGTTTCTCTTAATACAAGAAAACCAGCTTGCTTAACTCCCCTATTTTTTAAATTTAAAGTACTTTGAAATTGTTTCTGAACAAAGTCAGCTAGTAGCACACTTTGGTCTAAAAATTCTTCCTGCATAATTGTAAATCCAATATAAGACTCCGGTGACTCAGGGTCAAAACCATCATACTTGACTTCATAATCTTCCTCAAACTTAATTACTGAGTTTTCTTTCATTGCTATTTCCAGATTGTCCTTGTTTCTATGAAGCCCTAAAACAAAGGTTTCAGTTCCAGAAGGCGCACTATTCGCAACTCCATTACAGTGAATTGACACAAATAAATCAGCATTAGCTTTATTAGCGATATCTGCTCGTTTATCCAACGGAATAAAAACATCTGTTTTTCTTGTATAAATGACATGCAAATCTTCATATTTCTCGAGCTGTTCACCTACTTTCAATACTATATTCAAGGCAATATCCTTTTCAAGATAATTATTGCCCATATTTCCAGCATCCTTACCACCATGTCCGGCATCCAAAACCACGACAAATTTACCGGAGTTATTTTGAGAGAAGCCAAAATTAATGCAGAAGCTTAAAATAAAAATAAGTAATAATAATCGTAGACTGGAGTTTGGTCTAAACATAGATTTTACAATTGTAGATGTTATTCGAAACTTTTTTAGGAAGCATAAAAATAAAATGTAATTTTGGAACTTCTAAATATTGGCCTCTTTTACAAAAATAGTACTAAAAGCATTGCGTACAAATTTACTTTACATACTTTTTTTTATTGGACTTCTTGTCAATTTTGGCCTTTATGGACAAGAAAAAGAATCTGAAAAAATAGATTTTAGCTACCTGATCAAAAACAAGGCCGATTCTATAACCCAACAGGTGAAATATGCAATAGGTGATACTATTGTACAACAGCAAAAAACAAAAAAAAGAGAAACCCTTACCGATGTTGTAGATGCTTTTGCGAAAGACTACAAAAAACTTTCCAGGAAAAATAACACCATGGAATTATACAATGAGGCTGTTGTAGAATATGGTGATATGACCATAAACGCTGGTAGAATATTATTAAATAATTCCACAAGAGAAGTCTTTGCAGCGGGGATAATAGACTCTGCTGGCACATATACTCAGTCTCCAACTTTTAAGCAAGGTAATAATATTGTAGAACCCGATAGTTTGATTTTCAATTTTGATTCTCAAAAGGCTTTGGTCTTCAATTCAAGAACCGAACAAGGTGGTTTTAAAGTGAAAGGAGAAATTTCAAAACGTCAAAACGATTCCATCTATTATTTGGCAAACGCAAAGTTTACAACAGCAGAAGATGTCGATGATGCAGATTATTATTTTTTCGCAAGGAAAATCAAATTTGTTCCAGACAGCAAAATCGTTACAGGGCTTGTCAATATGTATATTGCCGATGTACCAACACCCCTTGGGTTACCTTTTGGTTACTTTCCTCTCACAGACAAACAAGCCTCTGGCTTTATCATTCCTGCCTATGGAGAAAACCGAAATAGAGGCTTTTTTCTTATGAATGGAGGCTACTATTTTGCGATAAGTGATAATGTAGATTTAGCTGTACAGGGAGATTATTATACCAATGGAAGTTATGGATTACGGATGGAAAGCAATTATAATGTACGCTATCGCTTCAATGGTAATGCTGCCATACGCTATGAAAAACTATTACTGGAAGAACGTGGATTCCCAAACTTTAGTGAAACCACTGTGTTCAATATAAGATGGAGCCATAACCAAGATCAAAAAGCAAACCCATCTTCCAGGTTTTCTGCATCTGTAAATTTAGGCTCAAGCGACTATTACCAACAGTCTGTAAATCAAAATAATACAGGTAATTTCTTAAACAACACTTTAAATTCTTCGGTATCATATTCTAAAACATTTGATGTTGAACCTGCTATGAATCTCAACATTTCTGCTACTCACAACCAAAATACAAATACGCAGGTCATCAATATGACGTTGCCTACTTTGCAGTTTAGTATTGGTCGTGTATTTCCTTTTGAACCTAAAACCGGTGCAAAGAAAGGTGCTATCGAGAATATAAATTTACAGTATAATTTGAGAGCGGAAAATCGAATATCCACAACGGACTCTTTATTTTTTAGACCTGAAATGTTTGAGTCAGCCGACGTTGGTGCTAGACACACTATTCCTATATCAACAAACTTCAAAATCTTCAATCATTTTAGTGTAAGTACCAGTGCAAACTTCAATGAAGTTTGGACCTTAAGAACCTTTGACCAGCGTTTTGATGAGCAATTAAGGCAAGTAGAACGGGATACTGTAAATGGATTCGATTCTTATAGAACTTATGATTTTTCCACGTCTGTTGGTACAACCGTATATGGAATGTTTGACTTTGGAGATAACAAAAAAATTAAAGCCATAAGGCATGTGGTAAGACCTTCAGTTTCCTATAATATAAGCCCTGCCTTTGACCAGTACTACGATGAATATACTAGAACAGGAATTGCTGGACTAGAAGACGAAGTTGTTGAATTTTCAAGATTTGAAGGTACTTTGAACGGAGCTCCTGGTAACAATTTTGCCAGCAGTATGTCTTTCAATGTCACCAATGACATCGAAGCCAAAGTAAGAAAGAAAGATTCAACACTCACAGGAGAAGACCGTTTTGAAAAACGAAGCTTATTAAGCAATTTTGGCTTAAGTACCAATTATAATTTTGCGGTTGATTCTCTAAATTTAAGTCCAATTTCTGTAAGAGGAACACTTCCTATCGTAAAAGACAAATTGGCTATCAATTTTTTAGGGACTTTAGATATGTATGCTTTAAATAGCAACAACAGAAGGATTAACACGCTCAACATAAATAATGGCGGCAGCTTGTTTAGACTTACAAGAGGTAATGCCAGTTTTAGCTATTCGTTTTCGAATAAAGATTTTCAGAAAAAAGATGATGATGAGGACGAAGAAGATGAAGATGAGGAATTCGATTCTGAAAGCTTTAGAAATGGTGGTCGACCCGATGACCTTTTTGGAACAAGTGAAATGATGAATCGACCCGACCCCAATAAAGACCCTGTGTCTGATGAGAATGACAGGTACAATTATGCAATCCCCTGGAATTTGAATTTATCTTACACCATGACTTATGCCAATGCTACTAGAGAAAATGAAATAAGCTCACACTCAATCATGTTCTCTGGAGATGTGGAGCTTTCTCCAACCTGGAAAGTAGGTGTATCTTCTGGCTATGATATCAGAAATAAAGGGTTTTCTTTTACTCAGCTAAGATTTGCCAAAGATTTAAAAAGCTGGCAAATGAGTTTCAACTGGACACCATTTGGTGTAAGAAGGTCTTGGTTTTTCTTTATTGGTATAAAGTCAAATATTTTGCAAGATGTGAAATATGATAAAAACAGAGAACGCGATAGAACCTTACAATAGACAATTATGAAAAAAATTATCAAAACTAAACACGCTGCAGCACCAATTGGACCATACAACCAAGCGATTTTAATAAAGGGGTTTCTTTACACCTCTGGTCAAATTGCTATTAATCCAGAAACGGGAGAAACTGAATTTGATTCTATAGAAAATGAAACCCAACGGGTTATGAAAAGTCTTGAAGCTATTTTAAAAGAAGCCACTATGGATTTTTCTAACGTCATCAAAGTTTCTATTTTTATTTCTGACATGGATAACTTTTCGAAAATAAACAAAATCTATGGTTCTTATTTCGACGAAAAAAATGCACCTGCCAGAGAAACTATTCAAGTCGCCAGACTACCCAAAGATGCTAATGTAGAAATAAGCCTGATAGCTTATCAAGAATAAAAATATATGCTTCTTAGCCCCATAGACTGGATCATTATAATTTCTTTTTTTGCACTAAGTCTTGGCATTGGTATATATGTTTCAAAATCCAGCGGAAAAAGTGCTAAGAATTTTTTCCTGTCTGGAAGGAATATGTCCTGGTGGCTACTTGGAATTTCCATGGTGGCTACCACCTTCGCAGCTGACACTCCCGGGCTGGTTGCTGGTATAGTAAGAAATGACGGCGTATACGGCAATTGGGTTTGGTGGAGTTTCTTGCTTACGGGAATGCTTACCGTTTTTTTTTATTCTAAACTTTGGCGTAAAAGTGAAATCTCAACAGATTTAGAATTTTATGAGTTGCGTTATAGCGGAAAGAGTGCTGCATTCCTGAGAGGTTTCAGAGCTATTTATTTAGGCGTTTTTTTCAACATAGTAATTATGGCAACGGTCTGTTTAGCAGCTATCAAGATTGGTCATGTCATGTTCAATTTCTCTGCAGTAGAATCTTTGGTCATATCGTGTTCAGTAACAGTGCTATATTCAATGCTGGGTGGTCTAAAAGGAGTCATCCTTACTGATTTTATTCAATTTGCCATTGCTATTGCTGGAAGCATCTGGGCAACGGTTTATATTGTAGAAATGCCAGAAATTGGTGGGCTACAGGAGTTATTATCTATTCCAGAAGTTCAGATTAAAAGTTCAATCTTCCCAGATTTTACCAACCCTGAGGTATATGTTCCAATTCTTGTTGTGCCCCTGGCTGTTCAATGGTGGAGTGTTTGGTATCCAGGAGCAGAACCCGGTGGTGGTGGCTATATTGTACAGCGTATGCTGGCAGCTAAAAATACAAAACACGCTACCCTTGCTACACTATTATTCACTGTTGTTCATTATGCCGTTAGGCCCTGGCCTTGGATTATTATTGGGCTCGCCTCTATTGTTTTGTTTCCAGATTTACAAAGTCTTGCTTCAGCCTTTCCAGATCTAAATGAAGAATTTATAAAAAATGATTTGGCCTATGCAGCAATGCTTTCTTACTTACCTGCTGGTCTTTTAGGCCTTGTTGTTACCTCACTCATAGCAGCATTTATGAGTACAATTTCTACTCATCTCAATTGGGGAAGTAGTTATGTGGTCAATGATTTTTATGTCAGATTTATTAAGCCTAACGCTTCAGAGGGAAATAAAGTTATGATTGGAAGGTTATCCACTTTTTTGATGATGATTTTTTCAGCACTATTGGCACTAGTTTTAGAAGAGGCAAAGGAAGCTTTTGATTTGTTACTTCAGATTGGTGCGGGAACTGGGTTACTTTTTATCCTTAGATGGTTTTGGTATCGTATCAATCCCTATAGCGAAATAGCTGCCATGCTCTCTTCATTTGTCATAGCAGTAATTTTCTTCATTGGAAAAACCAATAACTATTGGCAAATAGATTCATATGTTGAGCTTGTCATTGGTGTTTTAATAACAACTTGTATTTGGGTTGGTATTACTTTGATAACAAAACCATCCTCCAAAGAAACACTATATTCTTTTGAAAATAAAGTATTTGACAATGGTAAATTTGAAGGATTTAAATTTAAAATAGTTGGATTTGTAGCAGGAGTGGCTGGGGTTTATTCATCTTTATTTGCGACAGGATATCTTATTTATAACAATATACTTCTGTTTTCTATATCTTCCTTTATTTCTTTATTAGCTATTGGTATTTTAATAAGGTATTGGAAAAGGATAATCAATTAGAGGTTCTATTGGATGGAAAATTGATATAAGAAGGTAATTCTATATTTTTTTCATCTGGATTCTTATCTCTCGCTTTCTTTTCTTTTTTGACGTACTTTTCATCCAATATTTTGTTCATCAATTCTTTAAAGGTGTCAAAGTCGACCGTATAAGTTAGCCCAATGCCTTGAGTATATCCAAGCTCCTCACCTATGAACTGTATGTCGCTTTCTCTATTGAATACGCTCGCTCTCAAATTTCCTGTTTCATTCAACAAGAAATTGACTTCTACATCTCCAAAAACGACTGATTCTGTAACCCCACCCACAGGAACACCAAATCTTCCATTGATAAGTACTCTGTCACTTATTTTAGTTTTGATAGAAAGTCCTACTCTGTCTGCCAAGTTATTCTGGGTTAGGCTTCTGTCATTTTGCTGGTAGTTCAATCCAAGTTTGAATTTGTTATCGTCTTTAGATATGATATCATCTACAATTCCAGATGCTCTCTCAATTAAATTTCCAGTAATAGCGTTTTGTCCAAGTCCAGATTGACTATAAAACGTACCCTGTGTTACTAATGATAATGCCTGGAGCTCAGTATTTTCTCTGCCTTGAACTCTGTATTCCAATTCACTTTTTACTACAGAAGAAAGATTGGGATAGTTCAAACTAAACTCAATGTCTGGCTGTACGATCTGGCCTCCCAGATTTATTAAAACTTCTACAGGAATATCGCGATTTACGGATGGGTTTTCCAGTAATATTGCTGGATTAGCTTCAGTGACATATTTGGCTTGAACATCAATGTTGGCTCTCACAGGATCCCCATTCCATGTTAAATTGGATCCTGGAACCACCTCAAACCGCTTTTGTACTAATCCTGAATATTTAAAATTATATTCTCCCTCATAAGCAACAAAATCTCCGTACATATTAAATTTACCGTTGGTATTGATTTCAATTAAAAGTGTCCCTGCTCCTCTTCCTTTCAAACTACTTCCATTTACAGGATCTACAACGATTTCAACTTCTGCATCTCTAGTAATATCAAGGTCAAAATTAAGACTTAAGCCTTTTACTTCTCTGGTCTTTAATTTGCGTCCTGCCTCTTTGGAAAGTTTATCTTCCGAAGTCAAAAAGTAAATGAACGAATTATCACCAAGAGATTCAGAATCATCTAATGGAATTTTGAAAACAGTATTCTTCTGTGTAATAGCATTTACATTGATTTCAATCTCATCTGTAGGGCCAACTATAGAGGCGTTTCCATCAATAAATGCGGTCCCATAATATAAGTCCCCTTCTTTAAATTTTGTATCAAGCGCCACTAGATTGTTAGAGCTAATATTCAAATCAATAAACCAATCTCTCAGGTTGTCATTACTTATTGTTCCATTAAGAGAGCCTTGGGTTTTATATTTTACATCAGTTACCCCTATATTATCAAATACAAAATCTTTATTATCAAATCCAATTCTAGAATTATCATCAAAATCAAAGTCGATGTTGAGATAAGGGACATTAAGGCCGGCATCTTTAAGCAATAATTCTCCATTAAAAAAAGGATCATCAATCTTTCCACTCACGTCTACTTTTCCAGTTGCAAAACCCCTTATTTTTGAAATTACATCTGCACCAAAAACGCTAAATGAACTTAGATCAAATTTGTCAAAATTAACATTCACATCGAAGTACTGATCGTTTTCTATTGTAAATACAGAGCCATCGGCTTTGAATAATGACTCGCTGTCTTTGGTTAATTCAGAAATAAGGTTGAAGGAACTTAGGTCTTTGTTTCCATCAGCTTCTAAACTGAACTGACCATATTTGACATCATTGAATTCAAAATCTTGAATCACTACATCAAGATTGGGGGCATAAATCTTATCTTCCTGAAATATATCCAATTTACCGTCAAGAACACCTTCAAATTGGATGCTATCTTTTTTTGGAAAAATATCAGCTAATTTGATCTTATCAAAATTTAGTTTTAAATCTTTATATGTAGAATCTCTTAGGATTCCATCAAGAAGTATCGATTGTTTTCCGCTGGAAATTTTTAAGGAATCAATATTGAAATTTTGAAAACCTCGTTCTATCTCTACTTTATTGTTGTCGTCAGAATCCCTGTTGACGAACCATAAATTATCATTATAAACGATACTCGAACGCTTAAATCCAAAAGTAGATCTATTCTCGTCATTAACCGTTTGATAAATACTCAGGTTGAAATTATCTTTTTGAAGTTGCCCTCCTTTGAATTCTGTCCTTACAAAAAGGGTATCTTTCAAGTTTACATTTATCATATTGAAATCTGAAATATCATAATAGGAGGTCATTATTTTTTCAATCTCCACGTAAGAATTATAAAGTGGACTATCTGTATCTATCTGAATGTTGATATTGTCAAAAGTATTATCATATACCTTTAGATGTGGTGACCTAAAGTTAAGTGAAAAGTCGTCCTGACTTGCATCAATACTTCCTCTTATGAAAGTATTGGGAGCTACTTCTATTTCTGGAAGAAAGACTTCTACGATTTTGTTGTAAACGTTGAGATCAAAATCAATGTATTGGTAACTTTCACTTGGTTTTGACTTGCTTCTAAAATATAAGTTTTCAACTGCATCCGAAAATAATTGAGGTAATGAAGTTAATTTAAATTCACCTTCCAATTTGCCACTGATCACGTCTGGACTGTCGATATTGATAGTTTGTTTTGAATCTCTAAAGGAAGATTCTACAATTAAATCCTCAAAATTGTAAATTTCTTGAGTGTTCTCATACGTAAATGAACTAAAATTGAGATTGCCTTTAAGTTCGTCAATAGAATTTCCTTTTAAATCAACCTTCAGATTTCCTTCAAAATCTGCCATGGTATCCCGCTTAACAATATTAAGGGCGTATAAATCAGCATAATCTACATCAGCTTGAAAATTAAAGGCATTTTCTTCTTTAGAAGCATCAAGTAAGCCTTCAAAAGAGAATAAAAAATTTGGATCCAGACTTTCTATCTCTCCATTAAAATAGGGGGCCTTAAAATTACCGTTCAATTCAATATTTCTGTAAGTATACCCGTTTATGCCAATAGAATTGATGGTTCCAATAGCCAAAGTATTCAGAGAGGACTGGGTGAAACCAGAACCGTTTACATTAAAACTAAAAGTGGCATCACCAAGAATTTTGGAATCGAAAAATTTTGAAAGATTGAATTCTGTGACATCAATGAAGCCACTATATTCAGCAGATTCTGGACTTTGAAAGTTTTCAAAGTTCAAATTTACAGCAGCTCTGCCAAGCTCAGTGTTTAATTTCAAAACGGTAAATAAATTGCTTTTGGATAAATCTATTTTTCCTGAAAGTTGAGTAACACCAAACTTTTCAAAATACGGTGGCAGATTAGGTTCCAAATCTGATGGTAGTAAATCTATTAAATCCTGATAATTTGTAGTAATGTCTAACGAATATCCATCCATCTGGAAAGGTGAGTCGCCGAAAGAATTTATCAGGGTCAAATCCCCTGTTATTTTAGTATTTTTTAGTCCATTAATGTTTAGAGACTGTAAATTTAGGTTGTTGAGTTGACCTGTAGCTCTCCCTGTTAACATCATTTGATTACCATAACCAAAACCGCTATAATATCTCCTTAGGTCTGTGCTGGATAGCAATGATTTATTAAAATCAGCTTTAATATTTACTTTGTCAAGAAAATTTTTAAGATCTTTTCTTTCATAGTCAAATTGAAGTTCACCTTGAATTTGAGAATATGGGGTTTCAAGCATTAAATTCTTTAAGTGCATATGCTCAGGACTATAGGTAAACTGAGTACTAAAGTCTTCAACAATAATTCCTTCTTTGAGAATCCCAGACATGCGCCTCAGGTTGAAGTTAAGATCGGGGCCTTTTATTTTAAAGTTTGAAATATTAAAGTCTAAGTCACTCACAGAGAATGTCGGGTCAGAACCAATATTTTCATTTATGATAACAAATTCACTTTCAAAGGCAAGTGCCCTGTTAATTTTTAATTGAAATGCTTGAGTTGATGTAGAGGTCGTATCATTTAACTTATCCAGGAACTTTGTGAATTCATCAAACTCTTCTCCTTTGTATTGTTTCAGCTTGAATTTAAGTTGATCTAATTCAGTATTTGAAAAATGAAGATTTCTTCCTGAAATATTAGTAAGATTTATCAAAGAAGTCGTCAGTGATTTTGCATAAACGATGGTGTCTTCATAATCATCTTTAAGCAAAAGCTCATCTAAAACAATATTCCCTTTATAGTTAATCTTGACACTTCTTACACTTAAATCTGTCTGGTAAGCTTCATTAAAGTTATCAGTAAGTTTCTTACCATAGTAAGTTTGAACTTGAGGAATCAAGAAAATAAGTACAACTAGCAAAAGCAACAACACTACTGCTATAAAAATTTTCTTTATAAAATTCCAAACCTTTCCGAGCACTCTGATGATTAAATTTTTTCAAAGATATATCAAATACTAATCCTAAATGCTTTTAACCAAGCCACAAATTTATTTAGATTTGTCTTTATTATTGAATTCTAGCTTATACATGACAAAAAAGGAAAACGTTTACATACTTGCGATAGAATCCTCCTGTGACGATACGTCCGCTGCTGTATTTTGTAATGATGAAATTCTCAGCAATATTGTTGCAACTCAGCAAGTTCATAAGGAATATGGTGGAGTTGTACCAGAATTGGCTTCCAGGGCACATCAGCAACACATTGTTCCTGTTGTAGACCAGGCCATCAAAAAAGCAAATATTTCTAAAAGTGATTTGTCCGCAATAGCTTTTACAAGGGGTCCAGGTCTTATGGGTTCTTTGCTCGTAGGTAGTTCCTTTGCTAAATCTTTAAGTCTTGCTTTGAGTCTTCCTCTTATAGAGGTGAATCACATGCAGGCTCATCTATTAGCTCACTTCATAAAAGATAAAGACAAAAAAAAACCTGATTTTCCATTTTTAGGAGTAACCATAAGTGGGGGTCATACTCAAATTGTAAAAGTTACAGATCATTTTGAAATGGAGGTTATTGGTGAAACATTGGACGATGCCATTGGAGAAGCCTTTGATAAATGTGGTAAAATGCTAAATCTGCCCTACCCTGCAGGCCCCGAGATTGATAAGCTTTCAAAACTTGGAGATCCGTACAAGTTTGAGTTTGCAAAGCCCAACGTAAAAGGATTGAATTTTAGTTTTAGTGGCTTAAAAACCTCTGTGCTGTATTTTCTTCAAAAGCAAACGAAAGATAATCCGGATTTTATAGAAGAAAATATAGAAGACCTTTGTGCTTCCTTTCAAAGAAAAGTAGTTGACATTTTAATGTCCAAATTGCAAAAAGCTGTTAAGGAAACTGGCATCAATGTGGTTGCTATTGGTGGTGGAGTTTCTGCTAACTCGGGCATCCGAACTGCATTATTGGAAAAACAAAAAACTAATCATTGGAATGTATTTATTCCAAAATTTGAATATTGCACAGATAATGCTGCAATGATTGGAATTGTTGGTTACCTTAAATATAGAAAACAACTATTTACTGACTTAGCCACAGCATCAAAGGCTAGGTACGCAATCTAATTTTTATTATGAAATCAATTATCCTATTACTTTCATTTTTGAGTCTTCAGGCCTATTCTCAAAACAATTTGTTTCGTCACAATCAAGATGTTTATGCAGATTTCGGATATTCTAAGGAGGAGTTATCAGAATTTAGATCACAAGGAACACTTTCAGTTTTCAATAAAGAAAGACATAATTCAAATTTAGCGAATGAACTATTTGAGCTTAAACAAGGTGGAACTTTAAAGCTAAATAATGCTAATAACAAGAAAATCAAAGTTTTGAAAAAAGTAAACGTTGAGCATTTTAGAATCAATTATATATTTTTTGATGGCCAGGAAATGAGCTATGAGGACTTAGACCATTTGAGAGATCAAATCATCCAGATGTCAAAAAATCAGGATTTTGAACACTTGGCTCAAAGATATTCTATGGATATGAATAAGAATAAAGGTGGTGATTCTGGATGGTTCAAGAAAAGAAGTGTTCCAGAAGATTTCAAAAATGCTGCTTTGTCTAGCATAAGAGCTGCCAACGAAACCTTCAAAGTAGATCTTGAGGATAAGGATTGGTATTACTTAGTTTCAAAAAGTTATTCACCCAAAAATATAGAAGAAATTTTAGTATTAGAAACTCAAGATTAATGCAGTTATTCTACGAACCCAATTTTGATCCTAACACACAACTTATAGCAGTAAATGCTGAAGAGAGTAGACACATTTCTAAAGTGCTCAGAAAGAAAATAGGGGAAGTAATACATATTACAAATGGTTTTGGGAGCATTGCTGAAGGAATATTAAGGAGCAATCACCCAAAAAAATGTGAGATTGAGGTCATTAAAACTGAAGTTTTAAAACCTGTTTCTAAACATCTTCATATTGCCATAGCACCAACCAAAGCAAACGACAGATTTGAATGGTTTTTAGAAAAAGCAACCGAAATAGGGATTCAGGAAATTACACCTTTACTTTGTGAGCACAGTGAACGAAAAGTAATCAAAAGAGAGCGCTATGAAAAAGTATTACTAGCAGCTATGAAGCAATCTTTAAGTTCATTCTTACCCAAACTCAATAAACTAACTCCTTTTTCAGACTTTATTAGTTCTGACTTTAAATCAACAAAATTAATTGCTCACTGTGAAGATTTACCAAAAGAGAATCTATCAAAATCAATAGGTGAAAATAATTTAATACTGATAGGGCCTGAAGGTGATTTTTCAACTTCTGAAATTGATTTCGCTTTATCTAATGGCTTTAAAGCCGTTTCACTATCACAATCAAGATTAAGAACAGAAACTGCTGGTATGGTTGCCTGTCATACTGTAAATTTAATTCAATCTTTATGAGAATATCATTTTGGTTTTTATTTACTTTCATAGTTGGATTTCTCAACCTAAATGCTCAGGAGATAGCCCTTTTAAAATACGATGGTGGTGGTGACTGGTACAGCAACCCTACTTCACTTCCAAATCTTGTTGAATTCACAAACGAAACAACCAAAAGTAAAATTAACTCAGTGATAAAAGAGGTAAAACCGGAAGATCCTGAGTTATTTAATTATCCGTTTGTTCATCTTACAGGACATGGCAATATTTATTTTTCTGATGAAGCTGCTAAAAATCTGGAAAACTATTTATTAAGTGGAGGATTCCTTCATGCCGATGACAATTATGGATTGAAGCCTTATTTTGAAAAAGCTATAACAAAAGTTTTTCCAAATAGGAAGCTTAAAAAGCTCTCAAACACTCATCCTATTTTTTCATCAGAATTTAGATTTGAAAGCGGACTGCCAAAAATTCATGAGCATGACGGTAAACCTGCTGAAGCTTTTGGCATCGAAGATGACGAAGGAAGGTTGATGGTATTATTTACTTACGAGAGCGACTTAGGAAATGGCTGGGAAGATTCTTCAGTTCATGGAGATCCGGAAAATATAAGGCTTGAAGCCCTTAGGATGGGAGCAAATATTCTCAAATACGCATTCAATCAGTAATATGAAAGAAAAGCAGCTTCAACATCATCAAGTTAAGTTTGATAAAGATTCAGACATTGAAATAAGTATCTTTTTGGATCAAATAGATAGTCCTGCTAATTTAGGAAGCATATTTAGAAATGCTGAAGCCTTTGGAGTAACAAGGATTTGGATAAATCAAGCGAATAAAAAAGAATTAGAAAGCAATCGTTTTAAGAGAACTTCAAGATCTACGGAAAAGAATTTAGATGTCATATTTTATGAAGATCCAAACGAAGTTTTAAATAAGTTTAGCGGCTATAAAATAGGTTTGGAAATAACAAATAATAGCAGGGGCATATTGGCACTAAGTGGTACGGAAGCCAAAAATATTCTCGTGGTATTAGGTAATGAAAAATCAGGAATTCCTGATAGCATACTTCATGAACTAGATCAAGTTTACCACATAAATATGCACGGTAAAAATTCTAGTTTAAATGTATCACAAACTTTAGGTATTGCTTTATATGAAATCAGAAGGTGAGTATAACAAACTATCAAGCCCTGAAGTTATTCAATTTATTGAAGACCAATTAACTACACCTATCCCAGAACTTGTCTTGAAAGGCAGTCCGTTCCCCTCTATACCTATAAACTTATTAGTAAACCAAGTTGTAGGTAAAAATAAAGCAAGGAAAAAACTCCCAACCTGGCATAAAAATCCAAAAATAATATATCCTCCTAAACTAAATCTAGAACAGACATCTTCAGAAATAACAGCAAGGCACAAGTCAAAGTTAATAGAAGGAGATACACTTATTGACCTCACTGGAGGTTTTGGAGTAGATGATTATTTTTTTTCTAAACAAGTAAATAGCCTCACTTATTGTGAATATAATTCAGACTTATTTGAAATATCAAAATATAATTTCAATGTTCTCTCGGTTAAAAATATAAAATGCCTTAATCAAGATTCAATTGAATTACTTAAAGAATCAACTCATAAATACGATTGGATTTACGTAGATCCTTCACGAAGAAACAAAAATCAAAAAGTGTTTTTAATCAAAGATTCTTTACCCAATTTATTAGAACATCAAAAGCTTCTAGAGAATAAATCTCAACAAATGATGATCAAAACATCCCCAATGTATGACATCGAAGCAGGATACAAAGAGCTATCGGGTGTAAAAGAGCTTCATGTTGTGTCTATAAAAAATGAAGTAAAAGAATTGCTTTGGATCATCGATTGGAGAACTACTAGCAGTAGAAATATTAAGCTATACAATTACGATTCTCAAAAAAAATATACTAAAAACGTCTTACAGCACGATGGATTGATAAGTTCCGATAAAGTTGGCCTATCACCTTGTCTAAAGTATATCTATGAATTCAACTCGAGTATAATGAAATCAGGTTTGTACGATCGCCTGGCAATTAGATACGGTTTATTGAAATTAGAGCAAAACACAAATTTGTTTACTTGTGAAACTTTAATTAAAAGCTTTCCTGGTAAAATCTACAAAATGAATACTATAGAAACGATCAATTTTAAAAAACTTAAAAGAGAGTTTAAAGGCAGGTTTATAAATATCATCAGTAAAAATATAAAGCTAACACCTTCAAATCTGGAAAAGAAAATTGGCTTCAAAACTGGAACCGATACTGATTATCTAATTTTCGCAAAAACAATTGAAGGCAACAAGGTTATAAAAGCAACTAAATTATAATCAGATAGCCCATTAACTTATCTATTTACACCTGCATAATTAAGTTTGTGCAGGTGTTTTGTGTTTGAGTTTTGGAAGGGTATTATAAAATAAAAAACCCTTCATTACGGATGCAATGAAGGGTTTAGTATAAAGAAGGCGGCGACCTACTCTTCCACGGTATGTAGTACCATCGGCGCTAACGGGCTTAACTGCTCTGTTCGGAATGGGAAGAGGTGAGCCCCGTTGCTATAACCACCTTAAATCGTATCCCCTCTTG